>NZ_OZ245853.1:10000-4042500 GCF_965229025.1 Devosia sp.
GCGGTTACCCTCGATCCCAAGGGCGGCGAGTACCATCTCGGCCTCGGACGCACGCTGAACCTGTCTGGTCGTTTCGATGAGGCGATTGAGCACTACCGGGAGGCGCGCGACGGGGGCGCGGGCAGCACAAAGTTCGAATTGGCGTTGATGTTCTTCCAAAATCACGTGCTTGCTAACGATCCGCGGCAGTCGGTCGTTGATGCAAGGCTGTACGCCGAGCGCCGGACCAGAGGCGTGGTCCCTTTTGAAAACCATCGCAATGACCCCGACCCGAACCGGCCGATCCGGCTGGGATGGGTTTCAGCGGACTTCAACAATCATCCGGTCGGCCGCTTTCTTGCGGCATTGATGGGGCAACTCGATTCCGCCAAGCTGGAAATGTACGCCTACTCGCAAAAAGAGATCACCAACGACGCGGTCTACCAGCGAATCCGCTCGGCTATTGCCAACTGGTGCCCCATTGATGCCATGACCGATGAAGAGCTCGCGCACCGGATCCGGCGCGATCGCATCGACATTTTGGTGGATCTTTCCGGCCATACCGCTGGCAACCGGCTTGGCATGTTTGCCTATAGGCCGGCGCCGGTGGCGGTAACCTGGCTCGGGTACTTTGCGACCACCGGCTTCGATACGATTGACTATGTGCTGTGCAACCAGTGGCTCCTGCCTGAGAACGAGGAAGATCAGTGGGTCGAAAAGCCGTGGCGGCTTCCAGACACGCATTGGTCCTATACCGTGCCCTCGGTTGAAGTGCCGGTAGTCCCGACACCGGCGCTCGCTGGCGGGCCGTTCACCTTCGGCAGCTACAACAATTTCGACAAGATCAACGAGCCAACGATTGCCTTGTGGTCCCGTGTGATCAAGGAGGTGCCCGGCAGCCGGCTGCTGTTGCGCTCTTCGATCGGAAATTCTGCCGTAGCCGACCGTATGATGGAAGGGTTCAAAAAGCAGGGGCTCACCGACGAGCAACTTGTCGTGGAACGAGTCACCAAGAATTACGAAGAGCACCTGGCGAGCTACGGGTTGCTCGACATTGCGCTCGATCCGTTCCCCTACAACGGCGGCACCACTACCACCGAGGCGCTCTATATGGGTGTGCCGGTACTGACGCGGCATGGCGACCGGTTTGTGGCACATCTGGGCGAGACCAACATCCAGTCTGCGGGCATGCCAGAGTGGGTGGCTTATGGCGATGACGAGTTCGTCGCCAAGGCGAAGGCGTTTGCCAGTGACCTCACCGCGCTCGACGCAATACGTCAGGGCCTTCGGCCCCGCGTCCTCGCTTCACGGCTGTTCAATTCCAAGGACTTTGCGCGTGATCTCGAGGATGCATTCCGGGGCATGTGGCAGAAGTGGTGTGCCGAACAGGGTGCGAAATAGCGCTGCGGCCACAAAATGTTCGGGTTCTTGGGGCAACAAGCTGCTTCCGAATCCCTTACTCGGCTCCCATTGATGCATTTCAAGTTTGTGTTGGCCCCGCTTGGGCCCCTCTTCGCGCTTTTCCTGCTCGTTTTCGCGGCCTTCCCGGCGCAAGCGCAGGTGACAATCTTCTCCCCATTCAACATCGCCGAGGCGATGGATCCGGGGGTGAAGAAGACCGCCGATATCGTTTATGCTGAAGGCAAGCGCGGCAAGCTCGATGTCTACCAGCCCGAAAAGGTGACCGGCCTCTCCCCGGTGGTGATGTTCATCTATGGCGGAGGCTGGCATGCAGGTGACAAGTTCGAATACGAGTTTGTCGGCAGGGCCCTGGCTGCAGCGGGCTATGTCGCGGTTATCGCCGACTATCGAGTGTTCCCCGACGCCAAGTATCCCGACTTTCTCGAGGATAACGCCGCGGCCATCAAGTGGATCGAAGACAACATCGCGAGTTATGGCGGCGACACCAAGCGGTTCTTCCTCGCCGGCCACTCGGCAGGTGCCTACAACGCCATCATGATCGGGCTCGATGGATCGTTTCTGCATGAGCATGGCGTCAGCATGCCGATCAAGGCCATCGCGGGCATTTCCGGGCCCTACAATTTCTACCCGTTCGAATACGATCAGGTGAAAGAGACCTTCGGGTCCGCGCCTAATCCCGAAGGTACGCAGCCGATCAACCTGGTGTCGGCAGATGATCCTCCGATTTTTCTCGCGAGCGGCACGACCGATCCCATCGTGCGGATGCAGAACTCCAAGGCTCTCGCCGACAAGCTGCGCGAGAAGGGCGATTGGGTCACCGAAAAGTACTATGAGGGGTTCGGGCACCTTGAGCCGGTTATCGCCATGGGCGCGATGATGCGGTTCCGCATGCCGGTGCTCAAGGACATGCTGGAATTCTTCCAGACCTTTGGCGCATTCCCCAGCGGTGCGCCGCGCCCGATCTTTACGCCAGAGCCGCCGCAGGATCAGCTGACTGCGGTGATCAAGGAAATGGACTCAATCCTTGAGCCTATCGCCGATGGGCGGCGCAGCGAGTAGCTAAACTCCAACGCCGGACATTTTCGCAGCCAGCGCCTGCCCGAAGCTGTGCGTCGCCTCGGTCACGATCACGTCCGCCGCCTCGCTGGCGCGTTGCGTCAATTTACTGGCGGCGGGGCCGGTGAGAAAAGCGATGTAGGTGTCGAGCTCGGCGTCCGACAGGTCGCGGTAGGCGTAGGCCATCATCGCCTTCTGGTTGTCGAGCGCGGTCTTGGTGAGTTCAGGCATCATGGCTTCGACCTGGGCGTCGATGGCCGGCCACGGCAGCACAATAGTGCCGCGCTGCCCGGCAACGGACAGCCCCACCAGCATCGCTCGCATCCCCTGCCTTACAAAGGCCCGCGCCATTTCCGGGGTGTTGATGCGGTCAAGCTGAGCCAGACGCCCCTTAGCTGCGGAGCTCATAAGTGTGCGGCCCTCATTTGCCACCGCGAGCTGCGCATCAGAGCTGAGTAGCGCCACTTCCCGCTCGGCGGCGGAGATCCTTTGGCCCAACTCGGACCGGAAGAAGCCGCCGAGCTCCTCGCGATCATTAGCGGTCAATACTGCCTCGAGGGCCGCCACAAGCTCGTCACGCATCGCCGGGCCATCATAAGCACGTTGCGCCGTGTCCTTCCAATGCTCCAGAAACACCCGGTTCTGGGAAATCTGCTGGTCGCCAGCTGCCGCAGAAATTGTTGGCCCGAACTGGTCGAAGATGGTGTCGAGAGCTGTTGCCCGCATCACCTCGGAGATTGAAATGGTCTCGGCCACAGGGGCGGGCAGCGCCGCCAGCAGCATGAACGCAAACGCAACCAGAACTCTAACCATAGGCGCCTCACTCCCCGCCCAAACCTAAATCACGTCACCAAAAGCGTTGCCAGCTTTTCTGAAGCCGCTGTGCGCGCAAACCCCAACACTGCACCAATTGCCCGACGCTGGTTCACAAATGGGGGCGTCAACTGCTAGCCTCGCCCCAACAAGGAGTTGCCATCATGAACTACACCCGTCTGGGCCAAACCGGCCTCGAAGTCAGCCGCCTTTGCCTCGGCTGCATGTCATTCGGCGATCCCAAGGCCGGCAACCATGAGTGGACACTCGATGAGGCGGCGAGCCGGCCAATTCTCACGGCGGCCTGGGAGGCGGGGATCAATTTCTTTGACACCGCCAATGTCTATTCCGCCGGCACCAGCGAGGAGATCGTTGGCAGGGTATTGAAGGACCTCGCGCCGCGCGATCAGCTGGTCATTGCCACCAAGGTGCATGGCGAAATGCGGAAGGGGCCCAATGGCCATGGCCTCTCTCGCAAGGCCATTCTCAACGAGATCGATGCCTCGCTGAAGCGGCTGGGCACCGACTATGTCGATCTCTACCAGATCCACCGCTTCGACCGCGAAACCCCGATCGAGGAAACGCTGGAGGCGCTCAACGATGTCGTGCGCGCGGGCAAGGCGCGCTATATCGGCGCCTCATCGATGTACGCCTGGCAGTTCATGAAGATGCTGGCGACCTCCGATGCCCATGGCTGGGCGCGGTTCGTCACCATGCAGAACCACCTCAACTTGCTGTTTCGCGAGGAAGAACGCGAAATGCTGCCGCTCTGCGCCGACGAAGGTATAGGGGTCATTCCCTGGTCGCCGATGGCACGCGGGCGCCTCGCACGTCCGTGGGGCGAGGTGACCGAGCGGGTCGGCACCGACGTTTTCGGCAAGACGCTCTATACGCGCACCGACGCCGCCAACCGCGCCATTGTTGCCACTGTTGGCGAGATCGCTGCGGCGCGCGGGGTGAAGATGGCGGAAGTCGCGCTCGCCTGGGTGCTTCAGAAGCAACCGGTCAGTGCCCCGATTGTCGGGGTCACCAAGCTGCCGCAGCTGACCGATGCTCTAGGGGCGCTCGAGCTCAAACTAACGTCCGAGGAAATTGCCAAGCTTGAAGCTCCCTACGAGCCGACTGGTGTCGCCGGGTTCAGCTGATCCCGTCGCCGCCGCTCAAGCCGGCTCACGAATAACCGATGGGGAGGAGCGCTTTTCCTTGCCGTGTGTGACGACCTCGATGTTGTTGCCATCGGGGTCGAAGACAAAGGCAGCGTAGTAGCCCGGATGGTAGCTGCGCTCGTCCGGCTCGCCATTGTCGCAACCGCCGGCCTCGATCGCTGCCGCGTGGAACCGCTTTACCATGGCCTCGTCGCGCCCCTGGAAGGCCAGATGAATCCGCGAGATCGCCTGACCCAACCCGGGCTCGCTGATGTAGAGTTCATCCGCCTGGAAGGCATGTGCCGTGCGATTGCCGGGGGGCATTTCCAGCGCCTCCAGCACAGCGGCGTAAAATTTGGCCGACCGATCGAGATCGGCGACATTGATGTGCACGTGGTCGATCAAGCGGCCAGCATGAAACTGCATTCTTTTCCTCCGGGCCAACCAATGGAACGACTGGTTCATTCCCCCCTAAACGAAAAGGCCAGCCGCAGGTTGCGACTGGCCTTAAACTGTCTTGAGCAAATTGGGCCTATTCGGCTTTGTCAGCCGATTCCGAGTTCAACTGGCCGTACTTTTCGATGCCGATGGCATTGAGAAGCTGCAACTGGCTCTCGAGAAAATCGATGTGGCCTTCTTCGTCTGCCAGCAGGGCCTCGAACAGGTTCTTGCTGACATAGTCGCCCAGCGATTCACAAAGTTCGCGCGACGCCTTGTATGCCTTGCGCGCGTCGTACTCGCCGGCGAGATCGCACTCGAGCACTTCCTTGATGGTCTGGCCGATGCGGAGTGGGGCAACGCGCTGCAGGTTGGGATGCCCCTCGAGGAAAATGATGCGCTCGATCAGCTTGTCGGCGTGGTGCATCTCTTCGATCGATTCGGCGCGTTCCTTGGCGGCGAGCTTGGTGTAGCCCCAGTCCGACAGGATCCGGAAATGCACCCAGTACTGGTTGACCGCGCCAAGTTCGAGGAACAAAGCCTCATTTAGCCGTTCGATGACCTGTGGTTCGCCTTTCAATGCGACCTCCTGAAGCTTTGCGACGCATGGCTGAAAGCCGCTGTGGCACCGGTGGCACCTGAGCCGGATCTGACACCATTTCTAGGTGGTACTCCTGCGTCACCTTGATGACAATATCAACGACATTGGGGACGCACCCCGAGCATTTGTATCGCTGCCCCAGCGCCTTGTAGACCATTGCGGGGACGATGATCTTCCATGGATCTTCGCGCAGCATGGTGCGCACCACGCGTGTGATCTCCCGGTCAGTGATGGCGTTGCATTGGCAGATCAGCATGGCTCAGACGCCGCGGAGTTGGCGAGAGCGGCACTAAGGCAACTGATACAGCTCAAGGTCAACGCCGCAAAAGGTAGCGGGTCAGTCGATGGCACCAAGTCACGCGCCGCCGCTGGGGTGTCGGGTTGAGTGTGCGGCTCTTTGGGTGCGGTTGTGATCACTTATCTCTCCGACCCCCAGCCTCACTGCACCTTATTAAGTTGCAGTGAACGGCCATTTCAGCGCTGGCGCGTGAAACCATATTAACGGCCACGCCGTATCTCTAAGGTGTGTGTAGTCGGTTGTTTATATGTCGTTTTCGCTTCTCGGTTTGATCAATACTCTAAGCCCCAAGTCCAGGCGCTCGCAGCGGTTGGCGCGGGATCTTCCTTATGGTTCCGAACTGCGCCAAAGGCTGGATGTCTACGGTCCGATAGGGGCTTCGGCGCCAGTGCCCATGATTGTGTTCGTCTATGGTGGATCATGGAGCGAAGGCGATCGCCGTGACTACGAATTCGCAGGGCGCTGCCTCGCAGCGCTCGGCTACGTGGTGGTGGTGCCTGACTACCGCATCCTCCCCGAGGCAAAATACCCCGACTTTCTCGATGACACCGCCGCCGCCGTCCAATGGGCAGCTGCAAATGCCCATTCCTTTGGCGGCGATCAGCAGCGGCTTGCCCTGATGGGGCACTCGGCGGGCGCCTACAATGCGGTGATGGTCAGCCTGGACGCCGGCTACGGAGTACAGTCGCTCCTCAGTTCCGTTGTGGGGCTCTCCGGTCCCTATGACTTCTACCCTTACGATGTGGCAATCACGATCCGGACATTTGGCACTGCTGCCGATCCGCTGGCCACTCAGCCGGTCAACCTGGTTACGCCGTCTGCGCCACCGATGTTCCTGGGGACCGGCGACAGCGACAAGCTCGTTTATCCGCGCAACACCATCGCGCTCGCCGGCAAGCTGCGTGGCGCGGGCGTAGCGGTCGAAGAGCGGCACTACCCGCGCTTCGGGCATCCGCAGCCCTTGCTGGAACTCGGCTCCTTGCTGGGCGGCCGATCCAGCCTGTTGCGGGATGTTGCAGGGTTCCTTGCCAAAACGCTGAACTAGTCCGCGGCGTTCATGTCCGATTGCTCACGCCGGCTGGCGTGCACGGCAACAGACGCCGCGACCCGATGGGCGCTGGAAAAGAACTCGCGGTGAATGATGAAGCCCACGGTAAACACGCTGACAATCAGCGACATCCACTCATTTGCGAACCAGAACACCATGGGCACTGCAAAGTAGTAGGCGCGGATGCCGTTGTTGAAGTTCTTGGCGGCCAGCGTGTTGAGCTGAGCGATGGCGTCGATCTCTTCAGGCCTCGTCCGGCCGGAATGATCGATCGCACCAAGCAGGATGCAGAAGTGGTTGAACTGGCGCAGCGCCAGGGTGAACGAGAAGAAACTCAGCACGAAGATCGTCAGGACGACGAAGAGATGGATCTCGATATCGGAGTTGGTGAAGCTGACTCGGAAGCCGACCGTCTTCAGCGTATCCATCAGCGAGTTGAGGTTGCCGAAGGCGGTGAAGATCGCCAGCACCAGCAGCGCGGTGGTCGAGGCCAGAAAGCTCACCGACCCCATGATGTTACCCGAAAGGATCGCGTCCAGCGGGCTCTCGCGGCCCACGGCATTGGCGACCCAGCGCCGGCGCTGCATCGACATGATGGTTGAAAGCGACGGCCGTTTCCGCTCGAGCAGGGGGATGCCGTAGTTGTAGACGAACCAGCAGATCAGAGGAAACAGCGTCGCGAAAAGTGTCATGGGCGCGGGGGCTCCGATTCGGAGCCCCAGTTATAGCGTTGCCCGGTGAAGCCGTCGCTAGAGGAAGGGCGGGGCGAGAAGGCTGACGAACCGCAGACTCATCGGATTGCCGTCTTCGCGCTCATCGCGCTCAACCTGCAGACCTGTGTGGAGGACGGCCACGTCGCGCTCGACGCGGCTCAGGCGGGGTTCGTCGGAAAAGAACCGGCGTTGGTCGCCATCGCGTTTGGACGGCGGCGTGAGGATCCCGAAAAAATGCATCATGACCATCTCCTTTGTTTCAGCTCCGTCGCCCCACAGGGAAAGGGCGACGGAGCCGATTGGCGGCCGGGACAAAGGGAGGACGAAACCCCGGCGCGTTTGAGGAGTATGCAAAAGACTATCGGATTAGTCGAGAATTGATGTGCCAATCGACCCATCTGGAGGGAAAGCGCTTTGCGCATTCCCTCGCATTTGTGGACGGACTAGAGGGTCCGCGGGTACTTCATGAAGATCTGCTGGATGTCGTTCAAAACCTGTTCATCGAGATGGCAATCCGCCGCCGAAATGTTGACCTTGAGCTGATCCATCGTCGTCGCGCCGATGATCACCGACGTCATAAACGGCTTGGTCAAACAGAAGGCGATCGCCATCTGGCACACATCGAGCCCATGCTTTTCGGCTAGCGCGATATAGGCCCTGATCGCCGGCTCGGTCAGTTCATTGTTGCGATATGCCGACCCCGCCACCGCGCCGCGCGTTCCCGGCGGCAGCACGCCACCGAGGTATTTCCCGGACAGTGCACCCGAGGCCAGCGGGGAATAGGCGAGCAGCCCGACGTCCTCGTGGAAAGCCAGCTCTGCGAGGTCCATATCGTAGTATCGACGCAGAAAATTGTATTCATTTTGAATGGTTTGCACCCGAGGCAGTCCCAGTTCCTCGGAGAGCCGCAGATACTGCATGGTGCCCCAGGCGCTCTCGTTGGAGAGCCCGAAATGGAGGATCTTTCCCTCTTTCACCAACTCGCCCATGGTATCGAGAACCTCGCGAATATTGGGCAGCACCTCGTCGCGCTTCTGCTGGTAGGGGTTGTAGGTCCACGACCCCTCGAAGTGGTAGTGCCCCCGGCGCGGCCAGTGGATCTGGTAGAGGTCGATCCGGTCGGTCTGCAACCGCCGCAGGCTGCCCTCGACTGCCTCGCGTACGCTCGGCCCGTCAATGCCGCGCCCGCCGCGCACCCACGGACGGCCGCCGCCAGCAACCTTGGAGGCCAGCACGATCTCATCCCGCTTGCCGGTCTTCTTGAACCACGTACCGATAATTTCTTCGGTTTTTCCGTAGGTTGAGGCGTCTGGCGGCACCGCATACATCTCGGCGGTGTCAAAGAAGTTGATGCCATGGGTCAGGGCATAGTCCATCTGCTCATGGCCCTGGGACTCGGTGTTCTGCTTGCCCCAGGTCATGGTTCCGAGGCAGATTTCCGACACCATGACGTCAGTCCGGCCAAGCTTTTTCATCTTCATTGCAGTGCATCCTCACGATTTTGCCGGCACCCTAAGAGCCGGGCAGAGTTGAGACAATCCCCGAGGTTGCGCGTCACCGCCATATCGTAGAGATTGCCGCCGCAATGAGGTTACTGCCGTGTCCAGACATCCAAAGATACTCTTCCTCCTCCTCGCGCTCCTCGGCTTTTGCGCCCTGTCACTCCCCTCACGCGCTGAGGACGACCAGTTCGCCAAGATCGCCGCCATGGACATGGACGGGCTGGAAAAGTTCGTTGGCGCCGTGACAGCCAGCGTCGGTCAGGACACGTTGAAACTTCGCGGTGCCGCTGACCGGGGCGATTGCCTGGAGCTCTACCGGGCCGGTAATGCCTTTGACCTGGGATACCGCTACCTTGCCAAGGTCAACGAGTTGATCGCGGACAAGCGAGACGCGAAGGGCCTTTCGCTCCGGACACGCGTTGTCCAGTCGCGCGTAGTGGTGTTTGCCGCGCGGGTAAGAGCCGAAGAGTTCATTGGCCAGACCTGCAGCGCGTTTACGATCCCTGCGGACAAGGCCGGAGATTCGTACTTCGCCGTGCCGCAAAAGATCGCGCTCGAGGATTTCACTGGAGCCGTTATCGAAGCACGCGAGGCGGCTGAGGTGATCTACCTGGGGGCGTCCGAGGCAGCAAAGTCCAAGAAATGCGGGCCTGTCGGCACAATTATCCAGGCTATCCAGCTGATCGTTCCCTATCTTGAAAAGCTGTCCAGGGACGTGTCCCAGCGCCCAGAAGCCCTCGGCCCGCGCGCCAGCAGGGCCGCACTCAACCAGTCTCGGGTCAGGCTGATCAACGCTGCAAACCAGCTGGATGCGACATTTGGCCAGTCTTGCGGCAAGCCGGCACCGGCGGAAACCCCCGCGGCGCCTGCACCCACGGAGCAGTGATACAGGCTAGTTTCAAAAAACTGTCACCCGAGGCGCTTTTTACCTTGAGGTGCAGAGGCGCACCCCCTATATACCCCTTGCGTCGCGGCGATGGCCGCAAATGAAGACGCAAAAAAAGCCAAAGGCTTTGATATTCTTGGCGCGGGGTGGAGCAGCCCGGTAGCTCGTCAGGCTCATAACCTGAAGGTCACAGGTTCAAATCCTGTCCCCGCAACCAAGAAAAATACCCGCCTAACCAACCGGTTGGCGGGTTTTTGTTTTTGTGGCTCAGAGCCGCTTGCCGTCAGCCCCAAACAGCAAGCAGAGCTGAGCATCAAGCCCGATCCTGATGGTGGCACCCGCTGGAACGCGGGAGTGCCCCTTTTCCTGCACAGTGATCTGCGCGCCGTCGGTTCCACTGGCGTATACGTAGGACACGCCACCGAGTTGCTCGACCACTTGGGCGGTGGCGTTGAGGCTTGGCACCCCATCTGCCGCATCGATGAAGTGCTCGGGCCTGATGCCCAAAGTTACTGCGGTGCCGGCGGCGACCGCCGCTCCGCGCAGGCGCACCTCGACGGTCGTATCGGGGAAGGCGTCAGGCCGGACAACGGCGTGCTGCCCTGACGACGACACGACAGTTGCGCGCATGAGATTCATGCGCGGTGAGCCGATGAACCCGGCGACGAACACGTTGTCGGGGTCATCATAGAGAGCGATCGGGGTGCCCTGCTGTTCGATCCGGCCGTCTCGCAGGACGACGATCTTGTCGGCCAGCGTCATGGCCTCCACCTGGTCGTGTGTCACATACACCATCGTCGCTCCAAGCTCCTGGTGGAGCTTGGCAATTTCGATCCGCATCTGCACGCGCAGTTCGGCATCGAGGTTGGAAAGCGGCTCGTCAAACAGGAATGCCTTGGGCTGGCGCACGATGGCTCGCCCGATGGCGACGCGTTGGCGCTGGCCGCCTGACAGCTGGCGGGGTTTGCGGTCCAGGAGTGCCTCAAGTTCAAGCACCTTAGCGGCGTCGGCAACCCGCACTGCCACATCATTTTTCGGCATACCGCCCATCCTGAGGCCGAAGCCCAGGTTTTCCTCAACCGTCATGTGCGGATAGAGCGCGTAGCTCTGGAAAACCATGGCCACGCCACGTTCGGAGGGATCGAAGTCGGTAACGTCTTCACCACCGATCAGCACCTGGCCGGAGCTGGGCTCTTCAAGTCCAGAAATCGTGCGCAGAAGGGTGGACTTGCCACATCCGGACGGTCCCACGAAGACCACGAACTCGCCGTCGGCGATATCGAGGTCGACGTTATGGATGACCGGCACCACCCCAAAGCTCTTGCTGATGCCGCGCAACTGCAGTTCGGCCATTTTGTTTCCCCCTCTGGCTCGTCAGCGCGCTGCCCAGAGGGCGCCGCGCTCGAAAATGGTACGCATCTGCGGCACGGCGAACTCATCGACCGTGTGACCGAGCGCGCTGTAGAAAACGCGCCCCTTGCCGTAGCGGCGCTTCCAGGCCACGGGCATCACAACTCCCTGGATTTCCTCGAATAAATTGCCGTCGAAGGTGGTGGTCGCCAGTACTTCATTGCTGGGGTCGAAATGCATGTAGTACTGCTCCGACCGATACGAAAAGTCGGAGATGCCGGCCATGATGGGATCGTCCGGATTGGTAACATTGACCGTGTAGTCGATGATGTTCCCGGGATGTGCCACCCACTGGCCGCCGGTCATGAACTGGTAGTCTGGCTCGTTGCGGAAGCTGTCGCACATCAGGCCATGAAAGCCCGCAATGCCGGTGCCGCTCCGCACTGCTGCCAGAAGGTTCACCAGTTCCTCTTTTTCGATCCTGGACATAGTGATGACCGGGACGATCAGGCTGTAAGCATCCAGACCGCTGTCCGCAAAAGCCTCAGTGGTCGGCTCGATATTGACTTCGAAGCCGTGCCCTTCCAGCAGGTTGCCGACAAATCGCGCGCTTTGCTCGGGTGTGTGTCCATCCCAGCCACCCCAAACGATGAGAGCCTTTTTCGTCATTACAGTCCTCCTAATATGTTGTGGTCCAGGGCGCGCTATAGACGTCGCGCAGCATCAAAGCGGCGGCGCCACGGGCCCAAAGTTGGTCGTCGAGGCTATGGAAGATCAGTTCGGTTGCCGCAAAGTGTGGCCGAAAGCTGTTGACTTCTGCGACGGCCCGAAGCGGGGCGGCGATGGCCTCAGCGTAGCGCGGCGACTCCACGGCAATGATGATCTTGCCTGGGTTGATCAGATTGATGATGTGCGAAACGGCGAGGCCGAGTTTGTTGGCGTGACCGTCAATCAAGTTCTGAGCTCGAGCATCTCCGGTCGCCGCGATATCGGCCAATAGGCCAAGAAGGTCAGCCTGACCGGCAGGGGAGGCGATGATGTCCCCGCCCAGGGTCTGTTGCATTTGGCGGCGGATGGCGGCCTGTCCGACATGGGCGTTTAGGCAATCAGTCTGGCCGCACTCGCAGGCGATCCCCTCGCTGCCGACCTTGATATGCCCCAATGCCGGTCCCAGCGTGCTGGAGCCGCGATGGATGTCGTCTTCGATCCAGAGGCCAAGGCTTGCCGTCTGGTCCAGCAGCACGACCCCGAAGGTGGCGTCTCGCTGCGCGTAGCCGAACCAGCTTTCCGCCAGGGCGAGGAGGTTTGCGGGCTTTTCGAGTTTGACTGGCAGCCCGGTTCGTTCCTGCAGGAGCGCGCCGATGGGGACTTCGCGCTCCCCGAAAACGGAACTGGCGTAGCTGCGGCCCGAGCGTGGGTCGACAATTCCCGGAACGCCAATGCCGATGCCCCTGATCTTGCTGCGATCGACGCCGGCCTTGCGAATACAATCGTCGATACCGTCCTCGATGAGGTCGACAATGACTTCGATGGGCTGGCGGGCGAGGCGAATTGGCAGTTGCACCGCAGCGATCACGTCACCGCGGAAATCGACAATTGTGACCGTGGTCATCGCCTCGGAGATCTTGATCCCGAGCACATAGGCTGCCGTGCGGACCAGCCCCAGCAGCACCCGAGGCCGGCCGCGCTGCGCCTCGGCGGTGGGCTCGGTGTGCCGCGCTTCGATCAGGCCTTCTTCAATCAGCGCGCCGGTGATCGCGGAGACCGTGGTGCCGCTCAACTCGGTCCGCTCAGAGATCTCGACGCGCGAAATCTCACCGTGGCACCGAATGGTCTCCAGCACGTGGTATTTGTTGATTTCCCGCATCAGTAGCGGGTCCGCGATTTTGACGACCAAGTCAGGCTCCAGTCGAACGGCATGGCGACAATTTAGTTTGGGTTCGGCACGAAAGGCAATCACGGGCTGCGTGATTTTCACAGCGAGTTCAGTAAAAATACTGAAATCACAGATACTTATGCCGAAAACTTTCTTCGCCTCCAAGAAAATCGACAGCCTGAGGTGCGTGCCTCTTGCGCCTTAAATAAGGGATGCGTAAAAAGTAGCAAGCGGCGAATACGGAGGGGTCCGGATTTTGCCGTAGCGGCCAGGGAGGATTCCACACCGGTTTCAGGTGGCCGCATGAGGATCAGGAGGAAACCATGAAGCGAATTGCGCTTGCCGCAATGCTCGGTCTGATGGCGCTCGCGCCGGTGCAGGCCCAGACTGTGGTCAAATATCTCAACATCGCGTCCATCCCAGAGGAAGTGGCGCTGATGAACGCGGCGGTGAAGGAATATGAAGCCGCCAATCCGGGTGTGAAAATCGAGCTGCCCTTCCTCGAGAACGAGGCATTCAAGGCCAAGCTCACCACCCTGCTACAGTCATCCGACGCGCCTGATGTGTTCCATTCGTGGGGCGGCGGCGTGTTCTACGAACAGGCCGCGGCAGGTGTGCTGCGTCCGATCGAAGGCGTCCTCAGCCAGGAAGCCAAGGACGCGCAGGGTACGGCGGGCGTTTCCGCCTTCACCGCGCCCGATGGCCATATCTACGGCATCGCTCGCGACGTCTCAGAAGTCATCCTCTGGTACAACAAGGCGTTGTTCACACAGGCTGGCGTTGACCCGGCGAGCCTCCAGACCTGGGACGGTTTCCTAGCTGCGGTCAAAAAGTTCAAGGATGCCGGGATCACCCCGCTTGCCCTTGGAGCAAAGGACCGGTGGCCGGCGCACTTCTGGTGGAGCAAGCTGGTCGTTCGGCTGGCCGGCCAGGATGGCTTCAACGCTGCAGCCAAGGGTGAAGGCGATGGCTTTGCTGGCCCGGACTTCGTCAAGGCTGGCGAACTGTTCCTGCAGTTGGCGGCTCTCGATCCCTGGCAGCAGGGTTTTGAAGCGGCAACTTATGGCGATGCCTCGGGCTACTTCGGCGACGGCAAGGCCGCGATGCACCTGATGGGCGACTGGGACTACGGCGCCATGAAGGACAACTCGGCCACCAAGAAAGGCATTCCGGACGATCAGCTCGGCATTCTTCCGTTCCCCACCATCGAAGGTGGCAAGGGCGATCCGACCGATACGCTGGGTGGCCTTTCGGGTTACCTTTTCAGCAAGAATGCCTCCGATGACGCGGTCAAGTTCATCGAGTGGTACAATGCCAAGCCCGTTCAGGAGAGGTTCGCCAACGCCAACTTCTATATCCCGATCGTGGCCGGGGCAGCTGATGGAATGACCAACCCGTTCAAGGTGCAGGTGGCCCAAGACATCAACAAGGCTCACTGGCACGCACTCTTCTTCGACCAGGCTCTCGGGCCTGCGGTGGGCGGTGTCGTGAACGACGTGTCGGCAGAACTCGCTTCCAATTCGATCAGTGCTGCCGATGCTGCCCAGCAGGTCAAGGACGCTGTCGACAGCAAGTAAGGACCGGTTCGGGCGCTATCCCGGACGGAAATCCCGTTAGTCGCGGTGGGCCGCACATCTGCTGCCCACCGCTTCCACAAGGCAGGAATCGTGATGACCAGCGCAGCCGCAAGCAGCACCGTGGTCCCATTGGCAAAACCGATGCGCCGGCGCCGATACATGGAGCGCAGGAGCCTTGTGCCGCTGCTGATCTTTCTGCCGCCGTCCCTGATCCTATTCACGGTCTTTGTCGTGTTGCCGATGGTGGATGCGGCGACCTTTTCCTTCTTCAACTGGAATGGGTACGGCCCGATCGCCAACTTCGTCGGGCTCGACAATTATGCGGATGTGCTGACGCACCGGAACTTTGGCACTGCCGTGCGCAACAGCCTAATTGTCGTGGCGGTTTCGCTCCTGGTCCAATTGCCGCTCGCTATGTGGGCGGCGCTCGCGCTTTCGGAGCGCGGCGTCAGTATCAATGTGCTGCGAACCATCTTTTTTGTGCCGTTCATGCTGGCAGAGGTCGCGGCTGGCCTGATCTGGAAATTCGTCTATGACGGAAATTACGGCCTGCTGCCGATTGTGGGCGACGCGCTGGGCGTGCAGATGCCGTTCGTTCTCGCCGACAAATTCTGGGTGATCCCGGCCATCATGCTGGTCATCACCTGGAAGTATTTCGGCTTTCACATGATGATCTACATCGCCGGCCTGCAGTCCATTCCTGCTGAGGTGATTGAGGCGGCGCGGCTCGACGGCGTCAAGAAGTGGCAGATCGTCCGCCATATCAAGCTGCCAATGGTGCGGTCGGCCATCGTCATTTCGGTGTTTTTTGCCATCACCGGCGCGTTGCAACTGTTCGACATCATCATCCCGCTCACCAATGGCGGGCCGTCGCACACCAGCCACACCATTGTTACCTTCCTCTACCAGTTCGGCATCCTGCGCATGAAACTGGGCTTTGGTGGCGCGGTCAGCGTGATCCTGTTTTTCGCCTGCGTGCTGGTGGCGCTTGCTTACCGCCGCATCCTCTTCCGCGTGGAGCAGAACTGATGGCCAGCACCGTTCGTCGCAAGCGCAAGCCCGCCATCTCGACGTTTCAGTGGGCGACACTGCTGATCATTGCGGCTTTCGTGATCGTGCCGTTCTACACAACGGCTCTGGGCGGCTTTAAAGAGATTGGCGAGTTGCGGGTGAACGCCTTCGGGCTGCCCGCGAGCTGGGATCCGGTGCGATTTGCCGAAATCCTCGGTGGTCCGAGCTATTTCCGCTCACTGGGAAATTCGCTGCTGATTGCGGTCGGCTCGGTAGTGCTCTCCACCCTCCTCGCGTCGATGACCGCGTTTGCCTTCGCGCATATCAAGTTCTTCGGCTCGAAGTTTTTGATGAGCTATTTGATGCTTGGACTGTTGTTCCCATCTGCCACAGCGATCCTGCCGCTCTTCATCAAGATGCGCGATCTGGGCCTGCTCGACAGCCATCTTGGCATCATCATCGTGCAGGTGGCGTTCTCGATCTCGTTCTCGGTGCTGCTGTTCCATAACTTTTTCAAGGAGTTGCCCAAGGAACTGATCGATGCGGCGCGGCTCGACAATTGCGGTTATGTCCGCATCTACTGGTACGTGACGCTGCCGCTCTGCCTGCCGATAATCGCGACGGTTGGCGTGTTCAACTTCGTCGGCAGCTGGAACAATTTCCTTCTGCCGCTGATCGCGCTCAACTCGGACGACAAGTATACGTGGCCCTTGGGTATCATGCAGTTCCAGGGGCAGTACGGCTCTGACTGGCCGCGCATTCTAGCGTTCCTGACGCTGTCGATCCTACCAGCGATCGCGTTCTTTCTCCTGGCACAGCGCTTCATCATCTCGGGGCTGACGGGCGGCGCCGTAAAGGGCTAGCTCATTACTGTCAGGCGACCGGGGCCAGCATGCTCCGGTCAGCCAGTTCCATGCCAAAACCTGGTGCATTTGAGAGTTTTAGCTTGCCGTCTTTCGGCATCTGCTCGCCTTCAAACAGGCTGCCGAATACCGGCTGGATAGTTTTACCGTCGGCGCTTGCTGCCACATATTCGCAGAAGGCAGGGCCGGTCTGGCTGGCGATGAACTGGTAGGAATAGGGTCCGCTGCCATGTGGCACGACCGGGATGTCGTAAGCCGAGGCGTGGGCCGCGATCTTGAGCAGTTCGGTCATGCCACCGACCCACATCACGTCTGGCTGCACGATATCAAGCGTGCGCTCCTCGATTAGTCGGCGGAAGCCATAGCGGGTATATTCGTGCTCACCGGTGGTCCACTTGACGTAGGGGTGGGCGCGCTTGATTTCGCGGAAGCCCTCGACGTCTTCGGGGGACAGGACCTCTTCCCACCAGTGGATATTGAGGTGCTTTGCAGCTTCGGCGAGCCGGATGGCGTAGTTGGCCGTGAGCGACATATAGCAGTCGACCATCAGAGGGAAATCGGGGCCGACGGCCTGCCGGTGCCGAGCAAGAAATTCGACGTTCTTGACGAGACCCTCTTCGCCCTCGAAATGGGAATGGGGCAGGGGGACCTTGGCGCCCCAGAAGCCGAGTGCCTTGATGGCGGTGGGCTCGGGGCCGGTGCAATAGAAGGTGATCTCGTCTCGGCTGAGGCCGCCAATCAGGTTATAGACGGGCTCCTTGCGCACCTTGCCGATCAGGTCCCACAGCGCCAGGTCGACCGCGCTGATCGCCATGATGGGCAGGCCCTTGCGGCCGTAGGGCAGCGACGAACGATACAGCTGATCCCAGATCATGTTGACGTTGCGGGCATCCTCCCCAATGAGGAAGCGGGCGAAGTGGTGCTTCACCATCCAGGCTGCGGGCGCCCCGCCGGAGCCTGTGGCGACACCGACTGTGCCGTCTTCGGTTTCGATTTCGACCACAAGAGCGCCGAGCACACCGATGCCCCAGCTGGAGCGCTTATCGCGATATTTCGGATAGCCCGACATTGGATTGGAGATCAGGGAATCCACCAGCCAGTGGCTTGATGTGCCTTGGTCGAAATAGGTCCCAGCTTTGGAACTGGGCGCAAGGGTGAAGACGCGGACGTCCTTGATGCGGAACGCTGTGCTCATGGCAGAAAGAACACGCGCTTCAGCGGCACCTGGGTGGGGACATTGTTGGCGTCTGTCTCCATCACATCCGCCATGTGTTTCCACCAGCGTTTCATGATCTCGGTATCGGGGAGCTTGGCCATAGTGTGGTTGTCGGTGCGGGTCAGGATGCCGAACAGGTGGTTGCTCTCTGGATCATGCCAGATGGTGTAGTCGGACACGCCAGCATCCTTGAGGGCATTGGCGAGTTCGGGGAAAATCTCGTCGTGGCGCTTCTCGTACTCGGCCGCCTGGCCTGGATTGAGGTTCATGCGAAAAGCGATGCGTTCGGACATGGGTCCCCTCACTGCGGCCGGCTGGCCATGGACTTGGATTGAATAGTGGTGTCGCGCACGTGCTCGAGATGGCTGCGATAGGCAGCCACTGCGGCCGCTGCGTCACCTGTCTTGATCGCCTGAGCAACCGCCACGTGCTGGCCGACGCTCTTGACGATGACGCCAGGCATCTCGCTGGCGAGGCGCCTGACGTCGAGGCCGAGGTCGTAGAGTCCCTGGGCCAGCGCAGCCAATAGCGCGTTGCCCGCACCAGTGTTGATCGCCTGGTGAAATTCGATATCGAGAAGGCGAAAGGCGACCGGGTCACCCTCGAAGGCGTGGCCATCGACGGCGAGCTTGAGGATACGCTGGCGCTGCTCTGGGGAGGCCCGTTCCGCGCAAAGCCGAACCAGTTCGAGATCGACTACAGTTCGAGCTTCAAACTGCTGGTGAACGTCATAGTCAGCCACCGCGAGCATGGTGTTGAACGGGGCGACGAGGCGGCTGGGGGAGAGGTCTGTCACCGTGTAGCGGCCGCCCTGCCGGCTCGCCAGCACCCCCATAAGGGTCAGCGCCTTCAAGGCCTCACGGAGCGGTGGGCGGGAGATACCGAATGCGATGCCCATCTGCTGTTCGGTCGGCAGGCGGTCACCAGTCTTGAGGTTACCTGACTTGATCATCGACAAGATGCGGTTGGCGACCTGTTCAGCGATTGAGCGCCGCTCCAGAGTGCCGCCGCCAAAGTCCTTGGCGGGTGTCTCCCGGCCCTCGGCCATGAGTTCAGCGATGGTATTGCCTGCTGCGAGGGCAGCGTCGCCTTTCATGTCACTGGCCGTCTTGCTCATGGTGCGGTGCCCTAAAGACTGAGGCGGTAGAAGGCGTTGGCGTTGTCGCGGTAGATCTTGCGCGTGTCGGTCTCGCTAAGACCCAGATCGGCAAAGGCGTTGTCGAGCACTTCGACCCAGCGCGGCATGGTCGTGGCCTGGAGGCATACGGGGTAGTCGCCGGCGAAGATGATGCGGTCTGGGCCGAACGTCTCGATCGTTGACGCAATGAACGGGCGGAGGTCAGCCTCGGTCCAGCGCTGTTTGTCGGCCTCGACCGGGAGATCGGAGAGCTTGATCCAGAAATTGGGGTGCTGGGCCAGTTCGTGGATGTCGTCGCGGTACTGCGCGATGGCGCCCGCCTTGATGCCGGGCTTGCCGCAATGATCGAGGATCAATGGCACGTTGGGGATGTGTCGGACGAACTCGCGGACGATGTCCATCTGCGTGTAGTTGACGTTGATCTCGAAGTGGTAGCCGAATTTTTCGAGGAGGTTCACGCCGTCTATGAATGCCGGGCTGAGGGTGAGGGCGCGGGGATCGGCATCGAATTCCACGATACGGCGGATGCCGCGCACGGTGGGGTGCTGCTCAGCCATCTGCGCCAGCAAGGGCTCCACGCGATGGCCCCATTCGAGGGGTGCCATGGGTACGATGGCCTTGATGCGCGGATCGCGCTTGGCCTCATCCTCAACGAATTTGATCTCTTCGATGTACTGGCCACCCGTCGGGGTGAAGTCGGCGTAACACTCCAGAAACACCATGGCTTCGACGTCCAGACCGCCCAGATCGCGGGCGTAATCTTCGACGTGATAATCCCGTGCGAACAGCGGGTTGCCCTCAAAGCCAGTGTATTTTAGCCGGCCGTGCTCGAAGATGTGCAGGTGCGTGTCGATGATCGGAAAATCGGGCATGGCGCTGTCTCCCACGCAGTCCGTCATGTGCTCTGACGGTTCCGCACGAGTGGCAGGTTTGGCCAGAAGAGAAAAACTTGTCAAACTAATTTTTGTCTGACAAGTTGCGACCAAGGCTGAGAGCGGATCAATCCGCCAAGGGACTTTGGGAGAGGCTCTGAAGGTGACTATCACTCTTGCGACACGCCGCCGGATTGCGTCGACTGCGCTGGAACTGCCGGTTTTCGGCTTTGGCAGTGCGCATCTCGGCGAACTTTACGGTAAGGTCGACGAGGCGCACTCGCGCGCCACTCTGGACGCGGCGTGGGATGCTGGTGTGCGCTACTACGACACCGCGCCCTGGTATGGCCGCGGTCTCTCTGAGCACCGGCTCGGCGGATTCCTGCGTACCATGGACCGCGGCAGTTTCCAGATTACCACCAAGGTTGGCCGCACGCTGCATCGGCCGAAGGACCCGTCGAATTTTGATCGCTCACCGTGGGTGGGTGGGCTGAATTTCGAGGTCAATTTCGACTATTCCTATGACGGCATCATGCGATCGTACGAGCAGGCGCTGCAGCGGCTGGCGCTCGACACTGTGGACGCGCTGGTGATCCACGACCTTGATGCGGGCTTTCACCTCGACAAGCAGGCCGGATACGAAAAGCAGCTGGTCGGCGGCGGGATCAAGGCGCTCGAGGAGCTGAAGAAATCCGGCGACATCCAGGCCTATGGCATGGGCATCAACAACAACGCGGCGCTGGAAAACACCGCGACGCTGGTCGACCTCGACTTCTGCCTTGTGGCCATGCCCTACACTTTGCTCGATCAGGCGAGCCTTCATGCCGGAATGGCGACGTGCCAGAAGCGCGGCATTTCTGTGATCATCGGCGCTCCGTTTGCCTCGGGCATTCTGGTTACGGGCTCTTCGGGCCCAGCGCACTACGCCTACGGTACGGCTTCGCCGGAAATCCAGGCGAAGGTCCGCGGCATTGAAGCGGTGTGCGCGGCGCACAAGGTCGCTCTGCCGGCAGCGGCGCTGCAGTTCGTGCTGGCGCACCCGATAGTTGCTTCGGTCATTCCCGGCGCGGCCCGGCCGGAAGAGGTGGTACAGAACATCGCGTCACTCCAGGCAGCAATTCCGGCCGCCTTCTGGTCCGACCTCAAGGCACAGGGGCTGATCGACAGCCAGGCGCCTGTTCCCGGCGCGGGGAACTGAGCCCGATGGCTGCGAACTCCGGCATCGATGCACAGGCGCCGCTGATTTCAGCGCGCGGCATTTCCAAGCAGTTCGCTTCGATCGAAGTGCTGCGAGATGTTGATCTGGACCTCAGGAAGGGCGAGATCCATGCGCTTTTGGGGGAGAACGGAGCGGGCAAGTCGACCTTCGCCAAGATCCTCGCCGGCGTGCATCGTCCTTCGCGCGGCACGCTGACCCTCAATGGCGTAGAGGTGCAGATTCCGAGCCCGATCGCGGCGCAGAAGCTCGGGATTTCATTGATCCACCAGGAGCCGATTTCGTTTCCCGATCTCTCGGTAGCCGAGAATCTGGTGCTCGGACGCACCGGCGGGTCGCTGCTCGGGCGGGTGCCATGGGCGGACATGACGCGTAACGCCAACCGGCTGATGGACCTACTCGGGGTCAGCATCAATGTCACGCGCCCGATGCGCGGACTCTCGATTGCAGACCAGCAGATGGTCGAGATTGCGCGCGCCATCGACAGCGATAGCCAGTTGATCATCATGGATGAGCCCACCGCGCCGCTGACACCCAAGGAGGTTGCGACGCTGTTCACCATCGCGCGGCGGTTGCGCGACGAGGGCCGGACCATCGTCTTCATCAGCCATCGCCTCGAGGAAGTCCGCGCGCTTTGTGACAGGGTCACCATCTTTCGCGATGGCAACAAGATCGAGACGGCGGCGATCACTGACCTGTCGGATGCGGAGATCATTCGCCGCATGATCGGGCGGCCGTTGAAAGAGTACATGCACAAGCAAGGTGCGACGCTGGGCGAGGTTGCCTTGTCGGTTGATGGCCTGTCGCTGCCCGGCACGTTCCAGGACATCAGTTTTGAAGTTCGCAAGGGCGAAATTGTCGGGCTTGGCGGCCTTGTTGGCGCTGGGCGCACCAATGTGGCGCAGGCGCTGTTTGGCGTGGTGCCTGCAGCGAGTGGGACAATCAAAGTCGAGGGCAAGTCGGTCGAAATTCGTGACCCTGACGATGCCATCGCGCTTGGCCTCGCCTTCGTATCGGAAGACCGGGCCGCCTCGGGCATTTTCCGCACTCTCTCGGTCGAGCAAAACATCACGGCTGCCATCCCCGGCAAGATTGCGCCGCGTGGCGTCATCCGCCGGTCGGTCGAAAAGGCACTGGGTGCAGACTCGATCAAGAAACTGCGTATTCGCCTTGCTTCGGCGCGCCAGCCGATCGGGGAGCTTTCGGGCGGCAACCAACAGAAGGCGATCCTTGCCCGCTGGCTGCTGACTGATCCCAAGATTCTCATTCTCGACGAGCCCACGCGCGGAGTGGATATCGGGGTGAAGGCCGAGTTCTACGAAATGATTGGTCAACTTGCAGCCGATGGTCGGGCGATCCTCTTGATCTCGTCTGAGTTGCCGGAACTGCTGGCGCTTTGTGACCGTGTTTTGGTGATGTCCGAGGGGCGGCTTACCGCCGACCTCAGCCGTACGGAAGCGACACAGGAGTTGATCATGCAGGCCGCGGTTCCGCGCCAGGGAGTAGCGGCATGAAGGCCTTGCGCTTCCTTTTGCTGCGTCGCGAAGCCGGCATTGCGGTGATGATCGTGCTGTTTTGCCTCGCTGTCGGTTCGCAGAAGCCGCAGTTCCTGACGCTCGACAGCCTGCGGATCATCCTGCTGCTCGTGCCGCTGATCCTGATCGGTGCGATGGGTCAGATGCTGGTGATCGTTGCCCGTCACGTCGACCTCTCGATCGGATCGATCCTTGGGTTCTCCGCCATGGTCACCGGCATGATGTTCAAGTTCTACCCGGACATCTGGTGGCCGCTGGGCTTTGTGCTTTCAATTGGTACTGGGGCGCTGCTCGGGCTGGTCAATGGTGCGCTGATCACGGCGTTCCGGCTGCCGGCGATCATCGTGACGCTGGGGACGCTCAACCTCTATCGTGGCCTCACCTACATCATTTCCAATGCCAAGCAGATCGACCGGCAGTTCGTGCCCTCGGCGCTCAAGTCGATGTCACAGACCTCGCCGATCCTTGGCATCCCGTGGATCATCTTCATCAGTTTTGGGATTGCCATACTGACCTATGTTTTCGTCATGCATACGAGGCTGGGCCGTCAGATCTTCGCTCTCGGCTCCAACCCTGTCGCGGCGCCGCTGCGCGGGATCGCAGTCAATCGCGTAACATTGCTGGTGTTCACTCTGTCCGGCGCGCTTTCCGGGCTAGCTGGCATCCTCTACGCCAGCCGCTGGGGCTTTGTGAATCCGTCCAACACCGGCTCAGGCTTCGAGTTCCAGGTCATTGCGGCGGTGGTGATAGGCGGGGTGTCGATCAATGGCGGCGTCGGCACGGTGCTCGGCACGGTGCTCGGGGTGCTGCTGCTCGGGTGTGTGGCGGCGGCGCTGCCATTGCTTGGGATCCCCGGCACCACGCAGAACGCTATCTATGGCGCGGTGATCCTCATTGCGCTGCTGATCGACCGGACCGTCCGGCGGCAGGGCATTGCCAGTCTCACCATGAGGGCTGGGTCATGAGCGCGACCGAAACATCGGCGACCGTCTCGCCGCGCGAGGCCGCACCGCCGAGGCCAATGTGGCAGGTGATCGTTATCCGTCCGGAAACGATGACGCTGCTGCTACTGGTCGTGGCGCTGTTTGCGGCCAGCCTCCTCTCGCCGTATTTCCTCGATGTCACCTACATCCTCAAGAGCTTCACGCTCTCGGCCGAGTTCGCCATCGTGGCGTTGGTGCTCACCATGGTGATCATCTCGGGCGAGATCGACCTCTCGCCGGCCGCCAATATGGCGCTTTCCGCGTGTCTGTTTGCGTTTGCACAGCAGCAGGGCCTGCCCATGCCGCTCGCCATTGGTGTGGGGCTGGTTTCTGGCTTGGTGATGGGCGCCATCAACGGCTTCATGGTCATCCGCCTCGAGATCCCATCGATCATCGTCACGATCGGCACGCTGACGCTCTATCGTGGCATCGCGCAGGTGCTTGCCGGCGACAAATCCATCCGTGTGCCGGACTGGTTCATCGGAATCAACAACGTGCTGGTGCTTGGCGTGCCGGTGCCGGTGATTGTCTTCATCGTGCTGTCTGTTCTTTTAGGACTGGTGCTCGGCACGACCATCTACGGGCGGCAGCTCTACCAGATCGGCACCAACGAGGTTGCAGCCCGTTATGCCGGCATCCGCACCAAGCGCATCAAGTTTGTGCTGTTCCTGCTGATGGGGCTGTTCAGCTCCGTCGCGGGCCTGATGACCGCGTCGCGTTTGGGATCGGTGCGCTATGATCTGGGGCTCGGCGGCGAGCTGCAGATGGTGCTGATGGCCATGCTGGGCGGCACCTACATCTTCGGGGGCCGTGGCAGCATTCTCGGCACGTTCCTTGCGGCGTGGCTGCTGGTCATCGTCTCGACCGGCATGACAGTCGCCAACGTCCTACCCGCAGTTCAACTGGTCGTTCTGGGCGTACTGCTCATCGTTGCGATCATCGCCACCAATCTCATCTATTCCCGCACCCAGAGGTAGCGGGCTATTCCGCCGGATAGAACCGGCTCCACCAGGAGGAATGAATGCTCAAGAGGACTTTTCTAGCTGGTCTCGCCTTCGGCTTGACCCTTGTTACCGGCGCTTATGCAGCCGATCCGGTCAAGATCGTCTATATCGGCAAGAACACCGGCAACCCGTATTTCGACAGCATCACGGGCGGTTTCCAGGATGCGTGCAAGTCGCTCGGCTGCGAGTTCGAGTTCGTTGCTCCGGCTACTGCTGAAGCGACCTCGCAGATCCCGTTCATCGAAGCGCAGATCCAGCGTGGCGTGAATGTGATTGCCATTGCCCCGAACAGCCCTGATGCGCTGAACCAGGTGCTCGATTCCGCCAAGGCCAAGGGCATTCTCGTCCTGACCGTGAACGGCGATCTCACCGGCAATGAAAGCCATCGCGACGCAACGATCCTGCCTACCGACTTCACCAAGGTCGGAGCGGACCAGGTCGAAATGGTTGGCTCGCTCATCGGCTATGAAGGCGAAATCGCCATTCTGTCGGCTACCACTGAAGCCCCCGACCAGAACAAGTGGATCGTGGGCATGAACGACACGCTCAAGAACGATCCGAAGTACGCAAAGATGAAGCTGGTTGCCACCGTCTATGGCGACGACCAGCCTGAGAAGTCGACCACGGAAATGGAAGCGCTGCTCTCCAACTTCCCGAACCTCAAGGGCGTGATCGCGCCGACCACCGTTGGTATCGCTGCTGCCGCTCAGGTCGTGCAGTCGCGTGGTATCGCTTCGACCGTGCATGTCACGGGCCTCGGCCTGCCGAGCGAAATGCGCGATTTCGTCAAGGACGGCACCGTGACGGCGTTCCAGCTCTGGTCGCCGTACAATGAAGGCTGGCTGGCGGCTCACTTCGCCGTTGGCGTCCTTGGCGGCACCATCAAGAACGAAGTTGGCGCCACCTTTGACGTGCCGAACCTCGGGACCAAGACCATTGATCCGAACAACTCGATCAATACCCAGGCTGGCCTGACGACGTTCGACGCCAAGAACATCGACGACTTCACGTTCTAAACCGATCTCAGGCGCCGGCTCCGGCCGGCGCCTGTCCTGCATTTATTCACGGACATTTCAGATGAACACCTATGACTTTGCCAATCGTCTCGCCATCATCACAGGCGGTGGCCAGGGCATCGGCCTTACCGTGGCTGACCTCATGCTCGCCAATGGCGGGTCAGTGTCGATCTGGGATCGTGACCAGAAATTACTTGATGCGCTCGATGCCAAGCACGGCAAGACCAGCAAGGTGCAGACGCTCAATGTCGACATCGGCGACAACGGCTCGGTGGAACACGCGACAGCGGAAGTGATGAAGCGCTTTGGGCGGATCGATGTGCTGATCAACAACGCCGCCATTGTCGGCCCCAACGCCCCGACCTGGGAATATCCGATCCAGGCGTTCATGGATGTGGTCCATATCGGACTCGTGGGCACGTTCCTCGTTTGCCGCTCGGTCGTGCCGCATATGATTGCTGCCAACTATGGCCGCATCGTCAACCTGAGTTCGGTGGCCGGCAAGGAGGGTAACCCCAATGCTCCGGCGTATTCCTCGACCAAGGCCGGAGTGCTGGCACTGACCAAGTCGCTCGGCAAGGAACTGGCGACCTACAATATTGCCGCGAACGCGGTGACTCCTGCGGTTGCCAAGACGACCATGGCGATGAGCCAGGCGCCGGACTTCCTCAAGATGATCCTCGCCAAAATTCCCCGTGGGCGCATGCTTGAGCTCAGCGAAGCGGCGTCGATGATCGCGTTTTTGGCTACCGAGGAAAATTCCTTCACCACTGGCGCCGTGTTCGATCTGTCGGGCGGCCGCGCCACCTATTAGCGTCGGGCTCGACTCTCTCGCTGCACCAAGGGGTGCGGCGATCTGTTGCTCAATGTTGCCACGGGCGCTGGGGCAATACTGGGTCACAAAATTCTTTGCTGGCTGGCAATTATTTGTCCTAGTGCTCACCTTGAGTTCACAAAGACCCAGCGACGTGAAGGAAAGACAGCGCCATGGCATCGTTGCCGCATGCCCTTGTGGTGGATGATGACCAGGAAATCCGGAAGCTGCTTGGCCGGTATCTGACAGAGCAGGGGTTCCGTGTGTCGCTGGCCGGTGATGGCCGGGAATTTCACGCGCGCATCGCCACTGAGAAATTCGATATCGTCGTTCTCGATGTGCTTTTGCCAGATGCGTCCGGGCTCGAACTCTGCCGCTTTCTGCGCCAGCGCGCCCCACAAATGCCGATCATCCTGGTGACGGCGCTGAAGGAAGAGGTCGACCGGATCATTGGTCTCGAAATCGGCGCCGACGACTACATCGGCAAGCCGTTTAGTCCTCGCGAGTTGCTGGCGCGTATGCGCGCCGTGCTCAGGCGCACCGCAGGGACGTCTTCTGCGCCGGTCCAGACCGGGGTCGTCTATCGGTTTGGGGGGCTTGTTGCAGACGTGATGTCACGCTCGGTGACGGCGGAAAACGGCGATGCCGTGGACCTCACCGGTGCCGAGTTTGAGTTGCTGCGGGTGTTTCTCGACCGGCCGGGGCGGGTGCTGTCGCGGGAACAGCTTCTCGACCATACCCAAGGCAGGGAGGCGGGGCCGTTTGACCGCTCCATCGACGTCCTGATGAGCCGCATACGCCGCAAGCTCGGCGCGGCGACGCAGGACGTGCTGTTCAAGACCGTGCGCAATGGCGGCTATCAGCTGGCAGTGCGGGTCGACAGCGAGCCGGTCAACTGATGCGCGGCCTCAGCGCAAAGATTGCCTTGATCCTGATTGCCTCGATCGTTGCTGTCGTTCTCGTGGCGACGCTGGCGACGGCCCTTGTGCTCAACACTGGCGAGTTCGACAGGCTGATGTCGCCGATGGCGCGCCACATCGTGATGACCACCGACATCCTGCTGCAGTCTTCGACTCCAGACGCGCGGCGGACCCCGCCGAGTATTGGCGATGGCCCGGGATCTAGCCCACTGGGCGAAAAGCGGCCGTGGGACTTCCCAGGCAAACCGCGCGAAGAGATCGTCAAGGACCTGCCGGCCGCTACTGTCAAACCGGACTTGTCCGTTGCGCTCCAGAAGGCCCTCAGCCGTGAGGGCGAGGACAACGAGGTCAAGGTGCTTGATCTGGGCGAAGGGGGTGACCCGGTCGCTGCACTGAAGCTCGATGATGGGCGCTGGATCCTGTATCCGTTCCCGAAGCCCATGCCGCTGCCGCCGCAATTGTGGTGGGGCCTTGGGGCTTGGCTGGTGCTGATGGTGATCGGGGTCGTGGCGGTGGCGCTGATCATGGCGCATCGGGTAACCCGCCCCTTTGTGATCCTTGAAAATGCGATCGCATCGGTGGGTTCTGACGGTATCCTGCCGCATACCCCCGAGGTGGGCTCCGGCGAGGCGCGCCAGACTGCGGCGGCTCTCAATGCCCTGTCCGATCGTCTCAAGGCGGCGATGGAGAGCCGGATGCGGCTGGTGGCGGCGGCTGGGCACGATCTAAGGACGCCGATGACGCGGATGCGGCTCAGGGCAGAGTTCTTGTCAGATGAGGAGCGTGCCAGCTGGCTGACGGATCTCGATGAGCTGGATGCGATCGCCGATAGCGCTATTCACCTCGTCAAGGAGGAGGGTGCTGGTGAGGACCGTGGTCCGGTTGAGCTGGATGTGCTGGTGCGGGAAACCGCCGCAGAACTTGCGGGTGCCAAGCTGCCGGTGGTGCTGCAGCATGTTGTGCCGGCGACGGTGATCGCAGGTCCGTTGGCACTGAGGCGGGCGTTGCGCAACCTTGTCACCAATGCTGCAACGCATGGAGGCGGCGCCCGCGTCGGCCTTGCGACCGAGGCCGAAGAGGCGAGGATCACCATTGAGGATGACGGGCCAGGAATTCCCGAGGCGCTGATTCCGCAGGTGTTTGAACCATTTTTCCGGGCCAGCCCGGCGCGTACGCAGACCATCAAGGGCGCAGGGCTGGGTTTGGCCATAGCCCGGGAGATCATCGAGCGCTTCGGCGGGACGATCGAGATCCGCAACCGCCCCGAAGGCGGGCTGGTGCAACTGGTGACGCTCAGGGTCGCGCCAGTCAAGCAGGCGGGTGGGGCGGCCTGAACCGCCCCACCGAGGATCATGCGGCCTGATCGAACAGCTTTGAAAGCGTCGTGAGCAGGTCGTCGCTGGTCTGGGTCTTGGTGCTGTAAGCGGATTTTGCCGCAGTAAGCAGGTCGAGCGCCAGCGAGTTGGAGTCGGTCTCTTCGTCCTCGGAACTCTTGTCCGGAGGTGGGCCGCCCGGAGGCGGACCACCGGGACCGCCCGGACCACCGCCGGGCGGTGGGCCACCCATCGGACCGTCGGCCATGGCGCTCTTGAGCGTATCGAGAAAGTCCGAAGACTCGGTAGAGGTGATCGAGCCATCGCTATTGCTGTCGATGGCCGAAAACAGCGAACTGATGTCGTCGGTGGACATGTCAGATGCAGAAGCGCTGGACGAGAATTCGTCGAGGCTGACTGATCCGGAACCGTCGGTATCAGTGGCCGCAAAGATGTCGTCGTTGCTTGGTGGTTGCATGCCACCAGCCATGAGCTGGGTCATGAACTGCATGGATTGACGCTGCTCTTCGAGCTTGGTGTCAAACGCGTCCTTCTCGTCGCTGGAAACCGAACCGTTCGAGTCGGTATCCATGGCCTTGAACAGCTGCTCTGCGCGTTCTGCGCTCTTGCTGTCCGTGGCCCCGCCGGGCGCACCCGACTTCAACTCTTCGAGCGAGATGGCCCCGCTCGAGTCACTATCGATGGAACTGAAACTGGGCGGCTGGAAGCTGCGCATGAACTGTGCGCCGCTACCTACGCCACTGATAGACATCAATGACCTCCTGTCAGCCGAGGATCGGCCTGTTAACGAGGGTGGCCAGTTTGGTTAATCGGCTCTTAACGCGCCTGCCTCGCTAGTAGTGTGCGGTTGCCCAATGTTGCGGTGGCCGTGATAGCAATGTTTCGTCACAAAAATGTCCGGACGTCCTCAGGCCGTCACAGGGGTGTGCTGTAAGTTCGTTGCACTAAAACGAGACCGATTCATGCCGTATGATACCGAGACTATCCTTGCCGATATGGTGACAATTGCCCGCGAGGCAGGGGCTCTGACCCTTGGCTATTTCAAGCGATTTCGCGAGCTTGAGATCGGGATCAAGGGGCCGGCGGATTTCGTGTCGGAGGCGGACAAGGAATCCGAACTGCTGATCCGGAAGTTCCTGTTCGAGCGCTATCCCCACTGGAGTTTTACCGGCGAGGAATTTCCCCCGGTGGACAAGGACGACCAGGAGTATCGCTGGCTGGTCGATCCGATCGACGGTACGACCAACTTCATCAACGGAATGCACTACACGATCTCGATCGCGCTGCGTCGCGGCAACGCGACGGTTGCTGGCGTGCTCTACAACCCGCCTGCCGATGAGATGTTCACCGCCATCAAAGGGCAGGGGAGCTTCATGAATGGCGAGCGGCTCCAGGTGAGCCAGCAGGTCGATATCGGGCTGATGACCGTGGGGACCGGGCTGCCGACGCCCGGGCTGTCGCTCTATCCAGGCTCATACCAGCGTCTCGACGCGATCCGGGCGCCGATTGGTGCGGTACGCATTGTAGGGAGCGCCGCCAATTCCTGCGCCTACGTGGCGATGGGGCGGTTGACCGGCTATTACGAGGAAACCGGCTTTGTCGATACGGCTGCGGGTATCCTGTTTGTCGAGGAAGCGGGCGGCATCGTCACCGACTGGTGGGGCCGGGGACCGGAGTTTTATGAGCAGACCGGCGCGCTGATTGTTGCCAACAGGGCGACCCACGCTTTCCTGATCGAGCACCTCAAAGACGTGCCGATGAAGGAGCCTGATGCTGCGAGCTAACCCGGGGACCTCTAGATTGTGCGCCATCTGCCGATCGCGGCGCGTGCTGATGCGTCCGACAGCGATGACGCTTCGGAGTTTTCAAAGAGCCCTGCCACTTGGCAGGTCGAGCGGGGACCGGCGCGGCTGGGGCCAACGCGGGTAGTCCGCAATATGAACGGCCGTCGCCGCGCCGGTCCGATCGAGGTCTTTGTGAGACCCGCTGACAAAAGGGAGCGTACTGGCTGGCGCTCTACACGACCTGTTACCAGGACGGTACCTGACCAGTCGGTCGGTTGCTCATGCCAGGGACCCGCCATGGGACGACTCCCATGACCCCCGATATTCCCCGCCGTTCGTTCGTCGCGACCGCCGCTCGTGCGGAGAACAACAGCACAATAGCATTGCCTGATGCGGCGGGGATAAGTGGTACCAAGTCGCTGATCTGACAGATGTTCGTCCGGCAGCAGCGAGCCGGGACTCTGGCCTCAGCCCAGCGCCGCAGACAGCCCCTCAGGATCGTCTGTGGTGATCTGATCGACGGCAAGTGCGAGCAGCCGGTTGGCGATCGCCACGCCAGCGTCGTTGCTGCGGTTGATGGTGTAGGCATCGATGCGTTTGCCGGTAGCGTGGAAGGCGGCGACGATGTCGAAGCCCGCGTCCGCGGCGCCAAGCACCAGTTCGTAGGCGAGATAGATCATTTCCGCACGGGGCGAGGCCTGCAGGGCGTCAGCAACGAAGCCGGTGAAATCGCGGGTACGGGCCAGCTCTTCAAGCGCTCCGTCGTGGCAGGGATCGTAGCCGACCTTGAGCCCCGGCGTCGCGTCAGTCAGGTGCTTGACGGCTGCGGCATCGCCGGCGCTGAGGATCATGTTGCGGGCAACGGGACCGACTGCGGCAACGAAGTTCGCAACGGTCGCCGCGTCGAGGGCTGCTGCGTTCTCCTTGAAGTCGAGTTGCAGCAAGGCATCGGGGTGCGGCGGCGTTTCGACGAGGAATGCTGCGAGATCCTCCAGCAACATAACCTTGTCGGCGATCGGCTGCCCGGCATTGTCGCGCAGGTTCAGGGTGCGCAGCACGGCGGCGCTGGTTTCGCGCACCTTGCCGGTGCCAGTGGTGTCGTCATCGAGTATCAGGTCGTGGAGCACCGCGAGGCCATGATCGGCATGGATCACCAGATCTACTTCAACGCTGGCACCCAGTGCCATGCCCTCGAGGATCCGGCGGCCGGTGAACACGGGGTCAGCGAAGAAGCGACGACCCCGATGCCATTTGAAGAAAGTGCGGTGCCCGTTTCGGGTGATCTCGATGGCGTTGCTCATGGGATCAGGCACTCCGGTAGATTGCTGCGTCGTCGCGATATACGGCGAAGGCCCTGGGCTGCAAGGCGATGCGCTGCCCGGCCTGCCATTGCCTAGCGTCGGTGACCATGGACTTCAGCCGCACGGCGTCTGGCAGATCGATATCGATGATGGCGTGGGTGCCGAAATCGGTGACGCGATGGATGCGGGCGGCGCTTTCGCCGTCGGCAGGAACAATCCCCAGTGCCTCGGGACGAACCGCAAGAATTGCCACCCCATCAGCGACGGGAACCGGCACAGTGAAGCCGTTGTGCGCGAAGACACTGCTGCTGATCTTGCCATCAACCAGGTTCATCGAGCCGATAAAGCCGGCAACGAAGGGCGTAGCGGGTTCGCGGTAGAGCAAATCCGGGCGCGCTGCCTGCTCGGTCTTGCCATCGCGCATCACCACAATGCGGTCGGCGAGCGCCAAGGCTTCGTCCTGTCCGTGAGTGACGAACAGCGTGGTGATCCTCAACCGCTGCTGGATATCGCGGACCTCCTCACGCAGCCGTTCGCGCAGGTGCTGGTCGAGGCTGGCGAAGGGCTCGTCGAGGAGCAGGATCTTGGGCTCGAGCACCAGCGAGCGGGCGAGGGCGACGCGCTGCTGCTGGCCACCCGAAAGCTGGGTGGTGAGCCGCTTGCCATAGCCGCCGAGGCCCACCAGTTCGAGCACGGCTTCGACCTTGTCGCGAATGTCGCGGGCGGGGAGGCGCCGCAGTTTCAGCCCGAAGGCGAGGTTGTTGAAGACGTTCATGTGGGTCCAAAGCGCATGGCTCTGAAACACCATGCCGGTGGGACGCTTTTCGGGAGGAAGGTGGATGACCTCTTCGCCGTCAATGAGGATCGAGCCCGAGGTCGGGGTCTCAAAACCGCCAACCATGCGCAGAAGTGTCGACTTGCCTGAGCCGGACGGACCAAGCAGGCAGACGAGTTCGCCGTCGGCGACTTCGAGGGTGAAACTGTCCACGGCGCGGGTGGTGGAAAAGAGCTTCGAGACGTTGGAAATGGAGAGTTTGGACATGGTTCTTTCAGCCCCCGAAGCCGCGGGCAAAGCTGCCGGAATTGACGACGCGCCGGGTGAAAACGAGTGCGATCAGTGAGGGGATCCAAAGCAGCACCGAGAGCACGGCGCCATACTGGATGACGGGCTGGTTGTTGATGAAAGTGATCATCAGCACCGGCATGGTGCGAATCTGCGGCGCACCGATCAGCCAGGCGCCCTCGGTTTCGTAGAAGGTGCCGACAAAGCTCAGAAGCAAGGCCGCAAAGATGGTGGGGGCGGCCTGCGGCAGGGTGATCGACCAGAACACCCTCAGGGGCCCGGCGCCGGCGTCACGGGCGGCCTCTTCCATGCGGCGATCAACGGACTGAAACGCCGAGACCGGAATCCAGATCATGAACAGGAGCGTCCCGACCAACTGGATCAGCACCACGCCCCAGAAGGTGGCGATGAGATTGAGCTGGAGGAAAATCGCGGCGATGGTCACGAGGAGGCCGAACTTGGGGAAGGCCTGGCCGGCGAGAAACGAGAAGAACAGGATGTTGCGGCCCGGAAAATCGAGACGCGCAAAGGCATAGGCTGCCGGAAGGCAGATGAGGGCTGACAGCGCGGTGACGACGGTCGCCAGTTCGATCGAGGTCAGGAGCGCATTCCACACGTCGGCGCGGGCGAGCGTCAGTTCCCAGAATTTGAGGCCAACCTGCTGGGGCCATAGCGATGGATAGCGCCAGACATTGGAGAAGGACCAGGTGACCACGATCAGCATGGGCACGAGGATCACGAGGGTGAGGACCACCCCGAGTGAGAGCCCGATCCAGTCAGTCTTGCGGGCGGCGCGGGAGGGATTGGCCATGCTACTTCCCCCGGTTCTTGGCGATGGAGTAGACATAGAACAACCCGAAGAAGAGGCAGAAGCCCATGACGATGGTGGCCTGGGTGATGGCCATGTCGGGATTGCGCAGGGCCGAGAAGGTGCGCTGCATGAAGGGGCCCATCATTTCGGGTGAAGCGGGGCCGAGCACGTAGGGCAGGGTGAAGGCTGAGAACAGCCCGAGCATGGTGAGCGAGATCACCACAGCGATCGAGGTCCAGAGCCTGGGCAGGATGATGTACCAGAACAGGGCCAGCGGTCGCGCGCCGACATCGCGTGCCGCCTCCACCGCTTGATCGGTGACGCTGCCGAGGCCCGACACGAGGATCAGCACAGTGAGCGGGATATTGTCCCAGACGAGGCCGATCACCGGGCCCCAGACCGTCAGGTAGGGCGACTTGAACTTGGGCAAGGCCAGCGCGTTGAGCACCATGTCCACACTGCCGTTGGGGCCAAGGACGCGGATGAAGGCGAAGGCGAGAATGATCGAGGGCACGAACATGGGAAACATCGCCATGGTCTGCACGTAGGTAGCCAGAGTGCCCTTGGCAAAGCGCAGGTAGAGCGCCAGCGGAATGCAGATGGCGATGAGGATCGCTGTGGTCACCACGCAGGTCCAGATGGTGACCTCGAGGTTGGCGACGCTGTAGGGATCGGAAAAGAAGGTGGTGAAATTGTCAAAGGACAGGCGCTGCGTGCCATCGGCCGCGCGCGGAAATAGAGTTGAGGCGACGCCTGAGATGATCGGCCAAATCGTCATCCAGGCAAGCAGCAGCGCGGGCACAGCAACGAGCAGGAGGCCGATCAGCCCCCTGCTCGTCGAGACCCCTTTTTGGGGGCGGGACGTCATGGCTTACGCGTTGCGATCCACATTGGGGGCCACGTTGCGATACCAGCCGTCGTTGATCGCCGAGTCCCAATCGCCGCCGGGGAAGGTCGGGATCGAGGATGGGACAACCGCCTGATACTTCGCGCGCAGATCAGCCGAGACATAGTCCCAGCCAACGCCGGGGAAGCCGCCGAGTTCGGTGATAATGGCGGACTGGATTTCTTCGGTCAGGACGAAATCGGCCAGTTTCAGGGCTGCGTCCTTGTTGGCGCCATTGGCGAACACGATGCTGCGGGCGAAACCGCCGCAGAAGGCCAGATCGGTGAGTTGGAAGAGCGCAGTGGTCTCAGCCAGCACGCCGGTCGAGATGCCCTGTAGGGCCATGTCGGACCAGGCCGGGATCATGGCAACAGCGCCCTGGCCGAGCAGCTGGAGCGACGGGGTGTTGCCGGCAGTGTAGGCGCCGCCTTCGAACAGTGACGGCGCTAGATCCTTGAGCAGTTCCCAGGCCGGAGTCAGGAGCTTTTCGGCGTTCTCGGCCGAGAAGTTGTCCATGGTGAAGACCTTGGGGTCGCGGCCGTTCACTTCGTGGATGGCGCGGCGGACGAAGTTGCCGCCCGAACCGCCCTTGTCGGGACGGTTGTAGATAAACTGGCCAGGGTTCGCCTTGATCCATGTGATGAGGTCAGCAAAGGTCTTGGGCGCATCGGCGGCCGCGAGCTTGGTGGTGTCGTGAGCAAGGAGCACCTGGCTGCCGCGATAGGGAACGGCGAAATCGGTCTCGATGGCGAGCGGGTTGACCTTGGACCAGTTGGTCAGTGAGTCCTTGAGGTTGGCGTAGAGGCCAGCTTCCATGGCGCCCTTGGGCGAGAGCGGATCGCCCTGCTCGATGAAATCGGCCTGGGGGTCGGTCTTGGTCTGCAGCGCCGCGAGGGCGCGCTGGGCAATGGCGTCCATGCCGTCGCCGGCGTCAACCAGGTTCAGCGTGATGCCGGGATTGGCGGCCTGGAACTTGGGCGCAACGGTGTTGGTCCAGAAGTCGAGGATGTTGGTGTCGGAGTTGGTGTACCAGTCGATCTTGCCGGCTTCGGCCATGGCCATGCGGGGCAGAAGGACCATGCCGGCGGCAACGCCACCAGCCGAGATCATGAATGCGCGACGCTTCATCGTTTTTCTCCGTGATTGCCACGGACCATCCCGCGGCGCTGAAAAATCGATGCCCGCCTCCGGGGTACAGATCGCTGAGCGTCAGTCCGCAGGCCGGCAAAAACAGAACGGACATTCCATCCGACGATCTTCCGCAGAACTCGTTCCACGGAAGATTTGTCCGGCATAAACCCCAGTTCGATGACACGCTCATGAACCCGGCCTGGGTGGTGGGACCGCTATCGCAGCCGACTGAATCTGGTAGGTAGGAGGCGCCGAGTTCCGCGCTGGGCCGCGGGTTTGAGTATTGCCGAGGGGGGCGCCGTCGTGAGCGAAGAGATCATCCACGTTGTGTTCAAGACGCACCTGGACATTGGCTTTACCGATCACGCTGCCAAGGTGCGGTCGCAGTATCACGAGCGGTTCATTCCACAGGCGATTGAAACGGGGGCACACTTTTATCGCGAGGATAGTGCGGCGCCGAAGTTCATCTGGACGACGGGGGCGTGGCTGATCTGGGATCATCTGACGACGCAACCGCCAGATAAGGTGAAGCGTCTGGAACAGGCGATTTCCCGGGGACTGATCCGTTGGCACGCGCTACCGTTCACCACGCACTCGGAGCTGATGTCGCCCGCTTTATTTCGCGCTGGGCTATCCTTTTCTCAGGAGCTCGATGCGCGATTTGGGGTGCAAACGACAGCGGCAAAGATGACAGACGTGCCGGGGCACACGATAGGAATCGTGCCCCTGCTCGCCGAGGCGGGGGTGAGATTTTTGCACCTCGGGGTGAATTCAGCCTCGCCGGTGCCCGATGTGCCGGATGTGTTTGTCTGGCGCGCACCGGATGGGTCCGAAGTGGTGGTGATGTACCAGAAGTCCTATGGGGCGACGCACTTTCCGGATGGGTTCAGCGAGGGGCTGAGCTTTGCGCATACCAACGACAATATGGGACCGCAGAGCGTGCCGCAGACGGCGGAGGCGTATCGCGAGATTGCGCATCAGCGGCCTGAGGCGCGGCTGATGGCATCGACGCTTGACGCCTATGGGGAACTGCTGTGGGCGCGGCGGGATGAGTTCCCGGTGGTCGATATCGAATTGGGCGACAGCTGGATTCATGGCAGCGCATCGGACCCGACCAAGACGGCGAAGTTCCTGGCGTTGCAGCGGGTTTTCGACGGATGGGCGAGCGAGTTGACGCCGCAGCGGCTGGCGTTTGGCCGCGGGCTGACGATGGTGGCCGAGCATACGTGCGGGGTCGATATCAAGTCGTACCTAAGGGACGAGACCGGGTGGGACCGTGCGGTGTTCGAGAGGTTGCGGCGGGAGGATCACCGTTTCGCCTACACCGAAGCGAGTTGGGCGGAGCAGCGGGAGTATCTGGAAAGAGCCGTAGCCGAACTGGAGAGCGATGATCGCGCGTTGGCGGATACTGCGCTCGCGGACCTTGAGGGTGAGCCCGAGACGGAGCTTGGCGGGTGGGCAGTGGTCACCGACCCTGAGACGGGCGACGTTGCAAGCGTTCGAAGCCCGAAAGGCGTTGTACTACAAGGGGCTGGAGGCAGTCTGATGGGGTATCGCTACGAGACGTACGACGCCGTCGATGTCACCTCCCATCTCGACACCTATCTGACGCAGCGGCCGGAATGGGCGTTGTTGGACCATGCAAAGCCGGGTCTGGAGAGGGCTGCTACGGCGCGATCGGCTGTCTTTGTGCCCAAAGCGGCAGGCGGCGAATTGCGGCTCGATCGCGAGGCGCATGAGCGGCTTGGTGGGCCGGACAGCGTTCGTTATATTTATCGTGCGCTGGACGATGAGCGCCTGGAGATTTCGGTTTGCATGCGGGGCAAACCCGCCAACAGGATGCCGGAAGCGAGCTTTTTTACATTTACACCAGCGGGTTACGAGGTCTGGGAGTATTGCAAGATGGGGGTGTGGCAGCCGGGGGACCGGGTTGCATCTGCGGGTGGCGGGCAGTTGCAGGCGGTGACGGCGGTGCGCTCGGGGGCGATCCAGTTGCATCCGCTGGATACGCCGTTGGTGGGGCCTGCCAGGAGCCCGTTCATGCCGTTCAACCGTGAGCCGCCTGATCTTTCTGGTGGACTGAGGTTCAACATTCACAACAACAAGTGGGGGACGAACTTTCCCATGTGGTGGGAAGGTGATTTGATCGCCCGGTTTGTGCTTTCAGTTGGGCAAACCATCTCCTTATAACGTGTTATGACAAAATACATAACGCGTTATATAAACTGCTGAAAGAAGAGCGCAAGGCGAACGAGTTCCTCGGCAAGTCATTCTGAATAAACGGAGTTGTGGGAGCCTTGGGCATTGCGGCGGGCGCGAGTTCGGGGCAGATTTGGTGGGTACAATGCCCAGCGCGCATGAGAGGACGATCGGAATGAGTGGCCAGTTTGCGGGGAAGGTCGTTGCGGTCACGGGCGCGGCGGGGGGGATTGGACGGGCGTTGTGCCGGTTGCTGGCTTCGGAGGGGGCGAGCATTGCCGCGCTGGACCGCAGTGACAAGGTAATGGACTTTGTCGAGGAGCTCCGGGCGGGCGGTGCGAAGGCGGCCGGCGTGGTTGTCGATATTGTTGATTCCAAAGGGATTTCTACCGCGTTTGCGGAGCTGCGGGCGGCGCTTGGGCCGATCGATGTGCTGGTCAATAATGCAGGGATTTCGAACCATCCCAAGATCGCGCTGACCAGCCCGGAGCAGTGGGAATCGGATGTCGCGAGCAATTTGAACGGGGCCTATAACTGCATCCATGCGGTGCTGCCGGGGATGGTTGAGCGGAAATCTGGTAGTATTATCAATGTGTCATCGGTCAACGGACTGACGGCGCTGGGTGACCCGGCCTATAGCGCGGCGAAGGCGGGGATGGTGGCGCTGACCAAGGCGGTGGCGGTCGAGTATGGGCCGGTGGGTATCCGCGCCAACACCGTGCTGCCGGGTACGGTGCGGTCGCCGATCTGGGACGAGCGGTCGAAGAAAAACCCTAAGGTACTGGAAACATTGGCACGTTGGTACCCGCTGGGGCGGATTGTCGAGCCGCTGGAAGTGGCGAAGGTGATCGCGTTCCTCGCCTCGGATGCTGCCAGTGCGGTGACCGGAGTGGCGCTGCCGGTCGATTGCGGGCTGATGGCCGGCAATGGCGTGATGGCGAGCGAACTGACGGTCGAGGGCTTCTAGGGCAGGATTGCGTTTGGTTGAAACGCACTCCCGCTCCAAATGTTTTTCTTGTCACGAGATCGAACCGGAAAAGTCTGCAACTTTTCCTGATCTCGCTCCGCCGCATTTCAACCAAGCGGATGAACAGCTTCTGAAGGGGTTGGCGGTGGGCTGCTCAGCTCGCGGCGACCAGTTCGCTCGTGTAGCTGGCGCTGAAGGCGCGGGCGCGAAGTTGCTCGCGGGTGAGCGTCTCGACCATTTCGGCATTGCGCATCACCATGAGGCGTTCGCACATGTAGGAAATGACCGCGAGGTCGTGGCTGACGATGACGAAAGTGAGGTTCAGTTCGCGGCGGAGGCGGTTCAGGAGATTGAGGATTTCGGCCTGGATCGAGACGTCGAGGGCGGAGGTGGGCTCGTCGAGCAGCAGGATCTTGGGGCTGAGGGCGAGTGCGCGGGCGATGGCGACGCGCTGGCGCTGGCCGCCGGAGAGTTCGTGCGGGAAGCGGAACTGGAATTTTGCTCCGAGCCCGATGAGATCGAGCAGCTCGGCGGTGCGGCGCTCGGGGTTGGGGAGGCCGTTGATTTTCATCGGCTCGGCGATCTGCTGGCCGATGACGTAGCGCGGGTGGAGCGAGGCGTAGGGGTCCTGGAAGACCATCTGGGCGAGGCGGGCGAGTTGCTTGCGCGGCAGCTTGCCGGTGTCGCGGCCATCGACGGTGATGGAGCCGGTCCAGGTCTTGTTGAGGCCCATGATGGTGCGGAGGATGGTGGACTTACCCGAGCCGCTTTCACCGACGAGGCCGAAGCTCTCGCCTTCGGCGACGGTGAACGACACGTCCTTGACGGCGGTAGACGGGCCAAAAGTGACGGTTAAGTCGCGAATTTCTATCACAGGTCTGCTCCTCGCCAGCTGTCTTCGCGCTGGAGGGTGGGGAGAGGATCGAGGGCGCCGTCGATCGAGGGGAGGCAGGAGAGGAGACCACGGGTATAGGGGTGGGTCGCCTGCTCGAGGCGATCGGCCCAGAGGGTTTCGACGATCCTGCCGGCATACATAACGATAACGCGGTCGCAGAACTTGGAGACCAGCCGCAGGTCGTGGCTGATGAAGATCAGGCCCATGCCGCGGCGGGTGACCAGCTCATCGAGGATGGAGAGCACCTGGGTGCGGACGGTGACGTCTAGGGCGGAGGTCGGCTCGTCGGCGATGAGCAGATCGGGTTCGCGCACCACCATCATGGCGATCATGACACGCTGGCCCATGCCGCCCGAGAGCTCATGCGGATAGAGCGCGAAGACGCGTTCGGGCTCGCGGATGTGGACGGCCTCGAGGGTGCCGAGGGCCTGCTTTTTGGCATCGGTGCCGGAGATATGGTGGTTGCCGATGCGGATGGCTTCGACGATCTGGCTGCCGACGGTCATGACCGGGTTCAGCGAGAACTTTGGATCCTGCAGGATCATGCCCATGCGGCCGCCGCGGAGCGAACGGCGCAGTTTTGGCGAGGCGGTCCTGAGATCAATGCCGTCAAACTGCATGCGGTCGACGCTCATCTTCGCATAGGGCGGCAGGACGCCGAGGAGGGCGCGGCCGGAGAGCGATTTGCCCGAACCCGATTCCCCGACGATGCCGAGCTTTTCGCGGCCGAGCGAGAAGCTGACGCCACGCACGGCTTCGGCATAGGTGCCTTCGTCGGTGCGGAAGGCGATGCGCAGGTTTTCGATATCGACGAGATTGTCGCTCATTGGCGCTGCCTCAGGTGCGGATCGAGCAGGTCGCGCAACGCGTCACCCAGGAGGTTGAAGCCGAGGCTGACGGTGAAGATGGCGATGCCGGGGACAGTCGCCACCCACCACTGATCGAAGATGAACTTGCGGCCGGTGGAAATCATGGCGCCCCACTCGGGGAGTGGCGGCTGGGCGCCGAGGCCGATGAAGCCGAGCCCGGCGGCGGTGAGGATGATGCCGGCCATGTCGAATGTCATGCGGACGATGACCGAGCTGAGGCACATCGGCATGACGTGGAAGACGATAATGCGGAACTCGCTGGCGCCGGCGAGGCGGGCGGCGTTGACGTAATCGGAATTGCGCACCACCAGCGCCTCGGCGCGGGCGAGGCGGGCGTAGGGCGGCCAGGCGGTGAGCGTGATGGCGATGGCGGCGTTGACGATACCGGGCCCGAGTGCGGCAACGAAGGCGAGGGCGAGGAGCAGCTTGGGGATGGCGAGGAAGATATCGGTGATGCGCATGAACACCACATCGACCCAGCCACCGAGCGTGCCCGAGACGGCGCCGATCACCAGCCCGATGGGGGCGGAGGTGACGATGACGAGGGCGACGATGAGGAGCGTGAGGCGGGAGCCGTAGATGACGCGCGAGTAGATGTCGCGGCCGAGTTCATCGGCACCGAACCAGTAGGTGGCGTTGGGCGCGGCGAGGCGATCGGTGAGGGTGGGGAGGTATGGATCGTGCGTCGCGAGCCACGGCGCGAAGGCGGCGCAGAGCAGCAGGGCGATGACGATCACCAGCCCGACGACGCCCAGCGGGTTGCGGAGGAAGCGGCGGGCGAAGCGTTTGAACTCGGCAAGGCGGGCGGCGCGGATGGCGTGGCGGGGATCGGTGACTGGATCGGCGAGGGTCATGGCATCAGTCTTTCTGGTGCCGAGGCAGTCGGCATCGTCCCGTTGGCAACAAGGAAATCGGGCGTGATCGGGATGTATGAAGGTAAGGCCCCCTCACCCGGCCCTTCGGGCCGACCTCTCCCCCCAGGGAGAGGTGACGAGGCGGCGCGATCGTGCCCTAGCGCACCTCTCCCTTTGGGGGAGAGGTCGGCCGAAGGCCGGGTGAGGGGGCCTTCTGCTTCAACTGCGGTCACTCCACCTGCAAAGGTGGGGGCCTTGCAGCCCCGCAAGGGGGAGGGAGACGACTGCAGCATTTTGCGTTTTGCCATCATCCTACCCGCCGTGCCCGGGGGTCGAGCGTGCGGTAGAGCACGTCGGACAGCATGTTGAGAAAGACAAAGACCACGCCCACCAGCAGCGTGCCGCCGAGGACGGCGTTCATGTCGGCGGCAAAGAGCGAGGAGTAGATGTAGTTGCCGATGCCGGGCCAAGAAAAGATGGTTTCGATCAGCACCGAGCCTTCGAGCAGGCCGCCATAGCTCAGGGCAATCACCGTGACGAGCGGGATGGCGGCGTTGCGCAGCGCGTGGCCGACGACGGCGCGGAACTCGCTGGCGCCCTTCAAGCGCGCGGTCAGCACGTATTCGCGGCTGAGCTGATCGAGCATCACCGAGCGGGTCATGCGCGAGATGTAGGCGAGGCTGTAATAGCCGAGCAGCAGGGCCGGCAGGGTCATGTGGCTGATGGCGTTAAAGAAGATCTCCCACTCACCGGCGAGCGCGCTGTCGATGAGGATGGAGCCGGTGATGCGATCAACGGTGCCGACGAAGAAGACGTCGAGCTGGCCGGGGCCAGAGACCCATTCGAGGAGATAGTAGAAAACGAAAAGCCCGACGAGGCCGAGCCAGAACACTGGCACCGAATAGCCGATGAGGCCGACGACGCGGATGACGTGATCGGGCCATTTCTCGTGCCAATAGGCTGACGCGACGCCCATGGGAACGCCGAGGGCCACGCCGATGAGGAGGCCGATGGTCGAGAGTTCGAGGGTGGCGGGAAAGAAATTGAGAAGATCGGTCAATACCGGGCGATTGGTGGCAAACGAGGTGCCGAAATCGCCACGGAGGATCTTGGTGAGATAGCCCCAGAACTGCTCGTAGATGGGGCGATCGAGGCCGAGTTCGAGGAAGACGCGATGGTAGACATCGGGCGTGGCCTTCTCGCCGACGATTTTCAGCACCGGATCGATCGGGATGACGCGGCCGATGAAGAAGGTGAGCGCGGCAAGGCCGAGCAGGGTGACGCCGACGGTAAGCAGCCAGGCGGCGATGCCGGTGAGGAGGCGGAGGGGGCGGGTCATCGGAGGACACCGACCTGCCTTCTCCCCTTGTGGGAGAAGGTGGCGCGAAGCGCCGGATGAGGGGTTCGCATCGCATTCGCGATGCGCGATCCGAGCGAAGTGAGGAGCGATGGGAGCGTGTGGAGAGAACCCCTCATCCGCCCTTCGGGCACCTTCTCCCACAAGGGGAGAAGGCAAGGGGTGCCTGGCTCTAGCGCACCGATAGCAGTCGGCTTGCGGCGTGAGGCAGGTCGTGCTGGCTGTGAGGTCGGGGAGGCTGGCACGCGCGGGGGCCTTGAAACAGGAGGTTGGAGTTTGCGCCTTCTTGCCGTTTGGGAGAAGGGGTGTGGTTGGAGTGGAGCTCGTCGCGTTGCTCCGAGCTCGCGCCACGGGGTGTCGCGGACCCCTCATCCGCCCTTCGGGCACCTAAGCCATTCGAGCATAGCTCTCTTGGCCTTCTCGGGGAAATCGGTCCACTGGACCGATTTCTGATCCCTCGAAGTCCCACAGGGGGAGAAGGCGACCGTCGGAAAGCCTGGTGAGGATTAAAGAACCGGCCGGAGGGTGCTCCGGCCGGCCCAGTTCGCTATTCCTTGCTCACGCCGGCGTAACGGTCGTCGGAGAAGGTGATGCCGAGGACGAGGCCCTTGACCTTGTTGCTCATGGCAACCTTACGGCTGTCCTGGAACATGTAGATGAAGGGCGAGGAGTCGGTGTGGGCGCGCTGCAGCGAGTCATACATCGCCTTGCGCTTTTCGGTGTCCTGCTCCTTGACCGCGGCGATCGCCTGGTCGGAGAGGGCGCCCGAGTTCCAGCCGAAGCGATCGGCGAGGTTGCCGTGCGTGCCGTCCGGATCGCTGGCGTCATGGACGGTGAAGGCCTTCACGTTCGAATTCGGATCGGGATAATCCGGACCCCAGAGGCCAACCCAGATGTCGAGCTGGTGCGAACGATAGCGATCGAGCCACTGGCCGCCGTCGACGACCTGGAGATCGAGGTTGATGCCGGCCTGCGCCATGGTGGCCTGCACGGCCTGGGCGTAGTCGGTGTAGGGAGGGGCGTTCCAGACGACGGTTTCGAGCTTGATGGGAAGCGTCACGCCGGATTCAGCGAGCAGCGCCTTGGCCTTTTCGAGGTCGAACTTGTAGGGGTTGTAGTTGATGCCACCGCCCAGGAACCCATCGGGGATCATGGTCTGGTGCACCTTGATGGTGCCACGGCCGATGGTGTCGGCAATGCCCTGGTAGTCGACGAGGTACTTCATGGCCTCGACAACCTTGGGGTTGGAGAGGGCCGGGTTGCGCAGGTTCAGGCCGAAATAATAGATGGTCGAGGAATTGCCCTCGGCGATCGCGATGTTCGGGTTGCTGGCGACGGCGCCGATATCGTCGGGACCAAGCTTGTTTGCGATATCGATGTCACCCTTTTCGAGCGCGAGGCGCTGGGTGGCCGATTCCGGCATCTGCTGGATGAAGATCTTGTCGACGCCCGGAGCGGTGCTCCAGTAGTTCTCGTTGCGGTTGAGCAGGATCGAGACCTTCGGATCCCACTTGCCGAGCGTGAACGGGCCCGAGCCGGCCGAGTTTTCGGACTTCAGCCAGGCATTGCCGTAGTCGTTATTGCCTTCGGCAGTCTTGCCCTCATGCTCCTTGACGAGCTTGCTATCGACGATGCCGCCGGTGAAGGACGAGAGCACGTAGAGCACGAAGCTCGGTGCATAGGTCTGGTCGACCTTGATGACGAGCGTGTCGTCGTCGGTGGCCTTGATGTTGTCCTTGACGTTTTCGGGGGTGAGGCCGAACTGGGTCAGGATGAAGGCGATGCGCGAGTTGAGCAGCACGACGCGCTGCAGCGAATACTCGGCGTCGAAGGCGGTGACCGGGTTGCCGGAGGCGAACTTGGCGTCACGGTTCATCTTGAAGGTGAAGGTGGTGCCGTCGGGCGAGGTTTCCCAGCTCTTGGCGAGAACGCCATAGATCTTGGAGGGATCGGCCGGATCAAAGCTCACCAGCGGCTGATAGATCTGCTGGCTGGTCAGCACGCCGCCGACTTCGCTGACTTCAGCCGGATCGAGCGTGATGACGTCGTCGATGACGTCGGCAATGACGAGGGTATTCTTTGGCGTTTCGGCTATTGCCCCGGACGCGGTCATCATCGCGCCGACGGCAAATGCCAGAAGCGTCCTGAACAGGCGCATGGCAGTCTCCCTGGTTAAGAGGTTCTTGATGTTCCGGCGAACGCCGCCGGTTGTGGGCAGAAACATCATCGCGCGCTGATCCCCTCAAAGGTGAAGATCAGGGCGGCAATGGGCAGAAGGGTATCGACCGCGGCGAGGGCGGTGGGGGTGAAGATGCCGGCATCGCCGAGGAGCGCGACGACGCCGCGCGTCTCACCGGCAATGACGATGGGAAAGCAGGCGGTGGCGCCGTAGCCCATGGCGACGAGGCCGTCGGTTTCGGGGATGAACGCCGCCATGCCGGGCACGTCATTGCCGACGACCGGGCGCTTTTCGATGAGGATGCGGCGGTTCCACGGGCTGTCGTCGATGGGATCGACGTTGCCGACGGGGAAATGCTCTGGATTGGAGGTGCCGATGCGGTGGGTGACTGTGTAGTCGGGCGCGGTGGCGATGAAGGTGGCGGTGCGGACGCCGGGAATGGCGGTGAACAGTGCCGAGAGTATGGCGAACAGCGCCGTTGGACCGGCAGCGAGCGCGGCGATAAGTTCGGTCGCGGTTTTTGGATCGAGCGGGTTCATTCGGCGAACAACTGCATGGTGCCGACCCAGAGTTCGACCGCGGTGTCGGCGCCGATATTGGTGCCGCGATGGGGCAGGCGGCTGTTGAAGTGGAGGGTATCGCCGGCGCCGAGGGTGTAGGTGGTGCCGTCGACCTCGTAGAGCATGGTGCCGCGCACCAGGTAGACGAAGTCCTCGCCTTCGTGGCTCATCATTTCGGACGCATGGCCGGGCGGGACGTGGGAGAGGCAGGCATTGAGCTTGGCCTCGGGGAAGCCGCGCTCCAAGAACTCGTAGAAGCGCGAGGTGCCGCCGACATTGTAGGTCTGGCGCTGACCGGAATGGGTGACGACGCTGTGCTTGTGGGCGGGCGCGGTGGACACGAACTGGTCTACAGTGGTGTCGAGCGCCTTGGCGAGGTTGTAGAGCGAGGCGAGCGAGGGCGTGGAGATGCTGCGCTCGATCTGTGAGATGAAGCCGACGGTGAGGCTGGCCTCGTCCGCCACCTGCTGCTGGGTCTTGCCGAGCGCCTTGCGGCGATCGCGCAGGCGCTGGCCAAGGGTGGGGTCGATCGGCTGGACTTCGTCAGCCCGATCATGACGCTTTTCGAATTGCAGAACGGTCACTCGTGCCCCAGCGCGCGACCCAGCACAATTTTAGTCTGGGTATGAATTTTAGTGACACTAAAGTGTCGCGAGGGAGAGTCAAGGCGGGTTTTGGGGGTGTTTTGGTGCAGGCGGGGACAGGCGCTGGCATCGCGGCTGTGGACCCCCACCCCGGCCCTCCCCGCAAGGGGGAGGGAGCGCCTGCTGGAAAGGCGTCGCGCATTTTTGAGAGACCTCACCCCTCACCCTAGCGCCGCTACGTCGCTTCGCTCCTAGCTGTGCTGCCCTCTCCCCGTGAAGGGGAGAGGGGAACGGAGCCTAGTCGGACGATCGTTCCCAGGCGATGGTTTTGAGGAGGGCTTCGCGTTCGGGGGTGATCTCGGCAAAGCCGAGCTCGGACCGGATGCGGGTGGTGTCGAGGGTGAGGGGGTAGCGGAGGTCGGAGGCTTCGGCGCGGTCGATCTGCAGGCCTTTCGTCGTGGCGGGGACGGTTTCGACTTCGAGGGAGCGGTTGAGGACGACTGCGAAAGTCAGCAGCCACTCTATGGGGGTGCGAACGAACGGCTGGCCGACATTGTAGGTGCGGTTTGCGGCGCGAGGGTCAGTGGCGGCGAGCGCGATGGCGTCGGCGACGTCGTCGATATAGCCGTAGGAATTGGGCCAGCGGGCGGCGCGTTCGTCGAGCTTGGCAACGCCACCGGCGCGGGCGGCATCGATGGCCCATTTGAAACGGTGTTGCTTGTCGCCGGGGCCGAAGATCATCGGGGCGCGGATGATGGTGGCGGACAGGCGCGGATCGGCGCGGGCGGCTTCTTCGAGGGGGAGCTTGTCGTAGTCCTCGAACAGGTCGTCCTCGACGCCCTGCGGGCGGCGGGTGTTGGCGCGATAGGGGTAGCGGATGGTGCGGAGGGGGGAGTCCTCGGTGGCGGGTTCGGGTCGGACCGGCGGCGTGCCTTTTTTGAGGAGGCCCTCGTAGTTGAGGTAAACGTCGGTGGAACTGATGAGGAGGTAGCGGGCGCCGGCGGCGGCGGTGGCATCGAGCACGGGCTGGGTATTGCGCAGGCTGAGCGTGAAGATGTCGATGACGGTGGTGACGCGGTGGGTGGTGAACAGCGCGGTGAGCGCGGCGCTATCCATGCGGTCGGTGGGGGCGAAGATGGCGCCATCGGGAAGGCTGACGGGGTGCTTGCCGCGGGCGATGACGAGCGGGGTCACGCCGCGGGCGAGGAGGCGGCGGGCGATGGCGGGGCCGAGGAAGCCGGTGCCGGAGACGATGGCGATGGTCGTTGTCATGGTCTTGGGGTGGCTCTGTTGGTCGATGGATGTGTGGGCGTCCGGCCCCTCACCCGGCTCGCTTCGCTCGCCACCCTCTCCCCGGAGGGGCGAGGGGACTGAAAGGCCGCTGGCTAGCCCAACTCGAGGGTGGTGATGCCGTAGATCTGGGGGAGGGGGAGGGTGGAGGTGGGGCCGCGGTACATGCGGGCGGTTTCGAAGGCGGGGGTGAAGCCGAGGCGCTGGGCCATGGCGGTGGCGGCGGTGTTGGGCTCGGGGATATCGATGAAGATGGGGTCGGTGGCGGCGGGGGCGACGAGTGTGGCGATCAGGGCTTCGGCGATGGCGGCGCTATCGGCAAAGAGCGGGCCGATCTTCCAGCCATCGGCGGAGCGGCGGATGGTGCCGTAGCCGCGCAGGATCCCTTCTTCGAAATAGCCCTCGGTCTGGCGGGAGGGGGACGCGGCGAGCCAGGCTCTGAGGAAGGCGCGGCGATCGGCGGGGAAGTGGTCTCGGTCGTAGCTGGCGACAGTGGCGAGATCGTCGGGGTTGAGGGGGCGGACGAAGGAGCGGGTGGCGACGAGGCCACGCAGGCGCCCGCCCCAGCGGGCGCTCTTGTGGGCGAGGGTGAAGCCGGATTTGAGGTAATTGGCCTGCTGGGCCACGACGCCAGCGAGGCCGATGGTGCGGTTGGGGGCGCTGGCGATGCCAGCGTCCCAGATGGCCTTGCCGTAGCCTTTGCCGCGAAAGGCAGGGCGGACGATGTAAAGGCCGAGGAAGGCGAAGCTTTCGCCGTATTTCACCACCGAGATGCAGCCGATGGGGAGGGTGCCGAGCCAGCCCATGAGAAAGCCGGAGGGGTCGGCGGCGCGAAAGCAGGCGGCATCGTCGAGGCCGGGGTTCCAGCCCTCATCGCGGGCCCAGGAGAGGGCCAGGTCGAGATTTTCGGCGCTCATGGGGCGGATGGAAAGGGTGCTCATGACGCTGAGCGTAGGGGCAAGCGGCGTCACAAGCGAGGGTGGTGCCGTGGGTTTACCCCACAATGTCGCTGGGCTGGCGGGCAAACATCCGGCGGATCAACGCCAGCTGGCCCGCGCCCAGCGCCATGCCGTCGGCACCCCGCGTGCCGGCGGTGACGCGCGGGCGGGTCGTTGCCGGGCCGGAAAGGGTGTCGATGCCATTTGCGGTTGCGGCGACCAGGCGGTCGAGAATGGGGCGGGGCAGGGGGCCATCGATGATCACCTGCTGCGTTTCGACGGCGACGGCAGTGTTGACGACGATTTCCGCCATGGCGAGGCCAGCCTCTTCGATCCAGGGGGCGACATGCTCCTCCCAGTCGTCCCAGTGCCAGTTCCTCGTGCAGCCGTCCGGCGGGGTGATGCCGACGCGCGCCAGGCGGCGCTGGAGGGCGGCGAGCGAGGCGAGTTCGGCGCTGTAGCGCCGGTCGGTGAGGCCAGCGGTCAAGATGGCGCTCATGTTGGCCGATTGCAGGGCCGGACCATCAAACTGAGAGGGACGGGCGATGAAGCCGATTTCGATGTCGGTATTGATGAACAGGTAGACGAAGTCGGATGGCCGCGGATTTGGGTGGTTGAGCAGTTCGGCCCAGCTGCCGGCATGGCCGGCCACGAACTGCATGGTGGGAAGTCCGGTGGCGGTTTCGAGGGCGTGGGCGGCGTTGAGTTCGGCCCAGCCCCGGCGGTGGGCGGCCGGTGAAATTGTCTCGCCACCGAAGCGGCCGATGCGGCCCGGGATGGTCAGCCCGATCCCCTGGACGCGGCTGCGCTGCGATGGATCGAGCTTTTCCAGCATTTTGGCGATGACGGCCGCCGCGTCGTCGATGACAGTCGCGGGATCGGGGGCGTTATAGTGCGTGATGACGTGGTCGATCTGGTTGCTGACCAGATCGAGCAGGGTGATGGCCATGTGCCGCCACGAGATTTCACAGCCGATAGCGTAACCGGCCTGCGGGTTGAGAAAGAGTGGCGTGGCGGGCTGGCCGCGGCGGCCGCGCAGCACGTTGCCGCGATGGATGAGGCCCTCGGCTTCAAGTTCGCTGACGATGGCCGAGGCGGTTTGCGGTGCAAGGCCGGTGCGGCGGGAAACGTCGGCATTGGAGATGCCCGAACTCGTAAGAGCAATCGTGGTCAATACAGCGCGGCGATTGGCGGCGCGCAAATTTGAATGTTGAACGCCGCGGCCAGCCGGCGCGAAAAAATCGGTCACTTCGCAGACCCCTGCACAAACTAAGAGATGGTAGGCAGACTATGATCGATCAAGAGCTCGATTCTGCATCCGGGCCGCAGTAAGCCCAGCTAGTGTCACACCCGTCAACCCGTTCAGATTGCTACCAATTGGTCACGGAGCCATCGCGGCGGCGCAATAAAGGTGCCTGCCAGAACTTAAAGCTTTGCGCGGCGATGAGTTCCTCATTCACTTCGACGCCAAGACCCGGGGCGTCGCTCACCGGGTACGACGCCCCGACAAGCCGTGGCTGCACCGGGAAAAAGTCGGAATTGTCGAAACCCAGATGTGTTTCCGCCGGGCTCGACCGTGTTTCGAGCCACGAGAAATTGGGGACGGCGGCGGAGAAGTGCACCGTCGCAGCTGTGCAGATCGGGCCCAGCGGATTGTGGGGCATGAGGTCGACATAGTGCGCCTCGCTCCAGCCGGCGATTTTCATCGATTCCGTCAGGCCGCCGACATTGCAGACATCAATGCGGTTGAACTGGTGAATGCCGCGTTCGATGTAGGGGAGGAACTGCCACTTGGAGGCAAACTCCTCGCCGATGGCAAATGGCACGTCGGTAAGGTTTCGTAGTGATTCGTATGCCTCTGGCGTTTCGTCCCGGATCGGCTCTTCGAGAAAATCGAGGGTGCCGGACGGCATCTTCTGGCAGAAGCTGGCGGCTTCGGCGATCGACAGGCGGTGGTGATAGTCGATCCCCAGCACCACATCGTCGCCCAGTTCTTCGCGGGCCTTGACCATCCACTTGGCAGTGACCCCGATCGACTCACGTGGCTCGAAGATTTCGGGCTGGCCGTGATGGGCGGGGGAAAGGCGCATGGCGTTCCAGCCATGGGCCATCAGCATTTTCGCCTGCTCGATCATTTCGGGCCCAGGCTCGCCGCTGGTGGTGGCGAAGGTGGGGATGGTATCGCGCACCTTGCCGCCGAGCAGCTGGTGGACCGGTACGCCGAGGGCCTTGCCCTTGATGTCATAGAGAGCGATGTCGATGGCCGACTGCGCCGCAGCGAGGACGCGGCCGCCCTCGAAATACTGGCTGCGATAGAGCAACTGCCAGATGTGATTGATCTTGAAGGGGTCCATGCCGATGAGGATTTCGGCAAAGTGCTCGATAGCGCCGACCACCGCCTTTTCACGACCCGAGAGGCCGCTTTCGCCCCAGCCGTAGATGCCCTCGTCGGTTTCGATCTTGAGGAGGAGCTGATTGCGAATGCCGACCCAGACGGCGAACGGCTTGATGGCGGTGATCTTCATGCTGCTCCGGCCGCGCGGGCGGCCTCTCCCTCTTGCAGCCGCCCGGTTGCATCCGGTCTGGCGCGGGGGGACCGTTTCAGATCGTACACTATGTGTCAATAATTGCGCTTGAAGCGGGCAATTGCCCGAACCATTGCGGTTGCGTAGAAGTGGGGGATGGAAGAGATCATCGACAGCGATATCGGCAGTATTGCGCCACCCCCGTACGAGCACGGCTCGGTCTACGAGTCGATCCGCGAAGATATCCTTTCGGGTCATCTCGCGGCCAATGAGCGGCTGGTGGTTTCGATGCTGGCGGGCAGGTATGGCACCAGTACCAACCCGGTGCGCGAGGCGCTGCAGCAACTGCGTGGCGAAGGCTTTGTTGTCTTTTCGCATAATCGCGGGGCGCGGGTGCGGCCGATCGACGAAGAGTTCGTGCGCGACATCTATGAAATGGAAGTGCTGATCGAGCCCTACCTGACCCGCTCGTTCGTGGGGCTGGTAACGGATGCCGACCTCGAACGGCTGGAAGCGATCCAGCTCGAGATCGAGACCGTGAACTTTGCCGACCAGAAGCGGCACGATACGCTCGATACCGCGTTTCATCGTACGCTTTACGATCGACACTATAATCGCCATGCCTTCGAGATGTGGTGGCGGCACCGCGAGATCCTGGGGGCGCTGAGCCGCGGCTTCCAGACGTCGTTGAGCCGTCGCAAGGCCGTGCTGAAGGAGCATCGCGAGTTGATCGCGGCGCTGAGCCAGCATGACGAGGAACTGGCGGCGGCGGTGATCACGTCGCATGTGCGGGGTTCGGGCCAGCATATCATCGAGCAGATGCGCGCCGCACGGCACCGCACGCACCCGTGATTTGGGGCTCCTGAACTCCTTTTTGAACCTAAGACTGTCGACTATCGCGTGGACGCTTGAAGGCAAGGCCCCCTCACCCGGCGCTGCGCGCCGACCTCTCCCCCCAGGGAGAGGTGTCGAGGTGGCACCATCGCGCCTCAGCTTACCTCTCCCTTCGGGGGAGAGGTTGACCCGAAGGGCCGGGTGAGGGGGCCTTCCTCTTACCAAGGAATAGCCACGCTCTCGAACCTGGGGGATGACTTGACGCAGCGGATATTGATCACGGGCGCGTCGGGCTTCGTTGGCACGCGGCTTGGCGAGGATCTCGTCTCGCGGGGGCGGGATGTGGTGCGGGTGAGCCGGACTGCGCGGGATGGATTCCTCGGGCTCGGTGATCTTACCGGGGAGACCGACTGGCGGTCGGCGCTTTCGGGGTGCGATGCGGTGGTGCACCTGATGGCGCGGGTGCACCGGGCAGGGGACGATCCGGCGACGGCGCTGCAGTTGTATCGACGCGACAATGTGGAGGTGACGCTGCGGCTGGCGCGGCAGGCGGCTGAGTTTGGGGTGCGGCGGCTGGTGTTTCTGTCGACGGTGAAGGTCAATGGCGAGAGCACGGCGCCGGGGCAGGCATTCAGTGAGACAGATGTGCCGGCGCCGGCGGACCCTTATGGGGTGAGTAAGGCCGAAGCGGAGGCGGGGCTGCGCCAGCTCAGTGCGGAGACGGGGCTCGAGGTGACGATCATCCGGCCGCCGCTGGTCTATGGGGCGGGGGCAAAAGGCAATCTCAGGACGCTGATGCGCTGGGTGGAGCAGGGCGTGCCGTTGCCGCTGGGGGCGGTGCATAACCGGCGCTCGATGGTGGGGCTGGGCAATCTCTCTGATGCGATCATTGCGGCGATCGATCATCCGGCGGCGGCGAACCGGACGTTTATGGTGTCGGATGGGGAGGACCTGTCGACAAGCGAGCTATTGCGGCGGTTGGCGCTGCTGATGGGGAAGCCGTCGCGGCTGCTGCCGGTACCGCAGGGGGTGATGGAGGGCGCGCTGCGGATGCTGGGACGGGGCGATCTGGCGACGCGGGTGCTGGGGGATTTGCGGGTGGAGAGTGGGCTGATCCGGCGGGAGTTGGAATGGGCGCCGAGGTTTGGGGTGGATGCGGGGTTGGGGGAGATGGTGGGGGCGTATCGAGAGTGAGGGCTTGTGTCCCCTCACCCTTGATAGCGACTGCCGTGGCCTTCTCGACTTAAAAAAGTGGGGCCACTGGCTCCGCACACCCCCACCCATCCTCCGGGAGGTGCCGCAACGTGGTTGTGGCGCTGTCTCTGCAAGGGCTGGGGCGGATACGGGCAGGGCTGGTGCGAGTTGATCCCCACCCCGACCCTCCTCCTGAAGAAGGGGGAGGGAGGAAGGGGTTACAAGCGGTTGGCGAGGTAGCGTTTCAGGGTTTCGCGGGTACCGAGGGACCAGAGGGTCGTGAGGGCGTGGGTGAAGGCGGCGGCGTAGGTGGGGTTGGTGGCGAGGGGGCCGAAGATGTCGGTCATCGATAGCCAGGCGGCGGGATCGGTTTTGGCGCGCTTTGCCAGCGCCGTCAGGCGGTCCCAGTTGGGGTCGTTGGGGGGGATTGGTTTGCCGCTGTCGCTTTGGCCATAGCAGTAGCGGGCCCAGAGGGCGGAGACGAGGGCGAGGCCAGTGACGGACTTGCCGGCCTTGAGGCGATCGGCCGCCGAGGGGAGGATGAATTTGGGCTGCCGGTTTGAGCCATCGAGGCAGAGCCGGGTGATGGTGTCGCCGATCTTGGGGTTGGAAAAACGGCGCTCGATCAGGGCGTAGTAGTCATCGAGGTTTGTGTCGGGGACGGGCGGGACGACGGGGATGATCTCGTCGTTTTCGACCTTGCGGAGGAAATCGCGGATCAGCGGCTCTTCCATGGCTTCATGGACGAAGTGGATATCCATGAGGCCACCCGGATAGGCGATGGTGGCGTGGCCGCCGTTGAGGATGCGGATCTTCATCAGCTCGAACGGAGCAACGTCAGGGACGAACTGCACGCCGACTTTTTCGAGGGCGGGGCGGCCGGCGGGGAAGTGATCTTCCAGCACCCATTGCTTGAACTGTTCGCAGAACACCGGCCACTGGTCGACGATCCGGAAATCGCGGGAAAGGGCGTCGCGTTCGCGCTGGGTGGTGGCGGGGGTGATGCGATCGACCATGCCGTTGGGGAATGCGACATTGGTACGGACCCAGGCGGCGAGGGCGGGATCGATGAGTTCGGCGAGGCCGGTGACAGCGTTCTGGGTGACGTGGCCGTTGCCGGGGATGTTGTCGCAGCTCATCACGGTGAAGGGGACGATGCCCGCGGCACGGCGGGCAGCGAGGCCGGCGAGGATGAGGCCGAAGGCGGTTTTGGGGGCGGCGAAATTGGCGGCGTCGGCAGCGATATCCGGGTGGGTGGGATCGAAGCGCTGGGTGGCGGGATCGATGTAGTAGCCGCCTTCGGTGACGGTGAGCGAGACGATGCGGATGGCGGGATCGCTGAGGGTGGCGAGGGTTCTGGCAACATCGCCGATGGGGAGGAAATCGACCATCGAGGCGGTGACGCGGGCGGAGGTGGCGGCGGCTTCCTGCTCGACTACGGTGGTCAGCCAGTCCTGCGAGTGGAGCTTGTTGCGCATATCGGCGTCGGCGGGACGGACGCCGGCGCCGATCAGCGCCCAGTCGTGATCGAGGCCGAGGTTGAAGAGGTCATCGAGATAGACCGCCTGGTGGGCGCGGTGGAAATTGCCGACGCCGAAATGCACGATGCCTGCGCTGAGCGCCGCCTGGGTGTAGTGCGGAACTGCGGCGCGCTCGGAAATCTCCGGGAGGGAGGCAGCGGAGAGTTCGATGGGCATCTTGACCTCGTCGTCGTAGTGGCGGCTCAAGCCGCGCTTAGCTGATGGCGATCCCGGCGCTGTCGAACCGATAGATGCGGGAGGGATCGGGGGTGAGCCAGACATCATCGCCGTGGCTGAGGGCGATGTCACCACCCGTGCGCACTGTCTGGAGGCTCCCGTCCTCGAGATGGATGTGAAGGAAGGTGTCGGAGCCGAGGTGTTCGGCGACGCCGACCTGGCCCCTCCAGTCGCCACCGTCCTTGGACACCGAGACGTGCTCGGGGCGGACGCCGATGGCGGCTGCGTTGTAGCGCGAGGCGATCTGACCTTCGAAGAAGTTCATCCGGGGCGAGCCGATGAAGCCGGCGACGAAGCGGTTGGCGGGGCGCTTGTAGAGATCCATCGGCGAGCCATACTGCTCGATGCGGCCGGCGTTCAAGACCACGATCTTGTCGGCCATGGTCATGGCTTCGACCTGGTCGTGGGTGACGTAGACCATGGTAGTCTTGAGCTGTTGGTGCAGTTCGCTGATTTCGAGCCGCATGTTGACGCGGAGCGCCGCGTCGAGGTTGGAGAGCGGCTCGTCAAAGAGGAACGCCTTGGGTTCGCGCACGATGGCGCGGCCGATGGCGACGCGCTGGCGTTGGCCGCCGGAGAGGGCGCGGGGCTTCCGATCAAGATAATCGTTGAGGTTGAGGATGCGGGCGGCATCGGCGACTTTGCCGGCGATGGCGGCCTTGTCCATCTTGGCCATCCTGAGGGGGAAGGCGATGTTGTCGCGCACACTCATATGCGGGTAGAGCGCGTAGGACTGAAACACCATGGCGAGGCCGCGATGGGCGGGGCCCTTTTCGGTGACGTCCGCGCCATCGAGGCGGATGGCGCCGGAGGTGACGTCCTCGAGCCCGGCGATGAGCCGGAGCAGGGTGGACTTGCCGCAGCCGGAGGGGCCGACGAAGACCACGAACTCGCCATCGGCGATTTCGAGGCTGGCATCGGGGATCACCTGGTGGCCGCCGAAGGACTTGTTGACGTGTTCGAGCGTGATCGAGCCCATGTGAGCCTCTCTCTTATTTGACGGCGCCGAAGGTGAGACCGCGGACGAGTTGTTTCTGGCTGAACCAGCCGATGATCAGGATGGGTGCGATGGCCATGACCGAGGCGGCGCTGAGCTTGGCCCAGAACTGACCTTCGGGGCTGGAGTATTCGGAGATGAAAAAGCTCAGCGGCGCGGCGTATTTGTTGGTGAGGTTGAGCGACCAGAAGGCCTCGTTCCAGGTGAGGATGAGGTTGAGGAGGCACGTCGAGGCGATGCCGGGAAGCGCCATTGGCATGAGGACGCGGGTCAGCTCGTTCCAGATATGGGCGCCATCCATGCGGGCGGCCTCAAGGATCGCCATCGGGATTTCCTTGAAGTAGGTGAACAGCATCCAGATAAAGATGGGGAGGTTCAGCATAGTCATCAGTGGGACCATGCCCCAGAGGCTATCCATCAGGTTGAATTCACGCAGGTCCACCACGCCCCAGTCGCGGAAGACGAGGCCGTTGCGGTTGAAGATCAGGTAGATCGGGATCAGCGCGCCGGCGGGCGGCATCATCTTGGTGGAGAGCATCCAGAGGAGCGTGCCGGGGGTGTTGCGGGTCCAGACCCAGATGGTGGCGGGGACGACCAGCAGCAGAAGCAGCGCGAGGCCGACGAAGAAATTGCTGACCTTCCAGTCGTTCACATAGAGGACGACGAAGCAGACTGCGGCGGCGCCGAGCATGATGGCGAGCCAGGTCCAGCCGTTGAGGCGGCTTGTTGGCTTGTCGATGGGGGCGAAGGCCAGCGACCAGGCGGCGGGGACGGCGAGCGCCAGGGCGAGGGCGGTCGAGAAGATGACGATCAGCCCGGTGTTGACGACATAGCGCACATAGTCGGAGCGCTCCTGCACGATGCCGAAGTTTTCGAGTGTCCACGGGGTGGTGAGGAAGTTCTGGGGGAGCGTGTAGGCGTCGGACTCGGTCTTGAGCGAGGCGACGACAGTCCAGAAGATCGGGAAGAACAGCAGGATCCCGAGCGCCCAGCCGAGGACGGTGAGGGCGATGGTGCGTCGTGTGGATTGCCGGCGTGCCATTTCAGTTCTCCAGATTCCGCCCGACGAGGCGGACGAGGAAGGCGGACACGAAGTTTGCAAGGACCACGGCGACGAGGCCGCCCGCGGCTGCCATGCCGACATCGTTGGCGTCGTTGAGCTGGGAGAAGACGAGATAGGTGAGGTTGCCGGCAAAGCCGCCGACGGAGGTGACCTTGATCTCGGCGAAGACGTTGAGAATGAAGATGGTCTCGATGAGGATCACCACGGTGATCGGACGCGCGAGGTGCGGCAGGACGATGAAGCGGAAGTAGTTGAGCGGGTTGGCGCCATCCATGGCGGAGGCATCCTTTTGCTCTTCATCGAGTGATTGCAGCGCCGTGAGCAGGATCAGCGCTGCATAGGGCAGCCATTGCCAGGCGACGATCATGCCGACGGAAAACAGCGGCAGCCGGCCGAACCAATCGAGCGGCGCAAAGCCGAAGAACCGCTGGATCTCGGCAAACAGGCCGAAGACCGGATGCATGATCAGGTTCTTCCAGACCAGCGAGGACACGGTTGGCATGATGAAGAAGGGCGAGATCACCATGAGCCGGACGATGCCGCGGCCCCAGAAGGGCTGATCGAGCAGCAGCGCGAGGAAGGTGCCGCCGACGACGGTGGTGACGATGACGCCGACCACGAGCAGCAGGGTGTTGATCAGATCCTTCAAAAAGAACGGATCCTTGAAGAAATAGTAGAAATTGGAGAACCCGGCCCAGCCGGTGTTATCGGGATCCTGCAGGTTGTAGCGCAGGAACGCGAAGTAGAACGTCAGCGCCAGCGGGATGAAGGCCCAGGCAGCCAGGGTGGCAACGGAGGGGATGAGGGCCCATTTGGCCAGAGTCTGTGCTTGCTTGGTCGCCACGGCTCAGCACCTTCCCATAAAAAGATCAGCAGCAATTGGATGACGGGCGCACCCGACCGAGCGGGGCAGCCAAACGCTGCGCGCCGCGAGAGGGGTTCCCCCCGGGCGGACCCGGGGGGAGGGAGGGGTCGGCTTACTTGATGTAGCCGGCCTTGGTCATGACGTCGGTGGTGTACTGCTGAGCCTGAGCCAGCGCGTCATCGGAGGTCATCTGACCGGCGAGGGCGGCCGAGAACAGTTCACCGACCTTGGTGCCGATGCCCTGGAACTCAGGAATGGCGACGAACTGCACGCCCGTATAGGGGACCGGCTTCACCGTGGGGTGGGTCGGATCGGCGGCATTCATCGAGTCGAGGGTCATCTTGGCGAACGGCACCTTCAGGTATTCCGGATTGGCGTAGAGTGACGCACGGGTGCCCGGAGGAACGTTGGCCCAGCCTTCCTTGGAGGCGACGAGTTCAGCGTAGTGCTTGGACGTGGCCCAGCCGATGAACTTCTGCGCGGCATCGACCTTCTGGCTGCCGGCCGGGATGGCGAGGGCCCAGGCCCAGAGCCAGTTGGCACGCTTGCCGAGGCCCTTGTCGGGCGCGAGGGTGAAGCCGACATCGGCGGCAACCGAGCTGGCCTTGGGATCGATCACGAACGAACCGGCCGCAGTGGCATCAGCCCACATGCCGCACTTGCCCGACTGGAACAGGGCGAGGTTTTCCGAGAAACCGTTGCCCGAAGCACCCTCAGGACCTGCGTCCTTCATGATGGACAGGTAGGTGTTCAGCGTGTCCTTCCACTCCTGGGTGTCGAACTGGGGCTTCCAGTTTTCGTCGAACCAGCGGGCGCCGAAGGAGTTGGCCATCGAGCCGATGAAGGCCATGTTCTCGCCCCAGCCGGCCTTGCCGCGGAGGCAGATGCCGTTCACGCCATTGGCGCGGTCGGTCATCTTGTGGGCGGCGTCGAGGATGAAATCCCAGGTCGGTGCGTCGGGCATGGTGAGCCCGGCCTTCGCCATCAGGTCCTTGCGGTACATGACGAACGAGCTCTCGCCGTAGAAGGGGGCAGCGTAGAGTTTGCCATTGGCCGAGAGGCCACCCGAGACGGCGGGGAGGATATCTGCCGGATCGTCGAGGCCGTTCAGTTCGACCAGCCAACCCTTGGCGCCCCAGATCGGGGTTTCGTACATGCCGATGGTCAGGACGTCGAACTGGCCGCCCTTGGTAGAAATGTCCTTGGTCACCTTCTGGCGGAGATCGTTCTCTTCCAGCGTCACCCAGTTGAGCTGGATATCAGGATTTGCCGCCGTGAAATCGTCCGTCAGCTTCTGCATGCGGATCATGTCGCCATTGTTGACGGTGGCGATGGTCAGCGTCTCGGCCGAGGCCGTAGAGGCGAGCGCAACAAGCATTGCACCCGCGAAAAGCGGTAGCAGTTTCATCGAATTCCTCCCTTGTCCAAAGCGAGCATTTGCTTCGGCTGTGGGCAATTACCCACAAAATTAGAGACAGAGTCAAGCGATGGGAAGCGACAATTTCTGAGGCACGTGCCTCAGAAATTGCCAATTTTGACAAAAATGTTATGAAGGATCAGATAGTTACGAAGAGGCGAGAAGCGCTTCGGCGGTGTTCTCATCGGTGAGCAAACCGTTGATCAGGCGACGATTGAGCGCCGCCCGAATGCCGAGCAATTTTTTCTGCCCCATGGCGATTGCTATGACCGTGGAGGATTCGCGCGATGGCATGGGGGCGCTGGCGACACGGTCGTTGGTGAGGCCGTCGATCATGCGGCCCTGGGCATCGAACGCCCAGCCGACGATCTCGCCGACAGCGCCGGCCTTCTGCAGCGCCTTCAGTTCGGGCTCGGTGATGAAGCCATCGAGGAACAGCGGGGCGTTGTCGCCGAGATCGCCGATGCCGATGAAGGTGACATTGGCCTTGGCGGCGAGCGCGAGGTTTTCTTTCACCATGGGCTGGCTCAGGAGCATGTCGCGTTCTCCGGCCGAGGAGGCGATGACAGGGAGCGGCATCGGGAAACTGCGGGCCTTGACCGCATCGGCCATGGAAAAGATGACGTTGTAGAACGAGGCCGAACCGTCCGGCGCGATGTTACCGGTGAGCGAGACGATGCGGTGTTGTGGGCACTCCATGGGGGTCAACTGCTCGATGGCGGCCTTGAGAGTACGGCCAGTGCCGAGCGCCATGACGATGGGAGCTTCACCCTTGAGGCGCCGCTCGATCTCGACGGCAGCGGCCTGGGCGAGCCCGAGCACGGTGGAGGAGGAGCCAGGATCGGAGGGGACGATTTCGGAAAAATCGAGGGCGTAGCGGTCGCGCAGTTTCTCGGCGAGTTCCATGCAGCGCGCGATGGGGTGATCGAGCCGAACCTTGATCAGGCCTTCGCTAACCGAGAGCGAGACGAGGCGCTGGGCGGTCTGGCGGGAGATGCCGAGTTTCTTGGCGATCTGCTCCTGGTTGTTGCCGGCGACATAGTAGAGCCAGCCGGCACGGGCGGCATCATCGAGGCGGGTGCCGGCGCTATCGAGTTTGGTCGCCATCAGGCAGTTATCCTTGGCACGATCGGTGCCGCATTGGGCATATACTCACGCAATGAGCTTTTGCCCGCAAGGGGGTTGTGGGGTCGGCGGCCGGGTCATGGCGCAGGGGTGAAATCGGGCACCGGGATGCCTGCTGCATCGAGCACCGTTCTGCCGCCGCGGGCAAAGACGATGACCCCATCGATACGGGCCAAAAGATCGCCGGGTTGCAAGTGTTTTTCAGCGGCGGCGGCGCCCGCGTCATCGAGAGAATAGATGGCGCCGGTGTCGAAACTGCCATCGGCTAGCGCCTGTTGTGACGTGGCGACAGCGTTGGCCAGCGCGGTGGGATCGACGCGGCCGAGATAGGCGGCGTCGGTGCCCATGCCGTGGGTTTCGGCATACCAGCTCAATTCACGCCAGAACTTTGGTTCGTTCTCGACCGGGATGGTGCGCACCCGCTGGTAGTGGGGGGCGAGGGCCTCCCAGGCTGGCGAGACGAGCGTGGTGTGCCATGACGCCCCGATCTTGCTTTCGCCGACATAAAGTGAACGCCAGGCGCGCTGGGTATCGACGAGCTGGATCAGCACGCAGGCCCCGGCGATGGCGAGGGCGCGGCTGGCTTTGGTCTCGCGGGAGATCAGGGTGAGGGTGCCGAAGATGATCAGGTAGCCCAATGGCCAGAACATGCGGGCCGAGCTGCGGAAGATGTTGAAGAACTTTTCGAGCCAATCGGGCAGGGGCAGGCGGAAGAGTTCGATCGAGCCGAAGGCGACGCGGTGGCTGAGGGCGAAGATGGCCATAGCGAGCGCGGCAAGGATGAGCGGCAGGTAGGTGCTGGAGATGAGAGGGCGGAGGCTATGGCGCTTCAGCCCGATCAGCGCGATGGCGATGCCGATGAAGAGACCGAGCCCGATATAGTTGATGCCCTCCCACTCATAGACATTGGTGGTGACGCCGGGCAGCACCAGCGAGAAGAACTTGTCGGGATTGAAAGGCCCGAGGAGGTTCATGCGGAACTGCCCGAACCCCCAGCTGCCGACCGAGCCGACCATGAAGATGCCGACGGCCCAGAGCACGATGGCCATGGAGACGGCGGTGAACGCGATTTCGAAGAGCGTTGCGGCGGGTCGCAGGCGGCGTTGCCAGAAGCGCTGGAGGAGCGAGGCGGCCCAGATGGCGAAGACCATGGCCATCAGGTAACCGTGGATGGCCGAAACGGTGGCGAGGAGCAGCGGCCAGGCCCAGGCGGGGAGCGTTTCGCGGCGCAGATAGAGCCAGATCGCCGCAAGGATGGTCCAGTGGCCCGAGAGCGCCATGTGGACATCGAGCCGGGCGAGAAAGGCGGGCTGGAACACGCAGAACAGCGCGGCGATCAGTGCCATGGGGCGCGACAGGCGGAGTTCGTGCGCGATCAGGGCGGCGAACATGGCCTGCAGCATGAAGCTCAAAAGGTGCCAGTAGCCCCAATACTGGAAGGTTTTCGGCAGCCACGAGCCAAGCAGCTTGAAGGGGAAGGCAAAGAGCGGCAGCGAATCCGAGAGGCCGACACCGCTCGCAATCTCGAGGCCATAGAGCGGGCTGGCGCCGGGTGGCCAGCCCCAGGGGGCATCGCGGAAATACCACCAGCCCAGGGTGTGCATGGCCTGATCGTATTGGCCGAGCCAGAGGATGTTTGTGGGATCAAGCGTGGCGGGGCCACGGATGATGAAGAAGGCGATGAGGCCGATGATCAGGGCAGGAACGATTGCCGGGGTTTCGGTGGGGGTTTCGCCCCGCGCGGGCGTTGCCGTCTCCGGCCCAATCACGGTCATTGTTTTTTCGGTGAGCCTCCGAGCGCGGCACGCATGCCGCCATCGACGCGTAATACCTCGCCGGTGATGAAAGAAGCGTTTGCCGAGGCGAGGAAGACCACGGCGTTGGCGACCTCGGACGGCAAGCCCGGCCGGCCGAGCGGGTGCATGGCGCGGATCTCGGCCATCACGGCTTCCGGGTCGTCGGCGATGGCGACGGCGTTGCGGAGGAGCGGGGTATCGATGGAGCCCGGGGCGACGCCGTTCACGCGGACGCCATAGGGGGCGTAATCGACGGCCATGGAGCGAACGAGGCCGACGATGCCGTGCTTTGAGACGGAGTAGGCGGTGACCCCGGTTTGCGAGGCGACACCTTGCACCGAGGCCATGTGGACGACGCTGCCACGGCTTAGGCGCAGCATGGGCATGACGGCGCGGGAAATAAGGTAGGCGCCCTTGAGGTTGACGTTGAGGGTCTTGTCCCAGAGGGCTTCGTCGGTGGTTTCGACAGTGCCGTAAGTCTGGATGCCGGCATTGTGGGAGAGCACATCGAGGCCGCCGAAGGCGGTTTCGGCGCGCTGTGCGGCGGCGGCGCAATCCTCCGCGCTGGCGACGGAACCGACGACGATTTCGACCTTGTTGCCCTTGGCCCTGAGCACGGCGGCGGTGGTCTCAAGGCCGGGGCCATCGACATCGAGCAGTACGAGGCTCGCGCCATTGGCGGCGAAGGCCTCGGCGACGGCTTGGCCAATGCCCTTGGCGGCGCCGGTGACGAGTACGCGTTGCATTTTTCCCTCCCGTTTTTCTCGGGCGCATATCAGCATTGGCTGGGACGAGGCGGAAGCTGGAAACGCTCTGATGGCATACCCGCAGAAAGTTGAGGCTGACAATCCGGCCCTCGACGGGTAAGCGAATGGGGTGGGCGCTTTCATCGGTAAATGCCGATGAAGTGCCCTTTTCTTTTGTGACGCTACCGCCTAGACACAAAGGGCGAGTGCGAAGGGACGACAGGATGGCGAAGACCGATATTGCGAGGCGGGTGTATAACCACGCCTGGAAACTCGACCCGATCGTTCGCAGCCTGCTCGATACCGATTTCTACAAGCTATTGATGTTGCAGATGATCTGGGGGCTATACCCGCAGGTCGAGGCGACGTTTTCGCTGATCAACCGCAAGACCAGCGTCAGGCTGGCCGAGGAGATCGACGAGGAAGAGTTGCGGGCGCAACTCGACCATGCGCGCTCGCTGCGGTTTTCGAAAAAGGAAATGATCTGGCTGGCGGGTAACAGCTTTTATGGCTCCAAGCAGATCTTTGCGCCGGAGTTCCTGCGCTGGCTGGAGGGGTTCCGGCTGCCGGACTATCACCTCGAAAAGCGCGATGGGCAGTATGAGCTGACGTTCCATGGCCGCTGGATCGAGACCACGATGTGGGAGATCCCGGCGCTGGCGATCATTAACGAGCTGCGCTCGCGGGCGGCGCTGAAGCCTTATGGGCCGTTTGCGCTGGACGTGGTTTATGCGCGGGCCAAGGCGAAGATGTGGGAAAAGGTCGAGCGGCTGAAGCAGTTGCCGGACCTCAGGATTTCAGATTTCGGCACGCGGCGGCGGCATTCGTTCCTGTGGCAGCGCTGGTGCGTTGAGGCGCTGAAGGAAGGGCTGGGGGCGGCCAATTTCACCGGCACATCGAACGTGCTGCTGGCGATGGACAATGACCTCGAGGCGCTTGGCACCAATGCGCATGAATTGCCGATGGTGCTGGCGGCGATTGCGCCGAACGAGGCGGCAGTGCGCTGGGCGCCGTATCAGGTGCTTGAGGACTGGGAGACGTATTACGGCGGGAACCTGCTGATCGTGTTGCCTGATGCGTTCGGGACGGCGGCGTTTCTGCGCGATGCGCCGGACTGGGTGGCGGACTGGACCGGGTTCCGGCCTGACAGCGCGCCGGCAGTGGAGGGTGGTGAAAAGATCATCCAGTGGTGGAAGGAGCGCGGGCGCGACCCGCGCGAAAAGCTGCTGATTTTCTCCGATGGGCTCGACGTCGACATGATCGAGGAGGCCTACCACCATTTCCGCGGACGTGTCCGGATGGCGTTTGGTTGGGGGACGAACCTCACCAATGACTTTGCCGGCTGCTCGCCGTTCCCGAACCCGCAGCTCGACCCGATTTCGCTGGTGTGCAAGGTCAGCGAAGCGGATGGGCACCCGGCGGTGAAGCTTTCGGACAACCCTGAGAAGGCGACAGGGTCTGCGGACGAGATAGCACGTTATATTCAAATTTTCGGCGATAAGGATCGCGTGTCCCACAAAGTAACGGTCTGAGGTGAACATGCGGTACTCGGCTTGCATTGAATGGCTCTTCGCGGCCGAGGCGCCATCGTTCCCCGATCGGATCCGGGCCGCCAAGGCGGCGGGGCTCGACGCGGTGGAGTTCTGGAAGTTTTCGAACAAGGATGTCGATGCGGTGCGCGCGGCGCTCGACGAGACGGGGCTGCCGCTGGCGGGGATTCTGTGCGAGCCGATTGCGCCGCTCGCGAACCCCGAGGCACATGGCTGGTTTCTCGAAGGGGTGCGCACGTCACTGGCGGCGGCGCTGAAGCTCGGCGCCAAGGTGATGATTGCGCAGGCGGGGGACGACCAGCACGGCGTGGCGCGGGCGCGCCAGCATGCCGAGATCGTCAAGGTGCTGGGCGAGGCGGCAAAGATCATCGAGGGCTCGGGCGTGACGCTGGCGCTGGAGCCGCTGAACGACCGGGTCGATCATCCGGGCTATTACCTGACCTCGACGACCGAGGGGCTCGATATTATCGATGAGGTGGGCCGGGGCGATATCCGGCTGCTCTATGATATCTACCACGCCGCGGTGATGGGCGAGGAAATCGACCTGCTCGCCGGTCGGCTCGACCGGGTGGTGCATGTGCATCTCGCCGACACGCCCGGGCGTGGCGAGCCGGGGACGGGGCGGATGGACTATGCCGAGCGGCTCGGGTGGCTGGCGGCCAATGGCTATGACGGGCTGGTTGGGCTTGAGTACAAGCCGAGCGTTGCGACGGTTGAGAGCCTGAGGTTCCGCGAGCGGGTCTAGCTCAGGCGACCCGTTCTTCGCCGCGATGGGTGATCGTCATGTAGGCGACGATGGCCGCGATGACGGCGAGGAAGATCGCGCTGGTGATGATGGTGCCGAGGCCTAGGCCGCCATATTCGAGCGGCTGGCTCAACAGGTCGCCGAAGGAGGCGCCGAGCGGGCGGGTGAAGATATAGGCGAGCCAGAAGCCGAGGATCGCATCGAGCCCGAGGAAGAAGTAGCCGATCGCCAGTGAGGCGATGATCATGCCGAAGAGGATCCCGGTGCTGAGATAGCCCAGCCCGAACTGCTCGGCGACGAGATCGCCGGCGGCGGTGCCAAGCGCAAAGGTGAACAGGATCGCCAGCCAGTAGTAGGCCTCGCGCCGGTTGGTGAAGATCGAGTGGATCGACAGCGTGCCCTCCGAGCGGAACCAGAGCGCGAAAGTGACGGCCAGTGCGATGGTGAAGACGATCGTGGTGACGAGCAGCGGCACGTGAAAATTGTCGACGAGATTGTCGGTGACCAGCGTGCCGACGATGCTGATGAGCACGACGGCGAGCCAGTAGGACCAGGGCACATAGCGCTTCTGACGGAACTGCAGGACCAGCGCGACGACGAGAACAACCGCCATCAGCACCGAGGTGAGGGTGAGGCCGAGCCCGAGATTGACGGCGAGATAGTCGGCGGCGGTTTCGCCCATGGTGACCGCCATCAGCTTGATCAGCCAGAAATCGATGGTGACCTTGGGGACGCGGTTGAACTGGGTGGCGCTCATGGTGGTCATGGTGGTTCCGTTCGCGTCAGTTGGTTACGAGGGCGAGGGCCTGGGCGGAAAAGGCATCCGCATGGGCGTCGTCGTCAGCGTTGCAGCGCTCGGTGGCCTTGGATTGGAAATCGGTCGCCTTGGCCTGATTGCTCGCAGCGATCTTGCCTGAGCTCAGGGCATCGCGGACGGCGCCGAGCATGGTCTCACAGGGGAGAGCGTGACCTGTATCGTCCGTGACCGCGATGCCCGCCACCTTGGCAACGCCGGTCGGTGAGGCGCCGGCCGGAGCAGGATGATCGAGAGCTGCCGCCAGACCAGCGAGGGTTGCCGTGACTTTGGCTGGCTCGGGGCTTGCAGCACGGAGGGCATGCAAAGCCGCATCTGCGGCGTCATCGACTGTGCCCCAGGCAGCTGGGTCCATGGGGCGCATGGTAGCTTCGGCATCGTCCCAGGCGGTTTCGAAATCGGTGACGCGCGTTGCAGCGCCGGCCAAATCGCCAGCCGCGGCGATCGCTGTCACGTCGGTTACGATGGCCTTGAGGGCGGAGAGATCGCCGAGCGGCGCGCTGTTTGCGGCAGCGCCAGCGGCTCCTGCGGGCGGTTCCAGATAGATATAGCCGGCGGCAAAGATAGCAACCGGCACGATGATCAGGATCACCGCCAGAAAGAGCTGCTTCACGCTGATTTCCTCCGCAAGTGGAGGGCATCTAGCGGGTCTGGCTGACAGCAAGCTGAAGGCGGCTGACGGTGTGGCTAGTGTCCGGCCTCGCCGCGAGCCCAGTAGCCGGCGGCGCGGATGCTTTCGGGGTCGAAGCCGCGCTGGTCGGTGAGGTGGGCGCGGAGGGCTTTGGCGTTCAGCGCCTCGCAGGCGACGAAGGCGTAGCCGTCGCCGGGTGGGAAGGTGAGGCTGGCGGTTGCATCGAGCAGCGGGTTGATGGTGCCGGGCTCGGCGCCGTTGCGGTGCACCCAATGGATCTGGGCGTTGGCGCGGGTGGGGAGGTGCTGCTGTTCGGCGGCGTCCGCCACTTCGATCACCGCGATCACAGGCGTGCCGGCGGGGAGTTCCTCGAGGCGGCGGCCGATGGCGGGGAGGGCGGTTTCGTCGCCGGCGAGGAAGTACCAGTCGTAGGCGTCGGGGATAATCAGCGAGCCGCGCGGACCGCCGATGACGAGGGTCTGGCCGGGGGCCGCCTGTGCGGCCCAGGTGGAGGCAGGGCCATCGCCGTGGAGAACGAAATCGAGATCGAGGATCAGCGCGACCGGATCGAAATTGCGCGGGGTGTAGTCGCGCATGAAGGGCTTGGCGACGCCATCGTCGAAGGCGATGCCTTCGGGGCGCAGCTCGGGACGGCCAAGCGGGCGGCCGTCGGATGAGATGAAGACCTTGATGTGGTCGGCATGTCCCGGCGACTGGAACCCGGCGAGCTCGGATCCGGCGAGGCGAATGCGGCGCATCTTGGGGGTGATATCGGTAACCGCGATGACATCGAGGGTGCGGATACGGGTTTCGAGGCGGATGCGCTCGGGGGCTTTATTCTTGACTTCCATGTTCAGGATTTAGCGCGAGCGAAGCCTCGCCGCAAGAGGGACGCGCGAGGATGTTATTGTTGCGCGATTGACGAACAATCCGATCATCGATCGGGGCGCTAGATGAGCCAATCGAATGGCCTTATCTCTTGTGGCGAAGAAACGGCGCGGACATTCCCGCCGAGCCCCAGGAGGCAAATGATGATTACCGAGATCAAGGGCCTGCACCACGTCACCTCGATGGCGCGCGATGCGGCCGAGAACAACCGCTTCTTTTCGAAGACGCTCGGCCTGCGCCGGGTGAAGCAGACGGTCAATTTCGACGAGCCGAGCGTTTATCATCTCTACTATGGCGATGAGACGGGTTCGGCCGGCACGGTGATGACGCACTTTCCGTTCCCCCACATTGCACGCGGCAAGCAGGGCACGGGCGAAGTCGGAACCACGGTGTTCTCGGTGCCGGAAGGTTCGCTGAAGTATTGGGAAGACCGGCTGGCTGCCGAGCGGCTCGGTGACCTTGAACGCTCGGAAAGTTTTGGCCAGCAGCGGCTGAGCCTCCGGGCACCGGAAGGCGATGCGCTGGCGCTGGTTGAAGACAAGGCAGATAGCCGCGTGCCGTGGACCGGCAATGGCGTTGGCGCCAGTGAGGCGATCCGTGGGTTCCACTCCGCATCTCTCCGAGTGCGCGATGGTGGCGCCACCGAGGAACTGCTGAAGTTCATGGGCTATGAGAAAGCCGAGAGCGCCAATGGCGTGCAGCGGCTGGTGCGGCCGGGCGGCAATGGTGCGGATCTGATCGATATCGAGGTGTTGCCGGGCGTTGACCGGGCCGATCTCGGCGCGGGCTCGGTGCACCATATCGCCTTTGCGGTCGAAAACCGCGCGGCGCAACTGGCGGTCCGGAAGGCGCTGCTCGATACGGGGTACCAGGTGACGCCGGTGATCGACCGTGACTATTTCTGGGCGATCTATTTCCGGACGCCCGGTGGCGTGCTGTTCGAGATTGCGACCAATGAGCCGGGGTTCAACCGCGATGAAGACACGGCGCACCTCGGTGAATCGTTGAAGCTGCCGCAGCAGCATGAGCACCTGCGGTCGCAGCTTGCCACCTGGCTGCAGCCGCTCGAGGAAAAGGAGAGTGCATGATGGACGCCAGCACTGAAAGCTATGTGTTTGCCGATCGGCCGGGGACGGAAAAGGGTGGGCCTGCACTGTTCCTGTTCCATGGGACCGGCGGCGACGAACACCAGTTCCTCGATCTTGGCGCCGAGCTGATGCCCGGCGCCCGGCGGATCGGGGTCAGGGGTGATGTGTCGGAAGGCGGGGCGCTGCGCTATTTCAAACGTCTTGCCGAAGGGCGCTATGACATGGCGGACTTGGGCCGGGCGACCAAGAAGCTCGCCGGGTTTGTCGGTGGCGTGACGGCGGCTGAGCCGGCGTCACCGACGGTTGGGCTGGGGTACTCGAACGGGGCGAACATTCTTGCGTCCGTGCTGTTCGAGGCGCCCGAGCGGTTCGATGTCGCGGTGCTGATGCATCCGCTGATCCCGTTTGCGCCGAAGCCGCAGCCGGGGCTCAAGGGGAAGCGCGTGCTGATCACCGCTGGGCGGCGCGACCCGATGGCGTCGGTGGCGGCGACGGAGGCATTGCGGGCGTATTTCGATGCGCAGGGGGCAGAGGTGAGCCTTGTGTGGCACGATGGCGGACATGAGATCCGGCGGGAGGAACTGCTGGCGGTGCAGCAGTTTTTGGGTGGGCTATCCTGACTAGGTAACCAACTGCTTCTTGCCTTCTCCCCTTGTGGGAGAAGGTGGCGCGCAGCGCCGGATGAGGGGTCCGCGAAACGAAGTGTAGCGAGATCGGAGCGAAGCGACGAGCGATTGAGTGTGCGGAGAGAACCCCTCATCCGCCCTTCGGGCACCTTCTCCCACAAGGGGAGAAGGCGACCAGTTGCGGGCTCGGTGTGATTCAGGTCAGCTAACCGATGAACTCGACTGGGACGCCGGGTTTGACCATGAGGGCGAGTTCGTTGGCGTCCCAGTTGGTGAGGCGGACGCAGCCGTGGGAGCCGGTTTTGTCGATCTTGGACGGCGAGGGCGTGCCGTGGATGCCGAAGGTGGGCTCGCTCAGGTCGATCCACATCGAGCCGACGGGGCCGTTGGGACCGGGCGGGATGGTGAGGACAGAGGTGTTGTCGCCCTGCTGGAAATTGACCTTGGGATTGTAGGTGTAGGTCGGCATCTTGGCGACGCCTTCGACGAGGTGGGTGCCGGTGGGCGAGGGGTTGTCTTCCGAGCCGATGGTCGCCGGATAGGCGGCGATCAGGCGGCCTTCGATGTCATAGGCGCGGACCTGGCGGAGGGTCTTGTCTGCCTCGATGCGGGCGACTTCGCCGGTGACGTCGGGGCCGTAGGCGGCGACGAAGATCGATTGGCCCGCGACCAGCTCGACTGAGGGGCTGAGTGCCCTCAGGAGATCAACATCCATATGGAAGCGTTCGCCGAGTTCTTCGGCGACGCTGGTGTAGCCAAGGAATTTCAGCTTGGCCATTTCGGCATAATCGGTGGGGATCTCGGGGACGATGGCTGACACATCCTCGGCGGTCACGCTGTATTCGCCGATGACCGGGCTGCCGGTATCGAGGGCCGCGATGACATCGGCGTCGATGGCGCCATCGGCGGGGAGGCCGTGCATCAGTTCGAAGGCGTAGAGGGCCTTCCTGACATTGTCGCCGTCATAGCCATCGATGACGCCGGGGGAGGCGCCGGCGCGATCGAGCAGGACCTGCAGGCGCACGATGGCAGCGCTGGGGACGGGGGCGGGTGTCGGATTGGCGGGATCGGTGGAGGGGACAGTTGGGGTGTAGCTCGGCGGGACCTCGGTGAGGCTCGCGGCATTGATGGCCTCCGCGGTCAGCGGGACAGCCACGACAGCCGTTTCGGTTGCCACCGCGGATGCGCCGGGAGTTGCCTCCTGGGCGAAGGCTGGAGTGATTGAGAGGAGGGCGGCGATGAGGCATGTGGCGAGACGCATGGGCGAAAGGATTCCCGTTAGGTTGCCACTAGAAGTCGCCCCGGCATGCTTTCGTTGCATTGGAAGCGGCCAAACGTTGGGTTTGGTTAGTATTTTATGAAAATGCCATTGATGCGTCGCGGGCGCCCGGCATGTTAGCTCTGGCGGAAACGAGGAGACGATGATGCGGTTGCGCGTGGGAATGGTTGGGCTGGTGTTGATGCTGGGGGCGCCGATGAGTGCACCAGTCGCGCAGGCGGCGAGCTTTGATTGTGCCAAGGCAGGAACGCCGCTCGAAAAGCTGATCTGTTCGACCCCGGAGCTGTCGCGCAGCGACGAGGTGCTGACCAAGGCCTATGCCACGGCGCTCGGTGGGCTGTCGGACGAGGCGAAAAGGACGGTGCAGGGGACGCAGCGCGACTGGCTGGCCTACGCGCCGCTGAGTTGCTCGCCGGATGCCAAGCCGCTTGAGAGCTTTGATGCGGACCAGACGGCGTGCGTCAACAGCGCCTTCACCACGCGCGTTCGCGACCTCGAGAACAGCCGGATGATGGGCGGGTGGCGGTTCTTCGTGAAGGAGAATTTTGCCGTGCTCGATGATCCGGACTCAGAGACCTGGGGCGGGGTGGCGACCAAGCATTTTGCCTCGCCGCGGATCGACGACACGGTGCCTGAGGCGGTGGCGTTCAATGCGATGATGGACAACGAGGACGGCACGCTCGGCAGGATGTTCGATGCGCAGGGGACGCTGACCGATACCGAGGTGACCTCTGACGCTGACGTAGCGGTGACGGTGGACAGTGTGACCAGCAACCGGATCGGGCTCAAGGTCGACAGCTACTGGATGGGGCACGGGGCGGCGCATGGCAATTACGCGATCACGCACCTCCATTACCTGATCAAGGAAGGCCGGAAGCTCGAGGCGTCGGACCTGTTTACGGGTGACGCGTGGCAGGCGGCGCTGGGCGAGCTGGTGCTGGGGGAGCTTGATCGCACGATCGATGGCGGGATCTGGGAGGAATCGCGGGCGACGGTGCCAGCGACGGCGATTGACCCGAGCCGGTGGGATTTTGGTGATAACGGGCTGATCGTGCAGTTTGAGCCGTACGAAGTGACCGCCTATGCGTATGGGGCGCCGACGGTCACGATTGGCTGGGATAAGCTGACGGAGTATCTGGCGCCCGATTATGAGGCGCGGGTGTTGTGGTGAGGGGACGATTCTCGTGAAACAGGGCCGCTTATCAGGGGCCTCTTCGCCTTAGTTGGGGCTTCCCCACCCCCTCCCCAGCTTCGCTAAGGGCCCGAGGGCCCTAGCTGCGCTACCCTCCCCACAAGGGGGAGGGTGGAAGAAGGACGGGCTTAGGCGAGGAGGTCTTGCCAGTCGGGGTGGCGGCGGAATTGGGCGGCGACGTAGGAGCAGGCGGGGACGATCTTGTGGTTTTCGCGCCGGGCATCGGCGATGAGGGATTCGACCAGCTTGAGGGCGAGGCCGGCGCTGCGATAGGCGGGCGGTACGCCGGTGTGATCGGCGATCAGGGTCCTGGCATCCTGCCAGCCATAGGTGAGCTCGGCTTCTGAACCATCGGGCAGGTGGATGACATAGCGGCCGCGGCCATTGGCTGTTTCGCGCTCGATGGGAAACTCGTCGGTCATGCGGGGCCTTTCCGGTGGGCGCTGCGGTCAGCCCAATATGGTGATTTCGGGCAGAAGCGGAAGAGCGTCGCGGCGTCAGATGCGCGTGATGTTGCGCTCGAGCTCGGGGAAGAGGCGCCGCTCTTGAAGGAACGGGTGGATGGCGAGAGCGGCGGCCATGTCCTTGAGGGCGAGGGCGCGCTTGCCTTGCGCGAGGTACATCAGGGAGCGGCCGGACAGGGCGCCGAAATGGCGGGGCTCGAGCTTCAGCACCACGCCGCAATCGGCGATGGAGTGGAAGAAATCGCCGATCGCGTAGTAGAGCGTGGCGCGCTGGTTCCAGGCCTCGGCATAGGTGGGGTAATCGGCGATCAACTGGTCGAGCAGGTGGATGGCACCGACCGGGTCACCCATGCTGCGGGCGCTCATGACGTCGCGCATGCGGGCGGCGAGCACCGGGTCGGAGGGGGTGGTCCAGAGCGTCCAGATCTGCTGGTCGATACGGCGGGCGGTCTCTTCGTTCTGGGCGGTGCGCAATTGAGCGAAGAGCTGGTCGAGGGCGGTCTGGTCGGGTGTCGTGGCCTTGAGCGCGTCGGCGGCGATCACAGGGGCGGACGCAAGCGTCAGGACAAGTGGCGCCAGAAGGAGGCGCGCAGCGAGGAGCAGCGATCGGCCGGAGATACGCATGGAGGGAAGTGTCACGCGCCGGCGGGTTGGGCGCAAGTGAGCTTTTCGTGAGGGACGCAGTCGTCGTCCCCGGAAGGGCCTCTAGCTTCGCGCACCCCACCCCGGCCCTCCCGTCAAGGGGAGGGAGGCCTCGAGGCTGGTGTTTGGTCGCCGCGCCAGCGGGTCTGGAGGGTGCGGCCGAAGGGGCCGAGGGCGGGGGCGACAAAGAGGAGGATGGGGCGGTGGAAGTGGATGAGGAGGAACAGGGCGATCACGACGAGCATGGCGACGAGGATCACGGCTTCGAAGTCGAGGCCGACGGATTCGAGCCAGGCTGAGAGCAGCATGCCGGGGAGGATGTGGGCGGCGGCCCAGGCGAAGGCGGAGGTGATGTTGATCAGCGAAAACTTGCGGTAGTCCATGCCGAACATGCCGGCAATGCCGGGGACCACGGCTTTAACGGCGGGGATGAAGCGGCCGATGAAGACGGACTTGCCGCCATGGCGGGCAAAGAAGGCCTCGCCGCGCGCGATCTCATCGCGGTAGTTGCGGAAGGGCCAGATGGCCTTGATCCGGTCCTTGAGGGCGTAGCCGACGCTGTAGGAGATGGCATCGCCGACGACGGCGCCGAGCACAGCGGCAAGGTAGATGCTCCAGAACGGCAGCTTGCCCGCCGCGATCAGGCCGCCGGCGAGCAGCAGAACTGGGGTAGATGGGACGAAGAGGCCGAGGATGAACACCGCTTCGCCCGCTGCGATGGCGAAGATGAACCAGAAGCTCAGCCAGAAATTGGCCGAGATGGCGGAGAGGAACTGTTCGAGCGCGTGGCTGAGCGATTGGAAGAGATCGAGCATCGCCTGAGGCTAGCAGGCGACGGTGAGACTCATATGACGCCGGAAGAGGCCTACTCCTAGTGCCCTGCTTCAGGCTTCTGCCAGCGAGCTTGGATGGAGCGACCAAAGCTGCCGAGGAAAGGCGCGAGGGCCAAGAGGATACGCTTCCAGAAGTGGACGATGAGGAAGAGCACCGTGAGGATGATGGCGCCGAAGATGATGACCAGTTCGAGGCTGAGCCCGATCGACTTGAGCCAACCGGTGAGCAGCATGCCGGGGAGGATGTGCACGGCGGCCCAGACGAAGGCGGAGATGACATTGATCACCGAAAAGTGCCGGTAGGACATGCCCATCATGCCGGCGATGCCGGGGATAACGGCTTTTACGCCGGTGATGAAGCGGCCGATGAAGATGGCTTTGCCACCGTGGCGGGCGAAGAATTCTTCGCCCTTGGTGATGAGCGGAAGGTGGTCGCGGAAGGGCCAGACGGTGCGGATGCGGTCCTTCAAAGCGAAGCCGACGGTGTAGGAAATGGCGTCGCCAACGATGGCGCCGACGACGGCGGCGAAATAGATCGGCCAGAACGGCAGGCTGCCCTGGGCGATGAGGCCACCGGTCAGCAGCAGAATCGGCAGCGAGGGCACCAGCAAGCCGACGATAAAAACGGCTTCACCCACGCAGACGAGGAAGATGAACAGCATCGAGAGCCAGAAATTGCTCGAAATGCCCTGGAGGATCATTTCCAGCCAGGCCGATATATCGTGGAGAAACTGCAGCATTTCGGTCAGGCATCCTCTGGTGTCTGGACGAAGCCGCAGCTTCGCGGTGCCAAGGTGTCATGTTCGTTGGCTTGCCGCCAGTGGCGACAGGTCAAGATCATGACAGCCAATTTCGCCGCCGACAGATGAACTCTGCGTGAATGCACAGGGGGAGCGGCGTTGACATTGGCGGGCGGCATCGCGCAATTCGCTTGTCACCAAGGAGTACCGCCGATGAGCCTGCCCATCCACCACATGATCGCCTCGGGCCCGCGTCCAGTAGCGCCGTTCAGTCACGCGGTGGAGGCCGATGGTTGGGTGTTCATCACCGGGCAGATGCCGACTGACCCGGATGCGCCGGATGCGCCATTGCCCGAGGGCGTGGTGGCGCAGACAAAGCGGGTGGTGGAGAACCTCAAGGTGGTGCTGGCGGGGGTTGGGCTGGGGCTTGAGCACGTCACCATGGCGCGTATCTACCTGACGCGGTTCGAGCGCGACTATGCGGCGCTTAATGCGTTGTGGCCGAGCTTTTTCGAGGCGGGGAAGCTGCCGGCGCGGACGACGGTGGGGGTGACGGCGCTGGCCGTGGGGGCGCTGGTCGAGATCGACCTCGTGGCGCGGCGGCCGTAAGGGCGCGGTGGAGCCGATCCTCGCGGGGCTCGGATCGCGCATCGCAAACGCGATGCGGGACCCCTCATCCGGCGCTTCGCGCCACCTTCCCCCTCAAGGGGGGAAGGAAGAGGGCGTTTGTGCTCTTCGGCCCGTGATCAGGCCGAGTAAGCCTTGGTGCGCTGCTGCTGTTCGCCGAGGCCGTCGATGCCGAGTTTCATGACCTGGTTGGGCTTGAGCCAGATCGGGTTGGGCTTCTGGCCCATGCCGACGCCGGGCGGGGTGCCGGTGGAGATGACGTCGCCGGGCTGGAGACTCATGAACTGGGAAATGTAGTGCACGAGATGGCGCACGCCGAAGATCATCGTCTTGGTCGAGCCGTTCTGGTAGCGGTGGCCATCGACGTCGAGCCACATGCCGAGGTTCTGCGGGTCCGCAACTTCGTCGGCGGTGACGAGCCAAGGGCCGATGGGGCCGAAGGTGTCGGCCGACTTGCCCTTGGTCCACTGGCCGCCGCGCTCGGTCTGGAAATGGCGCTCGGAGAGGTCGTTGACGACGCAATAGCCGGCGACGTGGTCGAGGGCATTGGCCTCGTCAACGTAGCGGGCTTCCTTGCCGATGATGATGCCGAGTTCGACTTCCCAGTCGGGCTTCAGCGTATTCTTGGGCAGGATGACGTCATCGAACGGCCCGATGATGGCGCTGGTGGCCTTCATGAACAGGATCGGCTCGGCCGGGATGGGCGAATTGGTTTCGGCGGCGTGATCGGCATAGTTGAGGCCGACGCAGATGAACTTGCCGACACTGCCGACGCAGGGGCCGATGCGCTGCGACTTGTCGAGCACGGGGAGCTTTGCCGGATCGGCGGCGCGGATCTTGGCGATCCCCTCGGGCGTAATGGCAGCGCCCGCGATATCGGGAACGACCGACGAGAGGTCGCGATAGGTGCCATCGGTATGCAGGATGGCGGGCTTTTCAGCGCCCTTGGCGCCGACACGCAGAAGCTTCATGGGGGTCTCCTCAATCGTTGCGGGCAGGCATAGCCGCTCAACGCGGGCAAAGTCGAGGCCAACAATGGTCGAATCCGTTCGGAGCGGTCAGTCGGGGAGCGTCACCGTGTAGAGCCGCGGGCTGCCGTTGGCCGGACCATCGCTCAGCACCAGCACTTCGGCGACGGTGCCTTCGGGGCCGGGCCGGTGTGAGGCCAGCAACATGGCCTCGGGCTTGCTGGCGCCGTTTGGGGCAAGCGGCCCAAGGCGATGCACCTTGTCGAGGCGGCGGTCGAACAGTTGCAGGGTGAAGCCCTCGCCGCCATCGGGCCTAGGACCGGCAAGGATCAAGAAGCGCCCATCGGGCAGGATGGTCAGATCGCGGATGCCGACATTGTTGCCGAGCGGGACGCGGATGATTTTGGCGGCGAGATCGGCGCCGGAGGTGAACAAGGCGGCGGCCCGGACGCTGAGGATCAGCGCCTTGCCGTCCTTGACCGGCGAGCGGAAGCCGAAGAACAGGCGCCGGCGGCCGGCGGCGATGGCCTCGATATTGATGCCTTGCTGTTTATCGGGCGACTTCAGGAAGTAGGGCGCTAAGGCCTTTCGCGACCGCAAGACCTCGCTGAGCCGATAGCTCAGTTGCGGACGCTGGCCGTTGCGGCCGACGCGCGCGACGAGGAAGGCCGAGCGGCGATAGTCGGCGCGCTTGCCGCCCTCCGGTGGTTCCCAGTCGTGGATGCTGTGCGACCCGGTGACATAATAGTGCGGGGCAAGCCAGGCGGCGCCCTCGCCGTCGAGAATGTAGCGGTCAGGGCCGGGATCGCCGTGGTCTGGCGCCTGGCCGACGGCCTTGATGGACTGCCGGTTTTCGGGAAGCAGCGGAACCGCCTCGCCCGCCTTGAGCGTCAAGGCGTCGAGATCGAACTGGGCGAACTGGGCAAACAGGCCTTCGTTATCGATGATGAGGCATTTGCGGCGCCGACGGCTGAGCACAGCCGCGCTGGCAATGCCGCTGATGTCGGTCGCGACAGGGCCTTCGCCGCTCCGGAAGCTGCCGATGACGGCGACCTCGCGGAACGGCAGGAAGGCGGGTTCGGCGCGTTTTTCCATGATTATTCCGGACGGATGATGCCTTTCTTGAGCAATACGTTGCCATAAAGCCGGCGTTCGCCAGTCTGGACGATTGCGTAGGCGCCGTGGACGCGGTCGTAGAAGGCGTGACGCTCAAGCAGGGTGAGCTTCATACCAGGCTCGTGCTTCTTGATGATCTTGTCGAAATCCTTGTGCGTCGCCTCGCGCTTTTTGGGATCGCCGACGACTTCCATGCCGATCGCCTGTTCGTCGACATAGGTATCGAGGGGCATAAGGGTGAGGATGGCATCGAGGACATCGGTGGCGGTGAGCCCGTCGAGGCGCACCAGCTCGGGGCCAGCGCTATCGGCCGGGTAGTTGGCATCGACGATGACGATCTCGTCGCCATGGCCCATGGCGCGCAGGATATGCAGCAGGTCGGGGCCGAGGATTGGCGGAATTCCCTTGAGCATCAGTGTTCTCCCTTGAGTGTGGTGTTGGTGTTGTTATCGAGGCCGAGGGCACAATCGTGGTTGAGGCCGCTGCCCGGCGCATTTTCGAAGGTGCAGTGGGTGGTCGGCGGATCACCGCAGGTGCGGGTGAGGGTCTTGAAGCCGACACACTTGCCATCGGGGGCCCGGTAGCCGGGGCCGCCCTTGCAGCCGCAGCCCTGGCAGGCGGGCCGCTCGGGACACTGGGCGATGGCGACCGGTACCGCGCTAAATGTCGCGCCAAACAGCATCGACGCGAGGAGCAGCCGTGCGAGGGATGTCATGACCACTCGGCTCACCCGAAGGGAAAGCTGGTGTAGTCGGGATCGTTGCGCAGCAGTTCGCCATCGGCAAACAGCTCGGCGTGTTCGGATGCGAAGGCGATGAGTTCGGTCATCACCGAGTCGATGTGAGCGCGCATGGCGGCGGCGGCGCGTGAGGCATCGCCGGTGGTGATGCCATCGAGGATGGCACGGTGTTCGGCGCTGGTGACTTCTAGCCGGCGGGGCGTGAGGATCAGCCGCCGGGCGCGATCGAGATTGGCACGGGTGTTTTCGATGACGCCTTTGACCTTGGTAAAGCGCATGTCGCCGAAGATGATGTCGTGGAATTCGAGATCGCGCTCGTGAAAGCCGGACCGGTCGTCGATCTCTACGGCGGCGCGCTGGTAGCTCATGTTGCGCTCCAGCGTTTCGATCAGATCGGGACTGTGGTTGCCGGTCACGACGCGCACAGCCTCGGCTTCCAGCGCCTTGCGGATCAGCATATATTCGAGCACGTCGGCAATGCGGACCAGCGAGACGGTGGAGCCGCGCTGGGGCAGGATATCGACCAGTCCCTCGGCCTGGAGGCGCGCCAAGGCTTCTGAGACCGGGAAGCGGGAGACGCCGAGTCGGTCGCAGATGGCGCCCTTGTCGATGACTTCGCCGGGCTTCAGATCCAGCGTGACGATGGCCTGACGCAGGGCATCGGTGACAAAAACCGTCACATTGCCGCGCGTCGGGGTGGCCGGGGCCGCCAGAAAATGGTAGGGACTAGCTTCTATTGTCATGCTAACATGTTAGTTGGAGTGCCTGAGCTTTTCAACCTCACCCGGTTGTGGCCGCGAGGGGAGCGGTCTGCAAGCGGAACCGCCGTGAACGCTCAGGTTTTTCAACCCTCGCCTGCCTCGCTTGCAAAGGATCAAGAGCTCAAATGTCCGACGTGATGTCCCGCCCCGCCGCCCGTACCCTGTTGCTGAATGCCGCCGATAATGTCGCCGTAGCACTCAGCAATCTCGATGTGGGGACACAAACGCCACAGGGTGTGACCACCATCCGCCGGGTGCCCAAGGGGCACAAGTTCACGGTGCGGGCGGTGACGGCCGGGGAAGCGATCATCAAGTTTGGCCAGATCATCGGGTTTGCCAAGGAAGGCATTGCGCCCGGCGACTGGGTGCATGAGCACAATTGTTCGATCGGCGAGCAGCATGGCGCTTTCGAGCGTGACTACGCGTTCAGCGAGGGCGTGGTGCCGGTGGAGTTCGTGGCCGAGGCACAGCGCGCGACGTTCCAGGGGTTCCGCCGCGCCAATGGCACGGTGGGGACGCGCAATTATATCGGCATTCTGACCTCGGTGAACTGTTCGACGACGGTGGCGGGGTTCATCGCCACCGAAATCGAGCGGTCGGGCATTCTCGCCGACTATCCCAACATCGATGGTATCGTGGCGCTGAAGCAGGCGAACGGTTGCGTCATCGACTATCGTGGCGTGATCTTCGACACGCTGAAGAAGACCACCTGGGGCTATGCGACCAACCCGAACATGGGTGGAGTGATCATGGTGGGGCTCGGCTGCGAGGGGTTCCAGATCCCGCGGCTCAAGGAAGCCTATGGGGTGACCGAGAACGAGACCTTCCGCACCATGACGATCCAGGAAGTGGGCGGGACTAAAAAGACCGTGGCGGCGGGCGTCGAGGCGGTGAAGGCGATGCTGCCGATCGTCAACCGCGCCAAGCGCGAGACGGTGCCGGCGTCGGAACTGATGCTGGCGCTGCAGTGTGGCGGGTCGGATGGCTATTCGGGCATTACGGCCAACCCGGCGCTGGGCGTTGCGGCGGATATCCTCGTGCGCCATGGTGGCACAGCGATCCTTTCGGAAACGCCGGAAATCTACGGGGCGGAGCACTTGCTGACCCGCCGCGCCAAGAACCCGGAAGTCGGCCAGAAGCTGGTGGATATCATCCACTGGTGGGAAGACTATGCGGCGCGCAACAACATGGAAATGAACAACAATCCGTCGCCGGGCAACAAGCTGGGCGGGCTGACGACGATTCTCGAAAAGTCGCTCGGTGCGGCGGCGAAGGGCGGCACGACGCCGCTCAACGCGGTGTACCATTATGCCGATCCGGTGACCGAGAAGGGGTTCGTGTTCATGGACACGCCCGGCTACGATCCGGTATCGGCGACGGGGCAGGTGGCGGGCGGTGCCAATATCCTGTGTTTCACCACCGGACGCGGCTCGGCCTATGGCTGCAAGCCGACGCCGTCGATCAAGATCGCGACCAATTCGGACATCTATCACAAGATGCTCGACGACATGGACATCAACGGCGGCGAAGTGGTGGAGGGCGGCTCGCTCGAGGCCAAGGGGCAGGAGATTTTCGACAAGATCCTTGCGGTGGCGTCGGGCGAAAAGAGCAAGTCCGAACTGCTCGGCTATGGTGACAACGAGTTTGTACCTTGGCAGATCGGCGCAACCTTCTGATGCGACGGTCCGTCCATGTGGTTGTCACGGGACGGGTGCAAGGCGTGGGGTTCCGCGCCTTCGTTGCCAGCGCGGCGCGGGTGCTGAAGCTCGATGGCTGGGTGCGCAACCGGCGTGACGGCACCGTGGAAGCGGTGTTCGCCGGGGCGGAGAATGACGTTCAGCATATGCTGATGGAACTGAACGCGGGACCGCCGGCAGCGGCGGTCTCCGAGGTCCGGGCGGAGCCCTATGAGGGGCCGATGCCCGAAGGGTTCAGTTCGTTGCCGACGGTGTGAGCGGGACCGATTCGCAGCAGCCGGCTGGCTGGGAAATCGGTTGGCGATAAGAACTGTTTCATTTTCAGCGGCTTGGCCTGTCACAATTGTGGGGGCCAAGTGTCATGCCAGCGCGATGGTTTTGGTTAACGCTTGGTTACGGCTGCAGGAATGGCGCGGCCGCAACCGGGAGGCCGACATGGCCCAGATGCGCGACTACAGCCTTGAGGCGTCCGCAATCGTTGCGGCGCGTTCCACCACCGGGCAGGGGCTGGCGATCCGCTATGACGCGCGGTCGAACACCATCATCTTTGCGGAAGACGACTGGTTCGCCGATGGCTTCCGCTCCAGCGGTGTGCCGGAGCGGAGCGAAGTGCGCCAGCGACTGGGGGCCAGCGTCGTCAGGTTGAGGCCGAGGCGTCGGGCCTAGGGGCCACTTACAGTCATCACGGGTGGTCTTCGAACGGGCCTTGGACGTCCATGGCTTGGTGAAGAATGCGGATCACGTGCAGCGTCCCGTCGGGTTCGCGCGTGAAGTAGAGCATGTGGGAGCCCGCAGCGCATTTGAGGTAGCCCCTCCGTATTTCACCTGCGTCTCTCGCGGGGATGCGGCCGGAAGCGAGGCCGTCGAGGCGATCCCGGATAGCTAGAATATAGCGCTCGGCCTGCGCCACATCCCACTGCTGCGCCGTGTAGTCCCAGATGCCGGAGAGGTCCGACTCGGCCGCTGGGCTGAGCCGGTAGCCACTCATGAGGCTTTCTTGCGGGCGATGAAGGCGTCGAAGTCGAAAGTTTTCGGCGTGCCGCTCTGCTCGCCGGCAATGAGAGCCTGCCGGAGGGCCTCGAGCCTCGCCTCGTGCTCCTCGAGCATCCGCAGTCCGGCGCGGACGACCTCACTGCTCGAGCCGTAGCGCCCCTTGCTGACCTGATGGTCGACGAATTGGGACAACTCGTCGCCCAGGATGATTGAAGTTGCCTTGGCCATGCGGACCTCGCGATATCGATAGATACTATATAATAGTATCGGACCCTTCCGCTAGGGCCGCCGGGCGCCGTTCACCGCCAGGTAAATGCTGTGCAGACTCTGGGTTGAGCAGATGAAGAGGCGGTTGCGGCGGGGGCCGCCGAATTCGACATTGGCGACGCCGTCGGGGGTGAGGAGTTTGCCGAGGAGGACGCCGGCCGGGTTGAAGCAATGGACGCCGTCACCGGCGGAGGTCCAGAGGTTGCCGCGGTCGTCGAGGCGGAAGCCGTCGGGCAGGCCGACATCGGTGGTGCAGAACACCCTTCCGTTGCTGACGGTGTTGTCGGCATTCACGTCGAAGACGCGGATGTGTCGGGGCAGGTCGGCGCCGTGGCTATAGGCGCTATCGGCGACATAGAGCAGCTTTTCGTCGGGTGAAAAGGCGATGCCGTTGGGGCGGATGAAGTCGTCGACGACGACTTTGAGTTCGCCGGTCTTGGGATCGATGCAGAAGACGTAGCAGCCGTCCTGCTCGAATTCGCCCTTGTAGCCTTCATAGTCGGAGAGGATGCCGTAGCCGGGGTCGGTGAACCAGATGGTGCCGTCGGATTTGACGACGAGATCGTTGGGGGCGTTGAGTTTCTTGCCGCGGTAGCTGTCGGCGAGGACGGTGATGGTGCCGTCGAGTTCGGTGCGCACGACGTTGCGGCCGCCATGCGAGCAGGAGACGAGGCGGCCTTCGCGGTCGCGGGTGTTGCCGTTGATGTAGTTCGAGTTGTGGCGGAAGACCGAGGCGCCGCCGTCGGGGGTCCAGCGCAGGAGGCGGTTGTTGGGGATATCGGACCAGACCAGATGGTTGGCATCGCCGAACCAGACCGGGCCTTCGGCCCAGCGGCAATCGGAATAGAGGGTCTCGAGCTTGGCACTCCCCTGGATGAGGTGGCCAAATTCCTTTTCGTGATGCTCGTAGATACCAGCCATGTGCTCCCCCCGCGGCGACTTTGCGCGCCAATGTTGGTGATTATCCAATCGCAAGTTCTGCTGCAGGGCAAGGCACTTGCCTTCCGCATTTGGTCGGAGCAGGAAGGCACCAGCCAAGGAGCTTTGCCATGCCGATTTCCGACACACTGATTGCGCGCCTCAAGGACAAGTTACTGCTGAAGGCGGCGGCATTTGTGGGTGGGAGGTGGCTGGAAGCGGCTTCGGACGGCAAGAGCTTTGAGGTGACCAACCCCTCGACGGGCGCCGTGCTGGCGGTGCTGCCCGATTGCGGCGTGGTGGAAGCCAAGGCGGCGATTGCGGCGGCGGATATTGCGCAGGGCGACTGGGAGAAGCAGACGGGCAAGGCGCGCGCAGCGGTGCTGCGCAAGTTTGCGGACCTGATGATTGCCAATGCCGATGACCTCGCGATCATCATGACGGCAGAGCAGGGCAAGCCGGTGGGAGAGGCGAAGGGCGAGGTGCTCTATGGCGCGTCTTATGTCGAGTGGTTCGGCGAGGAAGCCAAGCGCGTCTATGGCGACACGATCCCCGGCCACCAGCAGGACAAGCGGATCATCGTGATCAAGCAGCCGGTGGGCGTAGTGGCGACGATCACGCCGTGGAATTTCCCCAACGCCATGCTGGCGCGGAAGTTGGCGCCGGCGCTGGCAGCGGGTTGTGCGGTGGTGAGCAAGCCGGCGGCCGAGACGCCGCTTTCGGCGATTGCGATTGCGGTGCTGGCGGAGCGGGCAGGGTTGCCGGCGGGGCTCTTCAACCTCTTGCCATCGACGCAGGCGGCAGACCTCGGCAAGGAGTTCACCGGCAATCCGGTGGTGAAAAAGCTGAGCTTTACCGGCTCCACCGAGGTCGGCCGGATTTTGATGCGGCAGGGTGCTGACCAGATCAAGCGGCTGAGCCTCGAGCTGGGCGGAAATGCGCCGTTCATCGTCTTTGACGACGCAGACCTCGATGTCGCGGTCGAGGGCGCGATGATCTCGAAGTACCGCAATAATGGGCAGACCTGCGTCTGCGCCAACCGGCTCTATGTGCAGGCCGGGGTGTATGAGGCGTTCGCCGAAAAGCTGGTGGCGGCGGTGAAAAAGCTGAAGGTCGGCGACGGGTTCGCGGCGGGGGTGACGACGGGGCCACTGATCGACACCAAGGCGGTGGCGAAGGTGGAGCGGCACCTAGCCGATGCGCTCGGCAAGGGCGGGCGGGTGCTGACGGGGGGGCACGCGCAGGAGGGGCTGTTCTTTGAGCCGACGGTGATCGCTGATGCGACGGCGGACATGGTGCTGGCACGGGAGGAGACGTTCGGGCCGGTGGCACCACTGTTCAAGTTCGAGACGGTGGATGAGGTGATTGCGCTCGCCAATGCCACGGAGTTCGGGCTCGCGTCGTATTTCTATGCCAAGGATTTGAGCCGGGTGTTCAAGGTTGCCGAGGCGCTGGATTACGGGATGGTGGGGATCAATACCGGGCTGATCTCGACCGAAGTGGCGCCGTTTGGTGGCGTAAAGCAGTCGGGGCATGGCCGCGAGGGATCGAAATACGGGATCGAGGACTATCTCGATATCAAGTATTTGTGCCTCAGCGTGTGAGGTTGATCAGGCCGGCGGCGGTGGGGCGGAAGCCGCAGGATTTGTAGAAGCCATCGAGATGCCGCTCGTAGTCGACGTGGAGCCAGGTGGCGCCGCGGGTACGGGCGGCATCGGTGACCAACCGTACGAGCGCTGTGGCGACGCCCTTGCGCTGGAAGTCGGGGTGGACGCTGGTGTCCAGAAGGAAGGCGTGCTGGCCGCCGTCCCAGGCGACGTTGACGTAGCCGACCAGGCGGTCTTCGTCGAAGGCGCCAGCGTGGACGAGACTGCGGGCGAGGATAGCGCCGAGGTCGCCCTGCCAGTCAGCGCCCCAGGCGGCGCGCCACATGGGCGCGAACTGCTCAGGCGTGGGGCAGGGATCAAGACGGTAGATGAGCTCAGTGGGCGTGATGGGCGTGCTCTCCTGCCAGCCCTTCGATGATCGGGCAATCGGGGCGGTGGTCGCCGTCGCAGGCGTCGGCGAGGGTGGCGAGGGTCGAGCGCATTTCGCCGAGGAGCGCGATCTTGCGGTCGAGGTCGCTGATGTGCCGGTTGGCCAAAGCCTTGACCTCGGCGCTCTCACGGTGGCTGTCACCCCAGAGGCGCAGCAGGTCGCGGATCTCGTCGATCGAAAAGCCGAGGTCGCGGGCGCGGCGGATGAAGCCGAGCCGGTGGATATCGTGATGGCCATAGTCGCGATAATTGCTGTCACGCCGGTCGGCAGCGGGGATCAGCCCGATCGACTCGTAGTGACGGATCATCTTGGCGGAGACGCCAGTGGCACGGGATGCATCGCCGATCTGCATGGGACTACCCTATCTATCTTTGCGCCTTGACCTTACCATGATGTCAAGGTGCAGGACAGTGCCGACATGAAGCCGAGACGAGGACCAGACCCCATGCAGCACTCTGAACACCAGCACGACGCTGCGACCCGCGACCCGGTGTGCGGGATGAGCGTCAACATGGCAACGACCGCGCACAAGACGGCTCATGAGGGCCGCGAGATCGGGTTCTGCAGCGCCGGGTGCAAGGCGAAGTTCGAGGCGGAGCCGACGAAGTTCCTGACGGCGGTTGACCCGGTGTGCGGCATGAGCGTTGACCGGGCGACGGCGCAGCACATGCTGAAGCATGAGGGGACGCGGTATTATTTCTGCTGCGAGGGGTGTTTGAAGAAGTTTGAGGCGGAGCCGGCGAAGTATCTGAATGCGACGCCTTTTGTGTTGCCGATGAAGGGCTCTGCGGCTGGAGCTGCCCCCTCCACCGCCTTCGGCGGTCCCCCTCCCCCGTCTTCGACAGGGGAGGACCAGCGGCGCCACCATGCCCATCATGACCATTCCAATGGGACGGCGGTGCCGGCGGGGGCGCAGTGGACCTGTCCGATGCATCCGGAAATCGTCAAGGATGGGCCGGGGGATTGTCCGATTTGTGGGATGGCGCTGGAGCCGATGGTGGCGTCGCTGGATGACGGGCCGAATCCGGAGCTCGTCGATTTCACGCGGCGGCTGTGGGTGAGCGCGCTGTTCAGCGTGCCGCTGCTGGTGCTGGCGATGGGCGATATGCTCGGGCTGGGGATCACGGCGCGGGTTGGCGAGGAGGCGTCGCGCTGGTTGCAACTGGTACTGGCGTCGCCGGTGGTGCTGTGGGCGGCGTGGCCGTTTTTCCGGCGCTTTGGGGCGTCGATCAGGAACCGCTCGCCGAATATGTGGACGCTGATCGGGCTCGGGGTGGGCTCTGCCTACCTGTTCTCGATTGTGGCGGTGCTGGTGCCCGGGCTGTTCCCGATGGGGATGGACTCGATGGGGATGATGGCGTTGCCACCGCTCTATTTCGAGGCGGCGGCGGTGGTGGTGACGCTGGTGTTTGTGGGCCAGGTGCTGGAGCTACGGGCTCGAGAAGCCACAGGCAAGGCGATCCGGGCGCTGCTTGACTTGACGCCGAAGACGGCGACGCGGGTTTGGCAGGGGGCTGACTATGTGGTGCCGCTCGCTGAGGTGCAGGTGGGCGACTGGTTACGGGTCAAGCCGGGTGATGCGGTGCCGGTGGATGGCGAGGTGGTCGAAGGCCAGAGCAGTGTCGATGAATCGATGCTGACGGGTGAGCCGATGCCGGTGAACAAGCACGGCGGTGACGCGGTGACCGGTGGGACGATCAACGGGCAGGGCAGCTTCGTGATGCGGGCGACACGGGTGGGGGCGGCGACGCGGCTCAACCAGATCGTGGCGCTGGTGGGCAAGGCGCAGCGGAGCCGCGCGCCGATCCAGGGGCTGGCCGACCGGGTGGCGAACTGGTTTGTGCCGCTGGTGGTGGTGATTGCGATCCTGGCGTTCGTCGCCTGGTATGTGTTCGGCCCGGACCCGAAGCTCTCCTATGCGCTGATCGCGGCGATGTCGGTGCTGATCATTGCCTGCCCGTGTGCGTTGGGCCTCGCAACACCGATGTCGGTGATGGTGTCGGTGGGGCGCGGGGCGCGGGATGGGGTGCTGGTCAAGGATGCGCAGGCGCTTGAGGCGCTGTCACGGGTGACTACGCTGGTGGTCGACAAGACGGGGACCCTGACCGAAGGACGGCCGACGCTCGATCAGGTGATCCCGGTCAAGGGTGTGGACGAGGGCTGGGTGCTGGCCGTGGCGGCGGCGCTGGAGCGCAGTTCCGAGCATCCGATCGGGGCTGCGATCGTGAAGGGCGCCGAGGCGCGGAACGCCAGGCGGCTGGAGGCGACGGGTTTTGCCTCGGTCACCGGGCGCGGCATTCGCGGCGACGTGGGCGGCAAGCCGGCTGTGCTGGGCAATGCGAAGCTGTTCGCGGACGAGGGCATCGAGGTCGAGCCTAAGCTGGCACAACTGGTGGAGCAGCAGGCGGCGGCTGGGCGGACGGCGGTGCTGGTGTCCCATGAGGGGCGGGCGATCGGGGTGGTGACGGTGTCGGACCCGATCAAGGCCGGGGCGCGGGACGCGGTTGCGGCACTGCGGCAGGCGGGGCTCGATGTGATCATGGCGACGGGCGATGCCATGGGTACGGCCGAAGCCGTTGGCCGCGAGGTCGGGCTGTCGGGTGTGCGGGCGGGGCTATCGCCGGAGGACAAGCACGAGTTGATCGCGGGTCTTCGCCGTGACGGCAAGGTGGTGGCGTTTGCCGGGGACGGGGTGAACGATGCGCCGGCACTGGCGGCGGCCGATGTCGGCATTGCGATGGGGACGGGCGCTGACGTGGCGATCGAATCCGCGGGGATCACGCTCCTCACCGGGGAGCTCTCCGGCATCCTCAAGGCGCGGAACCTCTCGAAGGCGGCGATGGGCAATATCGCGCAGAACCTGCTGTTCGCGTTCGGCTATAACGCGCTGGGCATCCCGGTGGCGGCAGGGGTGCTCTATCCGATCACCGGGTGGCTGCTGTCGCCGATGATCGCGGCGGCGGCGATGGCGCTGAGCTCGGTGAGCGTGATTGCCAATGCGCTGCGGTTGAATGGGGTGAAGCTGTGAGGTTGGGGGCTTCCGACCCCCACCCTTAATCTCACCTCCAGGGGGAAAGGCCCCCTCACCCGGCCCTACGGGCCGACCCTGCCACTCGACCACAGGTCTCGTGGCCTTCTCCGCTCAAATCGCTCCACAGGAGCGATTTGTCCCTGCGGGCCGCCTCGAAGTCCCCCCAAGGGAGAGGTAAGCAGTGGCAGCGCGTCAGTAGCCTTGGCGGCGGAGCAACTCGTTTGAGTAGACGTTGTGCGGGCCGATGTTGCGGATGTCGCGTTCGCCCATCAGGGCCATGGTGGTGTCGGCCTCTTTCTGGATGATCGAGAGCGCACGGGTGACGCCGGCTTCGCCACCGGCGCCGAGGCCAAAGGCCATGGCGCGGCCGACGAAGGTGCCCTTGGCGCCAAGCGCGAGGGCTTTCAGCACGTCCTGGCCGGAGCGGATGCCGGAATCCATCAGCACTTCGGTCTTGTCGCCGACCGCATCGACGATTTCGGGGAGCACCCGGATCGAGGAGGGAGCGCCGTCAAGCTGGCGGCCGCCGTGGTTGGAGACGATGATGGCGTCGGCGCCGTGGGCGATGGCGAGGCGGGCGTCTTCAGGATCGAGGATGCCCTTGACCACGACCGGGCCGCCAAAGCGGTCCTTGATCCAGCCGATATCCTTCCAGTTCAGCGTCAGGTCGAACTGGGTGGCGGTCCACTTGCCGAGCGAGGCGAGATCGACCGCCTCGGTGACGTGGCCGGAGATGTTGCGGAAGGTGCGGCGGTTGGTGCCGAGCATGCCGAAGGCCCAGGCGGGCTTGGTGGCGATCTCGAACAGGAATTGCGGGGTGATCGGCGGCGGCGCCTTGAGCCCGTTGCGGATATCCTTGTGGCGCTGACCGAGGATCTGGAGATCCATGGTGAGGACCAGCACCGGGCACTTGGCGGCCTTGGCGCGATCGATCAGCCGCTCGATGAAGGGCCGGTCGCGCATGACGTAGAGCTGGAACCAGAAGGGCTTGGTGGTGTTTTCGGCGACGTCCTCGATCGAGCAGATCGACATGGTGGAAAGCGTAAACGGGATGCCGAACTTTTCAGCGGCGCGGGCGGCCTTGATCTCGCCGTCGGCCGACTGCATGCCGGTGGAGCCGACAGGGGCGATGGCGACGGGCATCGAGACCGGCTGGCCGAGCATGGTGGTGGCAAGGTTGCGGTTCTCAAGATTCACCGCGACGCGCTGGCGCAGCTTGATCTTGGTAAAATCGGAACTGTTGTCGCGATAGGTGCCTTCGGTATAGGCGCCGGAATCGGCGTAATCGAAGAACATCTTGGGGACGCGGCGCTTGGCCAGCTTCATCAGGTCTTCGACAGTCAGGCACTTTTCAAGATTGGACATCGTCGCCTCAGCGGAAGAACTAGGCGCTTTCTAGTCACCTGATATGTCAGCGGTCAATGACCCAAAAGGCTTGGCTGCGAGGGAGCCTGCGGAGCCTTGATGCCGGTCAGTCGTCAATGCCGGGAATGTCGCTGCGCAAGAGCTGGGTCAGCCACTTCGGGACGGTGTCCTCACCAAGCACTACCGGAGTCCCCTTGAGGTCGGTGGTGAGGTTGAAGGAATAGCGGTCGGCGCCGGGCGATGGCGGCTTGCTGCGGTTGCGGAGGAGGCCGGCGATCTCGGCCTGCTGGGTTTCGGTGAGGCTTGAAAAGCTGACGGTGGCGCTGGCGGGCAGGCCGGCGAGCCCGCCCTGTCGCACAATGTGTATGATCTTTGGGGTGGCGGCCATCGACGCTCCGCGTGGCTGGGAGTGCTAGAGGCCGACTGCCTTCCAGCCTCCATCGACGGCAGCATAGACCTTGGGGTCGCTGGCGAACAGCGCCTTGGCCGCGGCGCGGGTGAGCGACGCGAACTTGGCGAAACCCATGGTCTTGCTGGTCTTGCCGCCGGTGAGCGCATTGTACCAGACCTTGCCGAGTTTTTCCCAACTGCGCCCGCCAAGCTTCATGGCAGCCTGGTAGAAGGCGTGGTTGGGGATGCCACTGTTGAGGTGCGGATCGCCGTTGGGCACGTATTGCGAGTAGTGCTTGGGTTGCTTGGAGAGGACGTGCTTTGCGCCTGGGTTGGAGAGGTCGCGCAGGCAGGTATACCCGGCGGCCTTGGCTTTGGGGCCCATGATGCCGGCCCCGATCAGCCAATCGGCAGATTTGACATCCTGGGTTTTCCGCCATTGACGGAACATCGTGCCGAATACGTCCGACATGCTTTCGTTCAGGCCACCGGCCTCGTTGGTATAGGCGAGGGCGGCGGTGTATTGCGTGACGCCGTGTGTCAACTCGTGGCCGATGACATCGTCAGAGCCGGTGAAATCGATGAACACCTGGCCGTCGCCGTCGCCATAGACCATCTGGACGCCGTTCCAGAAGGCGTTGTTGTATTTGACATCATAGTGGATCGACGAGTTGAGCGCGCCGCCACCGCCATCGACCGAGTTGCGGCCAAAGCAGGTCGCGTAGAACTTCGCGACGTCGTCGGTGATGTCGTGCGCCCGCTTGGCGGTCGCGTCGGCCGATGAGCCGGGGTTGGCGACCGGGTTGCCGGGAAGCACGGTGGTCTGCTTGCAATCGTAAACCCGCACGGCCGGGGCCGCCGCCAGCATGGTGAGCGGGGCGCTCGTCGCCAGCAAGGTGGACTTGCGCATGACGCTCGCCTGCAAGCCACGGATCTTGCGCTGCAGGGCGTCGATCTCGATGGTGTGGTCGATGGCGGCGCGGGTTTCGGCATCGACTTCGCCGGAGTCGCGCAGGCGCTCCAACGCTTCGCGTGGCACTATAAAGCAGCTGCACGTCATGTCTCATCCCCTTGCTCGGCATGGCAAGGGATTAGTCTAGAGATGGCGGATGCTGGTTGCAGTTCGTACGGTACCGGATCGCAGAACTATCGATCCGTAGTTTGTCTTACGTACCGCGGGTGGGATCGGCATCTGGCCGCCAGGTGAGCTGTTGGTAGACCTTTTTGGCGACGGCTTTCATCTGGTCCATGGGGAGATCGCCGACGACGGTGCAGGTGATCTTGTCGTTGGCCCAGTAGAAGGCATCGAGGGCGTCGCGGGTGGCGAACTCGTAGGCGGGCTTTTCGTCGGGGAGCGAGGCGGTGATGTAGACCGTGACGCGCTCGGCGGCGGCGTTTTCGTACATCAGCTGGGCCGCGGGGCTTGGGTTTTCCTCGTCGTAGTCGCCCGGCAGCAGGCGCCCGCCGACGAGGGTGAAGCCATCAGCAGCAAGGTCTGGCGGCGTGAAGGGACGATCGATGCGGTTGGAGAGCCACGTGACCAAATGGTCGCGGTCGCTGCCGGCGACCTCAACGGCGTGACGGTTTTCCTTGACGTAAAGGGCGTGCGCAACGACGGCGCTGCCGATCAGCACGTCCTTGGGCGTTTCTGGAGGGCTGATGATGTCGCGGCCCGCCCAGCCGAGGGCGCCGCCCACGGCGATCAATACAATGGCAGCGGCGGCGAGTTGCGACAGGCCCCAGTTGCGGCTCGAGCTACGGCGTGCGACCTGGCGGGGACGCAGGCGATCGGGGATGGGCTCGTTGCCGGTGGTGACGAACAGGGCGGAAAGCGCTTCGTTCTGGCGTTGCCAGTTAGCGACTTCAGCGGCCTTTTCCGGATGATTGAGCAGCCAGGCTTCGACTTCCGCCTGGCGGGCAGCATCGAGCTGGCCATCGGCGAAGGCGTGAAGGTCGGCTTCGAGGATCGGGGACAATTTGCTGTTCATTTGACCGACCTCAGTCTCGGCTCGTCATTTGCCCCGGTCAAGACGCGGAGCGCGGCACGGGCGCGGCCGAGCCGCGACATCAGGGTGCCGAGGGGAATTTGAAGGACGCGCGACGCTTCCTCGTAGCTCATGCCTTCGAGTACGACGAGCAGCAGGGCCTCGCGCTGTTCATCTGGCAGTTTGTCGATGGAGCGCGACATCTCGGCGAGGGCGATGCGGCCCGGTTGTGGCGCAGCGACGGAGGGCTCGACCAGGAGGCCATCGATCGGCACGTGTTCGCCGCGGCGGCGCTGGGTGCGCGCCTCGTTGCGCCAGAGGTTCAACAGGATGCGGAAGAGCCAGCCTTGCAGAGTGCCGGTGGGTGTCCAGAGGCCGCGCTTGTTGATGGCGCGCTCAAGACAATCCTGAACGAGATCGTCGGCGCGATCCGCATTGCGGGTCAGCGCACGGGCGTAGCGCCTAAGGGCGGGTACGCTTTTCTCGATCTCGTCCAGGAAGTCCATGCGGCGGCTGCCTTACTTCACGATGGCAGTGTGCCAGACCTCGCCGACCATGTCGCCGGTCGTGTCACCGGGCTTGGTGTCCTTGATCCAGAGGTAAAGCGGCCAGCCCTTGTAGGCCCAGACCTTGGTGCCATCGGTGCGATCGACGAGAGTGAAATCGCCTTCCGGCTTGGCATCGGCAGCGGCCAGCGCCGGCGGCCAGGCAACGGCGCACTTGTCGTAGCAGTTGGAGACGCCGACCGCGTCCTTGTCGAAGGTATAGAGCGTCATGCCCTTGGCGTCGGTGAGCACTTCCTTGCCGCCGATCTCCATGGTCTTGACGGCGCCGCCAGCATAGTCCTCGGCGAAGGCGGCGGTGGCAAACAGGCTGAGCGCAGCGGCGCCCACGAGCAGTGCGAGTTTCATGATGATCCCTCCAATGGGTCTTGTGCGGCACGGCCGAACGGGCTGGCCATGTGAAGGTCAACACCGGGGACTGCGGATTAATCCGTGGAGTGTGGAAAATATTCGAGTGCGTGCGCCCGACTGGCTTGCGCCATCAGGTTCGGGCGGAGACGGATCCGGCGTGGCGTTGGCCGACGCGGGTAGACCGCAATTTTGTAGTGACCGTCGCCACGCCGGATCATCGGGGTCTGAGTTAAGCGTCTGACATCGGGGAGCGTACTGGCAAGCACTCATCGCGACTTGTTACCAAGACGGATCCTGACTTGTCGGTCGGTTGCCAATGCCATCGGCCCGCCAGGGAACGACTTCCCTGGCTCCCGATATCCCCCACCGTTCGTTCGTCGCGACCGCGTCCGTGTGGGGGACGGGGAGGAATGTAGCACTGCTGGAAGGTGTGGGGATAAGTGGTGCCAAGTCACTGACCTAAAACACAAACTCGATGTCATCCCTGCGCAGGCAGGGACCCAACCCACCACCTGCGCAGGCTGATGCTTGGGTCCCAGCTTGCGCTGGGATGACGTGCGGTGTGTTGGGGCGAGGGGACTGAGGGGGCGGTGCTGAGCAAGGCTAGAACTGCGCGAGCCGACCCACACCCCGGCCCTCCCCCTCAGAAGGGGGAGGGAGTCAGAGCGGTGCTATTCTCAGCCTTCGAGCCAGGCGACTTGCTCTGGGGTCAGCTTGAACGAGAAGGCGTTGAGGCTGTCGTCGAGTTCGTGCAGCGTGCGGGGGCCGATCAGCGGGACTGACGGGAAGGGCTGGGCGAGGACGTAGGCGAGGGCGATGTGGATGGGGTTCTTGCCCAGCTTGTTCGCCAGTTCGATGGCGCGGTCGCGGCGGCCGAAGTTCTTTTCCGAGTACCAGGTGTGGACCAGTTCCTGATTGTCGAGCTTGTCGCGGCCGGCGCGGTCGGTGAAGAAGCCACGGGCCTGGCTGGACCAGGAGAAGTTGGGGATCTGGTGCTCGGTGAGCCAGGCCTTGTAGGGATCGTCCGAGGCGGCGATGCAGCCGGCCCAGATGGCGTTGATCATTTCAGCCAGCGCGAAGTTGTTGCTGAGCGCGCCGGGCGCCTGCTTGCCGGTGCGCTTGGCGTAGTCGATCGCCTGCTGCATCCGCTCGCGCGACCAGTTGGAGCCGCCGAAGATGCCGCGGATGCGGCCCTTCTTGACCTCGGCATCCATGGCATCGACGAATTCACCGACCGGTACGTCCACATTGTCGCGGTGCATGAAGTAGATATCGACATAGTCGGTCTTCAACCGGTCAAGCGAGACGTCGAGCTGGCGGGAGATGACATCGGGGTAGCAGAGCGGGGAGTGGGCGCCCTTGCCGATAAGCACCGCTTCGGAACGGGTGCCGCGGCTGGTGTGCCACTCTCCGAAGACCTTTTCGGTGAGGCCGCCGCCATAGATGAAGGCGGTGTCGAAGACGTTGCCACCACGCTCCCAGAAGGCATCGAGGAGGATCGAGCCCGAGGCGAAATTCTTGAAATCCTCAAAGCCGAGCGCCACCGCCGAGGCCTTCTTGGTGATGCCGGGAATGCTGCGCTGCGCGATGACGTTGCCGCGCGGGGCGAGCGGGCGGCCGGAAAGCGTTGCCGGACGGCCGGCGGGCTTTTCGGCGCTGTATTCGATGCCGGCGTCGGCGCGCCACTTGTCGAGGGTGCGGGCGTTGCCGAGGCTATCGGCCCAGGTCATGCCGGGGGCGGCGAATTCCTGGCGGCCGGCGGCAACGGCGACGGCCACGGCATCGGCCTCGAACGAGTAGAGGTGGCGCTGCTGCCCGACCGAGATGGTTTCGCGCGTGCCATCGTTGCGGATGATATCGATCTTGCCGGGGCCGCCGGTGCGGTCGCCATCGGCGAACCAGAAGTTCGGCACTTCGATGCGGCCGGTGGTGCCGAGGATGCGGAGGACGTTTTCCTGGTTGATCATCACCGAGCAGCTGACTTCGGCAATGATGCCGTTGTCGAACTGGAGGAGGGCGGCCGCCCAGTTGTCGGTGCCTTCGGCGTTGAGGGTGGCCTGACCCGAGACCTTGACGGGATCAAGGAAGGGCTTGCCGGATGCGGCGCCGGCGATGAAGCGGGACATCGAGACGGGGTAGCCGCCGACATCGAGGATGCCGCCGCCGGCCATGGACGAGGCGAACAGCCGATGCTCGGGCATGAAGCCCGGCATCTGAAAGCCAAAACTTGACTTGATGGCGCGTACTTCGCCGATGGCGCCGGAATTGACCAGGTCCCAGAGCTTCTGGGTCTGGGGGTGGAGGCGATACATGAAGGCCTCGCCGACAAAGGTGCCGGCCTTCTTGTGGGCGTAGATGACGGCGTCGGCCTCGAAGGCGCTCAGCGCGAAGGGCTTTTCGACCAGCGCATGCTTGCCGGCTTCGGCCGCCTTGATGGCCCATTCGGCGTGGCCGGTGTGCGGGGTGGCAATGTAGACCGCATCGACATTGGGGTCGGCGAGGATCGCGTCATAGCCCGAGAGGATCCGCGCTTCGGGGAACTGTTCGGCAAGGCCGGGCTTGTCGACATTGCGGGTGGCAATGGCTTCGAGCGTGCACAATTCAGAGTCCAAAACGCCGCGGCGGAAATCCCGCGCGATGGCGCCCGGCCCGATAATGCCCCAGCGCAACGGCGATGTGGTTGCAGTCATGTCAGTCTCCTCAAAACAGTGCGGCTCCCCGCCGATTTGGCGCGCAATATGTCAGCTATTGGCGATGGCGCAACTGCCGCTTTGGACTAATTTGTTTCGGGCGTTGAAGGTGCGGCGCGCTTGATAGGAGCGGCGGCGGCGTTGTAACGATTGCCAACGATCCGGAGGGCGCAACTGCCGCTCTGGAGTGGGGACCCGAGAGATGTTTGTAGTTGGCGGCGAGAGCCTGATCGATCTGATTTCCGAGCCGGTCGGGGCCGATGGCGTGATCCGGCTGGTGGCGCATCAGGGGGGCTCGCCCTACAATTGCGCGATTGCCTTGGCCAAGCTCGGGAACGATACGGGGTTTCTCTGTCCGATCAGTGCGGACGGGATGGGGACGTATCTGCTTGGGCCGCTGGCAGAGGCGGGGGTCAAGCCGCTGCTGAAAGAGCGGGTTGCGGCCTATACGACGCTGGCGGTGGTGACGTTCGATGCGAAAAAGAGCGCGCAATATGGGTTCTACCGCGACGCCGACCGGGCATTCAGCCGCGAGGGGCTGATCGCCGCGTTGCCGGCAAAGCTCGAGGTCTTCCAGTTCGGCGCGTTCTGCCCCATCGAACCGGTGGATGCGGAGGCCTGGCTTGCGGTCGCCGGCGAGGCTGTGACGCGCGGCGCGACGGTGACGATGGATCTGAATGTGCGGCCATCGCTGGTGTCGGATTTTGCCGGCTACAAGCAGCGGCTGGATCGCTGCATCGACATCTCCCATGTGGTCAAGATGTCGATCGAGGATATCGCCACGCTGGAGCAGAGCCGCGCTGTGCGCGCCACTGAGCTGGCCCCGGGCGAGGTGGAGAGGCTGGTCGAAAAGTACGTCGCCGACTTTCTCGGCCGGCCGGCCTGCGAGCTGGTGATCATTACCTTTGGCGATGAGGGCAGCCGGGCGTTTACGCGGGCGGGCTCGGCGTCGGCCGCAATTTTTGCGCCGCCAGTATTCGGGGACACGGTGGGGGCGGGCGATACGCTGATGGCGGCGGTGCTGACGCTGCTCGCCGAGCAGGGCAACCTGAAGCCCGGCAAGCTGGCGGCGCTGGGCGACAAGGCACTGGCAGAGATGCTGCGCTTTGGCGCGGTGGCGGCGGGGCTCAATTGCGGCTTTGTCGGTTGCCATCCGCCGGTGCGTGCCGAGGTGGATGCGGTGCTCGCGCGGGCCTGATCGACCTCACAGGCTCGTCAGTTGCCAGTCAGCTTCGCACTCTAGATGCTGGCGGCAACATCAGGGGAGTGCGGTATGCGGGTCTGGCTTTGGCTGCTTGGGCTGGTTGTGGTGGGTGGAATCGGCGTCGGCGTCTACATGCTGAAACCGGTGACAGGACCAGCGCGTGACCTGACGCTCGTCGGTGACGCGACGCGCGGGGCCTATCTGATCCGGCTGGGCGATTGCGTTTCCTGCCATACCGATGGCCGCGGCGGTGGGGCCGAACTGGCGGGCGGCGAAGCGCTGAAGACCCTGTTCGGCACGTTTTACGCGCCCAATATCACTTCGGACAAGACTGCCGGAATTGGCAGCTGGACGCTGGCGCAGTTCTCCAACGCGATCAGTAATGGCGAGGGGCCGCAGGGGCACCTTTATCCGGTGTTTCCGTATGAGAATTACACGCTGATGAGCGACCAGGAAGTCGCCGACATTTATGCGGCGCTGATGGCGACGACGCCGGATTCGAAGCTATCGAAAGCGCATGATGTGGGGTTCCCGTTCAATGTCCGGCTGGCGCTGGCGGGGTGGAAGAACCTGTTCTTTGCGCCTAAGCGCTTTGCGGCCGATGCATCGCACTCCGAGCAGTGGAATCGCGGGCGATATATCGTCGAGGGGCCGGGGCACTGCGTTGCCTGCCACTCGCCACGCAACATGCTGGGGGCGATCGAGGGTGGCAAGGAACTCACCGGCAATCCGGCAGGCGGGGTGGGCGGCAAGGCGCCGCCGATCACTACCGAAGCGCTGACCAAGGGGGGCTACGCCGTCGAGAGCGTTGCCAGCGTGCTGTCGGACGGCTTCACGCCGGATTCAGACGTGCTGGGTGGCGCGATGGGCGAGGTGATCGCCGACGGCTCGTCGCAATGGACTGACGCGGACCGGGTGGCGGTGGCGTCGTATCTGATGGGGGTGGAGTAGGGTCAGGTTTCGAAGAAATCAGGGCTGAGTTTCCGCGCGGCGGCGACGACCCTCACAATGTCGAGGATGTGTGAGCTGTGCCGATAGAAGATGATGTATCGGCCATCAGGGAATGACTTCAGTCCCTCGCCGAGTTCTGGACGAGCGAGGCCCATTTCGGGGTAGCCCGCCAAGATATTGAACACGTCCTCAAAGCGATCAGCCACGCGGTCGGCAGAGCGAAGGCTCTCGATGGCGATGTAACTCCAGATTTCGAGAATATCTTCGGACGCTCGCGGCTTGCGCCGGATCTCAAGCCGCATTCTTCTTCGCGGCTAGACGACGACGCCCCTCTGCCTTGATTTCCTCGACGTCCCATGGCTCGGACTCGCCGCTATCCAGACCCTCTTGGATCAGCTTTTTCAGTTCTTCCGTCCGTGTGTCCCGCAGGATTTCTGCATCTTCCAGAAGACGTAGTGCATCCCGCATGACTTCGCTGGCGCTGGCGTAGCGGCCGGTTGCGACGAGGTCGCGGACGAATTTCTCGTAGTGCTCGCCGATGGTGTAGCTTGAGGGCATGGCGGTTCTCCTTTTGAGGAGAATGTATCACTTTATGATAGTTTTGCCAGTCAGGCCTCGGCGCGGATGGTGAGGGCCTGTTCCAGCGTCATCAGGGTGTGGTGGGCCCAGGTGGGGCTGGGCTCAGGGTAATCGGTGCGGAAGTGGCCACCGCGGCTTTCGGTGCGCTGGAGAGCGCCGGCGGTGACGAGGGTGGCGGAACTGGTCATGTTGAGGAACGAGCGGGTGACGCCCTGGGCGCTCTGTTCGAGTTCGGCGATGCGGCGGAGCGCGAGCTTCAGGTCGTCGGCATTGCGTTCGACGCCGACGAGGTCGGTCATGATGTGGCGCAGGGATTGGACGGGTTCGAGGTTGCGGAGGTTCTCCTCGACGGCTTCGCCCGCGGCCTCGTCCCAGCCGATGCCGGGGAAGGGCGCGAGGGGCCCGCGGGGGGGCTCGAGGCCGGAGATGTCGGCGGCGATGCGGGCGCCATAGACTACCGCTTCGAGCAGCGAGTTGGAGGCGAGTCGGTTCGCGCCGTGGAGGCCCGTGGACGAGGCCTCGCCGCAGACCCAGAGGCCGGGGAGCGAGGAGCGGCCAGTGTCGTCCACCTTGACGCCGCCCATGTGGTAATGCGCGGCGGGGGTGACGGGGATCAGCTCTTTGGTCGGGTCGATGCCGAAATCGGTGCAGTATTTTGCGACGGTGGGGAAGGCGGTCATGATGCGGTCGCCGATGGCAGCGCGGGTATCGAGGAAGACTTTGCGGCCGGCCTTGATCTGGCGGTAGTTGGCACGGGCGACGATGTCGCGGGGGGCGAGTTCGGCGTCCTTGTGGACGGCCAGCATGAAGCGCTCGCCGAGATCGTTGACGAGGATGGCGCCTTCGCCGCGCAGCGCCTCGGTGGCGAGCGGGGCGGGGTCGGCGCCGGTGGCGATGGCGGTGGGGTGGAACTGCACGAATTCGGGATCGGCAATGACGGCGCCGGCCCGGGCAGCCATGCCCATGGCGTGACCACGGACGCCGGGCGGATTGGTGGTGACGGCATAGAGCCCGCCGAGGCCGCCGGCGGCGAGGACGGTGGCGCGAGCGCGGATGAGGATCGGTTCGCCATAGCGGTCGCCGAGCTTCCTCGCATAGACGCCGATGATGCGGCCATCGGCACGGGCGAGATCGATGACGGTGAGGCCTTCGACGACGCGGATCGAGGGGGTTTTGCGCACTTCGGCGATCATCGCCTGCATGATGGCGTAGCCGGCGCGGTCGCCTTCGACGCGGACGACGCGGTTCTTTGAGTGCGCGGCTTCTTTGCTGAGGACGTAGTGGCCGAGCGTGTCGCGGTCGAACGGGGTGCCCCAGCGGGCGAGATCTTCGATGCGGGCTGCGGCTTCGGCGGTGACCGATTCTGCGACCTCTTCATCGACGATGCCGGCGCCGGCGATTTCGGTGTCGACGGCGTGGGCGTGCGAGGAGTCGCCTTCGCCCACTGCAGCGGCGACGCCGCCCTGGGCCCAGGCGGAGGACGCACCAAAGCCCAATGGCTTGGGAGAGATTACGGTGACGGGGCGGGGCGCAAGTTTGAGGGCGCAGAACAGGCCGGCAAGGCCGGCGCCCACGATCAGGGCGCCGTCTGCGTTCAGGACGTTGTCAAAGGCCGGCATGTTTTCTCCTCGATGCGTCGCGCTCCCGACGCACCGGGATCAGTACCAACCAACGCACGCTTCCCAAACCCCTTTTGGGGAGAGAACGTTCCGTGGAGAACTCAGGCTTCGTCTTCGACTGCGGCCTCGGCGGCGCGCTTCTTGAGCGAGGCGATGCAGTTCATGGCGCTGGTCTTGGACTTGTAGGTTTCCGAGCGGACCATGGGCTCGCCATTGGCGGCGACAAAGCGCACGAAGGTCTGGCCGTCCTTGGAGGCGGCAACTTCGAAGCGGTAGCCTTTGCCGGATTCGCCCTTGGTTTCGTCAAACACGGGGGCAGCGGGCGCGTTCTTTTTCAGTGACTCGATGCAGTTCTTGGCGCTCGCCTTGCTGGCATAGTTCTCTGACCAAAGCATGGTCTCGGCGTTATAGACGAACTTGGCCATGAACTGGCCGCCCTTGGCGGCGGTGATCTTGAACTTGTGCGGCACGCTGCTTCTCCCCTGGTGTCCGGGCAGCGATCGGTGATGCCCGAGACCTTGAGACTATTCCGTCTTGCGGGTTGCGCAACTTACTTTGTTGGCATGTTTGCGGGTTTGCGTTGGCGCGGTGGGACTGCCCGCCGGGGCGACGGTCCGGTAAACTCCGTAGACAGGATTACGTACGGAATATTAGGCTCACCCTAGCTGCTGGCTGGGGACAGGTTTGGCTAAACTTGCGCTTTTGGTGGACGACGAGTCCCGGCTGGGGGAGGGGGTGCTGCTGCCCATCTCGCCCCGCGCGAGCCATGCGGCGTTTCGCAATCTTGGACAGCCGGTCCTGCTCTACCGCCTGGTGCCGGAGACGATGGTGATGTTCATCGGGCAGGCGCGGCTGATGTCGATCGAGGCGGTTGACCGGGATAATCGCGCCTGCCGGATCGAGCAGTTCGCTCGGTTTGACGCCGAACCGATGCGTGAGGAAGAGGCGCGGGTGCCGGGGGTGCGATGGATGCTGCAGCTCGAGCCTGAGCGTTTTGCCGGGGTGATTGCGGAGGCAGAAGCCAAGCCGGTGGTGTCGGCGGCTGCAGAGGAAGCGGCGGCGGCGTTTCAGCATGACGCGCGATCGGTACTGGCGGCCTATCAGGCGGTCTATGACACGGTGCTGCAGAACTGGGACTATCGCTGTGCGTTCACGGGCGAACAGTTCGAGCGGCAAGGGCGACCGCACCCGCATTTGTACGTTGTCGCAATCCGGCCACGTGAAGCAGGGGGACCGGTGCATGTGCGGAACTACCTGCCGATGACAGCCGCGGCAAAGACCGCCTGGACATCTGGGCACCTGACTTTGGCGCCGGATCTGTCGTTTGTGGTCAACAAGCGGCGGATTGATCCGGAGTTTGACGAGCAGTTGCTGCCGATCGGGGGATTGTTGCCGCCGGTGGATCCGGGGCAGGGGCCCGATGAGGATTATCTGGCGTATCATCGGACGCGGGTGTTTGGGGGGTAGGGGACCTTGGCGCCGCTCCTCGCTTCGCTCGGATCGCGCATCGCGAAGGCGATGCGGCCCCTCATCCGGCGCTGCGCGCCACCTTCCCCCTCAAGGGGGGAAGGAAGTGTGCAACATCCGCGGCTTCGGCGAGCAAGGAGGGCTAATCGCGCTTTTTGGAGAAGTCGATCATGCGCTGGACGGCGGCGCGGGCGGGGGCGATGAGTTCGGGGGCGACGGTGACTTCCTCGGTCATGGTGTGGAGCGACCAGAGGATGTTTTCGAGGTTGATGCGCTTCATGTGCGGGCAGATGTTGCAGCCGCGCAGGAAATCGACGCCGGTGGTTTCGGACGCGACGTTGTCGGACATGGAGCACTCGGTGACCATGACGACGCGGGGCGGCTTGTTGGTCTTGACGTAGTCGATCATGGCCGCGGTGGAGCCGGCGAAATCCACGGCGTCGATGACTTCGGGCGGGCACTCGGGGTGGGCGATGATCTTGGCTGTCGGGTAGGCGTTGCGCAGTTCGGCGATATCGGCGGCGGTGAAGGTTTCGTGGACTTCACAGGAGCCGGCCCAGGTAATGACTTTCTTCTTGGTCTTTTTCGCCGTGTTGCGCGCGAGGAACTGGTCGGGGATCATGATGACGGTATTGCCGGGCAGCGCTTCGACGATATCGAGGGCGTTGGACGAGGTGCAGCACACGTCGGAAACGGCCTTCACGGCGGCCGAGGTGTTGACGTAAGTGACAATCGGTACGCCCGGATACTGGGCGCGCATGGCGATGACGTCTTCGGGCGTGATCGAAGCGGCCAGCGAGCACCCGGCGCGGCTATCGGGGATCAGCACGGTTTTTTTGGGATTCAGGATCTTGCTGGTCTCGGCCATGAAGTGCACACCGCACTGGACGATGACCGACTGCTTGACCTTGGTAGCTTCGATGGCGAGTTGCAGGCTGTCGCCAACGATATCGGCGACGCCGTGATAGATCTGCGGGGTCTGGTAATTGTGGGCGAGGATGACCGCGTCCTTCTCCTTTTTCAGCCGGTTGATCTGCAGGATCAGCGGCGCATAGAAGGGCCATTCGACGTCGGGAATCTTGTCCTTGACCTTGGCGTGGATGCGCGCAGTGACCTTTTCGACCGCCTTGGTGTACTTGAGGTCAAAATTATCCGCGAGGATGGCGCGAGCCTCCTCAAGCGGCGTGAGCGCATTGATTGTCTGCACCGCGTCGTCCCTCCACAGCCGACCGCAGACTTAAGGCGCGATGGTGGCAATTTCAATGCGGTGGCGCGCTGAAAGGACCGTTGCGGGGGCAGCGGGCGATTTGGCTTGATCGTCACAACCTGAGTGCATAACGGTCAATGCCAGCAATCGAGACCGAGGTTTTCCCATGCCGCAAGACGTCGCCGCCCTTCGCCAGACCCTGTCGCTCGCGCCGGTGATCCCGGTTATCGTGCTCGACGATATTTCTGCCGCACGGCCCTTGGCCGAGGCGCTGGTGGCGGGTGGGCTGCCGGTGCTGGAAATCACGCTGCGCACCGCCAATGCGCTGAAGATTATTGAAGAGATGGCCAAGGTGCCGGGCGCGGTGGTGGGTTCAGGCACCGTGCGAAGCGCGCTGCAGATGGGCCATTCGGTGGATGCCGGGTGCCAGTTCATGGTGTCGCCGGGCGCTTCGCCGCGCCTGCTGGAGGCCGCTGAGGCGCATGCCATCCCGCTGCTGCCGGGGATCGGCACGCCGACCGAGGCGATGACGGCATCGGAGCACGGCTATTCGTTCCTCAAGTTCTTTCCGGCCGAGGCGCTGGGTGGGGTGAAGGTGCTGAAGGCCTATGCCTCGCCGTTGCCGGATATCACGTTCTGCCCCACGGGCGGGATCGATATGGCCAAGGCGCGAGAGTATTTGGCGCTGCCGAACGTCATCTGCGTGGGCGGTTCGTGGATCATGCCGGCCGACGCGATTGCGGCCAAGGACTGGAAGCGGATCGAGGCGCTGGCGCGGGAAGCGGCTGGGTTGGGGAAGTAGGGGTATTCCCTCTCCCCTTGAGGGAGAGGGTGACCGAAGGGCGGGTGAGGGGTTGTATCAGAGCACTCGGTCGCCCCTCGCTCCGCTCAGGTCGCGCAACCGCTGGTTGCGGACCACTCATCCGGCCTTCGGCCACCTTCTCCCACAGGGGGAGAGGGCGAATAGGGAGAGTGTTGTGCCAAAAAGCACTGTCGTTGGCCTTTCCCACCTCCGCATCACGCTGTCCGAGACCTTCTACATCGGTCCCGGACGGGCTGATCTGCTGGAGTTAATCGCTGAGACCGGGTCGATTTCGGCTGCCGCCAAACGCATGGGGATGAGTTACAAGCGGGCGTGGGGGCTGGTGCAGGCGCTGAACGAGGGGTTTGGGGCGCCGCTGGTCGAGACCGCGCGGGGTGGTAACGAGCAGGGCGCTGCGCTGACGGCGACCGGGCGCGAGGTGCTGGAGCGCTATCGGGGGATGCAGGCGGCGACGCGGGCGGCGGTTGCCCGGGATGTGGCGGCGCTGAGCCAGCTGCAGAGTGATATGTCCAAAGGAAAATAACGCTTGCTGCGTGTGCATTGGCTTGGCAGAACAATCGGTATTTCCAAACGAACATATCGAGGGACGATGATGAACCCAATGATCCGAGTTGGCGCGCTGGTTGGCCTGATGCTGGTGCTGCCGGTGGTGCAGGCGAGCGCGGCTGAGGTCAGCGTGGCGGTGGCGGCGAATTTCACCAAGCCGGCCGAGGAGATCGGCGCGGCGTTCACGGCTGAGACAGGCGATAGTGTGACGTTCAGCTTCGGCGCGACGGGAGCGCTTTATACCCAGATCAGCCAGGGGGCTCCGTTCGAGGTGTTCCTGTCTGCCGACAACAAGCGGCCCAAGCTCTCGGTCACTGAAGGGTTTGGCGTTGAGGGAACGGTGTTCACCTATGCGGTGGGGAAGGTTGTGCTTTATGCGCCGGGGCTGGATATGACGGATGGCGCGGCAGTGCTCGCCGCCAACGGGTTCCAGCACATTGCCATCGCCGACCCGAAGACCGCGCCCTATGGGGCGGCGGCGGAGGAAGTGATCGGCAAGCTCGGGCTGGCCGAGGCGCTGGCGCCCAAGGTGGTGACGGGCGAGAATATTTCGCAGGCGCTGCAGTTCGTCGATAGCGGTAACGCAGAGTTGGGGTTTGTGGCGCTGAGCCAGGTGATCGACAAACCGGCGTCGCAAGTCTGGCGCGTGCCGGCCGAGGACTACACGCCGATCCTCCAGGATGCGGTGTTGCTGAAGACCGGGGAAGGCGATCCTGCAGCCAAGGCGTTTGTCGAGTTCTTGAAGAGTGACGCGGCAAAGGTCATCATCGAAAAGTACGGTTACGAGATGGGGGCGAACGGCTGACGCCGTTCTGAAAACATGCTGAGCGCCAGTGAGATTGCCCAGCCAGTGGGCCTGACGCTGGCGCTGGCCGGGATCGTGACGGCGATCCTGCTGCTGGTGGCGACCCCAATCGCCTGGTGGCTGGTGCGATCCGAAGCGCGGTGGAAAGAGGCAGTGGCGGCGGTGGTATCGCTGCCGCTGGTGCTGCCGCCGACGGTGCTCGGATTTTACCTGCTATTGGCGCTGGGACCGAACGGGCCAGGCGGCGCGCTGGCGTCGCTGTGGGGCGCGCGGACGCTGGCGTTCTCGTTTGAGGGGCTGGTGATCGGCTCGGTGATCTACTCGTTGCCGTTCATGGTGCAGCCGTTGCGCAATGCGTTCGAGGCGATGGGCGATGAGCCGCTGGAAGCGGCGGCGACGCTGGGGGCCGGGGCGTGGCAGAGCTTTGTGCGCGTGGCGCTGCCGCTGGCGCGGGCCGGGTACCTGACCGGCGCTGTGCTGACCTTTGCGCACACGGTGGGCGAGTTTGGCGTGGTGCTGATGATCGGCGGAAATATCCCGGGCAAGACCAAGGTGCTGTCGATTGCGATCTACGACTATGTGGAGCGGCTCGAGTGGGGCAGCGCGCACATTTTGGCGCTCGGGATGGTTGGCTTTGCGCTGGTGACGATCACTGCGGTGATGGTGATCGACCGGCGGCTGGGGCGGGTGTCGAACTAGAGCCGCAGCAGTTCGACGAAGCGCTTTAGGGCTTTGCCGACGCGTTTTGCATGCTTGTGTTCGAGATCGCCGAGCAACGCGTCTTCGAGCTGCTGCCAGTTGGCGGCGAGGACTTCGCGGATGCGTTCGCCTCGCTCGGTGAGGGCGAGGCCGGGAGCCAGATCGGGTCCGACGGCGCGGCGGGCGATGACATCGCGTTCAATCAGGCGGTCGAGACGGGGCCGCAAAGCGTCGGGCGTCATCCCGAGTTCATCAGCCAGCGTCTGGTCAGTGGCGCCGAGCTGGGTGTGCAAGACGAACAGGACAGCGTCATCGCCGGGCTCGAGGCCGCGGTCGACGAGCGGCACCAGCAGCGCCTGGTGGGCGAGCTGGCCGGCCTCGATCAGCCGGTAGAGCGTTGAACGGTCTTTGCGTTTTGACATGGAGGGATAGATAGACTTTAGCGGGGGATCGAGCGACATGCACGCTATCCTATCGTTAATCGCGGTCTCCTCCCATACAGGACGACCGTAGAGACAGGGTCTGCTCCACGCAAGAACAAGGCTTTGGCAATTGACCGGATTCGGGCAAACGCCGGTGCTGGCTAGAGGTGTACTCTGCGTGATCGGCGGGTGTTTGCTTCAGGGCAGGGGTGCATCCGCGTCTACCAGTCCGGCGTCATGAAGGTCACTCCAGAAGGCCGAGGGGATCAGTTCCTCGAAATACCCGACATTGGCGCGTACCTCCTGAGGGTTTACCCCTCCAGGGATCACCGAGACGACGGCGGGATGGCCTAGTGGGAACTGCAGGGCGGCGGCCTGCAGCGAGACGCCGTGCGCGTTGCAGAGCTCAAGGATACGGCAAGTCTTTTCGAGGATGCCCGCGTCGGCGAGGCCGTAACGGTAGCGGGCGCCTTCGATGGGGCCGGTGGCGAGGATGCCGGAGGCGTAGGGCGCGCCGATGACGACAGAGATGTTCTCATCCTCGCAGCGCTTCATGCCGTGCTGCAGGGCCGATTGGTCCAGCAGGGTGTAGGGCATGGCGACGATACAGAAATCGAGCGGGACTACGGTGGCATAAGTGTCGAGAGAACTGGCAGCGTTGAGGCCCATGCCGATGGCCTTGATCTGGCCGGAACTCTTGAGCTCTTCCAGCGCTCTGATACCGGATTTCGGCAGATCCTCGATCCTGGGGCCGTTCGGATCGGTGGAGGCCTCGGGATCGTGGATCAGCAGGGCGTCGATGCGGTCGAGGCCGAGTCGGAGCAGGCTTTGCTCGTAGGCGCGCATGACGCCGTCATAGGAATAGTCCCAGACGACTTCCATGGTGAGCCCGCCGCCCCAGGGCGCGCGGTCGAAGGTCGACGGATCGGCAGGGCGCTTCAAGTAGCGGCCGACCTTGGTGGTGAGGATAAAATCCTCGCGCGGCCGGTCGCGGAGGAAATCGCCGCTGCGCAGTTCGCTGAGGCCGCGGCCGTACCAGGGGGCGGAATCATAGAGGCGGACGCCAGCGTCCCAGGCGGCCTGCATGGTCTCGTGGGCCACTTCGCCCGAGACCCGGTGGTACATGCCGCCGAAATGCGCAGTGCCGAGGCCAAAGGACGGGATGTTGAGGTCGGTCTTGCCGACCTTGCTGCGATCGGTGAGGCGGTTAGGCATCTAGGGCTCGGTTCAACTGGCAAACGGAAGGGGTTCTGGCGGCCGGAAGACCGAGGCGATGTCGGGATCAGCGGCCAAGGGCTGGTCCTTGTAGAGAAAGCACGCGGCGAGGCGGTTGGAGTCCGGTGCGAAACGTGGCGGGACGGTGGCCCAGCATTCGGGCATGGCGTGGGGGCAGCGTGGTGCGAACTTGCAGCCGTTGGTGACACGGCCATCGGTGGCCTCGACACTGCGGATTTCCTCGCCGCCCCAGGTCTTGGAGAGGTCAGGGAGGGGGATCGAGCTGACCAGCAGCTGTGAGTAGGGGTGCTTGGGCGCGCCGATGACCCGTTCGACGGACCCGGCTTCGGCGACCGATCCGCGATAGAGGATCATGATGTTGTCGCAGATCTGGAAGGCGGTGGTGAGGTCGTGGGTGATGTAGACGATGGAGATGCCGAGTTCGCGGTTCAGCGTGCGTAACTCGTCGAGAATGGTGGCACGGAGCGAGGCATCAACCATCGACACCGGCTCGTCGGCGACGATGAGGCGGGGGCGGAGGAGGACGGCGCGGGCGACCATGATGCGCTGTCGCTGGCCGCCCGACAGTTCGTGCGGGAAGCGGCCGAGGGTATCCTTGGGCCTGAGGCCAACCCGGCTCAGCGCGTCCTCGATCAGGGCGCGCCCCTTGGCCTCGCTTTCGGCGAGCTTGTAGCGCTTGACCGGCGTCGTCAGCACGTGGTCGATCCGGTAGAACGGATTGAACACTTCGAACGGGTCCTGGAACACCGGCTGGACCTCGCGGCGGAACTGCCGGCGCTCGGTGTCGGTCATGGTGGCGACCGACTTGCCGCGATAGAGCACATCGCCCTTTGAGGGATCGATGAAGCCCAGCATCATGCGCGCGAGCGTGGTCTTGCCGCTGCCACTCTCGCCGGCGATGGCGGTCATCGAGGGCTGGCTGTCCGAGAGGGTCAGCGTGACGTCGTCGAGTGCGACGAAGCTGCCATAGGTCTTGGTGATGCTCTTCAGTTCGATGAGTGCGCTCATGGCCGGGCCTCCAGCTTTGCGGCCGGCCTGGGGGGCAGGGACTGGTGTTCAGGATAGAGATGGCAGGCGACCCGCTCCAGCGGAGTGATCTGCTGCAGCAGCGGCGTTTCGGTACGGCAGCGCTCGAAGGCGTAGGGGCAACGCGGGTTGAAGCTGCACCCGGCGGGCAGATTGACCAGCGGTGGCGGCAGGCCCGGAATGCCGACCAGCGGCTTTTTCTGGTCGATGCCGGGGAGGCTGTCGACGAGGAGGCGCGTGTAGGGATGGCGGGGGTGCTCGATCATCTGTGCGACCGGGCCGATCTCGACCAGCTTGCCGGCGTACATGACGCCCACCGTGTCGGCGAACTGGGCGATGAGGCCCATGTCGTGGCCGATAAGGACCACGGCGGCGCCGAGCCCGTCCTGGAGACGGCCGAGGGTCTGCATCACCTGGCGCTGCACCACCACGTCGAGCGCGCTGGTCGGCTCATCGGCGACGATCACCTTGGGCGAGAGCGAGGTGGCGATGGCCATGGCGGCGCGCTGCTTCATGCCGCCCGAAAGCTCGTGCGGATAGCGGCGGCCGACAGAGGGATCGAGGCCGACACGGGTCAATTGCAGTGTGACCTTGGCTTCGAGTTCCTGCCGGGTCATTCGCGGCACGTGGGCCGCGATGGCGTCGATGATCTGCTCTTCGAGCCGCATGACCGGATTGAGTGAACTCATCGCTCCCTGGGGGATCAGCGCGATGTCGCGCAGGCGGGTTTCGCGCAACTCCTTGTCGCTCATCTTGAGGATGTCGCGGCCATCGAGCCGGACGGAGCCACCGGCGATGCGGCCGGGGGCGCGGGTCAGGCGCATCAGCGCTGTGGCCATGGTGGTTTTGCCTGAGCCGGATTCACCGATGAGGCCGAGCCGTTCGCCGGGCTTGAGGCTGAACGAAACGTCGCTTACCGCCTTGGCCGGGCCAGAGGAGGTGTCGTAGTGGACGTTCAGTTCTTCGACGACGAGGATGGGTGCGGCTGTGGGGTCGATCCTGCTGGTGGCGGTCATGTGCGGCGCGCCAGCTTGGGATTGGCGAAGCGGTCAAAGCCGACCGAGGTGAGGAAAAGTCCGATGAAGATCAGCGCAATGACGACGATGGGTGGCCCCCACCACCACCAGTAGCCGCGCAGCACCGCCGCCGACTGCTGGCTCCAGTAGATGGTATTGCCGAGGGTCATTTCCTCCAGCGCGCCGAGGCCGAGGGCCTCAAGCCCGATGACAGCGAGGATGGCGCCCGACACGGTGCCGACGAAACTCGCGACAATATAGGGCATGAGGTTGGGCATGATTTCGCGGAAGAGGATTTCCCATCGGCTCTCGCCGTTGACGCGGGCGACCTCGACATAGGCCTTCTCGCGGATGGTGAGCACCTGGGCGCGAACCGTGCGGGCGGTGAACATCCAGCCCAGCGAGGCGACGACGAGCGCCATGATCCAGGTGGTCATGCGGTCGATATTGCCCGCGATGATGACGAGGATGGCGATGGCCGGGACGGTCATCAGGGAATCGGAAATGACGCGGATGATGGCGTCGACGATGCCGCCGAACTGGCCAGCGATCAGCCCGAGCACCGTGCCCGCGCCAACGCCGATGACGCCGGCGATGAGGCCCATCTTCAGCGTGTTGGGGGTGGCGAAGATCAACAAGGTCCACATATCGCGGCCCTGAGAATCCGTGCCGAGGAAATAGTCGGGGCCCGGTGGCTTGCGTGGGCGCACCGAGCCGACCTGGGCGTGGGTGGGATCGACGAACCACGGCCCGATGATACCGAACAGCACGATGGCGAAGATGATCAGCAGGCCGGCGATCAGCGCGGGGCTGATGCGGCCCTGCGCATAGTTGCGGCGCAGGGCGGAAAAGAGGGCGCTCATCGGCGGATCCTGGGGTCGAGCAATGGGTAAATGAGATCAACGAGGAACAGCAGGGCGGCAAGCGACACGATGAGCATCAGCACCACCCCCTGGATGACGAAATAGTCCTGTCCGCGGATGGCGTTGTAGAGGAGCGAGCCGAGGCCCGGATAATTGAAGATGACTTCGACAAGGACGGCGCCCGAGACGACCGAGCCGAGCGAGAGGGCGAGCGCGGTGACCTGCGCGAGCAGCGCGTTGCGCATGCCGTACCAGACGAAGATGCGGCGCGGATGGAGCCCCTTGGCCTCGGCGAAGGTGATGTAGTCCTCGCCCAAAACGTTGACCATCTGGCTGCGCATGCCGAGCGCCCAGAAGCCGACATTGCCCAAAACGATCGCGAGGCAGGGCAGGAACGCGTGGTTGAGGATGTCCATCGTAGTGGCCCAGTCGAGCCGCATGATGCGCGTGGTATCGACGCCGCCGGCGGGTGGGAACCACTTGAGGACCACGGCGAAGAAGTAAACGAGGATAATGGCCAGCAGGTAGAACGGGATCGCGGTCAGGATCATCATGAACGGCGCGATGGCGCGGATGCCGCGGCTGGCGCCTGGCCAGGCGAGGCGTGCCCCGAGCAGCGAACCTGTGGTGAAGGCGATCAGTGTTGCGACGGCGAGGAGGCTGACCGACCAGGGCAGCGCGTTGCCGATCATGGTGGTGACCTTTTCGGGGAAGTTGGCGAAGGATACCCCGAGGTCGAGCCGGAACAGGTCAAGCCAGTAGTTGACGTATTGCTCCCAGATCGGTGCATCGAGCCCGTACTTGGCGCGATAGGCGGCGGAGATCGCCTGGATATCGACGTTCTGTGCGCCGCCTGTCGACTGCAGCCGGGCGAGCGCGGTCTGCACCGGATCGCCGGGGAGGAGGCGCGGGATGATGAAGTTGACGCTGACCGCGATGAACACGATCAGCAGCAACTGGCCGAAGCGGGCCGCAATGTAGCGCAGCAGTTCTTTCGACATGGGCCCTGTTCCTGAACAAAACGGGTGGCGACGTGCCGCCACCCGCAAAGGTTTGGGTGCCGTCCGGAAGCCTAGTTGGCGCCGGTCGACTTGAGGTTGTGGATCACGAGGTTGAACGCTTCCCACGGGGTATACGGAGCCACATACGGGTCGGCAGCAGACGGCCAGCCGGTCCAGTACGTGTTGTTGAAGGTCACCACGTGGTATTCCTCGAGCAGGTCGATCTGCGGCAGGTCGCGCAGCGCGATGTCGAGGGCGGCGGCGGCGTTCTTCATGTAGTCCGAGTTTGGATCGGTGCTGGCCGGAACCGCGTCCATGGCATCGATCAGCTTATCGTACTCGGGGTTGACGTAACGCGAGGCTGCAACCAGGTTCGGTGCGGCTTCACCGAGCGGACGCGAGAACTTGGAGTGGTAGTGCTGCAGGGTCTCGAGCGGCTCGGAGAGGCTGCCGCAATGGACGAACACCATGGTATCGAAATTGCCATTGGTGATGTCAGGCAGCCAGGTATCATCGACCGGTGCCTGGATCGCATCGAAGCCGGCGTTCTTGAGCTGCTGGGTCAGCGGCGCAAGGGTGGGCTGGATGAAAGCAGGCGTGCGGACGTTGATGGTGATCGGCTTGCCGTCTTTGGCCCAGACGCCGTTGGCATCCTTGGCGTAGCCGCCCTTGGTCATGTACTCCTCGACTTTGGCTGGGTCGGGATTGTCGAGATTGTATTTGTCGAGCACGGCCTTGAGCGGGCTGCCCTCGGTGAGCCAGGTGCCGGCCATATAGTTGGAGAACGCGAAGGTCACCGGCTTCTGGCCGCCTTCGTAGCCGATCTCGTTGAGCCCGGCGCGATCGATCGCGTAGTTGACCGCATAGCGCAGGTTGACGTCGTTCCACGGCGCCTTCATCTGGTTGAAGACCAGCGAATAGTCGCAGCCATCCGGAGCGCCCCAGTTCGGGCCCTCGGGGTTCCATGAGCTGAGCTTGGCGTTCTGGGCGCGCGCGGCTTCGAACGTGCCGATCAGCAACTGGCGTCCGCCATCGATCTGGTTGGCGATCTGCAGCTGACCCATGGCGTCGTCGGACGAGACTGGGACAAGCGTGATGCGCTTGGGCGCCGGAGCGTCCTGGAAGCCAGTCTTGACGCCCCACCAGTCATCGCGGCGATCAAAGATCTCCTGCTGGTTGGTGGTCGAGACGAGCTTGTACGCACCAGTGCCGACCGGCCAGCCCTTGGCGAGGTCGAAATTGGTGAAGGTCGAAATGTCCTGGCCTTCCCAGATATGCTTGGGCAGGGTCGGGTAATGGTTCTCGTGGCCGAGCGCGAGGAAATCGCGCACGAAACGCGGTGCGGCCTTGTTGAAATTGATCTTGAGGTTCAGCGGGTCGGTGACTTCGACGTCCTTGACCCATTCCTTGAACGACGCCGAGCCGTTGATTTCGGGCGGGGCATCGCGCAGGGCTTCGAGCGTGAACTTCACGTCATCGGCCGTGAACTTCTGGCCGTCCGACCATTCGACGCCATCGCGCAGCTTGATCGTGGCGCTCATGAAGTCCGGAGCATATTCGAAGCTCTCGGCCTGCCACGGGATCAGCTTGCCGTCGTTGAGATTGGTATAGAACAGCATCTCGTTGACGGTGAATTGCATCGCGTCGCGCTGATGCGTGACCGAGGTCAGGTAGGGATTCCAGTTCTCGACGTTGGCGAACTGAGCCGGCTGGTCGCCCCATGGGGTGAGTACCAGCGTCTCGTTGCGTGGGACGTCCGCCACCTGTGCGAACGCCGTGCTTGCCATGAGCGGCAGCGCCAGCAATGCCAGCGCGCCTCCCGTCAGCAGGCCTTTCATAGAAATTCGGGTCATTTGTCCTCCTCCTGGTCGTGTTCGACCTTTAGCTGTTTGGATGATGCCCCTCGTGTGCGGGGCATCTCCGCCGTCAGAGTGCCATCTTGTCGATTGCCGCGAGCGACAGGCCGTGGCCGAAGCCGGGCTCGTTGCTCACTTCGACATAGCCATTCACCGGCACGGCCATGCCTGGGTAGTTATTGGTCTCCTTGAGCGGCTGGCCGGGCGCGCCGCCCACGAAGAACTCGCCCCAGCGGCTGTTGGGGGCCGAGACGTTGAAATGCTGGCCATAGGGCGTGTTCATGCCGGCATGGCAGATCACTTCAAGCCCGGCGGCATCGGCGATTGCGGTGATCTTCTGAACCGCGGTAAAGCCGCCGACCCAGTGGATGTCGGGCTGGAAGATATCGACGACGCGATCCTTGGCCGCTTCGAAGAAGGTGTAGGGTGTGTACCAATGCTCGCCGGTCGACAGCGTCTGCCACGGCAAGCGCTCGCGCAGCGCCTTGTGCGAGGAGTGGTCTTCGGGGAGGAGGCAATCCTCCATCCACTTGAGGTTGAACGGCTTCAGCCGGTGGGCGAGGCGCACCGCGAACTCGACATCGAACGCCATCCAGCAATCGAGCATCAGCTCGACATGGGGCCCGATCAGTTCGCGGGCCTTGCCGACAAAGGCCTCGTTCTTGTCGAGCGCCTCAAGCCCGTCGGCAGTGCCGTAGGGACAGGCGAGCTTGGTGGCCTTGAAGCCGAGCTCCATGTGCCAATCGGTATCGTTACCAGTCGCGTAGCAGAACTGCTTGTCGCGGGCGAGGCCACCCGCCAGCTCGTAAACGGGGAGCTTGAGCGTCTTGCCCTTCAGATCCCACAGCGCCAGATCGATGCCGCTGATGGCGTAGGAAGCGAGCCCCGACGGCGAATAGGGCGACGTGATGCGCATCATCATGTCGTAGAGCTTTTCGGTGGCGAGGGCGCTCTCGCCTTCGAGCAGCGGGCCGATGTGGTCGTTGATCAGGCTGATGGTAGGCTGGCCGTAACCGGTGGTGCCAAAACCCCAGGAGTCGTCGTCAGCTGTGACCAGAACGCCCACGGCCGGAAAGGCGGCGTTCCAGCTGGCGCGCAAGGCCTTGTAGCGGGGGTAACGCGACATCGGGTTGGCGACTTCGGCGTCCTTGGTCCATGGCGGCCGGCGCGCTGTGCCACGCTGCTTGGCCTCCTCATAGGTGCCGCCCGCGATCGGGTTGGTGATGGCGAAGGCGCGAATACTCTTGATCTTCATCAGGCTGTTCCTCGGGAATGCGATCGGTCGGGGGCGCGCGGCGGGGCGCGTCAGAAACGGTGTGAAGTGGCGCAGAAATGGGTGAGCGGGTCGGTCATCGCGCGCTCTATCAATCGAGCCGGAAGACTTCTTCGAGCGGATCGGCGACGGGGCGGAGATCCTCGTGGGTCTCCATGTGCGGCGCCATCCAGGCCTGCCAGCGCTTGACCAAATCGTTGATCGCAGCCGTCTGTGCAGGTGAGCCGTCAGGCTTCTCGTTGTAGGCGAACAGCAGCAGACCGTAGCGATAGATGGTATAATTGTGGACGCCCTGCGCCCTGAGCAGTTCGACCATTTCTGGCCAGATCTCGTCGTGCTTGCGCTTGTACTCGGCCTCCTGGCCGGGCTTGAGTTTCATCACCCAGGCTGAACGCATGGCAGGCATACCTATAGTTTTAGCTGGTGAGACCAGATGAAAAAGTGGGCGCGAGCGATCCAGCGACCGGACCGGGCGGCGCCTAAATCAAGACGTACGTATCCGCGAAATGCGCATTGTGTCCGAACCTCCGCTGTGTCCTTGAGGACTTATGTGTTCCATATGTGGAACATCTGTTCTGAATAGTGAACATCCGGGTTGCTGACATGTCAACGCCGCAGGACTAGGCCATATGTCGTAGCCCATCCGTCGGGGAGGCTGCGGCGCGGAAGGGTGGCCGCCATTTTGGGCGCGGCAGGGTTGCCACTGGGCCTGCTTTGGCCTCAGTTCAGGCCATGATGCGCACACAGCATTTTTGAGGAGATTGCCGTGGATTATCGGAAGCTTGGGAACAGTGGCGCGGTGGTGTCCTCGCTGTGCCTCGGGACCATGACCTTTGGGGCCGAGGCGGACGAGGCGACCTCGTTCCAGCTGATGGACCTCTATGCGGAGGCGGGTGGCAACTTCCTCGATACGGCGGATGTCTACTCGGCGGGGGTGTCCGAGGAGATCGTCGGGCGCTGGCTCAAGGCGCATCCGACTGAAGCGGGGCAGATGGTGGTGGCGACCAAGGGGCGCTTTCCGATGGGCAAGGGACCCAACGATATCGGGATATCGCGGCGGCACCTGGTGCGGGCGCTGGACGCTTCGTTGAAGCGGCTGGGGGTTGGGCAGATCGATCTCTACCAGATGCACGCCTGGGACGCGCTGACGCCCATCGAGGAGACTCTGCGGTTTCTCAATGATGCGGTGAGCGCGGGGAAGATTGCGTATTATGGGTTTTCGAACTTCCTCGGCTGGCACATCACCAAGGCGGTGCATCTGGCCAAAGCCAACCACTGGGCGCCGCCGGTGACGCTGCAGCCGCAGTACAACCTCCTGGTGCGCGAGATCGAGCTCGAGATCGTGCCGGCCTGCCTCGATGCCGGGATCGGGCTGTTGCCGTGGTCGCCGCTGGGTGGCGGGTGGCTGGCGGGCAAGTATCAGCGCGATGTGAAGCCGACGGGCGCAACGCGGCTGGGTGAGAACCCGAACCGCGGCATGGAAGCCTTCGGGCCGCGCAACTCGCAGGAGCGGACCTGGCAGATCATCGATGCGGTGGCGGCGGTCGCGAAGAACCGCGAGGCAACCTCGGCGCAGGTGGCACTGGCATGGGTCGCGGCACAGCCGGCGGTGACGTCGGTGATCCTCGGCGCACGCACGGCAGAGCAACTGAAGGATAATCTCGGGGCTGGGTCGCTGACGCTGGGGTCGGACGAGATCGCGTCGCTGAGTGCGATCAGCGCGCCGCAGATTTCGGACTACCCCTACGGCACGGCGGGGACCAACCAGCGGTTCCGCAAGATTGAGGGTGGGCGCTAAGCCGGTCGAGCGCGCGGGCATTGTCGCGGTGTCGCGGATAACCTAAGCGTTTGAGGCGGACTGCCGTAGCATGCCCGCGCGATCTTTGCGGAGATGCAATGAGTCAGGATCTCGCCCGTATCCGGGCCTTCGTGCAGGTGTTCGACGCGGGTGGGTTCTCGTCGGCGGCGCGGCAGCATGGGCGGTCAAAGGCGCTGCTGTCGAAATATGTGACGGACCTCGAGGACTATCTCGGGGTGCGGCTGATGAATCGCACGACGCGGAAGCTCAGCCTCACCGAGGCGGGCGAGGCGTATTATCGCGAAGCGAGCCTGCTGTTGCAGCAACTCGACGATCTTGATGCGACGATCTCGGACCAGACAGCGGAGCCGCGCGGGCTGGTGCGGGTATCGGCGCCGCGCAACCTTGGCGAGACGACACTGGCGCCGGCGATCTTCCAGTTCATGGCCAACAACCCGATGGTGTCGATCGATCTGAGGCTCGAGGATCGTTATGTCGATCTGGTGGAAGAGAGCATCGACGTTGCCTTGCGGATTTCGACGCTGGCCGACTCCTCTCTGATTGCGCGCAAGATTTCAGAGATGCGGCACGTGATCTGCGCTGCGCCGTCGCTGGTCGACCGGTTCGGGATGCCGAAATCCGGCGAGGCGTTGCGCGGGCTGCCGTGTATTCTCGATACCAATATGCCGGGCCATGCCAATTGGCGGTTCATCGAGGATGGCAAGCCCATCTCGGTGCATGTGTCCGGGCCGGCACGCGTAAATTCTCCGGTGGCGGCGATGCAGGCGGCGCTCGCCGGCCTTGGGTTCGCCGTATTGCCGACCTACCTCGCTGACCCGATGATTGCCGATGGCAAGCTCGTGCGGGTGCTGGAAGACCGGATGCCCGAGGGGCCGAGCCTGATGGCGGTCTATCCGCACCGGCGGCACCTTGCCGGCAAGGTGCGGGCGCTGATCGACCATCTGGTCGAGTGGTTCGCGGATAATCCGGTTCGCTGAGGCGAACTGCGGGGGCTGGGCAGGACGTGCGTCGACTATTGAGCCTCCTTGCCGCCCCGGCTGCGGTTCTTGCGCTGAGCGCTCCCGCCGAGGCGCATCCCCACATCTTCATCGATGCCAAGGCGGTGATCGTCTTCAACGATGCCGGTGACCTGGTTGAGATCAGGAACAGCTGGACGTTCGACGAGGCGTTCTCGGTTTGGCAGATCCAGGGGCTCGATACCAACAATGACGGCATCACCTCATCGGAGGAGATGCAGGACCTGGCGGACGAGAACCTCAAGGGGCTGGCGGAATACGGGTTCTACACCTCGGCGGGGGAGGGCAAGGAGTCGCTGCCGTTCCAGGTCGATGGCGGAGCCAAGTTCGTGTTCGAGAACAACCGCTCGACGCTGAGCTTTGCGATCGCGCCGGAAAAACCCTACGCGATCAAGAACAAGCTCGATGTCGCCATTGCCGACCCCGAGTACTATGTGGCGATCACGTTCCCCCAGCCGACCGATGTGGTGCTGGAGAATGCGCCCAAGGGGTGCGTGGCGAGCCTCGTGCCCGGCCATGACATGTCGGATGACCTCGCGGCGCGGCTGTTCGCGATCCCGGCCGATGTGACCAAGCTGCCGCCCGATCTTGAGGCGGAGCTGCGCGGCGTGCAGGGCAGCATCCGCATCGATTGCTCGGCGGCGACGGGGATTGTCGATCCGCCGCCGGCGACGGCGCTCGATGCGGTGAACCAGGTGGCAGATACCAAGGTGACGCTGCCGTTTGGCGGGCCGCCGGCCGAGCCGGGGTTCATCCTGCCCAAGACCGGGTTCCTCGGTTGGGTCGCAAAGATGCAGTCGGATTTTTACCAGGCGATGACGGCGTCACTGGGCAAGCTCAAGGACGACTACACGGCGTTCTGGCTCTTGGGTGGGCTGAGCTTTCTCTATGGCGTGTTTCATGCGGCGGGGCCGGGCCACGGCAAGGTGGTGATCGGCTCGTACATGCTGGCCAATGAGCGGCAGATGCGGCGGGGGATCGGGCTGAGCTTTGCCGCGGCGCTGATGCAATCGGTGGTGGCGGTGGTCTTCGTCGGGGTCGCGGCGGCGGTGCTGGGGCTATCGAGCGTGGTGATGGGTACGGCGGTCAGCTGGATGGAGACCGCCTCATATGGGCTGGTGACGCTGCTGGGGTTGTGGCTGATTGCGCGCAAGGTGTTTGGCTGGGGGCATAGCCACAGCCACGAGACGTCGGCGCCGCATAAGGACATGCATGCGGTGGCGCGTGCGCATCTGGGCACGGACCGGCATGCTTTGCGGGCGGAGCCAGGGACGTCGTTCCAGTTTGGCCGGAGCAGCACGCCGGTGGCGCGGCTCGACGCGCATGGGCGGCCGCCGAGTGATCCACACTATGGGCATGATCATGGGGATGAGGATCATGACCATGCGCACGACCACAAGCACGTGATCACGCCCGAGGAGACGCTGGGCGACTGGCGCGAGCAATTGAGCGTGGTGATTGGGGTAGGGCTCCGGCCGTGCTCGGGGGCGCTCGTGGTGCTGGTGTTTGCGCTGAGCCAGGGGGTGCTGCTGGCAGGGATCGCGGCGGTGTTCCTGATGGGACTGGGGACGGCGATCACCGTTGCAACGCTGGCGAGCTTGGCGGTATCGGCCAAGGGGCTGGCGCGGCGGTTGCTGGGGCGCGAGAGCCGAGTGGGGACGGCGCTGGTCTGGTGGGCGGAGCTCGCTGGGGCGGTGGTGGTGTTCCTGTTCGGGGTTGTGCTGCTGCTGGCGACTTGGCCGTTTTAGACGATGGCCAGTGTCGCCGGGGGCCCGCTAAAATTGGCTGTTCACGGGCTTCCCACCCCCACCCTTGATCTGCCATTCGAGCATAGCCCTCATGGCCTTCTCGGGGAAATCGATCCACCGGATCGATTTCTGGTCCCTCGAAGCCCCGCAAGGGGAGGGAGTCGACTGAGGGGCTGGTGCCCAAGAGGGTTCCAGTCACCGCGACACCGGGGCACTTGTGTTGCGGGGTTCGGCGACTATGTTGCCGGTCTAGAATTTCTCCAAACTACGGGCCCGTTTATGGCGAACCATCTTCCCGCCGGTCATCCGCCGGTCCTTGCACCCAAGGTCGGTGTGTTGCTGCTGAACCTGGGGACGCCCGATGCGACCGACTATTGGTCGGTGCGGCGGTATCTGTCGGAGTTTCTGTCGGACCGGCGGGTGATCGACACCTCGCCCTGGATCTGGCAGCCGCTGCTGCAGGGCATCATTTTATCGGTGCGGCCGCAAAAGAGCGGGGCGAACTATGCCCGCATCTGGGACAAGGACACCAATGAGAGCCCGCTGCGGGTGATTACCCGCCGGCAGACCGAGAAGCTGCAGGCGCGGCTCGGGGCAGACGTGGTGGTCGACTATGCGATGCGCTATGGCAGCCCATCGACGGCATCGGGCATCGACCGGCTGCAGGCGGCGGGGTGTCAGAAGATCCTCCTCGCGCCGCTCTACCCGCAATATTCGGCGACGACGACGGCGACGGCCAACGACAAGGCTTTCGACAGGCTGAAGCAGTTGCGCTGGCAACCGGCGATCCGCACGCTGCCGGCCTATTTCGAAGAGCCGAGCTATATCAAGGCCTTGGCCGAGAGCATCGCGAATGGCGTGGCGGCGCTGGATTTTACGCCCGATATCATCCTGACCTCGTTCCATGGCATGCCGGTCAAGTACCTCGAAGCCGGCGACATCTACCATTGCCTCTGCTTCAAGACCAACCGGCTGGTGCGGGAGTATCTGGGCTGGCCCAAGGAAAAGCTGATGGTGACGTTCCAGAGCCGGTTTGGACCCACCAAGTGGCTGGAGCCCTATACCGACGCAACGCTGAAGGCGCTGCCGGGCAGGGGCATGAAAAAGGTGGCGGTGGTGGCGCCGGCTTTTTCAGCCGACTGCATCGAGACGCTTGAAGAGATCGCGATCACCGGTCGCGAGGAGTTCGAGCACGCGGGCGGCGAACACTATGCCTATATCCCGTGCCTCAACGATTCCGACGGCGGGATGGAGATGCTGGAGACGGTGGTGCGGAAAGAGCTGCAAGGCTGGATTTGAACTCGGGCACGGTCTTTTTGAGCGGGCCGGCGACGGCCTCGACCATGCCGGCCGTGACCGACTGGCTGAGTTCGAAATAGTTCGGCCATGGGTCGGGGGATGCGGCGCGCTCTGCCGCAGCCTCGGGGGAGAACAGGTTGGCACCCTTGAGGGTGCCGACCTCATCCCAGCCGACGGGAACTGCGCACGGGGTGCCGGGGCGCGCGCGGGTTGAAAAGGGCGCGACGGCGGTCGAGCCGCGCTCGTTGCGCAGGTAATCGACGAAGATCCGGCCCTTTCGTTCCGCCTTCCTTATGTTGGCTGTGAAGCGCTCAGGGGCGTTGTCCTCGAGGCGCTGCGCGAAGGTGTGGCAGAAGAGCTTGACTAAGGGCCACTCGTTGACCGGCTGCAGCGGCGCGATGACGTGGATGCCCTTGCCGCCGGTGACCATGGGGAAGCTTTCGAGCCCCCAGCCACCCAGCACATCGCGGATTTCGAGCGCGGCGGAGCGCACGTGATCAAAATCGAGGCCCTCGTCGGGGTCGATGTCGAAGATGATGCGATCCGGGTCTTCCAGCTTGTCGATATGGCTGCCCCAGATGTGGAATTCGATGGTGCTCATCTGGACGGCAGCGACGATGCCGGCGAGGTCGTCGGCGTAAAAGTAGCTGTCGTCGGAACCGTCTTTTTCGGCGACCGGGGTGCGCTTGAGGGCGTCGGGGAAACCGCCGGTGTCGTGCTTTTGAAAGAACGCCGCGTTGCCATGTGGCCAGCGCACGAGGCTCAGTGGCCGCCGGGCGAGGTGCGGCAACATGCGAGGCGCGACGCGTTCGTAGTAGTCGACAAGCTGCGCCTTGGTGGCTGTGGTATCGGGCGTGACGGCGCGATCGGGATGCGTCAGGCGCACGCCCAGTCGCTCTGCGGTCGCAATGCCGGTCTCGTCGGTGAGCTTCATCGTCTGGAGCCTAGTGCAACGGGGTGGGGAAGTCTCCTCGTCTGCAACGGAGCGCGGGCGACTATCGTTCCCAAGGAAATGGCGCGTTCGGGCGTCTGATGTTGCGTGGGCGGGTGCCCGCAACTACATCTTGGTCCTGAAGCCGAATCTGGCTGCGGCAGCATTGGGGGAACAGTCGTGGACTTTCTTGATCTTGACGGCATGAGCATTGCGCTGATTGCGCTGGGCGTTCTGGCCGTTCTGGTGCTGTTTGCGGGCGCCAAGACTGTGCCCCAGGGCTACAACTACACAGTCGAGCGCTTCGGCCGCTACACGCGGACGCTGAAGCCAGGGCTCAACCTGATTGTGCCGTTTGTGGATGCGATCGGGCGCAAGATGAACATGATGGAGCAGGTGCTCGACGTGCCGCATCAGGAGGTGATCACGCGCGACAACGCGTCGGTGACTGCCAATGGCGTGACGTTCTATCAGATCCTCGATGCGGCGGCGGCGGCCTATGAGGTCGACAAGCTCGAGAACGGCATTCTCAACCTGACCATGACCAACATCCGCTCGGTGATGGGCTCGATGGACCTCGACGAGCTGCTGAGCCATCGCGATGAGATCAACACCCGCGTGCTGCGCGTGGTGGACACGGCGGTGAGCCCGTGGGGGCTGAAGATTACCCGCATCGAAATCAAGGACATCGATCCGCCCAAGGATCTGGTGGAATCGATGGGCCGGCAGATGAAGGCCGAGCGCGAGAAGCGGGCGCTGATCCTTGAGGCGGAAGGGAAGCGCCAGGCGGCGATCCTTTCGGCAGAGGGCGCCAAACAAGCGCAGGTGCTGGAGGCCGAAGGCCGGCGCGAGGCGGCGTTCCGCGATGCCGAGGCGCGTGAGCGTTCGGCAGAGGCCGAAGCCAAGGCAACCGAGGTGGTGTCGAACGCCATCTCAGCGGGCAGCGTGCAGGCGATCAATTACTTCGTTGCCAACAACTACATCAAGGCTCTGGAGGCGCTGGCAAAGTCGCCGAACCAGAAAATACTGATGCTGCCGGTGGAGGCTGCAAGTGTCATCGGTGCGCTGGGTGGCATAGCCGAGATCGCGCGTGAAACGTTCGGTGGGGACAAGCCATCGACGCCGCGCGGCGGTACCGGCCGGCCGCCTTCGACGCGCGACAGCTGACGGGAACCGGCGATGGAGATCATTGAGCTGATTGCCAGCTACGGGCCTTGGTCGTGGATTGTCGCAGGACTGGTGCTGCTGGCGTTGGAACTGGTGGCGCCGGGTGGGGTGTTCATCTGGCTGGGTGGTTCGGCGCTGATCACAGGGGCCCTGACGCTGTTCGTGCCGATCTTCTGGCCGCTGCAGTTCGTGATCTATGGCGCGCTGGCGCTGGTCGGGGTGTGGCTGTGGCTCAGGCTGCGGCGGCAGGAGGTGGCATCGGACAGCCCGTTTCTCAACAACCGCGCGGAGCGGTTTGTCGGCCAGGAAGTGGTGCTGAGCGAGCCGATCCATGGCGGGTTCGGCCGGCTGGCGCTGGACGATACGACGTGGCGTGTCGCTGGCCCGGACCTTGCGGCAGGAACCAAGGTGCGGATCGTCGAAGCGAATGGTGCGGTTCTCAAGGTCGAGGCGGCATAACCTTCTATTGGGCGGATTTTGAGCGGCGGGCAACGCTTGCTTAACCATAAGCTGCAAGGGTTCCTTAGCGATTTCGCGACGGGAGCCGGACGGTGGCAGTACGAGCAGGGACAAGGCAGCGTGCGCGGGCGCACGGTCTGACAGCTCTGCTGCTGGCATGCCTTTGGTGTGTCCCTGCCTGGGCTGGTGAGTTCACTATATCGGGCGACGGCTCGGGCTACAGTAACCGTGACCTCGCGAACGATCCCACGTTGGTCTGCGCCGCCTGCGTGCCGGCGCCGCCGCCGGAAAACGATACGCCACTGTTTGATCTCGACTGGAGCCTGGGGCTGCGTGGTTCGGTGACCGAAGGCGATGGCACCACACGCTATGAGGTGCTGGCGCTGCCCAGCCTGTCGCTCAAACAACAGACGGTGCGGGGTGGGTATGACCTCTCGGTGGGTGGCGAGCTGTCGAAGACCGCCGATGGTGAGGCGCGCATCGATGCGCTGGATGCGGAAGTGGGCGGGACCTATGAACTCGACAGCGTGACGACGCTGGCCGGGCGGGGGACGCTCAGCATTTCGCAGGATGATCCGAGGAGCGGAACGGACTACGCGAGCAACGTCGCATCGGCGCCAATCGTGGTGACCGGCACGGGCGAAGCGAGCGTGACGCGTGATCTCGGGTTGTTCGATGTCGAGCTGCGCAGCAAGGCGGCGCGCACCGGCTATGGCAACACGGTCTATGACGATGCCTCGACGACGGATAACAGCTTCCAGAACACCACGAGCTACGGGGTCGGCGGGCGGGTAGGGGTGAAGGTGACGCCGGGGCTGACGGCGTTTGTCGATGGTGATGCCACGGCGGACCAATATGACGCCGCCTCGCCCAGCCTTGGGGTCAAACTCGACGGCACGACCTATGAGGCGCGCGCGGGGCTTAACTTCAAGCTGCGCGAGACGCTGGAACTAGAAGGCTCGGCTGGGCTGGCGTATCGCGATTTCAAGGATGCGGGCGTCGAGGATTTCACGGCGGCGATCTATGGCGCGAAGGTGGTGTTCGTGCCCGATGAGACGGTGTCGCTTACGGGTGAATTGACGACCACGGTTTCGGCGCCGGGGACGACTGCCAGCGCTTCGGGCAAAGTTGAATACGCGGCGACGGGCTCGGCGGCAGTGCAGGTGAACCCATGGCTGAGGCTGCGCGCCAAGGCGGGGTGGAGCTATTCGGAAACGATTGGGGCTGACAGCACGGAACAAACCGCGAGCGCGGGGGCAGGGGCAGATTACCTGCTCAGCGCGATGACGGACCTGACGGCCGACTATACCTACACGCGGTCACTGACCGGGACCGGCACCGAGACGGACGAGCATGTGGTGGCGCTGGGCGTCACCTTTCATCGCTGATACTAAGGTCGAGGCCGGCCAGCGCGCGCCGGAAATCCTTTGAAATATCAGGCCGATCGAGCGCGAAGACCACGTTGGCGGTGAGAAAGCCGATCTTGGAGCCGCAATCGAAGACCTGCCCATCGTATTTCACACCGGTGAATTTCTGGGTGCGGATGAGAATTTGCATGGCGTCGGTGAGCTGGATTTCGCCGCCGGCGCCCTTGGTCTGCTCGCTGAGGAGGTTGAAGATTTCGGGCTGGAGGATGTAGCGGCCGGAAATGAAAAGGTTGGATGGCGCATCGGCGGGTTTGGGCTTTTCGACCATGCCAGTGATTTCGAAACCGCTATCTGGCCCCTCGCCGCGGGCCACGATGCCGTAGCTCGAGACATCCTCCGGGTTGACCTCTTCGACGCCGATGACGTTGCCGCCGGTTTCCTCGTAGGCCTGCATCATCTGCTTGAGGACGCCCGGCTTTGCCTTGAACACCATATCGGGCAGAAGCAGGGCGAAAGGCTGGTTGCCGACCAGTTCGCGGGCGCACCAGACGGCGTGGCCGAGGCCCAAGGGCTCCTGCTGGCGGGTGAAGCTGGTCTGGCCCGCCGACGGTAGGTCCTTGCGTAACTCGCGGAGCGCATCGGTCTTGCCGCGGAATTCGAGCGTGCTTTCAAGCTCGTACTGGCGGTCGAAGTGATCCTCAATCACGCTCTTGTTGCGCCCTGTGACGAAGACCAGGTGTTCGATACCGGCCTCGCGCGCTTCATCGACCGCATACTGGATCAGGGGCCGGTCCACGACCGTGAGCATTTCCTTGGGCATTGCCTTGGTAGCAGGCAAAAAGCGGGTTCCGAGACCTGCGACCGGGAATACGGCGGTACGTACACGGGTGGACAAGGTGGTGGGCTCCTGGTTGACCTGAGGACTGTAATGGTTTTCTTAGCACCTAGGACCTAGCTTTTCCGTATAATTTTACCCTTGGGGGCGCTCAATGTCAGTCTTGGTTACGGGCGGAGCTGGCTACATTGGTAGTCACATGGTGTTACGGCTCTGCGACGCTGGCCAGAGCGTAGTTGTACTCGACAACCTGACGACAGGCTTTGATTGGTCGGTGGACGCTCGCGCGACCCTGATCGAAGGCAATGCTGGCGATATGTCGTTGGTCGGGCAGATCATTTCGGATCACGCCATCGAGGCGATCGTGCACTTTGCGGGCTCGATCGTGGTGCCCGAATCGGTGTCCGATCCGCTGAAGTATTATGCAAATAACACTGCGACATCGCGTAACTTGATCGAGGCGGCGGTGAAGGGTGGGGTCAAGCACTTCATCTTCTCATCGACCGCCGCAGTATATGGCATGCCCGGGCTGGAGCCGGTTTCGGAAGACAATGTTCTGAACCCGGTGTCGCCCTATGGCCGCAGCAAGCTGATGACGGAGATGATGCTTGCAGATGTCGCGGCGGCGTACCCAATCACTTATGGCGTGCTGCGCTATTTCAACGTGGCGGGTGCCGACCCCAGGGGGCGGTCTGGGCAATCATCGCCAATGGCGACGCACCTGATCAAGGTGGCGGCGCAGGCGGCGCTGGGGCAGCGCGAGAATGTCTCGATTTTCGGCACGGATTTTCCAACACCGGATGGGACTGGGGTGCGCGACTATATCCATGTCACGGACCTCGCGGAGGCGCATGCGCTGCTGCTCGACTATCTCAAGGCGGGCGGCGCTTCGACGACGATGAACTGCGGTTATGGCCGTGGCTATTCGGTGCGCGAGGTGATCGAGACGGTGCGCCAGGTCGCCGGCGTTGATTTCAACGTGGTCGAAGGGCCGCGCCGCGCCGGGGACCCGGCGGCGATCGTCGCCAAGGCAGACAAGGTGCGCCAGGTGCTGGGCTGGGACCCGGCGCATGCGGACCTTGATGAGATCGTGACCGCAGCGCTGGCCTGGGAACGCTATTTGGTCACACGGAACAGGTAGGGCTCAGGCCGAATCTGGGAGTGATCAATGGCCTGGCTGATCCGACTGTTGAGTCTCGCGCTGCTGCTTACAACGCCCGCGCTGGGGGCCCCGCAGGGCTCGTTCTCGGACTTTCTCAAGGGCTTTGAGCCAAAGGCACTTGCGGCGGGGGTGAGCGAAGCCACTTGGCGCGCGGCGACAGATGGGCTGACGCCGGACCCCAATGTGCCCAAGCTGGTCGAGTCGCAGCCTGAGTTCACAACTCCGATGTGGGAGTATCTCGACAAGCGGGTGACGGCGGGACGGATCGAGCGGGGTATCGCGGCGATCAAGAAGAATGCGGCGCTGTTTCAAGACGTTGGGAAGCGCACCGGGGTCGACCCCTACATCCTCGGGGCGATCTGGGGGATGGAGACCGACTATGGCGCGGTGCTGGGCAATGGCAAGCTGATCCGGCCGATCATCCGGTCACTGGCGACGCTGGTCTACGAGCGGCGCGGGCGGCTGAAGGAAGACGAGGCGGATTTCATTGCGGCTCTGAAGCTGTTGCAGATGAACGGACTACGGCCCGACGAACTCGTGGGTTCGTGGGCTGGAGCGATCGGGCACCTGCAGGTGAATCCATCGAACGTGGTGGCGCACGGGATGGATGGGGATGGTGACGGCAAGATCGACCTCCACCGCTCGCTCGCCGATGCGCTGGCGACGAGCGCCAAGTTCCTGCTGGATCTCGGCTATCGGCCGGGGCTCGACTGGGGCTTTGAGGTCGACGTGCCGGCGGGTTTTGACTATCTGCTCGCGACGCGAGACGAGATGCGGCCGGTGTCGTTCTTTGCGGAGCGCGGCGTCAGGCGGGTGAAGGGCAAACCTTTCGGGGATGTGACGACGCCGGTGTTCCTCTATGCGCCGACGGGGCAGGGCGGACCGAAGTTCCTGATGACGCAGAACTATCTGGTGCTGAAGGGCTACAATTTCTCCGATTCCTATGCGCTGTCGGTGGCGCATATGACGGACCGGCTGAAGGGTGGCGGGGCGTTTGTGAGCGAGTGGCCGCGCGGCACCAAGTTCCCCAATCTCGGCCAACGCAAGGCGATCCAGCAGGCGCTGATCGATCTCAAGCTCTATCAGGGCGTGGTGGATGGGCGGATCGGGCCGGTGAGCCAGGCGGCCTATGCGCGATTCCAGGCGCAGCAGGGTGAGGTGGCGGACGGGTTCATCACGCTCAAGAGCTATGAGGAGCTGGTGGCAGCGACACGCTAGTCTTTAAATTTCAGTGGGTTATCTCACGGCTAGTACACACTTGTGAGATTGCCCTTCAATTTGCCGACGTTCCTCAGCTAAATGGCGCCATGCGGAAGAAAAGCAATCGACCGGTGCTGTTTGTCGTTGGGCTGATCGTTGCGGCGCTGGTGCTGGGCGATCTGCTGCCGATCTTTGCCGAGGCGCGGGAAATGACGACGGCGTCGCCAGTGGTGGTGGCGGCTGCGGACGGCCGGGTGCTGGTGGCGCAGGCCACCGACGCCCAGGCGCCGGCGCAAAAACCCAAGAAGCGCAAGACCTTGCTGGAGTTTTTGTTTGGCGACAAGCCGGACGAACAGCAGGACGAGCCGCCGGTGGTCGAAAAGAAGGTGGTGCGGCAGCCAAAGGCGGCGCTGCCTGAGGTGGTGAAGCCGACCATTCCCAAAGCGGATGGCGCGACGCGGCTGGTGGTGTTCGGCGACTCGATGGCAGTGGATGTCGGCAAGGCGCTGGAGCGCTACTATGCCGAGGACCCCAATATTGTTGTTTTGACGCAAGGGGTTGGCTCGTCGGGCATCGTACGGACGGATTTCTTCGACTGGCCCAAGACGATCACTGACGAGATCGGCAAGAACAGTTTTGACATCGCTGTGATGGTCATCGGGGTCAATGACCGGCAGAAGATGAGCATCAATGGCCAGAGCTATCCGTCGCTATCGCCGGAATGGCTGGCGGAGTATTCGGCGCGGGTGAGCGGTATCGTGCGCCAGTTGCGGGATGCCAAGAAGCCGACAATCTGGGTTGGGCTGCCGCCGATGGAGGCGCCCAAATTCGGGCAGACGATGATCCAGGTCAATGAAGTGGACCGGCTGGCGGCGTTTGGCGGCGGTGCGGAATTCCTTGATATCTATGAGAAATTCGCCAACGAGGACGGCAAGTATACAGCGCGCGGGCCGGACCTGAGCGGCACGCAGGTGCGGATGCGCAAGGATGACGGCATCCATTTTTCGACCGCTGGCGCCGACAAGCTGGCGTTCTATTTGAGCCAGAGCCTCAAGAACTATTACCGTGGCGGCGGGCGCGTCGGCATCGAGGTGGCGGATGCACTGGCGGGGACGGACGCGCAGATGATGCTCAGGCCGCCCTACCAAGGCCTTGGACAAATGAAGCTTTTGGAGCTTGCCGGGGCGGTGATGCCGCTCTCCAACGTGACGCGGCGGGCGGCGGAACTGGTGACGGCGGACACGGCTGACGAGGACGCGGTGGGGTTCAATATGAGCGAACTGGTCGACGCGCCGGTGGGCCGGGTTGACGCGTTCTGGGTGGGCAAGGCGCCGGTAGCGGAAAAGCCGGCGGTGCCGTGATCTACCTCTAAGCCTTTATCAAACCACCACAATATTCGAGCCGGTAGGCGATCTGGCCGGCGGTGGTGATGGTCTCAATGCCGCTGAAGTGGGCGACGTCGCCGGTGCTGCGGTCGGTGTAGTGGCCGTGCGGGCCGGTCCAGTCGAAGCCGCCGAGGAAGCGGTTTTCGGCGTACATGGCGGTGAGTGCGGCCTTGATGGTGGCGCCGGCGCGGGTGCCGTCGATCAGCCCGGGCAACAGGATGTAGCCGTAATAGTTCATGGCCCACAATGGGTTACCGAGGTGCCAGACGACCTCCTGGCCGATGAAATCGGTGCCGCCGAAATAGCTGTCGCGATACGACCAGTCGCCTTGGGCGAAGGTGAGATCATGCGCGCCCGGACGGCTCGGTGCGGAATTGGCGCCGCCACCGACATAAGTGGCGGTCTTGGCGGCGATGATGAAGGTTTCGAGGTCGGTCACAGGTTTGCCCAATGGATGAACGAAACGTGAACATAGAGGGGGTGGGGGGAGGGAGCAAGGGGGGGTGATCGGCTGGTGATCGCCGAGGGACCCCCACCCTTGATCCCTCCCCTCAAGGGGGAGGGAGACGACTGAGGGGGTGGTGAGGAAAAAGAAAGGGGCGCTGGAGCGCCCCTTGGGTTGTCGACTGAGAGAGCGGTGACCCCCTCCACCACGCTGCGCGTGGTCCCCCTCCCCCGCTCTGCGGGGGAGGATCAAGAGGAGAAATCAGCGGGGGAGGTCGGTTTTGCCCATTAGGAACTGGTCGATGGAGCGGGCGCATTGGCGGCCTTCGCGGATGGCCCAGACGACGAGGGACTGGCCGCGGCGCATGTCGCCGCAGGAGAAGACCTTCTCCTTGGACGTCTTGTACTGGATGACGTCGGCGAGAACGTTGCCGCGCTTGTCCAGCTCGACGCCGGCTTCCTTCACCATGCCGTCCTGCACCGGGCCGAGAAAGCCCATGGCGAGGAGGACGAGATCGGCCTTGAGGACGAACTCGGTGCCCGGGATCGGCTGGAACTTGCTGTCGGCGCGGGCGCAGTGGAGTTCCTTGACCTGACCGTTCTCGCCGTCGAACTTGACGGTGGCGACGGCGAAATCACGGGTGACGCCTTCTTCCTGCGAGGAGGAGGTGCGCATCTTCATGGGCCAGAGCGGCCAGGTCAGCGCCTTGTTTTCCTTTTCGGGCGGGGCGGGCATGATCTCGATCTGGGTGACCGAGAGGGCGCCCTGGCGGTTCGAGGTGCCGATGCAATCGGAACCCGTATCGCCGCCGCCGATGACGACGACATGCTTGCCGCCGGCAAGGATGGGGGTGATGTTGTTGAGCGGCTCGCCGGTGACGCGCTTGTTCTGCTGCGACAGGAAATCCATGGCGAAATGGATGCCGTCGAGCTCGCGGCCAGGAATGGGCAGGTCGCGCGGCTTTTCGGCACCGCCGGCGAGGGAGACGGCGTCGTACTTGGCCGTCAGTTCCTCGATGGTGATGTCCTTGCCGACATGGATTCCGGTGTGGAGCGTGACGCCCTCGGCCTGCATCTGGGCGACGCGGCGGTCGATGACGGTCTTGTCGAGCTTGAAATTCGGGATGCCGTAGCGCATCAGGCCGCCGATCTGGGTGGCCTTTTCATAAAGGTGCACATCGTGGCCGGCGCGGGCCAGCTGCTGGGCGCAGGCCATGCCGGCCGGGCCCGAGCCGATGACCGCGACAGACTTGCCGGTCTTGTTCGCATTGACCTGGGGCGTAATCCAGCCCTCTTCCCAGCCCTTGTCGACAATTGCGCACTCGATCGACTTGATGTTGACCGGAGTGTCCGGGATGTTCAGCGTGCAGGCGGCCTCACACGGGGCGGGGCAGATGCGGCCGGTGAACTCGGGGAAGTTGTTGGTCGAGTGAAGGTTCTTGAGCGCCTTCAGCCAATCGCCCTTGTAGACGAGGTCGTTGAAATCCGGGATCTGGTTGTTCACCGGACAGCCGTTGTGACAGTAGGGCACGCCGCAATCCATGCAGCGGGCCGCCTGGTCGCGGGTGCCTTTGTCGCCAAGCGGAATGGTGAACTCGTTGTAGTTCGTCACCCGCTCTGCAACCGGCAGATAGTCCCGGTCAACGCGATCGATTTCGAGAAAGCCTGTGATCTTGCCCATGGTTCTTACTCCGCCGCCACGTTTTGTTGTGCGGCACGTTCCTTTTCCATGGCCGCGAGGGCCTTGCGGTATTCGACCGGCATCACCTTCCTGAACTTGGGCAGGTATTCGTCCCAGTTCGACAGGATATGATTGGCGCGGCTTGAGCCGGTGAAGGCCTTGTGCCGCTGGATCAACTGGTAGAGCCGGGCAGCGTCGTTGCGGCCGAGGTCGTGGAGGATTTCGACGACGCCCATGGTCTCGAGATCGCCGGACTGGTGATACTCGCGGGTGTTGATACCTTCTTCCTCGGGGATGGGCTCGAGGGTGATCATGGCCATGTTGGCGCGGCTTTCGAAGCTGTCGTCTTCGTCGAGCACGTAGGCGACGCCACCGGACATGCCGGCGGCGAAGTTGCGGCCGGTCTTGCCGAGGACGACGACCACGCCGCCGGTCATGTATTCGCAGCCATGATCGCCCGTGCCTTCAACCACGGCGATGGCGCCGGAGTTGCGGACGGCAAAGCGCTCGCCGGCGACGCCGCGGAAGTAGCATTCCCCGGTGATGGCGCCATAGAGGGCGGTGTTGCCGATGATGATCGAGTCCTCGGCGACATAGCCGCGCTGTTCGGGGGGGCGGACGACGAGGCGGGCGCCGGACAGGCCCTTGCCGACATAGTCGTTGGCTTCACCGACGAGATCGATCGAGATGCCGCGCGTGGCCCAGGCGCCGAAGGCCTGCCCGGCAGTGCCGGTCAGACTGATGGCGATGGTGTCATCGGGCAGGCCCGCGTGGCCGTAGCGCTTGGCGACTGCGCCACCGAGCATGGCACCGGCCGAGCGATCGACGCTGGCGATGGTTTCGACGATCTTGACGGGCGTGCCGTGTTCGAGCGCGGGCTTGGCCTGTTCGATGAACTTGCGATCGAGGACGTTCTGGATCGGGTGGTTCTGCGTTTCGGTGTGGGTGATGCCCACGCCTTCGGCAGCGAACGGCTTGTGGAAGAGCTTCGAAAAATCGAGGCCCTTGGCCTTCCAGTGCGAGAGCGCCTCGGTCTTGTCGAGCATCTGCATCTGGCCGACCATTTCCTCAAAACGCGTGTAGCCCATCTCAGCCATGAGCTCGCGGACTTCTTCGGCGATGAAGAACAGGTAGTTGATGACGTGTTCTGGCTTGCCGGTGAAGCGGGCGCGCAGCACCGGGTCCTGGGTGGCGATGCCAACCGGGCAGGTGTTGAGGTGGCACTTGCGCATCATGACGCAACCGGCCGCAATCAGCGGGGCGGTGGCCATGCCGAACTCATCGGCACCGAGGAGGGCGCCGATCACCACGTCCCGGCCGGTGCGGATACCGCCATCGACCTGGACCGCGATGCGGGAGCGCAGCTTGTTGCGCACCAGCGTCTGGTGGGTTTCGGCGAGGCCGATTTCCCACGGCGAGCCGGCGTGCTTCAGCGAGGTGAGCGGGGAAGCACCGGTGCCGCCTTCGTAACCGGAGATGGTGACGTGATCGGCGCGTGCCTTGGCAACGCCAGCCGCAACCGTGCCGACGCCGACTTCGGAGACGAGCTTGACCGAGACCTGGCCTTCCGGGTTGACGTTCTTCAAATCGAAGATCAGCTGAGCCAAGTCTTCGATCGAGTAGATGTCATGGTGCGGGGGCGGGGAGATGAGGCCGACGCCCTTGGTCGAGTGACGCACCTTGGCGATGACGTCGTTGACCTTGTCGCCGGGCAACTGGCCGCCTTCGCCGGGCTTGGCACCCTGCGCCATCTTGATCTGCATCATGTCGGAGTTGACCAGGTATTCCGTGGTCACGCCGAACCGGCCCGAGGCCACCTGCTTGATGGCCGAGCGCATGGAATCGCCATTCGGCAGCGGGGTGAAGCGATCGACTTCCTCACCACCTTCACCGGTGTTGGACTTGCCGCCAATGCGGTTCATGGCGATGGCGAGCGTGGTGTGCGCTTCGCGGCTGATCGAGCCATAAGACATGGCACCGGTCGAGAAGCGCTTGACGATTTCGACGGCGGGCTCGACCTGATCGAGGGCGACGGGCGTACGGCCATCCTCGCTCGCATCCTTCAGACGGAACAGCGAGCGGATGGTGGTGTACTTGTCCTCGACCTCGTTGACGAGCTTCGAAAACTCCCGGTAGCGGTCGCGCGAGTTGCCACGGGCGGCGTGCTGCAGGGTCTGCACGGTTTCCGAGCGCCAGACGTGGGCTTCGCCGCGCTGGCGGAAGGCATAATCGCCGCCGATATCGAGCGTGTCTTCGAGCACCGGGGAGTTGCCGAAGGCGTCCTGGTGACGCTTGACGGTTTCCTCGGCGATTTCGGCAAGGCCGGCGCCTTCGATGGTGGTAGCGGTGCCGGTAAAGTAGGTCTGGACGAAATCGGAGGTCAGGCCGATGGCGTCGAAGATCTGGGCGCCGCAATAGGACTGATAGGTCGAGATGCCCATCTTGGCGGTGACCTTGAGGATGCCCTTACCGATGGCCTTGATGTAGCGGTAGATGATCTCGTGCTCGTCCAGATCGCCCGGCAGATCGGGCTTCATGGCGAGCAGGGTCTCGAACGCGAGGTAGGGGTTGATGGCTTCGGCGCCATAGCCCGCGAGCGCCGCGAAATGGTGGATTTCGCGGGCTTCGCCGGTTTCGACGACGAGACCGACCGAAGTGCGGAGGCCCTTCCTGATCAGGTGGTGATGGACGCCTGCCGTCGCGAGCAGCGCCGGGATCGCCACCCGGTCGCGGCCCATGGCGCGATCGGAAAGGATGATGATGTTGTCGCCCGAGTGGACGGCAATTTCAGCGTCTGAGAACAGCTGCTGCAGCGCCGCCTTCATGCCGTCGGCGCCTTCGGCCACCGGATAGGTGATGTCGAGGGTCTTTGACCGGAACGGGTTATCTTCCATTCCACCGATGGCGCGGATCTTTTCGAGATCCTCGTTGGTGAGAATGGGCTGGCGCACTTCAAGCCGCTGGCGGCTGCCGGTGCCCGAGAGGTCGAGCACGTTGGGCCGGGGGCCGATGAACGAGACGAGGCTCATCACCAGCTCTTCGCGGATCGAGTCGATCGGCGGGTTGGTGACTTGGGCGAAGTTCTGCTTGAAGTAGGTGTAGAGGAGCTTGGACTTGTTGGAGAGCGCCGAAATCGGCGTGTCGGTGCCCATCGAGCCCACAGCTTCCTGGCCGGTCGCCGCCATGGGCGTCAAGAGGAGCTTCAGGTCTTCCTGGGTGTAGCCAAACGCCTGCTGCCGATCAAGCAGCGGGACATCGGAGGTCTTGGGGTCGAAGGCGACAGCCGGCAGGTCCTCGAGCACGATCTGGGTGCGCCCGAGCCAGGTCTTGTAGGGGTTGGCCTGCGCGAGTTCGGCCTTGATCTCCTCATCGGAGACAATGCGGCCCTGCTTCAGGTCGATTAGCAGCATCTTGCCCGGCTGGAGGCGCCACTTGCGGACGATCTTTTCGGCCGGAATGGGCAGGACGCCGGCTTCGGACGCCATGACGACCTCATCCTCGTCGGTGACGAGGTAGCGGGCGGGGCGGAGGCCGTTGCGGTCGAGGGTCGCGCCGATGTGGATGCCATCGGAGAAGCACATGGCAGCGGGGCCGTCCCACGGCTCCATCAGCGCAGCGTGATACTCGTAAAAGGCCCGGCGGTCCTCATCCATCAGCGGGTTGCCGGCCCAGGCTTCCGGGATCAGCATCATGGCCGCATGCGGCAGCGAGTAGCCACCGCGAATGAGGAATTCGAGCGCGTTGTCAAAGCAGGCGGTGTCGGACTGGCCGGGGTAGGAGATGGGCCAGAGCTTGCCGATATCGCCACCAAACAGCGGCGAGGACACTGAGGCTTCGCGCGCCGCCATCCAGTTGACGTTGCCGCGCACGGTGTTGATTTCGCCGTTGTGGCAGACAAAGCGATAGGGGTGGGCCAGGCGCCAGGACGGAAAGGTGTTGGTCGAAAAGCGCTGGTGGACGAGCGCGAGCGCGGACTCGAAATCCGGGTCGTGCAGGTCCTGGTAATACGCGCCGAGCTGGGCGGCAAGGAACATGCCCTTGTAGACCAGCGTGCGGCAGCTCATCGAGACGATGTAGAAGTCGTTCGGCTTGCCTTCGAAGGCGGAATAGATCTTGGCCGAGATCACCTTTCGGATGATGTAGAGCTTGCGTTCGAAGGCTTCCTCGTCGGCAACGGCATCGCCGCGGCCGATGATCACCTGCCGATGGCAGGGCTCGGTGGCGACGATATCGGGGGCCTTACTCAGCGAGGAGTTGTCGGACGGCACATCGCGCCAGCCGATGACGGTCTGGCCCTCGTCCTCGATGACGCGATCGACGACGCGCTCCATCTTGAGGCGCAGCTCGTTGTCCTGCGGCATGAAGATGAAGGCGACGGCATAGGCGCCGGCAGCCGGCAGGTGGAAGCCCAGCCGGGCGGATTCCTTGACGAAGAACCTGTGCGGGATCTGCACCATGATGCCGGCGCCATCGCCCATCAGCGGATCAGCGCCGACGGCGCCGCGATGCTCGAGGTTTTCGAGAATGGCGAGGCCGTTCTGGACGATCTTCTGGCTCGGCTTGTTCTTCAAATTGACGATGAAGCCGACGCCGCAGGCATCGTGCTCGCGCGTCGCATCATAAAGACCCTGGCTTTCGGGGCGCACGACGCCAGTGGGGAGATCTGTGCGCATGCCGTCGGTTTTGCGAACAGCGGTTCCGGTTACGGGATGTGACATCGATCCGTTCCGTGTGTGTGCCATTTGCAAATCCTCTGTTGCTTTGTCGTCGTGGTCGAGGCGCGAAGCGGACAGGCTGTCCGTTTATCGTGCCCTGATGATCCGGGAATGATCCCGGGAGCTGCTTATTCCTTTCGACGCGCCTTCAGGCCCCAGTCGTACCCTCAGTGTACGGCTCGAATCCGAGTGCGCAATCATTTAGTGGGGAGCGGCTCTGCATCCAAATGGCCGCTCATGTGGGCTCGATAAGGCCCCGCCCCTCCGTTTCCGCTCTCGTCAAGCGGGCCAGCCGGATCGGCGTGTGAAACGCATCCGGGGAGACCGGCCGCTCACGAAAATTGGACAGACGTGCTGTCCTATCGGGAGTACATTTGCATAATTCCAAACTGCGAGCAAGCGGCGCTAGCCACTTTTTTGCCGTGTTGTGACATGGCTGCGTAGGAGAGGCAGGAGTGAATAGGAAAACTGTAGGAAATGCGGCGCTGCGGTGGGGCTTGGTGATCGGCCGAGAATGAGAGAGGCCGGCCGGGGCAGGCAATAGGAAATGCTGGGGTCGCGTGTGACGGCATCGTTAGCATGGTGGCTTGCCCGGTCCAGGGTCAAAACAAAGGCGCGAGACCAGGGGGAGGTCTCGCGCCTTCGTCCGTTTCGGGGGAGAGTACCCGTTACGGCAGGAGGACGGCGTCGATGACGTGGATGACGCCATTGTCGGCAGCGACGTCAGCGGCGGTGACCTTGGCGGAGTTGGAGAGCGCCACGGTGACGCCCATCGCGTCCTTGGTGACCTTCAGCTTGACGGCCGGGTTCAGCGTCTGCACCTCGGTGGTGCCCTCGGCGATATCGGCGGCGGCGATCTTGGAACCGACGACGTGCGCGGTGAGGATGGCGATCAGCTTGTCCTTGTTCTCGGGCTTCAGCAGATCATCGACGGTGCCAGCCGGGAGCGCTGCGAAGGCAGCGTCGGTGGGGGCGAAGACGGTGATGTCGGCTGTGGTCGCGAGGGTTTCGGCAAGGCCGGCAGCAGTGGCGGCTGCGATCAGGGTGTTGAAGGTGCCGGCGGACTGTGCGGTCTCGACGACGTTGGCGGCTAACACGGGCGCGGCGGCAACGGGGGCCAAGACGAGCATCGAGGCGACGGTAAGGGCTTTCAGGAACTTCATGTGAATCCTCCGATGAAACTTCATTCCCCGGAGCGCCGTTGCTTCCGGGTTGCGAGGTTTACGGGAGGAGGACTGGCCTGGACTGGTGAGGCCGGTTGAACAGTTTGTGTATGATCCACTGACGGGGACCGCGCGTTAGTTGCGTCTTATTGGGTTCTGACCGCACAAAAAGAAGCGCGGGACCCAGGGGGATCCCGCGCAGTCCGTGGGGGCGCACGGACTATTCGAGGTGGCTCTTCAGGAACCACAAATTCTTGTCGAGGCTGCGCGAGAACGCCGTGAGGATATCGGCAGTGTCGGCGTCGCCACCTTCATCGGCAGTGTCGATGCCTTCGCGGGTGGATGTGCTCAGCGCGGCGTAGCGTTCGACGAGCGCGCCGATGTGATCGGGCACCTTGCGGATATCGGTGGGGTAAGCGGCGAGCTTGCTGGTCGAGGCCACGTTCTGCGTGGTGCCAAGGGCGATGCCGTCGAGCTGGGCGACACGCTCGGCGATGATATCGACGTGTTCGTCGACGTCGTCGCGCAAGTGGTCGAGCAGTTCGTGCACGGCGATGAAATTGGGACCCTTGAGGTTCCAGTGCGCTTGCTTCGTGGCGAGCGCGAGGTCGATCGCATCGGCAAGCCGCGCATTCAGCAGATCAATCATGGCGGTCTTGGTGTTCGACTTGAGACCGGTTTCGACGGATTTCATAAGCGCCTCATTCACGTGATTTCTGACGGTATCAACGGCAGAGGTGCGAAAGGGTTCCGGAGAATGTTGGAGCTGGTTGGTTGCTGTGGGACCCCCACCCCCCCGGCCCCTCCCCTCAAGGGGGAGGGGAGTAGGAAGGAGGGGCGCATATGCAAAAGGCGCGATCCGTTGCCGGATCGCGCCCCTGATCACCTGTTCCACAGACCGCTCTGACAGAGCAGGCGGTTCGGGTGAGTGTTAGTTGACGCTCGACTTGTCTTCGATGGTCTTGCTGGCGGCGCTGATCGGAATCTGGCGGGCCTTCTTGGACTCGGGCAGTTCGCGCTTCAGTTCGACGTGGAGCAGGCCGTTCTCGAGGTTGGCGCCGGTGACTTCGACATAGTCGGCAAGCTGGAAGCGGAGCTCGAAAGCGCGCTCGGCGATGCCGCGATGGAGGAATTCACGCGACTTGTCCTCAGTCTCGGCACCCTTGGCGCCTTTGATGACGAGGTTGTTTTCCTTGCTCTCGATGGCGATGTCGCCCTCGGCGAAGCCGGCTACTGCGATCGAGATGCGGAAGGCGTTCTCGCCGACCTTTTCGATGTTGTAGGGCGGGTAGGACTTGGCCTCCTGGCCGACAAGCGCGTCGAGGCGGTTGAAGACCCGGTCAAAGCCGACGGTGGAGCGGTAGAAGGGCGAAAAATCATAGGTTGCCATGGTCACATTCTCCTGTTGAGCAACGTGTATTCGGGTGTCCCAAGCACACTCCCCAAATGGGCAAGTGGCCTTCCCGGGTGGCCCGGTCCCCAGGGTAATCCCGGCGGACAGCAATGATTTAGGTGCGGATTTTCGCCGTTCAAGAGCCGGCGCGCACGAGGTGAACGGAAGATGAATGCGGCGATCAAAGGGGGTTCAGAGTGGGCGCTCTATAAGCGGGACTGTGCCAACTGTCTGCTGCAGGGGCACACCGAATGAGCCGCCTTCACCCGCCCCCCGCAAGGTGGCCATGAGAGGAAAGCCAGTATCCGGAAACGGGTGCTGGCTTTTTCCTTTTCCGGGGGCGCGGTGCGTAACGCCGTCGCCGCGATTTCCGGATGCGGGGAAATCGGTTATGGACGGACGATCAGTTCGCGGAGCATCCGGCCAGCATGAATGCCATCGTCGATCCCAATGGTCCCGCGCTGGCGGTGGTGCCGTCGAACCCGGTGCCGGAGGGCGCGCGGGTGGGGTATTTCTCGACGCCCGACAAGATCCGGTTGCGCTATGCAACCTTCCCTAAGGGGGCGGGGGCGCCCAAAGGGACGATCTGCCTCGTGCACGGGCGGACCGAGTTCATCGAGAAGTACTTTGAGACGATCGCCGATTTCCAGTCGCGCGGCTTTGCGGTGGCGACGTTCGACTGGCGCGGGCAGGGCGGCTCGGACCGGCTGATCGGCAACAAGCGGCTCGGCTATGTGCGGCGGTTCGATGACTACTGGACGGATTTGAAGGCGTTCCACGGCTCGATCCTTTTGCCCGATTGTCCGGGGCCCTATTATCTCGTCGGCCATTCGATGGGCGGGCTCGCTTCGCTCTACGCGGGAACGCGCGACCGGATGATGTTTGAGCGGATGTTCCTCAGCGCACCGATGGTGGCGCTGGATGGCCAGCCGCTCAGCATGGCGGGGATGGCGCGGGCGGCCGAGACGCTCGGGTTGCTCGGGTTAGGGCGGTTGCCGATCGGGCGCGGGAGCGACAAGCCGCAGAGCCAGCAGAGTTTTGCCGGCAATGCGCTGACCTCCGATGCGGTGCGTTTCATGCGCTCGAACGAAGTGCTGGCGGCACGGCCGGATCTCGAAGTGGGCGGGCCGACGATCCGCTGGGTGGCCTCGGCGTTCCGTGCCATGGCCGGGGCGGCGACGGATGCGTTTCCGGGCGATGTGCGCATTCCGGTGCTGATGCTGGCGGCGGGGCAGGACCGGGTGGTGTCGAGCGCGGCGACCGAGACGCTGGGGCTGAGGATGCGGAACGGCCGGCACCTGATGGTGCCTGGCGCGCGGCACGAACTATTCATGGAAAACGACGCGATCCGCGGACAGACGTTCGCGGCTTTTGACGCGTTCATTACGTCGCACTCCGCGTAGAGTTTTCTTTGCCTCGCGGGCCGTACCGCCTCGCTGCTGGCGAGGCTGGCCCTCCGGCGGGGCGGCCGACGGTCGGTCGCTGCGCTCGGCTTTCTTAACGCTTCGATTGCGCGGGGATGCGCAGTCGTCTCCCTACCCCTTGCGGGGAGGGATCAAGGGTGGGGGGATGAGAGCCCGAATGGTGAAGCCTGTTCACCGGCTCCGCACACCCCACCCCATCCCTCCCCGTCAAGGGGAGGGAGCCGGATGGGCCGGTTGAGGGGGGCTTCTGCCTAGCTAAGCGCTTCCGGCAAAGGCCCCCTCACCCCCGCCCTCTCCCCAAGGGAGAGGGCGCGCTGTGGGGCTGTCCGTACGTTACCTCAACGACCCCACCCTCAATCCCTCCCCTCAAGGGGGAGGGAGGGGCGCGGGCGGTTTTTATGCGTTCAGCACCTTCATCGCTTCGGCGTGCAGTTCCGGGGTGGCGGCGGCGAGGCAGTTGCCGCCGGCTTCGGCGGGGCCGCCGTCCCACGTGGTGACGACGCCGCCGGCGTTTTCGATGAGCGGGATCAGGGGGGCGATGTCGACGTTCTTGAGGACGGATTCGACCACCAGGTCGATGTGGCCGGCGGCGACCAGCGCGTAGCCGTAGCAATCGAGGCCGTAGCGGGTGGTGAGGCAGGCTTTGCGGATGCGATCCCAGGCGAGGACGGTACCGCCGCGTTCGAAGATTTCGGGCGAGGTGGCGGTGAGCTTGGCGCGAGCGAGGCTGGTGACCGACGAGGTCTTGAGGGGCGCCCGGTCTGTGCCGCGGTGGTAGTGCGCTTCACCTGGGAGGGCCATGAAGATTTCGCCGGTGAAGGGCTGGGCCATCAGCCCGGCGACGGCGCGGCCATCGACAGTGAGGCCGATCAGCGTGCCCCAGACGGGGACGCCGGTGATGAAGGCGCGGGTGCCATCGATGGGGTCGATGATCCAGCCGAAGCGGCCGGTGCCGGCCTTGTCGTCCCATTCTTCGCCGATGATGGCGTGATCGGGGAAGCGTTCGCCCAGAAGCGCACGGATGGCGAGTTCGGCCTCGCGGTCGGCCTCGGTGACGGGATCGAATCCGCCCGCCTCCTTGTTGTCGACGGCGATCGGCTTGCGGAAGCGCGGCAGGGACTTGGCGGCTGCGATTTCGGCTGCATCAAGCAGGGTCTGCCGGATCAGGTCGGGGCTGAGGCCGCCCAGGGCTGAGCTGTTCATGACGGGATACTATCCGTTTTTCTGAGATTGTTCAAAGAGCTAGCCGGTATCACCAAGTAAGTAGTGATACTGCTTTGTGACGATCGTGATTCATTTTTGCAACAATGGGCGCCGTTTGTGTGTTGAAGACTTCGCGCCATCTTGTTCGAGGGGGCAAATCAGTTCACGCCAGTAAGTGCATGATGGATGGGTGGTTCGAGACCTCTGGTCGCGTCTCTATTCGAGACTTGGGCATTGTTGAGGGCTGCCAATCGTTTCCTCCCTTGACTGGGCCGCTTCGGCGGCCCGTTTTTTGTACGGCTACCGGCAGCGCTTGGGGCCCCGTGCAGTTCAGATAGACACGGATAGGTGGCGCGGGGAAGGCGGTTTTCGCGGTCAGGCTGTTCGCTCCGGCTCGCCTTCGGGGACCAGGCGCCAGATCACCAGTGACAGGGCGACCAGTGGGCCGCCGATCATGGGCAGCATGATGGCGCCATAGCCATCGAGCACCACCCCGCCGACTGCAGCCGCGACGGCCATGCCGATCATGAATGCAGACATGTTGAGCGAAATGGCGACGGGCACGGCGCCGGGCGCGAGGTGAGCCAGGTGGCTGGCGACCGCGATCGAATAGGTGCGGACGACGAAGCCTTGTGCCCCGACCGTCAGCATCAGTGCAGGCAGGGACAGATGGGGCGGCGCGTGGGGAAGCGCGACGAAAATCGCCATGACGGCGATGACTGCCAAGCCAGCGATGGTGGCGGTGCGCCGGCTGCCGAACCGGTCGGACATGCGGCCCGCGGTGGCACTGCAGGCGATGGCGCCGATGCCGCCGCTGAGCAGCACGAGGGGCAGCGCATCGTAGCCAACGCCGACGGCGGTCATCAGGGCGCTGATGTAGACGATGAGCGGTGATGAGCCGATCATGAAGACGAGCGTCGAGAGCAGCGCCATGCCGATGGCGGGGTTGCGGAGGACGCGGATGCGCTCGCCGATGCTCATCTGGTCGCCGCGCATGCCGCGCGGCAGCTTGAGATAGAGCGCGAGCGCAGCGAGGCCAGCCATCAAGGCCAGCGCCATATACTCGACGCGCCAGCCGAAATTGACCGCCAGCAGCGCGCCGAGCGGCACACCGGCGAGGGAGGCGATGGCCTGCCCCATGCTGATCACCTGCATGTAGCGCCCGCGCTGGCCGAGCGGGGCCAGCATGGCGGCGGTGGCCATGGCGGTGCCGGTATAGGTGCCGGCGACGATGGCCAGCACGGTGCGGATGATGACGAGGCCCTCAAAGAACGGCATCAGCACCATCAAAAGGGCGCAGAGCGCCAGCCCGAACTCGGCGCCGGCGAGGATGCGCCGCCGGCCGACGCCGCCGAGCAACAGGGCCAGCAGCGGCGGGCCGAAAGCGTAGGCGAGGGAATAGAACAGCACCAGGAGGCCGGCCTGACCGAGGCTCACCCCCAGATCGGCACTGATCAGCGGCAGAATGCCGGCAATCAGCCCACCTTCGATGGCGCCAACGAAGGCCGCCAGCGCCAGCCAGAACAACCGACTATCCATGATGTCTCCCTGGGGCGAGGCTAGCGGGTTGCGGGGGCGATGGGGAGGTGGCTTGGCGCGCAGGGCGTAAGCCTTTCGCACGAGGCGGTCATCGGCGGACGGGTGGGATGCAAAGCTCAGCGGCCGGCTTGTGCCGGGGCGCTGCCAGGCCGGCGCATTGGAGCTATCATGGTGGCGACTCAGCCTGGATCCGCACTGATGACCAACCCTGCCCGTTCGGCCGAAGGCCGTGCCCGGTTTGAAAAGGTGCAGCGCGCGGTGCGCCTTTCGGCGCGGCTGAGCGAGATCGGGTTCGACGATCTCGAGGGCCTTGCGGCGGCGTTCTCGGAACTCATCGGCAAGCCGGTGGGTGAGCGGTTCATGGTGATCCCGCCGTTTTCAACCGATTGCGGGCTCAACATATCGATGGGGCGCAATGTCTTCATCAACCAGGGCCGTCACTTTTCCGACGTGGGCGGCATCGCAATTGGTGACGACGTGATGATCGGTCCCAAGGTCAACCTGATTTCGGCGGGGCACCCAGTTGCTGCGGCGGAGCGCCGGACCGGCATTGTCGCCAAGCCGATCACCATCGGGAACAATGTGTGGATCGGGGCGGCGGCGACGGTCCTGCCGGGTGTGACGATTGGCGACAATGCGGTGGTGGCGGCGGGCGCGGTGGTGAGCCGGAGTGTTGCGGCAAATACGCTGGTTGCAGGCGTGCCAGCCCGGTTGCTGAGGCACCTCTAGCGGGCGTCCTCCTTACAACCGCTGCAGCACCATGTAGTCCAGCAGGGCCCATAGGTGGATGCTGGCGCCGGCGACGACGAAGCAGTGCCAGATGACGTTGTGGAAGTTCAGCCGCTCCCAGTGGTGGAAGACGATGCCGGCCGAATATGTGATGCCGCCGGCGACGAGCAGCATCATGGTGTTGGCGGGGAGGACGCTGGCGAGGGACTGGAAGATCAGCACGCCGCTCCAGCCGATGCCGAGATAGAGCAGCAATGCAAGGCGGCCGAAATGCTGGGGAACGATGAGCTTGAGCGCGATGCCGATCAGCGCCGCGCTCCAGACGGCGATCAGCATCCAGGTGCCGATCGGGGTGTCGTTGAGGCCTGATCGAACCTCGCGAGCGTGCGCTTGATCGGCGCGACGGGGGCCAGGTTGAAGGCCATGGAGACGCTCAGGACAAGGACGAGCGAGGCGACATGGACGCAGATCATCGGCCATTCGGGCCGGTGCAGTTCTGAGCCCGGTGAGAGCCACCAAGGTGCCGCCGAGAGACACCGCGACGAGCAGCCCGATCAGGTGAACGACGGCGCCGCCGATGTGCTCGAGCCGGCTCTAGGGCTTGCCGCGATGCCACCAGGTACGGTCTGCGTATTGATGAGTGAATGGCATGACAGGCCTCGCATGAACCCACTCAACGTGGGGGCGAGAAAGCCGATCCCTGCCAAACCGAATAAATGGATGAATATGTCAGGCTGGGCGACATGCGGCCGGCCTCCGGAAGGAGACCGTGCGGCCATGAGTGGCATCAGGTGATATTATGTGTGATATTTTCTTGATTGTATGTGATATTCGTGCGATGAATATCACATGAAAACGATCATCTACACCGCAGCGGCCGCTAGGGACCTCGACGCTCTCCCCCGCGACGTGCGGTCGGGTATCGAGAACGCCCTGGACCTTTATGCCACAAGCGGGCGCGGCGACGTGAAAGCGTTGCAGGGGCAGGGTGGCTATCGCCTTCGCGTCGGGCGGTACCGTGTGGTCTTTGATGAGGATCGGACAACGGTCCTCGCTGTCTACATCGGAAAAAGAGAGACAACTACATACCGGCGCAACTAGCGCCAAAAGCCTTTGAACGGAGCATAACGACCAATGACGACCATCACCCCCCAGACCTTCATCGCTCCCGGCGGTGAGGAAATGGTTATTCTCACTAGGGCCGAATATGACGCCCTTTGCGACCTCGCAGCCGATGCCGAAGAAGATGCCGCCGACGCATCAGTGTATGCAGTGCGCAAGGCAGCGCTCGAACGAGGCGACGATACCGTGTTGCCAGCCGAAGTCAGTGCCGCGATTCATCGCGGCGCCAGTCGTCTGAAGGCGATCCGCAAGTGGCGAGGTAAGAGCCAGGTTGAAGTGGCCGAAGCCTTGGGGATTGCGCAGAGCTATCTGTCCGCGCTCGAGGGTGGCGATCGGCGGATGACCGAAGACCTCGTCGACAAGTTCGCGACCGAGTTCGACGTGCCGAAGGCGTGGGTCGCGTCGTGAGCCATGCCGTGATTGCCTCTGACACGGTAAGCGACCTTACTCGGCCGCAAACTTCTCGGTCATCGGCTGGGCCGGGGCGAGGACGCTGAGGTCGAGGCCGATGAGGACAGCGATGAGGCGTTCGGTCAGTTGTTTGATGGCGGCGAAGCCATCGTTTTTTTCGAGCGTCACTTCGTTCATGTAGAGGTGGCGGCTGATTTCGATCTGGAGGGCGTGGACGCCGTGCTGCGGGCGGCCGTAGGTGCGGGTGGCAAAGCCGCCGGCATAAGGGCGGTTGCGAGCGACGCGGAGGCCGGCGCCGGCAAAGACCATTTCGGCGAGGTCCATCAGGATGGGCGCACAGGTGGTGCCGTAGCGATCGCCGAGGACGATGTCGGGGCTCAGCCTGTCACCGGAGCGGGCGAGGCGCGGCATGGAGTGGCAATCGACGAGCACGGCGACGCCGAAAGCGGCATAGGCCTCGGAGAGCAGCCGCTGCAAGGTGGCGTGGTAGGGCTGGTAGATGCCCTCGATGCGCATACGAGCGTCGTCCAGCGTCAGACGCTCGCGGTAGATCGGCTTGTTCTCGGCGACGACGCGGGCGAGCGTGCCGAGCCCGGCGGCGACGCGCGGGCTGGTGGTGTTGAAGCGTTCGGACAGCGGCTCGACGAACATGGTGGGATCGAGTTCCCACGGTTCGCGGTTCACATCGAGATAGGCGCGGGGGAAATGGGCGCGCAGCAGTGGGGCGCCCAGATGCGGGGCGCGGGCCACGAGCTCATCGACAAAGGCATCTTCGGACTGGCGAATCGACAGGTGATCGAGCCGCGTCATCTTGAGGAAGCGCTCTGGATAATCGCGGCCGGAATGGGAGGAGTTGAACACAAGGGGCGCCATCAGCCGGCGGGGCCGGATGGTCTCAAAGGCTGGTCTGTCCCAAAAGTCGGACTGCACAGGGTCCCCTTCAGCGCCGAAGCACTGTGTTTAAGCCACTTTGCCGCGCCGGAGGGCACTTGTCCAGAACCGGCAAGGGGTTGCGCAATGATGTGACCGGGGTTCTCGCGGACGCAAACTTGCATTAAGCATCATGGGCTAGAGTTCCGCGGAAGAATTCCGCCAAGAGGTTGCGATGAAGCGCATTCTGCTCGCCGAAGACGATAACGACATGCGCCAGTTTCTGACCCGCGCCCTGAAGGGGGCCGGATATGAGGTGGTCTCGTTCGACAATGGCCGCTCTGCCTATGAGCGGCTGCGCGAGGAACCGTTCTCGCTGCTCCTGAGCGACATCGTGATGCCGGAAATGGACGGGATCGAACTGGCGCGGCGCGCCACCGAACTCGACCCCGATCTCAAGGTCATGTTCATCACAGGGTTTGCCGCGGTGGCGCTGAACCCCGATTCCGAAGCGCCCAAGGATGCTTCGGTGCTGAGCAAGCCGTTCCATCTGAAGGATCTGGTGAGCGAAGTGGAGCGGCTGCTGGCCGCGTGATTTCCACCGGCCCGGGCTGATTTTCCCGGGCGGCGCTTGACCCCTTGACCCTCAAATGGGTTTATGGTCTATCGCGCTCGCAACGGCGGGCGCTGCCCGGTGTTGACGCGAAGTGATGGGTGTATAGCTCAGCGGGAGAGCACTACCTTGACATGGTAGGGGTCACAGGTTCAATCCCTGTTACACCCACCATCCTTCGCCCAAAGCCTTGATGGGCTTTGGTTTTCCGGCAGTCTGCCGGGTGAGAGTTCGACTGCGGTTCCGTGTTTTGCGGTCCCGGCCGTGGTCCTGGTCGGATGGGTGTGTAGCTCAGCGGGAGAGCATCGCCTTCACACGGCGGGGGTCACAGGTTCAATCCCTGTCACACCCACCATCCCTTTCGAAGAGCCCTGGCGCCGATTGGCTGCCGGGGCTTTTTGCTTTCTGGGGCCGCTTTTGGGCCGGAGGGGCGCTGCCGTGGTCCGGTGTGGTTTCGTTGTCACATATACGGAGTGATCATGACGGTTGCCGCTTTGTCGCCACACCGCCGCCAAAGTGATTGGATTTTAACGAGTGTGTGGCGTTGATGCGCCGCAGTGCATGGAATTCTACCGGAGGTCATTTATGACTCGTTTTACAATTTCCCTTCTCGCTGGCGTTGCCGTTCTCGGCTTTGCGTCGACCACCTTCGCAGCCGATCTGATCGTCGATGCGCCTGCTGAGGCTCCTGCAATGGCCGCTGCCTCGGGCAATTGGGATGGCGCCTATATCGGTGCGTTCGCTGGCTACGGCTGGGGCACGCTGACGGACGAAGACGGCTACTGGGGTACCGATGGCCAGGAGTATGCCGCCAATGGCTGGCAGGCTGGCCTTACCGCTGGCGCCAACTTCACGGTTTCCGAGGCCATTGTCGCCGGCATCGCCGCTGACATCGCCTGGGCCGATATCGGCGGTGATGATGAAGGTGGTGACTTTACCTACAACACCAACTGGACCGGCAGCCTGCGCGCTCGTCTTGGCTTCGATGGCGGTGCGTTCCTCCCCTACGTGACCGGCGGTCTCGCCTTCGCCAACAATACGCTCAATGATAGCGGCAATTATGAAGACACCCAGACCCACATCGGCTGGACCGCTGGCGTTGGCGTCGAGTTTGCTGTGGCCGACAATGTGTCGCTCGACCTGCAGTACCGCTACTCGGACTACGGCTCGAAGACCTATAGCCTCGATGGCGACTACGATTTCAGCCTGACCTCGCATGCGGTCACCGCCGGCATCAACTTCAAGTTCTAAGCGCTTTCGGCTCAGCCGAACGCCGACTTCAGCCCCGTCCGGCATCGCCGGGCGGGGTTTTGCTTTGGCGTGCGGGAGCGCGCGGCAGCTGCAAATTTGCTCTTGCCAAGGCGCGAGAACGGACGCACGCTCATCTTATCGTCAACAAGCCAAGGAGGTGATCCAAGTGTCTCATCAGAAGTCGTCGGTTTCGAAGGGTCCTGGAGTTTCCGTTAGCTTGGAGCAGCCTCTGGCCTAATCGAAGGCGCCGGGCCCTTGAGTGGGCAAGGATAGCTTCGAAAGCCGCGAAATCGGGAAGGGTCGTCCGCACAGGGCGACCCTTCTTTTTGTTTTGGGTGATCGGTTTGCAAGGCCCGCCCAACCGGCCCCTAGGGTGACCTCTCCCCCAGGGAGGGTGATGAGGCGGCACGATTGGACCTCGATCCACCAAATCCTCGGTTGCCGCATCCGAGCCGCGGGCTGCGACGGTGAACCAGGTCGGATGACGCTTTTGTAGCGTTGCTGCAACAGCAGGCCGCCGCTCAGGTTTCCCAATGTTTCCGTAGGTTTCTTAGGGGTTTAGCCTATTTTTGAGGGTGCCAATCGTGTGGCATAGGTGATTCCCAGTTGAGCCGTGGTGTTGGACCGGGGCGATACGATTTTTGGGAATCATCAATGCGCACATCTCTTTTGCTTGGAACGGCCCTGGGCACCGCCCTGGCACTTTCCTCTTTTGCGGCCCAGGCGGCTGATCTGGTGGTTGACGATGCCGTTGCGGCGGCGGCGCCGGTATCGAACGCTTACGCAGGCTATGTTGCCGTCTACGGCAGCAGCACGGAATCCGACATCTGGGGCGATTCGTACAATCCGTGGGTTGGCTTCGGTATTGATGCCGCCGTGTCGTATTGGCTCGACAATTCGCTGCAGGTCGAACTCGAGGCGACCGTTTCGACCGCTCGCGAGTCGGAATACGAGGAATATGGCTTCACCTCCTCGCGTGCCGTCGGCCACCTGAACTGGTCGGCAGGCGACTACTCGTTGGGTGGCTTTGTCGGTGTCGCCTCCCTGCCGTCGTACTACTACGGGAACTCATATGGCGTGCTGGCTGGCCTTGAAGGCCAGATGCAGCTGGGCGATGCTTTTGTGATCGATGGACAGATCGGCTATCTGTCATCCACCGATGGCTACTACCATGGCGATGGCTACCCGCTTGGGGTAGCGTTCGGCCAGATCGGTGTGAAGTACTTTCCGATGGACAACCTGATGCTGGCGGCCAATGTCGGTGCCATCAAGGGCAACGTGTATGGTGATGGCTATGACATGGCCGACCTGACCTACGGCGCTACACTCGAATACCAGCTGGAAAACACCCCGTTCAGCGTGTTCGCCAGCTATTCGGGCACCGTGGGCAGCGAAGACGCGGACTTTGATGGCTCCAACCAGACGATCAAGATCGGTGCCAAGTTCAGCTTCGACGGCCTGTCGCTCAAGGATCAGGCGACGAGCGGCGCGTCGCACAAGGTGATGGATCTGACCTCGGTCGACTACAACGGCTACGGCTGGTAAATCCCGGCTGCTGATACGTGCTTGAGCTGGGCCGTCCTCGTAGGGCGGCCCTTCTTTCTTATGGCACCGGCGCAGGCGAAGGGGGCACCTTACTCAGTCTGCCAGTGGTCGTTGATTTCGATCCAATAGCCGTCGGGATCCTGGATGTAGACCTGCCGGAAGCCGTCGGGGCGTCCGGTGACGTTGTTGGTGGTGCCGGGCCAATCGTAGAAGGTGATGCCGCGAGCTCGCAGGTCGGCGACGAAGACATCGAAGTCTTCCACTCGCAGCGCAAAATGCGTCGGTTTTTCGAGGTGGGTGGCGCCGAACTCGCCTTGGGTGACGTGGATCGAGTCCCGGCCGCCAAGGCCGAACCAGCGGATATGGTCGAGGCGTGTGCCGTTCTCGATCAGCTCCAGCCCCAATACCTCGGTGTAGAATTTCGTGGTGATCTCGAGGCTGCGGACCAGCAGCGATACGTGATCGAACCGAAAATGATGCGGCATGCGAATGCTCCTCCTCAGGCGGCGCCAGACTAGGTGGAAAGCCGCGGCGGCGGAAGCGGTGGCCGCTGACATCCGCTGTGCGGTGCGAATGCGCGTGCACGGGATGACTTTTGCGGGGCGGGGGGCTATGACGGCCTCAATCTTGAAAGCCCGCTCATGAACGCCCATTCTTCGGCCGTGCCGGCCACCAAATTGCTGCCCTACCAGTCACGCCGGACGTTTGCGATTATTTCGCACCCGGACGCGGGCAAGACGACGCTGACCGAAAAGCTCTTGGCGAGTTCCGGCGCGATCCAGCAGGCGGGGCAGGTGCGGCACCGGGCCAACCAGCGCGCCACGCGATCGGACTGGATGGAAATCGAGCGCCAGCGCGGCATTTCGATCACCTCGTCGGTGATGACGTTCGAGCATCTGGGGCTGACCTTCAACCTGCTCGATACGCCGGGCCACTCGGACTTTTCCGAAGATACCTATCGCACGCTGACGGCGGTGGACGCGGCGGTGATGGTGATCGACGTGGCGAAGGGCATTGAAAGCCAGACGCTGAAGCTGTTCGAAGTGTGCCGGCTGCGCGATATCCCGATCATTACCTTTGCCAACAAGGTGGACCGCGAGGGCAAGGACCCGATCGCCATTCTCGATGAGATCGCCGACACGCTGGCGCTCGACGTGACGCCGGTGGTTTGGCCGCTGGGCGGGGGTGTCGATTTCAAGGGGATCGTCGATCTCATCGCCAAGCGTGTGCTGACGCCCGCCGGCGAGGTGATCCGGACGTTTGACGATATCGAAGAACTGTTCACCGACGCCACGCTCAATGCCGATCCGGTGATCAAGGCGAGCCTCGAAAACCTCGACCTGGTGCGGGCGGGGTATCCGGAATTCGACCTCGAGACCTATCGGGCAGGGCATCTGACGCCGGTGATCTTCGGCTCGGCGCTGAAAAGCGTCGCCGTGCCGGAACTGCTGGCGGCGCTCGGCACCTGGGCGCCGGAGCCGCGGCCGCAGCCGGCCGAGCCGCAGGCGATCAACCCTAATGAGCCCAAGGTGACCGGCTTTGTGTTCAAGGTGCAGGCGAATATGGACGCCAACCACCGCGACCGCATTGCCTTCGTGAGGCTGAGTTCAGGCACCTTCAAGCGCGGCATGCGATTGAAGAATGTGCGGACTGGCAAGGACATGGCGGTTTCCAACCCGATGTTCTTTTTCGGCCATGACCGCGAGCTGGCCGAAGAGGCGGTGGCGGGCGATATTGTGGGCATCCCCAACCATGGCGCGCTGAGCGTGGGCGATACGCTCACGGAGGGCGCGATGATCAAGGTGACGGGGATCCCGAACTTTGCGCCCGAAATCATCCGCCGGGTGCGGCTCACCGACCCGATGAAATCGAAGCAACTCGCCAAGGCGCTGAGCGACCTCGCCGAAGAGGGCGTGGCGCAGATCTTCCGCCGGATGATTGGCGCGGACTACATTGTGGGCGTGGTGGGGCAGTTGCAGCTTGAAGTGCTGCAATCGCGCATCCAGAGCGAATACAATGTGCCGATCAGCTTTGAGAGCATCAATTTCGAGCTCGCCCGCTGGATCGCCAGTGAGGACACCAAGGAACTCGAGCGTTTCATTTCGACCAACAAGGTGGAAATGGCCGAGGACAAATATGGCGACCCGGTCTATCTGGCGCAGAGCACCTGGTGGCTGGGCCGGGCGCAGCGGGACTTTCCCAAGATCGAGTTCCTCACGACCAAGGAACGGCACTAGGCCTGTCTTGCGGGGGCGTGTGCTCCCGCGTTGCGCTGTTGCACTTTGGTCGCGTTAGATGAGAAAACGGTGAAGCTGGCCGCTTGTGATTTGACGCGGCGCCAGAATGCCGCCATCTAGCAGTCACACGTATGGAGATTTTGCGATGAAGAAACTGGTTGGGATTGTCGCGGTTGCGACGCTGGCTGCAGGCTTTTCGGGCGGCGCAGCAGTTGCTGCAGACCTGATGGTTCAGGAGCCCGTGATGGCGCCGGCACTGGCTGACGATGGCTCGGTTTACTTCAAGGTTTACGGCGGTGCGGTGCTCGAAGACTCCATCAGCATCTACAGCGATGACTATGATCTGGACGCTGGCTGGCTCTTCGGCGGCGCGGTAGGCATGGACGTGTTCGCGCCGGGTCTGGCAGTCGAACTCGACGCAACTGTCAGCAGTTCAGACATCAATGGTTCGTTCCTGGATGGTGTTCAGGTCAACGGCGTGACTGTGATGGCGGACCTGGTCTACACCGCCCCGCTTACGGATGCCGTCTCTGCCTATTTCGGCGCTGGTCTTGGCGTTGTCGGTGTACAGGTTGATGGCGATGACTTCGGCTATGGCGCCGGTGGTCAGGTGTTTGCTGGCCTGTCGCTCGCAGTTGCCGATAATGTGAGCCTGTTTGGTGAAGTGCGCTACCAGGGTGCCTTCAGCACGATCGATGCCGATGGCTGGGATGTTGATTTCAGCCGCACTGCGGTGCTCGCCGGTCTCAAGTTCTCGTTCTGATTTCTGCACTGAACTGAAATTCAATGGCGCTGCCCTCTGGGTGGCGCCATTTGCTATTCGGGTTATTGAATTGCCGCGCCGCCAACTGTGCCGCGAGGCTCTTGGGCGCCCGCATGTAGAGCCATCAAATATAAGAAGCATGGGAGTGGATCGATGAATACGCGCACTTTGGGGAAGACCGGCTATCAGGTTTCGGAGATCGGGCTTGGTACCTGGCAGCTGGGGGAGAGTTTTGGGGCGCTGAACGATGAGACGGCGGCCGAAATTTTGAAGACGGCGCGCTCGCTCGATGTCAATTTCTGGGACACGGCCGACGTTTATGGCGGCGGGCAGTCGGAGAGCCGGATCGGGGCGTTTGCCGACAAGAAGGGCGTGCTGGTCGCGACCAAGCTGGGACGCAATGGCGACATCTTCCCCAACAAGACCGGCTACAACCGGCGCAACATCAAGGAGAGCCTGACCGGCTCGCTCAAGCGGCTCGGTGTGGAAACGCTGGACCTCGCGCAGTTGCACACCATTCCGACCGCCGTGCTCGCCGATGGCGAGGTGTTCAACATCATGGACGACCTCCGCGACGAGGGGTTGATGCGCCACTATGGGGCGAGCGTCGAGAACGTCGAGGAAGCGCTGATCTGCCTCAAGGCGGAGGGGATCACGACGCTGCAGATCATCTTCAACCTGTTCCGTCAGGATTATATCGCCGAGGTGTTTCCCGAGGCGCGGAAGCGCAATGTCGGGATCATCGTGCGGCTGCCGCTGGCTTCCGGGCTACTCTCGGGCAAATGGAGCAAGGACACCAAGTTCCCGGACAATGACCACCGGAACTTCAACGCCAATGGCGAAAAGTTCAACGTCGGCGAAACGTTCTCGGGGCTGCCGTTCGAAAAGGGCATCGCGCTGGCGGACGAGCTCAAGCAGATGATCCCCAAGGGTGTGCCGCTGAGCCAGTTCGCGCTGCGCTGGTTGCTCGACAACAAGGCCGTGTCGACGATCATCGCCGGCGTCACCAAGCCGCTGCAACTGAAAGACAATGCCGATGCGAGCAAGCGCGACCCGATCGAGCCCAAGCTGATCGAGGAGTTGGCTGGCTGGTATGAAGAGCGGGTGAAGCCGCATATTCGCGGGCGGATTTGAGGGGGCTATCGCCCCTCGCTCCGCTCCGGTCGCGCATCGCAAAGGCTCGCGTGCCTTTCGGCCATAGGCCTCAAGGCCTTCTTCGCTCAAATCGGTCCACTGGACCGATTTGTCCCGATGGGCCGCATAGAAGCCCCTCATCCGCCCTTCGGGCACCTTGTAACTTGATCCCGCAGTTATCTGATATCGATAGCGCTGCGGTGATGCCGGGCAGCCCGATGGCACCAGGAGTTGAAAAACTCGTGGAGAAGCGAGGGGCGCCTGGCATCGATCCATCGATCCCGAACAGTCGCCGGGGCCGCAACAAGGCGAGCCCGCTTAGGCAAGGAGGGGACAAGATGGAGATCACCGTAGGTATCGATGTGAGCAAGGCGCGGCTGGATGTATATATCCATCCGCTGGGCGAGAGCCTTGTGTCCGGCAATGACGAGGCTGGCGCGAGTGAACTCGTCGAGCGGCTGCGCAGGCTGGAGGGGCTTGTGTCGGTCGGCATCGAGGCGTCGGGCCGCTATGAGCGGCTGGCGGTGGCCGAACTTGCTGCCGCAGGTCTGCCGGTGGTGGTGCTCAACCCCGCTCAGGTCCGGCACTACGCCCAGGCCATCGGGCTCAAGGCCAAGACCGACCCAATCGATGCCCGCCTCATCGCGCTGTTCGTTGCGGCAGTAAAGCCTGAGCCAAGGCCGATAGCCGATGCGCACACCGAGGATCTGGCGGCGCTAATGGCCAGACGCCGGCAACTGGTGCAGATGCTGGCTGCCGAGCGCATGCGGCGCCAGCAGGCAGCACCGGGGCTGATCCGCACATCGCTCGCCCGCATTGTAACCACGCTGGAGGACGAGCTCAAAGACCTCGACCGCCATATAGATACCACCGTGCGTGACACCCCTGTGTGGCGCGACAAGGAGAACCTGCTCGCCTCGGTGCCTGGCATCGGCAAGACCATCGCCCGCACGCTGCTGGCCGAACTGCCCGAACTGGGACAGCTCAATCCCAAGCAAGTCGCGGCCCTCGCCGGGCTCGCCCCCTATACCCGCCAGTCCGGCAAATGGCGCGGCAAGAGCCTTATCGGTGGTGGCCGCACTGCCGTGCGCACCGCCCTGTTCATGGGCGCCCTCGTTGCCGCACGGCATAATCCCACCCTCAAGGCCTTCCGGGACAGGCTCGTGGCCGCAGGCAAACCAAAGCTTGTCGCCATCGTCGCCACAGCTCGAAAGCTCCTCACCATCCTCAACGCCATCGTCAGGGACAAAAAACCATGGTCACCAGCTTGACCAACAAGACAGTCGCTTCTCCCACAAGGGGAGAAGGCGCTCACCTTGAGCTTGTGATCAGCCCATCGCTTTCTTGACCAGTGCGGTGATCTTGGCTTCGTCAGCCGCAGTTAGTTTGGTGACGGCGAAGGCGGTGGGCCAGAGGTTGCCATCGTCGAGTTTGGCTTCGGCGCTGAAGCCGAAGGTGGCGTAGCGGGTTTTGAATTTTTCGGCGGACTGGAAGAAGCACACGACCTTGTCGCCGCGGGCGTAGGCGGGCATGCCGTACCAGGTCTTGGGGAAGAGTTCCGGCGCCGCTGCGGTGACGAGGGCATGGATCTGTTCGGCGAGACGGCGGTCGGGCTCGCCCATTTCGGCGATCTTGGCGAGAAGATCGGCCTCGCCTTCACCGCGGGTGCGGGCGGATTTCAGCTCGGCGGCGCGGGCCTTCATGGCTTCGCGTTCTTCGGCGGTGAAGCTGTCGGCGGGTTTTTTGGCCATGGCGGTGGGCTCCTGTTTGGGGGCAGAGTGGCGCAGGGTTGGGGTTAGGGGAAGGGGGCAAAGACCCCTCATCCGACTCGGCCTTTGGCCGAGCCACCTTCTCCCCGACGGGGAGAAGAATGGCCGTGACCCGATCCCACTTCCCTTGTTTGCACCCACTGGCACAAGCTCCTGGCAGTGCCTAGATTAGCGCAACAGTGATTTCCCCTCCGAGTAGTTATTCCATGTCACAGCATCCCGCCTTCGACCTTGTCCGCGAGCAGCAGATTGCGGAGGTGAGTTCGCTGGCGCGGCTCTATCGGCATAAAAAGACCGGGGCCGAGGTGCTGAGTCTCATCAATGACGACGAGAACAAGGTGTTCGGCGTCACGTTCAAGACGCCGCCCGAGGACTCGACCGGGGTGGCGCATATTCTTGAGCATTCGGTGCTGTGCGGGTCGCGCAAGTATCCGGTGAAAAAGCCGTTCGTTGAGCTGCTGAAGGGCTCGCTCCATACCTTCCTCAACGCCATGACGTTTTCGGACAAGACCGCCTATCCGGTGGCGAGCCAGAACCTCAAGGATTTTTACAACCTCGTCGATGTGTATCTCGACGCGGTGTATTTCCCGCTGATCAGCGAGGACACGTTCCGGCAGGAAGGCTGGCACTACGAGCTCGATTCGACCCAGGGGCCGATGGTCTACAAGGGCGTGGTGTTCAACGAGATGAAGGGCGCCTATTCGTCGGCGTCGGCGGTGCTGGGCAAGGTCAGCCAGCTGTCGCTTTATCCCGACACCACCTATGGGGTGAATTCGGGCGGCGATCCGAAGGCGATCCCGGATCTGACCTACGAGTATTTCAGGAACTTCCACGCCAAGTACTACCATCCGTCGAACTCGCGGGTGGTGTTCTATGGCGATGATGATCCGGCGCAGCGGTTAGAGATCCTCGAAGAGTATTTCGGCCAGTTCGAGCGCATTGATCCGCATGCCGAGATCGCGCTGCAGACGCGGTGGAGTGTGCCGCGGAAGCTCACCGAGACATATGCGGCCAATGAGGCCGAGGCGGGGAAGAAGACCGCCATGGTGTCGGTCAACTGGATGCTCGATGAGATCACCGATCCAGGGCTGGCGCTGAAGCTCAACGTGCTGGAGTCGGTGCTGGTGGGCACGCCAGCCTCGCCGCTCAGGAAAGCGTTGATCGACTCTGGGCTGGGCGAAGGGCTCACCGGGTCGGGCTTTGCCGATGGCATCCAGCAGCCGTATTTCACCTTCGGGCTCAAGGGCATCGATGAGGCGGACGCGGACAAGGTGGAGGCGCTGATCCTCACGGAGCTCGGCAAGCTTGCGAAGGATGGGATCGACCCCAAGACCATCGAGGCGGCACTCAACAGCGCGGAATTTGCGCTGAGGGAAAACAACACCGGCTCCTTCCCGCGCGGCATTGCGCTGATGTTCCGCGCCATGGGGACGTGGCTCTATGGCGGCGATCCGCTGACGCCGCTGGAATTCGAGGCGCCGCTGGCGGCGCTGAAGGCCGATATTGCCAATGGCGTGCGGGTGTTCGAAACGCTGATCGAGGCGCATCTCACTTCAAACCTCCACCGCACGACGGTGCTGCTGAAGGCTGATACGGGCAAGGCGGCGGCTGAAGCGGCGGAGGAGCGGGCGCGGCTCGATGCGGCGCAGCAGGGGCTCGATGCGCAAGGGCTGGCGGCGGTGGCCGAGCAGACGCGGCACCTGAAGGCGTTGCAGGATGAGGGCGATACGCCCGAGGCGCTGTCGAAGATCCCGACGCTGACGCTGGCCGACTTGCCGCGCGTCAACAAGCCGATCCCGATTGCGCGGGAGACGCTGGCGGGGATCGAGCTCTATACGCACGACCTGCCGACGAGCGGGGTCGTTTATCTCGATCTTGGCTTTGACCTGAAGGCCGTGCCAGGGCGGCTGATGCCGTATCTGCCGATCTTCACGCGGGCGCTGACGCAGACTGGGACGAGCAAAGAAGACTTCGTGTCGCTGACGCAGCGGATCGGGCGGACGACGGGCGGGGTTGGCGCCAGCCGCTGGATCTCGACGCGGCGCGACGGCCAGGGCAGTGCGGCCTATCTGTTCGTGCGCGGCAAGGCGACGCTCGACCATGTCGATGACATGCTGGCGATCATGACGGACGTGTTGACCGATGCGCGGCTCGATAACCGCGAGCGCATCCGGCAGATGGTTCTGGAGAGCAAGGCTGGGTTCGAGAGCTCGCTCGCCGGGATGGGCAATGGCATCGTCTCGATGCGGGTGCGCGCCGGGTTCAGCGAGGCCGACTGGCTGAACGAGAAGCTCGGCGGCGTGAGCCACTACTTCTTCTTGAAGGAACTGGCGGCCGAGATCGATGCGAACTGGCCCAAGGTGCAGGCGGCGCTCGAGGAAACCCGGACGCTGCTGGTTGGGCAGAAGCGGATGATTGCCAATGTGACGGCGGATGCTGCGGCGATTACTGCTGTGCGGCCGCAACTGGCGGCATTCGTCGCCGGGCTGCCGGCTGGTGGCGGGGTTGCCGATGGCTGGGGCTTTGCGCCGGGGCCGGTATCCGAAGGGCTGACGTTCCCGGGGCAGGTGAACTATGTTGCCAAGGGCGCCAACCTCAAGGCGCTGGGCTTTGAGGGGACGGGCGGCACGGCGGTGGCGATCAAGCACCTCAACACCACCTATATGTGGGACAAAGTGCGGGTGCAGGGCGGGGCCTATGGCGGCTCTTCGGGTTACGATCCGTTTGCCGGCACCTTTGCCTTCACCTCGTACCGCGACCCGAACCTCATCGACACGCTGGCGGTTTATGATGGCGCAGCGAAGTATTTGAAGGAAGGCGTTGGCTCGCAGGATCTGGTGCGCTCGGTGATCGGGGTGATCGGCTCGGTGGATACCTACCGCTTGCCCGATGCCAAGGGGTTCACCTCGCTGCTCTGGGAATTGAGCGGCGATACCGACGCGGACCGGCAGCGGCGGCGCGACGAGATTCTCAATGCCAGCAGCAAGGATTTTGCGGCGCTGGCCGATGCGCTCGACCTTGTGGCGCGCGACGGGCAGGTGGTGGTGCTGGGCTCCGAAACCGCGATCAAGGCGGCAAACGACGAGCGCGGCAATTTCCTCAAGGTGACCAAGGTTTTGTGAGGCGAAGATGGCTGATGGCGACACGCATATCGTTTGCCCCAGTTGCGGGGGCACCAACCGGATCGGCGCCGGCAAAGCGCTGATCGCGGCCAAGTGCGGCAAGTGCCACGAGCCGCTGTTCGAGGGCCAGCCTGCGGCCGTTGATGCGGCGGCGTTCGACAAGCAGATCGGCCGCAGCGATATCCCGGTGGTGGTGGATTTCTGGGCCGACTGGTGCGGCCCGTGCCACGCCATGGCGCCTTCATTCGAGGCGGCGGCGCGTGACCTGGAGCCGAAGATGCGGTTCCTGAAGCTCGATACCGAGGCAGAACCGGCGATTGCCGGGCGCTATAATATTCGGGGCATTCCGAACCTGATCGTCTTCAAGCACGGCAAGATACTGGCGCAGCAGGCGGGCGCGATGAACGCGAGTGCGCTGAAGGCGTGGTTGGCGCCGTTTGCGGGCTAGACAGAAGCCGCTGAACAAGCTGGTCGTGCGCTGGCTTCCCGCCCCCCACCCTTGATCCCTCCCCACGAGGGGGAGGGAGATGACTGGGCGATCTATAGGTAAGTCAAATCTCTAGCGACTCAGGGCCTTTGCAAGGAATGGCAGGCTGACGTCCATGCGATAGTCGACGCTGCTGTGGTCGTCGACGAACTCTTCGTAGCGGTGGGGGGTGTTGTCCCTGACCAGGGCTTTGTGGATGCGGCGGGTGCCGTAGAGGATGTTGTACTGATCCTCGGTGCCACAATCGAGGTAGAACGCCTTGAGCTGGCTGATGGCTTCGGTGCCGGCTTCGGCCATCAGGGCGGGGTCGAAGGCGAGCCAGTTCTGCCAGCGGTCCGCGATCAGCTCGCAGGTATCAACGGTCACCGGCAGGCGCAGGCCGAGGAAGGTCTCCGGATCGGGGTCCGGATCGAAACTCGCGGCCTGCGCCAGCATCAGCAGCACCATGATGTCCTTGCCATCAACCTTGGGCTTTTCCTCAAACGCCTTCAGCCAGGCCTCGATGGAGCTGAATTTGGAGAGCACGCGGACGAGGTTGGGGAACTCACCGATATAAAGGTTCTGGAACCCGGCGTCGCCGGAATGGCTGGCGGCTGCGGCCCAGATATCGGGGTGGCGGAAGGCGTAGACCAGCGCGCCGAAACCGCCGGAGCTCTTGCCGAAGACACCGCGCCGGCCGGTGCCGCCGCAATTGAAGCGGTGCTCAACGGTGGGCAGCATTTCGGTGATCAGGAAATCGTCCCAGTTCCCCATCACCGGGCTGTTGACATACTGGTTGCCGCCGAGACGGGTGAAGCAATCGGGGAAGGCCACCACCACGGGTGGCATGGTGCCATCGCCGATCAGCCGATCCAGCCGCTCCGGCACGTTTTCGCCGAAGTTCTTCCAGGCAGTGTGGACTGGCCCGCCGGAGGTGTAGCCGACGAGGTCGACCAGCAGCGGCAACCCGCTGCCGTCATGGCCGGCAGGAATGTAGATATCGACGCGGCGGTTGGTCGGGTCACCGAGGCGGTTGTTGGCGATGGCCGCACTTTCAATGGTGATGGACTGGACCGTGCCGGCCGGGTGGTTGGTGCGGCGCATTCTCTCCCCCCGCTAGGTGTTTTCGGCGAGGTCCCGCTCGATGCGACGATCGGGGAGGAACCAGATGGCTGCGACTGCGACGTAGCAGGCGCCGGCTGCCCAGGGGTGGATGAGGAAAGCCGCGATGATGCCGAACAGGATAAGTGGCAGGACCAGCTTGCCCTTCCAGTCCCGGCCGATGGCGTGGGCGAGGGCGGAGTTCGGACCCTGGGAGCGGACGATGACGACGGTGAGGATGCTGTACGCGATGCCGGCAAAAAGCATGACTACGCCGTAGGCGGCGACCGGCAGGGGTTCGAAGTGGTTTTCACCCATCCAGCCAGTGGTGAAGGGGATCAGCGACAGCCAGAACAGCAGATGGTTGTTGGCCCAAAGGATGGCGCCATTCACCTTTTCTACGGTGTGGAACAGATGGTGGTGGTTGGCCCAATAGATACCGACGAAGATGAAGCTCAGCACATAGCTCAGAAACACCGGCAGGAGCTCGGAGAGCGCCTCGAAGGTGGGAGAGTGCGGAACCTTGAGTTCCAGCACCATGATGGTGATGATGATGGCGAGCACGCCATCGCTGAAGGCCTCAAGCCGCGTCTTGCCCATCGATATTTCCCCGGTTCGGCGGAAGCCTAAATGGGTGGTGGTGGGGAGACAAGCTACGCCATCAGGCAGTGGCTGCTTTCTGCTGCATTCTTCTTTTCGACTTGAACCATTGCGCCGGAATTTCCGTTAGGCTCGCAACATGGCTTCGCCCTTTCTCGACCGCGACCTGAGGGTCATTCCGATCGACGCCTATATCGACCCGCCGCAACCGCGGGCGCGGGCGATCATTACGCATGGGCATGCAGACCACGCGCGGGCCGGGCACGGGGCGGTGCTGGCGACGCCGGACACCATTGCCATCATGAAGACCCGCTATGGCGAGGACTGCGCGGAGCGGTTCGAGGAGCTGGACTATGGGGTGCCGCTGCAAGTGGGTGAGGTGACGATCTCGCTCCATCCGGCGGGGCATATCCTTGGCTCTGCGCAGGTGCGGCTTCAGTACCGGGGCCAGGTGGCGGTGGTTACCGGGGACTACAAGCGCGGGTTTGACCGGACGGCGCAGGAGTTCGAGCTGGTCAAATGCGACCTGTTGGTGACGGAGGCGACGTTCGGGCTGCCGGTGTTCCAGCATCCGGACCCGCTCGATGAGATCCGGCGGCTGCTCAGATCGGCGGCGCTCTATCCGGAACGGGCGCATGTGGTGGGTTGTTATTCGCTGGGCAAGGCGCAGCGGGTGATCGCGCTGCTGCGCGATGCGGGCCATGACGCGCCGGTCTATCTTCATGGTGCGATGATCCGGCTGTGTGAATTGTACCAGGAACGCGGCATCGCGCTGGGGGAGTTGCGGCATTCGCTGGAGGCGAGCAAGGCCGAGCTGGCGGGGCAGATGGTGATCGCGCCGCCTTCGGCGATCAAGGATCGGTGGAGCCGGCGGTTGCCCGATCCGGTGCTGGCGGTGGCGTCGGGCTGGATGAGCGTCAAGCAGCGGGCGCGGCAGGCGGGGGTGGAACTGCCGCTGGTGATTTCCGACCATGCCGACTGGAACGAGCTGCGCCAGACGATTGCCGAGACCGGGGCAGAAAAGGTGTGGGTGACGCATGGGCGCGAGGATGCGCTGGTCTACCACTGCCGGCAGCAGGGGCTGGAGGCGGAGCCGCTGAACATCGTGGCCTATGAGGACAGTGGCGAGGGGGAGGGGGAATGAGGCGGTTTGCGCAACTGCTGGAATTGCTCGCCCTGACGCCATCGCGTAACCGCAAGATCGAAGCGCTGACGGCGTATTTCCGCGAGACGCCCGACCCGGATCGGGGGATTGCGCTGGCTATTCTCACCGGCGGGCTGAGCTTCAAGAACGTCAAACCGGCGGTGCTGAAGGACGTGGTGTTGGGGGAGGTGGACCCGCATCTGTTTGCGCTGAGCTATGATTATGTTGGCGACCTCGGCGAGACGATTGCCCTGATCTGGCCGCACCATGGCCACGACGATGAACCGCTTCCAGCGCTCAGTGAACTGGTGTCGCTGTTCAACCTTACGAGCAAGGCGGAGCTACCCAAGCTGATCGCGTCGCTTCTGACGCGGGCGTCGATCAACGAGCGCTGGGCGCTGGTGAAGTTCGCGACCGGGGCACTGAGGATCGGGCTCTCAGCGCGGCTGGCGAAGACGGCGCTGGCGGAGATGAGCGGCAAGGGACTGCAGGAGATCGAGGAAGTCTGGAACGGCATGAGCGTGCCCTTTGTTGAGCTCTTCGACTGGCTCGATGGGAAGACAGAGCGGCCGGATATCGACCATAGCGCGCGGTTCCATCCGCTGATGCTGAGCAACCCGATTGATGAGGGCAAGGACCTTGATACGCTCGACCCGAAGGATTTCGTTGCGGAGTGGAAGTGGGACGGGATCCGGGTGCAGCTAATCGCCTCGCGCGGCAAGGTCTCGCTGTTTTCGCGCACAGGTGACGATATCGCGGCGGCGTTTCCCGATGTGGTGGGGGCGGTATTTGGCGACGCGGTGCTGGATGGCGAACTGCTGGTGGGGCATGGGCTGGAGCCGGCACTGTTCAACGACCTGCAGCAGCGGCTCAATCGCAAGGTAGCGAGTGCGAAACACCTGGCGGACCTGCCGGCCTTCATCCGGGTCTATGACATGCTGTTCGATGGTGGCGAGGATATCCGCAGCTTGCCGTGGACGGAGCGGCGGGCGCGGCTTGAGGCGTGGTTTGTGTCCAACCCGCAGACGCGGCTGGATCTGTCGCCGGTGCTGGAATTCGGCGGCTGGGATGAGCTGGCGGAATTGCGCCGGAAAGGTGCAGCGGAGCATGGGCATGAGGGGGTGATGGTCAAGCTGCGCGCTTCGCCCTATGTGCCGGGGCGGCCCAAGGGGCTGTGGTTCAAGTGGAAGCGCGACCCGAACGTTGTGGACGCGGTGCTGATGTATGCGCAGCGCGGGCACGGCAAGCGCTCGTCGTTCTATTCGGACTATACGTTCGGGGTGTGGAAGGGCAACGAGATCGTCCCTATCGGCAAGGCGTATTTCGGCTTTACCGATGAGGAGCTGAAGCAACTGGACAAGTGGGTGCGCAATAATACTCTCAACAGCTTCGGGCCGGTGCGCGAGGTGAAAAAGGAACTGGTGTTCGAGGTGGCGTTCGATGCCGCGCAGGTCTCGAGCCGGCACAAATCCGGGGTGGCGCTCCGGTTTCCGCGTATCAACCGCATCCGCTGGGACAAGCCGGCCAACGAGGCGGCGACGCTCGATGAGATGCAGCTGTTTCTGGGTGGCGCGCGCGTAGAAGGAGAAGCCGATGTCGATGGCGGCGATTGAGCGCAAGATCATTGCGCTGGAAGGCGAGATGCTGGCGGCGGTGACCCGCGAGGATTTCGAGCACGCAGCGCGCCTCCGCGACCAGATCGCGCAGTTGCGCGGCCAGCAGGCGCCGCTGTTGGAGAACCCCGAGGTGCGGCAGCCGCCGCCGGGGCAGATGGGGCTCGGGACCAATGTGCCGGTAGTCGAGCCGCCGAAAGGCTGGCGTCGGCCGAAGAAGCCGGACTTGATGACAAATACCAGTCCTCGTCGCCGCTAGTTGGCAATCATTTGGCAACTATCCCTTCAGATATACGCGTATTTTGGCAGTTATTGCCGCAGACTGGGCGGGTTGTTTACCTGCGCCAGGCGAGAAGTTGTCGCTCTAGTGTCGCAGGAGACGACGCGGTCTGCATCTGGTGAAGCCATAAATGAAGAGTACTCGTAGGCAGCAGGACGCTGATGATGTGCACTCGGGGCTGCTGACCATCGCTGCCGAAGAAGCACCGTGTGCGGTCTTCATCACGGATCGGGACGCCCGGATTCTCTATGTGAACCGGACCTTTACGCAAGTGCTCGGGTTCTCGGTCGAGGATGTGCTGGGACGAAGGGTCCGTGATGTCCTCGGCAGCAGCCACTATGGGGAAGCGGACTATACCCGGACCTGGGCCGCGCTTGAGCGTGGCGAGACGATCCGCGAAGATATCCGCACCTTCAGCAAGACCGGCGAGGAAACCTGGCTGGCGATGACCCTGCGGTCGCGGGTGGACGCAAAGGGGCAGATTACCAACATTGTCGGCAGCATGGACGCGACGACGGAGTTGCGGCTGATCGAGCGCATGCAGCGCGATGTGCTGGAGGCCGTGGCGACGGACATGCCGCTGCGTGAGGTGATGCGGTTCATCTGCGCGCGGGCGGAGCTGATTTTCCCGGAAGTCGTGGTGTCGATCCTTGCGGTCGACGAGCATGGCCAGTTGCGGCCGCTGGCGGCGCCGTCTTTGCCGGACTCGTATTCGAAAGCCATCGACGGGGTCCAGATCGGGCCGGTTGCAGGGTCCTGTGGAACTGCGGCGTACCGGGGTGAGGCGGTGACGGTGCGCGATATCGAGACCGATCCGCTGTGGGCCGACTACAAGGCACTGATATTGCCGCTTGGGTTGAACGCCTGCTGGTCGAGCCCGATCATGCGCCGCGATGGCAGCGTGGCGGGCACGTTCGCGTTTTATTTTCACGAAAAGCGCGGACCCAGCATCTGGCACGAGCGGGTGGTGGCGGCCTGCGTGCAGTTGTGCGTTTTGGCGCTGGAGCGGCATGACGCACAGGAGCGGATCAGGCGGCTCGCCTATTTCGACACGCTGACGGGTTTGCCCAACCGGACCATGCTGCAGCGCGAGATGCGTTCGGCGTTTTCGCAGGCGCCCGAGCAGCCGCGCGCCTTCATCTTTCTCGATCTCGACCGCTTCAAGGACGTGAATGACACCATGGGGCACTCGCTTGGCGATGCGCTGCTGGTGGAGGTGGCCGGGCGGCTGAAACAGCAGGTGGGACCGGACGACATTGTCTGCCGGCATGGCGGCGACGAGTTTGTGATCGTTCTCAGCAACGGTACCGGCGTAGCGGCGGCGAAAATGGCCGAAGGGATCGAGGCGGCGCTACTGAACCCCCCGCTGATCCCCGCACTGTCGCTACCGATTACCACCAGCATCGGCATCAGCCTTTATCCACGCGATGGGCGGGACACCGAGACGCTGCTCAAGAACGCCGACACGGCAATGTACCAGGCCAAGGCCGAGGGCCGGGCGCGCTACCGGTTCTTTGCTGCGGAAATGATGGCAGCGGCGCAGGAGCGGCTGATGCTCGGCGCGGCCTTGCGCGAAGCGCTTGCTGCCGACTGCCTGCGCCTGTTCTACCAGCCGCAGGTTTCGGCGTTCGACGGGCGGCTGATCGGCGTTGAGGCTCTGGCAAGGTGGAGACACCCGGTGTTGGGCGACATTTCGCCGGCGCGGTTCATTCCACTTGCCGAGGAAAGCGGCCAGATCCTCGACATTGGGGAATGGGCGCTCAACGAGGCGTGCCGTCAGTTGCGGGCCTGGGACGATGCCGGGGTGGAGGTGCCGAGCGTTTCGGTGAACGTGTCGCCCTTGCACTTCCGCACGACGGGATTGCTCGGCACGGTCAAGGACGCGCTGAAGCGGCATGGGCTGACACCCGAGAGGCTGGCGCTCGAGATCACCGAGGGCGTGGTGATGGACGATTGCTCGACCTCGAACCAGAACGCGCAGGCGTTGAGTTGCCTCGGGGTGCGGCTGTCCATGGACGATTTCGGCACCGGCTATTCCTCGCTAAGCCACCTGGCGCGCCTGCCGGTGGACGAGTTGAAGGTCGATCGCTGCTTTGTGCAGGGGATCGAGGAAAGCGACAGTGCGCGCAGCCTCGCGACCGCGGTGATCCGCATTGGGCATAGTCTCGGCCTCAAAGTGGTCGCGGAAGGCGTTGAGACCGATGCCCAGCGCCGCTTTTTGCAGGCGCTGGATTGCGACACGCTGCAGGGCTTCCTGTTTTCGAAGGCGCTGCCGCCAGATGAACTCGCAGCCTGGATCGGGGCTCGCACGTTGCCGCATCGGCAGGTTGACGCAGCCTAGGTCTCTGCCAGTTCTGATCGCGCCGGCATCCGCTCGGTCGCGAGTTTGCGGATTTCGCGTAACTCCCCGATGGTGGTCTGCAGGTCGTCGAGCTGGGCTTCGAGCAGGGTGAGGCGTTCGTCGACCTTGTTGATGAGCAGCGTCACCTGGGCGGTCTGGGATTGCGCATCGTAAAGGCTGAGATAGTCCGAGATATCGCGCAGCGAAAAACCCAGCCGCTTGCCGCGGAGGATCAGGATCAGCCGGGCGCGATCTCGGCGACGGAAGACGCGGGTGCTGCCGACGCGCTCAGGGCGGATCAGGCCTTTGGACTCGTAAAAGCGGATGGCGCGGGTGGAGATGCCGAACTCGTCGGCGAGATCGGCGATGGCGAAAAGATCGCGGTTTTCGGGTTCAGACCTGTTCATGTGCCAACCGATGCATTGGGTTTTGCCTGTGCCTTGAACTCGTCGCGCAACTCTTTCTTCGAGAGCTTGCCGATGAGGGTCTTGGGCAGTTGATCCTTGAAGATGACCTGCTTGGGCATCTCGATCTTGTTCAGCGTTTGCGCGAGGAAGGTCTTGATCTCGGCCTCGGTCGCCTTGGCGTCGGGCTTGAGCTTGATATAGGCGACAGGCGCCTCGCCGCGATATTCATCGGGTACGCCGATGACGCTCGATTCCTCGACGGCCGGGTGCCGCAGCAGGGCTTCCTCGATGTTGCGCGGGTAGACGTTGAAGCCCGAGCAGATGATCAGGTCCTTGATGCGATCGACGAGGAAGACGAATCCGTCTTCATCGAGAATGCCGACGTCGCCGGTGCGGAGCCAGCCATCGGAGAAGGCATCGCGGGTGGCGTCGGGATTGTTGTAGTAGCCGAGCATGACTTGCGGGCCCTTGACCTGCAGTTCGCCGCGCTGACCCGGCTCCACCACCGCGCCGGTGTCGATATCGACAAAGCGCAGATCGGTGCCAGGGAGCGGCATGCCGATCGACCGGGGCTTGCTGGCGACGCGGAGGGCGGCGCAGCAGACGACGGGGGAGCATTCAGTGAGGCCGTAGCCTTCGGCTAGCAGAGCCGTGCCCACTTTCGACCAGGCCGTGCGCACATCGTCGGTCAGGGGAGCACCGCCGCAGATGACGACATCGAGCCCCTGAAGGTGGGGCTTGGCGCGTTCGCCAGCCTTGGCGAGGGCCTGAACGAGGGTGGGCACGGCGGGCAGGATATTGGCGCCGGTGCGGCTCATCAGATCGAGGAAGGCCTTGAGCTCGAAGCGCGGGAGCATGATGACCTGCGCGCCGATGGAGAGCGGCACGTTCATACACACGGTCATCGAAAAGATATGGAAGAAGGGCAGTACCGCCACGACGCGGGAGGGTGGATAGAAAATGCCATCGCCCCAGGCATCGATCTGGCTGAGGTTGGCGGCGATGTTGGCATGGCTCAGCATGGCGCCCTTGGGGAGCCCGGTGGTGCCGCCGGTATATTGCTGGACGGCAACATCCTTGGTGGCGTCGATGGTCACTGGGGTGGGGGTGTCGCGGCGTGCCAGCAGCGTTTCGAAGCGGGTAATGCGGTCGGCGACGGAGGACTTTGCCAGTGTCGCGAGATCCTTGCGTTTGGCGAGCATGTAGAGCGCCCGCTTGAGGGCGGGCAGGACGGAAGGGAAGTGGCCGACGATGAGCTTTTTGACGTGGCCGGCGGTGGTGAGGGCTTCGGCCTTGTCGAACAGTAGCTTCAGATCGAGCGTCACCATGATTTCGGCACCTGAATTGGCGACGATGTGGCTGAGTTCGTGCACGGTGTAGAGCGGGTTACAGTTGACCACGATGCCGCCGGCGCGCAGCACGCCGTAATAGGCAATGACGTAAAACGGTGTGTTGGGGAGGAGCAGGGCGACGCGGCTGCCTTTGGTGACGCCGAACTGGGTCTGGAGGGCGCCGGCGAAGGCATTGATCAGCTTGCCGAGGTCGCCGTAGCGGGTCTTTTTACCGAGGAAATCGAGAGCGTCCGCCTTGGGGGTGCGGGCGCAGGTGGCGAGCACCTGTTCGTGCACGGGCGTGGTGTCGATGGCGGCGTTCCAGTCGATGCCCGACGGATAGCTTGCCTCCCACGGGCGACGGACGCCCGACGTGTTGTTGGCCATCACTTCCTCCTTGGGACTTTTCGTCCTGTTACCGAGCAGTATTTCACCAAGTGACGTTAGCGTCAAACGGGCGACGTGCCGGTGGGAGGCGTGGGCGCTGGCAAGCTAACGGCAAGGGCGGTTACGTCGTTAAGTTGACGTATACGTCAACCTGGCGTAATGTGATGGCGTCTGACATGACGCGTGCATAAGGTTTGGGAGATGATTCCGGTGCGGCCGGAGTTTAACCCGACAGCGCCCGGCGCACACTCCGGGTCGCGCGTCACCTGCGGCGAGGAGGTCCTGATATGATCCTCATTGTACTTGTTGCTGGCATCGTGGCGTTCGCAACGCTCGCCATGCGTCGCGCGCCGCTGTGGCAGTGGGCGCTGGCAGCGCTGGTGCTGGGGTTGTTGAGCCGGATTTCGATCGATGGCGGGCTGTGGCTGCTGGTGGATGTGCCCGGCTGGGTGTTTGCGCTGTTGCCGGCTTTGGTGCTGGGGCTCTTGTCCCTGCCACTGATCCGCCAGATGGCGGTGAGCAAGCCGGTTTATGGGCTGGTGAAATCCATCCTGCCGCGGGTGAGCCGCACCGAGCAGGAAGCGCTCGATGCGGGGACGGTCGGCTGGGACGCCGAGCTGTTTTCAGGCCGGCCGCGCTGGGAAAAGCTGCTGGGGATCAGGAAGCCGACGCTCTCGACCGAGGAGCAGGCGTTTCTCGATGGGCCGGTGAACACGGTCTGCGCGATGATCGACGACTGGGACACGCGGCACAGCCGCGCCGACCTGTCGCCCGAAGTCTGGCAGTACCTGAAGGACCAGGGGTTCCTCGGGATGCTGATCGCCCGCGAATATGGCGGGCTCGGGTTTTCGGCGCAGGCGCAGAGCCAGGTGGTGTCCAAGATTGCCAGCCGCTCGATTGCGGCGGGGATCACCGTGATGGTGCCCAACTCGCTGGGGCCGGGCGAGCTGCTGGAAAAGTACGGCACGCCCGAGCAGAAGCAGAAGTATCTCAGCCGGCTGGCCAAGGGGCTCGAAGTGCCGTGCTTTGCGCTGACCGGTCCGCATGCCGGGTCGGACGCGGCGGGCATGCGCGATGTGGGCGTCGTCTGCTACGAAATGTACCACGGCAAGAAGACGCTGGGGGTCAAGCTCAGCTGGGACAAGCGCTACATCACGCTGGCGCCGGTGGCGACGCTGTTGGGGCTGGCCTTCCACCTCCGCGACCCCGAGCACCTGATCGGCGAGGTCGACAATGTCGGGATCACGCTGGCGCTGGTGCCGGCCAAGTTCAAGGGCGTCAAGATCGGCCGCCGGCACTATCCGGCGCGCTCGGCGTTCATGAACGGGCCGACGCAGGGCCGCAATGTGTTCGTGCCGATCGAGTTTCTGATCGGCGGCGTCGAATATGCCGGGCAGGGCTGGCGGATGCTGATGGAGTGCCTCGCGACGGGCCGCGCCATTTCGCTGCCGGCGATCGGCACGGTGTCGATCAAGCACGCGCTACGGGTGACGTCGGCCTATGCGCGGGTGCGGCGGCAGTTCGGCATTCCGGTGGGGCTGATGGAGGGGGTGGCCGAGCCGCTCTCGCGCATGGTGCGGTCGGCTTACATGTACGAAGCCTCGCGCGCGCTCACGGCCTCGATGGTCGATGAGGGGCAGAAGCCCTCGGTGCTGTCGGCGCTGCTGAAGTACCGCACCACTGAGGCGATGCGCGATGCGGTGAACGACGCGATGGATATCCATGGCGGGCGGGCGGTGCAGGACGGGCCGAGCAATTACCTGTTCGCGGCCTATGCGACGACGCCGGTGGCGATCACTGTCGAGGGCGCCAATATCCTGACGCGGACGCTGATCACCTTTGCGCAGGGCGCGCTCAGGGCGCATCCGTACCTTTATTCCGAGATTGCGGCGGCGCAGAACCCGGACCGGAAGGCCGGGCTCAAGGCGTTCGATGCGGCGTTTGCCGGGCATGCGAGCTTCATGCTGCGCAACATGGTGGGGAGCTTTGTCCACGCGGTGACGTTCGGGGCGTTCGCGGCGAGCCCGGTGAGCCACGAGATGAAACGCTGGTACCGGCAGCTGTCGCGCTACACGCAGAGCTTTGCGCTGGTGGGTGACTGGACGGTGGCGTTCCTGGGCGGCGACCTGAAGCGCAAGCAGCGGCTGTCGGGACGGATGGCGGACGTGCTGTCGGACCTTTACCTGCTGTCATCGGTGCTGCGGCGCTATGAGGACGAGGGGCGGCTCGAAGAGGACCGGCCGCTGGTCGATGCGATTGCGCGGGACCGGATCTATGCGATCGAGCAGAGCCTTGCGGCGGTGTTCGCCAACTTCCCCAATTTCTGGCTGCGCAACCTGATGCGGGTGCTGGTGTTTCCGCTGGGGCGGCATGCGCGGCCGGCATCCGACAGGGCGACGTACCGGCTGGCGCGCGCCGTGCTGCAGCCGGGTGCGTTCCGCGACCGGCTGACCAAGGGCACCTATGTGTCGATGGATCCCAAGGACGTCACCGGCGTTCTCGAGGATGCACTGCTCAAGGTGACCAAGGCGGCGGAGATCGAGACCAAGTTCCTGCGCGCCATCAAGAAGGGCGTGGTGGAGCGGCGGATGGATCGTGACGCGATCAGCGATGCGATGGAAAAGGGCGTGCTGACCGAAGCCGAGGCGGCAACGCTCCGGCTCTGTGACCAGGCCACCGACCGGGCGATCCGGGTGGACGATTTCGAGTTCGATGAGTTGAGCTCACGACAGGTGCGGCGCGAGCCGAAGCTGGACGAGGCAGCGGAATAAACTCCGCGACAAACGAGGAGCCAAAAATGGCCCAACCGCAGATGCCGGCCAGCCGGAACTGGCGCTTCGAGATCGATATCGAGGGGATCGGCTGGCTGACCATCGATACGCCCAAGGCGCCGGTCAATACGCTGAGCCGCGAGGCGATTGTCGAGCTCGACAGGTTCGTCGAGCGGTTCGAGGAACTGATCGCGTCGGGTGAGTTGATCGGTGTGGTGCTGCAATCGGCCAAGGACAGCGGGTTTATTGCGGGCGCCGATGTGACCGAGTTCGACGACATGTCCGACCCGGGCGTCCTGGCGGCGGCGCTGGGGCGCGCGCATGCGCTGATGCACCGGATAGAGGCGCTGAAAGCGCCGATGGTGGCGACGATCCACGGGTTCTGCCTCGGCGGCGGGCTGGAGCTGGCGCTGGCCTGCCGGTACCGGATCGCGGTCAACGACGACAAGACGCGGGTGGGGTTCCCCGAGGTTAATCTCGGGATCTTTCCAGGCTTTGGCGGCACTGGCCGCTCGATCCGGCGGGCTGGTCCGGTGGATGCGATGCAGATCATGCTGACCGGGCGGATGGTCAAGGCCAGCGCCGCCAAGCGCATGGGGCTGGTGGACAAGCTGGTGCGGCACCGCGATGGGCTGCGCTGGGCCGGCCGGCAGGCGGTGCTGGCGAAATCGGCGAGCCGCGAGGCGCCGTGGACCAAGCGGATGATGGCCTGGGACCCGATCCGGTCCTATGTCGCCGGCCGCATGCGGACCGAGGCGTCAAAGAAGGCACGGCCGGAGCATTATCCGGCGCCCTTCGCCTTGATCGATCTCTTCGAGAAATCCGGCGATGACTGGAAGGCGATGAGCGCGGGCGAGCCGACGGGGTTTGTACCGCTGATGGCCAACGACACTGCGCGCAACCTGCGGCGGGTGTTCTTTCTCTCCGAGGGCCTCAAGAAGCAGGGGGTGCGCGGGGTCGACAAGCCGGTGTTCCGCCGCGTGCATGTGATTGGCGCGGGCGTGATGGGTGGCGATATCGCGGCCTGGTGCGCGCTGCGCGGCATGGGCGTGACGCTGCAGGACCTCGACATGGAGCGGATCGCGCAGGCGCTGGTGCGAGCAAAGAAGCTGTTCAGCAAGCGGCTCAAATCGAAGACCGAGATCGACAACGCGGTGGCGCGGCTCGAGGCCGACCCGACCGGCAAGGGCCTGGCGCGCGCCGACGTGGTGATCGAGGCGGTGGTCGAAAAGCTGGAGATCAAGCACAAGATCTTCGTTGAGGCAGAAGCGCGGACCAGGCCGGGGGCGATCCTTGCGACCAATACCTCCTCCATCGAACTCGAGCGGATTGCCGAAGGGCTGGTCAATCCGAGCCGGCTGATCGGGCTCCACTTCTTCAACCCGGTGGCGCAATTGCCGCTGGTCGAGGTGATCCGATCGAAGTTCAACACCGACCTCGATATTGCGCGCGGCGCGAGCTTTGCGCTGGCCATTGGCAAGTCGCCGGTGGTGGTGAAATCGGCGCCGGGCTTTTTGGTCAACCGCGTGCTGATGCCCTATATGCTGGGCGCGGTGCAGCGGGTCGAAGCAGGGGCCAGCAAGGAACAGATCGACGCGGCGGCTGTCGCCTTCGGCATGCCGATGGGGCCGATCGAACTGATGGATACGGTGGGCCTCGATGTGGGCCGCGCCGTCGCCGAGGAGCTGGGCAGCAAGGTGCCGTCCGAAGGCCAGTTCATGCGGCTGATTGCGGAAAACAAGCTTGGCCGGAAGACTGGTGAGGGCTTTTACAAATGGGTGGACGGCAAGCCGGTGAAAGGCGAGGTGCCGCCGCACGCTGACCTTGCGGGGTTCGGGCGCGAACTGGTGCATCCCCTGGTCGAGACTGCAATCAACGCCACGGCCGAGGGCGTGGTGGCGAGCGATGATCTGGCCGATATCGGGGTGATTTTGGGGACCGGCTTTGCGCCGTTCCTCGGCGGGCCGCTGCAGGCCCGCAAGCATGGAAGGGCTTAGACGATGGCTGAACTGAGACGTGTCGCCATTGTCGGCTCCGCCCGCATTCCGTTCGCGCGGGCCTATACCGGTTATGCCGAAGAGGGGAACCTCACCATGCTGGGCGCGGCGCTTGGCGGGCTGGTGGAAAAGTTCAATTTGAAGGGTGAAGCCATAGGCGAGGTGATGGCGGGGGCAGTGCTGGCCCATAGCCGCGATTTCAACCTCGCGCGTGAGGCGAGCCTCGATGCCGGGCTGTCGCCGCGGACGCCGGGCACCAACGTGCAGATCGCCTGCGGCACCAGCCTCCAGGCAGCGCTAGCGCTGGGCGCGAAGATTGCGACCGGCGAGATCGAGAGCGGGATCGCGGCGGGATCGGACACGGTGTCGGATAGCCCGGTGGTGTTCGGGAATAAATTCCAGCACCGCGCCATTGCGCTGAGCCGGGCGCGGACGACGGGCGAGAAGTTCAAGGCGTTCAAGGGGTTTTCGTTTGGAGAGCTGGCGCCGGTGGCGCCCTCGACGCAGGAACCGCGGACCGGGCTGTCGATGGGGCAGCATTGCGAGCTGATGGCGCGCACCTGGGAGATTTCGCGCGAGGACCAGGATCATCTGGCGCTGAAGAGCCATCTCAATGCCGCGCGGGCTTATGACGAGGGCTTTCACGACGACCTCGTGGTGCCATTCGCCGGGGTGCTGAAGGACAACAATGTCCGGGGCGCCACGAGCCTTGAAAAGATGGCGGCGATGAAGCCGGCCTTCGACAAGGCTTCGGGCAAGGGCACGCTGACGGCGGCGAACTCGACGCCGCTGACGGATGGGGCGGCTTCGGTGCTGCTCGCCAGCGAGGACTGGGCGAAGGCGCGTGGACTGCCCGTGCTCGCCTACCTCACCATGGGGCAGGTGGGCGCCAACGACTTTGCACATGGAGACGGGCTGCTGATGGCGCCGACGCTGGCGGTGAGCGACATGCTGCGGCGCGCGGGGCTCGGGTTCGCCGATATCGACCTGTTCGAGATCCACGAGGCCTTCGCAGCGCAGGTGCTGTGTACGCTCAAGGCCTGGCGCGACCCGGTCTACAACCGCGATGTGCTGGGGCGCGACGAGGTGCTCGGCGAAATCGACCCGGCAAAGATCAACATCAAGGGCTCGAGCCTCGCCTATGGACATCCGTTTGCGGCTACCGGGGCGCGCATTCTCGGGCTGACCGCCAAGCTGCTGCAGACCGAGCAGAAGCGACGGGCGCTGATTTCGGTGTGCACCGCAGGTGGCATGGGCGTGGCGGCGCTCGTCGAGCGGGCGGGCTGACAGGAACGCGGCCGAGCGCTATGTTGAGGCGGTTTCGTGGAGAGCGATGTGATGACTGAAGGCAAAAAGTCCGATCTGGGCGACCCTCCGGTGGTCGAATACGACCCGCTCGTTTCAGAGTTTCCCAACTCGGCGGCTGAGGCCAGCTACGAGAAGTGGCTGATTGCGAGGGTTCAGAAGTCTTTGGCCGATCCGCGTCCGTCAATTCCGCACGCCGACGTTATGGCCGAAGCCGAGGCAATTATCGCTCGCGCCGAAGCGCGCCACAAAAAGCGCGCCTGAAGTGCTAGACGTCGTCTGGCGACCAGAAGCGCAGGCGGCACTTAACCAACTCATCGGGTACATTGCGGACAGGGACCCGGCCGCTGCAGTTCGGATGCTTGGCCGGATCATGGCGTCAGTTGAGCCTGCCCGCTCACATCCTGAGATTGGTCGCATCGGCCGGGCGCCCGGAACGCGGGAACTCATTGCCCATCCGAACTACCTCGTGATCTACCGGGTGCTGCCTGACGCCGTTGATATTGCCGATGTGGTCCACGCCCGGCAGGAATATCCGTGATCCCAGCGTTTCCTGCTTTCCACATCTCTTGACGCATACGTCAAGCTCCAGCTTGTCAGCGAAAACCCGATGCCCTAGGGTCCGTACCCAATCCGGCAGTTTCGACCAGTCGGGGCTAACAATCAGGCATGGCGTTCTAAAAGCCGCGCTCGTCAGGAAAACTTAGTTCAAGGAGATGGCACGATAATGAAAACCAATACACTTTTGAGGGCAGCGGCATTGGCCGTGACCTTGCTTGGCGCCACCGCGCTGACCACCGGCGCGCTCGTTGCTGCCGAAGTTCCCGCGGATGCCAAGCTGGCTGCCGACCAGACTTTCAATTATCGCGTGCTTGATAACATCAATTCGCTCGACCCCGATATCGTTGAGGACGTGGACACGTCCTACGTGGTCTCGCAGCTGTTCGAAGGCCTCTACAACGAAGACCCGACCGGTGCGCCGGCGCCGGGCGTGGCCGAAAGCTATGAGGCCAATGCCGACAACACCGTCTACACCTTCCATCTGCGCGACGCGAAGTGGTCGAATGGCGACCCGGTGAAGGCCAGCGATTTCGTGTTCAGCTGGCAGCGTGCGGTCGACCCCAAGACTGCCTCGAACTATGCCTATTTCCTCGGCCTCGCCGGGATCAAGAACGCTGACGACATCGTCGCGGGCAAGATGGCTCCGACCGAACTCGGCGTGAAGGCGATTGACGACAAGACGCTGGAAGTGACGCTGAACGCGTCGATCCCGTATTTCGTGCGCATGACCGCACACGCGACGCTGTTCCCGATCCCGCAGACAGTGGTCGAAAAGTTCGGCGCGGACTGGACCAAGCCCGAGAACATCGTCGGCAACGGCGCCTATATCCTCACCGAGAATTCGCCGGGCGAGCGCGTCACGGTCAAGCGCAACCCGAACTATTGGGACAACGCCAAGACGGTGATCGAGACGGTGAACTTCCTCACCATCAATGACGAGAACCAGGGCGTGACCCGCTATCTCGCTGGCGAAGTCGACCAGACCGACGTTCCGGCCGGCCAGTTCCCGTCGATGAAGTCGAAGTACCCCACCGAGGCGATCTCGGTGCCGCAGCTTTGCACGTATTATTTCGACATCAACATGACTTCGGGTGCACCCGAGGCCCTCAAGGACGTACGCGTCCGGCAGGCGATTTCGTATGCGATCGATCGTGATGTGATCGTCAACAACGTGCTGCAGGGCGGCCAGCAGCCGGCGTATTTCTTTACCCCGCCGGCGACGGCCGGGTTCCAGCCGCCGGACCTCGGCTATTCCAAGCTGACCCAGGCCGAGCGCGATGCCAAGGCCAAGGAACTTCTGGCAGAAGCCGGGTACGGTCCCGACAAACCGATCACCTTCAACTACATCTACAACACCTCGGAAGCGCACAAGAAGGTCGCAACCGTGGTTAGCCAGATGCTGAAGGAAAAGCTCGGCATGACGATGAACCTCCAGGACATGGAGTTCCAGTCGCTGCTCGACATGCGCCACCAGCGTAATTTCGAAGTGGCCCGTGACGCCTGGTGCGGTGACTATAACGAGGCCTCGACCTTCGAAGGCCTGATGGACACCAACTCGTCGCAGAACAATTCCGGCTATTCGAACGCCGACGTCGACAAGTGGCTGGTCGAGGCCCGCACGTCCAAGGACCCGAACGCGCAGTACAAGCAGATCGAAGAGCAGGTCGCCAAGGACGTGCCGATCGTGCCGATCTACTTCTACGCCAAGGTCTTCCTGCAGAAGCCGACGATCAAGGGCTGGCCCTTCGATAACGTCGAGCAGGTCTGGTACGCCAAGGACATGTACAAGGTCGCCGAGTAAGCGATCCGTCCCGAATTGGGGAGCCCCGCGCCAAGCGCGGGGCTTCAGCCATTGCCCGATCCGTTGGATCGCGCAGAGGGGTCACCTGATGCCTGACCGGAAGTTTTCCTTATGCTGATGTTCATTCTGAAGCGCCTTGGGATCGCCATCCCGACGCTGCTGGTCCTTATCGTCATCTCCTTCATCCTGATGAAGATTGCCCCCGGCAATCCGTTCAACGGCGAAAAGGGGCTGCCCAAGGAGGTGATGGCCAACATCTATGCCCGCTACGGGCTCGACAAACCCGAGTGGCAGCAGCTGCTCGAGTATGTGTGGAACGTGGTGGTGCATTTCGATTTCGGGCCATCGTTCAAGTACAAGGACCGGACGGTCAACGACATCATCGCGCAGGGATTCCCGGTGACGCTGACCTACGGATTCTGGGCTTTTCTTGCGGCATCGGTGCTGGGGATTGCGCTCGGGACGATTGCAGCAATCCGGCAGAACAGCTGGATCGACTACCTCGCGGTCGGGGTCAGCATTGGGGCGCAGGTGGTGCCGAATTTCGTTTTGGCGCCGATCCTCGTACTGGTGTTCACGCTGTGGCTGCACTGGTTGCCGGGCGGCGGCTGGAACGATGGGCACTGGTCCAACATCATCCTGCCGGTGATCGCGCTGTCGGCCACTTATCTCGCCAACATCGCTCGCATCATGCGCTCCTCGATGCTTGAGGTGCTGAACTCCAACTTCATCCGTACCGCCCGGGCCAAGGGCATGCGCGGCTACCAGGTGATCTTCAAGCATGCGCTGCGTCCGGCACTCTTGCCGGTGGTCTCGTATCTGGGGCCGGTTTTCGTGGGCATGATCACCGGTTCGGTGGTGGTTGACCTCTATTTCTCCACCGGCGGTATTGGGCAGGCGTTCGTCAACAGCGCGCTCAACCGCGACTATTCCACCATTCTTGGCGTCACGATCCTTCTGGGTGCGCTTACCATTGCTGGCAATCTGGTGTGCGACATCCTCTACGCGTGGATCGACCCCAAAATCCGTCTATAGGAGGCACTGATGCTCGCAGACAGTCGCATCGAACGCCTCGCGGAGGCGAGTTCGGACGCCGAACTCATCAAAGGACGCTCGCTCTGGCAGGATGCCTGGCGGCGGTTTTTGAAGAACAAGGCCGCCGTGGTCAGCGTCGTGGCGCTGGTCGCCGTGGTGCTGTTCACGCTGATCGGGCCGGTTTTCAGCCAGTGGTCGATCGAAAAGGTCGACTGGAACGTTCTCGGCATGGTAGCCGAAAAGGGCATCCCGTCGCTTGAGACCGGGCATTTCTTCGGCACCGATGAAGTGGGGCGCGATCTCTATTCGCGCGTTATCCAGGGCACGCAGATTTCGCTGATCGTCGGCATTCTAGGGTCCGCCGTCGCTGTGGTGGTGGGGACGCTCTATGGCGCTGTTGCCGGCTATTTCGGCGGGCGGCTCGATAGCGCGATGATGCGGTTCGTCGATATCCTCTATTCGATCCCCTACATGTTCATCCTGATCCTGCTGCTGATCATTTTCGGCCGCTCGTTCATCATGCTGTTCATCGGCATCGGGCTGATCTCGTGGTTGGGGATGGCGCGCGTGGTGCGTGGGCAGACATTGTCGCTGAAGAACCGCGAGTTCATCGAGGCGGCGGTGGCGTCGGGCACCAAGCCAATGGCGATCGTGTTCCGGCATCTTGTGCCGAACCTCCTCGGCATTGTCGTGGTCTATGCGACGCTGCTGATCCCTGAGATGATTTTGCTTGAATCGTTCATCTCGTTCCTCGGGCTTGGCATTCAGGAGCCCAATACGTCGCTCGGTGCGCTGATCAGCGAGGGCGCGCAGACCATGCAGTATGGCGAGTTGTGGCAGCTGGGATTCCCGCTGGGGTTCTTCGTTGTCGTGCTGTTCAGTTTCTTTTTTATCGGCGACGGCCTTCGCGACGCGCTCGACCCCAAGGACCGTTGAGATGACCAATGTTCTCACCGTCGAGCATCTCGACGTTACATTTGCCCTGCACGAGGCCGAAGTGAAGGCGGTGTCTGACCTGTCGCTGACCGTTGCGGCGGGCGAGACCCTTGCCGTGGTCGGGGAATCCGGTTCGGGCAAGAGCCAGGCGTTCATGTCGATCATGGGGCTTCTGGCTAAGAACGGCAGGGTCAGCGGGCGGGCGATGATGGGGGATATCAACCTCATCGGGCTCACGCCGCATGAGCTTGACCGCTATCGCGGCAAGGACATCGCGATGATCTTCCAGGATCCGATGACCTCGCTCAACCCGACACTCAGGGTGCGCGCGCAGCTTTCGGAAGTGCTGGTGCGGCACCGGCAGTATGATCAGGTGAAGGCCAATCGCGCGGCGATCGAGATGCTGGAGCGGGTTGGCATTCCCGATCCAGTCAAGCGCGCCAATGCCTATCCGCATGAGCTGTCGGGCGGGATGCGGCAGCGGGTGATGATCGCGATGGCGCTGCTGTGCCAGCCCAAGATCCTGATTGCCGACGAGCCGACAACGGCGCTCGACGTGACGGTGCAGGCGCAGATGCTCGATCTCTTCAAGACGCTGACCAATGATTTCGGTACGGCGCTGGTGCTGATCACGCACGATCTGGGCGTTGTGGCCGGCATCGCCGACCGGATGATGGTAATGTATGGCGGCCGGGTGGTGGAGCGCGGGCCGGTCGATGACTTATTCTACGATCCGCGGCACCCCTACATGCTGGGGCTGCTGCATTCGACGCCGCACATCGACAAGCGCGAGCGGCGGTTGTCGCCGATCACCGGGGCGCCGCCCAATCTCGAACACCTGCCGGATGGTTGTGCTTTCCATCCGCGCTGCGCCTTCCGGTTCGACCGCTGCTTTGCGGAGCGGCCGGAGCTGCGGGAGTTTGAGGGCAACCGCGCCAAGGCCTGTTTCTACGGTCCGGCGCTGGTCAAGTCGGAGAGCGCAGCATGAGCGTGGAGATTGGCGAAGAACTGCTGCGCGTCGAGGGTCTGAGCAAGAGCTTTTCGATCGACAACGGCATGTTCCAGAAAAAGCTGGAGCTCAAGGCGCTGCAGGACATCTCGTTTTCGGTCAAGCGCGGCGAGACGCTGGGGATCGTGGGCGAGAGCGGTTGCGGGAAATCGACGCTGGGGCGCTGCATCCTGCAATTGCTGAAGCCCGATCACGGGCAGGTGCTGTGGATGGGCGAGGATCTGGTGCCGCTCAAGGGCGAAGAGATGCGCCTGATGCGCAGCGACCTGCAGATCATCTTCCAGGATCCGCAGGCCTCGCTCAACCCGCGCATGACGGTGGGCGAGATCATTGCCGAGCCGCTGCGGACACTGCGGCCCGATCTCAACGCCACGCAGCGGCGTGAGCGGGTGATCGACATGATGCAGGGCGTGGGGCTCAGGCCCGAGATGATCACGCGCTATCCGCACGAGTTTTCCGGCGGGCAGGCGCAGCGCATTGGGATCGCCCGGGCGCTGATCAACGGCCCCAAGCTGATTGTCTGCGACGAGCCGGTGTCGGCACTCGATGTGTCGATCCAGGCGCAGATTCTCAACATCCTGAGCGAGATCAAGGAGCGGCTCGGGCTGACGCTGATCTTCATTTCGCACAATCTGAGCGTCGTGCGGCACGTGTCGGACCGCATCCTGGTGCTGTACCTGGGGCGGATCGTCGAGCTGGCGAGCGGCGACGATCTCTACCAGGATTCCAAGCACCCCTATACGCGGGCGCTGCTGACAGCGGTGCCGATCCCCGACCCTAAGCGGGCGCGGCAGCGCAATATCGATGGGCTGGTGGGCGAGATTCCGTCGCCGATCAACCAGCCGTCCGGGTGCACGTTCCGCACCCGCTGCCGCTATGCGATCGAACTCTGTGCCGAGCGCCGGCCGCCTCTCGAAGCGATTGAGGGTGACCGGCTGGTCGCTTGTCATCGCTGGCGGGAGATCGGGGTGGCGGCAATTGCCGGGGCGGATGCGGCGCCGCTGCGCAACGCCTGAAATGAGGTGTTAGTGGCGGCGCTCGGGGCCGTCGACGTCGAGCTTCCTGCGGCGCCGGTCAGGGCCGACATAGGCTTCGGCGGTGATGAACGGGCGCGGTGCCTTCATGATGGCCTGTAGCCGTGTGGCGACATGCTGGGCGGCGAAGGGCTTTCGCAGGAACTCGGTGATGCCGGCATCGCGCGCCTCGACGATGCGCGTCGCCTCGGGGGTGGCGGACATCATGATGATCGGGATGTCGCGATTGGGGTTATCGGCGGAGCTCCGCAGGGCGCGGGTGAGCGCGATACCATCCATGGGGCCGAGCAGGTCATCCAGAATGACGGCGTGGAACTTGCGGGCACGCAGCAGCACGAGCGCCGCATCCGAGGTGACCGCCTCGGCGACGTCATGCACCTTCAGGTGCCACAGCATTTGAGCCACGAGCGATGCCATGTGGTTGGACGGATCGGCAACGAGGATATCGAGTTTGCGAAAGCTGAGCTCTGTCATGGCCTCGTGACCGGTTGGAGGGGGCGCTTGCCAGTGTGACGCGCGGGGCTTGCCGCTCCGTTAACCGGGCTGATGCAAGTGCCTTGAAACAATGGGCGCACAAGAGCCCCAAGCTATGGCCGGAAGCGTTGACAGGCGTGGGTTTTCCCCTTAATGACACCCTCAATTCGGAAGGCGCACGGCGCCTCTTTTTATTTCGGTTGAGGTTCACATGAAGGTCACCAATTCGCTCAAGGCTTTGATGGGCCGTCATCGTGCCAACAAGCTGGTGCGCCGTCGCGGCCGCGTCTACATCATCAACAAGGTCGACAAGCGCTACAAGGCCCGCCAGGGCTGATTGCGCGCCGGCCAGTTTACTGGTCGATCGATCTGACAAGAGCCCGCTGCAATGCGGGCTTTTTGCTGCGCGTTGATACCCTAAGGTGGCGGCGCTCATGCTCGATTAACGAGCAGGCGCTAGACTGTTCCACTTGAGCGTTACGCGCGCGCAGATGGGTCCCGGTCGTGCCAGATTTCAAGATCATCAAGGTGACGATCGGGCGCAGCTTCGCTGATGCGTACGCGTTTCTTTCGGATCTGCGCAACCTTGCTCTGTGGGGCGGTATCGATCCTGGAACCGAGATCAAGGCGCTGGAGGACGGCGCCTGGGGCGTCCAGATCGACGGAGCCTCGCTCAGCCTGAGGACGACCGCATCCAATGGCTATGGCGTGCTGGATGTCGATACGACGCTTCCTGGAACGGCCGGAGTATTTCGCAATTTCGCGCGGCTCACCCCTAACCAGGACGGCTGCGACTACGTCTTCTGTCATATCGCTGCGCCTGGGATCAGCGCGGAGCAGTTCGATTCCCAAAATGCATGGATTGAAGCCGATCTTCTGCGCTTGAAGTCGTATCTCGAGGGCGACTTGCCGACCCCGAACATGCTGAAATCCAGCGTCATCAGCGTTGCCATCAAGCGGCCGGTGGATCAGGTGCTGCCCTATCTGATCGAGCCCATCCCGTTCATGCGCTGGGCGGCGATCACCAGCAACAGGATGGTGCACCAGGGCGGGCTCGACTGGCTGTTTGACACGGCGGCCGGGCCGCGAATTGTGCGCTTTCATGCGCCCAACAGTTTTGGCATTGCCGATCAGGCAGTGTTTGCGGAGGGCGAGACGCCCTTGGTGAACCCGATGCGGGTGTTGCCCAGCGCGGAGGGTTCGATCGTGACCTACGTGTGCTTCCAACGTCCGGGAACATCCGAGGAAAAGTATCTGTCGACGTTGGAATGGATCACCAGCGATTTCCTGACGCTGCAGAGCGTGGCGGAGATTTGAGGGCTGACAGCGCGCTGGCAACGACCGGCGCCTGGGCTATTTGGGGGAGTGTTTGGTGAGCAGATTTGAGACGGTGAGCGTGGCGATCGCCCGGCAATGGCAGGAGGTCTACGACTTCCTGTCCCGGCCGGAGAACTATGCCAACTGGTCCAATGTGCTTGGACCTGTGTTCCGGCAACTCGGTGCGCTGGAATGGATCGCGGAAAAGCCCACTGTCGGTGACCGGCCATTGGTAATGCGGTTCACGGCGCGCAACGAGCTTGGTGTGCTCGACCACCAAGTGTTTCGCGATGGCATTATGGTGCGATACGTGCCGATGCGCGTAATTCCGGCGGGCGACGGCGCCATCCTAACTTACGGACTGTTTGCGGGAGAGGGTGCCACCGATGAACAGGTGGCATCGGAACTTGAGTGGGTGCGCGCCGACCTCGAGACCGCAAAGGTGCTGCTGGAACTGCGCTGACGTCAGTCCGCCAGCGCCGCCAGAATTCTCACCCAGGAGCGGATGCCCTTGTGGAAGCTCGAGAGGTTGTACTTCTCGTTGGGCGAGTGGATGCGGTCGTCGTCGCGGGCAAAGCCGATCAGCAGGGTATCGAGACCAAGCAGGTGCTTGAAGTCGCCGGCGACGGGGATCGAACCGCCCGAGCCGATCAGTGCGGCCTCATTGCCCCATTCCTCGCCGAGCGCCGTCGCGGCTTTGCGGAGGAACGCTCCGTCAGCCGGCACCGTCACGGCAGCGCTGCCGCCATGGGGCTTGAAGTTCGCCTTGGCGTCGGCGGGGAGGCGCGCCAGGACGTGGGCGCGGAAGGCGTCGCTGATCTTTTTGGGATCCATGCCCGAGACCAGCCGGAAGGAAATCTTGGCGCTGGCCTTGGCGGGGATCACTGTCTTGAAGCCGTCGCCGGTATAGCCGCCGGTGATGCCGTTGATCTCGCAGGTCGGGCGCGAGCGGGTCTGTTCGAGCACGGAGCGGCCCTGCTCACCCGCTGGGGTGGTGAGCCCGGCGCCGGCCATGAAGGCGGCCTCGTCATAGGGGAGGCGTTGCCAGAGAGCGGCGATGTCGGCAGGAAGTTCGGCGACATCGTCATAAAAGCCGTCGATGGCGACGCTGCCATCGGGGTTGCGGAGGCTGGCGATGATCTCGCTCAGCACCTGAATGGGGTTGCGAGCGGCATTGCCATACATGCCCGAATGGAGATCATGGCTGGCGCAGGTGATTTCCAGCTCTTCGGCGACGATGCCGCGCAGCATGGTGACGATGGCAGGTGTGGTGGCGTTCCAGAGGTCCGTGTCGCACACGAGCGCGATGTCGGCGGCGCCGAGTTCCGCCTGGTTGGCGGTGAGGAACCCGGCCATCGACTTGCCGCCCGATTCTTCCTCGCCTTCAAAGAACAGCGTGACCTTGAGGGGCAGGGCGCCGGTCACGGCCTTGTAGGCGCGGCAGGCCTCGACAAAGGTCAGCAGTTGCCCCTTGTCGTCGGAGGTACCCCGGCCGACGATCTGGGTGTCGCCGTCAGCGGTCTTTACCAGCGTTGCCGTGAACGGGTCGGTGGTCCACAGGTTGAGCGGATCAACCGGCTGGACGTCGTAGTGGGCGTAAAACAGCACATGCGGGCCAGCGGCCGCGTGGTCCTTGCCGACAACCATGGGGTGGCCCGGCGTCGGGCGGACCGAGGCGTCAAAGCCCAAGGCACCGATATCGGCAGCAAGCCACTCGGCGGCGCGCTTGACCTCGCCGGCAAAGGCCGGATCGGTGGAGATCGACTTGATCGCGACAAGTGCCTTCAGCCGTTCGACCGACTGGTCGAGATGGGCATCGACATGGGCGAGGACGGCATCGAGATTGGCTGGCATGGGTCAAACTCCGGCGAGTGTTTGTGGCGAGGAAAGGCCCCCTCACCCGGCCTACGGCCGACCTCTCCCCCAAAGGGAGAGGTGACCTTGTGGCGCGATCCTGCCGCCTCACCACCTCTCCCTTTGGGGGAGAGGTCGCCGCGAAGCGTCGGGTGAGGGGGCCTTGCGCGTTTCTTTAGTCGCTTACGACGACCCAGCCCCGTCCTGCCGCACAAACGCGATGCGCAGCATGTTGGTGGCGCCGGGGGTGCCGAGGGGGACGCCGGCAGTGATGGCGATGCGGTCGCCGGGACGGGCAAGCCCTTCCTGGTAGGCGATGACGCAGGCGCGATCGACCATGTCGTCGAGGTTCACCGCGTCAGGCGATTCGACGCAGTGGATGCCCCAGACCACCGAGAGACGGCGCACCGTTCGGAGGTTGGGCGAGAGCGCGAGGACCGGCTTGTTGGGCCGCTCGCGCGCCGCACGGATCGCTGTGGAGCCGGATGAGGTGTAGGTGACGATCGCTGCCAGATCGAGCGTTTCGGCGACCTGGCGGGTCGCGGCCGAGATGGCGTCGGCAGCGGTCGCTTCAGGCTCTGCCGCCTGGGCACGGATGATGCCGCGGTAGTTGATGTCGTTTTCGACGGCAACCGCGACCTTGTTCATCATGGTCACGGCTTCGACCGGATACATGCCCGAGGCGCTTTCGGCCGAGAGCATGATGGCGTCGGCGCCTTCGAACACGGCGATCGAAACGTCCGAGACTTCGGCGCGGGTCGGGACCGGCGAGGTGATCATCGATTCGAGCATCTGGGTGGCGACGACCACGGGCTTCCCGTAGCGGCGCGCGAGGCGGATCATGCGCTTTTGCAGGCCCGGCACGGTTTCGATCGGCAGTTCGACGCCGAGGTCACCGCGCGCCACCATGAAGGCGTCGGAGAGCTTGACGATCTCGTCGAGCCGCTCGATCGCCTGCGGCTTTTCGATCTTGGCCATAACACCGGCGCGGCCCTGGACTATCTTGCGCACGTCGATGATGTCCTCAGGGCGCTGCACGAAGCTCAGCGCGATCCAGTCGGCCTCGTTCTCGAGACCCTTGAGGAGATCGGCGTGATCCTTTTCGGTGAGCGCGCCGACGGGCAGCAGGGTGTCAGGCAGGCTGACGCCCTTTTTGTCCGAGAGCTTGCCGCCATAGATCACTTCAGTCTCGATGGCGCCGCCGCCGACGCGGATGGCCTTGAGCTGCAGCTTGCCGTCGTCGAGCAGCAGGCGATCGCCGACCGACACTGACTCGATGATCTCGGGGTGGGGCAGGAAGACGCGCTCGACGGTGCCCGGTGTATCGGAGCTATCGAGCGTGAACTTGCTGCCGCTGGTCAGTTGCACCGCGCCATCGGCAAACTTGCCGACGCGGAGCTTGGGGCCCTGGAGGTCGACCAGGACGCCGAGAGGATGGCGGAGCCGTTCTTCAACGGAGCGGATGCGGGTCACGGTTTGCTTCAGCAGGTCGTGGCTGGCATGGCTCATGTTGATGCGGAACACGTCGGCGCCGGCGCGGGCCAGCTTCTCGATCGTGGCCTCATCGTTGGACGCCGGGCCCAGGGTGGCGACGATCTTCACACGTCTCAAGCGTCTCATTGGATTACTGCACCTTCATCAGTGGGAGTGTCTGTGGCGCCGGGGTCGGCGCCTGAATCGGTTCCATCGGTCACCCCATCATCGGGGTTGGGCTGATCCTGCGGGTTGACAGTGCCATCGCTCGGCAGGTCGCCCTCAAGCGGCACCGCTTCGTCCTGGTTGTTATCACCGCCGCTGATGACCTCCCCTTCAGTCAGCTGCAGTGTCCAGTTATTCTTGCTCTGGGTATCGACTTCGAAAAACCCTGTGCGTTCGTAGCCGCGCGCCAGACAATCCTCTACCCCAAAAATGGTGAAGGTCTCATCGCGGGTGCACATAAAGTTGGTGCCGTCCCAAACCCCGCCGCCAATGTCGTCGGCTGCGAAGATGTAATAATAGCGCGCATCGAGCTTGCCGTTATAGACCGATTTGCATTCGCCGGGTTTTGCGACCCACCAGCCTTCGGACTGCCAGCCCTTGGCGGCCTTGTAGCCGAGCGCGATCGAGACCTGGTTGCCGGTCTGGTTGCAGACGCGCAGGCTGCCATCATCGCCAGCGGTTGGGGCGGGAGCAGGCGTTGCAGGAGCGGCAGCAGCTGGTTGATCCTGGGCGATCGCAGCTTGATTGCCGCCGGCATGGGGCAGAACCATCCAGATCACGACAGCGATGAGGGCGGCAACAATCACACCAGTGGTGGCCAGGATGTAGCGCAATGGTCCGGTCCGGCGAAGGGCCTGCAATCGTTTGCAGCGCGCTGGTGTTGTGCGCACCACTCGGTGCGCTGTCAATTGCTAAACGCCGGTTTTGGCGGAATTGCGGGCATGAGGGCGGCGCGGTGTGGATTGCGGTCGAATAGGCTTGAGTTGAGCGGCTCAACACGATTGAACGGGGGCCGGATTTGAAGAGGATACACCATGGCCACCGTCTCCCCGGACAGCGTTGCGCAGGACCAGCTGCGCGCCTTTATCGAACGCATCGAGCGGCTCGAAGAGGAAAAGCAGGCGATCGCCGGCGACATCAAGGAAGTCTATGCCGAAGCCAAGGGCAACGGCTTCGACACCAAGGTGCTGCGCACCATCGTGCGCATCCGCAAGCAGGACCATGCCGAGCGCATGGAGCAGGAAGCACTGCTCGAGCTTTACATGTCGGCGCTCGGCATGGCGGCGGCGCCCTCTGAAGACGAAGAATAAGTGGATTTGACGTCTGAAGCCGGATGGGCCGCCCAGCTGGGCGGCCTTTTCATTTGCCCGCGCGGCGGACTGTCGCAGGCGCCACGTTTCATGCGTTTCAAGTAGCGCCAGCAAGTCGCCTTCAGTTCCGTGTCAGGTTTGCTTGTCACAAGCCCGTGAGAAGCGGGGGGCCCCTCCGCATTGCTAGCAGGAGCGTGGGCGGAATGGACAGACAAGCAGGCGGGTATACTGGCGTACAGATCGGTCTACATTGGCTGATTGCGGCAATGGTTTTCTTTCAACTGGTCTTCGGCGAGTCGATGACCGCCGTGATCGATGCCGCCGAAGAGGGTGGCCCCGTCTCGGTTCCGGACCAGATTCTGGGCACCGCGCATTTTTGGGTCGGGATTGCGATCCTCGTCCTGGCGCTTGCGCGCTTCGCAGTGCGCCTTCGCACTGGTGCGCCCGAGCACGCCGGCGATGCCAACCCGATGCTGCAGCTTGCGGCGACTGCGATGCACTGGCTGTTCTACGTGCTGCTGTTCGCGGTGCCGGTGCTCGGGCTGCTCGGCTACTATTTCGGCGACCCGTGGGGGCAGATCCACACGCTGGCCAAGCCAGTGTTCATCGTCCTCATCGTGATCCATGCCGGTGCCGCGCTGTTCAACCAGTTCGTGCTCAAAGACGGCACGCTGATGCGCATGCTGAAGCCCGCGAGATGAGGAAACTGTCCATGAACAAGGCTATCACTGCGGCTCCTGCCGCCAGCAATGACGATGTCGTCACCTATGCCAGCGAGATCGTGCGGGCCTATGTGAGCAACAACCCGCTTGGTGCCTCGGGCGTGGCTGAGCTGCTGAAATCGGTGCACTCGACGCTTTCGGGGCTCCACCATCCTCAGACACAGCAGCGGAAGGGGGCGGTGCCGGTGCACCGCTCTATCACCCCGGATCATCTGATCTGCCTCGAAGACGGCAAGGCTGTGAAATCGCTGAAGGCCCATCTGGCCGGGCTGGGCATGACGCCCGATGCCTACCGGCAGAAATGGGGCCTGCCACAGGATTATCCCATGGTGGCGCCGAACTACTCGAAGATCCGCTCGCAGATCGCCAAGCGCAGCGGGCTCGGACAGAAGAAATGAGATTGGGGCGGGCGGCGAAGGCTGCCCGCCGCCTTTTCGATCAGGGTGTCAGGAAAGTCTTGTAGGCCCAGCCACTGCGGCCCTTGGCGTCGATGATGTGCAGCCAGCCGCCCCGATCTTCCTTCACAGTCACCTCTGCGCCGCCCGCGAGCGCGAACAGCTTGCCGCTCGATTTGCCCGGGCCCGAGCGCACGTTGACGCCGGCGCCACCGACGGTGCGGAGGTCGGCACTGGCGAGTGACTTTGTTACGGGTTCAGTGGCCGGTTCTGCAGCCTTGGGGACGGTGGCTGGCGCGTAGGCCAGCGTGGTTTCGGTTGGGGCATTGCCGCCCAGTTCACGGTCTATCGCCTTGGCGGCTTCGCTGTTGTCGATCGCGACTGTTGAACGCTTGGCGACCAGCTCGTGCGTCTCTGCGGCAGCCATCGGCAAGTCCACCTTGGGCAGCGCTGCCTCGGCGACGGCCTCGGCCTTTGCAGGCTTCGTTGCTGGCACCAGCGGCTGGGTCAGCATATCGAAGGTGCCGATGATCATGTCGTTGCGCGCGACGGCGATCACCTGATCGGAGCCGGCAGTGGCCGGGATGGCGGCAGGCGTCGGAGCGGGGGGCAGGGCTGTCGCCAGCCGCTCCTGATCCTTGTCGGGCGGCGCCGGCGTCGACGCGACAACCGCCGCGGGTGTGGTTCCGCACGCAACGGCGTCTGGCGCGCAATGCATGCTCATGACTGTGCCGGCGATGCCGAGAATGGCGAGGACTGTGGTCGCTGCCGCCGCGCCCATGGCGATGCCCGGGCCCGTGGTCTTGAGGCGGGATACAAGGGTCATGTCGCCTCCCTGATGCTGGTTTCCATGACGCCCGTTCTGCTGGACAAGCATGCTGAGAGTGCGGTCGCAAAGCGACCGCAATGGGGCAAGCGGTGCGCCAAAATGTCCGATTCGCCGCACCGGCCGGTCTACTCCGCAGCAGTGCGGCCGAGCTCGTCCGGAGCATTGGGGTCGCCAGGGGCGGTTTCGGTGCCAAGATCGGGGAAGGCGACGACCCGCTTGTTGCGCAGGTCCATGCGGACCACGAGCAGGCCGCGCTCTTCAAAATAGGTGAGGAGACGCCGGGCGCGGCCGGTCGAGTGGGTGCCATAGGCACGCGCGAGCACTGCGTCGGAGGGGCAGGGGGCGCCGGTGACGCTAGCTTCGGCTACGATGAGGAACACGCCCTGCACATCATCGGCGAGGCTTTGCGAGAGGCTCAGCGCCTTCTGCCAGACCTCGGAGGTCGCGTCATCGATGCCGATCCCGGCGCGCAGCACAGCGAGCTTGCGGCGGAAGGCCGGGAGTGCAAGGGCGTCGCCGCCGACCCGGCGGATGCGGCAGCGGACGAGGAAATCCTGGTAGAGCACGGCGACCGAGCGGAACGCGGCTTCCGGGTCATCGAGCAGTTCGCGCACGACACCTTCAATCGCACTATCGCGCTCGGCATCGCTGAGCAGCGGTTCCTGCGGCTTGCTGTCTACCGGCCGCGGACGGGCGACGCGCGCAAGGAGGTCCGCTGTCGAAACTGGAACTGGGCGCGGCGCTGGACGACGCGGGGCCCGCGTTTCCTCGGGGTCGCGGGTGAAGATCAGATCGTGCGTGCCTTCGCTCGCCTCGGGCAAAGGCAGCAGTTTCGGGCTGGTGGAGCGGGCGGAGGTTTCGACAGTGCCGATCACGACCGGCAGCGGCCGTCGCGACACGGCCGGCCCGAGCGCGATGAAGTGGCCGCGCTGCAGATCGCGGAACATTTCAGCCTGGCGGCGTTCCATGCCGAGGAGGTCGGCGGCGCGGGCCATGTCGATATCGAGAAAGGTGCGGCCCATCAGGAAGTTCGAGGCCTCGGCAGCGACGTTCTTTGCCAGCTTGGCGAGGCGCTGGGTGGCGATGACGCCGGCAAGGCCGCGTTTGCGGCCGCGGCACATCAGGTTGGTCATGGCACCAAGGGAGAGCTTTCGCGCTTCGTCGGAGACTTCGCCGGCAATCGCCGGGGCAAAGAGCTGCGCCTCATCGACCACCACCAGCACCGGATACCAGTGGTCGCGATCGGCATCGAACAGCCCGCCGAGGAAGGCGGCGGCGCAGCGCATCTGCTGCTCGACGTCGAGACCTTCGAGATTGAGCACGGCGGAAACGCGATGCTGGCGGATGCGGGCGGCGATGCCCTGGAGTTCGGCCTCGCTGCGCGAGGCGTCGACGACGATGTGCCCGAACTTGTCGGAGAGAGTGACGAAGTCACCCTCGGGGTCGATGATGATCTGCTGCACCCAGGGGGCGCTCTGTTCGAGGAGGCGACGGAGGAGGTGCGACTTGCCCGAGCCGGAATTGCCCTGCACCAGCAGGCGCGTCGCCAGCAATTCCTCGAGGTCGACGAGCGCTTCCGACCCGCCCTGCGCCACGCCCATGTCGATGCCAACTTGCATGGGCCCTGACTAACAGATTCGCTGGGGTGGGAAGGACGTGGTCTTTGTTCTCCCCAGTCGGGTGGGAGAATTAAGCGGTGGGCGAGTTGCCCAACAGCTTCGACTCGCTGGAGATGCCCAGCGTATCGAGCACGGTCTTGACGATGCCCGCCCGGTCGAGGCCGGCGTCCGCATACATGTCGTTCACGCTCGACTGTTCGGTGAAGACGTCGGGGATCATCAGCGGGCGGAATTTCAGCTTGCCGTCGAGGAGGCCATTGCGCGCGAGGAATGTCGCGACGTGGCTGCCAAAGCCGCCAAGGCCGCCCTCTTCGATGGTGATCAGCACCTCATGCCCAAGGGCGAGGCGTCGTACCAAAGCTTCATCCAGCGGCTTCAAAAAGCGCGCATCGGCCACGGTGGGAGTGAGGCCGAAGGCGCCGAGGCGTTCGGCGGCGGCCAGCGTTTCGCCGAGTCTCGTTCCGAAGCTCAAAAGAGCGACGGATTTGCCCTGCTTCAGGATCCGGCCCTTGCCGATTTCGAGGACTGAGCCGCGTTCCGGCATTTCGACGCCAAGGCCGTCGCCACGCGGATAGCGGAAGGCGATCGGGCCGTCTTCATAGGCGGCGGCGGTCGCGACCATGTGCTTGAGTTCGGCTTCATCGCCGGCAGCCATGACCACCATGTTGGGAATAGCGCCGAGATAAGCCGCATCGTAATTGCCGGCGTGGGTCGGCCCGTCCGCCCCGACGTAGCCGGCACGATCGATGGCGAAGCGGACTGGCAGGTTCTGCACGGCGACGTCGTGGATTACCTGGTCGTAGGCGCGCTGGAGGAAGGTCGAGTATATCGCAACGAACGGCTTCAGCCCTTCGCTCGCCATGCCGGCCGCGAAGGTGACGGCGTGCTGCTCGGCGATGCCGACGTCGAACAGGCGCGAGGGAAAGATCTCGGCGAACTTGTCGAGCCCGGTGCCGTTGGGCATGGCGGCGGTCACGGCCACGATGCACTCGTCGGCCTTGGCTTCGGCGATCAGGCTCTGGCCGAATACCGACGTGTAGGAGGGCGCGTTCGACTGCGGCTTGGTCTGGGCGCCGGTGATGACGTTGAACTTGTTGACGCCGTGATACTTGTCAGCCGAGTTCTCGGCGGGGGCATAGCCCTTGCCCTTTTTGGTCACGACATGGATCAGCACCGGACCGTCGCGATCATCGCGAACGTTCTGGAGGACCGGGATGAGCTGGTCGAGATCGTGGCCGTCGATCGGGCCCACGTAAAAGAAGCCCAGTTCTTCGAACAGCGTGCCGCCGGTCCACCAGCCGCGGGCGAATTCCTCGGTGCGCCGGGCCGGCTCATAAAAGAACTGCGGCAGCGCCTCGACGATCTGCTTCGCCGTGCGGCGCACACCCTGGTAGAGCGGGCCGGAGACCAACCGGGCGAGGTAAGACCGCATGGCGCCGGTGGGCGAGGCGATCGACATGTCGTTATCGTTGAGGATGACGATCAGCCGCGCATCCATGGCGCCGGCGTTGTTCATTGCCTCGTACGCCATGCCAGCGGACATGGCGCCGTCGCCGATCACGGCGATGACGTTGCGCTTTTCGCCCTTGAGATCGGACGCCACCGCCATGCCGAGGCCGGCCGAAATCGAGGTGGAGGAGTGGCCGGCGCCGAATGGGTCATATTCGCTTTCGGCGCGGCGGGTGAAACCGGAGAGGCCGTCCTTCTGGCGGAGGGTCCGGATGCGGTCGCGGCGGCCGGTCAGCACCTTGTGCGGATAGGCCTGGTGGCCGACGTCCCAGATCAGACGGTCGTGGGGCGTATCGAACACGGCGTGGAGGGCGACGGTCAGTTCGACCACGCCAAGCCCGGCCCCAAGATGCCCACCGGTGACAGACACGGCATCGATCACTTCAGAACGCAGCTCATCGGCAAGCTGATGCAACTCGTCGCGCGACAAAGCCTTGAGGTCCGCGGGAGCGGCGATCTGGTCGAGAAGCGGGGTCAGCGGCTTGTCCACGAAGCATTTTCCTTGGCCCCGCCGCCGCGGGACATTGCGATAGAGACTTAGAGATTGCTGCCTGCCATTGCAACGGCAAGCGGCGGCGCGCAAGCAAAAGCTGGATCACTCTTGTCGATGACGGCTACTGACTAGAGGCCTGCAACCAGCAGCGGCGTGCCCGTTACGAAGTGATCGTAGGCGGGGATTGCGGCATCAACGGGGATGAAGGCGACACGACCGGTGAGCGGACCGAGCTCGGTGGTCTTTTCGAGGTAGCCCTCGGCCTCGGTCATTTCCGCCCAGAAGGCGGTTTGCATTTCGACCGGCTGCACCAGCGTCTCGTTGACGTGGTCGATCTCTGGGGCGACGAGTTCGATATCGCGCAGTTCGATTGAGGCGTTTGACTGCCGGCGGGCGACGAGATCCTCAAGGGCATCGGCCATCAGTGTGGGCGCGCCGGCGCCGCTGAGGGCGCTGAAGGTCTTGTCGAACATGCCGCTCAGGCCGTTGAGGCCCTTGGTGTCACCGAGCGAGGCGGTCTGCATCGCGCCGGGGTCAAGCGGCTGCGACTTCTTCATGGGCAGGTCGGGCAGCGAGGCGGTGGTTTCGCGCTCAATGATCATCTTGAGCGCTAGTTCAGCGCCCGGCTCCTGATTAGCGGGAGCATAAGCTGCGACGAGGTCATCTGCCTGCGCCGGGGCGGGTGCCTCGAGAGCGGTGAGCGCAGCAAGGGCGGTCTGGCCATCATCTGCACCCAGCGGTGAGCGGGTGGCGAGCTTGATGCGCGGCGATTTGACCGCCGGTACGGGCGCGCCGAGCTGATCCCACTTGGAGTAATCGCCGTCAGCCGAGGCGACAGCCAGCGTCTTGGGCCGGAACACTGGAACTGGCGCTGCTACCGCAATGCTCTGTACTTGCCGCTGCGCCGGCATTTCGGCTGAGGCGAGCAGCACTTCGGCAGTGCCGTTATAGAGGTTCTCGGGCTTGTCGGCCGGGATCGGGGCAATCTCGCCGGAATTGTTGGCAAGCATGATGCCCGGATTGGTATCGAAGGTGATGCCGCCATCACACGGGACCGTGTGGCACTTGGTCCACTGCGCCTGGGCGTAGGCACGGCCGGCGGACGAGAGCGGCTTGCCGTCGACCGGCAGATGCAGGGTCTTGCCGTCGGGGAAGACTTTTTCCAGTTGAGCGCGGGTCATGCGCGGCCAGGCACGCACATTGCCGGTGTCCATGTGGACAAAGGGGCTGCCGGACGTGGGGTAATAGCCGACGCCGCCGACCTGGTGGCGCATCGCGGTGGCGCGGAGCTTGGCAAGGTTCACGCCTGGGATGAATACGTCCATCGCCTTGCCGCGCATATGCTGGCTGTTTTCCGCCACTGCCGACGATTTGGCGCGCAGCATCGCGTTGGTCTTGGGGGCGCGATAGGATGAGACGATGTTGTAGGGCTGGGTGGCGCCGACTTCCTGGTAAACCTCCCACAGGAGATCGAACAGGGCCGGATCCATCTTGATCTGGTCTTTGGTGCGCCAGTCGGCGAGGAAAACGTTCATCTGCTTCAGGACGGCCTGGTCGTACTTGCCGTTGCGCTTGAAGGTAAAATAGGCCGTTTCGCCGGTATGGGTGTGGTGCAGATAGAGGGTGCGGGTGCCGCCATTGTCGACCTGCGAGCCGCCATTGGCTGTAGCGGGCACGACGCTCGGGGGGAGCAATACGGTCAAAGCCATCACGGCCGCAAACAGCAGCCTCGGCAGTCTCCGCAGAGTGGATATCAAACTTCCCGACACGCCCCGAACAACCCGTTGCTACTCAGTCGATAGGCACTCAACATAGCGCCAACTCGATGAGGAATTGTTAACGCTAACGCCGGGTAACCGCCCTCAGCAGCCCCCTACAAACTCTTACATAGGAATAAAACGCGGCCGAACCAAGGCTCAATTCCTAAGCAGTCGTAAACGCTTGGGTCCGGATACCAAGAAAAAGGGCCAGCCCGTGAGAGGGCTGACCCGTTGATCTTAGGCCCGTAGTGAGCGGACGCCTATTGGTTCAGGAGTTCTATCAACCGCTTGTTGGCGCCATAGACGTCACCATAGGAGCGGATCTTGCCGTCTTCATCGACCCGCAGCGTGAAGTAGGAGATGTGGACCGGGATGTGGTTCTGGAGGTTGAGCCACTTCTCCTTGTCGCCGATCATCTTTTCAATCGTGGCGACCTTGATGTCGGGTTCGAGCGCCAGCAGGGCAGCGGCGAAATCCATTGGATTTTCAACGCGCACACAGCCGTGGCTATAGGCACGGAAGGAGCGCGCGAACAGCGACTTGGATGGCGTGTCGTGCAAGTAGACATCGTGCTCGTTGGGGAACAGGAACTTGATCTGGCCCAGCGCATTGCCGCCACCCGGCTTCTGCCGGATGTGGAAATTGTTGATGTTGGTCTGCGTCCAGTCGATCGCCGAGGCGTTGATCACCTTGCCGCCGGACAGCATTTCCATGTTCTGGCTGTCGAGATAGCCCGGGTTCGCCAAGAGGTGCGGCTTGATCTCGTTGGTGGCGATCGAAGGCGGCACGTTCCAGTAGGGGTTGACGACGATATGCTCGATCTCGTCGTTGAACACCGGCGTCTGGTTCTGCGGGCGGCCGACGACGACGCGGGTGGTATGCGCCACCTGGCCGTGATCCATGATCCAGAGGCGGAACTCGGGGATATTCACCGTGACCTGGAAATCGCCGTAATCGTTGGGCTCCCAGCGCCAGCGCTCCATATTGGCGATGATGTCTTCCTTGGTGGTCGCTGAGCCACCATTGAGGGCAGCGATCGTCGCGGGGCCGATCGCGCCGTCAGCGTTGAGACCGAGGCCCTCCTGGAAATCCTTCACTGCCGCCACCAGCGCGTCGTCGTAGTTGATATCGACAGTGGCGGTGGTGCCGGCGGTCTCCGGAATATCGGGCTCGGCGACATTGAGGCGCTGGCGCAGCAGGGTGACGCGCTCGTCCTTCATGCCGGGCTTCAGCAGCTTGCCATCGGGGATGACGACAGCGGCATCGATCACCGTCTCATCGTAGAACTTGGCGAGCGCCGCCTTCAACCCGAGGAATTCCTTTTGCGTCGGCGACAAGCCGAGCAGGATCTTGTCCGGCTCGGTGCTGGCGGCCAGTTGCACCAGGATTTCGGCTTCGTTGATGCGCTTGGGGGTGATCGACCATTCTTTGTCGACATCGCGCGGGTTGATGCGGCCGCCATAGGCGTCCTGCGCATACTTGATCGCGGCGGCGGAGAAGGCGGTTTCGAGCTCTGCGAGCTTGGTCGGGTCGGTGCCGGCGGCGGTGACGTCAAGCGCGGGCGTCAGATAGTCGGACGGCCGGAAGCCTTCGCGCTCGGCGTTCTTGAAGACCTCGATAATCTTTTCGGCGTTGGGCGAGAACGACACCTTGCCGTCGGCTTCCTGCTTCAGCCAGATCGGTTCGAAATGGCGGGCGCCATAAAAGAAGTAGAGCTTCTGAGTCTGGTCGTAGGTGCGCGTGCCCTTTTCGGCGGAAGAGTACGCAGTCGAGAGCCCGGCCTTGATGATGCGCGCCAGCGGCGTCTGTGGTGGTGCGATGACGACGCGGGTCGCCTCGATGCCGGCGACTGTAACGACCTCCTGGGCGTATCCGCACAGGGGTGTCATCAGCGCTACGCCACCCGCCAACAGAAACGCCTTCAATCCAGACATCAAACAGCTCCGTGCCCTTTTAGGGCTGGCAAAAACATTGGGGCGCGCCGCGGGGGAGGAGGCGCTTGGCCCTCACAATGATTTTGCTTAGCCCACATTCCTTAACGCTGACAATTCCTCGCGATTTTGTGAGAGCGGTCTGTGGATTTAGAGCAACGGTTTGTCGCCGCTCTCAGGCCGCATCGCTCACCAAATCTTCGTCCAGTCCATACTCACGCAGCTTGCGATAAAGGGTCGAGCGACCGATCCCCAGAGCGCGGGCCACGCGTGACATGCGGTTGCCGTAGTGGGCGAGGGCAAACACGATCAGGTCGCGTTCGACATCGGCGAGGGCTGCAACCTGGCCATCGCTGGCGATGAAGCGATCCGGGACGCTGTCCACTCGCACGCCATCGCGTTGCTGTGTGCTAGCGGTGTCGATGTGAACGGGGGCTGAAGAGCGGGTTGCCGCCTGGGTAAGCGTGAGGAGTTCGGGCCTACCCTGGGTGCGCGACAGGACTTGCGGGAAATCCACCGGCTCCAGCACCGGACCCTCCGCGAGGATCACCGCCCGGTAGAGGACGCTTTCGAGCTCAGCAGTATTGCCCGGCCAATCATAGGATTTGAGCAGTGCCAATGCAGGTTCCGAGACGCCGGCGACGCGCTTGCCTGCTTCGGCGGCGAGCCGGATGGCAAGGTGGCTGACCAGCGGCGCGATGTCCTCGGCGCGATCACGGAGCGGCGGCACGTAGATCGGGAACACATTGAGTTGATAAAACAGGTCTTCGCGGAACGCCCCGGCCTTGGTGAGGTTCAGCAGCCGCCGGTTGGTGGCGCAGATGACGCGGACATTGACGCGCATCGGCCGTTCCGCGCCGAGGGGGTGCACTTCGCCCTTTTGCAGAACCGTCAGCAGTTCGGCTTGAGTTTCGAGCGGCAGTTCGCCGATCTCGTCGAGAAAGATGGTGCCGTTGTGAGCCTCGACGAACTTGCCAGGCTGATCGGCATGCGCACCGGTGAAGGCGCCACGGCGGTGTCCGAACAGAATCGAATGGATCTGGTTGGCGGGCAGCGCCGCACAATTGACCACCACGAAGGTCTTGCCGGCGCGGTCGCCCGAGCCATGCATGGCGCGCGCCAGCATCTGCTTGCCGACACCGGGCTCGCCTTCGAGCAACACGGGGATCGTACCCCGCGCGGCCTTGGTGCAGAGCGAGACAACGCGATCCATGCCGGGAGCATTGGTGACGACATCGGTTAGGCTGAGCGTACCGGTGCGGCGGCTGCGGTCGGTGCGGACAAGGCTTTCGAGTTCACCGAGCTTCAGCGCATTGCGCAGCGAGACCTGGAGGCGCTCTGGCATCACCGGCTTTACGATGAAATCGATGGCGCCGTGGCGGGTCGCGGCGGTGACCGAATCGAGCGACGTCTGCGCGGTCTGGACGATCACCGGGGTGGTGAGGTTTTCGCGGCGCATGCTTTCGAGCACGGCCATGCCATCAAGATCGGGCATCACCAGATCGAGCACCATGGCGCCGATGCCGGGGTCAGCACGGAGAAAATCCAGCGCCTGCCGGCCACTGGTTGCCGTTACGGCGGCATAGCCAGCGCGGCTCGCGAGCTCGGCAGTCAGGCGCAACTGCACCACATCATCGTCAACTATCAGAACGCGCGTCATGAGCCCCTTGGGTATTATCTTTGCCCGATCAACCTCGCGGTCGAATCGTGCTGTGCCGTTTTGACCCAGCATGGTTTGCGGGAGTTAAGGGGCGATTAAGGCTAAGGAATTCGGTATCAGTACCCGGCTTGGCGCATGTGCCTGATAGCCGCGATCACGACGACATCGTCTGCGAACCGATAGCGCACCAGGTAGCCGCTGGCTCCGAAGGCAATCGGCAGTTCCCTGACATCGAGTGAGTCTTCAACTGGCCGGCCGGCTTCCGGAAACTGCAACAGCAGGTTGACGCCTTCGCGGATGGTCTGGAGAGCCCGCCGTCCCGCAAGGTCGCTATGCGGCTGAAGAAAATCATAGAGTTCCGACAGGTCGCGTCGCGCGCGCTGAGACCAGATCAGCTGTGGCATTCAGGCAGGTCGGTCTTTTCGCCCGAAAGAACTTTTTCGAACCAGGATTCGACCTCGACGTGCGTTAAATGAAGCCCTGTGCGGTCGTACTCCAATAGGGCATCGTCGGCGTCCCGGGCAAACTGTTCGCGCCGTTCCGTGCGCTCGACATATTCGCTGATCGCCTGCTTCATGAGCCAGTGGGCAGAGCGTTGCTGGCGCTCAGCGATATGGTCGAGCCGGTCTTTGACGTCCCGGTCGAGTTTTATGCTGGTCGTCGCCTTGCCTGCCATTGAAACCTCCCGGTAACACCTATTACTACCACGCCGGACGGCTCACCGCAAACCAGCCGCTTCACATCCATCGGCACGATGGCTAAGGTCGCGCCGCTTTGAATTGCCTTGAGGTGATCTATGTCGTCCCGCCCGCTGCCACGCGCTCCTGAAGTTTCGGCCCAGAAGGGGCATAACCAGTTTGGCGCGCTGCCGGAGTGGAACCTTGCCGACCTTTACTCGAGCAACGACGCGCTGGAACTGAAGGCGGATCTCGCCAAAGCGCAAGCCGAGGCCAAGGCGTTCGAGGCTGACTATAAGGGTAAGCTCGAAGCCACGGCGCAGGCCGGCAAGCTGATCGAGGCGATCAGCCGCTATGAAGCCCTAAGCGATCTTTCGGGCCGCATCGGCAGCTACGCGTTCCTGCAGTACGTGCGGAACACGCAGGACCCGGACAAGGTCAAATTCCTCGGCGATCTCAGCCAGGCGTTGACGGATCTTTCCACCGGGCTGATCTTTTTCGGGCTGGAACTCAACCGGGTCGACGACGCAGTGCTGGAAGCAGCTCTCGCGAGCAATTCTGCGCTCGGCCGCTACCGGCCGTGGTTCGCCGAACTGCGCAAGGCGAAGCCCTACCAGCTCGACGACAAGATCGAAGAATTGTTCCACGAAAAGTCGGTAACCGGCGCTTCGGCCTGGAACCGGCTGTTTGATGAAACCATGGCGAGCCTCAAGTTCGAGGCCAATGGCGAAGAGCTCAATCTCGAAGGCGTGCTGAACCTGCTCTCCGATCGCGACCAGACGCTGCGAGAGGCAGGGTTCACCGGGCTCTCGAAGACGCTGCACCAGAACGAGCGGCTCTTTACCCACATCACCAACGTGCTGGCCAAGGACAAGGAAATTTCCGACCGCTGGCATGGGTTCAAGGATATTGCCGATAGCCGCCACCTCGACAACTCGGTCGAGCGCGAGGTCGTCGACGCGCTGCAGGCTGCGGTGCGCGAGGCCTATCCCCGGCTCAGCCACAAATACTATGCAATGAAGGCCAAGTGGTTCGGCAAGGCGCAGCTCAACGCCTGGGACCGCAATGCACCGCTGCCGACCAGCGACGAGCGTATCTACGACTGGCAGGCGGCGAAGAGCACCGTGCTCGACGCCTATGGTGCGTTTTCGCCCAAGCTCGCTGAAATCGCAGCGCCGTTCTTTGAAAATGGCTGGATCGATGCGCCGACCAAGGCCGGCAAGTCGCCCGGTGCTTTCGCGCATCCCACCGTGCCATCGGCGCATCCGTATCTGATGCTCAACTATCTGGGCAAAGCCCGCGACGTGATGACGCTGGCGCACGAGCTCGGCCATGGTGTCCACCAAGTGCTAGCGGGTGAGCAGGGCGCGCTGATGGCGCCAACGCCGCTGACGCTGGCCGAGACCGCATCGGTGTTCGGTGAGATGCTGACCTTCCGCTCGATGCTCAGCAAAACCACCGACAAGAAGCAGCGCTTTGCGATGCTCTCGAGCAAGGTGGAGGACATGCTCAACACCGTGGTGCGGCAGATCGCGTTCTACAGTTTCGAGCGCGAAGTGCACACGCGGCGCAAGGCGGGCGAGCTGACGACGCAGGATCTCAACCAGATCTGGCTCGATATCAGCGCCGAGAGCCTGGGGCCGTCGATCAAGCTTAACGAGGGCTATGAGGTGTTCTGGGCCTATATCCCGCACTTCATCCACTCGCCGTTCTACGTCTATGCGTACGCCTTCGGCGACTGTCTTGTGAATTCGCTCTATGCCCAGTATGAGAAGTCAAATGAGGGCTTTGCGGAGCGGTATTTCGAGCTCCTCAAGGCCGGGGGAAGCAAGCACCATTCCGAGTTGCTCAAGCCATTCGGGCTCGATGCGCGCGATCCCAAATTCTGGTCCCTGGGGCTCTCGATGATCGAGCGCCTGATCGCCGAACTCGAGGCGACCGACCCGAACTGAACTGAGACGCTATTGAGGATCTGATGGCCAAGAAACCTGCCACCGCCCATGCCGACGCCCTTCCCCCGTCCATGGACTACGCCCAGCACAACGCCACCTATGCCGGCTTCATGAGCATGGTGAAGTACGGCATCGCGTCTGTCGCGCTGATCGTGCTCGCGCTTTATGCCTTTATCGAGGGGCACCAGCCGCTCGTCGGCGTTATTTTGCTGCTGCTGATTCCCGTGGGGATTGTCGGGGCGACGGTGATGGGATCGCGCCGCAGCGCCTAAGCGCAAGACCAAGCTTTCGCCGGGGTTCCACGGCGTCGCCGTGAAGTCGCCGGTGCCGGATTGCATCTGGAGACGTTCATGAAGATTGCAGTGCTGCGCGAACGCGCTGATGGCGAAACCCGCGTCGCGGCAACGCCCGAAACTGTCGGCAAGCTGATCGGGTTTGGCGCGAGCGTTTCCATCGAGGCGGGGGCAGGGGCCCTGGCTCGCTTCCCGGATGCGGATTACGCTGCCGCAGGCGCGACAGTCGAGGCAGACGCTGCGACTGTGCTCAAGGGTGCCGACGTCGTTTTGACGGTGCGCCGTCCCGCCGCGTCGAACCTCGCCGGTGTCGCCGATGGCGCGCTGGTTATCGGCATCATGGACCCTTACGGCAATGAAGGTGACATCGTTGCCCTCGCCGGTGCAGGCGTCACCACGGTGGCTATGGAGTTCATGCCGCGCATCACCCGCGCTCAAGTCATGGATATTCTCTCCAGCCAGGCCAACCTCGCTGGATATCAGGCCGTGATCGATGCTGCAGTGCAGTTCGACCGCGCCATGCCGATGATGATGACCGCTGCAGGTACGGTGCGCCCGGCCAAGGTGTTCGTCATGGGCGCGGGCGTTGCGGGTCTTCAGGCCATCGCGACGGCAAAGCGCCTTGGCGCCGTAGTTTCGGCGAACGACGTGCGCCCTGCCGCCAAAGAACAGGTCGAGTCTCTCGGTGGCAAGTTCATTGCCGTCGAGGACGAAGAATTCAAGCAGGCCGAGACCGCCGGCGGCTACGCCAAGCAGATGAGCCCCGAGTATCAGGCCAAGCAATCGGCGCTGACGGCGCAGCATATTGCCAAGCAGGATATTGTCATCACCACCGCGCTGATCCCGGGGCGCCCGGCCCCCAAGCTGATCACCAAGGCGATGGTCGAGTCGATGGCGCCAGGTTCGGTGATTATCGATCTCGCGGCCGAGCGCGGCGGCAATGTCGAATTGACGCAGCCCGGGCAGGTGTTCGTCACCGCCAACGGCGTGACCATCGTGGGCTACACGAACGTGCCCGGCCGCGTGGCGACGTCAGCCAGCCAGCTCTATTCGCGCAATCTCAGTTCCTTCCTCGAGACGCTGATCGACAAGAAGGAAAAAAAGCTTGCCGTGAACTGGGACGACGAGCTGGTGAAGGCCACCGTGCTCACTCGCGGCGGCGCTGTCGTCCACCCCAATATCAAAGTGCCGGCAGCGGCACAGAACGGCTGAGGAGCTAGAGATGGGCGCGATCGATCCCTTCGTCTTCCAACTGGCGATCTTTGTCCTCGCCATATTCGTGGGCTATTTCGTCGTCTGGGCCGTGACCCCGGCGCTCCATACGCCGCTGATGAGCGTGACCAATGCGATCTCGTCGGTCATCGTCGTGGGTGCGCTGCTTGCGGTTGGCGTGGCGCAGGTTGGCGAGCCCAGCTGGGCCAGCAAGATCTTTGGCTTTTTTGCTCTGATCCTGGCCAGCGTAAACATCTTCGGTGGCTTCCTTGTTACCCAGCGCATGCTGGCGATGTACAAGAAGAAGGACAGTCCGGCGAAGCCGGCCGGGGGGCACTGATGCGGCGCTTTCTTCGCCTCGCGGCGGCGGCCTGGCTCCTGGGCCTTCTGGCAGTCCCGTCGGTTGCACAGACGTTGTCGCCGAAGGATCGGCTTGAGTCAGCGCAGTATTTTGCGCTGGTCAATCGCATCGACAGCTTCAACGCCGCCATGGAAGCTGGCGACATGGTGCAGATCATGGGTGTGGTGCCGCCCAAGGTGCTCGACAAGATCGCCACAACCTACGGCGTGACCAAAGAGCAACTGGTGGCTGCGACCCAGGAGCAGTTTACCGAGGTGATGAAGACGGTGACGTTCGTCTCTTTCAAGATGGACCTTGAGTCCGCCACCTTCTTTGTGCTGGCTTCCGGTGCCCCCTATGCGCTGATCCCCACCGAGACCGTGATGGACCTCGGGGCAAATGGCGGCAAGATGCGCGCCACGGCGTCGACCCTCGGGCTGCTCGATGGTGACACCTGGTATCTGGTGCGCACCGAAGACGGCCAGCAGGTGCAGATGCTGAAGGAAATCTACCCCGAATTTGCCGATGTGGAATTTCCCAAAGGCGCGATGGAGCCCGTGACCGAATGATTTCCGCTGATATCGCCGCGCTGCTCTATCTGGTTGCAGGTGTGCTGTTCATCATGGCGTTGCGCGGACTTTCCAGCCCCGCCACCGCCCGGCAGGGCAACCGCTTCGGCATGTTCGGCATGGGCATTGCGATCCTGACGACGCTTGCCGTCGCCGGGCCGACCGATCCGCTCAGCTGGGCGCTGATCATCGGCGGCCTCGCCATTGGCGGCGGCATCGGCGCTTATATGGCGCGCACGGTGAAAATGACCGACATGCCGCAACTGGTCGCGGCCTTCCATTCGCTGGTCGGCCTTGCTGCAGTGTTCGTGGCGGCTGCGGCGCTCTACGCGCCTGCGGCGTTCGGCATTGGTGAGGTGGGGCATATCCATCCACCCTCCTTGATCGAAATGAGCCTCGGCGTCGCCATTGGCGCGTTCACGTTCACCGGCTCGGTGATCGCGTTTTTGAAGCTCAACGGCAACATGAGCGGCAAGCCGATCATGCTGCCCAACCGCCACTCCATCCACATCGCGCTCGGGGTGGTGCTTCTGGTGCTGATCGCGGCGTTCTTTTCGACGGCCAATCCGGTGCTGTTCTGGTTGATCACCATCGTGGCGCTGGTCCTCGGCGTCTTGATGATCATCCCGATCGGCGGCGCCGACATGCCGGTGGTGGTGTCGATGCTCAACTCCTATTCGGGTTGGGCCGCAGCGGGCATCGGCTTCACGCTGGGCAATACCGCACTGATCATCACCGGCGCGCTGGTCGGCTCGTCGGGCGCTATCCTCAGCTACATCATGTGCCGGGCGATGAACCGCAGCTTCATTTCGGTGATCCTAGGCGGCTTCGGCGGCGACACCGCCGCGGCCGCTTCGGGCGAGGAAGAAAAGCGCCCGGTCAAGCAGGGCGCGGCAGACGATGCGGCCTACCTCATGAAAAACGCCAGCAAGGTGATCATCGTCCCCGGCTACGGCATGGCGGTGGCACAGGCCCAGCACGCGCTGCGCGAAATGGCGGATCTGCTCAAGGCTGAAGGCGTCTCGGTCAAATACGCCATCCACCCGGTGGCCGGACGCATGCCTGGGCACATGAACGTGCTGCTCGCCGAAGCAAACGTTCCCTATGACGAAGTGTTCGAGCTTGAGGACATCAATTCCGAGTTCGCCCAGACCGATGTGGCCTTCGTCATCGGCGCCAATGACGTCACCAACCCTGCCGCCAAGACCGACAAGACCTCGCCGATCTACGGCATGCCGGTGCTGAACGTCGAGGATGCAGGCACGGTGCTGTTCATCAAGCGCGGCATGGCGGCGGGCTATGCCGGCGTCCAGAACGAGCTGTTCTTCCGCGACAACACCATGATGCTGTTCGGCGACGCCAAGAAGGTCACCGAGGACATCGTCAAGGCGCTGGGGCACTGAGCCTTCAGTTCTTCGAATGCAAAGGGCCGCCTCGTGGCGGCCCTTTGCATGACTCACGCCGCGGCGCGTTCCCCGGCCGGACGCCGCCGCAGTGTCGGTGTGGTCACCACAGGCGGCTGGTAGTTGGCTTCGTTGATGCCGACATCGAAGCCGGGAGGCGCGATGGCGTCGATCCGGTCCAGCACTTCGTCACTTAACCGCAGTTCTGCCCCTGCCAGCAGATCGTCGAGCTGCTCCATGGTCCTCGGTCCGAGGATGGCCGAGGTTACGCCCGGATGCGCCATCACGAAGGCCATCGCCAAATGTGTGAGCGACATGCCGGCCTCCGCCGCCAGCGGCAGGAGTTGCTCGACGGCATCAAGGCTGCGCTCGTTGCTCATCTGTTTCGGCATAAACTTCACCCGAATCGAATCGGGCAGCGGTTGCCCTTTGCGGTAGCGGCCGGTGAGCAGGCCCTTGCTCAGCGGGCTCCATACCATCACCCCCATGCCGTAACGCTGCGCGGTCGGCAGCATGTCACGCTCGATGCCACGATCGAGGATGGAGTAGGGCGGCTGTTCAGTGCGGAACCGCGCCAGCCCGCGCTTCTCGCTCACCCACTGCGCCTCGACGATCTCGGACACGGGAAATGTCGATGAACCGATTGCCCGCACCTTGCCCGCGCGGATCAGGTCGGTCAGCGCCGAAAGTGTCTCCTCAATGTCGGTGTCCGGTACCGGCCGATGTAGCTGGTAGAGATCGATGTAATCGGTGCCGAGCCGCTTCAACGAGCCGTCGACTGCCTGCATGATCCAGCGGCGCGAGCCGCCCTGCTGGTTTACGTCCTCGCCCATCGGCGCGTAGAATTTCGTCGCCAGCACGACCTTGTCGCGTCGGCCCTCCAGCGCCTTGCCGACGATCTCCTCGCTCTCGCCGTTGCTGTAGCGGTCGGCCGTGTCGATGAAATTGATCCCGGCGTCGAGCGCTCGATGGATGATTCGGACGCTATCCTCGTGGTCGGGGTTACCCAGTTTGCCGAACATCATCGCGCCCAGCGCATAGGGGCTCACTTTGATGCCGGTGCGCCCCAGCGTGCGGTACTGCATTTTGCCTATCCTTCAGAAAATGAGGTGCCGCCCGTTGCCGCAGGTGCGGCGCGGTGTCATATAAGCGGAACAGCATTCCGTATTCATATACGGAACAACGTTCCGTTTGCAAGAGGCATGGCACATTGAGCACCGGCACGTCCGGCGACAGGCGAGGTCGCGCGCCGCGCGCCGACGCACAGCGCAACATTGACGCACTGCTCCTTGCTGCTCGTGAGGTGTTCGCCCGCTCCGGCGTTGATGCGCCGGTGCGCGAAATCGCCGAGGCCGCGGGGGTTGGGGTTGGCACGCTTTATCGACATTTCCCGCAACGGTCCGACCTCATCGTTGCGGTATTCCGCGGCGCCGTTGACACCGCCGCCGATGCCGCACCGGTGGTCGCCGCGCAGTACCCGCCGGGTGAGGCGGTGGCCCAATGGATGCAGCGCTTTGTGGATTTCATCGGCACAAAGCGCGGTCTTGCCGCCGCACTGCACTCCGGCGATCCGGCCTTCGCCTCACTGCCCGGCTACTTCCAGGAGCGCTTCCACCCAGCGCTCGAGCAACTGCTCGACGCTGCGGTTGCTGCAGGCGAGATGCGCCCCGACATCGACCCTGCCGATCTTCTCACCGCTGCTGCCCACCTCGCCCACAGCGACGTGGAGCAGGGGCGGAGGATGGTGGCGCTGCTGCTGGATGGGCTCAGGTACGGAGCGGGCAAGGGCGCCTAAGGGCCTCCTGACCTTACCCTCGCGTTCACGCATTCGGCCCGACTGGCCGCTTGATGAAATCCACAAAGGCCCGCAGTGGGGCGGGAACGAGCCGACGCCCGGGGTAGTAGAGGAACGGCCCCGAAAAGCGCAGCCACCATGGCTCCAGTACGGGCTCCAGCGCGCCGCTCAGCAAATGGGGGCGCAGCCAGTCTTCGAATAGCCCGATGATGCCCAGCCCGGCTATTGCCGCATCGATGGCGAGTTCGGTGCCGCCGCCAGCCTGCACCACGAGCGGACCAGGCGGGTCGATGCGGACGACCTCCCCGTTGCGCTCGAATTCCCAAGGCCAGATGGCTCGGCCGGCAAAGCGGCCTGGGAGGCAGGCGTGCTGCAGCAGGTCGCGCGGGTGTTGCGGCCGGCCACGGCGGTCGAGATAGGAAGGTGACGCGGCGGTGGCGTAGCGTTGTGTGCGCGGCCCGATTGGCACCGCAATCATGTCCTGCTCGAGACGCTCTTCATAGCGGATACCCGCGTCGCAGCCGGCTGCGATCACATCAACAAAGCTCTCATCGGTGAGAACCTCCATCCGGATCTCCGGATACTCGGTGAGGAACGCCGGGACGATCGCCGGCAGGACCAGACGCGCGGCGCTCACAGGCACATTGAGCCGCAACAATCCGGCGGGCCGGTCGCGAAAACTGTTCACCGCATCGAGTGAAGCTTTGACCTCCAGCATGGCCGGCCGCAGCCGGTCCAGCAGGCCCTGGCCGGCTTCGGTTGGCACTACGCTGCGGGTGGTGCGATTGAGGAGCCGAACCCCCAGTTGCGCCTCAAGGCGCCGGACGGCCGCGCTCAGATGTGAAGCGCTGGTGCCTTTCGAGCGCGCTGCCTGCCGGAACCCCCCGGCGGAGGCGACGGCAAGGAAGGAAGTCAGGTCACCGAGATCGGCATTCATTGTGCGCGCTCCTGCACAGCCCGTGTCTATTGTAACCAGTTATCGTTTAGCGAGACAGCGCCTAACTGTGGTGCCCAATCAGGAGAGCACTATGTCCAGTATCGAAACAGCGGGCACCTATCGCCTCGGCAATCGCAATGTGAAGCGGCTCGGCTACGGCGCCATGCAGCTTGCCGGCCCCGGCGTCTTCGGCCCGCCGAAGGACCGCGCTGCGGCAGTTGCGGTGTTGCGCGAGGCCCTGGCGCGCGGCGTCGATCACATCGACACCAGCGATTTCTACGGTCCGCACGTCACCAACCAGATCATCCGTGAGGCGCTCCACCCCTATGCCGATGACCTGACGATCGTCACCAAGATCGGTGCGACGCGCGGGCCCGATGGTTCGTGGAACCCGGCATTTTCGGCCGAGGCGCTGACCGAGGCGGTGCATGATAACCTCCGTAATCTCGGGCTCGAGGCGCTCGACGTCGTCAACCTGCGGGTGATGTTCAGCGTGCACGGCCCGGCGGAAGGCTCGATCGAAGCGCCACTGACCGCCCTTGCTGCACTGCAGCAGCAGGGGCTGGTCCGTCACATCGGGCTCAGCAACGTCACGGCGGCTCAAATTGAAGAGGGCCGGAAGATCACGGATATCGTCTGCGTACAGAACCAGTACAACCTGGCGCACCGGGGCGATGACGCGTTGATCGACGCGCTCGCCCGCGACGGTGTCGCCTATGTGCCGTTCTTCCCGCTGGGTGGCTTTTCACCGTTGCAATCATCGGTGCTGACCGAGGTGGCCGCAGATTTGGGCGCGACACCGATGCAGGTCGCGCTGGCCTGGCTGCTGCGGCGGTCACCCAATATCCTCCTCATCCCCGGCACATCGTCCGTCACGCATTTGAGCGAGAATCTCGCGGTGGCGGATCTGGTCGTGCCCGATGAGCAGATGGCGGCGCTGGATGGAGTTGCGGCGGCGGCCTGATTAGCCTTCGGACCCGAGCAGGTGCTGCAGGATGCGCTGCAGGGCCTGCCGGTCCGTCTCTGAGAGCGGGGCAAACAGTTCGGTGCGCACTTGCCCCGCAATTGCGTTGCCCTCCTCCAGCAGCCGCGCGCCGTTCGGGGTGAGCCGGTGCTCGATCTTCCGCCCCGCTCCGGCCCGCCGTTCAATGAGGCCCTGCGCTTCCAGCCGATTTGCGAGCGTGCCAAAGGCCTGGTCGGACTGAAATGTAGCCGCGGCCAGATCGTGGGCGGAGGCGCCTTTGGTGCGGTCTATGGCGCGCAGGGCATCCCATTGCACCACGGTGGACCCAACGGCTGCGAGAGCCCGTTCGAGGGTGCGGTGCTGCCGATGCTGTGCTGCCTTTATCGCGCGTCCAAGGGGCTCGAGATCCGTCGTCATCGCGGCAACTCCGTGTGCGTTCTGCAGGCTTGCGAACATATCAACATATTGATATACGTATATTGATAAGAAACCAAGGAAGTGCCATGCCCGCCACCGAGACGCAAGTGTTCTCCGATCTTTCCATCAGCTTCAGACTTCAGGGCATCGGGCGGCCCATTCTGGTGCTCCACGGCGGGGGCGGGCCCGCCACTGTTACCAGTCTGGCAGACCATCTGGCACAGGCCGGTGAGGTCATCGTCCCCACCCATCCCGGGTGGAATGGCACGGCGCGCCCGCCTTGGCTCGATAGTATCGACGAGGTGGCGATGCTCTATCTCCGCTTGCTCGCCCAGCGCGGCCTGAAGGACGTCCTCGTGGTTGGCTCCTCAGTGGGTGGGTGGATCGCCATGCAGATGGCGTTTCGCGACCATGGCGGCCTCGTGGGGCGTCTGGTGCTGATCGATGCGGCGGGAATTGACGTGGCCGAGCACCCGATGGTCGATTTCTTCGCCCTCGACCCACGCGGCATAGCCGAGCACTCCTACCACGAGCCGGAAAAATTCTTCGTCGATCCCGCCAGCTTACCGGCAGAGCGCGTGGCGGCAGTGCGGGCCAATATCGCAACGCTGCGGGCGCTCGCTGGTGCGCCCTACATGCACGATCCGAAGCTCAGACTGCGGCTGCGCGACATCGGCAACCCGGCGCTGGTGCTCTGGGGAGAGAGTGATCGAGTTTTTACCCCGGGCTATGGCCGCGCCCTGGCGGACGGGCTGCGAAACGCCCGGTTCGCTCTCATCGAGGGAGCCGGCCACCTGCCACAGATCGAGCAGCCGGCGCAGACTTTCGCAGCGATTGACGCGTTTCTCGCCGAGGCATCACTCTCCTAGGCACATCAAAGTGCGTACTTGCACCCTGTGGGGAGAGACGCCATTTGTGGCGCTTCCCGTTTGCCGAGGCGCGCGCTGTGACCAAAACCGTCAAGATTGATCTGTTCACCGACACTGTCTGTCCGTGGTGCCTCGTCGGCGCCGAGCGGCTCGACCAGGCGATTGCGCGCCTGCCTGAGGGTGTGGAAGTGGTGGTGGAAAACCATCCGTTCTATCTTGATCCCAATACGCCCGACGAAGGTGTCGTGGTCGCCGACATGTTGCGCGAAAAATACGGGCGCGACCCCAGGGAGATGTGGGCGCGGGTCGAAAGCGAGGCCAAAAGCACTGGCATCGAGCTCGATCTCAGCCAGCAGCCTCGGTCGTTTCCGACCCGCAAGGGCCACACGCTGGTGCGGCTTGCCAAGGACAAAGGCACCCAGCACGCGCTCTCCAATGCCATCGCCTGGGCCTATTTCATGGATCACCAGTTGATCAATGACGATGAGGTGCTGGCCGATATCGCGGTCGAGCACGGGTTCACCCGTGACGAGGCCCTGGCGGCGGTGCGGAATCCGGCTGAGTTGCAGATCACCCACGAACTGGCGGTTTCCGCCGCCCAGCAGGGTATCCAGGGCGTGCCGTTCTTCATCTTCGACAACCGCTTTGCGGTCTCCGGCTGCCAGCCGGCGGAGGTGTTCGACCGGGCGCTGGATCTCGCGGTGCACCCCGAAAAGCCGGTCAACGCCTAGCGATCAGGCGCCCACTGCACTAGGTTCACTCCCCTGGGGAACCGGGAGGACGGGTGTCGTGGCAGTGCGGATGAATAAATGGCTGCGACGGGCGCTGGTGGGCGTCCTCGTGGCGGTGGTGGTGGTCTATGTGGCCATTCTCGCCATTGTCTACGTGTTCCAGCGCGATCTGCAGTACGACCGGTCCGGCCGGGTGTTCGAACTCAGCGAAACCAAGCTGAGTGGCGCCGAACTCGTCACCATCCCCAATCTCGATGGCTCGAGCATTACCGGCTGGTACCAGCCGCCGGCGGCCGGCAAACTGCTGATCCTCTACTTTCGCGGCAATGCGCAGAGCTTTTCGCGCGAGCATGAGCGCTACGAGGCGTTCGTGCAGGCGGGCTATGGGTTCCTCGCCTTCGACTATCGCGGCTTTCCCGCCTCGCCCGGCGAAGTGACAGAGGCGCATGTACTGGCCGATGGTCTTGCGGCGTATGACTGGGTGAAGGCGAAGGGCTATCCCATCGTGATCTGGGGACGTTCCCTCGGTTCGGGCCCTGCCACTTATGTCGCGAGCCAGCGTGAGTCCGATGCCCTACTACTCGAGACACCGTTTGATTCCGCAGTGGCCGTGGCGGGGGACCGTTATGGGTTCCTGCCGGTCGATCTGCTGATGAGCGACCAGTACCATGTCGACCAGTGGATCAAGGACGTGACCGAGCCGGTCTATGTGGCGCACGGCACTGCCGACCGCACAATCGGTGTCGCGCATGGCGAGCGCGTCTATGCGCTGGCGCCGAACAAGGATGAGCTCTGGATCGAACCGGGTGCCGATCACACTGACCTCTGGGCCCGCGGCATCTGGGAACGGGCCGAAGCGTTCTTTGTCCGCTCGGAAGCGAAGCTGGGGCGGTAGGGTAGGCTAAGGCAAAAGAAGGCCCCCTCACCCGGCCCTTCGGGCCGACCTCTCCCCCAGAGGAAGAGGTAACGAGATGGCGTGATCGTGCCTCAGCTCACCTCTCCCTTGGGGAGAGGTCGACGCGTAGCGTCGGGTGAGGGGGCCTTCTCTCGCTCTGGAAAAACCCCAGTTCCGCAATCCAACACCCAAAACGAAAGCGCCGGCCCTTGCGGACCGGCGCTTCAGAAGTCTGATTCTGGTCAGATTAGTTGAGCGTCAGGCCAGCGAAGGCCACGGAGTAGTTCAAGCCGACCTGGCCCTGAATGCTCCACGGCTGCAGAGCGTAGCCCTTGTTCGAACCTCCAACGAGGAAGTTGCCGCCAAGGCCGACGCCAACGGTGGCTTCAGCCGAACCGCCGACATAGGTGCCAGCCAGCGAGCCGGGGCCGTACTTGGTCGAGGAGCCGGAGAATACCAGCCAGACGATCTCGGTGGCGCCGGTCACGCCGATATCGATGCCAAGCTTCTTGATGTTGCCGTCATAGTGCTCGGTCTTGTGGCCATCGCGGTGGAACGAGCAGCTCATGTCCTTGGACGAGGCAATGATCAGGCCGATGCCCGGCTCGACGGTGCAGGTCAGCACGCCGACCTTGACCTGGGCGGCGGCCTGGGCGGCCGGAGCGATAGCGAGCAGCGAGATAGCGGCAACAGCCGCGGTGAACAGTTTATTCATGGAGAGCTTCCCTCAACGGTTGATACGTTAGTTCGTTTGACCCCGTGGGTCTCAGTGTATCCGCTGCCGCCAACGGAACAAGACCCGTATAAGTTCCGACCAATCGCAAGATTCAGGCAATATTCCGGCGATGTGATGCAAAAACGCCGCCTTGTAGGGCGGCGTGTCTGAACTCAATCTGAACGCTAGGCTCTTATGGCCTGGCGGGACGCGCCACTGCGGTCGGGGCGGGCAGACCACCCTCGCGCTGCGCACGCTTGCGAGCGAGCTTGCGAGCCCGGCGAACGGCTTCCGCCTTCTGGCGGGCCTTCTTCTCGGACGGCTTCTCGTAGTAATTGCGCAGCTTCATCTCGCGGAAGACGCCTTCGCGCTGAAGCTTCTTTTTCAGTGCGCGAAGCGCCTGATCCACATTGTTATCGCGAACAACTACTTGCAAGCGCAACCGCCCTTCGGAAAATCGTCATATGTTGTTTGATGAAGACGCCTTGGCCCATAGGACCCAAGCGCCGACCGACCGAGCCGGTCACGTTGGTGCGGCTATATAGGCCAATCAGAAAGGCTTGTCCACACTGTGCGGCGCCAGAAAACGCTTACTTTGCGCGCTTTTTCACGGCTACGCGGTTGATATGGCCCATCTTGCGGCCCTTGCGCGACTCGGCCTTGCCATAGGCATGGGGCCGGATGCCGGTGACGAGCTTGTGCGGGATGGCGCCGATTTCGTCGCCGATGAGGTTCTCCATCACCACGTCGGCAAGGCGCGTGGGGTCGCCCAGCGGCCAGCCGAGCACGGCGCGGATGTGCTGCTCGAACTGATCGGTGATGCACACCGCCTCGGTCCAGTGGCCGGAATTGTGGACGCGGGGGGCGATCTCGTTGACCAGCAGCTTGCCGTCCGGCAGCACGAAGAACTCGACCCCGAGCACCCCGACATAGTCGAGCGCGGTAACGATCGCGGTGGCGATCCTGGTCGCCTTTTCAGCGGTCTTCTTGCTGATAGCGGCAGGAACCGTGCTGGTCTTGAGGATATGGTCGCGGTGGAGGTTCTCTGCAGGATCGAAGGCGGCGACTTCCCCGGCGCCATTGCGCGCCACCACCACCGATATTTCCTTATCGAAGGCGATAAAGCCTTCAAGCACCAGCGGGTGGGGGACAAGGACCTCGAAAGCGTGCGCCGCTTCTTCCATGTTGCGCACGATGCGCTGGCCCTTGCCGTCATAGCCGAGCCGCGTGGTCTTCAGCACAGCGGGCGCGCCGATCTCTTCGAGCTCGGCCTCCAGCCGGTCGAGGTCGGATATCGCTGCAAACGGCGCGACCGGAATGCGGTTGATGGTGAGGAATGCCTTTTCAGCCAGCCGGTCCTGCGAAATCGCCAGTGCATTGGCGCCGGGGCGGAGCGGCTTCAGATGGCTGAGGAACTGTGCGGTTCGCGCCGGCACGTTCTCGAATTCATAGGTGACAACATCGACCGCGGCAGCAAACGCTGCAAGCGCCGCTTCGTCATCATAAGCGGCGACGGTCTTGTGCGGAGTGACCTCGAAGGCCGGGCTTTCGGGGTCGGGGCAGAAGATATGGGTCTTCATCCCCAGCCGCGCCGCGGCCAGCGCCAGCATGCGACCCAGCTGTCCACCCCCGAGGATGCCAATGGTGCTGCCTTGCGGGAGGGGAGAAATGTCATTCATCGGTGGGGAAATCTGCAATCGAGGCCGTCTGGCTCCGGCGGAAGTCATCCAGTGCATCGGCGATATCGTTGTCGCTGAGGGCGAGAATCGCTGCAGCGAGGAGGGCGGCGTTGACCGCGCCGGCGCGACCGATGGCGAGGGTTCCGACCGGGATGCCCGGCGGCATCTGGACGATCGACAGCAGGCTGTCCTGGCCGCCCAGTGCCTTGGTCTCGGCCGGCACGCCGAGGACCGGCAGCGGCGTCAGCGCGGCGACCATGCCGGGCAGGTGCGCGGCACCACCTGCGGAGGCGATGATCACCTTGAAACCCTCTGCGCGCGCGCCCTTGGCGAAGGCGTACATGCGCTCGGGCGTACGGTGGGCGGAAATGATGCGCGCCTCGTAGTCGATCTTCAGCGCATCGAGCGTTTCGGCAGCGTGGCGGAGGTTTGGCCAGTCGGACTGGCTGCCCATGATGATGGCGACAGGCGGAGATGACGGCACGGTGCAGGTCCCCAACAAAGAGCGCGGGCGTGTCAGGCGACAATCCCTAGAGTGACGGAGGAATTGTGCAAGGGTTTTGCGGCCGTGCCGGGAAAATTCTCCGGTCAGGCGATGATGTCGGGCAGCAGGATGTTTTCCAGCTGCGTGATGCGGTCCTTGAGCGCCAGCTTTCGCTTTTTCATGCGCTGCAGCAGCATCTGGTCCGCATAGCCGGAGGCTGAAAGCGTGTGGATGGCGGCGTCGAGATCCGCGTGTTCCTGGCGCTTTGCAGCCAGTTCGAGGCCGAACGCGGCTTCCTGTTCCTTGGTGAGCGGCAGCATCGGAGCGTTCGGAATGTCCCAGTTCAGGTGCACTTGTGCGTCACGAACGGTTAACTGAAGACACTAAGAATTGCACCTGCTTTTCAACTTGTGACTACGTGCGAACCCCTTGTGGGTCGACAGAGCGTGAATTTTTTGTGACGATAGATTCGCCCGAACAATGCTGGAGAGGAGTTGTCATGACAACTGAAGGCCACATCGAAGCGCTGGCGCGACGCCACCGGGAAATCGATCGCAAGATCGAAAGTGAACTGACCCACCCAAGCCACGACGATCTCTACATCGCTGCGCTCAAGCGCAAGAAGCTCGAGATCAAGGACGAGCTGAAGAAACTGCAGACTGCCGACGCCTGATCAGGCAAACGGCTGCAATTGGTGCAAGGCCACGGTTCTCACCGCGGCCTTTTTTTGTTGCCGATTTTCCGGGAACGATGACGGCTAGACCGTGAAGTCGTTGATTTCGAACCAGTAGCCGTTGGGGTCCTGTAGAAACACCGCCCGCATGCCGTCAGGCCGGACATTGACGGCGCCAACCGTCCCGGCCATGTCGGAATAGACCGCGCCGACCGACTGGAAATGGCGCAGCGCCGCATCGAAATCCGGGGCGCTGAGCGCAATATGGGTGCGCTTTTCCACGTGCGTCTTCGAGATATCGCCCGCCTGGACATGAAAGCGCTTGTTGCCGCCGATCTCGAACCAGCGGACATGCGCCCCGCCCATCGGGTTGGGGATCTCCTCGATCCCCAAGACGCGGGTCAGGAAATCCGCCGTCTGATCGAGATCGCGGACGAGAAGGGCAATGTGATCAAGCCGGTAAGCGACAGCCATGGTGAGCCTCAGGCGACATGCGAGGTGAAGAACACCCCCATCGCGCCATCATAGATCAGCTTGAGGGCGAGGAGGAAGACCAGCCAGTAGGTCAGTTGGTAGAAGCGCTTCACTGAAATGCGGCGCACCAGAAGAACCCCCAGCAGCACCCCCACGATTGCCACCGGCACGAGGATCGCGGCGTGAGTCAGGTTGGCGACATTGAGCTGGCCGAGGAAGAAATAGGGCACCAGCTTGGCGGAGTTGACGATGGCGAAAAAGAACGCCGTCGTCCCCGAAAAGATCACTGGGGACAGTTTTTGCGGCAGCACATAGATCTGGAACGGCGGGCCGCCGGTGTGGCTGATAAAGCTGGTGAAACCGGCAAAGCCGCCCCAGAACGTGCCCCAGGGCTTTGACGGCGGCAGGCCGAGGAGTTTCTTCCGGATCGGCAGCAGCGCATCGAGGATGAACAGCAGGGTCAGCACACCGACAAACAGCAGCACCATGTCGTCGGAGACAAAGCTCCACAGCACCCAGCCGATGATGGTGCCCACCATGGCGCCGGGAAGCATGATCTTCAAAATGCGCCAGTCGGCGTCCTTGCGGTAGGTCCAGACCGCGATGGCGTCCATCACCAGCAGCAGCGGCAGCATCATGCCTGCGGCGTCGCGCGCCGGCATCACGAGGCTCAAGAGCGGCACACCAACCATACCGAGGCTGCCGACCAGCCCGGATTTGGACAGGGCGACAATGAAGATGGCCAGGACCGCGACGGTCCAGAAGTAGATATCGGGCATGATCAGGGGAAAACCGGGCGGAATGTGAGGGCGGTCAGTCGGACGCCTGCGGGCGCTTGTTGTCAATATCGCCTTCGGTATCGTCCCGGCCGGCAAGAGACGTGAGCCGGTCGGCCTGCATCACGGCATCCAGCATTTCGGTCGAGCGGCGGACATAGCCGATATAGGCGGTCTGGTCGTGGCGCATGTCGTAGGTGTCGTAGAGCATTTTGGTGTCATGCCGTTCAAACGCATCCGCCACCCGGTGTGCCTCCTCCGGGGTATGGCCAAGGGCGGTGAGCGCCCGCTCGCCGAGGTTGATGGCTGAACGGAAGGTCTCGCGTTCGAACACCGTCACCCCCAGCGCCATCAGGTCATGCGCATGCGAGCGGTCGACGGCACGGGCGGCGACGATCACATCGGGATAGTGCCGTCGCACCAACTCGGCGATGGCGAGGATGCGGTCGCCGCCGGCTACGGCGATGACGATCATCCGTGCCTGATCTGCCCCGGCAGCGCGCAGGATCTCGATCCGCGCCCCGTCGCCATAGAACACCTTGACGCCAAAGCGCTTGACCAGCTCGATCTGCGCCGGATCGTCGTCGATCAGCGTCATCTCGAAGCCCTGAGCGCGCAGCAGGCGGGTGACGATCTGGCCGAAGCGGCCATAGCCGAGGACGATCACCTTGCCGCGCGGGTCGACGTTTTCCGGCCCATCGATCCCGGCATCGCCCGAATCGGTGGCGTTGAGCCGCGACATCCAGAAGCGGTCGAAAAGGAAGATGAGGAGCGGCGTAGCGGCCATGGAGAGCGCCACCACCACGGTCAGCACCTCGACTTCCTGGCTCGACAGGTTTCCTGCGGTACGGGCGAACTGCAGGATGACGAAGGCGAACTCACCGGCCTGGCTCAGCAGCACGGCGAGCAGCAGGCGCTCAGCCGTGTGCATGCGGAACAGCGTCGCGAGGCCGAACAACACTGCCATCTTGATGGCGATCAGCGCCACCACCAGTGCAAAAACCAGCACCGGGTTCTGCAGCAGGACGCTGAACGGGATCGACATCCCCACCGAGATAAAGAACAGCCCGAGCAGCAGGCCCTTGAACGGCTCGAGGTTGCTCTCGAGTTCATGGCGATATTCGCTATCGGCCAGCAGCACGCCGCCGAGGAAGGCCCCGAGCGCCGGCGACAGCCCGATGCTTTCGGTCAACAGCGCCGCGCCGATCACCAGCATCAGCCCGAAGGCGGTGAAGGCCTCGCGCACCTTGGTCCAGGCCAGCCATTTCATCAGCGGGCGGATGACGTAACGGCTGCCGGCCAGGGCGGCGATGAAGGCGCCCACCACCACCAGCGCCAGCCACCAGTCGAACGGGTTGTCGACTGCCTCGACGACCTGCTCCCCCAGGACACCAACCGGTGTCCTGGTCATCGCCGCCAGCAGCGGGATGGCGGCAAGGATGGGGATCACCGCGACGTCCTGCACCAGCAGAACAGCGAGCGAGGCGCGGCCGGTATCGGTCTTGGTGATCGAGCGCTGGGCCACCGATTGCATGGCGATGGCGGTCGAACTCATGGCCAGCGCCAGGCCGACGATGATCGCGGCGGGCCAGGCAAAGCCGATCAGCTTGAACAGCAGCGCGATAGCGATACTTGTCGCCACCATCTGCGTAAGGCCGAGACCGAGGATCTTGTGGCGCATGCGCCAGAGTTCGGCCGCATCGACCTCAAGCCCGATGAGGAACAGCATCATGACGACGCCGAACTCTGCCACCTGGCGGATGATTTCAGTGTCGCTGACCAGCGCCAACCCATAGGGGCCGATCAAGATCCCCGCGACGAGGTAGCCAAGGATGGTGCCGAGGCCCGCCCATTTGGCGAGCGGCACCAGCAGCACGGTGGCGGCGAGGAGCACGAAGATCGCGAGCAGCAGATTGCCGTGCATGGATGCTGCCCACGATTTCTCCGCGCGCCTGGCGCGGCTGGGTTGGGTTAGGAGTTGGGGTCGGCTTTGAGTGACTTGAGCTTGGCGAACACGGAGTCCGCGTCAAGCTCTTCCTCGCGTTCAGGACGATGATTGTGTTCCTGATCCTCAACGCCCATGCCGGCGCGGCCACCGGCGCCCGCCAGGGCTTCCTCGGCGGTCAGCAGCATCGTGCCGTGATCGGTGTCATCCACCTGGGTCGAGCCCTTCGAGGCGCGCGACACTTCGAGATCGAGGTCGATCTGGCTGCAGAGCCCGAGCGTGACCGGATCCATCGGGGTGATGTTAGCGTTGTTCCAGTGTGTGCCGTCGCGCACCGAGTCGATGGTCGACTTGGTGGTGCCAACGAGCCGCATCAGGCCCGCATCCTTCATTTCGGGGTGGTTGCGGAGCAGCCACTTGATAGCGTTGGGGCGCTCATTGCGGCGCGAGATCGGGGTGTAGCGCGGGCCCTTGCGCTTGGGCGCAGCGACGCGAACCTTCGGCTCGCTCATTTTCAACCGATAGGTCGGATCGGCCTCGGCCTTTTCGATCTCTTCGCGGGTCAGCTGGCCGTTCTGGATCGGGTTGGCCCCCATGATGCCGGTTGCCACATCGCCATCGGCCACGCCCTGAACCTCAAGCGGGTGCAGCGAGCAGAACGCGGCGATCTGCTCGAACGAGAGCGCGGTGTTATCGACCAGCCAGACGGCAGTCGCCTTGGGCATCAGAAGCGCAGTGGCCATGATAAATCTCTCCTTATGGCGCGGCCGGTCTTACCGGTCCGCTCCGCCTCGATCAGCCTGAAATGAGGGGGAATTTCGCCCTATATACGCGGGAGGTCAGCCAAATTCAATCGGATTGTCGCCATTCAGCGGGGTTGTCAGCAGGCTTTCTCCCCACGCGGTCACCAGCAGCAATTTGCCGTAATTGTCGCGCCGTTCGAGCGCCACATGGGCTGCCGCCGCACGCTCAAGCGGGAGCAGGCGGATACGCGGCGGGCCAATGCGGCCTTCGTTGAGCGCGGGCCATACTTCATCACGCAGGCGGGCCGCGATCGCTGCCTTGGTGGCCGGCGATTGCGGCCTCAGCGTCGAGCCCGAGAGCGTCAGCTGCTTCATCATCAGCGCTGCGGCGTTGATCTCGGCTTTTGCCCCCGCCTGGGTGGATACCAGGACGATATGGCCGCCGCGCGCAGATGCATTGATATTGGCCTGCAGCACATCGCCGCCGATCACATCGACGATCCGGTCAGCGCCACGCCCGCCGGTCAGCTCCAATGTGCGCGCCACGAAGTCCTCGCGGGAGCGGTCAATCACGTGCCCTGCGCCCAACCGCATGGCATAGGCGGCCTTTTCCGGGCTCGACACTACGGCGACGGGTATCGCACCATTGAGGTGGCTCAACTGAATGGCCGCGCCGCCGATGCCGCCGGCGGCGCCATGGATCAGCACCACCATGCCACGGGCGAGCCCGGCGCGTCTGATGAGTGTCTGCTCAATGGTAAAGAACGTCTCGGGCAGGGCGGCGCCGCTGACCATGGTCCAGCCCCTTGGCAGGGGAAGCACCTGGCCGGTAGGGATCGCCACATATTCGGCATAGCCACCGCCATTGGTCAGCGCGACGACCTGATCGCCCACAGACCAGCCGGCGACATCGGCGCCGCACTCGACAATCTCGCCGCCGACCTCCAGGCCGGGCAGGGGGGAAGCATCGGCGGGTGGCGCATAATTGCCGCGCCGCTGGCCGAGGTCCGCGCCATTGAGGCCGGCGGCCGCGACGCGGATCAGAACCTCGTGACGTTCTGGGCGCGGCATCGGCAGCCGTACCGGCTGCAGCATGTCCGGGCCGCCGGGCGCGATGATGGCGATTGCGGTCATGGTGGATTGGGTCATCAGGCCAGCTAAGGGGCTGCGCCATTCGAAGGCAAGACGTGATCGTGCCATCACTTGCACCGGGCCGGGGGAGGGCTAGACTTTGGCGCAAGCAAAGGAGGCGCTGGATGTTCGACGAGGAAGTGAAAAAGACCAAGGCGCACGAGGTCGGCATGCCGATCGACACCATGTCGATCGAAGAGCTGGAGCGGCGCATCGGGCTATTGCGCAACGAGATCGCGCGGCTCGAAAGCGCAATTGCCGATCGGCAAAAAACCAAAGCTGCCGCTGAATCTCTGTTCAAATTCTAGGGCTTATAAGTCGCCCGTAGTTACTATTTGCCAAGGTTAAGAAAACGAGTCCTGTTAACCTGCAATTAAGGTGTTGGCGTTAACTTAAAACCTATCCAGTTCTCTGGATTTGACGGAGTGGTTTTCCCTCTGTTTGACGCCTCCCTGTTAACTTTCGAGAGCCGTTTCGACGGCTCTTTTTTCTTTTTGTGCGACAGGCTGGCGGCCGTGTTAAGCCTCCAGCAACAAGGACGGGCGCAAAAAGGTGCAGGGACCGGCCGGTGCCGGCCTCAACTCATCAGCCCGGGCAGGCGCGTGGACGATTTCAGAGACAAGCGGCAGGCAGTGGCGATCGGCCCGCGCATCGTAGCGTCGGGCGGGTTCGACATGCTCTACCGCGAAGGCATGAGCCTGATCGAGGAAGTCGCCGCCTATCTCGATGGCGAAGGACGCGACGAAAGCCGCGGATTGCCGCGCGAAGCCTCATTCGTTTACGCCACGGAATCGATGCGGCTGACCACGCGCCTGATGCAACTGGCATCGTGGCTGCTGCTGCAGCGCGCGGTGAACGAAGGCGAGCTCACTGCCGAGAACGCCCGCACCGAAAAGGAAAAGGTGCGCTTTTCCGCCACCCCATCCGATCGTGGCGGCCCCGGTTACGACCAGCTCCCGGCGCGGCTGCTCGGCTTCATCGGCAAGGGCGATCGCCTGTTCGACCGTGTCCAGCAGTTCGACAAGCTCGAACGCGGCGGCGTCCCGGAATATTCCACTGCCCCCGAAGGCGGTATCGCCGATCAATTGGCAAGGCTGAAGGCCGCGTTCGGTAAGCTGCGCGAGTAGAGTTTTCGTAGTACCTGACCTTTTGTGGGTCGGGCACGCTTCTTCCTTCCCACCGCACGTCATCCCAGCGAAGGCTGGGACCCAAGAGTCAGCTTGCGCAGATGGAGAGTTGGGTCCCTGCCTGCGCAGGGATGACATCGAGTTTGTGTTTTAGGTCAGTGACTTGGCACCACTTATCCCCACTCGCTTGAGCGGTGCTATGTTTGCCTCGTCCCCCACACGGACGCGGTCGCGACGAACGAACGGTGGGGGATATCGGGAGCCAGGGAAGTCGTTCCCTAGCGGGCCGATGGCATTGGCAACCGACCGACAAGTCAGGATCCGTCTTGGTAACAAGTCGCGATGAGTGCTTGCCAGTACGCTCCCCGATGTCAAACGCCTAACTCAGACCCCGATGATCCGGCGTGGCGACGGTCACTACAAAATTGCGGTCTACCCGCGTCGGCCAACGCCACGCCGGATCCGTCTACTTCCAAGCCTCGATGGCGCGAGCCAGTCGGGCGTTCGGGCGTGTCAAAAAACAAAAAGCCCGGCACAATGGCCGGGCTTTTGCAATCCAGACGGACTGGCCTTAGAGGCCGAGGCCCTTGAACTTGTCCTTGAAGCGCGACACACGGCCACCGCGGTCGAGCAGGTTGCCGGTCACGCCAGTCCAGGCGGGATGGGTCTTGGGGTCGATGTCGAGCTGCAGCGTGTCGCCTTCTTTGCCGTAGGTCGAACGGGTCTGATAGGTGGTGCCGTCGGTCATCGCCACGTTGATCACGTGGTAGTCGGGGTGGATGTCATTCTTCATGGCGCTGCCTCAAATCAAACGGGCGCCTCGGCGCCCGGACAAGCTGAACTCGGATTGAGCGGTTCCATAGAGAAAAACCACGGGCTCCGCAAGTGCTGGCCTCATGCATTGCCAACTGGGCAATTGAGTTGCGGGGCGCGCGGGAGGCTCCTATATCGGGCACACGCGAAAACCGGTTCGGAAAGCACGTACATGGCAGGCAATAAGCCGGCATACGCCAAAAAGCGACGGAACGGTGCCAAGAGCCGAAACCTGCAGCCCCTCAGGCGATTGCTGCCGTTTGTGCTGAAGTATCCGTGGCGGCTGACGCTGACGATCGCGTTTCTCGTCATCGCATCGCTTTCCTCGCTCGGCATTCCGGCGATTGCGGGAAAGATTATCGACAAGGGGTTTCTCGAAAAGAACCTCGACCAGGTCACTCAGTATGGCGGGCTGGCGCTGCTGGTAGCGGTGGTCATGGCGGCGACCAGCGCGGCGCGCTTCTACTTCATTTCGACCGTCGGTGAGCGCGTCCTGACCGACCTCCGGCGTGGCGTGTTCGATCACCTGCTGACGCTCGACGCCTCGTTCTACGACCTCAACCGTGTCGGAGAGCTAACCTCCCGCTTGAGTGGTGACGTCGCCACCATCCGCGGTGCTATCGGCACCAACCTCTCGATGACGCTGCGTGGCATCATCACGCTGATCGGTGCGCTGGTGCTGATGGCGCTGACCAGCCCCTACCTGACGCTGGCCGTCGTGGTCATCGTCCCCTCGATCATCTTGCCGGTACTGCTGCTTGCCAAGCGCCTCCGCCGCATGTCGCGCAAGACGCAGGACGCGCTGGCCGAGATGTCGGCAATGACGTCGGAGGCGCTGGGGGCCACCAAGACTATCAAGAGCTTTGTCCAGGAGCCGGAGCAGTCGCGGCTCTATGGCGCGCTGGCGGAAAGTTCCTACGAAGCGGAAATGTCCCGCCTCGGTGCCCGCGCGACGCTGCTGGGGAGTATGATGTTCCTCGCCACGGCGGCGCTGGTGCTCCTCATCTGGTGGGGCGCCAAGCTGGTGTTTGACGGCAGTATTACGGCGGGCGAACTGACCCAGTTCATGATCTACGCCCTGATGGCCAGCAACGCCCTGACCTCGCTGTCCGATACGGTGGGCACGCTGCAGACCGTTGCCGGGGCGACTGAACGGCTGGTTGAAATCCTTGATACCGAACCCGCCATCCGCTCGCCTGCCAACCCCGTACCGCTGCCGATCCCGTCTCCGGGCACGGTGGCGTTCGAGGATGTCAGCTTTGCGTACAAGACCCGCGACAACGAGCGCGTGCTGCAGAATGTCAGCTTTTCCGTCGGCACCGGCGAAACCGTTGCTCTCGTGGGCGGCTCAGGCGCCGGCAAGTCGACCATCTTTGCACTGGTGCAGCGGTTCTACGACGTCACCGATGGCCGCATCGTCGTCGATGGCGTCGATATACGGCAGACCGAGATGGTCGATCTCAGGCGCCGGTTTGCCTATGTCGAGCAGGAACCGACGATCTTTGCCGGCACCATTGCCGACAATATCCGCTTCGGCAAACCCGAGGCCTCGCTCGAAGAGATCGAAGCTGCCGCCACCGCCGCGCTGGTCGATGACTATGTGCGCGAGTTGCCCAACGGTTACGACTCGATCGTGGGCGAGCGCGGCGTGATGCTCTCGGGTGGGCAGAAGCAGCGCCTCGCCATCGCCCGGGCGCTGCTCAAGAACGCTCCGATCCTGCTGCTCGACGAGGCGACCTCCGCCCTCGATGCGGAAAGCGAACGGCTGGTTCAGGTGGCGCTCGAGCGGCTGATGAAGGGCCGGACCACCCTCGTCATCGCCCACCGCCTCGCCACCATCCGCGACGCCGACCGCATTCTCGTCCTCGAAAAGGGCAAGCTCATCGACCAGGGTACTCACGACCAACTGGTCCGCAAAGGCGGCCGCTACGCCGAACTGGCACGGCTGCAGTTCAGGGATGAAGTTGTGCCGGCGGTGGCGGAGTAGGGATCGCCAGACTATTGCTACAACTTCTGAACTCTCTGCCGCTGAGACCCAGTTTCATCGTGGGTGGTGTTTGTCATGTTCCAAATCAGGCCTGCCGAACCTGCGGACGTTGACACCGCAGTTGCAGTGCTCGGTGACGCCTTCGCCGGCGACCCGCTGATGGCCTATCTCTTTGCTGACGCCCCGGCGGGCGTTCGTGCCAGCGTCATGGAATTCTTCTCCATCCTGATGAGGGTGAGGCTCGCCCTCGGTATGCCGGCGCTTGTGCTTGAGGATGGCAACGAAATGCTTGGTGCGGCCATGGGCTACAATTCATCGCGCCCTGCCTGGCCGTCCCCCTACGATGAGGAGTGGCAGGAGTTCGAAGCCGATGTCCCCGGCCTTGCTGCAAGGCTCGCTGCTTATGACAAGATCTGTGAGGAGGGCGCCCCAACTGTCGCGCATTACTACCTCGGTGTGATCGGCATTCACCCCTCGGCGCAAGGGAAAGGCGCTGGGCAGGCTCTGCTCGGGGCGTTCTGCAATCTCTCGCACAGGGATACAGAATCAGCGGGCGTCTATCTCGACACTGCGAACCCCGAGAGCCTCCGGTTCTACACCCGCAACGGCTTCGAGCTCCGGGGCCAGGGATATCTGGACGCAATGCCCTTGTGGTGCGTCTTCCGGCCGAACTAGCCGTGGCCTAGCCATCCGTCAGCTTGAACTCGATCCGGCGGTTCTTAGCGAACGCCTCTTCGGTGTCGCCGGTGTCGATCGGGCGGCTGTCGCCGAAGCCGGCGGCAACGAGGTGCTGGGCGGGGATGCCCTGGGCGACGAAATACTTGGTCACGGCGATGGCGCGCGCCGCCGAGAGTTCCCAGTTGGAGGGGAATTCGGGGGTGTTGATCGGGCGCTTGTCCGTGTGGCCGTCGATGCGCAGCACCCAGTTCACGTCCTCGGGGATCTGGGTCTGCAGTTCCTTGATGGCTTCGGCGAGCTTGCTCATCTGCGCCTCGCCCTCGGGCGATATCGCGGCCTCGCCGGCGCCGAACAGCACTTCGGACTGGAAGACGAAGCGGTCGCCCACCACCCGCACATCGGCGCGGCCTTCGAGGATCTTGCGCAGCTTGCCGAAGAAGTCGGAGCGGTAGGCTGAGAGGTCCTGCACGCGCTGGGCGAGCGCCAGGTTCAGCCGGCGGCCGAGATCGGTGATCTGCGTGCGGTTGTCGGCATCCTTAGCTTCGGTTGCCTGCAGCGCCTGCTCAAGCGCGGCGATCTGGGTCCTCAGCGCCGAAAGCTGCTGGTTGAGGAGACTCACCTCTGCGGCGGCTTCCTTTGAGAGGTCGTCCTTGCCTTGCAATTCGGTGCTCAGCGCCGCGATCTGCGCGTCCTTGTCGGCGCCGCCTGCGCCAATACCGGCGAGGTCAGCCGCGAGCTTGTCCCGCTCGCCGCTGGTGCTGGAGAGCGTCGCTTGCAGACCAGAAATGGTCGATTCGAGGTCGCTGGACTTGCCCTTTTCGAGCTGCAGCAGATCGGTCAGCTCGGCGATCTGGGCATTGAGCCGCGTCATCGCGGTGTCCTTGCCGGTGATCTCCTGGCCGAGGAAGAACTGGCTCAGCATGAACAGCGAGAGAAGGAAAATAATGACGAGCAACAGGCTCGACAGCGCGTCGACAAAGCCCGGCCAGTAATTGGTCACCTGGGAGCGACGGGAACGGGTCGACATGGCCATGGCTTACTCTTTCCGCCCTGTGGTCAGTTCGGACGCCGGTCGGTCTCGGATTCGCGCAGCATTGCTTCCATCAGTTCGCGGAGCTTCTTGTTGGTCTCGCCCTGCTCGATGATGTGGCCGCGGAGGTCTTCCTGCTCGGCGCGGATGTGCTTGACCAGCCCATCGATGCCGCGTGCCAACTCGGCCATGGCGCGGATGGCGTTCTGCGAGGACGAGGAGTTCTGCATGGTGGAGCCGAACTGGGCCAAAAGTTCCGACATTTCCTCGCCGGAAACGCCCAGTCCCGCCGCCTGGATCTGGCTGATCGGGTGGTCGAGTTCGGTCATCGAGGTCATCCAGTCCTCGAGGTCGGTATAAAAGGCGTTCTGGGCCTGGCTGGTCTGGAGGTCGAGAAAGCCAAGGATCAGCGAGCCGGAAAGGCCCAGAAGCGAAGCCGAAAACGCTGTGCCCATGCCGCCCAGCGGCGCCGCAAGGCCTTGCTTCAGGTTGGCGAACTGACTCGCCATATCGCCGGAGGTCGCATCCAGCGCCTGAATGGTCGAGGCTACGTGCGTCACGGTTTCGAGGAGGCCGTAAAAGGTGCCGAGAAGGCCGAGAAAGACCAGAAGGCCCGTCAGATAGCGCGACGTGTCCTTGGCTTCGTCGAGGCGATTACCCACCGAATCAAGGATCGAGCGCATCGAGGAGGGAGTGATCACCGCTTCGCCGAGGCGGTCGCGCAAAAGGTTGGCCACCGGCGCCAGCAGCCGTGGCGAGGTCGAGGGGATTTGCCCCTCCTGCAGGGAATTCACCCAGGCGATTTCAGGGAACAGCCGGATCACCTGGCGGAAGCTCAGGATCACGCCAATCACCATTGTCAGCAAAATCAGGCTGTTGATGAACGGGTTGGCCCAGAAGAACACCATCAGCTGGGTGAACAGGATCGCTGCCACCAGCGCCACCAGCACCAGGAAGATGATGATCTTGACCAGATAGACCCCGGGACTCGCGAGGCGGTAAGGGTCATACGTCTGCGACATGTCGCTGCCCCGGTTCGATCGAGTGGGAGTTAAAGTTTAGCCGTTTCGGGGCGCGGCGCAATGTCCGGCACCCGTCAATCGACGTTAACCCCATGAAATCCCGAGAATGCGACGCGACCGTGACCGGTCGCCGACGCTACTGGACCGACTTGATGATCTTGAGCAACTGGCCCTGGATGCTCTCATTGCCGGCGACGACCTCGCCGTTCCAGATGGCGCCGGGCGTGCCGGAGAAATCCGAGATGACGCCACCGGCTTCCTTGAGCAGCAGCAGGCCGGGCGCGACGTCCCATGGGGCGAGGCCGGCCTCCCAATAGCCATCGAAGCGGCCAGCCGCGACCCAGGCGAGATCGGTGGAGGCCGAACCGGTGCGGCGAATGCCGGCAACGGCGGGCGTGACATGGGCCAGTTGGCGCAACTGCAAGAGGTCGCTGGCGCGGCCGCGCGAATTGATGCCGGTGACGATGACGGTGTCGGCCAGGTGCTTGCGGCCGCCGACGCGCAGGCGCTTGCGGTCATTGAGCCAGGCGCCGCCGCCCTTTTCGGCGGTGTAGAGCTCGTCCATCACCGGATTGTAGATCACCGAGGCGACGATTTCCTGGTTTCGCTCAAGCGCAATGGCGACGGCGAACATCGGAATGCCGTGGAGGAAATTGGTCGTGCCATCGAGCGGGTCGACGATCCAGCGGTGCTGGCCATCGGTGCCCTTGGCTTCGGTGCCTTCCTCGCCCAAAAAGGCGTAGGTCGGGCGGGCCTTCTGCAGTTCCTCGAACACGATCTGCTCAGCGCGCTTGTCGGCGTTGGAAACGAAATCGGCCGGCCCTTTAACTGACACCTGCAGGTTCTCGACTTCGCCGAAATCCTTGGAGAGCGAGCGGCCGGCCTTGGTGGCGGCCTGGACCATGATGTTCAAAAGCGCAGAGCGCATGCCAAAACTCCGCGGACAAAACCAGTGGGCGTGGGGAAGGGCGCCTTGTGCCCGAGATTGCCCCTCAGTTCAAGGGCTGACCTTGGGTGCGTCGCTCGCTGATGCAGCGGGCGTTGCCGCCGGCTGGTTCTCGGCTACCTGTGTGGGGGGCGACGATGGCCAGAAGCGCGCCCGTTCCTCGGCGCGAGTAAGCTCCTCAGGCCGGATCGAAACCAGCAGCTTGTCGAGCATCGGATCGTTCAGGCCCTGCCGGCGGGCGAGCGAGCGCCACATCGCGGCGTCCTCGAGGCTCGCATCCACGCCTTCGCCGGCGGCGAGGAGCTTGGCATAGCGGTTCTGGGCCACCGGGTTCCCGGCCTCTGCCGCCTTGTGGTACCATTTGACGGCTCCGGGGCGATCCTGTGCGGTGCCCTTGCCAAGATAAAGCACGGTGGCGTAGTCGACCTCGGCGGCAACGATGCCGGCAGTTGCTGCAAGGCGGAACTGTTCTGCGGCGGCGACGAGGTCGGGAGCGACGCCCGCTCCTTCGGTTAGCATGCCAGCATAATCATACTGCGCCTCGGCAATGCCGGCGTCCGCCGCCTCTTTGATCAGCTTGGCCGCCTCGAGGAGGTTGGGCGGCACGTAAATGCCCTCGATATAGAGCAGGCCCAGATTGTACTTGGCCATCATGTTGCCAGCGTCGGCTGCTGTTTTGAACAGATCGGCGGCGCGCTTGCGGTCTTTTTCGACGCCTCGGCCGTCCTGATACAGCAGGGCGAGCTCAAAAGTGGCCAGCGGATCGCCGCTCTTGCTGGCCATGGCGTACCAGTCCGCGGCGGCCTTGGGATCTTCGGGGACGCCAAGGCCTTTGGAATAGATCTCGCCGATCAGCGTCTGAGCGGCGTGGTCCCCATTCTTGGCACGCGGAAGCGCCAGATTGAGCGCGGTGAGGTAGTAACCGCGCTGGAAGGCGCCAAAGGCTTCATCGACGCGTGGGCCGAAGACTTCGTTGCTCACGCCCTGCGGATCGGTGGGTGCTTCCAGCTCATTTGGCACTGGACCGATGGGCAGGTCCTCATATTCCATATTGTCGGGGAACTGCACGTCCTTGGGACGCAGATCGATGAAGCTGTTGTCCTGCGCCATGGCGGGCGCGATCAGCAATGCAGTCAGCACCAGTCCGGCGATGCTGCGGGCCACGCTCACGTGCCGATCTCCGGCAGCACCAGGCCGATGAACTCGCTGCCACCGGCATCGCGCTTTTCGATCGTGGCACTGGGGTCCGACAATACGCTGGGGATTTCCATGGTCTCTGCCCACCATTGCGCAAGCTCGCGCTCAGGCTCGGATATGGCGCCGGAAAGCGGCCCAAATAGGATGTAGTCGATGTCGAGTTCGGCTTTTTGCATGGCATCGTGACGCGTGCCGATATCGCCGACGCCGACGATCATGCTGGGCTTGAGTGCCGACACGGCCTCGCGCACCGCCTTGATGCCCCCCGAGACGTGGAGCCCATCCACCCCGAGCATGCGGACCAGCCCCGGCTCGCCTTCGATAAGGACAGCGGCGCCGGCCTTCTGGGCAGTCGGCGCAACAGCCTTGACGAGCGCCTTGTAGGCGTTCTCGGCCAGTTCACCCCTCTGCAGCAGCACTGCCGAGGCCGGATGAGCGGCCAGCGCAGCGCCAAGCGCCGCGAGCAGGCGGTCGGCGGGTAGATCGGATGGGGCGATGAGAAAGAGTTCGGCTGACATGGCCGTGTTATAGCGGCACCGCAAAGTTTGTGGAGCCCGTTTTTGCCAAAGGGTTGCCACAAGAAAAATGAGCGCACCGGGGGATGCGCTCCAAGTCACGGGTCAGGTCGACAGGAACGCGTCAGGCAGCGAGGTCGAGTTCTGGCTTCCATTGGCCGAGCGAGGCCAGGGCATTCATGCGGGCTCGGTGCGTGAACGCCGCCTGGGCAACGCCCACATTGGCGTCCTCACCTCCCCATGCAACGAGGGCTTGGGTCTGCAGAGCGCGGCCATAGGAGAACGTCAGGGCCCACGGCAGGTCCTCGATCTGGTTCATCGCTGACAGGTGCGCCGTCGCCTCTTCGTCCGATTGACCGCCGGAAAGAAAGGCGATGCCGGGGACCGCAGCGGGCACAAAGCTGCGCAGTTTGTCGACGGTGCGCTTGGCCACTTCGGCAACGCTCACCCGGTCACGGGAGCGGATGCCGGGCGTTACCATATTTGGCTTAAGCAGCATGCCGCCAAGATCGACCCCGGCGAGGCGCAGTTCCTTGAACACCGCTTCCAGCGTTTCGCCAGTCACCTCCTCGCAGCGCTGAATCGAGTGATCGCCGGGCTCACCATCGGCCAGCACTTCGGGCTCGACCACGGGAACGATCCCGGCTTCCTGGCAGTACATGGCATAGCGCGCCAGGACGTGCGCATTGGCGCGGATGCCGTTGCGCGACGGGGCGTAGGAACTGATGGCGATAACGCCGCGCCATTTGGCGAAGCCGGCGCCAAGCTTGGCATAGTGGGCAAGGCGCTGGCGCAGTCCATCGAGGCCTTCGGTGATCTTTTCGTCCCGGCTGCCGGGCATCTCGAAAGCGCCGCGATCGACCTTGATGCCGGGGATGACGTCAGCTGCGTTCAGCAACTCGTGGAACGGCGTGCCGTCCCTTGCCTTCTGCTCCAGTGTTTCCTCGGTGAGGATGACGCCGGAAATGTAGTTGGTCATGGCGTCCGTCGAACGGAACAGCATCTCGCGGTAATCGCGGCGCGATTCCAGCGTGACCGGGAGGCCGATCAGCGCAAAGCGCTTGGCGATGGTGCCTTCGGACTCATCGGCGGCAAGGATGCCCTTGCCCTTGGTCACGAGCTTTCGGGCGATTGCATGAAGTGAGGCCATGCGGCGGGTCTCCGGATTGCAATTGCCGGAGCATGCCGCATGGCCCTGAGGCTGGCGATTAGACGTTCAGGTATCAGACCAAGGGAGAAGCGTCAGCCCTTCAGCGCCTCGACGCCGGGGAGGGACTTGCCCTCCATCCACTCAAGGAATGCGCCACCAGCGGTCGACACATAGGTGAACTGGTCCTTGACCCCAGCGTGGGCGAGGGCCGAAACCGTGTCTCCACCGCCCGCCACCGAAACTACCTTGCCGGCCTTGGTGCGCGCCGCGACATAGCGGGCGATCTCGACGGTGCCCTGATCGAACGGGTGCATTTCGAACGCCCCGAGTGGGCCGTTCCAGACGACAGTGTGCGCTTCGTCGATGGCGCCCTTGATGCGCTCGATCGAGCTTGGGCCGACGTCAAGCATCATGCCATCGGGGTCGATCGCGTCGACGCCGTAAAGACGGTGCGGCGCATCGGCGGCAAAGTGCCAGGCCACGGTCGCATCGATGGGGAGAATGATGGCGCAATGGGCCGCTTCCGCCTTGTCGCGAATGCGGTTTGCAGTTTCGGCCAGGTCCTTTTCGCAGAGCGACTTGCCGACGCCCAGCCCACCGGCGTGGAGGAAGGTGTTCGCCATGGCACCGCCGATGACCAGCGCATCCACCTTTGAGATGAGGTTTTCGAGGAGATCGATCTTGGTCGAAACCTTGGCGCCGCCGACAATGGCGATGACCGGGCGCTGCGGCTTGCCGAGGCCGGCTTCCAAAGCCTTCAACTCGGCCTCCATCGCCCGTCCGGCAGCAGAGGGCAACTGGTGCGCGATGGCAGCGGTTGAGGCGTGGGCGCGGTGGGCGGCCGAAAACGCGTCATTGACGAAGATATCGCCCAGCGATGCCATCCGCTTGGCCAGTTCGATGTCGTTTTCTTCTTCGCCAGGATGGAAGCGGGTGTTTTCGAGAACGAGGATCGAGCCGGCCGGCGCATCATCGATGGCCTGCTTGGCCTTGCTGACATCGACCCAGTCGGTGGCGATGAAGCCAACCGGATGCCCCATGGCATTGGCCACTTCGGCAACCACCATCTCGAGCGAGAATTCGGGGTCCACCTTGCCCTTGGGGCGGCCAAAGTGGGAGAGGATGATGGCTTTGCCATCGACCTTGATGATCTCGCGGATGGTCGGCACCAGACGCTCGATACGGGTCGCGTCGGTGACCTTGCCGTCGGCGACAGGCACGTTCAGATCGGCGCGGACGAGCACGCGCTTGCCCGAAAGGTCGAGGTCATCGAGAGTCTTGAAATCGGCCATGGGACCCGTCCGCTGTTCGCTGAGTGAGCCGCTGCTATAGCAACAAAATGCAGCCGGACAACAGGGGCACGGTGCGGCTCAGAGGCCGAGAATGGTCTTGAGCGAGCCGGCCAGCGCGAAAACCAGCGCTCCAATCCCGATCTGGCGCACGCAGAAATAAAGGTTGGTGTTGAAGGTGAAGCGGGCAAAGCCCTCGCTGGGCCAGGCCCTGTCGCTGATCTGTCGCCTCAGGGCACGGTCCTCGCGCAACAGGTAACCGCCCAGTGCCATCGCCAGCACCAGGAACCACGCGGGGTTGCCCCAGAGCCCGGCAAGCAGGCTGCCGCCAATGCTCAGCACAGCGAGCAAACGTTCGATATCACGCAAGGTCAGCCCTCGGATCGACCAATGGATTGAGCTTTGCATAGTGCTGTAACAGTCATGCGAATCCCCGATGGCGCTCTGATGACAGCGAACTGGGGCTAAAAAAGAACGGAGGGCGGTAGCCCCCCGTTCGCGATGTCTGCCGGCAGGTGCCGTAAGGTCAGAGCGTCTTGGCCAATACGGCCGTGACGTCGGCCATGCGGTTCGAAAAGCCCCACTCGTTGTCGTACCAGCCCATGATGTTGACGAAGTTGCCGTCGAGCACCTTGGTCTGGTCGATCAGGATCGTGCACGAGTGCGGATCGTGGTTGAGGTCCGATGACACCAGCGGATGCAGTGTGAAGGTCATCACACCCTTCAGCGGGCCTTCGGCGGCTGCCTTCAGCGCGTCGTTGATTTCCTGCGCGGTGGTGTTGCGCTTGGCAATGAACTTCAGGTCCACCAGCGACACGTTGGGTGTCGGCACACGGATCGAAATGCCGTCGAGCTTGCCCTTCAGTTCCGGCAGCACCAGGCCGATGGCCTTGGCGGCGCCGGTCGAGGTCGGGATCTGGCTCAGCGCCGCAGCGCGGGCGCGATAGAGATCCTTGTGCATGGTGTCGAGCGTCGGCTGGTCACCGGTATAGGAATGGATGGTGGTCATCATCCCCTTTTCGATGCCGACCAAATCGTTCATCACCTTGGCCATCGGGGCGAGGCAGTTGGTGGTGCACGAGCCGTTCGAGATCACCACGTCGTCCTTGCCCAGCAGGGCATGGTTGATGCCGTAGACGATGGTCTTGTCGGCGCCTTCGCCGGGGGCCGAGATAATGACTTTCTTTGCGCCGGCGGCGAGGTGAGCCGAGGCCTTTTCCTTGCTGGTAAAGATACCGGTGCATTCGAGCACGATATCGACACCGAGCTCCTTGTGCGGCAGCTGCGACGGGTCCTTGACCGCGGTCATCTTGAAGGTCTGGTTGCCGGCGGTAATGGTGTCGCCGTTGACGGTCACCTCGTGTGGGAACTTGCCGTGCACGCTGTCATAGCGCAGCAGGTGGGCATTGGTCTCGACCGGGCCGAGGTCGTTGGCGGCAACGACCTGGATGTCGGTGCGGCCGCTTTCGACGATGGCGCGGAGAATGTTACGGCCAATGCGGCCAAAGCCATTGATTGCAACGCGAACAGCCATGAATGGCTCCTTGTGAATGCCGGGGTAAAGGGAGGAGGGCGCGGTTACTTACAACTGCGCCTTGACGGCTTCAACTACCGCCTGAGATGTGATGCCGAAATGCTCGTACAGCTTTTCGATCGGGCCCGAGGCGCCGAACGAGTGCATGCCGATGAACCGACCCTTGTCGCCGAGCAGCTTGGACCAGCTCATTTCGATGCCGGCCTCGATTGCCACCTTGGCGCGCGGGGTGCCGATGACGCTGTCGCGATAGGCCTGCGACTGCGCGTTGAAAAGCTCCATCGAGGGTACCGATACCACCTTGGCGGCGATACCTTCCGCCTTCAGCAGGTCCAGGGCACCAACGGCGATCGCAACTTCCGAGCCGGTGGCGAAGATCACCACATCGGCCGACTTGTCGCCGGCGATGACATAAGCGCCCTTGGACGAGAGGTTGCCCTCGACCGCCTCGGTGCGCAGCGCGGGCAGGTTCTGGCGGCTGAGCGCCAGGATAGAAGGCTTGTCGGCCTCAATGGCGAGCTGCCAGCATTCGAGGGTTTCGACCGCATCGGCGGGACGGAATACGAGAAGCCCGGGGATGGCGCGCAGGGTCGAGACATGTTCGACCGGCTGGTGGGTCGGGCCGTCTTCGCCAAGTCCGATCGAGTCATGGGTCATCACATAGATGACCTTTTGCCCCATCAGCGCCGACAGGCGGATCGCCGGTCGGGCATAGTCGGTGAACACCAGGAACGTGCCGCCATAGGGGATCAGGCCCTTATGGAGTGCGATGCCATTCATCGCTGCAGCCATCTCGTGCTCGCGGATGCCGTAGCGCAAGTAGCGCCCGGTGCGGTCCTCGGCAGTGAAGGGCAGGGTCTCGGGCGTATTGGTGAGGTTCGAGCCTGTGAGGTCGGCTGAGCCCCCAATGGTCTCGGGCAGCACCTTGTTGATCACTTCCAGTGCCATCTGGCTCGATTTGCGCGATGCCACCTTCGGCTTGTCGGCGATCAGCTTGGCCTTGAAGGCCTCAATGGTCGCATTCCACCCGGCCGGCAACTTGCCGTCGATGCGGCGTACGAACTCGGCGCGCTTGGCCGCGTCGGCGGCGGCAAGACGCCCTTCCCAGGCGCCGCGCAGGTTGGCAGAGCGAGTGCCGGCGGCACGCCATGCCTCGAGGATCGGCGCGGGAATCTCAAAAGCCGGGTAGGTGATGCCGAGGTTGACCTTGGCGGCAGCCAGTTCCTCGGCGCCGAGCGGCGACCCGTGGACAGAGTGCGAGTCGGCCTTCTTGGGCGCGCCGAAGCCGATGATGGTCTTGGCAGCGATCAGCGTCGGCTTGTCCGAGCTCTTGGATGCGACCAGCGCCCTTTCGACGGCGTCCTGGTCCAGCCCGTCGACCTCGATGGTGTTCCAGCCCACCGCCTTGAAGCGGGCGATCTGGTCCGTCGAGTCGGCGTTGGAAACCCGGCCGTCGATGGTGATGTTATTGTTGTCCCAGATCACCGTCAGCTTGTTCAGCTTGAGGTGACCCGCGAGCGAAATGGCCTCCTGCGAGATGCCTTCCATCAGGCAGCCGTCGCCGGCGATCACCCAGGTGCGGTGGTCGACGATGTCGGTGCCGAACTCGGCAGCCAACTTCTGTTCGGCAATGGCAAACCCTACCGAGTTGGCAATGCCCTGCCCGAGCGGGCCAGTCGTCGTCTCGATGCCCTCAGCGTGGCCGTATTCAGGATGGCCGGCGGTCTTGGAACCGAGCTGGCGGAAATTCTTGATGTCCTCAATGGACATGTCGTTGTAGCCGAGCAGGTACAGGGAGGCGTAGAGCAGCATCGAACCGTGGCCGGCCGACAGGATAAAGCGGTCGCGGTCAGGCCAGTGCGGATCGGCCGGGTCGAACTTCATCACCTTGGTAAAGAGCACCGTCGCGATGTCGGCAACGCCCATCGGCAGGCCGGGGTGACCCGAATTGGCCTTTTCAACCGCGTCCATGGCAAGGGAACGGATGGCATTCGCCATGTCTTTGGCGGTCTTCGAGTTGGGCATGAATCGTGCTCGCTCTAAGGGTGCGGAGGCCGGAAACCGGGCGCCTCGGACCCTCCTGCCGAGGCACGAGGAGGCTTAGCAGGTTCCGATGACCTGTCAATGTCAGCAGGCTTAGCCAGAAGGCGGAGGCTCGTCCACGAGCCCGTTGCCATGGCACGCAAGCTTTGCGCTATAGTGCCATAAGGAATCGCCCGTTTTTGAGGATTGGACCAGATTGGCCGAACCCACCGCCGAAGACGGATATGAAGCCGCCGCTGCGAGGCTCGACAAGGCCTTCGCCCGGCTTGAAGCCAGCGTGCGCAGCCTCAATGGCCGCATGCGCTCGCACACGCGCATCGAAGCCGACACCGCCAAGCTGGTCTCGGAGCGGGCGCGCCTTGCCTCCGAACTCGACAAAGCCAGCGCCAAGGCGAAACGCCTCGACGACAGCGCTGCCGAAGTCGCCCGCCGGCTGGTAGTGGCGATGGACACGGTGCGCGAAGTGCTCGTGAAGCAGGAGTAGCGCCGTGCCCGAGGTCAATGTCGATATCAACGGCCGCAAGTACCGCATGGCCTGCGAAGAGGGTCAGGAGACGCACCTGATGCTCTTGGCCGAGCGGTTCAACCAGCATATCGACGCGTTCAAGGGTGATTTCGGCGAGATCGGCGACAACCGGCTGACCGTGATGGCCGGGATCGCGGTGCTGGATGAACTGGCCGAAGCCGAGCGCCGGATAGCGGCGCTGCAGAACGACGTTGCAAGCCTCACAGCTGCGGGCGAAGCGCTCAGCAGCGAGGCCGAGGAACTTGAGCTGAAGTTCGCCAAGCGGCTCAATGAGGCGGCACGCAAGATCGAGTCGATCTCGACGGCCATCGACGAGACTGGCGCCTGAGGCTTTAGTTTTGTTGCGTTTCCGAACCGGAAAGCTACCGCTTTTCCTGCTCTAGCGCAGCGGCTGCCAGTTGGTGAGCGCGGCTTCCTGCAGATCCATGGCTTCGATCAGCTCACGCACCACCTCGTCATCGAGCTGGCGCTTGTCGCGTGCCGCGATCAAGGCTTCGCGCCGAGCCTGCAGCACCTTTTCGCCGAAGGCGAGCATCAGCTCGCCATTGCCGGCGCGGAACTGGCGCTCGGCGCCGTTCTCGTCCATGACGCGTTCCAGCATCAATTCGGCGGCTGCGCGCGCGCCGGGTTCGGTCTGCTGGTCCCGGAACGCCACCGCAGCGCCGATGGAGGCCGCCTTGCCGATCTCAGCCGCCTTGCGGCGCTGCCCGGCGCGGTAGACTGCTTCGGTGGGATCGGAGATCTTCAGAACACGGATCAGCCACGGCAGCGTCAGCCCCTGCAGCAATAGCGTGCCGATGGCCACGGTGAAGGCGATCACTTGAACAACGTCGCGCCCGGGAACGTCTTCGCCTGCCAGTGTCACGAGGGGAATACCGGCGGCCGCAGCAAGCGTTACGACGCCGCGCATACCGGTCCAGGCGATGACTAGGTTTTCCTGCCAGGTGAACGGCTTCTGGTGTTCAAAACCACCGCGCCGGCTGTCCCCGCGCACTTTTGCGGCCTTGCCGGTGTCGCGCCGCTTCTGGCGCTGGGGGCGTGGGTTGGCAAGCTTCTTTTCCCTGACCCGCGCCCGCCAGTGCGAGAGCGCCGAGGTGAGGAACACCCAGCCGAAGCGCACGAGGATCACGGCCAGCAGCACGGCAGCCGACATCCCCAGCAGCATCGGCAGCGAGTAACCGGCCGCCAGCGCATCGCCGAGGACAAAGCGCATCTGCAACCCGATATATGCAAAGATGAATGCCTCGAGCAGAGCGTCGGCGGTGCGCCAGAACTGCCGCTCCTGAAGGCGCGCGGCATAACCGGCCCCGGTCGAGGTGTGTCCAAGCGAGAACCCTGCCGCGACGACGGCAAGAACGCCGGAGGCGCCAAGTTCCTGCGCAATGAGAAAGGCTGTGAACGGCACCAGCACTGTCAACACGGTGATCAGCGAGGGGTTGTCCATGCGGCTGCGCACGCGCCGGACGATCATGCCCAGGACGATGCCGACAATCACGCCCACGACGGCGTTGTAGGCGAGGTAGAGCAACACGTTGGAAATGAAGAGATCGGCGCCGGTAACGCGCGCTGAGAGGAACGTGAAGAGCGTCAGCGCGGCGGCATCGTTGATGAGGTTCTCGCCTTTCAGCACCGACATCAGCCGCCCGGGCAGGTTAAGCTTCCGCCCCACTGCGACCGCGGTGACGGCATCGGGCGGGGAGACGACGGCGGCCAGCAGTAGCGCCACCGGCAGGGTCAGCGCCGGCATCAGGGCCGCCGCGACGGCGCCCACCACTGCCGTCGTAACGAGGATCTGCAAGACGCCCAGATTGACGATCGAGCCCAGCCGTTTGACGAAGGTTTCGAGGGAAAAGTCGCTTGTCGCCGAAAACAGCAGCGGCGGCACGACGATGGTCAGGATGATCTCCGGGTCGAGCTCGAGGCGCGGGATGCCCGGCACGAACGACACAGCGACGCCCACAAGAGCCAGCAGCAAGGGCGGCTGGATGTTGCGGTGTTCGGCATAAATCGCCACGGCAATTGCGGCAATCATCACGATAAGGATCTGGGAAATCATTGGTTTGCCTTGCTGCAATGAGGCTTCATACAGGGTGCGTGGTGGAAATGAAAAGAAGCGGTTGGCGTTAGCGGCATCGCGCACCTATATTGGGGTGCTGCCCGGTGCGTGTAGGATCTTATTTCCCTGGGGCCGTACTGATCCTTAAGGGAGCTGTCCCCGTCCTGACCCGTGGGTTTGGACACACGGCGCCCACCTACGTAAGTAGGTTCCCAGGATCTGTATCCCACGGCCGTGGCGGCACCTTTATTCTGGGGAGGATACTGGATCGGACAGGCTTGCCCAACAGGCGGCGAAGTCCTCTCCGGCTGAAAATGGCCCGATGACAGACCCACAAATCGAAACGACCAAGACCGCTCTGCGGGCCGTAGCGCACAAGAAGCGCGCGGCATTCCATCACAGCCAGCGCTCTGAGGCCTCCGGGTTGGCGACACAGCACTTTTTTGCGGCTGTGCCGCTCAAGGCCGATGAGATCGTTGCCGGCTATTGGGCGATCCGCGATGAGCTCGACCTGAAGGCAGTGATCAGCCGCCTGATGGACAGTGGCCAGCCGGTCTGCCTGCCGGTCGTGCTTGGGGACGAGCAGCCGTTGGAACTCAGGTTGTGGCAGGATGGAGCACCGCTTTACGAGGCAGGCTTCGGAACGCTGGCACCGGAGGAGGGGGCTCCAAAGGTGGAACCCGATGTGATCCTCATGCCGCTCCTCGGCTTCGACAAATCCGGCACCCGGCTCGGCTATGGCGGCGGCTATTATGACCGGACCCTCGCAGCGATGAGCAAGCGCCCGCGCCTCATCGGCTTTGCCTTCGGCCTGCAGGAGGTTGACCATATCCCCCGCGAGCCGCACGATGTGCCGCTTGATGCCATTGTCACCGAACACGGGGTTCGGATGTTCACCCATGAGGCTGCTGTTCTGTGAGACTATTGTTTCTGGGTGACGTCGTCGGCCGATCCGGCCGCGACGGTGTGTCGGATCGCCTGCCGGGACTGATTGAGCGCTATCGCTTCGACTTCGTCATCGTCAACGGCGAGAATGCCAGCCATGGCAAGGGCCTGACGGAGCCGCACTTCACCGACATCAAGGCGGCCGGCGCAGACGTCGTGACGCTGGGCGACCACGCCTTCGATCAGCGCGACACGCTCAGCTACATTGCCCGCGAGCCGACACTCATCCGGCCGATCAACTTTCCGCCGGGAACGCCGGGGCGGGGCGCCAACCTCATTGAGGGACGCAACGGGCATCGCGTCCTGGTGATCAACGCGCAGGGTAGGGTGTTCATGCATCCGGTGGATGATCCGTTCCGCGCCGTCGAGGCTGCTATCGCCGCATGTCCCCTCGGCGAACAGGCTGACGCGATCGTCGTCGATTTCCACACGGAGGCGACGTCCGAAATCCAAGCCATGGGCCATTTTCTCGATGGCCGGGCGAGCCTCGTCGTTGGCACCCATACTCATATTCCCACGGCCGACCATCGCATCCTCAAGCACGGCACGGCGCTGATGGCTGACGCGGGCATGTGCGGCGATTTCGATTCCGTCATCGGGGTCGAGACTGATGAGCCGCTCAATCGCTTCCTCACCGGCATCGCGCAGGGCCGCTTCACACCGGCTGAAGGCGAGGCGACGCTTTGCGGCGTGGCCATCGAGACCGACCCAAAAACCGGTCTCACCACCCGCGTGCTGCCGGTTCGAATTGGCGGCGTTCTGGCTCAGGCGCTGCCGGAGTTCTGACCGGCTTCACTTTTGCGCGGTCTTTGCCTATAAGCCGCGACCAATCGAACCAGCATTGTGAGGGGGATGTCCGCATGGCCGGCCATTCGCATGCCAAGAACATTATGCACCGCAAGGGCAAATCCGACGCCGTCCGCTCGAAGGTGTTTTCCAAGCTCGCCCGTGAAATCACGGTCGCCGCCAAGCTCGGCGTGCCGGACCCGGCATTCAACTCGCGCCTGCGCCTTGCCGTCAGCAACGCGCGCGCCCTGTCGATGCCGCGCGACAATATCGAGCGCGCCATCAAGAAGGCGTCGGGCGCGGACACCGAAAGCTACGAAGAAATCCGCTATGAGGGCTACGGCCCCGGCGGCGTGGCGGTGATCGTCGAGGCGCTGAGCGACAACCGCAACCGCACCGCGTCCAACGTCCGTTCGACCTTTTCCAAGAACGGCGGCGCGCTGGGTGAAACCAATTCGGTCGCCTTCATGTTCGACCGCGTCGGCGAGATCGCCTATCCGGTTACCGTGGGCAGCGAAGACAAGGTGATGGAAGCGGCGATCGAGGCCGGTGCCGATGACGTCGAAAGCGACGAAGAAGGCCACTGGATCTACACCTCGTTCGAGGCCATGAACGAAGTCGCTGCGGCGCTCGAAAAGGTGCTGGGCGAGCCGGAATCGGCCAAGTTCATCTGGAAGCCGCACAACAATGTGCCCGTCGATGGCGACAAGGGCGAGACCCTGCTCAAGATGATCAGCATCCTCGAAGAGGACGACGACGTGCAGAACGTCTATGCCAATTTCGAGATGAGCGACGAAGACATGGAGCGGCTGGCTGGCTGATCGCCGGTCAGGCTGCCGCCGCCGCAAATCCCTCGTAATGCGTGATGGGCGAAACCGAGACCCGGTTTCGCCCATTTTCTTTGGCGAGGTACAGTTGCTGATCGGCAAACCTGAACAACTCGCGGTAAGGCAAGCGCCGATCGAAGGCCGCGCCGCCGATACTGACCGACAGCCGTTGCGGTTTCCCCTCCGGCAGGAATTCGGCGCCATTGATGGTGAGGCGGATGCGCTCTGCTACCGCTTCGGCCGAGATCGGCGAGCTGCCCGGCAGGAAAACGCCGAACTCCTCGCCACCGATGCGGCCAACCAGATCGACACTCCGCAGCACGCCACTTACTGAGCTGGCAATCAATCGAAGGGCATCGTCGCCCTTGTCGTGGCCGTAGCGATCGTTGATCGATTTGAAGTTGTCGGCGTCAATGATGAGCAGCGCGCCCTTGGTCTCGCGCTCGCTGGATTTCACCTCGCTCAGGTAGGCCTCGACCAGCGCGGTAAAGGCGCCGCGGTTAAGTACTGATGTCAGGCTATCTGTCGCGGCGTGCACGCTGAGTTGCCAGTGGGCGATGGCAAGCTGGCGCAGTTTGCTGAGCAGCACATAAGTCAGGGGCCCCGCGAGCAGGAGCGGCAATGCCACATCCACCATGATGGCTCGGAACTGCTGGTCTGGCGTCAGGGTTGGCCAGTTGAATGAATCCACCCCGAGCGCCACGGCCACGCAGGCCAGCGTGATCCCGATCGTGCCCAGCACAACTCGAGTTCGTCCCAACGCTGACAGGTCGAATTTGTCCACCTAAGTCCCGCATGCTTTTTCTCGCAAAGCCCAGAGTGCGGCGCTGAGGTTTCAAAGTCCTTTAAATGTGGATCACGAATATATCGATCCGCTTACGCTACCTGCGATAGAGGCGGGGCCGCAACAGTGTGTCCAATGTCGACGCGGTTCCGTCCGTCGCGCTTGGCAACATAGAGCCTTTGGTCGGCTGACCTGAATAACTCAGAGAACAACGCCTCACCGGCGAAACTGAACCCGCCAATACTAACCGACAATTGCCGGGCGACGCCGTCCCTGCCAACGCTCAAGCTATTGATTGCGCTGCGAATCCGCTCAGTTCCGACAACCACTGCCTCCTTGTCGGCATTGACGAGCAGCACACCGAACTCCTCACCACCGAGGCGGCCCACCAAATCGTGAGATCCGACGTTGGCGCGGATGCTGTCGGCGATCATCTGCAGCGCGGCATCTCCCTGGTCGTGACCGAACGCGTCGTTGATCAGCTTGAAATCATCGGCGTCGATAATCAGCAGGGCCCCCGGGCCGCTCTTTCCGCTTTGCAGGTGCGCACTGACCTTTGCGGTAAAGGCCCGACGGTTGAGGCAGCCGGTGAGCCAATCGGTGGAGGCCAGCACTTCAAGCTTCTGGTTGGCCAGCCGCAACTGCTCGGTGCGGGTAAGGTGGTAAAACATCATCGGTGTGCCGAGCAGCAGCGGCAAGATGAAGGCGGCGATGCAGCCCTGGATGTTCATTCCTTGCGAGATCGCCAGCATAATCGCCTGGGAAATGGCGACCGAAGCGGTCGCCGACGTCAGGGAAACGATAGCGGTCCAGCGCCACACTCGCGCCCATCCTGCAGGTGGCAATTCGCCAAGTCGCATCAGCACACTCCAACTGACCACCCTCCCCGAGAGAAAGTGGTAGCGGCCATTACGTATACGGCTGGTTCATGTCGCCATCGCAATTGCGCAGAATTGGTTCACAGGGGATGAAGGTTTCCTGTTTGTTCGCAATTTGCTTGGTAGGCTGCGCCCGGTTGGCTTAGGGATGTCTCATGGCAGAAATGGTGCGAATCATCGGGATCGATCCCGGGCTCCGGCGGTGTGGCTGGGGCATTGTCGAGAGCCAAGGCAACCGGCTGAGCTACGTCGCCTCGGGCACGTTGACGCCGCCGGTTGACCTGTCGCTGGCCGAGCGCCTGGTGCAACTGCACCTCGGCCTCTTGGCCTTGCTCGACCAGTACCGGCCCGACGAAGCGGCCGTTGAAGAGACCTTCGTTTCGGCCGGCGCGCGCTCGGCGCTGCAGCTGGGGCAGGCGCGCGGCGTGGTGCTGATGACGCCCGCCAGCCGCGGACTGCCGGTCGGCGAATATGCCGCCAACCTTGTCAAGAAGTCCGTGGTCGGAACCGGCCATGCCGAGAAAACCCAGGTGCAGACGATGGTGAAGATCCTCTTGCCCACCGCAGACTTCAAAGGCGCTGACGCGGCCGACGCCCTGGCAATCGCCATCTGCCACGCGCACCACCGGACAATGCGCCGGCTGGCGGTGTCCGCATGATCGCCAAGCTCAAGGGGATGGTCGACGGTTTTGGCGACGACTTCGTCCATCTCGACGTCAACGGGGTGGTCTACGAGGCCTTCTGTTCGTCCAAGACGCTCGCGGCGCTGCCGCAGGTGGGGCACGCGACGGTCCTCCACATCGACATGCTGGTCCGCGAGGACCTGATTCGGCTCTATGGCTTTGCCAGCGAAGCCGAAAAGGCCTGGTTCATGACGCTGACGACGGTGCAGGGGGTCGGGGCGCGCGTGGCGCTGGGCGTCCTGTCGGTGCTCACCCCGTCAGAACTCGCGAGCGCCATTGCGCTGCAGGACAGGGCCATGATCGGCCGCGCCAACGGCGTCGGCCCCAAGCTTGCGGTCCGCATCGTCACCGAACTCAAGGGCAAAGTGCCCGCCGGTGGCGCTATCGACGCCGGCGTTCTCGGCCTCCAGGCGGCGCTGGGGGACAAGGTCGCTGCCGGCAATGTCGCGGACGCCGTCTCCGCTCTCACCAACCTCGGTTATTCCAGCGCCCAGGCCTCAGCTGCGGTTGCCCGTGTGATCGGCCGGGAGGGCGATGACATCGCCACGGACAAGCTGATCCGGCTTGGGCTCAGGGAATTGGCAACTTAGCCTTGCGGGAAGTTACTTTCCTTACTAATCTCTATGGGTAAGGATCGGACGGTGCAACAATGAACGAACATTCTACGATTCATCTGCAGTCTACGGTCACAAGCAAGGGCCAGACGACCATCCCCAAGGAATTGCGCGATGCGCTTGGCATCAAAGAAGGTACGCCGCTGCGGTGGAAGCTTGAAAGTGGCGTCCTGACGGTGCGACCAAAAACCAAGCGGCTTGAGGACTTCGTTCCGATGGTGCCACCTAATGGTCGGCAGTTGTCCATTGAGGAGATGGATGAGGCGATCGGCGAGGCGGTTGCCGAGCGCGATCGGCGCTCCAGACCATGATTGGTGTCGATACCAACGTCCTCGTCCGCGTAGCGGTGAAAGACAACATTGCTCAAACTACTGCAGCGCAAGCATTTTTGGCGCAACGAAGCGTTGACGATCCAGCCTTTATCAGCGCCGTTGTTCTTGCAGAACTGGCATGGGTTCTCGATCGCGCATACGGTTTTTCTCACGAGCGCATTGAGGGTGTTTTCGACTGGGTAATGGAAAGCGCGAACATTATTGTCGAGCGGGCCGATCTCGTCGAGCGGGCACTCTCTGTTGCCCATAGTGCTCGAGCGGGAATTGCCGACTGCATAATCGCTGCAGTGGCCAAAGACGCTGGCGCCTCCAAGATTGTGACTTTTGACAAACCCGCTGCGAACCGTATTCCCGGTATGGAACTCCTCAAGTGACCGACCTTACCTCCCCAATCGCCGGTCGTGACGAGCCGCTCGATGTGGCCCTGCGGCCCAGCGGGTTTTCCGAGTTTGTCGGGCAGGCCGATGCACGGGCCAATCTCGAGGTGTTCATTTCTGCGGCCAAGCAGCGCAAGTCCGCACTCGACCATGTGCTGTTCGTCGGCCCGCCGGGGCTGGGCAAGACCACGCTGGCGCAGATCGTGGCGCGGGAGCTTGGCGTCGGTTTCCGCGCAACTTCCGGCCCGGTCATCGCCAAGGCGGGCGATCTGGCGGCGCTGCTGACCAATCTGGAAGAGCGCGATGTGCTCTTCATTGACGAGATCCACCGGCTCAATCCGGCGATCGAGGAAATCCTCTATCCCGCGATGGAGGACTATCAGCTCGATTTGATCATCGGGGAGGGGCCGGCTGCCCGCTCGGTGCGGATCGATCTGGCGAAGTTCACCCTGATCGGTGCAACGACACGTGCCGGGCTACTGACCACGCCGCTGCGCGATCGTTTCGGCATCCCGATCCGGCTCAATTTCTACACCCCGGAAGAGCTTGTGAAGATCGTCGAGCGCGGCGCCCGGTTGATGGGAACGCCGATGGCCTCCGATGGCGCGATGGAAGTCGCCCGCCGCTCGCGCGGCACACCGCGCATCGCGGGTCGCCTGCTCCGCCGGGTCGCGGATTTCGCCCTCTACGAGGGCGCCGCCACCATCGACCGCAAGCTCGCCGACAAGGCTCTGCTGCGCCTCGACGTCGATGCGCGCGGGCTCGACCAGCTTGACCGGCGCTATCTCAAGGTCATTGCCGAATTCTACAATGGCGGACCCGTAGGCATCGAAACCATTGCCGCCGCGCTCTCCGAACCACGTGACGCCATCGAAGAGATCGTAGAGCCCTACCTGCTGCAGCAGGGCTTCATTCAGCGCACCTCGCGCGGCCGCATGCTCACCGGCATCGCCTTCCAGCACATGGGCCTCGCCGTGCCGCAGGGTTTTATTGGGACCCAGGCGAGCCTGTTCGAAGAACCCGAGGGTGAAAGCTGATGGTCGAGCACCGCCCGATCCTGCGGCACGACCGCATGGTTTGTTTCGATGATGGCGTGGATCGTTTCCAGATGCGCGCGGCGGCAATCGCCATCCGCAATGGGCGGGTGCTGGTGCAGAACATCGCCGGCAACCCGACGACTTTTCTGCCCGGCGGACGGATCGAGCAGGGCGAGGCCAGCGCGGACACGCTGGTGCGCGAAATGCAGGAAGAGTTCGGGCACGCAATCGAGGTCGGCGACCTCGTCTTCGTCATGGAGTCGTTTTACCCAGACCGGTCGCAGCTCTTCCACGAGGTGTCGCTCTACTATCGGATCACCGTGGGCGATGACTTCCCATACCACGACACCGACATCTGCCACCGCTGCTTCGAGGGGACGGCGGAGATGGAATATCGATGCGTACCGGCCACGGGCGTCGCGCTGGCGGCGAAACGGTTCCGTCCGGCTGCCTTGCGAATGCGGCTGGGCAATCTGCCGACGACGACTGTCCATATTCTCGATCGCGAGGACATATGACGTCCTCCCTCTTCCCCGTTCGCGTCTACTACGAAGACACCGATTTTTCCGGCAACGTCTATCACGCGGCGTACCTCCATTTCTTCGAGCGGGCGCGGACCGAATTCCTGCGTGAGCGCGGAGTGCATCACTCGGAGCTGATGAAGATCGGCATCGCTTTTGCCGTGCGCTCAATGAGCGTCGAGTTCCTCGCTGCTGCGCATATCGATGACCTGCTTGAAGTGGTGACCGAAGTCACCTCTGCCAGTCCCGTTCGGCTCGCCCTCAAGCAGTCGATTCTGCGCGATGGCGGGGTGATCACCGAGGCAGACGTGCTGGTGGTGGCGATCAAGACCGGGGGTGGCGTGGCGCGTCTCCCCAAGGATCTTGCGGCGCGCCTCGTCATAGCGTGATGAGCGCAGACTCCAAATCTTAACCTCTTGTTGACGATAATTGGGGCACTGCATCAGGCGACGTGCCAGAGGTCCGGGAAACCGGGCTTTTCTCTTAAATTTGACAAATTTGAACCGCATCGACCCAACCATCAGGTTTCGGTCGCCGGGGCCGGACTGAAAGGACCCACACATGGATGCCGCTGCCACGGTCGCGCCGCACGCTGACCTGTCGATCTGGGCGCTGTTCTGGCAGGCCGATATCGTCGTAAAAATAGTGATGACGGGGCTGCTCGGCGCCTCCGTCTGGTGCTGGGCGATCATCGTCGACAAGTCGATGCTTTATGGCCGCGCCAAGCGCGAGATGAACCGTTTCGAGCGCGTCTTCTGGTCTGGCCAATCGCTGGAAGAGCTCTACCAGGAGATGTCCGAAAAGCCGAACGTCGGCCTTGGCGCGGTGTTCGTCGCCGCCATGAAGGAGTGGAAGCGCAGCCACGAGCAAAACGCGTCCTCGTTCATGGGCGTCCAGGGCCGGCTCGACAAAGTTCTCGATGTGGCGATCTCGCGCGAGAGCGAAAATCTGGAAAAGCGCCTCGGCTTTCTCGCCACCGTCGGTTCCGCCTCGCCGTTCATTGGCCTTTTCGGCACGGTATGGGGCATCATGAACGCCTTCACCGCCATTTCCGCCGCATCGAGCACCAACCTTTCGGTCGTCGCTGGCCCGATCGCTGAAGCACTGTTTGCGACCGCCCTGGGCCTCCTCGCCGCTATCCCGGCGGTGATCGCCTATAACAAGCTCTCCGGCGACGCCAACAAGATGATTGGGCGGCTTGAAGGCTTTGCCGACGAGTTCTCGACCATCCTTTCCCGCCAGCTCGAATCGCGAGGCACCCGCTAATGGCCATGTCAGTCGCAGGCGGGGGTGGCGGTGGCCGCCGCCGGGGTCGCCGTCGTGGTGGCGGCAACAAGCCAATGAGCGAGATCAACGTCACGCCGATGGTCGACGTCATGCTGGTGCTGCTGATCATCTTCATGGTGGCCGCGCCGCTGATGACGGTAGGCGTTCCCATCGATCTTCCGCAGACCCAAGCGAAGCAACTCAACACCGAGCAGAAGCCGATCACCGTTTCGGTCACGCCCGAAGGCGCGATCTTTCTGGGCGACAATCCCGTGACGATCGAAGACCTGCCGGCGCAGGTGGCGGCGCTTGCTGCCAATGGCACCGAGGATCGCATCTATGTGCGCGGCGATACCACGGCAAACTATGGCGCGGTGATGAAGGTGATGGGTGCCCTCAGCGGCGCCGGCTATTCCAAGATTGGCCTCATCACGGAACAAGCACAGGATAAGTGAGGCCATGCGCACCGGCCTCGCGGTTTCAGCTATCGTCCATGCCAGCCTGATCGCCCTCGCGATCCTGGGCCTGAGCTTTGGCAAGCAGCTTGAGACCGCGCCGGTCGAATCGATCGCGGTCGACTTGGTGCCGATTTCTGAGTTCACCAACATCCGGCAGGGTTCTCTCGAGAGCAAGGTCGTCGAAACCGAAACGCCGTCGGCTGTTGATGCCGAAAAGCCCGCCGAGATCGCCAAGCCCACCGGCAACACCACCGAAGATCAGCCGACGCCCACAGATTCCCCCACGGTTTCGCCCAAGCCGACGGAACAGACCGCTCCAGCGCCCGCTCCGGCAGAACCGGTCGTCGAACCCGATCCCGCGCCTGCGCCCGAGGCGGCCCCGGTTCCTGCCGAGCGCCCGGTGGAGCAGCCTGCGCCGCAGCCCGAACCTGCGCCGGAGCCGACTCCCGATCCGGTCCAGCCTGATCCCGCGCTGGCCACTCCCGATGCCACGCCGGATCCGACCGCGGCCGTACCCAAGCCAATCGTCAAGACCGCCGCGCTCGACCAGAAGCGTGCCGAGTTCAAAAAGCAGAACGAGGCCAAGAAGCAGGCCGATGCCGACGCCAAGGCCGCGGAAGAAGCTAAAAAGCTTGCCGACAAGAAAAAGGCGGATGCTGATGCCAAGAAGGCTGCCGACAAGAAGAAGGCCGACGAACAGAAGCGGATCGAACAGGCCAAGGCTGACGATGCCGCCAAGCTTGCCGATGATGTCGCCAACATCATCAACAACGAGGATACGCGTGGCGCGACCACTGGTGACGGTGGTGAAAAGACCCTCGGCAAGGCCGATGGCCGGTCGGCGACCCTGAGCCAGTCGGAACTCGACGGGCTGGCGAGCCAAATCAAGGGTTGTATTTCGATGCCTGCGGGCGCCGAGGATGCAGCCGCTACTGCCGAACTGACCTTTACAGTTGCTGCCGACGGTTCTGTGGTTGGACAGCCGCAGATTACCAGCGGCGTCAATAGTGATGTAGAAGGGGCCTACGCTCGAGCGGTGTCACGTGCCGTCATGCGGTGTGGTCCCTATCCGCTGGTCGCTGGCCAGGACGTGAAAGCACTCTTTAGGGCTCTGGATTTCTGATCCGTGCCCCCAGAATTGAGATGGAGACTGAGATGACCCTGATTACCCGGCGCAATGCGCTCAAGCTTGGCGTTGCAGGCGGCGCCTTTGCGCTCACCACCCCGTCACAGGCCCTCGTGGAAATCGTGGTTACCGGCGGCAATTTCACGCCGCTGCCGATCGCCATTCCCGATTTTGCCTCCTCGGATCCGGCCTTCGGCAAGGAAATCGCCGATATCGTGCGCGCCAACCTCAAGCGGTCTGGCCTGTTCGTGCCGCTCGATCCGGCCTCGCTGCCGATCAAGGTGGGCGATGTGACCAATGAGCCGGATTTTGCCAGCTGGCGCGCTGCGTCCGTCGATGCGCTGGTGATGGGCTCGGTGGAGCGCGGCGGCCAGGTGTCCTCGCAGGTGCGCGTCTGGGATACGCAGGCCTCGGCGCAGGTGGTCGGCAAGTCACTCAGCACCGATGCCGCCAATTATCGCCGCATCGCCCACATCGTGTCGGATGCGATCTATGCGTCGCTCGCTGGCGGCTCTGGCTATTTCGATACGCGCGTCATGTATGTCGCCGAAAGCGGTCCCAAGGCCAACCGCGTCAAGCGCCTCGCTATCATGGACCAGGACGGCGCCAATATTCAGTACCTGACCTCGGGCAAGTCACTGACGCTCGGGCCGCGCATTTCGCCTTCAGGCGACAGCCTCGCCTTCACCTCCTATGACGGCGGCAACCCGCAGGTCTATCTCGCGGCCATCGGCGGCAGCTCGAGGCTGCTGATCGACAATGCGCCGATGTCCTTTGCCCCGCGCTTTTCGCCCGATGGTGGCACGGTGGTATTCTCGGTCAGCAATGGCGGCACCACCAATATCTACCAGGCGGGCGTCAATGGCGGCAAACCGAGCCAGCTGACCAGCGGCGCGGCCATCGACACCTCGCCGTGCTTTTCCCCGGATGGCTCGCGCATCGTGTTCGAAAGCGATCGCGGCGGCAGCCCGCAGCTCTATATGATGGGTGCCGGCGGTGGCGGTGCGCAGCGTATCTCCTATGGCGATGGCACCTATTCCACCCCCGTCTGGTCGCCCGTCGGCGACCTGATCGCCTATACCCGCCAGTCCGCCGGCGGCTTCCAGATCGGCATCATGAAGCCCGATGGGTCTGCCGAGCGTGTGCTCTCCACCTCGAACTCGGTGCAGGAAGGCCCCACTTGGGCCCCCAACGGCCGCGTCATCATGTTCTTCCGCGATCCGGGCGGCGATACGGGCCCGGCGCTCTGGTCGGTCGATATCTGGGGCCGCAACGAGCAGCAGATCCCGACCGAATCCTATGCCTCCGACCCCAGCTGGTCGCCGCTGAGGAGCTGATCCGGGTGCAAACCCGGCTCATCGCGTTTTCTGTCGCAGCGCTTGATGCTGAAGAGCGCTCGGCAGACGCGCTGTGTGTGCACCTGGAGGTAGCCCAGCCGGTCAGCTGGCCGCCGCCTTTCAATGAAGATGCCGTGCGCAACTGGTTTCGCAATCAGTTGCGAGCTGATCCAGCCCTCGCTCCATGGCTTGGCCACTATGTCGTTTGCACCATAGATGGCAGCGAAACCCTTGTCGGCACAGCCGGATACAAAGGGCCGCCAGACGCGAGCGGCATGGTCGAAATCGGCTATTCCATCGTTCCCGCCTACCACCGGATGGGGATCGGTACGGCGATGGTGGCGGCACTGGTGCGGCAGGCGTTTGCCGATGTGCGCGTCAAGCGCATCACGGCTGAAACACCCGTCACGTTCACTGCGTCTCGCGGCTTGCTGGAAAAGTGTGGGTTCGCCTCCGTCGGCAACCGCGTCCATCCCGAGGACGGTGAACTCGCGCTCAATGCGCTCGAACGCGCCTGATCGGTTTACCACGCCAGCAAGTCGTGCCCTTCCTGCAACATCACGAAAAAGCCCGGATTCCGGCCATATTGTGGCCTGAATAGCGAACAATTAACCATGCGCAGGAACCTCGCCTTAAGATAACGGGCGGTAAAAATCGCCCCAGCAATTTCCTTTACTTGGAGAACCTCCGGATGCGTTCTGTAACGCCCCTCATCACCGTTCTGCGCTCCCTTGCAATGGTGGTCCTCGTCGTCGCGGTTGCCGCGTGTGCGCGCAATGGCACTGGCGTGGGCAATCTCGGGCCTGGCGGTGGCGCCCCTGGCAGCCAGCAGGAATTCCTGGTTTCGGTCGGCGACCGCGTGTTCTTCGAGACCGACTCGTCGAACCTCACCCCGACGGCCACCGCGACCCTAGACAAGCAGGCCGCCTGGCTCAACCAGTACAAGAACTACCGCATTATGATCGAAGGCCATGCCGACGAGCGCGGCACCCGCGAGTACAACATTGCGCTCGGCGCCCGCCGCGCTTCGGTGGTCGTGAACTATCTGTCGTCCAAAGGTGTCGATGCCCGTCGCATCACGTCCAAGTCGTTCGGCAAGGAACGTCCCGTGGCCATCTGCAACGATATCTCGTGCTGGTCACAAAACCGCCGCGCTGTGACGGTGGTACAGTAAGGGCGAGCCGGGTTCGGGGCAGGCACCGCAGCGCGGTGCCCGCGTAATCCCCGAACGAGGTTTGTCTGGAGGCATAAGCGCCGGGTTCCATGTATTTGGGCCCGGCGCTTTCTTTTTGTCGAAATCCTCTGCTACAGCCGCTTCATGCAGCATGAAGCTGCGCACAGATCCGAACGGAGCTTTAATGGTGCTTGTTCCCAAACCTCGCGGTCCGGCGCTTCGGCCGGCGCTCCTCGTTGCGGCCGTTGCCAGCACATTGCTGGTCGCCGGCTTTGCACACGCCGGCACCTCCGGCGACCTGATCGCCAACCCGACGCTCGGGTTTGCCAAGGCCGTGCCGCCCGCCGATCTCGGCGATGGCCGCATTCTGGTGGCGCAGAACAAGAGCGAGGCGCAACTGCTGGTCCGCATTCAGGACCTTGAAGAGCAGCTCCGCACCCTCACCGGTCAGGTCGAGGGGCTGCAGTTCCAGCTCACGCAGATGCAGACCATGCTGCAAAAGCAGAACGAAGACAACGAGTTCCGCTTCCAGCAGTTGGAAGGGGGCACCCCCGCAAAAAAACCTCAGGCGGCAGTGCCAACTGACAGCGCGACGCCGTCAGACGCATTGCCGCAGGGCACCGCCCCCGCAGTGGCTGCCGACCAGCCGGCAGCGACCGATGCTGCTCCACTCGCCAGCACCGACCAGCCGATGGATGGCGGGCTCGGCCAGTCGGCCGATCCGCTATTGGGCGGCGGCACCGATCAGCTCGGCACGCTCAGTACCGACGATCAGCTGAGCCTTGATCCGAATCGGCCGCTCGACCTGTCGCTCGATGGCGGCACAATCTCCAATGGTGACGCCGAGGCACAATATGCCGCCGGGTATGATGCCATCACCCGCGGCGACTACGCCTTTGCCGAAGAGCAGTTCCAGCAGTTCATCTCGCTCTATCCCGATGATCCGCAGGCGCCCGATGCCACCAACTGGCTGGGCGAAGCGCTGCTGCAGCGCGGCGCTTTCACCGATGCCGCCGAGGTGCTGGCCAATGGCTACACCAAGTACAAGGAGAGCAAGCGGGCTCCCGATATGATGCTGAAGCTGGGCGTGGCGCTGGCTGGTGCCGACAAGCCCGATGTGGCCTGCCGCACCTTCTTCACGCTCAAGGAGCGTTATCCCGACCTCTCGCCGGCCTTCCAGAAGCGGTTGGCCGAGGAGAACCAGAAGGCGAAATGCCCGGTGTCGTGACCTTCGACACCGACCGGATGTTCGCGCCGCTCCTTGGGCGGCGCGGCATCGGGCTCGCCGTTTCGGGTGGAGCGGACAGCTTGGCACTCATGCTGCTGGTGGCCGAGTGGGCAAGTCACCACCCGACGCCACCGATCTTCGTGTATTCCGTCGACCATGGCCTCCGCCCGGAGGCCGCCGATGAAGCGCGCATGGTGGCGACCGAAGCCACCCGGCTGGGCTTTGCCGCCCGGGCCCTCCGCTGGGATGGGGAAAAACCCGACACTGGTGTGCAGGCGGCGGCGCGTGCAGCGCGCTATCGCCTGATGGCGGCTGCAATGGCGGCCGATGGCGCCGATATTCTGCTCACCGCGCACCATCTCAACGACCAGGCCGAAACCGTGCTGATGCGGCTCGCCCATGGCAGCGGCATCGAAGGGCTGCGCGGCATGGACCGGCTCGGCTTTGCCGAAGGCTGCCTGCTCTTTCGCCCGCTGCTCGACGTCGATCCCGCCGACCTCCGCGCCATCGTCGACCGCGCTGGGCTCATCCCCGCCGATGATCCCAGCAATCGCGATTCCGACTATGAGCGTGTGCGCTGGCGCCAGGAACTGCCGCAACTGGCAGCGCTTGGACTCGACGGCCGGCGGCTCGCGACCTTTGCGCTGCGAATGAACGAACTCGATGACCTCGTGACAATCGATACCGACACCGCCCAGGTGCGCCTGCTGCGTCTCCCCTCAGCGTCGGAAGCCGCGCTCCCGCATGCCGATTTCTCCGCCCTGCCGCGCCCTGTCGCCGTCCGGCTGATCGGCCGAGTGCTCGGCACGATCGGTGGCGATCGCAAGCCGCACGCGCTGGGGGCGCTGGAGACACTTTGTGATCGGCTCGGCCCCGTTGCGGCCCTCAAGCGGACAAGTTTGCATGGTTGCCTCATCGCATCGGATGGCACCACCATCACCATCCGCCGCGAGACCGGGCGTCGCGGGGCTGCGGTGATGCCCGAAGCTACCGAGGCGGTTGGGGATAATGTGACGCGGAATTAACCGCGCAGGCGCATTCTCACTCGACTTTTGGCTCAAATGGCCGCACCTGAACGGGTTCGTGCCTCCCTTGTAAGGCCCCCCCACGAGGCCTACATTCGCCTATCTCACCGGCCTTCCGCCGGTATTCAGGACAGAACTGATGAACGTCAATTTCCGGAACTTCGCCATCTGGCTGGTGATCCTGTTCATGCTGATGGGCCTGTTCCAGGTCTTCCAGTCATCGACACGATCCATTGCCGTCAGCGACAAGAGCTACAGCCAGTTCGTGACTGATGTCGACGCTGGCAGCGTCAGTTCGGTGACCATCACCAACGACGTGGTCACGGGCACCTCGACCAATGGCAGCAAGTTCGAAACGGTGATCCCGCAGGGCGCCGATATCATCAACCGCCTGCAGGATCGCGGCGTGCAGATCACCGCGCGTCAGCCCGAGGGCAACTCGCTCTGGGCGGCGCTGCTGACCTCTTGGCTGCCGTTCATCGTCATTATCGGCGTGTGGTTCTTCTTCATCCGGCAGATGCAGGGTGGCGGACGCGGCGGCGCGATGGGCTTTGGCAAGTCGCGCGCCAAGCTGCTCACCGAGACGCAGGGCAAGATCACCTTCGAGGATGTCGCCGGTGTCGACGAGGCCAAGCAGGACCTCGAAGAAATCGTCGAGTTCCTTCGCGATCCGGGGAAGTTCCAGCGCTTGGGCGGCAAGATTCCGCGCGGCGTGCTGCTGGTCGGCCCTCCGGGTACCGGTAAGACGCTGATCGCGCGCGCCGTTGCCGGCGAAGCGAACGTCCCGTTCTTCACCATTTCCGGGTCGGACTTCGTTGAAATGTTCGTCGGCGTGGGCGCCAGCCGCGTCCGCGACATGTTCGAGCAGGCCAAGAAGAACGCCCCGTGCATCATCTTCATCGACGAAATCGACGCCGTTGGCCGGCACCGTGGTGCGGGCCTCGGTGGCGGCAATGACGAGCGTGAGCAGACCCTCAACCAGCTGCTGGTGGAGATGGACGGCTTTGAGGCGAACGAGGGCATCATCCTGATCGCCGCCACCAACCGTCCCGACGTGCTCGATCCGGCGCTGCTGCGTCCGGGCCGCTTCGATCGTCAGGTCGTGGTGCCCAATCCCGATGTGCAGGGCCGCGAGAAGATCCTCAAGGTGCACGTGCGCAAGGTGCCGCTGGCTCCCGATGTGGACCTCAAGGTGCTGGCTCGTGGCACGCCCGGTTTCTCCGGTGCGGACCTGATGAACCTCGTCAACGAGGGTGCCTTGCTGGCGGCGCGCCGTAACAAGCGCTTTGTCACTATGGCCGAGTTCGAAGATGCAAAGGACAAACTGATGATGGGCGCCGAGCGCCGCACCCTCAGCATGACCGAGGAAGACAAGAAGCTCACCGCCTATCACGAAGCCGGTCACGCCCTGCTCGCGATCAAGATGGAAGCTTCCGATCCGATCCATAAGGCCACCATCATCCCGCGCGGTCGTGCGCTGGGCATGGTGATGCGCCTGCCGGAACGCGATCAGGTGTCGCTCACCCGCCGCAAGGCCTTTGCCGATCTCGCGGTCGCCATGGGTGGCCGCGTCGCCGAGGAAGAGATATTCGGCTACGACAAGGTGACCTCTGGTGCTTCGGCCGACATCAAGATGGCCACCAGCTTGTCGCGAGCCATGGCGACCGAATGGGGCATGTCCGACAAGCTCGGCCCACTGCTCTACGGCGATGCCCAGGAAGAAGTGTTCCTTGGCCGCTCCATGGGGCAGCGCGGCGTCCACATGTCTGACGATACGCAGCAGATCATCGACTCCGAGATCAAGCGCTTCGTTGAAGAGGGCTACCAGACGGCGCAGACGGTGATCCGCGAGAACATCGCTGATCTCCACACGATCGCCCTGGCGCTGCTCGAATACGAGACGCTGACCGGCGACGAAATCCGCGGCCTGATGGACGGCAAGACGCCTTACCGCCCGACCGACGCGGACCTGCCGCCCAAGTCAACGGGCGTGCCGACCGCCGGCAAGTCAGGCAAGAAGCGCCCCGACGCCGAGCCCGACGCTACACCAGAGCCCCAGCCCGGCAGCTGAGGCCAAATTGAACCAATCAAGGGCCGTCCCTCGGGGCGGCCCTTCTTCTTTCCGTACCTGTCGCATCTGTGATCGCCTTTTCCCCTTGCGGGAGAAGGTGCCCGAAGGGCGGATGAGGAGTTCTCTCCGCACACTCTGGATCACGGGGCCAGATCACACCAGACATAAGTTCGTCTCTAGGCGAGTCTCTCCTTTGTCAAATTACCGCAAGCAACGAGTGTTTTCGTAACTGATCGTTGCTATTTTCAGATCATGCGTATTTTAATTTATATATTGCTCGGTGTCATGGTTGCCGGAATGATCGGCATTGTGGCCTTTCCGATGTTGATCATGGCATCGCTTCGTGGTTCCCCGCCGACTTTCCTGTTCTCGTACGACATCGAGATGGTGGCGTCCTTCAAGGTTGAAGGCCAACCCGCCGAGGCCCGCCGTGTGGCCAAGTGCGATGTGATGAAGGGTGGTGAAGGGGTAAGTGGCGCTGGCAACGACTTGTCGGCCGTCTTCGCCCGCGTATCCGAAGGAGACAATGCCTACGTCGTTCTTCCAGATGGATCGGCGATCGTCTTCTTCCTGATGTCACCATGCCTGTGGAAGAAGTCGCCCCCTGGGCCCGGCACGAGCCTTGCCCTCAATGCCGTCGACCGAGGCGGAAGCTACAGAGATTTGCCGAAGGCGGACGGGTCCATGGCGGGCCGTGTGGCTTGGCTCCGCAGCGCCAACAGGCCGGCACCGATCGAGTACTTTGAACTCGACGAGTTTGCCTACGACCTCTCGCCACGCATTGCGGACTTCAGCCTCAGCGTTTCTGCAACTGATGACGCGCCAACCAGTTCGTTGACATCCGATATCCCAATAACCTCGCAACTTGTGCTCAGCGCTTCATATCTTCACTCGTTTGAGAGGGGGCCCAGAGCCACCAATGTTGTGCTGACACCGTGGATTGCAACGGTTGAACAGGTCACTGGCCAGCGGGAAAGCCAGGATTGTCAGACAGCCATCGCTGGCTTTGCCAAACAAGCGGGGTGGGTGCCGATCACATATGGTTTGTGCTTTGGTGTAGCGCCTCGGCGATCCGCTGAACTGATGGTGAGTTCAGACTTTTCGCGCGTAGATATCGACCTGAGGTCCGCTCCGCGAACGGGCGAACTGACTTTCACCGTCGACATGCTAGAGGCGGCCGGCGTTCCGACCAGCTTGAAAGGTGCTGGGGATGCGATGCAAAAGGCGTCGTTCCCCTACTTTCAGTGGGCTTGGAAACTTTGTCTCGAACAGCAGTGCTTCGACATCACGGCGCAGGACGATTTGCATGGGCATTTCCAGTTTTATCACCCGGTAACAGGCCGGGGAGTTTCGTTCTTCCAGGATAGTTCCCCGACCGACTTTACGCAGTAGGGTGACGCTTCCGTTCGGACCCAGCCTCAAGCCTGAACTCACTCAAGCCCCACTGCCGCCCCGATCATCTGATTAACGAAACAGCACCAATCTGTTTCGTATGTTTACCGCTAGGCGCTACAAGTTGCGCAGACGCATTTCGAGGGGACATCGCATGGCACGCAGGTATTTCGGCACTGACGGAATCCGTGGCCTCGCCAATGGCGACAAGCTGACCCCGGAGCTGGCGATGAAGGTCGGCATGGCGGCGGGCCTCAAGTTCGTCAATGGCGACCACCGCAACCGCGTGGTGATCGGCAAGGATACCCGCCGTTCGGGCTATATGATTGAGAATGCGCTCACCGCTGGCTTCACCGCGGTGGGCATGGACGTCTACCTCCTCGGGCCGATGCCGACCCCCGCTGTTGCCATGCTGACGCGTTCGCTGCGGGCGGACCTTGGCGTGATGATCTCCGCCTCGCACAACCCCTATGACGATAACGGCATCAAGCTCTTCCGCGCCGATGGCTACAAGCTCTCTGACGCCGTCGAAGCCGATATCGAGCGGATGATGGATGAGGACCTGTCGAGCCAGTTGTCGAAGGGCAGGGGGATCGGCCGCGCCCACCGCGACGCGGGTCCCGCCGGTGGCGAGGCGTCGCAGACCCGCTACATCGAATATGCCAAGCGCACGCTGCCCAAGGGCATGGACCTCACCGGCCTCCGCGTCGTGGTCGACTGCGCCAACGGCGCGGCCTACAAGGTCGCGCCGATCGCGCTGTGGGAACTGGGCGCAGAGGTCTTTTCCATTGGCGTCGAGCCGGATGGCTTCAACATCAATGATGGTGTGGGTTCCACCGCGCCCGACGCGCTTAGGGCCAAGGTGCGCGAGCACCGCGCAGATATCGGCATCGCGCTCGATGGCGATGCGGACCGGGTGATCATTGTCGACGAGAAGGGCGAAATCGTCGATGGCGACCAGTTCATGGCGGTGATCGCTGAGAGCTGGCACAGCCGTGGCGAACTCAAGGGCGGCGGGCTGGTGGCGACTGTGATGAGCAATCTTGGCCTCGAACGCTACCTTACTGGTATCGGCCTCGGGCTCGAACGCACCCAGGTGGGCGACCGCTACGTGCTCGAAGCCATGCGGGCCAAGGGCTACAATGTCGGCGGTGAGCAGAGCGGCCACATCATCCTCACCGATTTCACCACGACAGGCGACGGCCTGATCGCGGCACTGCAATTGCTCGCGGTGGCCAAGCTGGCCAACAAGCCGATCTCCGAAATCTGCCGCCGCTTCGACAAGGTGCCGCAGCTGTTGCAGTCGGTGCGCTACAAAGACGGCAAGCCACTCGAGCACAAGCTGGTGCTGCAGGTTATCTCAGAGAGCCGGGCGCGGCTCGGCGAGAGCGGGCGCCTCGTGATCCGCGAGTCCGGCACCGAGCCAGTGATCCGCGTCATGGCAGAGAGCGACGACGAGAGCCTTGTTGCTGCGATCGTCAGCGAGATCACAGCGACCATCAAGAAGGTCGCCTGACGCCGGCGGGGCCCGGCCGCGATCGCGTTTCCGCAACAGCTCCAAGTAGACCGCAAGTCGACGTCAACACTTCCTTAAGTGTTGGCGCCTGTCATTTTCATCGGCTGTTAGGGTTAAGCGTTAGGGTTAAGTGCCCTTTAACAAACGGCAGGCATAGTGGCCTCACTCGACTGGTGTCGTGATGGCAACAAGGACCTGTTCAATGCGTAGATTTTTTGCTTCGGCGGCTCTGGGAGCTGCCCTGCTCGCCGGCCCGGCCATGGCGGCCGACATGCCTGAATATCCCGACGTACAAGTTCCCGATGTCGACTACGGCGTTGGCGGCTCGTTCTACCTGCGCGGCAGCGCGGCGCTGAACTGGCACTGGGCTCCGGAAGTCAAACACCCGTGGGACTCGACGGACATCGATGAGATCGTCGACTATGGCTACGGCTATAGCTGGGGCGCTGGCTTCGGTTACGAAACCGGCACCGGCCTCCGCTTCGACGGCACGATCGACTCGGTCGAAACCTCGGGTCTCAAGATCACCAAGACCGGCACGGCTCCGCCGACCGGCGATGCCGGCGATTACACGCTGATGCTGCGCTCCACCGTGGCGCTGGCCAACGTCTACTATGATTTCGGCTTTGATGGCGGCGTCAGCGGCTATTCTGGCGGCGGCGGTGCCTTTGGTTATGTCGGCGCGGGCGCCGGTGTCGCCTGGAACCACGTCGAAACCAATTCCCCGGTCGGCGTACCGATCCCGGTTCCCACCGGCACCAACGTCTCGGGCGCCGCTGCGTTTATGGTCGGTGTCGGCTACGACATGGGCAAGTGGGTCGCCGATGTCGGCTATCGCGGCCTTTACATCAATCAGATCAGCAACGCGCCGACCGACACCTCGACGTCCAGCGCCTTCGAGATCGACAACAATTGGATCAACGAGATCCGCGGCACGGTCCGTTACCGTTTCGACTAAACGAGCCCCACGGCTCTATGCCAGACGACACCAGGTTCAAGGCGACGGCACCCAGAAGGGTGCCGTTTGCTTTTGCGACTCGGCCCGCCGGCGACTAGAAGCGGGCATGACTGAATACATCGCCCAATTCGCCGACCGGTCCCTGGGCCGATCTGACATTGCTCCTCTCAGCGGCAAGGGCGCAGTGCGCCTTGTGGCGTGTGATTTCGAAGAAGCCGATCTCAGCGGGCTCGATCTCACCGGCTGGGTGTTCGAGCGCTGCGGCTTCAAGCAGGCCAACCTCGCCAAGGCGACGCTGGAGCTGAGCAAGTGGAGCCATTGCAAGGGCCCCGGCGCCAGCTTCAAGGGCGCCAATCTCGAAGACGCGGCCTTCGTATCGTCCGATTTCAACAATTCCAGCTTCCGCAGCGCGGTGCTTTCGTCAGCCAAGTTCGACAACTGCAAGCTGACGGGCGGAGATTTCTCTGACGCCAAGACGCTCGATGTGCACTTCGCCAACACGCTGCTGGTGTCGGCCAAGCTCTCCGGCGTTTCCTTCCGCAAACTGAAGCTCGTTGGGCTCGACTTCTCCAGCGCCGATCTGGCCAACTGCGATTTCCGCGACGCGATCTTCGAAAACTCGAGCCTCCGCGAAGCCAATATCGAACAGGCGAAGTTTCAGGATGCCGATCTGCGCGGCGCCGATCTTGGCGGGCTGACGCTGTTGCGTGAGGCGGTGCGTTTCCGTGGCGCAGTGGTCTCGGCGGCGCAGGCTGAGCTGATCCTCAGCGAGGTCGGCCTCAGGGTTCGGGCGCGCTAGCTGGAGAGCTGAAACCGCTCGAAGCGCCCGAGCTCGGCTTCGATCACCGCCTTGTGCAGCCCCGGATCACCCGCACCGACCCAATGCCAAGCCTGGATCAGCAGCTTGCCTGCCGCGCGGTCTGTCTTCAGGTCGAGCGCCGCCACGATCTCGTCGCCCACCAGCACCGGCAGGGTGAAATAGCCGTACCGCCGCTTGGCCTTGGGCACATAGGCCTCGAACACGTGTTCGTAGCCGAAGAACTGGCTGGTCCGCTTCCGCTGGATGATTAGTGGATCGAAGGGCGAGAGGATATGCGCAAGTGGCTCGGTGTCGGTCACCGGTTGCGCCAGCGTCTCTGGCGTTGCCCAGTACGCCGTCGGATCGCCCGCGACCGTCACCGGCACCAACAGTTTCCGGCGCACCCGGCTCTCCACCAGTTGCGTCAGGGGCTCCGAAAATCGCAGTTTGGGATACATCACCGATGCGGCGCTGATCAGCCCATGCGCGCGTAACGAGCGGTCCAGCAGATACTCTGCCGTCTGCCGTTCCGATGCCGGCTTCGGCGCCGCCGCCCAGCCGAAGTGCCGGTGCATCAGTTCGTAGCTCTTCAGCATGCCGTTCCGTTCGGAAATCGTCAGAGCGCCGCTGAAAAACCCAAACTGCAGCACGCGCTTGGACGGCTTCTTGCTAGCCCAGGGATGGTCCTTCTCAACCAGTTCATCGTCCTCGATGTCGCGGATCGAAATCGGTCCCTCCGCCTCGATCTGCTTCAACAGCCGCTTCAGATCACCCAGATTGGCATTGGCGGACCATTTCAGCGGCTCATCACGATGCCGCTTCATGTCGGCAACGTAATAGCGAAGATCGCGCGTCGGGACGAACGCCAGCGCATGCGTCCAGTACTCGAACACCGATTTGTCGGCCGACTGCGCCTGCGTCAGGTCGCTGCGCCGGTAATCCGGGATGCGGGAAAAGAGGATGTGGTGGTGAGCGCGCTCGATGACGTTGATCGTATCGATCTGCACATAACCGAGGTGTTCAACCGCTGCCTGTGTGGCGACCGGTCCCGCACCAAACGGCGCGCGCGTGTCGAGCCGCTGCGCCCTGAGCCAGATGCGCCGCGCCTCGCGCTGGCTGATTTCAACCGGCTTTTTCACTTCTGCCACATGCCCCGCAATTGCGCGCCGATATCGATGCGCGGCGCGCCGGGGCTGAGCGGGCTCAGCGCGGCGGGTTTCACCAGCGGCCAGAAGATATCCTCGAACAGCGGCAGCATGGCCTTGGTGATGAAGCGACTGCGCTGCGCATAAACGTGCTTGTCGCCATACTGGGCCTGCTGGTGCACATAGAACCGCTGCGGCACCATCAGGTGCAATTCGTCCTTGGCCCGGGTCATCGCCACATAGAGCAGCCGCCGCTCTTCTTCGAGTTCATGGGTCGAGCCCGTGCCGAGGTCCGACGGAATAGCGCCGTCGACCACATTGAGCACATGCACGTTCTTCCACTCCTGGCCCTTGGCCGAGTGGATGGTCGAGAGGATCAGATAGTCCTCATCGAGCAGCGGCACGCCCGACTGGTCCGAGGTCGCGTCCGGCGGATCGAGTGTCAGTTCGGTCAAAAAGCGCTCGCGGCTCTGGTAACCCGAGGCGATCTGTTCGAGCTGGTACAGGTCCTCCTTGCGCACCATGGCGTCGTCATAAACCGCGTCCATCAGCGGCTCATACCAGAGCCGCGCGCGCTGCAGTTCTGCCGGCCAGCCAGCAGTTCGCGCGCCGATGTCGCCGACCATTTCAAGCAGCGCCGGCCAGCCTTCCGAGCCGCGCGGCGGCGGTGGGGTGGCGAGCAACACATTCAGCGGCGCATCGCTTTCTGCCATCGCGTCGAGCACCTTACCGGCCGTCCCCGGACCAATCCCTGGCAGCAGCTGCAGCACACGGAACCCAGCCACCCGGTCGCGCGGGTTCTCGAGAAAGCGCAGCACTGCCAAGAGGTCCTTGATGTGTGCGCTATCGAGGAACTTCAGCCCGCCGAACTTCACGAACGGGATGTTGCGGCGCGTGAGTTCGATCTCCAGTTCCGCCGAATGGCTCGAGGTGCGGAACAGTACGGCCTGCTGCTTCAGCGCCGTGCCACCCTCGCGACAGGCGAGAATGCTTTCGACCACATAGCGAGCCTGGTCTGCCTCGTCCTTGATGGCAACGAGCCGCGGCTTTTCTGTCGCCAGCCGCTCGGTCCAGAGGTTCTTGGTGAAACGCTCGCTCGCCTCCGAAATCACCGCGTTGGCCGCCGCGAGGATCGGCTGGGTCGAGCGATAGTTGCGATCGAGCGTCACGATGCGCGCGGGCGGGGTAAAGCTCTGCGGGAACTCGAGAATGTTGCGCACCGTGGCGGCGCGGAACGAGTAGATCGATTGCGCGTCGTCGCCCACCACCGTCAGTCCGGCCCCATTTGGCTTCAGCGCCAACAGGATCGAGGATTGCAGCCGGTTGGTGTCCTGGTACTCGTCGACCAGCACATGGTCGAAGCGGCATCCGAGGTCCGCCGCCACTGCCGTGTCGCGCATCATGGCGGCCCAGTAGAGCAGCAGGTCATCGTAATCGAGCACCTGCTGGCGTTGCTTGGCCTCGACGTAGGCGCCGAACAGCTGCCGCAGCTGGTCGCTCCACATCGCGACCCACGGAAACGCCTGTTTGAGCACCGCATCCAGTTCATCCTGCGCATTGACCACGCGCGAGTAGACCGCAAGGCAGGTGCCCTTGGTCGGAAACCGCTCCTTGGCTTCGGAAAACCCCATCTCGTGGCGGATGATGTTGATGAGGTCGCCCGAGTCCTCACGGTCATGGATCGAAAAGCCAGGGTCGAGCCCGATCTGTTCTGCATGTTCGCGCAACAGTCGCGCGCCGATGCCGTGAAACGTTCCGGCCCAACTCAGCGCATCGGTGATCAGTCCCGCTTTAGGGCCCATCACCTGCGCCAGCAGACGCTCCACCCGCCGCTGCATCTCGCTCGCCGCCCGGCGTGAAAAGGTCATCAGCAGGATACGGCGCGGATCGGCACCATTGACGATCAGGTGCGCCACCCGATGCGCCAGCGTATTGGTCTTGCCCGAACCCGCCCCGGCAATCACCAGCAGCGGGCCATCCTCGTGCACCACAGCCAGCCGCTGCTCAGGGTTCAGCTTGTCGAGATAGCTCGGGGTGTCCAGCACGCGAATCGATCCGGGAACAGTGAGCTGCCAGTGAGCACTATTCCCGTTTTGTTCGCAACGACCGGGTTTTTGACCGGGAGCACTATGCGCCTGCTTGCTGGGTGAGAAAGTGCCGCCACGGATCAGACTCAACAAACCTCCAGCCCGGACGGCTGCCGCGCTCATCGGGCAGGGCGCGAAGCCTGTCGATTACGGCAAGTGCATCTGTTGCCTTCACACTGATCCGTCCCGCGCGATAGGCACGCTCGATGGCGGCGCATCGATCTGGAGGGAGCGCAGTGGCGCCGGTCAGCGCCTCCACCGTGCGAGCGCCGAAGTAGAGCGCGCTGGCCGCCGCAAGCAGAGCCGTGTCTTCTGCCGCTGAAATCACTCCATTGGCTTCCAGCGCCAGCAGCGTCGTCTCGACATCCACCAGCGGTTCACTGAGCGGCATGAAGCCAAGCTCGGCCGGGCAATGGGCAAGGCAAACATCGGAATCCTCTGTCCGCGCGCCACTCAGATAGTCCGCTGCAATCGTGCCGATCGCCTCCATGCCGAAGGCGTGGCATTCAGCGGCCCTCAGCGCCCCGAGCGAGCCCCCGCCGATCACGCGTACGCCCTCTGACAGTGCGAACAGGATCTCCTTGTGCCACACCGACGGCACCGCGCCGAACACCCCGTCGACGAGGCCGATCGCCACCGCCCCCTCGCGCACAGCAGTGTAGACGTCGCCCTGACGCGCCGGTGCCCGAAGCTCGAGCTCGGCACGAACATACTCCTGACCATGGAGCGATGGGCCGGCGAACAGCACCTTCATGCGAACCCCAGCATGGCTGCCGTCGCTCGCGGGCCGGGCCGCCAGTGCTTGTTGGTGAGGCGGTCCTCGAGCCCGGGCACAAAGGCGCGGAGCACATGGATGCCAAACCGCCCGCCACCCAGTGGGACCACGATGATCCGGTTGAGCTGCGCTTTCGCCAGCCCGGCTTTCACGAACTCCAGTTGCGCCAACAGGCTCGTGTTCCGCCCCAATCCCGTTGGGGCAGGGCGGGTCGCTATTGCTCCGGGCGCGGTGAGCAAAGCAACGTCGCGGCTCAGACGCCCGCCATAGTCCGCCTCGGCGATATCGTCTCGGGACCCGGCAATGATACTGATCCGGGTCTGTGCCGCCTCCACGATGGCCCGCCGCGCCGCAATTGCCGGCACCGGGTGGCATCCTGCTCCGGTTGCGGCGTCGAAATGGCGATCGGGGCGTCCGTCCGGGGACAGTACCGCATAGATGCACGGCACGCCGGTATTGGTTGTCTGGTCGTAGATGTTGAGCCTAAACCCTGCGGTTGCAATCCGCCTCACAAGCGCGTCGATCTCGGCGTCCGCGAATGCCTCCGGCGCCACTGCGGTCGCGTGCGCCGCCGCATCGGACTTGAACCCCCAAAGGCACACCGCATCGCGCTCGATCAGTTCACAGAGCGCATGGAGCAGGGCACCGTCACGGCTGGTGCCGGCGGCCAGCCCGTTGGTCGATTGCGAAATGCCGATGAGCTGGCGCGGTGCGCGGCCGAGCACGATCGCTTCGGCAGGAACAAGAACAGGGAACGGGTCGCCTATTGCTTCGCCCTGCAGCCAGTCGAGCGGCATCTCCTCATCCAGCGTCCAAGTGTGCGGCATCAGGTGCGCCACGCTCATCCGGGCATAGCCTGCGAGGCTTGCGGAATTGGCGGTCATGGTCAGCGTCGCCACATCGGGCACTTCCGCCAGCGCATACTCCGCTGCTTCCATCACGGCCGAGATGCGGGCGGACGCCTCATCAATCCCCTTGCCCTGATGGGTCGCTACCGTCGCCGAATTTGGGCGGATCGCCGCGACGCATGGAATGCCCAGCCGGTCGAGCCCGGTCTGTCCGGCGAGCCGGGTGATGCCAAGCGTTTCAAAATGCAAAGACAAGTCCCGCAGCAGCGCCGCGGGACTTCCGGGATCAGACGTCCCGGTCAGCATGAAGGTTTACTTACCCTGGAAATACCAGATCGAGCTGCCGTCTTCGCGCGGATCGGCGGTGATGGCGAGGTCGATGCCATCGCTCACCGCGCCGCCCTCGGCACGCATGGAGTGCAGCTTGTCCGGCATGACGTTGGCGGAATCGATAGGGATCACCGTCATCTGCTGAGTATCGACGACGAGCAGCTGGGAGTCACCCTTTTGTCCAATAATCACATAGCGCATAGATCTTTTCCTTCTGGATTGGGTTACCGGAAACCGGCTTTGATCAAGGCTTCTACATAGAAGTCGACGTCCGCCGGGTCCCTTTGCGGCATGCGCGAGGCCCAGCGGGCGACGTTGAAGTCCGGCTGCAGCTCGAGAGCTCGCAACCGGTAGGTACGCGACAGGTCCATTTGCCCAGCCATGGCGGCGACAGCCGCCATGAGCCGCAGCGCCGGGTCCTGGTTGCGCATCTGTTGCAGCGCGCTCAGTGCTTCTTCCCAGCGCCCGCGGAAGAAGTAAATGCCGCCCAGTGTCCATAGGTATTCGTCCGGAGCGATGGGGTTCAGCCGGATCGCCTCTTCAATCTTTTGCTGCGCGGCGGTGAAGTTGGAATTGTGTGCAAGTGTGTCGGCGTAGTCCGCCAGCACATCGGCGTGGTTGGGGGCCAGTTCTGCCGCCATGCTCATGTGGGCAAGGCTACCATCGAGGTCGCGATCGAACAGTGCCACGCGCCCCAGCTCACGATAGGCGGTGCCGTCATTGGGATCGATCGCAACGGCGCGCTCGGCATGGAGTTTCGCCTTGCTCAGCAAGGTACGATCAGAGCCGGAGCGCAGGACCCATTCGACCACATAGCTGCGGGCCAGCAGGCTTTCGATGCTCGCCTGCTCAGGGTCCATGTCCCGCGCCAGTCGAAGCGATTTGCGGCCGCGACGTATCTTGGGCAGGTCGAACGAGCGCAAATTGTGCCGCCCGTTGAGATAGTGCCCATAGGCATCCGCGTCGCGCATCGTGCGCTCGCTGGCCAACTCGGCCGACTCGATGTTGTCCGCCAGCGAGCGGGCGATGCCGTTGGCGAAGTTCCAATAGACTTCCGGTGCGTCGCTGCTGCGGAACACGAACTTATCAGCCCAGACGATCTCCCGGCCCGCCGAGCGCACCAGGCGGATGGCAATCGAGAGCGCGTCGGAGGCGAAATCCGGGGCGACCCGGCTTTCCACAGCATAGTCGATCTGATGTGCACGTACCTCATCGAGCGCTGAAAAAGGATCGAGCTGCCAGGCGGTGTGAGGAGCGATGACCGAGAGCGACTTGAGCCGGGTCAGCCCGATGGTCACGTCCTCGATCAGTGCCGGCGCCAGGTGGCGGGGCAGGCGGCCCTGCTTGAGGTCCTGCAGAGGCGGCAGCAGCACCACCCGCGGAACGAACGCCGGCCGCGCCCGCTCGAGGATCTGGTTGCTGGGCAGGGCGTAGATTTTAGCACTAGGCCGCTCGACCGGGTGCCGAATCAGCGAAGTGGTCTCTTCGGAGGGCTCCGCACCCACTTCGCGGATGAGGCGGTTTCGGAAGCTGTTGAAAACCGATTTTGCGGCGGTATCGTTATCGTTCCGCAAATGCAGCGTCATCAATGCCCGGCAAACCTCTTCGCTGAGGGGCAATTGGGTGCTCATTTTCGTCAGCACCGCGATGCCGCCAGTGCCCCCGATACGCAGCGCGGCCTCGACGCCCTGGCTGGCGAAAGCTTCCTCGATATGCACCCGCTCGGTGCGCAGCCACTGGGTGAATTCAGGCCCCAGATCGCTCGCCCCGCCCAGTAGCTCGCCATTGTAGAGGCCAACCAGCCGCTCCAGTTCAGCCGCGTCGCTGGCAGTACGAATGCGGCCGATCTCTCGCAAATCCAATGAGATAGTGCGGTTGAGTTCGATCTTTGAAGAGTCGGCGTCAAACAATTCGAAGCCATATTGGGCTTCGAGACCCCGTGTGTGCAGCAAGGTCTGCCGCAGGTTGGTCATAGCCTGCTCCGGGGTACTTGCCTCCCAGACTTTCTCGGCTACTGCGGAGCGGCGGGCGCGTTCGCGAAACTCGAGATACAGGACCGCAGCAAGTGCATAGGCCTTCTGCCGCAATTCAACAGCAGTGCCGTCTGCAAGTCGCAGCACAGGTGTGCCCAGCAGCTGCAGTGTGATCGTCTCACGCACGATAGTTGGTCCCATGCCACTTTTTGCCCTACTTCACGTGACCTAACTTCCCTTGACGAAGTAAAGACCAAAGTGTAACCAGATAACGATGAGATAACGCGTTTAAATAACAGACAGAAAAGACCCTCACAAGGCTAAGCTATCGGCCACCGCGTGGTGACTGGTCAGGTGTATAACGCGTATATTCGTGCGCTTGTCCCCGTGAGCGGAAATGGAGATCGAATATGGAGTCAATGGTGTCAGGATCCGCGGGTGCCTCTGCAGCTTCCGGTGATTTGCGAAGTGCTAAAATGATCGAGTTGAGTGCTACGATCGTTGGTGCATACGTAAGTCACAATGCGCTCAGCGCCACCGATGTGCCGAAACTGATCGCTCAGGTGCACTCGGCGCTGCTGGGTCTGGCCGGTGTCTCGGAGCCGGAAGCGCCTGTTGACGTGCGCCCCGCAGTGCCTGTCAAGAAGTCTATCACGCCCGATTACTTGATCTGCCTTGAAGACGGCAAGAAGTTCAAGTCGCTCAAGCGCCATCTGCGCACTGAGTATGACATGTCCCCAGATCAGTATCGCGCCAAGTGGGGCCTTCCGGCAGACTATCCGATGGTTGCACCGAGCTATTCGGAGGCGCGCTCGCGTCTCGCCAAGAGCATCGGGCTCGGCCGCAAGGTTGAAGCTGCCCCGGTGCCGGCGCGCCGCGGCGCCAAGGTCAAGGCCGTCTAGAACTACGGGTTTCCACTTATATCTCAGCGACTTGCACGGCGCCCCCAAGAAGGGCGTCGTTTGCTTTTCAAGCGCCAGAATTGGCAGCAAAGAGAGATCCGGCACCAAACCTGTTGGTGCCGGAGGCGCAATGTCGGAGCTTGTTGCAAGCCAGAAGTTATTGGAGGTCTTCGTTGAGGGTGACTGCTTCCCCCGGTTTGCGGAGGAAGCAGTCGACACAGGACCCGAATTTCCCATGCCCAGCCTGTCTAGAGCACCCTGCGTGACGCTGGCGTTATCCGGTGCTGCCGCGAAGATGCGCCTGCAGACCGAACCTGCGGCCGTATGACCCAGCCAGGCTCTCACTAAACATCCCATTGACGGCGACCCGGCGGCGGGCGTATCCACCGCGTTAGGACACCTTGCCCTAACGCAAGGCTTTCGACCTGGGAGGGTCGCCATGGCTGATATGCTCACTGCGCCGACAGTAAAACCGGCAAACCCCAATTTTTCGTCGGGCCCCTGTGCCAAGCGTCCTGGCTGGACGGTGGATGTGCTGGCGAGCGCGCTGGTTGGCCGCTCGCACCGTGCCAAGCCCGCCAAGGCCCGCATCGAGAAGGCCATCGCGCTCACCCGTGAGCTGCTTGAAGTGCCCGCCGACTACCTGATCGGCATCGTTCCCGCTTCCGATACCGGCGCCGTCGAAATGGCGATGTGGTCGATGCTTGGCGCCCGCGGCGTTGACATGCTGGCCTGGGAATCGTTCGGCGAAGGCTGGGTCACCGATGTGGTCAAGCAACTGAAGCTGCAGAACGTGCGCACCCTCACCGCGCCCTATGGCGAGCTGCCGGATTTGAAGACCGTCAACTTCGACAATGACGTGGTCTTCACCTGGAACGGCACCACGTCAGGCGTCCGCGTGCCGAACGCCGACTGGATCCCGGCCGATCGCGCCGGCCTCACTATCTGCGACGCCACCTCGGCGGCTTTTGCGCAGAACCTCGATTTCGCCAAGCTCGATGTCGTCACCTTCTCCTGGCAGAAGGCGCTCGGCGGCGAGGCTGCGCACGGCATCCTGATCCTCTCGCCCCGCGCCGTCGAACGGCTCGAAACCTTCAAGCCCGACCGGCCGCTGCCGAAAATCTTCCGCCTCACCAAGGGCGGCAAGCTGATGGCCGATATTTTTGAGGGCGCCACCATCAACACCGTTTCGATGCTCTGCATCGAAGACGCGGTCGATGCGATGGAGTGGGGCAAGTCGCTGGGTGGGCTCAAGGCCATGCAGGCCCGCGCCGACGCCAACTTCAAGGTGCTGAACGACTGGGTCGGCAAGTCCGACTGGGCGGCGTTCCTCGCCAAGAACCCGGCCGAGCGCAGCAACACCTCGGTCTGCCTCGTGATCAAGGACCCGGCGATCACCGCGCTCTCCGACGAGGCCCAGGCGGCGTTCGCCAAGGCAATCGTATCCCGCCTCGACAAGGCCGGCGTCGCCTATGACATCGGCGGCTATCGCGATGCCCCCACGGGCCTCCGCATCTGGGCCGGCTCTACCGTCGATGCCGATAGCCTCGCCGCTCTCACGCCCTGGCTCGATTTCGCCTTCGCCACCGAAAAAGCCGCCCTCAGCAAGGCCGCGGCTTAGTTCTAGCGCGCCGCACACCCCTCCCCAACCCTTACTGCCGGTGATTGAGGCCAGTTGGTGCCCAACTCACGGAACGGCACCTCCCCCTTGATGGGGGAGAATGGGAGGGGGTGGGCCCCACGCGCCAGTTTCCGACTGTTTCTACGGCCCCAAGGCCGAACCCACATCCAGGATCGCTCCCATGCCCAAGGTTCTCGTTTCGGACAAGCTTTCGAAGACTGCCGTTCAGATCTTCAAGGACAACAATATCGAGGTCGACTACCTGCCGGACCTCGGCAAGGACAAGGAAAAGCTGCTCGAGGTGATCGGGCAGTATGATGGTCTCGCCATCCGCTCGGCGACCAAGGTCACCGAAAAGATCATCGCCGCCGCCGCCAATCTCAAGGTCATCGGCCGCGCCGGCATCGGTGTCGACAATGTCGATATTCCGGCTGCGACCAAGAAGGGCATCATCGTGATGAACACGCCCTTCGGCAACATGATCACCACCGCCGAGCACGCCATCGCTATGATGATGGCGCTGGCCCGCCAGCTGCCCGAAGCCGATGCCTCGACCCGTGCGTCGAAGTGGGAAAAGAACCGCTTCATGGGCGTGGAGGTCACCAACAAGACCCTCGGCGTTATCGGTGCGGGCAATATCGGCAAGATCGTCATCGATCGCGCGCTGGGCCTCAAGATGAAGGTCATCGCCTACGATCCGTTCCTGTCGCCGGAAAAGGCCATGGAAATCGGCGCCGAAAAGGTCGACCTCGACGAGCTCTACCGCCGCGCCGATTTCATCACCATCCACACGCCCTCGCTCGCCGAAACGCGAGGCATGATAAATGCCGAAGCCATCGCCAAGATGAAGGACGGGGTGCGCTTCATCAATTGCGCCCGCGGCGACCTGATGGACGAAAAGGCCCTCTACGATGGCCTCAAGTCGGGCAAGATCGCCGGCGCCGCGCTTGACGTGTTCAATGTCGAGCCGGCCGAGAACAACCCGCTGTTCGAACTGCCCAACGTGATCTGCACCCCGCATCTCGGCGCCTCGACCACCGAGGCGCAGGAGAATGTGGCGCTGCAGGTGGCCGAGCAGATTTCGGCCTATCTCAACACCGGCGAAATCGCCAACGCGCTCAACTTCCCCTCGATCACCGCCGAGGAAGCGCCGCGGCTCACCCCCTGGGTCAAGCTCGCCGAAACGCTGGGCTCGTTCGCCGGCCAGCTCACCGAAACCGCCATCAAGGGCATCAAGGTCGAGTTCGAAGGCGCCGTCAGCGCCCTCAACACTAAGCCGATGGTTGCCGCTGCGATCAATGGCGTCCTGAAGCCGCAGATGGGCGAGATCAACATGGTCTCGGCCCCGCAGATCGCCAAGGATCGCGGCATCGTGGTCGAGGTCACCAACCGCGACCAGCAGGGCGCCTATGAAAGCTACATCCGGCTGACGGTGATCACCGAGCGGCAGGAACGCGGCGTCGCCGGCACGGTGTTCGCCAACGGCAAGCCGCGCGTCATCCAGGTCAAGGGCATCAACATGGAGGCCGAACTCACGCCCTCGATGCTCTATGTCACCAACGAGGACAAGCCGGGCCATATCGGCCGGCTGGGGACGCTCCTGGGCAAACTCGGCATCAACATCGCCAACTTCAACCTCGGCCGCGCCGAAGTCGGCGGCGACGCCATCGCGCTCCTCTCGATCGACGGCACCCTGACCGAGCCCCAACTCAAGGAAATCGCCGCGCTGGAAGGCGTCAAGCAGGCGAAAGCGCTGAAGTTCTGAGGGTGAGGCAGAGCTGAATGGTGCAAAGGCCGGGGGCAACTCCGGCCTTTGGTGTTTCTAGGGCGACGGCGGTTCCCCTCACACGATGTCATGCCAGCGAAAGCTGGGACCGTAGGCGCCTTTCGCGCCCGAAGGGGGCGGTTGGCGTGCGGGCCGCTGCCATCGCGCGCGATTTCAAATCGCGTTGCGCTCAGTTCAAGTCTAGGCTTGAATCAGGTCCAGACTTGAACAACCACTATGGGGTGGTATCGGTGGCTACGCTACTGCTTCCGAACGGGTAGTTTGTCGTCGTCCAGACATCGTCGGACATCGGGTGCGAGAAATAGCAGTCAGTGAGGGAGAACGGTGGGAATTCGACGTTGAAGAACATTAGCCCCTGCGGCAGCCCACCTTGAGCTAGGTGGAGAATCTGGCAAGCGGCAACGGCATCGAATACGTTCTCTAGCGTAGCGCTAGAAAACTCAGTCTCTCGATTGTGCTTCACCGAGTTGTAGGCATCGTACCATCGGAGACTTTGAGTGGCGCATGAGACATCCCAACCTGCAAAGGGCGTTAGCGCGTTCATCCAAGGGTAGTGGACCGGAACGAGCCGGTAACCATCAAGCCGCATTGGATCGCGCAGTTCCCAGTAGTCGCTTGTGTCCTGAACATTTTGCTCTGGCGAACGTAGCCGTTAGCCTCCAGCACCGCTCTCAGTTGGGCCTCAGCTTCTGTCGAAGCAAGGAGTAGCAGATTTCGGATTTCGTGGCCGTATGCTTGGAGGTTGGTTCCATCAGGATGAACAACCTGACAGAGTTCAGCGAGCCGAGCGGTCAGGTTCGCCACTTGTCCACCAGCGATCGCCAACTGGTTTTGGTAGATGCCGGTCAGCTCCTCCAGGAACTTAGTGTGTACACCCAGGCGTGGCCTGCCAATTCGAGGGAAGACTACCCCGATCTGGGCACGTAGTTCGTGCACAATAAAGCGCAGCTGACTAGGGCCGTCATGATGGCGAACAAACCCACTTTCAAAGTCCTCTCCTACTTCCAGTATGAATCGGTTCCCGGGACCCCGTTCGACGTCATGACCTAACAGTCTGTCGGCCGTACCCTGTCGAACCTCTCACAAACCGTAGTCAGAACCCTGCACGTTTGTAACTTTAAAGTAACGGGGAGCTGCCATCTCTAGTTCCTCCTCTGTTAGATACAAGCTGTCCAGAAAATGTATCTGACACGGCGCTTATTGAGTAGGTGAGCGTCTCATTTTGACGACTATCCTCTAGAGGTGAAACTTGATTCTTCGACTGCTGCAATCTTGCGGAAGGGGTGCACTGAACTCTCGGCGATCTCCTTCTCCCCTTGTGGGAGAAGGTGGCGCGCAGCGCCGGATGAGCATCTGTGTTTTCGGTCAAGGGTTGATTGGGCTCCAGAGGCGATTTTGTTTGATGAGAGTATTGGCGAGGACGATGAGTTTTCGCATGACGGCGACGAGGACGATTTTTGGTCGTTTGCCGGTGCTTTGGAGGCGTCGTGCGAAGGCTGCGAGGTCGGGGTTGTAGCGGCTTGCCGAGAGCGCGGCCATGTAGGCTGCGTTCCTGACCTGCCTCCTTCCTCCCCTGATGGCGCGCCGGCCGGTTCGCGCGCCGCTGTCGTCGGCGACGGGCGCGACGCCGGCCAGCATGGCGGCCTGCTTTGCCGAACAGTGTCCGAGTTCGGCTAGGCCAGTGAGGAAGCTGGCTGCGGTGACCGATCCGATGCCTGGTATCGAGCACAGTATCGCATGGCGTCGTGCCATCCCGGGGTCGGCCATGATGCGCCGTTCGATCTCGGCATCGAGCCGCTTGATATGGCGCTCCGAGGTCTGCAGCAGACGCCGCAGTTCGGTCTTGAGAAAGGCTGTCCCGGCGGTCGCCAGCCGGTTGGACAACGCAGTGCGCTCAGCCATGGCCGCGGTGCGCGCATTGACCAGTTCGCACACCTCCTCCAGCGCCTCAGGCGGTGGCGGCGTCACGGCCGGCTCAAGCGCCGCACCCATGATCGCCAGCAGTCTGGCGTCGATCGTATCGGTCTTGGCGAGCTGGCCGGCCGCTTCGGCGAACAGCCGGGCCCGCAGCGGATTGACCACCGCCACCGCCAGACCCGCCGCATGCAGCGAGCGCAGTGCCGCCCGATGATGCTTACCTGTCGCTTCCATCACGACACGGCAGACCACCAGTCCACCCAGCAGCCGTTTCAACCGCCTCAGACCGACCCCATCATTGCTGACACGCAGCGTCTGGCCGGACGGGTGCACGTGCACATCCAGCCACTCTTTACACACATCGACACCAGCATAAACTGGCGTCGCGTTTGGTTCGGGCATTACCTTGCCTTGCATGCGGGACTTGCTCCCCATCATCTGTTCAGGACCAGCGCCAAGGACGAACGGACCAAACTCATCCACGGGCCAAAGCCCAAGGGGTCGACGGTCCCGCACGTCCGATCCCCGGCAGACGGCCATCTGCCGGGGATCGCGGCATCCTTCCAACAAATGCCGCAAAAACCAACATGCAAGGGGTCCGCAACACCACGGTGTTGCGCGATCGGAGCGAAGCGACGAGCGGTCACAGTGCTCGGAGAGAACCCCTCATCCGGCGCTGCGCGCCACCTTCTCCCGCAAGGGGAGAAGGCAAGAGGGGCCAGCGCTTTGAAAGAACTACGAAATCCCCCACTTATCCCCACCCTCTCCACTTGCTGTATTCTCCTCCCACCCATCGCATCGAAGCGAGATGATGACGAGTGGTTGGTGTGAGGGGGATCGGGTGGGGTGCGGGTCGCTGCATTCCAGGCCCAAACCATGGCGGGATGCACCGGTTCGCCGGTGACGTCGCTACCAACGCGAGGGCTCTCCGATGCCGGAGGGTCCAGGGGGTCAAGGCTGCGCGGCATAACGCGGCCGGGACCAGCAGGACTCTTGCGGCTAGGCTGCCAAAGTTCTGCCCCCCAGACCTCTCGCGATGCGGCACGGATGCACCCGGCCTCCCATGGCATAAGCCCAAAACCCCGGTCGGCCGGCGAGACTCCCGAACGTTCGGCTTTGCCGACGAAAAGCTCCAGTGGAGCTTTTCGAGAGAAGGGAGGCCATGAGAGCTACGCTCGAATGGCTGGAGCCTCACTCCATTTGCGGTCTACCCGCGTCGAGGCCAACGCCTCGCCGGCCCCGCTTCACTGTCACTCATCCCGACGCCAATGGCGGTCGGGCGCTTCGGCCTGCGGCAAAAGCACATGAGGATCGTTGGCAGGATGATTTGTCATCCGGCACCGACTGGTTTAAGGGTCTCACGCAACTGCCGCCGAACAGTCTGGGCCTCAGATGAGCCCAGCCGGCAGATGCGCCGAACTTGAACAAGGTTTTTGCGGCTCCGCCTGTGGCGTTCAATCGCCTGGCCCGGCCGCTCGAGGGGCATAAAACGCATGGCAAATGTGATCGTCGTCGGCAGCCAGTGGGGTGACGAAGGCAAAGGCAAGATCGTCGACTGGCTGAGCGAGCGCGCCGATGTGGTGGTGCGCTACCAGGGCGGTCACAATGCGGGCCATACCCTCGTCATCGATGGCACCAGCTACAAACTGGCGCTGCTGCCCTCAGGCGTGGTGCGCGGCAAGCTCTCGATCATCGGCAATGGCGTGGTCGTTGATCCGCATCACTTCGTCATGGAAGTGGAAAAGATCGCGGGGCAGGGCATCCTCGTCACCCCAGACGTCCTGAAGATCGCCGACAACGCGCCGCTGATCCTCAGCCTCCACCGCGAGCTCGATGCGGTGCGCGAAAACGCCAATACCGGCCTCAAGATCGGCACCACCAAGCGCGGCATTGGCCCCGCCTATGAAGACAAGGTCGGCCGCCGCGCCATTCGCGTCTGCGATCTCGCCGAGCCCGAAACGCTGATGCCCAAGATCGAGCGGCTGCTGTCCCACCATAACGCGCTCCGCCGCGGCATGGGCATGGCCGAAGTCGAGGCGCAGGTGCTTTACGACGAGCTGATCGCAGTGGCTGGCAAGATCCTGCCCTATGTCGATCAGGTCTGGCGATTGCTCGATGAAAAGCGCAAGGCCGGCGCGCGCATCCTGTTCGAAGGCGCGCAGGGCGCTCTGCTCGACAACGACCACGGCACCTATCCGTTCGTCACCTCATCGAACACCGTCGCCGGCCAGGCCGCAGCCGGTTCGGGCCTTGGCCCCACCGCCATCGGCTACGTGCTGGGGATCACCAAGGCCTACACGACTCGCGTCGGCGAGGGCCCGTTCCCGTGCGAACTGTTCGACGATGTGGGCCGCCACCTCTCCACCGTTGGTCGCGAAGTGGGCGTAAATACCGGCCGTCCGCGCCGTTGCGGGTGGTTTGACGCGGTGCTGGTGCGCCAAACCGTCAAAACATCGGGGATAAACGGTATTGCGCTGACCAAACTTGATGTTCTGGACGGTATGAAAGAAATCAAGGTTTGTGTCGGGTACGAGCTGAACGGTCAAAAAATTGACTACTTGCCCGCCTCAATGGGAGCACAAGCGGCTGTTAAGCCGATTTATGAGACCTTGGAGGGGTGGTCAGAAACGACGGCTGGCGCAAGAAGCTGGTCGGAACTGCCGGCACAGGCGGTAAAATACGTCCGGTACATCGAAGAGTTGATCGGCGCGCCAGTGGCGATGCTCTCAACGAGCCCGGAGCGCCTGGATACCATCCTTGTGCAGGACCCGTTTCAAGACTGAGTTTTTTTGCTAAAACTGACCCACAAATCACGGATGTCGTGTAGCGAATGGCGGACTACAAAGAGCTGTTACGTAGGGCAGTAGACGCTCTGCCCGAAAACAACGGCGCGGCGCGGCGCGCCGTCTACGAGAAGGCGCGCGCCGCTCTCGTCGGGCAGTTGCGCGCCATCAATCCCCCGCTTGCCGCGCGCGACATCACCGCCCACCGCCTGCAGCTCGAAGATTGCATCCGCCAGGTCGAGCAGGAAGCCAGCGAAGCCGTGATCGCCGGGCTGGGCAGCTCCCGCGAGGAAGCGCCGCCCCCGCCGCCGGTGTATTTTGATCCGCCGGCGAAAAAAGTACTGCCTGCAGCTGTCGCGAAGCCCGTCGCCAAGCCGCCTGCCGCGCCCGCCAAGGAGCCGCCGCGCCCTCTGCCGGCTGGCGGGTCGATCGAAGAGATCATCGCTGCAGCCAATGCCGAACATGTCGAGCGCTCACCCGATCAATCCCGCGCTGTCGTCCGCCCAGACAAGCCGATGGGCAAGCCTGTTCCCAAGCTGGTCGCCCAGCCGCGGCCGCAGGCGCAGTTGACCGATTCGCGCCGCCAGCCTGATCCGGAGCCCGAAGACGAGGCCGATGAGCTCCCGGCGATGCCGCCGCCGCCGTCCCGTCCGGTGTCCAAGTTGCCGGTCGGGCGTCCGCTGCCGTCTATCGTCGCGCGTGCTGAAGCCGCCAAGAGCCGCACCGGAGCGTCCCCGTTCGGCGCTGCCATTGGTGGTCCGGCCCGTGGCCCGACGCTTGAACCGCGCCGTGAGATCGCGGCACCGCGTTCCAACCAGCAGATTGCCGCACGCCAGCTTTCAGAGCCCGTTTCCTATGTGGATCCGCCGATCGCGGCCGCCATGTCGGCGGTGCGCGAGGTCGATCTCGAGCCCCAGTCGGTCGATCCGCAGGGCGCCATCGATCGCGCCATTGCGACGCTTGATCGCGAGGCGCGCGGCGAGGCCGACGAGACCTACGCCAATGGCGTCGATCACGAGGCTTACGAGACCGAGGAGGCCGAGGAGCGGCCTGCGCGGCAGAGTGGATTTGCCCCAGCGCCCGACCCGATCGCGCTGCCCCGCCAGACCCGTGACGGCGTGTCAGCCAACGCCTCGTCGTTCGCCCGAGATGCACGCGGTGGCCAGGCCAAAGGCAAAGCCAAGAAGGCGGCCAGGCGCGACGTACGTCCGGCTGAACAGGCCTTCCCCCGGGCGCGGGTCGAGGATGACCGGCGCGGTATCGGCGCGGTTACCATCTTCCTCATCGTCTTTGCCGTTCTGCTGCTGGGCGCCGGTGGTGCTGGCCTCTGGGCCTGGCGCGAAGGCTTCATCAATCTCGATGCCATGTTCGGTCGTGGCCCCACCGTTTCCGAGCAGGCCAAGGTGACACTGGTAACGCCTGCGAGCGGTCAGGCCGATGCACCGGCGACCGGTCCGGGAAATACCAATACGCCCGCAGACACTTCCGCACCTGCGGTTGAGCTGAAAGCGGACGATCGCCTCGCTGCCGCTCCTGCGGCCGATACGCAGGCGTTGCCGCTGGTCGATCCCGGCAAGACCGAAGAGCGCCTCGGTGCGACCGATGCCCCTGGCGCCGACAGCGCCGCTGCCGCCGTGGCTTCCGTTGATCCGGCCACCGCAGCGGGCAGCCAGTCGCTCCTGCTCGAAGCGGCCGAAAACGGCAAAACCGGCGCAGTTCCGTTCTCCGGTTCTGTCGATTGGTCAAAGGGCACCGACGAGACGGGCCTCCCGACGCTGATCGGCAAGGCCGTGATCCCGGCGCGTAACCTCTCGGTTGACGTGCTGATCCGGAAGAATTCCGACCCGAGCCTGCCGGCCAGTCACCTGATGGAAATCAATTTCCGGGTCAATGACACCTTCATCGGTGGGTCGATTGCCGGTCTGCCTGGCGTGCTGCTCAAGAACGAAGAGCTGGTCCAGGGCACGCCGCTCGTCGGCGCCTCCGCGCGCGTCGTGGGGAACTCGTTCCTGTTTGCGCTCAGCGCTTCGCCGAGTGACGTCGCGGCCAATACTGGGCTGTTGACGTCGCGCAAGTGGATGGATCTGGCCCTGATTTACGCCACGGGCCAGCGGGCCATCATCACGCTGGAAAAAGACGAGACGGCCCAGAAGATGTTCGACGATGTGATCGGTGCCTGGAACAAAGTTGCCGCCAAGCCATAAGCCCACTGGCGACGTTCAGCGATAAAGGGCTTCGGTTCACCGGGGCCTTTTGCATTTACGGGACGAGCGCCAAGCGTCCATCGTGCAACTGGTAGCGCCTTGCCGCCAGCGCTTCGATGTCATCGACATGGTGGCTGACGAGGATGGTGGTCCAGCCATGCTGCACGGTCAGCTGCCGCACCAGTTCCCGCACCGTGCCGCGGGTCTCGTCGTCGAGCGCCGAGAAGGGCTCGTCGAGAAGCAGCACCGGCCGGTTGCGCAGCAGCGTCCGGGCCAGCGCCGCCCGCTGCTTCTCTCCTCCTGAGAGCGTTGCCGCGCGCTGCGGCCCCATCCCGGCGAGCCCCACCTCGGTCAGCGCCGCCTCGACTTGTCCCCGTGCATCATTGGCGGGTGTATGTTGCGGCAATCCTAGGGCAACGTTGCGCGCAGCAGTCAGATGGTCGAACAGGGTTTCAGTCTGAAACAAGATGGAGACGGGCCGCTGCTCCGGCGGCAGTGGCAGGAGGTCTCTTCCGTCCAGCGTTAGGCTGCCACTTGTCGGCATGAGGAACCCGGCGACCAGATCCAGCAGGGTGGACTTTCCGGCCCCGCTCTGCCCGCTGACCGCGGTCACCTCTCCGGGAGATGCCGAAAAGCTCAGCTCGTAGTGCCGGTCAGCGCCCGGGTAGGTATAGGCGAGGCGATCAGCTTGAAGCATCTGTCAGCCTTCCGAACAGTTTTGGGACCAGCACAAAGGCGGCAATGGTCAGCGCCAGCATCAGGGCCGCAATCGCGGCAGCGTCGTTGGAGCGGTAGGCGCCGAGGGCGCGATACATCAGCAGCGGCAGGGTGATGAAGTCCTCGGTGCCGAACAGGGCGATCACCCCGAGGTCGCCGAGCGAAAAGCAGAAGGCCAGCGCCACCACAACGCCGGCGTCGCGGGCAATCAGCGGCCACTCGACGGCCAGCCATTGCGACCAGCCACCAAGTCCAAGCGACCGGATCAGCTTGCCCCGGCTAAGCGCAATGGCATCGAGCGGCGGGCCCAGTGTTGCCAACGCGAATGGCAGAGAAAGTAAGGCATTGGCGATGAGTACCACCACTGGTGCCGCCGCCGACGGCAGCAGGCCCATATTGCGCACCAGGAGAAAGAACCCGAGCGAGAGCACGACAGAGGGCACTGCGAGATATGCGTATGCCGGTGTGCCAATGCTCACTCGATAGAGCGGCGCCAGGGTAGCCGCCCGTCCCAGCGCTATCACAAGCGCGAGGATCAGGGTCAGGGCTGCGGAACCTGCCCCGAGCGCCACGCTGGTGCCGAGCGCCCGCCAGAAGCTCTCCCGGGCCAGAACCTCTGCAAGACCTGGCCCAATCCCGCCAATCAGGGTCGCCAGCAGCGGCAGGCCAAATCCCACGATGCCCAACAAGAGGATCACCCACTGCAGGACCCTCGGCGCAAAGGCGTCGCGCCAGCTGGAAGGAGGCGAGCGCCCGGTCGTCGCTGAGACCGGAGCGAAAATAGCGGCGACAAGAATGACGGAGGCACAGATGCCGATCTGCACCATTGCCAGTTGCACGGCTCCGTTGAGGTCGAAATCGAGCCGGACAGCGGAATAGATCGCCACTTCAAGCGTCTGGTTGGCTGGTCCGCCCCCGAGGAGCAGCACGATGGGAAAACTGGTGAATGCAAGGAGGAAGATGAACGCCGCCAACCCCGGAAGCGCCCCCGCCAGCATGGGCCAGTCGATGATGGTGAACCGTTGCACAGCCGAGAGGCCAAGGCTCTGCCCGGACTTCAGCCGTGGCGCAGGAATAGCGTCGAGCCGGGCCAGCAGAATGCGTGCGGCAAAGGCGCCATCGAGGATCACGTGTGCCATCAGGATGCCGCCGAGCCCGAAGATCGGCAACTCGAGCGGCTTGCCGAAAAGCGCCAGTGCCGCCTGGTTGATCCAGCCCGCGCGGCCCCAGATCGTCAGTAATCCAAAGGCAACGATCAGCCCGGGCGTGACGATTGCCGAGGCAAACAGTCCGACGATTAGGTCACGGCCGGGAAAGTGCAGACGGTTCAGCGCCCAGGCGAGCGCAGTCCCGACAGTGAGCGAGAGCACAGTGGTCAGCCCCGCCTGGATCGCCGTCATGCTGACCAGATGCCAGAGATCGACGCTATGGCCAGTTGCCGGGGGCACCTCGGCAGCGGTGGTGAGGATCGCCCGCAGGATGAGGGCGACCATGCCGGCGATAGCGAGGGCAACCGCCGCTCCGGCAATCAGCCGGAGCGGACGGTTTGGCAGGACGTGGCTATTGAAGCGCGGTAAGCGCAGCATCAACCCAGGCCCGGCTGTTCGCGATGATCGATGCTTCGTCGATGTCGAGCACCTTGTCTGGTGGCGTGCCGAACGCAGCCGGCAGGTCAGCGCCGAGATCGACCACCGGGTACATCCAGTTGGTCGTCGGAATGATCTTCTGGGCCTCCGGCGTCATCAGATAGGCGAGGAAGGCCTTGCTAAGCTCGACTTGGTCGGCCGACTTCAACAAACCAGCAACTTCGACCTGGGCCACATACCCTTCGCTAAACGGCGCGAAGCCATACTTGGTGTCGTTCTCGGCGATTGCGTGGTAGGCGGGCGACGTGGTGTAGCTGAGCACCATATCCGCCTGCCCGTCGAGGAACAGGTTATAAGCTTCAGACCAGCCCTTGCTCATGGTCAGGATATGGGGCTTCAACCCCTTCCAGATATCCGGCGCCCGATCACCATAGGCGGCCTGCACCCACATCACATTGCCGAGGCCAGGCGTCGAGGAGCGCGGATCTTCGATGACGATCTTGAAGCTCGGCGGCAGCGCGATCAGCTCTTCGAAGGAGGTCGGCGGGTTGGGCGTCTTTTCCTTATTATAGACATAGGCGAAATAGCCGTAGTCGAAGGGCACGAAGTCGGGATCAGTCCAGGCCTTGGGCAGGGACAATCCGGGCGGCACAATGCCTGTGGGGGCGAAGAGGCCGGTGGCGCGCGCCTCGCCCATTGTGGCGGTGTCGAGCCCCACCAGCACATCGGCGCTGGTGGTCTTACCCTCCAGCTGGATCTTGCGCAGCGTCGAGATCGCGTCCTCGGCGGTGGTGAACTTGACGGTGCAGCCGCAGGTCTTTTCGAACCCGACCTTCAGCGCCGGGCCGGGGCCCCACTCGGCTGCGAAGCTGTCATAAGTGTAGACGTCGAGGACGGGCTTGTCCTCGGCGAGGGCAGGAAAAGCGATGGCGCAGACGGTTGCCGCCAACGCGAAGCGCATGAACGAAAGCATGGTCGTTCCCTTCGGTTTTGCGGCCATGTGAATGAAGGGGACGTGTATGGGTCGGACGCCGAAGCGCCCTTGCCATCTCGAACTTCCTCCGCCAGCATGACCTGGTTCAGGTTCAATGGGTAACTCTCAGCTCCGGAAAATCCGGAACACCCCAGCGAGACACCTGACAGATAGACAGAGTTTTCTTCCCTTGCAAGCGCACCCCCCTCAAACTTCCGTAGCGGTCTTCGAGGACCTCTTGATCATCGTTGGCGGCGGCACGGTCGATGCCGAACTGCTCACCGATCTCTACGCTTCGGGCGGTCACCTCGTCGGCGCGGACGGCGGCGCCGACCAGATCGTTGCGGCTGGCCTCAAGCCCGAATTGATCGTCGGCGACTTCGATTCATTGAAGGATCCGCATAGCTGGCTGGGCAAAACCCGTCTGATGCAGATCAGCGAGCAGGAGACCACCGACTTCGAAAAGGCGCTCTATTCGACCCGTGCGCCGGTGACCGTGGCCATGGGAATGACCGGGCGCCGGTTCGATCACACGCTCGCGGCGCTGGACGCGGTGACGCGATACGCCGCGCGCCGCAAGATCATCCTCGTCGATGAGGAAGACGTTGCGCTCGCGCTCACCGACGCCTTCTCCTTCACGGTTGCCCCTGGGGAGCGGGTCTCGATCCACCCCCTGGCCCCAGTCACCTTCTGGCGCTCGGAGGGCCTCAAATATCCCCTCGATGCGGTCAAGCTGGCGCCCGGCGTGCGGACCGGCACCTCCAATGAGGCGCTCGAAGGGCCGTTCACGATCGTGCCGGAAGAGGGCGTCCACGCCCCCTATCTGCTGATCCTGCCTCGCCGGCACTTGATGGGGCTGGTCGCCAAGCTGCTCACGCAAAAGCCGACTCGGCAAAGAAAAGCCCCGGTCTAAGCCGGGGCTTTGGTATGCTTGTGGCAGGTGGCGTTATGCCTGTTCGCGTGACTTGGCGCGAGCGGCCTGCTGTACGGCTTCCTGCACCTTCTCGAAGGCACGGACTTCGATCTGCCGGATACGCTCGCGGCTGACGTTGTATTCCTGGGCCAGTTCCTCAAGCGTTGCCGGCTCGTCCCGCAGGCGCCGTGCCTGGAAGATCGCCTTCTCGCGCTCGTTGAGGTCATGCATGGCGTTGCTCAGCAGCCCCATGCGCTCGGTATACTCCTCGGAGTCGCCAAGCGTGGTTTCCTGGTCCGGTGTGTCGTCCACCAGCCAGTCCTGCCATTCCGATGCGCCCTCGTCAGCCCGCATCGGGGCATTGAGCGAAGCGTCGCCCGAAAGGCGCTGGTTCATCGAGACGACATCGGCCTCGGTCACTGAAAGCGTGGTGGCGATCTGCTTGATCTGGTCGGGGTGGAGGTTGCCGTCATCGAGAGCAGCAATCTGTCCCTTGATCTTGCGCAGGTTGAAGAACAACCGCTTCTGCGCGGCCGTGGTGCCGATCTTGACGAGGCTCCACGAGCGCAGAACGTATTCCTGGATGGCAGCTCGGATCCACCACATGGCATAGGTGGCGAGCCGGAAGCCCTTGTCGGGCTCGAAGCGCTTTACAGCGTGCATCAAACCGACATTGCCTTCGGAAATCACTTCGGAAATCGGCAGGCCATAGCCGCGATAGCCCATGGCGATCTTGGCCACTAGGCGCAGGTGCGAAGTGATCAGGCGCTGGGCCGCGCCGGGATCGGCGTGCTCCTTGTAGCGCTTGGCGAGCATGAATTCTTCATCCGGTTCCAGCATCGGGAACTTGCGGATTTCCTGCAGGTAGCGGCTAAGGCCGCCCTCTGCGGAGAGGATTGGCAGGTTGGTTTGGGCCATATTGCACCCCTCGTCTTTCCCCCTTGCGGGCAGAGTTGCAGCCAGCGTCCAAACGGCACGCGTCCGGCTGTCAGCAATATATAGGTCGGAAAGGCCGGTTGATAAGACCCACCACCGCACGAACGGGTAACGATCTCGCGCGCGTTCAGTTCCGCTCTACTAACGTGCAAACGCAAGATTGTAGGGCTCTATCGCATCCTGCAACGCCTGCAGGTCCGCCGGGAGCGGCGCTTCAAAGAACATTTCTTCACCCGTCCGCGGGTGCTCAAAGCCGAGTTCGGCCGCGTGCAGGGCCTGCCGGCCCAGTGCCTGCACAGCCACCTTGGCGGTTTCCGGCAAGCGGTTGGCCTTGGTGACGAAGCCTGACGCATAAACTTGGTCGGCGACGAGCGGGTGGCCGATATGGGCCATGTGCACACGGATCTGGTGCGTGCGGCCAGTTTCCAATTCGCACTTGATGCGGGTGATGTCCCAACCTTCGTCGCCGTATCGTGCTTCGACCGCGTAGTGGGTAATGGCTTCGCGGCCATCCTTTCGAATGGCTTGCTTCAGCCGATTGTTGGCGTCGCGGCCAATCGGGGCGTCGACCGTGCCCTTCGCCTGCTGGGTGCGGCCCCAGGCAAAGGCGATGTAGGCCCTGTGCAGTGGCCCAGTGCGGCCGTGATCGGCAAACTGCGCTGCCAGGTGGTTGTGGGCGCGCTCGGTCTTGGCAGCGACCATCACGCCGGACGTATCCTTGTCGAGGCGGTGAACAATGCCGGGCCGCTTGACGCCGCCAATCCCAGCAAGGCTATCGCCGCAATGGTAGAGCAGGGCGTTGACAAGTGTACCCGCGAGATTGCCCGGCGCCGGGTGCACCACCATGCCAACCGGCTTGTTGATGACGATCAAGTCATTGTCTTCGTAGAGGATATCGAGCGGGATATTCTCCGGTGTCGGATCGGCATCGACCGGTTCGGGTGCCACCAGCAGGATTTCGTCGCCGGCTTTCAGCCGGTAATTTGGCTCAAGCAGCGCACGGCCATTGATCGCGACGCTCCCCGACAGTATCAGGTCCTTGATGCGGTTGCGCGAGAAGGCCGGAACGGCCTTGGCGAGCACGGCATCAAGCCGGTCTCCCGCGGTCTCCGCGTCGGCCGAAACGAGCCATTCCATATCCTCGCCGGAAACATCCTGCATGAGCGATCCTCAAGATAAAGCCGAACCCCAGGAACTTACGCCGGAAGCAAGGGCGGTGCTTGGCCGGGCGCGCAAGAGTTTCCTGATCTCGATCGGGCTTCTCGTTGTCGGCCTTATCACTGTCGGCGTGGCGCTTGTCTACCGCGCATCGCAGAGCGAGGGCAAAGGCGGCGGCAGCGACTACGTCATCGCTGCCCTCAAGATACCGGATGGTGCCTCCGTCGTGTCGGCCGTTGCCGCCGATGGGCAGGTAACGCTGACCTACAAGCTCGGGCCGATGACCAGCGTCCGGATCTTTAACGGCAAGACCGGTGAGATGATCCGCGAGATCCCGGTCGTCAGCGAGTAGCTCAGTTGCCGTCCTGCAGTTCTCTCAAGGCCTTGAGACGGTCTGAGACGGCGTGAGCTTCGGCTGGTGGGCGCGGCTGACGCGACGCTGGTCCGCGCACCTGCTCAGGCTCCGGAGCCGCTTCGCCGGCAAATTTCTGCACCCGGTCGAACAGGCTGTCCTCGGTGTCCGGCGGGCCATTGCCTTCGAGCGTGTAGACCAGCCGGCTGACATTGGCGGCGATGTCGTTCAAGCGCTCGCGCAGATGCGACTGCTCGATCCGGTCGGTATCCCAGTCGGCCATGACCTTCGCTTCGACATCCGCGACTTGGGCGCGGAGGGCGGCCATTTCGTCTTCGAGGCCGAGCTTTTCGGCGAGCAGCATATCGCGCTTTGTTTCGCCGTCTTCGACCAGCTTGGTGGTCTGGGTCAGGAGGGCGGAGACGCGGGTCTCGGAATCGGCCATCCGGGCTTCGGCGTCGATAAGTTCGCCGCGCGCGGCGTCTGTGTCGTCACCGCTTTTGGCCAGCTTTTCACGGAAGTCTGCGACTTGTGCACGGGCTTCGGCCGCGCTTTTGTCCGAACTTTCGAGCTGGATAAGCAGGGTGCCGTTCTGGTTTTCGAGGAAGGCGGCGCGCTTGCGCTCGACTTCGAGGTGCTCGAGCAGGCGGGCGATGTCGGCGTTGTAGTCGCCGCTGAGGGACTTGCCGTCGAGGGAATAGGCGCGGGGCGAGGTGGTGCGGATGGCTTCGCGGGCGGCGTCGAGCTGGGCGGACTTTTCGGCGAACTCCCTGTCGCGCATACGTAATTTCTGGCTGAGGTCGGCGCTCTCTTTCTCCAGCGCGAGGACGCGGCGGCGGAGTTCGCCTTCGCGCTCTTCGAGCTCGCGGACCACTTCGAGGTGGGTGTCGCGCTCGCCCTTGATGCCGCCGAGCTCGGATTTCTTGCGGTTGATATCGCGCAGCTGGTCGGCGAGGCGGCGGCGGAGGGCCTCGACGTTCATCTCTAAGCGCCTGGTGGATAAGGCGAATTCGGCGCGGAGCTGATCCTTGTCGGCGCGGAACTCGGCCATAGTCATGGGCGTGGCGGCTTCGATGCGCTTTTTGGTGAGGCGGACAGCGCGGCGCCAGACGGCGGGGATGATGATCAGCGCAATGAGCCCGGCGACGAGTACGCCGAGGACAAAATACATAACGTTTTCAATACCCATAGCGCTACTCCCCGGACTCCATACGCGGTGCCGGCAGCTGAAGCTGGCAGCTGGCGAGGGATCATGCCAGCTTTTCCGTCAGGTAAGCTTAGCGCAAGCGCGGCGCAGGGTCACGACACTGCCGCCGCAATCTCAACACGCTCATTCCCCGCCGATGAACGGCTTATGAACGGGATTATCGGGATGACGCTCAGAAGGGATTCCACGTGGGTTCCTGGGTGAACTTCAGGTAGCCTACATTGACGCCGAGGCGGGCGCCGACGCCGGAGCGGATCGGGACCATGATGACGTCGCCGTACTTGATCACCGTCATGCCGAGGCCGCCGAAGGCGTAGGCGGAGCCATCGACGCCGGGGTAGCGGCCGTAGACATCGGAGACGGTGGAGAGGTTGTAGACCAGCATCATCACCTTGGAGCCGTCGCCGCCGAAATCGAAGCCGACGCTTGGGCCCTGCCAGTAGACGGGGTGCTCACCCTGGTTGCGGGTGTACATGGTGCCCTCACCATAGCGGGCGCCAGCGAAGATGGCGCCGCCGGCCTCCTCGCCAAGGATGTAGGCGTTGGGGAGGCCGAACTGGCTGACGGCGCGCTCGACCAGAGAGGCGAGGCCCTGGGCGACGGAGCCGAAGAAGGCACCGCCCGTGCCGACGAGTTCTTCGCCTGAATAGGTGTCGGAGAGCGAGCCGTTCGATTCCTGGGCGTAGCTCAGCGTTGGGGCCACGATGAGTGTGGCCGCAGTTGTCAGCAGGAACGCTGCGAGGATGATGTAGACGAGGCGGCTGACCATTCGGGGCACTCCAGGAAGTATGTTGGTCGCTGGTGGTCCATTTACACCGCCCTTACCCTAACGCGGTAAGTTCGAGCATCGGGCCCTAGCTGACAGGACTCAGATCTAGACCCTCAAGGCGGCAATGATGCGGCAAAAGCGTAAACAAATCTTAACCATAACGGCTGCGATTGCCTTCGGCCTGGCGCTTTGCACGCTGCCGGTGGCGGCGCGGGCGGCGGCGCTGGTCGAGACCGTGGTGACAGATCCGATCAGCGGCATCGCCATCGAGGGCTATGACCCGGTGACCTACTTCATCGACGGGAACCCACAACCCGGCCTGCCGGATTTCGAATATCAGTGGCAGGGGGTGCCGTGGTATTTCGTGTCAGCGGCGAACCGCGATATCTTCATCCGCAACCCCGAGATCTATGCGCCGCAATATGGTGGGCACTGCGTGACCAGCCTGTCGCGCGGGTACCTGTCGGACGGCAAGCCGCGGCTGTTCCTGATCCGGGGCATGAAGCTCTACTTCTTTTATTCAGTGGCCAACCGTGATGCGTTCCTCCAGAGCGAGGCGGCCTCGGTGCGGCAGGCGAGCAATAACTGGGTGACGCTCGAAACCGGCCTTACGGGCGAAGAGCAAAGCGTCGCGGACGCAGTAGGCGACCCGGCGGGAGCAGTGGATGCTCCCAAGGACGGCGAAACTGCGCCGCCGCACTAACCCCCTGAGGCTTCCTGGCGTCCGACAGCCGGAGCGCCTGCGTTTCCGGCCAGGTAGCGTTCTTCCCACCAGGTAAAGATCAGGTCGCGCAGTGCGGCCCCATCATCGTCGCCGTAGAGCGGCAGGCGGACGCTGTCGAAGAGGGCTGCCTCGGCATCGGTGAGGGTGATGGAGATCTCCTCGGTGCGGATTGGGACGTTGGTGAAGGCCGGCACATAGGCGGGGTCGCGATAGAGTTCCCGGTCGGCCTTGATGACGGACTGGCGAAAATCCTTGGGGGTACGCTGGCTTTTCAGGATTGGTGTCGGCGGCACTTTGGAAAGATCGTCAGCATCTGACTCGAAAATCGTCACCCGGATCGGCTTCAGCGAGAAATTCGAGGTCCGCATGACATCGGCCCCGCAGACGTTGGGAATCGCCAGCACGTCGGTGAGCGCCAGCAGGTCTACAAAGTCGCCCGCCCGGCTCGACTGGCGGGTGATGGTGGCTTTGCCGTCGGTGCCGATTTCGGTGTTCATGAAGAAATTGAAGCTGTCGTGGACGTCATCGGGCGTCAGCCCGTACTCGCGCTGCGCCTCTGACTGGATGTCGTGACAATTGGTGTGATCGTGAAAGCCGTAGGCGCTTTCATAGAGGTAGGCCGAGCAGCGCGGGAACAGCACGTCGTTGCGCTTGACCGTATCCTTCAGAATGTAGAGCAGGGCGCGCTCACGTGGAGGCTGGCTCCATAGAAAGGTGCCTTCAGTGGGATTGAAGCCGTGCACCGTGCGGGTGCGGCCGCAATGCATGAATTCCTTGTAGTCGTGAAGGTTGAAGGCGTTGAAATCGACGCACTGGCCGCCCTCAACCTGCTCGATGCGAAGGATCTGCCCGGCGAGGAGTTCGATGGCTTTGCCGGTGCCGGGCTCAAGGATGAAGGAATTGAGCTCGACTCTCATTTGTGCCGCTCCGCATATTCGCGCAGCGCCAGGCGGACGAGCGCCTCGCGATCGGCGGCAGCCCCATTGGCGATGGTGCGGTCGAGTAGCTCCAACTGCTGCTGGTTGAGTTTGAGGATGACGGTTCGGCTCGGCATTCGCCCCTCCAATATGGATACCTAAATCGTATACATGATGGAGAAATCATGGATGCCAAAATCCGCATATCCGGTATGCGAAAATTGCATTTCGGCTGTTCAGACCTGTTTCATTCAAAGAAATGCTAGTGAATATATGGCGTTAGCGGGCACGCGAGTAACGCGTTGGCCTCCATCCCGCATACTTGCGGTGGCTAATCTTGTATGCATGAATTGAAACCATCAGATCGAGGACCCGATGAGCCGTCCGTCGCCACGCATCGAGATCGCACATGAAGCCCTGAAGCGGGCAATCCTGGAGCAGGCGCTTCAGCCGGGCACCAAGCTGCCTGAGGACGAGATTGGTGCGCATTTTGGCATGAGCCGCACGCTGGTGCGCGCGGTGCTGGGGAGGCTGCAGGCTGAGGGGCTGGTCGATGCACGGCCGAAGCGAACGGCCACTGTAGCCCAGCCTTCGCTCACCGAGGCGCGCGACGTATTCGAGGTGCGCCGGGCGCTCGAGGCCGAGGTCGTGCGGCTGGTGATCAAACGCTGGGAGCCGGCCTTCGGCGCCCAGCTCGAAGGGTTGGTGCGGGAAGAAGACGCGGCGCGCGAAAGGGACCTGCCGGCGGTATGGGGGCGGCTCGCGGGCGAGTTCCACATCACGCTGGCACGGCTGAGCGGCAACGCTGTACTCGTGCGCTACATGGAAGAGCTGGTGACGCGCTGCTCGCTCATCCTGGCGGTCTATGGCCGGCCGCATGCGCATGACGGCGGCGTCAACGAACATGCCGAGATCATCGCGGCGCTGCGGGCAGGTGACGCGGGCCAGGCTGTCGCCATTATGGACCATCATATGGAAGTGGTGGAGCGCCGTGCCATCGCCGAGGAAACCCCGGCGGAGACGCCGGCGCTGGGTGACGTGCTGGCGCGTTATGCGGGGGCGATTGCTGCCAAGGACGCTGCCATACCGCTGAAGGCACCGGTGCGGGCGAAATGACGGCACAGATCCGCAGCCATGTGCATTTCGACTTTGCCGCTCTGACTGAGCGCGAGCGCTACAAATTGCTGATCGGCACGGTGATCCCACGGCCGATTGCGTTCATCACCACGCTCAGTAAGGACGGACAGCGCAACGCCGGTCCGTTCAGCTTTTTCAACGTGCTAACCCATGATCCTGCGATTGTCGCCATTGGCATCGAGAACTATGCCGACATGCGGATGAAGGACACTTCGCGCAATATCCGCGAGACCGAGGAGTTCACCGTCCACATTGTCGATGACGCGCTGGTCCAGCAGATGGAGATTTGCGCCATCAAGTTCGGGCCGGATGTCGACGAGCTGGCGGAGGCGGGGCTCACGACCGTGCCGGGGCTCAATGTACGGAGCCCGCGTATTCTGGAAGCGCCGGCGGCGCTGGAGTGCCGGCGTTACATGACGCTGGAAGTGGGCAAGGCGCGCGAGATCGTGTTGGGTGAGGTTCTGGGGGTGTTCGTCCGCGAGGATGCGGTGGACCCGGAGACGATGCATATCGACCAGATGAAGATGGATGCCATCGGGCGGCTGGGCGGCCACACATATTCTCGCTCACGCGAGCAGTTCGATATCCGGACGCTCAGCGTCAGCGAGTGGGAAAAGCAGAAGGCCTGAGGCCGTCTGCCGACGAACGGGTGCGGGGCAACGGGCCCGCGACCGGGACGATCCGAAGACAAGTGAAATGGCGGCGTGGGGACACGCCGCCGAGCCGGGAAATGCTTTGCGGCATTTCCCAGAACGAAAACGCATGGCCGGCAGGCGCTGGCCAGGACACAAAGGGGTGCAACTCATGTCCATTCTCAATATGACCCGCCGCGGGTTTCTCGGCAGTGCGGCCGCCGGCAGCCTGCTGCTCGCCAGCGGCCTCAGGGTGCAGGCGGCAACACCGCTGACCATCGGCATGATCTATGTCGGACCGAAGGACGATTTCGGCTGGAATCAATCACACGCGGTGGGCGCCGCGGCGCTGAAGGCGCTGCCGGATGTCACCGTGGTGGAAGAAGAGAATGTGCCCGAGACCGACGCCGTCGCCAAGTCGATGGAGTCGATGATCCAGCTCGATGGCGCCAAGCTGCTGTTCCCGACCTCGTTCGGCTATTTCGATCCCTTTATGAAGGAAGCGGCCAAGAAATATCCGGACGTCGAGTTCCGGCACCCGACCTCGCTGTGGAACAAGGATACCGACCCGATCAACCTGGGCGGTTACTTCTGCTATCTCGATCAGGGCCACTATGTGAACGGCGTAGCCGCAGGGCTGTCGACCAAATCGAACAAGATCGGCTTCATCGCCGCCAAGCCGATTGCGCTGGTGCTGCGCAACGTCAACGCTTTCCTCGTGGGCGTGAAGAAGGTCAACCCGAACGCCGAGGTGCGGCTGATCATCACCGGGGAGTGGAGCCTGCCGGTGCGTGAGGCCGAGGCCACCAACGCCCTGATCGACGCCGGCTGCGATGTGATCGCCTGCCACGTGGATTCGCCTAAAGTGGTGGTGGAGACCGCCGAGGGCCGCGGGGTCAAGACCTGCGGGCATAATGCCGACCAGGCATCGCTGGCGCCCAAGGGGTTCATCACCGGAGCCGAACTCAAGTGGGGTACGGTCTACAGCGACTACGCCAAATTGCTGGCGGCGGGCGAGAAGCTGCCGAACGTCAACGAGGGCGGCTACGACAAGGACATGGTGGCCTCGACCGCCTTCGGCGCCGGGGCCAGCGAAGCAGCGATCGCCGCTGCCACCAAGGCGATCGAGGAGACCAAGGGCGGGGCGCCGATCTTCGTCGGCCCGCTGAAGGACAACACCGGCAAGGTGGTGATCGAGGGCACGCTCGGGCTTTATGACGGGGCGCTGTGGGGCACGGACTATCTGCTCGAAGGCATTGTCGGCTCGATCACCTGAGACGATGGACTGAGGCAATATGGAGGGGCGCCCGATGGTTGGGGCGCCCTTTATCTATTGGGCAAAAGACTCGGGGCAAAAATCTCGCTGTGGGCGCCGCGTCACTTAATCTTGAATTCATCAATAAGTACGAAAGTCGGAGGCATTCGAGTCCGCGAAGGGTGACCCCGCGCGGAGGGGCAGACGAAACCGAGACCGGAGCAGGCAAAAATGCAAAGCGCAGCAATGCACACCTCGTATGAGGAGCCGCGTCCGGTTGCGACGGGGCCGGTGACACCGAGCCAGTTCGTGACCTTTACCTGCGGACCGCGCGCCTTCGGCATCGACATCATGGCGGTGCGTGAAATCCGCAGCTGGTCGCCAGTGACCGAGTTGCCGAACCAGCCGTTTGGCGCCAAGGGCGTGCTCGATATCCGCGGCTCGATCGTCCAGGTCTATGACCTGACGACGTTGATTGGCGGACATGGCGGTTATGGCGAGGAAAAGGGCGGCCAGGTCGTGCTGGTCGTGTCGCTGAAGACCCAGGACGTTGGCCTCTTGGTCGATACTGTTTCCGACATCATTTTCGCCCAGGGCGAGGACCTGCGTCCGGCACCCAAGGCCAGCGACCGGTCGGGCTCGGGCCCGGTGCTTGGTCTGGTGCGCAACGAGGACCGGCTGATCGCCATTCTCGACCTCAAGGCGCTGTTCCCCGGCGAAACCGGCGACGACAGCTTCGCCTGAAGCTGACGGGCGGCGCAGAGCGGGCAAGCGCCTGTAGCGCCCGGGCGCGATGCTCTATTGTGCGCTGGTTGATTCGAGCTTGCAGCGGAGCCAAAGCGAATGTCGGATATTATCGAGCTCAAGGCGACTGACCTCGCCGCGATGTTGTGTTCGCGGGTGTGTCACGACCTGATCAACCCGGTAGGGGCGATCGGCAATGGGCTCGAGGTTCTGGCCGACCCGACACAGACCGCGATGGCCGAGGGCGCGCAGGAACTGATCGCCAATGCGGCGAAGCAGGCGCGAGCAAAGCTTGAGTTTGCGCGGCTGGCTTATGGGGCTTCCTCCACGGCGGGCACGGATTTTGACACGCGCGAGTGCGAGCGCGTGGCGCGGCTTTATTTCGAGATCGAGAAGGCCGAGCTCGACTGGCAGGTGCCGCTGATCCTCTTGCCCAAGCACAAGGCCAAGCTGATGATGAACATGATGCTCATCGCAGCCATGGCGGTGCCGCGTGGTGGCGTGGTGACGGTGAAGGTGGAGGGTGCGCCGGGCGCCGAGTCGTTCACGTTCCTCTCCAAATCCGACCCGGAAAAGCGGCAGAAGACGCTGATGCCGTCGGGCGCCGAAGGGCTGCTGTCTGGCGCACCGGAAGGCGGCGTCGACGCGCGGGGGATCCAGCCGTTCTATACGGGGATTTTGGCGCGTATGACCGACATGGAGATCAAGATCGGCATCGAGAACGATGTGTTCGTGTTCTCGGCGACGCCCAAGCCGGTGGCTGTGGCGGCGTAACCGTCCCCACGACCGGGGTATTCCAGCCCGAACTGCCCGCTTGTGCTTCGCCCCGGTTCGTTGCTTGAAGTCTGGCGAAAGACCGGCGCATGCACAGCACTGGACATCGCATGGCAAAAATATTAGAATAATCGAATATACGTATATAAATTGAGCCAGATCAAGATGCCTCGGTGAGACGGGGTGCAAAATGGCATTGTCGGGGGAACGGCAACAAGACCGGAGCCCGCTAAAAAACAAAGGGGAGGAGAACCCATGGCTCACGTTGTCGTACTTGGCGCCGGTCTCGGCGGAACGATCATGGCCTATGAACTGCGCAAGGAACTGGGACCCGAGCATCGGGTTTCGGTGATCAACAAGGGCGCGACCTACAGCTTTGTGCCGTCGAACCCCTGGATAGCGGTGGGCTGGCGGGAGAAAAAGCAGATCGAGGTCGAGCTGGCGCCGGTGATGGCGAGCCACAATATCGGGTTCTACCCGCAGGGCGCGGCGCGGCTGCTGCCGGCGGAGCGGAAGGTGGAGCTCGGCGACGGCGAGATGCTTTCCTACGACTACCTGGTGGTCGCGACCGGGCCGGACCTGGCGTTCGACGAGATCGAGGGGCTGGGGCCGGCGGGGTACACGCAATCGATCTGCCACGTCGATCACGCGCTCGATGCCAAAGCGGCGTTCGAGCAGTTGAAGGCAGCACCGGGGCCGGTGGTGATCGGGGCGGTGCAGGGAGCGTCGTGCTACGGGCCGGCCTATGAGTTTGCGTTCATCCTCGAAAAGGCACTGCGCGACGCGAAGATGCGCGACAAGGTGCCGATGACGTTCATTACCCCCGAGCCTTATATCGGGCATCTGGGGCTTGATGGGGTGGGGGACACCAAGGGGCTGCTCGAGAGCAAGCTCCGCGAGCGGCATATCAAGTGGATGACCAATACGCGGGTCGACAAGGTTGAGGCGGGCAAGCTCTTTGTCACCGAGGTGAACGAGGATGCGAGCGTCAAGCAGAGCCTTGAGCTGCCGTTCGTGTACTCGATGCTGCTGCCGGCGTTCAGGGGCGTGGCGGCGGTGCGGGGAATCGAGGGGCTGACTAACCCGCGCGGCTTCGTGATCATCGACAAGTTCCAGCGCAACCCGACCTATCCGGAGGTCTACGGGATCGGGGTGTGCGTGGCGATTCCGCCGATGGGCAAGACACCGCTGGCGGTGGGGGTGCCCAAGACCGGGTTCATGATTGAATCCATGGTGACGGCGACGACGCGCAATATCGTGCTGGCGATTGCGGGAGAAGCGCCGCGGGCGCAGGCGACGTGGAACGCGGTGTGCCTTGCGGATTTCGGCGATAGCGGGGTGGCGTTCATCGCCCAGCCGCAGATCCCACCGCGCAACGTCAACTGGTCTGCATCGGGGGCGTGGGTGCACACGGCCAAGATCGGCTTTGAGAAGTATTTCCTCCACAAGATCAGGACTGGCCAGCCGGAGACGTTCTACGAGAAGTTCGCTCTGAAGCTGCTCGGGATCGACAAGCTCAAGGCGGTGGAAGAGTTCAAGGTGCCCTGACGGCACCACGCTAGAGGATGATGTCGCTGGCCTCGATGCGGTTGGTGTTGATGAAGCCGATTTCGAAATCGGCGAGACCATCGCCGTTGACGTCGCCGGCGAGGATCAACTGGGAGGCGTTGTCTGGGTCGGTGAAGATGCGGAGCTGGCCGGCAACGCCGGTGAAGGCGCCGTCGATGAGGGTGAAGTCCTGGTTGCCGGAGTGGGTGGTGTCGGCGTCGATGCGACCGAGGTTGATCCAGTCATCGCCGGAGTGGAACTGGTCGATGATGTCCCGGCCGCTGCCGACGACGCTTTCGGTGATGCTGTTGAAATCGAAGCGGTCCCGATCGGAGAGCTGGCCGAGCCAGGGTTCATCAGTGTCCGGACCGCCGAACATGTAGTCGGTGCCGAGCCCGCCGATGAGGATGTCGTTGCCTTCAGGATTGCCGATCAGCCGATCGTTGCCGGCGCCGCCGTCGAGGACGCCAGTGGTGGTCGGTGAGAACGAGAGCGTGTTGTCGCCATCGTTGCCAATGCCGTTGTGTCGGCCATGGCCTTCGATGATGAGGCTTTCGATGTCGGGCAGGGCAGCGAGGCTGTAGCTGCCGCCGGCGTGGATGGTGTCGATGCCGCCGATGTCGAGGACGTGGTCGCCGGTGTCGTGGGCAAGGAAATAGGTGTCGTTGCCGACGCCTCCCGAGAGCCAGTCGTCGCCGAGGCCGCCATAGAGCGTGTCGTTTCCGGCGCCGCCATCAAGGATATCGTCACCGGCCTTGCCGATGAGCACATCACTGCCGTTGCCACCCGCAATGTGATCCTCGCCTGCGGTCCCGACGAGGCGGTCGTTGCCGTTGGTGCCGGTGATAATGGGCTGCGGGGGCGGGTTGCCGTCGTCGACATAGTCTTCGAAATCGGGGGCGAAGAGCGGATCTGGGCTAGGCATTTGCGCCTCCGGGGCTTGTCGGTGCCCGCAAGCGTCGGGCGCGGGAGGGGTGTGAACCAGCGCGTTGGGAACATGGCAGCCATGCGATGGGCGCTTGGCTGGCCCCTATCTCTACTGATGTTGTTGGAGTTTTTTCGATGGCTGCGTCGGAGGAGTGAGGCAGTGGCGCGTGGTTAGGCAAACTGGTTGGGAGCGAGAGGCCGGGGGTGTGAGCGAGCGGAATTTTCAGGTCTCGCTAACCATTCGTAGGGAGATTTGCGGGATAGTGGGCAAGAGACGTCTAGTCTTGCGCCCAAATGCCGGAGAAGCGCGTCATGAAATCCTGCCTTGTCGTGGATGATTCCAGCGTAGTGCGCAAAGTGGCGCGCCGGATTCTGGAAGATCTCGACTATATCGTCGACGAGGCCGAGGACGGGCAGGAGGCATTCGACAAGTGCCGCCAGGAGATGCCGGATGCGATCCTGCTCGACTGGCAGATGCCGGTGATGAGCGGACTCGAGTTCCTCAAGCTGCTGCGCGCCTATGTCGGCGGGCAGAAGCCCAAGGTGGTCTATGTGGTCACCGAGAACGACATCGGGCAGATCGCGCTGGCGCTGAAGGCAGGCGTGAGCGACTACATGATGAAGCCATTCGATCGCGATATCCTCGAAGGCAAGTTCACCGAGCAGGTGATGGAGCGGGTCGCGAGCTGAGGCGTCAGTCCGGCCGCCAGCTTTCGGGTGGTGCGGCACGTATTGGCCTCATCAGCGAGATATCCTCGCCGCGGTATTGCGCGATGCGCACCCTGAAATTGTTTCCGATGACTTCAGCTCGCTCGATGAACAGGGCTGCCGGGCCGGGTGGGCAGAGGTCTTCTACCGTTTCGCGGAACAGGGCCAGCCAGCGGGCGAAATGGGCGTCGCTGAGTTCGGGAATGGCGATGTGCTTTGGCATGGGGCGGCCAGCGTACCGGCCGGTGCCCAGCAGCATGGAACTCCAGAAATCGGCGATGGTTTTCAGGTGCGCGGGCCATGCTTCGGGCGCGATGATGCGATTGAACACCGGGCCGATGACGTCATCCTGTCGCGCTTTGGCGTAAAAGCTCTCGACCACCGCCGTGACCATGGCGTCATCCAGGTCGGGCGGGATCAGGCGCCCCGTGGGGAGCATACGGTTGTCTTGCGGGTTGGACACGGCAGGGCTTCCGGGCGCAGTGGCGCGCCTGCCTTCTACGCCCTGTGCCGCGCCAGCAAAAGTGTCGCGATGACGCGGAGGGTCAGGCGGGGATGGCGGCGACCAGACGGCTGGTGATGATATCGGGAGCAGTGATGGCCGAGCCGCAGACGACCGCGAGGGCGCCGTGGGCGAAGGCGGCTGCGACGTGCTCGGGGGTCCAGATGCCACCTTCGACCACTACGGGGGTTGGCATTTGGGACAGGACGCGCACGAGATCCAGCGGGGGCCGGGTGTGGCCGTTGGTGGCTGCGGTGTGGCCGACCATGGTGGTGGCGATGAGGTCGGCGCCTTCGGCGGCGGCGCGCATGGCTTCCTCGAAGGTGGCGATGTCGGCCATTACCAGTTTACCGGCGCGATGGGCGGCGGCGGCGAGTTCGGCAAAGCTGTCGGCTGGGCGGGTGCCGTCGGTCGCCTGGATGGCGATAATGTCGGCTCCGGCTGTGGCTAAGTCATGGACGTCTGTGAGGGATGTGGTGATGTAGTTGTCAAACCCGGTGCGGTTGTCCTTGACGATGCCGATGATCGGCAGGCTGGTTCGTCCGCGCAGCAGCCGCACCACATCGGCGCCGTCGACGCGAAAGCCGCCGGCGCCGCCAAGCTCGGCAGCCTCGGCAAGGAGAACGAGGATTTCCGGGTGCCGCAATGGGCTGGCGGGGTTCATGGCCTGCGATGAGACGATGAGCTTGCGCTGGAGCTGGTTGAGCAGGGCACTGGTCATGACAGGTCGCCCGTGATGGTGAAATCGATCTCGAAGCTGCGGTGCCAGGGGAAGCGGACATCGGCGATGCCGAGGTCGTTGCGGCCGGAGAGGCGGTGGAGCGTTTCGGTGAGTGCGGTGGTCATGGCCGCTTCGGCAGCCTGCTCCTCAGCACGGTCGGGGAACGTATAGACGCCAAAATTCAGCGGCCGGCGCGCAAGCGCCTGATAGCCGTAGTCCTCGATCAGCCGGTGCAGCAACAGGCGCTGGGCGGCAGCCGCATCGAGTGTGCCAGCCTGCGAGCCGATCTGCATCGCAGCGGCGGCGGCGACCACTGAGCCCAGCGCATTGCCTGCGGTGTTCCAGCCGCCATAGGCGACGAGTTGCATCAGCACGCCGGCGCGCTCCAGCGCTTCGACCAGAAGCGGATCGGCGCCGTTGGAGTATTTGAGGTCTGCAAGCGCTACCTGGCGACCTTCCCCCAGCAGGCGAAGGATCAGATCGGCCGACTTACGGGCATCCGAAGAGTCGGCGTCGTCATACTCGGCTCCACCACCGTCATGTTGCCTGGGGTCGGTTCGGCTTATGACCATGCCGCAATGGTCGCGTCGTTTCGGGTCGGGGGCATGGATCACCAGCGCCATCGCGGACCGATCGTCAGTAACTACCGAACCGCTGGCGCGAATCTGCCGGTCGACGGCTTCGTCCATGGGGCTGTTTTCGTATTTGGCGATGCGCGCCATGCCTTCGGGATCGGCGCATTCCACGGTGAAGGTGGGGGTGATGCCAAAGCGGTGCCCCAGTTGGCGGGCAACGAGAACGGCCGCGACTTCATCGGCGCCGGGATACATCAGCACTTCGCCGCCAATCGGAAGGACGGCGCTCCACTGGCGGAGCCAGAGCTGCTCGACCGAGCCGGCGGAGTGTTCGGCCGTGTCATCGGCGGTGATCAGCAGGGGGTCGATAGCACCTGTGGACGCGAGGGCTAAGGCTTCGAGATTGACGTGGTGGTTGCGGAGGCGGCGGCGCTCGAAATCAGCAACGATTTCGGCAGGCAACGCCTTCCGGAGGGAGGCGAGTTCGTCGCTATTGCCGGAATGGGTGGCGCTTGCGGATTCGAGGAAATCGCGGTGGTGGAGCGCACCCAAATGGTGGAGTTCCTTGCCGTGCTGGGCCCAGTACTCGGGTTCTTCCTGCGGATTGTAGGAATTGGAGGCGCGCATCACCAGCGACACGGCGCCCAGCGGCAGGCGGGGGTGGGCGGCGTGGATACGGCGCAGCAGATCGAGGCGGCCAAGCGCGGCGAGGGTGGTGTCATGAGTGGTGCGGGCGGCGATCAGGCCGCCATAGCAAAGCATATCCAGCGAGACGATGGCGGCATCTGCAGAGGCCGCGGTGCGCTCAAACCAACGACCGAGGGCGTCGGCGTCGCCGGGCTGCCGCAGTTTGGGGAGGAGCGCGTCGGGCGGCAGCAGCAGTTCGGCACCCGCAATTGCGGCAACGCCCTCAGGCAGCCCGATATTGACCGGGCGTTCGTCGAGCGGAAGGAAAGCAATGGAAAGAGCGCGCGGGTGCGACGTCAATTGGACTGGTCTCTGGTCGTGCGGAAAATAACGAAATCATAGGAGTAGCGGTCGGCGCGATAGACGCTTTCCGCGTATTCGATGCGCTGGTTGCGGGCATCGAAGGCGACGCGCGACACCTTGAAGGCAGGTGAGAATTCGGGGACGCCGAGGAGCTTGGCGAGGGGGGCATCCAGCACGGTGGCGTGGATCGACTGCTCGGCCTTTTCGACCTTGAGATTATAGCTTTCGGTGAGCAGCTTGTAGAGCGAGCCTTCGAGGCTGACCTGCGCCAGCCCAGGCGCGAGCTTGGCCGGAATGTAGGTGTGCTCGATACACATCGGTTCGCCATCGGCGGTACGGACGCGGAAGATGTGGGCGACGTGGTCGCGCGGGCTGAGCGCGAGCCGGGCGCCGATTTCAGCACCGGCGGCAATCTCTTCAACGATGGTTTCGAGTGAGCCGGGCACGAGCCCGCGGGCTCGCATATCCTGGGTAAACGAGGTCAGTTCCACCGACTTGGCGATGCGCGGTTCGGAGACGAAGGTGCCGGCGCCCTGGGTACGATAGACGCGGCCCTCATAGCCCAGCTGGTCCAGCGCACGGCGCACGGTGAGGCGGGTGACGCCGAAGCTTTCGGCCAGTTCCCGCTCGGTGGGGAGCTTTTCGTGCGGCTTCATTTCGGCATCGATGAGGCCGAGCAGATAGGCCCGCAATTGTGCGCCTTTACCGGCCGCACGGCCGCTTCCGATGCTCTCATTCATGATTCGGCATCCTCCCATTGGCTTGCATATCAGCACGGAATGGTCCTGTGCGGCAAGTCAATGGTATACTCCAATTTACGCAAATTGGCCGATATCACGCCAATTGCGACGGTGTGTTGACGACTTCTAAAAAATTGGGCTACACCATTTGTGGCATTGAGCCAAGGGAGATTGCAGATGGAGCGGAAAGCTCATGGCCGGGCGGCGCGTGCCGCAATGGCGACCGCGTTCGGCGCGGTGATGATGTTCAGTGGAGTTCTCGGCGCCTATGCCCAGGACAAGACCGAGATCACCTTCTCGTATCTGTGGGGCGGTGCCGAGGGGCAGGCGCTCGAGCAGATCGTCGCAGACTTCAACGCCAGCCAGGACAAGATTGTGGTCAAGGGCGTCTCGAGCCCGGACATGACCAAGCAGCTGGCATCGATGTCGAGCAGCAAGGGCGCTTTCGACATTTCCGACAATTTCGCGAGCAACATTGCCTCGTGGGCGAACCAGGGCATCCTGCAGCCGCTGAACGATTTCAACATCGACACCGCGGACTTTCCCGAGAGCGTGATGCAGCAGCTGGTGGTCGACGGCCAGCTCTACTCGGTGCCGATCGCCACCCACAATTTCCAGCTGATCTACAACAAGAAGCTGCTTGATGAAGCCGGCGTCACCCCGCCGACGACGATGGCCGAGCTTGCGGACGCGATCAAGAAGCTGACCAAGGTCGATGCTTCGGGCAATGTCACCCAGCTCGGGCTTGGCCTGACTGACGTGTCGGCCGGACTCAAGACCCTCGGGTATGCCTTTGGCGGCGACTGGAACCGCGATGGCAAGCCAACGCCGACGGACGAGAACTTCATCAAGGGCGTGCAGTTCTACTATGACAATGTCGTCGCGCCGGTGACCCCTGCGGCCTATAACAAGTTCGTTGCAGGGTTCGGCCCGTACATGTCGGACCAGGACTCGTTCAAGATGGGCAAGATTGCCATGGTGTTCGATGGCGAGTGGCGTTCGAAGTTCAATACCGAAGCCGGTATGGACTGGGGCGTGGTGCCGGTGCCGGGCGAAACCCCGGAACTCCTGGGTTCGACCTGGGTGGACGTGTCGACGATCTTCATCCCGACCAACTCGCCCAACAAGGAAGCGGCTGCTGAGTTCCTCAAGTACCTGATCAGCCCGCCGGCGATGGAAAAGTTCAGCCACGTGCTGGCGAACCTACCCGGCCGCCTGTCGCTCACCGAAAGCGCGACCTATGACGACCTGCCGAACTTCAAAGTCTGGCTCGACGCGCTGAAGAGCCCCAATACGCATGGCCTGCCACCGGCGCTCTACATGGCCGAATACAATGCAGACCTCGCGTCAGCATTCGACGCGGTGCTGCAGGGTTCGCAGACTCCGGCGGATGCCCTCAAGGCCGTTGCTGACCGTACCTCCTCGTACACGCAGTAAGACCTTGGTCGACGCGCGTTCGAACTTCCGCGAACCGACTGGCCGGGCCCTGTTGAAGGGCCTGGCCTTCGCGTCGCCATTCCTGATCGGCTTTGTGCTGCTCTATGCGTGGCCGATCCTTGCGTCGGGCTATTACAGCCTCACCGATTTCAGCCTGTTCAAGGCGCCCAAATGGGTCGGGCTCGCCAATTACGAGCGCATGCTTCACGATGCCAAGTTCTGGAAGAGCCTCTACAACACGCTTTTCTTCACCTTTGTCGGCGTGCCGATCGACATCGCGCTATCGATCTTCGGCGCCCATATCCTCAACCAGAAACTGAAGGGCCAGCCGCTGTGGCGTGCGCTGGTCTACCTGCCCTCGATCGTGCCCGCCGTTGCTGCGGGCTTTCTCTGGCGCTGGCTGCTCAACGCGCAATATGGCTTCGTCAACGAGATCCTGCGCTGGTTCCATATTCCGCAGCCCAACTGGCTGCTCGATTCCGCGTGGGGCGGGATTTCAGTGATCGTCCTGATGCTGTGGACGGTGGGCGGCACGATGCTGATCTACCTCGCGGCGCTGAAGAACGTGCCGCAGGAGCTCTATGAGGCGGCTGAACTCGACGGCGCCGGCCCGCTGCGCCGGTTCTGGCATATCACCTGGCCGATGATCTCGCCGGTTACCCTGTTCCAGGTCATCGTGCTGTTGATCGCGTTCCTCCAGGTCTTTACCCAACCGTTCGTCTTGTCGAAGGATCCGGGGCTGGGCACGCAGACCGCCACCGGTCCGGGTGACTCGATGCTGAGTTACTCGATCTATCTGTTCCAGAACGGCTTCACCTTCCTCAAGATGGGCTATGCCTCGGCCATGGCCTGGGTGCTGCTGTTCGTGACGCTCGGCATAACCCTGCTGATCCTGTGGTCGGCCAAAAAGTGGGTGTTCTATGACAACCGCTGAACTCCAAGGCACAGCTGCGGGCGACCGCGTGCCGGTCGGCGGCCGGTTCGGCCGGCTGATGCTGATCTACCGCTACGCGCTGGTGATCATCCTCGCCGCGGTGTTCGTGTTTCCGTTCGTCGTGATGCTGACGACCGCATTCAAAGTCTCGGACGAAATCTTCGTGGCGCCGCCCGAGCTGCTGCCACGGACATGGACACTCGAGCATTTCGCCAACGCGCTGACGCAGATTCCGTTCTTCCGGTTTCTGGCGAACACCATCGTCATCGCCGGGCTGAGCGTGCTTGGCACGGTGCTGGTCTCGCCACTTGTCGCCTACTCGCTGGCGAAACTGCGCTGGCGGGGCCGCAACCTGCTGTTCATCATGGTGCTCGCGACCATGATGCTGCCGCCGCAGGTGACGCTGATCCCGATCTACATGATGTGGAACAAGATCGGCGCGACGGGCACCATCCTGCCGCTGATCATTCCGGCGTTCCTCGGCACGCCATTCTTCATCTTCCTCATCCGCCAGTTCCTGTTGAGCGTGCCGGACGAGTTGATCGAGGCGGCAAAGGTCGATGGGGCGTCGGAGTTGCGGATCTACTGGTCGATCGTGCTTCCTATCGCCCGCCCCGCCCTCATCACCTCGGCGGTGTTCCAGTTCGTCTGGGCGTGGACGGATTTCCTCTATCCGCTGATCTACCTCAATGATGAGGAGAGCTACACGCTGTCGATCGGGCTCTACTCGTTCCTCGGCCAGCATGGTGTGCAGTGGGGGCCGCTGATGGCGGCGTGCGTGCTGTTCACGCTGCCGGCGTTCGTGATCTTCCTCGTGTTCCAGCGCTACTTCATCGGCGGCATCGCAACGGGCGCGCTGAAGTGAGCGAGCCCGTGCTTGCGGTCGATATCGGGGGCACCAAGATCCTTGTCGGGCTGGTGGCCGCCGGTGGGAGCGTCATGGCGCAGCGGCAGGCGCCGACGCCGGCGCGGGAAGGCGCGGAGGCGATCATCGCGACCGTTGCGGCGCTCGCGGCGCAACTGCTGGCCACGGCACCTGGAGTGCGGCGGTGCGGCGTTGGAACCGCGGGGGTGGTGGGCGAGAACGGCGAGATCACGTCAGCAACCGACCATATTGCAGCGTGGGCCGGCACTGAATTGAGCCGCCGGCTGACCGATGTGCTGCGGCTGCCGACCCGCGTGCTCAATGACGTGCAAGCGGCGGGGCTGGCAGAATCGCGGCTTGGTGCGGCGCGGGGCAAGCGCTCGGCGCTGGTGCTGGCGCTGGGCACCGGGATTGGCGGCGCGATCGTGCGGGACGGGGTGGTGGTGCGCGGGGCGACGGGGATCGCTGGGAGCATCGGCCATCATCTGTCGCCGCTGCGGCAGGGACGGGTGTGTGCGTGTGGCGCGGTGGACCATCTCGAGGCTTATGCCAGCGGGACGGGCATGCAGAATGAGTATGAGCGCCGCACTGGCCGCGCGCTGTTGTTGCGGGAGATTGCGGCGCTGGCTGCGGCAGGCGATGCGGTGGCCAATGCGGTGATCGTCGAGGCGGCGGAGGTGCTGGGGGCGGTGATCGGCAGCGCCAACAACCTCATCGATGCCGATGTGATCGTGGTGGGCGGCGGGGTTGCGGAACTGGGCGAGGTGCTGCTGGCGCCGGCCAGGGCAGCTGCAGTGCGCGAGGCGCTGGGGGCGAGCAAGCACACGCCGATCGTTCCGGCGGCGCTGGGGCCGATGGCGTGCCTGATTGGTGCGGCGCTCCTGGCGTTCGACGCGTCCTAGCGGGCTTTATCAGACAGCTTTCCGGCGTTCGGGCGCGTAGCGGTAGATGCGGCCGATGAGGTTCAGCAGGATCTGGGCGGCGAGGATGGCGGTGACGGCGGTGGGGTCGTGGTCGCGGGAGACTTCGACCAGGTCAATGCCGACGATGGTGCCGCGCTGGGCGAGGCCATCGAGCAGTTCAAGCACCTCGTAATAGCTGAAGCCGCCGTGACTGGGGGTGCCGGTGCCGGGGGCGATCGAGGGATCGAAGCCATCGATATCGATGGTGACATAGTAGCGCTGGCCGGCGGGAATGCGGGCGAGAACGGCTTCGTTGCCGAGCTTGCGGATCTGGCGGACCGAGAGGATGTCGGAGCCGTGGGCGCGGGCGTATTCGTAGCCTTCGCGGGCGGTAGACGAGACGTTGCGGATGCCAAGCTGGGTGAGGCCGGTGACCCAGGGTTTTTCGGAGGCGCGGCGCATCGGGTTGCCGTGGCCGTAGCGGACACCGTGGCGCTCATCGACGAAATCGAGATGGGCGTCGAACTGCACGATGTGGATCGGCGCTTCGTCGGCATAGGCGTTGATGCAGGGGATGTTGATCGAGTGATCGCCCCCGAGGATCACGGGCAGGGCCCCGGCGGCGAGTATTTTCCGCACACCAAGTTCGATGTTGGAATGGCTGGTGAGGGTGTCGGTGTGGACCATGTCGGCGTCGCCGATATCGACGATGCGGACGCCGTCGAGATAGGTGAAATCGTCTTCGTGGTCATAGGCGCCGGAATGGCCGAAGGCGAAGAGCGTCGAGGCTTCGCGGATGGCGCGGGGTCCGAAGCGGGCGCCGGAGCGCCATTGCGTGCCGAGATCGAAGGGCGCGCCGATCACGGCGACGTCGGCGTCGATGTTGTCCCAGTTTTCCTCGATGGGGCTTTTGCCGAAGGTGGAAAAGCCGACAAAGGGCAGGTTCAGGCGGCCGGACTCGTAGCCATGGGCCATCAGCGCCTCCCTGCCGCGCGATTGGCGGCTATGACGCAGAGCAGTTCGAACATCATGGTGGCGCCCGCGAGCGCCGTCATGCCGCCGACATCAAAGGGCGGGGAGACTTCGACGACGTCGGCGCCGACGATGTCGATGCCAGCGAGGGCGCGGACCATGGCCTGGGCGTCGCGGGTGAAGAGGCCGCCGATTTCCGGGGTGCCAGTGCCGGGGGCCATGGAGGGGTCTAGGACGTCGATGTCGAAGGAGACATAAGTGGGCTGGTCGCCAGCGCGGGCGCGGGCTTCGGCCATCACATCGGCGGGGCCGCGGGACAGCAGTTCTTCGATGAAGATGATGCGGATGCCGGTGGCTTTGGCGAAATCATAGTCGGACGGATCATAGATCGAGCCGCGGATGCCGATCTGGGTGACGCGGTGCGGATCGAGCAGACTTTCCTCGACGGCGCGGCGGAAGGGCGTGCCGTGGGTGTAGGGGTTGTCACCGAAATAGCGGTCGTTGGTGTCGGAATGGGCGTCAAAATGGATGAGGCCAAGCGGACGGCCTTTGCCGAGCGCACGGAGGATCGGCAGGGTGATGAGGTGGTCGCCGCCGGCGGTGATGGGCAGCGCACCGCCTTGGCGGATTTCGGCGAAGAAGCCCTCGATCTTTGCCAGCGCATCCTTGAGGTCAATTGGGTTGACCGGGCTGTCGCCGCCGTCAGCGACGCTGACCAGCTCGTAGGGGGCGGTATTGGTGACGTGGTGGACGCGCCGCATCATGCTCGACTGGCTGCGGATTTCGCGCGGGCCGTGGCGGGTGCCGGCGCGGTTGGTGGTGCCGCCATCGAAAGGCACGCCGACCAGCGCGATATCGAGCTTGGAGAAATCGGTGACCATGGGGAGGCGCATGAAGGTGGGCAGGCCGGCAAAGCGCGGCACCAGGGCGGCATCGATCGGCTCGTAGCGGATATGGGGAGCGTGCTGGTTCAAAGGCCGAGCTCCTTTTTCACGGCAGCGGCGATCTTGCGGACGTGATCGTCCATCAGCCACTGGCCCTTTTCGGCGGATGAGCCGCGGGCGTCGGCGAGGACGCCAGAGGCAGGGACCAGGCCCTTGGGGAAGGGGGTGACGTCGTAGTTGGGGAATTTTGCGGGGCCGTCGGACGGGACTTTCGACATGTCGACCAGTTCGGGGCGGAGCAGGAGCATCAGTGAGGTTTCGAGAAGGCTTGCGTGTTCGAGCTCGGTGCCTGGGAAGCCATCGGGGAACAGGCGATCGAGGGTGGAGCGATCGACGAAATCCCAATATTCGAGGCGGAGGGCGGTGACATCGGTGATGCCGTCGCGGCGGAGTTCGCGGAGGCCGAGGTCGAGGCCTTCGACGGAGGGCCAGGTGTTTTCGAAATGGCCGATGACGAGGACGAAACGGCGTACGCCGTGGTGGCCGAGGCTGCGGATGACATCGCGGATGACGAGCGAGAAGGTGTTGGCGTCAAGGCTGATGGTGCCGGGGAAAGCTTCGCCGCCACCGGAGCGCGGCTGGGACTTGTAGCCGTAGGGGATGGTGGGGGCGACGAGGCCGCCCACTTCGCGCGCGACACGCTCACAGACCCCGGTGGGCAACACGACGTCGACACCGAGAGGCAGGTGCGGGCCGTGCTGTTCGGTAGCACCTAGGGGCAGGAACACCGGGGCGCCGGCTGCGACCTTGGCCTTGAACTCGGCGGAACTCAGTTCCGAGATGAAAACGCTATCGACCATCGAGAAAAGTCCTTCGTGTTCAGTGCATTGCCGCGCCGCCATCGGCGGAAAAGCATTGGCCGGTGATGAAACTGGCGGCGGGGGAGGCGAGAAAGGCGATGACCGCGGCGACCTCTTCGGGCCTGCCGATGCGGCGGAGCGGATTTTCGATCTCCAGCGCCTGCTGGGCTTCGGTCATGGCGCCAAAGCCGAGCAGTGGGGTGTCGATGGGGCCGGGGGCCACGGCGTTGACGAGGATATTTGGCGCCAGTTCGCGAGCCCAGGAGCGGGTCAGGGTGAGGATGGCCCCTTTAGTGGCGGCGTAGCCCGAGGCCTGCTGGCGGCCGAGGAAGGCGAGTTCGGACGCCACATTGATGATGCGGCTACCTAGCTTGAGGTGGGGCAGGGCCGACTGGGTGACGCGGATGGTGCCGGTGAGGTTCACGGCGACCATGCGGTCGAACGCGGCGAAATCGAACTCGCGGAGTGAACTCTCGCGCATGAGACCGGCGACATTGACGACGATATCGAGACCGCCGAGTTGGGCGACGGCAGCAGCAACTCCGGCGGTTACACTTTCGGCGTCGGCGACGTCGGTGACGATGATATCAAGGCCATCGGCGGGATTGAGATCGAGGCCGATGACGCCGGCGCCTTGGCGGATTAGCTCAAGCGCAGCGGCGCGGCCGATGCCGCTGCCGGCGCCGGTGACGATGGCCTTCTGGCCTAGTAGCGCGCTCACCACGGCACCTCGCCGCGATCAACGCCGAGGCTCTGGGCGGTGACGTTATTTGCCCACGGTGAGGCAAAGAACAGGTAGGGGCCGGCGATATCGGAGGGATCCATGAAGCCGGGAAGGGCCTGGGTGGCGACGATTTCGTCGAGGAGGTCCTGTTCGGGGCGACCGCTGCGTTCGCTCATCGCCTTGAGTGAGCGGAGCGAAGCTTCGGTTTTGACCCAACCCGGGCAGACCGCATTGACGGTGATGCCGCGCGGGCCGAGTTCCTTGGCGAGCGTCTTGGTGAGGCCGAGGACAGCATGCTTGGAGGAGACATAGCCCGCGAACAGCGGCTCAACCGATCGGCTCCAGACCGAGGCGGTGTTGATGATGCGGCCGCCGGCCTGCATCTTTGGCAGGGCGGCGCGGGTGACGATGAAGGTTCCGGAGACGTTGATATCGAGGATGCGCCGGAAGGTGGTTTCGGTTTCGGGCGAGGGGCCATCGACCGGGGTTAGCCGTTCGAGGCCGGCATTGTTGACCAGCACATCGATGTGGCTGAGGTCGGCGAGGGCCGCGGCGACGGCCGCTGCATCGGTAATGTCGGCGAGGCGAGCTTCGGCGCCGATAGCGATGCCGGTTTCGGTGACATTGGCATCGTCGGCGACAATGCGGACAGTGGCGCCGGCGGCGATGAAGGCCTCAGCGATGCCCCGGCCGATGCCACGGCTGGCGCCGGTGACGACAACCTGTTGTCCTTCAAATGGCAGGCTCACTCGTCAACCTCTCCGCTGAGGCGAACGGCCTGCAGCAACTGGGTGCGCAACTTGAAGAACTCGGCAGATTCACGCAGGGCGATAGTGCGCTCGGGGCCGATCTGGGTGGTGACATCGACGATGGCAGTGATGCGGGCGGGGCGCTTCGAAAACACCACGACACGATCGGCAAGGAAGGCGGCCTCATCGACATCGTGGGTGACGAAGACGATGGTCTTGGCATCCTGACGCTGCAGGCGGCGAAGTTCGACCTGGAGCGACTCCCGGCGCAGCGCATCGAGCGCGCCAAAGGGCTCATCCATCAGCAGCACTTCGCTGCCTGCCGCGAGGGTGCGGGCAATGGCGACGCGCTGGCGCATGCCACCCGAGACCTTGTTTGGGAAGGTATCGGCGAATTCTTCGAGCCCGACCAGCTTCAGGTAGTGGTCGCGGCGCTTCAGCTTGTCCTCGGCGGAGAGGTCCTTGCGGTAACGCATGCCGAACGCGACGTTTTCGGCGACGGTGAGCCAGGGGAAGGACGAATAGGATTGCGAGACCATGCCGCGGCGCCAATCGGGGCCTTCGACGATCTCGCCGCCGAGCCGGATATTGCCGGAGGAGGGCGTATCGAGGCCGCCGATCATGCGCATGAGCGTGGTCTTGCCGCAGCCCGAGGGGCCGAGGAAGACGATGAACTCGTTGCGGGCGATGGAGAGCGAGAAGGGTTCGGCAATCACCGGCAGGGTGTCGAACTGCTTGGTGACGCGATCGAAGGTGACGTGTCCGGTTTCCATGCTGGTGCTCCTCACAGATACCGGAACCAGCGGCGGTGCAGCGCGCGGAGGATCTGGTCGCTGAAGAGCCCGATGAGCCCGATGGTGACGACGCCGGCCATGACTTCGGGCGTCTTCATGTAGCGGCGCGAGGTCCAGATGACGAAGCCGATGCCGCTATCGGCGGCGACGATTTCGGCGACGATCAGGTAGGTCCAGCACCAGCCAAGCGTGATGCGGAGATTGTCGACGAGGCTGGGCAGCATGGCGCGGAAGGCGACGTCGGTGAGCACCTGGCGCTGCTTGGCGCCGACGGTCCATGCGATCTCGATATATTCGTGCGGCACGCGGCGCATGTCGTCGGCGACCATGAGGACGAGCTGGAAGAAGGTGCCGAGCCAGAGGAGGAAGATTTTGGTTTCCTCACCAACGCCGAACCAGATGATCGAGAGCGGCACCAAAGCGGGGACCGGCAGGTAGCGGATGAAATCGATGATCGGCTCGAGCGCCGCGCCGATGGGGCGATAGCTCGACATCAGGATGCCGATGGGGACCGCCATCACGGCGGCAATGATGAAGGCGAGCCAGACGCGCTGGGTGGAAATCCAGGCATGCCCCAGAAGGTTCTGGTTGAGCGTCATCTGCCACAGCGCGTTGAGCACGGCGCTGGGGGCAGGCAGGAAGAGCGGATTGACGAGGTGGCTCTGGCCGACGAGTTCCCAGATCAGCAGCACCAGTGCGCTGGTGCCGATGGCGATGGACATCTGCACCCGCCGGTCGAGTTTGCCGCGAAAGGCAAAGAGGCGCGGGCGGGCGGTGGAGGCAGGAGCCTCCACCGGTTGCGATGTGCTCGCTCGCACGGGGGCGCGCTGCTGGGCCACCTCGTTGGTCACTTACTTCATCAACCCGGCAGCGGCGGCGATCACCGACGGATCGATCTGCTGATTGGCATCGAGCTTGGTATCGGCGGCGCCATTGTCGAGGTTGAGGCCCATGACGGTATCGAAGATGCCGTAGAGCTTGCCCGGAGTGCCGGGGGCGCCGAGCATTTCCTGGGCTTCGGCAAAGCTGGTGTAGTTGAGGCTGGTGTCGAGGATGTCCTTCACCTCGGCTTCGCTCAGGCCGAAATGCGGGGCGGCGAGCTTGATGTAATCGGCCGGGTTGGTCTTGTAGTAGTCGACGGCCTTGTAAACGGCCGCGAGGAACTTGGCGTATTTTTCGGGGTGCGCCGCGAGCTCATCCTTACGGACAGTAATGATGTCGATGATGATATCGGAGTCCTTGCTGGACAGCAGCAGCTTGGGATTGCGCCCGGCGTTGACCTTGAGGGCCTGCGACATGGCGGGCTCGTAGCTCGCTACGGCGGAGATCGAGCTGTCGGCAAAGACCGCGGCGGTATCGGCGGTGGCGATCTCCTTGATCTTGAGATCGGCAAGGGTCATCCCCTGCTCCTTCAGCGCCAGCTGCAGCAATAGACGCGCCGGGATGTTCGGCTCGGCGGCGATGGTCTTGCCCTTGAGATCAGCTACGGAGTTGATGGAGCCATCAGCGATGACGCCGTCGCCACCGACGGACTTGTCGATCGTGCCGATGATCACGCCGGGGGTAGAGGCGTCGCGCGGACGGCCCTGGTGTTCGCCGACGGTGCGCATGTCCATATCGATGTCGCCGCGGGCCATGGCGGCCATGACGTTGGAGCGGTCATCCTCGAACTTGAGGTCAACATCGAGGCCGGCGGCTTCGAAATAGCCGAGGTCCTTGGCGACGAGGACCGGCGCAAAGCCGAGCCAGGTGGGCGTGAGGATGCGGATGGTGTCGGCGGCACTGGCCGTGCCGAGCGTGGCGGCCAGCAGGGCGGCGACAGCTAAGGAAACTGCGGTTTTATGCATGCGAGACCCCGGGTTCTGAACAGCGCGAATGAGGGATGATCGGGCAGTTTCAGGTTGAAGCAAATCGGATTTATTGGAACCATAGATTGAAAATCATGAAACTATGAGCTCCTCTGGCGGTAGCTTGAGCCGAGGAGTGTCGTGCCGATGCGTCGCCTTGACAACATTGATCTGCGCCTGCTGCGGGTGTTCGTGACGCTGGCGGAGGCGGGCGGGTTTGCCGATGCGCAGATTGTGCTCAACCTCTCGTCATCGACGCTCTCGACGCACCTCGCGGCGCTGGAGCGGATCGTGGGCGGGCAGTTGTGCGAGCGGGGCAGGGGCGGGTTCCGGCTGACCGATTTCGGGCAATCGACCTACAAGGCGGCCAAGCAGTTATTCTCCGATATCGATGCGTTCCAGGCGAGCCTGGGGCGGACCAATGGCAAGCTGGTGGGGCGGCTCAGGATCGGCATTGTTGATGGCGTCGTGACCTATCCCAAGCTCGGGCTGCAGACGGCGCTGCGGGCGTTCTCGGGTTATGCGGAGAGCGTTTTCATCGATTTGACGCAGGGGACGCCGAACGAGCTGGAACATGCGGTGACGCAGGGTCAGCGGGACCTAGCTGTGGGGCCGTTTTCACAGAAGGCGCCGGGGCTGACCTATCTCTCGCTCTGCAGAGAGGCGCACGGGCTCTATTGCGGGCAGGCGCATGCGCTGTTCGATGCGAGCCCGGAGGCGGTGACGCGGGAGGCGATCAGCGAGGCAAGCTTTTCGGTGCGCGGCTACCGGCATCTTGAGGACCTGTACCGCGTCGATCATCCGCGGGCGAGCGCCAGTGTGATCCATATGGAGGCTCAGACGATGCTGATCCTCTCGGGGCGGTTCATTGGGTTCCTGCCGTGCCATATCGGCGAGCACTGGGCGGCGCAGGGGCAGATGCGGCGGCTGCGGCCGGAGATCTACTCGTTCGAATCCCAGCACTTCGCGGCCATTCGGCGGAGCGATGCGAGCGACCCGCTGGTGCAGAGTTTTCTGCGGGTGCTGCGGCAGCAGGCGACGGCACCGATGGGGGCGATGGAAGAGAGCGTGGGGTGAGGGGGTGGCCAAAAATGCAAAACCCCCGCGCCGGGGCGCGAGGGTTTTTGTAGGGGGACCGGATGCTTAGGCCGGGGTCGTTGGGCAAATCAGGCGACGCTCGACTCGGCGAAGGATTCGTTTTCGTCGGGTTCGCGCAGGACGTAGCCGCGGCCCCAGACGGTTTCGATGTAGTTCTTGCCGCCGGTGGCGACGCTGAGCTTCTTGCGCAGCTTGCAGATGAACACGTCGATGATCTTCAGTTCGGGCTCGTCCATACCGCCATAGAGGTGGTTGAGGAACATTTCCTTGGTGAGCGTGGTGCCCTTGCGGAGCGAGAGCAGCTCCAGCATCTGGTATTCCTTGCCGGTGAGGTGCACGCGGGCCGACTGGACTTCGACGGTCTTGGTGTCGAGGTTGACGGTGAGATCACCGGTAGAGATGACCGACTGGGCGTGGCCCTTGGAACGGCGGACAATGGCGTGGATGCGGGCGACCAGCTCGTCCTTGTGGAAGGGCTTGGTCATGTAGTCGTCGGCGCCGAAGCCGAGGCCGCGCACCTTGTCCTCGATGCCGGCGAGACCCGACAGAATGAGGATGGGCGTCTGCACCTTGGCGACGCGCAACGTGCGCAGCACTTCGTAACCCGACATATCGGGCAGATTCAGATCGAGCAGGATGATGTCGTAATCGTAGAGCTTGCCAAGGTCCACGCCTTCCTCACCAAGGTCGGTCGTGTAGACATTGAAGCTCTCCGATTTGAGCATCAACTCGATGCTCTGCGCTGTCGCGCTGTCGTCCTCGATCAAGAGTACACGCATGCCGTCGATCCCCTTAAACGTTCCTAGCTGGAACCGGCGAAGCACGAAACGTCTTCACCATTAACCGAACCCTACTGGATATGACCCAAACCTAAGCGCAATTAGTTAACAAAGTTTAATTCTGATCCGCAAGATGCAAACGATTGGACGTTAGTGATATATTAAGCCGTTGAAAACGCTGAAGAAAATAGATTTTTTCGACTTAAGAAACTAGGTTAAGAAAGCCCTTCACATGACTCTGCGGACTCACTGATTTGCGTGTGGGAATGGGAGAAAAAGGCGCCTGGTCGAAATCGCGGACAGCAGAGCCTTGAGGCTATGGTTAACGCTTTTTGCTTAACGTTCGGTTACCGTCGGTCGCAAGCGATTCGAGGTTTCATACCCGCTCATGCAGTCCCTCACAGCCGCCATCAATGCGATCGACGATGTCGAGGTGTTCGGCCGGGTCAAGACGGTGCAGGGCCTGTTGATCGAGATTGTCGGCCCGGTGCGGGAGCTGCGGGTTGGCGGGCGTGTCGAGATTGAGACCACCGCCGGCGGCATGCTCGGCTCCGAGATCATCGGGTTTCGCGATGGCCACGCGCTTTGCCTGCCGTTCGGGCCGCTGAGCGGGGTGCGGCTGGGGTGCAAGGCAGTTTTCAAGCGGCATGACGGTGCGGTGCAGCCCAATGAGCACTGGCTGGGGCGGGTGATCAACGCCGATGCCGAGCCGATCGATGGCAAGGGGCCGCTGATCAAGGGCGCGCTGTCCTATCCGTTGCGGCAGGTGCCGCTGCCCGCGCACGAGCGCGAGCGGGTGGGGCCGCCGATTGATATGGGGGTGCGCACGCTCAACACCTTCACCACCATGTGCGACGGCCAGCGCATGGGGATCTTTGCCGGCTCGGGCGTCGGCAAGTCGGTTTTGATGTCGATGCTGGCGCGGAATGCGCAGGTCGACGTGGCGGTGATCGGGCTGATCGGCGAGCGCGGGCGCGAGGTTCAGGAGTTCGTGACCGAGTATTTAGGCGAGGTTGGGCTGAAGCAGGCCGTGGTGGTGGTGGCGACCTCCGACGAGGCGGCGCTGATGCGGCGGCAGGCGGCATACCTGACGCTGACACTGAGCGAGTATTTCCGCGACCAGGGCCTCAAAGTGCTGTGCATGATGGACAGCCTTACCCGGTTTGCGCAGGCGCAGCGCGAAATCGGGCTGGCGATCGGCGAACCCCCGACGGCAAAGGGTTATCCGCCCACGGTATTTACCGAGTTGCCGCGGCTGTTGGAGCGCGCCGGACCTGGATTGCATGGTTCGGGTTCCATTACAGGTCTATTTACCGTTTTAGTGGAAGGTGATGATCACAATGAGCCCATTGCGGACGCCGTTCGCGGCATTCTTGATGGGCACATCGTGATGGAGCGCAGTATTGCGGAACGGGGACGATACCCGGCCGTGAATGTGCTCCGGTCCATCTCGCGGACGATGCCAGGGTGCGTGCCGATGAACGTGCGGCCGGTCCTGCAGAAGGCGCGAGAGCTCATGTCGACATATTCCGACATGGAGGAACTGATCCGGCTGGGGGCTTACCGGAAGGGATCGGATCCAGGCGTGGACCGTGCGATTGCCATCAACCCGGCGCTGGAGGCCTTCATGAGCCAGCAAAGGGAAGAGCGCACCTCGATTGCGGACGGCTATAACATGCTGGCGGCAATCGTGGATAAGGCAGGCGCCGGACCATGAGGGGACAGTCGGACGATACAGTTGAATGACTTGGTGTTGTAAGGAGTACAAGTCATGAAGTCTCGGAACGAGAGCCTGATCCGGCTCAAGAAATTCCAGGTGGACGAGAAGCGCCGGCAGGTGACGCAGATCGAGATGATGATTGCCGATTTCGAGCGCATGGCCGCCGAACTCGACCAGCAGATCGATATCGAGCACACCAAGACCGGCATTTCGGATGTGGCGCACTTTGCCTATTCCACCTTTGCAAAGGCGGCGATCGGGCGGCGGGACAACCTGCTGGCGTCGGCCAATGATATGAAGGGCAAGCTCGAGGCGGCGCAGGATGCGCTGGCTGAAGCGGTGGGCGACCTCAAAAAGGTCGAGCTGCTGGACCAGCGCGAGCATGGCCGCGAGGTGGCGGCGGAAGCCAAGATCGAGCAATCCGAATATGACGAGATCGGGCGGCTGCGGCATATTACTCGCCGCTGACACGCTTTTCTCGAATGCGTAAAGGCCCGCTTGCGCGGGCCTTTTGTCGTTTTTGCCGATGTGGCTAGCTTCAGTTGGTCGCCGGCGCCGGGACAGCAGGATCGGCAGGGGCCATGGTGTTGTTGTCGGCAGGCGCCATGGTGTTGTCAGCCGGCGGCGGGTTTGTCGCATCGACCGGGGCCTGCGCGTCAGTGGTCTTGAAATCCGGAGCTGCCTCGAGGGCTTCCTTGGTGGTGGGCAAGACGAAGCGCTCGGTGTTGTCCTCGGCGGTTACCCACTGAAGTTCGGAATAGTTCACGGCGACGTTCTTTTCGCCAATGCCGAGAAATCCGCCAACGCCGATGATCACTGCGGCGATTTCACCGTTGGTGCCAACGACGAGATTGTTCACGTCACCAATGTGCTCCGCGTCAGCGGCGGCCGAGGAATAGACCTGGTGGCCGATGATCTCGGTGGCGAGGTTGTCCTTGTCGGTGACGGTGTAGCCGCTCGCGAGGATCGAGGTCGGGGCGCTGACCGCGGTCGCATCTGTGGCCGGGGCCGTGGCCGCGGGGGTATCCGTCGCGGGTGCAGGCGCAGCGTCCTGTGCGATTGCCGAGCTGGCGGCGAGCATGGCGACGAGTGCGGTGGTAGTCATAAGGGTCTTCAACATCGTATAGTCCTCAGGTTCGTGCGTTATGAACAAGGTCGTGCGGCACATCGCTTGGCTGTGGCGTGCTGCACGACCGATAATTTCAGAACGTACGATTCCTAAGAGCGTTCCCGGCGACCGAGGAACGGCTAAAGCCAAAAAGACCGGCCCCGATTTACGGAGTCCGGTCCTTGCCGCCTCCCAGCGGTTCTCTGGCGACGGGGGCGTTGGAAGTCGGCCATCCCCGTCTCAATCACATTAGCGTAAAATTGACGGCATCGAAGCCCGGCTCGGGCTAACGGGTTAAGCGGAGGTTAACGCACCCGCTCAGTAGGTCTTGGTCAGTAGGTTTTCATGGCGAGGTGCGGGATGCCGCCATCATCGAATGCTTCGTCGAATTCCACAAAGCCGAGGCGCTGGTAGAAACCGAGTTTGTCGACCTGCGCGGTGAGGTAGAAGCGTTCGGCGCCCTCGGCCCGCGCGAGGTCCATGACGTGGATCATCATGGCTTTGGCGATGCCATGCCCGCGCCAGGCGGCGGCAACGACGACGCGCCCGATCTTGACGTGTTCGGGGAAGAACTGCAGGCGGATCGTGCCGGCGACGGCGCCGGCTTTGATGGCGACAAAGTGGGTGGCGTCGAGGTCGGCCGCATCGAACTCCTCCGCCTCGGGGATCTGCTGCTCGACGATGAAGACTTCGCGGCGCAGCGCGAAACCCAGATTGCAGAGCGGCGAGAACACTGGAACGGCGAGGATGGTGAGGCTGTCGTTCGGCATGGGACCCTCCGTTGTCGTCCTGCGGTTACAGCATGCCAGGCGGCGTGCTGCTAGCACCGAGAGCGTTCTGCGACCAATGTCCGATTGGCTGGACGGGTGCAGCGGCTCAGCTTGGCGCCCTTAACAAGGAGAATAGTCAGATGGCGTTTCGCGTGGAGCCGTTGGTGTGGGGGCATGGACCGAGGGAGTTCGAGGTGTTTCTTGAGCCGACCTGCCCCTATTCGGGGAAGGCGTTCGGCAAGCTCGAGCAACTGCTCGCCGAAGCGGGCGAGGACCGGGTGACGGTGAAGATCCGGTTGCATTCCCAGCCTTGGCACATGTTTTCGCCAGTGATCGTGCGGGCGATCTACGCGGCGGCATCGCTGCCGGAGGGCAAGGCAGCGGCCTGGAAGGTGATGGCGGCGGTCTATGCGCACAAGGACGAGTTCGAGTTCGAGCGGCACGCGACCGGGCCGAACCGGGATGCGACGCCGAACGACATCATCCGGCGGATCGAGGCCTATGCCGGCCTCGCCCTGATGGCGGCGTTTGATGAGCCGCTGCTCGACCGATCGACGCGGTGGGATGCGCGCTATGCGCGGCAGAACGGCATCCACGTGTCGCCAAGTTTCATGATCGACGGGATTTTTCAGGCTGACATGAGCAGCGGGGACGAAGTTGCGGCTTGGGTGAAGAGGCTGGAATAGGCTGACCCGGCGGCCCCCTCCACCGGCTTCGCCGGTCCCCCTCCCCCGCTTCGCAGGGGAGGATCAGGGGGGTCGCTTGACCTTGGGGTGCGGGGGGCCAAGAGTGGCTCATGTTTCTCTCGGTGTTCGACATCTTCAAGGTGAGCGTAGGGCCGTCCTCGTCGCACACGATGGGGCCGATGCTGGCGGCCAAGCGCTTTGCCGATGCGGTGGCGGCGATGCCATCGGCAACGGGCGCGCGGATCGAATGCCGACTTTATGGCTCGCTTGCCTATACCGGGGAGGGGCACGGGACGCATCGCGCGGTGTTGTGCGGGCTGATGGGGATGACGCCGGAGACGTATGACCGCGAGGCGGCGAGTTCAGAGCTTGAGGCGCTCGCGGCGCGTAAGACGGCGTTGATGGGGGCGCACCGGATTGTGCTGGACCCGGCGGTGGCGGTGATCGCGGAAAAGGGCAAGCGCATTCCTGGCCACCCGAACGCCATGCAGTTTAGGCTGCTGAGGGGCGAGCCGGACCTGATGTCGGAGATCTACTACTCGGTGGGCGGCGGGTTTGTGTTGAGTGAGGCCGAGTTTGCCGAGGACCAGTCAGGTAAGACTGGCGAGATCGATGTGCCGTTTCCATTCGGTTCGGCGGCCGAGATGCTGGAGATGGGGCGGAAGACCGGCCTCAGCATTGCGGAGATGAAGCGGCACAACGAGGCGGTGCTGTGGCCCGGCCCGCAACTCGACGACAAGGTGATGGCGGTGTGGGCGGTGATGGATCGCTGCATCGACCGGGGACTCCTGGGCGAGGGGATTTTGCCCGGCGGGCTCAATGTGCGGCGGCGGGCGGGCGGATTGCGAGGGAAGCTCGAGGCGATGGCCGGTGGCAATTCGGCGCCGCTGCATGCCGCAGTCGACTGGTTGCAGGCCTATGCGATGGCGGTGAACGAGGAGAATGCGGCGGGCGGGCAGGTGGTGACGGCGCCCACCAACGGGGCGGCCGGCGTGATCCCGGCGGTGGTGCGGTACTATCTCGATTTCGTGCCGGGCGCGTCCCGCGACAAAGTGGTGGATATGCTGCTGGTGGCGGCAGCAGTGGGGGGGTTGATCAAGTTCAACGCCTCAATTTCGGGGGCGGAAGTCGGCTGCCAGGGCGAGGTGGGGTCGGCGTCAGCGATGGCGGCGGCGGCGCTGTGCGCGGCGCTGGGCGGGACCAATGAGCAAATCGAGAATGCCGCCGAGATCGCGCTGGAGCATCACCTGGGCATGACGTGCGACCCGATCCGCGGGCTGGTGCAGGTGCCCTGCATCGAGCGCAACGGGATGGGCGCGGTGAAGGCCGTAGCGGCAGCGTCGCTCGCGGCACTGGGCGATGGCACGCATATCGTGCCGCTGGATGCTTGCATCGAAACGATGAGGCAGACGGGACGGGATATGGATGAGCGGTACAAGGAGACGAGTTTGGGTGGGCTGAGTGTGAGCTTGCCGGAGTGTTGAGGGGGCAGGAACTGAGCGTGGGAGCCCCTCACCCTGACCCGCCATTCGCGCATAGCGCTCATGGCCTTCTCGCTTCAGATCGGTCCACCGGACCGATTTGCCCTTGGGACAGCTCGAAGTCCCCAGAGGGGAGAGGGGACGACTGATGGATTTGTTCACGCTTACTGCGCGATAGGCACGTTTATAGGGACCGGGCCGTCGCGGCTGGGGACGGTCCATTGGACGGCGCCGGCGGCGTGGACGAGGTGGTGGATGAAGTCCAGCTTTTCGATGATCGCGGAGGTCAGGACGAACGGGTAGGCGTCGTGTTGGCCGACGGCGCGGTTGAGGTTGTTGATGAGCGAGGCGAGGGGAATCCAGTTTTCGACCAGCGCATCGATGCTGGTGACGCCGTACGGATCGAAATCGAGACGGGCGGCGAACTCGCCGGCGCGGTCAACCTCGGGACGAAGGCGCACGCCGAAGGCGGAGGCCATTTCGGTGGTATCGACTAGGTGGAGGTAGTGCGCCCAGGTCTCGGCGAAATCTTCCCATGGGTGAGAGGTCGCGTAGGCAGAGATGTGGGTTTCCTGCCAATCGGCGGGCGCGCCGTTGGCGTAGTGGGCCTGGAGGGCGGCATCGTAGTCGGTACTTTCGTCGCCGAAGAGGCGGCGGAACTCGGCATGGGCGGGCTGGTTGTCGACGAGGATATCCCAGAAATGGTGGCCGACCTCGTGGCGGAAGTGGCCGAGCAGCGTCCGGTAGGGTTCTTTGAACAGGGTGCGGCGATATTCGCGGGCTGCGTCGTCGGCTTCCTTCAGCGCGATGGTGATGATGCCATCTTCATGGCCGGTCATGACCGGGGTGGGTGACACGTCCTCATCGAGGAAGCGGAAGCTGAGGCCGTGGATGGCGTCCTCGTTGCGGGTAGCGAGGGGCAATCGCAGGCGGAGCAGGGAATAGATGAGCCGCTTTTTCGCGCGCTCGATCACCTGCCAATGCGCCAGGTCGGTCGGGTTATCGACATCGGGCACCATCTCGTTGTGGCGGCAGGCGCGGCAATAGGGATCGGCGCCAGGCTGGGATTCGACCAGCCAGTTGCAGGCGCCATATTCGGCATTGGCGCAGAAGACGAACTGACGGTTGTCGAGCGCGGGTGCGGTCCAGATTTCAGGACCGGCTTCGAGCGACACAAGCGTATTGCCCAGAGGCTCATACCCGAGCCGGTGTCCGCAGCGCTCGCAGCGGGTGTTTTCGAAATAGATCAGGTGGCTGCAGTGATCGCAGCGGAACAGTTTCATCGGGAGCCCCGGGGGAATTGGTACGGGTCGGCAATGCAGTGTGAGCCCAAGAGGTTCCGCACGCCATGCAGATTTTTAAGCGGCTTGCGGCAGAATTGGGCGAATGGGTGAGGTCTGCGCATGGTGACGAGACTGGCCGAATGGCCGCGCTGGGTGAGGTATGCGGCGCTGGCGGCGGTGGTTTTGCTGGCCGTTGGGATGCTGGTGGTGGCGTTGTTTTCCGGGCCGGTGGCGACGACTGCGCCAAGCGGCGGGCCGGGCGATCTGGTCAGCTATCAGCGGATCATTGCGCGGATGCAGGCGGGGGTGGGGTACTATCCGGCGGCCCACGAGGTGCTGGTGGCCGATGGCTATGGCACGCGCTCGGTGTTCAACTGGCGGACGCCGGCCTGGCCGATGCTGCTGGCGGCGCTGCCGTCGCTGGCCTGGGCACAGGGGCTGCTGGGGGCGCTGGCGCTTGTGGGTGTGCTCGGCGTCTACCGGATGATGCGGGCCGATGGCGGGCCGGTGATTGCGGCGGTGGCGGCCGGGGGTGTGGCACTAAGCCTGTTTGGTATCGCGGTGCCGGAGAGCGTGGTGTTTTCAGAGGTGGCGGCGGGGACGCTGATCCTCGTGTCGGTGGCGACCTACGGCAATGGCTGGCGGATGGCGGGACTGGTGGCGGGGTTGGCGGCGCTGTTTCTGCGCGAGCTGGCGGCACCCTATGTGGTGGTTTGCGCCGTGTTAGCGCTGAGGGACCGGCGTTGGCGGGAGCTGGCGCTCTGGGGCGTTGGGCTTGTCGCCTATGCGGGGTATTTTGGCTGGCACTGGAGCATGGTGGCCGCGCAACTGGGGCCGATGGACAAGGCCTATGCGGAGGGCTGGCTGCAGTTCGGGGGGCTGGGATTCCTGTTGAAGGCCGCGGGGTTCAACGGACTTTTGAGCCTTGCGCCGAGCTGGCTCGCCGCGCTGCTTCTGCCGTTGGGGCTGTTCGGGCTGATCGCCTGGCCGAGAGGTGGGCGCGCGGCGCTGACTTTGGCGGCGTATGTGCTGCTGTTCGCGGTGGTGGGGAAGCCGTTCAACGGGTATTGGGGGGCGCTGTTTACGCCGTTGATGATGTTGGGCGTCGCGTGGGCGTGGGTTGGCGCGCGGGACGTGGTGAGGCGGCGAGCATCGTGAGCAAATCACTGTCGAAGACGCTGGCGACGGAGATCGCCGAGCGCACGCTCAAGGTGGTGAACCCGGCAAACCGTGCGCTGGCGCTGAATGAAACGCTGCGGCGGCATGGCTTTGCTGCGACGGCGGTGGGGAAGGACGAACTACCGGGCGAGCGGGCGGCGCTGGTGGCGTGGTTGCTGGAAAGGTATCGGGTTTAGCCAGCAAGGATGGCTGGATGTCGCCCGATCACCGCGATCCCGCGGCCGTCTTTGGGCTCATTCCCAGGGCACGCTGAACGGCCTCGGGCTCCCGTTCTATGATGGTCAGAAGGACGCGAGAGGCGGGATCGATTGAGGTGCGGTGCTGCTCCCAGTCGCGAATGCGGCCCACCGTAAAGCCGAAGCGGTGGGCGAAATCGGGCTGGTTGAGACGCAGCCGCTTGCGGATAGCCTTCAGGTCAACCGTGGCCGGAATATGAGTCTCCGCTCCTGCCGTATTGCCGTTCGCGTAGGCGATGGCGTCCTGCATCCCTGCGGAAATCTGGTCGAATGCGGTTTTGCTCATCGCTTGTCCTTTTCGGTCGGTTTGCCCAGAAAGCTCTGCACGAGAATTTCGGCGAGCTTCGCCAGTCCGTTTCGTTCCTGCTTCGAGATTGGCCTTCTGGTTCTTGCCGAAGACCGTGATCAGAAAGGCTGGCATCCCTTCGGAATAAAAATAGGTGATGACCCGAAAGCCTCCGCTCTTGCCCTGACCGGGTCTTGCGAACCTCAGCTTTCGGAACCCGCCCGTTCCCTCCATGAGGTCACCCAGGCGAGGATTGGCGGCCAGTGCCGATACCACTTCCGCGCGAACCTCGTCAGTCATCCCCGCGGATTTTGCGGCCGCAATAAAACTCGGCGTCTCGACGACGGTGTGCATGACAAAATATACGGACTGTCCGTAGTTTCGTCAATCCCAGTCGCTTTCTTCAGCCGGCGCGACCGGTGGGGAGGATGATCTTTAGCCTTACACACTCCCGATCGTCTTCAACCTGACCCGCGGGTGCACTTCGTTCTGGCTCATGACGACGGTCTGGGGGCGGAAGCGTTCGATGATGGCGCGGACGTGGGGGCGGATGCCGGGGGAGGTGATGAGGACCGGGATTTCGCCGATCTGGGCGGCACTTTCGAAGGCCTTCTGCGTTGCGACGATGAACTGCTGCAGGCGCGAGGGGGCCATAGCGAGGTGGCGGTCGTTGCCGTCGCCGACCATGGCTTCGGCAAAGTCACGTTCCCATTGCGGGGAGAGAGTGACGAGCGGCAGGTTGCCATCGGGCCCGAGATTGGCGGCGCAGAGCTGGCGGGCGAGGCGGGAACGGACGTGCTCGGCGATGGTCTGGGCGGTGCGGCCAGGGCCGGCGATTTCGGCGACGCCTTCGAGGATGGTGGGCAGGTCGCGGATCGAGATGCGTTCGCCCAGAAGGGTCTGGAGGACACGCTGGATGCCCGAGACCGAGATCTGCGAGGGGACGATGTCTTCGACGAGTTTCTGCTGGTCCTTGGGGAGGCCGGCGAGCAGCGACTGGACGTTAGCGTAGCTCAAAAGATCGGAGACGTTGGCTTTCAGCACCTCGGTCAGGTGGGTGGAGATCACCGTCGAGGGATCGATGATCGAGTAGCCGCGCAGTTCGGCTTCGTCGCGCAGCGCCGGCTCGATCCAGGTGGCGGGGAGGCCGAAGGTCGGCTCGGTGGTGTGGATGCCGGGCAGGTTGATCTCCTTGCCCATGGGATCCATGACCATGAGCTGGTGCGCGAAGATCTGGCCGCGGCCGCCGTCGACTTCCTTGATCTTGACGCGGTACTCGTTGGGCTCGAGCTGCATGTTGTCGAGGATACGGACGGGCGGCATGATGAAGCCGAGTTCGCCCGCCAGCTGGCGGCGCAGCGCCTTAATCTGCTCGGTAAGGCGATCGGTGCCGGTGTCGTCTTCCTTGACGAGGCTGAGGAGCCCGTAGCCGAGTTCAAGCTTGAGCTCGTCGATCTTGAGGCTGTCGGTGATCGGCGCTTCCTGCAGCGGCGCGGCGGCAGCGGCGGTGACTGCATCGGCCTGATCGGTGACCAGTTGAGCGGCGTTGTCGCGCTTCTTGGTCGAGCGGAAGGCGAGGTAGCCGACACCACCGGCGAGGGTGATAAAGGGCAGGATCGGCATGCCGGGAAGGAAGGCGAGGAGACCGATTACGGCGGCCGACATGCCCAGGGCCTTGGGATATTCAGTGAACTGGGTGACCAGCGCCTTGTCGGCCGAGCCGAGGACGCCGGCCTTCGAAACGAGGAGGCCGGCGGCGGTCGAAACGATCAGCGACGGGATCTGGCTGACGAGGCCGTCGCCGACGGTGAGGAGGGTATAGTTGCTGCCCGCTTCCTGGAAGGTCAGACCTTCCTGCAGCATGCCGATGACCATGCCGGCGATGATGTTGATGAAGGTGATGAGAAGGCCGGCGATGGCGTCGCCGCGCACGAACTTGGACGCGCCGTCCATGTTACCGAAAAAGGCGCTTTCGCCTTCGAGCACAGCACGGCGGGCTTTGGCGGTGGCTTCGTCGATGAGACCGGCAGAGAGATCGGCGTCGATCGCCATCTGCTTGCCGGGCATGGCGTCGAGGTTGAAGCGCGCCGCGACTTCCGCGATGCGGCCCGAGCCTTTGGTGATGACGATGAAATTGACGATGATCAGGATGGTGAAGACCACGACGCCAATGACGAAATTGCCGCGCATGACGAACTGGCCGAAGGCCTCGATGACGTGACCGGCCGCGGCAGTGCCCTTGTGGCCATCGGCGAGGATCAGACGTGTGGTGGCGAGGTTGAGCGCCAGCCGCATCATGGCCGCGATCAGCAGCACGGTTGGAAAAGACGAGAACTCAAGCGGCGTCTGGATGAACAGCGCCGTCATCAGGATCAAGACCGAGAAGACGATCGAGATGGCGAGGAGCAGGTCGAGCAGTATCGGCGGCAGCGGTACGATGAGCACGACGATGATCGCCATGACGCCGATGGCGAGGCCGATATCGCTCGAGAGCAGCGACTTGCGCATGCCGGCGAGGGAGAAGATCGGCAGCCGGGTGGGCCTTGGGCCTGGGAGGGAGAGGTCAGACATGGGTGGGACCTGTGCAGACTGATGGACCCCCGCCCCCGGCCCCTCCCCTCAGTGGGGAGGGGGGAGAGAGATCGCGGCTGCGGCCGATCAGAAAGAGGCTCATGCGGATTGCCGCTGTTCGCCGGGGGCGGCGACGGGGACGCCTTCGTCGGCGTACTGGTTGAGCTTGTTGCGCAGGGTGCGGATCGAGATGCCGAGGATGTTGGCGGCGTGGGTGCGATTGCCGAGCACGTGGTCGAGGGTATCGAGGATCAGGTCGCGCTCGACGTCGGCGACGGTGCGGCCGACCATGGTGCGCGAGATGGTTTCTGCGGTCTGGGCGGCCTGGCCGGCGAGGGTGGCCATGGCGACGACTTCGGAGAGGCCGGTGCCGTCGGGCATCGAGATTGCGTCGGGGGTGATGATTTCGCCGCCCGAGAGCAGTACGGCGCGGTGCAGCGTATTTTCGAGTTCACGGACGTTGCCTGGCCATGGCGCGCGGAGCAGGGCGTCGCGCGCTTCGGGCGACAGGGTACGGCGGCCGAGGCCGTTAGCCTTGGCGTATTTTTCGACGAAGTGCTCGGCCAGCGCCGCTGTGTCGGCCGGGCGTTCGCGCAGCGGCGGCAACTTGAGGTTGACGACGTTGAGCCGGAACAGAAGGTCTTCGCGGAAGCTGCCTTCGCGCACCGCATCGGTGAGGTTGCGGTTCGAGGTGGCGATGATGCGGATATCGACCGGAACCGGCTTGGTGCCACCGACGCGGTCGATCAGGCGTTCCTGGATGGCGCGCAGGAGCTTGGCCTGCAGGCGCACATCCATTTCCGAGACTTCATCGAGCAGGAGCGTCCCGCCATTGGCTTCTTCAAACTTGCCGATGCGGCGGCCGATGGCGCCTGTGAAAGCACCCTTTTCGTGGCCGAACAGTTCGCTTTCGAGCAGGGCCTCGGGGATGGCGGCGCAGTTGATGGAGATAAAGGCGCGGCCGGCGCGCTTGGAACGAGAGTGCAGATATTTTGCCATCACTTCCTTGCCGGTGCCGCTCTCGCCGGTGATCAGCACGGAGGCATCGGAATTGGCGACCTGATCGGCGAGCTTTACGACACGCGCCATGGCGGGGTCGCGATAGAGGAAATCGGAGGATTCACGCGACACTGCAGCTATGACGGCGGCGATCAGCTCGGCATCGGGCGGGAGCGGGATGTATTCCTTGGCGCCGGCGCGGATGGCGCTGACGGCAGCGGCGGCGTTGCTCTCGGTGCCGCAAGCGACGACCGGGATAACGATGCGTTCGGCTTCGAGCCCGGCGATCAGCGCTGCGATATCCATCATCACGTCGACCAGAAGCAGGTCGGCGCCGCGGCCGGCGCGGAGGCTCGCCAGTGCGATCTCGATTGAGGGGGCGTGCGATACTTTGGCGCCACCATCCATGGCGAGCTTGGTGGCTTCGGAAAGCTGGCCTTCAAGGGCGCCGACGATCAACAGACGCATGATAAACTCCTCAGGCTGCTTTGATAATTTCAGTCATGGTGACGCCGAGACGGTTCTCGACGAGGACGATTTCGCCGCGGGCGACGAGGCGATCGTTGACGTAGATTTCGACCGCTTCACCGACCTGGCGATCGAGTTCGACGACGGTGCCGACGTCCATCTTGAGCAGGTTCGCCACCGGCACCTTGGCGCGACCGAGGACGACCGAAATGCGGACAGGGACGTCGAAGACCGCTTCGAGATCGGCAGCAGTGCGCTCGCCGTAGGCACCCTGACCATCGCGGCCGGGAGCAGCCATCTCCTCAAAGGCAATACCGGTATCAGTGTCGCCGGTGCTCATGGCAGGGTCTCCTCGGGAGTGGGGGCGTCGATGCTATGGGCGGCAAAATATTCGGCGATGCGGGCGTCGATTTCGGCCGAGAGCTTGTTGACGTCGCGGACGATGCCGCCGTCGGCCCACTCGATACGGGCATCGCCCGGAACGATCTCGGGATCGCCCATGACCACGAGCCTGCCGGCAAAGCCGGAGGTCTGCATTCGCGCAGAGGCTAGGTCGCGGACGGCGTCGGCCAGTTCGGGGTGGCAGCGGATGACGAGATGCGAGACGCTGCCGATGGTCGAAAGGCACTCGGTGATCAGCAATTCGATCTCGGAGGCGGGCTGCCGGTCGATGAGGCCGCCGGCGAGCTTGCGGGCAACCGAGACGGCGAGTGTGATGGACTCGGCGAGGGTGTGCTTTTTGGCCTCATCGACGGCCGATGCGATGGCGGCGGCGCGGTTGGCGAGGTCTTCGGCGGAAGCGGCAAGCTGACGCGCGGCCTGGGCGGTGGCGCTGCGCTCGCCCTCGATCAGGCCCTGGTTGTGGCCCTCGCGGCGGGCCTCGGCCAGCATGGTGGCCATGGCGGTTTCGGTGACGACGGAGTTGCGCTCCTGGCGCCTGCCCAGGTCGAGATCGAAGGTGAATTTGGCGAGGGGGGCGGTCATCTCAGCCGATCATCTGTTCGTCGGCCTTGCCCTTGGCGATGACGATTTCGCCCTTGGCAGCCAGATCCTTGGCGGTGGAGACCATCTTGGCCTGGGATTCGTCGACGTCCTTGAGACGGACCGGGCCCATGGACTCCATGTCGTCCTTGAGCATCTTGCCGGCGCGCGCCGACATGTTGGCAAAGAACGTTTCCTTGACGGTGTCGTTGGCGCCCTTGAGGGAGAGCGCCAGTTCCTTCTTGTCCATTTTCTGGACGAGGGTCTGGATGGCGGCCGCTTCGAGGCGGGCAAGATCCTCGAAGGTGAACATGAGCGCCTTGATGCGCTCGGCGGCCTCGCGGTTGCGCTCTTCGAGGGTGGTGATGAAGCGCGCTTCAGTCTGGCGGTCGAAGGAGTTGAAGATCTCCGCCATCTGTTCGTGGCTGTCGCGGCGCTTGGTGTGGCTCAGCGTCGACATGAACTCGGTGCGGAGTGTCGTCTCGATCTTTTCGAGGATCTCCTTCTGCACCGGGTCGAGTGACAGCATGCGCTGCACGACTTCCATCGCCAGCTCCTCGGGGAGCGAGGCCAGGACCTTGCTGGCATGGTCGGAGTCGATTTTGGACAGCACCACGGCGATGGTCTGCGGGTATTCGTTCTTCAGGTAGTTGGCGAGCACGTCCTCCTGAACGTTGGAGAGCTTCTCCCACATGTTGCGGCCGGCGGGCCCGCGGATCTCTTCCATGATGGCGTCGACGCGATCGGCCGGAAGGAAGGACAGGAGGAGACGTTCAGTGCTTTCGGAATTGCCCGAGATGTTGCCGTTGGACGAGACGGTGGTGACGAACTCAACGAGGAGCGAGTCCAGCATGTCCTGGGTGATCGGCCCGAGGCGGACCATGGCGCGCGACAGGGCGCGGATTTCCATTTCGTCCAGTTCCTGGAGGATCGGCTTGCCGAAATCGGGACCGAGCGCCAAGAGCAGCACGGCGGCCTTCTCGTCGCCCGCGAGCGCGCGCTGGTTGGCGCCGCCGTCGACAACGAGCTGCTTGCTGCCGCCGTTGGAGCCTTGCTGCGGGTTGAGTTGGGTTGCGACGGCCATTGGTTTCTGGTCCTACCTTCAGCTGGCCGCAGAGAGCCAGTCGCGCACGATCAGCGCGGCCTGCTTGGGGTTTTCGTCGACCAGATTGCCAACCGTCCGAAGCGTCTTTGCCTGCGCTTCGCCCATCGATTTGGCGCTGTCCATCCAGGCGGGAACGCGTTCGCCGTCGTCGTTCTGGGCGCCGGGCTGCAACTGGGTCATGGGGGAATGGACGCTTGCCGGGCCGAAATTGCCGGGGCCGGCCATGCCCGGATTGCTGATCTCGGCGCTCTGGGGCAGGGCGAGGATCTGCTTTTCGGGGCTCAGCACGCGCTTAAGCAGGGGGCGCAGCACGAAGAAGACGAGGGCCAGGGCGATGAGCAAGGTCACGGCCATTTCCGCGCCGTTCATCAGGTCGTCGCGGGTGAAGTCGAAGAGGCCTGGGGCGGCGGTGCCGGTGGTGGTATCGGGGCGGGAGGCGAACTGCAGGTTGGCGACCTGCACCTGGTCACCGCGCTTTTCGTCGTAGCCGATGGCCGATTTGACCAGCGAGGTGATCTGGTCGATTTCGGCCTGCTGCCGCGGCGCATAGGTGGAATTGCCGCTGGCATCGGTCGTGTAGACGCCATCGACGACGACAGCGACGGAGAGCCGCTTGACGCTGCCAGCTTCGGTAAGTTCGGTCTGGGTGACCTTGGAGATTTCGTAGTTGGTGGTTTCCTCGGTGGTCGAGGCCTGCTCGGAGGTGCCGCTGGCCGAGGTGCCAGCGCTGGCACTGGCGTTGGGCAGGTTGTTGGAGACGCTGACCTGGCCGCTGTCGCCGGGGCCGGTGGCGTTATTGGCGAGGTCGCGGGTCTGGGTGGAGCGGATCACCTGACCATTGGGATCGAAGGTTTCGGCGGTCTTGGTGACGCGGTTCATGTCGAGATCGACGCTCACCTGCACCCGGGCGCGGCCGGAGCCGACGATGTTGGCCAAGAGGTCTTCGACCCGGCTCTGGAGGCGGGTTTCGACGGCGGCAGTGCGCTCGTCATTTTCGCCTGCGGCCATCTCGTCAGGGCCATTGCCGGCGCCATTGGCGAGCAGGCGCCCGGTGTCATCGACCACCGACACGCGCATCGGGGTCAGGCCCTCGACGGCGGAGGCGACGAGGTGCTGGATGGCGCGGATTTCACCAGCCGAGAGTTCGCCGCGGACCGACAGGACGATCGAGGCGGTGGGATCTTTCTGCTCGCGGCTGAACAGGGCGCGCTCGGGGAGCACGAGGTGGACGCGGGCCGACTTGATGCGGGCGAGCGATGAGATGGTGCGGGCGAGCTCGCCTTCGAGGGCGCGCACATTGTTGATGTTCTGCACAAAGCTGGTGGCGCCAAGCGAGGACTGCTGGTCGAAGATTTCGTAGCCGACCTGGCCGCGGGTGGGCAGGCCGTTCTGGGCGAGCGACATGCGGGTGGCGGTGATCTGGTCACGCGGAATGACGATAGTGTCGCCATCGCCGCGCAGCTCATATGGGATGTTCTGGCTCTGCAGCTCGGTGACGATCGCCGAGGAGTCCTCAAGCGAAAGGCCGGTGTAGAGCGGCGCCATCGGTGGGGTGGAGGCGCGCATGATGAGGAAGGCAAAGAACCCGAGCATGAGTACGGCGATGACGGCCATGGCCGCGACGCGCGCCAATCCCAAGCGGTTGAATAACTGCAGCAAGCCGTTCACGCGGTAACCCGACCTATCGTCCATTCGGCTGCGCGACGCACACCGAGCCCATAGGCAAAAATTACCCAGTGGATGGTAAACAAGTTATTAACTTGCGGTCGCAGATTGCTAGAACCGGCAGAGATTGCCGCTTGCAGTTAAGGATTTATGAAATTGACACGCCTCAAGATTCTGGGCCGGACCACCTCGATCAACGTGCGCAAGGTGATGTGGACGGCGGACCTGATCGGCATCGCGTACGAACAGGAGGTTTGGGGGCTGCCGCATCGGGACCCAAGGGTGCCGGAGTTCCTTGCGCTCAACCCCAACGGATCGGTGCCGGTGATCATCGATGACGGGTTCGTGCTGTGGGAGAGCGGCGCCATCATGCGCTACCTCGCCGAGACCCGGAGCAGCGACCTGTTGCCGGCCAACCCGCGTGAACGGGCCCTGGTGGACCAATGGCTGACCTGGCAGGCGACCGAACTCAATCCGGCCTGGGTCTATGCGGTGCAGGCGCTGATCCGGAAGAACCCGGCATTCACCGATGAGGCGAGGATTGCGGACTCGATTGCCAAATGGGGCGCGGCGATGGGCATTGTCGAGGCGCAACTGGCCAAGGGGAACGGCTTCGTCGTTAACGGGAGAATGAGTTTGGCCGATATTGCGCTGGCACTCTCGTCGCACCGCTGGTTTTCGACGGTGACGGATGGTCCGGAACTGCCCGCGGTCGCAGCGCACTATGCGGCGATGCAGGCAACGGCTGCCGGGGCCAAGTATCTGGGAGAGGCGACGCCCTAGGGAGGAACGCCCAAAAACGCAAAGCCCGCCGCGGCGGACCGGGCGGGCATTTGGTTCTAGAGACGGCCCTTAGGGCGCGGCTCAGCCTTCTCGGTAGTGCTGGATCCAGGTGGTCCTCAGACCAGCAAGGCCATGCTTGTCAATCGCAGCCTGCCAGTTGAGGAACTCATCCACTGACAGGGTATAGCGCTGACAGGCTTCTTCAAGGCTGAGCAAGCCACCGCGAACTGCGGCGACAACCTCGGCTTTGCGACGAATTACCCACCGCCTGGTGTTACGCGGGGGCAGATCCGCTATTGTCAGCGGGCTCCCATCGGGGCCGATGACATACTTTACGCGGGGACGCATTTGGACGGTCATTGTACTCACTTACTCAACCTGACCACTTCGGAAACCCTAGCCCATCGCGCTTAAAAATCGGCTAAGACAAAGCTTACAAGGCGTTAAAACACCGAGTGTTGAGAGTGGCTTGGCGTTAAGGTCTGCTGGTGCGCCAGTGCGAGGCTGAGTCCATGGTCGAATAGATTGCGACAGTGGAGGCGGCTAGGGCACGACACAGCTTCAAGGAGTTGCGAATGGCCAAGGACTTTCCGGCACTCAATCCGCATCATCGCGAGTTCATCGCCAAGCAGCACTTCTTTTTCACCGCATCGGCAGCGGCCGGCACGCGCATCAACCTGTCGCCGCGTTCGACCGATATGTTCCGCGTGCTGGGGGACAATACAGCCTGCTATCTGGACCGTACCGGGAGTGGCAACGAGACGGCGGCGCACCTGAGGGCAGACGGGCGGCTGACCATCATGTTCTGTGCCGTGGAGGGGCCGCCGCTGATCCTGAGACTTTATGGCAAGGGGCGGGCGGTGGCGCGCGGGAGCGCGGACTACCAGGAGTTGCTGGGCGCGCAGTTCGCCGACACGGAGCCACTGGGAGCGCGGCAGATCATCGTGCTGGATTTCGACCTCGTGAAGACCTCATGCGGCTATGGCGTACCGCTGATGAGCTATGAGGGCGAGCGCGACACGATGGACCGCTGGGCCGAAGCCAAGGGGCCCGACGGGATCGTCGACTACTGGGCCGACAAGAACATGGTCAGCATGGACGGGCTGCCCACGGGGTTCGGAAAGTAGCGGTGGAGACTGCCCTCTCTAGACGCTGCTGCCGGTCCCCGTGCCGGTGCTGGTATCGGTCGCCGTCTTGGAGCGGACCGACAGAACGCTGGAAAGATTGACGCGGGCAGTGCCGATGATGAGCACAGGTTCGGAGCCGGTAAGGTCGATGCCGGTGACCTCGCCAGTCATTTCGGTGGCGACGTCGATGAGCTTGCCGTCGGAATCCCGCGCCTGGACCGAGATGGTGTACGAGCCGTCGGGCTTCTGGGTGCCGTCTGAGCCGAGGCCATCCCAGTTGAAGACGCTTTCGCCGGATTTGACCGAGCCCTGCTTGGTGAACACGGAGTTGCCCTTGGCGTCTTTGACCGTGACCGTAACGTCGGCGTCCTTGGCGATGGCAAAATGCCAGCTGGCGGAACCTTTGACCAGTTCGGACTTCACGCCAGAGGCACTGACCATCTTGCCAATATAGCCGACCGCCTGTGAATTGCTGGCGTTCTGGGTCGAGCTCATCATTGCGGCGAGGAAGTCGTTGGTCTTGAGCTGCTGCTCGACGCCAGTGAACTGCACCAGCTGCTGGGTGAACGCGTTGGTGTCGAGGGGATCGAGCGGATTCTGGTTCTTGAGCTGGGTAGTGAGGAGCTGCAGGAAGGTATCGAAATTGTCAGCGATACTCGCACGCGATCCGGTGAGGGAACTGGCGGAGTTGGACGCGACACTGCTGACGGACATGGCTGACTCCTACACGACCAAATTGACGCCGCTGGCAGAACTGGTGCCGCGGTAGAGACTGATGGGGGCTGCTTCTGCCGTGGCGTCGGCGGTAGTTAAATCGCCGAAGGGGCCGAAGCCCTGCTCGCCGCTGCTGCCGCCATTGCCACCCGGATTGCCGGCGAAGGGGTTCTGGCGCAGCGAGAATTCGAGGCTCGTCTTGCTGCCATCGAGCCCCGCCTGCTGCAGCGCCTGCTGCAGGGCGCGCTGATCGCGCTGCATGAGATCGAGCGTTTCGGGGCGCTCGACGAACATCCGGGCGTTGACCGTACCGTCCTTGTCGACATCGAGACGCACATCGATGCGGCCGAGCTCGGCGGGATCGAGGCGAATCTGGAAACGCGAATTGCCGGCCTGGACCTGCCGGGCGACCTCGAAGGCTACCTGGGGCAGGTTGATCTGCTGGACGGCTGCCTGGTAGGCGGCGTGGATGGCCCGGGTGCCCGCGACGACATTGGTCACCGCGACCTGGGAGGGGCTCGTGGCGGCGGCGTCCGGGGCGATGGTGTTGGCGTTAGCGGCGGCGGCCTTGTCGGCTTTATCGCTCTTTGTGGCGTCATGCGCAGTGCCTGACGCACTCGTAGCGTCGATGGTCTTCGCATCAGCTGGTTTGTCGGACTTGGCCGCATTTGTATCGAGTGCGGGCCCCGTGGGCGCCAGCGTGGTGTCTGCCGTCGAGTCTGCAGTGGCAGTGCCGGAAGTAGCAGTTGCGCCGACTTGGGCGGCGCTCTTGTCGACTTTGTTCGCCCCGCCTTTGGGTAGAACCGCAGTGGGCGCCGCGAGGACCGGAGCGGTGAAGACCGGCGCGGGCTTTTCCTTGCTGCTGGCTGGCGCGGCAAGCGCGTCGATCAGTTGGGTGAGCTCGGGGGCGGACTTGCCCGGCTCGGTACTGAGGCCGATCTTGGCGAGCAGATCGGTCGGCACCTTGCCTGACGAGAGCGCCTCGGCGACCGCCTTGAGCTTGTTAGCGAGATCGGGCGATTGCTGCTGCAGCTTGTCACCCAGATCCTCGACCAGTCGGGCGAGTGTATCGACAGGCGTTTCTGTTGCGGGTGCTGCAGCGACCGGCTCGGCTGTATCGATCGAAGCTGGGACAACGGCGCCGGTGTTGGCAGAAGCGCTCGTCTCGGCAGGGAAAATGTCACCAGTTGGATCGGCCGCTATTGGGGTGGCGGCTTCGGGGAGATCGGGTGTCTGTTGGATTGGGGGCGCCGGGGCGGTGTCACCGACGGGGAGCAGAGAGTCGCCGCTGGCTGCCGCAGCGATTACCGGAGCAAACGGCGTCTGCACGGGCTGAGGCAGGGTAATGCCGAGCAGGGCTGACAGGTCGTCTACTGTCTTCTGGAGCTTTTTTTCCAGCGTTGGGTCGACCGGCTTGCCATCGGCAAGCGCATCCTTGACCGCGATCAGCGCTTTACTGAAGGCGTTGAGCAGCGACTTTCCGGTTTCACTCTGCAAGGCGGGGGCGTTGCCGAGATCGGTGAGATCGATGGCGGGCAGCGCGGCGGTCTGGGGGACGCTGAAGGTAACGGGCGGCGTAACTGCAGCATCGGCAACTGGTTCAGTTGTCGGCGCTATCGCGGCGCCGACCAAAGCAAGAAAGGCGGCGAAGGGATTGCCGCCGTCGTCGGCGTTTGCATCAGCGGCGGGCGTGCTGGCGAGGCCGGCCGCGATGGCTGGCGTTGATGCCGGAGCAAATCCCACAGTTACCGTTGCTGACACGAAGGCCTCACGAGACACAGTTGTTCAGGAGGTGAGCTGCAAGTTGCGTGCCGGATGCATCAGGCTAGTTATTTCAATGAGTTACCAGTGGGCATCGACTCGGACCGCTAGGCAGCTTAGGTGCTCTTGGGCAAAAACTGCCGACCGAACCTGGCGGCGATCCCCCAGCGCAGGGAGACTGGCTTGCGCATTGGGGCTACTCCGCTCTATACCCGCGCCATCCGCTGGACCTTGAACCCTTCTGGATGTGAGAGATGATGAATTCGCTTGATTTGCCCAAGCGCCCTGAAGACACGCGCGTTGTTGTCGCGATGTCGGGGGGCGTTGATAGCTCCGTTGTTGCCGGCCTGCTCGCCCGCCAAGGGTATGATGTGGTCGGTGTTACCCTTCAACTTTACGATCACGGCGAAGCGACGCACCGCAAGGGCGCGTGCTGCGCTGGCCAGGACATTCATGATGCCCGACGGGTGGCCGCAGCGCTGAAGATTCCGCACTACGTGCTCGACTATGAAGAGCGCTTCAAGAAATCGGTGATGGAGCCGTTCGCCAATGCCTATAGGCAGGGCGAGACGCCGGTGCCATGCATCGCCTGCAACCAGAGCGTCAAGTTTGTGGACCTGATGGAAGTGGCGCGTGACCTCGGGGCCGATGTGCTGGCGACCGGGCACTATGTTCAAAGCAAGCTGGTCGACGGCAAGCGGCGGATGTTCCGGCCGGTTGATGCGTCGCGCGACCAGAGCTACTTCCTGTTTGCTACCACGGACGAGCAGCTTGATTTCCTGCGCTTTCCGCTGGGTGGGATGACCAAGCCGGCGGTGCGCGAACTGGCGCGCGAGTTTGGGCTGGAGATTGCTGAAAAGCACGACAGCCAGGACATCTGTTTTGTGCCGCAGGGCAAGTATGCCGATGTAATCCGCAAGATGCATCCCGAGGCCCTGGCAGGCGGGGAGATCGTGCATCTGGATGGCCGCGTACTTGGGCGGCACGAGGGGATCGTCAATTATACTGTTGGGCAGCGCAAGGGGCTCGGCGTGGCGGCGGGTGAGCCGCTTTATGTGGTCAAGCTGGAGCACAAGACGGGTCGGGTGATCGTCGGGCCGCGCGAGGCTCTGATGACCAAGACGGTGCGGTTACGGGATGTCAACTGGCTTGGGATCGAGCGGCTTGAGGCACTGGCGTCAGGCAATGGCGCGCCAATTGAAGTGAAGGTACGCTCGACGCGGCCACCGCAACAGGGTGCCATCCATATGCAGGATGGTGAGGTGTTCGTGACGCTGTTTGCTGGCGAATACGGGATTTCGCCCGGGCAGGCCTGCGTGTTCTACGCCGATGAGAGCGAGACCAGCGAAGTGCTCGGTGGCGGGTTTATCGCAGAGGCGGTGCCGCAGGCGCTGGTGGCGTAAGCGCTGCCAGCGCGGCGGTTTCAACCTCGCCAAGCGCTTCGAAGATTGCCTTGCGGTCGTCGAACTCGTGTGGGGCGATGAAGTGCTGGAATCCGAGGTCGATGGGCCACTCCTCCGGGATAGGTTCGCCGATTTGCGTCGCCCAGGCAAAATCGATCAACTTCAGGCGCCCATTGCTTACCACCACATTTCCGGCCTTGATGTCGTTGTGGCAACAGCCAGCGGTGCGCAGGTGGGCGATGATGGCCTCAGCCTGCTGCCGCCAGTCCTCAGGAAGGTTATAGATGTTGACGGGTTCGCCTTCGTAAGACGTTGCGATTGTTGCGTCTTTTACGCCAGCGAGACGCGCAACAACGGGGCCTCTCACCCTTCTCAACCAGTGGGCCTCTCGTTGTGCCAAGTGGGGGTGATAAAGACAGATCTTTGATACGATAGAATTATTGAGATTAACGCGTACTGTATTTTTCACAGATGTTTCGGAAACAATCTCCAATACTCTCCCTGATGCATGACGGAAGTGTAGCCGTAAACCAAAAGTAGTTTGATCAATTTCGTGAGAGTCTACAACTGCAACAACGGAAATCTTGGTTGGGTCAAAGTTCGAACCAAATGCATGAAGCGAGTGCGCTTCCAGTTCGGTCGTCGGCGCGAATTGTTGAAGAATATTGATCAATTGAGGGGACAAAGAGCGAATGGGACGAGCAGCCAAGGGTCAGACCTCAGGCGCCAATCGAGATTCACAACGGCCGTATCGTGATTTCCGCATGTCATTCCGTGCTGTGCGACATTCACAAATATGATATATTATCTCATAATTGCAAGTTAAGTGGACGGGTGGCCCTGAAGCACGAAAAGTCGAGGATAGTAACGGCGCTTGCTGGAAAGCCCCCCTGAGCAGCTAATTTGTAGACGACGTCGCTACTCTCATCGCGATGGAGCGATCCACGGCGTCTCGTTCGGCAGACTCGAGAGCGGCAAATATGGCGTGCCGGTCGTCGAACTGGTGGATGCCGAGACGGTGCTGGCGGCCGATGCCTTCGGGCCATTCGGGAGGGATGGGGTCTCCTGCGGCAGTGGCCCACCCGAAATCAAGCAGATACAGGCACCCGTCGAGAACCGTGAGGTTGTCGCATTTGATGTCGTTATGCCGGCAGGCGGCGGCGGCCAGCGAGGATAGGATGATCTCGGCCTGCTCACGCCAGTCTGAAGGGAGATTGTAGCGGCGGACCGGTTCGCCGACATAGGTGAGGCAGAGGGTCATATCTGTGGTGCTGATCAGCCTTGGCACAATGCCTGAAGTGGCCAGACGGTTGAGCCAGAAGATTTCGCGTTCCAGGATGCCGAATTCGCTGAAGCGGCCGACGGTCTTGGTGACAATGCCGGCTTTGAGGTCGAGATTGACCTGGCTGATCGCGAACTGGCTGAGATGGACGCAGTACATCACGCCTGTGGTGGGATCGGCGTAGGTCACCCGACGCGATCCAGATGCGGGTGGAGGCGTCTGATCGATGGGTTCGACGGCGACGACGCTGCCCGGCTCGACTGTCGCCAAATAGGATTGCAGGTGCAGGGGCAGAGCCGCGGTCATGGGCCCCGGCTGCCTGCCGTTAGTTCCGCGCGGAGGGATGTTGACGAGATGCCTGGCGTGCGGGGCAGGTAGTGAAGCTCGACGCCCCGGTAGTCCCGCACCTGTTCGAAGCGCGGGTGATTGATCCAATCGTCGCCGACGACAAGATGGGCGGCGCCGAACCGTTCGATGTCGAACTCCTTCTGGTCGAGCATGCGCTGGATGAAGACCTCACGGACGAAGGGCAGGGCGTGAATGGCAGCGGCGCGGGTTGCCTCGTCCTGGGAGGGTTGTTTGCCCTTAATGGCGCAGAGTTCGTCGGAAACGACCCCCACTACGAGGTGATCGCCGAGGGCAGCGGCGCGTTCCAGGAGGCGCAGGTGGCCCTGATGGAAGAGGTCCCAGGTGCCGTAGGTGAGGACAGTCACCTGCGGCAGGGGCTCGATACAGGCGTTATCGACGGGGCCAAGTTCCCAGTTCTTCTTTGGCGTTCGCCATTCGGGGCCGAAGCGCCAGGCCAGATAGTCTTCAACCGGCTGGGGGACGTTGACTTTCAGCGTGGCGTAGCCGGGCCAGCTCAGGGATTTCTTGTTGTCGATGAGATGGCGCGGTTTGCGGCGGTAGCCAAAGTCGTTGGCGTTGACATACCGGCCTTCGCTGACGCCGGAATAGAAGTAGTAGATGTCAAAGATGGTATTGTCGTTCTCGCGGTGAGCGAACGCCGTCTGCATTGGGCGTCCGTCCAGGTAGGTTTCGCGCATTAGGCGGAAGCCGTTTTGCGCGAACAGACGGACCAAGACTACAACCGCGTCAAAAGCGGCACGATTGTTTGTGAACTCCAGTCCGATGCGGACATCCACATCCGTGTCGCCGGGCAAAAAGTTCAGCTCACGAGCAAAGCCCAACGCTGTGCCAACTCCGATCCACCAGTTGGGGAGTCTGTTCGACGGGAAGTTCCGGGCATCGTTCAGGATCTTGGAGGCAACTCGCAGAGTTTCTCTGAGCCTTGTCGGTCCAAAGTCTTGAGCACGGAACCCAGCATTCCGGCGGATGAATAATCGTCCGATCCGTTCATTGACAATTTCGGGGGCCGAGGCGAGTAAATATCGCTCAGGACGCGCAAAACTCAGCGAGGGATGGTCTGCTCCAGATGCTGGTTGGGGCAAATCTGTCTTTAGCCTCTTGCTGCGTTTGATCCGCGGTGGAATTGCAGTCCTAGCTTGGCGGCTTTGCCTCGGTTGCAGCCTGCTTGAGCAGTTCGTAGTTGCCGAGGCCGCCCATTACAGAAGAAACGACGTACACAAGCACCAGCGCCCCCAGGATGAGGATGAGGATCCGTGCGGGATTAAGGCGCCACGGGCTGTCAGGTTTTGGGCTGTCAGGTTTTTCGTCCATTGCACCGGCATAGCGCCGCTCGGGCTGGCACTCAAAGAAAAAATCTTTGAAAGCCCCCAAGGAGGGCACCGTGGGGGGCGTCCTACGCCTATGATGCCAGCTGAAAGCCCATTTCGGTGCCACGGTCCCACGCTTTGATGCCGCAGTTTTACGACACAGGGGCGCTGCCCAAACAGGTTGCCGACGAGACGCTGATTGCGCGGGCGGTGGGCGGCGATCGCCTGGCATTTTCGCAACTGGTGGAGCGGCACTACGACTTCATTTTCCGCACCGCATGCAAGTGGAGCGGCAAGGTGTCGGATGCCGAGGACATCGCGCAGGACGTGTGCGTGAAGCTTGCCTCCATCCTCAAGAGCTTTGATGGGCGCAGTGCGTTCACCAGCTGGCTCTATCGCGTGACGCTGAATGCGGTGCGCGACATGCAGCGGGCGCGCAGCCGGCGCGGGCGGCATATCGACCGCTATGCCGAGGTGACGCCAGACGAATATCTGCCCGACCAGGAAGACTCGGCCGCGGCAAAGGAACTTTGGAATGCGGTACGGCAGCTTCCCGAACAGCAACGGGATGCAGTGCTGCTGATTTACGCGGAGGGGATGAGCCACGCCGAGGCAGGCGTGATCATGGGATGCAAGGAGGCTACGGTTTCCTGGCATGTCCACGAAGCAAAGAAGACCCTGAGGGGGCTGCTATGAGCAATGACATGAACGACGATGATTTCAAGGCGCTGAAGCAGAGCGCCATGCCCGCCCCATCCGAGGCAGCGCGCCATCGTGCGATCGAGGCGGCCATGCTGGCGTTTGACATTGACCAGCAGAATGCACGCGCCCCTGCCCAAGGAAATGCGCTGAGCCAGCGTCTGAGGTCCATGTTCTCCAATCTGGGAAGGAACTGGACCATGACTACCCGTCTCTCTTATGGCCTTGGTACGGCAGCGGTGGCGCTGCTGTTGCTGCCGCTTGGCTATCAACTTTACACATCCACCGCGATTACCCCGATCGGGGCTCCGCCCGTGGCGGTGACGGTGGATGCCGACAAGCCTGCATCTGCAGATGCGAAAATTGCACCGCAGCAAGTGGCGAAGTCGGATGATGCGCTGAAAACTGAGACCACCGAGGCGGCTCCGATGATGGACGCGCCGGTGGTAGCTGACACCGAAGTAGCGATTGGCGCTGCTGGAACGGCTGTGCCTGCAGCCCCGCTGAGCGGGACGGTGGAGCCAAAACTTCTGCAGCGTACGCTTACTGCGGGCCAGCCGAATGAGAGCGTGATGGCCGAATTTGCGCCATCGGGCGAAGCCGAAGCATTGGTGAGGCCGGCGCCGATGGATGGGGCCGTGGCGAACACGGTGCCGAGCGGCGATGAGTTCACCAGTTTTGTCGAGTCGCCGGTCAAGATCGTCAAGAACGAGCCGGTCTCGACGTTCTCGATCGATGTCGATACGGCCGCCTATTCTTATGTGCGCCGGGCGCTGACCGATGGCTGGGTGCCGGAGCCTGATGCGGTTCGCATCGAGGAGCTGATCAACTATTTCGACTATGCCTACCCGGCGCCGACGGATGCTACGACCCCGTTCAAGTCGACGGTTTCTGTGTATCCGACGCCCTGGAATGGCAAGACCGAGATCGTCCAGATCGGAATCAAGGGCTACGTGCCGCCGGTCACCGAGGATAAGGCCTCGAACCTGGTGTTCCTGATCGACACCTCGGGGTCGATGGATGAGCCGGACAAGCTGCCGCTGCTGAAGCGGGCATTTGCACTGCTGGTGGATCAACTGGGTGCCAATGACACGATTTCGATCGTCACTTATGCGGGGTCGGCCGGCGTGGTGCTGGAGCCGACCAGGGCGACGGAGAAAGCCAAGATCATCGGCGCGCTGGACAATCTCGCCGCTGGCGGATCGACCGCAGGCGCCGAGGGGATCGAACTGGCCTATCGGTTGGCTGAGCAGAACAAGGTGACCGATGGCGTCAACCGGGTGATCCTTGCGACCGATGGCGATTTCAATGTCGGCATTGAGGACCCAGAAGCGCTCAAGACTTTCATCAAGGGGAAGCGCGACGACGGCGTGTTCCTGTCGGTGCTGGGCTTTGGCCAGGGCAATCTGGGTGACGACACGATGCAGGCGCTGGCCCAGAACGGGAACGGCAATGCCAGCTATATCGACAGCTTCAAGGAAGCCCAGAAGGTGTTGGTCGAGGATGCCGGCGGCACTCTGGATACTATCGCCAAGGACGTGAAGATCCAGGTCGAGTTCAACCCTGCGGTGGTGAGCGAGTACCGGCTGATCGGCTATGAAACCCGAGCGCTGAACCGCGAGGATTTCAACAACGACAAGGTCGATGCCGGCGATATCGGGGCGGGAACGACCGTGACGGCGCTGTACGAGATTACGCCGGTTGGATCGGGCGGCGAACTCAACGATCCGCTCCGTTATGGCGATGCGGAAACGACGGCGGCCGGAAACGGCACGGAAATCGGCTTCCTCAAGATGCGCTACAAGCTGCCGGACGGGACGACCAGCAAACTGATCGAGCAGCCGATCGGAGCGGACCTCGCGGTCAAGGACCTCAGTGCGGCCTCAGACGATGCGCGGTTTGCCGCGGCGGTGGCGGCTTTCGGGCAGAAGCTCAAGGGTTCGAATTATGGCGAGATGAGCTGGGACGATATCCGCAAGCTCGCGCAGGGTGCGCGTGGCGCTGATGACAAGGGCTACCGTGCCGAGTTCATGCAGTTGATCGACATGGCCAAGGTTCTGGTCACGCCGAGCGTCACAAGTGTGACGCCCCAGTAAGCGGCGTCCAGGACTTTCTATTGTCGCGTTTCCGAACCAGAAAACCGTTACCGCTTTTCCTGGAAACGCTCTAGCGAACAGGCGCCGCTAGCCCCCCACGGCGCTTCAGAGCGCGGTTCCGCTGCTGTCGGAACCGCGCTCGACTGCGTTTGTGTACGTGGTTAGAGCGGCTTCAGGCCGGCTTCGATCTCGGCCCGCTTGCCTTCGAGGAAGGGTGGGAGGGAGAGCCGTTCGCCGAGGGTTTCGAGCGGCTCGTCAGCGGTGAAGCCGGGGCCGTCGGTGGCAATTTCGAACAGGATGCCGTTGGGCTCGCGGAAGTAGAGCGAAGTGAAATAGAAGCGCTCGACTTCGCCGCTGGAGCGGATGCCAAAGCCCGCGGTGCGGCGCACCCATTCGTCGAACTCTTCCTTGTTGGGCGTGCGGAAGGCGACGTGGTGGACAGCACCGGCGCCCTGGCGCGCCTGCGGCAGATCGGGATTGACCTCGACGTGAAGCTCGGCAGCGGCGCCGCCTTCGCCCATTTCGAAGACGTGGATAGCGCCATGCTTTTCGCGCGCCGGATAGGAGCGCACTTCACGCATGTTCATCACCTTTTCGAGCACATCCGCAGTGCGGCGCAGATCGGGCACCGACAGGGTGATGGGCCCAAGACCGATGATCTGGTGTTCGGTGGGGATGGGGCTGCGGTCCCACGGGTGGGCGGCGGCGGACTTGGGATCGGCGACGAGGCGGAAGCGCTGGCCCTCGAAGTCCTCGAAATCGAGCGAGAGGTGACCGGCGCGTTCCTTGATGTTGGCAGACGTGACGCCCTTGTCGACGAGGTGCGCTTTCCACCAGTTGAGATCGGCCTCGGTGGCAACGCGGAGGCCGGTGCGGTTCACCGCATGGGTGCCACGGCGCTCAGGGGAAGCGGGCCAATCAAAGAAGGTGAGGTCAGCGCCGGGCGACGCGATGCCGTCGCCGTAGAACAGGTGGTAGGCGCTGGTATCGTCCTGGTTGACGGTCTTCTTGATCAGCCGCATGCCCATGGTCTGGGTGTAGAACTGGACGTTCTTGGCGGCCTGGGCGGTGATGGCCGTCAGGTGGTGGATGCCTTTAAGTTCGAGGGTCATGCTGACCTCCTTGGTGAAAGTGCTGACCGTTCAAATAGGTGGGAAAGCGGGCGGGCGATAGAAGCATGAAGCCGACGCATCGTTGCCGAATAACGAACGATCGGCCTTCGATGGGAAAGCGCGCGTTCCCGATCACTTTTCGGGCCGCGACGTCTCCAGCACATCTTTTTGCATTGGCGGCATTGGCGCTTCGGGGTTACCACACTAGAACATAGAGTGAACAAAATGACCCAGCTTAGCCTCTCCCGTAAACTTGCCGTGCTGTCGGATGCCGCGAAATACGATGCCTCGTGCGCCTCGAGCGGCACGGTGAAACGTTCGAGTGCTGAAACGGGCGGGATTGGTTCAACCGAGGGGAGCGGCATCTGCCACTCTTATGCGCCGGATGGGCGGTGCATCTCGCTGTTGAAGATTCTGCTGACCAATTTCTGCGTCTACGACTGCATCTACTGCGTGAACCGGTCGTCGTCGAACGTGCAGCGCGCCCGCTTTTCGGTTGAGGAGGTGGTGGCGCTGACGCTGGATTTTTACAAGCGCAACTATATCGAGGGCCTGTTCCTGTCGTCCGGGATCATCCGCTCGCCGGACTACACAATGGAGGAGATGGTGCGGGTGGCGCGCGGGCTGCGCGAGGGGCGGAAGTTCGGCGGCTATATCCACCTCAAGGTGATCCCCAACGCCGCGCCTGAACTGCTGGCTGAAGCAGCGCGCTATGCGGACCGGTTGTCGACCAATATCGAACTGCCCACCGATGTCAGTTTAGAGGCGCTGGCGCCGGAGAAGAAATCGAGTTCCATCCGCACGGCAATGGCCCATATCGCGCACAAGCGCGAGGAGAGCCGGCCGGACGGGAAGGTTTTGGGCAAGCCAAAGCCCACCGTTCTGGCGCCGGCTGGGCAATCGACGCAGATGATCATCGGCGCCGACGCGGCGACAGATGCCACGATCCTAGAGCGGAGCGCCAGCCTCTATTCGGGCTATGGGTTGAAGCGGGTGTACTACTCGGCCTTTTCGCCAATCCCTGACTCGAGTTCGCGGCTGCCGCTGGCGCCGCCACCGCTATTGCGTGAGCATCGGCTGTACCAGGCGGACTGGTTGCTGCGCTTTTACGGCTTTGACGCGGAGGAGATCGTTTCCGGAGGACGGGACGGGCTGCTCGACTTGCAGTTGGATCCTAAACTTGCCTGGGCGCTGGGCAACCGCGGCAAGTTCCCGGTCGATGTCAACCGGGCGGAGCGCGAGGTGCTGCTGAGGGTGCCCGGGCTGGGGGTGAAGGTGGTGGACCGGATCCTGACGACGCGCCGACACCACAAGTTGCGGCTTTCGGACCTCGGCCGGATGTGCGGTTCGATTGAAAAGGTGAGGCCGTTTGTCGAGGCGGCGGACTGGACACCGGGCGGGCTGACGGATTCTGCAGGCCTTCGGGGCCAGATGACGCCGAAGCCGGTGCAAGGCGAGCTGTTTTGAGGTCGATCCACCTCTCATCGCTCAACGATTTCGCGGAATGGCGGGCGGCGGCGCGTGGGTTGCTGCTCGAGGCCATGGCGCCAGAGGACGTGGTCTGGGTTGAGCCGAACGGGGCGGGGGACCTGTTCGGCGCAGAAGAGTCTCCGGTTTTGGTCACCGGGCGGAAGGTCGGGACGGTGCCGGAGAAGTTCCTCGAGCTGGGTGAGGCGGCGATCTGTCACTCGGATCCCGAGCGCTTTGCGCTGCTCTACCGGCTGTTGTGGCGGCTGATGAAGGACCGGACATTGCTTCAAGCGCGCTCTGACCCGGATGTCGGTCGCCTGGATCGGCTGGTCTCGGCGGTGCGGCGCGATGCGCACAAGATGACGGCGTTTGTGCGTTTCAAATCCATTGTCGACGACTCGGGTCTCGAGCGTTTCGCCGCGTGGTTCGAGCCGGAACACTATGTGCTGGAGCGGGTGACACCGTTCTTTGTGCGGCGCTTTACCGGCATGATGTGGGCGATCATCACGCCATATCGTTCGGCGTACTGGAACGGCGAGACGGTTGAGTTCGGGCCGGGCGGGGAGAAGGCGGACGTGCCCGCGGAGGACGCTATGGAGCCAGTATGGCGAAGCTACTTCGCCTCCATCTTCAACCCCGCGCGCCTCAAAGTGGCGATGATGAAATCGGAAATGCCGGTGAAGTACTGGCGCAATCTGCCCGAGGCAGAACTCATTCCATCGCTGATCAGAGGCGCCAGGGAGGCGGAGGAGGCTATGATCGAGCGGCAGGCGAGCATCCCGCCGTCGCGGCATCTGCGGAAGATGGAGAGGTTGGCGCCAGCTGTCTCCGGGGAGGAGATCGGCACGGTGGATGCGGCTCGGCAGGCGATCGATGGCTGCAAGCGGTGCGCGCTTTACGAGAACGCTACGCAACCGGTGTTCGGCGAGGGGCCGGAAACGGCGGAGGTGATGTTTGTCGGCGAGCAGCCGGGGGACCAGGAGGATCTGGCGGGAAAGCCCTTTGTCGGGCCGGCCGGGCAGGTGTTCGATGCCGCGCTGCGGCTCGTGGGGATCGAGCGCGAGCGGGTCTATGTGACCAATGCGGTCAAGCACTTCAAGTTCGTGCCCCGTGGCAGGAAGCGGCTGCATCAGCGGCCTAACGCCGGCGAAGTGCAGGCGTGCAAGTTCTGGCTGGGGCTGGAGCGGGAGTTTATCAAGCCTGAACTGGTCGTTGCCATGGGGGCGATGGCGGTGTCGAGCCTGATGGGGAGCCGGGTTACGCTGGGGTTGGCGCGGAGCAAGCTCACCGTGCTGGCGGATGGCGCGCGGATCTTCGCCACGGTGCATCCGTCTTATCTGCTGCGTATCCCCGACCGGCAGCTGGCGGCGGCCGAGCAGGAGCGTTTCGAAGACGACCTGCGGGAGGTGAAGCGGCTGATGGAAGAGATGAAATGAAAATCCCGGCCGGAGCCGGGATTTTGGTGGTGTTATGAGCCTGCCCTGCGGGCGTAGCGCTCCGGGTCTGACGTCCTAAAATCGCTCCACTGGAGCGATTTTGCCGCCAGAGGCGGCCCGGACATCAGTCCTTGGCGCGTTCGACGTAGCTGGCGTCTTCGGTCATGACGACGACGCGGGTGCCGACCCCGATATGGGGCGGGACCATGGTCTTGACGCCGTTCGAGAGCTTGGCGGTCTTGAACGAGGACGAGGCGGTCTGTCCCTTCACCACGGGTTCGGTCTCGACGATTTCGAGGGTGACGCGGGCCGGCAATTCGATGGCGATTGCATTGCCTTCGAAGGTCTTGAGATAGACCAGCATGCCGTCGGCGAGGAAGGCGCCCTGTTCACCGATGACGTCTTCGGAGACGGCGAGCTGCTCGTAGGAGGCCGGGTCCATGAAGTGGAAACCTTCGCCGTCCTGGTAGAGGAACTGGTACTCGCGCTCGTCGACGTCGGCCTTTTCGACCATTTCCACCGTGCGCCAGCGGCCGATGACCTTCACGCCGTCGGACATGCGGCGCATGTTGACGTTGGTGACCGAGTTGCCCTTGCCAGGGTGCACGTTTTCAGCGGTGAGCACGACATGCAGATTGCCGTCCTGCTCGACGACGTGGCCTTTGCGGAGCGAGGACGCGATGACCTTGACCATTACTTCTTCCTTGTTCAAGCGGTGGCGTCGGCCTAGAGGACAAGGCGACTTGGCCGAGCCGGACGCAGGTATTACTGTTTCGGTGCCGCCCGATACCCTAATTCCGGCAAAACCGCCAGTCCCGAGCGCGAAAGTCCTGCCTGTTGATCTCAAAGCCCCTGTTGCCGCCGGTTTCTCAGTGGTGGACGCCGTCGGTGCATGCCGACCGGCGGCCGGCTTTGCTGGCGCGGAACCGGATCGAGGCGGCGCTGAGGGGGTACTTGGCCGAGCACGAATTTCTGATGGTCGACCCGCCGGGGCTGCAGCGCTCGCCGGGAAATGAGACGCATCTGCATGCGTTTTCGACCGTAGCGATCGGCAATGATGGGGTGGGGGAGACGCTCTATCTCCATACATCTCCTGAGTTTTCCATGAAAAAGCTGCTGGCGGCGGGAGAGACGCGGATCGCGAGCCTCGGGCATGTCTGGCGGAACCGGGAGCGGAGTGCGCTGCACCATCCGGAGTTCACTATGCTCGAATGGTACCGGGCGGGGGAGGGGTATGGGGCGGTGATCGCCGATTGCCTCGCAATGCTGCGGATCGCGGCGGAGACGGCAGGGGTCAAGACGCTGCAGTTCCGGGGGCGCGAGGCGGATCCGTTTGCGGAGGCGGAGCGGTTTAGCGTTGTGCAAGCCTTTGAAAAATATGCGGGAATTGATCTGTTCCAGACGATGGATGTGGATGGAAACACTGACGCCGACGCGCTGGCGGGGGCGATGCGGGCGGTGGGGCTGGTAGTGCCGGTGGAGTATACCTGGAGCTATCTGTTCAGCCGGGTGCTGGTGGAAAAAGTCGAGCCAAATCTGGGGCTTGGCCGGGTGACGGTGCTGGACCGGTATCCTGCGGCCGAGGCGGCGCTGGCGCGGCGGGCGGCGGATGACTGGCGGGTTGCGGAGCGGTTTGAGCTCTATGCGTGCGGGGTGGAACTGGCCAACGGCTTTGGCGAGTTGACCGATGCGGACGAACAGCGCCACAGATTCACCCTTGAGATGAACGAAAAACAACGGCTCTACGGCGAAACCTACCCGCTCGACGAAGATCTGCTGTCGGCATTGCCGCTGATGGGGGAGACGAGCGGGGTGGCGCTGGGGTTCGACCGGCTGGTGATGCTGGCGGTGAACGCAAGGCGCATCGAGGACGTGCTGTGGGTGCCGGTGGTGGGAGGCGAGCAATGAAGCTGGACCGGACATTGAGATCGGCACGCGATCTTGTTGACGCTGGGTTGCTGGCTGAAGCGCGGGTCGGCGAGGCCGAGACGGTGGGCAAGCGCTACGCGATCGCGGTGACGCCGGCGATGGCGGGGCTGATCGACCGGGATAACCCGAACGACCCGATTGCGCGGCAGTTCGTGCCGGACCTCAGGGAACTGACGACGACCGCCGATGAGCGGGCGGACCCGATTGGGGACCTGACGCATTCGCCGGTCGAGGGGATCGTGCATCGGTACCCGGACCGGGTGCTGCTCAAAGCCGTCCATGTCTGCCCGGTCTACTGCCGGTTCTGTTTCCGGCGCGAGATGGTGGGGCCGGAGGGGCTGGGGACGCTGGCGCCGGATGCGATGGACGCCGCGTTTGCCTATATCGCGAACCATCCCGAGATCTGGGAGGTGATCCTCACCGGCGGCGACCCGCTGGTGCTGTCGGCGCGGCGGCTTGAGGAGATGATGGTCCGGCTGGCCGGGATCGCACACGTGAAGATCGTGCGGTTCCACACGCGGGTTCCGGTGGTGGAGCCGGAGCGGGTTGATGGGAAGCTCATCGCGGCGCTGAAAGCGAGTGGCAAGATGACGTACCTCGCGGTGCACGCCAACCATGCGCGGGAACTGACCGAGGCGGCGCGGGCGGCGCTGGGTCGGTTGGCGTATGCGGGCGTGGTGCTGCTGGGGCAGACGGTGCTGCTCAAAGGCATCAACGATGATCCGGACGTGCTCGCGGCGCTGATGCGCGGATTGGTGGAGAGCCGGGTGCGGCCGTATTACCTGCACCATCCGGACCTTGCGCCGGGGACCGAGCATTTCCGGGTGACGATTGCTGAAGGGCAGGCGCTGGTGCAGGGGCTGCGCGGCAGAGTGTCAGGGCTCTGCCAGCCGACCTATGTTCTGGATATTCCAGGTGGGCATGGGAAGGCGCCGATTGCGGCGGCGAATATCAGGGCGACGGGTGAGGGGTGCTACTCGGTGTCGGATTGGCGGGGTGGGGAGCATGTGTATCCGCCGGTGGGGTAGAGTGTCGATCAGCCTAGCAATGAGGCCAGCCGCGGTGACATCCGGACGACCCCCACCCTTGATCCCTCCCCTCAAGGGGGAGGGAGACGACTGATAGGTCGGCGCTCAAGAAGGCGCAGACGCGCGCTAGAGGCCGCGGATGCGGGGTTGCCAGCGGGCGATCATGGCTTCGGACTGGGCTTCGGTGCCTTGCATGTTGGCGCTCTGGTAGACATCGATGTTGATGCCACGTGCCGCCAGCTGTTCGACCGCTTCGCCGATCACCGTGTTGATGATGAACACGCCGGCGATGGTGGAGGTGGGGCCCATCTTGACGTTGCGGCCGGCGATCGGGATGGCGGCGTCGCCATATTCCCCGCAATTATCGAGGACGATGTCGGTGACCTGGTAGAGGAGCTTGCCTGAGGCGTGGCGCGAGGTGATCGCGCGGGCGTGCTGCAGCGAGGTGATCGCGATGGTGGTGGCGCCGCGTGCCTTGGCGGCGAGGGCCATCTCGATGGGGTAGGCGTTGCGGCCGGAATTGGAGGCGATGAAGACGACGTCGCCGGCCTCGACGGGATAGTTGGCGATGACCTTTTCGGCGCGGCCGGTTTCACGCTCGATGAGCGTGGAGCGCTGGGCGCCCAGATGCAGCATGAGGTCGGGTTCGAGGATGGCCTGGGCCGGGGCGATGCCGCCGGCGCGATAGAAGGCCTCTTCAGCCAAAAGGTGAGAATGGCCGCTGCCGGCGACATAGACCAGGTGGTCGGCGGCGAGTGCACCGGCGACCGCGTCGCGCGCGGCGTCAAAGGCTGCCGACTCGGTGGCGAGCATCTGATCGAGAAGCTCGACCAACTGATCGCGATAGCGGCGGCGCAGCAGGGTCATGTCATCAGCCCTTGATTTCGCCGACATATTTGTAGCGATCGCCGCGATACCAACTGACAGCGTCTTCCACGACGATACCGGTTTCGCTGTAGCCGACCTGGGAAATCTCGAGCACGGCCGCGCCGGTGCGAATGCCGAGTTGCATGGCGATCTCGGGGCTCGCTTCTGTGGCCTCAAGACTCTGGAGAATGCGGCGGGGGCGGGCGTTGCGGGCATCCATCCGTTCGTAGAGCGAACCCGAGCCGTCATAGTCTTCCCCGACGGCGGACACCGGCACAACGGCGCGCTCGTAAGAAAGCGCTTCGCCACCGGCGAGCCGGAGACGGGCCAGCGTCATGACGGGGGTGCCAAGCGGCATGCCGGTGCGGAATGCGGCTTCGGCGGTAACCGGGGCGATGGAACATTCGAGGACGCGCGAGCTGGCGATGAGGCCGCGCAGCTGCATATCTTCAGTAAAGCCGGAAAGGCGCGACAGCGCCTTGGGGATGCGGCCGACAACGACGGTGCCGGCGCCGGGGCGGGTGGTGACCAGCCCCATCTGGGCCAGATCCTTGATGCCCTGGCGGATGGTCGAGCGCGACATTTCGAGTTTTTCGGACATTTCGCGCTCGGACGGGAGCGACTCGCCCGGATTGATGAGACCCGCATCGAGAGTGGCGGCCAAGGCGTTGCGCAGGCGTTCGCCCAACGGTCCATGCTGGCGGTCAATTTGCTCGCGCAGGGTGGCGTACAGGTCCAATTTATCCTCGCTCGACGGTTCGGCCGTTTTGAAACTGGTATGATTTTGGCATGGCGTTGGCAAGGGGCTGGAAAAATAGTTTCCAATGCTTCGCAAGTCGCTGGACAAATCTGACTAAACCAATAACGTACCAGTTCGAAATGAGACAAAGGGGTGCGATCGATGAAGGGCCTGCGTTTGGCGCTATTTGCGCTTGGAACCGCGCTGCTGACGACGACGGCAATGGCGCAGACAGAACTGCGGATTACCCACGCCACGACCGGCGGCGCCGAAAAGGTGGTGCTGGACGAGATTGTTGCGGCCTTTGAGGCGGCGAACCCGGACATCAAGGTCAAGCAGATCCCGTTCGACGACGATACCTATTCGGACACCGGGCTGATCACCCAGTTGCAGGGCGCCGATGTGCCCGACATCTATTTCCAGTGGGCTGGGTTCCCGGTGGCGCGCGATGCGCAGGCGGGCTATGCGGTCGACCTCACCGACGCGCTGGCGACCGACGGCTGGGGCGACACGTTCGTCCCGTCGGTGTGGACGGCAGGGGCGGGAACGATGTTCGAGGGCAAGGTCTATATGATCCCGACCTCGCTCGATGTGACCAACACGATCTGGTACAACAAGACGATCTTTGCCGAGAACAACCTGACGCCGCCCAAGACCTGGGACGAGTTCGTCACAGTCATCAAGACGCTTGTGGCAGCGGGCGAAACGCCGATCATCGAGGGCAATCAGGAGTTCTGGCCTTTCGGCAACTGGGCCTCGCATATTGCCGCCAAGGTGGTGCCGCCCGACGAGTACAAGGCGGCGTTCAGCCAGACCGGCAAGTTCTCGACGCCAGGGTTCGAGAAGGCGCTGGGCTATATCCAGCAGCTGCATGATATCGGTGCGTTCAACAAGGACATGGCGGGGCTCGGCGCTGACCCGGCGATGGCGACGTTCCTCGAAGGCGCAGCGGTGATGCACCCGATCGGCTCGTGGCTGATCGGTACGGCCAAGGAACTGGCGGATGCCGACTTCCAGTATGGCGAGTTCGATACGCCGGTGATCGACCCTGACCATCCGCTGAAGGACAGCGTGATCGGCACGGTGACGGGCTGGGTGGTGGATGCCAAGAGCCAGCACAAGGCCGAGGCGATCAAGTTCCTCAAGTTCTACACCTCGTTCGATAACCAGGTGAAGCGCGCCGAGTCCGGTTCGCTCAGCCCGATCAAGGGGGTGAACGAAGCGGCGAAGCTCGACGACCAGACCAAGGCGATGGCGGCCATGCTGGCCAACGCGCCGACGATGGTGCCGCCCCCCGACACGACCTATCCGGTGCCGGTGGCCGAGGCGTATTATCAGGCCGCAGCGATGGTCGCGACGGGCGAGAAGTCGCCCAAGGATGCGCTGGTTTGGCTTGATGACAATGTCGCGCAGATTGCCAAGGCGAACTAGGGGGATGGGGGAGGGGCGGTTGCGCACTCCTTGCCTTCTCCCCTTGTGGGAGAAGGTGCCCGAAGGGCGGATGAGGGGTTCTCTCAGCGTATGCTGGCCGCTCCTCACTTCGTTCGGATCGCGCGACACCAAGGTGTCGCGAACCCCTCATCCGGCGCTGCGCGCCACCTTCTCCCACAAGGGGAGAAGGCAACAAGCGGCGTACCCCGTGCAAAAGGCCAAGTATCACCCCTGCGGTTTCCTCGATGGCCGGTAGTCCAGCTCCCCTTGAGGACCGTTCGGCGCCGATTGCTTCGGGGGCGGTGAATTTGTTGTTTGTGGCGCCGGCGATGGTGCTGTTTGGGGTGTTTGTGCTGCTGCCGATGGGATCGGCGTTTTTCTATGCGTTCACCCAGTGGGATGGGTTCACCAAGCCGGTGTTTGTCGGGCTCGCCAATTTCCAGCGGGCGTTCACCGACCCCGAGCACTTGATGAGCTATGTGCACGTGGTGCTCTACATCCTCGGCACGTTCGTGTTCGAGGTCAGCTTCGGGCTGGTGATGGCGGTGCTGCTGAACTCGGACCGTAAAGGCTTTGCGCTGATGCGCGGGTTCTTCTTTTCGCCGGTGGTGCTGAGCATGTCGGCGGCGGGCGTGTTGTGGGCGTTCGTGCTGGACTATCGATCGGGGCTGCTCAACTCGGTGCTGAGAGCTCTTGGCGCGGGTGACCTGGCGCAGCCCTGGCTCAGCCAGCCGGGGACGGCGCTGATCGCAATCATGATTGTTTCGGGCTGGAAGTATTCCGGCTTTTACATGGTGATCTTTTTTGCCGCGCTGCGGCGTATCCCGAAGAACATCTACGAGGCGGCGCGGCTCGATGGGGCAGGGCCGGTCACGATGTTCTTCCACATCACGCTGCCGCTGCTGCGCCAGAATATCCTCGTGGCGCTGCTGCTGGCGATTACCGGAGGATTTGCCGGGTTCGACCTGTTCTTCACCATGACCAATGGCGGGCCCTATTCGGCGACCGAGGTGCCGGCGACCTGGATCATGAAGAAGGCGTTTGACCAGAACCAGCTGAGCTATGGCATCGCCATGACGGTGATCCTGACACTGGTGGTGATCGCGATCTCCTTGGTTTACCTGCGGTTTTCGGAGCGGGCCAATGTCAGCCGCTACTGAGACGCGCCGCAGCACGGGCGAATGGGTGCAGCTTGGGGTGGCTGCGGTTGTGGTCGCGATCATGTTCTACCCCACGATCTGGATGGTGCTGTCGGCGTTCAAATCCAACCGTGAGATCTTCAAGCAGCCCTTCGCGCTGCCATCTACGTGGCGATGGGAGAACCTCGTCGAGGCGTGGGTCACCGGTGGGATGGGCGGGCTTTACCTCAACTCGATCTTTGTGACGGTGATTGGGGTGACGCTGTGCGTGGGGACGGCGACGGCAGCGGCATTCGCGTTCACGCGGCTCGAGTTTCCGTTCCGGCGGCTCTGCTACCGGCTGATGCTGATCGGGCTGCTGCTGCCGCCGCCGACGGTGGCGATCCCGCTGTTCACGCAGTTGCGGGACATGGGAATCCTCAACACGCCATGGGCTCTGATCCTGCCTGGGGCGGCGTGGTCGCTGTCGCTGACGGTGTTTTTGATGCGCAGCTATTTCAACGGCGTGCGGCCGGACATGGAAGAGGCGGCGCGGATCGACGGGGCCAATACCTGGCAGATCTTCTGGCGGATTTCCGTGCCGATGGTGTGGCCGGCGATGCTGACGATGATCGTGATCAACACCATCAACATCTGGAACGAGTTGCTGTTTGCGCTGCTGTTCATTGTCGACGAGGATAAGCGGACGCTGCCGGTGGGGCTGGTGCGGTTCTATGGCTACCACAGCACCGATTATGCACTGGTGTTTGCGGCGCTGGCGATCACCACGGTGCCGATCCTGGTGCTGTATTTCATCTTGCAGAAACACGTGATCGCGGGGCTTTCGGCCACCGCGATGGATTGAGGCCAGATGTTTTTGAGTGGCGTGATCGAGGGGTTTTACGGGCGCGCGTGGAGTGGGGCGCAGCGCGTCGAAATGCTCGACTGGATCGGCGCGGCGGGGATGAATACGTTCGTCTACGGCCCGAAGGACGACATCAAGATCCGTGCCCGCTGGCGCGAAACCTACACCGCGGCGGAAGCCGCAGAACTCCAGAAGCTGGTCGATGCGGCGGCCGTGCGCAAGCAGCAGTTCTTTGTGGCCATCGCACCTAGTCTCGACGTCGTCTACTCGGACGCAAGCGACGTTGACGCGTTGGCACGGCGGATCGACCAGCTTCTGGGACTGGGCGTGCGGCACTATGTGCTGCTGTTTGACGACATCCCGCGCACCATGCGGGATGAGGATGTGGCGGCGTTCGGCACGCTGGCGGCGGCGCAGGCGGCGTTCGCCAATGCGGCGTTCCGGTATCTAAGGAGCAAGGCGCCGGACGGGATGATGCTGTTCTGCCCCACGGAATATTGCGCGGCGTTTGTCGGGCACGATGTGGCGGGCTCGGGCTATCTCCAGGAGATCGGGCAAAAGCTGGCGCCGGAGATCGGGGTGTTCTGGACCGGGCCGGATATCGTGTCTGAGACGATCAGCGCGGACTCGCTGCGCGAGATTGGCGGGGTACTGCGCCGGAAGCCGGTGATCTGGGATAATTTCCACGCCAATGACTACGATATCAGACGGGTTTATGCCGGGCCGCTGGGCGGGCGCGGTGACGACATATTGCCGCTGATCGACGGGCTGATCACGAACCCGAACAATGAGTTCGAGGCGAACTTCGTGGCGGTGCGGACGACGGGGGCGCTGGCGGGCGGGGGCTATGATGAAGCTGCGGCGCTATCGGAAGCGCTGGGCGCGTGGCGGGAGCGGTTCCGGCTGGCGTCGTCGAATGCGACCGTGTCCGAGGAGCATATCCGGTTGCTGGCTGAGCTCTGCTACCAGCCGTTCCGGTGCGGGCCGGAGGTGGAGGGGCTGCTGGCGACGGCGAAGGGGCTGATGGCGGAGCATCGGCCCGATACGCGCAGGCCGGAGTGGCAGGCGGGGTATGCGGCGATCGTGGGGCTCAGGGACCGGATCCGAGCGTTGTTCGAGCAGATGACGGAGCTTGAGAACCGCGACCTGTTCTATGCGTTCAACCAGTACCTGTGGGAGGCGCGCGAGGAGGTGACGCATCTCGTGGCTTATCTCGGCTGGCTTAATGAGCGGCCGGCTGCGGATGCCCTGTTTCCGGCGAAACAACGGGTCTATAACTTCTATCGCCACGGATTCACGGTTGGCGTGCAGGAGTTATTGAAGCGCGATGCCGAGGGCCGGTTCCACCATGGTGCTTGATTTCGGCGACGGGTATTTCCTGCGCCGCGCCAAGACCTCCGACGATGCGGCGCTGAAACTGGTGTGCCTGAGGACCGGGGATTCCGGCAAGGATGCGAGCGGGCGGGAGGATGATCCGAGCCTTCTGGGTTTGATCTATGCGGTGCCGTATCAGGTGTTTGCGCCGGACTTTGCTTTCGTTGTGCAGGGGCCGGAGGGTGTGTGCGGGTATATTCTCGGGGCGCTGGATACGGCGGAATTTTACGCTGAAGTCGGGCGCGACTGGTTGCCGCCGCTGGCGACGCGGCTCGGTGACCCGGGGCCGGACGAGAGCCGGTGGCGGGGCAGCGACTGGGCGCGGTACGCGATCCATCATCCGGAGTTCGTCTATCCGCCGGTGCTACACCCGTATCCGGCGCATGGGCATATCGACCTGTTGCCGGAGGCGCGGGGACGGCGGATCGGGCATCGGGGGCTGACCTACCTGATGGCGCGGCTGGCCGAAGCCGGGGCGCCGGGGATGCATCTGCAGGTGAGCCCGAAGAACCGCGGGGCGCAGGCGTTCTACGACAAGCTCGGGTTCTCGGTGCTGGCGGACGAGAGCCTGCCGCGGCACACGACGTTTATGGTGAAGGGGTTTTAGGGGCTGGCGGGTCTGCAGCTTGATCCGAGCATTCGATGCAACCGGCCCCTCACCGTCTCGCTGCGCTCGCCACCCCTGCCATTCGAGCATAGCTCTCATGGCCTGCTCCCCTCAAATCGGTCCACTGGACCGATTTGCCCTGGCGGGACGGCTCGAAGTCCCCGGAGGGGAGAGGGGACAGCGCGACTAGTGCCTACTCCGGCAAAATGCGGAAGTCGGCGCCTTCGGGGAGGAGTTGGCCGCCGTCGACGATGATTGTGGTGCCGGTGATGTAGCTGGCGTCTTCGGAGGCGAGGAAGAGGAAGGCGTTGGCGACGTCGCGGGGGGAGCCGAGGCGGGCGAGCGGGATGGCGTCGGCCATGCCCTTGATGAAGGCTTCGGAGCGGTGCAACTGGATGCCCTCGGTGAGGATATTGCCGGGCTCGACGCCGTTGACGGTGACGCCATAGCCAGCGAACTCGAGTGCTGCGGCGCGGATGAAGCCGTTGATGCCGGCCTTCGAGGCTGAGTAGTGGCCGTGGCCGGGGCTGGTGACGTGAGGCCCGGTGATCGACGAGGTGAAGAGGATGCGGCCCGAACCCTGCTGCTTCATGGGGACGAGTGCGGCGCGGGCGGAGATGAAGGCGCCGCGGAGGTTGACGCCCATGACGCGATCCCAGTCTTCGGGCGTCGTCGCTTCGATCAGCTGCCAGGGATAGATGCCGGCGTTCTGTACCATGATGTCGAGCCGGCCATAGTGCTTGAGCGCCAGGGCGACGGCGGCCTCGGCATCGGCCATTTTCGAGATGTCGGTGGCAATGAAGGGGATGCCGAGTTCGCGGGCGGTGGCTTCGCCGGCTTCGATTTCGGTGTCGGCGATGACGACCTTGCAGCCCTCTTCGAGGAAGCGCTCGGCGATGCCGCGGCCGATGCCGCGGGCGGCGCCGATGATGAGGGCGACCTGGTTTTCGAGGCGGCCGGGTCTGTTGCTGGTGGTGGTCATGCGAGCTTCTGCCGAATGGTCTGTTTCAGGGTGTCGAGGAGGACGGCGGCAAGCACCAGGAGGCCATGGATCACCTGGGTGGAGGTGGCAGGCAGGCCCATCAGGTTGATGGCGGTGTTGATGGCCGAGAGCAGCAGCACACCGGCATAGACGCCGGGCAGGGCGCCGACGCCGCCCTTCAGGCTGACGCCGCCGATCACCACTGCCGCGAAGGCGTTGAACAGCAGGCCGGTGCCGAGATTTGCGGTGGCGCCCGAGGTGCGGATGGCAAGGACCCAGCCGGCGAGGGCGGCGATGGCGCCGGCGAGGATGAAGGCGATGATCAGGATGCGGTTGACCTTGATGCCGGCGCGGAAGGTGGCGTTCTCGTTACCGCCGATCATCAGCAGATGCCGGCCGAACCGCGTCTTGGCCATGATGAAGGAGAAGACGACGAAGCAGGCAATCGCCAGCCAAGCGGTGAGGGGGACCGAGAAGTTGAAGCCTGGAACATCAATGCCGAGGCGCTGGATGCCGAACCAGCGGATTGCGGGGGCGAGATCCTGGGCGGACCTGCCGCCCGATACCGCGAGGACGATGCCGCGCACCCAGATGTAGGACGCAAGTGTGACGATGAAGGCGTTCATCTTCAGTTTGACGACGAGCAGGCCGTTGAAGCCGCCGATGGCGGCGCCCACGGCCATAGACAGGGCAAGCGATACAGGGACGGCCAGCCACTCAGGCTGCAACTGCACATTGAGGCCGATGCCGGACGAGCAAAACACCACGCCGACTGCCATGGCGCTGAGCGCCGCCGTCGACTCGACCGACAAGTCCATGTGGCCTGCGATAATCACCAGCGCGAGGCCAATCGACATGATGCCGAGCACGCTCGAGGCTTCGATGATGTTGGCAAAGATGCCGGGCTGGAAGAAGTTGGGAATGAAGATCGAAAAGACGATCAACACGAACACGAGCATGAACCAGACGAGATTATCGAGCACAAACTCAAGGGCTTGGCGATTGCGGGGCTTCATGGCGGGGTCCGATGTGTCTGAGTGTTGGCGGGGACGGGCCCCTTGCCTTGCCCTTCGAGGGACAGGGATTTGGGTGGGGTAGCCTCTCCCCGGCGGGGAGAGGAGACTTCGTGGGCCTGCGCTTCTCACGCAGAGCGGCAGCCGACGCCCGAACCCGGGAAGGGAGGAACTCATCCCCAGTGTCTGGGCCTGGAAAATAGTCAGGTGAGGAGCAGGCACAGTTACTGCGTCCACAGGGGGGCCGCCCCTCACCCTTCCCCGCAAGGGGCTCCGAGACGGTGCGAAAGTGACGCCCCGTCCCGTGTTCGTTATTCGACGGATTTGACCGTATCGGTCGGCGGCTTCAGGTTGCCCCAGAACTTGGGGTCATCCACGTTCGACTTGTCGATTGCGGCGCCGGGGACCTTGATGTTGGGGCCCCAGGCTTCGATGGTCACGGTCGAGGGCAGGCCAAGGACGTCATAGGGACCGGCCTTGATTTCGGACTTGGCAACGATCTTGTCCATGAACATGGCGACGGCAGCAGCCTGGGCGTAGAGCGGCTGCTCGACTTCGACATTGAGCCAGCCCTTGCGGATCAGGTCGAGACCGACCGGAGCGCCGTTCGAGCTCATCAGCATGATGTCGCCCGGCTTCTTGCCGGCCGATTCCAGCGCGGCGACTACAGCCACCGAGAGGTGGGCGGCGTGCGAGAAGATCAGGTCGATATCGGGATTGGCGACCAGCTGGTCGGACGCGATGGTGCCGGCGTTGCTGGCTTCCCACTGCATGGCAGGGAGGGAGATGATCTTGACGTCCGGGAAGGCCGCCATCTTCTCTTCAAAGCCCTTCTGGATGTCGAGGGTATAGGGGTCGCCCGGATCGCCGAGGATCTGGAGAACCTTGCCCTTGACCGAACCATTCTTGGCGGTGAGGAGCTTCTGGGCTTGTTCGGCGGCGACGTAGCCGATCTCGATGGTGCCGGCCACCGAGGTGAACGCCGACGGCGTCGTGGTGATCTGGCGGTCAAACTCGACGACCGGGATGCCAGCGGCCATGGCGGCTTCAATGGAAGGCTTCAGGGCGTTGAAATCGACGGCCGCGAGAATGATGGCCGAGGGCTTCAAGGCGATGACGTCGTTCATCTGGGACTGCTGGACGTCGGTCTTGTTGTCCGCGTTCAGGGTGACCATTTCGTAGCCGACCTGCTTGAGGAACATTTCCAGCGCCGAGACCGAGCCGGTCTGGAACTCGTCGAGCAAGGTAGGGACCATATAGTAGACCTTGCCCTTGGATTGGGCGAAGGCCGGTGACAGCAGGGCTAGCGCCGCTGCCAGGACACCGAACATGGCAAGAAGTATTCGCTTCATATCATTCGCTCCTGTAACGCCGGACCCTGTTATCGCCCCGTCAGGCTGCCGGTCCGGCACCGGCTAGACTTTCTCCGGTGATCATATTGATCACCGCATCGGGGCTTGTATCCTTGGTTGCAACATTGCCCGCCACGACGCCCTGGCGGATCACCACGATCCGGTCGGCGACCTGGAAGGCCTGTTGCATGATGTGGGTGATGATGACGACGCCGATGCCCTGATTGGCGACATGGCGGATCATATCGAGGCCGCGGCGGGTCTGTTCGACGCCGAGTGCGGCAAAGGGTTCGTCGAGAAGGACGAGCTTGCCGCCCCAGTGGACGAAGCGGTTGAGTTCGATCGCCTGACGCTGGCCGCCCGACAGGTGCTCGACCTTGGTGCGAAGCGACGGAATACGTGTGCCGGCGCTGGCGAGCGCCTTGGCCACTATGTCTTCCATGGCCTTTTCATCGAGCACCGGAATGCCGAAGAAGCTTTTGGTGATTTCGCGGCCCATGAAGAAGTTGGCGACGACATCGACATTGGTGGCGAGCGAGAGGTCCTGGTAGACGGTCTCGATGCCCGCCTCTTTGGCCTCTGAAGGCGACTTGGCGAGGAAATCCTTACCTTCGAACAGCATGCGGCCGGAGGTGGGCTCGAGGCCGCCGGCGATGATCTTGACCAGCGTCGACTTACCGGCCCCGTTATCGCCTAAAAGTGCGACGACTTCGCCCTTGCCGATGGTGAAGGAGATGCCCTTCAGCGCTTCGATGGCGCCGTAGTTCTTCTTGATGTCTTCGAGCACCAGCAGCGGTTCGGTCATGCGGCGAGGCCCTTGTTTGGGAGTGAGGGTCGATCGAGCGGGTCGCGCTCGGGGGGGAACATAGTGCCGAAGCGGGGCGAGAGGACGCCAGAGACGGCCAGAGCTGCAGCGCCGCGCAGCACAGTGTGCTGGCCCCCGTTGGAAACGACGACGCGCGGGGCCTTGCGGTCACGCCGGGCGGAGACGGAATTGGGCAAGTGCGCCGTGACGCCGACCAGGGCCTCGATGAGTGACGGCGCGGCGAGGCCACCCAGGATGATGGCCTCGGGGTCGAAGAGGTTTTCAACCGTGGTGATGGCAGCCCGGAAGATCGGGGCGACACTGTCGACCCAGGCGGATTCGCTTATGCCAGCGGGACGGCGGTTATAGGCTTCGAGCGAGATGTAGCGCTCGAGGCAGCCGCGATTGCCGCAGGGGCAGGGCTCGCCGTTGAGGACCAGTGGAATGTGGCCAATTTCACCGGCATTTCCCCAAGCGCCGCGCTGCACGGCACCGTCATGCACCATGGCGCCGCCGAGACCGACGGTGAGATAGAGATAGTAGAAGTCGGAGAATGCAGCCCCGAGGCCGTAAAGACGTTCGCCGAGCGCGGCGGCGGCCATATCGGTTTCGTAAAAGGCGGGCAGGCCCGTTGCCTCAGTCAGCCGCTCCCGCAAGGGGACATTGCCCCAGCCGGCCATGGTGGTGGGGCCGACAAAGCTCATGGAATCGACATCGAACGGGCCGGGAAGCGCGAGGCCGACGCCGAGCATACGTCCGCCGGGCCGAAGCGCCGCCAGTTCGGGGACCATGGAGCTGATCAGCGCGAAGGCCGTGTCCGGCGTACAATTGGGCGCGTCGCGGTGGATGCTGCCGACGATGTCGCCGCCGAGATTGACCAGCGCGACATCGATGCCGAGCGGGGTCAGATGGACGCCGACGGCGAAGCCGCCATCAGGATTGATCCGCAAGGTGGTCGGTGGCAGGCCGCGGCCCTTGGGCTCTTCGCGCACCGAGAGGATGAAGCCCTGCTCTTCGAGTTCGCGGATGATGGTGGAGACGGTCTGCACGGTGAGGCCAACCGATTGGGCAATGCGGCCCCGGGTGGTGGGAGCGTCGCGGCGGATGGATTCCAGCACAATCCTGCGATTGTACGGCCGCCCAAACTCCTGATTTGCGCCCTTCAGAGCCACAGCAATCCCCGCGTTCGAACGGAGACTAGGCAGCCTTTCGATATTAAGTCAAATGGAATTCAGAAATCGTAGTTGCCAGTTCGCATCAAATAGGTGCAGTGCATGGTTCAGCCTAAAGTATGGGCATTGACCGGGGGCCCGGCTGCTCTATCATTGTTCCCGCAGCGCGCATCGCACCAAGCGACGGACGCGCCAATGACCCGAAAAATTCCCACAGGAGCGTTTGAATGGTCCATCAGGACAAATCCGGCCTGCCGCTGCGGCGGTGGCTCAAGCCATTGGCAATGCTGGTGACTTTTGTATCGACGTTGTTCGCATTGGCGCTGCCGGCACTGGCAGCGACCTTGAAGATCGCGATGATCCTGCCCGGCCCGATCACCGACAATGACTGGAATTCGGTCGGCTATAACGGCCTCCAGACGGCAGCCAAGGCACTGGGCGCCGAAGTCTCCTACGTGGAAAATGTGACCGATGCGGACGCCGAGCGCCTGCTGCGCGACTTCGCTGATCGCGGCTATGGGCTGATTTTTGCGCATAGCTTCTCGTTTGGCGACGCGGCGCTCAACGCGGCCGAGGACTACCCGAACACCATCTTCATGGCAGGCACGGCGGCGAGCCTCGCGCCTAACCTCGGGACCTATTCGAACCCCGACTATCAGGGCGCCTATCTCGCCGGGATGCTGGCGGCAGGGACGAGCAAGACGGCGGCGATTGGTTGGGTCGGCGGCATGCCGGCGCCGAACATGCTGGCGAACCTGCACGCCTATGAAGCGGGCGCCAAAGAAGTGAAGCCCGAGATCAAGGTGCTGCATACGTTTATCGGCAGCTGGTTTGATCCGCCCAAGGCGAAGGAAGCCGCGATTGCCCAGGTCGAGCAGGGCGCTGACGTGCTGAGCGCACAGGGCGTGGGCGTGATCGACGCAGCGCTGGCCAAGAACGTCTTCGCGCTGGGCGCCATGACAGACCAGAATTTCCTTGGGCCAAAGAACGTCCTGACGAGCGTGACCTGGGATCTGGGACCGCTGGTGACGGCGGTTGGCCAGGCGGTGATCGACAAGACCTGGAAGAGCGAGAACTGGTCGATGGGTGTTTCGGCCGGATCGGTGCAACTGGCTGATTTCCACGGGCTCGACAGCAATGTTGACCCGGCGGTGATCAAGGCGGTCGAGGACAAGATAGCGGCGATCAAGGCCGGGACGTTTGAAGTGCCGCTCGACACGACTGCCGTCGAATAAGACTGGTTGTCGATGAGCGTTAGTGTGACGCCGCTGGCTGCGGCGGCTGTCGAAATGCGTGATATTCGCGTGCAGTTCGGCGCCGTCGTGGCCAATGATGCGGTGAGCTTTAGTGTAGCGCCGGGCGAGATCCATGCGCTCCTGGGTGAGAACGGCGCCGGCAAGACGACGCTGATGCGCGTGCTTGCAGGGCTGTTGCAGCCGCAGGCGGGAGAGATCCGCATCGACGGCAAGCCGACGGTGATCACCGATCCGCAGATGGCGCGGCGGCTGGGCATCGGCATGGTGCACCAGCACTTCATGCTGGTGGAGACACTGACCGTCGCCGAGAATGTGTCGCTCGGCCTGCCAGAGGTGCGCCGCTGGTTTCCGAAGATGGGCGAGGTAGCAAGGGCCGTCGAGGCGCTGGGCGCGCGGCATGGGCTGGCGGTTCGCGGTGATGCGCTGGCAGGCGAATTGTCAGTGGCGGGGCAGCAGCGCGTGGAGATCGTCAAGGCGCTCTATCGCGGGGCGCGCATCCTGGTGCTGGACGAGCCGACGGCGGTGCTGACACCGCAGGAAAGTGCCGCGCTGTTTCCGGTGCTGCGGTCGCTCGCCGAGGCGGGGACGGCGATCGTTTTCATCAGCCACAAATTGCACGAAGTGATGGCGCTGACCGACCGGATCACCGTGCTGCGGCGCGGCAAGGTGGCGGGGACGCTGGTGACGCGCGAGACCAATGAGCGGCAGATCGCGCAGCTGATGGTGGGCGATGACGTGACGCTGCCGCGGCTTTCGGCGGTGGCACGACCGGCGGCGCCCGCGGTGCTGGAGGCGACAGGGCTCACGAGCCATGACGCGCGCGGGGTGCTGCGGCTCAACGATGTCAACGTCAGCGTGGCGGAGGGCGAGATCGTCGGGGTGGCCGGGGTGGACGGCAACGGCCAGCAGGAACTGGCGGAAGCGGTTGTCGGACTGCTGCCGGTCGAGGTGGGCTCGATCCGGATCGGCGGGCGGGAAATGGCGGGACGGCCCATCGCCGAGCGCATCGCGGCGGGGTTGGCGCATATTCCCGAGGACCGGCACCGGACGGCGATTTTCGAGCAGATGGCGGTGGCGGATAATTTCGTCGCGGAGGAAGTCGGGGCGCCGCGGTTCCAGCGGTTCGGGCTGCAGAGCCGGGCAGCGATTGCGCGGCATGCAGAGCGGCTGGTGAAGGACTTCGACGTGCGGCTCGAGCGGGTTGGCCAGCCGATCGGCAGTCTCTCGGGTGGGAACCAGCAGAAGGTGGTGCTGGGGCGCGCGCTGTCGCGCGATCCGAAGCTGATTGTCGCGGTGCAGCCGACGCGTGGGCTCGATATCGGGGCGACGGCATTCCTCCAGAGCCAGTTGCTGGCGCGGCGGGAGGCAGGCGCAGGGGTTCTGCTGATTTCGACGGAGCTCGACGAGATCATGGCGCTGTCGGACCGGATTGTCGTGATGTTCAAGGGCGCGGTGGTGGGGGTGCTGGCGCGCGCCGATGTGACGGTTGAGCGGCTGGGGCTGCTGATGGCGGGGGCAGCATGAACGGGGCGGAAGCGGCGATGGCGTTCGTCGAGCGGTACCTGCTGCCGCGTTCAGTGCTCTCCGGGCTGGTGGCGGTGCTACTGGCGTTTGCGGCAGGGGCGGGGCTGATTGCGCTGATCGGGCTCGACCCGGTGAAGGCGTATTCGAGCCTGTTCGAGGCGTCGCTGGGGAGCAGCAACGGGCTGGCGGAGACGGCGATTCGGACGGTGCCACTGGCGCTGTGCGGGATCGGCATCGCGCTGGCGTTCCGGGCGGGCGTGTTCAATGTCGGGGCGGAGGGGCAGCTCTATATCGGCGGGATCGCGGCGGCATGGGCGGGAACGCAACTCGCCGGGGCGCCGCAGGCGCTGGTGCTGCCGGCGATGGCGGTGGCTGCGGCGGTGGCTGGAGCATTGTGGTCGGCGATTGCCGGGGTGCTGAAGCAGCGGTTCCGGGCGGATGAGCTGATCACGACGATCATGCTCAACTATATCGCGATCTATTTCGTCGGGTACCTGCTGCATGGGCCGCTGCAGGATCCGGCTTCGCCGCTGGCGCAGACAGTGCGGCTGGGGGCGGAGGGGCGGTTGCCGGTGGTGATGCCGGGGTCGCGGCTCCATGCGGGGATATTGATCGTCGTGGTCGTTGCGGCGTTGGCGCAGGTTTATCTGTGGCGGGCGGTGGAGGGGTTCCGGCTCAGGGCGGTGGGGCAGAATGCGCGGGCAGCGCTGAATGCAGGGATCAACGTGCGGCGCATGGTGTGGACCGGGTTCCTCGTCTGCGGCGCGCTGTCGGGGGTTGCGGGGTTTTCGGAGGTGGCGGGGGTGCATCGGCGGATGATCGAGAACCTGTCGCCGGGGTTTGGGTACACCGCGATCATCGTGGCGCTCCTGGGCCAGACCAATCCGATTGGGGTGCTGGCGGCGGCGGTGTTGTTTGCGGCGCTGCAGATTGGCTCGACGACGATGGAATCGGCGGCGGGGGTGCCGAGTGCGCTCACGACGGTGATCCAGGCGCTGGTGGTGCTTTTTCTCATTGCGCAGAACGCCTTGCCGCGCCGGGCCAAGCCTGCGGGAGCGGTGTGATGGAGCAGGTGCTGGCGGCGATCTCCGATCCGGTGCTGGCGGGTTTTCTCGCGGCGAGCGTACGGCTCAGCGTGCCGATCCTCTTGGTGGCGCTGGGCGGGATGTTTTCGGAGAAATCCGGGGTGCTCAATATCGGGCTCGAGGGGATGATGCTGATCGGCTGTTTTGTCGGTTTCATCGTCGCTTACGCCACCGGAAATCTGTGGTTAGGCGTGGCTTCGGCCATGATCGTTGGTGCGTTGGCTGGGCTTGGGCTGGCCTGGTACGCGGTGACGGTGGGTGCCAACCAGGTGGTGGTGGGGATTGCGTTCAACCTCCTGATGCTCGGGGTGTCGGCGTTCTTTTTCCGGCTCGCTTTCGGGTCGGGGACGGCGCCGCCAAGGATCACGCCGTTCCAGCCGATCGATTTCGGCGCGCTGGGGCAGGTGCCGATCATCGGACCGCTGCTGTTCGAGCATGATCCGCTGACGTACCTGACGGTGGGGCTGGTGGTGGTGGCGTGGCTGGTGATGCATCGCTCGACGCTGGGGCTGTCGATCAAGGCGGTGGGCGAGCATCCGGTGGCGGCGGAGACGCTGGGGCTTAACGTCATCGGCATCCGCTATGGCGCGGTGATGGTGAGTGGGGCGCTGGCCGGGCTCGGTGGAGCGTTTCTATCGACCAGCGCGACCGGGCTGTTTCTCGACAACATGACCGCGGGGCGCGGCTATATCGCGCTGGCAATCCTGATTTTGGGCCGGCGGCATCCGTTTGGGATCGTGGCGGCGGCGCTGTTGTTTGGCGCGGCCGAGGCGCTGCAATTGCGGGCGCAGTTGCTGCCGATCGGGGTGCCGCTGCAGTTCCTGATCATGCTGCCCTATGTGCTGACGATTGTGGTGCTGGCCGGGTTTGCGCAGCGGAGCGGCGCGCCGGCGGCGCTGGGGGTGCCGTTCAGGCGGCATGGTGAGTGATCTGATGCGGTTGATCTGGATCAATGCGGGATCTCTGGGGCGGTGGTGATTTCCCTGGCGTCAAGCCAAGGAGATTCCGATGCCGCCAGAAGCCGTGTTGTTCGTAAGCGCCGTGATCATTGCGTTCACCCTGTTTGGGGTGACGCTGGCCTGGGCGTCACGCTCATCGGCCCAGCCCAAGGCCTGAACATTCAAGGTCGCCAGCATCGAAGCGCCTGAGGCGCTTCACGCTTCCTGAGTCGGGGGTCTCAGTGCCGGTGCGTCATCCTTAGAGGTGACGGCGACCGGCTTTTTCATTTCCGGATTTACAGGGCCGCTGGGTCTCGTACGGGCCAGTTTTGTGGCCGGTGCAAGGCGGGTATGTTGCTGTACCTGTCAATAGTCGGGCGCTGAGTTGCTGAACAATGCCAATAGGTCTCAGCATTGCCAGAGGGCAACTCAGAGACATTGGGTTGCAAAAATCTGCGCGGCGCAACGCGCAGGGCGCGTTACTAACGAATGGTAAATCCTTGGCGAATCAACGGGATGCAGACCGCATCCCGCGTTCTTCGAGGCTTTATCCTGGTGCAGAATGCGCGGGAATTTACGGGGATTCAATGGGCAGTATTTGCCGTATGCGAGGCAGCTTTTGCCTAGCTAAGATACGGAAAAATATATGTTTTTCGCGCCTGAATTAGCGCTGTCGTCCGTTCAATCCGCAAGACCCGGTGTTGGCGACTGTGCCGGACATGGGTTCGAACTGGGGAGAGACGACATGGCAATTGCGGCCCAGCTGCCTGTGACCGATGATCCGGTGGTGGTATCGGGCGCGCCAGTTCCGACCCGTCCTCTCAATGAAGACGACAGCCTGCTGCGCCGAATTGGCGAGGGCGACGAGCGGGCGTTCCGCAGCCTGGTCGAGCGGCATGTCGACAAGGCCTATGCCCTGGCGCTGCGGATCCTGCGCAACCCCACCGACGCCGAGGATGTGGTGCAGGACGTGATGCTGAAGGTCTGGAGCAATCGCGGGAGCTGGCAGGAAGGGCGGGCGCGCTTTTCGACCTGGCTCTATCGCGTGGTGACCAACCGCTGCCTCGATCTCTGCCGGCGGCCGCGCACCTCCGATATCGATGCTGCGCCGGAAATGGCGGACGGCAAGCCGGATGCTGTGAGCTCGATCCACACCGGCGAAGTCAACCTGATGCTCGAGCAGGCGATGGGGCAGTTGCCGGACCAGCAGCGCATTGCGCTGATCCTTTCGTACCACGATGACCTGTCGAACCCCGAGATCGCCGAGATCATGGAGACGACGGTGATGGCGGTGGAGTCGCTTTTGAAGCGCGGACGCCAGCAGCTTCGCCGGATTCTGATGACCGCGGAAGCTGAGATCCGCGATTCGTTTATGAAGATTTAAGTATAAGCTCCTCAAGGCGAATATAAAATTCGCCTGACTGAACGGGGACGGCCGTTCAACCGACAGATGCGACCCGTTGTTGCGTCTCTCACCTGCGAAGTCGGGTGAGTTCCGGATGTCTCAAGGAGTGAGATCGCATGCCCGTCATTTCGACAAACATCGCCGCCAATTCCGCGGTTCGTTACCTCAACATCAATTCGGCCGCGCAGACCTCGTCGCTGAGCAAGCTCGCCAGCGGTTCGCGCATCACGCAGGCGTCTGACGACGCCGCCGGCCTCGCGATTTCGACGCGTATTTCGTCGGACGTGACGGCGCTGACGCAGGCGGCGACCAATGCCTCGCACGGTATCTCCGTGCTGCAGACCGCCGATGGCGGCGCGTCCAACATTTCGGACATCCTGCAGCGCATGAAGTCGCTGGCCTCGCAGGCATCGTCCGGAACGGTGACCGATACCGAGCGTACCTACATCGATGCCGAATTCAGCCAGCTCATCGACGAAGTTGACGGCATTGCGACGGGCACACGTTATAACGGCGAGAGCCTGCTCGACGGCACGTCCGACCAGTACAATGCCACCGGCGTGGACGTCATGGTTGGCTCCAGCGCGGACGACGTCATCACCCTGACCCTGACCTCGCTCGATTCAGCTTCGCTTGGCATCGACGGCCTGACCACGGGCACACAGTCTGATGCCCAGGACGCGCTCGACGCACTGGATACGGCAATCGACAGTGTCTCGAACGCCCGGGCTTCCATCGGCGCCCTTGAATCACGCTTTGGCTTCCGTTCCGAGCAGATCGACACCAGCATTGAAAACCTGTCGGCTGCGAACTCGGCCATCATCGATACTGACGTGGCGTCGGAATCGGCGGCGCTGGCATCGGCCAAGGTCAAGACCCAGGCCGCCGTGGCTGCGGCTGCCCAGGCCAGCCAGATGCCGCAGGACCTGCTCAAGCTGCTGCAGTAACGGCTGTTGAAGTGAGCGCTGGCGGCGAGCCGACCAAAGCGGCTCGCCGCCGCCGGAGATCCAGATGACATCATCCGTCAGCAGCACGGCATCATTGCTCTCGTCCTCGACCAGCACGTCGAGCACCACCAGTTCGGGATCGACCAGTTCCACGTCGGACATCGACTGGGACGGCCTGATCGAGGAGGCGGTGCAGGCCAAGCTGAGCAAAGCCGACTCGATTGACCTCAAGATCACCGAGAACGAAGCGAAGTCTGCTGCCTTCCAGAGCCTGTCGGACCTCTTGGCGGACGTGCAGACGGCCGCGCAGGCGCTGCGGGCCCCTTCGGGATCGTCGCAGGCCAGCACCGACGTATTCAACGCGCGGACGGCCTATCTGACGGCCAATGGAGATGTCGATGCCTCGAGCTCGGTGTCTGCCACCGTCGAGAGCGGAGCGACGATGGGGAGCTATGATCTGGCGATCACCCAACTCGCGACCGCCCACAAGGTGACCAGCGCGGGCCAGTCGAGCAAGACCAGTGACCTCGGCTATGACGGCGTCATTTCGCTGGGGACCTCTACGGACACGATGACCGAAATCGAAATCACCAGCGATATGACGCTTGCGGAAGTCGCCGAGGCGATCAATGCGCAGTCCGACGCCACCGGGGTGCAGGCGAGTGTGCTGAAGGTATCGAGTTCGAGCTATCAGCTGGTGCTGTCGGGGACATCGACCGGCACCACGATTGTGGCCGAGGCGGTGTCCGGTGACGACCTGCTGACGGAACTGGGGATCACTGACGAGGCCGGTGACTTTGCCGATGTGCTGCAGGAGCCGCAGGACGCGATCTTTTCGATCGACGGCATCGCGGTGACGCGCACCACCAACGACATCGACGACGTGATCGAAGGGGTGACACTGCACCTCTATCAGGTGACGCCCGACGACACTTCAATCACGGTCGAGATCGGGACCGATCTCAGTTCGGTCAAGGACGCCATTGTGGCGCTGGTAGATGCCTACAATGCCTATCGCGACTTCGCCTATGCCGAGCAGCAACTGCCAAGCGACGACAATGCCGACACCACTGTGCTGTTCGGTGACTCGACACTGCGGACGATCTCGGCTGCTGTCACTGCAGCCATCAGCGAGTCGATCGGCAGCAACACCATGGCCCTCTTGGGGCTGTCATTTGATTCCACCAACAATCTCGAACTCGACGAGGACACGCTGGACGACGCGCTGCTCTCCAGCCTCGACGAGATCCAGTCGCTGCTCAGCTTTCAGATGGAGAGCTCGTCTGCGAGCCTGCTGCTGCTGTCGCGCGGCACTGAAGTCCCCAACGACTTCACACTCGATATCGTCACCGACAGCTCGGGGGTGATCACGTCGGCATTGGTAGGGGGGGACAGCTCCCTGTTCACGATCAGCGGCACCCGCATTATCGGCGCCACGGGCAGCGGTTATGAGGGGTTTACCTTCGTTTATGCCGGATCGAGCAGCAAATCGGTCGATGTGTCGTTCACGACCGGCATCGCCGAACTGCTCTACAACATTGCCGATGAGGCGACCGACGAGACCAGCGGCACGCTGACCACCATCATCAGCGATATCGGTGACACCAACGACGATCTGACGGACAAAAGCGACGACATCCGGTCGCGCGCCGAGACCTACCGGACGAACCTCACCAACCGCTACGCAACCCTGCAGGCCGCCATCTCAGAGGCAGAGTCCATGCAGGACTATCTTACCACCCTGCTCGATACCTGGAACAGTTCTTCATGAGTGATTCAATGAGGCATGCCATCGGCGCTTACCGCACCGCAGCGACGACGGTTCATCCGCTGGTGGCCGTGGTCAAGCTGTACGACGAGGCGTTGCGCCGCATCGGGCAGGCGATCGATGGCACGGAAGCCAAGCGGCACGAGGAGGCCTATATCAACATTTCCCGCGCCTCGATGATCCTCAGGGGGCTAGCGGCGAACCTCAGGTTCGATGTGGGCGGCGCGGACGGAAGTGCGCTTGCTGCTACGCTCAAGCAAACTTATGTTACAAACATGATTGCGCTGCACACGTCCTATGGGAAGAAGGACGCGCCGGCGCATTATAACCGGATCAGGCGGGGCCTCCTGGAATTGCGCAATGCCTGGGCGGTGACGGCCGGCATGGCGGAAATCAGCATCGAAGAGCGCCCCTCGCCGAAAAAATAGTGACCGGGCCGGCCGCCGCCTCCCGTGTCGAGGGGCGGGGCTGGATGTCTATCCTGACACTTGAAGAGTTCGAGGCCGCGCTCGACCGCGATGGTGCGGACCTGGGCAAGTGGCCGGCCCAGCAGCAGGTGGCGGCGATGGCGCTGATGGCGCAATCGGCTGAGGCGCGCCAGCTGTTCGAATCCGCCCGGCAGGTCGAGGAGCTGCTGGCGAGCGCCAGCGGGATCAAGGCTCCCAGGGGCCTCGCGGACCGTATCGCCAACTTCGTCCTGCGCAAGCCGCCAAATAAACCCGACAAAAGCTGATTTCCTGCGCCTGAAAATCCGGCACCGGCCGTTTCAATACCATCACAAAACGTGACGCCCATTGAAACAAAAGCTCCGGTTTCCGGCCAGTTCTGGCCTGTTCCGGACATGCCGGGACTTTGCCATGAGCATTACTTCCGTCGCCTCGAGCGGCACGACCAGCACCAGTTCAACCTCCTCCAGCAGCTCCAGCAGTTTTTCGAGCGACGACTTTCTGAAGTTGCTGGTCGAGCAGTTGCAGAACCAGGATCCGCTCAACCCCACTGACACCAGTGAGGTGATGAGCCAGATGGTGTCGTTCGCCAGCTACCAGCAGCAGGCCGACACCAGCGAGACGCTCTCCACCATTTCGTCGACGCTGAGCAGCATTGCCTCAGCCCTCGACATTTCGGTCTGAGGACAAGCGCCATGTCCCTTTCCAGCGCCATCAATTCGGCCGTCTCAGCGCTCAATGCGCAAAGCTCGGCCCTCGCCATGGTCTCCAACAATCTCGCGAACACGTCGACGATTGGCTACAAGACGACCTCAGCCAGTTTTTCGAGCGTGCTCGCCGGGTCGATGTCCTCAGGTTCGGGGGCTGCGGGCGGGGTGACGGTTTCCAGTGTCGCCAATGTCTCGGGGCAGGGACTGCTGGAGACGTCGTCGGTTTCGACCAACATGGCGATCTCGGGCAGCGGGTTCTTCGCGGTCTCGGGGGCAACCGATGACAATACGGCCTACTATACCCGCAATGGTGAGTTCAGCGTCGACAGCGACGGGTACCTGACCAACAATGGGTACTACCTGCTCGGCTGGGCGACGGATGCGGACGGCAATATCACCGGAAGCGCCACGGCGAACGGGCTGAAGCCGGTGGACGTGGACTCGATCTCGACGATCGCGGCGCCAACCACCACCATGTCGATGATCGCCAACCTGCCGGCAGATGCGGCGACCAATGCGACGTTCACCAGCTCGGTGGAGCTCTACGACTCGCTGGGTACCGCTGCGACGTCGGAGGTCACGTGGACCAAGACGGGCGAGAACACCTGGACGGCAAGCTTTGCCGACCCGACGCTGGCGTCGGATCCAACGCAGACGGTGGGGACCGTCACGAGTGATCCGATCACCATCACATTCAATGCCGATGGCACGCTGGCGAGCACTGATCCGGCCTCGCCGACGCTGACGATCGGGAGCTGGACGACCGGCGCCGCCAGCAGTTCGGTGGCGCTCGATTTGGGCACGGCCGGTGCGGCCAGCGGCCTCAGCCAGTATTCGGCGGGGACCGATACGCTGACGGTTGACCTCGAGGCCAAGCAGGACGGCGTTGCCATGGGCACGCTGACCGGGGTGGAGATCGCAGACGATGGCACGGTCAGCGGCGTTTACGACAACGGCATGACTCGCTCGATCTTCAAGATTCCGGTGGCGACATTCACCAACGCTGACGGCCTCAGCGCGATGAGCAACGGCATCTACCAGGCGACCTCGGAATCGGGCGGGGCGACGCTGAGGATATCTGGGACCAATGGGGCCGGGACGATCTACGGCAGCCAGCTCGAACTCAGCACGGCGGACACCAACGAAGAGTTCGCCAAGATGATGGCGGCGCAGCAGGCCTATTCGGGCGCGGCGCAGATCGTTTCCACGGCCAAGTCGATGTTCGACACGCTGCTGTCGGCCGTTCGATGAGCGACACAATCCGGAACGAACTGGCGCGGCTGAAGGCGGCGCCGGTCGAGACCAGGGCGCAGGTGCTCGGTGCGTTAGCCGAACTGCAGGCGCTTACCGGGCGGTTGCTGTCACAGCGCGATGCCGTCAGCGCCGAACTCGCCACACTCTCCCGCGGCATCACCGCCGTATCCGCCTATGCCCACTATCGCACGACCAAGGGAAAACGCTCATGAGCCTGCCGCAGACTGCCGCCACCCGACCCGACACCGATGCCAAGATGGTTCGGATCATTGCGCTGCTCGATGAACTGCTGACGGTGATTGCTTCCGAAAACAGCCTGCTGTCGTCGGGGATGCCGGCCTCGCTGGCGCAATCGGTGGAGCGGAAGACCGCGCTGGCCAACGAACTCGATGGCTGGATGGGTGCCATCCGCAGCGGCGAAGTGGCAATGGGGGCGTCCGACCCCGCCAATATCGCGACGCTGGTCAGCCGGCTGCAGACGCTCAAGACGATGATGGGCGAGAACACCTCGCGGATCCGTATGGCGATGGGGGCGACGCGCCGCCGGATCGACGGGATCATGCGGGCGCTGCGCGATGAGCCGCGGCAGGCGGGGATTTATGGCGCTGATGCGCTCAGGCAGCGGCGGCTCGCCGAGTCGGCCGGCAAGAACTGGGCCTGAGGGCGCCGGCTGATGTCCTTTTCCGCCATCCGGTCCATTGCCACCAGCGCGTTGACGTCAACGCAGGTCCGGATGCAGGTGACCTCGTCCAACATCGCAAATGCGGATGTGGACGGGTACACCAAAAAGACAGCCACCCAGGCGGCGACGACCAGCAGCGGGGCCGGCACCGGTACGGTGGTCACCGCGATCAAGAGCGACGTCGACAAGTTCCTGCTGCGCGATGTGATCGCGGCTGCCTCGGAGCTTGGGGCGGCGAACGCGACTAACGGCAAGCTCGATGCGCTGCAAAGTCAGCTGGGCAGCACGACCAGCAGCGATGGCTCGGGCACCTCGATATCCGATACGATCTCGACGCTGCTGACTTCGCTGACGTCGCTGTCGGGGACAGTGGAGAGTGACACCCTGCAGGGACTGGCAGTCGAGAGTCTCGACGCGGTGGCGAGCCAGCTGCGCGAGACCTCCGCGACTGTGCAGGATTTGAGGGCGCAGGCGGACGAGGGGATCGCAGACGCGGTCGACACTGCCAATGAGGCGTTGCAAACGATCTCGGACCTCAACGAGCAGATCGTTGCGGCCAAGGCCTTGGGCCAGACGACTGCCGATCTCGAGGACAAGCGGAACACGGCCTTACAGACGGTCGCGACTCAGCTCGATGTTTCCTACATCGTCAGGGCCAATGGCGAGATGCGCGTATCGACGACGTCGGGAACGACGCTGGTCGACGGGACGGTGCACAAGCTGACCTATACGCCAGCGGCGGTGGTCGGCGCGGATACGGTGTTTGCGGGGGTGACTGTCGACGGCAAGGATATCAGCTCGGAGATCAATTCCGGCACGATCGGGGGGCTGATCGAGCAGCGCGACACGGTGCTGGTGGCGGTACAGGACAGCCTCGATACGCTGGCGACGGGGCTGATCGACAGCCTCAATGCGGCGTACAATGCCGGGAGCAGTGTGCCGGCGCCGTCGAGCTTGACGGGGACGGTGGCGGTGAGCGCGAGCGACACGCTCGATGCCAGCGGGACGCTGCGGCTGGCGATCACGGATAGTGATGGGGCGCTCGTATCCTACAGCGACCTGGAGCTCGATGACCTCGATACGGTCGATGATCTGGTCGGTGCGATCAACGCGATCTCGGGGCTGAGCGCGAGCGTTGCCAGCGGCAAGCTGGTGATTACTGCGAGCAATGGCGACGGCGTGGCGGTTGCCGATATCGACAGCACGCTGGGGAGCAGCGGGCAGGGGTTCTCCGATTATTTCGGGCTCAACGACCTGCTGGTTGGGACCAGCGCGGCCAATATCAAGGTGCGCAGCGATATCGTCGGCGGGAGCGGCAGTTTTTCGACGGCGGTGCTCAGCACCAGCGATGACATTGCGACTGGCGATATCGCGCTGAGCAATTCCAGTGCGTTCGCGCAGTCGCTCGAAAGCGTGTTGAGCGGTGATCACGCGTTTGCGGCGAGTGGCGGACTGAGGGCGCAGACCACCAGCTTTGCCGAATACGGGGCGGCGATTGTTGCAAGGGTGGCGACAACTGCCAGCAGCGCCAGCAGCACGCTCGAAAACCGGCAGTCGGACTATGACACCAGCTCCGATGCGCTGTCATCGGTTACCGGCGTCAATGTCGACGAGGAAACTGCGGCGCTGAACGAGCTGGAGCAGCAGTATTCGACGGCGGCGCAACTACTCTCGATCCTCAATGACATGTTCGACGCGCTGCTCGCGGCGGTGAAGTCGTGAGGGGCGTGACATGGTGATGCGCGTCGCGACGTTTGCCACCGGCACTAGAATGTTGAATGCGTCGCTGCTGACGCAGGCGCGGATGGCCGACCTGCAACTGCAAGAGGCCAGCGGAGTCATATCGACGGACTATGGCGGGCTCGGATCATCGACCCGGACGGTACTGGATCTCGAGGCCTCGCTGAAAGCTTCGAAGGGCTATGGCGATGCGACCGAGGAGGCCTCGGGGCGCGTTGAAGTGCTCTACAGCACGCTGTCGACGATTACAGACATGATGAGTGAGTTCCGCAGCCAGCTGACCTCGATGATGAGCGCGGACAGCAACGCTACCAGTGCAGCCGAACTTTCGACGGCCGCGGGCGGCTACATGGATGAACTCGCCTCGCTGCTCAACACCAGCTACGAAGGCCGGTACCTTTTCGGCGGCGACAGGACGACGACGGCACCGGTCGACCTCGACGCGTATGTGCCGGATGCCGACACTGTGTCGACGGACTATTACCAGGGCGATGACGCCATCGCGACGGTGAAGATCTCGCGGGACCAAAGCGTCGCTTACGGGGTCACGGCGGGCAACTCGGCGTTCGAGCAGGCATTCCGGGCGCTGGGCATGATCGCCAATGCGACGGACGCGACGGATACAGATCTGCTGCAGTCGTCCTACGATCTGATGCTGAGCGCGCTGGACGCGACCATCGCCGTGCAATCGAAAGTATCGATCAATGCGGGCACGCTGGAGCGGGCCACATCGCGGCAATCGGACTACGAATCGTTCCTGTCTGCGGCAGTTTCGGACCTCAAGGACGCCGATGTCACCCAGATCACGGTGACGCTCTCCAGCTACGAAACGCAGCTGTCAGCGTCCTACTCGGCGCTTGCCAAAGTGCAGTCCCTCAACCTCCTGGACTATCTCAGATGACCTTGAAACTGACCCTGAAGCCAGGTGAATCGGTGTTTATCGGCACGACGCGGATGACGGTGGATTCGCGATCGACCTGCATCATCTACATCGACGGTGACGCGCCGATCCTGAGGGCCAACGAGATGCTGGATGCGGCCGGAGACGACCAGCCGCTGCAGCGGTTTCGCTATGTGCTGCAGGAAATGTATTTGAAGAACGACTTCGTGACGTTGATCGGGGACTATTTTGATGCGGCTGCGGCACTGGTCGCCAGCCGCCCCGAGGCGCGCGAAGGCGTGGCGCGGGCCAACCAGTTGCTGGCTACGGGGGCGCTCTATGAGGCGCTGAAGGTGGGGAAGCAAATGGCGCAGTCCGAGGTGATCGAGTTGAGCCAGCGGCGAGCCGGGTAGGGCGCTTCGGCGTCAGTCGCTCGTCGCTTTGCTTCGAGCGGGCGACACCGGTGTCGCGTGCCTTTCGGCCATAGGCCTCAAGGCCTTCTTCGCTCAAATCGGTCCACTGGACCGATTTGTCCCGGTGGGCCGCTCAGAAGCCCCTCATCCGCCCTTCGGGCACCAGCCATTCGAGCGTAGCTCTCATGGCCTTCTCTCCTCAAAAGGCGCCACTGGCGCCTTTTGCCCTTCGGGACGGCTCGAAGTCCCCGGAGGGGGGAAGGGACGATCGAGAGGTTGGGGGTATTACGCTAGCAACTTCAAAGTTTTGATCTCGAACGGTGTGAAGGTGAGGTCGAGCTGAGTAGTCCGCTCGGCTAGCCGGCTTTTGGGCTGTTCGAGTAGGTCGGCTTCGGCGATTTGCCAGGGGGTCGAGAAGGTGAGCGTTGCACTGCGGCGCTGGCCGGTGGCTTCCCATAGGCGGACGATGATGCCGGTGCCGTCTTCGGCGTGCTTGATGGCTTCGACGGTGACGCCGTTGCCGGTGATCTCAAAGAGTGACGGACTGGTCGGGGCGGTTGCGCTGCCGCCCGCGATGAGGCAGAGGGGGAGGTTAAAGTCTTCGGCAGCCTCGTGCACTGCGACCGGATCGCCATCATGCAGAAGGACGGCATAGCGGAAGCGATGCTCGCCCTGATCGGCTTCGGGCCAAGGGAAGATGGGTGACTTGATGAGGGTCAGCCGCACGACATTGCCCAGAGCGTCGTAGCCGTACTTGCTGTCGTTGAGCAGCGCGACGCCGAAGCCCGGTTCGGAGAAATCAACCCAGCGCTGCATGCTGGTTTCAAAGCGCGCCTGATCCCACGAGGTGTTGCGGTGGGTGGGGCGGGCGACGTGGCCGAACTGAATTTCGGCCGTAGTCCGGTCGCTGCGCACGGCAAGCGGGAACGCAGTTTTCAAGAGCGTCTGGTGCTCGTGCCAATCGACGAAGCCATCGATATCGAGGCATGCCGCGTCGGCTTCGAGCGCGAGGATCTGCGTGATGGTCGAGTGCTCGTAGCGCCAGCTGAGGCGGATGGCGGCGCGGTAGGGGCCGGATTCAACGACTTCGGCGATGGTCAGGTGGTCAATCGGCCAGACCTGGTCGTCGATCGAGGCATCGATATCCCAAGCGTCGAAATCGATGGGAACATCGCGGTGGGCGGTGAAGGCGTTGGCGAGTTGGCCGAGCGGGATGGCGTCGCGGCCAGTCGTCTTGTCGAGGATCGAGGTGATGCGGCCCTTGGCGTCGAGGGTGACGCGGAGGCGGGCGTTTTCGAGATGGGTTGGGGAGATCGAGAACTGGCTGGCCGCAGGGAGGGCTGGGGCTTCGGTGAGGAGGCTGACGGCGCGGCCGCCGAGCGCCGGGATGGCGTCGATGGGGGCGACGATGTCGGTGGTGCCGTCGGCGCGGACGACGACCTGTCCGGCGATGGTGGCGGTGTCGTCGCTGACCGCTGCGAAACCTGCGGGGAGGGCGACGAGGCCGGAGCGGGGGCGGACGAGGACGTTGAGGACGAGGTGCTGGCCGGCGGCGGCGAGGGGCGCGGCGAGGCGTTCGGCCAGAGCTGCAGCGGTCTCGAAGAAGCGCTGATAGTCGCGGTCGCTGTCGTCATAGACGGCGCCGATAGAGGAGCCGGGGAGGATATCGTGGAACTGGTTGAGCAGCACGATCTGCCACAGGTCCCAGAGTTCGGCGGCGGGGTAGGGGGCGCCAGTGTTGGCGGCGAGCACGGCTAGGGTTTCGAGTTCGCGCAGGGCGGTTTCAGCGAGGCGGTTGGCGCGTTTATTCTTGGCGACGGAGGTGAGCGTGCCGCGGTGATATTCGAGATAGAGCTCGCCGACCCAGGTGGGGAAGCGCTCAGGCTCCTTGAGGAAGCGCTCGCTCAGGCGGGCGAAGAACGGGCCCATCTTGTCGTGGACGACTTTGGGGCAACCGGGGATGCCGCGCTCCATGCGGCGGACGTTTTCCAGCATGCCGCGGGTCGGTCCGCCGCCACCATCGCCGTGGCCGTAAACGAGGAAGAGCTCATCGAGCGTGCCCTTCTGGCTGAAGCGCTTGTAGGTGCCGAGGACGTGGCTCGGGACCAGATCGGGGCAATAGGTGGTGTTGATGCCGTCGTATTCGTATTTCTGGGTGGTGAGGAAGTAGGCGGGCACTTTGGTGCCGTCGATGCCCTGCCAGTGGAACACTTCGTAGGGCATACGGTTGGTGTCGTTCCAGCTGAGCTTGTGGGTGACGAACATGTCGAGCCCGGCCAGCGCCATCAGCTGCGGCAGGGCAGCGGAATAGCCGAAGGTGTCGGGCAGCCAGACGATACGCGGGGTGACGCCGAACTTTTGCTGGTGGTAGCGCACGCCGTGGAGGATGTGGCGGACGAGGGACTCGCCGCTGGAGATGTTGACGTCGGGTTCAAGCCAGAGGGCGCCCTCGATCTCGAACTGGCCGGCAGCCTTGCTGGCTTTGATGCGCTCGAACAACTCGGGATAGTCGTGTTCGAGATAATCGAGCAGCAGGCCCTGATTATACATGAAGCGGTAGTCGGGATATTGCTCCATGAGGTTGAGCGCGGTGGCGATGGAGCGGGCCATTTTCTGGCGGGTTTCGCGCACGCGCCAGAGCCAGGCGACGTCGATATGGGTGTGCCCGGTGGCAACGATCGTGGGCATGGCGTCGGCATCGGCGTCCGCATAGAGGGCGTCGGCGCGGACGCGGGCTGCGGTGAGCCTGTCTGCGAAGCGCTCAGGGTTGCCGGGGCGGAGATCGATGAGTTTCAGGGCAGCATCGATATGGGCGAGGAGCCGGGTGCGGCGCGCATCGTCGGGCTTCAAGAGGCGCGCGACATCGAGGGGGACCTTGAGGTCGTAGTAGGTTTCCTCGGCGAGGCGATCGTGGACCGAGAGGACGATAGCGAAGCCGAGCTGGCGGCGGTTTTCGATAGTGCCGGCTTCAATGAGGATGTCGAAGCTCTGGCCGGGGACGGCGGAGGCGGTGAGCGGGAACTCGCGGTGGTTGCCATCGCCGCCATTGGTGATCTTGCCGTCGATCCGCACCAGAAGCTGGGGGTCGCTGCGGCCCATGACGGAGCCGAACTGCGCCTCGATGCGCGCGAACAGCGCCTTGCCGGCGAGCTCTTGCGGGATGGTGACGCGGCCGCCGAACCAGTAGTAGCCATCGGGTTCGCCCCAGACCAGATCGCGGTCGACCGGCACCCAGTCACTGCGATCCGAGGCGATGGCGGCGGCGCGATCGGCATTGGCGGCGGCGCGGAAACGCAGCGGCACCGAGGTTGCCGTCGGAGTGAAGATGGTCTCGCGCAGGGTTTCGAGCAGGCGGTCAAGCGAAGCGATGCGGATCATGTAGCGGTCTTTGTCCGAGTAAGTGGGTCCGGCGCGACGCGATGGGGTCTGGTCAGACGCGCTGGATTTCGATGCGGAAGTCGATGCCCTGCCAGGTGCCATTGGCGGCCTGGAAGGTGAAATCGAGCGCGTTGCGGTTGGCAAGGTCGTCGCGCGAGAGGACGACTTGGTAGATCCCGAGCCCGTTTGCGGTGGAGACGCGGTCGGTGGCGTCAAGCCAGCCATCGAAGCCGAAGTGGAGCGTGAAGGAGGCAGAGCTTTCTATTGAAAGTGACTTGCCGGACGTGATGGAGGTGAAAGGCGAGGTTTCCCGCCAGTGCCAGCACGTGGCGATGGGGGATTTTCCGCCATAGCGGTTCTCGATGGCGGTGAGGAGTTCGGCGGGCCGGCCGGTGTGGCTGAGGGAAAGCAGCTTGATGAACTCGGCATGAGCCCAGACCAACGGCATGGCGCTGCCGGTGGGCTTGCCGGGAAAGAGGTTATGGTCGGGCAAGGGGGCGCCATCCCAGATCTGCTCGGGCAGCAGCCCACCATGGCCGACCATGCGGATCATGGCGTCGAGGTAGTTCGACGCATCGCCGCCGGCGAGGGCTTCGAAATTGCCGCGCTCGCCCGTCAGCAGCGGCCAGGGGCGGCCGATGCCAACGCCGTCAAACGGGGTGCCGTCGGCGTGCTCGCCATAGCCGTCGCCATTGTAGCGATAGTAGGAGGGGCCGGAGGGGGTCTCGACGCGCAGCAGTTGATCGACGAGGCGGACGGTGTCGCGGATGCGCGGATCATCGGCGCGCCGCAGCCCGGCGCGGACGAGATAGAGGAATTCGAGGCCGATGAGGTCGCCGGCGGGTGTTTCACCGTGATGGACATTGCGGCGGGTGATGAGGCCGGTGAGGCCGCCTTCGGACGGACGGGGGGAGAGGCGCACGTAGTAACCGGGCAGCGCGAGGTCGCGGCCGAGGTGGCCGTCGGTGCTGAAGGTCCAGGATTCGATGCGCTCGTTCCAGCAGTCGGCGAGGGAGAGCAGATAGTCGCGTTCGGCGGGTGGGAAGTAATCGGCGGAGGCGACCAGCGCGCAGATTGCGACTGTAAGGGTGAAGGGGCTGGCGCCGGCGTTTTCTTCCCAGCGGTCCTGGTCGGTCATCGGGCCGTTGCGGACGATGTAGCCGATGGCGGTGCGGATCATGTGCGAGACCGCGGCGCCGCTGGTGAGGTGGCCGACTTCCCTGAGCTTGGCGGCGAGCAGCACGGGCAGCGCGACTTCGTCGAGCTGGCCGCCGTGCCAGTAGGTGCGGCCGTCGGGGAAGTAGTTCTGGGCCCAGCTGCCATCGTCGTTCTGGGTGCCGATCAGGTAATCTAGGGTGCGGCCGGCATCTTCGTACTGGCCGCAGAGAACCATGGCGAAGGCGGCCTCGACGGTATCGCGGGTCCACACGAGGTGGTAGCCGCCGGCGTCGTTGTGATTGCTGCCCCAGGGGACGGAGAGGCTGGCGACGAGGGCACCGGCATAGGTGCGGTCGCCATGGACCTTGATCACCATAGCCGAGCGCTCGGCCATCTGGCGGAACTCGGGGGCGGTCTGGGGGACCTGCAGCGTATCGCCCCAGGCCTGCCATTGGGCAACGAACCGGTCGCGGGTTTCGTCGTAATCGTCGGCGAGGCTGGAGCGGGCGAGGGTGTGGGCGCCTTCGGGAGATTCAGAGAAGCCGAGCGCCAGGGTGCCGCTGCTGGCGGCGAGTTCGCCGGTCAGCGCGACATTGCCTTCGCCGGCGGTGGCGTATTGCCAGGTCATGGCGCTGTTGCGGGCGAAATCCTGCCAGCCGTCGGAGGCGCCAACGAAGCCGGCGCTGGTGCGGGAAAAGCCCTGGTCGGCGCAGAGGCAGAGCGCGGCGCGGCCATCACGTGCGGCGAGGTCAGCGCCGGCGGTGGCGGTGTTGGGCTCGCCGTTGAGGTGGGGAGCGAGGAGGACGTAGAGCTTCAGGTCATCGCCGGTGAGGGCGTATTTGATGAGGATGGCGTCGCGCAGCGGATGGGGCAGGATTTCGAGTTCGAGCCGGTAGCCGTCGCCGTCATGAACGATGTGTGGCAGGGGGATGTATGGCTTGGGGAGCGAGAGGAGGTAGCGGTTGACGCGCTTCAGCTCGTGCCAGTTGCCCTTGCTGTCGGCGACGATGAAACCGAGGTCGCGGATCTGCGGGCTGCCGGTCGAGGGCCAGTAGACCTCGTTGAGGATGCCGTGGCCGAGGGTGGCCCAGACACGCGAGGTGCCGAGCGCGGTGGTGACCATATCCTTGTCGCTCGACGACCAAGTGGGGTCGAGCGCGCCATCGCGGGGGGCGGCGGGCTGGGGCGTGACCGGATCCATCGGTGTCACACCCGCAGCTCCGGATCGGTCCAGAGGCGGAAGCCGCCATCGAAGGCGTAGGCGTTGTCGCCGCGGCGGGCTTTTGGCGGCAGCTGGTTGAGGTGTTCGACATTGCCGCCGCCGATGACGACGTAATCTGGCTCTAGCGCCGCGACCAGCATGGCCGTGACTTCGAAGACGTGCTTGCGCCATTTGGCGAGGCCGCGCTTTTCGAGGCTGGCCTCGCCGAGATAGTCTTCGAAGGTCCGGCCCTTGCGGTAGGGCAGGTGAGCGATTTCCATGGGCTGGGCGACCTTGTCGACGATCATGGCGGCGCCGAGACCGGTGCCGAGGCCGAGGAAGAGCATGCGGCCGCCGTCGTAACTGCCGATGGCCTGCATGAGGGCGTCGTTAAAGAGCTTGACCGGTTTGCCAAAGCGGGCGGCGAAATCGAAGCCGACCCAGCCGGCGCCAAGGTTGTGCGGATCGGCGAGAATGCGGTTGTGGACGACCGGGCCGGGATAGCCGATGGAGATCCGCTCGTAGGCGAGGCCGTCTGCGAGCTTTTCGACAGCATCGGCCATGGCGGCGGCGGTCATGGTTGGGCCGGAGTCAATGCGGCGTTCATCGCCGCCGGCGCTCGAGCGGATCTTGACGTGGGAACCGCCGACGTCGATCGCGAGAATTTCGTCACTCATCAGGGGTTCTCCTCAGGCCGCGGGATCGACCCAGCCGCCGGGAGGCGCAAAGCCCTCCATGGCGGTGGCGGGGCCCCAGGTCCCGGGCGCATAGGTTTCGGGCGTCGATGGGTCGTCGAGGATGGGTTCAACGATGCGCCAGGCGAGCTCGGCCGCGTCCTGCCGGGTAAAGAGCTGACGGCGGCCATCCATGGCGTCGCCGATGAGGCGCTCATAGGGGAGCATGTCGTCGGTGGTGTCATCGAGGGCAGCGAGTTCGACGGCTTCGCCGATCATCTGGCTGCCGGGCGCCTTGCGGCGGGCACCGATGCCGATCATCACCTGCGGGCCGAGGCGAAAGCGCACATAGTTCGCCTCGTCGGGGCCGACGGTATCGAACATGGCGACCGGCGGGCGGCGGAAGCGCACGACCACTTCGGTGGCGCGGACCGGCAGGCACTTGCCGGCGCGAATGTAGAAGGGGACGTCCTTCCAGCGCCAGTTGTCGATGAAGAGGCGGACGGCGGCGAAGGTCTCGACATGGGAGGTGGGGGCGACGCCCGGCTCCTGCAGATAGCCTTCGAACTGGCCGCGCACCACTTCGCTGGGGCCGAGGGGGCGGATGGCCTTCAGCACCTGGACTTTCTCGTCGCTGAGATCGTCTGATGCGCTGGTGACCGGTGGCTCCATGGCGAGGAGGAGCAGGACATTGACTAGGTGGTTCTGGATCACATCGCGGATGGCACCGACTTCGTCGTAGAATTTACCGCGGCCCTTGATGCCGAAATCCTCGGCCATGGTGATCTGCACGCTCTCGACATAGGTGCGGTTCCAGAGCGGCTCGATGAAGGCATTGGCGAAGCGCAGGTAGAGCAGGTTCTGGATGGCTTCCTTGCCGAGGAAATGATCGATGCGGAAGACGGCGTCTTCCTCAAACACCTTGTGGAGGTCGCGGTTGAGCGCCTGGGCGGTCTCGAGATCGCGGCCGAAGGGCTTTTCGACCATGAGCCGGGCGCCGGTGGCGATGCCGGCCTGCGACAGACCTTCTGCGACGCTTCCAAACAGCGAGGGCGGGATGGCGAGGTAATAGAGGGGCGACTTGCTGGTGCCGAGCGCGGCCTTGAGCTTGTCGAAAGTAGCCTGCTCCTTGTAGTTACCGCTGACGTAGCGGAGGAGACCGGCGAGACGCTGGAACACTGCTTCGTCGATGATGGTGAACTGCCGGGTAACGGCGTCGCGAGCACGGGCGACAAGTTGCTCGTGCGTCCAGTCATCGAGGGCAACGCCGATGATTGGCTCGTTGAGATGACCGCGCCGGACCATCTGGTAGAGCGAGGGCAGGATCATCTTGTGCGCGAGGTCGCCGGAGACGCCGAAGACTACCAATGCGTCGGAACGCTGTTCCATGTGCTGACCTAGCGCTGTTCGAGGAGACTGCTGACGGTTTTGACCCGACTTCGAAATTAGGGCCGCAGCATGTCTGTTAAACGCAACAGCGGCCTGAAAGTAGTGTCAAGCTTGTGTGAACGCTGAACAAAAGTCGGAGCCGGCTATTCCTTGGTGGCCCCGGCCATCAGGCCGTTCATCAGCGTGCGCTGGAGGGCGATGAAGATCACCAGCATCGGCAGGACCGAAAGGACGGTCATCGACAACAGGCGCGGCCAGTTGATCGAGAACCGACCGATGGAATTGGCGATGGCCAGTTGCACCGTCCACTGCTCCTGCTGGGTGATGATCAGGAACGGCCATAGGTAGTCGTTCCAGCGCCAGACAAGGTTGAAGGCGAACAGCGTGCCAATGGCGGGTAGGCATAACGGTACGACGATGCGCAGCAGGATGCGCCACTCCGGCGTTCCCTCGATGCGCGCCGCCTCGAGCAGGTTGTCGGGAATGTTGGTGATGTACTGCCGCATCAGGAATACCCCGGTAGGGGTCGCCGCCGGAGCGATAATCAGGCCCCAGAGGGTATTGAGCAGGCCCAGGTCACGCAGCACCAGGAACACCGGGATCAGCACGATCTGCAACGGCACCATGACGGCAGACATGATTACCATGAAGACGAGCGTGTCGCCCCTGAAGCGGAACTTGGCGAGCGCATAGCCCGCCATCACGCTCATGATGACAGAGAGGGACGCCGAAGTGACCGACACGAAGGCCGAGTTGAGGAAGTAGTTGCCGAAATTGGCGCGGCTCATCGTCCGCTCAAAGTTCTCGAGCGTGAAGTGCTCGGGCAGGAGCGAGGGCGGCCACTGGAAGATTTCCGCCTGCGGCTTCAGCGCCGACAGCAGCAGCCAGAGCGGCGGCAGGATGAACACGATCAGGACGGCGGCGAAGGCGGCGATGCGTCCGGGCGAGCGAAGCAGGGTCATCAGCGTCTCCGCGCAATACGCAGTTGGATGATGGTGAGCACCATCAGGATGAGGAACAGGACGCCGGACTGCGCCGCCGCGATCCCCGCCTGATTGGGTTTCTTGAACGCAGTCTCGTAGATGTTCTGCACAAGGAACACCGTGGCGCGTCCCGGTCCCCCCGTCGTCAGCGACACCACGATCTCGTAGACTTGGAAGGCGCCGATCACGCCGAGCACCACCACCACGACCACGGAGGGCTGCAGCAGGGGCAGGGTTATGTGCGTGAAGGTCCGCCAGCGGCTGGTGCCGTCGATCGCGGCGGCCTCGTACAGGTCCCTCGGGATCGCGGTCAGGCCGGCGATCAGGATCATCATGTTGAAGCCGGCGCCACCCCAGACCCAGGCCACCACGACTGCTGCCTGCGCCAACTGGTCCTGTTCCAGCCATGGCACGGCTGGGACGCCGACGAGCGACAGCCCATAGTTGACCAGGCCGCTGTTACGCGCAAACAGCCAAGCCCAGATGACGCCGATGATCAGGCCGGAGATCATCGAGGGAAAGAATACGATGGTGCGGACAACCGAGTTGAACCGCGACTGCGGGGCCAACAGCAGCGCCAGCCCGAGTGCAGCCGCCAGTTGCAGAGGTACCGCCACCGTTACGAATAGGATGGTGCGGACAAGTGACACGACGAAGTCCTTGTCGCTCATCAGCTTGAGGTAGTTGTCCAGCCCCACGAAGACCGGCGTCGATTCCGGCACTTGCGCCACAACCACCAGGCCACGACGGAACAGGCTCATCCACAGACCTTGCAGCAGCGGATAGAGCGTGAATGCCAGGAGCAGGGCGACCGTCGGCAGCAGCAGAAGGTAGGGCCAACTGGCCTGACCAACGAGACGAAGAAATCCCGTCAGCCTGCCCGGTTCCCTGTACTGCCTCCGATCGCCCGTGCTCATGGTGTTACTGCCCTGCCGTGATGGCAGCTTCGGCGGCGGCGCGCAGGCTGGCAATAGCCTCCTCGGGTGTCACCTGGCCAGCGACGACCTGGGTGACGCTGTTCTTGACCGCGTCCCAGACGCCGGCCTGCATTTCCGGCCAGGCCTGGTCGGTCGCGGCATAGCGCGGCGAGTTTTCGAGGTCGGCCTGGAAGCCCTTCACCGCCGCGGCGGCATCCGGGCTGGAATAGGCAACGGCAGGCGCCAGCTTGTTGGCGGGGAGAAGGCCGAAGACCTTGGCATACTCGGCCTGAACATCGGGGGAGGTGATCCAGGTCACGAATGACTTGGCTTCATCGAGGTGCTTGGAAGTGTTGAAGGCGACCAGGTAGTTGCCGCCCACGTTCGACGACGACACGGTCCCTTTGGGGGTCGGGCCAGCTTGCCACTTGAACGTGGCGTTGTCATTGAAGCTGCCGATCTGCCAGCTGCCCGACATGTAGGCGACGGCCTGCTGGTTGATGAACATGTCGTAGGGCTTGTCCGAGCTCGAGCCGGACCACAGGCCCGGCGGCATATAGTCCTCGGTGATCTTGACGAACTGCTTGAGCACCGTGACCCAGCTCGCATCGTCCATGGCCACCTTGATCGGCGCGTCCTCGGAGTAGATGTGGTTGCCGTACTGGAACTGGTAGGTGAGATAGCGGTGGGCCGACACGTCCCAGACCAGCGGGAAGCGAACGCCCGCCTTTTCGGAGACGTCCTTCAGCACCGGCAGGACCTCGTCCCAAGAGACGCCGGGCTGGGGCAGTGGGACACCGGCCTTGGCGAAGGCGTCGGCGTTGTAGAAGATGCCCACGGCGGTAACATCGAGCGGCGCGGCGATCACCTTGTCGCCAAGCTTGGCGCCGTCGGCCCAGCCCTTGACGAACTGGTCGATCCACTCTTTGCCGTTCACCTCGGCCCAGTCGACGAGGAAGGGACGCACCACCGGCTCCATCGAGGACGTCAGCGACACGTCGGGCATGATGCCGGAAGCGGCATACTGCCGGAACTTCTCGGACATGCCGTCATAGGGGGTAATCTGCAGGTCGAAAGTGGTCTCGGGGTGCAGTTTGGTGTACTCGTTCAGCAGTCCGCGGAGCGCCTGCTCCTGCTCGTCGCCGTCGACATACCAACCCAGTTGCAGCTCGGAGGCGATGACGGGCGTTGCGAGCGCCGCCGCCGCCACCAAGGCTAGCGTGGTGTGCTTGATGAAGTTCATTGTGGTCCTCCTTGTGCCTCGTCCAGGACGAGAGCGTTTGACGCGGGCTCACCTACCTCGCCGAGCAGAACGTCGCGGTAGGTGACCGCCACGTGTGCCGGTAAGCCGCTCCAGCCCTGGAGCAGCGATCCCCGCCCATAGGGCGGCGAATAGTATTCGACGGCGCCGGCCCAGCCGTTGGCGAGGCACATTTCCCACCAGCGGGTGAGGGCGTAGCGCGCGCCGCCAAGGCCACGGCTCAGCCGCCCCTCGGCGTAGAGGCCATCGAGATAGGGCCAGTCGGACCCGTTGTGGTAGCGGTAGGGAAAAGCTGTCTTGGAGCGGATGTCGCGGGCGCGCTTGAAGGGCGGGAAGGCGCAAAGCACGCCCCAGTCGCCATAGGGCTGGGCGGTGTTGTGGCGGGCTTCGAGGCACTGCCGGGCGCGTTCCAGCATGCTGAGCGCGCGGGGCTCGGGCACCGCGTGGTAACGCAGCAGGGTGAGGCTATCGAGGGTCAGGTGGTCCTCGATGAAGCCATCGGGATTGATGAAATCGGCGTAGTTGCCGGCGGGTTCGATCCAGAGAGCGGGATCGATGTTGGTACGGGCGATTTTGGCTTCGGCGCGGGCGGCGGCTGCGCGAACGGGGTCGATGGTGGCGCCGAGTTCGGCGATTGCGTCAAGGGCGCCGACCCAGAGGCCGAGATCGTAGGCGACGAGGCCGCCGCGATAGACGTTGTCGGCCCAGTCGCGATCATGGTGCGGCTTGCGGGGAAGGCCATCGGGGCCGGAGGCTCCCTGATAGCGGGCGTGGATGGCTTCGACGGTGGACCAGTGGAGTTTTGCGGTGTCGAGATCGCCGGTGGCGCGCACGTAGTCGCCGAGGATCAGGATGAAAAAGAGCGGGCTGTCGAAGTGGTCGCTCCACCAGTCGCCCTCGCGGCTGTGTTCTTCGGAATAGCGCGGATCGTTGCGGCGGAAATGGTCCCAGGCGACGGCCTGGGCCGGGCCGGACAGGATGACGCCGGACGGCGCTTCGCCATCGGGCTGGACGCCCTTGGCGAGGAGGGCGAGTTCGGCTTTTACCGCATCGGGCGCAAGGGTGAGGAGCGGCTGCAGGGTCCAGTAGCCGTCGCGGAAATAGGTGCGGGCGGGGGCGCTGTAGGACTGGCCGGCGGCGAGGCCGGCGAAATCGCCGTGCTGGTCGTGACGGATGGAGGAGAGGGCGGCGTGGGTGCCCTGGATCACCATGGACCGCAGCACCGGATCGGCCTCGGGCAGGCGGTCGCAGCGGAGGCTGTAGGCGGCGGCTTCGGCGATGATGGCATCGACGCTGAGGGTGAGAGCGGACTGGGCTTCGGCGAGATTGGTGCCGACGGTGAGGACCAGATCGTCGCCGCGCTGCTCGGCGATGAAATTGCCCCAGGCGAGGGTGCCGATGCGCTGCTGGCCGGAGCGCTCGACTTTCGAGGCGGGCAGGTGGCTGGCAGGGTTTTGCCACCACGAGGCGCGGGGGGCAGGGGTGGCGCGCAGCAGGCGGACGCCGCGGATGACCATGGCGGGGGCGGACTGGGCGACATGCACGGAGTCGGTGGCGCCGGTGACGCTGTTAGGGCCGTAAACGAAGGGGCCGGAGAGTGGGGTAAGCGAAATAGTGGCGAGCTTGCCGGCGCCCCAGAGGGAAAGCGCCATGGTGCCCTCGGGGTGGAAATCCCCCTGCAGGCGCGGCGCCATGATGGGGAGGAGGACCGGGGTGGCAGAGGTCACGCTGCCGTCGGCGCTCGCAGTCATGATCGAAGGGGTCGTCATGCTGCACCTCGGAGCGTGCCGGTTTCATGCCGGCTGATGAGGCGGCGGCGGGAGAGGTTCAGCGCCTGGGCGAGCGCGCCGACGACGCCGGCGCGCTCGCCGAGACGGCTCGGGACGATGTCGCAGGCGGTTGGAAAGAGCTGGGCTGTGAGACGGGCGACCGCTTCGGCAAAGCCGGGACGCGCTCCGATGCCGCCGCCGATGACGACGATGCCGGGATCGAGGAGGGCGATGACGGAGGCAACGCCGACTGCGATGCCGCGCGTGGCTTCAGCAATGACGGCTTGAGCGTCGGCGTCGCCGGCATTGGCGCGCTCGAAGACGTCGCGGGCGTCGAACTCGGTGCCCGGGTGGCGCGCCGCATAGCCGCGCCGGATCGCCTCGCTGCCGACGGCGGCCTCGAAGGCGCCGTCGGGCTCGGCGGCGGCAGCGGCGAAGGGATCGGGGCCGAAGGGGAGCAGACCGATTTCGCCAGCAGCGCCAGACGCGCCGCGAAGCATCTGGCCCTCGACGATCAGGCCCATGCCGACGCCGGTGCCGAGGGCGAGGAACGCGAGAGACCGGGCGCCGCGCTCCTTGCCGATGCCGTGCATGTATTCGCCATAGGCGGAGAGGTTGCCGTCATTGTCGACGCTGACCGGGACGCCGAGCTTTTTGATGAGCGTGTCGGCGAGCGGGGTATTCTGATGGAAGGCGACATTGGGTGAGACGGTAACGCGGCCATCAGGGGCGACGGCGCCTGGGACGCCCACGGAGATCTGCTCGATGGCGGAAAGCGGGACACCGGCCCTGGCGGCGAGGCTCTCCGCCATTTCGGCGATCTGGGCGAGGGCGCTGTCTGGCGCGTTGTTGCTGGTGGGCAGATCGTATTCGTCGCTGATCGTGCCCGCGGCATCGCCGATGGCGCCGCGGAGCTTGGTGCCGCCGAGGTCGAGACCGATCACCAGGCCGCGGGTCCGCGACAGGGTGAAATGACCGTTGCCGCGATCCTCGATCCAGCCCGCCGCCGCGAGGGTTTCGATCGCCATGCGGGTGTGCTGGGCGCTCTCGTCGGAAGCGGTGGGAGCTGCCGGTGCCCATGGTCCGGGCCGGCGCGTCACCTCATCAATGGCATCGAGAAGCTGCTGGTCAGACACTTGCGTGGGGTCCTTGAGTGGCCGTTTGTTCGTGAACATGACGAATGAATGCCGTCAAACGAGGTTTGTCAAGGCGGGGATAGATGTGCGCGGGGTGGTGCGCTTGACAGGGGGGATAAATCTCCTCAGTTAGGCTGATACTCGAACAATTGAGGCCGACTCCATTTTGGACGATCTGGTTGCACCAACGCCGGTCTTGAGGCAGCTGTCGGTGCAGGCGGTGATGGACATTTTGCTGCGCGATGGGTCGGCGTCGCGGGCGGGGCTGTCACGCAGCACCGGACTTTCGAAGCAGACGATGTCGGAAGTAATCCGGGTGCTCACCGAGCGCGGCTGGGTACGCGAGAGCGGTATGATCTCGGGTGGCGTCGGGCGATCGGCGGTGCGGTACGAGGTGGATGCGGCGGCCGGGTGTGTGCTCGGTATCGACCTCGGCAGCAGCACGATCCGCGCGACGGTGGCTAATATCGCCGGGGCGATCGTGGTGGATCGCGAGACGCCCGCGGACCCGCGCGGCGGCATGCACCTGGTTGAGCAGATCGGGGCGCTTAAGGCGGCGATCCTTCAGGATGCCTGCGTTGAGACGCACAAGCTGCTGCAGGCGACGGTGGCCATTCCTGGTGTGATGGATCCGGCGACGGGGCGGCTGAGTCTGGCGCCAAACCTTGATGACATGGGAACCATCGACGTCGCCAGCGTGCTGAGGCAAGTGCTTGATTGCAAAGTGACTTTCGAGAACGACGTGAATGCTGGCGCGATCGGGGAATACTGGGAAACGCGGCAGCCCAATGTGGGGTATTTCGCGTTTATCTCGATCGGAACCGGTGTAGGCCTCGGCATTCTGGTGGATGGAAAGCTGCTGCGCGGCGCCTCGCAGGCGGCGGGCGAGGTGGGTTATCTGCCGCTCGGTTCAGACCCGTTCAGCCCACTGAGCGTCGAGCGCGGGGCGCTCGAAAATGCGCTGGGCGCGGGCGGGATTTCAGGGCGCTACCACCAGGCGGGCGGTCCGCAAGGCACGCCCGTGCGGGAGATTTTCGACCGGTTCAACGTGGGCCAGCGGGCGGCGATTGTCGCGATTGAGGAGTCGGCGCGGCTGGCGGCGCTGCTGGTGGCGACGGTGACGGCGGTGATCGATCCGGCCAAGGTGGTGATGGGTGGCAATATCGGTGGACGGCCGGAACTGGTCGATCTGATCCGCAAGATCCTCCCCACCTGCACCCGTCGGCCGGTGCCGCTGGAGTGCGGATTGCTAGGTCCGAGGGCGACGGTGGTGGGGGCGGCGGCGATTGCGTTGGGGGAGTTGCACAACTCGCTGTTCGGCCCACGCGAGCTGCCCAACAAGCGTGACGTGCCTGCCGGACGGCGCTGACCACAGGCTTTCCACGGCGATGAATGACTGCTGATCGGGTTATGAACAGCTGTTGGAAAGTCGTGGAAGTCTGCTGAAAGTCTGTCGTGATGCGGCAGTTCGTTCGTCATATTGACGAATGAACCAATCGCCAGCACTATGAACCGCGAGGGCAGGGTGCTGCCGGGACAGGATGGAACACGAGATGGCATCGCTCGAACTCGAAGGCGTCACTAAGAACTTTGCCGACACCAAGGTCATCAAAGGTGTCGACCTCAAGGTGGCCGATGGCGAGTTCGTGGTGTTTGTCGGCCCATCGGGCTGCGGGAAATCCACCCTGTTGCGGATGATTGCCGGGCTTGAGCAGACCAGCGGCGGCAGGATCAAGATCGGCGAGCGTGACGTGCAGGCGCTGTCGCCAGCCGAGCGCGGCATCGCCATGGTGTTCCAGTCCTACGCGCTCTACCCGCACATGACGGTAGCCAAGAACCTGTCGTTCGGGCTCGAGAACCTGAAGCTCCCCAAGGCCGAGATCGACGCCAAGGTGCGCGAGGCGGCGCGGATCCTCGCGATGGAGCCTTATCTCGAGCGGCGACCGCGCGAGCTCTCCGGCGGGCAGCGGCAGCGCGTCGCCATCGGGCGGGCGATCGTGCGGAGCCCCGATGTGTTCCTGTTCGATGAGCCGCTCAGCAACCTCGATGCAGCGCTACGCGTACAGACCCGGGCGGAGATCAGCCGGCTTCACCAGCGGCTCAAGGCCACGATGATTTATGTGACGCATGACCAGGTCGAGGCGATGACGATGGCCGACCGCATCGCGGTGCTGAATGCGGGGCGGGTGGAGCAGTTTGGCGACCCCGTGACGCTGTTCCGGCGGCCGGCCAACAAGTTTGTCGCAACCTTTATCGGCTCGCCGCGGATGAACATTTATCCCGGCAAACTGGTGGCGCAGAGCGCGGGCGGGATCAGCGCGGAGGTCCCGGGGTTTGGGGTTATTGATCTGCCGGTCGCGGCTGGCGGCCTCGCAAATGGCGCCGAAGTCGAGATCGGTATCCGGCCGCAGCATCTGCGGCTTGGCGGGGAGGGCGCGAAGGCACAGTTCCGCGTCGATTATGCCGAGAGCATCGGCACGGAAACCTATGTCTATGGCAAGGTGGACAGGGCGGAGCCCGAGAGCGTGCTGCATATCCCCGAGCACATGAATTTCGAGGCCGGGCAGATGGTGGCGGTGACGGCGCCGCTCGAGTTCATCCATGTATTTGCCGGCGCCGACGGGGTGGCCCTCGCCCCGCTCAACCCGCACTGAAAGTCTCCGAAATGGTCGAGCTGAAGATTGCCGCTGCGGCGGGTGACGCGACGGCGGCGATCCAGCGCGCCATTGATGCGGCGCATGATGCGGGTGGCGGCCGCGTGGTGCTGATGGCAGGCACGCATGCAGGCGGCGGGCTGCGGTTGTTGTCGGGTGTAGAGCTCAATCTGAGCGCCGGGGCGGTGCTGGAGTTTGCGGCGGGGTATGACGCATATTCGGCCAATGTGGTGAGTGTGATCGCAGAGCAATCGGACCGGGCGATGCTGGTGGCGCAGGGCGCGCGAGATGTGGCGGTGACCGGTGCGGGCGAAATCCGGGCGCCGGGGCGGGCCTATATCGTGGGCGATGACGCGGAGGTGGATACGTTCATCCCCGCAAAGCTGCGGCCGCGGGTGCTGGTGTTCGAGGATTGCGCGGGCGTGCGGCTCGAGGGGATCACCATCGCCGATTCCCCGATGTGGACGATGCATCTCGTGGCCTGTTCGGCGGTGGTGGTGAGCGGGGTGAAGGTCAACAATGACCGGCGGCTGCCCAATACCGACGGGCTGGTGATCGACAGCTGCCACAATGTGCTGGTCGAGCGGGTTCATATTGAGACTGCGGACGATGGCGTGTGTCTGAAGACGACGCGACGCGCGGCGGGCATCGGCTCCTGTGACGATATCACGGTGCGAAACTGCACGGTTTCGAGCCAGAGCTGCGCGTTGAAGATCGGCACGGAGAGCTTTGGCGAGGTGCGCCGGGTGGTGTTCGAGGATTGCGCGGTGATCGATTCCAACCGCGCGCTGGGGATTTTTTCACGCGATGGCGGGGCGATTTCGGATGTGCGGTTTTCGCGCATTTCGGTCGAGTGCCACGAGACGGCGGATGGGTTCTGGGGCTCGGGCGAGGCGCTGACGGTGACGGTGGTGGACCGGCGCGCGGAACTGCCGGCGGGCGCGGTGACCGGGCTGGTGGTCGAGGACGTCACCGGGGTGATGGAAGGTGCGATCAACCTGATCTCGACGGCCGAAGCGGGTATCACCAAGGTGAGGATGAGCCGGATCGCGCTGGCGCAGCGGCCGGGGAAGCTCGGCACGGCGCGTCGCTATGACCTGAGGCCCACACCCGCCGATCTCGCGCCCGCAGCCGGGCAGGCGGGCCGCGCCAACGCCTGGACCAAGGGCGCCGATGGCGTGGTGATCGGGCTGGTGGATTATCCGGGTGGGATGCCGGGGTTTTTCGCCGATGGAGTGAGCGGGCTGGTGCTGGAGGGCGTCAAGATCACGCGGCCGGAGGGCGTGGCAGCAGGGTGGGGCGAGACGATGATGGTGGTGGAGCGGATTTAGTCGCAGCCAATGGCAAGACGTCGCCATGATCCTATCGGGTCGCGCCCTGGTGGCTAGTTTACGAACACCCGGCCGAGGTGCGATGCGATCATGAGTAGGACGGCGAGGATCCACAGAATTCTACCGTTAGGAATGAAGCTAGACAGATCAAAGCGTGGGGGCGCCACGCGGGGTCTCTGCCTTTCAACGATCGTCTGCCTGAGGTCCGCATACAGGGGAAATTGGCGCGCATATCGAAGCCCGTCTGCAACCCATGCGTAGCGGCTTTCGATCATTCGGTACCAGTCAGGACCAGCTGACAGCGTGAACTCGGTGCTGAGCTCGTTCTCGCTCAGCGCTTTCACCAAAGCGTGTTCAAACCTTGCACTCACCTCGGGAGCGTCAAGAAGCGGGTTATTGAGAAGCGCCCGCCAAGCGACCGCCCCATAGTCGCGGTTTTCCACCAGCGAGCGCATCGTAACAAAGGGACTTGCTGCATCCTCCCGCAACGGAAGAGGGGCGGTATCGGTGGCACTGACGGCGGGGGGCTCGATCGGTTCCTCGGGTGTAGCAGAGACGGTGGGCTGCGCATACCGAGCAATGAAAAGCGCCTGTTCATAGGCGCCTCGGAGCACCTCAAAAGTCGCGGGGTCCTTGGAAACATCAATCTGCTTGAGCTGTGTGGCGTAGGCGCGCCTTACGTCTCGTTCGGTCGCGCCGGGCATCAACCCGAGAACCTTCCAGTACGGAGCATCACCTGACATAGTTCTGCTCGATCTGGGCGGCGGCAGCTTCTACCTCCTCCCGAGTCTGCTCAATGCGGCGCTGATCCTGTGAGGCTAAAGCAGCTTCGAAGTGGGCGAGCAGTGCTGCCGAATTGGTGCGCTCCTCCCCGAGCAACATTGCATACAAAGTTTTCAACCGCTCGAGCGTAGCAAGGTTCACGCTCTCTTCTCTCGGATGAACCATGAGAGATTCCAGCGCCTTGATGCGCCGCCGTCGTTTGTCGGCTGGCATTGCCACAGCGCTGCCCTCGATGATCACTTCGGTCTTAGCGCCAGTGGATACCACCATTACCCCAACATGCAGCAGCCCACTCGGATCATAGGAAAAACGCACATCGATTGACTCCTGGCCGGCGGGCGAAGGAGGCACGGAAACCCCCACGGATCCGATCCTGGCATTCTCCGAAGCAATCGGGGACTCGCCCTGGAATACGCCAAACTCGATGCGCTCCTGTCTATCGGCGATCGTGTTGAACCGCTGTACGCGGGACACGGGGAGGACAGTGCTTCGCTCGATTATGGGGGTGAAGCCATTGTCTATGATGCCGCCAGCCGTTGCGACCCGGCTGTTGATACCAAGGGAAAACGGCGCCACGTCCGTCATGACGAGATCGCTGAGAGCTGCGTTCCGCTGGATGAGCCCAGCCTGGATCGCGGCCCCGAGCGCCACAACCTGGTCAGGATCGATGCCAGCTTCCGGAAGTTGACGGGTCGTGCGTGCCGCAAGTGAGCGGATCATCGGCATCCGGGTTGCGCCACCGACCAGCAGAACGCGGTCTATCTTGTCGATGGACATTCCGGAATCGTAAAGACACCGATCGATAGGTCGACGCAGCTTTATAAGCAGGTCGGCGCACAAAGCCTCAAGCTCGCCTCGTGCGATTCTATAGACTTGGCCGCCCGCAATCGGGATGGTGGCTTGCGCCGTGTCTGCTGTGGACAGCCGACGCTTGATCGCTTCGGCAGCGATCGAGAAGGTCGCCCGATCGCCGGGGGAGATGTCTTGCCAACCCAGCCCCAGTCCAGTTGCCATGTCGAGAGCGATCATGGCAGTGAAGTCTTCTCCGCCCAGGCGGGTATCACCTGAACTGGCGCGCACTTCCATCACGCCCTCGAACATCTCGATGATCGATACGTCGAAGGTGCCACCACCAAGATCGAGCACCATGAAGGTACTTTCGCCTTGTCGATCCTGCAGGCCGTATGCGAGCGCTGCCGCCGTCGGTTCGTTGATGAGCCGCGGTCGCGGCAGTCCAGCGAGTTCAGCCGCCAACATGGTGGCTTCGCGCTGAACGGACGAAAAGTAGGCGGGTACTGAAACAACCAGGCTCTCCATCTCCGCGCCCGGGTAAGCGGCATGAAAGTCGGACTTGAGGCTTCGAAGCACGAGTGCTGCCAAGTCGCTGGCGGAGTATTGCTTCCGGCCGAGATCGAATTCCTTGCCAGTTCCCATATGACGTTTGAAAAGGCTGTGCGTCTTGTCCGGATGGCTCAGGCGCCGCGCGTGGGCCGCTGCCCCAACAAGCAACGTCCCGGAATCCGATAGACCGACGACTGAAGGCGTCAGTACTGAACCGTCGACACCTTTAACCAGTTCGGGTGCTCCCCCCTCGCCTAGCACGGCTATCAAAGAATGCGTTGTACCTAGATCAATACCTGTCGGAAAACCGGGCATACTTGAAATTCTCTGCGAGCGACCAAGTTAGCGAAAAATCTACAGGCTAGAAATGATTGATGTGGCTAAATACTGTCAAGTTCGAACTTCGTAGTGGGGTCCCCTTGTGGGTTGTCACCCAACTTCGCGTTGCCACTAACCTTGGAGAACTACCATCGCGCCGAGCGACGACCCTCATTCGGTGCCATTAATTGCGGCCCTGAGGGTGGGCGCATGTCGCAAGGTTAGGCAGGCGAGCCAGAAGGCCGGGATGGTGCTCGCAAGGCTGAGGGCACCTGTCAGACTCGCAATCAACTGGGACGAGGCATACAGGCTGGACGGCTGGTGCGACTCCCAGAGATAGATCGCAATTGCGGAAAGAGTAATCGCCGCCGTTCCGTCGAGCCATGCGTGATATCTGCCGCGTAGAGCCGCCAAAGCTACCAAAAGCACTGCTGGGCCGACCAGCACAGCACATCGTCCCGCGATCTGAGGCAGATAGCTCCAGCTCCACAGGTGGGGGCCGAATACTATCACGTACAGGCCAACCATGAGCACCGTCGCCAACGCTCCGGCGAGGAGGTAGAGCACTGCTGCTGAACGCCAGACACCCATCAATACTCTCCTGATGCAGGCAGTAGCTATGGCGACATCCTAACATCATTCGATACTGAGTGAGCGGGGATGGCGGTTGGGGTAGAGGCTGCGGCTCATCGCAATGATCTTGCGGCCGTTGGCCACCACCTCGGTCATTCGTATCTGCAGCGCCGCGCCCTTTGGGGCCTACATTGCCTGATCATCGAACAGAAGCATCTGGAATTTGGAGGTGTCGGGGGCGTAGATGCGCCTGTCTTGGGCGCATTGTTTCCCGACTTCGGAGGCGAAGGCCTCGCTGATTGCGGCGAGGCTCTCAAAATGCAGGGTGCCTATCAGCCAGGCCTTGGAGGGGCCGGCGGGCGATACGATGGGTCCGAAGCTTACGTCATAGCTGATGAGGCCAGGCAGCCGTTTCGCCATGGGGATGTGGATTTCGAAATGATCATGTCGCGGTGGGGCACGCCGTTTCGACACCTGACCGGCGGAAATGTTCGTGATGTCTGTCTGGACGCGACCGCGCGCTGATCGACTGGCGTATCAGCCAGCCTCGAGCTTGGGGCGAGGAGGCATGCGACAGAGTAAGTGACGCACCCGGGGGCGCGACACGGGCTCTGGAAATCCCGTTGCGGGCCTAGGCGAAGATGTCGAGCGAATTTCCGGTCGCAGAGGGTGTGGCGCTGGATTGACCAACGGGTACGTTTGGCGTGGTGTCGCGAGACCCACTGGCCAATGCGAGGCTTGCCGACTTCAGAACGGCTGGCCGAGCGCCTCTCGTCAGAGCTCTCTGCTCGTCGAGTGCTGCGGCCTTGATCGGATCGTCATGGGGGTTCTTTGGGTCGTGGCCCTTTTTGGCCGCTGCAACATCACAACTGGTTGCGCACACATAGCCATTTACGATTTGCACTGACGTTCTCCCAAACCGACCAAGGCAGCCGAACGCGTCATTCGGTTACGGCGGCGAGGATCTTTCCGCCGTTCTTTTGCTGGATGAGCACTGCAGTTCGCAGCCCGGCTTCAGCCTTGCCGATGTTGAAAGAGCCGGCAGCGCCGGTCCACTGACCCAGGTGGTCAAGAGTGTGCACGACATGGGTATGCGGCAGCGTACGTCCGCTGTTTTCGCCACGCCCCACCGGGACCTGAACGATTCCGGGATCGTAGGAGACGAGCCAGACGTCGGCACCGCCTGCCGGTGCGGTTCCTTGTCCTATGTCCACACGTCCATCCAGCAATTGCACGTCGACGGTGGTGGGTGGGGCGGCGCTCTCCACGAGGCTTTCGATTTCAGCAAGATTGTTGCCCACCACTGTGGCTGCCCCGTTGACCACCATCTGGGGGGTGTAGGGGCCAGACTGGCCGAGTGCCGGTTCGTAGATGCGCTGCCTGTCGGTGAACTCGGCTTTGCCGAAGGAGTCTTTCCAGCCAAGATAGTCCCAGTAGGTCACCGCAAAGCTCAGGACCAGCACGTCGTCATGCTTGCTCAGTTCAATGAGGTTGGCGTTGGCTGGCGGACAGGACGAGCATCCCTGGCTGGTGAACAGTTCGACCACGACCGGTTGCCGGCTGGCCGCCGCAACGGGAGCTGCCGAAGCCGCAAGACCGAGAGCCAGCACAAGGCCAGCGGAAAGCTTCTGTGATGTCTTCACAACCGAACTCCATGCGCTTGTTGCGCTACCTATGGAAGTGAGTTCGTGGGCGACGACCTGAAGGTTACTTCGCTCAGGAAAGATTGTAGACGCCGCCGGACGGGCCGGCGGCGGCGTGGTTTGATCTGGGGACTATTTGGCCCCGGCTGCGGCTTCGATGACAGCTGCGACCTCTGCGGCATGCGAGGCCAGCGCGGCGTGGCTGCCGTCAACTGTCGTCACCTTGGCCTTGATCCGCTCGGCAAAGAAGGCCTGGGCATGCGGGTCGAGAACCTGATCGAGGGAGCTCAGGACGTACCAGCTGGGCTTGTCGTGCCAGGCGGCGACGGTTGCGGGTTCATCGAAGGCGGTGTGGTTGATCGGCATCTGATGAGCCGCCAGATACGCGCCGATTTCCTTTGGCAGGTCGCCGGCCACAACGCTCGGGAACACGATGGGGTCGATGGTGAGGTAGCCCTTGGCGTCGGGCCGGATTGCCCTGACGCCCGGTGTGGCAGGCCCACTGGCGGCCAGCGTCGAGACGCTTTCGCCCTTGTCCGGTGCGAAGGCTGAGACATAGACCAGCGACGCCACCTTGGGGTTGTTGCCGGCTTCGCCGATCACAACGCCGCCCCAGGAGTGGCCGACCAGGACCGTCGGGCCGTCCTGCGCGTCGAGCACGGCATTGGTGGCGGCCACGTCGTCGGCGAGCGAGGTCAGCGGGTTCTTGACCGCGGTGACTGTGTATCCCTTGGCGGTGAGAATTTTTGCGACGCCATCCCAGCTGGTTTCATCGACGAAGGCGCCATGCACCAGCACGATGTTCTTTATGGTCCCTGCCGGCAGCGCCGACTGGGCAAAGGCGGGTGCAATGCCGAGGATGGCGGTGGAGAACATGAGGGCGGATAGAAGAAGGGTTTTCATTTTGAGACTCCATTTGCGGCGCGTCAGCGCGGTTGATATCAGTTCGGACAATCTGCAAAGCCTTGGCGGTGTTTTCTGGTACGCCAGAAAGATCTGACGCCCTGTTGTAGAGCTTTGGTTTAGTTGTTCTTTCCGTCTCTGATGACCCCCAGAATCTATGATTTGGTGCTATGAAAGACCATGATCGAAACCTCGTAAGGGATGCTCAATCGTCCAGAGCTGAGCGCATGCTCGCCTCTCGGGTGGATCTTCTGTCCCAGATGCTTGAGTTGGTGAGGCTTCGGGGAGAACTGGTGTTTTCCGCTGACCTCAACCATCCATGGGCGCTGCGCTTCGAGCCCGGATCGGCGTATTTCTTTGTCGTGCTGGAGGGGCGCCTGACCGTGGAGGCGGCAGACAGGCCGGCCGTGGTCGCCGTTGCGGGTGACCTCGTCATGCTGCCGCGGGGCGTAGGACTTGTACTCGGTGACGGCAGCGGGGCAATGCCGGCGAACGCCGCCGACCTTATGGAGGAGCAGTTCACCGCCGAGCGGTTGGGACTTCGCCATGGCGGCAATGGGGAGCAGACCCGCGTTATCGCCGGTTCGTTCCGTTTCGAGAGTTCAGCCGTACCCTGGGTCGTGTCGGCGCTGCCCGCCGTGATTCACGTTGCGAAATCGGGCGGCCAGACCAGCGGCTGGCTCGAGGGGCTGGCCCATTTCATGATGATGGAAGCCCAGACCGTGCATCCGGGCTCTTCGGTCATGATCTCCCGCCTCATCGACGTGCTGATCATCCGCGTCATTCGGACCTGGGCGCATACCAGAAACGTGGACGATACAGGCTGGCTGGGAGCGCTGGCGGACCCCCGCATCAGCCGTGCCCTCAAGGCCATTCACGATGAGCCGTTCCGCAAATGGAGCGTGGCCGATCTCGCTGGCGCGGTTGGCATGTCGAGGTCGAGCTTTGCCGAACGGTTCTCGTCGCTGGTCAAGGAGGGGCCGCTCTCTTACCACAACCGGTGGCGGCTCACGCTGGCGCATGGCCTGCTGGGTCAGGCCAATGCACGGGTCGGCGAGGTGGCAAGGCGGGTCGGCTACGATTCCGAAGCGGCTTTCAGCCGCGCGTTCAAAGCGCAGTTCGGGGTTCCGCCGGTGGAGATACGGGCCACACATTCGCAGCGGTGATGCGATGGCGCTGCCGGTGGGCTAGCGGATGGCCGCGAGGCGCTCGTTGATGGGGTGCTTGGCGCGCCAGCCGGTGGCGCGGTCGCGGCCGGCTTCCTTGGCGGTGTAGAGGGCCTCGTCGGCGCGGACGATGAGTTCGCTGGAGCGGCGGCGGGTCTCGTGGCCGGTGTAGCTGGCAAGGCCGATCGAGACGGTGACGACCTGCTTTTCGCTGGCGCCGTGCGGGATGGCGAGGTCGCGGAGGCTGGTGCGCAACTGCTCGGCGACAGTGAAGGCGCCGTCTTCGCCGGTATTGGGGAGAATGATGACAAACTCTTCGCCGCCATAACGGGCGATGTCATCGCCCGGGCGGCGAACGACGGCGCGGATGCAGGCGCTGAGGCGGCGGAGGCATTCGTCGCCGGCGGGGTGGCCGTAGAGGTCGTTATAGGCCTTGAAGCGATCGACATCGACCAGCAGCAGGCTGATCGGGGTGTGATCGCGGGCGCTGCGGGCGAGCTCTACATCCAGGGCTTCGTCGAAGCCACGGCGGTTGAGGAGGCCGGTTAGGCTATCGGTGGTGGCGAGGAGCTTGAGTTCGTCGGTGAGGCCAAGCAGCGAGACTTCGGCCTGCTTGATCGTGGTGACGTCCGAGATGACGACGACGACCCAGCCATCGCTGGTGGGACGGGAGCGGATCTGCATCCAGCGGCCATCGGAGAGGTTGACCTCCTGGTCGCCGGCGACGGTCAAGGTGGCCGCGGTGCGGTCGATCCAGGCGTCCTCGCCGCCAAACGGGATGTCGCGCTGTTCGCCGGTTTCGACGACGGCGCGGAGGATGTCGCGGATGTGGGTACCAGGGACGCGGACGTGGGCGGTGAGCGGGAAGGCTTCGTGGTAGCGCTGGTTGTGGAACACCAGGACGCCGTTCTGGTCGAACAGGGCGAGGCCGTCGGACATTTCGGTCAGCACGTAGCTGAGCTGGTTGCGGCTGGCGATCAATTCGGTTTCCAGACGCTTGAACTCCGAGATGTCCTTGGTAACGCCGGTGATGCCGATGACTTCGCCATCGGCGTCGCGGATCGGGGTTTTCGAGGTGGAGAACCAGTGTTGGTCGCCGGAGGCGTCGACCAGATTCTCTTCGAGGTTCCGCATCTCGAGGCCGGAGCGCATGACCTTCTGCTCAAGGTCCATAAGGGTCGCGGCGCGCTCGGGCGTGGTGAGGTCGAGATCGGATTTGCCCAGCATTTCGGCACCCTCGCGGAAGCCGTTGAAGCAGGCGACGGCCTCGTTGACGGCGACGAACTGGTGGCGCGTGTTCTTGACGTAGAGGAAGTCGGGCGCCTGCTGCAGGGCGGCACGGAGGAGGCGCCGCTCGTGGCCCTGGCGCATTTCGATCAGGTTGAGGCAACTCGCGCCGAACGTAACCGCCACGTTGAGCAGCCACAGCGGAACCCCGAACTGCAGGAGTGACGCGGTGGCTTTTGGCGCGAACATGAGAATGAGGATGGGTGTGGGGGCGACGATGGCGGAAAAGATCAGCGCCCGCCACCAGTTGGGCCGGCCGCGGTGGCAGAGGTAGTAGGCGCCGAGACCCAGGCTCGAGGTAATGCACATTCCGATCAGGCCGCCGCCGGTTCCAACGCCACCCATGGCGAGGCGGAAGCTGCCGGCAATGGCGAGACTGGTGAGGGCGCCGACCGGCCCCCCGAAATAGCTGGCGATGGCAAGCAGGGGCGTGCGCAGGTCAACGATGATGCCGCTGGGGGTGCTGATCCCGAACAGGATCGATATTGCGGCGCCGCAGCCCATGGTGATGCCGAGAACAGCCAGCCGGGTGAGCCGGGGCCGGTTCTCGATCGCACGCTGGATGTGCGCCCAGGTGGCAAAGACCAGGGCGACGACCAGTAAGTTGCCCATCAGGGCTTGCCACATGTGCGACGGATCCCACTCAAAAACTGGTGCAGATTTTACGCTGCCAGATGCCAGCAACCCGTTAACGGAGCGGGAACAGGTGAATCTGTCGGCGCGGCCTGGAGCGCTGCGGTACGGACGGATTATTGACAAAGCCCGGCCGGGCGGTCAGGCGTGTGACTGAGGAAAGAGTTTTCAGGCCATGGTCACAATCAAAGAGATCGCCACTGCAGTTGGCGTGTCGAGCGCGACCGTGTCGCGCGTGTTGAACTTTGACGCGACGCTTTCGATTACCGCCAAGAAGCGGCAGAAGATCATCGAGACCGCAGAGGCGCTGAACTATGCGACGCCGCGGGCGCGCAACCGGGCGAGCCAGCAGGGACTGAGCCGGGTAGCGCTGGTGCATTTTCTGAGCCCCGACCAGGAACTGGTCGACCCCTATTATGTGGGGTTGCGGCTGGGGATCGAGCGGCGCTGTGCGGCACTGAAGATCGAAACGCTGAAGGTTTACCACACCAACGAGATGCCAGACGCGGCGCTGCTTCAAAGCGTATCGGGGGTAATTGCCATCGGCCGGCAGGACGACAACGAGATCGCCTGGTTGCGCCGGCACAGCCGCAACCTGGTGTTCGCGGATTTCGCGCCGAAGGACGACGAGGTCGACAGTGTTGAAAGCGACCTGGTCGTGGCGACCCGCAAACTGCTGCAGGCTTTGACCGCGATGGGGTACAAACGGATCGGCTTTGTGGGCTGGGACGATGTGTATAACGGGGTGAAGCGGGCGCTGCCCGAAAAGCGTGCGCGGGCTTATATGCAGTGGATGAGCGAGCATGGCCTGTTCGACGAGCGCATGTGCCGCACTGACAATAATACCGAGGAGAGCGGCTACCGGCTGACCCTGCAGATCCTCAGAGAGAGGACGCCGCCTGACGCCATCATAACATGTAATGACAATATGGCGGTGGGTGCATATCGCGCGATTGCCGAGCTGGGATTGTCGATCCCCCGCGATATTGCGGTGGCTAGCTTCAACGATATTTCCGTGGCACAGTTTCTCAACCCGCCGCTTTCCACCGTGCGGCTGCCGTCCGAGGAAATCGGCGAGACGGCGGTTGAGATGCTGATGGAGCGGGCAAGCGGGCGTGAACTCGCCAAACACATCACGCTTGCCAGCCAGCTGAAATGGCGCGCCAGCACAAGGCACCCCGACGGGGAGTGACCGAGATAAATATTTACTGAAAATATTGCGCTCGCTGATCCGGGTCGCTAGAACTCTCCCCCGGAGGCACCTTAAATCGTGCCATGTGTCTGGGAGGACAATCCATGAGAATCGTATCTGCGGCTCTGCGCCGCGCCCTTGGTGTTGCCGTTGCGGGCGTCAGCCTTCTGACCGTCACCGCAGCGATGGCTGGTGAAGTCAAAGTCTGGTGCTGGGACACCAACTTCAACGGCGCTGCGATGAAGAACGCCGCCGCCCGTTACACTGCCGCGCATCCTGACGTGACCATCACTATCGACGACAGCATGGGCCAGCAGGATATCCGCGACAAGCTGCAGACACAGCTGCTGGCCAACGCCACGGATGGCCTGCCCGATATCGTGCTGATCCAGGACGATGTGGCGCAGAAATATCTTCAGTCGTTCCCCGGCGCTTTCGTGCCGCTCAGCGACAGCATCGATATGTCCCAGTTCGCGCAGTACAAGGTGAAGCCGGCCACGTTGGACGGCAAGTCCTACTCGCTGCCCTTCGATTCCGGCGTGACCGGTTTCTTCTATCGCAGCGACTACCTCGAGGCTGCCGGCTACAAGGACGCCGACCTGCAGGGCATCGATTGGGACAAGATGATCTCGATCGGCAAGGACGTGAAGGCCAAGACCGGTCATAACCTGATCGCATGGGACTCGACCGGCGATGGCATCATCCGCATCATGATGCAGTCTGCCGGCAAGTGGTATTTCAAGGCCGATGGATCGCTCGATATTCTCGAGAATGCTCCGCTCAAGGCGGCGCTTGAAACCTACGGCAAGCTCATGCAGGCCGACATCGTCAAGACAGTGTCGGGCTGGACCGATTACACCGGTGCGTTCACGTCGGGCGATACCACGGGCACCATCGACGGTGTGTGGATGACCGGTACAGTCAAGTCGCAGCCCGACCAGGCGGGCAAGTGGGGCGTTGCTCCGATCCCGAAGCTTGTGGGCGTTGATGGCGCAACCAACTACTCGAGCGAAGGCGGCTCAAGCTGGTACGTGCTGTCCTCGGCCCCAGCCAAGGATGAGGCGATCGATTTCCTCAAGACGGTCTGGGCCGGCGACAAGGACTTTTACCAGACCATCCTGACCGGTCAGGGCGCGTTCAGTGCCTGGATGCCGGCCGTTGATGGCGATGCCTACAAGTCGTCCGACGCCTTCTTCAACAACCAGCCGGTCTGGAAGAACTTCTCCGACTGGCAGGCCAAGATCCCTGGCATCGAGTATGGCACCTACACCGCCGAAGTTGACCAGGCGGTTCTCGCCCAGCTCCCGACCATTGCCAAGGGCGGCAGTGTCGACGACGCGCTGAAGGCCATCAACGACCAGGCCCAGCAGCAGATCCAGTAAACCTCAAGAGGGCGCGGGGATTTAAGACCCGCGCCCTTGGCTTGCTGCCGCCACACTATCCTGAGGAGGCGCAACCGCCGCCTCGCCCGCGATTGGATGTGGCGCCGGGTGATCCAGTCGGTTCAGGCAACAGGGAGCCCGCCAGTGGCCCAGACACGTCCAGGCGAACACGTCCGACCGCGCCCTTTGCGCTTTGGCCAGCCGGCCCGCATCGCTCGCGGCGAACAGATCAGTGGCTGGCTATTCATCGCTCCCGCGCTCGTCCTGCTCGGAATCTTCATGATCTATCCGATCATCTGGTCGCTCTGGATGAGCTTCCAGGTCGGCAAGGGCATGAACTTCAGCTTCGGCGGCTTCGCCAACATCGTCCGCCTGACCAAGGATCCGGTGTTTATCCGGGCATTGACCAACACGTTCATATTCCTGGTCGTGCAAGTCCCCATCATGATCGTGCTCGCGCTGCTGTTTGCGGCTGCGCTCAACGATCAGAGCCTGCGCTTCCGCGGCGTGTTCCGTACAGCGATCTTTTTGCCCTGCGTCACTTCGCTGATCGCCTATTCCACTCTGTTCAAGTCGATGTTCTCCAGCGATGGCGTGGTCAACAAGGGCCTGCTCGCACTTCACGTTATCAGCGACCCGATCCCCTGGTTGCAGGATCCGTTCTGGGCGAAAGTGCTGGTCATCCTCGCCATCACCTGGCGCTGGACCGGCTACAACATGGTGTTCTATCTGGCGGCATTGCAGAACATTGACCGCTCGATCTATGAAGCGGCACGCATCGACGGTGTCCCCGCCTGGGCCCGCTTTCGCTACCTCACCATCCCGATGCTGAAGCCGGTGATCCTGTTCACGACCGTGATCTCCACCATCGGCACGCTGCAACTGTTCGATGAAGTGTATAACCTCACAGGTGGTACCGGCGGTCCGTCCGATGCGACCCTCACCCTTTCGCTCTATATCTACAACCTGACCTTCAAGTTCATGCCAAGCTTCGGCTACTCCGCCACGGTCTCGTGGGTCATCGTGCTGCTTGTCGGTATCCTCAGCGCCTTGCAGTTCTTCATCGCTCGCGATCGCAGGCCAGTGGCATGAACCCGCTCGCCCTCTTCCGCCGCGGCCTGGTCTACCTGATGCTGAGCGTTGCTGCCTTTTTGTCGGTCTTTCCGTTTTACTGGATGATCGTCGGGGCCACCAACAAATCCGCCGACGTGGTCACCGGCAAGGCGACCATTGGCGACAATCTCCTCACCAACGTCGCGAGCCTGTTTGCGACGATCGACGTGCCGCGCGTCTTCTTCAACTCGACGTTCATCTCGGTGGTTGCCACGGCGTTGACCCTGGCCGTCTCCTCCCTGGCCGGGTACGGATTCGAAATGTTCCGGTCGCGCTTTCGCGATCGCATCTTCGGCCTGATGCTGCTGCTGCTGTCGATCCCGTTCTCGGCGCTGATGGTGCCGCTGTTCGTGATGATCTCGTCGGCGCACCTCAACAACACCTGGCTGGCCGTCATCCTGCCGGGCATCTCGTCGATCTTCATCGTCTTCTATTTTCGGCAGGCGACCAAGGCGTTCCCGACAGAACTCCGCGACGCGGCCCGGGTCGATGGCCTCAAGGAATGGCAGATCTTCCTCTACATCTACCTGCCCGTGATGCGCTCCACCTATGCGGCGGCGACCATCATTGTGTTCCTCGCGAACTGGAACAATTATCTCTGGCCGCTGATCGTGCTGAACACTGCCGACAACAAGACCGTCACGCTCGTCGTCTCGGCGCTCACGTCATCGTACACCCCCGACTACGGCATGATCCTGTTCGGCACGGTTCTCGCCACACTACCCACCCTCATCATTTTCTTCGCTCTCCAGCGCCAGTTCGTCGAAGGACTGACCGGCTCTGTGAAATAAGGTTCCGATATGTCTTCGCCCGTCGATTTCAATGGTGGCTGGTCCTTCCATGCCACTGCCTCCGCTGACCTGATTTCTGCGTTCCGGGAGGGTGAGACTGTTCGCTTGCCGCACAATGCGGTGGAGCTGCCGTTCTCGTATTTTGACGAGACGAGCTACCAGAAAAGCTTCACCTACCAGAAGCTGCTGCGGGCCGATCTGGCCTGGGCGGGCCAGGAAGTGGCGCTGGTGTTTGATGGCGCGATGGCCAATGCGAAGGTCTACCTCAACGGCGCCGAGATCGCGGCGCATGCGGATGGCTATACGCCGTTTGCAGCGCGGCTGACCGGTAAGCTGGGCGCTGGCGACAACCTCATCACGGTAGTGATCGATGGTAGCGAGAACCCACTGATCCCGCCATTTGGCGGGCGGATCGACTACCTGACCTATGCGGGCATCTATCGCGAAGCCTGGATCAAGGTGACGGCGCCGGTATCGGTGGGCAATGTGAAGATCGAAACGCCGGATGCACTGGCGGCGACCAAGTCCGTGAAGGTGCGGGTCGATCTCGCAAATCCGCAGGGGCTGGCGGTTTCCGGGTCGGTGACGGTACGGCTCGAGGATAAGGCGGGCAAGGTGCTGGGGACCGCCAAGGCGGGCGCGGCGGGAACCAGCGTGGCGTTGACGCTGGGCGGGCTCGAAGGGCTGGCGCTGTGGGAACTCAAAAATCCGGTGCTTTATACGCTGGTGGTGGAACTCGACACACCGCATGGGCACGATGCGACGGCGACCCGGTTTGGGTTCCGGACGGCCGAGTTCACCACCGAGGGTTTCAAGCTCAACGGCAAGGTGCTGAAACTGCGCGGGCTCAACCGGCACCAGTCGTTCCCCTATGTCGGCTATGCGCTGGGCAAGGCGGCGCAGGAGCGCGATGCGGAAATTTTGAAGCACGAGCTGAAGCTCAACATGGTGCGCACGTCGCACTATCCGCAGAGCACGTATTTCCTCGATCGCTGCGACGAGCTGGGGCTGCTGGTGTTCGAAGAAATCCCGGGCTGGCAGCATATCGGCGGGGACGAGTGGAAGGCCGAAGCGGTGCACAATGTGCGCCGGATGATCGAGCGCGACTGGAACCACCCTTCGATCGTGATCTGGGGCGTGCGGATCAATGAATCGCGCGACGACCACGATTTCTACGTCGAGACCAACAAGCTGGCGCATCAGCTCGACACGACGCGTTCGACCGGCGGGGTGCGTTACATCACCGAGAGCGAGCTGCTTGAAGACGTCTACACGATGAATGACTTCATCCTCGGCAACGAGGAACTGGGCGGCAACCGGCCGCGCACGGCGCTCAGGCCGCAGCAGGAAGTGACCGGGCTCGACCGGGTGGTGCCGTATATGATCACCGAGTTCGGCGGGCACATGTACCCGACCAAGAGCAATGACCAGGAGCAGCGGCAGGCCGAGCATGTGACGCGGCATCTGCAGGTGCTGAACGCAGCTTATGGCGACCCGCAGATTGCCGGCGCGATCGGCTGGTGCGCGTTCGACTACAACACGCACAAGGATTTCGGCTCGGGCGACCGCATCTGCCACCATGGCGTGATGGACATGTTCCGCGAGCCGAAGTTTGCGGCGTTTGCCTATGCCAGCCAGTGCGAGCCGGAAGAGGACGTGATCCTCGAGCCGGTGACGTTCTGGGCGCGGGGCGAGCGCAATATCGGCGGCGTGCTGCCGCTGATGGTGCTGACCAATTGCGACGAGGTCGAGATCCGCTACGGCAATAACCCGCCGAAGCGGCTGGGGCCGGATCGCGAGAACTACCCGCACTTGCCGCATGCGCCGGTGGTGTTTTCCCGCAAGGACTTCTCCAACGAGGAGCTGGGCCTGTGGGGGATGGAATGGAACGACGTCGAGATCGTCGGCTATATCGACGGCAAGCCGGTCAAGGATGTGCGTTTTGCGTGTGACCCGGTGCCGGAAACGCTGGACCTCGTGGCTGACGCCGATGCTGTGGCGACCCATGACAGCGTGCGCGTGATGGTGCGGGTGCTGGATCAGGCGGGGCACAAGCTGCCGTTCTATCCTGAGCCGGTGCAAATTTCGGTCACCGGGGCCGGCAAGCTGCTCGGGCCCTCGCTGGTGCCGCTGCGGGCCGGGTCGACCGGGTTCTGGATCGAGGCGACGGGGACGGGCAAGATCAATGTCGAGGTGACGGCCGCGCGGCTTGGCATGACGCGGCTTGAGCTGACGGCGGGCAAGGGGGGACGAGGATGAGCGGCCTGGAACTCAAGAATATCCAGAAGTCCTATGGCTCGGTGGAGGTGATCAAGGGCGTTGACCTCGAGATCGCCAGCAAGGAGTTTGTGGTGTTTGTCGGCCCGTCGGGGTGCGGCAAATCCACGTTGCTGCGGATGATCGCAGGGCTGGAGCCGATCACGGGCGGCGACCTCACCATCGGCGGCAAGCGGATGAACGATGTCGATCCGAGCAAGCGCGGCATCGCGATGGTGTTCCAGACCTATGCGCTCTATCCGCACATGACGGTGCGTGAGAACATGGGCTTTGCGCTGCGCTTTGCGGGCGTGAAGAAACCCGAGATCGCAAAACAGGTCGATGAGGCGGCGCGGATCCTGGAGCTCGGGCCGCTGATGGAGCGCCGGCCGAAGGAATTGTCGGGCGGGCAGCGGCAGCGCGTCGCCATAGGGCGGGCGATCGTGCGCAACCCCGAGGTGTTCCTGTTCGACGAACCACTGAGCAACCTCGATGCCGAATTGCGCGTCCATATGCGGATCGAGATCGCGCGGCTGCACAAGGAATTGCAGACCACGATCATTTACGTGACGCATGATCAGGTCGAGGCGATGACGCTGGCCGACAAGATCGTGGTGCTGCGCGAAGGGGTGATCGAGCAGGTGGGCACGCCGCTTAAGCTCTATGACGATCCGGATAATCTGTTCGTCGCCGGATTTATCGGCTCGCCGAAGATGAATTTTTTGAAGGGTGTGGTCGAGGGCGGGGCGGTGCGGTTGCCTGACTATGGCAACCAGGTGCTGCCGGCGAACGTGAAGGTTGCCGATGGCACGCCGGTGACGGTTGGCATCCGGCCCGAGCACTTCAAGATTTCGGGTTCGTCGATGCTGGAGCTGAAGATCGAATTGATCGAGCATCTGGGCGGCGAGACCTATGCCTATGCGGGCTATGGGGCGGGTGAGTTGTTGACGCTCGCGACCAATAATGACCGGCAGATCAAGGCGGGCGACACGTATCAGGCGCGGTTCGACCCCGCTTCTATGCTGCTGTTTGGAGCTGACGCGCAGCGCATCCGCTGAAGCGGGCGCGTGCTTTGCCGTCACGGCTGCCCTTGCAGGCGGACGTGGGGCTGACTATTTCTGGGTGGAGTGGCCCGCCGGTTTCCCCCTGCCGGCAGCACGAAACCAGGACATGCCCATGGAACTCGACCCCGCCCAGCGATCCGTCGTCGCGGTTCGCGCCAATATCCCTGATGACGCCTTTACCGCGCAGACGCTCGGTACGGTGCGCGAGGGGAGTGGCGTGGTGATCCGCGACAGCGGCGTGGTGCTGACCATCGGGTACCTGATCACCGAAGCCGAGGAAGTGTGGCTGACGACGAATGATGGACGCGTCGTCGCGGCGCATCCGATCGGCATCGACCAGGAGACCGGGTTCGGGCTGGTGCAGGCGATGGGCGAGTTGGGCCTGCCGGCGCTGGAGCTCGGCAATTCCACGGCGACCAAGCTCGGCGATGACGTGCGGTTCGCCGATGGCACGGGGCGGATGATCGATGCCAGCATCGTCGCCAAGCAGGAGTTTGCCGGGTACTGGGAATATCTCCTCGATGAGGCGATCTTTACCGCGCCGGCGCACCCGTCATGGGGTGGAGCGGCGCTGATCGGGGAGGACGGGAAGCTCCTCGGTATCGGTTCGCTGCGGTTGCAGATGGTGCGCAATGGCAGCGTTGCCGACATTAACATGATCGTGCCGATCGATCTGTTGCGGCCCATTCTCAACGACATGCTGACGCGGGGCGGGGTGAACCGCCCGCCGCGGCCGTGGCTTGGGGTATTTTCGGCTGAGAACAACGGCGAAGTGGTGGTGATGAGCGTGGCCCAAGGGGCACCCGCCGAGAAGGCAGGCCTCAAGCAGGGTGATGTCATTTCCGACGTACGAGATGGCGAGGTCGAGGGGCTGGCGGACTTTTACCGCAAGGTGTGGAGCACAGGGCCGGCCGGATCGGAAATGCCGATCCGGGTGGTGCGCGATGGGCGCGACACCTGGGTGCGGATCAAATCCGCCGACCGCAACAGCTTCCTTAAGAAGCCCCAGCTGCAATAGCAGCCGGGGTATATTCCGTCGCTAGCTGCGGACGCGCGGGGCGCGGCCGTAGAGCAGCAGCATGACGATGATGACGCCGCCATAGATGATCTGGCGGCCGAACTCGGCGATCTGCATGACGCTGAGGATCGACTGCAGCAGCGTGATCAGGATGACACCTGCGACGGTGCCGAGGTAGCTGCCGCGGCCGCCGAGGATCGAGGTGCCGCCGAGCACCACCGCCGCGATGGCGGGCAGCAGGTAAGCATCGCCCATCGATTGTGCGGCCTTGCCGGCGTAGCCCGCGAGCAGTACGCCACCGAAGGCTGCGAGGCCGCCGCAGAGGGCGAAGGCGATCATCACCACGCGTTGGGTGGGCACGCCCGAGAGGTAGGCCGCGACCTCCTTGTTGCCGATGCCGTAGACCGAGCGGCCGAAGGTGGTGCGGCTCAACAGAAACACCGCGAGGGCGCCGACGATGGCCCAGACGAGAACGGCATGAGGCACGCCCAGCGTCGATTGCGCGGCGATCCATTTCATGGCGCCAGAGGCCGCATCCTGCGGGGCGAAGCCGCCGGTATAGGCGACCATCAGGCCTTGGGCGACTGCGTTAACGGCGAGCGTGATGATCATCGAGGGGATACGGAGGTAGGCGACGCCGATACCATTGACCAGCCCGACGAGCACGCCGCAGAGGACGCCGAACGGGATGGCGAAGAGCTCACCCATGGGGCCCCAGGAGACGGCAGCGGAGGCCATCATGGCGCCGAGCGTCACCGTCCAGGGGACGCTGAGGTCGATCTGGCCGAGGAGGATCACCAGCATCATGCCGGTGGCGATGACGCCGAGGAAAGCGCCGACCTTGAGCTGCTGCAGCAGATACTCGGGCGAGAGAAAGTTCGGCGAGTAGAGGCTGCCGAGGAACAGCAAGAGAATGATGCAGGCAAAAGCCGTGGCGACCGGCAGATCGATGCGGTCGCGCCAGTGGCGTGGCTTTGTCGGGGCGACGATGGAGGTGGTGTCGGTCATATCGGGGTCTCAACCAAAGAGGTCTAGCCGGTTGCGCACCTGGAACAGGCGCGCCGAACCGATGGAAACGGCAAGCAGCAGGACGACGCCCTGGAAGAGCGGCTGCCAGAGCGGATCGATCTCGAACACGAAGAGCAGATCGCCGATGGCACGGAAGGCGAGGGCGCCGAAGATGGCGCCGACGGCGCTGCCGCGGCCACCGAAGAGCGACACACCGCCGAGGACAACGGCAGCGATGGAGTAGAGCGTATAGGTGTTGCCGTTGGCCGCCGAGGCTTCGCCCGAATAGGTGAAGAAGGTGAGGTAGAGCCCGGCGAAGGACGCGAAGACGCCCGAGAGGACGTAGGCGAGGAATTTGGCGCGCTTCAGCGGCATGCCGGACATGTAGGCGGCGACCTCGGACGAGCCCGAGGCATAGACGGTGCGGCCCAGCACTGAGCGGCGGAAGGGGATCCAGATTACCAGGACCGCGACGGCGAGGAAGATCAGGCTGGCGGGGACGATGCCGAAGACCTTGCCGGTCAGCGCATCGGCGAAATCGGAGGCAAAGCCGGGATCGGAGCCGGGGAAGGGACGGATCCACAGTGCGACGCCGAAGAACACCGCGCCCGAGGCGATGGTGGCAACGATCGGCTGCAGGCGGCCAACGATGACGATGGCCGCATTGATGGCGCCGCAGACGGCGCCGGTGAGGATCACTGCGACCACACCACCCACCACCATCAGCGGGGAGCCGACGACGACATAGGAGGCGAGGCAGTTACAGAGGATGAAGACCATGCCGACCGAGAGGTCGATGCCGGCGGTGAGCACTACAAAAGTCTGCGCCATGGCCACGAGTGCCAGCAGTACGCCCTTGTTGGCGGCGGTCTGGACCACATTGGGTGTGAAGCCTGCCGGGTGGTTCATCACATAGAAGGTGAACATCACCACGAATATGGCGAAGGCGGTGAGCGTGCCGCGTTGCTCGGCGAGCCAGAAGCGCCAGTCTTTCATGCCCGAGTTCTTCATGCCCGAGTCTTTCATGCCATCGCCGGAGTTGCCTCCGCCTCCGTCACATCGAGATTGAGGGCGCTGGCGATGAGCGCCCGTTCGGTGATTTCCGGGCCAACGAGGGTGCGCTTGATGGCGCCGTCATACATGACCAGCACCTTGTCGCAGCAGCCGATCAACTCGTCATAGTCGGTCGAATAGAGGACGATGGCGGCGCCGGCATCGGCGAGCTTGCGGAGGAGGAGATAGATCTCCTGCTTGGTGCCGACGTCGATGCCGCGGGTGGGATCGTTGAGAAGGATGATGCGCGGATTGCGCATCAGCCACTTGGCGATCACCACTTTCTGCTGGTTGCCGCCCGAGAGCGAGCCGACCGGCACGGCGGTGCCATCGGTCTTGATGGCGAGGAGTTTGACCATATCCTCGATGCGTCCGCTCTCGGTCGCCTGATCGACGATGCCGCCCTTCGAGAACAGGTCGAGCGCGGCAAAGCTCAGGTTGTCGCGCACCGACATGGGCAGCATCAGGCCCTCGGTTTTCCGATCCTCGGGGATCAGCGCCATGCCGATGTCATCGGCCTTGGCGGCGCGGGGCGAGTTGATGTTGCGCGGCTTGCCGTCGATCAGGATATCGCCGCTGGCGCCGCGGAGGACGCCGAAGAGGGCGAGGAGCAACTCGCGCTGGCCCTGACCGTCGAGGCCGCCGAGGCCGACGATTTCGCCGACACGCGCCTGCAACGAAACGCCGGAGAGGCGTGGCGCCCAGGTGAGGTTGCGCACTTCAAGCACGGCGTGGGCGGTGTCGGGTTGCGGGGCGGGTTTTGGCGGGAAGACGTGGTGGTATTCGCGGCCGATCATCATTTCGATGATCTGGTCATCGGTCTTGGTGCCGGCCTCAAAGGTCTCGATCTTCCGGCCGTTGCGGAACACCGTGCAATCGTCGGCGAGTTCGGCGATCTCGTGCATGCGGTGCGAGATGTAGAGGAGCGCAATGCCTTCGGAGCGGAGGCGCTTCAGCACCTCGAACACGGTTTTGACGTCTGCGGCGGTGAGCGCGGAGGTCGCCTCATCGAGGATGAGGACGCGCGGTTTCCGGGCGAGGGCCTTGGCAATTTCGATGATCTGGCGTCGGCTGAGCGGCAGGTCCTTGACCAGCGCGGAAGGATGAATGTCGGCGCCACCGGCGCGGGCCAGGGCTTCTTCGGCGAGACGGCGCTGGGCGCGGCGATCGATCATGCCGAAGCGGGTGGGGGGATTGGAGACGATGATGTTGTCGGCGACCGAGAGGTCGGGGATCAGCGAGAGTTCCTGGAAGATGCAGACGATGCCGGCGGCGTTGGCGGCGGCGGGATCGGCGAAAACGACGGGCTTGCCGTCGAGCAGCATGCGTCCCTCGTCGGGCGCGACGACGCCGGACATAGCCTTGATCAGAGTCGACTTGCCGGCGCCGTTTTCGCCGAGGATGGCGTGAACGCGTCCGGCCTCGACGATGAGGTCAGCTTTTTCGAGCGCCCGGACACCGCCGTAGCGCTTGGAGATCCCTTCCATCTGGAAGAGGGGGACGTGGTCCGCCATGATGCGTTTCCTAAAACCAGAGAGTGTCGCCGCGAGGCCAGGGCGCCCCGCGGCGTTCAGGCAACCAGCGGTTACAGGTTGTCCTTGCTCTGACCCATGATTTCCTGGGCGGTGAAGTTGATGCCGCAGGTGGGGAAGGAGTTGCCGACGAAGAAGTTGTCGGACTGGTCGGCGTAGAAGTTCACGCCGTCCTTGAAGTCCGGATCTTCGACGATGGCCAGCGGCAGCTTGACCGACTGGGGCACGACCTTGCCTTCGAGCGCATCGATGGCGGTCTTGATGGCAACGGCGACCTGCGCCGGGCCGGTGCCCGCCGACGAGCAGACGAGGCCATCAGCCGAGTGGGCGCCGCAGAACTTGCGGAAGCCGTTCTCGGTTTCGCCACCGAACGGGACGAACGGATGGCCGGCATCGATCATCGCCTGCACGATGCCGGTGTCACCGCCCTGGGCCGCGATGCCGTCGAACTTCTGGTGCACGGCAATGGCATCGGCCGTGGCCTTCTGCGCAGTGCCGTCATCCCACTTGCCGACGACTTCCACGACGTCCCACTTCTTGCCCGACGCATCGAGCGTTTCATGGAGGCCATTGTGGCGATCGGTATCGACAGAAGTGCCGGCGACGCCGCGCACTTCAAGCACCTTGCCGCCATTGGGGATATGGTTGACCAGCCAGGTGCCCCAGAGCGAGCCGAGGCCCTTCTGGTCGACGTTGACGTTGATGGCGTCCTTGGTGTCGAGGATGTTGTCGAACGCCACGAGGATGACGCCAGCTTCCTTGGCGCGCTTGATGACCGGGGCGAAAGCCGTCGGGTTCTGCGCGTTGACGACGATGGCGTCGTAGCCGGAATCGATGAAGTTGTTGATCGCGGCGATCTGCGCGGCAACGTCTTCACCGGTGGAGACGACCTTGAATTCCTTGAGCTTTGCAGCAACGTCCGGCTGCGCGGCGTAGGCCTTGGCCGTCTGGATCATCTGGATGCGCCAGGTGTTGGCGATATAGCCGTTGGCGAGCGCCACGCGGAACGGGCCAGTCTTGGCGGGATACTGCAGGAACTCGGTCGAGGCATCCCACGGCACATAGCAGGCGGGATCGGCAGCCGGACCGGCCACGACGGCAGGGTCAGCCATTGCCACGCCGGCAGTGGTTAGCATCAGGGCGGCGATTGCCAGCCCAGCGGTCTTGATCAACTTCATTTTCTCCTCCCAGAGAATGCTTGAAGGTTTCTCTCTCCGTAAGAGCGGGCCCCGTCCCTCAACGGGGATTGCCGCTCTTTTTCGGGGCTTTGCCCCTATCCGGCGCGCCCCTTGGGGTGGCGCCAAATTTCATAAATTGGCTACTCCGTGAACACTGCGAGGCCGGCCTCGAGGTGCTGGCTGACACGATACTGGTAGGCGAGCCGGTTGCGGCTCTCGAGTGCATCGACGATGGCAGCGTGCTCGTCGAAATTGGGCAGTTGCGCGTGGCGCTGCGCGAGCCCGTTTTCCATGATCTTGAGCATGACGGGCTTCATGATGCGGTAGATCTGCGAAATCTGCTCGTTGCCGAGGATGGCGACGAGTTCGGCATGAAAGCCGAAATCGAGCTGGGCGATGACGTGGTCGATGGTTTCGGCGCGCATGCGGGTGTTGATGGCGCGGAGATTGGCGATATCGGCAGTTGTGCAGCGCTCGAACAGGGTATCGACCGAACCGACCTCGATAAGGCGACGAAACGCCTGGGTATCGACATAGGTCTGGCGGCTCAATTCGAGCGTGGTGAACGAGTAGAGGTCGAAGACAGCGTCGGTGCGGCGGTCTGTGATGATGGCGCCGACCTTGGGGCGGACATCGACGACGCCATAGGTCTTGAGGATGCGCATGGCCTCGCGCACCGTGGTGCGGCTGGACATGAACATGTCGCCCAGTTCGCGCTCGGAGGGCAGCGGATCGCCGACGCCGAGGTTGCGGGTGTCGATGAGATGCTTGATCTGGCCGACGAGCGTTTCGACCGCGGAATCGGGCATGCGCAGGCGCTTCTGCTGCGTGATGGGCTCTCTCAGCCGCACGACATTGCCCTCAGCCGACATCGCCGGACTGTCCCCTCGACAAAGATTGTGAAACCCCTCGTCCTGCATTTGTAGGACCAGTTCAGGCTATTTCCCGCCGAATGGCCTGTCAAGGGGACTAGCATGTTAGCATTTCACGGGTTGTGAGACGCCGTGGTACGACGATTGGGGGAGGGCGTGGACTGCTGAAAATGCAGTGGCCCGCGCCGGTTGGCTCTGAGCGAGCATCTGAGAGGTGCGCGGCTGCCTCAGCCGGCGATGATCACGGAGACGCCGCGGCGTTCGAATTCGCTGCGGTCGGCGTCGGTGATGCCGTCATCGGTGATGAGGGTATGCACCATCTCGACGCCGCCGAGGGCTGAGAACGAGACGCGGCCGATCTTGGTGGAATCGGCGAGGAGGTAGACCTTAGAGGCGGCTTTGACCATGGCGCGCTTGACATAGATGTCGCCGATCGCGGGGTAGGTGAGACCCGCTTCGAACGAGATGCCTGCGGTGGCGAGGAAGAGCTTTTCGGCATAGATGCCGACGAAGAAATCGGCGGATTTTTCGCCACTGAGCGACAGCGTGGGGGCCTTGAATTGGCCGGCCGGCATGTGGACGGTGTTGGTCGGGATGGCACCGAGGATTAGCGCGATGTTGAGCGCGTTGGTGATGATGTTGAGGTCGCTCCGGGTGCGCAGGTTTTCGGCGAACTGGGTGGTGGTGGTGCCGGAATCGATGATCAACGTGTCGTGGTCGGCGACCAGCGCCGCAGCCGCCATGCCAATCTTTTGCTTGATGTCCATGTTCTGCACATGCTGCAGCGACATCGAGCGGACCTGCTGGGGAACCGAGCGGAGATATGCGCCGCCGTGCTCGCGGGTGATGTGGCCTTCGGTATCGAGGCGCTCGAGATCCTGGCGGATGGTGGCTTCAGAGACAGCGAAGGCGGTGGAGAGGTCGCGGACGCGGGCGCTGCCTTCTTCCTGTAGCCATTCGAGGATCTTCATGCGGCGCGGTTCGGCCAGCAGTTGCGGCTGGGTGCCGTCGCCGGCGATGGGCGGGCGCTTGCGGATGGTCTTGGTCGTCAATGGCCTGCGCATGTGAGTCCCCGCCTGGCTCCGATGAGCCCGCCAGCCAAACGGCCCGCGTCACTGCAAATTGTTTGTCATCGGCGAATGCTGAATGCAACAGGCTGCGCGCGGGTGTTGGGGGGCAATCCGACCGTTCAGGGGCTCCTCACCCTCACCCTAGATCCCTCCCCACAAGGGGGAGGGAGACGACTGAGAGGCCGAAGGTGATGTTAGAACATGCCCATGTGGCGCTGGAGGGCAGCGTTAAAGTGGGCGGAGAGGGCGGCGACGGCCCTTTCGGGGTCGCGGGCCTTGCAGGCGACGATGATGTCCATGTGCTCGCGCAACGACCGCTGGGCGAGGGGAATGGTGATCTTGCGGTCGAGGCGCACGAGCTTGAGGTAATTGTGCATGCGCTTGTAGCTGGTTTCGATCAGCGGGTTGTTGAGGCTGCCGATGATGCCGTTGTGGAGGACCAGTTCGAGCTGCTCAAGTTCGGCCCGGACCCGGTCGGTGAGTCCCTCGCTGTCGAGATCGGCCATGGCCTGACGGTGGCGGCGTTCGACTTCAGCGAGTTCGGCATCGTCGGCTGTTTCAGAATAGATGGCGACGGCGGCGCGTTCGAGAATGCCGCGGAACTGGTAGGTCGAGCGGGTGAGTTCCAGCCCCGGCTTGACGAACTGGATGCCGGAGCGCGGGTGGATGGTGAGGACGCCCTCGGTTTCGAGCACCTTGAGCGCATCACGCAGCGGGCCGACAGGAATGCCGAGCAGTTGCACAAGATCGTTCTGCGAGACGAAGGCGCCGGCCGGGATCTTTCGCTCGAACAGGGTTTCGAGGATGCGGGTATAGGCGAGATCGCTCAGCCGCCCGCTATGGACCAACTCCGGCACTTCTGACGAACTGTTGCGCGTAGCCACTTGCGGCCTTTCGGTCTCTGGTCTATTACACCCGTCGTCTGATATATCAGGCGCAACGGTTAGTCTATTAGGTCGGATAGCATGCGCATTGTCGAGTTCCGCATTACCCGCTTCCAGTTTGCCCGCGAGCGCGTGATTGGTGACAGCCAGGTGCGCGCGGACGACGCGAATGTAGCGGCGCTCGAGCTGATTGCCGATACCGGAGCGGTCGGCTTGGGGTTTATCCAGACCTTGTTTTTCCCGCTGCCCGATCTGGCCGAGATCGAGCGGGTGTTTGTCTCCGAAGTCTGGCCCAATATCGAAGGTCAGCCGCCGGCGGCGCTGGCGCATCGGTTGGGCCGGCCGCGCGGCGGCAACCAGCGCGCCTATACGCTGCCTTTCCATGAGGCGCTGCAGGTGGCGCTGTGGGATCTGGCGGCCAAGGAAGTCGATCTGCCGCTGCATAAGCTCCTGGGCAGCCGCCGCGACAAGGTTGAGGCCTATGCGAGCGGGCTCGATTTCCACCTCTCGGACCACGACTTCAGCGAATTCTTCGGTCATGCGGACTCGATTGGCTACCGGGCCTTCAAGATCAAGGTGGGCCACAAGGACTTCGAGTGGGATCTGAACCGGCTGAAGCTGGTGGCCAAGGCGGTGCGGCCGGGCGCGCTGCTGATGATCGATGCCAACGAAGCCTGGGGCGCCAAAGAGGCGGTGACCAAGCTCGAGGTGATCCGCAGGGCAGGGTACGATCTGCTCTGGGTGGAAGACCCGATCCTGCGCAACGATTTCGAGGGCCTGCGCCTGCTGCGCGAAAGCTGCAGCTGGACGATGATCAATTCGGGCGAATATCTCGATGCCTCGGGCAAGCGCCAGCTGATGCAGGCGGGCGGCACCGACATTCTCAACGTGCACGGCCAGGTGACGGATGTGATGCGGATCGGCTGGCTCGCCGCCGAAATGGGCATTCCGGTTTCGCTGGGGAACACCTTCCTCGAGATTGGCGTGCACATGGCGGCGGCGCTGCCTGAAGTGCAGTGGCTCGAGTATTCGTTCCAGAATTTCGACCACCTTGTCGACGAACCAATCCGTATTGCCGACGGTTGGGCTTATGCGCCCGACCGGCCGGGTCACGGCCTGGTGCTGAACGAGACGGCGCGCCGGGAGTGGGCGCGGCCAAAACTGCTGCCGAGAGCCGAACTCGGCGATGCCCCTTTCAACCCGCGCGTCAAGAACGCGCGCTAAATCGTGGCGGGCGCACGCCTGCTGCTTCTGCACACTTGTCTGGAGGAGACAAAATGAGATTGAAGAGCACACTGGTCGCGCTTTCAGCCCTAATGGCTGCCAGCCCGGCTGTTTCGATGGCCGGCGAAATCACCGTCTGGGCCGATGCCACCCGCCAGCCCGCCGTCGAGGCGTTCCAGGCGGCGCATCCGGACGTCAAAGTGAACCTTGTCGTCGACGATGGTTCGTCGGGCGCTTCGGGTACCTTCCAGACCAAGATCGGCCTTGCCGATCAGGCTGGCGAAGGCTGGCCGGACGTGGTGTTTTCGACCCAGAACAACGACGCCGCATGGACCTCCAAGGAGACCAATGGCGTCCAGGCTTTCGCGCAGGTGCTGAACGACGGCTTCCTTGACCAGGCGTTCCTTGATGGCTTTACGCCGGGTGCGCTTGATCCGGTGACCATCGACGGCAAGGTCTACGGCCTCCGTAACGACCTCGCGCCGGTGCTGTTCTGGTACAACAAGACGCTGCTCGACAGCTTCGGCTACACGGCTCCGACCACCTGGGAAGACTATCAGGCGCTGGGCGACAAGCTGGCGGCTGAGCACCCGGGCTATTTCCTCGGCGCCATCGGCGACAGCTTTGAAGGCCCCTATGTCTACTACTGGAGCGGCCAGGCGCCGATCTTCCAGGTCGAAGGCGATGCCTTCAAGTCCGACACTTCGGCTCCCAATTCGAAGAAGGTCAGCGACCTGATCGACCATATGGTTGCCAACAAGACGCTGACGCTCGACAGCCTGTTCGGCGCGTCGTTCGTGGCGAGCGCCAGCAAGCTGGTCGCCATTCCGGGCGCTGCATGGTATTCGGGCGCCCTGTTCCAGAACCCGGGTGGCGTCAATGCCAAGGCCGGTGACTGGGTCGCTGCGCCGCCGCTCAAGTGGGCTGATGGCGATGCGGTGACGGGCAATGTCGGCGGCGGTGTCTGGTACGCGTCGAGCCACACGGCCAACGCCGAAGACGTCAAGACCTTCCTCAAGTTCATCGTTTCTGACGAAAAGACCGCGGGTACCGGTGGCCTGCCGGCCTATAAGGCGGCTGCCGATACGTGGCTCGCAGCGCAGGCGGCCAGCGGGTTCTATGCTGGCGACTTCCCGGGTGCGATTTCGACCGCTGCGGGCAGTGTCTGGAACGGCTGGGGCTACCCGAACTTCTCGCCTGAAACCTCGTGGGCAAAGGTGATCACGCCGGGCCTTGCTGCCGGCAAGACCATGAACGACCTCGCGGCCGACTGGCAGCAGGAAATGAAGAACGAAGCTCAGGTTGTTGGCTACACGGTCGAGTGACCTCTAGCCTGAGATGAATGTCGGGGCGCAGCCTGTGCCCCCGATCTGGTTGGATGGGGACGCCGGGGCGAAGTCTTGCCTCGGTGTCATCCCTGCGAAAGCAGGGACCCAGCTATCCTCTGGTGCCGGCTGTGACTTGGGTCCCTGCCTTCGCAGGGATGACAGCCGGTGGACCGGATATTCCCGCCTTCGCTTTCGTAAACAATTGTAGTGCCTGGAGCTGCCCCGCGTGACCACGATCGAGCAAATCTCTGCTACTCCGGCCCGCGGACGATCGAGCCGCCGCAGCGTGGAGCGGTCACAGGGCCGGATCGGACTGGTGTTTGTCGGCCTCTACACGCTGTTTCTCCTGGTGTTCGGCGTCTTCCCCTCAATCTATGCGATCTACCTGGCGTTCAGCAAACGCGGTGCGTTTGTGGGTTTTGATAATTTCATCAAGGTCTTCAAGGATTACCGCTTCCTGCCCGCAGTGGAGCATGTGGGCATCTACCTCGTGGTGTGGCTGGTCAGCCTCGTGATCCTCGTGGTGCTGCTGGCGCTGGTCGTCCACTCAATCGGGGCCAAGTGGCTCTCCACCAGCATGCGGTTTGTCTACTACATCCCCGGTGCGCTCGCTGGCGCTTCGAGCGTCGTGGTCTGGCTGTTTGTGCTCGATCCGACGGTGAGCCCGGTGTCGTTCCTGCTGCGTGCGATAGGCCTGAACTCGCTGGTGCAGGCGGTGCAGGCGGACAGCCTGCCGTTCGTCCTCGCGATGATTGCGTTCTGGACGGGTGCGGGCGGCTGGATCGTCGTCATGTACGGCGCGCTCAACAATATCAGCCGCGAAGTGCTGGAGGCGGCGCGCGTCGATGGTGCGGGGCCGATCCGGACGGCGTGGTCAATCCAGATCCCGCTGATGCGCAAATGGATCGCTTATATGGTCGTCCTGTCGTTCGCGAGCGGCACGCAGCTGTTTGTGGAGCCACGCGTCTTGTCGCAGGCCAGCCGAGGTGTGGTGTCGCAGGACTATTCGCTGAACCAGTTGGCCTTCCTCTATGCCTTCAAGCAGAGCGACTTCAACGGCTCGGCGGCGATCTCTCTGGTGCTGCTGGTGGTGGCGCTGGCCTTGAGTGTGTTCTTCGTTTTCCGTGGTGGTTTGTTTGAGCGCGCCTAGTAACGTTTTGGGGCGCCCGCAGGCGGCGATGACCCCGGGTGAGTGGCTGGGCCGCGTCTTTGCGGTGCTGCTGCTCACTATATTTGCCCTGTTCTTTCTGGTGCCGCTGATCTGGCTCTTGATCGCGCCGACGAAGACCGACCGCCAGCTGCTGCTGGAGAACCCGTTCGCCTTCGGTGACCTCTCGACGCTGGCGGCCAACTGGAACAGCCTTGTGACGTTCCAGAACGGGCTGCTGTGGACCTGGATTGGCAATTCGGCGTTCTATTGCGGGGCGGCGCTGGTGATCACGCTGGTGATCTCGATCCCGGCCGGCTACGCCATGGCGCTGACCGAGTTCCGCGGGCGGAAGACGCTCTTGGCGGTGACGCTGATCGTGATGCTGGTGCCGAGCACGGCGCTGGTGCTGCCGATCTTTCTCGAGCTCAGCGCCATGAAGCTGATCGGCAACCCGCTGGCGGTGATCCTGCCGTTCTCGTTCTTCCCGTTCGGCGTCTATCTTACCTACATCTACTTTTCGACGGCGGTGTCGCGCGACCTGCTCGATGCGGCGCGGATCGATGGGGCCAACGAGTTCCAGGTGTTCTGGAAGATCGCCATGCCACTCGCCACCCCGGTGATCGCGCTGGTGGGGTTCTTTAATTTCACCGGCAACTGGAACAACTACTTTTTGCCTTACGTGACGCTGCCTGGGCGGAAGTCGCCGATCCAGGTGGGCTTGGCGGAGCTGTTGTCGAACGTGCCGGCGTTCAATCCGACCAATGCGGGATCGACGACGATCTCGCTGTCGGCGTTGGCGTTGGCGACGCTGATTGCGATTGCGCCGGTGCTGATCGTGTTTCTGTTCTCGCAGCGGTTCCTCGTGACCGGAATGACGGCCGGGGGGACCAAGGAATGAGCAGCAAGCCACAGCGGATGGGAATGGTCATCGGGGTGAAGCCCGAGAAGTTGGCCGAGTACAAGAGGCTGCACGCCGAGCCCTGGCCCGATATGGACGCGGCGCTGAGCGCCGCCAATATCCGCAATTACTCGATTTACCTGCGTGAGCCGGAAAACCTGCTGTTCGGATACTGGGAATATATCGGTTCCGACTATGCCGCGGACATGAAGGTTCTGGGCGAGTTGGCGGTGACCAAGCGCTGGCTTGCCCTGACCGCCCCCTGCCAGATGCCGCTGAAGACGGCGGCCGAGGGGGAATGGTGGTCGACGATGCCGGAAGTGTACCATCTCGACTGACGGGACTTAGGGAGGACGCAGCGTGGTTGAGCTGTTTGGAGAGAGCCTGACGCGCCGGCAGGTGGCAGAGCGCTCGGGGATGCTGTCGCAGTTTGCCGGGGTGCGGCTGGTGACGCTGGGCGACGGCGTCGAGCGCGGTATCCGTATGCTGGAGTTTCGCACGGGCTCGGGCCTCAGGTTCACGGTGCTGGTTGACCGGGCGATGGATATTGCCGAGTGCGAGCACAATGGCCGCGCCATCGGATGGCACTCGCCGGCGGGGTTCCGCAATCCGGGGCTGCATGAATATGAAGGCGAGGGCGGGCTCGCCTGGGCGCGATCGTTCTCGGGGCTGCTGGTGACCTGCGGGCTCGACCACATCCTGTTCATGAACGAGGTCTCGGCGGAGACTTACGTCTACAGCCCCAAGCAGACGGTGAAGCACTCGCTGCACGGGCGGGTGGGGACGATTCCGGCGCGACTGACGGGCTATGGCGAAAGCTGGAATGGTGACACCTGCACGCTCTGGGCCGAGGGTGTGGTGCAGCAGTCTGCCGTGTTTGGGGAGGATCTGCACCTCATCCGCCGGATCGAGGCGGATGTGGGGGGCAACGAGATCCGGCTCACGGACCGGGTGGTGAACCACGGGTTCTACAAGACGCCGCACATGTACTGCTACCACATCAATGTGGGGCACCCGGTGCTGGACGAGGCCGCGCGTTATCTCGCGCCGATCGCCGATGTAGTGTGGGCGGCGCATGCCGGGGATGCGTACCAGAGGCAGGGCGTCGGCTATCGGCAGCTCCCGGCGCCGAAGCTCGATTTTCATGAGCAGGTCTGGCAGCACGAGATGGCGGCGAGCAAGGCTGGCGAAGTGCCGGTGGCGCTGGTCAATGACCGGGTCGGGCTGGGGCTTGAGGTGACGACGCTGAAGAGCCAGTTCCCCTGCCAGTATGAGTGGCAGAACCTCCAGGCCGGGCAATATGCGCTGGGGATCGAACCCTCGACCCACCATGTGCTGGGCAACCAGGCGGCGCGGGACCGGGGCGAGATGATCTGGCTCAATCACGGTGACGAGCGGCGATACGATACCGTGTTCCGGGTGCTAGATGGGGCTGGGGCGATCGCTGCATCGGAGGCGAGGATCCGGGCGGTGTCTGGGCAGCCGGAGACGGACTATCCGGCGCTATCCAATAACCATCTGCCGATTGCGGGGCGGCAATGAGCGCGGACCAGTTCGGCTCGATCGCGGGCAAGACCATTCTCTATACCGGGGCAGCCGGCGGGTTAGGGCTGGAGAGCGCGGTGCGCATGCTGAGGACCGGCGCCAAGGTGGTGGCGGTTGATATCGACGAGCGGAAGATTGCGGCGCTCGAGGCGGCGGCTGCAGGGCTCGACGGGTTGACGGTGGCGCGGCTCGATCTTTCCGACCTCACGGGACTGCGGGCCGGGCTGGAGCAGGTCTCGGCGGAGGTCGGTGGGTTCGACGTGGTGATCAACAATGCCGCGATTTACCCGAGCAAGCCGTTCGAGGCCTATACGATCGAAGAGATGCAGCTGGTGCAACGCATCAATGTCGATGCGGGGATCGTTGCGGTGCAGGTGGCGCTGCCGCACATGAAGGCGGCGGAGCGCGGGCGGATCATCAACATCACCTCGGTGACGTTGTCTGGCGGCTGGGCGGACCTGACGCCCTATGTGCAGTCGAAAGGCGCGCTACTCGGGCTGACGCGCTCATGGGCGCGCGAGTTCGGTCGGCATGGGATCACAGTCAATGCCGTGTCGCCGGGGGCGTTTCCGACTGACGCCGAGAAGATCCACGCTGATTTCGCTGCATATGAGCGGCGCATCTACGATCACCAGGCGATCCAGCGGCGCGGCGCGCCTGCCGACATTGCCAATATCCTGATGTTTCTGGCGTCCGACGCCGCATCGTTCATTACCGGCCAGACCATCAATGTCGATGGCGGCTGGGTGATGCACTGAGATGTCGAGCTTGTGGCCGCCCCCTCCACCGCCTACGGCGGTCCCCCTCCCCCGCTTCGCAGGGGAGGATCACCGCGAGATCGTGCCACGGCGCATCCACTCTCACACAGGGTACTGAATCCATATGGGCATTCTTTCCGGCTATCGCGTCCTTGATTGTTCCATTGCCATGGCGGGGCCGTTTGCGGCGCAGCGGCTGGGGGATCTGGGGGCCGATGTGGTGAAGGTTGAGCCTGTGACCGGTGAGTGGCAGCGCCACACGGCGGCGGGCGGGGCGCGGGGCAACAAGGTCAATGTGTCGTTCCTGTCGCTCAATCGCAACAAGCGCTCGCTCGCGGTGGACCTCAAGGACCCCGATGGCAAGGCCGTTCTGCTGGAGCTGGTGAAGACCGCCGACGTGTTCCTGCAGAACTACAGGCCGGGCGTGGCGAAGCGCCTTGGGGTGGATTACGACACGCTGAGCAAGATCAACCCCAGGCTGATCTACGTGTCGATCTCCGGCTATGGCGAGGACGGGCCGTATCTCAACCGGCCGGGCCAGGACCTGGTGCTGCAGGGGATGTCCGGCGCGATGCTCTCGGCGGGGCGCGCGGGCGAGCCGCCCAATGCGGCGGGGCAGTACCTGGTCGACGGGATTACGGCTTACACCGCGTTCGAGGGCGCACTGGCAGCGCTCTTGCACCGCGAGCGGACCGGGGAGGGGCAGTTGGTGCAGGTCAACATGCTCGACGCGATCACCACGATCCAGATGCAGGAACTCTCGGTGTTTACTGTGGGCCACAAGCCGCAGACGCGGTCGGCCGAGCCGCATGCGCATGTTTATATCCGCGCACCCTACGGGGCGTTCGCGACCTCCGATGGCTTCATCATCGTGGCGTTTCCCAAGCTCGCGAATCTCGGGGCGACGATTGGTGAGCCGAGCTTTCTCACCATGGACGACGAGGTCGAAACCTGGACCAAGCGCGACGAGATTTTTGCGAAGACCCGTGAGCGGCTGAAGACCAAGACCAGCGCCGAGTGGCTGGAACTGCTGCGCGCTGCCGACATCTGGTGCGGGCCGGTCTATGGCTATGCTGACCTCGTGGAGGATGAGCAGATCAAGCACAACGGCACGTTCGTCGAGTATGACCATCCTACCGAAGGCCACGTGAAGACGCCGGGCTTTCCGATCCGTTTTTCGAAGACGCCGTCGGTGGTGGAGCGCGGCGCGCCTGTTACCGGTGAGCACTCGCGCGACGTGTTGCGGGAAGCTGGGTACGACGAGGCGACGATCGAAAAGCTGATCGCTTCGGGCGCGGTGGCGGAGGGGGAAGTGTGATGGCTCACAAGTCGAGTGCTGAGTGCCCGCTCCATCAGCTTCGCTGGTCATCCTCCCCCGTAAACGGGGGAGGATCAAGGCGAGATCGTGCCGCTGGTGATCCTCACCCGCGCAGCGGGGGAGGGGAACCGCCGAAGGCGGTGGAGGGGGCGCTATGACAGAAAACATCAAGGTCGAACGCGACGGTTTTGTCGGCATCATCACCATCAACCGGCCCGAAAAGCTTAATGCGATAACGCCGGAGATGGCGGGGGCGCTGGTCGCGGCGGTCAATGACTTCAACACTGACGACGGCATCCGCTGCGTGATCCTGACCGGGGCAGGGGAGAAGGCGTTCTGCGCGGGCTCCGATATCGGCACGCTCGACAGCTATGAAACGCCCTGGGCGTTTCGCAACCGGCCGGACTATTGCGACGCGATCCGGGCGCTCTTGAAGCCCTCGATCGCGGCGGTCAACGGCTATGCCTTTGGTGGCGGGCTCGAGACGGCGATGACGTGCGATATCCGCATTGCGGCAACGAATGCCAGCTTTGCGGCACCGGAGGTCAAGCTGGGCTGGATCGGTGGCGGTGGCATGGCAGTGAACCTAGCGCATGCCATCGGACCTTCGAATGCGGCGATGATGATCATGACAGGCGATGCGATCGATGCGGCAATGGCTGAGCGCTGGGGGTTGGTGAGCCGCGTGGTGCCGCAGGCGGAATTGCTCGCTGAGGCCAAGCGGATCGCGCGGACGATTGCGTCGCGGGCGCCGATCGCGGCCGAGACGGCCAAGCTCAATTTGAGGGCGGCCTGGGAAATGTCGATCGCCGACGCGATCGGCTACGAGCGCGATCTGCAGACCATCTGCTTTGCAACCGACGACGCCAAGGAAGGCCGGGCAGCGTTCAAGGAAAAGCGCGCGCCGGTGTTCCGGCGGCGCTAAGGGCTGACCGGAAGTTCCGGTCAGCCGCCAACGATCAGCTTTTGCAGTTTGTGGCCGCCTAAGCGGCCACTTTCTTTTTGCGGCGGGGCCAGCCGCCGCTGACGAGGACGAAGAAGAGGGGCACGAAGAAGATGCCCATCAGGGTGCCGGCGATGGTGCCGCCGACGACGCCGACGCCGACCGAGTTCTGCGCGCCTGAACCTGCGCCAGTGGCGAGGGCGAGCGGCAGCACGCCGAGGAGGAAGGCGATCGAGGTCATGGCGATGGGACGCAGGCGGACCCGGGCGGCTTCGAGCACCGCCTCGACCAAGGTTCTCCCCGCTGCGCGGAGGTCGCGGGCGAACTCCACGATGAGGATGGCGTTCTTTGCCGTGAGCCCCATGGTCGTCAGCAGTCCTACCTTGAAGTAGACGTCGTTCGATTGCCCGAACAGGTAGGCCGCCAGCATGGCGCCGAAGATGCCGACCGGCACCGCGAGGAGCACCGACAGGGGGATGGTCCAGCTTTCGTAAAGCGCGGCGAGGCAGAGGAAGACGACGATCAGCGATGCTGCGTAGAGTATCAGCGCCTGCGAGCCCGAGAGCCGCTCCTGGTAGGAGAGGCCGGTCCAGCCGGTACCGTAGCCGCCGTCGAGTTCGGAGACGAGCGTCTCCATCTTGTCCATGGCGACACCCGAGCTGACGCCCGTTGCATTGGAGCCGCTGAGGGTGATCGAGGCCGTGCCATTGTAGCGCGACAGCGACGCCGAGCCCTGCACCCATTCGGTCTGGGTGAAGGCGGAGAAGGGCACCATTTCGCCCTTGTTGTTGCGGGCATACCAGCCCTTGAGATCGTCAGGCTGCATGCGGTACTCGGCGTCGCCCTTTACGATCACCGGCTTCAGTTCGCCATTGAGATCGAAGTCGTTGACCTCGGTGCCCGCCAGCGCAATGCCGAGCAGGGTGTTGGCGCCGGAGAGATCGACGCCGAGAGCACCTGCCTTTTCCTGATCGATGACGATCTTCAGGCGGCTTTCCATCTCCCCGGCATTGCCGCGGAGATTGGCGACCTCTTTTGCCTGACCGGCGTTTTCGACTAACTGGTTGCTGGCCCGGCCGAGAGCGTCGGCGCCCTTGTTGGCGTTGTCGAGCAGCACCATTTCGAAGCCGTTCGAGCTGCCGAGCCCCTGGATGACAGGAGGCGCCAGGGCGAAAATCTGCGCGTCGCGGACCTTGGAGAAGTACATCGAGGCACGGCCGGAAACGGCAGAGGCCGAGAGCTCGGGCTTGGTGCGCTCGGCGAAATCGCGCAGTTTGACGAAGGCCATAGCGCTGTTTTCGCCACTGCCGCTGAGCGAGAAGCCGACGGTGGCGAAGACGCTCTCCACGGCGTCCTTTTCCTGCGTGAGGTAGTAGTTATCGACGATATCGAGCACGGCCTGGGTCCGCGCTGCGTTGGCGCCGTCGGGCAGGGTGATGATGGTCATCAGCACGCCCTGGTCTTCCTCGGGGATGAAGGACGTCGGCAACTGGGTGTAGGTCCAGTAGGCGCCGGCGATCAGGGCTGCGAAGACGACGAGGAAGCGGAGCGGGCGACCGACGACGAAGCCGACGGTGCCGACATAGCCGTTGGTGAGGGCCGAAAAGCTCTTGTTGAACCAGCGGAAGGGAGGAAACCGCGTTTCGCCCGAATGGTGGGTGCGAAATAGCAACACGCAAAGCGCGGGGGTGAGGATGATGGCAACTGCAGCCGACAGGATCATGGCGCTGGCGATGGTGATCGAGAACTGCCGGTAGATCACCCCGACGGAGCCTGAAAAGAAGGCCATCGGGATGAACACGGCGGTCAGCACCGCGGCGATGCCGATCAGCGCCCCGGTGATTTCACCCATCGATTTCTCGGTCGCTTCGCGAGCCGAGAGCTTTTCCTCGGTCATGATGCGTTCGACGTTTTCGACCACCACGATGGCGTCGTCGACGAGGAGGCCGATCGCCAGCACCATGGCAAACATGGTGAGGGTGTTGATCGAATAGCCCAGCACGGCCAGTACACCGAAGGTGCCGAGCATGACGACGGGTACGGCGATCATCGGAATGATCGTCGCGCGCCAGTTCTGGAGGAAGATCAGGAGCACGAAGAAGACGAGGACAATGGCCTCGACCAGGGTGGAGACCACCTTTTCGATCGACAGTTCGACGAAGAGTGTCGTTTCGTACGAGTATTCGATCGACACGCCTTCGGGCAGGGCGCCCTTGAGGGCATCGAGCGCAGCATGTACGCCCAGAGCGGTGTTGATGGCGTTGGCGCCGCTCGACATCTGCACGCCGAACCCGCCGGCGGGCTTGCCGTTGAAGGTTGAGCTCGAACCATAGGATTCGAGGCCGAGTTCCACCCTTGCGACGTCCTTGAGGCGCACGGTGGAGCCATCTTCGGCCGAGACCAGGCGGATGTTCTCGAACTCGGCAACCGTCTTCAGCTGGGTTTGCGCTTTGACCGTCACGCGCAACTGCTGGCCCTTGCTGGTTGGGGAGCCGCCGATTTCGCCGACCGCGACTTCGGTGTTCTGCTGCTTGATGGCAGCCGTCACGTCAGATGGAGTCAGCTTGTACTGGGCGAGCGCCAGCGGATCGAGCCAGATGCGCATGGCATAGCCCGAGCCGAACGACAGGATGCTGCCGACACCATCAACCTGACGAACAGCCGGCTCGATGGTGCTGGCCATGATGTCGGACAGCTGCGACGAGGTCATCTTGCCATCGTTGGAGACGATGTTGCCGACCATCAGGATGGAGCTACCTGAGCGGGTCACCGTCACGCCGGCATCCTGAACCGTCTGGGGTAGCTGGGCCTCAATGGGCGACAGCTTGTTCTGCACCTGCACCTGAACGATGTCGGCGTCGACGCCGGACCCGAAGGTCAGGCTGATGCTGGCCGAGCCGCTCGATGAGGTGCTCTCCATATAGAGGAGATCGGAGAAGCCGGTGATGGCATCTTCAATCACCGTTGTCACCGAGTTCTGCACTGCCTCGGCGCTGGCGCCAGGATAGCTGGCATTGATGTTGATGGTGACAGGGGCGATCTCCGGATACTGGGAGATCGGCAGGGTGAAAATGGAATACACACCAGCAAGGCAGACGACGATCGCCAGCACGATGGCAAAGATCGGCCGGCCGATGAAGAAGCTGGCGATCGACTTGCGTGTCGGAATCGAGGAGGCGGGGGCGGGAGCGGAAGTCACGCTCATTTCGCGGTCTCCGTGGTGGTAGCTGCAGCGTCGTCCGGCGCCGTGGCACCTGCGGGTGCCATTGCGTCAGCGGCAGCAGCAGCAGGCGCTGCGATCGCACTCATGTCCTGGGCGATGACGCCGTCTTCCGAGATCGTGACTTCGAGCGGCGCGACGGCGGAGCCATCGCTGATCTTTTGCAGACCATCGACAATGAGCTTGTCGCCAGCGGTGACACCGGCAGTGACGACCCAGGCATTGTTCATGTCGCGCGTGGCGGTCAGCACGCGCTGCTCGGCCTTGTTGTCGGCGGTCACGAAGTACGCCGTCGGTTCACCGCGCGAGTTGAAGGTCACGGCGCGCTGCGGCACGAGGAAGGCGTTTTCCTGCTCGCCGATGGCGATGTGGGCGCGCACAAACATGCCGGGCAGCAGAATGCGTTCAGGGTTGGGGATAGTGGCGCGCATGGTGACGGTGCCTGTGGTCTCGCTGACGACGAGATCAGAGCTCGAGATCGTGCCTTCCTGGTCATAAAGGCGGCCGTCTTCCAGGGTCAGGTTGACCTTGGGAAGGGGAGGCCGCGTTTTTGCCGGGTCCGCGTCGCCATCAGAGCGCAGGGCGAGGATGTTGACGGAGCTCTCGACAAGCTCGATGTAGCTTGGATCGACGGTGCGGATGGTTGCCAATGCATCGGCCTGGCTGGCGGTGACCAGCGAGCCGATTTCGGCATTCAATGTGCCGAGCATGCCGGAGATGGGTGCGGTGATTTTGGTCTGGTCGAGCGTGATCTGCTTGCCCGCGAGCTGGGCTTCGGCGCTTTGCACGGAGGCCTTGGCCTGGGCCAGTTCGACCTTGGCGGTATCGAGATCGGACTGCGATACGCCGCCCGAGCCGACCAGGGTTTCGTAGCGGGTGACTTTGGCTTCGGCGGAGGGGAGTTGCGCGTTGGCGCTGGCGAGGTTGGCTTCGGCGGCCGCGACTTCCGCTTGATAATTCTTGTCGTCGATGGTGAAGAGCAGGTCACCGGCTTTCACCGGCTGCCCCTCTTTAACCGCGACCGCGGTGATGATGCCGCCCACCTGGGGACGAACCTGCGCCGTTGCCGACGCGGTGACGCGTCCCGGCAGCGTCGTGGTCAGGGGAACCGACTGCGGCTGCAGAACGACGATGCCCACCGGGGTTGCAGCGGCGGGGCCGCCCATGCTCATGCCGGGTGGGGGGGCGCCCGCGGGCTGAGCGAGAGCCGATTGCGTCAGCACCGTCAGGGTGGCCACCGCAAGGGCCGCGCCGATCATTCTGTTCATTTCAACCTCTGGGCAATGGCGGGAGGGGCACCCGCGAGTGATTGGGAAGTGCCACGCCGGCGACTAGCTCTTCAGACTGGGGAAGCGAATGGTTTCGACGAGGCTCTCAAGGCTCTCACGTACCAGGAGAGGCAAGTCAGCCTGATCGTCGTCGCGCCAGCGATCGAATGTGGCGCGAACCGCGCCTATAACGGCCCCGGCGAGCGCCAGGCATCGGACATTGTCGGGGCTCACCCGCAACCGCCCTGCGACGAGGGCCTGGAGCTGAAGCTCGAATTTATGGAACTCGGCCATTTGCAGCGGGATCAGAAGCGGGTAGGCCTGAGTGACCTCGCGCATCAGCTTGCCGATCCAGCGGGAGCCGTTCATCTCGGTGACCTGGGCGACCATGAGATCGATCAGGTCCGCTACCAGATCAGCGTTTCCTGACACAAAGCGCGCCACCGCCTCGGGGGGCAAGGGCGGAGGAGGGAGTACCAAGGCGGCTTCCTTGAACGGGAAGTAGTTAAAGAAGGTCCGCTGGCTGATGCCCGCTGCTTCGCAGATGGCCTCGACTGTTACGGTTTGCACGCCGTTGTCTCGGGCCAGCCCTATGGCGGCTTCGCGAATTAGTTTGGTCGTTTCCAGTTTGCGCCGTTGCCTTAGATCCATGCTCACACCTAACTTTTTTGCATAAGCTGCAAAGTTTGCGTACGGCGTCAAGTGAAGCGGCCTACTTTGCTGAGAGCGACCACCCGCCGCCAAGCGCCTTGGCGAGGGCGATATAGTCCGATGCCACTGCTGCTTCCGACTGGATGAGGGCGTCCTCAGCCGACTGCTGCGCGGCCTGCGCGGTCAGCAATTCACTGTAGGTGGCGCTGCCGCCCTCATAGAGGCTCTTGGAAAGCTCCGAGGCGCGGCTGTAGGCCTGGACGCTCGCGGAGAGGGCAGCGCGGCGCGATTTTTCCCGGTTGTAGGCGACAAGCGCGTCTTCGACATCGCGCACCGCAGCCAGCACTGTCTGACGGTAGGCGAGGTATTGTTCGCGGGCCGTGGATTGGGCGAGATCGACATTGGCCTTCAGCTGATCACGATTGAAGAGCGGCAGGGTGATGGTCGGTCCGAGGTTCCAGGAGCCGGTCGTGCCATTGGTCGAAAGCGCGCCGCTGAGGGTCAGGCTGGGATAGAGATCGGCTTGCTTGATGCCGATATCGGCAACGGCCGCAGCAAGTTCGCGCTCGGCCTGGCGGATATCGGGGCGGACACGGATGAGGTCGGCCGGGACGCCCTTGCCGATTTCGCCCTTGGCGCGCGGGATGCGTCCGGTGGCGGCGAAGCGGCCTTCGACGGCCTTGGGTTCCTGTCCCAGGAGGACCGCGAGAGCGTTGATCGACTGCTGCACCGCGCTTTCGAGGCTCGGGATGGCGGCGGCGGTGTTCTGCTGCTGGCCCTGGGCTTGCGACAGCGCCAGTTCGGTGGCGCTGCCGGCGTCGAGCTGCTTTTTCACCACGTCGGTCGTGGCGCGCTGGGTTTCGAGGGCGGCGCGGGCGAGGACCAGGCGGCGCTGATAGGTGCGTACGTTCACATAGGCGCTGGCGATGTCCCCGATGAGGGTGAGGCGCGCGCCGTTGACCACCTCTTGTGCGGCCTCGACGTTAGCCGCCTGCTTTTCGCGATTGCGCTTGCCGGCGCCGAAGAGATCCAACTCCCAGCTGGCGTCAATTCCGGCCGATTTGCTGGTGACATTGGTGCTCGAGCCATCGGAAATGGTGCCCGACTCGGTGAGCGATGCCGTTCCGGTCAGCGATGGCTGGTAGGAGACGCCGTTGATCCGTGCGGTCGCGCGCGCTGCCTCCACCCGCTCCATGGCCTGGAGGACCGTCAGGTTCTGGGCGAGACCTGCGTCCATCAACTGGTTGAGCAATTTGTCGCCAAACGCTGTCCACCACTTGGTCTCAGCGGTGACCGCGGTGCCCGACTGGCCGGCGGTGGCGTATGACGACAGCAGCTTGGTGTCCGGCTGTGTGTACTGAATGCCGAGGGAGGAGCAGCCGGCGAGAAGCACGAAGGTGCTCAGCATCGGAATGGTCCGATACCGGGGGGCGAGGCGGACAGAAGCGGGCATTCAGCACCTTTGCAGTTTCTACATAGCTTGCACAAACTGCAAATAAGCTGCCGACATCGCGGCTGTCAATCCGGCAGCGACGTTCTCATCGAGATCGCATTCGTCTCCGGCTCAAGGACAGGGTCACTGCGTCGGAACGGGGAAGGCGCACCTCGAACGCAACTGAAATGCCCGGCACGGGTTAACACCCACCACAACCAACAGGTGCAGGCCAATGCGCGATCGTCTTCAGGGTTCGTCGTTTTCCCCTGGGAGATGGCGGCGCGTGGTCGTGGCCACCTTCCGTGCGTTTGCGGACCCGGACACCTCCCTGCGCTGCGCGGGGACGGCGTTTTTCAGCTTCATGTCGCTGTTTCCCGCCATTGGCATCGTCGCAACCACCTACGGGCTGATTGCCGATCGAAGCACCATGGAGTCCACGCTGGATGCGCTGCAGTATGTATTGCCGTCAGCGGTGCTCTCGGTCCTCCACGAACAGCTTCGAATTCTCATCGCCCAGCCCAACTCCACGCTCGGCATCGGGCTCCTGATCTCAGTGCTGCTGGCGCTTTGGAGCGGTTCACGCGGGGTGAGCGCCTTGATCTATGCAATGTCGCGCGTCCGGGAGGAGCCGGAGCGAAGGAGTTTCTTGAAGGCGCTCATGATGGCTATAGGGCTCACCGTGGGCGGTGCAGTGTTCCTTACGGTGGCGCTGGTTACGATCGCTGGGCTGCCGGCCTTGCTCCCGTTTCCGACGGGGAGCGACTGGCTGGTTCTGGCGCTCCGCTGGCCGGTTCTGCTGTTTCTTTCGGTCCTCGTCATTTCTGCGCTGTTTCGGTGGGGACCTGACCGGCACCCCAGGCGATGGCGTTACATCTGGCCGGGTGCACTCCTCGCGTCCGTGTTGTGGATTGTGGCGGGTGTTGTGTTCTCCATTTATGTCGAGAACTTTGCGAACTATCAGGCCACATTCGGCTCCATCACGGCGGCGGTGGTGTTGCTGTTATGGATCTATAATTCAGCGCAGATCCTCGTTCTGGGCGCGGCGTTCAATACAGCGATCGAGGATAGCTCTGCGGCAAATACCGAGACGTACCGCGCAACCTTTGCGGCGCGTGTGCGTTAGCTCGCGTTAGCCCATCCATGGATTTTCCAGCCCGTGAATTCATGTCCGATGGGTCGAGGGCACGACGTCATGATTTCGAGAGACAGCCAAAGCTCCAGGCGTCCGTCGCGACGCGCGTCCGGAGGTGGCATGAATACCCTGTTTGTCGGCGTCATCGCCGTGGCAGCGCTGTACCTCGGCTCAAGCATCTTTGTGCCCCTCGTGCTCGCGGTGCTGCTGACGTTCGCGCTGTCGCCAGTGGTGAGGGCGCTGCAGCGTATCGGTGTACCGCACGTGCTGGCCGCGCTGATGACTGTCGCAACTGCAGGCGCAGTGCTTGCGGGCCTGTCGTTTCTGGTGGTGACGGAGGTTGCGCACCTCGCCACGGAAATCCCGAAATATCAGCAAGTCGTCGCCAACAAGTTGTTGGCCCTGCAGAAATCGACGACTTCGGGTGATGTCGTCGAACGCGTCGTCGGCGCCCTGCAGAATATCCTCGCAGCGCTCCCCGACCCTGAGGGCGCCACGGCGCCCGTGCCGGTGCGGATCGTCGATCCGGCGGTAGGCCCGCTTGGCTTTGGCCAAGCCTTCCTCGGATCTGTACTGGGTCCGCTTGCGACCAGCGCCATCGTCACCCTGTTTGTCATCTTTCTGCTGGTCGAGCGGGAGAACTTCCGGGACCGGTTCCTCAAGCTCGTCAGCAGCGGTGATCTTCGGACCACGACGCGGGCGATGACTGATGCCGGCCGGAGGGTCAGCCGCTATCTTTTGGTGCAGTTCGTAGTCAACGCCAGCTATGGCACATTGTTCGGGCTGGGCCTGTTCTTCATCGGTATCCCCGACGCGCTGCTGTGGGGATTGCTGGCGGGGTTGTTCCGTTACATTCCGTTCGTCGGAACCATCATCGCCGCGGTCATCCCATTGGCGCTGTCGTTTGCTATTGATCCGCAGTGGAGCAAGCTGGTGGCCGTCGTCGGACTGTTCGTGGCGCTCGAGATGACCATCACGAACGCGGTCGAACCCCGACTTTACGGTTCAAGTACCGGGCTCTCTGCACTGGCAGTGCTCGTGGCTGCGATGTTCTGGGCAACGCTCTGGGGGCCGATCGGGCTTATCCTTGCGACACCGCTGACGGTGTGCCTCGTCGTCCTGGGCCGCTACGTTCCGCAACTGGCGTTCCTCGAAACCATGCTCGGAAGCGAGCCGGTTCTGGCTCCTGATGAACAGCTCTACCAGCGCCTGGTTTCCGGCAATGCCGAGGAGGCCATAGATCTCGCCGAGCAATATGTCGACAAGAGCGGCTCGCCGCAGGAGTTCTACGACAGCGTGGCCATTCCTGCCCTCCGGTTTGCCGAGACCGACAGGGCGCGTGACGGCGGCGATCTGGCAGAGCGGAGGCTCGTGGCAGAGAGCATGGACGCAGTAGTCCAGGAACTCGCCAACCTCTGGCCTGAGACCACTGAAAATCCTGCTGCCCTGTCGGTGCTCTGCATCGGCGGGCGAACGGAACTGGATGGAGCGGCCGCCAGCATGATCGCCCAGAGTCTGTCGGCTTCGGGTGTGACCGTGCGGCTGCTGCCGCCGGTATCATTGCGGCGCCAGGGGATAGGGCAGCTCGAACTCGACCATGTCGATGTGGTTTGCATCGCCTACCTGGATGCGGCGGCAGCGGCATACCTGAAAAATGCGGCGCGGCACATTCATCGTCGTTCGCCAGCAGTCGCGGTTGTCGGCTGCCTGCTGTCAGAAAGCGATGAGCCCATCGAAACGCCGCAGGGGGTTGCTCAGCTCTGCCATTCGATCGCCAGCGTCCAGGAGTTTATCAAGTCGCAGGCGCCGGAACAGTTTTCAGCTGGCCACACGCCTGGCCCCAGCGAACCGTTGCATAGGCTGGCCCGGCCGAGCGCACAGCTGGCGGACTTTGCCACCAAGGTTTCCACCGAACTCACGGTCCCCATCGCCATGGTGGTGATGGCGGATTCGGACGGCGACAAGACTGCCAGCCAGCATGAGCTTGCGCCGTTGAGGGACTACATTCTTGAGAATGGTGCGACAGCAGCCGACGCGGGAGCCTGGCGCGCGCTGATGGAGAACCCGTTCATGGTGGAGAATGGATTTGGAGCCGCGGCCGGTGTGCCGGTGATCATTGACGGCAGGAAATCTGGCGCGCTGCTGGTCTTTGACCAGGCCGGCCGAGCGTTCTCCGCCAGTGACGTGAATCGCCTCGCAGATCTCGCCGCATCATTTGTCACGGAGACCAACCCTGAATTGGCGCCGACTCGGACCCAGCGCGAAGACACCCAGTCCACCGCTGCCACTCCAAATGACCTCAAGGAACACCTACGGGCCAATCCACTATAACATATTGATTTGCATATAGTTTTTGGTATCGAATGTCCGTTGCCGCCAGTCCCCCGACGAGCCCTGAGAGGTCCTCAGGAAGCGTGCGAGATCGCCTGCGACTTCGGCCAGAGGGCTCGAGGCTCCGGGAGCCGGCGTGACGGTCACGCGTTCGATCAAGTTCCTGATCGCAGCGAACTCATCGCACTCCGACGACGGCAACGAGATATGGCAAGCTACCGAGCATTGGAACGCCAACGCGCCAAACCTCCCCAAGCAGTTAGTCTTTGAACAGGACGTCCTTGTCGTTGGAATAGTTGACAAGGAGCGGGATCGTGGCACCGCCAATGGCGGGGCCCATATGACCGTAGGTGCCCTCCAGCACGGAAAACGGCTCGGGGCGGTCAGCGAGCAGTCGCGCTAGCTTCAGCCGAGTCTGCCGAGCAATATCCTTGCGCACTGAAGCCGGGATGGCGCCGTCAATCACCACGTTATCGACGTCGATCAGCGCCACCGCGCCCTTGATGGCGAAGGCGAGCCCGTCCGATACTTCATCGATCCACTCTCCGAGAGGTCGGCCTAGATCGCCCCATTCATCTGGTGAGGCCCAAATATCTGCGCCGTGACCATTGAGCTTCTTGGCTAGCGTGAACAGTGACGCAGTCTGTAGCAGCGGGACGGTGTCGGTACCGGATCCCTTGGGTGCCGGCACGGGCATGTCACCAAGCGAGCCCGCGCGCTTGTTGCGGCCTGGGAACAGGTGGTGGTCGAGTACTAGCCCGCCGCCGATGAAATAACCGATATAGGCGTAGAGGAAATCAGCCCGCCCGGCACCGGAGCCGAACATCAGCTCCGCCCCTGCAGAAACCATTGCGTCGTTGAACAGGTAGACCGGCCACTCGTATTCGCGATCAAGCTCTGCCCGGATATCAATCTGCTTCCAAGCCGCGAGACTGCCAGGCGGTGCGCCGATCTCTTCGCTCCAGTTCCACAGGTGGAAGGGTGAGGCGATCCCCAATCCAGCAATGCGGTTGGTTGCTATATCTCGGTTTTTGCGTAGCATTTTCGCGATCGCCGCCCGCCCAAATGTCATCACTTCGTCGGGTGTCGGGTAGTTGAACGTGGTTCGATCAAACGCCACAACCTCACCGAGAAAGTTGATCAGCGCCATATCGGCGCTGCGCCGGTCGATCTTCAGCCCGAAAGAGTAGACCCCTTGCGGATCAAGTGCATATGGCACCGAAGGTTGCCCCAGCCGACCCCGTAGAGGCTCCAGTCGGACCAGAAGTCCGTTGTCCGCCGCCCGGTTGACGATGGTGGTGATGGTCTGTGCCGACAGTCCCGTGAGACGTGTCAACTCGACCTTTGACAATTGTCCGCGCCGTCGGATCAGCGACAGGATCAACCGCTCGTTGTAGACGCGTGTTTCCGCCTGCGTTGTGCCGCCGCTCCGTGCCTCGGCATCCTTTTCAAGGCTGTAGTAACTATTGCCGGTCAAACCGTCCTCCGGCGCCCGGAGTCCGGAACGCCATTGAGCAATAGCAACGTAGCGTCAGTCAATCAACCGTTTCGTAAGTCCACTGGAATTAGGTAGTGCATGGAGGCTCCGCGTGGTAAGCGAGCCGTCGGTGTGCGGCCGTGGGCAGGCACCTTGTTTGGGGAGTGGGGGAAAAGTGGCAAAGAGACAGACGATACTGTGTTTTGGTGACTCCAACACCTACGGTGTGGTCCCCACTCTGGCGCGCGGCGGCGGGCACCGGTACGCGCCGGACCGGCGCTGGCCAGGTGTGCTTCAGCGGCAGCTCGGCGAAAGCTGGAACGTGGTAGAGGAAGGCCACCCCGGCCGCACCACCGTGCATGACGATCCGATCGACGGCCCCCACAAGAACGGCCTCAAGGCCCTGCCGATCTGCCTTGAAACGCATATGCCGGTAGATCTGGTGATTGTTATGCTCGGGACCAACGACTTCAAACATCGTTTCTCCGTCACGACTGGCGATATCGTTGATTCGTTTGAGATTTTGGTCAACGCCATCCGCAAAAGCGACGCCGGACCTAGCGGCGCCCAGCCGGCCGTCCTATTGGTCATCCCACCGCCGATTCAGGAAATTGGGCGGCTGGCAGACATGTTCTTCGAAGGCGCAGAAAAGTCGCGGAGACTGCCGCCACTGCTGGCCGAAATGGCACACCGAAACGGCCTGCCGTATTTCGATGCTGGCGAGATTATTGAAGTTAGCGCAATAGACGGCATCCATCTCGACAGCGATGCACACCGGGCCCTCGGCTTGGCGCTGGCCAAAACCATACAGGGTATGCTGCTCGTCTGATGCGGCTATAGCGCTTACCCGTCTCCGCCGGGTGACGACGCGCTCCGCAAAGTCGCCACCAAAGAAAACGCGTCTGCGGAGCCTTCGAGAGCGACTCTGGTCGACTAAGTAAATCCACTGGAAAAAATTATTGACTCAGTTTGGAGGGCGGTGAGATAAAGATCGCGACAGATCGCCGGGGGGAGCCACGGCACCGTCGAAACGCATCCGCAGTCGCCACAACCGCGACGCGAGAAACGTCGCCGCCCGCCGGGTGGCGCTCATGGGAGGAAACTATGAAGCCAATTCACTTAGCGCCGACATTCGGCGTTCTGCTCACGCTGGGCCTCGCGACCGCGCCGGCACAGGCCGCCGATATCAGCGCCTGCCTGATCACTGCAACTGATATCAATCCATTTTTCGTCAAGATGAAAGAAGGGGCTATCGCTAAAGCAAATGAGCTCGGGATCAAGCTCTCGACCTATGCCGGCAAGGTCATCGGCGATGTCGAAACGCAGGCCGCGGCCATGGAAAGCTGCATGACCGAAGGCGTCAACGGCATCCTGCTCAATGCCTCCGATTCCAAGGCGCTGACGCCACTGGTTGAAGAAGCCAAGAAGAAGGGCATCCTGGTCATTGCTCTGGACACCCCGCTTGAACCCGCCGATGCCGCCGATGCTACCTTTGCCACGGACAATTTCACCGCTGGCAAGCTGGTGGGCGCTTGGGCCAAGTCGGCCATGGGTGAGGGCGCTGCCACAGCCAAGATCGCTACCCTGAACTTCGGCCCGGCCCAGCCACTCGTTGATGTTTTGCGTAATCAGGGCTTCCTTCAGGGCTTTGGCATCGACCTCGCCGATCCCAACAAGTATGGCGACGAGACCGATCCGCGCATTGTCGGTCAGGAGGCCAGCGGCGCTGCCGAAGAGGGCGGCCGTACAGCGATGGAATCGCTGCTTCAGAAGGAACCCGGGATCAACCTCGTCTATACCATCAACGAACCGGCTGCGGCCGGTGCCTGGGAGGCCATCAAGGCCGCCGGCAAAGAGAAGGACATCCTGATGGTTTCGGTCGATGGTGGCTGCCCGGGCGTCCAGAACATCGCCGATGGTTCACTGGGTGCCACCGCCCAACAATACCCCCTGCAAATGGCGGCGCTCGGCGTTGAGGCGATCAAGACTTTTGTCGAGACCGGTAAGAAGCCCGAGCCAACTCCTGGCCTCAGCTTTTTCAACACCGGCGTGACGCTGGTCACCGACAAGCCGGCACCAGGCGTCGACTCGATCGACACCAAGAAAGGCCTTGAGCTCTGCTGGGGCTAGGCCTGCCGCGCCAAACCGCGCAAACTCGTCCAGGAAGGGCGGCATGAGCCGCCCTTTTCTTCAAGTCCGGAGGGATTGATGTCATACGCCGAACCGCTGCGCGAGCCTCAACCGCTCGCGCCGGCTGTCGAACCAGCACATTTCGACAGTGCGCCAGCCACCGCACTCGAACGGCTGCGCCATCTGTTGCACGACTATCCTACCATCGTACCGGTCTTGATCCTGCTGCTCAGTGTCGTTGCCTTTGGCCTGTTCGCCGGAGATAAATTCTTCGCCGCCAACAACCTGTCCTTGGTGGTTCAGCAGGTGTCGATCATCGGCCTGCTTGCCGCCGCGCAAAGCCTTGTGGTGCTGACCGCCGGCATCGATCTGTCGGTCGCCGCCATCATGGTGCTGGCGTCGGTGATTTCGGGCAAGCTGGCGGTGAGCTTTGGCCTGCCAGCGCCTGTGGCGGTGGTGCTAGGCTTTGCCGCTGGATTGGCCTGTGGCTGGCTAAATGGCATGTTGATCACACTGTGGCGAATGCCGCCCTTCATTGTCACGCTTGGCACCTGGAACGTCTTCTTCGCGCTCAACCTGCTCTTTTCCGGCGCGCAGTCGATTCGCAGCCAGGATCTCGACAAGTATGCTCCGCTCCTGAAATTCTGGGGTGAGCGCTTCGATATCGCTGGCGCCACATTCACCTTCGGCTCGCTCCTGACCGTCACGCTGTTTGCACTGCTCTGGTATGTGCTCAACCACACCGCCTGGGGTCGCCACGTCTACGCCGTCGGCGACGACAAGGAGGCCGCCGAGCTCGCCGGTATCCGCACCAATCGGGTGATCCGCTCGGTATACGTGGTTGCCGGGCTGATCGCTGGGCTGGCCGCCTGGGCCTCAATTGGCCGCGTGGGCTCGGTCTCGCCGCAAAGTTTTTACGACGCCAATCTTTCCTCAATCACCGCGGTAGTGATTGGAGGCATTTCGCTGTTCGGTGGTCGCGGCTCAATCGCCGGGCCGTTGGTTGGAGCGTTGATCGTCGGTGTGTTCCAGTCGGGCCTGAGGATCGCGGGGGTCGACGTGCTCTGGCAAGTCTTCGCTATCGGCTGGCTCATCATTCTCGCCGTCGGCATGGACCAATGGATTAGAAAGGTTGCGACATGATCGAGCCCGTGCTGTCGGCAAAGGGACTGATCAAGCGCTATGGCCGCGTGGTGGCACTCGACGGCGCCGATTTCGAGCTCCTGCCGGGTGAGATCCTCGCGGTCATCGGCGACAATGGCGCAGGCAAGTCCTCGTTGATCAAGGCCCTCTCAGGTGCCATCCGCCTCGATGGCGGCGAAATCCGCCTCGAAGGTCGGCAGGTGCAGTTTGGCTCCCCGATCGAGGCGCGCCAGGCTGGTATCGAGACTGTGTACCAGAACCTCGCATTGTCTCCCGCGCTGTCGATCGCCGACAACATGTTTTTAGGGCGCGAGCTGCACAAGCCCGGTCTATATGGAAGTGTGTTCAAAAAGCTGGACAAGCGCCTGATGCAAAAGATCGCGCGTGAAAAACTGAGCGAACTCGGACTTATGACCATCCAGAACATCGGCCAGTCTGTGGAAACTCTGTCCGGCGGTCAACGCCAAGGCGTTGCCGTGGCGCGCGCCGTTGCATTCGGCTCGAAAGTGGTAATCCTCGACGAGCCTACCGCCGCGCTTGGCGTAAAGGAGAGCCGCCGGGTTCTGGAGTTGATCCTCGAAGTGCGCAACCGCGGCATCCCGATCATCCTGATCTCCCACAACATGCCGCATGTGTTCGAGGTCGCTGATCGCATCCATGTGCATCGGCTGGGGCGGCGGATCGCTCTGCTCAATCCCAAATCAAGCAGCATGCAGGAAGCCGTGGCGATCATGACAGGTGCCGTGCCTGTAGGGGCGGTTGCCTGATCATACGTGGACCAGCATCATTTGTTGGTGCGTAGTTGGTCGGGACAAACATCAGAAACGTAGCTGGTACACTATTCCGCCTGTGGTCGCCTTGGGCCAGCAGCAGCCGCTCGCTGAAGACCGCTATGCGCTAGTAGCTATCGCTGACCGAAGACATTGCATTGCCACCGCAGTGTCCAGGCCCGTCCAGTGGAAGTCGAACCCTACTTCGCCGAGTAGCGGAACTAGGCAGCCGTGGCGAGATCGAGGAAGTTCCAGTCTCGCGTCGCCACCGCCTGCTCCAGAAACGCGCGGACCTTGAGCGAGAGCAGGCGGGAGGTCGGGTAGACGATCTGGACGGGATAGGGTTGAGGCTCGAAATCCTCCAGAACCGCACTCAGTCTGCCCTCTCGCACCTGCTCGGCGACCTGATAGCTCAGCGCCAGCGTCAGTCCCCCGCCTTGCGAGGCGTGCCAGATCGCGGCATCCGCACTGTTTGTGACCAGCCGCGGCCGCACTTGCACCTCATGCTGCGTGTCACCATTCCAGAAACTCCAGCGATCCGGCCGTGCGAGCGCGGTAAAGGCGATCAAGTGATGCTCGCTCAGCTCCGCGGGCGACTGGGGCACGCCCTGAGCCGCGAGATAGTCAGGCGACGCAACGAGGACACGCCGCACCGCGCCGACCTTGCGCGCAATATCGCTCGAGTCGGTGAGATTGCCGATGCGTATGGCCAAGTCGACGCCGTCTTCGACCAGGTTGACCATGCGATCTGAAAGCAGCAGCTCGGCCGTGATCCTGGGGTGGCGGGTCATGAACGCGCAGACCAGCGGCGCGACGTGCAGTCGCCCAAAGACCTGCGGGGCAGACACCACCAATCGACCCATGGGCTCGCCCTGCTCGCTCCCCGCCATCTGATCGGCATCATCGAGATCGGCAAGGATCCGCCGGCTTCGTTCGAGGTAGCGCAGTCCCGCATCGGTAAGGCTCACCGCACGCGTGGTGCGATTGAGGAGGCGCACGCCCAGCCGGTCCTCCAGCGCCGCAACGTGCCGCGTGACCGCCGATGTCGAGAGCCCCAGCTTGCGTGCCGCCGGTGCAAACCCGTTGAGGTCGGTCACCGCGATGAAGGCAGCCATCGCATCAAAGCGATCCATATCATTGTCCCGATTGTTGCAATAGTAAGTGCCATTGTTGGCATATTATCATTAATAGAGGAAGCGACCAGATTACGACCTGTCAGCGCGGCAAGTGCCAAGCGCCCTCAGGAGTTCACCCCAATGCCCCGTATCCCTACCCCGCCGACCATTGCCGCAGCCCCCGCAGCGGCTCAGCCGTTCCTCGAAGCCGTCAAGAAGCAGATCGGCTCGGCCCCCAACCTGTTCCGCATCACGGCCACCAGCCCGGCCGCGCTTGAAGGCTATCTCGGCCTCAACGGCGCGCTGGCGAAGGGCGCACTGAACGCTGCCACCAGCGAGCGGATTGCCCTCGCCGTCGCGCAGATCAATGGCTGCGGCTATTGCCTTGCCGCGCACTCCTATATCGGCAGCAACGTCGCCAGGCTGAGTGACGCAGAGCTCATCGCCAATCGCAGCGGCCGGTCCGAAGATCCCAAGGCAAACGCAGCCGTGGCCTTCGCCGTCGCTGTGGCCAAGGATCGCGGCGCGATCACCGACGCAGACTTCAGCCTGGTACGCGCCGCCGGATACTCTGACGCCGAGATCGTCGAGATCGTCGCCCATGTCGCGCTGAACACCCTCACCAACTACATCAACGAGGTGTTCCAGACCGAAGTCGATTTCCCCGTCGTGCCCGTGATGCTCGCTGCCTGACGATCGCATAGAGAGGGGCGCCTCGCGGCGCCTCTCCCCCTGCCCATAGGGAGGACAAGTCATGATCCACACAGATGAAGTGCGCCCGCCTTTGCCGCCATTCACGGCGGTCAGTGCTGCCCAGAAGGCCAGACTGGCCGAAGACGCTTGGAACAGCCGCGACCCGCAACGCGTCGCGCTGGCATATACGCCAGACAGCGCATGGCGGAACCGTGCGGAGTTTGTAATGGGCCGCCCGGCGATCATCGCCTTCCTGACGCAGAAGTGGGCGCGCGAGGCCGAGTATCGTCTGGCCAAGGAGGTTTGGGCGTTCGAGCATAATCGCATCGCCGTCCGCTTTGCCTACGAGTGGCAAGACGCGGCCGGACAGTGGTTCCGCAGCTACGGTAATGAAAACTGGGAGTTCGACCCCAGCGGCCTGATGAGCCGGCGTATCGCCTCGATCAACGATCTGGCAATCGCGCCAGGCCAAAGGATGTTCCACTGGCCGCTCGGCCGCCGTCCGGATGACCATCCCGGATTGGCAGAACTTGGCTTGTGAGGCGCGCATGCTAACCGCCCCCTCAAGCGACATCGCGTTCACGCCGAGCGTCAAGACCATCCAGAGCCGCAAAGGCTCGCGCACCGCTTACGCGAGAATGGAAGCGGCTGGCGGCTGGGAAACGACGATTCCCCCTGACCTTGCAGCCTTTGTCTCTGAAGTGCGCAGCTTCTTCATCGCGACGGCCAATAGCGAAGGCCAGCCCTATATCCAGCACCGCGGCGGCCCTCCGGGCTTTCTCAAAGTGCTGGACGAAAAGACCCTGGCCTTCGCCGATTTCAAGGGCAACCGGCAATTCATCACCCAGGGCAACCTTGAGGAAAACCCGAAAACATTCATCTTCCTGATCGACTATGCGCATCGTCGGCGCATCAAGCTCTGGGGCCGCGCCGAGATCGTGGAAGACGACCCCACGCTTCTCGCGAGCCTCATGCCGGCGGACTACAGCGCCAGGCCCGATCAGGTGATGATCTTTAAGCTCGAAGCCTGGGACTCCAACTGCCCCCAGCACATCCCCCAGCGCTTCGAGGCCGAATACGTAAGTCGCGCTCTTGCCTCGCGAGATGCGCGTATCGCAGAACTGGAAGCGCTTCTTGAGAAAAAGGGCGGTGCCAAGCTAAAGACTTAGTCCACTCCAGCCAGCATGCGGCGACTGGCTGCGCACGATGTGAGCATGAGAGAGAAATCGCACTCGCAATGGCCCCGGTGGCAGATGCAGAACTTTTGTTCACTGCTGTCGGGTTCATCAGCGGCGCAAGCACTGAACTCGTTCACCGCCTTTTAGCGCCCGGCGCTCTACCTTAGGCGACACCATTCGAGGCGTGAGGCAGAAATTGAGCATCTGGTCATCTTGGAAGAAGCGCGCCAATCCAGTTGATGGTGTTGAGGAGCGACACACTCAGGCATTGATGACGAGCCTCGTGGTGATGGCCTGGTTAGTCGAGGCCAAGGACCCCTATACAGGGGGCCATCTCTGGCGCGTCTCTCGCTATGCCAACCTGCTTGCTTCGGCTGTCGGTCTCGACCGGTCAGAGATTGCAAGGATCACGCTGGGCGGGTTTCTTCACGACCTCGGAAAGATCGGTACACCGGACGCCATCCTTCGAAAGCCAGATCGTCTCTCTGAAGAAGAGTTCGCCATTATCAAGACCCATCCAATAGTCGGCCTCCGCATGGTTGCCGCGCACCCATTCGCTTCACTGGTTGAAAGCGCTATCGCAAGTCATCACGAACGTCCGGATGGCAAGGGATATCCTCAGGGCCTGAAGGGATCCGCATTGCCATTGGATGCTCGCATCATCGGGATATGCGACACATTTGACGCCCTAACCAGCGCGAGGCCCTACCGCAGTCCTATGCAGTTGGAGCGGGCCCTTGGAATTCTTGAGGAGGGCTCTGGTACACAGTTCGATGAAAAACTGGTGCTGCTGTTTGTGGGCATGGGTCGTGCAGGACGGTTCGAATCCATAAGGGGGCATAGTCACGACGGTATCCCGATGCACGAATGTCCGGCGTGTGGCCCTATCATTGCTGTGCATTGCGACGTCAAAATCGGAGATCTTGCCTATTGCCCCAACTGTACCCAGGAATTCGCTGTTGTTGGTGATCCACGAATTGGTTCCCTTACGCCGACGGGCAATCTGGGCGTCGCGGACCAACTGGCTGCAAAGGTGGATATGCGTCTTGTCAGGGAGGCCGTCACAAGCATGGCACTGCCATTTCTTCCGGGCGCGACCCAGCCCAATCGGTAGTTTGGAGCCGCGCGCTGCAGGGGGCAATGGCCGCTTTCGAGTGTTCAGCTAGGCGGGGTAAGCGCATCGTTTGCGATGCACCGCGGAACAGGTTCCGCCTACCGTCACTCCTGAGCGCGTTACTTCGACTACTGCCAATCGGCGAAGGAGGGCTATCGGCTTTTCGACAAAGCTAACCTCCAGGGCCCGACGCGCGAACTCCTTACGGCGACGACGCTTCTGGACCTGCCAGCAACGGACATTAGGCTAGGCCTCGATCTTCCTGATCGCCTGTTTCGCCAAGGTGCGGTGATGGTCGGTTTTGAGCGTCAGGAGCGCTTCGAGTTCTTCGAGTCTTTGTTCCTCGATAAACTGCACAGCGAAACCGCAGTCGAAGTGCCGCACCACCTGCCCGGGGACCGATCCGACCGCGACCAGTGCTCCGATCCTCGGCGTTTCCACCGCTGATACCGCGACGCCAGATTGCGACATGTCGATCAGCATACAGCTCACATAGCTGCCCACGCCCAGCACCAGGGTAGCGCGAGTTTCGCGCGGCAACACGCGCTTGTGTCGGCGCCGCTCAACCACAGTCTTGAGCTTGCGCTGCTTGAGCCAGTCGATCCGTGCCGCCAGCATCTTACTCTGGTCTTCACTTGCCGAGAACCGGATCAGAAAACCACCATCGAGCAGCCGGGCGATCTCTCCCTTAAGCAGCCCGATGCCCTGAAAATTCACCGTGAGCGGGTCGCCAACTGAGCCGGAAACCGGGGCATTCACCACCGCCTCGCGCGACGAGATGCTGCGTGCGCGGCAGGCGAATACCTGGATATGGTCGTCGACCTTGGCGGCGTTGAGCAGCACGTAGCTACCCATCAAGTCCCCGATAAACCGGATTTCGGCGAGCTTGTGCTCTTCGAGCGCTGCCCGCGCCGCCAGTGCATTCATTGCGTCTCTAGCGCTCCCCTGTGGGTCGGACGTCACCGACCGGCTGCGACATAGATTGCGTATTGGTAACAGCAATTGGTTCAAAACCCGTGACCAACAGGCGAGCAGCTGAGCGTATCCAACAGCGCCAGAGGCTGTCGCGGTCTCCTCAGAAGTGTTTATTGTTGCCCAATGCACTCGACCGCCGATTTGCCGCCTGGTCGCGGCCGACGGCGGCGATGGAGTCTTTCGCGGGAGATGCAAGATAGTCGACGAGCGCTATGACTTTATCATCATCGGCGCAGGAACAGCCGGCTGCGTGCTTGCCAACCGGCTGACCGCAGATGGACGCACTCGCGTCCTGCTGCTCGAAGCAGGAGGATCGGATCGCTATCACTGGGTACAGATTCCCGTGGGGTATCTTTACTGCATTGGAAATCCGCGCACCGACTGGATGATGAAAACGGCCGCCGAGCCCGGATTGAACGGGCGAAGCCTCACGTACCCGCGCGGCAAGGTCCTGGGCGGCTGCACCTCCGTCAACGGCATGATCTACATGCGCGGCCAGGCCGCCGACTATGACCACTGGCGCCAACTGGGCAATATCGGCTGGGGCTGGGACGACGTTCTGCCCTATTTCCGCAAATCCGAGGATCACTGGGGCGGCGCGTCCGCGATGCACGGCGCGGGCGGCGAATGGCGGGTCGAACGCCAGCGGCTGAACTGGGACATCCTCAATGCAGTGCAGGAGGGGGCAAAGCAGTTCGGCATCCTGCCGCGCGACGACTTCAACGACGGCTCAAATGAGGGATCAGGGTTCTTTGACGTGAATCAGGCCCGTGGCGTCCGTTGGAGCAGCGCGCGGGGCTTTCTGCGCCCAGCACTTCGACGTGGCAATCTGCGGGTAGTGACGCACGCGCTTGTGACGCGCATCCGCAGCGAAGGGCGACGTGCGACCGGGGTTGAATGGCTTTTGGACAATCTGCCGTACGCAGCCTCTGCCGGGGCGGAGGTCATCCTTGCGGCGGGAGCGATTAACAGCCCAAAACTGCTTGAGCTTTCCGGAATAGGTCAGCCGGACCGCATTGCTGACCTTGGGCTGGTACCTGTCCATTCGCTGCCAGGTGTCGGGGAAAACCTGCAGGATCATCTGCAGATCCGGACTGTGTTCAAGGTGCGGGGCGCCAGCACCCTGAACGACCTGGTTGGAAGCTTCCGTGGCAAGGCTCGCATTGCACTGGAGTATGCACTTAGCCGCAGCGGCCCGATGTCGATGGCACCCAGCCAGTTCGGGATGTTCACGAAATCAAGCCCGGACCGTGAAACGCCTGACCTTGAGTACCACGTCCAACCGTTGTCCACCGACCGTCTTGGCGATCCGTTGCATCCTTTCTCTGCCATCACGGTGTCGGTATGCAACCTTCGCCCAACGTCGGTCGGCCATGTGCACGCCACCACCCGCCGGCCCGAGATACAACCCGAGATACGCCTGAACTACCTGAGCACCGAAGAAGACCGCCGGGTGGCCGTGACCTCGATCCGCCAGGCGCGAAGGATCATGACCGCGCAAGCGCTCGAGCGCTATTCCCCGGAAGAATGGTTGCCTGGGCCCGGCTTTCAGACGGACGAAGCTCTCGCGGCCAAGGTCGGCGACATCGCGACGACGATCTTTCACCCGGTAGGGACTTGCCGCATGGGAACAGACGAGCGTGCGGTCGTCGACTGCACCCTGAAGGTGCACGGAATGGAGGGCCTTCGCGTCGTCGACGCCTCGGTCATGCCACGCATCGTTTCGGGAAATACCGCTTCTCCAGTAGTGATGATCGCCGAGCGCGCGGCGGATCTGATCCTGGGAAGGGCCTAGAGAACACCGCCTTGCTTGAGGTTCAGATCGAGAAGCGCGACCACCCTGTTATGGCGCCATTGTCAGGACGGTTCACGGTTGATCGCCGCGACATAGGGGCGTGAGCCCGCCAAGGACCGCCCGCCGAGTGAACGCAAAGGCCGTCGCACAACTGAGGCACAGTGCCCCATTTGGCGTCAAAAGTGCCTCACTCGCTTCCAGATTGCCCAAAAAGCAGGTCTCGGCAACCCACGGCGAAACACCAAATGTAACGCAGCTCTGAAACGGTTTTCAGAGCTGTGTAACGCGTTGTGCCCCTTAAGTTGGCACTTTTCCCGAATTTTAGCTTTTTCGACCCAGTGACCAGATCGACCAAGGCATCTGAGCACCAGCGTCGTTCAGGGTCGCTCTGTGCTGGTGCGCTACCCTTCGAAAAGTAGTTACGGATGCGGCTAGGGCGGGTGCTTGAACCCAGCAAGGAATGCCAGCGTTCGCCAAGGAGCGGCGGCGGCCGCCGCCGCGCGCCTCGGATCAATCAGCTGCACTATGCAGAAGACACTGAGTTCGCCTGGCGAGCAGAGTTCTCAGGGCAGGCTTGTAGGACACGCGTGGGGCCAGCCCACGATGGTCAGTTCGCTGACGAAGCCCTCACAGAACAGACAACCTCACCGTGTGTGGCCAGCCTAAACCGAGAAAAATCTCTCTCAGCCCATCACGTAGCGCCACGCCCCCGGTTCCCCCCTCGGCCCCTTCGGCGCCCCTCGGGAACTGACCACGCGTCACACCCTGTTCACAGCTAGAGGTCGGTCCTAGGCACCGCAAAGAGCTTGACGAGGAGTCCTCCATGGGCGCCATTGGGGGGCCAATGGGCTGATCCCGGAGGTTTTCTAGGGGTACGATGGTAGCGGAGGAGGGAGTTGAACCCCCGACAAACGGATTATGATTCCGCTGCTCTAACCAACTGAGCTACTCCGCCCCAAGGGTGCCGCAGGGTTTAGCCGGTGGCTGCGCTTTGGGGGCGCGGCGTCTTCTTAGGTTTCGGGGCGGGGGGTGTCAAGCGGGGCTGACGCGGGGAGGCGTAGTAGGGTGAATATCGGCGCGGTGCCAACGAGGCCGTGCCAGGCAATCCGCTGGGCCGGATGCTTGCTGCCGAAACGCGAGGAGACCCAACCGCCGGACTCTGGCGTGGTCGTGCCGGCACTGATGGTGACGTCGGATGAGGGGAATTGCACGTGTAGCACCGGCTGGGCGTCGCGGAAGACTGTGACGATCGCTCCGGTCATGCTGGTGGTGAGATCGGGCGCGAGCTGGAAGACGATTTCGGCCTGGCGGGGGGCGGCGCCGTCGAGGCTGTCGGCGATCGAGAGGGCGTCACCATTCCGCGAGATGGTGCGGCGGTGGCGGACGCCGAAGCGCTGGAGGTAGCCGTCATGACTGGCGCTGAGGCTCCAGTTCGGGCCGGCGGTGGCGCCATCCAACTGCGCTTGCGCCTTGTGCGACCAGTTGAAGGGGCCCGCGATGATGCTCTGGTTCAGTCCGTCGAGGTTCAGCGTGTTGTGCGCGGGCGTGCCGCGGAACCAGCGGCGCCAGGCGCCGCCTGAGCCGTAGAGATAGGTGCCGGGATCGACGAGCACCGGCCGGCCGTCGATGGCGAGGGTGATTGCCAGCGCATCGGCGTGACCGTGGGCGGCGATCGAGAGGTAGCCGAGCGGGCCGTGATCGAAGCTCAGGTCGATGGTGTGATCGGCGAGGGTGCCGTGCCAGACGGACAGACCACCGGCGGGGAAGGTGCGGAGGCCCTCAGGGGACGCGGCGTGAGTCGTCGGGCGGCCGAGGATGAGGCCGCGAAAGTCTGGCGTTGTGACGGGGGCCGCGAGCTTGAGGTGCCCCGCAATGGCGGCGGCGACCGAGCGGGGATAGTCCGCCTCATGCTCGAGCAGAGTGAGGACGCGGCCTTCGTCATTGTCCCCCAGCGCCGGCGTGGGAGCGGCGCCGCCGAGCCAGTGAACATGCTCAGCGAAGGCCGCGAGGCGGGCGTTGAAGCGTTCGGGTAAAGGGGTCTTAGCCACTGCCGCAGCCAGGAGCGCCAGCTCGACGGTGAAGGCGGCGTAGGTGGGGGTCTGTTCGGCGCCGCTACCATCAGGGAGGATCTGGTGGTCAATTTCGGCGATCAGCGCGTCTCTGAAGCTCTCGTTCGGCCGGCCCAGCGCTTCGGCGATGAGGAATTCGCCTCCCAGTTCGGCAACCAGGTGATTGTTGGCGGACGAAAAGTTGGACGGGTACCGGGCGAGCCAGAAGGCGCTGGCGGCGAGGACTTCGCTGATGCGGCGGTGCGTTTCAGCGCTGAACCGGTCGCCCACGAGGCTGGTGACGACGAGTAGGCTTATGGCGCGGAGGGCGACCTCGATGCCGGAGGCCCAGCCGACACCGCCATAGGGCGGGTTGGCGGCGTGCCAGCTGGCGATTGCGGCTTCGATGGCGGTGAGGCTGGAGGTGTCGCCGGTGAGCAGCGCATGCGCGGCAAGTGGCTGCAGTAGCTGCAGGCGGTTGAGTTCCCACACATATTTGACGTCGCCGCGGCGCCCTTCTGCGTGGCGGAAATCGATATCGAAGCAATAGGTCTCGGGTCCGGGCCAGAGCGTTCCGGTGACCGGATCGAGGCGCCAGAGTTCGGGTGGAAACAGATTGGCGGGGTCGCGGGGTGGCCAGGTCTGGCCCAGCACTTCGAATTCTCCCGCAAGGAGGCGCGCGGCAGCTGCGGCGATGACGGCACGGTCGGACGCAGCGGCCCCGAGGACCGCCTCGCGCAGGCCGGATAGGGGCATCACAGGTTCGGCCGCTTTGTAGCGCGCCCAGCCCCGGTGGAGGCGTCGCGATGTCATCTTGCGCGCCTGCTCGACGACCCTGTGAGCGATCTCGGCCGGGCCCATGGCCCGCAGGCGGTTGATGATCCAGGCAAGGCGCATCGAGGGGTTCCACTATGGTCAAGATTTCATACACCACACCGCGCAAAATCACCGTGAACGTTAGGGGCTCTTTTTGCAGCGCGGTTAATGTCGGCGGAGAATACGGGAGTTGGTGAGATGCGGTGGATCGCAGCGGCGTTGGTAGCGGTTGGTCTCGTGCCAGCGATGGCGCTGGGCGCGCCAATCGAGCTTCATCACGGGGTGGGGCTGCATCAGTGGCTGAACTGGTCGCCGCTCGCTGCCGATGGCAGCTATCGCTGGCCGCCTTATCGCAGCGAGGAGGAGTGGCTGAGCCAGGACCGTCCATTGAGCGACTGGCCTGGTGGGAACGAGTTGAAGCGGCTGCATGGACTTGGCTTCGACTTCGTGCGGCTGACGGTCGATCCCGGCCCATTGCTCGCCAATGAGGGCGCACGCCGGCAAGAGGCTTTGCAGGTGCTGGCTGATGCGGTGCGCAAGGTCACGGATGCAGGGCTCAAGGTGGTGTTCAACCTCCATTCGGTCAGCCAGGTGCCGGACTATGGGATGGATGTGGTCAATAGCGCGGCCGGTTCCGACGCGATTGCGCACTACGAGCAGATGACGGCCGATGTGGCGGCGATGCTGGTGCCGCTTGGTATCGACAAGGTCGCTTTCGAGCCGTTCAACGAGCCTGCGCACTATCCGTGTGATGCGAGCGGGGATGGCGAGTGGCAGAAAATCATGGCCGCGACGGTGAAGACGATCCGTGTGGTCAGCAGCGAGTTGACGCTGGTGGCGACTGGGGCCTGTGGCGGTTCCATAACCGGGCTCACCGACCTCAAGCCGGATTTCGATGACCCCAATCTGCTCTACAGCTTTCACATGTATGAGCCGCACAGTTTTACCCATCAGCGCTCGGAGACCGACGGGGGGTTCGCTTCTGGGCTACCCTGGCCAGCGAGCGCCGGCAGCAAGGAGGCGGTGATAGAAAGCCTCAGGGCGCATATGACCGCAGCCGGGGTCAGCGAAGTCGAACAGACGATGACGGTGACAGCGCTCGAGGGTGCAATCGACGACTACTTTGCCAAAGGCTGGGGGGCCGAGCAGATGACGGCGCGGGTGGGGGAGGCCGTGGACTGGGCCAAAGCCAGTAACATTCCGCCCACGCGGCTGTTCATGGGCGAGTTCGGGGCGATCCTGATGAGCGCGGACGGCCGCATGGGGGCGTTTGATGCCGACAGGCTGCGCTACCTGTCGGCGCTGCGACAACTGGCCGAGGCCAACGGGATTCCCTGGTCGATCTGGGAATATGCCAACCCCTACGGCATGTCGGTGATCGTGCCGGACGGGCCAGCTGTGCCCGACACGAAGCTGCTCGAAGCGCTGGGCCTCAATCAGTAGCGCGAGATATCGAGCCGCTGGTCGATATAGGCGCGCTTGCCGGCGCGGCCGCCGGCGAGTTTTTTCACCGGTTCGACTGTGAAGCTGATCTTGCCGCGCGTGCGGTTTTCGAGGTCTGACGCGACGCGGCGGGCATCCTCGATGGTGCCGTCAGGCGATGGGATGTAGCGGATGACACAGTGCCCAGGCTCGTCCTGGAAGAACTGGTACTCCTCGATGCCCCTGAAAAAGCGCGGGTTTTCCGGGGTGAAGTCGATGGTAACGACACGGTTGCCCTCGCTGGAAATCAAGAAATCCGGCTTCCGCCGCGGGATCAGCTTTTCGACCTGCATGCGCTGCCCGTTCTCGGCGGTGGGCAGGCGGATCAGGCGCGCGCGATCTTCGGTGTCGTAGCGGATGAAGGGCATGCCGGTGGAGAGGAACCCCGTGCCGATCAGCCGGCCTTCAACACCAACCTCGGTGATGGGATGGCCGTCCTCGTCGACGAGTTCGGCTAGACCATAGAGCGGTTCGAACTCATAGACTTCCGGGGCGCCATCCAGCTCGCAGGCGAACAGTGCCTTTTCACTGAGACCGTAGAAGTTGGCGATGGGAACCGGTCCCAGAGCCGCCTCGATGGCGCGGCGCTGGTGGGCGTAGAGCGGCTCGGAAATCGGCAGGATGCCCTTCAGCGGCAGCTTGGGCACGCGACCGAGCGCGCACATATGCCGCGACATCAGCTCGATCGCCGAGGGGTAGCCGTAAAGGTAACGGACCTGCCTTTGGTCAATGAGATCGAGGTAGTGCGAGACATCTTGGCGGGTCATCGGAAAGACCGACAGGCGCAACTCGCGCAGCGCGGGCTCCCATTCGGTGATGTATTGGCCGCGTGGGTCGAGGCCGAAGCCGCGCAACACGATCTTGGCCTGGGACTCGCTGAATCCGGTGCGGCTCCAGTTGTGGTAGACGAAGGCCATCTCGCGGGCGCTGCGGTCCTTGTCGAGATAGAACGAGAACGGGCGTTCGCCGTTCGACCCAGAGGTGTCGCCACGATCGAGCTGCGCGCTGGGGACGGTGAGGGCGGCCTCGCCGGCGGCGACGAGGTCGGCCTTGCGGAGGACCGGCAGGTGCGCCAGATCGGCGGGCATAATCGTTGCGAGCTCGAAGCCCGCGCCGAGGGCGCTGTCGATGAGGTCGCGATAGAACGGACTTGCGGCATGCGCCTTTTGTATCAGTACGCGGAGCGCTGCGAGATGGGCGGTGTGAGCGTAGGCCGGATCTCTAGCGCTCTCTGCGATGCGCTCGCGCCAGGTGCGATAGGTTCGCCCGAACTTGAGGCGAGTGGGGACCAGCGAGACCAGTGGCGCGATTGAGCGCCGGACAAAAGTCGGGCTACGCACGTAGGCGCCACGGGCGACATCCATCAAACTCATTTTATCCCTCTCCTCAGATCAATCGACAGTCAGAAGCTGACCCATTCGCCCGCGAGCCGGTACTCGACAGGGTTCATGGTCTGCTTGAAACGGGTGTAGCCGTCGCCCGGCTTCATGCCGCCGACGTCAAAAATGGTCGCCCCACGCCGCTGCATTTCGCGCATGGCGTGCCACATCAGGAAATTTCCGGCATTGAGCTTCCTGCCCTCGGGGCCGAACCAGCCGATATGGTATTCGGCGCGCTGACCGAAGCGGACTACCGACATGCCGGCGACGGGTGCGTTTCCAGCGATGAGCTGGAGCACAGTGACATCGCCGGGTGCGGCGGCGCGCAGGCCGCGCAACAATGTGGCATCGGCGGCGGAAAACCCCTTGCCCTGCATGTTCTCGGCGTGCCGTGCCAGCATCCACTCATAGGTGTCGCTGTCGTCGGCGATGCGCAACTGAGCATCAGATTTCTCGGTGCTGCGGACGCGATTGCGGAAGGTGGAACCGAAGCCCGCCCAAATGGCATCGCTGTCGCGAGTAAGATCGATGAGGCCTGAGCGCCAGCCCATGTCATGGCGCTGCAGATAGCCCGCGCGCCGCAGCAGGGTGGAGCTATGGTCGCCGTGTTCGAGGGCAGGGGCGATCATCAACAGACCGCGGCCGAGCCGGCCCCAGTGCTGGCGTACCGCTGCATAGATGGCGACGATACGGGCATCGTCTGGTGCAGCTTCGAGGAAGATCGGACCGCGGTTGATGCGGCTGACGAGCCGGATGCCGAAGCGGTGGAGTTCCAGCACGGTGGCGAGGGCGACAAAGCGCCCATCGATGGTGAGCGCGACGCGGCGGACGATCCAGCCTTTGGCCGCCTTGCCGGCGCCGTAGGCAAAGCTCTGCGGCAGCTGCGGGGCAGGGGCTTTGGCGAGGAGGTCATCCCACTCGCTTTGCTCGCCGATGAAATCGAGTTTGACCACAAGCCCATCGGCCGCCGCGATGGCGGTGGGCCTGGTGTAGGACAGCGCTGGTATCTCAAAGGACATCGGCTGCGGTTCCATGCGCCAAGGGCGTGTGGCGCCTGGAGTTGTGGTACGCCTGGAGGCGCCCGCTGCCTATCGCATGCTTAAGTTAGTATTAACGCGCGGCAGTCTGCCAGACGTCCCGGATGGCGTCGGCGAAGGGTTCAAGGTCGAGCTGCTCGCGGTGCAGCGCCAGCGCGGCGGAACCGAGTTCGGCGCGGAGCTGCGCATCATTTACGAGCCGCGTCAGGGCCTCGGTCAGGGCCGTAACGTCCCCCGGCGGCACCAGCAGGCCGGTCTTGCCGTCGATGATGATGTCTTCCACGGCACCGACGGGGGTTGCGACGATCGCGAGCCCTGCGGCCATGGCTTCGATGATCGAGACCGGCAGGTTCTCGGAAAACGACGGGAGCACCAGGATATCGGCTTCGGCGATGAGTTCGGCGACAGTTTGCGCGCCGACCCAGCCAGGGAGCGCGACGCGGTCAGCGAGGCTCATCTCTGCTGCCTTGGCGCGGGCGGCTTCAACTTCCCCGTCACCGGCGATAGTGGCGCGCCAGGTGTCGAGGTGCTCCATACGCCTCAAGGCATCGCCCAGTTGCGGAACGCCTTTCCGGTCGCCGATGCGGCCGAGGAACAAGATGTGCACTTTGTCGCCGCCACCGCGATGGGGGAGCGACGGACGGGCGCTGGCATTGGGGACGATGACGATGTTTTCGGCGGCGCCGGGCGCTGCCTCGGCGACGAAATCACGCCAGACGCGGCCGAGAACGACGACGCGGGCGGCGTGCTCGAACATGGAGCGGATGCGGTAGCTGAGGAAGGGCGAGGCGTTGCCCCAGAAGCTGCGATAATCGGCACCGTGAAGATGCAGGATATAGGGAATGCCGAGCAGGCGGGCGAGCCGAGCGATAACCAGCTTACGATAGGTGCTGCCGGAGCTGGCGATATTGATATGCACCAGATCGAGCCGCCCGCGGATGCGGAGGACGATCATGCGCAGGCAGAAGGCGAGAAGGTAGAACGGCGAAGTGGCGATGTGGCCGCCGCCGCGTGTCGGAGCAAAGGCAACCTTCAGCCCTTGACGCTGCTGGCGGTCGAGCTCGTCGCGGAGCGAACCCATGATGCGATCGATGCCGCCCTGGCCGCCGGCGCCAGATGGCGTTGCAACCAAAACGTCGAGCGGCGCCGGGCGCTGGTTGACCTGCAACATGCCTGATCTCCTCTGTTCGATAGCTGGCATAGCGGTTCACGCTTGAGGAAAAAAGCAGAGCCGTTCGGCAAGGTTTACGGCGGGGAGAATGGTGACAATTGTCGTGGTTTACCTAAGTTCGGCAAATGTCTGTAAACCGCGCGCGTGAAGGGTTACTCGAAGGTTAAGGTCGCGGTTCTGCCGAGCCGCCCGATATGAAAGCCAAGTTTTCCGTGCTGCTGCGCTCCACCCTTATCTACGCCCCGGCGATCTTTCTGACCCGCATTTCGGCGCTGCTGCTGCTGATCATCGCAACGCGGCTGATCGACCAGACCGAGTATGGGCTACTGACGCTGGTGGTGACGGTCGGCGAGATGACCGACGTGGCGGTGACCAACTGGCTGCGCATTGCGTTGCTGCGGTTGGGCGGCAAGGGTGAGATCAGCCGGGGCAGCCTCTGGTTGGCGGCGCGGGTGCTGGCGGCCACAACGCTCGTAGCCTTTGTCATCTCCATCGTTGCCTCGACGCTGATCGTACCCGAGCGCTGGATGGAGTTCGCGCTCGCGGTCTGTACCTACCTCGTCGTTGGGGCCGTCGGGCGCTATGCGCTCACGGTGCTGCAGATGCAGCAGCGGCACACCGCCTATTCGCTGCTAGAGTTCGTCCGTGCGATCCTGCAACTGCTGTTGCCAATCGGCGCCATCGCGCTGTTCCATGACTCTTTCCTCATGGTGTCGCTGGCGTCGAGCCTGGCAGTGTTCATCGCCGGCTGCGCCGCCCTGTGGCTGGCGCTGGGGCGGACCGTCGCGGGGCCATCGCGCTTTACCTATGGCGAGCTGTTCGCGCTGGGCGTGCCGCTGATCATTACAGCGCTGGTGGGGTTTGGCCTGAACAACGCCGAGCGCGTGATCCTCAAGGTGTTCTATGACGCCGGGTCGGTCGCGATCTTCGCAGCGGCCTATTCGTTGGCCCGGCAGCCGATCGATATGGTGGCCAACGCCATCAATACCGGCGCCTTCCCGGAGATGGTGAGCCGGTTTGACCGGCAGGGGCCGGCGGCCGCAGCGCAGTTCCTGTCGCAACTGATGGCGCTGATGATGCGGCTCTGCCTGCCGATCGCGGCGCTGCTGACGGCGCTGGGTCATGACATTACCGCGCTGGTGCTACCGGCGGACTATCAGGGGCATGTGGGAGCGTTGTTTCCGATCATTGCAGTGAGCGTCCTCTTTGGAAACCTCACGAGCTTCGTATTCGAAAACGTCATCCATGCGCACAAGCGGAACTGGCTGCTGATCGGCCTGATGGCGCCGGGTTCGGTTGCCACCATCGGGCTGTCGCTGCTGCTGATCCCTGCCTATGCCGAGATCGGGGCGGCGCTGGCGCTCGCTGGTGGTTCGCTGGTGACGCTGATTGCGTCGGTGGTGGTGAGCCATCGGCTGACACCGGTGCCGGTGCCATGGGCTAGCATCGGACTTTCGGCTCTCGTGGCGGTCGCGACCGGCGTCGTTGCAGCGCTCGCCAGTGCCGCACTTGGCGATGTCTGGCCAGTCTTCAAGCTCGCCGCTGGCGGCTTTGCAGGCGGGGTAATGTTCCTCGGGCTCAACTCGCTGCTCCACCCGGTGGAGACCCGCCGGTTTGCCGGTATGGTTCGCAGCCGGCTCGGGATCGCCTGAGCCCAAACGAAAATCCCCGCCGAAGCGGGGATCTGGAAGGGGACAATCTCTAGACTGGATCAGGCGTTGCCGCGTCGGCGTGCCCGCCATTCCTGCCAGAGCAGGCTGGCATAGGCGGTGTTCGTCTCGTAGTAGCGGCGCCACAGGCGCCTGGGCTCCTGCAGCACGCGGAACAGCCACTCGAGCCCGAGCTTCTGCATCAGCTTGGGCGCGCGCGCGACTTTGCCCCCGTAGACGTCGAAGCTGCCACCCACGCCCATGACGAAGCTCGGGGTCAGGATCTGGCGATATTGCTTCAGAAACCGTTCCTTGCGGGGTGTTGGCATGGCGACGAACAGGCAATCGGCGGCGGAGGCGTTGATCGCGTCGACGACGGACCCCTCGTTTTCAACACTGAAATAGCCGTCATGAGTGCCAGCGATGACGAGGTTCGGATGAACCTGCTGCAGCCGGGCAATCACTGCGTCGAGCACGTGCTGTTCAGCGCCGAGCAGGTACGGCTTGAAGCCGCGTTCGGCGCAAAGCGCGAACAGCTGCTCCATGATATCGACGCCGGCAACGCGCTCCGGCACCTTGATGCCGAAGAGGCGCGCGCCCCAGACCACGCCGGTGCCGTCGATATTGATCACGTCAGCCGAGGCCGCGTCTTCGCGCAGTTCGGCGTTCTTGCGCATGGTCACGAGCTTGGCCACGTTGACCACAGTGTGATGGAGCGGGCGGTGCCGCTCCATCGCCTCGGTCGCGAGATCGAGGGTTTCGTCCATGGTGATCAGATGCATCGGGCTGCCGAGGAACTCGACCCGCCGGGAAGCGAGCAGGGCGTGATAGGTCCAGCCTTGCGCGACGATGTTCATGCCGCGCGGTCCGTGATGCGGCGCAGCGGGTGCGGCTGGCGCGAACGCGGGCCTTCGATGCGGGCGTCGGGGCGGCGCGCCTTGCGCCAGGTCCATAGGCCGCGCGTATCCACAAGCTTCTTGTCGCCCAGCGCTTCGGAGTCGATCAGCGCGAACTGGCGGTGATCGACCAGCAGCACGACGATATCGGCCTTGTCGATGGCGGTCAGCGCATCGGTGAAGCGGATGCCGAGGCCTTCCAGTTCGCGCGGCAGCGCGTTGGTGTGCGGCTCGGCAGCAAGCAGCCGCAGGTTCGGGATGTCGGCGAGGAGCTTGACCACCTCGACGGCCGGGCTTTCGCGCAGGTCATCGATGTTGGGCTTGAAGCTCAGGCCGAGACACGCAACCGTCTGGATCCTGCCGGGCTCGAGCAGCGCCTGGATATCGCGGACCACGGCGTGCGGCCGGTCGGAGTTGATCAGGCGAGCGGTGCTCATCAGCCGGGTGTTGTCGGGGGCCGCGTCGATGATGAAGTACGGATCCACCGCGATGCAATGGCCACCAACGCCCGGACCGGGCTGGAGGATGTTGACGCGCGGATGGCGGTTCGACAGATCGATCACTTCCCAGACGTTCAGCGACAGGTCCTGGCAGACGGCAGCCAGTTCGTTGGCGAACGCGATGTTGGTGTCGCGGAAGGCGTTCTCGGTCAGCTTGACCAGTTCGGCGCTCTCTGCGGAGGTGATGAAGAGGTCACCGGCGACGAAAGTCGAGTAGAGCTCGACCGTGCGCGCCGAGGAGCGCTTGGAGAGACCACCGACAGAGCGATCGTTATTGATCAGCTCGATCAGCACCTTGCCCGGCAGCACGCGCTCGGGGCTGTAGGCCACCATGACATCGGCGTCGTCGCCGTGGCTGTGCGGGAAGGTGAGGTCGGGGCGGGCTTCGGCGAGAAGCGCCGACATCTTGCGGGTGGTGCCGACCGGCGAGGTCGATTCCAGCACCACGAGATCGCCGGCCTTCAGCACCGGAGCGATGCTGCGGGTGGCTTCCATGACGTAGCTGATATCGGGCTTGCGGTCGGCAGTGATCGGGGTCGGGACCGCGATGACAAAGGCGTCGGCGGGCTGCGGTGTTGTGAACGCACGCAGCTTGCCGGTGCTGACCACCTTCTGGATCAGACCATCGAGATCGGGCTCGACAATGTGGACCTCGCCGCGATTGATCTTTTCAACCACTGAGACGTTCACGTCGACGCCGATGACGTTGAGGTCGCTGCGGGCAAAGATGGCGCAGGTCGGCAGGCCGATATAGCCGAGGCCGATGACCGAAACGGTCTTGATTGCAGTATTGGTGATCTCAGACATTCTGGTGACCTCAGACATTTTGGCGACCTCAGACATGGCGCAATAGTTCCTCGACGATCCGGCCGCTGGCCCGGCCGTCGCCGTATGGGTTGTGCTGCTCGGCCATGCCGCGATAGGCGGCCGGGTCATCGAGCAAGCGGTTGGCGTTCAAAAGGATTTTGTCGATATCGGTGCCGACGAGACGCGCGGTACCCGCGGCGACGCCTTCGGGGCGTTCAGTATTCTCGCGCATGACGAGCACGGGCTTGCCCAGCGACGGCGCCTCTTCCTGCACACCGCCGCTATCGGTCAGCACCAGGTAGGATTGCTTCTGCAGGTACAGGAACGGCAGGTAATCCTGCGGGTCGATCAGGTGGATGTTGGGCACGCCGCCGAGCTGCGCATTGACGACATTGCGCACATTCGGGTTCGGGTGGACGGGGTAGACGATCTGCACGTCACCGCGGGTCGCCAGCACCTTGAGTGCGGTGCAGATGCGATCGATGCCGCCGTCGAAGTTCTCGCGGCGGTGGCCGGTGACGAGGATGAGTTTCTTCGAACGATCGATGAACGGGAAGCGGGCGCCGAGTTCATCAGTCAGCAGCTTGTCATCGTCGAGCGCGCCCGAAAAGTGCAGCAGCGTATCGATGACGGTGTTGCCGGTGACAAAGATCGCGGCCGGGTCCTTGCCTTCGGCGATCAGGTTGTCGCGCGCTTCGGTGGTGGGCGCGAAGTGCCAGGTGGCGATATCGCCCGCGATCTTGCGGTTCAGCTCTTCGGGGAAGGGCGAATTGATGTTGTGGCTGCGCAGTCCCGCCTCGATATGGGCGACCGGGATGCGCTTGTAGAACGCAGCGAGCGCAGCGGCCATGGCGGTGGTCGTGTCGCCCTGCACCATGACGATGTCAGGCTTCGACTTTTCCAGAACCTCGGCAAGGCCGGTGAGGACGCGGGTAGTTACATCGAACAGCGTCTGGCCTGGCGACATGATGTTGAGGTCGTAATGCACCGGCAGACCGGTCAGCTCGATCACCTGGTCTACCATTTCCCGATGCTGGGCCGTCACGCAGATCTCGGTCTCGAGACCGGGATGAGCCAGTGCGGCACGGGCCACAGGGAAGCACTTGAGCGCTTCGGGGCGGGTGCCGAACACGATGAGGAGCCGCTGCTTGCGCGGCAGTTCAGGGCGCGAGAAGAAGTTCATTTCGGGTCCTACAGGCGCGAAGTCTTCGACGGGTGTCGTTAACCAACGCTTCACGATAGCCATATTAGCCCTAGCTCGGCCGGCTGCGATGGGTAGTCTTAAGATATGATTAACGTCAGAAACGCGTTTACCCTCAAGGTGACGTTTGTTTGTTTTTCAAAATGTTGCTGAATATAACCGCCCAGTTGGCTTTGGGGCTTTCGATTCAATTTGTTTAGTATTTTACTCATCGGCTATTCTGCTGTTGCCCGCCGGTGGGAGCACGAGCTCTTCAGCCGCCTGAAGGCTGCCGGTCATCGCGTGAGCGTCCGGCTGTCCGACGCTGCGCCGCCCGCCGCGCGAGAACTGGATCTGGTGCTTGGAATAGAAGCCCGCCGTTTTGGCCCCTCCTTTGCCGCAGCCGCCGACCCTCTGGTGGCGACTGAAGTTTCGGATATAGCACTGGTCATTGATCTGACCGGTGCCGCCGGAGCGGAGGCCGCTCCGGTATTGACGCTGGAGTTTGCCGGCGAACCCAACCTCAGTGACGGGATTGTCCGACTATTGGCTTCAGGTCAGCCTGCTGAACTCACCGTGCGGCTCGATGGCGTCGCGGTGGGGTGCGCCCGGCCGATGATTGGCGACCGGGTGTGGTTGGGGCGCGGGAGCAACGACCTGCTCTCGGGCGCGATCTCGCTGCTGGAGCAGTCGGTCGCGCGCTTCGCCGCCGGGCGCCTGTTGCCAATCGACGAGGCGCCAAAACCTGCGCGCCGACCGGTTCCTGGGTTGCTGCGATCCTATTTGCCGTCGCTCACGTCCGGTCTGGTGCGGCGCGCCATTCGCAAGCTCAGGCTCGGGCGGCGCCCGTTCTACTGGCAGGTGGGGTATCGGCTTCTCGACGGTCCGGGCATTGCTGAGACCGGTCGGCTTGATGGAGTCCGGTTCCAGACACTGCCTGATGACGGGGACCGCTTCTACGCCGACCCGTTCGCTTTTGCGCATCTTGGCCACCACTTCGTGTTTGTCGAAGAATTTCCCTATGCGACGGGCAGGGGAGTGATCTCGGTGGCGGAGTTGGGTGCGGACGGTCAGTTCGAAACCCCGCGTGTGGTGCTCGAAGAGCCGCATCATCTCTCATACCCGCAAGTGTTCGAGCACGATGGGGAAATCTACATGATCCCCGAAAGCAGCGCCGCCAAAGAGCTGGTGCTGTATCGAGCTGCGCCGTTCCCGCAGCGCTGGGTGCGCGACACCGTGCTGGTTGCTGGCAAGGAATTCAACGACGCGACACTGCTCGAGCAGGGTGGGCGGTTCTGGCTGTTCGGGACGCAACGCTGTGGTGGTGGCAGTTCATCCGACACGATGGCGGTCTACAGTGCGCCATCGTTGCACGGGCCGTGGACGCCGCACGCAATGAACCCGATCCTGATCGATCAGTCGGCGGCGCGACCGGGCGGGCGGTTCATCGAGCAGGGTGGCAAGCTGCTGCTTCCGGTGCAGGACGGCTCGAAAAAGTATGGCGGCGGGCTAGGCCTGGTGCAATTGACCCGGCTCGACGATGACGACGTGGTGTTTTCTCAGCCCGAGGCGGTGGTTCCGGGTGCGGCCTGGGAGCACGATGGCATCCACACACTCAATCGTGCCGGCAGGCTCGAGGTCATCGACAGCTCGGCCTAGCCTACGTCGCGCCTGTCTTCTGCCGGCACGTTGCTGGCGCCAAAGGCGATGATCAGCACCAACACGATGGCGACCACCGGGGTCTTTGACGAGAGCGTGTTGTTTGAAAGTGCCGTCAGAAAGAAGATCGCTGTCGCGATCCACGCGGTGCGGGGCGACCTACGCAGCATCCGGCCGAAAATCCAGAATACCAGCGCAGCAAAGGCCAGCGCCAGCGGCAGGCCCAACTGGTAGGTGAGATAGACGGGCGTTGATTCAATGAAGGGCAGGCCAAGCTCCTCGTTGACGATCTTGACGATCATGTTGAGGTCGGCGCCGAACAGCAGTTCCTTCCAGCCGGTGAATTCGAACACGCGATAGATGGTGACGCGGGCTGCAGCGTTCTCGTCGAACAGGGTATCGCCGAAGCGGCTGAGGAAGCCCCCGGCGAACAGTACGGCAACCAGAGCTGCACCCACGACCAGCGTGCCGAGCAGGACAACCGCCTTGGCTTGCCGGGCATGGCGGGGCGAAAGCTGCGGCCAGGGCACGAAGATCACGAGGGCAAGGATTTCGGCGGCCGCGAGCAACAGGGAAAAGCGCGCCCCCGAGGCTGCGGCGCCGATGAAGAGGACCAGGATCGAAGCGGAGCGGGCCCAGATTGGCCAGCGCGCCAGGGCAACAAAGCTAATACCGGTGGCGCACATCATGCCGAGCGTCAGCGGATGGTCGGTCAGCCCGGTGGGGCGGAAGCTCAGCTCATTGTTGGTGTAGGGCAGGAGGCGGAAGTGCGTCGCCGCCTCGCCGACACCGATCAGCGCACTGAGGATCAGCATGGCAAGGATGACGTTACCGACCATTCGCCGCATCGCTTCGTTGACACTGAACAGTGTCAGCCCGGCGGCACCGGCGATCAGGTAGGTGTCGATGTAGGTGCCGGACGAGCCGGCGCGTCCTGTGCCGACCAGAAATATAACGAGAAGCACGAGTAAGCCGCAAAAGCGCAGCAGCGCCTTGAACTTGCCGATCTCGTCGCCGCGCAAAAAGATCGGCCTGCAGAACAGTGCGAACGGCGCAAGAAAGAGGATCAGGTAGGTGCCGGCGTGCAGCTTTTCGTAGATGGCGCCATTTTCCGAGGTGTAGTCCATCACCCGGTTCATCAGCTCCGGCGGGATGCAGAAGCGGGTGAGGAATGCCACCACCATCAGCAGGAAGAGCAGCAGCGAGAGGGCATTCTGCCGCCGTGCGCCCTCGCTGAGGGAAACCTCCGGTCCGGTGGCCGAAACGCTCACGCTTCACCTTTGCTTGGCAGGGATGCCGCCCAGTTTAACCAAGAATAGCCATTCCGGGAGCGGTGTGCCGGGCTTGGTATATAAAGCCCTAACAATAGGCCACCTTCGAAAACGAGGCGTTAACGCCATGTCCATCATGTCTGATCGGCCCACCCCCTCCGGCGCACGCGCCTTCGCGCGGCTCGATACCATGCGCGCCGCAAACGCCGATACGGCGCCGCAAGCGCGGGTGGCTGAGCCGGTGGAAACGGTGACGCTGAGCAAGATCGGTGATTTCCTCGAGCTGGATTTCCGGCGCCTGTTCGTCTGGCTGCGGGCAGGGCTGGTGATGGCACTGGTGATCGCCGTTATCGGTGCGCTGGCCGGTGGCGCCTATTCGGTGCTGACCAAGCCCAAGTATACCGTCTCGACCGAAGTGCTTATCGACCCGGCGAACCTGCAGGTCGTCGCCGACGACATCTATTCCCAGCCGGGTCAGGATGGGCAGTTGCTCAACGCCGCCAGCAAGCTGCGCGTGATGACTTCGGGCAATGTGCTGGGCCGTGTGGTCGATGATCTGAACTTGGTTGCCGACCCGGAATTCTACGATCCGACCCCAACATTCAGCCTGAGTTCGCTGTTCGGTGGTGGTGACAAGACCGAGGCCGACCCGCGCCTGGCGGCGCTTGGGAGCCTGAGCAAACTCGTGGGGACCAAGGCCGACGACAAGTCGTTTGTCGCGACGCTGTTGGTTTCGTCGCAGACCTCGGACAAGGCCATCAAGATCTCGGATGCCATCGTCAAGGCTTTCCAGGAAGAGCTCGCCAAGGGCGAAGCCGATGGCGCCTCGCGCACCGCCGCCTCGCTCAACGAGCGGCTTCAGGCGTTGAAGGACTCGGTGAAGGTCGCCGATGAAAAGGTCGAGGCCTACAAGCGGGCGAACAATCTCTCGTCCAGCTCGGGCGAGCTGGTCTCAGCGCAGACCATGACGCAGCTCAATGCGCAGGTGGTCGAGGCGCAGGGCCGGGTGATCGCGGCGCAGTCGGCCTATGATGAACTGGTCAATGCCGGCCCCAACGCCACGACGTCCGACACACAGAGCTCGGCCACGTTGACGACGCTGCGCGCCACCGCGGGCAGCCTCAAGCAGCAGCTTGACTCGCAGTCGATGATCTATGGCCCGCGGCATCCGACGATCGTCAAGCTCAACACCGAACTCGGAGCGGTCAATGCGCAGCTGCAGGCCGAGATCGGCCGGATTGTGACCGCCGCCAAGGTGACGCTCGACGAGGCTAAGTCCGGCCTCGCGGCGCTCACCTCGCGGGCCGACCAGCTGAAGGGCGAAGTGTTCACCGACAACGATGCACAGGTGACACTGCGCGAGCTGGAACGTGACGCGGCGTCCAAGTCGACCATTTACGAGGCGTTCCTGGCGAGGGCTCGCCAGGTCACCGAGCGCGAGCAGATCGACACCACCAACGTGCGCGTCATCTCGACCGCCGTGCCACCGGCAGCGCGGTCGTGGCCACCGCGCCCGATCCTGATGCTGGCCGTGGGCGGCATTGGTGGCTTCATGCTGGGCATGCTGCTGGCGATCGTCGTGGGCATCATCCGCGATATGCGGCAGCCTAAGCCGCGGGACGGCGCCGTCCTCGCGGCTGCCTGAACCAGCATGCTGCCAAAGCGGATCGTCTTTCACGTTCCCAGTCTCAGAGGGGGCGGAGCGGAACGCGTCTGGGTGCTGATGGCCAATGAGCTGGCGGCGCGTGGGCATCACGTCACGCTGCTGGTCTGGAACGCCGAAGGACCCAATGCTGCGTTGCGGTCGGACGCGGTACACCTCGTCGATTTCGGCATGACCATTCATGGCGAGAGTTTTGGGAAGCCTGCCACTTTGCGCGGGCTCTGGCGCATGGCGCGGTTCCTACGCCGGCACCAGCCCGATGCGGTCTACAGCGCGCCGGAATTTGCCAATCTGGTGATGGCGCTGTCGCTGATCCTGTCGCGCAGCCGCGCGCAGTTCTTTCCAAGCTTTCATGCGGCAGCAGCGATCCGTTCCGATACTATTGGTGCGCGGGTAGCCGTGCTGCTCTCGGGACTGGTGGCTCACCGCGCGACGAAGGCAATCGCCGTGTCGGCCGGCGTTGGCAGAGACCTCGAAGCACGCGGCGTTCGTCGGACAAAGGTTGCGGTGATCAACAACCCGTTGCCCCCCGCGCTAACGACACCCAAACGGTCGTATCCGTTCGAGGCCCAACTTGAAGCGATGGGTGAGGGGCCGGTGATCATCACCGCCGGCCGGCTGGTTCCGGTCAAGGATCACAAGACCTTGCTGGCTAGCGTTGCTAAACTGATTCAACATCGCCCAGCGCGGCTGGTAATCTTCGGCGAGGGCCCGCTCGAGGCTGAACTCCGCGCCTTTGCCGTGCAGCTTGGCATCGCGAACCACGTGCTCTTCGCCGGATACATCAACGATCCGGCAGCCTGCTATGCGGTGGCTGATCTCTTCGTATTGACCTCCCTCACCGAGGGATTTGGCAATGTGCTGGTCGAGGCGATGGCGGCAGGGGTCCCGGTCGTTTCCACCGATTGTCCGCATGGCCCCAGCGAAATCCTTGAGGGCGGCATCTACGGCGCATTGGTCGCGGTGGGAGATGCGGAAGGTCTCGCGCTCGCCATGGATAAAATGCTGAGCGAACCCACTTCGGCCAATTCGCTCAAAGCGCGCGCGGCAGATTTCGAAGTCGGGCGAATAGGCGATCGCTACGAGGCCTTGCTGGCCAACTAGGTCGGCGCCTTACGGCCGCTGGCGGCCTTCACCAAAGAGCGGGATGACATTGCCGGCGCGGGCGGGAGCTGGCGCGGGCGTAGCCGCGACGCGCACCAAGCTGCGCTCGCTCGGCATATGCCGCGGCTCGGGCATGGCGCCCCGAGCTTCAGCGAGGATCGTATCGATGCACATCAGCAGTTGCGGCGCGGAGACCGGTTTGGTCAGCACAGCGTCGATGCCGGCGGCAAGCAGTGGGCGGTGGAACGGTTCGGCGGCGCGAGTGAGGGCGACGATTTCGAAGGCATCGCTGGCAAGCCGCATGTGGTTGCGGAGACCGCGTGCGATATCGGCTGCGGGCGCGCCCGGAAGGTCGGTATCGAGAACGACGACGTCGACCGGGGAGATGCGGAGAAAGGTGGTGAGCGCTTCGATGCCGGTGAACGTCGCGACACGATAGCCGCCCAACTGCTCGAGCGTCCGGCACAGAATATCGGCAAAGGCGGGGTTTGCCGCCAGCATGGCTACCGATCTCGTCCGCATCTCGTCTGGCTCTCCGCCCCGCAGTTAACGGTCTCTTAACATGCGGCTTCGGCACCAAAAGGCGGGACCTCGATTCATCCTTAACTGCGGGGCCGCCATTAACCCTCTCTTAACCCTCCGATTTGGGGGGCGAGGTCGGCGTGTTAATCAGGATAAAATCAACCTGAGACGTGCCGTGACGCCAGAACAGTTTGCATATTCGGGTCTTGAGCGTCGACGTTTGCCGCGCCTAGCGGCCAGCCTCGCCGCCATCCGCTGGAGCATCGCGCTGCTGGAAGGGTGCCTTGCGAGCCTCGTGGTCGTGCTGGCGGCGCTGGTGTATCACGTTACCCTGATGCATGTGCCGCTGGGGCAGGCGTCGGTGACGCTTTACGGGCTGTTCGCCGCTGTCGTAGGGCTTGTCTACAGCGGCTTTTCAGCTGTCGCTGCGGCGCGGTTCCTCGCGCGTCCGGCACAATCCCAGCAGCAGCTCGCCGGTAGCGCCCTTGGCTGGACCGCGGCCTTTGCCGTGGCGCTGTTCGGCGCCTATCTCCTCGGGCTTTCCGATGATCTCTCGCGTATTTCGATGATCTCGGCTTATTTCATCGGACTTCCAGTGCTTCTGGTGGCGCGTGGCATGATCTATTCTGGGCTTGCTGCCCAGGTGATGGCCGGGCGTCTGCAGTATCGCCAGATCACCGTGATCGGGAACCGCGCCGATGTGGATGGGCTGGTCCAGAACGGTAAGCTCTGGCAGTCGGGCTATCGCCTCGCCGGGGTTCTCCACTTCGACACCATCCGCGACGTGGCAGGGCAGGTCGATGCTGGCCAGATCGCCGGCTTTGCGCAGCGGTGGCTAGCCCGAGGGGCCGAGGATATCGTGCTGGTCGGTGCGCTCGACGATGTCGATGGCCTTGAGCGGATCGTCAACGGGCTGAAGCGCTTTGCCATCAACGTCTATTGCGCTCCGGCCACCGGCAACGCCCGGGTGAAGTTTCTCGATGTTGCGGGCATCGGCCCCAACAACGCGGTGCAGTTTCTGGCCAAGCCTATGGGCGATGGAGCGGTGCTGCTCAAGCGGTCGTTCGACATAGTGGCGGCAGGGCTGGGCCTGATCTTCCTCGCGCCGTTCTTCCTGATTCTCGCCGTCCTCATCCAGCTGGATAGTCCCGGTCCGGTATTTTACCGGCAGGAGCGCCGGGGCTTTAACGGCGGGAGCTTCTACATCTGGAAGTTTCGTTCAATGCGGGTGACCGAAAGCGGCCGGCAGATGACGCAGGTGCGCGTTGGCGACAGCCGGATCACCCGGATCGGGCGCTTCATCCGCGCCGCATCGATCGATGAGCTGCCGCAGTTGATCAACGTGGTGCAGGGGCAGATGAGCCTCGTCGGCCCCCGGCCCCATGCGATTGTGCACGACGACGAACTGGGCGAACAGCTGGCGAGCTACGCCCATCGGCAGCGGATCAAGCCGGGGATTACCGGCTGGGCGCAGGTCAACGGCTTTCGTGGTGAGACTACTACCTTCGCCCAGATCGAGGGGCGTACGGAGCACGACCTCTATTATATCGAGAACTGGTCAATCTTTCTCGACTGGTGGATCATCTTTCTGACGGTTTTCTCGCCCAAGACACGGCAGAACGCCGTCTGAGCGCTGGAGAAATCCCCCTGTCACCCTTGTTGCGCAAGTTCGCGCTGCTGCCCTGGCTGTTGCTGGGTGCCGTGGCCTTTGTCACCCTGTCGCCGATTGGGCTCAGGCCCAATTCCGGCTTTTCGCCCAATATCGAGCGTTTCGCCGCCTTTGCGGCCGTGGGGTTCAGTTTCGCGCTGTTCTATCCGCGCCACCTGCTGCTGATCGGCGTGCTGGTGATCGGTGCTGCAATCGGCTTTGAACTGATGCAGGCCCTGGTGACCAGCCGCCATGCCCGGCTGGGGGATATGGGCTTCAAGGTGCTCGGTGGTGTGCTGGGCATTGCAGTCGGCGCCGCCACGCCGATGCTGGCCCGACGATTGCGGGCGACTGGTAGCTAGCCGGCTAGTCATACGAAAGTTCTGCAACTTTTATTGCAGGTCTGCCTTGAACCAGACGCAAAACGGGGCGAGGAATAACAACGCCCCTTGGTTCTCAGGGTCGAGTCTGCGGTTGCAGTTGGCGCGCCGCGGATCGCACAACAAATATGGATTTCAGAATTGAGTAGTCGGACCGGGCATGGCGCCATTCCGCACCGCGACGCGTATTTTCACGTCGAGGCGACCCATGCGACGCGTGGGATAAGCACACTGTGGCGGATCATGGCGCTGACCTGGCGCCACCCATGGCAGGTCACGGTGACGGTGGCCGCCACCATCATCGCTTCGGTGCTGCAGTTGCTGGTACCCCGCCTGTTGGGCGCTGCCGTCGATCAGGCCGAAGGCGTGCTGAACAATGGCGTCGCCGCCAGCGCCGCGCTGTGGACCACAGCGATGATCCTTCTCGCGGTCAGCATCGCGCGTGGCATTTTCACCATGCTGCACAATTACTGGGGCGAGGCCGTCGGCCATCACACGGCCTACGAGCTGCGCATGGCCGTGTACGAAAAAATCCAGCGCCTTAGCTTTGCCTATCACGACAAGGTGCATACCGGCGACCTGATCACGGTCGGCATGCTCGATCTCGAAGGCGTGCGCATGTTCTTTGCGACCGGCGTGCTGCGTGTGGTGCTGCTCAGCATCCTGATCGGCGTCGGCGCCTACATGATGCTGTCGACCGACGTGGTCCTGGGGCTGCTGGCGCTGAGTTTCGTGCCGTTTGTCGGCTGGCGCTCCTCGGTGATGCAACTGACGCTGCGCGCGACCTGGCTGACGCTGCAGGAACTGCTGCAGGGCCTGTCACGGGTCATGGAAGAAAATCTCGGCGGTATCCGCGTCGTGCGCGCCTTTGCGGCGCAGGCACACGAGATGGCCAAGTTCGACGAAGCTTCCGATGCCGCGCTGGAGATGGCGCACAAGCGTGTCGATATCCGGGTGGTCAACACCTCGGCGACCGGGTTCTCGTTCTTCATTTCGATGGGTCTGGTGCTCTGGTTCGGCGGTGAGCGAGTGCTCTCGGGCCAGCTAAGCGTGGGCACGCTGGCCTCGTTCCTCACCTTCATGACGATCCTCCAGATGCCGGTGCGGCAGCTGGGGCTGCTGGTCAATTCGTTCGCCCGGGCCTCGACCTGCGGCAACCGTCTGTTCGCCTTTCTCGATCTCGAGATCGATATCGCCGACGCGCCCGGGGCCAAGCCGTTGCAGGTGTCCGAGGGGACGCTGCGGTTCGACAATGTCAGCTTTGCCTACCCCAGCGCGCCGGATCGTCAGGTGCTGCGGGGCGTGAGTTTCTCGGCGAAACGCGGCGAAACCATTGGCATTGTCGGCAAGCCGGGCAGCGGCAAGTCGACCATCGCGCACCTTATTCCGCGGTTCTACGACGTCACGGGCGGTAGCGTAACGATCGACGGGCAGGATGTCCGCAACGTGACGCTCGCGTCGCTCAGAAAGCAGGTTGCCGTGGTGCAGCAGGACTCGTTCCTGTTCACCACCAACATCGAGAACAACATTGCCTATGGCGACCCCTGGGCCAAGGAGCAGCGCATTGCGCGCGCCTCCGAGTTTGCCCAGTTGCACAACTACATTATGGGCCTCCCCACCGGTTACGAGACCATCGTGGGTGAACGCGGCGTATCGCTTTCGGGCGGGCAGCGGCAGCGGCTCAACATCGCGCGCTCGCTGATGTTGCGCCCGGCGGTGATGGTGTTCGATGACTCGACCGCCGCAGTCGATGCGGGCACTGAGCAGCGCATCCGGACGGCTATGAAGCGGTTTGCCAAGGATCGCGCCACGTTCATCATTTCCCACCGGTTGAGCTCACTCATGCACGCCGACCAGATCCTGTTCATCGACGACGGCCAGATCGTCGAGCGTGGCACCCATGCCGAACTGCTGGCGCTGAACGGGCGCTATCGTGAGCTCTACGATCTCCAGATCCGGCCTGGGGATGACCATGTGGAGGCCGCAGAATGAGCGACGCAGCGCTTCCCGACGACGACGAAAGCGAAGACCGCGGCCGGCGTCCGCCACGCGCGGTGGTGGGCTCCAGCCTCGACCGCGAGGAAGAGGTCTTTGGCAAGGTCTACGATCCCAAGATCGTGCGGCGCATCTGGGCTTTTGTCCGGCCATACCGGCTGCAGATTTATCTCTCGGTGGCGGCGGTGATCGTGTTCACCCTGACGCAGTTGGCGATCCCGCTTCTTGTTCGCTTTGCCATCGATAAGGGCATGGCCGCCGGCGGCGGGGGCCGCGAGATCCTCGTCTGGGTGATCATCGGGTTTGGCCTGACGATCCTCATCAACTACGGCGCCAGCTGGGTGCAGGAATCGGTCGTCGGTAAGGCGGCCGAGAACGTGCTGTTCGATATGCGTCGCGCCATGTTCGAGCACCTGCAGCGTGTCTCGCTGAGCTTCATGGACAAGACCGAGGTGGGCCGGCTCATGTCGCGACTCATGGGTGACGTTAACTCCATGCAGGAGTTCCTTGAAACTTCAGTGCTTTCAGTGGGCGACATCATCCTCTTGTTCGGCATTGTCGGCGTGCTGCTGTATCTCGATGTGCGGCTGGGCCTTCTCACCATGGCGACGATGCCGATCCTCTTCATCGTGCGCCTGTTCTGGCTGCCGCCCGCCAAGGTCAGCTTCATGGCGGCGCACCACACCAACTCGTCGGCCAATGGCGCGCTCGCCGAGGGCATCAACGGCGTCCGCACGGTGCAGAGCCTCGATCGCCAGCAGGTGAACTTCGACCTCTATGAGGAAAAGGCCTGGGCCAACCTCCGCGCGCACCTTCGGGCCGCCAAGTTCGCCCAGGTGATGGTGCCGATCGTCGATACTTTGACCGGCATTTCGATGGCGACGGTGATCGTGGTCGGCGGCCAGATGGTGATCGGCCACGAGCTCGATGTTGGTGTCATGGTCGCGTTCCTGTTCTACATCCAGCGCTTCTTTGATCCGATCCGTTCGCTTACCATGCAGTATTCGGTGTTCCAGCGCGCCATGAGTTCTGGCACGCGCATCACCGAAGTGCTCGACGTGCCGATCGATATTTCAGACAAGCCGGGCGCGGTGGCGATCACCGGTGCCATGGATGGCTCGGTCGAGTTCAAGGATGTCACCTTCGGCTACCGCAAGGGCCAGCCGGTGCTCAAGAACGTGAGCTTCCGCGTCAATCCGGGCGAGACAGTCGCGATTGTCGGGCCGACCGGTTCGGGCAAATCGAGCTGCATGTCGCTGGTGCACCGGTTCTACGATGTGTGGGACGGCTCGGTGACTGTCGGTGGCATTGATGTGCGCGACATCACCCAGGAGTCGCTCGGCGAACAGGTCGCGATGGTGCTGCAGGAGCCGTTCCTGTTCACCGGCTCGGTGCTCGAAAACATCCGCTACAACAAGGTCAGCGCTACCCGAGAGCAGATCATCGAGGCCTCCAAGGCCGTCGGTGCGCATGACTTCATCATGTCGCTGGCCGATGGGTACGACACCAAGCTCGAACAGCGCGGCGGCAACCTATCGCTGGGGCAGCGGCAGCTGGTGAGCTTCGCCCGCGCGCTGGTGGCGGATGCCAAGATACTGGTGCTCGACGAAGCCACGGCGAACATCGACAGCTATACCGAAATGCTGATCCAGAAAGCGCTGGCGATCCTCCTCAAGGGGCGTACCGGCCTCGTGATCGCCCACCGGCTGGCGACCATCCGCGGCGCCGATCGCATCATCGTGCTGCAGAACGGCGAGCTGCTCGAAAGCGGCAACCACGACCAGCTCATGGAAAACCGCGGCCTCTATTCACGGCTCTACACGATGAATTACTCGAGCTTTGACGACCTGCCGGAAACAGCGGAAGACGCAGCGGCGGCTGGGGTGGGGAAGGCGACCTAGAAGACGCTCCTTTCCCACCGCGTGGCGGGGAAGGGGGCGCAAGCCAACTCCCCAACAATATGCCCGCATCGGGCAGCAATTCATCCAAGGAAACCCGCATGTCCGCCTTTCCCGACCACGTTCTCAACGACGGCACCACGCTCCCCGTCATCGGTCTTGGTACCTATGCTCTCCGCGGCATTCCCGGCGCCGAGGCAATGGCCGATGCGTTGCGTCAAGGCTATCGCCTTCTCGACTCCGCCGTGAACTACGAGAACGAGGGTGCCGTCGGCAAAGCCGTGCGCATGTCGGGCGTGCCCCGCGAGGATATCCGCGTGACCTCAAAGCTCCCCGGCCGCCACCACAAGAAGCCCAACGTCACATGGGCCATCGAAGAATCGCTGCTGCGCACCGGTCTCGACTATCTCGATCTTTATTTGATCCACTGGCCCAACCCGAGCCAGCAGCTCTTTGTCGAGGCCTGGGAAGGTATGATCGAGGCCCGCGAGCGCGGCCTTGTCCGCTCGATCGGCGTTTCGAATTTCCTCCCCGAACACCTAGACCAACTGATCGCGAAGACCGGCGTCACTCCGAGCGTCAATCAGGTGGAACTCCACCCCTATTTCAACCAGGCCGAGCAGCGCGCCGCAGACAAGGCCCGCGGCATCCTGACCGAGGCATGGACGCCGATCGGCAAGGGCACGGCACTGCTGACCGAAGCGCCCATCGTCGCCGCTTCGAAAAAGCACAGCCGCAGCCCGGCGCAGGTGGTCCTTCGCTGGCACCATCAGCTCGGCGTGCTGCCCATACCCAAGTCGGCCAATCCAGCCCGCCGCGCCGAAAATCTGGATATCGCGGGCTTCGAGCTCGACGCCGCCGACATGGCCTCGATTGGCCAACTCACCCGTCCCGCCGGCCGCCTCTTCGACGGCGACCCCCGGACGCACGAGGAGTTCTAGGCGTCTGCGTTTGGTGGGGCGCCGACTTGGCGCACCATCACACTTTCCCCACACAAATCAGCGACCTCCGGGCTAAAGTCACATTCTGGGGGTAAGCCGATGGACAAGCTGGCGGAACTGCGCGGCCGCATTCGGGCTGCGATCTACTCCGATGAACCGGAAACGCTGGTGCGGCTGACGGCCGATGCCGCACTTGATGCGCCTTCGCGTGCCAGCATCTGCGCGCGGGCGGAGGCTCTGGTCGAGAAGGTTCGGGCAGCGCAGTCGTCGGGCATGCTCGAGGCCTTTCTCGCAGAGTATTCGCTATCGACTGACGAGGGCATCGCGCTGATGTGCCTTGCCGAGGCGCTGCTCCGGGTGCCCGACACCAAGACCATGGACGACCTGATCGAGGACAAGATCGCCCCCAGCCGTTGGGCCGAGCATCTTGATCGCGCCAATTCGGCGCTGGTCAACGTCTCCACCCTGGCGCTGACGCTGACCGGGTCGGTGCTGCGCGATGGCGGAGCCGGCATTTCCGGAACGATCAAGAACTTCGTGCAGCGCATTGGCGAGCCGGTCATCCGCTCCGCCGTCATGCAGGCGATGAAGATTCTCGGTTCGCAGTTCGTCCTCGGCCGCGACATCGAAGAAGCGACGCGCGTGGCGCGGAAGGCCGAGCGGGACGGGTTCACCTATTCCTACGACATGCTTGGCGAAGCGGCGCGCACTGAGGCTGACGCCAAGCGCTACCGCGCCGCCTATTCCGAGGCAATCGCGGTGCTGGCGACGCGTTCGACTGCGGGCAATGTACGCGACAACCCAGGTGTTTCGGTCAAGCTCTCGGCGCTTCATTCACGCTACGAGTTCGCCAAGCGCGAGCGGGTGATGGACGAACTGGTCGAGCGCGTGCTGGCGCTGGCGTTGATGGCACGCGGCGCCAATATGGGCTTCAACATCGATGCCGAAGAAGCCGACCGGCTCGACCTGTCGCTCGATGTGATCGCGGCGGTGCTGGCCGACGAACGGCTCGCCGGCTGGGACGGGTTCGGCATCGTGGTACAGGCCTATGGGCAGCGGGCGAGCCACGTCATCGACTGGCTCGAGGCGCTGGCCGGGAGCCTGGATCGAAAGATCATGATCCGGCTGGTCAAGGGCGCCTATTGGGACAGCGAGATCAAGCGAGCGCAGGTGCTGGGGCTGCCGGGTTTCCCGGTGTTCACCCGCAAGGCCGCGACCGACGTGAGCTACGTCGCCAATGCGCGGCGGCTCCTGTCGAAGACTGACCGCATCTACCCGCAGTTCGCTACCCACAATGCACATACGGTCGCCGCAGTGCTGGAGTTGGCCGAAGCTCTTGGGGTCGACAAGACAGCCTACGAGTTCCAGCGCCTCCACGGCATGGGTGAGCGGCTGCACCAGATCGTCCACGATCAATCTGGCACCCGCACGCGCATTTACGCCCCGGTGGGCCGGCACGTGGACCTCCTCGCTTACCTCGTACGGCGCCTCCTCGAAAATGGCGCGAACGGGTCATTCGTCAACATGATCGCCGACCGGGAGATCCCGGCGAGCAAGGTCGTGGCTGATCCGTTCGAATCGATCGCTACCGCCACCTCGAAGGTGAAGGTGCCGGCGGCACTGTTTGCCCCAAGCCGCACCAATTCGCGCGGCCATGACCTCACCGACCCGATAGCGGTGGAGGCGCTGCTGGCGGACCGGCAGCGCTTTGCCAATGCCACCAAGCTCTGGTCGGCTGTGTCGGCGGCGCAGATCCCGGGCGAGTCCGGCGAGCAGTTCCGGATCGAAAGCCCGGCGACGGGCTACCTCGTCGGTGAAGCGCAGGGGGCAGGGCCCGCGACGGTGCAACTGGCCATTGCCACGGCCAAGGACGCGGCAGCCGATTGGGCAGCCCGCCCGGTGGCCGAGCGCGCTCTTTTGCTGCGGGAAGTCGCAGATCTCTATGAGGCCAACGCGCCGGAACTCTTTGTGCTCTGCGCCCGTGAGGCGGGGAAGACCCTTGCCGATGCGGTGAGCGAAGTGCGGGAGGCGGTGGATTTCCTGCGCTATTACGCAGCAGAAGCCGAGGCGTCGGAGCCACGGCTGCCGCTGGGGGTGTTCGCCTGCATCTCGCCGTGGAACTTCCCGTTGGCGATCTTCACCGGCCAGATCGCGGCCGCGCTGGTCGCGGGCAATACCGTCTTGGCGAAGCCTGCCGAGACGACGCCCCTGATTGCGGCGCGCGCTGTTGAACTGATGGTGAGGGCAGGCATTCCCGCCGATGTCATCCAGTTGCTGCCCGGCTCCGGCCCTGTGGTCGGTGCCGCACTGACCTCTGACCCTCGCATTGATGGTGTGTGCTTTACCGGCTCGCTCGCGACCGCCAAGGCGATCGATGTAGCGATGTCCGATCACCTTGCCGCCGGCGCGCCGCTGATCGCAGAGACCGGCGGGCTCAACGCCATGATCGTCGATTCCACCGCGCTGCCCGAGCAGGCAGTGCGCGATATCGTGGCATCGGCGTTCCAGTCCGCCGGGCAGCGCTGCTCTGCATTGCGGATGCTCTATGTGCAGGAAGAGGCCGCGGCCCGGACGCTGGAGATGCTGTTCGGCGCGATGGACGAGCTCAAGCTTGGCGACCCGTGGCAGCTTGACACCGATGTCGGCCCGGTGATCGACCGCAAGGCCAAGGCGAAGATCGAGGCCTATGTCGATGAGTTTGCAGCGCGCGAGGCGGTGCTCCACCGGTTGCCGACGCCGTCGTCGGGGCTGTTTGTCGGCCCTGCGGTGCTCAAGGTTGCAGGCATCGCCGAACTGAAAGAGGAAGTCTTCGGGCCTGTCCTGCATGTCGCGACGTTCAAGGCGGACCAGCTCGACGCGGTGATTTCGGCGATCAACGCGTCCGGCTATGGGCTCACTTTCGGTTTGCACACGCGGATCGACGGACGGGTCGAGGCCATTGCCGACCAGATGCGGGCAGGCAATATCTACGTGAACCGCAACCAGATTGGCGCAGTCGTGGGCTCGCAGCCATTTGGTGGCGAAGGGCTCTCCGGCACCGGGCCCAAGGCCGGTGGGCCGAACTATCTGAAGCGCTTCTCACGACCGCCGGCCACGCACCGCCCTTCCTTGGGGGTCAATCCGCTCTCAGGCCTCTCGATCGGGTTTGCTATCGCGGCAGTCGATCAGGTCAAGACTGCCATGGAACGTGCGGGGATCATCCCCCACGAACTCGCACTGCCGGGCCCGACCGGTGAATCCAACACACTCCGGACCTTCCCGCGTGGCGTTGTGCTCTGTCTCGGGCCTGACCGGGCCAGTGCCGAGGAGCAGGCGCGCCTCGCACTCCATTATGGCAACGGCGTCCTCGTCTGCGCGCCCGGCGCGCAGGCAATCGCAGCGTTGCTAGGCGAAGACGGCGAGCCGATTGGCGGAGTCGACAAGAAGCTCTCGCCGGCCGCCATGGAAGCGGGGCTGCAGGTCGATGCGGTGATGCACTTTGGCGACGAGGCCAATCTTCGGCCCTGGCGGCAGGCGCTGGCCCGCCGCGAAGGCGCCATCGTGCCGCTGATCACCTGTCCCAGCGATGCCGAACGGCTGATCGCGGAGCGCCACGTCTGCATCGACACCACGGCGAGCGGTGGAAATGCCGAGTTGTTGGCGGGGGCTAGCGCGCCCTAAAGCGCGCGCCCGTCCTTGCCGAACAGATGATAGCGCGCCGGATCCACATAGGTGGTGAGGGACGAGCCGAGTGCCACCTGCCGCTGGCCGTCGACGGCGATGGTCAATGGTTGGCCATCTGCCGTGGTGGCGTAGAGCATGGTCTGGCCGCCGAGGTGCTCGACCAGATCGACCTTCACCGTCGCGAGCGGTACGCCCGAGCCCTCGGTGATGCCGATGTGTTCGGGCCGCACGCCAAAGGTCACCGCATCGCCGACCTGTCCAATGGCGCGCGGAATGACGATCTCGCTGCCACCGGTCTGCAGCCTGGCGCCTGTCGCGTCGGCCGACGTGAGTTTGCCATCGAGGAAGTTCATCTTCGGCGAGCCGATGAAGCCGGCGACGAACCTGTTTTTGGGGCTGTTGTAGAGATCGAGCGGGGCGCCGACCTGTTCGATGATGCCGGCCTGCAGAACCACGATCTTGTCGGCCATGGTCATCGCCTCTACCTGGTCGTGGGTGACGTAGATCATGGTGTTGCCAAGGTCGTTGTGGAGCTTGGCGATCTCGACGCGCATCTGGACGCGCAATTCGGCGTCGAGGTTGGACAGCGGTTCGTCGAAGAGGAAGATTTTTGGCTCGCGCACGATAGCGCGGCCAATGGCGACACGCTGGCGCTGGCCGCCCGAGAGCTGCTTGGGCTTGCGCTTCAGCAGCGGCTCGATGCGGAGGATTTCCGCCGCGCGCTGCACGCGCTTTTCGATTTCGGCCTTGGGCGCCCGCGCCGTCTCAAGCCCGAAGGCGAGGTTCTGGTATACCGACATATGTGGGTATAGCGCGTAGGATTGAAACACCATGGCGATGCCGCGCTTGGCCGCCGGTACTTCGTTCATGCGTTGGCCGTCGATCACCAGGTCGCCGCCGCTGATCGGTTCAAGCCCTGCGATCATGCGCAGCAGTGTGGACTTGCCGCAGCCGGAGGGGCCGACGAACACGGTGAACTCGCCCGGCTCAATGGTGAGGTCGATGCCGTGAATGACCTCAATCTCGCCATAGCGCTTCAGGACGTTTTGCAGGACAACGCTGGTGGCCATTATCTGAACCCCTCCGGGAGCCAACTGCGGTATTTCGGGTGGTCTGGCCCGATGGGGAAGGGCACTTCTTCGCGCGTTTCGGACGAATGGTAGAACGCCGTGACGATCTCCAGCGCGCGGCGGGAATCCGCACTGGTCACGGGCACCGGACCCTTGCCTTCGAGCGCCGCATGGAACAGTGCCATCTGGGTGGTAAAGCGCGACGGCACGTCCTGCCAGTTCGCCAGCAGGGCGTCGATTGTCGCTTTGGTCGCATCATTGCGCGGCAGGATTTTCCACAGTGCCGCGCCGGGATTATAGGCCTCGTGGTCGCTCTCGATGGTCAGGTTCTCGAACGCAAGCCGGATGCGCGAGATCTCGTCGGCGGAACCCAGCGTCGCGGTGAAGCTCGCGAGCGCGCCCGAGGTCAATTCGACCGAGGCGGAGATGCAGTCTTCCACCTCGATGGCATTGACGCGCGTCGCCACCCTGCCGAACAGCGATTTAATGTCGCCCATCAGATAGGTGAAAATGTCGTGCGGGTGGATGGCGTGGGTCATCAGCACGCCGCCGAGTTCGGTCTTCCATTTGCCGCGCCAGGGGATCTCGTAATAGTCCGGCCCGCGCCGCCAGAGCGTTTCGACCGTCCCGACAAAGGGCTTGCCGGCGATACCGGCATCGATGATCGCCTTGGCCTGCTGGATGCCGTTTCCATAGCGATACTGGAACACCGGCATCAGCTTGCCGTGGGAGCGCTTCTCCTCGGCCATCACCTCGTCGACCTCTGCGAGCGAGCCGACCAGCGGCTTTTCGCAGATCACGTGCTTGCCGGCCTTCAGCGCCGCCATCACCATGGGGTAGTGGACCATGGGCGGCGTGCAGACATCGATGATGTCGAGGTCGTCCATCTTCAGCAGGTCGTCGAAATTGGCGACGCGCCGCTCGACGCCGAACTCGTCGGCGAGGCCGTTCCTGCGTGCAGGGTCGAGGTCGCAGATGGCGAGGACCTTGAACTTGTCCGCGTTGGGCACATAGCCCTCGACGATGTGGCTCTTTCCGATGCCGCCGCCGACGACGGCGACTGTATAGACCTTGCTCATTGTGCCCACACCGTACCGCGTTCTGCCAAAGCCTGCGCCGTCAGCGCCAGTTCCATCGCCTTGAAACACCGGTCCTGCGGCATCGCGGTTTCGGTGCGGTTGAGCACATCGGCAATCAGCTGCCGGCCATAGGGAAGCTCGACATCTGAGCAGTCAATGTGGCGCGTGCCCTTGCCATCGACGAGGAACAAATGATCGGTGCCGGGGCGGCCGGCGATGTCGATGTATTTCCTCAACTCGATATAGCCCTCGGTGCCGAGGATGGTCAGCCGCCCATCGCCCCAGGTGCCGAGGCCATTGGGCGTAAACCAGTCGAGCCGCACATAGCCGGTGGTGCGGGGGGTCTTGAGGTGCATGTCGCCGACATCCTGCAGGCCTGGGCGGGCGGGGTTGCCGCGGTTGTTCACCGTCGCGGACAGCACTTCGGCGTCGAGCGAATTGGAAAAGAACAGGAACTGCTCGCACTGGTGGCTCCCGATATCGCAGAGGATCCCGCCATAGCGCTTGCGGTCATAGAACCAGTCCGGCCGCTGATTGTTGCGGATCATGTGCGGGCCGAGGCCGACAGTGTGGATCACTTCGCCGATGGCGCCAGCGGCAACCAGTTCTCCCGCCTTGACGGTCGAGCGCGTCTCGAAGTGCTCCGAATAGCAGACTGAATAGATGCGGCCAGTTTCCGCCTGCACCTGCTTAATCTCGGCCAGTTGCGCCAGCGTCGTCATCCCCGGCTTGTCGCTCATCACGTCCTTGCCGTGCTGCATGGCGGCGATCGCGATCTCGGCACGGTCGCTGAGAATGGCCGAGGTCAGCACCAGCGCGATGGACTTGTCGTCAAGGATGGCCCGGTGATCGGCAACGCGCTTTGCCTGCGGGTATTTCGTGGCAAAGCCGGCTGCGAGGTCATCCTCCGGCGCATAAAACGAAACCAGCTCCGCCCCCTCGCGCAAGAGGCAGTTCACCTGGCCGTAGATATGGGAATGGTTGAGCCCGATAGCCGCAAATTTGATGCTCATTGGTTTATCCGAAGTGTCACCGTTTCATCCCCGTCGTCGCGATGCCTTCGATCAGCAGTTTCTGGAAGAAGAGGAAGAAGATGAAGATGGGGAGGAGCGAGAGGATCGACATGGCGAAGAGCCCGCTCCAGTTGGATTCGGCGGTCGAGTCGACGAAGGTGCGGAGCGCCAGCGTCACGGTGTAGGAGGCCATGTCGTTGAGGTAGATCAGCGGCGCGAAGAAGTCGTCCCAGGTGAAAATGAAGGTGAAGATGCCCGCTGTGGTCAGCACCGGCAGCGACAGCGGCAGCATGATCTTCCAGTAGATGCGCCAGGGCGAGCAACCGTCCATCTGCGCCGCCTCGTCCAGCTCGCGCGGGATGCCGCGGAAGAACTGCACCATCAAAAAGATGAAGAACGCATCGACCGCGAGATACTTGGGCACCACCAGCGGAAGGAAGGTGTTCACCCAGCCGAGGTTCAGAAACAGCACATACTGGGGGATCAGCACCACCTGATAGGGCAGCATCAGCGTGCCCAGCATCAGCGCAAACCAGAACTTCCGGCCCCAGAACTCCAGCCGTGCGAAGGCAAACGCTGTCAGCGAGCAAGCGGCGAGATTGCCGATGACGCAAAGGATGGAGACGAGGAACGAGTTGAAAAAGAACGTGGTGAAGCTGCGGCTGAGTCCGTTCCAGCCGCTCTCATAGCCATGAAGGCTCACCGAGCTGGGGATCAGCGAGTTGGACGAAAAGATTTCGCTCTCCGGGCGGAACGAGGCCGAGAGCATCCAGAGCAACGGATACAGCATCAGGATCGACGCGCCGATCAGCAGCGTGTGGGCGATGACCGAGCCGAGGCGCCTCCGCCAGGCCGGCGTTGCGCCGGTCACCACGGTCAGGCGATGCACATCACTCGTCATAGTGCACCCAGTACTTGGAGGTGAGGAACGACACCGAGGTGAACGCCGCCACGATCGCCAGCAGCACCCAGGCCAGCGCTGAGGCATAGCCCATGCGGAAGAAGGCGAAGGCCTCCTGGTAGAGATAAAGGGTGTAGAACAGCGTCGAGTTGACCGGGTTGCCGGTGCCGCCCGAAATGATGAAGGCGGGGGTAAAGCTCTTGAAGCCCTCGATGGTCTGGATGATGCCATTGAAGAACACCACGGGCGTCAGCAGCGGCAGCGTCACCTTCCAGAAGATGCGCCACTTGCTCGCGCCATCAAGGCTCGCCGCTTCGTACAGATCGGCCGGGATCTGCCTCAGCCCAGCAAGGAAAATGATCATCGGCGAGCCGAACTGCCACACCGCCAGCGCCACCAGCGTCCACAACGAGGTGCGCGGGTTGGAGATCCAACTCGGCCCTTGGATACCGAAAATCGCGAGGAAGTCATTGACCACCCCGTCGCCGGCAAACAGCTGCCGCCACAGCACCGCGATCGCCACCGAGGCGCCGAGCAGCGAGGGCAGGTAGAACACCGCGCGGTAGAGTGGCAGCCCACGCATGCCGCGGTTCAATAGCAGGGCGACGCCGAGCGCAAAGGCGAGTTTCAGCGGCACCGAGAAGAGCACGAAGAACAGCGTCACCCGCATCGAGGCGGAAAATTTCGGGTCGGCGGTGAACATCCGCACATAGTTATCGAGCCCGGCCCAGCGCGGCGCGGTCAACAGGTCGAAATTGGTGAAACTCAGGTAGAACGAGTAGACAATCGGACCGACAGTCAGGCCGAAAAAGCCGATGAACCACGGGATCAGGAACATGTAGCCCGGCCCGTTCGCGCTCCACAGGCGCGACCAGGTCGAGGGAACGAGCGCGCGCTCGGCGGGCACCATCTTGGGTGAACTGTCCGAGCGCGCGACCATTTCTGCTTAGCTCTTGGCGCGGCTAAGAATGTCGGTCGTTTCCTTGACGAAGGCAGCGCCTGCGTCTTCGGGCGAGCTCGAACCGAACGCCACTTCCTGGGCCTTGGTGGTGAACTGGGTCGACACTTCACCGGCGGCTGCCGGAGGTACCGGCGGCAGGGCGCCCTGAAGATCACCCAGGCTGGTTACGAAGCCCAGTGCCACCTGGCTCTGCGCGTCGAGGGTCGGGGTTATGGCATCGCGAACGGCCTTCGAGCACGGAATACCGCGTTCGACGCCGAGCGCCGCACCGGCCTCGAGATCGTTGACGAAAAAGCTGACGAACTTGACCGCTTCCTCGATATTGGCCGACTTCGGGTTGACGCTCCAGAACTGGCTGGGCTTCCGATAGTGGCCACCCGCCGAGCCGGCTTCGGCGCGGGGGAAGTTGATCATCGACAGCGGATCCTTGTTCACCGCCTGGAAGGCGATCAACTGGTTCGAGTTGGCAAAGGTCGTTGCGGCCTTGCCCAGCGTGATCATGGTGGTGTCGATGGCGGCCGTCGCGTCGAGAGCCTGGTCTTCAGCCGAGACGCAGACGCCCGCAGCGCGGAGGTCGGCCCAGAGCTTGAACCATGCCGTCAGGTCGTCAGCATCAAAGCCAGCCTTGCCGTCGGCGGTGTAGAGGGCCTTGCCGCGCTGGCGCAGCCAGTTCTCGAGCGCAGGTTCGTTGCCGCTGCCATCGGCGAGCAGCTTCATGCCGCCGCGGATATTGGCCTTGGCGAAAGCTTCGCCAGCCGTCATGTAATCGGCATAGGACGCATCGCGGCTCGGAACGGCCACGCCGGCTTCGGTGAAAGCCGCAGTGTTGACCATCATGGCCACCGAGTTGGCGCCGAGGCTGATAGCGTAGAGCTGGCCATCGACCTTGCCGCCGTCCTGCTGGTCCTGGTCGAAATCGGCGAGGTTGAGGCTCTTGCCGACATAGCTGTCGAGCGGGGCGATGGCGCCGCGCTTGGCGTATTCGACGAGGTAGCGATAGTCCATCTGCAGCACGTCGGGGGCGTTGCCGCCGGCGACCTGAGTGCCGAGCTTGGGCCAGTAGTCGTTGAAGGCGTTGAACTCGGTGTCAAATGCGATCGCCGGATTGGCTTTCGAATAAAGCGCGGCCACCGCATTGGTGCGGTCGGCGCGGGCCTGTCCACCCCACCAGGTGAGGCGAAGGCGTGTTTCCTGCGCCAGCGCCGGCGAAATCGCTCCGGCGGCGAGCAGCGCGGTGCTGCCCATCAGAAATTGGCGGCGGTCGAGCGAGATACCCATTGCAGTTCCTCCCGTTGATGTCCCGGCGGCAGTGCCGCCAACTCCCGTGGTCGCGATCTTGATCGTCGCTAAATAACCAACTGGTTACAAGTTTGGTCCGAGACAGGCAGGACTGTCAAGCCACCCGGTGAACCGATGGAATCGCAGCAATAACGGGTTCGAGCGCTGCTGGCGTTGCTGCCACACGCCTTTGAGGCGATCAGGTGCGCTTGGTACGCAGATAATCCAGAACCATCTGCACCGCTTGCGCCTCGCGGTCCTGGATCAGTGCGAACTGGCTGAGATCCTTGCCGAAAACCACCGACAGGGTCTGCATGTTGGAGACGTAGAAGTAGCAGAGCGAAATGATCGAGATGTAGAGCTGCATCGGGTCGACGTCGGTACGGAAAATACCCAGGTCGTGGCCGCGGCGCACGATCTCATGCAACTCCGCGACGATCGGAGAGCGGATCTCGTCGAGGTTGGTTATCTGTTTGACAAACTTGGCGTTTTGCAGGTTCTCCACGGACAAAAGCCGCGGAAACCAGGGGTTCGCCAGAAAGTGCCGGAAGGTAAAGCGGATGATCCGGTCCACCGCTTCAATAGGGTCGTACTGGCCGATCTTGAGCTCGCGCTCCCCGCGCCGGATCTCGCGGTAGGCATCGAGCAGCACTGCCAGGTACAACGCTTCCTTATTGCCGAAGTAGTGGTAGAGCAGCCGCTTGTTGGCCTTGGCGCGGTCGGCAATCGCATCGACCCGCGCGCCGTTGAAGCCCTGTTCGCAGAACTCGTCCCGCGCCGCCTTGAGAATCGAGGCCTTGGTCCGTTCAGCGTCGCGAGGGCGTACCGGCAATGCGGCGGCCGGCTTGCTCCGCCGCGCTCCCACTGCCTCCTCCGTCGACATGCTCTCCGTCTCCCCACCGCCCCAGGCCGATCCAGCGTGTCGCCGCCAGCCTCTTGACGGTTGATCTTAGCCACGTGTATCCAAGTAACCAACCAGTTACAAGACTGAGCCTTGGGGAGGGCGCAATGGCCGAGCAGCGGTTGGGTTTGATCATGCACGGGGTGACCGGGCGCATGGGGTACAACCAGCACCTGGTGCGCTCCATTCTCGCCATCCGCGCGCAGGGCGGCATAGCGCTCAAGAATGGCGACCGGCTGCAGATCGATCCGATCATCGTGGGCCGGGATCGCGACAAGATGCAAAGGCTTGCGGAGAAACACCAGATCCACCGCTGGTCCACCGATCTCGATTCGGCGCTCGCCAACCCGGACGATCAGGTGTTCTTTGACGCTGGTACCACGCAGATGCGTGCCGAACTCCTGAGCCGGGCGATCGACGCGGGCAAGCACGTCTATTGCGAAAAACCTGTGTCTGACGACCTTGAGAGCGCGGTTGCGCTCGCAAAGAAGGCGCAGTCGGCGGGCATCAAGCACGGCGTGGTGCAGGACAAACTGTTCCTGCCCGGCCTTCTGAAGATCAAGCGGCTGGTCGATTCCGGATTCTTCGGCCGCATCCTCTCGGTGCGCGGTGAGTTCGGCTACTGGGTGTTCGAGGGCGACTGGCAGGCGGCGCAGCGGCCGAGCTGGAACTATCGCAAAGCCGATGGCGGCGGCATCATCCTCGATATGCTCTGCCACTGGCGCTACGTGCTCGATAACCTTTTCGGCGAAGTCCAGGCGGTGAGTTGCCTCGGCGCGACACATATCCCGGAGCGGGTCGACGAGAAGGGCAATCGTTACACCGCCGATGCTGATGATGCCGCCTATGCGACGTTCCAACTGGCGGGCGGCATCGTGGCGCATATCAATTCGAGTTGGGATGTTCGCGTGCGGCGCGATGACCTCGTGACCTTCCAGGTCGATGGCACGCACGGCTCGGCCGTCGCGGGCCTCCACAAGTGCTTCACCCAGCACCGGGTCAACACGCCGAAGCCGGTATGGAACCCCGACCAGCCGCAAACCATCGATTTCTTCGCCAACTGGGAAGAGGTCCCCGATAACTGGCCGGCCGAGAACGGCTTCAAAGCGCAATGGGAAATGTTCCTGCGCCACGTCGCCGAGGATGCGCCGTGGCCCTATGGCCTCGAAGCCGGCGCCAAGGGCGTGCAACTGGCCATGCTCGGGCTCCAGAGCTGGCAGGAGCGCCGCTGGCTGGATGTCCCGGCGCTGGGGATTTGAGTGATGTCCGTGGCGATCGCTCACTATCCTTATCCACGGCCGTCATCCCAGCGAAAGCTGGGACCCATTCATCGGTCAGCACATGTGGTTAGTTGGGTCCCAGCCTTCGCTGGGATGACGTCTAGGGTCGGGAAGTAGCGATGTCTGAACTCCTCCTCCCCAATCCCGATCGCTCGCTCACCCCCTATCGCCTCACCGGCACGCCGATCCCCTTCGAACACCACAGCGCCAGCGACTTCCCGCGCATCGCCTATGCGGCCGCCCATGTCGTCGCCGACCCGCTCGCCAGCAATGATCCGTGGCTCGCCCCGGCCATCGACTGGGACACCACGCTCAAGTTCCGCCACCGGCTCTGGGACCTTGGCCTCGGCGTCGCCGAAGCCATGGATACCGCGCAGCGCGGCATGGGGCTCGGCTGGGCTGAGGCGCAGGAACTGATCCGCCGCGCCCAGGCCGAAGCGCGAACGCGGCCGGATGCCCTGATCGCCTATGGCGCTGGCACCGATCACCTCGCGCCGGGACCGGATGTGACAATCGACGCCATCATCGCCGCCTACGAAGAGCAGATCGGCTTTGTCGAAGGGCAGGGCGGCAGGGTCATCCTCATGGCCTCGCGCGCGCTCGCGGTGGCGGCGAGGTCGCCCGATGACTATGCCCGGGTCTATGGCCGTATCCTCTCCCAGGTGCGGCAGCCGGTGATCCTCCACTGGCTGGGCGAAATGTTCGATCCGGCGCTTCAGGGCTATTGGGGCCGCGCCGACCACGAGGCGGCGATGGATGTGTGCCTCGATGTCATCGCTGCGCACGCCGACAAGGTCGACGGCATCAAGATTTCCCTCCTCAGCAAGGAGAAAGAGATCGCCATGCGCCGCCGGCTGCCGGCCAGCGTTCGCATGTATACCGGCGACGACTTCAACTACGCCGAACTGATCGCGGGCGACGATATGGGGCATTCGGATGCCCTGCTCGGTATCTTCGACGCCATCGCGCCTGCTGCCTCAGCGGCTCTGGCCGCACTTGGCCGAGGCAGCGAGAACGCGTTCTTCGAGCTGCTGGAACCCACCGTCCCCCTCAGCCGCCACATCTTTGCGGCGCCGACGCGGTTCTACAAAACCGGCGTCGTGTTCCTCGCCTATCTCAATGGCCTCCAAGATCATTTCACCATGATCGGCGGCCAGCAGTCCACCCGCTCGCTGCAGCACCTGAGTGAACTGTTCCGCCTCGCCGACAAGGCGCGGGTGCTGGCGGACCCGGAACTTGCCATCGCCCGGATGCAGCGGGTGCTCGCGGTCCATGGGGTGGTTTGAGAATGAGAACTGCAAGCTCGGTGATCTCGCTCTGCTGGTGCAGCCCCTTGCCTTCTCCCCTTGTGGGAGAAGGTGGCGCGCAGCGCCGGATGAGGGGTCCGCGACACGAAGTGTTGCGCGTTCGGAGCGAAGCGACGAGCGACCAGAGTTCGCGGAGGGAACCCCTCATCCGCCCTTTGGGCACCTTCTCCCACAAGAGGAGAAGGCGGACCGGTGCCTGCATCGCCGCAGGTAACTGCCCATGACCAACCAGACCCTCTCCATCAACCTCGCAACCCTGCGCAACGGCTGGAGCTTCGGCGAGATGGTCGACGGCTGTCTCCGTCACGACATCACCGCAATTGCGCCGTGGCGGGATCAGGTGGAGAGCGTCGGGCTCGCAGAAGCAGCGCGGATCGTCAAATCGAACGGGTTGCGCGTCACCGGCCTCTGCCGCGGTGGCATGTTTCCGGCCGCAACGCCCGAGGGCATCGCCAAAGCAAACGATGACAACCTGCGCGCCATAGACGAAGCGGCAGCGATTGGCGCGGATTGCCTTGTGCTGGTGGTTGGTGGCCTTCCTGGATCGTCCAAGGACATTGTCGGCGCGCGTAAGATGGTCGCCGATGGCATCGCAGCCATGCTACCGCATGCACGCGCCGCCGGCGTGCCGCTGGCAATCGAGCCGCTGCACCCGATGTATGCGGCGGACCGCGCCTGCGTGAACACCATCGATCAGGCGCTGGATCTTTGTGCGTTGCTCGGTGCCGGCGTCGGCGTCGCTATTGACGTCTACCATGTGTGGTGGGATCCCAACCTCGCGGCCGCTATCCTCCGGGCCGGAGCGATGCGGGCAATTCTTGCGCACCATATCTGCGACTGGCTGGTGCCAACCCGCGACATGCTGCTCGATCGCGGCATGATGGGGGACGGGGTGATCGACCTCAAAGCTATCCGGTTCATGCTTGAAGCTGCCGGCTACCATGGCCCGCAAGAGGTCGAAATCTTCTCCCGCGACACCTGGTGGAAGCGCCCCGGCGACGAGGTTCTCGCCACCTGCCGCGAGCGGCTGGCCACGGTCTGCTAAGGACCTTCCGCAAGCTTGACCTGCGTCAATGTGGCCCTGACGCATCCGCTATAAGGTCCCCATCTAGGTTGGGTAGACGCAAAAAATAGTGGAGATTTGAGAATGGCTTACGATTTTTCAGGCAAGGTTGCGCTGGTCACCGGCGCGGCGTCCGGCATAGGCGAGGCGATTGCCAAGCGCCTTGCTTCCGAAGGCGCCAAGGTGGTTGTGGCTGACCTCAATATCGAGGGCGCGAACGCGGTTGTTGCAGCGATAAAGGCTGCAGGCGGAACTGCCGCAGCGGCCGCCGGCAACGTGGGCGTGGCCAGTGAAGTCGAGGCGTTGGTGAAAGTTGCGACCGAGACCTATGGTGGGCTGCATTTGGCCGTCAACAATGCCGGGATCGGCGGTCCGGCGGCGCCGACGGGCGAATATCCGCTCGACGGCTGGCATCAGGTCATGGATATCAATCTCAACGGCGTCTTCTACGGCCTCCGTTATGAGATTCCGGCGATCCTCGCTTCGGGCGGCGGTGCCATCGTCAACATGGCCTCGATCCTCGGCAGCGTCGGCTTTGCGACCTCGCCTGCCTATGTCGCCGCCAAGCATGGCGTGGTGGGGCTCACCAAGAACGCGGCGCTTGAGTATGCCAAGAAGGGCATCCGCGTGAATTCGATCGGGCCGGGCTTCATCCACACCCCGCTGATCGACCAGCATCTCGATGCCGCAACGCAGACTTACCTCGCCGGCCTCCACGCGCTTGGCCGCATGGGCACAGCTGAGGAAGTGGCGGCGCTGACGGCGTTCCTGCTCTCCGACGAAGCCTCGTTCATCACCGGATCGTACCACCTGGTCGATGGCGGCTATACCGCGCAATAATCCTTCTTGCGTGCTTGCGCGGCGCGTCACAATGGGTAGTCTCCCCGCAAAATCAGGGGAGACTCCATGCACATTCTGATCATCGGCGCGGCCGGCATGGTCGGGCGCAAGCTCACTGCCGGACTGCTGAAAACCGGCCGTCTGGCCGGCAAAGACATTGAAAAGTTCACGCTCGCCGACGTGATCCAGCCTTCGGGGATCGATTTCAAGGGCCCGGTCGAAACCCTCGCCATTGACCTGTCCGCTCCCGGCGCAGCTGTGACCCTGGCCGCCAAGCGCGCCGACGTGATCTTTCACCTCGCCGCCATCGTTTCGGGCGAGGCCGAGGCCGATTTCGATAAGGGCTATCGCATCAATCTCGATGGCACGCGGTATCTCCTCGAAGCGATCCGCCAGGAAGGCATCAAGGCGCCGTATCTGCCGCGTCTCGTCTTCACCTCCTCGATCGGGGTGTTCGGCGCACCGTTCCCCGAAGCCATCGGCGACGAATTCGCGTTGACGCCGTTGACCAGCTACGGCACGCAGAAGGCGATCTGCGAGCTGCTGCTCAACGACTATTCCCGCAAGGGCTTTGTCGATGGCATCGGCATCCGCCTCCCCACCATCGTCATCCGTCCGGGCAAGCCCAACCTTGCGGCCTCAGGGTTCTTCTCCAATATCCTCCGCGAGCCGCTGGTGGGGCAGGAGGCGATCCTGCCGGTCAGCAAGGATGTGCGGCACTGGTTCGCCAGCCCGCGCGCCGCTGTCGGCTTCCTGATCCACGCCGCCGAAATCGACACCAACCGCCTTGGCTGGCGCCGGACGCTCTCCGCGCCCGGTCTTTCCACCACCGTGGGCGCCGAAATCGAGGCGCTGCGCCGGGTGGCCGGCGAGAAGGCCGTCAAGCTGATCCGCGAAGTGCCCGATCCCAAGATCGACAAGATTGTCGAAGGCTGGCCGCGCAATTTCGCAACCAAGCGGGCTGAGTCACTGGGCTTTGTGGCCGAAACCAGCTTCGACGAGATCATCCGCATCCATATCGAGGATGAACTGGGCGGCAAGATCGGCGGCTAAGGCCTAAAACCGGCGCTTCCGCGCAACAAGCGGCCACGGTAGGCGCGGCAGCAGACGCGCCTGCCAGCGCACTATGATGCCCTGGCTGTCAGCGGTGACGGTCGGGGTCGTGCTCGCGGGCAGTTCATAGCTGTCCTGCTGCACAACAACATCGGTGGCATAACGCACCACGACGCGCAGTATCGACTTGTTGGGGATCAGCGAGACCAGCTTGGTGAGATCGTCGTCGAGCTGAAACGCAAAGGTCTGCGCTGTGTTGCCGACGATGATGTCTTTGGGACCTTTGACGCGCGGATAGAGGAGCGCGGCGTCCACCGGCACCACATGCGGGTCAGCTATAGGTATTGGTTGGTACGCGTTCACTGCGATCCGCTGCCAGTTCGCGGTCTTCCGCGTTCCCGGCATCCCCCCGTATCCTTGGTTAACAAGGTGTTTACGTTGTCATCCATGGATAGCGCAACGCACAAACCCGTACAACTGCTCACGCAGTAACATGGTTTCCAACGGCTCGGAAGGCAACGGCCTCGAGAGAGGTCGTCCGTTATTGACGTTGCGGCAGCCATTTCTTGGCGATGCGGCAGACCATGGTGTAGGCGGGGTCGTAGACGTTGCCGACATCGTAGCGCACCACCTGGCCCATGATGTGGCTCGCCGCAACCTTCGAGAGCCCGTAGTCGGTGGTGAGCCATTCCAGCATGTCGGTGGTGGCGTGCTGCAGCGCCTGGTCGAGCGGGCGGGCATTGCCGACCGAGAAGATGTCGTCGGCATTCTCGCCGCGCGGCCAGGTGAGCTTCTTGCCCTTTTCGAGAGTCAGGCGCACTTCGACTTCATAGCTGGTCTCGATGCCGGTGCCGACAATTTCGCCATCGCCCTGGGTGGCGTGGCAGTCGCCGAGAAAGAATAGCGCGCCCAGAACCGCGACCGGAAACCACACCGTCGCGCCGGGGCCGAAGCCGCGATAGTCCATGTTGCCGCCGTTCTCGGCGCTGGTCGCAGTGGAAAAGGCCTGCCCCATGGCGGGCGCGACGCCGAAGCAGCCGATCATCGGCTCCAGCGGAAGAACGAAATTCTCGATGCCGGCCACCGGCGGATCAAGCGTTGCGGTGCCGCCCTGGCGGTCGATCGCCCATTCGGCCCGGTCGCGCGGCGGCAGGTCGCGCACCGTTTCGGGGTCGACGACATTGCCCGCGAGCACGGCGCGGGTCCAGCCGGTGGCGCGGTTGGGCGTCATGCGGAGGATTTCGACCTTCAGCGCATCGCCGGGTTCGGCGCCTTCCACAAAGATCGGGCCGTTCATCGGGTTGGGCCCGGATTTGCGCTGGATGCCGTCCTTGTCGTACCCGGCCGCATCGAGCGTTTCGGTGATGATCACGTCACCTGAGGAGACCAGCAGGGCGGCGGGGAGCGTCCCCAGCACATTGTGCCATTGGGTGGGTACAAAGCGATGGGTGGTCATGGTGCGTCCTCGGTGGTCGCCTAGAGGTATCGGCTGATCTTGGCGCTGTCACCCCTCACGACGCACGAGGCTCGTAAGCCATTCGGCATAGTGCGCGCTGTGATCACCGAGGCCATCCGCGCGATCCCCCTTGGTCAGCCAGCCGCGCCGCGGCGGAATGAAGGAATAGATGTCGCGGCGCGGTTCCTCGCGCCACTGGATGTTGAAGGCGGCGTAGCGCGGAAAGAACTCCATACTGTCGTAGGGCAGGTGGTCATGCACCCACCAGGCGATGGCTTCCCATTGACCCGTCGCCTCGTAATAGGGGATCGCGGCATGCACGATGATCGAGGCGGTCGCCCCCATCCGTCCTGCGGCATCCCGCCGGTCCCAGATGTGGCCCGCGAAATTGGTCTCGTTGCGCCCGCAGTTGAGCTTGTGTGCGTTGCCGAAGCCGTTGACCTCGATCGACCGGAACGCTGAGCGGATGGAGATGCGGCCAAAGCGGGCACGAAGCGGTTCGAGCAGTTGTTCGCAAAGCTGGCGGCCGGCGGCGATGGCGAGGTCGGGATCGTCGGGGATATTGGGGATGCCGTGAAAGCTGGCGATCTCGGAATGGAGAAAATCGCGCATGAAGAAGCTGGGGCTGAGCCGCACCCGACCGAGTTCTTCCAACGCTTTCACACTCTGTGGCTTACGCATTGAGCGATCTCCTCTTTTGGCTGATGGTGCGCTAGGAATAACGATCGAACCACCTGATTTTGACCGGAGACTGACATGAAACGCCTGGCCCTGTTCGCGTTGATACTGGCGCTGGGCGCGAGCCCGGTATTCGCCCAGAGCGTGGCGGATGTGAACGCCTCCATCGAAACCGTGCTGGGCGATCCTGCCAAGTACGGCGAAGCGTTCGAGGCTATTCAGGCGGCGGTCGGTGCTGGCGAGGCCGCGGTCGTGGCGGACTGGGTCAGCTACCCGATCACGGTGCGCGAGGGCGGCGATGAAGTGACAATCGAAGGCCCAGAAGATTTCATCGCCCAGTATGACCAGATCATCACCGATGCGATTTCTCAGGCGGTGGTATCCCAGAAATACGAGGACCTGTTCGTCAACGCCGACGGCGTGATGTTCGGCAATGGCGAGGTCTGGCTCAACGGCATCTGCAAGGACGATGCCTGCAGCGATTTCGACGTGAAGATCGTCACCATCCAGTCGACGGCGGACTAGCAAGCCGCTCTACTCGCCGCGGGTCGCACTTTGAATTGCGCCTTTGGGGAACGCCATGCTGCTGCAGGTCATCTTCTATATCGCCATTGCCGCTGAAGCGATGACCGCGGCGCTTGCTGCCGGGCGCCGCAAGATGGATTGGTTCGGGGTGTGCGTCCTCGCCTGCGTCACGGCGCTCGGCGGCGGCACGATGCGCGACACGCTGCTCGGTCACTACCCGCTGACCTGGGTGGCGAACCCCTATCTGCTGCTCATCTGCTGCGGTGCGGCGCTCTTCACCATAGCGCTCGCCCGCTTCATGGATGCGCTGAAATGGCCATTCCTCTTGCTCGATGCGCTGGGTCTGGTGGTTTTCACCATCATCGGCTGCAACATCGCGATCGAGCTGGGCCTGTCGCCGATCATCATCATCGTCTCGGGGTTGGTCACCGGGATCGTGGGGGGGATTCTGCGCGATGTGCTGTGCAACGACGTGCCACTGGTGTTCTCGTCCGAGCTCTATGCCACCGTCGCGATCGTTTCGGGCGTCCTCTACTATTACGGCCTGCAATGGGGCCTGCCGCACGATCTAGTGGTCGTGGGCGTCATCGTCATTGGCTTTTCCCTCCGTGTCGCCGCAATCATTCTTAAGCTGGAAATGCCGAAATTCGTCTACGACAAGGAGCTCCGGTGAGCGCCAAGCCCCAACGCCTGCACCTTTCCCGCAAGAAGGGGTTTAACCTGCAGGAGGCGTCGCGCGAGTTGAACGGCTTGCCGGCAAAGATCGTGGCGCGGCCGGGCAAATGGGGCAATCCGTTCGTCATCGCCGAGATTGCCAAGCGCTACACGCTCGACCCGGCGGAGGCGCAGGCGCGGGCGGTGGACCTCTGCACCCAATGGCTGATCGGCGCGCTCAGCACTTCGCCGCTGTCGCCGGGGCCTGCGCCGTCGCTCGACCTGATCCGCACAGAACTCGCGGGACATAACCTCGCCTGCTGGTGCAAACCGGGCACGCCGTGCCATGCTGATGTCCTTATCGAAATTGCCAATGGCTAGGTCATTGCAAGAGTTGAATTGTTAGTGCCTGAGGGGGAGTTGAAATGAGCCGTATTGCCTATCTGACTGCTATCGAATTCGGGGTCGGCACCCTTGCCACACTGAAAGACGCAATGACCGAGTTCGGGCTGAAGCGCCCATTGCTGGTGGCTGATAAGGGCGTCGTTGCCGCCGGCATCGCCGCCAAGGCGCTGGCCTTCCTGCCCGAGGGCACGCCGGTCTTTGTCGATACGCCGCCCAACCCTACCGAATCCGCCGTGCTGGCGGCGCTGGCCATGTACCAAGAAGAAGGCTGCGATGGCCTCGTGGCGCTCGGCGGCGGTTCGCCCATCGATCTTGCCAAGGGCGTGGCGCTGCTCGCGACGCACCCGGTGCCGCTTGAGCAATACGCCATGATCTATGGTGGGCTTGATCGCATCACCAGTAAGGTCGCGCCGTTGATTGCCATTCCGACCACCGCCGGAACCGGCGCCGAGGTCGGGCGCGCCGCGCTGCTCACACTCGATGATGGCCGTAAGCTCGGCTTCATTTCTCCGCACCTCATCCCCAAGCGCGCCATTTCCGATCCGGAACTGACGCTGGGCCTGCCGCCGGGGCTTACCGCGGCCACCGGTCTCGACGCGCTCAGCCATTGCATCGAAACGCTGTGCTCGCCGCGCATCAACCCGCCGGCCGAAGCCATTGGGCTCGATGGTGCGGCCCGCATCTGGGGCGCGCTGGAGATCGCCTATCGCGATGGCCAGAACCTCGCGGCGCGCACCGAAATGCTGATGGGCGCGCTGATGGGCGGGCTGGCGTTCCAGAAGGGTCTTGGCGCCGTCCATGCGCTCAGCCACGCGCTGGGCGGCCTCAAGGATGTCTCGCTGCATCATGGCACGCTTAACGCCATCCTGATGCCGCCGGTGCTGCGCTTCAATGCCGTCGCCATCGTCGAAAAGCTGTCGCGGCTCAAGGCGGCCATGGGGCTCAAGCCCGATGCCGATCTCGCCGATGAACTCGATGCCCTGAACGTCCGCCTCGGTATTGCGCCCGGGCTGCGGCTGCTGGGGGTGCGGGAAGATCATTTCGACTGGGTGGTCGAGCGGGCGCTGGCCGACCACAGCCACGCCACCAACCCACGCGTTGCCTCGGCCGCCGACTATCGCGCGCTGCTCGTCGCGGCGATGGGCTGAAGGGCGTTGACTTGACCGGGCAGCGGGCCTAGCCCGCTCCCCTCATTTTACTCAATGAGGCTCAGATATGAGGCAGACTTGGCGCTGGTTCGGACCAGCAGATCTCGCCAGCATCGATGATGTGGTTCAGGCCGGTGCCGAAGGCATCGTCACGGCGCTGCACCACATTCCCAACGGCACCGTCTGGTCGCCCAAAGAGATCGCCAAGCGCCAGCAGCTGGTGCGCGTCCGCAAGGACGGCTCGCCCTCGGGAATCGAGTGGGATGTGATCGAGAGCCTGCCGGTTTCCGAAGACATCAAGAAGCAGAAGGGCGCCTGGCGCGAGCTCATCGCCAACTACAAAGAGAGCCTCAGGAACGTCGCGGCGGCTGGGCTCGAAATGGTCTGCTACAACTTCATGCCGGTGCTCGACTGGACCCGCACCGACCTCCGCTGGGGCCTCCCCAATGGCGGCTCGTGCATGCGGTTCGACATTAACGATTTCGCGGCATTCGAAATCCATATCCTTAAGCGCCCCGGTGCGTTGGAGGCGTTTACTCCAGCTGTGGTTGAAGAAGCCGCACGCCGTTTTGCCGCGCTTGATGACGCTGGCCAGAAGCAGCTGGCGCGCAATGTGACGATGGGCCTTCCGGGCTCCACCGAGAGCATGACGCTGGAAGATGTGCGGGCGCATCTGGCCGAATACGGCAATATCTCTGCCGACCGGCTGCGGCAGCATTTCATCGATTTCCTCTCGGAGATCGTGCCGGTGGCTGAAGAGGTCGGCGTTCGGCTCGGCTGCCATCCCGACGATCCGCCGTTCCCGCTGCTCGGCCTGCCGCGCATTATGTCGACGGCGTCCGACTACCAGGCGATCCTCGATGCGGTGGATAGCCCCGCCAACGGCATGACGCTCTGTTCGGGCTCGCTCGGCGCCCGGCCGGACAACGACCTGCCGGCGATGATGCGGCAGTTCGGCCCCAAGGTGCACTTCCTTCACCTCCGCAACGTCAAGCGCGACAGCGACGCGATCTCCGGCTCGTTCTTTGAAGCCGAGCACCTCGGCGGCGATACCGATATGGTGGCGCTGATCGCGGCGATCCTCACCGAAGAAGCCCGCCGCAAGCGCGAGGGCAGGGCGGATTGGGAAATCCCAATGCGGCCCGACCACGGACAAGACATCCTCGACGACCTCACCCGCCGCGCCCAGCCCGGCTACCCGACAATTGGGCGTCTCAAGGGTCTCGCGGAACTGCGGGGCATCATGACGGCGCTGGGGCACCGGGAGTTCGGGCTGCAGTAAGCCTTCCCCTCACCCGCCCTTCGGGCACCCTCTCCCTCAAGGGGAGAGGGGAGTTGTGGCACAATCTCGCCCCCTCTTTCCCTCTCCCCTTGAGGGAGAGGGTGGCCGCGCAGCGGCCGGGTGAGGGGCAGTTACCCCCTCAATCCTCCAGCAGATACGCGCCCTTCCTTGCCGCCAGCGGCAGGGTGCCGACGATCTTCATGATCGAGGCGCCGCGCGCCGCATACTTCCGCTCGACGCGGGAGAGCACGAACCCGTCGGTGCCTGCAAATACCGGCGTTCGGGCCATGAAAGCCTCCGGGCCATCGAGCGCGATGATGTCGGCGATCGGCTGGCCCTTCTTGACCACCTCGCCCAGCTCAACCCGGTAAGCCACCAGCCCCGGCCGGTCAGCCCGCACGATCTCGGTGGCTTCAAGCGATGTCCCGCCGGGCGACGTGCCAGGGCGAGGGCCCGGATCCGCGTCGATCAGGTTGCGCTCGCACAGGAACCCCCAGAGCCGCCGCGCGTCGTCGGCACCGAAATGGTCGAACACATCGGCCGTGCCGCGGTATTCGAGCGTCGCGGTGGCGCTGGCCATCGGCACGGGCTTGCCCGGATTGGCGAGTGCCACCTTGCGATAGAGTTGCGGCAGCACCTCGTCGAACGATCCGCCCCCGGAATCTGCCGCGGTCAAAGTCGCCGCCGCCCCCATCCAGTCGGCAAGATCCTGCAATTCGGGCATCAGCTCGGGCGAGGTGAAGATGTGGAGCAGCGAGTCATTGTCACAGTGGAGGTCGAGCACGAACTCGGCATCATGCGCCTCGCGCAACACCAGGAGGCGCAACTGCTCGGCAACAGTGCGCGGCTGCTGCGCATCGATCCACTGGGCGACAGCCTTGCGGATCAGGTTGACGTTGAAGCGCTCGTCCTCGGAGAGGCGCCCGGCGAGCTGGGTGCGGATCTGGGCGAACAGATCCGGCCAGCGCCGGTTGTGGTTGACGCCGGTGTTGGGGTCGTACCGTCCAAGGTGGTGGCGGAACGAGAAGTTGGCCATGCCGAGCGGATTGACCAGCGGCATCACCGTGAACCGCGCCCTCAGCAGGTTCTGTTCATCGGCATGACGAAGCTGTGGCAACAGGTGATGCAGCAGCATCGTGCCGGGGTGTTCATCGGCATGCAGCGCTGCCTGCAGATGAACCTTCTCCGGCGCATCGCGCGGGCCGATGACGTAGTAGGTGAACTCGGTGACCTGCCCCGGCGTATCGCCCCTCAGCGGCACCACCTTGCGTTCAAATGTCATCACGCCATCCCCAAACCGTTCGCGACTCTGCCTAGCAGGAGTTCAGGCTAAGGCACATGCCGGGCAAAGCGAAATCTGGCCCAAAACGCAAAGAGCCGGGCAGGGCCCGGCTCTTCAAATGCGATCATGTCTACTTCAATCAGGCCGCTGCGCGCGAACCCTCGTCGAAGAAAAGCGCCTGGCTGATCAAGGCCTTGACCATGTCCGGGTTGAACGGCTTGGTGACGAGGAACGTCGGCTCAGGACGCTCACCGGTCAACAGGCGCTCCGGGAACGCGGTGATGAAGATCACCGGCACGGGGTGGGTCGAAAGGATGTCGTTGACGGCGTCGATGCCCGAAGACCCATCGGCCAGCTGGATGTCCGCAAGGATCATCCGCGGCTGGGTCTTGTGGTAGAGCGCCACCGCTTCCTTGTGGGTCCGGGCAATGCCGACCACACGGTGGCCAAGGCCCTCGACCATCTGCTCGATATCCATGGCGATCAGCGGTTCATCCTCGATAATGAGGATGTCAGTTGCCACCTGGCGGGAGATTTCTGCCGAGGCGTCGGCCAGAAGCGCGGCGAACTCGGCCGGCGATGTGCCAAGGATTTCAGCGGCTTCGGCGTGGGTAAAGCCCTCGACTGCAACCAGCAGGAACGCCTGACGCGGTTTGGGAGCGAGGTTGGCGAGGTTGGCTGCTGCGCGGGATTCCCAAGGGTAGGTGGAGTTGGGCTCGGGTACGCGCACGGCCGAAGTCGAGAACAGCGCGGAAAACAGTTTGTAGAGCGAGATGCGATCGTTCGAGCCTTCGGGGAAGATCGAGAGATCTGCGATCAGCGCCTCAAGGGCCGCTGCGACGTAGGCATCGCCTGACGTCTGGGAGCCGGTTACCGCGCGAGAAAACCGGCGCAGATACGGCAAATGCGGTGCAATCCGCATGGACAAAGTCATCGTAAGGCTACTCCCCTGGCGCATTCCAAGCTTAACATCGTTGAAAACGCCGGTACTCAAAAAAAGGTTGCAACGGGCGGGAACTTTTTTTCGGCTGGTGCTTTTTTCCTCTGGCGGTAGGAAACGGGCGTGATTTCTGACCGCGGGGCAGGGCTAATGAAAGATAAGACGACCATGAACCAAGCAGGTAGTATTCGGCAGCGCCGTACAAATGACGGCCTAGGCCCGAATTCAGATATCGGCAGCAAGCTCCGCGCGCTTTATGGCGCCGTCGAGGAGGAGGGCATCCCCTCCAAGCTTCTGGACCTGCTTGAAAAGCTCGATCAGGTGGAGCAGAGCGCCAAAACCGGCAAGAGCGAGTAGCGCTATGACCCCGGAAACCCCGAGCTTCAAACGCGAGATGCTGGCCACCCTGCCAAGCCTCCGGGCCTTCGCGGTGTCGCTGACAGGCCGCCACGACAAGGCCGATGACCTGGTGCAGGACACCGTGATGCGGGCCTGGGCGAAGCAGGAAAGCTTCGAAATGGGCACCAATATCAAGGCATGGCTGTTCACCATTCTCCGCAACGAATTTTACAGCCAGATGCGCAAGCGCGGACGCGAAGTGCAGGACAGCGATGGTCTGTTGACCGAGCGCATGGCCGTGAACCCGTCGCAATACGGGATACTGGACCTTGGCGACTTCAAGCGCGAGCTGGACAAGCTCCCTGATGACCAGCGCGAAGCGATCATTCTGATCGGCGCCTCGGGTTTTTCATATGAAGAAGCCGCCGAGATCTGTAAGTGCGCCGTCGGCACCATGAAGAGCCGCGTCAGCCGCGCCCGCTCGCGCCTGCAGGAAGCGCTGCAGGTGGAAGGCGAGACCGACTATGGCCCTGACGGGGTTTCCGCCCAGGTCACCGCAATGCCGCATATCGGGTAACCCCGATGAGTGAGCAGGCGACGCAGACCGCGCGGCGGGTTCCGTGCGAGCAGTGTCCACTACGCGCCAATCCGCATTTCCGCCCTTTCGAGGCGGAGGAACTCAAGTTCGTCAAGCAGTTCAAACGCGGCGAGCTGGTGGCGGATGCGGGTTCGATGATCCTGTCGGAAGGCTCGCACAGCGCGCAGCTGTTCACCCTGCTGTCGGGTTGGGCGTTCCGCTACAAAATGCTCGAAGACGGGCGGCGGCAGATCCTCAATTACCTGTTGCCGGGTGATCTCGTCGGGCTGCAGGGTTCGGTGATCGGTGAAATGCAGCATTCAGTCGAAACGCTGTCCCCGGTCGTTCTTTGCGTTTTCCAGCGCGACAGCCTGCCGGGACTGTTTCGCAACCATCCCGGCCTGGCGTTCGATATCACCTGGCTCGCCTCGCGCGAGGAGAGGATGCTCGATGAGAACCTCCTCAGCGTCGGGCGTCGCAGTGCGCTGGAGCGTGCCGCCTATCTGATCGCCTTCATCTATCAGCGCGCTAACCGACTGGGCTTTGGTACGGGCCGCAAGATGCTGATCCCCATTACCCAGCAACACGTTGCCGATACGTTGGGCCTGTCGGTGGTGCACACCAACAAGACCTTACGCAAGCTGGTCGACCGAAAGTTCATCCGCTGGCATGACAGCGCCTGCGAGGTTCTGGACGAGGCAGGACTGATGGAATTGTCGGGCTGGTCCGGGCTTGAGGAAGGCCAGCGGCCATTCATTTAGTCGCCGTCTGGACGTTCAGCCCCAGGCCAGGCATTGGAGCGATGGCATGCATTTTATCGGCGTCTTGAACAAGGATGGCGGGACATTTCGCACCATGGATATGGCTGCGTTTGCCACCAACGCCACCGCCTTGTTCGCCGCACATGGGCATAGTCTCGACTGCCGTGTGGTGAGCAGCGACGAGCTGGTGCCTGCCCTCCAACACGCCGCTGCCGACCCCGCTGCCGATGCCCTGATGGCCGGCGGCGGCGATGGCACTATCTCGGCCGCGGCCGGGGTCTGCTTTGCCGCGGGAAAGCCGCTTGCCGTGCTGCCGGCTGGCACCATGAACCTTTTCGCCCGTTCCCTTCAGATGCCGCTCGGCCTCGATCAGGCACTCGAGGCCGTGGCAACAGGCGTTGTGCAACACGTCGATATCGCAACCGCCAACGGCCAGCCCTTCGTCCATCAGTTCACGGTAGGCATGCATTCGCGGCTGGTGCGGATTCGCAACGGCATGGTCTACCACAGCCGTATCGGCAAGATGGCCGCCAGCGTCCGGGCGGTGTTTGAAGCGCTGTCGCGGCCCCTGGTGTTCGATGTCGAACTGACGACCAGAAAGGGCACCGAGAAGCGCCGCGCCACCGCCATCGCGATCTCCAATAACCGGCTGATGGAGGGGCACGTGCCCTATGCCGAGGAAATCGACAAGGGCGTGCTCGGTGTCTATGTCGTTGAGCCGATGCCCAGCGTCGAGCTGGCGAGGCTGGCCGTCACGCTGATGTTCGGCAAATGGAAGCAGCATCCGATGGTGTCGGAAAAAGAGGTGCGGGATCTGACGCTGACGTTTCGGCGCACCAAGAAATCATTCCGAGCGGTCATCGATGGTGAGTTGGTGCCGCTTGAGCGGCAGGTGCGCCTCAAAATCCATGCTGGCGCGCTCAAAGTGGTGGCGCCGGCAAGCCCATTGGCCGATATCGCCGCAGCCAACGAAAAAGGCCTCGCAGCATCCTGAAATGCAGCGAGGCCGGATAGACTTGGCGTTCTGGCTAAAGGCTTGCTGCTCCGGCATCCACCGGGCCTTCGCCCAGGGTGCGCAGTGCGATCTCGATAAGCTTGAGGTCTTCCCCGTCGTCGCCGTCGACGGGTGTCATTCCTTCAGTGGCACTGCGTTCCTTGGAGAGCGAATCTGCCTCCAGCTGGCGCAGCACGATAATCTTTTCGTCCGTCGGCATGTCCTGATCAGTCAGGATCGATGCGATCTTTCCTTTGATGTGGGTCATAGCTCACACTCCTTGGATCGGTTCCGAGCGGACCGCGTTGTGGTTCCGCTCGGTGACATTCAACGCATCAACCTCCAGAAAGGTTGCTGGGTGGGAGTCAGGACGGGGTGTCGGTTTCGGTGCTGTGGTGACGGCCTGGCTTTCGAAGCAGATACGCTGCCGCAAGAGCGCCGCCGATTGGCAGACCAACTTTCTTCATCAGGTCCGAGTTCATTGCGAGCGGGAAAGCCGCAATAGCTGCCGTGGTGACGAGGGCCGTCCGGTCGACATTATGCTTGCGCTCGAGTGACCGCCGATGCTCCGCCGCGTCGGCCATGCGCATTGCGAAAAACACGATCAAGGCGATGAGCAGCGCGCCGCCGGCGATCGCTAACGGCGCCCAGATCGGACCCATAACCGTCACCAGCCAGGCGTGGAGAGCGACCAGCAGGAAAACGACCCCAATCCCAGCAAATGACGCCACGACCAGCCAGGCCGCGACGTCCTTTTTGACCCGCTCCTTGAGGACTTCGATTTCGATGCCGAGCAGCGATGCCAGCGTCAGGAGAAGGTTCATTGTCTTAGCGCGACACTACGGCCAGGATAAAGCCAAGCGCGATAGCGCCAGCCACGGCGGTCAGCGGCTTTTGACGGATGGAGTCCTTCAACTGCTTTTCGAGTTCGCCGAACTCGTCCTGCACGTCTTCGAGAGCGTTCTGGCCCGTCTTTGCGAGGTTGTGCGCTTCTTTCTGTGCCACTTTCTGCACATCGGAGACCTTGTTTTCAGCCAAGGTCGCCAACGTCACTGCGATCTGCTTGAGGTCGCTTTGCAGCTGGGTGACCTGGGCGCTAAGGTCGTCCTCATTGCGCGCCGGTGCGCTGGGACGGCGCGAGCTGTTGGCGCGCCGAGCGGGCGCGGCGGGCGTGTTTGTGCGGCCGGGGGCCATATCAGTCGTGGAAGCCATATTTCTCGCTCCTTGCGTTTGTAAGGCGATAACGCTGCGACCGCGCCAAGGTTCCACCAGTATTGCACTTGAGCGCGGCGCAGATTTTGCGCCACATCAAATGCAAAAGACCCTCCGGCCAGGGAGGGCCGGAGGGTCATATGCAAGTCCCAAGGGGGGCGGCCTATGGGACCGCTTGCGCGCTAGAACACCCTCATCAGCATAAGGACGAGGACGATCACGAGCACGACACCGAGGATGCCGGAGGGAAAGGCACCCCAGGATCTGGAATATGGCCAGGCGGGAACAGCGCCGATGACGAGCAGAATGAGAATAATTATCAGGATGGTGCTGATTGTCATGTGACGCTCCTAGATAATGGAAATAAGAAAAGTCACGGTCACGAGCAAAATGCCAGAATAAGCGCAAGAAGGACTGCAGTATAGCTAGACTTTCCATCGTACGCCTCAGGGCTCCAGGCCATCGCAACGCGGCCTGCATGCTCGAGGTTGGCAATCTCGATCGAACTCATGGCTAAAATCCCTGCTTTGAATTTTCAAAGCACTGCGCTTTGCTTAGTCGCGTGTTGCTTTGTCGAATGCCAAAACAACGGCAACGCCCGGGATTGGTTCCCGGGGATCAAGCAAATATCTAAGGGAAGGGCAGGCTATTCGACGCGAAGGACGTCGACCGATTGCTTGGCGTGATGGTCGCCGCTGGTGCGCAGGACGCCGACAATGGGTGAGATATCGGAATAGTCGCGGCCGTGGCCAATGGTTATGTGATCGGGGCCCGCGAGCATGGCGTTTGTCGGATCGAACTCGATCCACCCGGCATGCTGTCCGCACCAGACCCGTACCCAGGCATGCATCGCATCCGCACCCTCGAGGCGCGGCTTGCCCTTGGGCGGGATGGTGCGCAAAAAGCCCGACACATAGCCGGCCGGAATGCCAACGCCTCGAAGCCCGGCAATCATGACATGGGCAAAGTCCTGGCAGACCCCACCCTTCAGCGCAAACGCCTCGACCGGGGTGGTGCCGACGTCTGTGGCGTCCTTGTCGTATTTGAAGTCGCGATAGATCGAGAGGCACATATCCATGGCTGCGGCCTGCACCGAAAGCGTGCGTGCGACGCTTTCAGCGGCGTAGGCCGTGATCTCGCGGTCGATCGGGATGCGCGGGGAGGCACTGAGGAAGTGGTGCGGCGAGTTGGCATCGAGCGACCAGAGCGCCGCCACTTCCTGTTGCAGGCCGGCAACCGTGGGAGACAGGTCAGCGGGTGGGTGGAGGTCTTCAACCTGCACGCGAGCGGCGAGGCGCACATCGAGGCGGTCGTGCGAGCCGGAGTAGGCGATCGTGGTGACGGTGTTGCCGAAGAAATCGGAGAACGTGGTCTCCTGCTCGGGGCGCGGTTCGAACGACAGCGAGGTCGCGATCACCCGCTGCACGCCGGGAATGGTGATTGGGGTGACGCGCACGAGGTGGCGGTCGCCATGCACCGATGCCTCGTAGTCGTAATGCAGTTCGAGCCGGACGTCGTAGAGCACGGCCCCGCTCCTAGACGAAATAGGCGTCTGCAATCAGGCCGGCGAGGCTGCCGATCTGGGTGCGAAGGCGGTTGAGCTTGGCGGCGGTCATCAGATCGGGCTCGGTGACCCGCAACTCGGTGTGTAGCGACAGTGCCGCCTGGGTGGCCGGCGACAGGTGGCCGTCGTCGATGCCGCCCGGGAGACGTTCCAGTTGGGCCCGCAACTCGGCCACCTGGAAGGCGACGGACCGTGGATTGAGCGGATCGAGCACCAGCAGGTCGACATAGGAATCGACACCTGCGCTCACCGCGTAGCGCCGACGATGGGTCATGACGCTGTCGCCGATCTCCAGCAACAGGTCCAGCGAGCCCTCTGGCGCGCCCTTCCGCGTGCACCAGGCGACGATACCGGCGATCTGGATGCCGCGTTCGAGGCGGCGCCCGATCTCAAGAAAGCGCCAACCGGCAAAGCGGTACATGTTTTCGTGCACAAGGCCGGAGAAGCCGGCGAGTTTGCGCAGCAGCACGGTCATGGCGCGCGTCGCGTCGTCGCCCGGCTGGACCTTCTGCGCAAAGCTGCGCGCGGTCTTGCGCAAATCGGTGAGAGCCAGCCAGCCATCCGGCGAGAAGCGATCGCGGATCTGGCTGGCGCTGTGCACGGCGCTATCGATCGCCGCCAGCAGTCCGGTGGGCAACGCCTGCTTGGGATCGACCCCGATGCCATCGAGATAGGCGCGTGTGTCCTTGAGGATTGCCTGGTCGGGGTTGGAGCTCTCGGCCAGCCGGGCGTTATAGGCGCGAAGAATGCGCACGGTCGCTTCGCAGCGCTCAGCGTACCGGCCCAACCAGATCAGGTTGTCAGCGGCACGGCTGGGGAGGCTGCCGGCGGAGACGCGCACCAGCTTTTCGCCCTCACGCGGCAGCAGTGAAACGCGTTCGACGGGCTTGGGGCTGACGACCCAGACGTCGGCCGCCTGGCCGCCGCGCTGCATGGCAATTGCCGTGGTGTCTCCTGTGGAACCGACGCGGGCGAAGCCGCCGGGCATTACGATCCAGCCGTCCTTGGTCCGCGCCGCATAGACGCGCAGCGTGATTGGGCGGGGTTCAAGCTTGCCGCCAAAATACACCGGCGCGGTCGAGAGCCGCACCGGCTCCTGGCCAACAAAGGCGCCTCCGTCCGTCTCAAGGCGCGCCAGCATGGCTTCGCGTTCGGCCAGAGGCAGGCGCTTGCCGAGAGCGGCACTCTTGGGGTCGTCGATGGCGAGGCCGGTCGCGAAGGCCGGACCAACCATCATCTGGTCGAAGTTTTCGATGACGTGCTTGCGCTCCGCTTCTTGTCCGCACCACCACGTGGCAATGGTGGGCAGTTCAAGATCGTCGCCGAGCAGCGCGCGGCTCAAATTCGGCATGAACGCCGAAAAGGCGCGGGTCTCGAGGATGCCGGTGCCGAGTGCGTTGACGATCGAAATCGAGCCTTGGCGCACCGCTTCGGCCATACCCGGCGTGCCGATACGGCTGTCGAAGCGCAGTTCCAGCGGATCGGCAAAGCTCGCGTCGAGACGGCGCCACAGCACGCTGACCTGCTTCAGCCCAGAGACGGTGCGCACCATCACCTGGCCGTTGTCGACCACAAGGTCTTCACCCTCCAGCAGCATGAAGCCGAGGTAGCGGGCAATGTAGGCGTGCTCGAAATAGGTTTCGTTGTGGATGCCGGGGGTCAGGATGCCGACGCGGCCATCCGCAGCGCGGGCGATACCATTGAGGGCGTCGCGGAAGGCGCGGAAGAAGCTCGCCAGCCGATGCACATGCATCTTGCCATAGATATCGGAGAGCGCGCGGGTGGTCGCAACGCGGTTTTCGAGGGCAAAGCCGGCGCCCGAGGGTGCCTGCGTGCGGTCGCCCAGCACCCACCAGCCACCATCAGGGCCGCGCCCCAGCTCAAAGGCGCAAAAGTGCAAAAAGTGCCCGCTCGCCGGCTTGATGCCGACCATGGGCCGGAGGAATTCGGTGTTCCGCGCGATCAGTTCAGGGGGCAGGAGGCCGCGCTTGACCAGTTCGTTGTCGCCATAGATGTCGGCAACGATCTTTTCCAGCAGTTCGGCGCGCTGGGTCAGGCCACGCGAGATGGTGGCCCATTGCGAGTCGTCGATGATCAGCGGCAGGTGGGCGAGGGGCCAGGCGCGCTCCTTGCCCTCGGCGCCATCATACTTGCGGTAGAAAACGCCAGCGTCCCGGAGATATTGATCGGCGCGCTCGAAGCGCGCGGCAACCTCGGAAGGGCCCAGATCATCGAGCGCGTTGATGAGGGTGGACCAGCCGGGCCGTATAGCTCCGGTCGCGTCGATCATCTCGTCGGAGACGCCCGCCACCAGTTTGTAGTCGGCAATGAGGCCGGGTGCCCCACGCTTTCTCGCTGGCTGTCGTTGATTCCGCTCGATCATGGTCACTAGCGCTATAGTTTGCCCCCGGAAGCGCAAGCAGTTTTCTACTGAATGGTCAAAAAACCAACGGTCATGCTGTCACAAAGGGCGTGGATAGCATGACGCTAACCGGTTGACGCCGCGGCGCAACGTTGTCCTCGGTCGCGCTAGCGCCGCTGCCGTAACGGGTTTGGAAGAACGATCGTGTCGCTGTCGGCCTCCGCGCGGAGGGCGCTCAGCATCTTGCTGCCTGCCAGTTCCGAAGCATTGGAGCGAGCGACAACGGGCTGCGAAGGGGTGTCCAGCCGTTGGCGCTGGTGCGCGCGTTTTGCGGACTGACGTAGCCACACCCAACCCAGCAGGACGACCACGGCCAGCGCTAGGGGAACCAGAAGTGTGAGAGTCTGCATACCAAACGCGGCCTCGGGGTGGTGATAGACAAGCGGCAATCGCCGGGGAGATCAACCGGCTGTCACAGGTTTTTTTGACTTATAGGCGCAAGTTGCGACGGCCCATTGAAACGGGTAGGCCGGTTTCCGCCCAGACCTATCCCCGCCGCCTGGGGCGGGGTTATGATGCGCTCACCTTTCCGATGCGAGGTGCCAACGGGGCATCGCGGAAGGGGATCGGGCTGGGGGCGAGCCGTTGCTCCCAGGGTTTCGGGACTCTGCACGCTTCAGCGGTAACCCCGGGCCAAAAGACCGTTCGCAATGGGCGGGGCGATAGTCCCACCGTATCCAATTCGCGGGTCTACCCGCACCGCGACGAAGTCCCGCCCATGCCGCACCCAAGGGCGGCAAACTGATCAGAAACCCGAAGCCACGTGGCTGTCGGGCGTTTCCGCACGACTCAGACGGGCATGCGCAGGTCCAGCGTCAACGGGAACAGCTCAGCTCGCGCTTCGTTGGGTGGCGTGAACGGGCCCGGCGTGTGGCCATTGGGCACGAAACGCGCCAGCCGCCGCGCCTCGGCTTCGTTGCCGTTAACTGGGAAGGTCTCGTAGTTGCGGCCACCAGGATGCGCAGTGTGGTAGGTGCAGCCGCCGATCGATCGACCGGACCAGGTGTCGTAGATATCGAAGTGCAGCGGGGCGTTAACAGGCAGCATTGGGTGCATGCCCGAGGACGGTTGCCAGGCCTTATAGCGCACGCCCGCCACCGCAACCCCGGCGGCGCCGGTCGCCGTCAGCGGCACAGCGCGGCCGTTGCAGGTCACCTGATAGCGATCAGGATTGACGCCTTCGAGTTTTACTTGAAGTCGTTCAACCGATGAATCAACAAAGCGCACGGTGCCACCGATGGCGCCCTGTTCGCCCATGACGTGCCAGGGCTCGAGCGCCTGGTTCAGCGTCAGTTTCATGCCCTCGACTTCGACTTCGCCGCAGAACGGGAAGCGGAATTCGAGCTGCGCCGCGAACCATTCCGGCTCGAGATCGAAGCCGTGCTGCTTCAGGTCGGCCAGCACATCGAGGAAATCGGCCCACACAAACTGCGGCAGCATGAACCGGTCATGCAGCGTCGTACCCCAGCGGATGAAGCGGCCATCGATCGGTGATTTCCAGAACCGCGCAATCAGCGCCCGCACCAGCAACTGCTGGGCAAGGTTCATCCGCGCGTTCGGCGGCATCTCGAAGCCGCGGAACTCGACCAGCCCGAGTCGGCCGGTCGGCCCATCGGGGGAATAGAGCTTGTCGATGCAGATTTCGGAACGATGCGTATTGCCGGTGACGTCAACCAGCAGGTTGCGGAACAGGCGGTCGACCGCCCACGGCAGGGGCGGCGTGCCCTCGCCGGGCTTGGGCACCTGTTTGATGGCGATTTCGAGTTCATAGAGGCTATCGTGCCGGGCCTCGTCGAAGCGCGGGGCCTGTGAGGTCGGCCCGATGAACAGGCCAGAGAACAGGTAGGACAGCGATGGGTGGTGCTGCCAGTGTAGCACTAAGCTCTTGAGCAGATCAGGCCGTCTGAGGAACGGACTATCCCCAGGCGTCGCGCCGCCGACCACCACATGGTTGCCGCCGCCGGTGCCGGTGTGCTTGCCGTCGATCATGAACTTGTCGGCGCCGAGCCGGCTGAGGCGGGCTTCCTCATAGACGGCGGTAGTGGTCGCAACGCACTCTTCCCAACTCGAGGCGGGGTGAACGTTGACCTCGATGACGCCTGGATCTGGGGCCACGCGAATGACGTTGAGCCGCGGATCGTAGGGCGGGGCATAGCCCTCGACATGGATCGGCAGGTCGATGGTCTTGGCGGCCTCTTCGGCCGCGGCGATCAGTTCGAGATAGTCCTCGACCGTCGAGACCGGCGGCAGGAAGACGCAAAGGCGGCCCTCGCGCAATTCGACCGTAATGGCGGTGCGCACGACGCTGTCGATCTCGTCGAGCACCTGCTCGGCAATCTGCTGGTTGTCGGTGGCGTCGGCGGTGAAGGTCGAGGGCTGGGCGTGATGGCCGATCCGCACCTCGATCTTCTTGCTGAGCAGCTCTTCGACCTCGGGCAGGTTGCCCACCTCGACCAACGGGTCGCGTGGCACGACATGCGGGTAGGCAGTCGCCTCGACGTGCTTGAGCGAACTCAGCGGCAGGCGGTAGCCGACAGGCGAGTCGCCCGCGGCGAGGAACAGCTTGCCGCGCCGGGTCTTCCACTTCTCGGTGATCCAGTGCGACTTGTCGGGCAGGGCGTTCCAGCGCTGCACCGGCAGCACATAGCCGGTGGCATTGTTGAGGCCATGGTCAAACACCTTGGCCATGCGGGCTCGCGCTTCGGGGTCGGCAAGCTCAGGGTTAGCCGGATCAACATTGGGCGGCAGCCGCGCTTCCTTCACCAGCCAGTCGCCCGGATCCTCGTAGGCCGGGTCAATCGTGTCGCCACCCAGCCCCAGATTGTGGGCGATCTCGTCGAGGAGCCGCTTGTCGTCGCCGGGCTTGGCCTCGGTGAGCACACCCTCATGGGCGAATAGTTTCTCATTCTGCCACACCGGCTTGCCGTCGCGGCGCCAGTAGAGCGAGAAGGTCCAGCGCGGCAGGGTCTCGCCGGGATACCATTTGCCCTGGCCGTAGTGCAGCAACCCACCGGGAGCGAAGCGCTCGCGGAGGCGGCGGATCAGGGCATCGGCCTTGGCGCGCTTGGTCGGGCCGACGGCATCGGCGTTCCACTCGCCGGCCTCGAAATCGTCGATCGAGACAAAGGTCGGTTCACCGCCCATGGTCAGGCGAACGTCGTTGGCCTTCAGTTCTTCATCGACCTTGCGGCCCAGAGTATTGAGCCGGTCCCAACTGGCGTCGGAGAACGGCATGGTGATTCGCGGGTGCTCGGCAACCCGGCTCACCGTCATGGCGAAGTCGAACTCCACCTTGGCAAAGCTGGTGAAGCCCGAAATCGGCGCGGCATTGCGATAATGCGGAGTGGCGGCCAGCGGCACATGGCTCTCGCCAGCGAGGAGGCCGGAGGTCGGATCAAGACCGATCCAACCGGCGCCGGGGAGGTAAACCTCGCACCAGGCGTGGAGATCGGTGAAATCGTGGTCGGTACCTGCAGGGCCGTCGAGCGAGACGAGATCGGGCTTCAGCTGGATCAGGTAACCGGAGACGAAGCGGGCGGCAAAGCCCAGGTGGCGCAGCGCCTGGACCATCAGCCAGGTCGAATCGCGGCACGAGCCCTGGGCGCGACCCAGCGTTTCCTCGGGCTCGAACACGCCGGTTTCGAGCCTGACAATATATCCAATCTCGCGCTGTACCCGGGCATTGAGAGCCGTGACGAAGTTGACGGTGTTCATCGGCGTGCGGTCGACGCCGCGGAGGAATTCGGTGAGCAGCGGCCCCGCCGGCTGCGGCCGCATATAAATAGAGAGGTCGTCGCGGAGCTCTTCGGGATATTCGAACGGCCAGACCTCAGCCCGCTCTTCGACGAAGAAGTCGAACGGGTTGTAGACCGTCATGTCGGCAACGAGGTCGACTTCGATCTTCAGTTCCATGACCGGATCGGGGAAGACGTGGCGGCTGAGGTAGTTGCCGTACGGGTCCTGCTGCACGTTGACGAAATGGTTCGACGGCGAAACCCTGAGCGAGTGGCTCAGCACCTTGGTCTTGCTCTGTGGCGCCGGTTGCAGCCGGATGATCTGGGGCTGGAGGACAACCGGACGGTCATATTTATAATGCGTCAGGTGGTAGATCGCGGCTTTGATCGACATGCGGTCAGGCGCTCACTCGTAAGACACAGGACTTCCCACCCAAACGATAGCACAGATGGTTGACGCGGCTAGCCTTTGTGCGCGCAATGCCGCGATGCTTGCGCATCCGGGGGTGAGGACATGGCCGAGTCGACTGGAAATACGCCCGAGCGACCGCTCTGGCAGCAGGTGATCCGGGCCGTTGCGCGGTTCGTCGTCACCGTGGCAGTGGTGTTCTACACGCTGCTCGACGAGTTGCTGTTCCCGCTGTTTCGTCCAGCGATCCGCTGGCTTGGCGAGCTACAGCTGTTTCAGGCGCTGGGGCGGTTGATCCAGAGGCTACCGCCCTATGCGCTGCTGGTCCTCTTGGCGGTGCCGTTCATCGTCATCGAACCGGCCAAGGTTTTCGCGCTCTACTGGGGTGCGGTGGGGCATCCGTTCCAGTGCCTGATCCTGTTGATCATTGCGCAGATCGTTTCGATCCTTACCTGCGACCGGATCTTCCATGTCGGCTACGAGCCGCTGATGCGCATCGGCTGGTTCAAGCGGCTGATGAGCTGGGTGATCGGCCTGCGCGACAAGGCATTGGGCTGGGCGAAAGCCACGGAAGTCTGGAAGGCATCTGTGGCGATGATCCGCTCGGTGCGTACCTGGTTCCAGGGCGTGCTGGCGTCGCTCCGCTAGCCTACTTCTTTTCCTTGGCCGCCATTTTGGACTCGAGCAGGAATTCCTCGACCTCGTCGAGGCTGGCGCTGAATTCGTAGCCCTTGTTGCCAAAGACGATCTCAAAGGTGTCGTCGTCGCGCAGCATGTAGCCGCCATGGGCGTCGATCTTGGGGTTCCGCTTCTGCGCCACCAGCAGGCTGACGCCAAAAGGTCGGCCGAGGCGGCGGACGCGGCGTTCGGTGGCAATAAGGGTATGGGCGCGGCTGGTCATCGACTTATCCCCGTGGGGTCTGATCCGTGTTCCAATAGCGCGATGGCAGAATCGGGCAAGGGGCAATCTAGAGGCAATCCCTTGGCAATCGTCCGATTGAGCGCAGAACCGACGGATGCTTAACTGAGATATGGCCTTCACCCTCCGGCAGTTGCAGTACTTTATCTCGGTTGCCGAAGAGGGCACCGTGTCTGGCGCGGCGCAGTCGCTTTCGATCAGCCAGTCTGCCGTAACCGACGCGATCAAGGAGCTTGAGACCGATCTGGGGGTGACGCTGTTCGAACGGCACCGGCGCGGTCTGACCATCACCCACAAGGGCCACCAGTTCTACCGTCACGCGACCCGCATACTCGGCAGCGTTTCGGACGCGCGGCGCAGTTTTGGCGAGGAGCCGGCGACGGCCGCGGCGGGGACACTACATCTGGGTGTGACCTCGCTCGTCGCTGGGTACGTGCTTTCGGACCTTCTGGCCCGCTATCGCCGAGCTTACCCCAACGTCACGGTTTCTGCGGTCGAGGACAATGGCGACTATCTCGAGCACCTCCTCATCGGGGGCGAACTCGATGTTGCGGTGATGGTGATTTCCAACCTGCGCGACCGGGTGGCGCTGCAGGCGGAAATCTTCGAGACTTCACCCTACCGGCTGTGGCTGCCGCTCGGGCACCAATTGGCCGGGGCCGACATTATCTCGATCGCCGATATCGTCCCTGAGCCGCTGATCATGTTGACGGTGGACGAAACGGAAGAAAACACCGGCAAGCTGCTTTCCGCCTTTAGCGCGCGCCCGAACGTGGCGTTCCGTACCCGCTCGGTCGAAGCCGTTCGCAGCCTCGTCGCCACCGGGGCAGGGATCGCGCTCTTGCCCGATCTGGTTTACCGGCCGTGGTCGCTGGAAGGGGACCGGATCGAGAGCCGGGATATCTCTGGCGCCCTGCCGGTGGTGCAGGTGGGCACAGTCTGGCGCAAGGGCTCGCAGTTGACGCAGGCGGCGCGCGACTTCATTGGGCTGGCCCAGCAGCAGCATGCGGCGCGTGGCCGTACAGGATAGGTATCGGAAAAACCGATATTACCCTTCGCTCAAATAAATTTGCGATTGTTAAGCTGACCGATAAGCTCAAACCTAGGGGCAGGCTGAACGCCGTGGGCCCGAGCAGGGAGAGCTACCGATGAAGTCCATTCTCAAGACGTGTACTGCCTTGACCATGGTTGCCGCATTCGGCGGTCAGGTGATGGCGCAGGATATGCTGCCATCGCTGGGTGCCGGCGAGGGCGAAGTGTCGATCGTTGCCTGGCCGGGCTATATCGAGCGCGGCGATACCGAGGGCTGGGACTGGGTCACCGATTTCGAGCAGGCCTCGGGCTGCAAGGTCTCTGTGAAGACGGCCGCCACCTCCGACGAAATGGTCGCGCTGATGAATGCTGGCGGCTTCGATCTTGTGACGGCTTCGGGCGATGCGTCGCTCCGGCTCGTTGCCGGCAAGAAGGTGCAGCCGATCAATACCGCGCTGGTCCCGAGCTGGGGCACGCTCGATGATCGGCTGAAAGACGGCGCGTGGCACACCGTCGACGGCGTCCACTACGGCGTGCCGTATCAGTGGGGCCCGAACGTGTTGATGTACAACACCGAGACCTTCAAGGAAGCGCCGACCAGTTGGAATGTCGTGTTCGAAAAAATGGATCTGCCGGACGGCAAGTCGAACGAGGGCCGCGTCCAGGCCTATGATGGCGCCATCTATATCGCCGACGCAGCGCTGTATCTGAAGACCGCCAAGCCCGAACTGGGCATCAAGGACCCCTACGAACTCAACGAGACCCAGTACGCTGCTGCCCTTGAACTGCTGAAGGGCCAGCGTGCGCTGGTCGGCCGCTACTGGCACGACGCAGCAGTGCAGGTCGATGACTTCACGTCGGAAGGCGTGGTGGCATCGAGTTCATGGCCCTATCAGGTGAACACGCTGCAGGCCGCCGAGCAGCCGATTGCGTCTACGATCCCCAAGGAAGGCGCGACGGGCTGGGCGGATACCACCATGCTCGCCGCCGACAGCAAGCATCCCAACTGCGCCTATATGTGGCTGGAACACTCGCTGGCCCCCAAGGTGCAGGGCGACGTTGCGGCCTGGTTCGGCTCGGTGCCGGTGGTCCCTGCCGCGTGCAAGGGCAATGAGCTGCTGACCGACGAGGGCTGCGCTCTCAACGGCTTCGATAACTTCGACAAGATCGCGTTCTGGAAGACGCCGACCACCCAATGCGCGTCGGAGAACAACCAGTGCGTTCCGTACGCGCGCTGGGCGTCCGATTTCATCGGCGTGATGGGTCAGTAAACTGATCTCGCGGGGTGGGGCTCACGCCTCACCCCGTCTCTATCCGGGGGTGCACCACACATGACAGCTGCCGTCTCGCTGCAGAACGCCTCCCGCCATTTTGGCCCGGTCAAGGCCATGGATGCGGTCGATCTGGAGGTGGCCCCGGGCGAGTTCTTCGCCATGCTGGGGCCGTCAGGGTCGGGTAAGACGACGTGCCTGAGGCTGATTGCCGGGTTCGAGCAGCCGACCTCCGGCGAAATCCGGATTTTCGGGGAGGCGGTGCAGGGCGTGCCGCCCTATCGGCGCAACGTCAACACGGTGTTTCAGGACTATGCGCTGTTCCCGCATATGAATGTCCGGGAAAATGTCGAATTCTCTCTCATGCTGCGCAAGGTGGGGAAGGTCGAACGGGCTCGCGAGGCTGAGGCCGCGCTTGAGCTGGTCAAGCTGGGCGGCTATGGCGACCGGCGGCCGGGGCAGCTCTCCGGTGGACAACGACAGCGCGTTGCGCTGGCCCGGGCGATCGTCAACAAACCGAAAGTCCTGCTGCTCGATGAACCACTTGGGGCACTCGACCTCAAGTTGCGCGAGAGCATGCAGGAAGAGCTCAAGCTGCTGCAGCGTCAACTCAGCATTACCTTCATCTTCGTCACCCATGACCAGGGTGAGGCGCTGTCGATGGCGGATCGGGTTGCCGTCTTCAACAATGGCAGGGTCATGCAGATCGGCACGCCGGAGGAAATCTACCGGCGGCCAAATACGCGGTTCGTCGCCGATTTCGTCGGCTCCTCGAACGTACTGCCGCCCGAGTTCGTCGATGGCGTGCTGGGCGTGCGGAAGTGGGCCAGCCTCAGGCCGGAATCGATTCATGTGGCGAAGTCGGGAACGGCAGGCGCCGCGCAGTTGACAGGAATGGTGATCGCCCGCAGCTATCTCGGCGCCACGACCCGGCTCGCCATCCAGATGGGCGATCTGCTGCTCCACGCGACGACCAACTCTGGCGATGACGTTGCGGTTGAGGGCGAGCAGGTGAGCATCGGTTTCGCCAAGGACGCGCTGCACCTGATGGAGGATGCGGCGTGACCGACATCGCCCAGAGCGGCGCGATCCTCGTCAACCAGCGCGGCTGGCTGGGCGGGCTGTCGGACTATTTCTGGAAGCGGCCGCGGTTGATGATTTTCCTGCTGCTAGCGCCGGCGGTGCTGTGGCTGGGGATCGTCTATCTCGGCGCGCTGTTCGCACTCCTGATCCAGAGCTTCTTCTCGCTCGACGATTTCTCCGGGGTGATCGTCCACGAGTTCACGCTCAAGACCTATGGCGAACTGCTGAAGCCGCAGAACTTTGACATCATCGTGCGGACCGTGGCGATGGCGGCGATCGTGACGGTTGCCTCGGCGCTCGTCGCCTTCCCGATCGCCTACGTGGCGGCCCGCTATGCGCGGGGCAAGTGGAAGGCGCTGTTCTATCTCGCGATCATGCTGCCGCTGTGGTCGAGCTATCTGGTCAAGGTCTACGCCTGGAAGCTGATCCTCGCCAAGGAAGGCATCCTCAACTGGGTGTTCGAGCAGTTGCACTTGACGTTCCTGCTCGATGCGTTCCTGTCGCTGCCGGTGATCGGCGGCAACTCGCTCTCAGTCAGCTTCACCGGCACGTTGCTGGTCTTTTTGTATATCTGGCTGCCCTATATGATCCTGCCGATCCAGGCGTCGGTGGAGCGCGTGCCGGTCAACCTGATCGACGCGGCCTCGGATCTCGGCGCCACACCGATCCAGACCTTCTGGAAGGTGATCTTCCCGCTGGCGCTGCCGGGAATTGTGGCCGGGTCGATCTTCACGTTCTCGCTGACGCTGGGCGACTATATCATCCCGCAGATCGTCGGCACCTCCCGGCTGTTCATCGGGCAGGCGGTCTATGTGCATCAGGGCACCGCCGGCAATATCCCGCTGGCCGCAGCCTTCACCGTCGTGCCGATCCTGATCATGGGCGTCTATCTGTGGCTCGCACGGAAGATGGGGGCCTTCGATGCGCTCTGACGCTCCCCGCGCATCACTGCCGCTCAAACTTGCTGCCGGGGCAGGGCTGGTGTTCCTGCTGCTGCCCTTGGCGCTGATCTTTCTCTATGCCTTCTCGACGGCTGAAAAGAGCTATCAATGGCCACCACCGGGGCTGACGCTCAAATGGTTTGCCGTCGCCTGGAACCGGCCCGATGTCTGGCAGGCGCTGACGTTGTCGGTGCAGGTTGCGGTGGTCTCGACTATCATTGCCCTGGTGCTCGGCACGCTCTGCGCTGCGGCCGTCTCGGGGACGAAGTTCTTCGGTCGCGAGACGATCTCGCTGCTGGTCATCCTGCCCATCGCGCTGCCTGGCATCATCACCGGTATCTCGCTCCGCGCCGCATTCTCGCTGGCTGAAATCCCGTTCTCGTTCTGGACAATCGTCCTCGGCCACGCGACCTTCTGTATCGTCGTGGTCTACAACAATGCCGTTGCCCGCTTCCGCCGCATGTCGGGCTCGTTGATCGAGGCCTCGATGGATCTCGGCGCTGACGGGTTCCAGACCTTCCGGCACGTTATCCTCCCCAATATCGCCACGGCGCTCCTCGCGGGCGGCATGCTGGCGTTTGCGCTGAGCTTTGACGAGGTCATCGTCACAACCTTCACCGCCGGGCAGCAGCAGACCCTGCCGCTGTGGATGCTCGAAGAACTCATCCGTCCACGCCAGCGGCCGGTGACCAATGTAGTCGCCATGGTCGTCGTCATCGTCACGTTCCTCCCCATCCTTGCCGCGTTCTATCTCAGCCGCGGCGGCGAACAGTCTGTCGCGGGGATGGGGAAATGAACGGATATTCTGAAGTCTGGAGAAAGAGCCATGGACACTGAAATGCTGATCGGCTCGCGCTTTGTCGCGGGTACTGAGACTCCAGAGCAGGTGCTCAATCCCCGGACCGGCGCGCTGATCGAATCGATCCCGGAAGCATCGCTGGATCAGGTCGAGGCGGCGGTGCTGGCCGCTGAGAAGGCGTTCAAGACGTGGTCGCGGACGACACCGGGACAGCGTTCGAACTACCTGCTGAAGATCGCCCAGGCCATTGAGGACGACGCCCAGGCCTTCGCGGCGCTCGAAGCGCTGAACTGCGGCAAGCCGATCAATGCGGCGCTGAACGATGAAATCCCAGCGATCGTCGATTGCTGGCGCTTCTTTGCCGGGGCTGTGCGCAACATGCACGCGATGGCGGCTGGCGAATACCTGCCGGGCCACACCTCGATGATCCGGCGCGACCCCATCGGCATCGTCGCCTCGATCGCACCGTGGAACTACCCGCTGATGATGATGGCCTGGAAACTGGCCCCCGCCATCGCTGGCGGCAACACGGTCATCTTCAAGCCGTCCGAGCAGACGCCGCTGACGGCGCTCAAACTCGCCAAGGTTATGGCGGACATTCTGCCTGAGGGCGTGGTCAACGTCGTCCTTGGTCGCGGTGAAAGTGTTGGGAACGCGCTGATCAACCACCCGAAGGTCAACATGATCTCGATCACGGGCGACGTGGCGACCGGCAAGAAGGTGCTGCAGGCGGCAGTCAAATCGGTCAAACGGACGCATCTGGAACTGGGCGGCAAGGCGCCGGTGATCGTCTACGACGACGCCGACCTTGAGGCAGTGGTGAACGGCCTCCGCGCCTTCGGCTATTACAATGCCGGGCAGGATTGCACGGCGGCGTGTCGCATCTATGCGGGGCCCAAGATCCACGACAAGCTGGTGGCGGACCTATCCTCTGCGGTCGCCTCGATCCGCTACAACCAGCAGGACGATGGCCAGAATGAGATCGGGCCGCTGATCTCGAAGCGCCAGCGCGACCGGGTTGCGAGCTTTGTCGAACGTGCCTCCGAGCTGCCGCATATCAAGATCACCACCGGCGGGCATGTGTCCGGCGACCGCGGGTTCTTCTACGAGCCGACGGTGATCGCAGGGGCGCTGCAGTCCGACGAAATCGTGCGGCGCGAAGTGTTCGGGCCGGTGGTTTCGATCACTCGGTTCACCGAGCCTGAAGATGCCATCGCCTGGGCCAATGACAGCGATTATGGCCTCGCCTCATCGGTCTGGACCAAGGACATCGACAAGGCGATGCAGACGGCCGCGCAGCTGCAGTATGGCTGCACCTGGATCAACACCCACTTCATGCTGGTCAACGAGATGCCGCATGGCGGATTGAAGCAATCCGGCTATGGCAAGGATATGTCCGTCTATGCGCTGGAGGACTACACGGCAGTGCGCCATGTGATGATCAATCACGGGTAATCGGCGCTACTGCCGCTCGGGGCGGTTGGCCATGTGGGCCCGGATATCGATTTCGGTCTCCCGCAGATGCTTTCTCATCGCCTCGGCCGCCCCGCGCTGGTCGCCGGCACGGATAGCGTCCAGCACCGCCTGATGGGCGCGCAGCGTGGTGCCGCGATCGTTGCCGCGCAGTCTCTGGCCGTGGCCGCTCATGAAGAAGCTCTCCCGCAGCGGCTTGGCCATGGCCTCAAAGACGAAGGAAATCACACGGTTGCCGCTGGCGGTAGCGATGGCCTCGTGGAACTGCACGTCAAAGTCGTGGAAACGAAACTCTGCCGAAGCAGGATCGCTGGACGTTTCGATCTCAAGTGCAGTGTCCTGCATGCCCTTCATTGCGCTTTCGATCGCAAGAAGTCCGGCGCGGCTGGTCCGCTTGGCGGCAAGGCTGGCGGATTGCGTTTCCAGCATCATGCGCAGCTCGATCAGGTCAAACAGACCCTTGGGGTCGTTGTTGATGATGGAAACGAGAAAGTCGGCGAACGCCGAGCTGTTAGGTTCACGCACCACCGCACGTCGTCCCCGGCCTAGATGCAACAGGCCACGGCCCGCTAGCATCTTTACGGCTTCGCGGACAGTGAGCCGGCTGACCGCGAATCGCGTTGCCAGATCAGCTTCACTTGGGATACTCGCCCCCGGTGCCATTTGACCCAGCACCATATTGGCGAGTGCCTCGGCTACATGCTCCGCCGCCGTGGACTGGGTCTCCTCCCGTCCGGCCGCGAGTTCTTGACTGGCCATTTCCCCTCGACATGTCTGATAACTTTGTTCTCCGGCTCGTGAGTTGGCACCACGATTTTCCTTCGAACTCCTCCAAGTGGACTTCTAGCGGGTTCGCTACGAGGCCCGCAAGAGGGTGCTTGTGGGGTCGGCTGCGGTGATGGCAGCTAATTTCGGTTGGCAAATCCGGGAGAGCAGGCATTGCCCCACCTTTACAGGTTTATCTGACTACTCTAGATAACCTCCGCGCGTTGGAGGACGTGTGAATGGCTCGAACTGAGCTGTTCGGGAGGCACGGTCATCGGTTCAGATGCCTGTTGGGTTGCGGACGAAATCTGCGGCGCCTGAGCTTCAATTCCTCTCCGCATGCCGGATCGTTCATTCGGCTTGCGGCATCTCACACATAGGTTCACCCGGGAGGAAACCAGTGAAAGCCTTGAAGTTTCTTATGACTGCCGTGACTGTTGGCGCCATGGCGCTGACCGGTTCGGTATTTGCCCAGGACAAGGGCGCCATCGGTATTGCGATGCCGACCAAGTCGTCGCTCCGCTGGATCTCGGATGGCGACTCGCTGAAGGCCTCGCTTGAGGCCAAGGGTTACACAGTCGACCTGCAGTACGCAGAAGACGATATCCCGAACCAGCTCGCTCAGATCGAAAACATGGTCACCAAGGGCGTAAAGGCCCTGATCGTTGCCTCGATCGACGGCACCACGCTGTCGGCTGTGCTGCAGCAGGCCGCTGATGCCGGAATCAAGGTGTTCGCCTATGACCGCCTGATCCGCGACAGCGCCAATGTCGACTACTACACCACGTTCGACAACTTCCAGGTCGGCGTGCTCCAGGCCAACTCGATCCTGAAGGGCCTCGGTTATCCTGAAAAGGCTGGCCCGTTCAACATCGAGCTGTTTGGCGGTTCGCCGGACGACAACAACGCCTTCTTCTTCTACGACGGCGCCATGAGCGTTCTGCAGCCGCTGATCGACAAGGGTGACCTGGTCGTGAAGTCCGGCCAGTTCGGCATGGACAAGGTTGGTACGCTCCGTTGGGACGGCGCTGTTGCGCAGGCCCGCATGGACAACATCCTCTCCGCCTTCTACTCGGACGGCAGCCGCGTTGACGCGGTTCTCGCCCCCTATGACGGCCTGAGCCGTGGCATCATCTCGTCGCTGCGCGGCGTTGGTTATGGCACTGCTGATCAGGCGTGGCCGATCATCTCCGGTCAGGACGCCGAAGTTCCGTCGGTCAAGGCGATCATTGCCGGCGAGCAGTACTCGACCGTGTTCAAGGACACCCGCGAACTGGCCAAGACGACTGCCGATCTGGTCGACACGGTCGTGTCGGGCGGCACTCCGGATGGTCTTGACACCAAGACCTACAACAACGGCGTGAAGATCGTCCCGTCGGTCCTCCTGACCCCGTATGAAGTCGACGCTTCGAACTACGAGAAGCTCGTCGTCGAGTCCGGCTACATCAAGGCCGATGACCTGAAGTAAGCCTCGTTGCTTGGGGCCTCGCGGCAACGCGAGGCCCTTTGCGCTTTCGTCGACCTCCATTACAGATTTAAGGATCGAGCGCCTGTCGCTCTCCTTTTGAAGCCGGGGCATGCATGACCGAAACGATCCTGGAGATGCGCAACATCACCAAGACTTTCCCGGGCGTGAAGGCGCTGCAAAACGTCAACCTGGACGTGCGCGCCAGCGAAATCCACGCCATCGTGGGAGAGAACGGCGCCGGTAAGTCGACGCTGATGAAGGTGTTGTCCGGCGTCTATCCGCACGGCAGCTACGACGGTCAGATCTTCTTTGAAGGCAAGGAATGCCAGTTCAAGGGCATCCATGACAGCGAGCGGCTCGGCATTGTCATCATCCACCAGGAACTCGCCCTGGTGCCGCTCCTGTCGATTACCGAAAACATCTTCCTCGGCAACGAGCGCGCCAAGTTCGGCGTGATCGACTGGGCGGCCAACGAAAAGAGGACGCGCGAGCTCTTGAAGAAGGTGGGCCTCAACGAGGACCCGCAGACGCTGATTACTCATCTGGGCACCGGCAAGCAGCAGCTCGTGGAAATCGCCAAGGCGCTGAGCAAGGAGGTTAAACTCCTGATCCTCGACGAGCCGACGGCGAGCTTGTCTGAAAAAGATAGTGACGCGCTGCTGAACCTCCTGATCGAGTTCCGCGCGCAGGGGATCAGTTGCATCCTGATTTCGCACAAGCTCAACGAAGTGAGCAAAGTTGCAGATCGCATCACCATCATCCGCGACGGCAAGACCATCGAGACGCTGAACAAGGGCGAAATCACCGAAGACCGGATCATCACTTCGATGGTGGGACGCTCGCTCGAGGATCGCTATCCGCCACGTTCGCCCAAGATCGGCGAAATGCTGCTCGAGGTGAAGAACTGGAGCGTCTACCATCCGCTCCACGCTGACCGGCAGGTGATCAAGGGCATCGACATCAATGTGCGCCGCGGCGAAGTGGTGGGGATCGCGGGCCTGATGGGCTCGGGGCGCACCGAGTTTGCGATGAGCGTGTTTGGTCGTACCTATGGGCGGAAGATCACGGGTGAGGTGATCCTGAAGGGCAAGAAGGTGGACGTATCGACGGTCGGCAAGGCGGTCGAAAACGGTATCGCCTACGCCACCGAGGACCGGAAGACCTACGGGCTCAATCTGATCGATCATATCAAGCACAACACCACGCTGGCACACCTGTTCGGGGTGTCGCGCTTCGGCGTGATCGACGACATGAAAGAGCTGACGGTTGCCAACGACTATCGGAAGAAGACCAATATCCGGTCGTCCAGCGTCTACCAGAAGACGGGCAACCTCTCTGGCGGCAACCAGCAGAAGGTGGTGCTCAGCAAGTGGCTGTTCGCCAACCCGGATATCCTGATCCTCGATGAGCCGACGCGCGGCATCGATGTCGGCGCCAAGTACGAGATCTATACGATCATCGCCCAACTAGCCGCTGAAGGAAAAGGCATCATCGTCATCTCATCGGAAATGCCAGAACTGCTGGGCATCACCGATCGCATTTACGTCATGAACGAGGGCCGGATCGTCGGGGAGATGGCGGCAAGCGACGCCTCCCAGGAAAAGATCATGCGCGCCATCGTCCGGGCAGAAGGAAAAGCATCATGACCACCGAAACTGCGCCCCAGACCAGCGCACCCCCGGCTTCTACCCGCCAGCCGATCATGGCGGCGCTGCAGGACAACCTCCGCGACTATGGGCTGGTGCTGGCCCTCCTGGCGATCATGGTGTTCTTCCAGTTCGCCACCAACGGCGTGCTGTTCAAGCCGGTGAACCTCACCAACGTGGTGCTGCAGAACAGCTACATCATCATCATGGCCCTGGGCATGTTGCTGGTGATCGTCGCGGGTCACATCGACCTGTCGGTCGGATCGGTCTCCGGTTTTATCGGCGCTATAGCGGCCATCATGATGGTCAACTACAAGATGGATCCGATCTCGACCGGGGTGATCTGCCTCGCGGCGGGGGGGATTATCGGGGCGGCCCAGGGGTATTGGATCGCCTATCACAAGATCCCCAGCTTCATTGTGACCCTCGCCGGCATGCTGGTGTTCAAGGGTCTGAGCCTGGCGGTTCTGGGCGGTGCATCGGTTGGTCCGTTCCCCGCCGAGTTCCAGTTGCTGTCGGCGGGGTTCATTCCCGATTTCATCGGGCCGATGACGCTGATTGCGCCCACCGTCGACGCGGCCGGCAAGGTCGCGGCTGGCAGCGGCGTGGTGCTGCACTCGACCACTGTCGTGATCGGGCTTATTGGCATCGCCGCCTACCTCTACTTCGGCGTGCAGGCGCGGCGGAACCGCGAGGCGCACGGCTACAGTGCTGAGCCGTTCCCGCTGTTTGCGATCAAGACGGCCGTAATCGCCGGGCTCGTGCTGTTCCTCACCTACACCATGGCGTCCTACAAGGGCCTGCCGAACGTGCTGGTGGTGATGAGCGTGCTGATCGCGCTGTTCGTCTTCCTCACCATGAAGACCACGCTCGGGCGCCGCATCTATGCGATGGGCGGTAACCTAAAGGCGGCAGCGCTCTCGGGCATCAAGACCGAGCGGCTGACGTTCTATGTGTTTGTGATCATGGGCGTGCTTTCAGCGCTCGCTGGCCTGATCTTTGCGGCGCGCCTCAATACGGCGACCCCAAAGGCCGGGCAGGGCTTCGAGCTTGACGTGATTGCGGCCGTGTTCATCGGTGGCGCGTCGGCCATGGGTGGCGTTGGCCAGGTGGCGGGCGCGGTGATTGGTGCTTTCATCATGGGGGTGATGAACAACGGCATGTCGATCCTGGGGGTCAACATCGACTGGCAGCAGGTGATCAAGGGCCTGGTGCTGCTCGCGGCCGTGGTGTTCGACGTCTACAACAAGAACAAGGGCTGATTTCTCAGCCCTTTTCCACCGGCGCATCGAGGCGGCTGCCCCACTCGGCCCACGAGCCGTCATAGACGGCGACGTCGCCCGCGCCGGCAATCGCAAGGGCAAGCGCCACGGTTGAGGCCGTGACGCCCGAGCCGCATGATGTGACAATCGGCTTGCTCAGGTCCACGCCGGCCGACTGGAACAGCGTGGCGAGTTCTGCCGCAGGCTTCATCTGACCGTTTGCGACCACAGTGCTGGCCGGCACGCTGGTGCTGCCGGGCATGTGGCCCGACGCCAGACCCGGCCGCGGCTCAGGGACTTCGCCCCGGAAGCGGTCTGCCGGGCGGGCATCTAGGATGGCCTTCTCGCGCGTTTTGGTCAGCTCAAGCATATTGCCGAAGTCGGCGACTGCTGCCGGGCGGAAGTTGGGGGTAAAGGTTCGCGGGGTCTTGGCGACCGCTCCTACTTCGACCGGACGGCCCTCCGCGCGCCACTTAGGGCCACCGCCATCGAGCACGAAAACGTTCTCAGCGCCCATGGTCTTGAAGGTCCACCAGACGCGGGGAGCCGAGAAGATCCCGGCTTCATCGTAGACCACGATGGTATCGGTGGCGGCGATGCCGAGCTTGCCCACTGCAGCAGCGAACTCTGCGGGTGTCGGCAGCATATGGGGCAGGGAGGTGGTCTTGTCGGCGATCTCATCGATGCCGAAGAACACGGCGCCGGGCAGGTGGCTGCTGAGATACTCGGGGTAGCCTTTGCGGCCCATGGCCGGGAGGTACCAGCTGGCGTCGACGAGCACGAGATTGGGGTCGGCGAGGTGATCGGCGAGCCAGGCGGTGGTGACGAGCGGGTGGGACATGGGCTTTCCTCCAGACTATCCAAGGGGATAGCGCCTTTGGTCAGGTGCTCACAAGGGGGATGTCACGACGCCGGTGCCGGTGAGTTCGGTGAGCGCCAGGGTCTGGTCGAGATGCTCGGCGCGCCAGCGGAGCAGGCGTTCGGCCATTTCGAGGCGGATGGATGCAAAGGTCGGGTCGTTGGCGAGGTTGTTGAGGTTTCCCGGGTCGTTTTCGAGGTCGAAGAGCAGTGGTGGGAGGGTGGCAAAATGCACGTACTTCCAACGCTCTGTGCGGATTACTGCAAGGTTCAGTTGCGTTGAAGTGCGGCCGAACCAGCGTTCGGTGGTCTGGCCGGCGACGTCGCGAAAGTCGAACTCCCAGTGCACCGCGTCGCGCCACTCTGTAGGGGGTGAGCCGGTGAGAAATGGTACGAGGGAGCGGCCATCGGGGCGGTGGGTTGGGGTGGTGCCGATGAGGTCGAGGAGGGTCGGAAAAACGTCGATCGACTGCGTAAAAGCTGTGAACGTCTGTCCGAAGTCTGTTCGAGGATTGCGGATGACGAGGGGAATGTGCTGGCTCTGGTCGAAATAGCCGCCCTTGCCCAGGCTGTAATGGTCGCCGAGCATTTCGGCGTGATCGGAGGTGAAGATGATCAGCGTGTCGTCCCACTGTCCTCGCGCCTTGATGGCATCGAAGAGGCGGCCGAGCTGGGCGTCCACTTCGGAGATCATGCCGTAATAGGTGGCCTTGATCTGACGTAGCTGAGCGTCGGTGAGGTCACGGACGAGGCCGGTGGCGGTGGGGGCGTAGTGATCGGCTTCGGTGAAGCGGAGGGCGTAGTCCATGAGCGGATGGGCTGCGGCTTCGGCGTCGGCGGAGGCGGCGCGGGTGAACCCGCCGACATCGCCGGGGGCGTACATTGTGTTGTACGGCGCCACGGCGATGAACGGAGGATGGGGCCGGATGAACGAGACGTGGGCGAACCATGGCCGGTCGGTCTGCTCGCCGAGCCAGCGGATGAACTCGCCGGTGAGGTAGGCGGTCTGGGTCTGGTCTTTGCTGTAGGCGGGTGGTGCGTCGGTGACTTCGCCTGGAGTAACGTCAAGGGGCAGGTGGGCACGATCGTGGTCGTGGAGTTCGAGACCCTGCTGGCGCAGCCATGAGAGCCAGGGGCGTTCGTGCTCGGGGAGTTTGGCGCGAGTGGTGAAGCCGGGGAGGACGCCCTCGTAGGTGGTGTTGTCGGGATCGTGGGGTGCCTTGCCGGTGGGGTCGAGCGCGACGTCGGTATAGCCGAACAGCGTCGGATCGTACCCGGCACGGCGGGCGGCGCGGGCGATGTTGTCGAAGCGGTCGGCCAGCGGCGAGCCGTTGCGGCAGACCCTGTTGTTCATCTGGTAGAGGCCGGTGTAGAGGCCGGCGCGGGCGGGCGAGCAGGGGGCCGCCTGGGCGTAGTGGTTGAGGAACGCCGTGCCTTCAGCGGCCAGTGCATTCAGCGCCGGCGTGCGAGCGATGGGGTGGCCGGCGTAGCCGGTGCAGTCGCCGCGCCATTGGTCGGCGGTGATGAAGAGGATGTTCATCAGTCGCCGAGGACGAGAATATCACTTCCGGAGAGGGTGACGCGAACCGGCGCGTCATGGGCCGGGGGCGGGGTGCGCTGGTCGTTGAAAGTGTCGAGCTCGATGGCGTTGTCGCCGCCGAGTGCCACCTTGAGCCGGATCACCGAGCCGAGGAAGTTCACTGCCGAGACGCGGCCGTCGAGGACGATATCGCGATCATGGCCGTTGGCGAGGGCAACCGCTTCGGGACGCATGGTGATCGAGATGGCGTCGCCGGCCTTGGCGTTGCCAGAGAGGCTGGGGACATGGGCGGTCTGGCCGTTGATCGTGACGGTCTTTGCGACCGGATCGGCGACCGTCGCCTTGAGGGTGTTGAGCTGGCCGACGAAGGTGGCGACGAACTTGGTGGCGGGCTTGTTATAGACTTCGAAGGGCGAGCCGATCTGCTCGACATTGCCGGCGCTCATCACGACGATGCGGTCGGAAATGGAGAGGGCTTCTTCCTGGTCGTGAGTCACGAACATGGTGGTGATGCCGAGCTCACGCTGGATGGCGCGAATTTCCTGGCGGAGGCTGACGCGGATCTTGGCGTCGAGCGCCGAGAGCGGCTCATCGAGCAGCAGCATGCGCGGCTTGGGGGCGAGGGCGCGGGCGAGCGCAACGCGCTGCTGCTGGCCGCCGGACATTTCGAACGGGAAACGCTTGCCGAAGCCCGAGAGGCCGATGAGCTTGAGCATCTCCTCGACGCGGGCCTTGCGCTCCTCGTTGCCGACGCCGGCGATCTTCAACCCGAAGCCGACATTGTCTTCGACGTTCATGTTTGGGAACAGCGCGTAGGCCTGAAACACCATGCCGATTTTGCGCTGGTTTGGCGGCAGGTGAGAAATGTCCTGGCCGTCGACGCGGATGGAGCCGGAGGTGGGCTTTTCGAAGCCGGCCACCATGCGCAGGATCGTGGTCTTGCCGCAGCCGGAGGGGCCGAGCAGCGAGATGAACTCGCCCTTCGAAAAGCTGAGGTTGGCGCCCTTGACGACGGTGTTGGTGCCGAAGGTTTTGACCAGGTTTTCGATGCGGAGGAATTCTTCGGCCATGGTCAGGTCCTAGCGTGAGACAGTGCGGGGGGCGAAGCGGGCGAGCAGCTGGATCATGCCCATCGCGCCCCAGGTAATGACGAAGGAAATCACCGCCAGCGCGGCCGGCTCATAGGCGCGGTTGGCGCCAACGTTCTGCATGTAGACACCAAAGGCAGGACGGTTGAGGAGGCTGGCGATGGTGAACTCGCCGACGACGATGGCGAGGGTGAGGAACGCGCCCGACAGCACGGCGACGAGGATGTTGGGGAAAATCACCTTCAGCAGGATGGTGACGGTGTTGGCGCCGAGGATGTTGGCGGCCTCGGTGAGCGTCTGCACGTCGATAGTGCGGAGCCCCGTATCGACGGCGCGGTACATATAGGGCAGGGCGAGCGCCACGTAGGCGAGGGTCAGCAGAGTATTGGTGCCGACATCGGTATTCGTGAGCGGCAGCCAGGAGCTGGAATTGTACATCCGGATATAGCCGAACACGAGAATGATCGGCGGGATGACCAGCGGCAGCAGCGTGACGAACTCGATGATCGGGCGCAGGTGCGGCGCCCGGAGGCGCACGAAATACGCAGCGGGCACGACGATCAGAAGTCCAACCACGATTGTCGCGACACCGACGATGAGCGAGTAGCTGAAAGTGTTCTGGAAAGCCGGAGTCTGGATGACGTTGGTATAGGCGTCGAGGCTCAGCGTGCCGCGGCGGATGGAGAGCGAGAACTGCACCGTCGCGAGCAGCGGTATGAGGAAGTAGGCGGCGCCGAGGACGAAGATGATCCAGGCCCAGAGATTGTTCTTTTTCATTTGAGCCACCGTTCCGCGCGGCTGCGGATGACGAGGTAGACGACATTGGCGACGGCGGTGATGACGATCATGCCGAGGGCAAGGGCGGCGCCAAGGCCGGGGTTGTTCAGCACGTCACCGCGGATCTGCGCGAACAGCAGGATGGGGACGATGTTGAGCGACGAGCCGGTCAGTGCATAGGCGGTGGCGATGGCGCCGAAGGCATTGGCGAACAGCAGAGAGACCGTGCCGAGAAGATTGGGCCAGAGTACCGGCAGGCCGACATAACGCCAGAACTGGAAGGGCGTCGCACCTAGCGTTGCAGCCGCCTCGTTCCATTCTTTTTTCAGCCCGTCGATGGCGGGGGCGATGATCAGGATCATCAGCGGGATCTGGAAGTAGCAGTAGGTGAGGGTGAGGCCCCAGAAGCTGAGGAGGTTGAAGCCGGACTTGTAAAGGTCAAAGCCCAGGAACTTCAGGATGACGGTCACAAGACCGAGGCGCCCGAGGGCCGAAAGGAAAGCGAAGGCAAGCGGGATGCCCGCGAATTGGGATGCGACGCCTGAAAAAGTCATCACGGTCGAGCGGATGGCCGAGGGCAGCTTGCCACGGATGACGGCGAGGGCAATGAGCAGGCCGAAGAAGGAGCCGAGCAGCGCTGAGGCGGCTGAGATGCGGATCGAAATCCAGAAAGAACTGGCGATCTGCGGGGTGCCGAGATCGAGGATGTTCTGGAACGTGAACGCGCCGTTGCGGTCGAGGAAGGCGCCGACCACGAGATAGAGTGTAGGGGCGATCAGGAATAGTGCGGCGAAGAGCAGGAACGGCGCCACACCGAGATAATCTCCCCAGCGGAAGCCGGCGAGAAAGCCGGGACGTGAGGGCGCTACCCCAGCCGAAGCCGGGGTAGCGGATTTTGCAGAAAGGGTGTCCGAATTACTGGACATTGGCCCCAACGACGGCGTCCCACTGCGTGGTGATGGCTTCCTTGGCGGCAGCCTGCTCATCGAGCGTGGGGAACACGGCCTTCGCGTAGAGCGCCGGGTCAGGCAGCTTGGCGAGGAGATCGGCCGGGATGGCGTTCTTGGCAGCGAGGTCGTTGAAGCGGATCGGGTGGCAATAGCCAGCCAGCCAGCCGATCTGACCTTCGTCGGAGTAGAGATATTCCATCCAGAGCTTGGCCGCATTGGGATGCGGAGCGAAGGCCGAGATGGCCTGGATGTAGACGCCAGCTACGACGGCGTCGCTCGGGACAACGACTTCAGCGTTCGGATTGCCGGCAAAGCCGTCTTTCCAGGCGAGAGCGTTGTAGTCCCAGGCGGCGACGATCGGGGTGGTGCCCTGCGCCAGCGGAGCGGCCTTGCCGATCACGGGCACGAAGTTACCAGCCTTGTTGAGGTCGGCGAAGAACTTGAGGCCAGCAGCGCCGGCATCGGCACCGGCCTTGGCACCGGTCGACAGACCAGCAGCATGGACGGCAGAAATGGCCTGGTTGGCAGCGCGCGGATCACCGGCCAGTGCGAACTGGTTGGCATATTCGGGCTTCTGCAGATCGGCCCAGGTGGCGGGCGAAGTCGCGACGAGGTCCTTGTTCACGATGAACGAGAGCACGCCGTAATAGTCGCCATACCAGTAGCCTTCAGCGTCCTTGGCCGAATCCGGGATCGAGTCCCAGGTCGAGACCTTGTACGGCTGGATCAGGCCATCGGCCTTGGAGGACGGGCCGAAGCTGAGACCAACGTCGATGACGTCGGGAGCCTGCGGGCCGGTGTTGCCCTTGTTGGCCTTGATGGCTTCGATTTCGTCGCCCGAGCCCGCATCGGGGTTCAGTTCGTTGACGGTGATGCCCGGATACTTGGCCTTGAAGCCATCGATCACGGCGCCATAGCCGCACCAGTCGTGCGGAAGGGCGATAACGGTCAGCTGGCCTTCGGCCTTGGCGGCATCGAACAGCGCCGTCAGGTCGGTTTGCGCCGAAGCGGCAAAGGTCGATGCCAGAAGGGCAGTGACCGAAACCGAGGCGGCAAACGCGTTCTTGAGATTCATTTTGCGTCTCCCTGGAATTTTGGCTTGTTGTCGTGACTCGGGAGGAGCCGAGAAAGCCGCGCTTGAACTAGTTGCGGCATATGACAGCTGCATGACAGACGCGTTTGCGCCCGCAAAAGCCCCAAAATGCCGGCCCCCCGGATATCCGGTGGCAACTACACGGCCGTGATGCGGATCCCCCCACGCGTCAATTGTGACAATTGTGACAGTGCCCGTTTTGGCGGGCGGAGTCGAGATGCGCGCAATCGGCGGTGATGAAGAGAGCAGGACCAACAGTTTAGAGCGGTTCCAAGCTACGGCGATATTTCTTGATCTGCTCAATCCACTTTGATACTCGGCCTCCACCGCCACCATGTTTTGCGCCTTTTGGAGACCTGTTTCCGATGTCGAAATTTCTCACGACCGCTCTGCCGATGAGTATGGGCCTGATGATGAGCACGGCCGCGCTGGCTGCCGAGCCGACGGCGGACGCCGTGCTGAAGACTTACGCGGACATCGCGCTGGCCGGTTACGAGGATGCGCTGGCGACCGCCAAGGCGCTGGACGTGGCAACCGACGCGCTGATCGCGACGCCGAGCGAAGCGACGCTGGAGGCGGCGCGGGCCGCGTGGAAAGCGGCGCGTCCCTCGTATCAGCAGACCGAGGCCTTCCGCTTTGGCAACGCGATTGTCGATGCCTGGGAAGGCAAGGTGAACGCCTGGCCCCTGGATGAGGGGCTGATCGACTATGTGGATGCGGCATCCTACGGCACCGAGAGCGACGAGAACGGGCTCTACACGGCCAATGTGATCGCCAATTCAAAGATCGTGATTGATGGGGCGGAAGTCGACGCCTCCCAGATCACCCCGGCGTTCCTGCGGGACTCGCTGCAGGAGGCTGGTGGGATCGAGAGCAACGTGGCGACAGGTTACCACGCGATTGAGTTCCTGCTCTGGGGGCAGGACCTGCACGGCACCGGACCGGGCGCCGGCGAGCGTTCGTTCACCGACTATTCCACTGCCGAGCACGCTGACCGCCGGGGGCAGTATCTCGATGCGGCGACGGACCTCCTGGTGAGTGACCTCGCGGAGATGGTGACCGACTGGCAGGAGGGCGGGCCGGCTCGCGCGGCGCTGGCGGAAAGCGGATTGCCGACTATCTTTACCGGCATGGGTTCGCTGTCGTTTGGCGAGTTGGCCGGGGAGCGGATGAAGCTTGGCCTCTTGCTGCATGACCCCGAGGAGGAGCATGACTGCTTTTCGGACAACACCTATATCTCGCATCTGAATGACGCGATCGGGATCCAGAACGTTTACCTGGGCAAGTATGTGCGAGTTGATGGATCGGTGGTCGAGGGACCGTCGATTTCGGAGATCGTTGCTGCCAAGGATGCCTCGCTCGATGCCGAGATCAGGGCGCTCCTGGCCGACACCGTCGCCAAAATGGAAATCATGAAAACCCGCGGCGATACGGTGGAAAAGTATGACCAGATGATCGCCGAGGGGAATACCGAGGGCAACGCCGTAGTGCAGGCCGCAATCGACGCGCTAATTGCACAGACGCGGGGCGTGGAGCGGGCCGTTGCACTGCTGCAGCTCGATGGGGCAGTGACCATTGAACAGTCGGACAGCCTGACCAACCCGGATGCCGTGTTCCAGTAGTCTGGTGTTTTCCAAAGATATTCTTCAGTCGCGGGTTGTGAGAATCTGCGACGCCGTCTTTTATCCCCGGCATGGCCGGGCGTGCCTGAGAGTGCTGACATGCACATGCGCTTGACTGCAATCCTCGCCATAATTCTTCTGTCGGGTCTCGCCATCGGAAACGAAGGCGGGGCCCGAACTGATCTGGATGCCAAGGATCTGGCGCGCGTTCGCGCGGTGACGGCACCGACGACGCAGTTTGACCATGCCGAGAATTTCGAGCAGTCGCAGGGCGGCGGCGCGACGGTCAAGAAGCGGGTCAACCAGGACAGCTTCTCGTTTTCGTCGGCCAACCTGAGCTTTGAGCAGGAAGAGACGTTCAAGCTCGGCAATGCGCTGTTCAGGAAGCTTTGGGTGTCATCGCCGGCCTCGACCGAGGCGTCGGACGGGCTGGGCCCGCTGTTTAATGCGCGGGGCTGCCAGAACTGTCACCTCAAGGATGGTCGCGGGCATACGCCATCGGGCAGCGGGCTCGATAGCGGGGTGTCGATGTTCCTCAGGCTCTCGGTGCCGGCAAAGACCGAGGCAGAGAAGGCGCTGCTGGCGAGCAAGGCGCAGACGGTGATCCCGGAGCCGACCTATGGCGGGCAATTGCAGGATTTCGGCGTTCCGGGGCTGAAGGGCGAGGGGCAGATGGTGATCAGCTATGCCGATCTGCCGGTGACGCTGGGCGATGGCACGGTGGTGACGCTGCGTGAGCCGACTTATTCAGTTGCGGGCCTCGCCTACGGGCCGATGGCCGAGGATGTGATGCTGAGCCCGCGTGTGGCGCCACAGATGATCGGGCTGGGGCTGCTCGAGCAGGTGCCGACGGAGGATATCCTCGCGCATGTCGACATCGACGATGCCGATGGGGACGGGATTTCGGGCAAGCCGAACATGGTGCGCGATCCGGAGACGGGGGCGGTGGCGCTGGGCCGGTTCGGGTGGAAGGCGGGGCAGGCGACGATTAAGGCGCAATCGGCCGGGGCGTTTGCCGGCGATATCGGGATTTCGACGCCGCTCGAGATGACGCCGCACGGGGATTGCACGGCGGCGGAGGTAGACTGCATGGCGGCGCCGACCGGGGTGCAGGCGCGGCTGGGGGATTCGGAGGCGCCGGACCCGGTGCTGGAGCTGGTGACGTTCTACTCGCAGAATTTGGGCGTGCCGCAGCGGCGGAATGTCGATGATCCGCAGGTGCTGCGCGGCAAGCAGGCGTTCTACGAGGCGCAGTGCACGGCGTGCCATACGCCGAAATTTGTGACGTCGCGCAGCGGTGTGACCAAGGCGCTGCAGTTCCAGCTGATCTGGCCCTATACCGACCTGTTGCTGCATGACATGGGCGAGGGGCTGGCCGATAATCGGCCTGAAGGCGATGCGGATGGGTATGAGTGGCGGACGGCGCCGCTGTGGGGAATCGGGTTGACCGAGACAGTTTCGGGGCACACGCAGTTTCTGCATGACGGACGGGCGCGGAACCTGACCGAGGCGATCCTGTGGCACGGCGGTGAGGCGCAGGCGGCGCGCGACCGGTTTGCCCAGATGCCGAAGGCGACGCGCGACGACCTGCTGGCGTTTCTGGGGTCACTGTGATGCGGTTTTGGTTGGCAGCAGCGCTGGTTGTGATGTGCGGCCCGGCGCTGGCCTTGCCGTTGCATCCGACAGGGCGGGCGGTGGTGACGCAGGCGGTTGAGGCGGCGATCCGGCCGGGGTTTGCCGCCTATGCCGACGAGACGGCGGCGCTGCAGGACGTGGTGGCGACGCGATGCGGCATCGATGAGGCGGGGCTTGAGGCGATACGGGCGCAGTTCAAGGCCGTGGTGCTGTCGTGGTCGCGGATCGAGCTTTATCAGATCGGGCCGCTGACCGAGGCCAATCGCAGCGAGAAGATCCTGTTCTGGCCGGACCGCAAGGGCATTGCGTTAAAGCAGGTGCAGGCGATCCTCGCAGGGCCGGACTGGGACGCGTTCGATGCGGAAACGCTGAAGGCCAAGAGCGTCGCGGTACAGGGGCTGGGGGCGCTTGAGTTTGTGCTGTTCGGCACCGGCTCGGACCGGCTGGCGACGATTGAATCGGATTTCCGCTGCAACTACGCGCTGGCGATATCGACACTGCTGAAAGGCACCGCGGCAGAGATGAAGGCGGAGTGGGATGATGCGGATGGGATTTCGGCGCGGCTGATCAGTCCGGAGGCTACGGACGCCGAGTTCAGAAGCGAAGACGAGGTCAAGCAGGCGCTGGTGGGGCTGCTGGCGCATGGGATCGAGACGATCCGGGACCAGCGGATCTTGCCGTTCCTGGGACGTGAGGGTGAGGCAGCGAAGCCGAAATCGGCGCTGTTCTGGCGGTCGGGGATGACGCTGCCGGCGATCGTCGCGAATTTCGAGGGGCTGGAGACACTGTTCGAGAAATCGGAGGTGGGGGCTTACACGCCGACGGAAGACTTTCGGATTGGGGAGGAGGCGATGGCGGCGTTTGCGGGTATCAAGGCCAGTGCAGCGGGCGTTGTCGATCCGGTGGAGGCGGCGTTGGCGGACCCAAAGCAGAAACTGGCGATTGGCGAGATTGTGGCCTCGAGCCAGACGCTGGGGAAGCTCCTTGGCGAGGAACTGCCGGCGGCGCTCGGGTTGTCGGTGGGGTTCTCGTCGCTGGACGGAGACTGACGATGTGGCAGCGCCGGGCGTTCCTCAAGGCGGCTGGGGCAGGGTTTGCGGCGTCGCTGGTGCCGAGGGCGGCTGAGGCGCTGGAGCGGGCGGACTTGGTCTTTGCGTCATCGATCCAGATGGCGGGGGGCGGTTTCGCGGCGGCGCTGGTGGATGAGGCAGGGACGCTGATCAAGTCAGTGACTTTGCCGGACCGGGGACACGATCTCAGCTTCTCGCCGGTGACGGGGCAGGGCGTGGTGTTCGCGCGCCAGCCGGGAACGTTTGCAGTGGTGTTCGACCCCAAGGGTGAGATGGCGCCGCGGACCATCACCAGCATCGAGGGGCGGCATTTCTTCGGGCATGGCGCATTCTCGCCGGATGGGAAGCTGCTCTACGCGACGGAGAACGATTTCGAGAACGCGCGGGGCGTGATCGGGATCTATGACGTGGCTGGTGGGTATGTGCGGATCGGCGAGTTCGACACCCATGGGATTGGCCCGCACGAGATGCTGCTGACGCCTGATGGTGAGACTTTCGTCGTCGCCAATGGCGGGATCGAGACGCATCCGGACTTTGGCAGGGCGGAGCTCAACATCGACACGATGGACCCGTCGGTGGTGTTCATTGATCGCAAGAGCGGTTCGCTGATCGGGCAGTTGCGGCTCGAGGCGGGGTTGCACCAGCTCTCGATCCGGCACATGGCGTTCGACGCGCTGGGGCGGGTGTGGTTCGGGTGCCAGTTTCGCGGCGAGGCAGATGGCCGTCCGCAACTGGTTGGCTATGCGACGCGCGATGGGAGCATCAGGTTGATCGAGCTGCCGGAAACGGTGCTGGGGAGTCTCCGCAACTATGTGGGCTCGGTCGCCGCTTCGGCGGATGGCGGGATTGTTGGGGTGTCGTCGCCGGAGGGGAGCACGATTCTTGCCATCGACGCGGCCCGCGCCGAGGTGGTGAGTGAGATGTCGCTGGCCAGTGTTTGCGGCGTTGCTGCTGACCGGGCTGGTCTCGTGGTGTCGAGCGGCAAGGGCGCCTTGATGGGGTTTGCCGGGTCGATGGCGGTGGAGCGGGCGTTTGATTTTGGGTTTGATAATCACCTGACGCCGGTGGGGTAAGAGACGGTTCGCGACTTGCCTGATTGGGGCTTCGCACCCCCCACCCCAGCTTCGCTAGGGTCTCGCGGCCCTAGCTGCGCTACCCTCCCCGCAAGTGGGAGGGAGTGCAAATTCCGATCACTGCACTAGCGGGGGGCAGGGCCTGTGGACTCTCGAAGCACCAGCTCTACCGGCCAAAGCTCGTTGATGGTCTCGGGCGGCTTGCCTTCGATCATTTGCAGCAGCAGGTCGGCAATGCGGAGGCCGGCGGCGCGGATGGAGGAGCGGGTGGTGGACATGGACGGGACCATGTTGTCGGCGTTGAGGTAGGGGAAGACGTCGTCGTGGGCGATCATCGAGACGTCCTTGCCGAGGGTCAGACCGGCGAGGCGGATGGCGCGAAAGACACCCAGCGCCGTCATCATCGAGCCGGCGAGGAAAGCGGTGGGGCGGGGGCGGCGTTCGAAAAAGGCCTGAGCGAGGCGGAAGCCGTTTTCGTCGGTGAACCGCCCGCCGCCGACCAATTGCGGATCGTAAGTCAGGCCGCGTGAGAGCAATGCATTGCGGTAGCCGCGCAGCCTGTGGATGGCAAAGGTCTGGTCTTCAGGACCGTTGATCAGTCCAATGTGCCGATGTCCAAGATCGATGAGGTGACTGGTGGCGCGCTGGAAGGCACCTTCATTGTCGATATCGAGCCAGGCATGGGGGACGGCGATTTCGCAGCGGCCGTGGAGGATGAACGGCAGGCCAAGCTCCGAGAGCGCCTTGATGCGCGGATCGTGCGGCGTGGGTGCAGAGATGATGACAGCATCGACACGTCTACTTTCAGCCAGGCGCCTGAATACTGGCATTTCATCGTCGCTATCGATGGGCGCGACAAGCAAATCGATCTCTTTCTGGGCTAGCCGTTCACTAATTCCTGAAAGAAATTCAGATACATGCGGGCCGAAATGTAACGAACGCTGCAGGGGGAGGGCGACCCCGATGGCTCCGGACCGGCCAGTGGCAAGCCGGCGGGCGCTGGCGTTGGCGCTGTAGCCAAAGCGCTGCGCTGCCTCGTTGACGCGCTGGCGTGTGCTCTCGTTGACCTCCGGATAGCCGTTCAGGGCCCGACTCACGGTGGTTTGCGACAGCCCTAGTTCTGCAGCCAAGTCCTTCAGTTTCATGACATAAACCATGCCCTGCAAGCGTGTCGTGTCCAGCCTCGGCGAGCGCGCATTTGCTGCGTCGCTCGCTGGCGGACCAAACGACCGTGCGGGCACTATCCTCCTCGAGCCGCCATTCAAAGCGATTTGGAAGCCGGTTGCAAGAGGCACGTAAGGCAGGGGGATGGAAGCCGAATTTACTGGATGCAGTGGTGAAATCTACTGTGAAGACACCGAGGGGCTCGTTCGGCAGGGGCATGTAATCGATTTCATTGAATCTGGCTTGACAGAGTTTCCTCCGACTGGCTACGCTATAGTTCAAAGCGCTTTGGATGCGTGGAGGTTTGGGACCCAAATGTCCCTCATCCAAGGTAGCTTTTGGGAGGATCGCTCATCTGGTTGTCGCGCTACTTGGCGTCGATCCGGTTTGCGTGCGCTCCCAATCAACCTATCCTTTGGGAGGAAAAATCTATGAAATTCAAACACATGCTCGCGGGTCTTCTGGCCGCCGCGTCGCTTGGTGCCATCTCGGCCCAGGCTGCGGACCTGATGTTCCCCAAGGGTGAGGGTGCGTTCACCTGGAAGTCGCTCGACGAATTCAAGGCGGCTCATACTGGGCTTGAAGGCCAGAAGCTGTCGATCTGGGACGCATGGGCCGAGCCCGGCGACAAGGCGCAGTGGGAAGCCGTGCTGGCTTACTTCACCGACGCAACCGGCATCGAAGTCCAGAACGGCTCGTCCAAGAACTACGAAGAGCAGGCCCGTATCGATATTGCTGCCGGCAGCCCGGCCAATATCACGATCCTGCCGCAGCCGGGCCTCCTTGGTGACTTTGCCAAGCAGGGCGCGCTCGCCGACCTCGGCGAAGACACCACCAAGTGGCTCACCGACAACTACAGCGCCGGCTCTTCGTGGGCAGCGCTGGGCCAGTATGAAGGCAAGGACGGCGCCGTTCACCAGTACGCTTTCCCCTACAAGCAGGAAGTGAAGTCGCTGGTCTGGTACTCGCCCGACAACTTCGCCGAAAAGGGCTACAAGGTCCCCGAGACCTTTGAAGACCTGATGGCGCTGCAGGAAAAGATCAAGGCAGACGGCGGCACGCCGTGGTGTATCGGTCTTGAATCCGGTGGTGCCACCGGCTGGGCCGCAACCGACTGGATCGAAGACATCCTGCTGCGCACCCAGACCCCCGACGTCTATGACGGCTGGGTGAAGAACACGATCAAGTTCAACGATCCGCGTATCGTTGCCGCGATCGATGCGTTTGGCGCCATTGCCAAGGTGGACGCGAACGTTGCCGGTGGTGTGAAGGCCATTGCGACGACCTCGTTCGGTGACAGCCCGAAGGGCCTCTTCACTGTGCCGCCCCAGTGCTACCTGCACCGCCAGGCTTCGTTCATTCCGTCCTTCTTCCCTGAAGGTTCGGTTGCCGGTCAGGACTACAACTTCTTCTACTTCCCTGCTTATGCCAGCAAGGATCTCGGCAAGCCGGTTCTCGGCTCGGGTAACCTCGCCGCCATCACCAAGGACACCCCGGCTGCACGCGCGTTCATCGACTTCCTGAAGACCCCGATCGCGCACGAAATCTGGATGGCCCAGCCCAATGGCAGCTTCCTTTCGGCCAACAAGAACGTGAACACCGAAGTCTACAACAGCCAGGCCAACAAGGACCTGGGCCAGATCCTGCTGAACGCCACCACGTTCCGCTTCGACGGCTCGGACCTGATGCCCGGCCCGATCGGTGCCGGCGCGTTCTGGACTGGCATGGTCGATTTCGTGAACGGCAAGTCCGCTCAGGAAGTTGCGGACCAGATCCAGGCCGCGTGGGACAAGCTCTAAGCCTTAAGGCATAGTGCACGCATTCGGACTTGGCGCCCCTGGGGTGCCGAGTCCAAGTTTCCGACCGGCAACGTCCGGTTTCTAGACCGCTGGCGGCGGAAATCCGGCGGGTGACGGGCGGGTGACGCCGGGGGGAGGGCGGAATGCTTCAGCAAATTCTGGGCGCGGTTATTGCCGTGCTGATCGCACTGACAGCCTGCGTGGCCTATTTCTGGGGCACCAACTGGCTTCTCGACAGGCTGCTCTCGCCGGATGGCAAGCTGAGCAGCGAAGAGGTGACGAGCCGCGACAAACGCCGCTCGCAGATCCGGCCCTGGCTGTTCGTGGCGCCGGCCCTGCTGTTCCTCACGCTTTACCTGATCTACCCGGTCTTCGAGACGCTGCGGCTGTCGTTTTACGACAAGTTCGGCCAGAACTTCATCGGGTTCGACAATTATGCCTGGGCCCTGACGGACAATATCTTCTGGCAGTCGGCGCTGAACAACCTCGGCTGGCTGATCGTGGTGCCGTTCTTTGCGACGGCCATCGGGCTGGTGATCGCGGTGCTCGCGGACCGGCTGTGGTGGGGCAATATCGCCAAGTCGCTGATCTTCATGCCGATGGCGATCTCGTTTGTCGGCGCGTCGGTGATCTGGAAGTTCGTCTACACCTATCGTGGTCCCGGCATCGAGCAGATCGGCGTGTTGAACGCCATGGTCACCGGCATGGGGTTTCCGCCGCAGGCATGGATCACCATACCAGTGCTGAACTCGGTGCTCCTGATGATCATCCTGATCTGGATCCAGACCGGGTTCGCGATGGTGATCCTTTCGGCGGCGCTGCGCGGCATTCCCGAAGAGACGCTGGAAGCGGCTCGCATCGATGGCGCCAATGACTTCCGGATCTTTTTCGACATCATGATCCCGCAGATCTGGGGAACGCTGGTGGTGGTGTGGACGACGATCACGATCACGGTGCTGAAGGTGTTCGATATCGTTTACGCCATGACCAATGGCGAGTTTCAGACGCAGGTGCTGGCCAACCTCATGTATCGCTGGATGTTCATTTCCGGTGACTATGGGCGCGGCTCGACCATTGCGGTGATCATCATGCTGGCCGTTGTTCCGATCATGGTCTGGAACATCCGCCGGGCCAATGCCGAGCAGGGGACACGCTGATGAGCACGATGGCAACTGACGCCGGAATAGTGCGCAAGCCGCCGGTGAAGATCAATTTCGGCAAGCTCGCCGCCCATCTGGCACTGCTGTTTTTTGTTGCGCTATGGACGTTTCCGACCGTGGGCCTGCTGGTCAGCTCGGTGCGCGACAAGGACCAGCTGGCGGTTTCCGGCTGGTGGACAGCGCTGACCGATTCGACACGGCAGAACGCGGTGCGCGTCGGGACGGCCAAGGACCAGGTCAAGGAAGGCGATCTCTACGTCATCAAGGGCAACATCCTCGGCGCGGATGGCAAGGGCCAGTCGGTCAAGTCATTCGGCATCACCAATGCCGATCTTGGCGGCACGCCCGCCGGCGGGACCGCCAAAATGCGGGATGGCGGTGAGATCACCATCCAGGCCAATGGCGACTATGTCTGGTCGTCGCCGACCGAGTTCACTCATACGGGCGCCCCGCGCATCTATTTCTCAGGTGGCAGTCCGCCGCGGTTCACGCTCGACAACTACGTGGCGGTGCTGTCGGCGCAGGGGATTTCGCAGTCGTTCATCAACTCGATCACGGTGGCTATTCCGTCGACTGTGGTGCCGATCCTGATTGCTGCATTCGCGGCCTATGCCTTGTCTTGGATGAGTTTTCCGGGCCGTGGGCTGATCGTCGCGGTGGTGGTCGGGCTGCTGGTCGTGCCGCTGCAGATGTCGCTGATCCCGCTGCTGCGGATGTATAATGGCTTTGCCAATATCTTCGGCACGGACAGCAAGGGCTATGTGGGGGTGTGGCTGGCGCATACGGCGTTCGGCCTGCCACTCGCGATCTACCTCTTGCGCAACTACATGAGCGGGCTGCCGCGCGAAATCATGGAATCGGCGCGCATCGATGGCGCGTCGCACTTCAAGATTTTCACCGGCATGGTGTTGCCGCTGAGCTTTCCGGCGCTCGCCTCGTTTGCGATCTTCCAGTTCCTGTGGATCTGGAATGACCTCCTGGTGGCGCTGGTGTTCCTCGGGGCACAGGACGACAAGGTCGTGCTGACGGGCAGGTTGGTCAACCTGCTCGGCACGCAGGGCGATAATTGGGAATTGCTGACGGCAGGGGCTTTCATCTCCATCGTCGTACCGCTGATCGTGTTCTTCGCACTGCAGCGCTACTTCGTCCGGGGTCTGTTGGCCGGCTCGGTCAAGTAGGGGAGGACATACCTTGTCACAGCTTCAGATCAATCATCTCTTCAAGCGCTACGGCAGTGTCGAGATCCTCAAGGACATCAACCTCGACATCAAGTCGGGCGAGTTCATGGTGTTTGTCGGCCCGTCGGGGTGCGGCAAGTCCACCCTGCTTAGGTGTATTGCCGGGCTCGAGAACATCACAGCGGGGACGCTGTCGATCGATGGCGAAGTGGTCAATGAACGCGCACCGTCGCGGCGCGGGATCGCCATGGTGTTCCAATCCTATGCGCTCTACCCGCATATGAACGTTTACGACAACATGGCCTATGCGCTCAAAATCCAGAACGCCAGCAAGGACGAGATCAAGCAGAAGGTAACGGCGGCGGCGGAAAAGCTGCAGCTGACCAAGTATCTCGACCGGCTGCCCAAGCAACTCTCGGGCGGGCAGCGGCAGCGCGTGGCGATTGGCCGGGCGATTGTGCGCGACCCCAAGGTGTTCCTGTTCGACGAGCCGCTCTCGAACCTCGACGCGGCGCTGCGCGTGCAGACGCGCATCGAAATCGCCAACCTCCATCGCACGATGGAACACGTGACGATGATCTATGTGACGCATGACCAGGTCGAGGCGATGACGCTGGCGGACCGGATCTGCGTGCTGCGTGACGGGATGATCGAGCAGGTGGGCACGCCGCTGGAGCTCTACGAGAACCCGCAGTCGCTGTTTGTCGCCGGGTTCATTGGGTCGCCGAAGATGAACCTGATGACCGGCAAGGTCGCGGACGCGCTTGGGGCGCATACGGTTGGCGTGCGGCCGGAGCACCTTAACCTCGTCGAGAGCGGCGGCACCTGGACTGGGGCGGTCATTCACGAGGAGAACCTCGGTTCAGACACGTTTGTGTATGTCGATATCGGGGCCAACGAGCCGCTGGTGGTTCGGGTCGATGGGACGGCGTCGCACAAGACCGGGGCGCAGGTTTCGGTATCCGCACAGGCGGGCAAGCTCTATCGGTTCGACAATGCTGGAAAGCCGATTTCACGCGCCTGATACGACGAACAGATAAGACCCGTTTGACCGTTCGCGCTTGACCTCCGAGGGGTGCGTGGGAATGAGTCAGCGCAGATTTTCGCGGGACCCGCCGAGGCCGGTCCCGCATCGTGCAATTGCCAAGGAGGCCGCCATGTCCATCAGAGTCACCGTCTGGGGTGAGAACGTCCACGAGCAGAAGAACAAGGCCGTGGCCGATAACTATCCCAAGGGGATGCATGGGCAGATCGCCGCGCTGATCGGTGAGGACAAGAACCTCGTGCCGACCACTGTGACGCTGCAGGACGCAGAGCACGGGCTGACGGTCGAAAAGTTGGCCGCGACCGATGTGCTGGTGTGGTGGGGGCACGCCGCGCATGGCGAGGTGAAGGACGAGATCGTCGAGCGCGTCGTGCAGCGGGTATGGGAAGGCATGGGGCTGATCGTGCTCCACTCGGGCCACCACTCGAAGGTGTTCAAGCGCCTGATGGGGACGCCCGCGAACCTTCACTGGCGCGAAGCCGGGGAGCGTGAGCGCATCTGGGTGGTGAACCCGGGGCACCCGATCGCCAAGGGGCTTCCGCCCTATTTCGAACTCGAAACCGAAGAGATGTATGGTGAGCCGTTCTCGGTGCCGGAGCCGCTTGAGACGGTGTTCGTCTCGTGGTTCCAGGGCGGCGAAGTGTTCCGCTCGGGGCTGACCTATCGGCGCGGCGCGGGCAATATCTTCTACTTCCGTCCCGGGCATGAGACGTACCCGACCTATCACGACAAGACCGTGGGGCAGGTGCTGCGCAATGCCGTGAACTGGGCGTACAACCCAGAGAACCATGCGCATCTCTTGAAGGCGCCGAATACGCCGGTGGAAAAGGCGATCGAACACATCGTCGAGCGCGGCGCCAAGCTGACCCACCACCCCAAGTGATCTGAGGGTAGGGGTTCCAGATGACTGCCGGTGCGTGTTGCGGCCCTCTGCACCAGCTCGGCTGGTCCCCCTCCCCCGCTTGGCGGGGGAGGATCAGGCGAGATCGCGCCCGGCCTCAATCGTCTATCTCCCGGTATCCTGAATGCGCCTTTTGATCCTCGGAACGGGCCGGATGGCTCACAATCACGCCAAGGCGTTCGCCGCAATTGCGGGCGTCGAGATGGTTGGAGCGGTCGATACGTCGGCTGAAAATCTCGACGCGTTCTGCAACGCGTTTGGCATTGAACGCCGGTTTGTGACGCTTGAGGCGGCGCTGGCGTGGGGCGATTTCGACGCGGTGGACAATGTGACGCCGGACGCGGTGCATCATCCGACGACGATGCTGGCGCTGGCGGCAGGCAAGCACGTGTTCTGCGAAAAACCGCTGGCGACGAATGCCGACAAGGCTATGGAGATGGTCGAGGCGGCGGAGCGGGCCGGGCTCGTCAATATGGTGAACCTGACCTACCGGAACGTCGCCGAACTGCATAAGGCGCGGGAGATCGTGGCTGCGGGGACGATCGGCGCGGTCAAGCATATCGAGGCGTCGTACCTGCAGCACTGGGTGGCGTTGCGCGATTTCAACGATCCGGGGCCGTGGCTGTGGCGGCTTTCCACCGGGCACGGATCGAACGGGACGCTGGGCGATATCGGCATCCATATTCTCGATTTCACGACGTTCGCCGCCGGGCAGGACATTGTGTCGATGAATTGCCGGCTGCAGACGTTCGCGAAGGTGCCGGGGGACCGGATTGGCGAGTATGTGCTTGATGCCAATGACAGTTTCATCATCAGCGCCGAGTTTGCCAATGGCGCGATCGGGACGATCCACTCGTCGCGCTGGGCCTCGGGCTACGCCAATGACCAGCGGCTGCGGATCTATGGCGACAAGGGTGGGCTCGAGCTGAGCCACGGGCACTGGGGCACATTGTTGCGGCTTTGCGTCGGCGAGGATGTGCCGACGGGAACCTGGCGCGAGGTCAAGGCCGAGCCAGTGCACACCAACTATCAGCGCTTTGCTGAAGCGGTGCGGACGGGGGTGACGGCAGAGCCGTCGTTCCGGCACGCGGCAGGGCTGCAGCGCCTCCTCGATCTGGCGCTGGTCGCGGGGCGCGACCACCAGGAACACACGATTTGAATCCGGACGGGCGAGCGCCCGTCCACTGACAGGGAAATCTGACGATGCGTCTCCTTATTCTGGGTACTGGCGGCATGGCCGCGCAGCATGCCAAGCACTTTGCCGCCATTGAGGGCGTTACGCTGGTGGGCGGCGTCGACGTCGACCCGGCGCGGCTCGCAAAGTTCAACGCCACGCATGGTATTCCCAACGGCTTTGCCTCGCTGCAGGAAGCGATTGCCTGGGGCGAGTTCGATGCCATTGCCAACGTAACGCCGGATCGCATTCACCACGAGACCTCGATTGCGGCGCTGCAGGCGGGCAAGCACGTCTTCTGCGAAAAGCCGCTGGCGACAGATGCGACGAAGGCCTTCGAGATGGTGGATGTGGCCGAGAAGGCCGGGCTCATCAACATGGTGAACCTCACCTATCGCAATGTGGCGCAGTTGCAGAAGGCGCGCGAGATCGTGCTCTCGGGCCAGATTGGCTCGGTGAAGCACGTCGAGGCGAGCTATCTGCAGAGCTGGCTGGTGTCGAAGGCCTGGGGCGATTGGCGCACCGAGAGCCAGTGGCTGTGGCGGCTGTCGAAGAGCCATGGCTCGAATGGCGTTTTGGGCGATATCGGCGTCCACATCCTCGACTTTGCCTCGTATGGGGCGGGGCTCGATATCGACCACGTGTTCGCGCGGCTCAAGACCTTCGACAAGGCGCCGGACAACAAGATCGGCGAATATACGCTCGACGCCAATGACAGCTTCACGATGGCGGTGGATTTCACCAACGGGGCGCTGGGCGTGATCCATGCGAGCCGCTGGGCGACGGGGCACCTCAACGAGTTGCGCCTGCGCTGCTATGGCGACAAGGGCTCCGTCGAAGTGCGGCATCGGCACAGTGGCTCGGAACTCCTGGTTTGCCTCGGTGAAGACATCGAAACGGCCACGTGGAAAACACTTGAGGTGGAGCCGGTCGAGACCAACTACCAGCGTTTTGCGACCGCAGTGAAGACGGGACACAATCTCGAGCCGTCGTTCCGCCATGCGGCGAACCTGCAAAAGGTGCTGGACCTCGCGACGGTTTCCGATGCCGAGCTCAGGGAACTGGCGGCACGCTAAGTCACTCGTGCCCTTGCAAGTTTCCATGGCCGTGGCCATCTTGCGAGGGCATTTAGGCGGAGACTGGCAATGGGCATTCTTGGGGCTATCGTCATCGGGTTTATTGTTGGGGTGATCGCCAAGTTGATCACGCCCGGTGACCCGAAGCCGCGCGGCTTTATCCTGACGACGGTGCTGGGGATCGTCGGCGCGCTGCTGGCGACCTGGATTGGCCAGCAGATCGGCTGGTACCAGTCCGGCGAGAACGCCGGTTTCTTCGGAGCCCTGGTCGGCGCCATCATCGTGCTGCTGATCTGGCGTCAACTGGCCCGTCCGCGGTAGTTTCATGATCCCTGTACTTGAGACCGAGCGCCTGATCCTGAGGGCGCACAAGACGGCGGATTTTGACCGCTATGCTGAGATGTGGACCGAACCCGAGGTGGTGCGGTTCATTGGTGGGTCTCCGTTCACCCGCGAAGACAGCTGGTCGCGGTTCCTGCGGCATGCCGGGGTCTGGCAGCATCTGGGCTTTGGGTTTTTCGCGATCGAGGAGAAGTCTACCGGACTGTTCATCGGCGAGGCGGGGTTCCATGATCTGCGCCGCGCGATGGACCCGTCGATCGAGGGGACGCTCGAGGCCGGCTGGGCACTGATGTCGAGCGGGCAGGGTTGGGGTTACGCCACCGAAGCGATGACCGCCGCGATGGGTTGGGCAGACTCGGCGTTTCCGAAGCACCGCATGACGTGCATCATCAACCCGGACAATCTGCCCTCGCTGCGGGTGGCGGGACGGCTGGGGTTCGTGGAGCAGCAGCGGGTGCAATATAAGGGCAGTCCGATCGTGCTGTTTGAGCGGACGGCTTAGGGGCGTCGGTCCTCGGGTCGAAAGGCTCCCTCACAAAGACCCCTCACCCGTCTCGGCCTTCGGCCGATCCACCCTCTCCCCGACGGGGAGAGGAATAGTGGTGATCACCGACGCTTCGGAATACTTCTCCCCGTCGGGGAGAGTTCAGAGTGCTCTTGCAAAGCTCCAGTGGAGCTTTGCAGCGAAGAACGCCCGTCAGGCTACGCCTGCGGGCTACGGCCCGAAGGGCCGGATGAGGGGGGCCTTTTTCCAAAGGAGGCCGAGTTCATTGTTTTGCAACCATGGGACATGGAAGCCCTTGGGCTGCGAGGGTTTGGCAAGGGTTGGGGGGTAACGATCCGGATCGAACACGGCAGTCAGAGGGACAAGCCGCGGAGATGACGGATGAGTGCCTCTCTTGAAAGCCTGATGCGCGGGACGATGATCGACAGCCGGCCGGAGCCGCTGAGCGAAGGTTTGCTGGCGTTTATCGCCGTGGGTGGCTCGGGTGTGCTGGCGTTTGTGGCGCTGTCGTCCCTGCTGATGCTTCTGGTGCCAGCAGGGCCCGAATGGGCGCTGAACGCGGTTTGCTACATGGCGCTGATCGTGCCCGTCTACCTGCTGCACCGGCGGTTTTCGTTCCGATCTCAGGCGCGGCACGGCGTGGCGCTGCCGCGCTATGTGGCGGTGCAGGCGGGTGCCGTGGTGCTGACGGCGCTGTTTTCGTTCGTCTGCTACCGGATGCTCGGAATGGAGAGCTGGTTTGCCGCGTTCATGGTGATTGCGCTCACGTCCGGGGTGAACTTCGTGGTGCTCAAACTATGGGCATTTGCCGCTACGCGTTAGCCCGATGAAAGATATTTTGCTGGCATCGACTCCCTGATTGGGTACTCTCCGCCCGGTTTTTGCGGAGAGTTTTGATGCGCAGTGCACTGATCGTCTGGGGTGGTTGGAACGGGCACGATCCCGAGGAATGCGCGGCGGTCTACCGGCGCTGGCTGCATGAAGACGGGTTCTCGGTTCGTGTTGAAACCGATCTTGCAGTGCTCGCCGACCCGGCGATCCATGAACTGAGCCTGATCGTTCCGATCTACACGATGAGCAAGATCGAGAAAGAGCCGCTGGCCAACCTGGTCAAAGCGATCGAGGGCGGCGTTGGGCTCGCTGGCCACCATGGCGGAATGAGCGATGCGTTCCGCGAGGCGGTCGACTACCAGTTCATGGTGGGTGGCCAGTGGGTGGCGCATCCGGGCAATATCATCGACTACACCGTGGACGTGACCAAGCCGGATGACCCGATCATGCACGGCATCGGTCCGTCGTTCCCCTACACGTCCGAGCAGTACTACATGCACATGGACCCCTCGGTTGAGGTGCTGGCGACGACGACGTTCTCGGGCGAGCATGCGGCCTGGACCAAGGGCGTGGTGATGCCGGTCGTGTGGAAGCGGCAGTATGGGGCAGGGCGGGTGTTCCACTCGACGCTGGGCCACAGCGTCAAGGAATTCGACGTGCCGCAGATGGCGACGATCTTGCGTCGCGGGATTAATTGGGCCGCGCGGGCGGAGGGGTGAAGGTTAGTGACTGCCCCTCACCCGGCGCTGCGCGCCACCCTCTCCCTCAAGGGGAGAGGGAAGAAAGAGGGGAGATCGTGCCGCAGTTTCCCCTCTCCCCTTGAGGGAGAGGGTGCCCGAAGGGCGGGTGAGGGGACGTTCAGTTGTTCAGCTACTCACCAGCGCAGGAGATAGCGGCCCATCGCTGCGCCGATCAGTGCGACGACCAGGATGCCTGCCGTGTACCAGAGGGTGATGAACGGCAGGCCGTTTTCGCCGCAGTGGAAGGCGTAGACCCAGCAACTGGCTGCACCGGCGGCGAGGCCCGAGGCAAAGCCGGCGAGGGTCAGGTTGGTTGGTGCCAGCCTCCGCATCACCAGAGTGATGGCGACGAACAGAGGCACGGATAGCGCGAGGATATAGAACGGGCATACCAGGGCGGTGTGGCCGATGATGAGGCCCGACAGCTGCTCTGGGCTGGCGGTCACGAGCTGGACTATGCCGGCCACAGCAGTCAGTGCGACGAGGGCGACGGCGCCGAGCACGGGCGCGCGCATATTGCCGCCGGGGCGGGAGAGCCGCTCGGCCGACCAGAGGCCAAAGCCCAGGAAGGCCAGCGTATAAAGGAACTTGGCCCAAAAGATCGGATCGGCGAAGGCGCCCGGATAATCTGACCGGAGGCCGATCGACAGTACCATGACGACGAAGGCCAGTATGGCGCCGGCGGCTGTGGCGTACAACAGCCACGAGCGCAGGCGGGTGGCGGGCACAGGGCGCAGATCGGTGGAGAGCTCAGCGATCAGGTCATCGGTCATTGTCCGCACCTCCCGAGAATCGGGCCGCGAGGGCCTTTAGGCCGCGGTGGATGGAGACCTTGGCGGCGGTTTCGGTCATGCCGACACGGGCGGCGGCCTCGGCGATCGAGGCGCCTTCGATTTTTACCTGCCGGATGAGTTCGCGCGGGCGCTCGGGGATAGTGTCGAGCACGGTCTTGAGGTCCATGCGGGCCGAGGTGTCTTCGGCTTCGTCGCGGGCAAAGATCGCGGCGTCGTCTTCCAGCGGCACTGTTATGCGGAGGCGCTGGCGGCGGAACAGGTCGATCATCTTGTACCGCGCAAGGGCAAACACCCAGGCGGTGAACCGCTGGGTGGGATCATAGGTCAGGCGTCGGGTATGGACGGCCATCAGAGTCTCCTGCACCAGATCTTCGCCGCTGGCGGCGAGGGCGCTGTCGAGGCGCCGCGCATAGTAACGCCGCAGATGCTGGGAGAGTTCGGACAGCAAGGTCCGATAGGCTGCCGCATCGCCGGCGAGCGAAGCGAGCATCAGGGCGCGTAGCCGCGCTTCAAGGTCTGATGGTTCGCTCATTCATCCTCTATTCGGTCGATGCCGGCGCGAAGTTACACGGTGCGGACGATTTTGTCCGCCGATAACGTTGCCGTGATCACGGTAACCTTTTGAGCGCACCCGCCGAATTCCGTCTCAGAGGCCGCACTGGAGCGGCACAAACAGGAGACTGAAAATGAAGCTCGCCCTTTCCCTGCTCGCGCTGCCCGTGTTCGCCCTTGCCATCAGCTTTGGCGGTGTGGCCTCTGCCGAAGACGCAATGGCAACGCCGGTGGCGACCGATGCGATGGCAACCGACGCGATGGCGCCTGATGCCATGGCTCCGGACGCGATGGCGACCATGACGCCGGACCAGATTCTGGCTGCCTGCCTTGAGAAGGCCGGGATGGAAGCCGATGCGATGAAGAAGGATGACGCGACCAAGGTCTGCCACACAGCGCACACGGCGGCCATGGGTGGTGATGCGATGGCCACAGACGCGATGGCGCCCGACGCGATGGCCACTCCGATGGCCAATGATGCGATGGCGACTGACGCGATGGCGCCGGCTAAATAAACACTCCGTGATCGGCGACGAATACTTCCCGCGCTGCCGTTCCTACAACGGTGCGCGGGGAGTACCCAGAGTGGGTGCAAGGGGGATCAGATGACAGACCAGGCTATAGACAGAGTGGAGGCGGAAAAACCGGCGCATGCCAAGGGGCCGCTGATTTTCCGGCAATCGATCTTCACGCGCGTGACGCACTGGGTCTGGGCGATAGCGATGTTCTTCCTGCTGCTCACAGGGCTGCAGATCTGGAACGCGCATCCGGCGCTATATATCGGCCAGCAATCGGGCTTCGAGTTCGACAACTCGATCCTCGAGATCGGGGCGGAGAATACCGATGCAGGGCCGCGCGGGTTCACCACGGTGTTCGGGCAGAAGTTCGATACGACCGGTGTGCTCGGTATGAGCGAGGTCAATGGCCGGCCGAGCTTTATCGGCTTTCCGGGCTGGGTGACGATCCCATCGACGCGCGATTTGGCGACGGGCCGTGTGGTGCATTTCTTCTTTGCCTGGGTCCTTGTTGGGGCGTTGGCGGTGTGGGCGATTGCCAGCCTCGCCAGCGGGCATTTGTGGCGGGATATCATCTTGAAGCCGCGGGATTTCCGCGAGTTGCCCAAGGATATCGTTGATCACCTGGTGCTGAAGTTCAATCACGGGCGGAGCTACAGCCCGCTGCAGAAGATCGCGTATTTCGGGGTGTTCATCATCCTGTTCCCGCTGATCATTCTGACCGGGCTGACAATGTCGCCGGGGATGGATGCGGCATGGCCGTGGCTGCTCGATCTGTTCGGCGGGCGGCAGACGGCGCGGACCATCCACTTTGGCGCCATGGTGCTGTTCGTGCTGTTTTTCGTGGTGCACATCCTGATGGTGATCCTTGCCGGGCCGTTCAATGAACTGCGTTCGATGATCACCGGCTATTATCGCGCCAGCCCCGGGACGGAACCGGACGCGGCCAAGGGGGAGAAGTCCAATGGCTAACCTGATCCTCAATCGCCGCCGGCTTCTCGGGCTGAGTGCGGCGTCTTCGGCATCGCTCCTTCTTGCCGGGTGTAACCAGTTTGACTTTCTCACCGATCGGAACGATCCGGTGCGGAACTTCCTCGAGCGGGCTAATGACCTGACCTATGCGGCGCAGCGGGCGCTGGTGGGTGACCAGGTGCTGGCACGGGAATATGCGGAGACCGAGATCCGGCAGGGGCAGCGGGCCAATGGATCGACCGACCCGCGGCAGAATATTGCCGAGTACCGCGACCTCGTCAGCGGCAACTTCGATGCCTACAGGCTCAGGATCACCGGGCTGGTGGAGACGGAAAAGAGCTATTCGCTGACCGAGTTGCGCAATATGCCCAGCCGTAGCCAGATTACCCGGCACGACTGTGTCGAGGGCTGGAGCTGTATCGCCAAATGGACCGGCGTGCCGCTCGGACGGCTGCTGGATGAGGCCAAGGTCAAGCCGACGGCGAAGTTCGTGATGTTCCACTGCTATGATGTCTATGGCGGGGGGCTGTCGGCGCCGGAGCCCTACTACGAGTCCTGGGACCTGATCGATGCGTTCCACCCGCAGGCGATCGCGGCGTTCGGGCTGAACGGGCAGAGCCTGCCAGTTGAGAACGGTGCGCCGCTCCGGCTCCGCAATGAGCGGGCGCTGGGCTATAAGCAGCCAAAATACGTGCACACCATCGAGGTGGTGGATCGCATTGACGGCTTCGGGCGCGGCATGGGCGGGTATTGGGAAGACCACGGCTACGACTGGTATGGCGGGATATAGGCCGGCCTGCATGGCTCCCCTGCGGGGCTAAGACCTCGAATTTCCTTGCATATGGGGGGCACTTCCCCCATATCGGGTTCAGTCGTCCTGCCAACTTATCCTCCCAGTGAGGGTTTGGGCCCATAGTGACGACGGACTTCTCTTCTTATCGGCCAATACGGTGAGCGGCGAAGTGCCCCGGGTAAGTGTTCCACACGGGAACCTCCGGGAGACAGCGCAACCGTGCGGCAATCCCGTCGCCATTGCATCGATCACACGCGCCAAGCCTAAGGGCCTGGTGCTTTCGCGCCCCGATTGGCCCGGCGCGCGGCAATGAAAGATTATCTTTTGACACAGTCATTTTCCGAACTTGGCCTGTCTGCGCAGCTCGTCAGCGCGTTGACTGCCGCCGGTTTTGATACCCCCACTCCGATCCAGCAGAAGGCGATCCCGCCGCAGCTGGCGCGCCGCGATATCATGGGCATCGCCCAGACCGGTTCGGGCAAGACGGCGGCTTTCGGGCTGCCGATCATTGCCGGGATTGCCGAGCTTTCGGGCCGCGCGAACCCGCTGACCACCCGGGCGCTGATCCTTGCTCCGACCCGCGAACTCGCGGTGCAGATCGATGAGGTGCTGCGCAAGCTCTCGGGCAACAAGCTCTCCACCGTTCTGGTGCTCGGCGGCATGTCACGCGCCAACCAGGTGAACAAGATCGCCAAGGGCGTCGATGTGGTTGTCGCCACGCCGGGCCGCCTCAAGGACCTGATCGACGACCGGAAGCTCCGTCTCAACGAGACGCGCTGGCTGGTGCTCGACGAGGCCGACCGGATGCTCGACATGGGCTTTATCGGCGCGGTCAAGCAGATCGCTGCCGCCATCGGCCCGCGCCGCCAGACGGCGCTGTTTTCGGCCACCATGGCCCCCGAGATTGCAGAGTTGGCGAAGTCGCTGCTGAGTGATCCGGTGCGGGTCGAAGCGTCACTGCCGGCGACCACGGTTGGCACGCTCGATCAGCGCGTCATCATGTCGGGGTCGAAGGCAAAGCGCGGCGTTTTGAACGAGTTGCTGGCTGACCCGGCGCTCGCTCGCGTCATCATCTTTTCGCGCACCAAGCATGGCGCCGACCGGGTGACCAAGAACCTCGCGATCGACGGACACGCTGCCGCTGCGATCCACGGCAACAAGAGCCAGAATGCACGGCAGGCGGCGCTCAAGAGCTTTGCCACCGGGCAGAACCGCATCCTCGTTGCGACCGATATTGCGGCGCGCGGCATCGACGTGCCGGGCATCACCCACGTCATCAATTATGAACTGCCCGATGACGCGGAAAATTATGTGCACCGTATCGGCCGTACCGCCCGTAATGGCGCGTCGGGCTTTGCGATCACGCTGTGCGACGGCACGGAACGCAGCAAGCTGCGCGATGTCGAGCGGTTGATCCGCCGTACGCTGCCGGTGAGCGGTGATCTGAACCTTGCCAACGAGACCGGCGTGCAGCCGGGTGGCGCAGAGCTGCGTGCGGCTCGTCCGCGCCAGGCACCGCGTCCGCAGGGCGACCGCCCGAAGCAGCGGCCGCAGGCCAATGCCGGCCGGCATTTCTCCGGCGCCAAGAAGGCGGCGATCATGGATGGCCGCAAACCGAACAATCCGCCTGCTGCGCCGCGCGCGCCGCGTGCTGAGGGTGCTGCTGGCGAAGCCGCTGGCGGTCCCGCCTGGTGGGAGCGTAAGACCGGCGAGGGCAGTGCTCCGCCGAAGCAGCGGTGGAATAAGGGCCAGAAGGACGCAGCCAAGGCCAAGCGTCCGAATGGCGACCGTGCGGCGTAAGCTGCGTTTTGAGTGAATGAGGAAGGGCGGCCCGATGGGCCGCCCTTTTCGTTTTGGCGAAGGAAAAGGCCCCTCATCCGGCGCTGCGCGCCACCTTCCCCCCGACGGGGGGAAGAATAAGCTGTGGCCAAACCGGAGGCCTGAGAGGGGCGAGGGGCCCTTACTTGGCGACAGGTACCATGCTGACGCCGCTGGCGGTGGCGGAGGCCGGGGCGGTGCCGCCGGGGGCGCCGTCGGGGGGTGAGCCGCTGGGCGGCTGGGTGCCGCCGCCGCTGTTTACGCCCGAGAAACCGGTTGCAGATGTTGCGTTGGGATCAACGCCGATGATCATGGCGACGAGGTAGGCCTCTTCGAGTTCCTTCACGTAGGCGAAGGAGGCGCGGGTCGATTGCGCGGCGATGCTGTCGGAGGCGTTGAGCGTGTCGCGATCCGAGCCGCGGGTCTTATAGGGCTCGATGTTCTCGTAGAGGTACTGGCTGAGGGCATCGGGGAAGAAGATCTGGCCGGTCAGCACGGTCTTTTCATCGAGGAAGACCTTGAAGTGCATGTGGGTGGTGCGGCCTGAGTACCAGCCGGGATAGATGGTGGTGAACTCGACGAAGCCGTTGGCATCGGCGAACTGGGTGCCGCGCAGGAAGGTCTGGCCGGTGGTGTCGACGCCGCCGGTCTGGTTGGGGTAGCCCGAATAGACGCCGGCGGCATTGCAGTGCCAGAGATCGACACGTGCGCCGGAGATTGGCGCGCAGGTGCCATCGACGATCTGCAGCCTCACCCGGGTGGGCACGCCTTCAAATCCCTCGGTAATATCGGCGCGCTCCATCTTGGCGTCGAAATAATAGGGGCCCTCGGTGACCTCAGGGATCAGCACGCAGACATCGGCGCCAGGCATCAGGCCCGTGGTGGCGGCGCTGGTTTCGGCGGCGAAGGCGGCTTGTGTCATCAAAGCGCCGCCGGCGGCGGTGACGGCGACAAGCCGCAGGGCGTCGCGGCGATTGAGCGGGGCGGTGGTCATAGGTAGAGCCTCATCAGTGGTTGCGATGCGCTTTATCTAGGGACGTTGAGCTGGTTTGCCCGGTTACAAATCGGCAAGGCCGGTTAAATTGCGGCAATGCGGCGTCTGAAGCATGATGAACGCCAGATTAACGCCGCATTCCGGGAACGTTCAACGCCAGCCACGCATTGTCGGGTCTGAAGCAAATCACATGGCCGTCAACGGCCAGACGTAGTGGGGCAAAAATGTTGAAAATCGCACTCGTGGCACTGTTCGTGATGACGATGGCGACCCTGACCATCGCCGCATCGGCCCTGCCGGTTGAAACCGCCATCGCAGCGGACGTTGCTGACCGTGGCTGATCAGAACCAGCCTGAGACGCCCCAGACAACCCGATCGGGCTCGATGAGCCCAACCATGCAGATCGTGCTGCTGGTGATGTTTGTTGCCGCGCTGGCGGTGCTGGCGTTTGCGGCGGCGAGCGTGGTGCTGGTGCAGCCGTAAGCGAGGGCGACTCGAGCGTTGGGAGAGCCCCCCTCATCCGCCCTTCGGGCACCTTCTCCCCGACGGGGAGAAGAATAGTGTCGCGAGTTCAGGCACCTGCAACTCAGCTGAGCGGGATGCCTTTGCTGCCTTTGTCCTTTTGATAGGTCGCGGACAGGTCGTTGTAGACGCCGTTGAGGTCGTCGACTCGGGCGACGAGGCTTTCCTTGGTCGAGCGATCAGTGGTGGCGATCAGCTGCTGCAGCGAGTGGCTCTCGAAGAAGACGTTCTTGCGATTGTAGAGCGGACGGCCGGGTGCGACTGCGGCGCGGTCGGGATCGGGTACTGCATAGACTTCCTGCAGGATGCGGATGTCGTGCGGAATGCCGAAGCTGTCGCGCGTGTCTTCGTAGCTGAACAGATAGTAGAAATTGTCGAAGCCTGACCACGTGATGCCTGAGAGGCAGAGCGAGCAGGGCTCGTGGGTGGCGAGGAAGATGCAATCCTTGCTGTCGGGGCGGCTCTCGGCAGGGAGCTCGTAAAAGCGTTTGATGGCATGGATTTCGCCGTGCCACAGCGGATTTTCGGACTCGTTGTTGGTTTCGGCGATCACCACCGACAGATCGGATTTTCTGAGGATGGCAGCACCGAAGAGCTTGTTGCCGCCGGTGACGCCGCGCTGGGTCAGGGGCACGAGGTCCTGTTCGATGACGTCGAGCAGGCGGGACAGCAGGGCAGGGGTATTCATGCAGCGCTCCGGTTGAGTGCCCGGAGCGTGGCTTGGACGGGTGGTGGCGTCAATGGCAAACGTCCCCTCACCCGCCCTTCGGGCACCGCCCTGCCGGGCCTTGTCCGCTGAAATCGCTCCACCGGAGCGATTTCCGGGCGCTCCCAAGTCTCCCTCAAGGGGAGAGGGGAGCTGTGGCGCCATCTCGCTTTCTTCCCTCTCCCCTTGAGGGAGAGGGTGGCGCGCAGCGCCGGGTGAGGGGACGTCTAGAAGCGGGATCGGACGAATGTGGCGAGGTCGGTGCCGGCGGAGTCGACCAGCGCCAGTTTGTCGTCGCGGAGGCGCCAGTAGCGGGTTGCGGCGATGGCGGCGAAGAAGCCTTGTTCCTGTGCCGTGATCTCGGCCGTGGCACAGGCCATACGGGTGGCGGCAACTGCGCTGAAGGCGAGAGCTTCACCGTTGACTTCGGCCTGGGCGAACCACGAGTTGCAACCACCACGGCCGCCCGCCCGCATGTCGGAGGCGATGGAGAGGCTGGATTTTGCGCCACGGATCACCGGCTGGCCCGCAATGGTCTCGGCCTCCCAGGTTACGTCAAGCAGCGGGGTGATGGTGGGAACATCGGCGACAGGTGCAGGCGCCGTCCCGTTGCTGCCGAGGAAGCTGACGATGATGACGATCGGCTCTGACGGCGTGGGCAGGCTGACGGTGTAGGGGGTGGCGTTGCGGAACCAGACGGCGCCATTGTCGGCGATGATTTCTGCAACGAGGCCATAGGTGTGGCCCGCGACGATGATGTTCTCGTCGAAATTGAGCGTGAAGGTCAGCGGCACTTCGCCCGGATTGGCCAGCGCGGCAGCGGCAGCGATCCTCGGCTCATCGGGTTTGGCGAGATCGACGAGGCCCACCGATAGCGTGGCGCCAGCGGGTAGCGCGATGCGCTCGCGATAGGTGACATCGCCGGTGATGGTGAGCTTTGCAGCCAGAGACGGGGCCACGAACAGGACGGTGGAGGCCATCGCCATGACCAAAAGACGCAAGAAATGCAGCATCACACCCTCCCTGAGCAAGTCCACCGGACCTTTGCGGCGATGTTATGGAGGAATTGCTACGTGGCCGCGACAGCAAACGCGGGTATTGGTGAACGGGGCGAGTTGGGACGATGTTTCGAGAGGGTTACGATCACGGCGGCGTGAACTTTTGGCGATTCTGCCGTTGCTGGGCTGGGGCGCGGCCGATGACTTCAGCGCGGCATTCAGGCGGGCTGGATCACCTGATAGGGCGTCCCGAACGTATGTTCTTCGAGATTGCTGCCGTCGCCACCGCGATCGACGACGAGGAAATCCGATTGCGCTTCAAGGGCGGTGAGGACGCCGTGCCAGGTGTTCATCGCGACATTGATGCCCATGCCGGGCGGCACGAGGAAGGCGCGGGGGCGGCCGGGGACGCCCGAGAGATCGGGCGCAACGATCGAGAGCCAGGGGCGCGGCGAGAGCGGGATGAAGGCCTGGCTGCCGAGCGGGTGGCGCTCGACGAGGCTCAGCGTGAGCGGCAGGGCATAGGGCTGGCCGCGGAAGATTGAGATCAGGGGCCGCGCATGGACTCCGCCGAGTTCAACGCGCGCCAGATCGTGGAAGCGCTCGGTCATGCCGGAATTGATCGGATAGTGGTGCGCATCCTCGGTGGTGATGATCTGGCCGAAGGGGGCGAAGGCCTCCTTCGTCAGCGGTTCGATGAGGATGGTGCGATCGGTCATCGGCTAGAATGGCAGTTTGGCGTGGCGGTTGACGTCCTTGTAGAGCAGATAGCGGAAGCGCTCCGGACCGGCGTAGCAGGCCTGCGGGCAGAAGGCGCGGAGCCACATGAAATCGCCGGCCTCCACCTCGACCCAATCGCGATTGAGCCGGTAGACGGCTTTGCCCTCGAGCACGTAGAGCCCGTGCTCCATGACGTGGGTTTCCTCGAAGGGGATGACAGCGCCGGGTTCGAGGGTGACGATGTTGACGTGCATGTCGTGCCGCAGGTCGGTGGGATCGACGAAGCGGGTGGTGCCCCAGGTCATCTTGGTGTCGGGCATCCAGACGACGGGCTCGTCCTGCTCGTTGGCAACGAAGGCTGCGGGGATTTCGATGCCCTCGACGACCTCGTAGCGCTTGCGCACCCAGTGGAACCGGGTGGGGATTTCGCCCTTGTTGGTCAGGGTCCAGCCGCTGTTGGGCGGCAGGTAGGCGTAGCCGCCGGGACGCAGCGTGTGCGACTTGCCGTCGACGACAAGCGTCACAAAACCTTCAACCACGAAGAGGATGCCCTCGGCCTCGGGATTGGTTTCGGGGCGCTGGCTGCCGCCGCCGGGAAACACTTCCATGATGTATTGCGAGAAGGTTTCGGAGAAACCGGTCATCGGGCGGGCGATGACCCAGGCGCGGGTCTCGCTCCAGTGCGGCAGATAGCTCGTCACGATGTCGCGCATCACCCCATGCGGGATCAGGGCATAGGCCTCGGTGAATATGGCGCGGCCGGTCTGCAGCGCCATCTGGGTCGGAAGGCCGGCAATGGGGGAGGCGTAGGTGGTGGCCATTCGGATCTCAGAGCTGGGCGGGACAGGCGGTGGCGATAGCGTTGGCGATGCGTACCAAATCGAGAGTGGTGTTGAGATAACCTGAAACCGGTGCTGGCGAATACCCCTGGCTGCGGAAGACGTGGCAAAACGCCCGACAGCCATCTGGCTTCGGGTTCTGGTCAGTCTTGCCGCCAAGCGGCATGGGCGGGACTTCGTCCCGGTGCGGGTAGACCCGCGAACTTGATACGGTGGGACTATCGCCCCGCCCATTGCGAACGGTCTTTTGGCCCGGGGTTACCGCTGAAGCGTGCAGAGTCCCGAAACCCTTGGAGCAACGGCTCGCCCCCAGCCCGATCCCTCTCCGCGATGCCCCGTCGGCACCTCGCATCGGAAAGGTGAGGCATCATAACCCCTCCGCAAGCGGCGGGGATAGGTGGAGCTAACAGTCTGCGAGACGGTCAGAAAAAGTTTAGAATTGAGGCGCAAGCTTGGCCTCATGAGCACGCGTTCGCACCAGCAGCACAGCCGCCCGCTTCTCGATCCCACACAGTTCGAGGAGGCCGGCCGCACGTTGCGCAAATGGCTGAACCTGCTGCGCACGCCGCATGTTGTGCGCGAATCCACCGATACCTCGATCGCCTGGGAAGATGGGGAGCCGCCGGAAGACCAGAGCGGTAGCCGACCCCTGCGCTGAGATGCAGTGGCTCACGGACTTCCAGGCGTCGTTTCGTGAACCGGTTTTCCGATTTTTGAGTGTTGCGTGGCCTGTGCTGGCGCTCGGAGCCGTTGGCGCCGTTTGGTACGTGCTGTTCGACGGCTGGAAGCGCAGCACATCGGGGGGCGATGGCGGCGATGGCGGGTTTCTGCCCGATGGTGATGGCGACGGTGGCGGAGACGGCGGCGGTGGTGGCGGGGACTGAGCTGCCGGCCGTTCAGGCATCCAGTTCCAGCTTGAGTTTGCCCAGGCGGTCCGCCGCGTATGCGGCATAGGCGCCAATCCAGCGCTCGTGAATATCCCAGATCGGCAAGACGTTGAGGTGGTTCCAGCGCTCGCGCCCGACCCGCTTGGCGATCAGCAGACCCGCCTCTTCCAGCACGCCAAGATGCTGCATCACGGTGCAACGGTCAACTTCAGGGAACGCTGCACAGAGGGCGCCTGTGGTGCGTGGCTCCCCTTTCAACAGATCGAGAATCTGTCGGCGCAGGCGATGCCCCAAGGCCTTAAAAAGTCGATCGTTCTGGTCTTCGGTTGACATGTTATAACTGTGTAACATAAATTGGCGGCAGGCAAGGGGTTTAGGCCCACGGAGGACAGCATGGAGTTTCGCGTTCGCGTTTCCGGCAGGATCGCAAAGCCGGTGCACGAGGTGTTCGAGGCAGTGGCTGATCCGGCCAAGCTTTCAGGCTTTTTCACCACCGGCGGGGCGAAAGGCCGGATCGCGCCGGGAGCAGTGGTCACCTGGGACTTTGCGGACTTTCCGGGCGCCTTTCCGGTGCGTGTCGCAGAGGTGATCGAGGACCAGCGCATCGTCCTGCACTGGGGCGCCGCTCCGGGGACGGCCAGTGACCCAAGCGGCGACACGACGGTCACCATGACATTCGAGCAGCTCGAGGATGGACGCACGCTAGTGACCATTCTTGAGGAAGGCTGGTTGCCGACAGAGGAGGGGCTGAAGGCCTCGTTCGGCAATAACGAAGGCTGGACCGGGATGCTGTGTGCGATGAAGGTCTATCTCGAGCACGGCATCAACCTCCGCGCGGGCTTTTACAAGTAGCCGCGCGGAGACCGGTCGCGGGTCTGGATCAGCTGCCCCGGGCGGCCGCTTCGAGGTCGGCGATAACCAGCTTGCGCATCTTGAACATGGCTTGCTGGGCGCGGGCAGAGCCTTCGGGGTTGGCGGGGTCCCACATGACGCTCATGGCGTTATAAGGGACGATCTGCCAGCTGAGGCCATATTTGTCCTTGAGCCAGCCGCACATCGATTCCTCGCCGCCATCGGCCGTCAGTGCGTCCCAGTAGTAGTCGATCTCGGCCTGATCCTTGCAGTCGACGGAGAACGAGACGGACTCGTTGAACTTGAACATCGGGCCCGGGCCGCCGTTGAGCGCCATGTATTCCTGATCGTGGAGGCGGAAGGTCATGACCAGCGTGCCGCCGGCCGGGTTGGGCGTGGTGCTGCGGATTTCCGCGTCCTTGAAGGTCTTGACGTAGAAATTGACCATTTCTTCGATGCGGTCGTCGATCCACAGGCAGGGCATGATCTTGGGCATTTGAGGTCTCCTCGGTTCAGTTTCTTGTGGTTACGGGTGTGGTGGCGAGCAGGGCGTCGAGCTGTTGGAAGCCCATTTCCATGCCTTCGGCCATCGGGGTGGCGCGGGCGCCGTCTCGTGCCTTCTTGCTGGAATAGAGCACTGTGAGCGTGGACAGCGTGAGGCCGGGCGCGAGTTCGGTGAAGCGGTTGGTGTTGATGGTTTCGCCGCCGGTCCAATCCATGTCGTAGAGTTCGGTCGACTTGATCCACTCGGGGCGAGTGAATTCGGTGATGGTGCCGCCATGCGCCATTTCGAAGCCATCGGGGCCGCGGCTGACGAAGCGCCACTTGCCGCCGACGCGGGCATCGAACTCGCAGGTGGTCATGGTCCAGTCCGAGGGGCCAAGCCAGCGCCGGATCAGGGCGGGGATGGTCCAGCAGTCGAACACCAGATCGCGCGGGGCGTCGAACTCGCGGGTGACGACGATCTCGCGTTCCGAGGGCAAGGTGATTGTCAGGGGCTTGGGCATCTGGGCTCCTTCAGTTCCTGGTGCCGGATTTCGGGGTAATGCTCTGGATTTCGGCGAGAAGGGAATCGAGGCGCCCGAAACTCTGCTCCCAGAACTTGCGATAGGCTTCGAGCCAACTTACCGCCTCGGCCATGGGTTGCGCTTCGATGCGGACGGGCCGGCGCTGCGCGTCCTTGCCGCGCGAGACAAGGCCGGCGGCTTCGAGCACTTTCAAGTGTCGGGAGATGGCGGGCTGGCTGATGTTGAAGGGCTCGACCAGTTCGTTGACAGTCGCTTCGCCCTCGGCAAGCCGGGCGAGGATGGCGCGGCGCGTCGGATCGGCGAGGGCGGCGAAGGTGAGGTCGAGCTGGGATGTTGCCTGCATTTCATAACTCGTATGTTCTATAACTAATACGTTATATAAATGCTACGGCGACGGCAAGCGCTTTCTTCGCAGGCGCTGATAGGCGGAAGTTGAGGTGCCGGATGGGCGCAGGGCGTGTAGTGGAGAGGAGACAAACGCGGGGAGATTGCGGTGCCGACGACTAAAGGAAGTGTAGCTCGGGATGCAGTGCTGGCGCCGACGCCGCCGATGGGGTGGAACAGCTGGAACAGTTTTGCGACGACGATCAACGAGGCGCAGGCGCTGGAGACGGCGGCCATCATGGCCGAAAAGCTGCTGCCATTCGGCTATGACGTCTTCACCATCGATATCCAGTGGTACGAGCCGGCGGCGAGTAGCTACGAGTACAACAAGACGCCGGTGCCGACGCTGGATGGCCATGGACGGGTGACGCCGGCGCTAAACCGGTTTCCATCAGCGGCCAATGGCGTCGGGTTTTCCGCGATTGCGGAAAAGGTGCATGGGCTGGGGCTGAAGTTCGGCATCCACATCATGCGCGGCATTCCGCGGCTGGCGGTGGAAAAGAACCTGCCGGTGCTGGGGACAGCGGTTGGGGCGCGGGACATCGCGGACATTTCCAGCGTCTGCTCGTGGAACCCCGATATGTACGGCGTGGAGATGAGCCGGCCGGGAGCGCAGGCCTATTACGACAGCATCTTCGCGCTCTATGCGAGCTGGGGTGTCGACTTCATCAAGATGGACGACATGAGCCGGCCCTACGACGCGCATGCGGCCGAGATCGAGGCGGTGCATGCGGCGATCGGCAAGACCGGGCGGCCAATGATGCTGTCGCTGTCGCCGGGCGAGACGCCGGTGGTGCGGGCGGCGCATGTGGCGCAGCATGCGCAGATGTGGCGGATCAGCGACGATTTCTGGGACGAGTGGCCGTTGCTCGAGGCGCAGTTCACGCGGCTCGAGAACTGGAACCCCTACCGGAGTTCGGGGGCGTGGCCGGATGCGGACATGCTGCCGCTGGGGCGGCTCGCGCTGGGCCAGCGCGAAACGCGGTTTACCCCAGACGAGCAGCAGATGGTGATGACGCTGTGGGCGATTGCGCGTTCGCCGCTGATCATGGGCGGCGACCTGCGGCATCTCGACGACAAGACGCTGGCGCTGCTGACGAACCGCGCGGTGCTGGCGGTGAACCAGGCGAGCACGGACAACCGGCCACATTTTTTCGAAGACGGGACGCGGGTGTGGACGGCACGGGACGAGGGAAGCGGGGATCGGTATGTCGCGGTGTTCAACACGACTGGCAAGGTGAAGGACCTGCGCGTGCGCTGGGCGGCGCTCGGGATTGCGGGGGTCAAGGCGGTGACGGATTTGTGGAGTGGGGCGGAGCTGGGGGCAGTGGGGGAGGCGTTGGCGGTGCGGCTGTCGGCGCATGGGTCGGGGTTGTATCGGGTGAGGGTTTAGGCCCTACCAGCGGTCTTGCCTTCTCCCCTTGTGGGAGAAGGTGCCCGAAGGGCGGATGAGGGGTTCTCTCCGCGCACTCCAACCGCTCGTCGCTTCGCTCCGATCGCGCAACACTGTGGTGTTGCGGACCCCTCATCCGGCGCTGCGCGCCACCAGCCATTCGAGCATAGCTCTCATGGCCTTCTCTCCTCAAAAAGCGCCACTGGCGCCTTTTGCCCTGCGGGACGGCTCGAAGTCCCACAAGGGGAGAAGGCGACGACTGCCAGGCTCGCGCTTAGCAGCTTTACCCCGGAAGGATATGCTTGAGCCTCAATTCGGCGATGCGTTCGACCTGTTTGCAGGCGGTGGTGAATTCGGTGGGGCGGTCGTTGGCGAGGCGGGTTTTGAAGGCGGCGAGGATGCCGGCTTTGGTGTGGTCGCGGACGGCGATGATGAAGGGGAAGCCGAACTTCTTGACGTAGGCCTCGTTCATTTCGGTGAAGGCGGTGCGTTCGGCATCGGTGAGGGCGTCAAGACCGGCGGAGGCCTGCTCGGCGCTTGAGGATTCGGTGAGGCGCTTGGCGGCGGCGAGTTTGCCGGCAAGGTCGGGGTGGGCGTTGAGGACGGCGAGGCGCTCGGCGTCGCTGGCGGAGCGGAAGACCTGGCACATCACGGCATGGAGGCCGGTGGCGGTGTCGTGCGCGGGGCTCAACTCGCGCTTGAAGGCGCGCTCGGCAACCCATTCGGAATGCTCGAAGATATTGCCGTAGAGGGCGGTGAAGTCATCGAGCGGCAGGGTCGAGGGCTGGACCTCGGGCTTTTCGTAGGGGTGGGTCTTCAGCCAGTGCTCAGCGATATCGAGGCGGGTGGCGATCCAGACCTTTTCCTTGCTCTGGATATAGTCGACGAAGCGCTTGAGGCCGGCAAAGCGGCCGGGCATGCCGACGAGGCGGCAGTGGAGGCCCAGCGACATCATCTTGGGCGAGCCTTCCTCGCCCTCTTCATAGAGAGTGTCGAACCAATCCTTGAGCAGCTGGAAATAGGCCTCGCCATTGGGGAAACCCGAGGCGGTGGTGAAGCGCATGTCGTTTGAGGCGAGCGAATAGGGGATGATGAGCTGCGGCGCGCCCATGTGCTCGCGGTAGTAGGGCAGGTCGTCGTCATAGGTGTCGGAGACGTAGGTAAAGCCGCCTTCTTCGCTCGCGAGATCGACGGTGTTGATCGAGGTGCGGCCACAATACCAGCCGGTGGGGCGGGTGCCGGTGATTTCGGTGTGGAGGCGGACGGCTTCGTGGAGGTCGCGGCGCTCGTGCTCGATGTCGTGGTCGCGGTAGTCGATCCACTTGAGGCCGTGGCTGGCGATTTCCCAGTTGGCATCGAGCATGGCCTTGACCTGCACCGGTGAGCGCTGGAGCGCGGTGGCGACGCCATAGACGGTGACGGGCAGGTTGCGCGAGGTGAAGAGGCGATGGAGCCGCCAGAAGCCGGCGCGGGCGCCGTATTCATACATCGACTCAACGTTCCAGTGGCGCTTGCCCTGCCACGGCGTGGCGCCGATGACGTCGACGAGGAATGCCTCGGAAGCGGCGTCACCATGGAGGACGTTGTTCTCGCCACCTTCCTCATAGTTGAGGACGAACTGCACGGCGATCCGGGCGCCGCCGGGCCACTTGGCGTCAGGCGGGTTCGGACCGTAGCCCTGCAGGTTGCGGGGATAGCGCATAAGGCACCTCTATAGAATGGTTGGAGAGATTTATGGCGCGCGCCGCGGGGGGCACGCAAGTCCGGCAAAAGTGGACCAGATGGTAAAATTCGCTCACGGACCCACTTGGAACCTACGCAGATTTGCTCAATAGTCAGGCAATCATGAGATCGTGCCTGTCTGGCGTGCGACTCCAAAGGCAAGAAAAGGTCTGACAGATGGCAGGGTTAGCGCGGCTCACCACACATGTTCTGGACACGACGCATGGCAAGCCCGCGGCGGGGATGCGGTTCGACCTGCTGATGATGCATGGTGACCACTCGCACCATATCCTGTCATCGCACACCAATGCCGATGGCCGCGCCGATCAACCGCTGCTCGAAGGAGACCGGTTTCACCTTGGTGGCTACGAGTTGGTGTTTCATGTCGGGCAGTATTTCGAGCGGCTGGGGCTCGACCTGACGCACCAGTTTTTGGACACGGTGCCGATCCGCTTCGTGATCAGTGAGATGGCGCACTATCACGTGCCTCTGCTGGTTTCGCCGTATGGCTATTCGACATATCGGGGCAGTTAATGGTGCAGGTGCGCTCCACCCTTCGCTTCATCCTCAACGATGAGGACATTGTTCTCGACGCGGTTTCGGCGACGCAGACGCTGCTGGACTTTTTGCGGATCGACAAGCGGCTGAAGGGTTCGAAGGAAGGCTGCGCTGAGGGCGATTGCGGGGCTTGCACGGTGCTGGTGGGGCGCCTGAGCGGCGACGAACTGGTCTATGAATCGATCAACGCCTGCATCTGTTTTACCGGCTCGCTCGATGGCGCCCATGTGGTGACGATTGAGCATCTGTCGCGGGCCGATGGGCCGCTTCATCCGGTGCAGCAGGCTATGGTGGTCGAGCATGGCAGCCAGTGTGGGTTCTGCACGCCGGGCATCGTGATGTCGCTCTATGGGCTGTGGATGCGGGATGCCAACCCGGGGCAACTGACTACGGAGCAGACGCTGCAGGGGAACCTCTGCCGCTGCACCGGCTATGCGCCGATCATCCGGGCGGCAAAGACCATCTCGAACTATGGCGCGGTTGCGAGCGATCCGCTGGTCGCGCATCGCGAGGCGATGAAGGCGCGGATCAGGGCGCTGCATGACGGGGCGCGGGTGGAGATCGGCGAGGGCAAGGGACGGTTGATCGTGCCGGCTTCGGTCGATGACCTGGCGGAGATTTATGCCGCGAACTCGACGGCGACTCTGGTGTCCGGCGCGACGGATGTGGGCCTGTGGGTGACCAAGTTCATGCGCGATATCGGGTCGATGATCTATATCGGCGGCCTCAAGGACCTGCAGGGGATCCATGAGAGCGCCGAGGCGCTGACGCTGGGTGCTGGCGTGACCTACACGCGGGCGCGGCAGGCGATGGTGAAGTGTTACCCGCAACTGGGCGAGTTCTGGGACCGGATCGGCGGCGAACAGGTGCGGAATGCGGGGACGGTCGGTGGGAACATCGCCAACGGTTCGCCGATCGGCGACTCGCCGCCGCCGCTGATTGCGCTGGGCGCTTCGGTGACGCTCCGCAAGGGCAGCGCGCGCCGCGTGGTGCGGCTCGAGGATTACTTCATCGCCTATGGCAAGCAGGACCGGCAGCCGGGCGAGTTTGTGGAGAGCGTTTCGATCCCGGCGCTGCCCAAGGCTGAGCAGTTTGCCTGCTACAAGATTTCCAAGCGCAAGGACGAGGATATTTCGTCGCTTTGCGGGGCGTTCCGGGTGAGGCTTGAGGGCGGGCGCGTTGCTGCGGCGACCATTGCCTTTGGCGGTATGGCGGCGACGCCGAAGCGGGCGAAGGCGGTCGAGGCGGCGCTGGTAGGGCAGGCGTGGAACCTCGCGAGTGTTGAGGCGGCGATCCCGGCGTTTGCTACGGATTATCAGCCGCTGACCGACATGCGGGCTTCGGCAGAATACCGGCTGCTGGCGGCGCAGAACCTGTTGCGGCGGTTTTTCCTTGAGACAACGGGCGCCGGGCAGCGACTGAAGCGGGAGGTGGCATGAACAGGCAGACCCCGATCACCGCGTATCGCTCCGCGCTGCATGTTTCGACGCCGCATGACTCGGCGGCTAAGCAGGTTGCGGGCAGGGCGGACTATGTCGATGACCTCGCGGAACCCGAGGGCATGCTGCATGCCTATCTGGGGCTGTCGACGCGGGCGCATGCGGAGATTTCCAGCATCGAGCTTGACGCGGTGCGCAGTGCGCCTGGCGTGGTCGGGGTGCTGACGGCGGCGGATATTCCGGCGGTCAACGACGTGAGTTCGGTGCACAAGCACGATGAGCCGGTGCTGGTCGAGGGCGTGGTCAGCTATTACGGCCAGCCGATCTTTGCGGTGATTGCCGAGAGTCGCGATGCGGCGCGGCGGGCGGCGAAGCTCGTCAAGATCGTCTACAAGGACCTGCCGCATCTGACCGATGTCGATGCGGCGCAGGCGGCCGGTGGCAAGCTGGTGACCGAACCGCTGAAGCTCGAGCGCGGCGATGTGGATGCCGGGTTCGCGAAATCGGCACGTCGCGCCAAGGGCAGGGTGCGGATCGGCGGGCAGGAGCATTTCTATCTCGAAAGCCAGATCGCGCTCGCCATTCCCGGCGAAGACGACGAGGTGACGATTCAGACCTCGACGCAGCACCCGACCGAAATCCAGGTGATGGTGGCCCAGGTGCTGGGCATCCCGCACGCGGCGGTGACGGTAAACATGCGCCGGATGGGCGGTGGGTTCGGCGGCAAGGAAACGCAGGGGAACCTGTTCGCGGCCGTGGCGGCGGTGGCGGCCAAGAAGTACGGCAAGGCGGTGAAGATCCGGCCGGACCGGGATGACGATTTTTCGATCACCGGCAAGCGGCATGATTTCGTGGTCGATTATGACGTTGGCTATGACGCGGATGGCAAAATTCATGCGGTGACAGCGACTTACGCCGCGCGTTCCGGTTTTTCCGCGGATTTGAGCGGGCCGGTGACGGACCGGGCGCTGTTCCATGCCGACAATGCCTACTGGTATCCGGCGGTGCGGGTGAATTCGCAGCCGTTGATGACAAATACGGTCTCGAACACCGCATTCCGCGGCTTTGGCGGGCCGCAGGGGATCGTCGCGGCGGAGCGCTGGATCGAGGATATCGCCTATGCGCTGGGCAAGGATCCGCTGGAGATCCGCAAGCTCAATTTCTACGGCACCGATACGGACAACGTGACGCCTTATCACCAGGTGGTGGAGGACAATGTCATCCACCGAATCATCGATGATCTCGAAAAAAGCTCGGATTATCAGGCGCGTCGGGCGGAAATCCTGAAGTTCAACGCGACCAGCCCGATCCTCAAAAAAGGGATCGCGATGATCCCGGTGAAGTTCGGGATCTCGTTTACGGCGACCTGGCACAATCAGGCCGGGGCGCTGGTGCATGTCTATCGCGACGGCTCGATCCATCTGAGCCATGGCGGCACCGAGATGGGGCAGGGGCTGCACATCAAGGTGGCGCAGGTGCTGGCAGATGCGTTCGGCGTCGGGGTCGATCGGGTCAATATCACCGCCAGCAATACCGGCAAGGTGCCGAACACCTCGGCGACGGCAGCGTCGTCGGGCACCGATCTCAACGGCATGGCGGCCTGGGACGGGGCGCGGCAGATCAAGGAGCGGCTCGTCGCGCATGCGGCGGCAAAGTACAAGCTGCCAGTTGAGCAGGTCAGCTGGCAGGAATCCGGGGTTTTGGCGGGCGACACGTTCATCGGCTTCGACGAGATCGTGATGTCGGCCTATATGGCGCGGGTTCAGCTCTCGGCCGCCGGGTTCTATGCGACGCCCAAGATCCACTGGGACCGGTCGACCGGGCGCGGGCGGCCGTTCTATTATTTCGCCTATGGCGCGGCCGTGAGCGAGGTGACGATCGATACGCTGACCGGGGAATACCAGATCGACCGGGCGGACGTGCTCGAGGATGTGGGCCGCTCGCTCAACCCGGCGATCGATATCGGGCAGGTCGAGGGCGGGTTCATTCAGGGCGTGGGCTGGCTCACCACCGAGGAATTGTGGTGGGACCAGAAGGGCGAACTTCGGACGCACGCGCCATCGACCTACAAGATTCCCGTCGCTTCCGATGTGCCGCCGATCTTCAACGTGAAGCTTGCCGAGTGGAGCGTGAACAAGGAGCCGGCCATCGGGCGCTCGAAGGCAGTGGGCGAGCCGCCGCTGGTGCTGGGCTATTCGGTGGTCGAGGCGCTGTCGATGGCGGTGGCGTCGGTGGCGGACTACAAGATTGCGCCCCAGCTCGATATGCCGGCAACGCCCGAGCGGGTGTTGATGGGCGTGGAGCGGATGCGGCGGGAGCGGACCTCTTGAGCGCGGCGCTCCGGGCGCACCCCCTCCCATCCTCCCCCGTCAAGGGGGAGGTGCCGCACCGAATTTGTGGTTCGATCGTGATTCATTCACCGGCCGGCACCCTCCCCCTTGCGGGGAGGGGTGGGGAGGGGGTGGCCACGCCATGACGCTCTCGGTCAACGCCCTTCGCGCTTTTCTCGGTGCCAACCCCGCAGCGATCGTCGCCGAGCTCACGGCGGTACGGGGGTCTTCGCCGCGGGCGGCGGGGACGTTTATGTTGATCTCGGCCGAGGCGCAGATCGGCACGATCGGGGGCGGGGCGCTTGAGTATATGGTGATCGACCGGGCGCGGCAGGTGCTGCGGGACGGGGGACACGAGGACAGTCTCGATATTCCGCTCGGGCCCGAAATCGGGCAGTGCTGCGGCGGACGGGTGGATGTGGCGCTGCGGCGGGTGACCGAGGCGCAGGCGCAGGAACTGGTCGGCAGGATCGAGGCGGAGAAGGCGGCGCGGCCGCATGTGGTGATGTTTGGCGCGGGGCATGTCGGCCACGCGCTGGCGCAGGCGCTTTCGGCGCTGCCGTTGCAGGTGCAGGTGATCGACACGCGGCCGGACGAGTTGGTTGGGTTTCCCCACGACGTCGAAACGCAGGCGGTGGCGATGCCGGAGGCGATGGTGCGGTCGGCGCCGCAGGGCAGCGCGTTCGTGATCCTGACGCACGACCATGCCCTCGATTTCCTGATCGCGGCGGAAGCGCTGCAGCGGCAGGATGCGCCCTATGTCGGGATGGTGGGGTCGCTGACCAAAAAAGCGAAGTTCCGCAGTTGGTATCTCAGCGAGGGATACCCCGCAGCGGCGCTTGAGCGGCTGGTGCTGCCGATCGGCGGAGCGGCATTTCCAGGCGGGGTTGGGGACAAGCGGCCGGAAGTCATTGCGGCACTGGCGGCTGCAGAAATTATGGTCCACATTGTCCGCCGGGAAGCTCTGAAAATAGACGCGCGGCTGGCCACCGAACAAATGTCGGGAGCCGTCATTGGACGATAGTATTTCGGCTCGGTTGCAACTGACCGGCATCACCAAACGCTTTCCGGGCGTTCTGGCGAACGACAATGTTTCTTTCTCGGTGCTGCCGGGTGAGATTCATGCGTTGCTCGGCGAAAACGGCGCCGGCAAATCTACCCTCGTGAAGATGATCTACGGGATCATGCAACCCGATGCCGGCGAAATCCGCTGGAACGGCGAGGCGATCCGGGTGGCGAACCCGAAGGCAGCGCGCAAGCTCGGCATCGGCATGGTGTTCCAGCATTTCTCGCTGTTCGATGCGATGACGGTGCTTGAGAACATTGCCTTGGGGATGGATGCGAAGATCCCGGCGCGCGACCTCGAAGCCAAAATTCGCGAAGTGATGGCGCAATATGGGTTGAAGCTCGAGCCGCACCGGCTGGTATCGACGCTGTCGGTTGGCGAGCGCCAGCGCATCGAGATCGTGCGGGCGCTGCTGCTGAACCCCAAGCTGCTGATCATGGACGAGCCCACATCGGTGCTGACACCGCAGGAAGTGGAGCAGTTGTTCGTGGTGCTGCGGCAGCTCGCCTCGGAAGGCTGCTCGATCCTCTACATTTCGCACAAGCTGCATGAGATCAAGGCGCTGTGCCATACGGCGACGATCCTCCGCGGTGGCAAGCTCGTCGACACGTGCGACCCCAAGGTCGAGACCTCGCGCTCGATGGCGGAAAAGATGATCGGGGGCAGCCTCAAGACCATCCAGAAGCCGGCGGGGCGTGACCTTGGCCGGGAAAAACTGGTGGTAAGCCGGCTGTCGGTGGCAGGAATCGGGCCGTTCGGTGTGTCGCTCAAGGACATTACCTTCACGGTCAAAGCCGGCGAAATCTTCGGTATCGCCGGGGTGGCGGGCAACGGGCAGAACGCACTGCTGCTGGCGCTTTCGGGCGAAGTGGTTTCGGGCGACAGCGAGTCGATTACGGTGGATGGCGCGCCGGTGGGCGGGCTCAACGCCAAGCAGCGTCGGGTCAAGGGCGTGGCGAGCGTGCCTGAAGAGCGGAACGGCCACGCGGCGGTGCCCGAGTTCACGCTTTCGGACAATACGATCCTGACGGCGCGTGACCGGCTGGGGATGGTGACGGCGGGGTTGATCAAATCCGGTGCGGCCAAGACCTATGCGGGCGAAGTCATCGCCGCGTTCGCGGTGAAGGCGCTGGGGCCGAAGGCTACGGCGGGTTCGCTCTCGGGCGGGAACCTCCAGAAATACATCATGGGCCGCGAGATCATGCAGAAGCCCTCGGTGCTGGTGGTCAGCCAGCCGACCTGGGGTGTGGATGCGGGTGCTGCGGCGGCGATCCATCAGGCAATTGTCGATCTGGCGGCGTCGGGTTCGGCGATTGTGGTGATCAGCCAGGATCTCGATGAACTGTTGTCGCTCTGCGACACGCTGGCGGTGATCAACGAGGGCCGGTTGTCGAAGCCGATGCCTGTGGTGGGTGCGGATATCGAGGAGATCGGGTTGTTGATGGGTGGCATTCACGGCGATCCCGACGCGGTCATTCCTCCACTGGAGCTTGCCGATGCGCATTAAGCTCGAAAAGCGCCCAGACCCGAGCCGGCTGATGCTGGTGGTGACGCCGATTGCCTCGGTGCTGCTGACCATGCTGATCGGGGTGATCGTCTTTGACGCCATCGGCATCGATGGGCAGCGCGCGGTGATCGATATCTTCGTGACGCCGCTGCTCGCCAGCTACAAGTGGCAGGACGTGGCGGTGAAAGCCGCGCCGCTGATCATCATCGCGCTGGGGCTGTCGATCGGCAACCGGGCGCAGGTGTGGAACATCGGCGCCGAGGGCCAGTACATCATCGGCGCGCTGTGCGCCGCCGGCGTCGGAATTGCGGCGGGGACCAGCGGCGGGCCGATCATCGTGTTCCTCATGGTGATCGCCGGCATGGTTGGCGGCACGGCATGGGGCGCGGTCCCGGCGCTGCTCAGGACGCGGTTCCATGTGAACGAAATTCTCTCGAGCCTGATGCTGACCTATGTGGCGCTGCAGGTTTTGAGCTACCTGGTTGGCGGGCCATGGAAGGACCCCAACGGACGCAATTTCCCGGCGACGGCGCCGCTGGCGCCTGACCAGACGCTGCCGATCCTGTTTCCCGGCACGACGATCCATCTGGGCGTGGCGATTGCGGTGATCCTGCCGTTCGTGTTCTGGCTGGTGATGTCGCGTTCGGTGTTCGGCTACCAAATCCGGGTGGTCGGTTCGGCGCCCAATGCGGCGCGGCATGGCGGGTTTGACAACCAGCAGACGATCTGGGCGGCGATGCTGATTGGCGGCGGGATGGCGGGTCTCGCAGGGGCGCTGGAGTTCACCGGTGCGCTGAAGACGATCAATCTCGGGTTCCCGTCGGGTTACGGGTTCACGGCGATCATCGTGTCGTTCCTCGGGCGGCTGCATCCAATTGGCTGCCTGATCGCCGGCATCGTTCTGGCGGTGACCTATGTGGGCGGGCAGGTGGCGCAGAGCTCTGTGCATATCCCCAACGCCACGGCAGGCATTTTCCAGGCGATGATGCTGTTCTTCATTCTCGCCAGCGACATCCTGGTGCGCTACCGCGTGCGGTTCATTTCAGCGGCGAAGCCCGCGCTTGCGGCAGGGAAGTGATCCGATGAGCCTGGATTTCATCATTGCTGCGTTCATCACGGTGGTCGGGCTCTCGACGCCGATCCTTCTGGCGGGCCTTGGGGAACTGGTGGTCGAAAAGTCCGGGGTGCTCAATCTTGGCGTCGAAGGCATGATGCTGATCGGCGCGATCTCCGGGTTTGCGGCGACAGTGCTGACTGGCAATCCGTGGTTCGGCGTGGTTGGGGCTGCGGTGGGCGGGGCGCTGTCAGCGCTGCTGTTCGGGGTGCTGGTGCTGGGGCTGAATTCGAACCAGGTCGCAACGGGGCTGGCGTTGACGATTTTCGGCACCGGGCTCAGTTCGTTGATCGGGCTGGCGTTTGTCGGTCGGATCATCGCGCCGTTCGGTGCGATCTTTCCGCCGGAACTGGCGCGTGACCCTCTGCTGAAGGTGATCTTCGGGCATTCGCCGCTGGTGTATTTCGCGCTGATCATGGTGCCGGTGGTGGCGTGGTTCCTCAAGTCGACCCGTGCCGGGCTGATCCTCAGGGCGGTGGGCGAGAACGACCTTTCGGCGCACTCGATCGGCTATTCGGTGGTCGGCGTCCGTTATGCGGCGATAGCCTTCGGGGGTGCGATGGCCGGCATCGGCGGCGCCTATTTCTCGATGGTGATTACCCCGATGTGGGCCGAGAAAATGACGGCCGGCCGTGGCTGGATCGCGCTGGCGCTGGTGGTGTTTGCCGGCTGGCGCGCGGGGCGGCTGCTCGCGGGCGCTTATTTCTTCGGTATCCTGATGGCCCTCGAACTCTATGCCAAGGCGGCAGGTTTTTCGGTGCTGCCATCGCAGTTCTGGGCAGCGATGCCCTACGTCATGACCGTTGTCGCGCTGGCGCTGATTTCGATGCGCGAAAGCAGCGGCGGCAACGCGCCAGCTTGCCTCGGCAAGCCCTTCCTTCCCGCAACCTAAAAACGAATAAAACAGGAGACGCCTATGACTAAACTCAATCGTCGTTCATTCATCGCCGCGGCTGGTGCCGCCGCTGCAGTGCTGCCGCTGAGCGGCAATGCCTTCGCGCAGGAAAAGATCAAGATCGGCTTCGTGTTCCTCGGCCCGATCGGCGACTACGGCTGGACCTGGGCGCACAACAAGGGCCGCGAAGCAGTGAACGCTGCGCTCGGCGACAAGGTCGAGACGATCTATGTCGAGAACGTTGCGGAAGACGCATCGGCCATCCCGGTGCTGCGCGACCTTGCCCAGCAGGGCTGCAAGCTGATCTTCGGCACGACCTATGGCTACATGGACCAGATGGTGCAGGTTGCCGCCGAGTTCCCGGACGTGAAGTTCGAGCACTGCACCGGCTTCAAGCGCGCTGACAACCTTGCGACCTATAACTCGAAGTTCCACGAAGGCCGCGCTGTACTCGGCACGATCGCGGGCAAGATGAGCAAGTCGGGCACCATGGGTTACCTCGGCTCGTACAAGGTGCCGGAAGTGGTGCTGGGCGTGAACTCGTTCATGCTCTCGGCCCAGAAGCAGAACCCCGATGCCAAGCTCAAGCTGGTGTTCATCGACAGCTGGTTCGATCCCCCGAAGGAAGCCGCTGCCACCGAGACGCTGCTCAACCTCGGCTGCGATATCGTCACCACCCACACCGACAGCCCGGCTGCGCTGCAGATCCTCGAGCAGAAGGGCCTGTTCGGCTTCGGCCAGGGCGCGGACATGTCGAGCTTTGCGCCGAACGCGCATCTGACCGCCATCGAAGACATCTGGGGCCCGTACTACGTCGAGCGCGTGCAGGCGATCCTCGACGGCAAGTGGGCTTCGACCGACACCTGGGATGGCTTCAAGGAAGGCACCGTGGTGATCTCGCCGTACAACAAGTCGATCCCGGCCGATGTTGTGGCGCTCGCCGACGGAGTGCAGGCTGGCTACAAGGCCGGCACCTACAATATCTTCACCGGCCCGATCTACGACCAGGACGGGAACCTGAAGGTTAAGGACGGAGAAGTGATCTCCGACGCCGACCTCGCGGTGATGGACTGGTTCGTCAAGGGCGTCGAGAGCGCTGCCTGATTTCGATCTGAACTGAAAGAGGCGGGCGCGAGTCCGCCTCTTTTTCTGTCGGCATCCAGTGAGCGGAGAGAACCCCTCATCCGCCCGTTGGGCACCTTCTCCCACAGGGGGAGAAGGCTATTCTCGAGAGCTCTCGGCATGTGGCCTTCTCCCCTTGTGGGAGAAGGTGGCCGAAGGCCGGATGAGGGGTCGCGACGAAGTCGCGCGGCGAAGTGACTAACGAAGACTGGGGCGGGCGATGACGGATTTTGCGATCTTTTGGGAATGGCTGAGCTTTGCGGTGCGCTGGACGCACGTGATCACGGCGGTTGCCTGGATCGGCTCGAGCTTTTACTTCATCGCGCTCGACCTGGGGTTGCGCAAGACGCCGAGCCTGCCGCCGCTGGCGCATGGCGAAGAGTGGCAGGTGCATGGGGGCGGGTTTTACCACATCCAGAAGTACCTCGTGGCGCCGGACTTTCTCCCCGAGCACCTGACCTGGTTCAAGTGGGAGGCCTATTTCACTTGGCTGAGCGGTTTCATGCTGCTGGTGGTGGTGTACTATTTTGGCGCCGACCTGTTCCTGATCGACCGGCATGTGCTCGACGTGCCGAACTGGGCGGCGATCCTGATCTCGCTGGGGTCGATCATCTTCGGTTGGCTGGTCTACGACACGCTGTGCAAATCGCCGATCGGCAAGTCGACCGGCGGGCTGATGGTGGTGCTGTTTGCGATCCTCGTCGCGATGGCATGGGCCTATACGCAGGTGTTCACGGGCCGGGCGGCGATGCTGCACATGGGCGCGTTCACCGCGACGATCATGGCGGCGAACGTTGCGGGTATCATCATCCCCAACCAGAAGGTGGTGGTGGCGGACCTTAAGGCGGGGAGGGTGCCGGACCCCAAGTACGGCAAGATCGCCAAGCAGCGCTCGCTGCATAACAATTACCTCACCCTGCCGGTGATTTTCTTCATGCTTTCAAGCCACTACCCGCTGGCGTTCGCGACGCAGTGGAACTGGCTGATTGCGGCGCTGATCTTCCTCGAAGGCGTGGTGATCCGCCATTTCTTCAACAGCCGCCATGGGCGGAAGGGCAACCCGACCTGGACCTGGGCCGTAGCGATCGTGATCTTCATCGCCATCGCGTGGCTGTCGAGTGGGCCGAAGTTGCCGACCGGGGCAGAGACGGTGGCCGCACCGTCGTCGCAGGCGTTTATGGAGAGCCCGCATTTCCAGGCGGTGTCCGATACGGTGCTCGGCCGGTGCTCGATGTGCCACGCGGCGGAGCCGGCCTGGGAAGGCATCAACGAGGCGCCCAAGAATGTCATTCTCGACAACCCGATCGCCATTGCGAACCACGCCGAGCAGATCGTGATGCAGGCGGGGTTCAGCCATGCGATGCCGCCGGGCAATGTCACCGATATCACCGACGAGGAGAGGGCACTGATCGTGGCGTGGTTCCGCGAGGGCTCGAAGTGACGGTGAAGGTGCTGCGCGGGCGGGTCCTCACCTTCGTCGAGGAGCCGCAGGGGCGCGACGACACCGGGTCGTACCGCTACATTGAAGACGGCGCTGTGGTGATCGATGCCGGCAAGATCGTGATGGTGGGCGCGTTCAACGCCAAGGCCGCTGAGCCCTACGAGGTGATCGACCACCGGCCGAACCTGATCATGGCCGGCTTCATCGATCCGCATATCCATTTCCCGCAGATGCAGGTGATCGGCGCCTATGCTGGCGCGCTGCTCGAATGGCTCAACACCTACACGTTTGTTGAGGAGCAGAAGTTCGGCGACATCGACCATGCGACCCGCATCGCGTCGCGGTTCTTCGATGAATTGATCCGGCATGGGACGACCACCGCGGCTGCCTATTGCTCGGTGCATCCGCAATCGGTCGATGCGTTTTTCGGCGAGGCCGAAAAGCGCGACATGCTGATGGTGGCGGGCAAGGTGATGATGGACCGCAACGCCCCGCCGGCGCTGCTCGATACGCCGCAATCGGGCTATGACGACACCAAGGCGGGCATCGCCAAGTGGCACGGTCGGGGCCGGGCGCACTACGCGATCACGCCGCGCTTTGCGATCACCTCGACGCACGAGCAGATGGCGATGGCAGAGGCGCTGGCGAAGGAATTCCCGGATCTCCATATCCAGACGCATGTGTCGGAGAACCTTGCGGAAATCGCTTTCGCCAACGAGCTCTACCCGAACTATGGCGACTATGTCGGGATCTACGAGAAGTTCCACCTCCTGGGCCCCAAGACGCTGCTTGGCCATTGCATCCATTTGAGCCATCGCGAGACCGAGGTGCTGGCCGAGACGCGGTCGGTGGCGGTGTTCTGCCCGACCTCGAACCTTTTCATCGGATCGGGCCTGTTCGATTACGACCGGCAGCACATGCATGGGGTGCGGATCGCGACGGCGACGGACGTGGGCGGCGGCAGTTCGTATTCGATGCTGCGTACCATGGACGAGGGCTACAAGGTGATGCAGCTGCGCGGGCAGCGGCTGACGCCGCTCCGCTCGTTCTTTCACATGACGCTGGGCAATGCCCGGGCGATGAGCCTCGATCACCGGATCGGCACGCTCGCGGCCGGGATGGAGGCCGATGTGGTGGTGCTTGACGCGCGCGCGACGCCGCAGATGGCGCTTCGGATGGAAACGGTGGCGACGCTGGAGCAGGAGCTGTTCCTGCTGCAGACCTGTGGCGACGACCGGGCAGTGGCGGAGACGTATGTGATGGGCAAGGCGATGAAATCGGGGCTCGTCTAGGCGCCCCCTCCACCGCCTTCGGCGGTCCCCCTCCCCCGCGTTGCAGGGGAGGACCAAAAGTGGCGCCGCCTCTGATCCTCACCCGCATCGCGGAGCATGTGGAGGGGGCGAGGGGCGGTGCTTGCGGCGAGAGGTCGCGACCGCTAGTGCAAGAGTGACGAAAACAAGGGGGCAGCTGTGCCGAACTACATCGAAAAATCCGGCCTGAAGGTCGATCAGCTGCTGGTGGATTTCGTCGAGCGCGAGGCGATCCCGGGAACGGGGATTGCGCCGGAGGGGTTCTGGGCGGGGTTTGCCGGGCTGGTCAAGGATTTCGCGCCGAAGAACCGCGAGTTGCTGGCGCTTCGCGAGAGGCTGCAGACGCAGATCGATGACTGGCACAAGGGCAACGGGCCGGTCGCGGCTGATCCTGCCGGGTACGAGACGTTTCTCCGGGAGATCGGGTATCTGGTGCCGGAGCCGGCCGATTTCACCATCGAGACGAGCGGGCTGGACCCGGAGATTTCAACGGCGTGCGGGCCGCAACTGGTGGTGCCGGTGTCGAACGCGCGCTACGCGCTCAACGCGGCGAACGCGCGCTGGGGCAGCCTCTACGACGCGCTTTATGGCACGGATGCTGTGTCGCGCGACGGTAAGCTGGCGCCGGGCAAGGGCTTCAACGAGGAGCGCGGCGCTGCGGTGGTGGCGCGCGCGGCTGAGTTCCTCGATGAGGCGTTTCCTCTTGAGCACGGCAGCCACGCGCAGGTGACGGGCTACCATGTGATCAAGGACGGCGACCGGCGGAAGTTGGTGATCGACACGGCGTCGGGGCGGATCGGGCTCAAGGACGCATCGGCGTTTGTTGGTTATGGTGGCACCGAGGCCAAGGGCGAACTGGTGCTGCGGCACCATGGGCTGCATGTGGTGCTGGTGATCGAGCCCGCCAGCATGATCGGCAGTGCGCACCCGGCGGGGCTCAGCGATGTGCTGGTCGAGTCGGCGCTGACAACGATCCAGGATTGCGAGGATTCCGTCGCGGCTGTAGATGCAGAGGACAAGGTCGGCGTTTATCGCAACTGGCTCGGGCTGATGAATGGCACGCTCGAGGAATCGTTCGAAAAGGGCGGCAAGACGCTGACGCGGCGGCTGAACGCCGACCGGCAGTACAAGGGCGTCGACGGTGCGCCGCTGGTGCTGAAGGGCAGGGCGCTGCTGCTGGTGCGCAATGTCGGGCACCTGATGACCACCAAGGCGGTGCTGGATGCGAATGGCCAGCCGATCGGCGAAGGGCTGATGGACGCGGCGGTTACGGTGCTGTGTGCGCTGAGCGACAAGGTCAACTCGACCACCGGCGCGGTCTATATCGTCAAGCCCAAGATGCATGGTCCGGAGGAAGTGGCGTTCGCCTGCGCGATTTTTGGTGCGGTGGAAAAGATGCTGGGCCTCAAGCCCAACTCGGTCAAGATCGGCATCATGGATGAGGAGCGACGGACTTCGGCCAACCTCAAGACGGCAATTTATGCGGCGCGCGCGCGGGTGTTTTTCATCAACACCGGGTTCCTCGACCGAACCGGCGACGAAATCCATACCTCGATGCTGGCCGGCCCAGTGCTGCGCAAGGATGATGTGAAGGCCGAAAAGTGGATCGGCTCCTATGAGGATCGCAACGTGCTGATTGGGCTCGCGGCGGGGTTCTCCGGGCGCGCGCAGATCGGCAAAGGCATGTGGGCGCGGCCAGACGACATGGCGGCGATGTTGCAGGCCAAGATCGGGCATCCGAATGCGGGTGCTAACACGGCCTGGGTGCCGTCGCCGACGGCGGCGACGTTGCATGCGATGCACTATCACCAGGTCAATGTGTTTGAAGCGCAGAAGCGGCGGCATAACCAGGCGACGCCGGGGCTCGACCAGCTCTTCTCGATGCCGGTACTCGATGCCAGCAAGCTGACGAAGGCCGATATCGGCCGCGAGCTCGACAACAATGCGCAGGGTATTTTGGGGTATGTGGTGCGCTGGGTGGACCAGGGCGTCGGCTGCTCGAAGGTGCCGGACATAAACAATGTCGGGCTGATGGAAGACCGCGCGACGTGCCGGATTTCATCGCAGGCGGTGGCGAACTGGCTGAAGCACGGGCTGGTGTCGGAGGCCGAGGTGAAAGCCTCGTTCGAGAAGATGGCGGTGGTGGTGGACGGCCAGAACGCCGGCGACCCGCTGTACCAGCCGATGGCAGGGCATTTCGACATATCGATTGCCTATCAGGCGGCGCTGGCGCTGGCGCTCGAGGGGGCGGTGCAGCCGTCGGGCTATACTGAGCCGATCCTTCATGCCGCGCGCGAGCGGGTGAAGGCCGGGGCCTAGATAACGGCAGGCAAGATCGACCAGACCGTCGCCGCATGCACAGCGGCGATGCCGAGATTGCTCACGACCACCGGGTTGCGGAGCGATCCGACGGTAACCGGCGTAGTCACCTTGTAGAGGATCTGGGCCAGGAGTAGCGGTAGCACCAGTTCAGGACGCGGCACGAACAGCAGCGCCACGGATATGCCGAGGATCGCGAGGTAGATCGACAGCAGGATCCCGCGGGCCGGCGTCTTTGGACCATATGCTGCCTCGATCCAGCCGAGCCCTAGCAGCAAACTGGATGCCACTGGCACCAGTACCAAGACGTTCAGCGCCAGCGAAATTGCGACCATGACCTGCATAGTGCTCCCTCCAGATGCAACGGCTTTCCTACGGGCAAGCCGGTCCGCCGGTTCAAAACTCGAGGCAGGGCTTTGTCGCAATGCCGACAAAGATTAGGTGGAGATGTGGCGCAACGAGTCTTGATGCCCGGTGCATTTCAGCCAGCGCAACCAATTTGTCTCAGACGCGTTATGTTCAACGCCTTAATCCGGAGAATCCCAATGCTCAAATATCACGTCATCGCGCTCTCAATGGTGTCAGCGCTTAGCCTGACCAGCGCTGCATTGGCGGACACGATGGTGCGGGGCCGCAGCGTTCCCGACCACGAGCTGGGCTATGTGAAGCAGCAATGCGCGACGCTGCTGGCGCGCGAGCAGGGCAACAGCAACAACGAGTGGGACTCACACCCGCAGGAAGCGGCGGTTCCGAGCGGGAACTCCAGCTTTGTGAAGAGTCTGGACCTCGAGGCATTATCGCTGGTCGATTGCCGCAAGGCCGGGCTGGTTCGGTAAGCCGGGAGCAGGGCCTGACGCTCTTTCCCTTCTCCCACAAGGGGAGAAGGTGCTTCGATTAGCACCTGTGCCAACCATGAAACGCCTCAGGCGTTGTTGACGCCGTCCAGTTCGTAGACGGGCAGTTGCAGCATGCTGGGGTGGCTGGGGTCGTGAAAGATCTCGATGTCTGCCGCCTCAAGTCGCGTGGCGTCGCCCAGGGTTTCGTCGGTTCCGGTGTTGCGGGCGAAGCGCGGATGGGCGCCGCTCGCGACCAGCACGCGCAGGCGATGGTTGCGCTTGAAGGTGTGGGCAGTGGAGTGGAGCTTGAAATTGAGCTTCCAGATGTCGTCGGGCACGGCAGGGTCGGCCGAGGTCTTGCGGATGATGCCGTCGCAGATGTTGATCGATAGCCCGGCTTCATCGACGTCGCAGATGCGAACGAAGAAGTCGGCATTGGTCAGGCTGGAACGCGCGTAAAGCGTGACGCGCACGTTGCCGATAACTGTCACCGGGTTGAACAACGGCTCGGAAGTATAGGTCAGGACGTCATCGCGCTTTTCCAGCCGCGCGTTATCGACGGGACCGGCGCCCTTGAAGGCGAACATGGCGCCGCCAATAGCCGGCGTCGGATCGGCGGGATCGTAGTGATAGACATCCGGTGCCGAGGCCCGGACCGGGCGCAGTGACAGGATTTCGCCGGGGTGCAGGTGCCAGATCTGGCTGTCGGCGGGGCCGGGCGGGAAGCTCTCGAACTCGCGCCAATCGTCGAGACCGGAAATGTGGATGCGCACAGGCTTGGCGCGGAGGCCCGAAGTGTCACCGAGCAGCTTGGCGTTCATCCACGTAAGGGTCTGGCGGATGCTCTCCTTGTGGAGGTCCGATGTGACGTGGGTCCAAGGGCCGATGGTGAGTTGCGGGGCATGGCCGGCGTCGACCAGCGTTTCATAGTCACGCAGCAACTGGTCGAGCATGAAATCGAACCAGCCGGAGACAAAGCTGGTGGGCGGGGTGCGCGCGCCGAGGCGATGGGTGTGGTCGAGCGGTTCCCAGAAGGCGTCGTTGCCGACTGCTTCATCCATCCATTTGCGCCAGAACGGGATCTGCTTTCCCGTTACGCGCTTGTCAGCGTCGCGGAGCGGCAGTTTCAGGGACGCCCTGAGGGTAGTCTTTTCGATGCCGCCGGTCGCCATGCGGCGCGCCGTTCGCAGCGGGTTGCCGCGTATGCCTTCTACCGTCTGCAGCCAGCTTAGCCAGAGGCCGACTGCGAAGGTGCCGCCGGGGAAGACGATCGACTTGAACTCGGCGCTGGTCACCTTGGTGGCCATGGCGGAGTGCTTGGGCAGGGCGTCGCAGATGGCCCACTGGGTGTAGCCAAGGTAGCTCGGGCCGGTGGTGCCGAGCCTGCCGTCGAACCAGGGCTGCTGTTTGATCCATTCGAGGGTGGCGAGACCGTCTTCGCGCTCGTGGCTCAGCGGGTCGAAGACGCCGCCGGATTTGTCGGTACCGCGGCAGGCCTGCAGCACCACGTGGTAGCCGCGCTCGGCATAAATTTCGCCGATGGTGGCAAAGCCGGAAAGACCATAGGGCTCGCGCATCAGCAGCGTCGGGTGCGGACCTTCGGATTTTGGGGCGAAGTGGTCGGTGACAAGCACCACGCCGTCTCGCATCGGAACCGGGATATTTCGGGTGCGGATAACGCGGTACTTGCGCTTGGGCAGATCATAGAGGTCGGCCAGGAAGCGACTGCTGAAACTCATTTGACGAAGTCGAACCGGTCGACGTCGAAGAGGCCGCGATCGGTCATCTTGAGGTGCGGGATGACCGGCAGGGCGAGGAAGGCAACCTGGAGGAACGGCTCGGGCAGGGTGCAGCCGAGACCATAGGCCGCGTCGCGGAGGCGATGGAGCTTTTCGGCGACGGCCTCGAAGCTCAACAGGCTCATCAGCCCGGCGATGGGGAGCGCGAGTTCGGCGATGGCCTTGCCGCCATCAGCAACGACAAAGCCGCCACCCAGTTCGATGAGCCTGTTGACGGCCACCGCCATGTCTTCGTCAGTGGCGCCGACGACGGTGATGTTGTGGCTGTCGTGCCCAACTGAAGAGGCGATGGCGCCGCGCTTCAAACCAAACCCCTTGGCGAAGCTGCGGCCGATATTGCCGTTGATGCCGTGCCGCTCGATGACGGCGATCTTGATCACGTCGTTTTCGAGGTCGGGCAGCGTGCCGCGATCGCTGACTTCGAGGACCGCGCTGGCGCGATAGGTGAGGATCAGACCGGGGCGCACCTCGATCACCGGGGTTTCGTTCTGCCTGGGGTTAGCGGGAATGATGAAGGTCGCGGGCTTGACCGGCTTGGCTTTCATGGAGGCAAGGCCTACGGCCGGCACGGGCTGGCGGGCCTCGAACAGATCGGGCGTCACCAGACGCCCGCCGGTGATGACGTCGGCGACCTGGCAGTGCTCCAGGTCGCCCAGGAGGTTGATGTCAGCACGATAGCCGGGGGCGACGAGGCCGCGATCGGTCAGGCCGAAGATGCGGGCGGCGGAGTGCGAGGCGGCGCGGTAGACGTGGTGCAGCGTCCGGCCGCACGCGATCAAGCGGCGGATGGAACTGTCGAGGTGGCCCTCTTCGAGGATATCGAGCGGGTTCCGGTCATCGGTGCAAAGCGCGACATAGGCGGAGGTGTTGGCGTCGAGAATTTCGGCGAGCGCATCGAGGTCCTTGCTGACCGAACCCTCACGGATGAGGATCGCCATCCCCTTGGCGAGCTTTTCGCGCGCTTCGGTGGCGGTGGTGGCTTCATGGTCGGTGCGGATGCCGGCGGCGAGGTAGCCGTTGAGCGCGAGGTCGGTGAGGAGCGGCGCGTGCCCATCGATATGCGCGCCCTGAAAGGCGACGAGCTTGGCGATGATCCCGGGGTCGCCCGCAAGGACGCCGGGAAAGTTCATCATCTCGGCGAGGCCGATGACCTTGGGATGGTCGCGGAACTTGAGGAGGTCGGCGATCTCGAGTCGCGCGCCGCTGGTCTCGAAGGGCGTGGCGGGCACGCAGGACGAGAGGTTGACCCGGATGTCCATAACGGTGCGCTCGGCGCACTCGAGAAAATAGCGGATGCCGTCGCTGCCCAGCACGTTGGCGATCTCGTGCGGGTCGCAGATGACGGTGGTGACGCCGTGCGGCAGGACGCAGCGGTCGAACTCGTAGGGGGTGACGAGCGAGGATTCGATGTGGAGGTGGGTATCGATGAAGCCCGGCACCGCGAAGCGATTGTCGCCCTCGATCAGGCGCGCGCCGTTGTAGTAGCCGTGCGTCCCGACGATGCGGTCAGCGACGATGGCGATATCGGTGTGGGTGATGGCACCTGTGATGACATCGAGCAGGCGGACGTTCTTGATCACCACATCAGCGGGGACTTCGCCGGCACCTGCCTTGATCATTCGGGTGAGGAGTTCAGGGGTCATCTGAGGGCCGTGATCACGCATCACGGAAGGTCGCCTCTTGCCGCGATGGGGTCAAGGGCCCGGCTCCCGATGCGCGCGAAAAGCCGCAGGTTTCTGCGTTGGCGCGTCGAGCCTCACGCGACCTTCTGAGGGGCGGGGGCGGGAGGAGCGGATTGTTCCTCGTACAACCTGTACTGGTTTCGCCCGGACTCCTTGGCCTGGTAGAGCGCGAAGTCGGCGCGGGCCGGCAGGTCGAGGCCGTCGCGGCCTGCATCGCTCGCCACCGCAACACCGATGCTGACCCCAATGCGGACATCCGTTCCGGCGATGCGGTAGGGCTCGGAGACGCGCGAGATGATGCGATCGGAGAGGAGGCCCGCGTCCTTGACCGTCTTGATGGCGCTCTGGAGGATGACGAACTCGTCGCCGCCCAGCCGCGCCAGCGTGTCGTTGTCGCGTAGCAAGTCCTTGAGACGCACTGAGACCTGGCGCAGCAGTTCGTCGCCGGCCTCGTGCCCGAGGGTGTCGTTGACGTGCTTGAAGCGATCGAGATCGAGTGCCAGCAGCGCGATGGGGTCGCTGCCCTTGTTAAGTGCTTCGAACGCCTGGGTCAGCCGCTCCTGGAACATGGCGCGGTTGGCGAGGCCAGTCAGCGGATCATGCAGGGCGCGGTAGTGGGCTTCAGCGCGGGCCGCTTCCAGCTCGGCCGATGAGCGCTGCAGGCGGCGCATCAGCAGGGCGATGACGACGGTGGCGCCGACAAGGTTGGCAAGCAGCCCTGGAAGGGTCTCGGAGAGAATCTGGGCGCCGGGGCGATCGGGCAGCCACTTCATGTAGGCCACGGGCTGGCCGGCATTGTTGTTCATCGGCACGACGGCTTCGCCGTCGGCAGGGGTCGGGTCGGTAGAAAAGTGCGCGCCATCCAGCATGAACTGCTCGGAAAGCTCGGTGGCGATCGCCTCATCGAGGAAGCGGACGATGACGTGAAAGAATGTGTGGTCAGGCGGCACCATCAGGTCGTCGCTCTCGGCGACGATGGGGACGACGCCGATGAGGGCGGGCTTGCCGCTGACGATTGCCACGTCCATGGCGACAGGAACTTCGCCGAAGCCGTTGTTATACGAGGCGATGGCGGCCCGGCTGTCGACGGTCTGGAGCGTCTTTGCAAGTGGCAGGATGCTGGCACTGTCCTCAGAGAAATTCGTCGGCGGAGTTTCACCCCCCTCGCGCATGGCGAAGACGGGCCGCAGGTCGGGATCGAGAATGTAGATGCGGTTGTATTTGTAAGCCGCGTAGACGTTGGTCCCCATGTTCTCGGTGATCCAGGCCATATCGAGCGGATGGTCCAACGCTTCCACCGCTTCGTCCCAGGTGGACTGCTCGCGGCTTTCGTCCGCCATCTTGCTGCGGGCACTTTCTGAGATGTGGGAGAACAGCCGGATCTGGCGGTCCAGTGCACGCTCGTTGCTCTTTTCCGTCGACAAGGCGATGAAGCCACCGGCCATAAGCACAAGCACCGCGATTGCCAACGCCACCGGTAGCAAGACTTTGAATGAGAAGCTCCAGTTACGGATTGCCTTGCGCTGCATTTTTCGACCGCTCTCCAAAACGTGCTGGAGTGTAGCGGGGGGAGGGCAAAGCACTTCTTACCGGGCGCCGGCCATTCGCGATGGTGGTAAACGGAGAGCTATCAAGCGACAGCCGTGACATCGAGCGGCTGTCCGCTGGTCAACTGTTCGAGGCGGGCTGCGGTCAGCGGCGGCGAGAGCAGATAGCCCTGGAAGGTGTTGCACCCCATCGCCAGCAGGGTGCGGTGCTGCTCGGAGGTTTCGACGCCTTCGGCGGTCACTTCGATGCCCAGCGCGTGCGCGAGGGTGACCATGGCCTGCACGATGGCGTTGGAGGGACCGGCAACGTCAAGTTGCTTGGTGAACGAGCGGTCGATCTTGATGCGGTCCAACGGGTAGCGCTTGAGGTAGTTGAGCGATGAGTAGCCGGTGCCAAAGTCATCGAGTGCGATCTGGATGCCGGCCTCGCGGAAAGCGTTGATGGAGTTTGCGATGGTATTTTCGTCATCGAGCAGGATGCTCTCGGTGATCTCGATCTCAAGATCCTGGGCCCGCATTCCGGACTCCGCGAGGGCCTTGAAAACGAGGTCCGGGAAATGCGGGTTGCGCAATTGTACGGGCGAAATGTTGACCGCGATGGTGTGGCCCGGCCATTGCGCACCGACTTTGCAGGCCTCGCGCAGCACGAACTCTCCCAGCGGTTCGATCAGGCCGGAGCCCTCGGCGATGGCGACGAAGCGGGCGGGTGAGATGTGGCCGAGACGGGGATGCGACCACCTGACGAGAGCTTCGGCGCCGAGGATCTGACCGTCCTCCCTGCCAAACAGCGGCTGGAAGGCGACCCAGAGCTGGTCGGGTTGCTTTAGTGCGTCTCGCAGATCCGCCTCGATGCTGTGGCGTGACTGGACGACGTCATTCATGGTCTCAAGATAGACCACCGCCCGGTTGCGGCCGGCGGATTTGGCTTCATAGAGGGCGATATCGGCCTTCCGCGCCAGCTCGCTGCGGTTGGTGTCGCTGGATGCAGCGATGACGACGCCGATGCTGACGCCCACAAAGGCCTCGCTGGACTGGAGCCGGAACGGGTTCGAGATGGCCTCGATGATTGCCGCGGACAGCACCGCCACATCGGATTCCGTGCGTCGGCAGAGGATGGCAAACTCGTCGCCTCCGAGGCGGGCGAGGACCTCACCGGGGGCGAGGAGCTTCCGCAATCGCTGTCCGACAGCCTTGATCAGTTCGTCGCCGGCATGGTGGCCCAGCGTGTCATTGACCTGCTTGAAGCGGTCGAGGTCCATCATCAGCAGACCGATGGGCCGGTGGCGCTGACGCGGCTCGGAGAGCAGTTGTTCGAACTGCAGCTCGAAGCTCAGGCGGTTCGGCAGACCGGTGAGTACGTCTTCGGCGGCGATGCGTTCGGCATCGAGGCGGTTGGTTTCCATGGCGGTCGAGGATCGCCACAGGCGGTTGAACAGCACGGCGAGGATCAGGGAAACGACGAGAAATGCCACCACCAGCGCAGGGGCCGTGCGGTTCAACAATTCTGAACCCGGCCGGTAAGGCGACCATTCGAAGAAGGCGATCATTCGACCGGCGCGATCGGTGATCGGCACGGTGGCATAGCCGGGGGTTGTGGCGACGGTCGCGAAGCGTCCGACTTCCATGAGGTACTTGCTGACTAACGCCAGCTCAAATCGAGCATCGAGATAGGCGACACTGACCAGAATAGGCTCCTCGCCTGCCGGAACCGCGATATTGCCGCTGTCAGACACGACGGGGATGGCACTGACGATGGCGGGGGTGCCGGCGAGGAGCACGAAGTCGGTCACGTGGGGAGGTGTATCGACGTAGCCGGTGCGGGCGAGAGCGCGCACTTCGTGGATGATGGGCAAAAGCGTTGCCGAACGTTCGGCGAAGGTTTGTGTAGGCATGCGAATGCCCGTACGGACGACGTAGCTCGCGGTGTCATCTGGAAGGACGATGTAGGTCTCGTCGTGGCCGAAATAGCTGTGCAGCCACTGGCCGATATTGGTGTCCAGCCAATCAAGATCGCGGTTTTCGATCGCCTTGAGCGCCGAATCCCAGATCGCGACGCTTTGCTGATCGTGGGGAAGCTGCCGGAGCTGGCCGTCAACAATACGTTGGATGCGCTGTGTCTGGCGACCCAGCGCGCTGCCGTCGATCTCATGTCCGGACCAGATGACGAGGCCTGCGAGAAATGCTGCCGTAAGGCCGAAAATCGCGAGGACGGAGGCGAGCACCGAAACCGAAAAGGATTGCAGGGATTTTTCGCCGCGGATCGGGAACATTGCACTTCGCGCCAGACAGTGCAGACACCTTCGGGGTTAAGTTTTTCGAACTCGTTACGTTTCCGGCATGCCCGTTGAATATTATGCAAAACGGCGTTCAGGCGTTGTCCTTGAACAGCACTTCACGGTCCTGGGTGAAGTTGGCCAGCAGCGGCAATGACGCGCCGCCCATGGCACGCGCTGCATTGCCGATGCTGCCGGGGAGCAGGCGAAAGCTCGATAGCCCCTGGCGATTGACCTTTGCGACGGCCTCTCGCGTCCTGTCGATGATGCGGGTCCGCACGCTGGTGGGGAACGCGCCGTCGATCAGCACAGATTGCAGGTCGATCACGGCGACGGCGGCGACGATGGCATAGGCAAGGCTGACAGCGACCTCCTCGATCCACTCGTCGAGCACGGGACCGAGGTCGTCGCCCCAATCGTCAGGCGATTGCCAGAGGATATCGGCATTGCGGCCAGCGGCGATGAGCTTGCGCTCGAGAACGTAGATCGAGGCGACGTTCATCATCTGCGCGCCGCCTTGGCTGGAGCCCGAATGCGAGAATGCGGGAGCCGGCATCGACCCGAGAGCGCCAGCGTTCTGCGTGCGCCCAGGGAACAGGTGCCCATTGAGCACCAGCCCACCGCCGATAAATGAGCCAATGAAGACATAGAGATAGTCGATGTGCTCACTGCCCGTTCCGAACATCAGTTCGGCGGCGCAGGCGGCGGTGATGTCGTTGGCGAAATAAACCGGCCAGGGGCAGAACTCGGCAATCATCGAGCGCATGTCGACATCGCGCCAGGCATCGATTTCGTCCTTTGGGGCACCGATCTCTTCGTGCCAGGTCCACATCTCGTAGGGAGCTGCGATGCCGAGACCGGCGATGCGTTTGACGAGGTGGGGCGGCACTTCGGACAGCAGCGTCTGGATGCCCTCCTGCGCGAATGCGCGGACGCCATCGGGCGTTGGGTAGGGGTAGATCTTGTGCAGCAGTTTCAGGATCTTGCCGGTGAAGTTGATCAGGTACAGATCAACGCTGCGCCGCCCGATCTTGAGCCCGAAGGACAGCGCGCCCTCGGGATCGAGGGAGTAGGGGACCAAAGGCTGGCCGACCTTGCCGCGCACCGGCGTGCCGCGCTTCAGCAGCCCATCTACGGTCAGCTGGTTCATGATGATGGAGATGGTTTGGGGGGACAGGCCAGTCATGCGGGCGATGTCGGCCTTGGGCAGTTCACCGTGCCGGCGGATCAGCGACAGCACCAGGCGCTCGTTGTAGAGGCGCACGCCGATCTGGTTGGTGCCGCGACTGGCTGCTCGAGGCTTGATGCTGCTGGCGTCGGTGGTCACCCCCCGGAACTCCTTAAAGAATTTCAATAGCAATGACGTGTTCGAAACGGCACCACAAAGCCCTTTCGAAGCGCAAATTGCAATCGATTACAAGGGTTTCCTCCTCCCTTGATGACGCAGACCCTCCTCCGGGAGAGCCAGCCTGTCAATTAATAAATCAAGTGGATTAACTTATTGACAGGAGGGTGCGGTTTGCGCTGTATGGGCGCCGACGCATCGGGAGGAGCGTTCAAACACTCCCCCAATTGCGCATTTTCCCGGGCGGCCTGCTGCTCGGAAAGCAACCCAATGGGAGGACTACGACGTGAACAACCTGAAAAAAGTGCTGATCCTGGGCGCTGCCGCGCTGGGCATGATGTCGGCTCCGGTGATGGCTGCCGATCTCGCCTGCCTGATCACCAAGAACAACACCAACCCCTTCTTCGTGAAGATGAAGGAAGGCGCCGAGGCTGCCGCCAAGACCGCAGGGCTCGATTTCAAGGCCTATGCCGGTGTGACGGATGGTGACGCTGCCCCGCAGATCACCGCGATCGAAAACTGCGTTGCCGCCGGTGCTAAGGGTATCCTGATCACGCCGTCCAACGACTCGGTTGGCCCGGCCCTCAAGGACGCTCGCGCTGCAGGTCTCCTGGTGATCGCGCTCGATACGCCGCTCGCCGACAAGGATGCGCAGGACATGACCTTCGCGACCGACAACTTCCAGGCCGGTTTGCTGATCGGGCAGTGGGCTGCCGCCAAGCTCGGCGCCGATGGCGTCAAGACGGCCAAGATCGCCATGCTCGACATCAACAAGGACAACATCTCGGTCGACGTCGCCCGCGACACCGGCTTCCTCAAGGGCTTCGGCATCGACGTGCCTGATCTCGCCGTGCTCGGCTCGGAGACGGATACACGCGTCATCGGTCACGAAACCTCGAATGCCAATCCCGAGGGCGGTCAGTCCGGCATGGAAAATCTCCTCGCCAAGGACCCCGATATCAATGTCGTCTACACGATCAACGAGCCGGCGGCTGAAGGTGCATTCCAGGCGCTGAAGTCGGCGGGCAAGGAAAAGGGCGTGCTGATCGTTTCCGTCGACGGCGGCTGCCCGGGCGTTGCCAACGTCAAGGCCGGCGTGATCGGCGCAACCTCGCAGCAGTACCCGCTGCTGATGGCGTCCAAGGGCATCGAGGCGATCGTCACCTTCGCCAAGGACGGCACCAAGCCGGCCGCTTCCGATGGCCTGAGCTTCTTCAACACGGGCGTGAACCTTGTGACCGACCAGCCGGCCGATGGCGTGCCGTCGATCGACACGGCCAAGGGCACCGAACTCTGCTGGGGCTGATCCGTCAGCGAGGCTGACTTGACCAAGCGAAGGGCGGCGATACTGTCGCCCTTCGTGCATCTGGGACGAGCGCATAAAGCGCCGGCCAACCGGGGGGAGTGCACATATGAGCGACACTGGCTCGCCAACCAAGACTATTTCGGATTTTGAGGCGAAGCTGGCCGAGGCGGACAAGACCGTCGCGAGCTTTGCCGAGGACGACAAGAGCCTGTTTTTCCTGGTTCGGTCGTTTCTGAGGTCGTATCCGACGACCATTCCGACCCTGGTGCTGATCATCAGCGTGGTTGCCTTCGGGCTGATTGCACCCCGCTTTCTGGCAGCCGGGGCGCTATCCACTGTGCTGCAGCAGGTCACCGTCACCGGGATGGTGGCGATTGCGCAGACCCTCATCATCCTTACTGCCGGCATTGATCTTTCGGTCGGCGCGATCCTCGTGGTCTGTTCGCTGATCATGGGTAACCTCGCGGTCAACATGGGCGTGCCGGTGCCGATCGCGCTGGCGGTCGGGATCTTCTTCGGCGGGCTGATGGGTTGGCTGAACGGCATGCTCGTCGCCTACATCAAGCTGCCGCCGTTTATCGTGACGCTGGGCACGCTGTCGATTTTTACGGCGCTGAAGCTCTGGTATTCGCACTCGGAATCGATCCGCAATGCCGACCTCGTTGAAAAGGCGCCGGGGCTGTTGTGGTTCGGCGAGGCCTTCCGCTTCTGGGGCGCCAAGCTCACCTATGGCAGTCTGTCGCTGGTCGTTGTTGCGGCAATCGTCTGGTATATTCTCAACCGCACTGCCTGGGGGCGGCATGTCCACGCCATCGGTGACGATCTGGATTCGGCGCGGCTCTCGGGTATCCGAACCAGCCGCACGCTGGTGTCGGTCTACGCCTTCGCCGGAGTGATCTGCGGCTTTGCCGCCTGGGTCGCCATCGGGCGGGTGGGGTCGGTATCGCCAATCTCGTTCGACACGGTCAACCTTGGGTCCATCACCGCCGTGGTGATCGGGGGCACCTCGCTGTTCGGCGGGCGTGGATCGATCGTCGGCTCGGTGCTCGGGGCGGTGATCGTGGGTGTTTTCAATACCGGTCTGTCGTTGGCGGGTGTCGATGACTACTGGCAGATGTTTGCGGCCGGCACGCTAGTGATCATCGCCGTCGCACTCGACCAATGGCTCCGGAGGGCTTCGCAATGAGTGAGATCCAGCCGATCCTCAAGGCCCGTGGGCTGCTTAAGCGCTACGGTACCGTCGTGGCGCTCAACGGCGCGGACTTCGATCTCTATCCCGGCGAAATCCTTGCCGTGATTGGCGATAACGGCGCGGGCAAATCGACGCTGATCAAGGCGATCAGCGGAGCCGTGCTGCCCGATCATGGGGTCATCGAACTCGAGGGTAAACCGGTCAACTTCCGCTCGCCTGACGACGCGCGGAAGGCCGGCATCGAGACGGTGTACCAGAACCTCGCCCTGTCGCCGGCGCTATCGATTGCCGACAACATGTTCCTCGGCCGCGAAGTGCGGAAGAAGGGCTTTCTCGGCTCGGTGCTGCGGATGATGGACCGCTCAGGCATGCAGAAGTTCGCGCGCGAAAAGCTGAGCGAACTGGGCCTGATGACCATCCAGGACATTACCCAGGCGGTCGAAACCCTTTCGGGTGGGCAGCGGCAGGGTGTGGCGGTGGCGCGGGCGGCGGCGTTCGGATCGAAGATCATCATCCTCGATGAGCCGACTGCAGCGCTGGGTGTGAAGGAATCGCGGCGCGTGCTGGAATTGATCCTCGATGTTCGTTCGCGCGGCATCCCGATCATATTGATCAGCCACAACATGCCGCATGTGTTCGAGGTTGCCGACCGCATCCACATCCACCGGCTGGGCAAGCGGATTGCGGTGATCAACCCGAAGGACTATTCGATGTCCGATGCGGTGGCGATCATGACGGGCGCCATGCCGCCGCCCGAAGCGGGCGCCAAGGGGCCGTCACACCACTACCAAGTGGGCGAGGAGATCGCGCAAACACAATGACTAAAGTCCGCGCCCTGGTGCTCGAACGCCAGCATGAACTGACGCTTCGCGACATTGACCTGCCGATGGATGTCGGCCCCGGCATGGTCAAGATCAAGCTCCACACGGTGGGCGTCTGCGGATCGGACGTCCACTACTACACCCACGGCAAGATCGGCCCGTTTGTGGTCAACGCGCCGATGGTGCTGGGACATGAAGCGGCGGGGACGGTGGTCGAGGTCGGCGCGGGCGTCACCCATCTCAAGGTCGGCGACCGGGTATGCATGGAGCCGGGCGTGCCCGACCCCAACTCGCGCGCCGCACGACTGGGCATGTACAATATCGATCCGGCCGTGACGTTCTGGGCGACGCCGCCGATCCATGGCGTGCTGACCCCGAACGTGGTGCATCCGGCCAACTACACCTTCAAGCTGCCTGATAACGTCAGCTTTGCCGAAGGCGCGATGGTCGAGCCGTTCGCGGTGGGGATGCAGGCGGCGACCAAGGCGAAGATCACGCCCGGCGATACCGCGGTGGTGATCGGGGCAGGGCCGATCGGCACCATGGTGGCTCTCGCGGCGCTGGCAGGTGGCTGCTCGCGGGTGATCATCGCGGACCTGGCGCAGCCCAAGCTCGATATCGCGGCGAAGTACCAGGGGATCATCCCGGTCAACGTCAAGGATCAATCGCTGGTGGGCGAGATCAACCGGCTGACCGAGAACTGGGGCACCGATGTGGTGTTCGAGTGTTCGGGCAGCCCGCGCGCCTGGCAGGGGATCATCGACCTTGTGCGTCCGGGCGGCACGGTGGTGGTGGTCGGGTTGCCGGTCGATCCGGTCAGCTTCGACATTGCCTCGCTTTCGGTGAAGGAAGTGACGATCACCTCGGTGTTCCGCTACGCCCACCAGTATGACCGCGCCATCGCATTGATGGCGTCAGGGCGGGTCGATCTGAAGCCGCTGATTTCCGAAACGTTTGCGTTCGAGGACTCGATCAAGGCGTTCGATCGGGCGGTCGAGGGCCGGCCGACGGATGTGAAGCTGCAGATCAGGATGGAATAGCGTTGGGGCGCCCCCTCCCCCGCCTTCGGCGGTCCCCCTCCCCCGTTTGCACGGGGGAGGATCTAGAGGCCGGCGCTCTGGTCCTCCCCTGTTCGAAGAACGGGGGAGGGGGACCACCCGCAGGGTGGTGGAGGGGGCGCTCGCGCGCCGATTTTCTGGAGGGGAAAAATGGACCTCGGTCTCAAGAATAAACTCACTGTCATCACCGGCGGTAGTGTCGGAATTGGCCTCGCGGTGGCGGAGGGGTTTGCGGCCGAGGGGGCGAACGTTCTGCTGACGGCGCGGGGCGAGAAGCGGGTCGAGAGCGAGGCGGCGCGGATCGCAGCCAAGTTCGGCGTCAAGGCGTGGGGTGTTGCCGCTGACGTCGCGACGGCCGCCGGCTGCGACGCGGTGATTGCTGCCGCGGCGGAAATGGGCGGCGCCGATATCCTCATCAACAATGCCGGCACGGGCTCGAACGAGACTATCGCCGAAGCGGACGACGCCAAGTGGCAGTATTACTGGGACCTGCACGTGATGGCGGCGGTGCGGCTGGGGCGCGGGCTGGTTCCGCAGATGAAGGCGCACAAGGGCGGCGTGATCTTGCACAACGCCTCCATCTGCGCGCTGCAGCCGCTCTGGTACGAGCCGATCTATAACACCACCAAAGCGGCGCTGATGATGTTCTCCAAGACCCTCGCAAACGAGGTGGTGGGCGACAATATTCGCGTCAACACGGTGAACCCCGGGCTGGTGCTGACGCCCGACTGGATCAAGACCGCCAAGCAGATCGCTGGTGAAGACGGCTGGGAGGCGCACCTCCAAGGCGTCGCCAACGAAGCGGGCGGGATGAAGCGTTTTGCGACACCTGCCGAGCTGGCGAATTTCTTCGTGTTCCTCTGTTCCGACAAGGCGAGCTATTCCACCGGATCGACCTATTTCGTCGATGGTGGCTGGCTGAAGACGGTTTGACGCTGCCCCTCTCTGGCGCGGTGCTTGGGGTCGACGTCGGTGCATCGCCGACGCGGCGATCGAGCGCGGTGTGCCTGTTGAGTTGGGACGCTCACAGCGTGCGCTGGTCGATTCAGCGGTTTCGCGCCACCCCTGAAGAGCGGGCCGAGGTGATGGGGGCGGTGATCGGCGAGACGCCGCTGCTGGCCGCGGCGTTCGACGGGCCGTTTCGCGGGGCGCTGGACATCATCGGTTTCTATCGCAAGGCCGAGTGGGTGCTGACGCGGCGGGAGTTTCGCCTGCGCATCGGCAAGCCGGGGCAATCGAGCGCGCCGATCGGCAAGCTGCTCAACGAACACACCAACTATTGCGTTGAAGCGGCGCTGCCGATGGTGGGGCGGGCGCAGCATGCGGGGGCGATCCACCGCAAGGCTGTGGTTGAGGCGTTTCCCAATTCGTTTCTGGGCTTGATGCTGCCTGATCCTGAGGCCCTCGCCGTCAAACGCGCAGACAGATCGGATGGGTATTTCGCGCATCTGGCGGTCGATGGCACGCTCGACCGGTTATTGAACCTGCTGCTGCCAGGAAGAAATGCACAATCGCGGCCTGAAGCCATCACCAATCACGACGATCGGGCGGCGCTGATCTGCGCGCTGACGGCGCTGGGTGTGGCGGCGGGCCAGTTCGTTTCGGTGGGGGACGAAGAGGGCAGGATCGTCCTGCCACCAGCACCGATGCTGGCGCCGTGGGCGCGGCAGGCGTTGTTCGATACGCCGGATCTTGCCCCCTACCTGCTGGTTGAGGGCGGTGGCTGAACTACTCTGCTGGCTGCGCCTCGGTGCGCGCCTGCTCCTTGCGCACCATAGCCCACACGATGGGCACGGCGACCAGCGGCACGATGGCGAACAAGCCATAGAGCCAGTTCGACGCATTGATGGTGGCCGGGATGCCTTTGCCGCTGGCCAGGCCCGCCGCATTGACGACGACGCCTGCAAAGGCCGCGCCGAAGCCGCCTGCGAACTGTTGCACCATCGAGATGGAAGCTGAGGTCAGGTCGCGTTCGCCCTCGGGTGCAGCCTGCAGGAGCCGGGTCGAAATGTGCGGCCAGGCGATACCGATGCCGGCTCCCAATAGGACGAGGGCGATGCCCACCGGGACCAGCGGAGCGAAGGTGCCGCTGCTATTGTCCTGGCCCATGAAGATGGCGAGCCCGGCGATCGAGAGAAACTGCAGGGCCGGGCCGCAGATCAGTGCCAGGCGAGCACGGGAGGCGGACCAGCCAGACACCACCATTGAACTCGCGCTCCAGCCCAGCGCGACGAGGGCGATCATGTAGCCGGCGACGAGGGGCGACTGGCCGTGAAGCCGTTGCAGGAACAGCGGCACGAACATGTCGCAGGCGATGGCGACGTTGATCAGCACCATGGTGGCATAGAGCGCCGAGAGGCCGGAACTGATGGTGAAGGTGCCGCGTGGAAAGAGGCGAGGTTCGCGGTGCCGGTCGATCACGCCCAGCGCAATGACCGCCAGCACCGCGAGTCCGACCAGGAGCGCAGGCAGGATAGCGCTCTCGGTCAGGATGGATGCTACCGAGACGGCGAAAACCGCGCCGACCAGCAGCAAAATCTGGAAAAGGGGGAAACCCTGGGGCGCGCGCTCGTCGCTGGACTTGGGGATGACGCGCACAGCAAGGACGCCGAGGAGTGCGGCGAGGGGGACAATGCCGAGGAAGGCCCAGCGCCAGGCATCGAAGGCGGCGAAGATGCCGCCGATGGCAGGCCCGATCAGGGTAGCGATGCCCCAGACGCCAGAGATCAGCGCGAATGCGTGCCCCCAGAGACGCTCGGGGAAAACGATGCGGATCATGGTGTAGCTCATGGCGGCCGTGAGGCCGGCGCCAAAGCCTTGAACCGTGCGGCCGACCAGCATGATTTCCATGTTCGGCGCGATCCCGCAGATCAGGCTGCCGAGCGCGAAGCCGGTGGCGGCCGCCACATAGGCGCCGCGCGGGCCGATGCCGAAGGGGCGGAGCGCGGCAAAGATCGAGGCGAAGATCGAGGCCACAACGAAGACCGTGGCGTTCCAGGCGAAGAGTTCCAACCCGCCAATGTCGGCCACCACCGATGGCAGGATGGTGGAGCCGATGAAGAACTCGATGGCCTGCAGCGCCACGCCGCCGGTAAAGACCGCCAGGGCGAGGGCGTGGTCGCCGGCGAGCAGCTCGCGCCAGCCGCCTTTGGTGTCAGTCATTCTGGAGGTCTCCGGCTGGGGGTAGTCAGATCGTTGCCGCAGCTTTACAACCTCAACTTCGGTTGAGGTAAAGGGGGAAAGTTGCGAAATGGCGCGTGAGCTTACAGTGGGCGAAGTTGCCCAACGAAGCGGCCTCGCGGTTTCTGCGCTGCATTTTTATGAGCGCAAGGGATTGATCCGCAGCCATCGAACCGGCGGCAACCAGCGCCGCTATGAGCGCGATGTGCTGCGGCGGCTGGCGATTGTGCGCATGGGGCAGGAGTTGGGGATTCCGCTGGCCGAGATTGCGGGTGCCCTTGAGCGCTTGCCCGTGGGGCATGTTCCCACCGTGGCTGACTGGCGGGCGATGTCCGAGAACTGGCGTGCCACGCTCGATCGTCGAATCACACTGTTGACCCGGATGCGAGACGAACTCAGCGGCTGCATCGGGTGCGGATGCCTCTCAACGCAGAGCTGCCCGCTGATGAACCCGGCCGACCACCTTGGGGAAGAGGGGAGCGGGCCGCGGCGGTTGTTGCGCGCCGGGTCTGACAGTCGAGAGAGTTGATTGCGGGGGGAGACAGTGCAGCGCGGCTGCGGCAAGGGAGGGACGAACCGCAGCCGCGCTGACAACTATCGCCGCTGCCCGTGTCTGCTGCATCGGGCAGTAGCTGGGAGGCGGGGTCGCATCGGCTGACGCGCCCCCGACCTTCCGAAGCTGGCTGTCAACGCGGGGAGGGATCGCGGTAACCACCAGTTATAAGACCGGCGTTTGGGGCGCCGGCCATGCCGTCAGCACTGCTGCAGGGAACAGCTGTGCGACGGAATGCAGATTTGGCGGGCTAGGCCGCCGGAAGATGTGACGGGAGGCGAGCTTGGGAATGCAATCGGCAGTGGCCTGCCTAGAGCAACACGCCCCCCGTCTGGCACGTAACCTGTGGACGCAGTGATTACGTGCCAACCGCATCCAGGCGCTGATTGCGCACCCAGAAACTGATGATCGCCGCCGCTTCGCGACGGTAGAATTCCAAATCGGCATGGCGCTGGAACACAGCGTCAGCACCGGCATCGAGAAGCGCGTCGCGGTGCGCCCGCTCAAGCGTTGGAGCGATGGCAGCCACCAACAGCGACGACGCGCCGGGCAGGGCGCGCAACTGCTTGACGAACTGTTCCGTCGCTTCCGACGACGACTTCAAATCCACCAACACCAGCGCCGGCAGGCTGGCGTTATCATCGGCGAGCCACGCGGACAGTTCGGTCATGGCCAGCGTGGCATTTTCCTGCCAGCTGACGGTCGGCGCGCCGTGGGCAGCGAGCATGCGCATCAGCAGACGCGCAGAATGCAGATCGTCATCGACCAAAGCAAAATAGGGCTGGCCGCCTGTGTGGCCGTTCATGTCAAAACCTCTTGCCGCGCTTGCTCATCCGCCTCGGGCGCCAGTGGCAGGCGCCGCATATGGCTGGAGGTTGAGCATACCTCGCCTAGGCCTGACACTCTTCAGCGCAGGCAACGTTGCTCGCATTTGGTGGTTTTGGCGCACCAAGGGAAGGCAATGCGGGGTTACACGCCAGTTATCTGGATTGTATTTTACATGTAAACCAGCAATGTTCCGTCACGAATGCGTTGAGGACTGACAGTGTCAGAAGCGCTACCACGAGCATTGATCGAGGAGGCACTTGAGCAGGCGCAACGATGGTCGGGCCTCGCCCGGTCGCCGCAACTTGGCAAGTTTCTCAACTACATCGTGGCGGCGAAACTCAACGGCGACGAGGCCAATATCAAGGCCTACACCATTGCAGTTGATGTGTTTGGACGGGCCCCGGAGTTTGATCCGCAGATGGACCCGATCGTGCGGGTGCAGGCCCGGCGGCTGCGGGCGTTGCTGGACGAGTACTACCAGACCGCGGGTGCTGCGAGCCCGGTCAGGATTACCCTTCCCATTGGGCGCTACGTTCCCGAGTTCATGGCGCTGCAGGGCAAACCCGAAGTTGCACCGCAGACTGATGCCAGTGCTGCGGTGGCGCCAAAAGCGAGATCGCGCAGCGCGATTCGGTGGCGCGAGCTGTGGATACTGGTCGGGCTGACGGTCGCGGCAATCGTGGTGACGCTCTTGATCGGGGGCGCGCTGCAACCCGCCTTGCGCGGCAAGGCTGCGCCGTCGGCACCCTCGATCGAGGTGGGTGAGTTCACCTCGATTGCGGGAGACGAAGGCGCCAGCAAGGTCGTTGCCGGACTCGCTGTCGAGTTGGTGACGGACCTCCAATTGTTCAACGATATTGATGCCAGCTACTACGCCGGTGGGCTCCCGCAGGCCGGCGCCGCCCCGGCGAAGTTTCGGCTCACTGGATTTGCGAGGCGCATTGAAGGCAGACTGGTGGTGACTGCCAGCCTGATGCGAGCAGGTTCGGATGGCGTGACCTGGACACAGAGTGTCACCATGGAAGACAGCAAGGTCGACGACCTGTCCCAGGCTCTCGCGGAACATCTTGGATCGCACAGGGGACCATTGTTCGCTGATGCCATGACCTGGCTCGATCAGAACGAATCCATCGAAGGGAACGAGAGCGAGTTCATCTGTGGCCTGCTCTTCAGCCGATACCGCGACAGTTCAGGCTCTCCCGACGAGGAGCGGGCGCGATCCTGCGTTAATGCGGTTCTCGCCAAGTCGCCGAACTCAGCAGCATCCTTGGCCATGAGCTCGGCAATGCTGGTCGACTCCACTGTTGCCACATCGCCTCCTGGCCAGCTCGACCCCGAGCCGCTGCAGCAGAGCGAGCGACTGCTCAATCAGGCGCGTCAACTGGCGCCGACCAGCAGTTTTGTCTGGGAGCAGTACGGGCGATTCCTTGCGGTCGTGGCGCGCTACGGAGAAGCGGAGGAGGCTTTTGCCTCTGCAATTCAGCTCAATCCGGCCAATCTGGATTGCGAGGCCGCGCTGGCGCAGATGCTGACCATACGTGGGCCCTCGCCACGCGGCGACGCCCTTGCCCTCTCAACATTGCAGCGATCGGAGGGACCGCCGCGATGGTACTATATCGCACCCGCTCTGAACGCCTTGCGCCACGGCAACAATGCCGACGCCATGTTCAACGCCGACCTCGCCCTGAGCGCCGACCCGGAACTGGCCTCGGTGATCGAGACAGTGGCGGCGCAGCGGATGGGCAATGAAACGATCCTCAATCGCACCATCGTCCAGGTGTTGGGGACGGGCCGGTTCATGCGCTACGGCATCCTGCCGGTGCTGCGGGGACGGATTGCGGACAGCCAACTGGTCGATGATATGGCCGTCGCGCTGAGGGCCGCAGGGGTCACGGAAGCAGCGCTGAACGGGAAGCCCTGAGTTTCAGGGGGTTAGTGCACTGCCGTCTTTGAGAAAACGTTGATGACGATAACACCCGCCATGATCAGGCCCATGCCGACCAAGGCGGGAAGGTCCAGCAACTGCCGATAGATCACCCAGCCCGCGACCGATACGAGGATGATGCCGACGCCGGACCAGATGGCATAGGCGATGCCGACCGGCATGCCACGCAGCGTGAGCGACAGGAAATAGAAGGCGACGACGTAGCCAGCAACTGAGATCGCCGAGGGGATCAGCACGGTGAACCCGTCCGCAGCGCGGAGGGCCGTGGTGGCGATGACCTCGGCGACGATGGCGATGGCGAGGTAAACGTAAGCGATCATCCGGCCGCACCGAAATACTGTTCGGCAAGCCGCACAAACGCTGCGCCTCGCTCTTCAAAGTTTTTGAAGACGACACCCGGCCGCTCAAGTTGGCCGTAGCTCGGCGCACCCGGGGAGAGGATGACGGTGTCGAAGCTCCACTTTCGGGCTGAGAGAGCCTTGATGGCCTCTTCAAGGGTGCCAGCTTCAAGCACATCAATATCCGGGGCCGCCGCATAGGTGAGCGTCGCCAACCGATCACCGGTCACGGGCAGGCACACCAGCACCGTGACGCCGCGCGGGGCGAGGAGGGTCGCGAGTTCGGCATAGTTCTGCTGCCGCTCGTGGCCGCCGGCGATGAGGGCGATCCGGCTGCCATCATACGCTGACAGCGCCGCCTTGGTCGCCTCGGGGGTGGTCGAAATCGAGTCGTTGACGAACACGGTGCCGCCGAAACGGTGCTCTTCGAGCCGGTGGGGCAGGGGCACGAACTGGCCGATGCCGCGGACTATGCCTTCGATGTCTGCGCCCGCCTTCAGAGCGATCTGCGCGGCGAGGATGGCATTGTTAAGATTGTGTTCACCTTTGAGGCGGGAGCGCGTCACAGCGGTGGCAATCCGATCCCGGAGGAACGGGGCGAGTGCCGGAATAAGCCGCTTCGGATCGCGCAGCGCGGCCATCACCAGCGGATGATCCTTGGCGCCGACGCCCAGCGCGACCGGGAAGGGCGCGTCGCGATCGATCAGGTTGAGCTTGTCTTCGTAATAGCGCTCGACCGTTCGGTGCCAGTCGGTGTGCTCGGGCGAGAGGTTCGTAACCGCTGCGATATCGGGCGAAAACGCCATGTCCGCAGTCTGATAGCTCGAAAGTTCGAAGATCACGATTGGGTGCTTGTCGGCAATCTCGAGCGGTGCGAGCCCGACATTTCCGGCGAGGCCGGCGTCGAGGCCGGACTGGGTCAGCATCAGGTGCACCAGCGTAGCCGTGGTGGATTTGCCTTTCGTGCCGGTGATTGCAATGACTGTGCGACCAGCACGGTAGGTCTCGGCCCAGAGATTGAGGTTCGAGGTGACGCTGATGCCGGCCTCGCGGGCCATGGCAAAGATCGGGCGGTAGCGCGAGACGCCTGGGCTCTTGACGATTGTCGCAAAGCGCTTGTCCGCAATGGCCTGCGGCAGATCGGCCGGGGCGATGAATTCGGCGTCCGGGATATCCGCACTGCCGCTGTCTACGGTGACAAAGACTTTGGCATTCGGGGCGCGTGCCCTGATGAAGGCTCGCGTCGATTGCGCCTCGCGGCCGGCGCCGTAGAGCAGGACGGGGGCTTCAAAGCGCATGTCGTGCGACCTTCTCAAAAAGAGTGTTTGGGATCAGGTGCTCGGTGGAATCGTGCATCAGGTCGGCGAGGGCCGTCTCAAGCCGGGCGCTGCCATACTGAGTCAGCAATGCCGGCTTCAGCATTGAAACGATTGGCTCTTCTGCCCACTCTGGACGAGCCGTAAGCGCGTAAAGGCAGGCCGCGGCCTCTTCGATTTCACCAACGCACTCCCAGGGTTTCTGCCCGGCGAGACCGGTCAGTTCGCGGAAAGAATGTTCGTGGGAGGGCTGTGCCAATAGGTTCTGGCCGAAGATGCCGATGAGGCGATCCTTGTCCATGACGGGAGCAAAGATTAGGAAGACGAAGTGGCACTTGGGGCATTTGCCGCACCAGAGCGGCCCGGAATTGCCCGCCAGCTTGAAGTTCTCGTTGCAGCTCGAAAAGACGTGGTCAAAGCGGGTTTTTCGGGCGAAGAGTGCAGCGATGCGGGCTTCGGAATAGGGGCGGAGGAGCGAGAAATAGCCAAGCGCGCCGCCGGTGGCCGATGAAAGAATTCCGGCGATGAGGCGCTCGAAGTCGAGCGACTTCGAGTGCTGGTGGTTGGCTTCCCGGCCGTCGAATTCGACATTGCCTTCGCTCGCCGAGCGTTCGTTCGAGAGGATGATCCGGTTGTACGAGAACAGCAGGGCAGTGAGGGCCGCGATCATCGAGTTGATGGCGGTGGAGGGGACGTGGCCGTTGTAGTAGCCAGGCTGCTTCGACAGCAGCAGCATGGTGGGATCGAGCGTGCGGGTGACATAGAGCGGGGGGCGCCCGATCTTGTCGATGGAGCCGAGAATGGGCCCCTTGGGGTTGACGGCGAAGGGGGTGAAGTCGAGGCCCGCGGCTGCCAGCAACTCTTCACTGACCAGCGAATCCTTGCCGCCGCCGATGGGGAGCAGCGCGCGATCCTTGAGGTTTGGGGCTAGGGCGGTGAATTCAGCGAGGGGGGCGTCGATCAAAATCTGGCCAAAGCGCTTGAGATTGTTGCGGGCGTAAAATTCGCCGAGGCCGTTTTCGTAGACGTCGAGCGCGAAGGCGTGTTCGGCTGCCGACAGCGGGAAAGACGGGCTAATGCTCAGCGGTGCGGTGAGCTTGAAATAGCTGACGCCCAGAACCAATGCGGTGAGATTCAGCAGCCGCTGGAACACGGACGTTGCAACGACATCGTGCTGCCCTCCGGCGGGAAAGGTCAGCCGCTCGGTGAACGTCTTGCCGTCAAGGCCATAGCGGAATGCCGCAACGCCGGTGGCGGTGTCGAAGGTTGGCGGCAGGATGGCGAAGGTGTCGGTCACGCGTGGAACTCTGAGGCAGCAGAGCGGGTGATAGCGGATTCCATGGCTGGTGTGAAACCTCGCTGAGAGAATGGGTGTCAGTAGATCCGGACGCTCAGGCGGAGAACGATATCGGTGCCGAGGCGCTGGAAGCCGAACTCGCGCATGGTGCACTGCCAGGCCGAACCGAGGCGCTGAATGCTGAACAGGTTATAGCGGGCGGGATCGTGTCCGCCCTGTTCGTTCTGCGCAGCACCGGCGGCGGCGACGCCGACCACGGGGATGTCGCCCTTTGGCCCGGGAATGGCAAAGACGGTCGACTGATGCGTGTGACCGTGAAGGATCATTTCGGCACCATGCTCTGCAAGGACGCTGCGGAACAGCCGGGCGCCATGCAAGCCGAGGCGCGGGTTGGCGTATTCCTGGTTCGGCGGGTGATGGATGAGGACTACCCGGAAATAGCCACCGTCTCCCAGCAGCTTCAGGCTCCGTGCCAACCGCTCAGCCTGCGCCTGGTCGAAGCGTCCGCTGGAAAACCACGGCGCCGTCGGTATCGCGCTGCTGCAAGAGACAATCGCCACTTCACCAACACGGCGGATGAAAGGGAATGCCTCGGCGTCAACGGTCTCCCCGGTCGCGTAGCCGTCCCAGCGGTCGAGCGCTTTTTCCAGCTGGCCGGGAATGTAGGCGTCGTGATTGCCAGGGGTAATGCAGACAGTGGCAGGCTCGCCGAGCGTTTCCAGCCAGTTGTGGGCGGTGTTGATTTCGGCGTCGAGGGCGAGGTTCATCAGGTCGCCGGTGACCACGGTGAAATCAGGATTCTGGTCTCGCATGTGGCGCACGAGGCGGGTCAGGCCGTCGCCGTCGAGCGTCTTTTCGCGCTTGATCTTCCAATTCAGATAGCCGGTAATTCGTTTGCTCAGCAGTTCGCGCGGGCGAACCGGGGGCAGCGGCGCGAGGTGAACATCGGATAGGTGGGCTAGGGTGATCATTGCACGCGCCTAATGCCACGCGGGGCGCGGCAATAAAATGACCTATTTTCGGGTTAGGACGATTCAATGGCTACGAAGTTGTTTCGGGCTAGGAAGGTGTTTCGGGTTACCACGATGTTTCGGGATGGATGCGGCGCATGGCGATGAGTGGCTGGCAGCGGATCCGCACAACCGTTCACCTGTTTGCTGCTGGCTTGAAGCGGCGGATGGTAATCGGCTCGCGGCTGGTACTGATCGACGGCGACCGCGTGCTGCTACTTCGCCATACCTACATGCCGGGCTGGCACTTCCCCGGTGGTGGCGTGGAGCCTGGCGAGACGGCCGCTGAAGGTGCGTTTCGCGAGGGTGTGGAAGAGACTGGCCTCGCGGCACAGGCGCCGCTGACACTGTTGGGTTTCTATCTGAAGGAAAACGAGGCCACCAACCGCGACTATGTGGCGGTGTATGTGAGCCGGTCGCATCGACGGGAGCGCGAATTCAAGCCTGGGGGAGAGATTGCCGAGATAGGCTGGTTCCCGATGGCGTCCTTGCCAGACGGAATCGATCCGGGGACGGCGCGGCGTATTGCCGAGATATCGGGCGAAGTGGTTGCAACTGACCGATGGTGAGAAACCCTGCGGCTATTCGTGATGTTGAAGGACTTGAAAATTGATGCGCAACGCATGATTTTTCGTGGCGCAGGGTGCCCTGTGGTGCTAATGCGCTTTCAGACGTCAGGAGGCGTCCAGGATGGAGAAGGCTTTTCAGGTGACCCGACGACCGTAATCGGTCGGCATCCGGCCTCGTTGGGCTGGTTACTTGTCCTTGTCTCCATCTTCAGGACCGTCACATGAACGCGCCTTACGCCTCCCTCGCTGTCGAAGCCGAGCCTCCGCAACCTCTTGTGCCCACAGTTCGCACCGCTACCCCGAACGATGACCAATTCGTTGAAGACCTGCAGGCACTCGCCTTTGGGCCGGGGCGTTTTGCGCGGACGGCGTTTCGGGTGCGTGAGCGGTTTCCGATCGACAAGTCGTTGAGCCTTATTGCCGAAGTGAACGGTGTGCCGTGCGGTTCGGTCTGGATGACGCCGATCAGCGTGGGTGGCGTCGATGGCTATTTGCTTGGACCGCTCGCTACGCATCCGGATTTCCGCAAGCGGGGCGCCGGCAAGCTGCTGGCCGAAGAAGTGAGCCGCATCGCCCTTGAGCGCGGCGCTGGCAGTTTTGTGTTGCTGGTCGGCGACCGCGACTATTATTGCCCGCTTGGGTGGGAGCCGACGCAGTTGGGCGCGATCCAGTTTCCGGGGCCGGTCGATCCGAGCCGGGTGCTGGTCTATTCGCCCGACACAACAATGGCAGCGCGGCTGGCTGGCCCCATCAAGGCGTTCGGCGCGAAGAAGCGCTCCTAGCCGTCAGCGGCTTATGCATTTGCTGCAGTTCTGACATGACCTTGCTGGAAAAGTCTGCGACTTTTCCAGCCTTGGCTGCTGTGGAGACGGTGCTTGGTCGTTGATGGCTTGATCGAGAGAATTGCGGGGCGGTTACTGCCCGAACCCGAGACGCTCGATCTGGGGGGCGAGATGCTGCCCGACTGGATGCCGGATATCCCGCATGGACGGCCACCGGTGGAGGCTGCGGTTCTGATCGCGCTGGTGAAGCGCGAAAACGAGATATCGATCCTCTACACCGAGCGGTCGCCTGCGTTGCGATCGCACTCGGGGCAAATTGCGTTTCCCGGTGGCAAGGTCGACCCGACTGATACCGATGCGGCGGACGCGGCGCTGCGCGAGGCCAATGAGGAGGTGGGGCTGGACCGGGCCGATGCCAGAGTGCTCGGCTTCATGCCATTGTATTACACGGGCACCAACTACCTGATTACACCAGTGGTGGCGGTGGTCGAGCCGAGGGCGCCGTTCATTCCCAATCCCGGGGAAGTGCGCTCGGTGTTCGAGGTGCCACTCGACTACCTGATGAGCCCGCAGAACTTTTCGACCTTGCGCCTCCAGCGAGGGGATCGAGAGCACACTACCTGGCAAATCGAGCATAGCGGGCTTGTCATCTGGGGGATTACAGCGAACCTTACACGTCGTTTCCACGATCTGGCGCTGGCCGGGGAGAGCCGTTGAGCAAGACCGATGATATCCACGACCGACTGAGGCGCGCCGAGTGGCTGATGCGTCCAGAGACGCAGCGCATTCTAGCGATGCTGGACGGTGCCGCCGGCAGGACGCGGGCTGTGGGTGGAATTGTGCGCGATACAGTTCTGGGCCTGCCAACGGGGTCGACCGATATCGATCTCGCCACGGAGTTGCTGCCTGAGGAGGTTTCGGCGCGGGCGGCGAAAGCGGGCGTAGCGGTTTATCCGACCGGGATCGAGCATGGCACGGTGACGCTCAAGCTCGAGGCGCTGGTGGCCGAAGTCACCACGTTGCGCGAAGATGTCGAGACGAACGGGCGCCATGCGGTGGTGCGGTTCGGGGCAGACTGGGTGCGCGATGCGGAGCGGCGCGACTTCACACTCAATGCGCTCTACGCCCGCATGGATGGAAGCCTTTTCGACCCGCTGGGTGGGCTCGAAGACTGTCTGGGCGGGAAGGTTCGGTTCATCGGGCGACCGGAAAAGCGGATCGCCGAGGATAGGCTGCGGGTCTACCGGTTCTTCAGGTTTTCAGCGAGCCATGGCGGCGAGGTGCTGGATCGGGATGGCTTGGCTGCGTGCCAGGCGGCGGCAGGGACGCTCGGCCAACTGGCGGCGGAGCGCGTTGGTGGCGAGGTGCGCCGAATGCTGGAACTGCCGAAGGTTGCAAACACGCTGAAAGCAATGCTTGAGGCCGATATCCTGCCGGTGCCGGCGGCACTTGTCGGGCTGCTGTACAGCTACGAGCGTCGTGTGCAGCGGCCGCAATATGTGGCTCGTCTTGCGCTGTTGCGGTCCGGGATGAGCGGCGATGAGCTTCGCGCGCTGTGGCGGCTCTCAAATGACGAGTTGCGCGGAGCGGATGCGGTCCTCGCGGTGGCGGGGCTGCTGCGCGCCTACAAGTTGCATGAAGCGGCTTATCGCCACCCGGCGGCTCTTGGTGATGGGGTCGAGGTGGCTGCAGTTCTGGCAAATTGGGGCGAGGCCGGCAAACTCGCGGTGCGGGAGCAGTTGCAGGATATCGATGTGCCGCGCTTTCCTATCGGTGGAGCAGACCTGCTTGAACTGGGGATGTCCCCAGGCCGTCCGCTGGGGCTGGAAATTGAGCGGTTAGAACACTTGTGGGTCGGAAGTGGTTTCTCGCTCAGCGGCCCCGATCTTTTGTCGTTGGCGCGGACTGAACTTCAGTCGAAGTGAATATAGCCGTGAGGGGCTCGGGTCCCACAGGCGGCTTAACTTCGACTTAACGCGGCCACGCCAATGTAGATCGCTGTGGTGCAAAGTGATTTTTCAATGACAGAGCCGAAGGCATCGAAGGATGTGGCCGCTCAGCGTGAACTGGCGATCGCTTGCGACGCGGAGTTTCAGCGTGGTGCGGAAGTCATTGCGCGCGAGCTGTCTATCCCGCTGTTGAAGTTGAGCGAGCTGACCAAGGGCAGCCTGGCGGCTCGGAGCGAGGTTGTAGTCAAGGCAAACCTCAGGAACATCGCGAGCGTCGAAGCGCTGCGAAACGCCTTTGGTGGCGTACGAGGACAGCAGAAACGCTATTTCGTCGTGGAAGATGGGGGCGATCTCCGGCTCTGGCGAATCCAGGCCGACGCGCTGGGTGCTTCGCACCACATACCGCGCAAAAATGCGCTCTATCATCTGCGCCGCATGGTCAGTCTGGGTGGAGCCACGCAACTGACTGACAAGCAGGAAGCGGCTCTCAGGGCCGCCAAGGGCGGAGAGTCGATCCTCAACGCCGGTAGATCGCTGGCGCGACTGTTCGATGGGATGATGGCGGATCGCCCGATTTCCATGGCGGGGGTTTCAACAGCGAGCGCTGACGTTTTGCGCAGCGTCAAAGGTGTTGGAGCCGAGCAGTGGCTGACGACCGTTCGGCACCACCATGAGGGGACCTTCCAGCATTGCCTGCTGGTGACCGGCATCGCCGCCAGCTACGCCCGTCACGTCAACCTCAAAGAAGCAGCGGCGGTGACTCTGACCAATGCTGCGATGCTACATGACATTGGCAAGTCCACAGTTCCGCTGCATGTGCTGGACAAGCCAGGCAAGCTGACGAACGAGGAGTTCGAACTCGTCAAGAAACACCCCGCGGCCGGATATGACTATTTGCTGAAGCAACGAGACACGCCTGCGGCGGTGCTGGACGCCGTTCGACATCACCATGAAGCGCTGGATGGCAGCGGGTATCCGGACGGTCTTCGTGCCTCCGAGATCACCGCGCTGACCCGGATCCTCACGGTTTGCGACATCATGGCCGCGTTGGTCGAGCACCGGTCCTACAAGGAAGACAAGACCCCGGCCCAGGCCATTTCGATCCTCGTCGACATGGCGATCCGCAGCAAGGTCGACTACGACGTGGTGCGTAACATGGCTGGCTGCTTCTCGACGACGCTGCCCAAGACTCTCGAAGAGGTGGTGGCAGGGGTCAGTGGCGGGCGGGCTTCGGCCGCCTAGAAGGAATCTCGACGCGTCTTAAGGCCACTTCACCTCGGGAGGCATGGAGGAGAGGATTGAGTTGACGTTGCCACCGGTCTTGAGGCCGAACGTCGTGCCGCGATCGTAGAGCAGGTTGAACTCGACATAGCGGCCGCGGCGGATGAGTTGCTCCTCGCGATCGGCGTCGGTCCACGGCGTTTCGAAATTGCAGCGGACGAGGGCAGGATAGATGTCGAGGAAGGCGCGGCCGACGTCCTGGGTGAAGGCAAAGTCGGCTGCCCAATCACCGGAATTGTGGTGGTCGTAAAAGATGCCGCCTATGCCGCGTGGCTCCTTGCGGTGGGGCAGGTAGAAGTACTCGTCGCACCAGGTCTTGTAGCGCAGGTAGTCGACGCCATGTGCTTCGCAGGCAGCGCGCATGGAGGCATGGAAGGCGACGCTGTCGGGGTCGTCCTGGGTGCGTCGGCGGTCGAGGACGGGCGTCAGGTCGCCACCGCCACCGAACCAGGACTTTGCCGTCACCACCATGCGTGTGTTCATGTGTGCGGCTGGGACGTTGGGGTTCCAGGGGTGGGCGATCAGCGAGATACCAGAGGCCCAGAAGGCCGCGCCTTCCTCAGTGCCGGGCATCTGCTTTGCAAACTCAGGCGAGAAATTGCCGTGCACAGTGGAGATGTGGACGCCGATTTTCTCAAAGACGCGGCCATGCATCACTGACATTTCGCCGCCGCCACCGTCGGGGCGAGACCACGGATCGCGCACGAAGCGACCGGGCTCGCGGTCGGCCCGGGGACCCGTAACCGCATCCTCAATCGCCTCGAAGGCGGCGCAGAACTGGTCGCGCAGATTGCGGAACCAGGCGCTGGCAATCTGCTGTTTTGAGTCAAGGTCGGCGGGCAAAGTCATGTCAGCGCTGCGAATGCCTGGGTTTGGCGGAGGGCTTCCCCTAACACGAGGCTGGCGGCGATGGCCACGTTCAGCGAGCGTAGATTTTGCCGCATCGGGATACGCACCCTGAGGTCAGCGGCGCTGGCGACGTTATCGGGGACGCCGGAGCTTTCGCGGCCAACCATGAGGATGTCGCCGTCACGGTATTCGGTGGCGTAGGCGGAAGTGGCGGCTCGCGTGGTGAGCAGGGCCAGCCGGCGGTTCTGCGATTCGCGCCATTCTGCAAAATGGGCGTAGCTGGGATGTTCGGTGAACTCGGCGGCATCAAGATAGTCGAGCCCAGCACGGCGGAGTTCCTTGGACGAGAAGGTGAAGCCGGTCGGGTGAATGATGTGAACGTGCACTCCCAGACAGGCGCCCAACCGCAGGATGGTGCCAGTGTTCTGGGGGATCTCCGGCTGGAACAAGGCGAGTTCGATGGCGATTTCGAGTTCCCTCCCAAAAGGGCCTGCCTAGCATTGCTATAGTGTCGCAGCGGTGGGAAGTCACCTGTCGCACGGCTGGACAAGCACGGAGGAGAGTGCCAAAAGAACCCCAAAATCACGCGCCGCAAAGGGCGTGCTCCGGCTATGCTGCCTGCCAGCGCCCGGTTGCATGCGGCGCTGATCAGGGCACAACAGACGGAAGCTAACCTTGGCCACGCAAACCACTCCGGCACATCAGGACGCACCCAGTTCGGGGCGGCGCGATTTCCTTTACATCGCGGCAGGCGCCGTCGGCGCTGTCGGCGTCGCAGGGGCCGTTTGGCCGCTGATCAACCAGTTGAATCCAGACGCTTCGGTGCTGGCATTGGCAAGCATCGAGTTCAATCTGGTCGGAATTGAGGAGGGCCAGTCGGTCACCATCAAGTGGCGCGGCCTGCCGGTGTTCGTGCGCCATCGCACCCAGAAGGAAATCGACGAGGCAAAGGCGGTCGCGCTTTCCGATCTCAAGGACCCTGAGACGGACGAGCAGCGCACCAAGTCTGGTCACGAGCAGTGGCTGATCATGATCGCCAACTGCACGCATCTCGGATGCATCCCGGTGGGCGAATCAGGTGAGTACAATGGCTGGTTCTGCCCGTGCCATGGCTCGGTCTACGACACGGCCGGCCGTATCCGCAAAGGCCCGGCGCCGAAGAACCTGGTGCTGCCGCCGTATGATTTCGTTTCCGACACGCTTGTGCAGATCGGCTAAGGGGGACCGCAAATGGCTCACGAATCCAGCTACGTCCCCGGTAACGTCGTCGAGAAGTGGATCGACGATCGCCTGCCGATCATCAGGTTCTCAAAAGAGCACCTGATGGACTACCCGACCCCGAAGAACCTCAACTACTGGTGGACCTTCGGCGGTATTCTTGCAGTTATGCTGGTGATCCAGATCATCACCGGTATCGTGCTTGCGATGCACTACACCCCCAATGTCGGGATGGCGTTCGACTCCGTCGAGCACATCAAGCGCGACGTGAACGGGGGACGAATTCTGCAGGCCGTCCACGCGGTGGGCGCCTCGATGTTCTTTGCGGCGGTCTATATCCACATGTTCCGCGGGCTGTTCTTCGGCTCGTACAAGAAGCCGCGCGAGCTGCTGTGGATCCTCGGCGTGCTGATCTTTGTGCTGATGGTGACGACAGCCTTCATGGGCTACGTTCTGCCGTGGGGCCAGATGAGCTTCTGGGCCGCGACCGTGATCACCAACATCATCGGCGCCATCCCAGTGCTGGGTCAGCCGATCCTCGAACTGCTGCGCGGCGGTTTCGCGGTCGACAATGCGACGCTGAACCGGTTCTTTTCGCTGCACTACCTGCTGCCCTTCGTCATCGCGGCAGTGGTGGCGCTCCACATCTGGGCGCTGCACATTCCCGGCAACAACAACCCGCTTGGCGTTGATGTGAAGTCGAGCCGCGATACCGTGCCGTTCCACCCGTACTACACGATGAAGGATCTCTACGGCATCGTGCTGTTCATGATCCCGTTTGCGTGGTTCGTGTTCTTCATCCCCGATATCCTGGGTCACCCCGACAACTACGTGATGGCGAACAGCCAGGTGACGCCAGCGCATATCGTGCCGGAGTGGTACTTCCTGCCGTTCTACGCGATCCTGCGCGCCATCGATTTCAACATCCTGTTCATCGACAGCAAGCTCGGCGGCGTGATCTTCTTTGCTGGCGCTATCGTGGTGCTGTTCTTCGTGCCGTGGCTGGATACCTCCAAGGTGCGCTCGGGTACGTTCCGCCCGGTGTTCAAGTGGTTCTACTGGCTGTTTGTGATCAACTTCGTCATGCTGGCCTATCTCGGCTCGGCACCGGCGGATGCCAAGGTGATCGGCATTGCGGTGTCGGACTTCTCCAAGCTCTGCACGGCATACTACTTCGTCTACTTTATCGTCATCCTGCCGCTTCTTGGTCGCTTCGAGACGCCCCGGCCCCTGCCGGCGTCGATCTCGGAAGCTGTTCTCAAGACGTCGCCGGCCACGAGCGGGGCTATCCCTGCCGCGGCTGCAAACTCGCACTGATGCCCGGGGCCGCAATGATCAAGACCAAAAGCATTATCGGCGCTCTGGCCATGACCGTCCTGATGGTCGTGGCAGCCGCTCCGGCGTCGGCGCAGGAACATTCCACCCCAGAGATTGCCAAGCAGTCCTGGACGTTCGGTGGGATCTTCGGCACTTACGACAAGAACCAGTTGCAGCGGGGCTTCCAGGTTTTCAAGGAAGTTTGCTCTGCTTGCCACTCGGCTCGGCTGTTGTCCTTCCGTAACCTTCAGGAGCCAGGCGGTCCGGAGTTTTCGGAAGCTCAGGTCAAGGCTCTCGCTGCGACTTATGAAGTGGCAGATGATTCCGTCGACGGCGGGAAGCGCCCTGGCGTTGCCGCTGATCGCTGGCCGGGTACTGGCCAAAGCGACGCCGACCTCAAGGCGTCCTTCGGTCTCGTGCCGCCGGACTTCTCGGTGATCGCCAAGGCGCGCGGCACCACGCAGCCGTTCCCCTGGTGGATCCTCAACTACTTCTCCGCTTATGCGGAAGGTGGCCCGGACTATATTCACGCGCTGCTGACTGGCTATGAAGAGACCATCCCGGAAGGGCTGAAGAACTCGGACGGCACCCCGTTCTCGCTCCCCGAGGGCAAGTACTTCAACGAGTACTTCCCCGGCCACGCGATCGGCATGCCGCCTCCGCTCACCGATGGCGCCGTGACTTATGGCGAAGCCGAAGGTGGCGTGGCCGTTCCGCAGACCGCGGACCAGTATGCTCGTGACGTCTCGGCATTCCTGATGTGGGTGGCGGAGCCGCACCTCGTGGACCGCAAGGAATCTGGTTTCCGTGTCCTGCTGTTCCTCATCGTGTTTGCCGGCATCATGTACATGGTCAAGCGTAAGATCTGGGCGAACGTCGCGCACTGAGTCCAACGCGCGATCAATGAGATTGCAAAGGGCCCCAAGGGGCCCTTTGTCTTTGGCGCCGCAATTTTGCACCAGAAGACTTGTACTGAGGTCTTGAGGGCCAGATATTGGGGCGACGTTCGAGGAACTGATCGATGTCAATCATCCGTATTGCCGTCACCGCCGCGACGATCGCCCGTACCGTGGTGCTGCACCCGGCGTTTCAGGCAGGGCTGGCCCTGGCGCCGGTGCTGCTGACGCCGGAGGTCAAGACCAAGGCGCGGGACGCCGTGCTGGCTGGAGCGCATGGTGCGGGTGTTGTCGCTCGCAGGATCGTGGATAGCGCGCAGCGGCGCTGAGCCTCGCGATAGTTGCCAGGGGCAGCGCCCGCTGCCCGCTTCGCGGCGAGCTGGTGTTGTGCTAGCAACGAGGTCTCGTTCGTTTTCCAAGACCGGTTCCGTCCTATGCTCGACCTCAAATCGCTTGTTCGCGCCATACCCGACTATCCCAAAAAGGGCATCCTGTTTCGGGATATCACCACGCTGATCGAGAATCCCGATGGGTTTCGTGAGAGCGTGGAGCGCATTGCTGCAGCGCATCGCGGGTTGGGAATCACCCATGTCGCTGGGATCGAGGCACGCGGCTTCATCTTCGGGGCAGGGGTGGCGATTGCGCTGGGTGTGGGGTTCGTTCCCGTACGCAAGAAGGGCAAATTGCCAGGCGAGACTATTGGCCAGAACTATGCGCTCGAGTACGGCGTCGACACGATCGAGATCCATGCCGACGTTATCGACAGCCGGCACAAGGTGCTGATGGTGGACGATCTCATCGCCACGGGTGGTACGGCAGTGGCTGCTGTGTCGTTGCTACGGCGTACCGGGGCGCAGGTGGGTCATGCGGGGTTCGTGATCGACCTGTTCGACCTGAGCGGCGCCGAGAAGCTGCGCGCCATGGACGTGAAGGTCTTCAAGCTGATCGACTTCGAGGGGCACTGAGCCGTCTTAGCGCCACACCCCACTCTCGATCAGCGAGGCGTGCAGGTGAGGACGCCTTTTTCGATGGTGTTGAGCACCAGTGTGTCCTTGCCTTCGGCGTCAAAGCTCAGGATACCGTTTATGATGCCGGCGTTGGTCGGCAGGTTCCCGTCAAGGAAGGTGACGCCGTTGCTGGCCATTTCGGCGTTGCCGCTGCCTGAGGCGGCGCTGCCGTAGTTGGCGGAGGCGTAGCCATAGCTGCCGGCATAGATGGTGAGAAGGCCGGCGCGCGTGCCGTCGATGTTCGCGCGGCAGCCCCAGTTGCCTTCTACCCCGGTGCCGGTGAGCGACTGCGCGGCGGTCGGCGCCGCCAATAGCAGGAGGGTGGTGAGGGCTAGGGCAGTGCGCATGGCGTGACTCAGTTCCATTTCCTCAGCAACTTCCCCAATCCGGGGAGCTTGGTCAACGCCATTAGCAGCCGCAGCTGCGCCGGCATCCGGTAGTCGCGGAGCTTCGAAAACCCGACGACCTCGCCGGTATACACCGTTTCGCCGCGCTGGTTCACGCCATCGAGCTGGTTGGTGAGGATGCCCCAGCCGGGAAGGGAGTTGGAGGCACGCTTGGCGCTGACGCGCAGCGTGAAGGTGACAGCATCGCCTGGGCGCACCGGGACGAGGAATGCCATGCGGTTGACGCCAGGGGAGGGACCTGAGACGCCGGGCTGCTGGCCGAGCGCGAGGAGGCGCTGTTCCTCCGCAGCGAGAGCATCGACCATGTGGCGGTGACACACGCTGGCGACATGCCATCCCGACGCCACGAGGCCTCCATGCGGACCATGAGAGCCGCCCGTCTCCATATGCACGGGTTGCGGATCATACGCTCGGGAGAAGGCGATGATTTCGGCTTCGGTGAAGGTGTGGGTTCCGAGGGGGTAGGGCTCGTCGATGGCGATGTCTTCGAACCAGCGGGTCACGGGGCAGTGCTCCCGCCGGGAGTGCGCTCGACGTCGTAGGGCTGCTGTGGCGTGGGGATCGAGCGCGTTTCGACGAGGTTGGTGAGCTTGAGGCGCATGACGGGTTCGTTGCGCTGGTTCACGATCGCCAGCTTAATGGTGACGACGCCACAGGCCGGAGGGGTGGTGGAGATGTCGAGACGTGCCACCGTAGCGGTGCCGGAGATGGTGTCGCCGACAAGAACGGGGCGGGACCACTTGAGATCCCGAACTTCGACGACCCCTACAGCCGCCAGGTTTGTCAGCAGGCCGTCGTGAAGCAGGCGTTGGGAGAGCGCCGCGGTCTGCCAGCCACTGGCGGCGAGGCCACCGAGAAGCGAGGCCTTGGCGGCTGCTTCGTCGAGGTGGAAGGGCAGGGGATCAAACTCGGTGGCGAACGCGAGAATGCTCTCGCGTGTCACGGTGGTTTGTCCAAGTGTGACGGTCTCGCCCACCGTCAGATCTTCGAACGTGCGGCGCGGGGAGGGTGTGAAGGTTGGCATGGGGCTTGATAGCGCGATGCGGCGACGAAGTTAAGGCCGTGGATTTCAGGCCGTGGCGATGATCTCGGCAATTGCGAGGAGGGCTGAGAAAGCTGCGTAGGTCAAGGCGAACACGCCGATCAGCCAGATGGGTAACCGACGGGTCGCATCACGGGCTGTGAGCGCGATCAAGAGCACGAGCACTACGGTGCCCGCAAACAGTGAGAAGGCCACGCCGACCCAGCTCAGAACGGCATTTGCGAGGCCGAGTACGACAGGGGTGAGCGATGCCATGGCCACCGGGACCAGCATATTGATGGCCTTCGGCTCACGCCAGCGGATGACCAAGGCGAGCCCGACAAGGAGGCAGAGCATGCCGAGCGTTGCCAGCAGCGAGACCGGGTGGACGACACCGGTGAACACGCTGATTGAGGCGCTGAGATAGCCCGTAGTAGCAGTCCACCAGGAGGCAAACAGGTTGGTCATTGTGAGCCGCGCGACAATTGGTTGGGAGAGCAAGAAATGAAAAACAATGCTGGGCGAGTAGCCAGCGATGAATTGGATCGCGTTTCGGCTCGGCAGGCGAGCCGACTCAGGTGTTGAACTTGAACAGCATCACGTCACCATCCTTGACGACGTATTCTTTGCCTTCGTCGCGCGCCTTGCCGGCTTCCTTGGCGGCGACTTCGCCGCCGAGGGTGACGAAATCTTCAAAGCCGATGGTCTGGGCGCGGATGAAGCCGCGCTCGAAATCGGTGTGGATGACGCCGGCGGCCTGCGGAGCGCGATCGCCCTTGTGGATGGTCCAGGCGCGCGTCTCTTTCGGGCCGACGGTGAAATAGGTCTGCAGGCCAAGCAGTTGGTAGGCTTCCCTGATCAGACGATTCAACCCCGGCTCATGGAGGCCAAGCGTTTCGAGGAACTCGGACTGCTCGGCATCGGGCAACTGGGCCAGCTGGCTCTCGATTTCGGCGGAGATCACGACGACGGCGGCGTTGTGCTGCTTGGCGTAATCTTCGACCAGCTTGGTCATGGCATTGCCGGTGGCGGCAGAGCCTTCATCGACGTTGCAGACATAGAGGGCGGGCTTGGCGGTGAGCAACTGCAACTCGCCGAAAGCCTTCTCCTCATCGGCGGAGCGGACCACGAGGCGGGCCGATTTGCCGTCGCGCAGGAGAACCAGCGCACGGTCGATCAACTCGAGGACGAGCTTTGCATCCTTGTCGCCGCCCTTGGCTTTTTTTTCGACGCCGTTGCGGCGCTTTTCTAGGCTTTCGAGATCGGCCAGCATCAGCTCGGTCTCGACGACTTCGGCGTCGGCGAGGGGATCGACCTTGTTGTTGACGTGAATGACGTTGGGATCCTCAAAGCAGCGGATCACATAGGCAATGGCGTCGCACTCGCGGATGTTGGCAAGGAACTGGTTGCCGAGGCCTTCGCCCTTGCTGGCGCCTTTGACGAGGCCGGCGATATCCACAAAGCTCATCTTGGCAGGCAGGATATTGATCGACTTGCCGATGGCGGCGAGCTTGGCTAGCCGGGCGTCGGGCACGGCGACTTCGCCCACGTTGGGCTCAATGGTGCAGAACGGGAAGTTCGCAGCCTGCGCGGCAGCGGTGCGGGTGAGCGCGTTGAAGAGAGTCGACTTGCCGACGTTGGGCAGGCCGACAATGCCCATTTTCAGGCCCATGACAGTCTCCGGAATATGTTGGCCCTCACATCGTGCGGTGGGGCGCCTAAGTCAATCGTTTCGTGCAGACGAGGTGCCAGAAATGCTGATGTCGAGGCTTCTGGCAGGCCCGAGCTATTCTTTGCCGAAGAGCTTTTTCAGCATGTCGGCCATTGGGCCGGTCTCTGGCGGCTTTGCCTGCGGTGTAGTGTCCCGTGCAGCGCGGATGTGGCTCTGCGCCTTGGGGCGGGTCGGGTCGGCGGTTGGCGGGCGCTGGGGACGGGCGGCGCCATCGCCCTGAACGGCGAGTGCCAGCTTGTTCATCAGCCCGTTGTCGTCGTTGCTGAGGATCATCCCGGCGTTGTCGGCCAGAGCGTCGAGGAGCGGGCCAAGCCAGACCTGATCGGCCTTCGAGAAATCGCCCAGCACCCAGGGCATCACGGCATCCTTGTGACCGGGGTGGCCGATGCCGAGCCGGATGCGGCGATAGGCGGTGCCGATCTGCGGATCGATGGAGCGCAGGCCATTGTGGCCGCCATTGCCACCGCCGACCTTGATGCGCGACTTGCCGGGGGCGAGATCGAGCTCGTCGTAGATGACGGTGATGTCCGAGGGGCCGAGCTTATAGAAGCTCGCGACCTTCTGGACGCTGTCGCCTGACGAATTCATGAAGGTCTGAGGCTTTAGGATCAGGGCCCTTTCGCCACCAATGGTGCCTTCGGAGATCAGGCCCTGGTACTTTTCGCGGTAGCCGGGGAAACCGTGGCGACTGGCGATTGCATCGACTGCGAGGAAGCCGATGTTGTGCCGGTTGTTGCGGTATTTGTCCCCGGGATTGCCGAGGCCGACGATAAGATGCATCGGGCAGTCTCCGAAACGAACGAGGCGACCCGGGGGTCGCCTCGCAGCATAGATGATCGATCGGCGTCGAACGAGTGCTTAGGCCTTGGCGGCCGGAGCAGCCGCTGCGGGAGCGGTTTCGGCGGGGCCGGTGTCTTCTTCAGACTTGAGGCCTGCCGGCGACACGATCGAAGCGATGGTTACATCGCTTTCGTGGCTGTGATCGGAGACGCCTGCGGGCAGGGTGATCGCCGAGATATGGATGATGTCGCCGATATCGAGGCCGGCGAGATCAACGATGATCTCCTCGGGGATATTGTCGGCGTCAACCGTCAGATCGAGCGTGTGGTGAACGATGTTGAGCACGCCACCGCGCTTGATGCCCGGGGACTGGTCGTCGTTGACGAACTTCACATGCACCTGGACATTGAGCTTGGTGCCCTTGCCGACGCGCAGGAAATCGACGTGCAGCGCCTTGTCCTTGACGACATCGAGCTGGTAGTCGCGCGGAATGACGCGGTGCATTTCGCCATCAACGTCGAGGGTGATGATGTGCGAGAGAAAGCCGCCAGCGTAGATGCGCTTCATGGCTTCGTTGTAGGAAATGCTGATCGGAAGCGGGGACTTCTTGTCACCGTAGATGACGGCAGGAATGAGCCCCTCACGACGCAGTGCACGAGCGGCCCCCTTGCCCACCCCGCTCCGCGCCTGAGCCTTGAGCTCTTTAGCAACAGTAGCCATTGAATGTTCCATTCATGGGTTGGTGTGAACCATGCGTCTCGCAAAGCTCACGCACCCGTCCTCCAGGGGTGACGGGTACTTCATGGCGCGTGGCTATAGAGGAAAGGGCGGGGACGGGCAAGGGGAGGCTATTCGATGGTGATCGTCTGTCCCGGTGCCAAGGTGATGGTGGTGTCCTTGTCGTCATCCTCGGTGAGCTTGTCGAGCTTTGCGTCCAAACTCGCCCCAACGTACTCCTGTGGCGATAATCCGAGCAACGGCGACACCGCAGGTCTGGTGCGCTCGAAAGCCACGACGATGGTGTTTTCGAGGGTGTTGCTGACTTTACTCGCCGAGACAGATGCATTGACGTAAGTGCTCTCGAAAGACAGGCCGCCATCTACAGCCCGCGTGACCGTGAACTTGATCGTCATGCTGGTCTTGTCGAGGGAGATGGTTCCTGCACCGCCCGTGTCGGCTGCAATTGCCATTTGCCGAAGGGTGTTCCCGAGGCCAAGGCTCTTGCCGGATTTCGAGATCGCGGGGCAGCGCTCCAGCGTCTTGGCACCCGTTGGCGTTGCAGGATCCAGATCGGCCATGACGATCTGATCGCGAACCTGCAACTCTTGGCTGCCGGTGTTGTTGAAGGTGGCTGAGCCGGGCAGAGTCAATTTGGCGGGCGAGACCTTGGGCTTGAAAGTAAGCCCGGGGGTCGACGAGGCGAGATCGGACACTTTCAGGTTGAGTTGAGCGCCGGCCGTCCAGTCCTTGAACAGCCGCGCGGCCGATGCGGTGTCATAGATCGAAGCGAGTTCACAGTGGAGCGTTGTCAAGACTTCGCCCACATTCACCGGGACCGCCGGCAGGCCTTTCGGCATGGAGGAGCACCCGCTCAGCACCAACATTGAAGTCACCACAGTCGCCATCATCCGCATCTTTGCCCCCAATGCTGCGGTTCAGTCGGGGGAGCATGGCGCTATCGGGGGACGGTTTGGAGTCGGGGAAAATCCCGACGTGACAAATGCGTTGAGGGCTAGTGCCGGGTTTGGGGCAGGGCGTGGCGCTGCCGCTGCAGATAGGCCTCTACCGCGGGATCGCTTGAGAGGCCGATGGCGAGTTCGTAGGCTGCGTCGGCTTCTGCTGCACGACCGGCGCGGGCGAGGAGATGGCCGCGAGCGGCCCAGTAGGGCTGGTATTGGGCCAGGCGCTTGTCGTGGGCGATGGCGTCGAGTGCGGCGAGAGCTGCCTCTGGCCCCTTTGTTTCGGCAAGCGCGGTGGCGCGGTTGAGGGCGACGACGGGGGAGCCGGTCAGGACCAGCAGGTGGTCGTAGAGCGCGACGATCGCGGTCCAGTTGTCGAGGTTGAAGCGTCGACGAGCGACGTGGGCGGACTGGATGGCGGCCTCGATCTGATAGCGCCCGCTGGGGCCGCCGGCATTGGCCTCGCTCAGGAGGGTTTCGGCGAGGGTGATCTGGGCGCTGTCCCAGAGGCCGGTGTCCTGGGCTTCAAGCGCGATGTAGGCGCCTTCGGCCGTCCGGCGGGCGGGGCGGCGGGACTCGGCGTAGTACATGAGGGCCAACATGCCCTTGGCTTCGGGCTCATCGGGCAGGAGCGCGACGACGAGGCGGCCGAGCCAGATGGCTTCGGTTGCGAGCTCCGGGGTGCCAGTGTCGCCGATCTCGCCCCAGCCCTTGGAGTAGGCGGCGTAGATGGCCTCAAGTACCGCATCGAGGCGCTCGGGGAGTTCGGTTTTTTCGGGCACGCGGAAGGGGATGCCGGCGTCGCGTATGCGGGTTTTGGCGCGGACGAGGCGTTGGCCCATCGTGGCGGGCGGGATCAGGAAGGCCGACGCGATGTCGATGGCATTGAGGCCGAGGATGGTCTGGAGGATCAGCGGCGCGCGCATACCCTTTTCGATGGCGGGGTGCGCGCAGGCGAACATCAGCGCGAGGCGCCGATCGGGTATGTCTTCGGGGGTGCTCGCGGCAGCTTCGATTTCTTCAGCCATGAGTTGCAGATGCTCCTCGCCGGTGCGGCGCGTCACGCGGCGGCGCAGCGCGTCGGTCTGACGGCGGCGTGCCACGGTGAGCAGCCACGCGTCAGGATTGTCGGGCACGCTCGTCTCGGGCCAGAGCCGCAGCGCGGCCGCGAAGGCTTCGGCGAGGGCATCCTCGGCGCCCGCTACATCACGGGTGCGGGCGGCAAGGAAGGCGACGAGGCGGCCGTAGCTGTTGCGAGCGACCTGTTCTGCAGTGCGGCGCGCCTCGTCGGGAGACAAGAGTTACTTACCCGCCGGTGCGACGGGCCGGATTTCGATGGAGCCGTACTTGGCGCTCGGGCAGCGCCCGGCCCAGGCGATGGCTTCATCGAGATCGGCGGCTTCGACGAAGAAGTAGCCGGCGAACTGCTCCTTGGTTTCGGCATAGGGGCCGTCGAGGACGGCGGTCTTGCCACCGGAGACGCGCACGGTGGTGGCGGCTGAACTGGGTAGAAGGCGTTCGCCGCTCGAGGCGCCGGCCTTGGCGAGCGCGGCGTTGAAAGCGCCGTATTCGGCCCAGAGTTCGGATTGCGGGGCGGCGGCGAGGGCGGCTTCGTCGTGGTGGATGAGCAGCATGTAGCGCATGAAAGGGGTCTCCTTGGTTGGCCGGAACCAGTTGCCCGGCCAACAATGACGTGGGGCGCTTTCCGTTTTCGACTTTTTTTATGCGCCGCGCGTGGGCCAGATCGGGCGGACCTCGACGGTGCCGTATTGGGCAGCTGGGCAGCGGGCGGCCCAGGCGACCGCTTGTTCCATGTCGGGCACGTCGATCATGTAGTAGCCGCCGAACTGTTCCTTGGTTTCGGCGTAGGGGCCGTCGAGGACTTCGGTCTTGCCATCGACGATGCGGACGCTGGCCGCAGTGGTGGTGGGGCGCAGCCGTTCGCCGCCCAGCATGATGCCGGCCTTGGCCATGGCCTCGTTATAGGCGGCGTAGTCCGGGCTCATTCCGGTGTCGCCGACCGGGGTGGCGGCGTTCATCAAGGTTTCGTTGCCGTGGATCAGCAGCATGTAGCGCATGGGGAAGTCCTCTCTTTTGTGCCGGGGCCAATGCTCCCGTGCTGCAATGTCGGGCAGGCGATCGGCATTTCGACTGGAAACGCGATAATTCTCAATAGCCCGCCATCATGGCGCGGACTTCGATCGCGCCCCACTGGGCGGCAGGGCATTTTGCGGCCCAGGCGAGCGCCTCGTCTATGTCGCGGGCTTCGATCATATAAAAGCCGCCGAACTGCTCGCGGGTATCGGCGTAGGGGCCATCATGAACCTGGAGTTCACCTCCTTCGGTGACGAAGACCTTCGCGCCCTCGGGGCGGTAGACCACCTCGCCGCCGGCCATGCGGAGCGTGCGGGCGTCGGAGGTGCGGGCGAGCGGGGAGGTCATGATGAAGGCGCCAGCCTTTTCGAGCGCGGCCTGGTAGGCGCCCATGGTTTCCATGACTTTTGACATCTGCTCGGGTGGAATGGCGAGGCCGACTTTTTCCTCGGCGTAGAGCATCAGCATGTACTTCATCGCAGTGTCCTCGTGGCTGCAGGCAACATAGCCCGTCATGGCAATGTCGGGCGAGGGGGCGCGATTTCGACAGGGATGGTGGGATTTTTGAACCGGCGCGTGGGCGCGCGCCCTCCACCGGCTTTGCCGGTCCCCCTACCCCGTTTATGCGAACAGGGGAGGATCCGAGAGGCCTGTGGTTAGTCGAGTAGGCTAGAGACGCTCTGCTCGCTGGCGGTGCGGGCGATGGCTTCACCGATCAGGGGGGCGATGGAGACGGTGCGGATGTTCTTTGCCGCGCGGGTTGCGTCGGTGGCGGTGATCGAGTCGGTGATCACCAGCTCCTTGAGCTTGCTGGCGGCAATGCGCTCGGCGGCGCCTTCTGAAAGGACGCCATGGGTGATGTAGGCGGAGACCTCGGTGGCGCCGGCCTTCAACAGGGCTTCGGCGGCGTTGACCAGGGTGCCGCCCGAATCGACGATGTCGTCGATGAGCACGCAGGCGTGGCCGGAGACATCGCCGATGATGTTCATGACTTCAGAGACACCGGCGCGCGGACGGCGCTTGTCGACGATGGCGAGATCGGCGCCGATGCGCTGCGCGGTGGCACGGGCGCGGGCCACGCCGCCGACATCGGGGGAGACGATCATCAGCTTGCTGGTGTCGTAGTGCTTCTGGATGTCGCGGACCATGACGGGCGCGCCATAGAGATTATCGGTCGGGATATCGAAGAAGCCCTGGATCTGAGCGGCGTGGAGATCGAGCGTGACGACGCGGTTGACGCCGGCTTCGGTGATCAGGTTGGCGACCAGCTTGGCCGAGATCGGGGTGCGTGACGCCGATTTGCGGTCCTGCCTGGCGTAGCCGAAATAGGGGAGAACGGCGGTGATGCGGCGGGCGGAGGAGCGGCGGAGCGCATCGGTGAGGATGAGCAGCTCCATCAGGTTGTCGTTTACCGGGAACGAAGTCGACTGCAGGATGAAGACATCCTCGCCGCGGACGTTCTCATGGATTTCGACGAAGATTTCCTTATCGGCGAAGCGCTTGACGGTGCAGTCTGTGAGGGGAAGCTCGAGATAACCGGCGACGGCTTCTGCCAGCGCGCGGTTGGAATTGCCGGTGACGAGTTTCACGGGGCGCGCTCCGAGTAGGCCACACAAACTGCGGCAGCTCCAGATGGGCGCTGTGTAACGTTCCGCATCGATTGAGGCAATGCGCCTTGTGGCGGAATCGTGAATGAAAATCGAAGGTCTGGTGTGCGCCGGGCGGGGCTCAGAGGCCGCCGAGGCCAATGATGCTGATCTGGCGTCCGGTTGTGGTGCCATGATGGGTGGCGAAGCGATGGGAGAAGTACTTCTTGGGCTCGGCATAGGTGCAGAGGCCGAGGTCATCGACAATGCCGACGCCGGCGTTCATCAGGTGGTCGAAGACGAAGCCGGGAAGATCGAAATGTTCGCGGGCACCGTCGGGGCGGGTGACGCGATTGGCGGCATCGGGGTGGGCGCGCAACAGGTCGGCGGTGAATTCCGGGCCGACCTCATAATTGGCAGCAGAAATGGTGGGGCCGATGGCGGCGATGATGCGCTCGGGGCGGGCGCCGAGATCGACCATAGCGGCCACCGTGGCTTCAGCGATGCCGCCGGTGGCGCCTTTCCAGCCGGCATGCGCGGCGCCGATGACGCCCGCTTCATGGTCGGCAAAGAGGATCGGGGTGCAATCGGCCGTGAGGATGCCGAGGGCGAGCCCGCGAACATTGGTGACAAAGGCATCGGCTTCGGGACGTTCGCCCGGAGCGGGCTGGCGGGTAACTTCAAGGACGGTGACCGAATGCACCTGCTTCATGGTGACCAGAGCGTCGGGCGAAAAGCCAAGGATACCAGCGGCTTGCGTGCGGTTCTCCGCAACATGATTCAACTGGTCGCCGGAGGATTCAGACACGTTCAGTGAGGAAAAGACCGGGCCCGTCGAGACGCCGCCGCGCCGGCCGAAAAAGCCGTGGCGGACGCCTGACAGGCGTTCGAGGGGGCGGCTGGTTTCGAACGGGATGGTCATTCACGCAAATCCGATGGGTTCGAGTTCACCGCTCGTGGCGGCAAAGACCTTGAACAGGGTGCCCATTTCGCTGACGTCCGTGAGCCGGCGCAGGGCGGCCGCAATGGTATCGACCTGCGCGGGATTGGCTTTGGCTAGAGCCGAGGCGCGCTCGACGATGCCGAGGCGGGCGAGGAAATCGCGCTGGGTGGTGAGGGCGGGTTTGAGGCCGAGACCCGTCGCGACAGTGGCGAGGGCGCCGAAATCGACATGGGCGGAGAGGTCGATCTCGCCAGGCGTTTCCAGGGGATCGGCAAAGGCGTGGCGGCGGATAGCCTGCAGCGTCTCGCCGGCCTGGGTCTCAGCGTAGCCGTAATCGATGGCGAGGAGGCCGCCGCCGAGCTCAGAGATCCGCTTGCCGAGGCGTTGCATGGCATCGGCGCTGGCGAGGCTGACTTCGTAGACGGCACCTTCGGGAGAATCGTGGAGGGCCGGGGGAAGGGCGGCTTCCGGGATCGGGGTGGGGGAGAGGCCGAAGGCGCGCTTGCCATCGCGGAGGCCTATCAGACGTTCGTGCCAGCCGTTCGTGCCCTTGACGAACTGGCGGATGGGCAGGGCGTCGAAGAACTCGTTGGCGACGACAAAGAGCGGGTCTTCGGCGACGGCGTCGATCTCGGTGGCCCAATAGGGATTGAATTGGCCAAGCCGCTCGGCCTGCTGGGCCTTGAGCGCGGGGTTGGTTTCGAAGAGCTGCAGATGCAGCGCGTCGATGAAGCCTTCCGCCTTGGCAGCAACGCGCAGGGCGTCCTGCATGAGGGTGCCACGGCCGGGGCCGAGTTCGAGGAGGGTGAAGCTCTTGGGCTCGCCCAACTGCTGCCAGAGGTTGACGATGTAAAAGCCGATGAACTCGCCGAACATCTGGCTGATCTCCGGCGCGGTGATGAAATCGCCCTTGGCGCCAAGCGGATCGGTGCCGGTGTAGTAGCCGGCGCGCGGATGGGTCAGCGCGAGACCCATATAGGTGGCAAGCGAAATCGGGCCGTTGGCGCGGATCTGCAGGTCGATCAGGTCGCTGAGGGAGGGGGCGTCAGACACGGCTGGTTCTCTCGGCGTAGATGATGAGGGCGATGCCGGCTGCGAGGATGGGGAGGCTCAGCACCATGCCCATGGTGAGCCAGCCGGTGCCAAGGAGGTAGCCGAGCTGGATGTCGGGCAGGCGAAAGAACTCGACGAAGATGCGGGAGAGCGCATAGCCGACGCCGAAGATGCCAGCGACGAGGCCGGGCTTGCGCAGGGCGCTGAAGCGGTGGGTGGCGATGCGGACGATGACAAAGAGCAGGATGCCTTCGAGCGCGGCTTCATAAATCTGGCTGGGGTGGCGCGGCAGGCCATCCGGATCGGTGGGGAAGACGACGCCCCAGGGGAGGGTGGTCGGCGCGCCGTAGAGTTCGGCATTGATGAAATTGGCGATGCGGCCGAGGAACAGGCCGATGGTGCCGATGGCGCCCAAGAGGTCCATCGAGGAGAGGATGCGGCCGCCCTTGAAGCGGGTAAAGAGCCCCATGGCGGCCATGATGCCGACGAGGCCGCCGTGAAAGCTCATGCCGCCATCCCAGACCGCGATGATGTCGGCGGGGTGCGTGGCATAGTAGGGCAGGTTGTAAAACAGCACGTAGCCGACCCGGCCGCCGACGACGATGCCGATCACGGCCCAGAAAGCAAAATCCCAAATGGCGCCGGGCTCAAACGGCGGGCGGTTGTCTTTCCAGAGGCCATGGCGCGCCAACAGGGTTGCGCCATAGGCGGCCCCGAGCAGGACGCCGCCGAGGTAGGCGAGGGCGTACCAGCGGACGACGAACGGGCCGACTTCGAAGGCGATCGGGTTGATGTCGGGAAAGGGCACGCGGCGCTCCACGGAGTGAGGTGAGACCTTTTAGCCTCCGGCGGGCTCTGGTCAAGGCGCTGCCCGGAGCCTAAATATCGGCATAGATGATCGAAACGAGGACGCGATGAGCCAGGGCAACAAGATATTCGACGAACTGGGCAAGCTGATGAACAATGCCGCCGGCGTTGCAGACGGCGTGCGCCGCGAGATCGAGACGGCGGTCAAATCGCAGCTTGAGCGGCTGATTGCCGACATGGATCTGGTCAAGCGCGAGGACTATGACGCGCTGCGCGAACTGGTGCAGGCGCACAGCAGCGAGTTGAAGGCGCTGAAGGCTGAAGTGGCTGAGTTGAAGGGCGGCAAGCCGAAAGCGGCTGCTGCTGCGGCGCCGAAGCCGCGGACGACCTCCGCTCCGGTGGGGGCAAAGGCCAAGCCCAAGGTCAGCAAGCCGCGCGCTACGGCCAAGTGAAGGTCGCGGTCCTCTCTGACGCTCACGGGAACCTGCTGGCGCTCGAGGCGGTGCTCGACGACATCGCCCGTGAGGGTGTCGATGCGACCGTCGCGCTGGGCGATTTCGTCAGCGGGCCGTTCGACCCGGCAGGGGTGGCGGATCGATTCATCGGGTTGGGCCTGCCCTCGGTGCGCGGCAACCACGACCGTTACATCACGGATGGGCGCGAGAAGGACTGGCACATCGATGCGCTGGCCCGGGACACGCTGAACGCCGTACAGCATGCGTGGCTGGCGGCTTTGCCAGCGACTGAAGTGCTGGACGGGCAAATCCTCCTCAGCCACGGCACGCCGCTCGACGACAATACGGGCTGGCTCGATGGGTTTGTTGGCGAAACGGTGACGTTGCTCCCGCCATCGACTATCGAGGGCCACGCCGCGGGGTTCGATTACCCTGTGCTGCTATGCGGGCACACGCACGTGCCGCGCAGCGTGCGGCTCAAGGATGGGCGGCTTGTGGTCAATCCGGGAAGCGTCGGGCTGCCGTTCGAGATCGGCTCGCCGGACGCGAGGTACGCGATTATTGAGAAGCGGGGCGGGCGGTGGAGCACGCAGTTGCGGGCCATTCCATATGATCACGAACTTGCGGCGAAGCAGGCCCGGGACAAGGGCTACGACAACTGGGCCGAAGCGATTTCCGGGGGCTGGATCAGTCCACGCGGTCTCTGAACGCTGGTGCTGCTGATCATGCGACAGTTTCGTCACACGGCGCGGCGCAGCATAGCGCGAGTCGGGCAGCGCCGCCTGTGCCAAAATCTGCCAACAGGGCTGGGGACAGACTCGGCCAGTTAAGGGTCTGTTAACCCTTCCCGCCGGATCATCCACAGAAGAAAGCCTTGGAAGGCTGTGGTGGCCGAATGCCCGGAATCGAAACCCCCGTGTAGTTTGCCCCCATAGGACGATTCGTAGGCTCTTCCGCGTGCGGCCAGTTCTTCGAATACCGCGTAAGTGCCGGGTCTGACCGGCAAGCCTTCAAACGCATCGCCCAATGGGACGCTAAACCAATGCCACTTCTCCTCGAAATCGAACCCGATCGCAGCGTGCATCCGGTGGACATCATCGAGCACATTGCATCTATCAATGACTGGAACTTCGAGCGGCAGGATGCCGACGAGATTTCCATTTCGGTGCGCGGCAACTGGTCCGACTACCATGTGTCGTTCAACTGGATGGAGGACCTTGAGTCGCTCCATATCGCGGCGGCGTTCGATCTCCGCGTGCCGGAAATGCGGCGCGCCGAGGTCAAGCAGCTGATCGCGCTGATCAATGAGCAGCTCTGGATCGGCCATTTCGACATGTGGAATGGCGAAGGCGTGGTGCTGTTCCGCAATTCACATCTCCTGAGCGGAGGGGCCGAGGTGACGCCGCAGCAATGCGAGGCGCTGCTGCGCTCGGCGACGGACAGCTGCGATCTGTACTACCAGGCGTTCCAGTTCGTGATATGGGCTGGAAAGAACGCGGCAGACGCGCTCAGCCAGGTAATGTTCGAGACGGTAGGCGAAGCTTGACACTCAAAGATATCGGCCCCGTCGTTCTGGTCGGGGCCGGCAAGATGGGGCTGGCGTTGGCGCGCGGCTGGATTGCGGGCGGTCTGCCGGCGGACAGGCTGGTGTTGTGTGACCCCATCCCCTCAGATTACGCGCGGGAGTTTGCCGACACCCATGGCGTGCGGCTGCTGAGCAGCCCGCTTGGCGTCTTGACGCATGTGCTCGTCCTGGCGGTCAAGCCGCAGGTGATCTACGACGTGATGGCGGACATCCAGCCCATCGTTGGCGCCTACACGCTGGTGATTTCAATCGCGGCGGGTATTTCGCTCGATGGGATTGCCGCAGCACTGGGGACCAAGCGCGTCATCCGCACCATGCCCAATACGCCGGCGCAGATTGGCCGTGGCATCAGCGGGGCGGTCGGGTTGTCGATCACCGCCGAGGATCGGCAAACAGCCGACTCACTGCTGCAAGCGGCGGGGCAGGTGCTGTGGTTCGAGAACGAAGCCAGCATCGACGGGGTCACGGCAGTATCCGGATCCGGGCCGGCCTATGTGTTTTACATGGTCGAGGCGCTGGCGGCGGCGGCAGAGCGGCAGGGATTTGGCCCCGACCAGGCGATGCAACTGGCACGGGCGACGGTCACGGGCGCAGCGGCATTGATGGACGCTGAGCCTGAGACATCAGCATCGCAATTGCGGATCAATGTGACTTCGCCGAAGGGCACGACGGCCGAGGCATTGGCGGTGCTGATGGCGCCGGATGGGCTCGCGCCGTTGATGGATAAGGCCGTCGAGGCGGCACGACGGCGCTCTGAAGAACTGGGACGCGGCTAGCGACTCGCCGAGGCTCAAAGGCCGACATTTCGTCTCCTTACTTCAGGTCTTCGGTCAGCTTGAGCTGGTCGAGCAGCCCACGGTCTTCCGGTTCCACCATGCCGACGAAGAACTGCAGCACGGTGCGCTTGCCTTCGGCGGGAAGCGCCTGCATGGCGGCGGCGATGCGGCTGGTCTGGGTCGAGGACAGCGTCTCGAACAGCTCGCGGCCCTTGGCGGTGGCATAGAGCAGCCGCTGGCGGCGGTCTGTTTCACCTGTCTTTTGCTCGACATAGCCGTTGTCGACGAGCTGGCGCAGGACGCGCGCGAGGCTCTGCTTGGTGATCTTGAGGATATCGAGCAGATCGGCGACGGGCATGCCGGGGCGCAGGTTGACGAAGTAGAGCACCCGGTGATGGGCGCGGCCAAAGCCCTGCTTTTCAAGCATGTGGTCGGCGTCGCCGACGAAATCGCGATAGGCAAAGAAGAACAGCCCCATCACATCGAGCGGAAGCTCCGGCTGTGTGGCCGGCGCCAAATTTATGTCAGCCTTGTTGACATTTATTTTGCCCGATGGCATTGTCACCTCATCGCAATCGCCTCTTTGCCTTATCACAAAGCCAATCCAGTTTGCCAAGGGCAAGTGGGTGGGGCAGGATTGCAGCCAAACAACATGCGGGTCCGGTTAGGGACTGCACCGAAGGAGTGGGAGAATAGCTATGGCAGGCGTGCCGATGGACCAGCGCGAGGGCTGGATCTGGTTTGATGGTCAGATGGTCCCTTGGGGAGATGCCAAGATTCACGTGCTTACGCACGGGCTGCACTATGCCAGCTGTGTGTTCGAGGGCCAGCGCGCCTATGGCGGCGAAGTGTTCAAGTTGCGCGAGCATACGAACCGGCTGATCCAGAGCGGCCAGACGCTCGATTTCACCATTCCCTATTCGGCCGATGAGATCGACGAGGCCTGCCGGCAGGTGCTGGCGAAGAACAACCTGGTCGATGCGTATATGCGTCCGGTGGCGTGGCGCGGCTCGGAGGAACTTTCGGTTCCCGGCCGCAACAACAAGGTACATCTCGCGATCGCGTCGTGGGTCTGGCCCAGCTACTTCTCGGTTGAGGAAAAGCTCAAGGGCATCCGGCTCGAGTGGAGCAAATGGAAGCGCCCGAGCCCGGAAACAATCCCGTGCACGGCCAAGGCAGCCGGCCTCTACATGATCTGCACGCTGTCGAAAGACGCAGCGATGGCGAACGGCTTTGCCGATGCGCTGATGCTCGACTATCGCGGCTATGTGGCCGAGGCGACCGGTGCCAACGTGTTCTTCGTCAAGGGCGACGAGATCCACACGCCGACGCCGGATTGCTTCCTCAATGGCATCACCCGGCAGACAGCGATCGGGCTGGCCAAGGAGAATGGCTACAAGGTCATCGAGCGGCACATCAAGCCGGAAGAGCTGTCGAAGTTCGACGAGTGCTTCCTGACGGGTACGGCCGCCGAATTGACGCCCGTGTCACAGGTGAGCGAGTTCACGTTCAAGCCGGCCAAGGCCTGCACGACGCTGATCAATGCGTATACGGAAGCTGTGACGCCAAAGAAGGTTGCTGCTGAGTAAGCCTTAGGGGCAATTCCGATATAATACGGGTCGCTTCAGCGGCCCGTATGCTTTTGCTTCGGTTACCGCGACGCTAGATCGTGGGGTTCACTTTTCTCCTAGGCCAGCGCCCGGTCAGATAAGGCAATGAATCTTGAAATTGCATCTAGCGCACCTCACGGAAGGGGCAAAGACCAACTGGATGCACGGCTACCGTGACGCGATTGGAGCGATCCAATGGGCGTTGCAGGATCTGGGGCATGATGTGACCTATGGGTTCAACAAGCTGAGCCCCGACAGGCGAACAATCCTGTTTGGTGGGCACCTCATTCCGCAACAGTTCTACCCGAAGCTGCGGCCAGACACGGTGTTTTACAATCTAGGCCGGATCACAGGCCCAAATCACGACGCATTGCGATCTTTGTACTCGACACTTTCCGGACGATTCGAACTTTGGGATTGCGAAGCGGACGGAGCGGCGGCCATTCCCGGGGTGCGGTTCGTTCCGCTTGGGTATGCCCCCGTCCTGCGGCGCCTGGTACAGCCAAAGGAGCAGGACATAGACGCGGTATTGGTTGGCGCGCCAACGACCCTGCGGCTGAAATTGTTCCAGACGCTTGTCATGTACAAAAGCCGATGCGTGTTCGCGCATGGGCTGTTCGGAGCGTTGAGGGACGAATTGATATCTCGTTCCAAGGTTGTGCTAGCGATCGTTGACGACCGGTCTCACGCTGCACCTTCGGTGCGGTTCAGCTTGCCGCTTGCCAATAGCAAGGCGGTGGTGAGCACCTTGGTGCGTGGCAGCCGCACAACCCAGTCTCTTCGGGATGCAGTAATCGAGGTTGAAGAAGAGCACGTCCTTGGGGCTGTGCAGCATCTGGTGGCCAATATTGCGGCACGTCGGTCTTTGGAGGAGCGCGCCTTCGCCTTGTTCCGCCAGCACGATGCGCGGCCGGCGCTCACCGCTGCGCTTGGTGGGTGAGTTCCATGCGGTTCCATTTGCTGCACTTCATCGGCGATCCGACGGTCCATATGCTCAGTGGGTACAACGAACTTATAGACACACTTGAGTGGGGCTTGACGAGTCTGGGGCATCAGGTCACCCGTGCGGTGAACCGCATTGAACCGGGCGCCATAAACATCGCATTTGGCAGCTACCTGATGCCGATCGAGGCGTTGGAGCAATTGCCGGCAGACAGCGTAGTCTACAATCTCGAGCAGTTGCGTGGCGCGCGTAAGCTCTATGGCACGATGGATTTTTGCGCCAAGACCTTCCAGATCTGGGACTACAGCCCTTTTAACAGCGAGTTCTGGGAGACCTTTGATGCTGCATTTACGCCAAGGCTGGTGCCCGTGGGGTATGCGCCGGTTCTTGAACGGATAAATCGACCGGTTGAACAAGAAATCGACGTGCTTATCTACGGAATGCCCAATAGTGACCGGTTGATACTATTCGACCGTCTGTCACATGCCGGGCTTTCGGTAGTGTTCGTTGCCGGCCTCTACGGCGCGGCCCGAGACGAGTTGATCGCACGTAGCAAGGTGGTCGCCAATCGATCTTATTTTACAAGTGCGAAAGTGTTCGAGGTTGTGCGCGCATCGTACCTGATGGCCAATCGAAAGGCCGTAGCCTCGGTCCTCGACGACGACACGGTGATCGAGGATGACATAAGGGCCGGCATCGCTGGATTGCCGGACAAGGAACTGGTGCAGGGAATTGTCGACCTTGTCGGCAATGAAGCCGCGCGTAAAGAGTTGGAGCAGCGCGGTTACGAGCAGTTCTCGAAACGCGACATCCGAATGTACCTGGAACGGGTGCTCGACACCTGATCTGAGCTAGCTAGTCCCAGCGGCGGCGGGCGGTGTCGTCGTGGGCTTTGGCGTCGACCCAGCGGTCGCCGGTTGGGGTGGCTTCTTTTTTCCAGAAGGGGGCGTCGGTCTTGAGGTAGTCCATCAGGAACTCGGCGCCCAAGAAGGCCGCCTGGCGGTGTGGCGCGAGGGTCATGACCTGGACGATCGGATCACCAGGGGAAAGTGGGCCGAAGCGGTGGATGACCGTGGCTTTGATCAGGCCGAAGCGGGTGACGGCTTCGGCGATCGCTTTGCCGATCTGGGCCTCAGCGAGTTCGGGGTAGCATTCCAGCGTGAGGATCGAGACTGGGTCTTCGGGGCGGGAGCGGACGAGGCCGGTGAAGGTCACCGCTGCGCCAGCCCCGGCGCTGGTTGCAAGGAACGCGTTGCTCTCGCCGCCGGGGTCGAATGGGGCCTCGATGAGGCGGACAGACATCTCAGCCGCCCGTCATGGGGGGGAACAGTGCGACGACCTTGGCGTTGCCGAGAAGGGTGGTGTGCGGAACGATCTCGTTGTCGATGGCGGCCTTTACCAACTCTGGCTTTTGCATTGCAAGATCAGCGGCTTCGTCGCGACTTCTGAGCCACTGAATCAGGTCGCCAACTGTGGCGACCTCGGCAGGCGGATTGACCTCTTCCTCGCCGCAATTGAGACGCTCGCGCAACCAGGCGAAGTAGCGGACTTTCATATTTCGGGTCCTGAGAGGTGCGGCCAGGTGGCGCGAAGGTATTCCCAGCCGGTCCAAAGCGTAAGGCCGGCCGCGACCCAGAGCACGACGTGGCTGATGAACCCGAGCCCGAGCAGCATGGGGGCGGCCATCACTAGAGCCAGAGCGACGAGCTGGGCGGTGGTCTTCCACTTGGCGAGAAGGCTTACCGGCACTTCGATGGCGCGGTTGCCGAGATATTCGCGGAGGCCGGCGATGAAGATCTCGCGCATCAGGATGGCGACTGCCGCGATCAGGTCGAAACCGTTGAGGTCGCGGGTCCAGGCGAGGGTGACGAGAAGGGCGGCGACCAGCAGCTTGTCGGCGATGGGGTCGAGCATCTTGCCGAGGGCGGAGTTGAGCTTCATATGGCGGGCGAGGAAGCCGTCGAGCCAATCGGTTACGGCTGCAGCGATGTAAAGCAGGAGTGCCAACCACCGCAGCCAGTCCCAGCCGCTGGCGACGAACAGGCAGATGACCGGGATCGCCGCGATGCGGGAGAGGGTCAACATATTGGGAATGGTGGTCAGTTGCGCTGGGATTTGCATGGGGGGACACAACCGCAGGATTGCGGCGGGGTCAAGGGTGGGTCGTCTTGCGCCCAGAGACTAACGGGTGAGCGGGCGCCTTTTGCACTTCCCCTCACCCGTCTCGCTTCGCTCGCCACCCTCTCCCTCAAGGGGAGAGGGAAGGAAGGTTAGGCCACCAACTGGCCGGTGGCGCGGCGGCGTTCTTCCACCGAGAGGGCCAGTTTTTCGAGGGTGGCGACGGTGCTGTCCCAATCGATGCAGCCATCGGTGATGGACTGGCCGTAGGTCAGGGGCTTGCCGGGGATCAGGTCCTGGCGGCCGGCGACGAGGTTGGACTCGATCATGACGCCGACGATCCGCTTGTCACCGGCGGCGATCTGGGCGCCGACTTCGTCGAGCACCAGAGGCTGGTTTTCCGGCTTCTTGGAAGAGTTGGCGTGGCTGGCGTCGACCATGATGGCCGGGCGGATGCCGGCCTTTTCAGACTCGGTGGCGGCGGCATTGACGCTTTCGGCGTCGTAGTTCGGCACTTTGCCGCCACGCAGGATGATGTGGCAGTCGTTATTGCCGGCGGTCGCGGCGATGGCGGAGCGGCCCGACTTGGTAACCGCGAGGAAATGGTGGGGCTGGCTCGCGGATTTGACAGCGTCGAGGGCGATGCGGACGTTGCCATCGGTGCCGTTCTTGAAGCCGACGGGGCAGGAAAGGCCGGAGGCGAGCTCGCGGTGGATCTGGCTCTCGGTGGTGCGCGCACCGATGGCGCCCCAGGCAACGAGATCCGCGAAGTACTGCGGGGTTGTCATGTCGAGGAATTCGCAGCCTGCGGGGAGCCCGAGATTGTTGACGTCGAGCAGCAGTGAGCGGGCGAGGCGCAGGCCGTTGTCGATGTCGAAGCTGCCATCGAGGGCGGGGTCGTTGATCAGCCCCTTCCAGCCGACGGTGGTGCGGGGCTTCTCGAAATAGACGCGCATTATGATCTCGAGCGAGCCCGAGAGTTTTTCCCGTAGGCCGGTGAGGCGCTTGGCGTAGTCAATGGCGGCTATGGGGTCGTGGATGGAGCAGGGGCCCACCACAACCACCAGGCGGTCATCGGTGCCGTGGAGGATGTTGTGCACGGCGTGACGCGAGGTCAGCACGGTCCGGGTGGCGGCATCTGTGCGGGGGAACTCGCGGACGACCTCTTCAGGCGTTCTGAGCTCGCGGATTTCGGTGATGCGCAGGTCGTCGGTGGATTTAAGCATTTGTCGTAGGCTCCTCGGATTTGGGACCCAGCGACAAAAAAGCCGCCAGGTGATCTGGCGGCGGTTCGGGAATTCTTCGTTTGTTTTCTAGATCAAACGCACCCCTCCGGCTGCCAGCGGCTTCCGTTGCTAAAATACCAGTACGAAAACGTGGCGCGGAGGTTCATGGGGCGAGTGTGTATCGCAGCTTTATGCACTTGTCACGGGGGTGATTTACGGTTGCCATCACGGCGCGCTGTTGCCGCGCTCGGCAGCAGCGGCCTTTATGGCGGCGAAGATGCGCATGGCGGCTTCGATGTCGCCTGGGGGAAGGCCGGCGAAGACCTCTTCCCGCAAGGCCAGCAGGTCACGGTTGACCTCGGCCATCACCTCACGCCCGCGGGCGGTGAAGGAAACGACGTTTGCGCGACGGTCGGACGCATCGGGCTCGCGTGTCACGAGGCCGGAGGCCTGCAGTTCGTCGATGAGCCGGACGAGTGAGGCGCCTTCGATGCCGATGGCTTCGGCGAGCGCGTTCTGGCGCACGGCGCCGCCGAGGCGATCGATCCAGATCAGCGGGGAAGAGGCGGCTTCCGACATGCCGTGCTTGCTCGCGGTCTCGCGGGCGATCTTGCGCCAGAGCCGGCCGGACAGCAGCAGATCGCGCGTCATGTCGCGCAGGAGGTATGCGTTCTGAGGGTCGGCCACCGGGTGCAGTCCTTTTGATTCCATCGCGACTACCTCGAAGAGGGCCTCTCGGAGAGAGTCTTCTGTCCGATAATATGCCAGTGGAGCAAGCGTCGCGCGGAGATTTGCGCTGGTTTGCTCCGACCGCAAGACCCAGCCATGGTTAATCGGAACTTAATCCCAGTTAATCTTGCATGCGTTAAATGCATAGCTTGTTTGAGATATACACGACTGCTCAAGTCGGCTAGGCGGGCCTATATACAAGTCACCAAACAGAAGGGGACTAAAAATGAACATCCGTCAGAAGCTTTCGCAGTTCGCCGCCTACAACCGCACCGTCCGTGAGCTTTCGCAGCTCAACAGCGCTCAGTTGCGTGATCTCGGTATCGCTCGCGAAGACATCAAGACTGTTGCTCGCTCTGCTGCCATCTAAGCAGCCTGCGAAAGCAGCTCACAAGGCGCCCTCGATGGGCGCCTTTTGCTTTTGTGCGCTTCGGAACGTCCGCTGGTCGCCGAGGCGCATTACGGTTGCCTTTGAACGGCTCACTCCCGCAAAAGTCGCTTCTCACCTTCCAGATGCGTTGCCGGAGTTCCAATTGTCCCTTTCTGCCCGCCTTGAGCGCGTCATTGATGACGCCATTGCCCGTCAGTCCATCGTGGGCGCGGTTGTCCTGGTGCGGAAGGATGGCCAGGAAATTTATCGCCGTGCCGCCGGAAATGCCGACCGCGAGGCCGGGACCCCGGTGCGTGATGATACGATCTTCCGCCTTGCATCAGTGACAAAGCCGTTCGTTGCTGCGGCGACGCTGGCGATGATCGAGCGCGGAAAGCTGAGATTCGACGATCTGGTGCGGGACTATCTGCAGTGGTTCCGGCCGCTGACGCCGGGTGGCGAGGTGGCGCAGATCACGATCCGGCACCTGCTGACGCATACATCCGGTCTTGGGTACGATCCCGCGCTGGAGCAGGACAGTGCCGTGACGCTTGGCATTGTCGACACCGATCTCGATTTCGAGGCGAATTTTACGCCCCACAATACCGTTCCGCTCGCCTTCGCCCCGGGGGAAGCGTGGAGCTATTCGATTGGCACCGATATTCTCGGTGCGGTGTTGGCGAAGGTTCATGGTGCGTCGCTGGAGGCAGCGGTCGACGAGTATATCTGCGGTCCGCTGGGGCTGCGCGACGCTTGCTTCCACGTCACCGATCCAGGCCGACTGGCGGTCTCCTATGCGGACAATGCAGAGCCCGGTGGTGCCGCCATCCGGATGCCTGATCCGTACTATGCGCCCGGTGAGGCCGGCTGGAAGGCGGGGTTTTCGCCTTCTCGCATCTTCAACCCGAAGGCTTTTCAGTCCGGCGGGGCGGGCATGGCTGGAACGGCGGACGATGTAATGGTGCTGCTCGACACGCTGGCGCGGGGTGGCGGGGCGGTGCTCAGTCCGGACCTGGCTGCGGCAGGGTTCGCCAACCAGATCGGTGAGCTTGAGAGCGAGCCCGGCATGCGGTTCGGGTATTTTGGCGCGGTGGCGTTCGATCCAGCCGCCGCCGGCATCACGCTCGCCAAAGGCGCGGTGCAATGGGGCGGGGTCTATGGCAATACTTGGATGGTTGATCGTGAGGCCGGGATTACCATGGTGTCGCTGAGCAACACGGCGCTGGAGGGGTGCATGGGGGCGTTTCCGGACAGTCTTCGCCGCGCCGTTTATGGAAAACTCTAGCTACCGTTGAAGTGGTCGTAGATCTGCTGGGCGAGCTGGCTGGAGACGCCCGGCACGCTGGTGAGGTCGGCGAGGGCGGCGCGGCTGACGGCTTTGGCCGAGCCGAAGCGCTGGAGCAGGGCGCGCTTGCGGGTGGGGCCGATACCCTCGATTTCATCGAGCGGGTTGCTGATCGCTGCCTTTTGGCGCTTGGCCCGGTGGGTGCCGATGGCGAAGCGGTGGGCTTCGTCGCGCAGGCGCTGGACGTAGTAGAGCACCGGATCGCGATGCGGCAGCATGAACGGTGCGCGGCCTTCCATATGGAATTTCTCGCGACCCGCGTCGCGTTCCTCGCCCTTGGCGATGCCGATGAAGGTGACCTCGCGGGGGAGGTTGAGTTCGGCAATGACCTCGCGCACCGCGTTGAGCTGGCCCGCGCCGCCGTCGATGAAGACGACATCGGGCCAATCCGGCATTTCGCTTTCGTCGCCTTCCTCGTCGGGGGCGCTTTCGGCGGCGAGGCGGGTGAAGCGGCGGGTCAGAACTTCGCGCATCATGCCGAAGTCGTCACCGGGGGTGATCTCGGTGCTTTTGATGTTGAAGGTGCGATAGTGCTTTTTCGACAGGCCGTCGACACCGGCGACGACCATGGCGCCGACGGCGTTGGTGCCGGAGATATGCGAGTTGTCGTAGATCTCGATGCGGCGCGGGGGCTCGTTGAGGCCGAAGAGATTGGCGACGCCATCGAGCAGGGTTTTCTGGGTGGCGCCTTCTGCGAGCTGGCGGCCGAGGGCCTCTCGGGCGTTGTCGACCGCGTGCTGGACCAGCTCGCGCTTTTCACCGCGCTGCGGGACCAGGATGTTGACCTTGTGGCCGGCGCGGCTTGAGAGGGCTTCCTCCATCAGAGCCGGTTCGGTGAGCGCATGCGAGAGCAGGATCTGGCGGGGCGGGGTGCGGTCTTCGTAGAACTGGCTGATGAAGGCCTCGAGCACTTCGACATCGTCGAGCGTGGCGTCGGCCCGTGGTCGGAAGGCGTGATTGCCCCAGTTCTGGAAGGCGCGGAAGAAGAAGACCTGGACGCAGAATTGGCCCGCTTCGTGGGAGATGGCGAAGACGTCGGCTTCCTCGACAGTGCGGGCCACGGCGTCGCTGCCTCCCTGCACCTGGGCGAGTGCCGAGATGCGGTCGCGCAATAGGGCGGCACGCTCGAAATCAAGGGCTTCGGCGGCCTTGTTCATGTCGGCTGCGAGGTGGTCCTGCACGGATTTGGATTTGCCGGAGAGGAACTGGCGGGCTTCTTCTGCGAGTTCGGCATAGTCGGGCAGCGAGATTTCGCCGGTGCAGGGGGCGGAGCAGCGTTTGATCTGATGGAGGATGCAGGGGCGGGTGCGACCCTTGTAGAAGCTGTCCGAACAGGTGCGGAGGAGGAACGCCTTCTGCAGGGAATTGATGGTGCGCTTGACGGCGAGGGCCGAGGCGAAGGGGCCGAAATAGTGACCCTTGGCGCGGCGGGTGCCGCGGTGCTTGCGGAGTTCCGGGGCTTCGTGATCGGTGGCGATCAGGATGTAGGGGAAGCTCTTGTCGTCGCGCAGCAGCACATTGTAGCGAGGCTTCAGCCGCTTGATAAGGTTGGCTTCGAGCAACAGCGCTTCGGCCTCGGTCTCGGTAAGGACGAACTCCATGTTGCAGGTGGCCGCGATCATGCGCTGGATGCGGATATCGAGGCCTTCGGGGCGGGTGTAGTTGGTGACGCGGGCCTTGAGGCTCCGGGCTTTCCCCACATAGATGACTTCGCCCGCCGCATCGAACATGCGGTAGACGCCCGGAGCGGTGGGCAAGGTCTTGACGAAGTTCCGGATGACCTCCGGACCGGACAGCGGCGCGGGATCGGTCATTTGCGTCGTGCCGTCGGGCCGCGGCGATCGGGCCATTCGAGATGTTCGCCACCATCGAGCGCAATCATCTGGCCGGTCATGGTGGAGAGCGAGAGGATGGCCATGAGGCCGTCGGCGATGCCTTCGCCATCCGCGGCGTGACCGAGGGGCAGTTCGGCGGACCGCTTTTCGTGCGCCTGTTGCGAGACATGCGGCGGCGGGACGGCGGGGCCGGGTCCGATGGCATTGACGCGAATGCGCGGGGCGAGGGACTGCGCGAGGGTGCGAGTCATGGTCCAGAGCACTGACTTGGATAGCGTGTAACTGAAGAAGGCGGGCGAGAGGTCGAGGACACGCTCGTCGATGATGTTGACGATGTTCCCTTCAGCGCCCGCCGGCAGTTGGTTGGCGAAATCGCGGGCGAGGAAGGCCGGCGCTTCGGCGTGGACGGCGAAGTGGGCGTCCCACAGCGCCTCGTCGAGATCGACGGCGGCATCACGTTCGAAGCTCGAGGCGTTGTTGACCAGGAGCCTGAGCGGGCCGAAGTGGCGCGCTGCTGCAGAGATCAGCCCGGCGCGTTGACTGCGGTTGGCGAGATCGGCCTGCACCGCAGCGGCCTTGCCGCCGGCGTCGCGGATGGCTTTGACGACGGCCTCGGCTTTGTCCGCCGAGGCGCGGTAGTGGATGATGACCGCCCAGCCGGCATGCGCAAGCCGGCGCGCCATTGCCGCGCCAATGCGGTCGGCGGCACCAGTTACGAGGGCGACGGGCGGGGAGGCCGGAGAGTGTGGCGTGGTTGGGCTCATGAGTCGGTGTGCAAGATAGGCGTTTGACCGGGTTGCTTCAATTCCGCTAGGCGGTGCGAAGCGTGGCTGCAGGCCTTTCGACACGAACGCATGTGGACTAAGCTTGTCGTGCGGCCGGAGGGGATTTGGCCGCATTGAACCTGGAGGGGTCATCACATGGAAGCGTTGGTACCTATTCTTGTACAGCTGATTGGCGGTGGTGTTGGGGGCAATGTCATTGGCAATGTCATCAAGCAGCTCAATCTCGGACCGGTGGGTAACTCCATCGCCGGCGCAGTTGGCGGATTTATCGGAACGTGGCTTGCTGCCCAGATTCCCGGGCTGTCGGGTATGCTGGGATCGGTCGCAGCAGGTTCAGGCGGGCTCGATATCGGAGCCCTGGCTGGCAATGGCGTGACCGGGCTTGTCGGTGGCGGCCTGCTGACCGCCATTGCCGGGGCGATCAAGAACGCGACGATGAAATAGGCTGACTGTCTTTCTTTCCAGCGCCCCGTGCCGATCCGGCCCGGGGCGCGTTTGCTGAGTAGTTCCGTGTCGCAAGAAACCCCTGTTGCCCCGCGCCGCCGCGCCGACAATGTTGCCATGGGCATCGGGCTGAACCTGTTGGCCGTCATCATCTTTGGCGTGCAGGACGCGATCTCCAAACTGCTGGTGCAGGACTATTCGCCGTTCCAGTTGGCGATGGTACGGTTCTGGGCATTTGCGGCGTTCTCCCTGTTCCTGGTGAGCCGGCAGGCGCCGTTGAAGCAGGCATTCCGATCGCGGCAGCCGGTGCTGCAGTGGCTGCGCGTCGTGCTGCTGGTGGTCGACATCTGGCTGTTTGCGGTGGCGCTGAAGACCGTGCCACTCGCTGAGCTGCAGGCGATTGTGTTGGTCTATCCGCTGCTGGCGACACTGCTTGCGATCCCCATTTTGGGCGAGAAGGTGGGGCTGTTCCGGTTTGTTGCAGTGCTCGTTGGGTTTTGCGGGGCGCTGGTGATCGTGCGGCCTGGCGGGTTGCCGATCGACTGGGGCGTGATCGCGGGCGTGCTGTCGGCGACCTGTTACGCGGCCTATCTCGCCTTGACCCGCAAGGTCTCGGCTACAGACAGCACGGCGACCAGCATGGTCTTTGTCGGGGTTGGCGGGCTGGTGCTGACGAGTGCCGTGGGGCTGTTCTTCTGGCAGCCGATTACCCTGCAGTCGTTGCTGTTTATTTCTGCGATCATGGTGACTTCGACGGCTGCGCATGGGCTGATGATGGTTGCCTTGTCGCGCGCCCCGGCCAGCACACTGCAGCCGTTCAACTATGTGTCGCTGCCGTGGGGGATTGTGCTCAGCTATACCGTGTTCGGGCACCTTATCGACCCGATTGCGCTGATTGGAGGCGCGGTGATTGTCGGTGCGGGGCTCGTGGTGATGGGGCGGGAGCGCTATCTGATCCGGCGGGGGAGGAAGGCGGCGCCCGTCGCGGCGGAAGAGGAAACGCCGCCCCATTGATATAGCCGCTATCAGGTGAACCAGCGCGCGATCCAGACACCGCCGGCGGCGGTGAGCGCACTGACCGTGGTGCCCCACGCCATATCGAAGGCCGCGACCGTGGGGGTGAAGCCGCGGACTGTCGAGAGATTGGTCAGGTCGTAGGTGCCGTAGGCGACAAAGCCGAGGACCGCGCCCATCAGCAACGCCTTGACGACATCGCCCTCGGCCGGGGCGGCAACCAGAATGACGAGGCCGGCGACGTAGGCAAGATAGAAGGCCGCCGCGATGACCAGATTTGGCTGCTCTAGGAGCAGGTCGCCGAGCTCCTTGCGATAGAGATTTTTCGAGCTCAGCGTGAGCCAGACGAAATCTGCCGGAAAGAAGATTGCGGCGCAGGCGAGGTAGAGGATCAGGTAGCGGGTCATGTCATCCATCTGGCTGGCTGCCGCACCAATCCCGGTGAAGCGAAGCGATTATACTGCAACGCAGGAGCGTGGGGATAAGATCACTTCGCAGCGTCTTGAATTGGCGGTGACGCGAGAGCACTTGTGGCGCGTGACGTTGAATTTGCGCCTTTCCCAAGGGGAGTTGCCATGCCGGTTCTGATTGAAATTGTATTGGCTGTTGCTGTGGTTGCCCTGGTCGTCAGCTACCTGATGCGGGGGCGGCGGGAGGCTGAACGGCAGGACGTGATCGAGCGCCGGGTTGAGGCTTATATGCAGACCATCCGGCGGGAGGGCGGCACGTCCGAGCTGGCCCAGATGACTGATGTGGAACTCAAGGATTTGCTGCTTTCCAGTGCGCGGAACCTAAGGCTGCAAATGGAGCGCAAGTGGTACCTGCTGCTGGGCGGCGGGGTGGTTGGGTTCTTCGGTGCGATCCTGGTGGGTACGCAGGACGGCGCGCGGGGATTCGGCATAACCGTGCTTCTGGCCGGGCTGGTGCTTTATGGGATCAACGAGTTCATCACCCGCCGCGCCAAGGAGCCGCTGGCTGCGCATGGCATTGATGCCGAGCGGCTGCGGGTCGAGTGAAGGCCCGCAGCACATTGGCGTGATCAGTCGGTAATGCAGAAGCTGGCGTTCGAGCCGCCAACGCAGACCTGGCTGCGCGGAATCGGCTGGTGGAATGGGCGGAAGTGCGGGCGCACGACATAGAACGGGAACGGATCCTCGTCATCGTCGTAGCGGTCGTCCCAGCGATCCCGATCCTGCGTCAGGTAGTTGGCGTTGACCCAGCCATCGGGGCCGCGCTTTTCGACAAAGCACCAAGCTCCGCGGCAATGGTCCACATCGACACGTTCGCCCGGATAGAGCGCATCGACGATTCCGTAGCCGGTGCCCGGACCGGAGCGGACGTTGACGGTGCTTGAGGCAAAGGCGCTGGCTGCCGAGGCGGCGGCGGTTCCGAGGGCAAGCGCCAGGGCGGCGCCTCCGAGAGTTAGCAAAGTGCGGTTGAGGGACATGGAACGCTCCCGTGATGGTGGTTGACGATAGCCCCCTAGGCCATGCCAACGGTGCTCCAGCTATCCTGAACCGGACCTGAACGCAGAAACGCCAACGCCGCCGGGAAGCCCCGGCGGCGCGGCAGAAATCGTCAGGTGAGCTTAGTAGCTGGTGCCGAGGCAGAACGAGGCGTGGCTGCCGCCGACGCAGAACGAGCCGCCGACCGGGTAGCCGGGATAATCGGGATAGTCGTAATCGGCGTCATCCCAGTGAGGGTGGAAGTCGAGCTTGGAAGCCTTCACCCAGCCGTCGTCGCCGGGAACCTTGATGAAGTACCAGCCGTTCCAGCTGGAGAGGATTTTCACCTTCTGGCCTTCTTCGACGTAGTTGACGACCGAAGACGAGGTCTTGTGCTTGAAGTAGACGTTGGCGTCCTGGTCGACCCAAGCGTACTGCGAAGCGAAAGAGGCACCAGCGGTGGCCACCAGAACGGCGGCGGCGAGGGCGACGGTCTTGATTGTGCGGGAGATCATTTTGGTGGTCCTTGTGTTGGGTTGTTGGCATCTCTGCCTTGACCGTGACACTAGGACTTGCTGTCTGAACCGGGGATGAAACCGTTGTTTATCTTGGCAACGGCGCGTCGACGGCGGCAATCCGCGGTAGAAGGCGGCCCGCACCCCGGGATTTCCGGAATGCGGGCACAGGTGGTTTCTACAGCCGAACGGCGCCGTGATCACCGACTGCCGGCTTGGCGCCAGTCACTGCTGCCGTGAGCATGATAGCGCCAGCGATGAGCTTGCTGGGGCCATCCCAGAGTTCGGCGTTTTCCGGGGTGACGGTGATGAGGCGGATATCGGGATCGTCGGCGCTCTCCCACCAGGCCTTGGCGAAGGGCGTCCACAGTTCGCGGATCTTTTCGCGGTCGTTGCTGACGACGGCTTGGCCCGAAATGGCGAGGTAGTCGGAGCCGCCCTGATCGACGAAACCTAGAGTCACGGTGGAGAACTTCTCGATCTGCTGGACCAGCGTCAGGGGTGGCGCGCCGGTGGCGGCTGCGAGTGTGGTGCCGCCATCCTTACCGACGAGGAAGTAAATGGAGTGGGCGTCGCGATCAACGTGGGAGGTGAGGGGCCGGAGGCGTTGGCGCTCGCCGTCCCAGGTGGTGAACATCGGGAAGCGGATCTTTTCAGCCAGATGCCAGGCCTTGTCGGCGATCTCGGCAGGGGTAAGGTTTGCTTCTTCGTGAGCCATGGGAAATCTCCTTGTTGGTGAGGGGCTAACGAAGAAGCCGGCATCGGGTTGCGGATGAGAAAGGAAATGGTGCGGCAGTGCGCGGGCAGCGACGCCCCGGGAGTGATGCTGCAGAAGGCTGAGGGTGGCTTTGAACCCGTGGCCTAGTCGGGGAGCGGCCGCCTGCGCTTGATCTCGATAATGCGGTCGGTGTCGGCGGCGCTGAGGTAGCGGCCGCGTTCGAGGATTTCGAGTGTGTATTCGCGATAGGTGAGGCCGAGCGCTTCGGCGCGGCGGGCGCGCATGATGGCGATGTCGTAGGGGACGTTTTTCCAGATGGCGTCCTCGGCTGCCTTCCATTCGAAATAACTGCCGATCCCTTTGCTGCCCCAGGGGCGGGGATCGTCATCGAGCGGCGGGCCGCCATTCGAGCGGGAGGGCTCGGGTTCAGGCGCGGGGCGAAGTGGACGGGCGGTGGACAAGGCTGGGCTCCGTGATCTCACTGATCCTCGCCGTGGCAGGCGGGCGCGTCAACGCAGCGGGGTTGATGGGTGGAATCAAGGGAAGTGATGCGTTCCGACCCCCTTGGGCACCATGCGTACGTCAGCGCTACCGCGGGCAGGCGCTTTCCTAACGCCGGTTACTTTTAGTGATGGAGCTGGCGGAAACGGCGATGACGATGATGGCGCCGACGAGGATCTGGCGGACGTAGGAATCGACGCTCATCTGGGTGAGGCCGTTGTCTAGGACGCCGAGGATCAGGACGCCGATAACGGTGGCGAGGATGCGGGGTTCGCCCTGTTCGCTCATGGTGACGCCGAGGAACACTGCAGCGATGGCGTTAAGCATCAGGCCGGAGCCCTGCGTGGGGTTGGCCGAGGCGACGCGGCTGGCGTAGAGGAGGCCAGCGCCGGCGGCGCTGAGGCCGGTGAGCGAGAAGGCGATGAGCTTGAGGCGGCGGACGGGCACGCCGCTCAGATAGGCCGCTTCGACATTTCCGCCGATGGCATAGAGCCGGCGCCCGAAGGTGGTCTGTTCGAGGAGGACCCAGACGAGCCCCACGACCAATACTGCGACGATGGTGAGATTGGGGAGCGTCACAGGGCCCAGCGCGATGCCGTCGCGGGCAAACTGGCCGAAGGCTTCGGGGATGGCACGGCCGGAAATGGTCTTGCCGCCAGAAATGACGAAGGCGGCGCCCGAGAAGATGGTTAGGGTGGCGAGGGTGGCGACGAAGGGCAGGATGCCGACGAAACTCACCAGCGCGCCATTGATCAGGCCGCCGACGAGGCCAGCGAGGAGCGCCAATCCGAGGGCGAGCCAGATCGGATAGCCGAGGCTGAAGAGGATGGCGGCAACGATGCCCGAGAGGCTGGCGATGGAGCCGACGCTGAGATCGAAATCACCCATCACCATGACGATGGTCATGCCGGAGGCGACGACCATGAGCATCGAGAGCTGCTGGGTGATGTTCAGCCAGTTCTGGGCGGTGAGGAAGGTGTCGGGCAGACGGAACGAGAAGAAGATGAGGATCAGGACGAAGCCGGTGAGGGTGCCGTAGCGGCGGAGGAACTTTAAAAGGCTCATGCGGCCACCGCGCTGCGGCCGTAGCAGAGGTTGAGGAGGGCCTCTTCGGTGAGCCCCTTGGCATCGACGATGGTGGCGATGCGGCCATCGCGCATGATGGCGATGCGGTCGGCCATGCCGAGGAGTTCGGGCAGATCAGATGAGGCTAGCAGCACGGCCATTCCTTTGGCGGTCATGTCGCGAATGATCGCGTAGATATCGAACTTGGCCCCCACATCCACGCCGCGGGTCGGCTCGTCAAGCAGAAGCAGGCGGGGGACGCCGCCCAACGCCTTGGCGAAGACGACCTTCTGCTGGTTGCCACCGCTGAGCTCGGAGACGAGCTGGCTGGGGCCTGCAGCGCGGAGGCGCACATCCTCGCCGAGTCTTGTGGCAAACTGGCGCTCGCGCCGGGGGGTGAGCCAGGTGCCGCCGAGGCTTTGCGCCTGAAGATGGGGGAGGGTGATGTTCTGGTAGATGGGGCGGGAGGTGACGAGACCCTCGGACCGGCGCTCCTTGGGGACGTAGGCGATGCCGGCCTTCCAGGCCTTTTGCGGATTGCCGAAGATCTGGCGCAGCAGTTCGGTCTGCCCGGCACCGGCGAGGCCGGCGATGCCGATGATTTCGCCCTTTCGGACGGTGAGATCGGGGCGCTGGAGGACGGGGTCCTTGGTGGGGGCGGCCTGGGCGGGCGGATAGGCCTCGGTGACCTTGCGGCCGATCATCAGGGCGACGAGATCGTCGTGGGTGATGTTGGCGAGCTCTCCACTATCAATGGGGCGGCCGTCGCGCAGCACGGTGGCGCGGTGGCAGAGGGACATGACCTCGTCGATGCGATGGGAGACGTAGAGTACAGAATTGCCGGCGGCCTTGATTTCGCGCAGCACAGCGAACAGGCGCTCGGATTCCTCGCGGGTCAGCGCTGCGGTCGGCTCGTCCATGACGTAGAGGCGGGCGGGGGTTTCGCCGGCGAGGAAGGCGCTCGAGATTTTCACCAGCATGCGATCGCCGATGGAGAGGTGCGCCAGTTTTTTGCGTGGATCGATATGGGTGATGCCGAGAGTTTCGAGAGCCTTGCGAGCCATAGCGTTGAGCGCGCGCCAATCGACCAGCGCGCCGAGGCGGCGCGGATAGGGGCGGCCCATCATAATGTTCTCGGCGACCGACAGGGCGGGGACGACGCTCAGTTCCTGATGAATGAAGCGCAGGCCGTGGCGGTGGGCAGCGGCGGGATTGTCGATGGTGACCGGGACGTCATCAATGCGGATAGTGGCAGTATCGGGCGCGACGACACCGGCGAGGATCTTGATCAGGGTGGATTTGCCGGCGCCGTTTTCGCCCATCAGGGCGTGGATTTCGCCGGGCGCTATGGCGAGATCGACCCCACGCAGGGCCGGAATGCCCGCATAGGCCTTGGAGACATTTTCGAGGGAGAGGAGGGCCATGGCGCGGAAAGGGCGGACCCGAAGGCCCGCCCGGTCTTTCAGGTGTTACGCAGGTCTCACTTGGCCGTAGCGGCGGTGACAAGCTTGGTCGGCACGTAGATGACGCGCTGCTTCAGCGTTTCGCCACCGAGGACGCGCGCGACCGCATCAGCGGTTGCGGCGCCGATGCCCGAAAAGTCCTGCGCGACCGAGGCTTCGAAATTACCGCCCTTGGCGATTTCGTCACGGGCCTGCGGGTTGGCGTCGATGCCGGTGATGACGATGCCTTCCTTGTCGCGGCCGGCCGCTTCGATGGCCTGCAGCGCGCCCAGAGCCGGCTGGTCCCAGGCGGCCCAGACGGCGCTGATCGAGCCGGGGGTGGGGTTGGCAGCGAGGATGGCTTCCATCTTGGCGCGGCTATCGGCGATGCCGCCGTCAGCGACGTCGGGGGTGACCTTGTCGAGGATCTTGATGTCGGGGAAGTTGCCGAAGACGGCGCTGGCCACGACGCCGCGCGCCTGGACGGGCGGGAAGGCGTCGAAGACGAACATCACGATGTTGCCCTTGCCGCCAATGCGATCGGCCACGTAGGTCGAGGTTTCGGCGGCCATGGCGTAGCCGTTCGAGGTGACGTTGGTGGCGAGCAGCGCGTCGGCACCGGCATCCATGCCAAAGACCGGGATGTTGGCAGCCTTGGCGGCCTCGAGGCCGGCAGTGACCTGGGCGGGATCGACGTTGATGACGATGGCATCGACCTTCTGGGTCACCATGTCTTCGATGCGGGCGATGACGGCGGCGACGTCGCCCTGGGTGTCGATCACGTTAACATCCCAGCCCTTGTCCTTGGCGACGCCCTGGAAGGCCTCGACATAGAACTGGGTGCCCGGCTGGGACAGGTAAGGCGTGATCACCGCGACCTTGGCGGCGAGCGCCGCACCGGTGATGGATGCCGCTGCGACGGCAGTTGCCGCAAACAGGGTGCGGCGAAGTGATTTGCTGAGCATTCTGGAAGCCCTCCTTGGCCCCGCGCGATTGTTTTCCTTGCGCTTGTTGCCACTATAGGGAAGGCAAGCGCGGCCTGCTACGGGCTTATGCGGAGGACGGGACTTGGTTGCGACATTGATCGGCATTGACGTGGGCACCACAGCGGTGAAGGCGGTGCTGATCGACCTGACGGGGCGGCGGCTGGCGGAGTTTTCGCGGCCGCATGCGATGGCGCGGCCGGCGCCGGGGGCGGCGGAGCAGCAGCCTGCGGACTGGATGGCGAGCGTGTTGGAGGCGCTGACGGTGTTTGCGGCGGGCGATGACCTTGGCGGGCTGCAGGGGATCGGCATCTGCTCGCAGGTGAACACGCATGTGTTCGTCGATGGCGGCGGCAACCCGGTGCGGCCGGCGATCACCTGGCAGGATGGGCGGCCGGCAGTGGATGCGGCGGGGATCGATGCGCGGGTGACTGCGGCGGACAAGCTCGCCTGGTTCGGGGGGCCGGTGCCGATTGACGCGAGCCACGCGCTGAGCCGGATTGCTTTTGTGGCGCGGACGGAGCCGGAGGTGTTTGCGCGGACGCGGCATGTGCTGCTGCCCAAGGATTTTTGCGTGATGCAGCTGACGGGCGCGGTGGGGAGCGACCCGATTGCCGCGGTGGGGCTGGTGGACCGGGCGGGCTATGTGGCGCCGCTGCTGGACCTGGTGCCGCGGGCGGCGGAGGTGTTGCCGCCGCTCTTTCCGTTCACGCATGTGGCGGGGCGTGTGAAGGCAGGGCTGCCATGTGCCGGGACGCCGGTTGTGGTGGGGGCGATGGATGCGTGGGGCGGCATGTTCGGGTTGGGCGTCGCGGCGGATGGCGACGCGATGCTGCAGAGCGGCACCAGCGAGATTGCCGGGATTGTGAGCGCGACGATCCGGCCGACGCCGGGGGTGATTCTGTTTCCGGCCTACGAGGGGATCACCATGCATGCGGCGCCGACGCAGGCGGGCGGGGCGGCGCTGGCGTGGTTTGCCAATGTGCTGGGGCGGACGCCGGCGGAGCTCTCCGCAATGGCGGCGGAGGTGGCGCCGTCGGCGGGGCTGCCGATGTTTTTGCCGCACCTGCAGGGGGAGCGGGCGCCGATCTGGGACAGCGCCTCGCGCGGGGTGTTCGCGCGGCTCGATGGTGGCGCCGGGGCGCCGGAAATGGCGCGGGCGGTGATGGAGGGCGTGGCGTTTTCGGTGCGCTGGGCGTTCGAGGCGCTTGAGGCTTCGGCCGGGCAGCAGCTGAGTGTCGCGCATATCGGCGGTGGCGGGGCGCGGTCGGATACGTGGACGCAGATGAAGGCGGATGTGCTGGGGTTTGCGCTGAAGCGCGTCGAAGGGGCGGATGCGGCGGCGCTGGGGGCGGCGATCCTCGCGGGGATCGGCAGCGGCGCGATGGGCTCCTTGAGCGAAGCGATTGCGGCGCTGATCCGGTTTGACCGGGTGTTCGAGCCGCAGGCGGAATTTGGGGGGTTTTACGCGGAGCGGTTCGGCAAGTATCGCGCGCTTTATGCCGGGCTCCAAGGGTTCAACGCGGGCTGGTGAGCGGCGTGCAAGAGCGCCCGGCGGGCGAGGGCCCTCGGGGGATGCGGCAGGAGGACTGCGCCGGCGGGGCTTGGCCCCAGCGGTAGACCGCAGGTGTAGTGGCAGGGCCTTGCCCCGCCGGCGCGACCGGACGTTTCCACCTCGCTCCGGCGGACCGCGGGGATTTCCCCGGAACCGCAGTGCCTGGCCACCGGCGGATTGCTCCGACCGGCCTCCCGAAGGAGGGGGCTTATCCCCGCAGTCCAGATCCACGGAGCCAAGACCCCGGACGTTTCTGCGCAGGCACCCCGGCTCCCCGTGAGGGGAGCTCGGCCCCTGGCCGCCCGAAAGCGGCCGTGACACCACTGGCGGCCCTCGCCTCCAAAAAGAAGGCATCCGGCCGGCCGGAACTTCGGCAAGGAGGGCGCGACACCCTCCATCCGACCCTGTCCCCGCAAACCGTTCGCTCGCGATCCCGTCCAGCGCGGGGGCAGTGAAGGGAGTATAGGGCAGGGGGAACCTGCGGGGATAAGTTGGGGGAAATGGTGGGGGATCAGGGGGTTAGGGGGGAGGCTCACTTTCCCTCTCCCCTTGAGGGAGAGGGTGCCCGCGCAGCGGGCGGGTGAGGGGAAGGATGGGCCGATGTCGCTCCTCACTCCGCTCGGATCGCGCGACGCCATGCGTCGCGGACCCCTCATCCGCCCTACGGGCACCTTGTAACTTGATCCCGCAGTTATCTGATATCGATAGCGCTGCGGTGATGCCGGGCAGCCCGATGGCACCAGGAGTTGAAAAACTCGTGGAGAAGCGAGGGGCGCCTGGCATCGATCCATCGATCCCGAACAGTCGCCGGGGCCGCAACAAGGCGAGCCCGCTTAGGCAAGGAGGGGACAAGATGGAGATCACCGTAGGTATCGATGTGAGCAAGGCGCGGCTGGATGTATATATCCATCCGCTGGGCGAGAGCCTTGTGTCCGGCAATGACGAGGCTGGCGCGAGTGAACTCGTCGAGCGGCTGCGCAGGCTGGAGGGGCTTGTGTCGGTCGGCATCGAGGCGTCGGGCCGCTATGAGCGGCTGGCGGTGGCCGAACTTGCTGCCGCAGGTCTGCCGGTGGTGGTGCTCAACCCCGCTCAGGTCCGGCACTACGCCCAGGCCATCGGGCTCAAGGCCAAGACCGACCCAATCGATGCCCGCCTCATCGCGCTGTTCGTTGCGGCAGTAAAGCCTGAGCCAAGGCCGATAGCCGATGCGCACACCGAGGATCTGGCGGCGCTAATGGCCAGACGCCGGCAACTGGTGCAGATGCTGGCTGCCGAGCGCATGCGGCGCCAGCAGGCAGCACCGGGGCTGATCCGCACATCGCTCGCCCGCATTGTAACCACGCTGGAGGACGAGCTCAAAGACCTCGACCGCCATATAGATACCACCGTGCGTGACACCCCTGTGTGGCGCGACAAGGAGAACCTGCTCGCCTCGGTGCCTGGCATCGGCAAGACCATCGCCCGCACGCTGCTGGCCGAACTGCCCGAACTGGGACAGCTCAATCCCAAGCAAGTCGCGGCCCTCGCCGGGCTCGCCCCCTATACCCGCCAGTCCGGCAAATGGCGCGGCAAGAGCCTTATCGGTGGTGGCCGCACTGCCGTGCGCACCGCCCTGTTCATGGGCGCCCTCGTTGCCGCACGGCATAATCCCACCCTCAAGGCCTTCCGGGACAGGCTCGTGGCCGCAGGCAAACCAAAGCTTGTCGCCATCGTCGCCACAGCTCGAAAGCTCCTCACCATCCTCAACGCCATCGTCAGGGACAAAAAACCATGGTCACCAGCTTGACCAACAAGACAGTCGCTTCTCCCTCAAGGGGAGAAGGGAGGCCGTGCGTTTGGCGAGAACGGTGACTGAGGGCCTTCACCCGGCCCCTCAGACTCCCTCCCTTGATGGGGAGGGATGGGGTGGGGTGTGCGGAGCCAGTGGACAACCTGCGCCCACCGGGGCTCCTCGCCCCTCACCCAAGCTCTGCTACGGCCTTGTCGGGCCTAGCGACGCTACCCTCTCCCCTGAGGGGCGAGGGGACTGAGAGCCAGCGGCGCGACGCGGCGGGTGCGGCGGCGGCGGTTTTCGCGGCTCAGCATCGTCTTGCGGACAAGCGGCTTGGGTGAGGGCGGCCGACCCGGCGCCGGGGGCGGCGGAGGGGACGGAGCCGGCCGGAGCGCGGCCGGCACCGGAATCTTGTGGCTCTCGGCGAGATTGGTGGCGAAGCCGCGCAGCACGAGGGCTTCGAGCCGGGCGATGTCGTCGATCTCGTCGGCGAGGGTTCGCGGCGCGGGCGGGGCGTGGCGCGCGATGACAGGCGCGAGAGCGGCCTGCGCCTGGCGCAGCGACAGGGCGAGGGCGGAGAGGGTGGTGACGGGCGGCAGGGTCAGCGGCAGCAGCCGGTGGCCGGGCTCGCGACTGAGCAGGCGACGCACCACGCCGAGCAGCCGGCCGGCCTCGGCGGTGAGCGACGGCGGGGCCGCGCGGGCGGGATGGCGCTGGGCCAGCGTCCAGGTGTCGTCGGCCAGCCGATCGAGCAGCGGCGCGAGTTCGCGCAGCAGGCGAGTCTCATCAGCGGTGGTGGTGGGGTGGGGTGGCTTGGCGAAGCGCCTGGGCATGGGATGATCCTCGCGATGGGTGAGGCGCAGAGGATAGGCCGGGGTGTGGACGCGGGGATAAGGTGGGGTGGTGGCCGAACGAGGACGGACTCCGCCTGTGCCTGTCTCCGCAGGCGATTGAGGATCGGCGCCGGCGGACGCCGATGAATCGGGCAGGGGTGAAAGCGGCGCCGGTGGCGCTGGTGGAGGCGCCGGGCGGATCGTGCCCGTCTAGGCGTTCTTGCACGCAGATCGGCTCGTGCGCGGAGGCGCTATACACCCTCGCCAATTGCAGCTGGGGCTGGCGGCTGGACGCGGACAGGGATGGGGTGCTGCGCGGGACGGTTTGTCGGTAGGGGCGTGAGGGTGGGGAGGGAGGGCAGATGCAGATGGGAGCTATTGCCGGGGGCGGCGGGTTGCAGGACTGGGGGCGGCTATGAATATCGACGACTCTAGGTGAAAGGAGGCCTTCTCACCACAGAACCGGATCATTAGGGTCACTGCTCTGACCGGCTCTTGAACTGAGACGTGCCAGCTGATAGTTGTTCTTTTTTTGTTCTAGGGCGCGGCGATGATCGAAATCGTATATGGCGATGTGGCACTTACTGATCTCCAGAAGGATCTGGTGTCAGCCGTGAAGACTCTAGAAACTGTTGGTACACTGTACATAGGATATCCGATATTAAACTCGACTGCTGGAAATGTCGAAGTTGATGCTCTACTCGTATCGCGTTTTGGCGGTATTGTTGCAATGGACCTTTCATCAGATTTTGACGATGGAAGCGCACCTTCTGATAAATTGATTGACCGACAGAACCAATTATTTGCCGCTTTGACGTCGAAACTTGCGCTGGAAAAGAGTCTAGTCGCGCGTCGGAAGCTTGTTCTGGATCCAGTAGTTGTTACCATTACCGACAACGTCACCTACCAAGACGACGATGTATTGGTGTGGGCGATCTCCGACATAGCAGGATCTCTGTCGGAGTTGCCACTTGTGGAGGGAGACACATTAGCGATCGTGAATTCTGTAGTTGAACGCGCGGCCACCCTTCGTCCGCGCAAGGCGCGACAAGGAGTCAAGAAGCAGAACTCTCGTGGGAAAGTCCTCAAGGAAATTGAGTCAAAGATCGCCAATCTGGACGCATCTCAAAAGCGAGCAGCGATTGAGTTTCCCGGAGGGCCGCAACGAATTAGAGGACTTGCTGGTAGCGGAAAGACAATTGTCTTGGCTATGAAAGCTTCTTACCTGCACCTAAAGAATCCCGAGTGGCGAATTGCGATAACGTTCTACACGCGGTCTCTATATCAGCAGTTCACTCGACTAGTAACGAGGTTCTCGTACGAATTTATTCGCGACGAACCGGATTGGTCCAAGGTAAATATTCTGCACTCTTGGGGCAGTAGTTATTCGTGGGGCGTATATGCGGAGATGGCGACTGCCGTGGGCGCCCCCGTCAGGGACTATAGATACGCAAAGCAACGTTGGGGATACGGGGAGGAGTTTCAGGGCGTCATCAATGAGTTGTTGAAATTTATCAACGACAACGATCCCAAGATCGAATCTCTGTACGACGTTCTACTGATTGATGAAGCGCAGGACCTTCCGCAGGGGTTTTTTGAGCTTGCCTACATGTTTACCAGTGCGCCCCACCGGATTGTCTATGCATATGATGAGCTTCAAACGCTAAATGACACTGAAATGGCGTCGCCCGAGCGGCTCTTCGGACGCAACAAAAGTGGCAGGGCTCGTGTAACCCTAAGTAACCAGGAGGGGCAGCCAAAACAAGATATCACTCTACCCGTCTGCTATCGCAATACGCCATGGAGTCTTTCGACTGCGCATGGTCTTGGTTTCGGCGTGGCGAGGTCTCGAGGGCTAGTGCAAATGTTTGAGTCTCCAGACACTTGGAGGCAGATTGGATACGACGTCAGTGAGGGCAGTTTAGCCTTGGGAAAGAAGGTTTCTCTTGTCCGAGGTGCGGAGTCGACTCCGACATTCTTCTCTCAATATCTAACTCCCTCTGATGCAACCAAGTTCCGGAAGTTCGGTGACGTGCAGGCCCAGTACGACTGGATTGCCGAACAGATAGAAAAGAATGTCACTGACGATGAGCTTGAGTACGACGACATTCTAGTTATCTTCTGCGAGACCAAGACAATCCGCAGCACCTCGGCCGAACTCATGAAGGCTCTATCGAAGAGAAAGGTGCGGTCACATCTAGTTGGCGTGACGGAGAGTGCAGACGAGGTATTTAGCCCGAAATCTATCGCTTTGACGCATATCTTCCGAGCGAAGGGCAATGAGGCGTCGATGGTTTACGTTGTAAACGCAGACTATTGTGCGGAGGGGTACAATATCGGAACACTTCGTAACGTGTTATTCACGGCGATAACGCGCTCGCGTGCTTGGGTAAGAGTAACGGGCGTCGGCGATCGGATGGAGGCCCTGACAGAAGAATTTTCCTTGATAAGTGGCGATGACTATAGATTAACTTTTAAATATCCAACCAAATCAGAACTCACGAAAATAAAGACTCGATATAGAGTAGCTGGGACGCCTGAAGGCCTTGCCATCGAATCAGACTTGGAATCACTTTCAAGAGTGATCGGCCGACTAGAGAGTGGAAAACTTGATATTCAAGATTTACCACCGGATGTGCTAAAGACCCTGAAGGGGTTGATTAAGTGAAGGTGGGAAAGTTAAACGTGCTAATTGCCGAGCTTATAGAGGCCGGCTTTGTCGTCAACAGCAAGGGAATTGTTGAGACTAAGTTAGGAAGGTCAAGTTACCTAGTTGAAGTCGGTGACACCCGCCGGACAGCAGCCTTTGAGACGGACTACGAGAACTCGCTGCGTCATTATGCTGATATGTTCGACGAAGGGCGCTACTCATTGATGTTGTATGATGGGGCGTTAGTTAGCGTCAAGTATATTATGGAACATGACGCTATTACGTGGCACAGATATAGTTATGTTCCCCCCGTTGTTTCATTGGACGTTGGTAACGGTGAGGGGTTGGGGGAACTGCCTCCTGCCGCTGACTATCTGAGGACGCCAAGGCGAACGATGCTACGGTTTGAATATGATCCGGCATCTTTCGCGCCGCGTCACCCATATTCGCATCTGCATTTGAATGGCGCAGATTGCCGTATGCCGGTATCGGGAAGTCTCGGATTGAAGGATTTTCTCTTCTTCCTGATTGACTGCTTTTATCCAGCCTTCATCGAACCGCTCGCTGCACTTAAGCCTTCGGCAAACTCAAGTAGCCATATTTCCGTTGATGATACGAAGCGATCATATATCAAAGTGCCGCTATAGAGCAGCAGCGCTAACGGGTCTTCAAAAAAGCGCACGAACAACAATTGTCTAGGGGCAAACGTCAGGCTGTCGCTTCGCCGCTGATCCCCCGCTCGCCACTCGAGCGTAGCTCTCGTGGCGTTCTTGCGTTGAAAGGCTTCGCTGGAGCTTTTCGTTGACCTTCGGTCGGGGATCGCCGGGAGATACTGGCCCCCTCCGCCAGCTTCGCTGGTTCCCGCACTTGCCCCCTCCACCATGCTTCGCATGGTTCTAGCCATTCGAGCAAAGCTCTCATGGCCTTCTTGTCTTGAAAAGCTCCACAGGAGCTTTTCATCGACCTTTGGTCGACCGGCGGCGAAGTCCCCCGTTTTACGGGGGAGGACCAGAGGGGCCGGCGTTTCAGTCGGGTCCTCACCCGCTTGCGGGGGAGGGGGACCGCCGAAGGCGGTGGAGGGGGCGCGGCGCTGTTAGTCGGCGGCTAGCCACTCGAGCGTAGCTCTCGTGGCCGCCGTTCACTCACATCAGTCCACTGGACTGATGTGCCGGCCGCTATGCGTCCGTCGTTCCGGCGTCAAGTACATCGAGTTCCATCTCCCGCAGCCGCTTGATCTCGTCCCTGAGCCGTGCCGCCTTTTCGAATTCCAGGTTCGTTGCGGCTTCGCGCATTTCGCGTTCGAGGTCCTTGATGACGGCGGCGAGGTTGGCGCCGGCTTGGACTTTTTCGCGGCCGGTCTTGTCCTTGCCGATCGAGACGGTGACGTGGTCCTGTTCGTAGACGCTGTCGACGATGTTCTGGATGTTGGACTTGACGCTTTGCGGGGTGATGCCGTTGGCGAGGTTGTAGGCGACCTGCTTTTCGCGGCGGCGGGAGGTTTCGGCGATGGCGCGTTCCATGGAGCCGGTCATGTTGTCGGCGTAGAGCACGACGCGGCCATCGACGTTACGGGCGGCGCGGCCGATGGTCTGGATGAGGGAGGTTTCGGAGCGGAGGAACCCTTCCTTGTCGGCATCGAGAATGGCGACCAGCGCGCATTCGGGGATATCGAGGCCCTCGCGGAGGAGGTTGATGCCGACCAGCACGTCGAAGGCGCCGAGGCGGAGATCGCGGATGATCTCGATGCGCTCGATGGTATCGATATCGGAGTGCATGTAGCGCACGCGAATGCCCTGTTCGTGCATGTATTCGGTGAGATCTTCGGCCATGCGCTTGGTGAGCACGGTGCAGAGCGTGCGGTAGCCGGCCTTGGCGACCTGGCGGATCTCATCGACGACGTCATCGACCTGGTTCTTGGCGGGGCGGATCTCGACCGGCGGATCGATGAGGCCGGTGGGGCGGATGACCTGTTCGGCAAAGACGCCGCCGGCCTGCTCCATTTCCCAGCTGCCGGGGGTGGCCGAGACATAGACGGTCTGCGGGCGCATGGCGTTCCATTCCTCGAAGCGCAGCGGACGGTTGTCCATGGCGGAGGGGAGGCGGAAGCCGTATTCAGCGAGGGTGGCCTTGCGGCGCAAATCGCCGCGATACATGGCGCCGAGCTGACCGACGGTGACGTGGGACTCGTCGATGAAGACCAGCGCGTTATCGGGGAGATATTCGAACAGCGTCGGTGGCGGCTCGCCGGGCTTGCGGCCGGAGAAGTAGCGCGAATAGTTCTCGATGCCGGCGCAGGAGCCGGTGGCTTCCATCATTTCGAGATCGAAGAGCGTGCGCTGCTCGAGGCGCTGGGCTTCGAGGAAGCGGCCGGCGCCGTTGAGCTCCTGGAGGCGCGCGGCGAGCTCCTTGCGGATTTCCTTGATGGCGGCGGAAAGCGTGGTGCGCGGCGTGACGTAGTGGGAATTGGCGAAGACGCGGATACTGAGGAGGTCGGAGGCTTTCTTGCCGGTGAGCGGATCGAACTCGGAGATGGTCTCGATCTCGTTGCCGAAGAGCGTGATGCGCCAGGCGGCATCCTCATAGTGGGCGGGGAACAGTTCAATGGTATCGCCGCGGACGCGGAAAGTGCCGCGGACGAAGCTGGCGTCGCCGCGCTTATATTGCAGCTGGGTGAGGGAGCGGAGGAGCTCCTGCTGGTCGACCTTCTGGCCCTTGCGCAGGTCGAAGGTCATGGCGGTGTAGTCTTCGACCGAGCCGATACCGTAAATGCAGCTCACCGAGGCGACGATGATGACGTCGTCGCGTTCGAGCAGGGCGCGCGTCGCCGAGTGGCGCATGCGGTCGATCTGCTCGTTGATGGTGGATTCCTTCTCGATATAGGTGTCGGTGCGTGGGACATAGGCCTCGGGCTGGTAGTAATCGTAGTAGGAGACGAAGTATTCGACGGCGTTGTTGGGAAAGAACGTCTTCATCTCGCCATAGAGCTGCGCCGCCAGCGTCTTGTTGGGCGCGAGGATGAGGGCGGGGCGCTGGGTGCGGGAGATGACCTGCGCGGCGGTGAAGGTCTTGCCCGAGCCGGTGACGCCGAGCAGGACCTGATCGGTCTCGCCATTGTCGACGCCCTCGACGAGATCGGCGATGGCGGTGGGCTGGTCGCCGGCGGGCTCGTAGACGGTGACGAGCTCGAACGGGATGCCGCCTTCGGATTTCTGGCGCGGGGCGGGGCGGTGGGGCTTCCACTCCTTGTTGCCCTCCACCTCCTTGCGGCCGTGGAGGATGATGTCCTCCAGCGCCCGGACGGTGGCGGAGATGCCAACGGTCTGCGCACCGGCGAGGCTCTGGCCAGGCATGTTGGCCTTGCGCTTGGCGGTTTTGACCGTCTCGTTGAGCTGGGCGAGGACTTCGGGGTCTTTTGCCGCGATGGGGGAGAGTTCGCGGGCGCTCAGCTGGCTGGACGGGACGTGGCCGAAGCCGGCCTGCGCGGTTTCGCCCATGCCGCCGAAATCCGGGCGCTCGACGGAATTGGCCTTGGATTTCGGAGCCTTGAGCTGCATGCCGGTCGCGGCGGAGCGGGCGGATTTCTTGGGCTTTTCGAGCGGCTGCGCCACCAGCGGTTGGATGCCGGTGCCGTTGGCTTCGGCGGCGCGGCGGGCGGCGTTGTCGAGGGCGCGCTTGTTCTTCAGCCGCTCCTGGGGGAGGCGCTGGTTCAGCCGGTCGGCCTCGGCCTTTTCGATGTCGCCGATGAAATCATCGATGGAGAACTCGGTGGCAGCGGGCTTTTTGGGCGGCATGGCGAACTCGATCCAGGCTGACGATGGCGACTTGCAGCGGTGACTGGCTTCTCCCCCGGCCGCGAGGCGCGGCCCTCGCCCATGGAGGCGAGGCAGGGTAAAAGACCTTTGACAGCGGACACTATAGATAGGCGCGGTGCCAGAATCTGTCAGTGGCCGTCGTGGAAGTTTATCGTAGCACGCTGAAGAACGGAATGGGAACGGCTCAGGCGCTCTCCATCAGGCCGCCGAAGCTGCGGGTGCGCTTGGCGAAATCGCCGAGGGCGGCGGTGAAGTGGGCGGGGGTGAAGTCGGGCCATTTGACGTCGGTGAAGAACAGTTCGGCATAGGCGCATTCCCAGAGCAGGAAATCGGACAGGCGCCGGTCACCCCCGGTGCGGATGACCAGATCGACATCGCCGGTGCCGAGGCGGGTGGCGAGGGCCTCGGGGGAGAGATCGGGTGCCTGCTGCGCGGCGGCGAGGATGGCGTCGCGCGAGGAATAGTCGATGGCGATGCGGAGGTGGAGGCCGGTGTTGCGGGCGGTGGAGCGCTCGGCGACAGCGATGGCCTTGGCGAGGGCGAGCGGCAGGCGGTCGCGGCGGCCGAGCACGCTGATGCGGATGCCGTGGGCGCGGAGATCACGGACGTCGATGGTGAGGAAGTGGCGGAGCAGCGCCATCAGGCCGGCGACTTCCTCCTCGGGGCGCCGCCAGTTGTAGGACGAGAAGGCGTAGAGGCTGAGCGCGGTGACGCCCTGTTCGACGGCGGTGCGGACGACGGCCCGGACGGCGCGGGCCCCGGCCTGGTGGCCGACGGGGCGCGGCAGGCCCTGGTTCTCGGCCCAGCGGCCATTGCCATCCATGATGATGGCGACGTGAAAGGGGGAGATCGGTTGGGGTTGGAGATTAGTTTGCATTGTAAACCTCGTGAGTGGGGTTGAGGGTGTGGGGTGAGGAGGGAGTTGGGGGGAGGTGGGGTTGCAGGGGGAAGGCTGGGGGTGAGGGTTGGGGGTAGTGGGGAGGGCGACGAAGGGGATGGCGAAGCTGAAGTCAGGGGTGGAGGAGGTAAGTGAGAGGCGGAGGCTCGGGAAGGGCTTAGGCGGAGGCGCGGGAAGGCTTGCGCAGGCGAGGAAGGCTGGAGGGTTGGGGGTGGAGATTAGTTTGTATTGCAAACCTTGCGAGTGGGGTGGGGGGGGAGGATTGGAGGGGTGGAGGATTGGAGGATTGGAGGGGCGGAGGATCGGAGGTGCGGAGAGGCGGAGAGGCGGAGAGGCGGAGAGTTAGGGGCGAGGGTTCGGCGTGGTGAGGCTTAGGGGTTAGGGGGCAGGCGCGATGGTGAGGGGTAAGGGGCGTGGTGAGACTAGAGGGTGGGTTGGGGGGCAGGGGGCGGAGAGGGTGGGACAGGCGGCGATGGGAGAGGGTCTACCCACCGCCAGGCGTCATGCCGGCTTGAGTTTCAGTTCGGGGGCTACGCGGGCGGCGTCGCGGACGACGCGTTCCAGGACGTCGAGATAATCGAGGAAGCGCTGGCGGCCCTTTTGGGTGAGGGTGGCGGTGGTGAGGGGGCGGTTGGCGTCGTAGCCCTTGGTGATCTCGACGAGCCCGGCTTCGTGCAGCACCTGCAGGTGGCGGCTGAGGTTGCCCTGGGTGAGGCCGCAGAGTTTCAGGAGGTCGTTGAAGGCGAGGCCTTCGGGGCGGCTGACCAGCGAGGTGAGGATGCCGAGGCGCGCCTTTTCGTGGATCACCCGGTCCAGCCCGTCATAGGCGAAGGGGGCGTCTTCACTGGCGGACATGATTTGCCTCCGAGGCGCGGTGGACGATGAAGGCGACGAACATCTGACCGACGAAGAAGGGCAGGCCCATGCTCCAGGGCGAGACGGTGTGATCGGCGGCGGCCAGCATCAGCACGGTGAAGCCGGAGAGGAAATACCAGGCGCCGGCCAACACCATCTGGCGCGGCAGCGAGCGGGCCGAGGCGAAGATGCCAAGGCTGACGAGCAGCAGCCAGAGGCCGGGCAGCAGCCAGAGCGCTTCAGGTGCAAAGCGGGCGAATACTGCGAGAAGCGCGGCGCCGGCGACACCGGCCGGAACGAACTGCAGCACGGCGTGCTGGATCATCGAGTCGGTGAGGCGCGAGTGGTGGCGGCGGGAGCGGCGAAGCATTTCGCTGCCCAGCAGCAGCACGGCGGCAATGGCGGTGGCGACCCAGGCGGCAAAGTAGGGCACCGGGTCGGCGGGGGCGCCGGCGAGCAGCAGGGTTTGCAGCGAGGCGGTGGCAAGGGCGAGGACGCCGCTCAACGCCAGTGCGGTGGGGCCGAGGCCGAGGAAATCGCTTTCGGCCGCAATGCGGCTGCGGATTTCGTGGATATCGGCAAGCGCCTTGTCGAGATCGGGCACGGGGTCCTCCGGGTGCAAACTGGTTTGCAACGCAAAGCATATTGGGATGCAAATTGCGGCGGGAGGAGGGCGAGGTGTTCGTGTAGGGGGGGGGCCGCGCTGACGCCAGGTTCGGTCGCGGGTCTGCCAACGTTGTCAGGGGCGTCTGAGGGAGGGGGCTTTGGGGGCTGAGCAGGCATTGGGTGGCAGGCGGGGTTGTGCTTGGCAGGTATGGTGCGGGGGCGGGGAGAAGAGGGCCAAGGTAGGAGGGGAGATGGAAGGTGCAAGCGAGGGAACGTGGTGCTGCGGGTGGCGGGGTAGGGGTTGCTGGGGTGGGGCGGTGTGTGCTGTAGCTGATCTCTGAGTGGGGATCGGGCATGAGCCGGCAGTTAGTTCAAGATTACTTCAACGAGATTGACCGGCTCCGCAAGTTTTCCGGCACGTCAACGGAAGGCGTCATCAGCGAAGCTTTCAAGGACTTATTGAAAGCTTGGTCGCGCCAGAAGAACCTGCAGTTCATCGCGCAATATGAGTTCGCCTCGCCGCAGAAGAACCGCATCCGGCCCGATGGCACGATCCTCCACGATCTGAGGGTGCCTCTGGGCTATTGGGAAGCCAAGGACGAGTCCGACGATCTCGATGAGGAGATCGAGAAAAAACTCAAGAAGGGCTACCCGCAGGACAACATCATCTTCGAGGATTCGCGCGAGGCCGTGCTGATCCAGAACCGCCAGCCTGTGATGCGCTGCAAGATGACCGAGGGCGACGAACTGCTGCGGCTCTTGAAGCTGTTCTTCGAGCACGAGCGGCCGGAAATCCACGAGTTCCGGAAGGCCGTAGCGCAGTTCAAGACCGACCTGCCTGATGTGCTGGAGGCGCTGCGCGGCAAGATCGACAGCGCCTATGCGACAAATCCCGGGTTCAAGACGGCGGCTGACGTATTTCTTGCCCACGCCAAGGACACCATCAACCCCACGCTCGGGGAAGCCGATGTGCGCGAGATGCTGATCCAGCACATCCTCACCGAGGAAATCTTCGCCCATGTGTTCAACGAGGGCGATTTCCACCGCGAGAACAACATCGCCAAGGAGCTCTATCGGCTGGAGGCGGAGTTCTTCACCGGGGCGATCAAGCGCGACACGCTGGCAGCGATCCAGCCCTATTACGCGACGATCCGCTCGACGGCGGCACTGATCACCAGGCACAGCGAAAAGCAGAGCTTTCTCAAGGTCATCTACGAGAATTTCTATAAGGTCTACGACAAGAAGAAGGCCGATACGCTCGGGGTGGTCTATACGCCCAACGAGATCGTGAAGTTCATGATCGATGGTGCCGACTGGCTGACCCAGAAGCATTTCGGCAAGGCGCTGATCGACGAGGGCGTCGAAATCCTCGACCCTGCGACGGGCACCGGCACCTTCATCTGCGAACTGCTGGAGCATTTTCGCGGCCAGCCGGACAAGCTCAAGAAAAAGTACAAGGAGGAGCTGCACGCCAACGAGGTGGCTATCCTTCCCTACTATGTCGCCAACCTCAACATCGAGGCGACGTATGCCGCGATCACCGGCCAATATGCCGAGTTCCCCAATCTCTGCTTTGTGGACACGCTGGACAATATCGGCGGGCTGGGCGTCAAGCGCGGCCACCAGCATGATCTGTTTGCCGGGCTATCGGACGAGAACATCGAGCGGGTGAAGCGGCAGAATCGGCGCAAGATTTCGGTGATCATCGGCAACCCGCCCTACAACGCCAACCAGCAGAACGAGAACGACAACAACAAGAACCGGACCTATCCGCACATCGATGCGGCGATCAAATCGACCTACATCGCGCAGAGCACAGCGCAAAAGACCAAGCTCTACGACATGTATGCGCGGTTCTTCCGCTGGGCGAGCGATCGGTTAGGCGATGAGGGCGTGCTTGCGTTTGTGACCAATCGCAAGTTTATCGACAGTCGAACATTCGATGGTTTTCGGAAGGTGCTGGCAGAAGACTTTTCCGAAATCTATGTCGTCGACCTGGGCGGGGATGTTCGCGCCAATCCAAAGCTGTCTGGCACAAAGCACAATGTGTTCGGTATCCAGACCGGTGTCGCCATTTCCTTCTTGGTGAAGCGAGGCAGGTCAAGAGCAGTTCGCGCTCGGATCGCGTACCTCCAAAGGCCTGAGTTGGATACCGCCGAAGAGAAGCTGTCGTTCCCCTCGAACTCCAAGTTGGAAACGCTCGGGTTTGAACGTATCGAGCCGGACAAGCAAAACAGCTGGGTAGGGCAATCCGAGAACGATTGGGACGGCCTCGCACCCATTGGCGATAAAGAAACCAAGACTACCACTTGGCCATCGCGCGAACGTGCGATCTTCAAGGACTACTCGCTTGGTATCTCAACAAACCGAGACGAGTGGATATACTCAACAACCGAGACGGATGGAGCTAACAAGGCGCAATTACTGACTGACAGGTACAGCGCGGTTCCCGCAGATTCGAAGGAATTCTCGGCGCCGATCAAGTGGTCAAGAAATCTCAAGCGGAGACTGTCGCAAGGCCGACGCGAGCTGTTTGATGGTGTGAGACTCCGCCGAGCAAACTATCGTCCGTTTGCTTCGCGCTGGTTCTACCAGTCACCTCTCTTTGTCGATGAGTTGGGATCGCTTTCGAGCATGTTTCCCCTTGGTGAAGAAAACCGTGCAATCGCTTTCAACGACAAGGGCTCGAGGACGGGTACGTGCATTCTTGCGACCGATGGTCCTGCTGACTTCATTTCGGCGCGGCAATCGACGCCTATCAGCAAGTGGCCCGCTTCCGTTTCACTAAAGACGGCACCCGCATCGACAACATCACCGACTGGGGCCTGAAGCAGTTCCAGAAGGCGTATGGGGTCAATGGGGGGCTTGATCCGGCGCGGGGCGAGGGTGGAGCGGAGGACTCTGAGCCTGTTGCCGCCCCCTCCACCAGCTCCGCTGGTCCTCCCCCGCAGGCGGGGGAGGATCAGGCCTCATCCGTCGCGACTGCCCCTCACCCCGACCCTCTCCCCGGAGGGGAGAGGGGGAAGAAGGAGCGGCGGCAGCTGAGCAAGGATGACATTTTCCACTACGTCTATGCCGTGCTGCATGACCCGGTTTACCGCGAGACATATGCGCTGAACCTCAAGCGCGAGTTTCCGCGCATTCCGTTCTATCGCGATTTCTGGAGCTGGGTGGGCTGGGGCGAGCGGCTGATGGCGCTGCATATCGGCTACGAGAGTGTGGAGCCCTGGCCGGTGCGGCGGGCCGATGTGGTGGACGAGCGGGCCAAGGCGGCGGGCGTCAAGCCCAAGGCGATGCTGAAGGCCGACAAGGACAATGGCACCATACGGCTCGACAGCGAGACCGAGCTCAGCGGGATTCCGCCAGAGGTGTGGACCTACAAGCTCGGCAATCGCTCGGGCGTCGAGTGGATCCTCGACCAGTACAAGGAAAAGACGCCCAAGGACCCGACGATCCGCGAGAAGTTCAACACCTACCGCTTTGCCGACTACAAGGAGAAGGTGATCGACCTGATCGGGCGGGTGACGCGGGTGAGTGTCGAGACGGTGGCGATCACCGAGGCGATGAAGCGAGTGCGACGGTAGGGCGGGCTGGGGGGAGCAGGGAAGCACGGAGCTTGGGGCGCCCCCTCCACCAGCTTCGCTGGTCCCCCTCCCCCGTCTTCGACAGGGGAGGATCAGTGGACCCCTCACCGCCTATCGCGGTCCCTGCGTTTGCATGGCAAGCTGATCGACGACGGCCGAGATGTGATGGTGGTCGGTCCCGCAGCAGCCCCCGATGACTCTGATTTGCGGCATCAAGCCGAGCAGGCCAGCATAGCGGCGAGCCAGGTCCTGCGGGTCGCCACGATCAAGCGTTGGGGACTCGTCGAGTTCCGCATGGCTCTTCGCACTGGCGTTCGTCCGAAGTCCCATCACTCTTGCGAGCCCTGCCGTGTCGGCCGCAGCCAACCTGTCGAAGTGCACCGGATGCGCGCAGTTGATCATGTAGTAGGCGGGGTAGCCGCCGGTGAGGTCGTCCGTCTCGGAGATCGCTTCCCGCAGGAGCTTCCCGCCGGGCAGGTTGCCATCGGTCTCAAGGGTGAAGGACAGGACAACCGGCATTCCTGCAGCTTCGGCGGCCCGGGCAATGCCGACACCTTCCGGAACATTCGTCAGCGTCAGGCAGGTCACATAGGCTGCTGAGGTGTCGGCAAATATCTCGATTTGCGGCGCGTGGTAATCCACCGCCTCACCGATCGTCATGACCGCATCATACTTCCAGGCATCCCGCCGCGGGCCCATCATGCCAGAGATGATGGAACTCACGCCCTCTGAAGCGAACTCGGCCGCAACCTCCTCGCAGACAGAGACCGACGTGCGAATGGCGTGGCTCAAGCCGCTAGCGTCATAACCGACCAGCGCACCCCAATCGGGATTGGCCCGCCAGGTATTGGTATCAAACAGGAACGGCAGGCCGGCACGCCGGGCGATCGGCAGGTATGCACGGTAGTAGTCACGCATCGCCTCGCGGCCGGCCTCGCTGTCGTTGAGCACAAACGCGCAGAATTGCGGCAATTCGTGCCCCTCGTTGAAGATCAGGTGCGTCTCGACGCCACCGTCCGTAAGGTAGCGCGTGCCACTCAACTGCGGCAGTGGTTCACGTCGTCTCGTCACACCCGCCTCCCCGGCAATGCAGATGACCGAGCCCGTACCGGCTCCCCTAGTCCCGACTTCCCAAGGCAAGGATGTTGCCCTCCGAGTCCCGGAACCACGCCGCTTCGCGATCGCCGAACTTGGCTACGCCGTCCACAGTCTTCAGGCCCGGAAAGTCATAGTTCTCGAACACGACGCCGCGTGCACGAAGAGCAACGACGTCGGCGTGAACGTCCGTTGAGGAAAAGGTCATCAATGTGTTGGGGGCCTGACCCGCATTGGATGTCGGGTAGAGGAGAAAGCCTGTTCCGCCGCCGGCGTCATAAATCGCGCCCATCGGCTCGACGAGCCTCGGCTTCATTCCGAGCTTTTCTTCGTACCATCGCTGGGCGCGGGATAGGTCTGACGCCGGGATGGTGGGGTATACACTGCGCTGTGACAACATGGCATGCCTCCTCGCATGACGTTGAGCGCAGTGATTGTAGGACTCCACCGCCAACGAGGCAACGATGTCGCCAGTGGCGCGCCAGCGGCCGACACAAGCTCAGGGGCGTTGCCGCTGGCATGAGGGTGGGGTGCGGGTCAGGTCGGAAGATCTCCACCCGGTCACACTCCTAGCGGCAATTGACCGATGCGGTGCCGCACACAATTGCAATCTGCGGCGCGGTCCCCATCTGATCTGCATCGTGATCTGGAGGGGCAGGCGATGCGGGCGGCGGTGTATCGGCGATTTGGCGGGCCGGAGGTGGTGCGGATCGAGGAGGTGCCGAAGCCGGTGCCGCAGGCCGGAGAGGTGCTGATCAAGGTGATGGCCTCAACCGTCAGCGTGGCGGACCACCGGATGCGGGCACGGGACCTGCCCAAGGGGCTAGGGTTCTTTGGGCCGCTGGTGCTGGGGGTGTTCGCGCCGCGCAAGAAGATCCTCGGGATGGATGTGACGGGCGTAGTGGAGGGTGTGGGTGCCGGCGTGAGGCGGTTCAGCCCTGGCGATGCCGTGGTGGGGCTGACCGGTGTGCACTTTGGCGGGCACGGCGAATACGTGTGCCTCAAACAGGATGCAGCGCTGGTGGCAAAACCGGCGGAGATGAGCTTTGAGGATGCGGTGGCGCTGGTGTTCGGCGGGCATACGGTGTCCGAGTGCATCCGGCGCTGCCCGATCAAGCCGGGGGATGCGGTGCTGGTCAATGGCGCGTCCGGCGCGGTGGGGAGCGCGGCAGTGCAGGTCGCCAAGCATTTTGGCGCGGTGGTGACGGCGGTGACCAGCGCAGGCAATGCCGAGCTGGTGCGCAGCCTCGGAGCCGATCTGGTGATCGACTATGCAGAGACGGATTTCGCTGCCAGCGGAGAACGCTACGACGTGATCTTCGAGTGTGTCGGCAACGCGCCGTTCGAGCGGGCAGGCGCTGCGCTGAAGCCGGGCGGAACGCTGCTGCTTGTGATTGTCGACCTCGAGGGCATGCTGAATGCCAAAAAGAACGGACGGCGGAGCGTCACGCGGGTGCTGCCGATCAGCTTCACCCCGACTAGCGCCGACGTGGCCTTCGCGATCGACCTGGCGCAGGCGGGGGCGCTGCGGCCGGTGATCGACAGGACATATGAGCTGGATCAGATCGTTGAGGCGCATCGGTATGTGGATAGTGGGCGCAAGCGGGGGAACGTGGTGCTGCGGGTGGCGGGGTAGGGCGGGCTGGGTGAGGGGCAAGACACCGAGCGTGGGGCGCGCCCCCTCCACCGCCTTCGGCGGTCCCCCTCCCCCGTCTTCGACAGGGGAGGATCAGGGCCGGCGCCTGGCTCAGCACCAGCTGGCTTCGTCGGCGTTGGGGTGGCGCAGGAGTTCTCGGATGTTGGCGTCGAGGATGCGGAAGCCGATATTGCCGTAGAGCTTCTGGCGGCCGTTGTTGAGGATGAAGGTGGGGCTGCCTTCGACGCGGGATTTCTCGGCTTCCTGGTAGTCGGCGGCGAGGCTGGCGAAGGCGGAGCCGGAGAGAATGCGGTGTTCGACGGCGTCGAGGTCGATGCCAAGCGGGGCGACCAGGGCGCGCTGCACCTGATGGCGGCCGATGTCGTGGCCATCGGCGAAAAAGCCCTTGCGCAGGGCCCAGATTGCCTGTTCGGAGCGATCGAGGGCGCCGGCGGGGCCCACCACTTCGCGCTCCCAATCCATGATGGCGCGCAGGAACAGGTGCGGGCTCATCGAGGAGGCGGGGCGGGTGCGCAGCCAGGTGTCGGGGTGGAGCGGCGCGCCGAAGCGCTCGACGGTGGTCTGCACGTGACGGGCATAGCCGGCAAAGCCGTCGCGCTCGCGCCAGGCGGTATCGAGCTTGAAATGCGCGTCGCCGAAGACCGAGCAGAAGCGATATTCGAGCGCGATCTGGTGACCATGCTGGAGCTTGAGTTCTTCAAGGCGCGGCTGCGCCACATAGGCCCAGACGCAGAGGACATCGGAAAAGTAGGTGACGTGGATGGTGGACATGGGTGGCTCACGTGGGGTGTGGGGCGACACTAGCAAGGATGGTCGGCAACAGGTTGATCTAGCGCAACTGGCACGTATAGCCGCCGCTGCGGGCGAATGCGCTAGGGATCGGGTCGCGCAGGGCGTAACGTGGTTTGGCGCGAGGATCGCGCCTCAACCGGAAGGTTTCCCCGATCATGCCATCCAATATGCCGCCGGGTCCCCCGGCGCGAGCGGTCGTTGGTGCGATGCAGGTCAAGCTGATCGCGCTCAGTGCGGGGTTCCTGTGCACGCTGGCGGTGTTGATGCTGGTGGGCAACATGGTGCCGAAAGTGCCGCTGACGCTGTAGGGGGGAACTTCCCCTCACCCGGCGCTGCGCGCCACCCTCTCCCTCAAGGGGAGAGGGAAACTAGGTTAGTCCAGCGCAACCTTGCCGCTGCGGGCGCGTTTGGTGGCGCTTCGTTGAACCTTGGTTTCCAGCCGGCGTTTCTTTGAGCCGAGGGTGGGGCGGGTGGGCGTGCGGAATTTCGGGCGGATGCTGGCGGCGCGCAGCAGTTCGACCAGCCGATTGATGGCGTCTTCGCGGTTCTTCGGCTGGGCGCGGAAGCGGGCGGCGAAGATGACGATCTCGCCGTCCTTGGTGAAGCGGCTGCCGGCGAGTTCGGCGGCGCGGATTTTGACCGCATCGGGGAGCGAGGGGGAGTGCTTCAGGTCAAAGCGGAGCTGCGCGGCGCTCGACACCTTGTTGACGTTCTGTCCGCCTGGGCCGGGGCTGCGGGTGTAGGTGATATCGAGTTCGCTGACCGGCAGGCTCAGCGTTTCGGTTATGGGAATGGATTCGGAAATGGCGCGGGCTCCGGTGCGGAGCGCAATCTAACACAGGACGTGTCAAATGTGAGGGGCGCCGCCGGTGAGGCGGCGCCCGATTGGCAGAGGTTAGCGGACGCGGATCGAGGAGATCTGGTCGTTGGCCGAGCCGAGGCTGCGGATGTCGCGCGTGACGACGACACAACGGCCGCGGAAGTTGTTGTCCTGGCAGACGAGAGCCTCGGCATTGCCGCGGACGCGGATCGAGGAAATCTCGTCGTTCCAGTTGCCGATGCTGCTCAGGCGCTCACCGGGGCGGGCGCAGAAGCTGTCACCACGGAAGTTGTTGTCCTCGTAGAAGCAGACCTGGTCGTTGCGGCCGGGACGTGTCGGACGATCGGGACGGATGTCGAAGCCGCCATTGCCGATCTGGAAGCTGAAGCCGGGAACCGAGAATCCGATGCTGACATCAGCGCTGGGGCGCGACGGACGTGACGGAAGGGCATCGTCTTCGCCGTCATTGCTGAGGTAATTGGCCGAGACCCAGCCGTCGGGGCCGGACTTGATCACGTAGCACCAGCCGTTCGACTGGCAGCGGTCGATTTCGACCTGCTGGCCGGGACGGAGGGTGTCAACGATGGCGCCGTTCACGGGCGCGCTGCGGACGTTAACAGCGCTGGTGGCGGTGGCAGCCTGCGCGAGCGACGGCGTGAGGAGCGTGGCAAACAGCACTGCGACTGAGCCGAGGGATTTGATGGGGGTCATGTTTGTTCCTTGGAATGAATTACCTTCCCGCATGGATCAAACGCACGCCAATGCCTCTGGTTCCCCCTCGGCAAAAGTAAAGCGCCGCCCTGGGGGACGGCGCTTCATGTCTGGCGAAATATGAGGTCAGTTGACTTCGTAGGACGAAATTTCGTCGTCGAGCGCGCCGGGGAGCGACTTCTTGGACGAGTGGATGTTGGCGCAGATGCCGTCCAGATCTTCGTCGCTGCAGACGGTCACTTCGGCTTCGCCGTAGACCTTGATCGAGGAGATGTTGTCATCCCAGCTGCCGGTCAGGCCGTCATCGGAGTCGCCGGGCTCGACGCAGAAGCTGCTGCCGGTGAAGTTGACGCCCTTGTAGAAGCAAACCTTGTCTTCTTCGACGATCACCGGGGGCTCATCGTTGTTGCCGATGCCGATGGAGATCGAGGGTTTGCCGTTGCCGCCAATGCTGAGGCCGAAACTGAACGGGACGTTGGAGGAGGGCTTGCCGCCCTTGAGGCCGCTCAGGCGGCTCTGCTTGATCCAGCCGTCGGGGCCGGGCAGCTGCAGCAGGCAATAGTTGCCCTGGCAGTCCAGAACGGTCACCAGCGAACCTTTGCCGATGGTCTTGATGACAACCGAGGAACTGGTGGCCTTCTTGTAGACGCTGGATGTCTGGTTGACATAGGCGTTGGCGGCAAAGGCCGGCGCCACGGACAGGCCCACCAGCAGCGCGACGGCAGCGGCGGCCAGTTTGAAGATCGATTTCATGATGCTGTTCCCTCTGGGCGCAGGCAGTGGTCTGCCGCGCGGAATAATTCCCTAGTCTCTTCCCGCCAAGTCCCGCGTCGCCCAATCGGTGGGCGTCCAGACGTTGGCATCGGCAAAGCAGTCATACGCCTGGGCGCGGGGGAAATCGATATAAATGGCGGGGGTTGACCCGGCCCCTGGGACAGGACGGATGGATATGCCCGTCAATCACTAACGAGGTGAGTCGTGCGTTCTTCTGCTCAATACCTGAGTTCGTCTGCCGCGGCGGCGCGCCTTGGGGTCTCGGCCAAGGCGCTGCGGCTCTATGAACAGCGTGGCCTTGTGACGCCGGGGCGCACCGCCGCCGGGTGGCGGGCTTATGGGCCGGAGGACATGGAGCGTGCTGCAGAGGTGGTGGCGCTGCGAGGGATTGGATTGAGCCTCGCTCAAGTCAGTCGCGTCTTGGCAGGCAATCCCGCCGAGCTCGAGGCAGTACTGGCGGCGCACCAGGCTAAGCTGGAGGGGGACGCCGGCCATCTGGGATTGGCGATCGAAAATCTGCGGCGCCTGCGGGCGCGACTGGCTGAGGGAGAGCGGCCGGCGGTCGTTGAGATTGTCGAGGCGCTGGGGAAGCTGGGGCCAGTTGGTGTTGGATTTGCGCTGCCGTGGCCGTGGGGCGGGGAGTGGTTCGAGCTCAATACGCTGCGGCCGATCACCTACATTGTTGGCCCATTGGGAAGTGGCAAGACACGGCTGGCGAAGCGGATTGCAGAGGAACTGCCGGATGGAGTGTTCCTCGGGCTGGAGCGCAAGCGCGGTAACGCAGGCAATAGCGCGGCTGTCGATCGGGCTCTGGGGTGGCTCCTCGAGGAGGGCGCTACTGTGTCGGATGCCCTGGTGGCTCTGCTACAGGGGATCGATGTTGAGGGCGCCACCGCGGTGGTGGTCGACATGGTCGAGGACGGGCTGGACCAGGCGACACAGGAGGCGGTGATTGGATACCTGCGGGCGGGTGGGGCCGGGGCGCGGCCGCTGTTCCTGATGACGCGGTCGAGTGCCATTCTGGATCTCGCAGCGGTGGGGGCCGGCGAGGCGATCCTTTACTGCCCGGCTAATCACAGTCCGCCAATACTGGTGCAGCCCTATCCGGGTGCGCCGGGATACGAGGCGCTGGAGATGTGCCTCGCGACGCCAGAGGTGCGGGCGAGGACTGCGGGTGTGGTGGCTTTTCGGCCGCAGGTGGGGTGAGCGGTCAGCGGGGGATGGGGCGCTTGTTGCCGGCTTCATCAAGAGCGACGTAGATGAAGCGGCCGTCGGTGACCTTGACGCGGTCGGCGATGCGGTTGCGACGGGCCCAGGCTTCGAGGCTGATGGTGACCGAAGTGTTCCCGATGCGCTCAACGTGAGTGTAGACGCAAAGGATATCGCCGACCTTGACCGGGGCGATGAAGGTCATCGCTTCGACGGCGACGGTAGCGACGCGGCCGCGCGCCACTTCGACGGCGGCGATGGCGCCGGCAAGATCCATCTGGCTCATCACCCAGCCGCCGAAGATATCGCCTGCCGGGTTGGTATCGGCGGGCATGGCGAGGGTCCGGATGGTGAGGGTGCCGACGGGCTCGGGGGCGAGATCAGTGGTCATGGTGGAGCGGTCCCTTGGGCGGCCAGCGGCCAATTTCTTCTTCCCAGTGTCGCCTGCAGAGCGAGACATAGACAGACTTTTCGATCGACACCTGGTTGCCTTCGGTGAGCACGCCACCATCGGTATTGCGGCGGACCACCATGGTGGCCTTGCGGCCGCAGTGGCAGATGGTGCGAATCTCGCGCAGCTCATCGGCGACGGCGAGAAGCTCGGAGGAGCCGGGGAAGAGCTTACCCTGGAAATCGGTGCGGAGCCCAAAACACATGACCGGGATATCGAGGCGGTCGCTGACGCGCGCCAGTTGCCAGACCTGATCAGCAGTGAGGAACTGGGCTTCGTCGACAAAGACGCAATCGATCTTTGATTCCTGGACGTGATCGTTGATGCGCTGGAACAGATCGTCCTCGCTGTTGAACATTTCGGCAGGGGCAGAAATGCCGATGCGCGAGGAGATGACCCCGACATCGCCCTCGGCATAGAGCGAGGAGGTGAAGAGCAGCGTGCGCATGCCGCGCTCGACATAGTTATAGGATGCCTGCAGCAGCAGCGTCGACTTGCCGGCGTTCATGGTGGAGTAGGAAAAGTAGAGCTTGGCCATGGCGGCCTTTGTGCCGTAGCCGCGCCCCGGCTGCGAGGACAAAGCGGCACTCTCAACAAAAAATCGGCCGCCTGGCGGGGGCGGCCGATCAGATGCCGAGATAGGATCGGCGCGGGGCGGACGGTTGGCGGCGTCAGTGGCCCCGCAGGAAGTTTCCGGCCGCAAGTGTTGGCGGGAGCGGCCGGCAAAAACCCGAGGTGTTGGGGGACAACCCGAGTATTGGTAAGTTATTGTTAAGACGTGACACTCATGTGACGCGCGGCGATCATATTCACGTCACTATGTGCGACTAGCCAAGCGATACGGGTGGGCACTCGCAAGGGTACTTGGAGAGCAAGTCATGCAGGTTTTCAAGGTAATGGGGGCGCTGGCCCTGGTGGCTGGGCTGTCGGCGCCGGCATTGGCGGTAGACACATCGGTGGTCGGGGTCTGGCAGCCGGACAACAAGGAATCCGATTATCAGGCGACGCTTTGCGGAGACGACCAACAGCGCTTGTGCCTGCAATTGGTGGCGCTGCGCGCCGGAGCGGACAAGCCCAAGAACCGGCCGTATCTGGGCAAAAATATCGTCGATGGGGCTAAGCCCAAGGGTGACAAGAGCTGGCAAGGCCAGCTGAACCTCTTCGGGCAGACGGCGGACGCGACCTTCACGCTCAAGGGGCCCGACGTGCTCGAAATGAGCGGTTGCGCCTATCTGGTGGTGTGCAAGACGATCAAGCTCAATCGGATCAAGTAGCGGCGGGCCGGGCCCGGCGCGCATTGAGCGCCGGCACGGCTTCGACGAGGATGATGGCGCAAAAGATAAGCGCTGCGCCCGCATAGCCGAGAATGCTCAGGCGTTCGTTGAGGAGCAGTGCGCCAGCGAGCGCCGCGAACAGGCTTTCCGACGAGAGAATGATGGCGGCGTTCGAGGATGGGACGTGTTGCTGGCCTATGGCCTGCAGCGTGTAGGCCACGCCCGTCGAGAGCAGCCCGGCATAGGCGATCTGCACCCAGCCGCCAGCCATGCCGGCGAGCGTCGGCGTTTCAAAAGCAAAGCAGAGAATGGTGATGGGAATGGCGGTGAGGCCGAAGCTCAGCGCTGAAATCACAACCGGCAGTCCGGTATCGCGGGCGAGGAGCCCGACAAGAAAGACGTGCCCGCCCCAGAACACGGCGCTGACGATGAGCAGGACGTCGCCAAGGTTGAAGGCATCGAGGCCGCCGTTCAGCATGTAGATGCCGAGGAGAGCCAGGGGTGCGCCGGCATAAATGACCGGGTGGGGACGGTGCCGGAGCGCAACCCAGGCGATGATGGGTACCGTGAGCACATAGAGGGACGTGAGGAAGCCACCGTTGGTGACGGTGGTGAACAGCAGGCCATATTGCTGCAGCAGCGAAGCGCAGAGGAAAACTCCGCTCAGGAGGACAACGAGCCCCCATTGGCGCCGCGTGAGGGCAGGGCCGTTGGGCCGCTTCCGACGGTATTCCAGGAGCGCCAGCGGGGAGAGCGCGAGGGCGCCGAGCCAGAGGCGGGCGGCTGAAAAAGTCAGCGGGCCCATGCTCTCCATGGCGGATTTTTGCGACACGAAGGCGAGCCCCCAGATCGCGGTGGCGAGCAGCATCAACAGGACGGCGACAGGGCGGGACATCAGGGAATGAAGGCTGGCGGCGCCTTACTTCAGTTCGACGTCGAGGGCGGCGATCAGCTGATCGATCTCCGCCGGGCTGGTGTAGTGGGTGAACGAGAGCCGGAGCACGCCGTGGCCAGGATTGATGCCGAGGCCCTCGAGCAGGCGATAGGCATAAAAGTGCCCGCCACCGGCCATGATCTTGTGCTTGGCCAGACGGTCGGCAACGGTGACCGCCAGTTCGTTGAGGCCGAGGGCGATGGTCGGGGCGCGCAGGTTCGGGTCGGATGGGCCGATGAGGCGGACGTTATTTTTCGACCGAAGGAAATCGAGGAGCGGCTCGAGGAGCGCCACTTCCTGGGCGCGCATGGCGTTGTGGGCTTTGACGAACGGGGTGGCGCCGGGGGTATCCGGCGCGAGGGCGGCGACGCGCTCCAGATAGTCGACGACACCTGAAGACGCGGCGATCTGCGCGTGGTCGGGGCCGGCGGGCACGAGGCGCTTGCGCGGCTGGGTCTCGTTGAAGAAGTGCCCCTGGTTGGGGAGCTCTGAGGCCAGCGAGGGACGGATGGCCATAATGCCCTGATGCGGGCCGTACACCTTGTAGGCGGAGAACAGGTAGATATCGCAACCAAGCGCGAGGAGGTCTGGCAGGCCATGCGGGGCGTAGGAGACGCCATCGACCACGGTGACCGCGCCAAAGCTCTTGGCCTTCTGGACGATCTCGGCGACGGGGTTGATCTCGCCGACGATGTTAGAGGCGTGGGGGAAGCAGACGACGCGGACTTTGGAATCGAGCAGCTTGTCGAGGGCTGCGGGATCGAGGTGGCCGGTCTGTGGGTCGACTTTCCACTCGCGGATGACGATGCCGCGGTCGGCCAGTTTGCGCCAGGCGCCGGAATTGGCCTCGTGGTCCTGATTGGTGACGACGATAGCGTCGCCCGCCTTGAGCCAGGCGCCGAAGGCATTGCCCAACGTGTAGGTGTTGGCCGAGGTGGAGGGGCCGAAATGGATCCACTCCTGGCTGACGTTCATGGCCTGAGCCATGCGGCGGTAGGAGAGGTCCATGGCCGCGCCGGCTTCGCGCGAGGCAAGGTAGAAGCCGTAGGGCTGTACCTTGGTGGCGAGGAAATAGTGCTGCAGCTTGTCGAAGACCTGGCGCGACATATAGGAGCCGCCGGCGTTTTCGAAGAAGGCCCAACCCTCGAGGCTCGGTTGTTCGAATGCCGGGAACTCGGCGCGAATGAGGGCAGGATCGAGCGGCAGCGAAGACGTCATTTTGGGCAAGCCTCGGTGTGCAGGGCCTGATCTGGTTAACCGACGCCCCCGCCAAGGGCAACAGGGGAAAAGGAAGAAGCCCCGGCGAGGGTGGCCGGGGCTTCATTGAACGGTTGGTGGACCGGATTACTGGGTTGGGGGCATGGGACCTCCGGTCACCACCTGGTCAGCGGTGCGATCGTGACGCGGGAGTTTCGTCCCAATGATCGCACCTCAGGAAGGTCAACCGTCCAAACCGTCATCGCCCGGTGCCGGCATATCAGGAGCCATCGGGCCACCGGGAGCACCCGGTGCGCCGGGGGGCTGCATGCCGAAATCACCGGCGTCGCCAACATCACCGGGGCGGCCGCCGAAATGGCCACGGGTCAGCTGCTGCTTCTGCGCGTCGGTGAGGCTGGCATAGAAGGCCTTGAGATCGGGGAGGACGCTGGTCATTGCTGCGAGGCGCGCTTCGTCGACCTTCAGGCGAGTTTCCATGCGGGTGATGGGATCAGGGCGCTGGGCTTTGTCGGCAGACTTTTCCGGCAGCACGGTGCTGCAGGTGTCGTTGAACTTGGTCTGCGCCGTGAGTGCCGTGGTGCGGAAGGTGTCGAACAACTTCTGCTGGTCGGCGGTGAGCTTCAGACGCTCGGCCAGCTTGTCGTAGCGGCCATCCATGCGGTCGGCGGCCTTGGCGTTGCAGGCGAAATCGACGAGTTCGAAGCGCTTCATGCCGCCAGGCTGGGCCTTGGCTTCAAGCATGCGGTGATTGCGCTGGCCGCCATTGTCGCCGGGGCGCTGCGGGCCTTCGGCGAAGGCAGCGGGGGCGAACGAGGTGAGGCTGATTGCGGTAACAAGCGCGGCGATGGCGCTGGCGCGGGTAGGGGTCATTGTGGTCTCCTCTAGGTGGTTTGCTCAATGGCCGGGCAACCCAACCCGACGCAGACCAAACTAGAGCGCTTCGCCTATCCCCAGCGTTGCCGGAAGGTGAAGGATTGGAGAGTTTGGTGAGGTTTGGGGGGCTTTTGCAAACTTGCCTAGCCTGTGGCCAGAACCGGTCTTTGCGGTGCCGGGATCGCAGTGCGACGCTTCCGAAGGCGGCGCAGAAAAGGCCCCCTCACCCGACGCTACGCGTCGACCTCTCCCCCAAAGGGAGAGGTGTGGGGCGGCTAGATCGTGCCTCAGCCTTACCTCTCCCCTGGGGGAGAGGTCGGACCGAAGGGCCGGGTGAGGGGGCCTTCTTCCTCGTGAATTTCGACGGTCAACCGGCGATGTATTCCTTGAGGGCCAGGGCTTCCTGTTCGGCTTCCTCGATCTTGCGTTTGACGACGTCGCCGATCGAGACGATGCCGACCAGCTTGCCGCTGTCGACGATGGGGATGTGGCGGATGCGGTGGCGGGTCATCTGCTCCATCAGGTCCGACACGGAGGCAGCCGACGTGGTGGTGATCACCTTGGCGGTCATGGCGTTGCGGACGGGGGAGGCGAGCAGTGCCACCGGGTCCTTGTCGAGGCGGCGGACGATGTCGCGCTCGCTGAGGATGCCGGCGACTTTGCCCTTGGCATCGACGACGACGACGGCACCGATCTTGTGGGTGTTGAGCATGCGCACGGCTTCAGAGAGCGGGGCGCCGGCCTCGACGGTGATGACGTCATGGCCTTTGGTCTGAAGGATATTGTCGACTTGCATCGTATTGGTCCTCCTCACGGGTCGTCATTGTGCGCCCGGAGAGAGACGAGGACAATAGTCAGAAAGATGCAGCGGTGGACAGTCAGGTGGTCTCCGCAGCAAAACTGCTGCGAAGACCAAGGGTTAGCGCGTGTGACTACTTAGTGGGTGCTGCTGCCTTGAGATCGAGTTTTTCCTGCTCGGTGTCGGTTGCATCAGGTTCGGTCGCGGCCGGCGCCACTTCTGCCACGGGGACCGGGTCGCCGCTGGCGGTAGCGGCGATGGACACGCGGCCGGCCAACGCGGCGGGGTTGGTCTCGAGGGCGCTGAAATCGAGAAGGCTGATGCCGGCGGCGTCCTTGGAGGTGATCGTCAGACTAAGCTTCGAGTTCTGCCCCGCGAGGAACTTGCCGATCTCGGCCACGGCGGCCAGCGAATCGGTGTCGTTACCGAGGACGGCGAGGGTCATGCCCTGTGCCATGCCGGCAAGTGCGGTGCGCGAGGTGGAGAGGGGCTGGCCGCTCTCGGCTGCAGTCATCTGCAGCATGAGGTCGTAGAAACCACGGTCTTCGAGATCCATTGTCACCGTCTGGACCGTCAGGCCCATGGCGGCAGTCAGGGCAGTTGTGTCGCTGTCGCTGAACAGATCGGACGTGGCGTTGCCGATGGTGCCGGTGATGGCGACGCGGCCGAAGTCGGCGGTGTCGAGGAGAAGATCGTCGATCACGATGGTCTTCGTGGCGTCATCCCAGTGCAGTTTGACATGCGTGTCGCTCTTGATGGCGGTGATGTCGCGAGCGGCAAGCAAGGGCGCAGCAGGGCCGTTGGCGAGATCGGGCGGCAGCGGAATGTTGCTGCCATCGAGGGCGAGCGAGATGGCGGCAGGTATGCCGTTGATGTAGTTGCCCAGCGTGACGTCGAAATTGCCGAACGTGCCGGTGTTGCGGGCGCCTTCGGCTTCCGGCGAGGGGACGTCGTAGGTGACGTCGGAAGCGCTGAGACCGTCGATGGCGGGGATCAGCTTGCGCCAGTTGGCGGCGAACCAGGCTTCGTCAAAGACAATGCCGGGCGCTTGAAGAACCTTGATGGGGCCATTGAGGTCCATCTGCTTCCAGGTGAGGTTGCCCAGCTTGACTTCGCCGTCGTCGGCGACGGCCACATCGAAATCATTGAGGCTGATCGGCGGATAGATGCCGGGCTGGAAGCCGCCGACGGTAATGGTGCCGGACGCGACGGTCACAGCCGCGCCGGTCTCGTTCTTACCCGAGCACGAGAAGCCGTCGAAGGTGACGGGCTCGGAGGAAAAGGCGGTCAGCATGTCGGTGTAAAAGCCGATCAGCGTCCCTACTATTTCGGGAGAGGGCGGGGTGCTGGCCTTTTCGGCGGCCTGGAGCTGCTCGCTGATCGCCGAGAGTTCGGCGAGGGAATGCTTGAGGGGCCGGGCGCTGAACGTGCCGGTCTTTGCTGCGCCGATGTCGCAGGAGAACTGGTCGGAACTCATCTTGCCGCCAGCGAAGGTGAAGTCCGAGTAGATGGGCTTCATTTCGGTGGAGCCGGTGTTGGCCGTCAGCCCGTAAAAGCCGAGCATGCCACCGATATCGAAGCGGCCGGTCGACATCTCGTTGAACGTCGCCACAAGGTTGGCTGTGCCCGTCAGTTCTGCCCCGCCGATGCTGGCCGATGTCGCCACGCCATCGGTCACGTCGCTGAGTTCGATGTCGCGGTAGGTGAACACTGTGGGGGTGGCTTCGCCCGGAATGAGGGCCTGGAAGCTGATTTCGGGGATGGTGATGGACTTGGCGGTGAGGTGGGCCAGATCGCCGAGAGCGCCGTTGGGGGTGGACGAGAACAGCGTGCGGATCGCGGGTTCGCTGAGATTGCCATCGACGACGGTGATGGATGGGACCTTGAGCGTGTAGGCGGCGCCATCCTGCGTCGCGATATCGATGACGGTCAGGGTTTCCGCGCTGGCGGCGGCCGCAAAGCCGGTGGAGAAGATCGTGCCCAGAAGGAGGGCCCGGGCGGTGCGACGGACGGCACTCGCCGCGGGATAGGATGATGTCATGGTGATTTCCTCAATCTCGAAGGGACACTTCTGTCTCGGCACATAGTAATGACCGGGGGAGGGCCCGGCCATTGTGTCTCACACCAATGCTGTCTGCAAGATGAACGCAGGGGTTGAACCTGTCGCGAATTCAGCCCTCACCGTGTCCCGGACGCCAGTTCAGGATAGGCCCGTCCGCCCGCGACTGGTGCGGGCCAAAGCTTGAGGTCAGCGCGCTGCGGATGACTTCGACGAGTACAGCAAAAATCAGCGCGCAGAGCGGCACAAAGAGGAGGACCACCCCGGCTTCGACATTGCCGCCGAAGGTCAGCGCTTCCGATGGCAGGGCGCCGAGGGCGAATGCCGCGATGACGCCGAGGAAAACGAGGGCGAACGTGATGGTGGCGACGGCGGAGACGCTGCCTGCGGGCGATGCTGGATGAGCGGTGTGGGCGGTCGTTTTGGCCGCTCCGGCAGTGGCGGGGGACGGGAGCAGGGCGATCGCCTGCTTCCTCGATTTGATCCGCGCCTTCAATCTCGACTTGGCGATGCTGGGGATACGCATTCTGGGTGGCCTCACTCACGACTTCACAACGCGGTGATAAGGCCATCTGAATGCGCAGAACTCTCGTTGCTTAGGTGGTGAAGCGCGTACCATTTGGCGGCAATCGTGTGGCCGACTGGTAAATGGACATTAACCCCGATCGGCGCGCGACGAACGCAGGAGGTCTTGATGAACTCGCTCGTATCCAGTTTGCGTGTGCTTTTGGTGGTGGGAATGATGCCCGCCGTGATTGGGATGATGCCTGCTAAAGCCGAGGATTCGGCGATGGCGGCGGGCCCAGCCGTGGTCGCCGTTGAGCCCTGGCAGGAGGTGATCACCAGCCAGATCGAGGCGTTTCGGCACAAGGATGCCAAGGACGCGTTGAAGTGGGCAGGTGCGGGGTTCCAGGCGGCGTTCCCGACGCCAGAGGCGTTCTTTGTGGCCATCATCGGGTCAGGCTACGCGCCGATCATGGAGTCGCGGTCGCACAGTTTTGGCACGTTCGAGAAGACCGGCGAAAAGGTGGTCGTGCAGAAAGTGAAGTTTGTCGGCACGGACCAGAGCCTCTATGAGGCGTTCTACCAGCTGGCTGAAGAGCCGGCCGGGTGGCGCGTGCAGGGCGTGCAACTGATCAAGCAGAACGCGATCGGGATCTGACGGGGACGCTGATGCCCCCAAGTCCAGTGATTGCTAATTTGCGGTGAGCGAAATATCTGTCTCGGCTGACTTTGCCGGGAGTAGATCACATGGCCTTTCTGTCTGACGCGCTGGGGCGCATCCAACCCTCTGCAACCGTTGCGATTTCGCGCAAGGCTGCCGATATGGCGCGCGAAGGCAAAGATGTGATCTCGCTGGCAGCGGGCGAGCCGGATTTCGATACGCCAGAGCATGTTCGCGAGGCAGCGATCCGGGCGATCAACTCCGGCAAGACGCGCTACACCAATGTCGATGGCATTCCGGAACTCAAGGAAGCGGTAGCGGCGAAGTTCCGGCGCGACAACGGGCTGGATGTCGAGGCAGCAGACTGCTTTGTGTCAGCTGGCGGCAAGCAGATCATCTTCAATGCGTTGATGGCGACGCTTAATCCGGGTGACGAAGTGGTGATCCCGGTGCCGTACTGGGTGAGCTATCCGGAAATCGTGCGGTTGTGCGATGCGAACCCGGTGTTTGCGGTGGCGGATGCTTCGACTGGGTTTAAGCTCAAGCCGGAAGTGCTGGAAGCGGCGATCACGCCCAAGACCAAGTGGCTGATCCTCAATACGCCTTCGAACCCGACGGGCGCCGCGTACACTGCAGATGAATTGCGCCGGCTGGCGGATGTGCTGCTGCGGCACCCGCACGTGCACATCCTCACCGACGATATCTACGAAGTGCTGGTCTATGACGGCGGCACGTTCGCGACTATTGCCGGGGTCGAGCCGAAGCTGCGCGAGCGGACGCTGACGATGAACGGCGTGTCGAAGTCGCATGCCATGACCGGCTGGCGCATCGGCTATTGCACCGGCCCCAAGCCGCTCCTGGGCGCGATGCTGAAGCTGCAGAGCCAATCGACCACCAATCCGTCTTCGATCTCGCAATGGGCGGCAGTGGAAGCGCTAAACGGGCCGCAGGAGTTCCTGAAGGGCTGGCGCGACGTGTTCCAGGGGCGGCGCGACCTCGTGGTGCGCGGGCTCAACGCCAATACCGGGCTCGACTGCCTGACACCCGAGGGGGCGTTCTATGTGTTCCCGTCGGTGAAGCGGCTTCTGGGCAAGACATCTGGCGGGGGCAGGGCGCTGACCACCGACGCGGATTTCGTGCTGGCGCTGCTCGAAGAGACCGGCGTGGCGCTGGTGCACGGTTCGGCGTTCGGGCTCGCTGGGCATATGCGGCTCAGCTATGCGGCCAGCAACGCGCAGCTTGAGGACGCGGTGCAGCGCATCCAGGGATTCTGCGCGCGGGTGAGTTAAGGCGCCGATGGCCCACCCCGTCACCGAGGCGACGGCCAGCGGACTGCTGGATGTCGGCGATGGCAACCAGATCTGGTGGGAGGAGGCAGGAACGCCGGACGGTGTCGCGGCGCTCATCCTCCATGGTGGCCCGGGTTCGGGCTTTTCGCCAAAGGCGCGGCGGTTCTTTGACCCATCGCGCTACCGGATCGTGGGGTTTGACCAGCGTGGCTGCGGGCGGAGTACGCCGCATGCGTCGGGAGAGAGTGTGGACTTCTCGGTCAACACCACGGCGCATCTGATCAGCGATATCGAGGTTTTGCGGAGCCATCTCGGGGTGGAGCGCTGGGTGATCTATGGCGCGTCGTGGGGGACGACGCTGGGGTTGGCCTATGCCCAGACTTCCCCAGAGCGGGTGGCGGGGATGGTGTTTGCCGGGGTCACGACGACGCGCCGCAGCGAGATCGACTGGCTGTATCGGGGACTGGCGCCATTGTTTCCGGAAGAGTGGGCGCGGTTTCGTGCCGGGGTGCCGGTGGGCACGCCCGAGGATGGGATGATCGCTGCCTACCATGACCTGCTGTTCGATCCGGACCTTGCGGTGCGGGAGAAGGCAGCGTGGGATTTTGATGCGTGGGACAATGCCAGCGCTTCCGTGATGCCCGTGGCGCGTGAGGTGCCGAAGAGCGAGATCAATCGGGTGCTTGGGCGGGCGCGGATTGTAACGCACTTCTTTCGGCACGCGGCATGGCTGGAGGACGGCGCGTTGCTCAAGGGGGCGTCGCGACTAGCCGGAATTCCTGGTGTGCTGGTGCAGGGGCGGCTTGATCTGCAGGGACCGCTGGTCACGGCGTGGGAACTGGCTCGGGCGTGGCCGGAAGCGGAGCTTCGGATTATCGAGGGTGCCGGGCACTCCAGTTCCGACGCCGGGATGGAAGACGCGATCGTCGAGGCGCTTGAGCGGTTCGCTTAGCGAGAGCCTGTGTGAGTGCTCTCTCCCGGTCTACCGCCGACCCAGAATGACTTCGGTCACACGGTCAAAATTACCCTCGTTCCCGTCCTCGATGACCTTGCGGTGCTTGAGGAGAAAGTCCGCGTTCTCGAATGTCCAGTACATGGTGATGCGTGTCTGCGCGCCGAGGTCTTCGAAGGTGACGGTGCCGAGATAGTAGGGGCCGCTGCGATGGTCGACAACGAAGCGGTGCGGGCGTTCGATGGTCTTGAAGACCAGGTAGTTCTTGTACTGCTTACCGTCGGGGCCGGTGAAGGTGAAACGCCAGTCGCCGCCTTCGCGCAGGTCGATGTGTTCCGTCTCAAGGGTAAAGCCGTTCGGTCCCCACCAGCGGACGAGTTTTTCGGGATTGGCATAGGCGTCGAATACCGCATCGACCGGGGCGTCGATGACCCGGGTGCTGATGACGGTTCGGGCGGCCTCGTCGTCTGTGAGATGCATGGCTGGCTCCGTTAGTTAAGGGATAACTTAACCAACGAAACGGCCAATATCAAGCGGCTGTCGGTAGCAGAGCTTTGCAGTCGCGAGTGCGCTGCTCAGAGATAGTTGAGGATGCTCATGGTGTTGGAGCTCGAAGACGAACTCGATGTCGTCTCGTTGCTGCCGCCCCAGACCGACGAGCCGGTGGTGGAGCCGAGCATGCTGGCGAGCTTGGTGGCCGTTTGATAGTTCGCGACGGCGGATTCGTAGAGCTTATCTGACCAGCCGGCGGCGGCGCGTTCTTCGCTGCTCATGGCGCCGTACAGCGAGATGATGTTGCTGGCGAAGGCGGCAGGGTCGGATGAGGTGCCCGAGTTCTTCAGCCCCGCAAGCAGGGCGGCACCGCTGCGGGAGCGCATCTCGGATGAGGCGTTGCGCACCTCGGTGGCGGTGAAGTTGCCGCCGGTGTTGAGGGCAACTGCTGCCAGCGAGCGACTGTCGAAATCGGTGTAGTCGGCGAGCGATGCGCCGGCGGCGTATTGGGCATCGAGCGTGCTGCGGGCGTCGTTGCCGACATCGGCGATGGCGCGGGGCTGGCCGGTTTCGCCGGCGCTGAGGCGGGTCATGTAGGCGGCGACGGGATCGTTGTCGACGACAGGTAAGGTCTTGGGATTGCTGCTGAGTTGGGTCAGCATGCTTTCGAGCGCGGCGCGCTGGTCGGCATAGGCGGCGCTGGCTTTTTCCTCGGGTCCCATCTGGTCGTAATAGGCGAGGGCGGCGGTGTAGAGGCCCTTGATGGAGCCGGTGACGCGGCCGACGGCAGTGGGGCCGGCAAGGGCCTGATCGAAGCGGTTCTGCAGCTCGATGGCCGCAGACTTCTGTTCGTCGGCCGTGAACTTCTGGCCAGAATTGGTGCTGATGGCGAACAGCTCGCGGCGATCGACTTTGGAGAGATCGATGGTCAGCGCGCCGTCCTTGAGCGGGCTTTGGACTTTGGCATCAGCCAGCAACTGGTCGAGGGTGGCGCGGGCGTCGGCGATGACGGTGGTGAAATCCTTGAGCGCGAGGGCGGCCTTGGCGGCATCGGAGAGGGTGAGGTTGGTCGCACTGCTTTGAGAGCCGGAGGTGGTGGTTGTGGTGGCGGTCGCCTTTGCCGTCTTTTGGGCGGCAGCAAGGATAGCGGCGTAAGTGGCGGCGCCGTTGGAACTGCTGGTGCTGCTGGTGATGGTGCTCATCTTGAGGCTCCGCGTGGTGCCTGTGACGATGCATCAGCCGTGCCAGTCGGGAGTGCTTAAAACACCAGCTAGATCAGCGCTTTAACCTGCCGGGTTGGCGGGCATTGCGGGCAGTGGGCAAGAACTGCCGGGGCATTCCGGATCGGGCCATAAAAAAAGGCCTCGCTCGAGGGGATGAGCGAGGCCTTAGGGGTTTGCCGCCGAAGCAGCACACCCATGAGAACGCGACCAGGGAGGAGGACGGTCGCAATCTCTGAGAAGCCGGCCAGGGAGGAGGAGAGGCCGTCATCTCTCGGGGTCGAATATGATTGCCGGGGACGAGTCCGACAAACGCGAACTCGGAACGGCTGCCATGCACGGTGCGCAATCAGCGCGCGGCGCGGCGCCAGCGGTTGAGGGCGACGAGACTCCAGATCGCCTCGACAAGGCCAAAGGGCCAGGCGCCCTGGAGGAAGCCGTAGATCGAGCCGAGAGCGCAGAACACTGCGAAGGCGAGGACATAGTGCCGGTGTTTGCGCTCCAGCGCGTAGGTCACCAGCATGCCGGTGACGGCGAACAATCCAAACAACGTCAACGTGTCCACACGACCTCACCGGGAGAGCAGGCCCGGGCAGGAGGCGCCACGGGGCATAGGACCAAAAAAAAGGCCCCATCCGAAGATGGGGCCGATGACTGGGACCGAAGTCCAAATCGAAAGTGGTGGCAGACGGACGAGGGAGGAGGATACGCCATCTGCCGGTGGTCCTAGGCCCAGGGAGGAGGAGAGGGCTTCGAACCGGTGTCGCAGAGCAGGACCGAGGGAGGAGGAAACGGTGCGGCTCACATCGACAAACCCAATATGCGCTTTGACCATTTGGTCAGCAATGCGTCCGGGGGTATGTCAGCCATGCACTCTGCGCAGGTATAGGTCAGTGTTGCTGACCTGCGTTCACGGCGCCGTGATGTACGTAACTCAATGAATTTACGTAAAAATTTACTGCCCAGCAGAAAAAACAAGGCCCCGCTCGAGGGGAGAGCGGGGCCAGTGTTGCAGTAGTATGACTGCAAGGAGGAACAATCAGCGAGCGCTAGGAGGAGGGAGATGCGCTCAGCCGCTGTCGAGCGGGGGTATAGGACCGCGGGCCCTAGCTCACAATTGGGAAGTGATCATGGGAGCTATGCGTTCGGCGCATGCGGAGGCGTTCTGGCTAGTTGGGCAGGAAGGCGCTGATGAGGACGGTTTTCAGGTCGCTGTCGGTGGCGTAGGCGATATTGTCGAGACGCCACAAGGTGTTGTCGTAGGGGCCGGGGATCAGCCTGAGCTCGAGGGTGTCGGTGAAGTTGGCCTCCGGGTACTCGGTGAACGCATAGTCGATGGCCACTTTGGCCTCGTTCTGCATTAGGGTGACGGCGCCGACGGTGCATTTGTCGGCGTAGTCGGTCCACGATTGCCACGGGATGCCGTCGCCAAGCGGCGGCTTTTCGTCGGGCGCCTGCTTCTGGATGGTGTCGTTCTTGGCTTCAGCGTCGGCGATGGCGACCGTGAGTTCGGGGGTGAGGAGGCCGGTGATCGGGCCGGTGTCGCCAGTGAGGCGGGAGAGGCAGAAGGCTTCGCCGATCTGCGCCGGGGTGACCAGGAGCGGTTCAGCCGCCGCGGGAAGCGTGAAGAGGCCGACGAACAGGAGAACGGGAATCGGAGCTATGCGCATAGTGGGACCCTTGCTGGTCTTGCCCCAATGCAACCAAACGGATGAACAGGCTCTGAATGCTGACGCATGGGCGGAAGGCAAGGCCCCCTCACCCGACCCAAGTGGGTCGACCCTGCCACTCGACCATAGGTCTCGTGGCCTTCTCCGCTCAAATCGCTCCACCGGAGCGATTTGTCCCTGCGGGCCGCATCGAAGTCCCCCAAGGGAGAGGTGAAGAGGGAAACGGGGACGACGGCTAGAACGACCACTCGCGGGCTTTGCCGACGAGGAAGTCGCGGAAGACGCCGACGCGTTTGGAGTTCTTGAGGGCAGGGGGATAGACGAAGTAGGCCTCGTACGCCGGCAACTCGATGCCGGGGAGGACCCGCGTCAGCTTTTCTTCGTTTTCGGTGACGTAGTCGGGCAGCATGGCGATGCCGAGGCCGGCACGGCAGGCCTGCATCATGCCGTTGATGGCGTTGACCTTCATGGCGGCGCGACGCGGCGAGGAATCGGGGCGGCCGAGGCGCTCGAGATAGTTGATGTCACCGAGATAGGACGGGACCGGCTCGCCGAAGGAAATGATGCGGTGGCTGTCGAGGTCTTCCACGGCCTGCGGCTCGCCGAATTCCTGGATGTAGTTGGACGAGGCGTAGAAGTGGTTGTGCACGGTGAACAGCTTGCGCTGGATCATCTCGGACTGGTTGGGCCGGTGCAGGCGGATCGCGACGTCGGCCTCGCGCATGGCGAGATCGAGTTCGGCGTCGTTGAGCTTGATCTCGATCTGAATCTCTGGATAGAGGCGCAGGAACTCGTGGATGCGCGAACTCAGCCAGGTCGAGCCGATGCCGACGGTGGTGGTGACGAGGAGCGGGCCGGTGGGGACGTCCTGGCTTTCGGACATCTGGGTTTCGACCTGCTGCAACTCCCAGTGCATGCGGTGGGCGGTGCGAAACAGCTGCTCGCCGACTTCGGTGAGGACGAGGCCGCGGGCGTGGCGGATGAAGAGCTTCAGGCCAAGATCGTCTTCGAGCGCGGAAATCTGGCGGGAGACAGCTGACTGACTCATGTTCAGCCGTTCGGCGGCGTGGGTGAAGGACCCGGACTCAGCGGCAGTGTGGAAGATGCGAAGCTTGTCCCAATCGAGCATCGACTATTCCGCCGCTTCGGCGAGTTGATGGGCGGCGAGGTATTCCTCGGCATCGAGGGCCGCCATGCAGCCCATGCCGGCGGCGGTGACCGCCTGGCGGTAGACGTCATCGGTGACGTCGCCGGCGGCGAAGACGCCCGGAATGTTGGTGGCGGTGCCACCCGCAACAACCTTGAGATACCCACCCTGCTTCATGTCGAGCTTGCCGGCGAAGATTGAGGTGGCAGGAGAATGGCCGATAGCGATGAAGACGCCGTCAACATTCTTCTCGGTAATGTGGCCGGTGACGGTGTCACGGATCTTCACGCCCTTGACCGAGCGCGGCATGGTATCGCCGTAGACTTCCTCGATAGCGGCGTTCCAGATGACCTCGACCTTGGGGTTCTTGAACAGGCGTTCCTGGAGGATGCGCTCGGCACGGAACTCACCGCGACGGTGGACGACTGTGACCTTTGAGGCGAAGTTGGTGAGGAACAGCGCTTCCTCGACAGCGGTGTTGCCGCCGCCGACAACCACGACTTCCTTGCCGCGATAAAAGAAGCCGTCGCAGGTGGCGCAGGCAGAGACGCCGAAGCCCTGGAACTTTTCCTCGGATTCAAGGCCAAGCCAACGGGCCTGGGCGCCGGTGGCGATAATCACCGCATCGGCGGTATAGCGGGTGCCGCTGTCGCCGATCATGACGAAGGGGCGCTGGTCGAAATCGACCTCGACGATGATATCGTTGACGAACTTCGTGCCGACATGCTCGGCCTGCGCCTTCATCTGGTCCATGAGCCAGGGGCCCTGGATGACATCGGCGAAGCCGGGATAGTTTTCGACGTCTGAGGTGATGGTGAGCTGGCCGCCGGGCTGGAGGCCGGCGATCATGACGGGCTCAAGCATGGCGCGCGCCGCATAGATGGCTGCCGTGTAGCCTGCCGGGCCTGACCCGATAATGACGACTTTGGCGTGCACCTGACGCTCCCGGCAAACTGAATACAACGTACAGACAGATAGTGGGTTCCGCGCCTTGGTTTCAAGGCCGGTTCGGTTGCCCCGGACCAAAGGCCCGGGCGGACTCACCGAAAAGTCACACCAATGGCGGTGTGCAGACGGTTTTTGACGTCAGACGAACTTCAGTTCAAGAATTTCGTAGCTCTTTGAGCCACCGGGCGCGGCGACCTCAAACGAATCGCCAATCGATTTGCCGATCATGGCGCGGGCGATGGGCGAGGAAATGGAAATGCGGCCCTTGCTCAAATCGGCTTCAGCATCGCCGACGATCATGTAGGACTTTTCCTTCTCGCTGTCCTCGTCGACGAGCTTGACGGTGGCGCCGAACTTGACGGTCGAGCCGGAGATCTTGGTCACGTCAATGATTTCGGCGAGCGCGAGGAGCGTTTCGAGTTCCTTGATGCGGCCCTCGTTGAGGCTCTGCTGCTCCTTGGCGGCATGATACTCGGCATTTTCCGAGAGATCGCCGTGGGCACGGGCTTCCGAGATGTCAGCAATAATCGCGGGACGATCTTCAGAAGTCCGCCGACGGTATTCTTCCGTCAGGTCCTTGTGCCCGCTGATCGTCATCGGGATCTTGTCCATTGCCGTCTCCGTTCGAATAAAAACTTCCCTGCCAACTCAGTCGGCGTGATCCATGACCTGATCATAGGGGGAAGCGTCAGTACACAAAGTGCCCGCGCGATGGGCGTTGGTCAAGCATGGCGCGGGAACCCGCGCTGCACTCGACACGGAAGGGATATCGGATCACGGGCCAGAAAATCAAGCGGCGCGAACACTGGCCCAGGCGGCATCGGCCAGACGAGGCCGCTCACAAACAAAAAGACGCAGCCTGGGGGCCGCGTCAGATGAGGTGTTCGGTGGCCCAGGGGCAGATCAGGATGGCTGCAGGTTGTCTGCAGCAGCCCCCGTGGTCCTCACCCATGAAATGGGGGAGGGGGACCGGCGTAGCCGGTGGAGGGGGCGACTGTATGCGCGGACTTATCGTCACCCTTCAAGTTGGCGACGGCTGCGATCCAACATGCGTCCGTCCATGAGAAGAGGTGAAGCTCAGTGCGCTTTGCCGCCCCCTCCACCGGCTACGCCGGTCCAAGCCATTCGAGCATAGCTCTCATGGCCTTCTTGCCTTGAAAAGCTCCACTGGAGCTTTTCATCGACCTTCGGTCGACCGGCCGCGAAGTCCCCCGCTTGGCGGGTGAGGACCACGGAGAGATCGCGCCTCCCGGCCCACGAGATGTAACAAAGGCGCAGCTCCCTCCGGAACTGCGCCTCCTATATTTACTGCTCAGTAGCCGATCAGGATGGCTGCAGGTTGTCTGCAGCAGCCTTGCCAGTGCGCTTGTCGTTGACGATGTCGTAGGTCACCTTCTGGCCTTCGTCGAGGCCGGAAAGGCCCGAACGCTGGACAGCAGAAATGTGCACGAAGACGTCCGCCCCGCCCTCATCGGGCTGGATGAAGCCATAGCCTTTCTGGCCGTTGAACCATTTTACAGTGCCGGTAGCCATATAAGTCCCTCTCGCAGTCTGCCGTGGTGGCGGTCTCCACCCCAATGGAGACCTTTGCCAATCGAATTCTTGGAATAACCTCAGCAGGCGTAGGTAGACGCCAGGCACGAAGTGTCGGCCGCAGTATTCGACTGTTAACTTTTAGCGCGAAACAGTCCAGCTATCAATACCGAGTGAAAACACCTAAAGCCCCGGTGCAGATGGTCCACAACGGGGTCTACGGCGCATCGTCTTGTAGTGCCCGAGCCGCGGGAAGTTGCGGCTCTGGGGTCTAGGAAATGGGCGCAATGCCCGCACGACGCGGCATGGCTGCAGGCGTCTGATAGACAATCTATGCCGCTGCAATATGACGGCAAAGCGGAATTTCGCTTTATGCATCACTTCCTGTTCGCAGGGCGGTGGGCTAAACCGCTGGCGCAACCTCAAGGCTCCACTTGCGCAAGCTCCAGCACTCCTCGGGCGACCTCGTCGCCGATCGCCGCGGCCGCTATGCCGAGGCGCTGGCGTCGGAGGGTGCCTATGACGAGGCGGCAGAAGTGGTGGTGCAGGCGCTGGAGCTGGTGCCGGACTGGGCGGCGGGCTGGCACAATCTTGGCCGATATCGCGAAGAGACCGGGGACATCGAGGGCGCCAAGGTGGCGTGGCGCAGGTCGGCGGCGCTCGATGCCGAGGGACAGTATGGCGCGGCTTTGAAACTTGCGGCGCATGGCGAGGCGGGAGCGGTGGATGGCTCGGCCTATGTCGAAACGCTGTTCGACGATTATGCGTCGCGCTTCGAGACCTCGCTGGTCGATCGGCTGGGCTATTCGGTGCCGGATGAACTGGCGGAGATGATCGCGGCAATGGTGCCGCCGCCGGTGGGGCTGGCGCTCGATCTCGGGTGTGGGACGGGGCTGGTGGGGGAACGGCTGCGCAAGATGGCGCGGCGGCTCGAAGGGGTCGATATTTCGGAGGCGATGCTGGCGGAGGCGCGGCGGAAGCAGATCTATGACCGGCTGCACAAGGGCGAACTGACGCAGTTCCTCGCTGGTTGGGAGGAGAAGGCCGATCTCGTGACGGCGGCGGATGTGCTCAACTATACCGGCGCGCTGCCTCCGGTGCTGGCGGCGGTGCGCGCAGTGCTGGTGCCGGGGGGATGGTTCGGGTTTTCGCTGGAGGTGTTCGACGGCCCCGAACCGCTGCGGCTGCAGACCAACCTCCGCTACGCGCACCAGCCGGAACTGGCGCTGGAGGCGTGCGCTCGGGCCGGATTTGACGCCATCGTGCAGCAGGACTGCGTGATCCGGCTGGATCGCGGGGTGCCGGTGAAGGGGCTGCTGGTGCTGGGGCGGGCGGGTTAGGGCAGGCGAGGCCGGTCTCAACCCATGAGGTCGAGGCCGGCGCTGCGGGCTGTGCGCCTACTTCAGAGCGAGCCGGATAGCGACTTGGACGGGGCTGTTGTCGTCAGACGCGTCTCCGCCCGATGCCGGATCAGGCAGCAGGGCTGGCTGTGCCATGAAGCGGGGTTGCTTTCCACGATGGGGCTGGGCGGCATGCACGAGAAACGGGTGGCAGAGGTAGACCGTACCTGCGGCACCTGTTGCCAGCATTTCGGGGCGGTGTCGCGAGCCGGCAAAGCCATCCACTGCGAGTTCGCGCAAGGACATGCCGTTGTCACCATGAGGCGCAAGTTGGCGCGCGATATCGGCGTGTGAGCCGACGCGGATGCGCGTGGGTGCATCGTCCTCGCCGACGTCGGAGAACAGGAACAGCATGAGCAGGGCGCGGCCACGGGAGTGGATGTTGACCCGCCAGGACAGGAAATCGGACGGGTTGTCCTCCCAGCCGAAGCTCATGTCGACGTGCCAGCCGGCGTCCCCTGGGTCGTCCGGTGAAGGAAAGCGGATGGGAAACGTGCCGAGGCTGCCGCGCGGCTGCCAGCGGCCGATGCCGACGAGTTGGTCATAGGCCGAGCGGAGGCGATCCGTGTTGGCGGCGGCGACAAAGGGCGGAAGGGCAATGTCTCCGACGCGGACGACGGGCCGGGTCCAGGTTTGCGGCGCATCGGGGTCCAGACCGGTGGCGCGCCAGAGGATGGCGCGGCACTGGTCGGCCAGTTCGCGGGGAAAGGCGGCATCGAGGCGGACGAAGCCATCGGTGACGAAAGCATCGATTTGCGCAGCAGAAAGCGCGGGTTGGCCAGTAGTGGTCATTGTGATTGTCCATTTTGCATGCGCCCGCGCGCCATCGAGCGGCGGGCAAGGGTCCCCTTGGGGGGACGCGGTCAAGGCTCGCGATCAGGCGAGCAGGAAGACCGATGCGAAATGGCGGATCATCATCATGATCCCGAAAACTACAGCCGACTTGCTGGGAAGGTCAAGCCGACGGCGGGACGGTGGGCGGAGGCGCCTCAACCGGGATGGCTCAGGCGAGGACGAGCTTGATGCCGACGAGGACCAGTACGGTGGCGAGGAGGATGCGCAGCAGGCGTTCGGGGACTTTGGGGGCGAAGAAGCTGGCGAGGAGGATGCCGGGGATGGAGCCGACCAAGAGCGAGGCCAGCATGTGCCAATCGACATTGCCGATGATCCAGTGGCCGATGCCGGCGACGAGGGTGAGCGGCACGGCGTGGGCGATGTCGGTGGCGACGATGCGCATGACCGGCAGGCGGGGATAGAGCAGCATCAGCACGGTGACGCCGAGAGCGCCGGCGCCGACCGAGGAGATGGACACGAGGACGCCGAGCGCAGCGCCGAAGGCGACGGTGACGGCAAAGCGCACCCGGGGCGGCAGTTCGCGATGATTGCGCACGAAGCCGAAGAGGCGCCGGCGGAAGATCAGCGACAGCGCGGTGAGCAGCAGCATGACGCCGAGGAGCAGCGACACGGTGTGGGCAAAGGCAGGGTCGGAACCGCCGGCCTTTGACACGAAATAGAGCGTGATGGCGGCGGCGGTGACGCTGCCCAGGGCGAGCGTGCCGACGATGGACCAATCGATGTTGCGGTTGAAGCCGTGCATGGCCGTGCCAGCAGACTTGGTCAGAGCCGCATAGAGCAGATCGGTGCCGACGGCGGTCGCCGGATGGATGTTGAACAGCAGGATGAGCAGCGGCGTCATCAGCGAGCCTCCGCCGACGCCGGTCAGGCCGACGATGACGCCCACGGCAAAGCCGGAGAGGCTGTAAAGAGGGTCAATCGCCCACACAGATTATCGATCGCCCCCGCCCGCAACGGTGCGCAACCTAGTGGGGGTGGCGTTGCAACACCAGTGTTGCCGGTAGGATGGATTGGCGCAGGGACGCTGTGGCAGAGCAAAATCGTGCCCGCCCAGCCGCGGTTGGGGAGGCGTCTCAGGACTTTGGCTTTATGCGGCCGCGGGCGATTTCGGCGATGAGATCGTAGGGGATGGGGGCGGCTTATGTGAACTGCACGGTGTCCTTGCCGCTGCGGTAGGGCGCGAGCCGGGCCTCAAGAGCGGGCGGTGCCGGATGTGCTTTTTCGAGGCGCCGTAGCTATCGACGGTACGGGTGGCTTTGGCGGATTTGGGCACCCGTCCGGCCTCAGGTAGATGGCAGATAAGTAATAGTACACAAATCTGCTTGTTTTGACGCGTTCGTTCAACCGAAGCGGTGGCGGAATTTTATGAAATCGTGGCCGTATGTTTGGCTAATCTAGCGCCAAACTGGTGACTTAATTGAGCGGCAGAGTCGAAAATAAGAAAAAGCAATCGAATCGTGGCTCGCTGGACAATTGTTTGGCCACGATTAGTTTGTTCCCTAAGGGCGTTGGGCGGCAGAACGCCCGGGAGGCAGAATGCGTAGCTCAGTGCCCCAGTCGGACGCCCACGGACGCGTCACCATCGAGATGGTGCTCAGCCGGCTGCAAAGCGAACAGACCGCGCGTCATGCGGCTGAAGCAGCGCTGTTGGAAAGAGGCAGGGAACTGGCCATGGCCACCAAGGCGCAGGAACGGCTGCTCGGTGGTGGCGTCAAGCTGATGACGGACATTCTGGCGTCGGCGCGGCCCGAAGTGTTCCAGAAGGCCGCCAAGGTGCAGCGCTGGGCGCGACGCCTCGCCAAGCACATGAATGTCGAAAAAGGGTGGGAGCTGGACCTTGCGGCGTTGCTTTACCCGCTGGGGGTGATCTCGCTGCCGGACGAACTTGCGGCAAAGTATGCGGCCGACCAGCCACTCAGTGAAGACGAGGCGCTACGGATCGAGGAGAGCGCACTGGTCGCTTCGCGGCTGATTGCCAACATGCCGCGCATGGATGGGGTGGCGCGGACGGTGTTTTATGCGCGGAAGGGCTACAATGGCGAAGGCTGGCCCAAGGATGGGCCGAGCGGCGATGAGCTACCGCAATCGGCGCGGATTCTGAAGGTGCTGATCGACCTTGCCGACGCAGCGACGGGCACGCAAAGGACGCGCGCCGGCGCCTTCGAAAAAATGGCGGCACACCGTGAGCGCTACGACCCGGCGGTGTTCGACACAGCCTATGAGGTGCTGCTGGTGCCTGAACGCCGGCCGGGCGAGGGTGAGATCGAAATCCACCCGATGATGGGACGGCCGGGAGATGTACTGGTGCATGATCTTTCGGACCGGGAGGGGCAGTTGCTGCTTTCGGCAGGCACCGAGCTGAACGAGTTGAGCGCACGGCGGCTGCTGTCGCTGGCGCAGACGGTGAAGCTGCCGCCGACGATCCTGGTGGTGCGCAACCAGAAGCGCGCCGAAAGCCCGGCTAAATTGCCGGATGAGGAATTGTTCTAGACCAAGGGGGCGGAGCTCAGGCCGTCGTCAGACTGCCTTGCGGGCCTGCCGTCTGCTTGCGACCGAAAGCGCTATTGCGACGCCGCCGAGGATGGCGGCGGAGGCAATGAGGAGGCGGGGGGATAGGGGTTCGGCGATGAAGAGGACGCCGCCGGTGGCGGCGATGGCGGGGACGGTCAGTTGCACGATGGCGGAGCGGGTGCGGGTGAGGCCGGGGAGGGCGGCGTACCAGATGGCGTAGCCCAGCCCCGAGGCGATGGCGCCGGAGGCGGCGGCGTAGGCGAGGGCGGCTGGGCTCAGGGCATGGGTCAGCAGCCCGCCCACGATCAGCAGCAGAGCAAGCGGCATGCTGCGGGTGAAGTTGCCGGCGGTGTCGCGCAGCGGTGTACGGGAGCCACGGCCGAGCAGGGTGTAGGCGGCCCAGCAAAGGCCGGAGATGAGCATCAGCAGCGCGCCAAGCGGGTGCGGGGCGACGAGGCCGGGGGAGACGAGGTAGGCGAGGCCGGCAAAGGCGATCGCGAGGCCGATCCACTCGAGCAGGCCCGGGCGATCACCCTTGATGACGGCCCAGCCGAGAATGCCGAACTGGACGCTGGCAAACAGGATGAGGGCACCAGTGCCGGCGCCGAGGAGGATATAGGCGACCGAGAAAGCGAGGGCGTAGCCGGTGAGGGCCGCGGCGCCGGCCCAACTGCCAGCGAGTTGGAAGCGGCTGCCGCGATCCTGGCGAGCGATGACGAGGGCCAGGAGGACGAGGGCGCCGCTGGCGAGCCTCACACCGGTGTAGGTGAGCGGATCAGCGCTGGCTGAAACGAACGCCAGCCGCGCCAGCACGGAGTTGGCGGCGAAGGCCAGCATGGCGATGGTGGTGAGGGTGGTGAGCTTCATGGCGCCGGTCCAGATTGGCGCGTGGAGGGTAGACTAGATTTTCGGGGTGGGGGAGGGGTGACGACTGCGGGAGTCCTTGCCCCCTCCACCACGCTGCGCGTGGTCCCCCTCCCCCGCTCTGCGGGGGAGGATCAAGGGAGAGGCTTAGGCCGCGAAGTAGTCCTGTAGCGGCCTTACGGTCAGGTTGCCTTCGCGGTAGGCGATGATGCCTTCGACGGCGGCGGCGGCGCCGGGGATGGTGGTGTAGTAGGGGATCTTGCCCATCAGTGCGGTGCGGCGGATGTCGCGGCTGTCGGTGATCGATTTCGAGCCGTCGGTGGTGTTGATCACCAGCTGCACGCCGCCGTTCTTCATCGAGTCGACGATGTGCGGACGGCCTTCGAGCACCTTGTTGACCTTGGTCGCCGGGATGCTGTTTTCGATCAGGTATTTGTGGGTGCCGGAGGTGGCGACGATCTTGAACCCGACCTCGGCGAGGTGGCGGCAGAAATCGAGGATCAGCGGCTTGTCGTCATCGCGCACGGAGATGAAGACGACGCCCTCACGCGGCACCTTGCTGCCGGCGCCGAGCTGGCTCTTGGCGAAGGCGATGGGGTAGTTGTAGTCGAGGCCCATGACCTCGCCGGTCGACTTCATTTCCGGCCCGAGCACGGTATCGACGCCGGGGAAGCGGTTGAAGGGGAAGACGGCTTCCTTGACGGCGATGTGGTTGAGCTTTTCCTCGACGAGGTTGAAGCTCGCAAGGCTCTCGCCGGCCATGATGCGGCTCGCGATCTTGGCGATGGGCTTGCCGATCACCTTGGCGACGAACGGCACGGTGCGTGAGGCGCGCGGGTTCACTTCGAGGATGAAGATGGTGCCGTTCTTCAATGCGAACTGCACGTTCATCAGGCCGCCGACCTTGAGCGCCAAGGCGAGCTCGGTGGTCTGGCGCTTGAGCTCGGCGATCACCTCGTCCGAGAGGTGGACGGAGGGGAGCGAGCAGGCGCTGTCGCCCGAGTGAATGCCGGCTTCCTCGATGTGCTCCATGATGCCGCAGACGAAGACGTCCTTGCCGTCAGAGAGGCAATCGACGTCGATTTCAATGGCGCGCGACAGGTAGCCGTCGAACAGCAGCGGGTTGTCGGAGAGGACAGAGTTGATCTGGCCGGTCTTGTCGTTGGGGTAGCGGTTGAGGATATCGGGCGGGACGAGGCCGGTGAGGGTGTCCTGCACGTAGCGCTCGAAATCGGACGGCGAGTGCGCGATGGCCATGGCGCGGCCGCCGAGCACGTAGGACGGCCGGATCACCAGCGGGTAGCCGAGGCGTTCGGCAACGAGGCGGGCCTGCTCGAGGCTGTAGGCGATGCCGTTCTTGGGCTGAGCCAGTTCGAGCCGGCTGATCAGCTTACTGAACTGGTCGCGGTCCTCGGCGAGATCGATCGAGGAGGGCTGGGTGCCGAGGATGGTGACGCCGGCGCGCTCGACGGCATCGGCAAGGTTGAGCGGGGTCTGGCCGCCGAACTGGACGATAACACCGTGCAGCGTGCCGTTCTGCTTTTCAGTCTCGAGGATTTCGATGACGTCTTCCTCGGTCAGGGGCTCGAAATAGAGCCGGTCGGAGGTGTCATAGTCGGTGGAGACGGTTTCCGGGTTGCAGTTGATCATGATGGTTTCGTAGCCGGCGTCGGCCAGCGCGAAAGCCGCATGACAGCAGCAATAGTCGAACTCGATACCCTGGCCGATACGATTGGGACCGCCGCCGAGGATGACGACCTTCTTGCGATCAGACGGCCGGGCTTCGTCCTCGACGATGCCGTTGGCGAAGGGGGCTTCGTAGGTCGAGTACATATAGGCGGTGGGGGAGGCGAATTCGGCGGCCGAGGTGTCGATACGCTTATAGACCGGGCGGACGCCCAACTGCTTCCTCAGCCCGCGCACGTCCTTGGCGGACTTGCCGGAGAGGTCAGCGAGGCGGCGATCGGAAAAGCCCATGGCCTTGAGCGAGCGGAGCTGCTGGGGGGTGTCGGGCAGGCCGAATTCGCGCACCTTCTTTTCGGTGTCGACGATGCCTTTGATCTGCTCAAGGAACCAGCGATCGATCTTGGAGGATTCGTAGATATCCTCGACCGAGAACCCAAGCCGCATGGCTTCGGCGACGTGGAGCAGGCGATCGGGCGTCGGGGTCGAAATCGCGGCGAGCACGGCGTTTTCGTTATCGTCCTCGGGGGCGCCGGCGACGTAATCGGGGATGCCGATTTCGTTGAGACCGGTGAGTCCGGTTTCGAGCGAGCGCAGGGCCTTCTGCAGCGATTCCTGGAAGGTGCGGCCAATAGCCATGGCCTCGCCCACCGACTTCATCGACGTGGTGAGGCGGCGGTCAGCGCCGGGGAACTTTTCGAAGGCGAAACGCGGGATCTTGGTAACGACGTAGTCGATGGTGGGCTCGAACGAAGCGGGCGTGGCGCCGCCGGTGATGTCGTTTTCGAGCTCATCGAGCGTGTAGCCAACGGCGAGGCGGGCGGCGACCTTGGCGATGGGGAAGCCGGTGGCCTTCGATGCCAGCGCCGAGGAGCGCGAGACGCGCGGGTTCATCTCGATAACGATCATGCGGCCGTCATCGGGGTTGATGGCGAACTGCACGTTCGAACCGCCGGTCTCGACGCCGATCTCGCGCAGGACCGCGATCGAGGCGTCGCGCATGATCTGGTATTCCTTGTCGGTCAGCGTCAGGGCTGGCGCGACAGTGATGGAATCGCCGGTGTGGACGCCCATCGGATCGAGGTTTTCGATCGAGCAGACGATGATGCAGTTGTCGTTCTTGTCGCGAACGACCTCCATCTCGTACTCTTTCCAGCCGAGCACGCTCTCTTCGATGAGCACTTCATCGGTGGGCGAGGCGTCGACGCCGGTTTCGACGATGTTGAGGAATTCCTCCTTGTTGTAGGCAATGCCGCCGCCGGTGCCGCCGAGGGTGAAGCTGGGCCGGATGATGCAGGGCAGGCCAATCACTTCAAGAGCTTGCAGCGCTTCGATGGTGTTGTGCGCGAGCATGGAGCGGGGGGTTTCGAGCCCGATCTTCTTCATGGCGTCGCGGAACAGTTCGCGGTCCTCGGCCTTGTCGATGGCTTCGGCATCGGCGCCGATCATTTCGACGTTGTACTTGTCGAGGACGCCCATCTTCTTGAGGCTCAGCGCGCAGTTCAGCGCGGTCTGGCCGCCCATGGTGGGGAGCAGCGCGTCGGGGCGCTCCCGCTCGATGATCTTGGCAACGATTTCGGGGGTGATGGGCTCGATGTAGGTGGCGTGGGCGAGATCGGGATCGGTCATGATCGTCGCCGGGTTCGAGTTGACGAGGATGATCCGGTACCCCTCGTCCTTGAGCGCCTTGCACGCCTGAGTTCCCGAGTAGTCGAACTCGCAGGCCTGACCGATGATGATCGGGCCCGCGCCGATGATGAGGATCGATTTGATGTCGGTGCGTTTTGGCATCTCGGTCTCTTCGTTCGGGGCGCGCGGAAGACGCGCTGGGGTCGTTCGGGCGCGCGGAAAGACGCGCGGGGGGCGCGTTGTTCTGGGGCGGACTCTGCAGGTTAAGGCCGCTGTCTAGCGGAAGAGTCGGGGGAAGGGAACCCCTCTGCCACGCGAGGACGTTATGTCTATGATGTCGCAGCAGTGTGAGATGAGGAGTTGGCGCATGGCCAGACTGATCTATGGGATGATGCAGTCGCTTGATGGCTACATCGAAGGTACGGGGCACGGTCCAGGGCTGCCGATGCCGAGCGAGTCCCTGCACCAGCATTTCAACGACAAGGTCCGCGGTCTTTCGGGGATCATCTACGGGCGGCGGATGTATGAGGTGATGGCCTATTGGGATGAGGACCACCCTGGAGCTGAGGCTGTCGAGGAGGATTTTGCATCGGCCTGGCGCGAAAAGCAGAAGTGGGTGGCGTCGCGGACTTTGAAAGAGCTGGGGCCGAACGCCTCGCTGCTGGATGCCGATATCGGGGCGGCGGTACGGCACTTGAAGGCGAAGGTCGAGGGGACGCTAGAAGTTGCGGGGCCAGAGATCGCCGCGGCGCTCTCGTCGCTGGGGCTGATCGACGAGTATCAGCTCTACCTGATGCCGGTGGTGCTGGGCGGCGGTAAGCCGTTTTTCGGGGTGGGCGCGCGGCCGAAGCTGGAGTTGATCGATACCGAGGTGCTGGACCAGGGCGTGGTGCTGGCGCGGTATCGGGCGGTCTAGGCGGTGGGGCGACCGGTGAACGCCGAGCCCGCGACCAGCAGCCAGGCCAGAATCAGGGTGCCGCCGCCGATGGGGGCGGCCATGGGGAACAGCGAATGGCCGGCGAGGGATCGCATGGCGAGATCGCCGCAGAACAGCAGCAGGCCGAGGATCAGCACGTAGGCGGCGAGGGTGGCAATGCGGTTGGCCTTGAGGAAGCTGAGGATCAGCAGCACCGGCGCGTGAAAGAGCAGGAAGTTGGAGACGATCGTCAGGTTGGCGTCGCCGCTGTGGCTGGCGGCCGCAGCGATGCAGACGCCAGCGGCGCCGACGAGGCCGGCGATGGCGGCGAGCAGGCGGTTGCGGTCGGGCAGCGTGGTCATCGGGTTCATCCGGCGCGGAATGGCTGCTCTATTTGCGACGGGTCGCGGCATCAGTCCAGCGGGGTCAATGCCGCACCGGGTCGGCACGATGTGACCTACGTCCGCGGTGACGGCAAGTGGTCCCCGGGTGGTGGTCGTGCAAGACCCGGAATCCCGAAATATCGGGGTGCGGACAAGTTCAGCCAGCATTCAGCGAGGCTTATTTACCCCGTGTCATAGTGTTGTGAGCGATTTGACTGACACATTGGACACTGGCCGCGAGGGTTTGCGGCATTGAAGGGGGCGTAAATGAAGGACTTTCGAGGTATCGCAATTGCGGTGGTGATCATCGCCGTTGCAGCAGTGCTGTTTTTCGGGTCGTGGTATCAGATCGACCAGGGTGAAGAGGGCGTGGTGCTGCGCACAGGCGCCGTAGTTGGGACGGAGGGTCCGGGCCTGCACTTCAAGCTTCCACTGATCGAAGACGTGAAGGAAGTCTCGCTGCAATCGCATACCGAGACCTTCGAGCAGATGGAATCGTACTCGCGTGACCAGCAGCCGGCGCAGATCCGCCTCAGCGTCAGCTATCACATCATCCCGGGCTCGGGCGGCAAGGTCTATGCCGAGTACGGCTCGACCGAAAACATGATTGCCCGGCTGGTCGAGCCGCGGGTGCCCGCGATCTTCAAGAACGTGTTCGGCCAGTATGACGCGCTGGGCGCCATCCAGCAGCGTGCCAAGCTCAATGCTGATGGGCTGGCGGCCTTGCAGGCTGGTATCGGCGAGCCGCTGGTGATCGAGAGCGTGCAGGTTGAGGACATCAAGTTCTCTGCGGCCTACGAGAACTCGATCGAAGAAAAGCAGTTGGCGACGGTTGAGGTGCAGAAGCGCCAGCAGGAGCTCGCCCAGCAGAAGGTGCAGGCCGAGATCACGGTTACCCAGGCGCAGGCGCAGGCCGACGCGCAGGTGGCGCAGGCAACGGCCGCGGCAACCTCGGTGAAGCTGGCGGCCGATGCCGAGGCGCATGCCATCCAGGTGAAGGGTGACGCCGAGGCGGCCGTCATTGCCAACCGTGGCAAGGCGCTGCGCGACAACCCCGGCGTGGTGGCCCTGATTCAGGCCGAGCGGTGGGATGGCGTCTTGCCGACGACGATGCCGCCGGGCGGCGCGGTGCCGTTCCTCAACCTGACGCCTGCGGCGACCGCGCCGTAAGGACGTCTATCTGGAACTGAATTGGCCGGCCGGGTCTCCCTGGCCGGCCGAAACTTGTCTGGGGCGTAGCGCGGTGCCACTCTGGGCGGAGATTTGCCAGGACGAGGAGGCCGCCATGTGCCGGAACATCAGGCCGCTGTTCAATTTTGAGCCGCCCGCGACGGGCAACGAGATGCATGATGCGGCGTTGCAGTTCGTGCGCAAGATCAGCGGCTATACCCATCCGTCGCAGGCCAACCAGGCGGCGTTCGAGGAGGCGGTGGAGGACATCGAAAAGGTGGTCAAGCGGTTGCTGAAATCGCTGGAGACCAATGCGCCGCCGAAGGATCGCGAGATCGTCGCGGCGAAGGCACGGGAGAAGGCCCGGCTGCGCTACGGCTGATCCCCCGCTCATTCACCATCCGCCGTCGCCGGGTGATACACCGGCATGTCGGCCCAGTCGCGCGGGCCGAATGAGGCGGTGGGGTCCTGGGGCTGTTCGGCAAGCCGTTCGGCGATGGCGTTCCGGAACCAGAGCTTCAGCGCCTCAAGAGGACGGAAGGTGGTTTCGGACTGAGCCTTGGCGGACGCGGCGATCTGGAAATCGGTGTGGGTCATTTGCTTTTCCTCCGTCGGGCCGGGCTGGCTCGATGGGGAGAGCATCGGTCACGAGGGCGGTTTGCGTCCCAAAACGGGCGCCAAAATCTCCCAAAACCGTGGCTAGGCGGGCAGGCCGGCCTTGCGCATGCCGTCGACCAACGCGACGAGGCGTGGACCAAAGCGGCTGGCGATGCGCTCGATATCGCCCATCCGCATCATCGGAGCCTTGGCCAGCAAGGTGGCGATGGTGGCGCGCGCCTCGTCCATGCGGTCGAGATGGGCGTAGGCGGCGGCGATGTGCCAGTAGGTGGGGAGCCATTCGCTGTTGGTGGCGAGGGCTTGCAGCGACCAATCCAGGCTGGCTTCGAACTCGCCCTTGAACAGGTGCGCCACGCCCATGCCCAGCAGCAATTCGTAATTGTCGAGGGCGCCGGGGGCGACGTGCAGGGCGCGGAGGAAGCACTGGCGGCCGAATTCGAGGTCGCCCACCATGACGTTGCTGAAGGCGTTGAACGACAGGATGGTCGAGTTGTTCGGGTTGGCGGCCAGCGCCTGACGCAGCATGGCCAGCGATCGATTTGCCTCCTTTGCGACATTCAGAAACACCAGCGCGGCGATGGCGACCACCAGTGGATCGTCATGGCCGGCGTCGAGCGCCAGTTCCGCCAGTTCGATGGCGCGGTGGCGTTCCGCCTGCGTCATGCCGCCACCAAAAACGTCCTGCCGCTCATAGGCCCAGGCCGCGTGGACAGCGGCAATGGCAAAGCCGGGGTCGAGCTCCACCGCTGCCTCGAGCAGGCGAATGGCCTCGGTGCGGACCGCGGGGCTGGTGCCTCGAAACAGCGGCAGGGCGCGGAGATAAAGGTCATAGGCGTCGAGCCGGCCGGGCGGCTTGCGCCGGGCCCGCTCGATCTCGGCGCGGCGCACCTCCGGCTCGACGAGCCCGACGACCGATTCGGTGATGCTGTCCTGGAACTCGAACAGTTTTGAGGGCTCGCCATCGAACTGCTCGGCCCAGAGCTGGGTGGCGGTATCGGCATCGACAAGCTGCACGCTGACCCGCAGCCGGTCGGCGCGTCGGCGGATGGTGCCGACGAGCAGGTAGCGGACACCGAGCGCTGTGGCGACGGCGCGAGTATCGGTGCGGCCCTTGAAGGGGAAGGCCGCATTGCGTGCCGCCACCGCAAAGGTCTTGAAGCGCGACAGGGCGGTGATGATGTCCTCGACCATGCCATCGGCAAAATACTCGTCCTCGGGGAGGCTGTCGAAGGGCAGCACGGCGATCGAGGGCCGCGTCGGGCGGGGCGTGCTGTCCGCCAGGGCAGGGCCGCGGGGCAGGCGATAGCCGACGCGCGGCACCGTCGCGATCCATTCCTGCCCGTCGGGCGCCTTGCCCAGTGCCTTGCGCAGTGCCGCGATCTGCACCGAAAGGTTCGCCTCCTCGACGAACAGGCCGGGCCAGGCGGCTGCCATCAGATCATCCTTGCCCACCGGCTCGCCGGCCGCCGCGAGGAGGCTGTCGAGCAAGGCGAGGCCACGCTGGCCGATGGCGACGGCCACCCCATCCCGCCGCAGTATCCCTGCAGCGGGCTCGAGGACAAACGGGCCGAAGGCATGTCGCGGCTCTGTCATGACAGAAGTCATACAGCAAGTCTGTGGCGGACAGAAATAGTGGAGTGCCAGTATTCAGGTATCACTGACCGCCGCGGCCGATGCGTTGTTCGCCAGGCGCCTAGAGCTTTTCCAGGAACCGGACCGCGCCAATATGGGCCAGGTTGCGGTTGCGTTGGGCGTAGTCGATGCCGTAGCCGACGACGAATTTGTCGGGGATTTCGAAGCCGATCCAGCGGGCCTTGACCTGCACTTCGCGGCGCCGACCAGCCGGGATGAGATCGCCGCGTTTGTTGCTACTATTGGTTGACGTTCAGCTGGCGTCGGCTAGGAGCGACGATCCTGTTCGTCCCCCAGCCAACGGAGATTGGCGCTGTCCGCCGCGAATTAGATGAAGGCGTTCCAGTCGCGGACGTAGAGCCAGTTCACCGGCACTGTCGGTGGCACTGGCGGGAGTTGGACGGCCGGGGGCGGATCGAGATCAGCCACGTTGCCGATGTCGATCACCAGTTCTCCTGCAGAGGCATCATAGCGAGCGTCGGGCGGCTGGATGATCCAGAAGCGCAGCCCTTCGAGGTCCAGCGACGCGGGGCGATAGGTCTCAATGCGCGTTGGGCTGCCAGTCCACACCGCAAGGTCCAGGTGCGCGGTTTGCTTGATGAAGCTGATCGAGTAGCCGGAAAGCTCGGCGTCGTGGAAACCGTTGGGTAATGAACGGGCGATCTCTTCGATGGTCATCCCGTTCTCGCCTCGACGCGTTGCCCTAGACGAACCGTACCGCGCCGATATGGGGCAGGTTGCGGTTGCGTTGGGCGTAGTCGATGCCGTAGCCGACGACGAACTTGTCGGGGATTTCGAAGCCGATCCAGCGGGCCTTCACCTGAACTTCGCGGCGCGAGGGCTTGTCGAGGAGGGCGCAGACTTCGATGCGCTTGGGGTGGCGGGTGGCGAGGATTTCGAGGACGTGCTTCAGGGTGTGGCCGGTATCGACAATGTCTTCGACCAAGAGCACATCGCGGCCTTCGATCTCGCCGCGCAGGTCCTTGAGGATGCGGACTTCGCGGCTCGATTCGGTGGAATTGCCGTAGGACGAGACTTCGAGGAAATCGACTTCGACGGGCAGATCGAGTTCGCGCACGAGGTCGGCGATGAAGATGAACGAGCCGCGCAGGAGGCCGACAACCACGAGCTTTTCGGTGCCGCTGTAGAACTCGGCGATGTCGCGCGCGAGCGCTTCGACGCGGGCCGCGATGGCCTTGGCAGAGATCAGTTCATCGATCACGTAATTCGGCGTGGTCATGGCAGGAAGGGCCCCTCGTTGGCGCCGATGTATAGGCGATTGTTGCGATGGGCTCCAGCGGGTGGATGGCTTCGCGCACGCGGCCCCCCTCATCCGCCCTTCGGGCACCTTCTCCCCGACGGGGAGAAGAACTACAGCGCCTGCTTCACTATCGCGATGCCCGCCTAGCTGCGGGTGAAGGTGATTTTGGAGGAGGTGGTTTCGCCCTTTTTGTCGACCAGCTTGAAGGTGATGTTGATCGACTTGCTGCCCAGGGTCATCGTTGAGGAGGCGGTGCCGTAGGTTGTGTCCTGGCCTTCCATGGAGAAGACGATGTTGCTGCCCTGCTTCTTGCCGATGGTGGTGGCGGAAAAACCGGTGGAGCTGGAGGCGGCTTCGAAGCGGTTGGCGGCGTCGTTGTAGATCATGGTGCCGTTAAAGCTCGCGGCGCCGGAACTGAACGAGCAGCGGCCATTATAGATGAGCTTGCCCGTTGACGTCGACTTGAAGGTGATGCGGCAGTTGACGTCGCCGGGGTCGGGGCCGGCGGCGACGCCCGTACCCGTCCAGGTGCCGGCATAGGAGGCGAGGAGGGCGGTTTCGGCGGAGCCGGCAAGGACGGGCAGGGTGGCCGGAAGGACAAACATTGCGGCGAGGGCCAGGCGAGCGAGCAGCGTGGGCTTGGGCATCTGTAAGCAGCTCCGGAATCAGTGAGATTTCGATCTGAGCGGCAAGTCTATCTTGGGACTGTGGCGGGCGGAAGTCGGTTGGCGGGGCGTTCCGGGCGAGTCTGTCACAAGCATTCACAGCCGGTTCATTTCAAAACTGCTGTTCTTGTTCCCATCACGCGATACATTCGCGTCAGACAAAGGGGCTTGAGGGAAATGTTCAAACATCGACTTGCAGTCTATGCCGCCATCGCTGCGGCCGCTCTTTTTGCAGGGGCGAGCAGTGCGCTCGCCTTTGACGCCGTCGCCAAGTCGCCGGTCAATGTCCGGACTGGCCCTGGCAAGACATTCGGGGTCGTCGACAAACTGGATGCTGGCGAGGCGGTGACGGTCTCCGAGTGCGCGCCTTCGGGCTGGTGCTTTGTCGAGCACAGTGGTCCGGATGGATGGGTCAGCGCCACGTTTCTGACGGCACCCGATGATGCTGCCGATGACGAGGGCGAGCAGAGCGATGGCGGCGGATCGAACCCCGATTGCGGCTTCGGCTTTGCCATCGGGCCGGACGGCAAGCCGAGCCTCTCGATCAATTGCGGTGACGCACCGCCGCCGCCAGCGCCACCGGCACCGCCGGCCGATGATGAGGAAGAGGCAGATGGTCCGCAGGCGTGCTTCTATGTAGACGCCGGATTTGACGGCAGCAGCTTCTGCATGAGCGAGGGCACCAAGAACAGCCTGAATTCGACGTTCAAGGACAAGATCACCTCGGTCGAGGTGTCGGGCGTGCTGAAGGTGAAGCTCTGCGTCGACAACAATCTCGGCGGCTATTGCAAGACCGTGACCACCGACACAGAAGACCTGCCGGGGCAGATCGATAACAAGGCGAACTCGGTGCAGGTGTTCACCGGGGCCGAGCCTGTGCCGCCGATCGTTTTGAACCCCGATATCGTTTTGAACCCCGATATCATCGTCCCGCTGATGCCTGTGACGTTCTCGACCGGTGGGATCAACTGGAAGCAGACCTGGGAGATCAACCTCGACAATGGCGCGCAAGGTGACGATCCCGGAAACGACCTCTGGTACGAAGCGGTGACTGACACCGAAAAGTACATCACGCCCCGCAATGGCGCAAAGATCTCGATCGGCGATTTCGGCCAGCACGGCTGGAACGGATGCAAGTCAGCGACCTTCACCAATGCCAAGCTGGCACTCGATGATGCGCCGATCGGCAGCTATATCTGCGTGAAGACGAACGAGGGCCGGATTTCGGAGTTCCGCGTGAACGGTTTCGCGGGCACCACGATGAAGATCGGCTATACCACCTGGGCCAACTGACGGCCTTCGGCACTGGAATGGAAAGGCCCGGGAGACCGGGCCTTTTTCTTTGCGCGGCTACTCTTCGGGCTCGGTGGCAAAGAGCAGCGGGAAGCCTTCGCTGCGGGCCATTTCGGTGGCGCGGGTGGCCTTGGTCTCGGCGACCTCGCGGGTGAACACGGCGACGACGCAACTGCCCTTGGTGTGGGCGGTGATCATGATGCGGTTCGCCTGATCCTCGGTGATGCGGAACTCGGCCTTGAGGACGCGGACGACGAACTCACGCGGGGTGAAGTCGTCGTTGACGAGGATCACCTTGTGGAGCGGCGGACGCGCCACCTTCGGCACGGTCTTGAGGCGCGGCTTGATGTTGGTATCGGTCATTTTGGGTGGTGTCCGAAACTGCTTCCGGTTGATGCAATATAGCACCGGAAGGGCAGAAAGGCGACTGGCAGGCGATCGAATGGATCAGGGCGCGGGGCGCGGCCGGCGTCCGGCCAGCAGCATATCCTTGGCGGCAATCAGCGCGCCGGCCGTGATCAGGATGCAGGCGACCAGCACGAAGTGGCTGTATTGCGCGTAGCCGGTGAGGATCAGGATCAGGGTTGAGAGCAGGGGCGTGAGGTAGGACGTGGCGCCAAGGATCTGGATATCGCCGCGCTTGACGCCGATGTCCCAGACATAGAATGCGAGGCCGACCGGGCCGAGGCCGAGGGCAACGATCGCGGCCCATTGCCATGGATTGGCGGGCCAGATGGTGGGCTCGAAGATGAAATGGCAGAGGCCTGAGAGCACGGCGGTCGCGAGGCAGAAGCCGGTGATGGCATCGCTCGAGACGGCGGCGAAGCGGCGCGACAGCACCGAGTAGGACGACCAGATGAGCGCAGCGGCGAGGGCGGCGCCATAGCCGAGGGCGTATTGCGGATCGAAGCTGAAGCCCTGGCCCTTGGTGATGACCAGCACGGCGCCGATGACGGCGAGGGCGCAACCGATGAGATGCTGCGGCTTCAGCCTTTCGCCGGGGAGCAGGGCGGAGAAGACGACGATGAGGACCGGCCATAGGTAGTTGATGAGGCCGGCCTCGACCGGCGGGGCGTTCCTCAGCGCGAAGAAGTAGCAGAAATGGTAGCCGAAGAGGCCAACGACGCCGAGCAGCCAGACGGGGAGAGGCTGCCTTAGCGCCTTGATGGCCTGGGGGCGGAGCAGCCAGAGCGCGACGCCGGCGAGCCCGCCAATGCCGAAGGTGATGGCGGTGAGCTGGAAGGCGGGCATGGTGCCGCTGGCTGCAGTGAGGAAGGCGAGCAACGCCCAGAGCGAGACGGCAGAGAAGCCGATCAGTGTGGCAGCGGGGCGGGTTAGGGCGCGAGTCATGGGAGGTTTCTAGCCCGGCGGCGGCCGGATCGCCATGGCGAGTTTGTGAGCGCTGCGGCCGTTGAAAGCGCCACGGGAGCCACCTAACTTTGCCCGGTTCACAGGAGACAGGACGATGGCGATGACGGTTGCGGAGATTGCAGCGCTGAAGCAATCGCTGCAGGCGGGGTTTTCCGCGATCGAAGTTGAGGTACAGGGCGAAAAGGCGGCCTCACTCGGGCACCACGGACGGCAGGTGGAAAAGGCGATGGCGGCGCTGCGCGCGTTCGACGCGGGCAAGGGGAGCGCCGAGGAGCGGCTGAAGCTGGTGAAGGCGGGGGCGCGCGAGGTGTGGTCGTATTTCGTGCAGCGGGAACTTTGTGGGGTTCGGGATCATCGGGAGGCGATCCGGATTTATGGGATCCCGAATGAGGTGCTGGTGCGGCTTGGGGCGATGGAGCGGTAGGGGCTTCTTTGCCTAAAGGAAAGGCCCCCTCACCCGGCCTGCGGCCGACCTCTCCCCCAAAGGGAGAGGTGACGAGGTGGCGCGATGGTGCCTCAGCACACCTCTCCCTTCGGGGGAGGGAGTACTGAGAGGCCGGTGACCTTCAACTTCAGAGCGCCAGCTTGAAGCCTTCGTGGCTCGCGGCGAAGCCGAGGCGTTTGTAGAAGCGGTGGGCGTCGAGGCGGGATTTGTTGGAGGTGAGCTGCATCAGGCCGCAGCCGCGGGCGCGGGCTTCGGCGATGGCCCATTGCATCATCTGGCCGCCAAGGCCCTTGCTGCGGTGAGACGGGGAGATATGGACGGCTTCAACGAGGCAGCGGGTTTCGCCGAGGCGGTTGATGCCGGGTATGAAGGTGAGTTGCAGGGTGCCCACCGCCTCACCATCGAGTTCGGCAATCATCAGGCGCTGGTTGGGATCGGCGTTGATGGCGTTGAAGGCGGCGAGGTAGCGCGGGTGATCCGGGCGGTCGGGTTCGTCCATTGACGCCACTACGTTGTCTTCAACGATCAGGCGAACGATGAAGCCAAGGTCGTCCTGGCGGGCGTCGTGGAAGATCAGGTTGGTCATGTTCCTCAAGCCGGCTCTTGCTCGTCGATACCTTCGAGCACGAGGCCGCGCGTGTTGGCGATGATCGAGTCGAGGACACCGGGGAAGCGGGCGTCGAGATCGCCGCGACGCAGGGTGACTCGGCGCCGTGTGCCCTCGGGAGCAACGTTGACCACACCCGCCTCGCGCAGCTTGGCGATATGGTAGGTGATGCTGGTTTTGCTGGCGAGATCGGTGAACTGCCCGCAGGTCATGCCGCGCAGTTCATCGCGAGCCAGTTGGCCGATGATCGCGAGACGCGTCTGATCGCCGAGCGCTGTCAGGACGTTCGAGAGGTTGATCTGGTCCGCATCGGGGTGCGGCAGTGCGGGTTGCGCTGTGCTCATGGGGACAAAATAGGCGGTTTGTGAGCAAAGTTCAACGATCATTGAACAAGGGTTGACAGCGGCGTGTGCGAGGTTCATTTGTTCAACGATCATTGAACTAAGGATATTCGCTATGGACAAGCGGCTGGTCTGGCTCGCTTTGGGCACTTTTGCCATCGGCGTCGAGGGGTTCGTCATTGCGACGCTGCTGCCGGCCATTTCTACTGATCTCGGTGTCAGTATCTCTCAGGCGGGGTATCTGGTTTTCGCCTACGCCATTGCCTACGCGATCGGATCGCCGGTGCTGTCGGCAGTGACGGGGCAGTTCGATCGCCGGGCACTATTGGCAGTGGTGGCGGTGGTGTTTGGCTCGGGCGCACTGTTTGCGGCGCTGTCGCAGGGCTATGGCATGCTGTTGCTGGCGCGGGTGATCATCGCGGCGTGCGCCGGGCTTTATGCGGCGACCGCACAAGCGACTGCGGTGTCGCTGGCGCCGGTTGAGCGGCGGGCGAGGGCGGTGTCGCTGGTGGTTGCCGGGACCACCATGGCGGTGGCGTTCGGTGCACCCATCGGGGCGCTGGTCAGTGGTGTTGCAGGCTGGCGCGGCACGTATTTTGCTATCGCGGTGGTGGGTTACCTGACGGCGATCGCCATCTGGTTCATGCTGCCTGCGGGGATCAAAGGCGACCGGCGGAGCATTGGCGAGCGGCTGGCGGTGCTTTCGGTGCCGGGCATCCTGCCGGCGCTGCTGACGATCCTGCTCTATATGGTCGGCCCGTTCGCGGCGTTCGTCTACCTCGGGCCGATCACGACCAAGGGCATGGGGCTGGCGCCGGGATTGCTGCCCTATGTGATGCTGTCGTTCGGCGTTGGCGCGGCAATCGGCAATACGCTGGGTGGGCAACTGGCGGACCGGCTCGGGGCGACGCGGACGGTGGTGTTTGCGTCGGTTGCCAGTGCCGTGATGCTGGTGCTGTTGTCGGCAATTCCGATGCTGCCTGCCGGGGTGGTTGGGCCGGTCTATTTCATATTCATGTTTGTGTGGGGTGTGGTGGCGTGGACGTTCCTGCCGGCGCAGGTCAGCCGGCTGGTGGCGATGGCGCCGACGTCGGCGCCGCTGGCGTTGTCGCTGAATGCATCGTCGCTCTATCTCGGGACGGCACTTGGTGCGGTGGTCGGCGGCCAGGTCATCGAGCAGCTTGGGGTCAATGAGATCGGCCTCGTGGCCGCGGCCTTTCCGGTACTTGCCCTGCTGGTGCTCTATGCCAGCCGGCCGTCGCGGGCGCTGCAGATGCCGCGGCTGGGATAGCGAGCTCAGGGCTCGCTACTGAGCGAAAGGCGCAATTGACCCGGGTGTTCCGAGCGGCTGTTATCGCTGCTGGGGACGAGGGAAAAAGATAATGGATTCGCGGCTCTTGTGGCTGGCGCTGGGGGCATTCGCCGGCAGCGTAGAGTCGTCTGTCATTGTCAGTTTTCTGCCCGACATTGCGACCGAGACCGGGTCCAGCGTGGCGCAGGCCGGGCTGATGGTGTTCGCCTATTCGCTGGCTTACGGGTTCGGGACGCCGCTGTTTTCGACACTGTTTGGGCGGCACCACCGGCGCCGGGTGGTGGTTGGCGCAGAGCTGGTGTTCGGGCTCGGCGCGATCCTGATGGCGCTGGCGCCGGGCCTGCCGATGCTGATCGCGGCGCGGACGCTGCTGGCGGTTGGGGCAGGGCTCTTTACCTCGACGGCGCAGGCTGCGGCGGTTGGGATGGCGCGGCCGGGCGAGCGCGGGCGGGCGCTGGCCATTGTGGTCATGGGTGGTTCGGTGGCGGTGGCGTTCGGCTCGCCGCTTGGTGCGCTGGTGGGGCATCTGACCAGCTGGCGGGTCACCTATTTTGCCATTGGCGTCTTGGCGATCCTTGCTGCCATCACCATGCTCCGGCGGCTGCCCGATACGATTGTGGGTGATGGGCGGAGCCTTGGGGAACGGCTGGCAGTGGTGAAGGAGCCGGGCGTGCCGATGGTGCTGCTGTCATCGCTGGTGGGGGTAATGGGACTGTTTGTGTTCATGATCTACCTCGCGCCGATCGTGACGGTGGCGCTGGGGCTCGACGCGGGCGTGATGCCGCTGGTGCTGCTGATGTTCGGGCTGGGGGCGATTGCCGGTGGGTATTTTGGCGGACGGCTGTGTGACAGGATCGGCGCGGGGCCAACGCAGTTGCTGGTGATGGGGACCGGGATCATTGAGCTGGCGCTGACGCCGCTGATCGCCGGCCTGCCGCAGGGCTTGGTGCTGCCGGTGTTTCTGGTGCATGTGGCGCTGTTTGGTGTGGTGACGTGGGCGTTCTTCCCGCCGCAACTGATCCGGCTGGCGGCATTGTCGCCGGGCTCGGCGGTGCTGGTGGCGTCGCTGAACCTGACGGCGATGAATCTCGGTGGGGCTCTGGCAGCGCTGGTGGGTGGGGCCGTGCTGGAACGGCTGGGGCCGATGTGGCTCGGACCGGTCGCCGCCGCGATTGCGGCAGCGAGCTTGCTGCTGATCTGGTTGGGGCCAAAGGAGCCCGGGCGCTAGACACGCTTGCCCTTGGGGCTGAGGCCCCAGGCGACGAAGAGCACGATGACCGCGAGAACGCCGGGGAGGATGGCGAGGCCCTGTTCACCGGCGACCAGCACGGCGGTGCCTGCCCACATGATGGAGCTCAGGGCCTCCGAGATGGTGGCGGCGCGGGAGGCGACCTGGCGGCGGCGGAACATGGCGCGGCGCATCGGAATGCGGAACCAGAGCTGGATGGCGGTGGCCGAACCGGCGGAAATGACGACGAACAGCGCCGTGACCCAGGCGAGTTCCCAGCTGGCGATCCAGACGAGGACGAGGATGGGGCCGAAGATGACGCCGATGGTGAGGAGCACGGCCTCGATCTTGGCGATCAGCATGGCGCGCGGAGAGATGGGGGAGGTGACGACCAGATCGTGCGCATCTTCACCCGAGATGGCGAGCCAGGCGAGGCCACCGGCGAGCTGGCCGGCGGCCATGACGATCACCGGGATGACGACCACATAGGTGCCGGCGCTCTGGCCGTAGGAGACCCAGAGGAAAAGGGCGGGCGGGATCAGGTAGAGGATCTGCATAAGCGTCTGGCTGAGAAGCCAGGGGTCGCGGCGGAGGAGCTTCCATTCCTTGACGCGCAGCGCGTGGCGCTGGCTGGCCTTGCGGAAGGGCTTTGAGGCGCCCTGCTGGACGCGGGTCTGGGAGACACCGGCGGCGGCGATGGCGTGCTGGGCGAAGCTGCCCGAGGACCAGGCGATGACGGCGACCAGCGCGCCAATGCCGATGGTGGCGATGAGCGCGAGGGCGCCGAGATCGCCCATGGCGGCGCGGGCCGGCAGCCAGATGAGGCTGGACGGTTCAGGTGCGGCGGCGACGAACGCGGGGGATTGGAGGACCGCGAAGCGATCCATATTGCCGAAGCTGAGGATGGCGGCGGCCTGGACCCCGATAACGAAGCCGGCACCGACAATGCCGGCGATGATCTGGGCCGCGAGGCGGGTGCGACGGGGGCCGATGGTTTTGAACAGGCCGATGGTGACGGCGACCGAAATTGCGGCCGAGAGGGCGCCGAGGGCGGCGAGCACGCCATAGGCGGCGAACCATTTGGGGCCTTCGTAGCCGACCAGCACATTGATCAGCGGGCTGGCGAGAAGGCAGGCGAGCAGCATGGTGCCGAAGGCGGTGGCGGCGGTGCGCACGGCAAAGATGCGGGCCGAGGAGGCGGGGGAACTCAGCAGGAGATCGAGATCGGAGCGGGCGTAGTAGGCGCGGGTGACCGATTCCAGGGCCTGGCTCAGCATTACGGTCCAGAACAGGAAACCGGAGCCGGTGAGCAGCACGAGGGTGGGCTTGTCCGGCGTGATGCCGGCCTTGACCCAGGGGGCGATGAGGGCGTTGGCGAGGGCGTGGAGGCCCAGGTAGAACAGGCCGAGCGTCACGAACAGCACGATGCCGCGGACGCGCTTGCCACCGGTGGTCATGGCCAGCCAGTCGCGCCAGGCGAGGCGGAATTCGTGCGCGGCGAACCAGGTCAGGCGGATGGGCTCGGCAGTCATGCGGCTTTGGATTCCATAGTGTCGGCTTCCTTCTGCGCGACGAGATCGAGGAAGATCTCCTCGAGCGTCGTCTCGCGGCCGACCTGGGCGCGGAGTTCGGCGAGCGTGCCTTCGGCGACGAGGTGACCGTGGTTGATGACCCCGATGCGTTCGGCCATGCGTTCGGCGACCTCGAGGATGTGAGTGGTCATGATGACGGTGACGCCTTCGGCGACCTTCTGCTTCAGCACGTCCTTGACCTGGCGGGCGGAGCCGGCGTCGAGGCCGGTCAGCGGCTCATCGAGGATGATGAGGCGCGGATCGTGGACGAGGGCACCGGCGAGGGCGACCTTTTGCAGCATGCCCTTGGAGAAGCCGCCGCAGCGCTGGTTGGCGTGGGGACCGAGGCCGAGCCAGTCGATGAGTTCGCGGGCGTGGCGTTCGGCCTCGCGGGGCTCGACTCGCCAAAGGCCGGCGACGAATTCGAGATATTCCATCGGGGTGAGCCGGTCGTAGACCATGGGCTCGTCCGAGACCCAGGCGACAATCGATTTGGCGCCGATCGGGTCGGTGGCGGTGTCGATGCCGCAGATCGAAATGGCGCCCTTGTCCTGCCGGAGGAGGCCCGCGACCATGCGGAGGATGGTGGTTTTGCCCGCGCCGTTGGGACCGAGCAGCGCGTAGAACTCGCCCGCGCGAACCTGCAGATCGAGATCGATGACGACGGGGCGATCGAAACTCTTGCGGAGCCCGACAATGTCGAGGGCGGGGGCGGCGGACGGCATGGAGAAGTCTCCCTGGTCCGGCCGAGGGCGCGGACATAGCGGCGAGAGTAGCCGGAAGCCGTTGAAACCGGCTGAAGCCGAGCGGTAAACAAAGGCTGAACTATTGCGCACCAGCGGCGTCGACGACGCCCTTGCTGCAGCCCGCGTCGGTTGGGTTGGCGATGAGGATAAGGTTGCCGAGGTTCGGCGCGTCGTTGAAGTTGCCGTAGAGCCCGATGGTGAGTTCGGTGATCAGGCGGCGGTCGCCATCGTCCTTGCAGGCGACACGCACGCGATCGCCAGCACCTGCGCCGAACGCCGTGTCAAAAGCGGCGCGGATGCGGGAGGTGGAGAGTTCCTTGCCGATGCTCTGGGCGAAGAGATCGCGCACTGGCGAGCCGTTTAGGGTGGCGAGCAGCAGGATGGCAGTGCTGAAATATGGGCCGGCTGCGGTGCCAAAACAGGTGCCGTGCTTGATCCACTCGTGCCGTTCCAGCTGCGAGCGGGTGCCGGGCATGGCGGCATCGAGCGCGGCCTGCGTTGCGGTATCCAGTTCAACGGGCGGCAGTTGCGACCAGCGGCCGGCCTTGTCGCGATCGACCTGGGTAGTGGAGACGCCGCAATACTCATCCTGCGGCCAGAGGCCGTGCAGCGAGAAATGGCTGGCGTCGAAGCGCTTGGAGCCGAGCGACTGGCATTCTGGCTTGTCCGGCGCGCCCTCGCAGAAGGCAGGCTCCCAGCTGGCGGCGAGGATGAGGAACTGTTTTTTGGAGGACGGTGCTGCGGGCGTTGCGGGCGCCGGGGTTGAGGGCGTGGCGATCGGCGGCGGGGCGACTGTGGTTGGCTGGGGTTTCAGCATGAGGACCACGCCGCCGCCAAGGAGGAAGGTCAGCGCGAGGACGAGGATGAAGCGCGGGTTCATGCGGCGACCGGTGGTGCGGGGCAGATCGGATCAACGGGCCTGCGCATCGAATCCCCCACGGGTGTGGAGGGAGCTTAAGCTGAAATGGTGGGGGAAGGGGAGTGGGGGGCTCCCTGCGGGGATCAGAAGAAAGGCCCCCTCACCCGGCGCTGCGCGCCGACCTTGCCATTCGACCACAGGCCTCATGGCCTTCTCCTCTCAAATCGGTCCACTGGACCGATTTGTCCCTTCGGGCCGCCTCGAAGTCCCCCAAAGGGAGAGGTAGCGAGGTGGCGCGATTGTGCCTCTGCTTACCTCTCCCTTGGGGGAGAGGTCGGCCTGAAAGGCCGGGTGAGGGGCCTTTGCGGAAAGCGCTGGTGCGCGTGTACCCACCCCGGCCCGCCCCCTGTAGGAGGGGGAGGGAGAAGAGGGTCAGAGGGTGATGCGGTAGATGCCGAAGCCGTCGTCGCTGGTCTTGCCGGTCGATTCGATCTTGACGGCGGTGACGTCGGCGAGGTGGTCGGCGGCTTTGGGGCCGGTTTCGAACAGGACCGTGGCGCCGATGGGGGCGAGGGACCAGTTGCTGTCGGCTTTGGGCTGGATGGTCTTTTCGGCCATGATGTAGCGCACGAGGATGTCGCGGTTGGTATCGGGACCCTTGAAGACGATCTTGTCGGGGCCGACGCCGGGGAAGCTGCCGCCGCCTCCGGCGCGGTAGTTGTTGGTGGCGACCACGAACTTTTGCGCTGGATCGATCGGCTTGCCGTTGAACATCAGGTCGACGATGCGGCTATCTGTGTTGCCGATGTCCTCGCCCTTGGGGCCGTACTTGGCGGGCTTCGAGACATCGATCTTGTAGGTGACGCCGTCGATGACGTCGAAATTGTAGGCGGGAAAATCGAGGTTGATCAGGGGCTGGTCGGCGGCGCCGGCGGCGACCTGATTGAAGATGCCGGCGGAGCGATCGAGCCAGTTCTGGACGTCCTGGCCGGTGATCACCACGGCCTGGATGGTGTTGGGGTAGAGGTAGAGATCGGCGACGTTCTTGATCGCCACCGGGCCGACGGGGACATCGGTGTAGTAATCGGGGCCGCCACGACCGCCGGCCTTGAACGGGGCGGCCGCGGAGAGGATGGCGAGGCCATCCCAGGCGGTGCCCTTCTGCAGCTTTTCGAGGTACCATTTCTGCGCGATGTTGACGATCTGGACGGACGGATCGTCAGCGACGAGCGCGAAGTAGGAGTGGAGCGGTGCGGCGGTTTCGCCGACCGGACGGCGGACATATTCGAGCGTTGCGTCATGGTCCGCCTGGGCGGGTGCGAGGACGGTGGCGACGCTTTCGACCAGCGGCTTGACCTTGCCATCGACGCGCTCGGAGATCGGGCGGGCTTCGGCGGTGTGGGAGACGATGGCCCATTTGCCGTCGGCGCCCTGTTCGAGCAACAGATCGATCAGGCCCATGTGGGAGCCCCAGAACCCGGCCATGACGGCGGGCTTGCCGGCGAGCGTGCCCTTTTCGAGATCGGCGCCTTCGAGGCCCTCGAAGTCCTTGGAGTTCGGGAAGACCAGGTGCTGGTGTCCGGTGAAGACGACATCAATGCCGTCGAGCGCGGCGAGCTGCAGCGAGGCATTTTCGGCGCCCGGGCCGGCGTCAGCGGCGATGCCGGAGTGGGAGAGCGCGATGATGAGTTCGGCGCCTTCAGCGCGCATCTTGGGGATGTAGGCCTTGGCGGTTTCGATGATGTCGCGGGTATCGACCTTGCCGACGAGGTTGGACGAATCCCAGGTCATGATCTGGGGCGGCAGGAAGCCAATGAAGCCGAGCTTGATGGTGAGGCTCTTGCCCGCGCCATCGACTATCTGCTTTTCGATGATCTTGTAGGGGGCGACATAGGTGGTGTCGGAGAGGGGATCGGCGCCGAGCGTGCCCTTGGCGAGGTTGGCCGAAACGATGGGGAAGTTGGCGCCGGCCAGTGCCTTGTCGAGGAAATCGAGGCCGTAGTTGAACTCGTGATTGCCCAGAGTGCCGACTTCATAGCCGAGGGTGTTCATGGCGGCGATGATCGGGTGCGGGCCGGTGTCGAGGCCCTTTTCGAAGGCGACATAGTCACCCATCGGGTTGCCCTGGATGACGTCGCCATTGTCGATCAGCATGGAGTTGCCGGCTTCGGCGCGGATCGAATCAATGATGGCGGCGGTGCGGGCGAGGCCGAGCGTGTCGTTGGGCTTATCGGCATAATAGTCATAGGGGAAAACGGCGACGTGGAGATCGGTGGTTTCCATCAGGCGCAGATGGGCCTGTCCTGCGGCGGCCTGCACGGCGAAGGGGTGCATGACAACGGCGGCGCCCAGAGTGGCGGTGCCGGCGAGAAAGGCACGACGAGAAATCGCATAGGTCATCGACAGTCTCCCTAAAAACAATGATGAGCCCATGGTAGACGACGCAACGGTTTGGCTCCGTTATCCGTTGCTGCCTCACCTTTCAGATGCCCCGCCGGGGTGACGCTGCAATGACGCGCAGAGGGTATTTTGCGGGCAAGCTCCGAGCGGCTATGGTAGCGCTCGCCGGGGCCAAGGAGAAATCACATGAAGTGGCAGGGACGTGAGCGCAGCTCCAACATCGAAGATCGCCGGTCACAAGGTGGCGGCGGGCTTGGTGGAGGCCTTGGTGGAGGACTGGGCGGCGGCATGGGCGGGGGGCTTGGCCCCTTGGGCGGTGGCCGGATTGGCGGCGCGCGCGGCGGCGGCCTCGGGCTTGTGGGCATCGTGGTGGTGCTGGGCATCATCTGGTTCGTGACGGGTCAGAACCCGCTCGAAGTGCTGACCGGCAGTGGCGGGACGACGACGTCGAGCTCGACTCAGTCAGGCCAATGGGCGCCGTCGACCAACGCGCAGGAAGATGAGCTGGCTAATTTTGTCGGCGTCGTCACCAAGGATACCGAGAACCTCTGGGGTGAAGTGTTTTCCGAGAACAAGCTGACCTACAAGCCGCCGACGGTGGTGCTGTTTTCGAACCAGACGCAGTCTGCCTGCGGCACGGCCGAGACCAGTTCGGGGCCGTTCTACTGCCCCAATGACAAGAAGGTTTATATCGACCTGGCGTTCTACGATCAGCTCCGCCAGCAGTTTGGCGCGCCCGGCGATTTTGCGCAGGCCTATGTGATTGCGCACGAGATCGGGCACGCGGTGCAGGACCAGACAGGCATTTTACCCGAATTCAACGCCAAGCGCGGCTCGATGAGCCAGGACCAGCAGAATGCCTATTCGGTGCGGGTCGAGCTGCAGGCGGACTGTTATGCGGGCGTCTGGGCAAACTATGCCAAAAAGCAGAACTACCTCGACCAGGGTGATGCCGAGGAAGCGATCAAGGCAGCCAACCAGATCGGCGACGACACGCTGACCCGCGGCCAGGTCTCTTCGCGCAACTTCACGCACGGCACTTCGGCGCAGCGCATGGCGTGGCTGAAGAAGGGCATGGATACCGGTGACGTGAGCCAGTGCGATACGTTCAAAGGCAGTATCTGAGGACATGTCGCCCTCGCCAATGAGGGGGGCCGACCTGCGTCGTGGAACAACATTTTGGGGGCCGTATCGCTGAGGCGATGCGGCCTTTCTGTTTGGCGCTGTTGTGGAAGGCACGGAGTTCAGTACGTGTAATCACGGAGCGTGCGGTCTGGACAAAAGTTTCAGAAACGCGTGAAAATCCAATTGGTTCCTGGCATCGATCGAATTTCAAAAGTCCTCAGAATGGGCCGGAAATGGTCCCTGCAAAGCCCATGAACGGCCCCTTTGTGGGCACATTGGAGCGGTCAATTCGGGGTGTGGACGGCGTTGAGGTCGTTCACCGGAGCCCGGTTTCGGGCACCGCTTTTCACCCACATGGAAGGGATATTCTCCATGAAGAAGATTTTGCTCACTCTCGCCGCCATCGGTCTCACCAGCTCGGCTTTCGCCCAGACGGCAGCCGTAACATTTGAGTCGGCCGATACCGACACGAGCGCAACGGTCACTCTCGCAGAAGCGCAGGCCGCTTGGCCCGACCTGACCAAGGACGCGTTTGACGCCGCCGACACCAACAAGGACGGCGCCTTGGACAAGACCGAATTCGACGCCTATGTCGCGGCACTGCCCGCCGCGCAGTAAGCGCCCGGCACTGCTTTTCAGGGGCCGTCCGATCTTCGGGCGGCCCTTTTTGTTTGGCTGATTTTGCTAGAGCTTTGACGCCAGCGTCTCGATGTAGAAGCGGACGATGTCGCCGGTCCGTTCCAGCGGGTTGAACGCCGTGGTGCCGCCCGCGAGCATGGTGCCGAGCGTGCTTTCCGAGGTATCGGCGCTGACGATATCGGAGAGAACGCCGCATTGTATCGTGGCCACAGAGCGGCGGGCATGGTTGGTGCGCGACACGGCGTAGAGATGCGCGGAATCGAGGTTCACCACATCACAGCCTTCGGCCCGGAAGCGATCTAGCATGGCGTCGTCTTCGCGATAGATGGCATCGCCGGTGGCGGCGCGCACTGGCGTCATTGGTGCGCCCGTCCACGAGGCCAGCACCAGATCCCGCAGGCCAGGGTCGGCGGAGATTGTCCTGTCGGTTGTGTAGTGCGGGGTCGTGCCATCGGCGGCGAGTGCGGTGTCCACCAGGTAGAAATCGCCCATGGCGAGGCCCTTGGTGCCGAGCCCTCCAGCCAACCCGTAGGCGAAGATGTGGGTGATGCCGTAATAGGCCAGTTCTTCCACAGTCGCGGAAGACACCGGGCCGCCATAGACGTGGGCCAGCGACAGCAGGCGCCGCCCCTGATGGTGGAGGATGCGTACGCTATCGGGCGACACGTGGATGAAGTGCTGGTCGGTCACTCGCTCTGGCGCATAATCGTCCAACGCCTTGGGTGGCGGGCAATAGCCCACCAGCGCGATGCGGATGTCACCGAACACACCTGGGCCGAAGCGTTCCCCGACAAGGCTGGCGGGGTTCAGGTGATAGTCGTGCCCGGCCATGGCTCAGGCCGCGGCGTCTTCGCCGGCCTTGACGTGCTCGGGCTCGAGGGCGAGGCCCTTTTGCGCGCGCACCAGGTTCAGGAAACGCGTGAACAGGTAATGGCTGTCATGCGGACCGGGGCTCGCTTCGGGGTGGTACTGCACCGAAAAGATCGGGTTGCCATCGACCGACAGGCCCGCGTTCGAGCCATCGAACAGCGAGATATGGGTCTGGGTGACGCCGGATGGCAGGCTTTCGGTATCGACCGCGAAGCCGTGGTTCATCGAGGTGATCTCGACCTTGCCGGTGGTCAGGTCCTTGACCGGATGATTGGCGCCGTGGTGGCCCTGATGCATCTTTTCGGTCTTGCCGCCGACCGAGAGGCCGAGCAGCTGGTGGCCGAGGCAGATGCCGAACATCGGCTTGCCGGTTTCCATCAGCGTCTTGATCGTCGGCACGGCGTACTTGCCGGTCGCGGCCGGATCGCCGGGGCCGTTCGAGAGGAAGATGCCATCGGGGTTGTGCGACAGCACATCCTTGGCGGTAGCGGTGGCGGGAACGACGGTGACCCGCGCGCCCTGATCGGCGAGCTGGCGCAGGATGTTGCGCTTGGCGCCGTAGTCGATGGCGACGATGTGGAACTCGGGGTTTTCAACCCGGCCATAGCCCTCGGTGCGCGACCAGGAGGTCTGGTCCCACGAATAGGTCTGGGCAGTGGTGACTTCCTTGGCGAGATCGAGGCCTTCGAGGCCGGGGAAGTTCTTGAGCTCGGCGACCATCGAGGGCTCGTGGAAGAAGCCATCGGGCGAATGCGCGATGACGCCGTTCGGCATGCCGTTTTCACGGATGCGGGCGGTGAGCGCGCGGGTATCGATCCCGGCGATGCCGATGATGTTGCGCTTTTTCAGCCAGGCATCGAGCTTTTCAGCGGCGCGATAGTTGGAGGGGTTGGTGATATCGGCGCGTAGCACGGCGCCCCGGATCCCCGAGAGGGCGGCCATGTTGACCGTCTCGATATCCTCGTCGTTGGTGCCGACATTGCCGATATGGGGGAAGGTGAAGGTGATGATCTGGCCGGCATAGGATGGGTCGGTCAGAATTTCCTGATACCCGGTCATCGCCGTGTTGAAGCAGACTTCACCTGCGGCGTGGCCTACAGCGCCTATGCCGTGACCCTCAAGGCGCGTGCCGTCAGCGAGGATCAGGAGGGCGGTCGCAGGCTTGTGCTGCCAGCCAGTCATGGCGGGTCTCCAAGGTTCGGTCATAGTGGTTGAGGCCTTTCCTTAGAAGGCGGCCCATACGAGCGCAAGTGGCGCAACGGCTTTATTGCGCTATATGGAGCGTCAAACGAGCACGGCAAGAGGATGCGGGACATGCGCGAAACGATCAGCGAAGGCTACAAGACGGCGCTCAAGGCAGGTGACAAGCGCCGCACGGCGACGCTGCGGTCGATCAATGCGGCGATCAAGGACAAGGACATCGAGGCGCGCGGGCTGGGCAAGGACCCGCTCGGCGATGGCGACCTGATCGTCTTGCTGCAGAAGATGATCAAGCAGCGCGAGGAAAGCCTTGGGATTTATGAGAAAGCCGGGCGCGACGACCTTGCCGTGGTGGAGCGCGAGGAGATCGCGATTCTCACCGAGTTCGTGCCGGCGGGGATGAGCGAAGCCGAGATCGAGGCAGCGATTGCGGCGGCGATTGCCAAGACCGGCGCTGCCGGGGCCAAGGACATGGGCAAGGTGATTGCGAGCCTCAAGGCGGACTTTCCAGGCCGGATCGATTTCGGCAAGGCCAGCGCCAAGGTGAAGGCGGCGCTGGGCTGAGTCGACTCAGACTTTTGGGCTCAGGCTTTTGCCCGCTCGCCTTGCCATGAGACGATGGCGAGGAGGGCGGCGATGAGCACGGTGACGATGGCGATGACCGGCAGGCTCAAATAGCCCCAGTTCCGCTCGAGGGCGTAGGCGCCGAAAATGGCGCCGAGCGCGATGCCGATGTTGAAGGCGGTGGGGATCAATGGCGAGGCGAGGTTTGGCGCGTCGGCGGCGGCCCGGAGGATGCGGGTTTGCACCGGGGTGCCGAAGCCGAAGCTGAGTCCGGCCCAGACCGGGATCAGCAGGGCCATGGCGATGAGATTGCCGCTCAAGACGAGTATCAAGGCGTAGACCACAGCAGCGCCCAGCAGCATGCCGATGAGGCTGGGCATCAGCTTCCAGTCGGCGAGGCGGCCACCGATCAAGACGCCGGCGGTGGAGCCAACGCCGAACAGCAGCAAGAGCCAGGGGACCAGATCGACGGGGACTTTCGTCACCTCGATCAGGAATGGCGCGATGTAGGAAAACAGCACGAACTGGCCGGTGGCGGCGCTGACGATGATGGCGAACGACATGTAGATGGCCGGCCGGGTCAGGACGCGGAACTGGTTGCCGAGACTGGCTGGAGCGTGCGTTTCGGGCGCATCGGCGGGAACGAGCAGGGTGATGGCGGCGAGCGCCAGGGCGCTGAAGGCGCCGACGGCCCAGAAGGTGGCGCGCCAGCCAAACGCATTGCCGATGGCGGTGCCGGCGGGCACGCCGATGATGTTGGCGACGGTGATGCCGGCGAGCAGCATGGCGACGGCGCGGCCGGACTGGGCGGGTGGCACAAGCTTGGTGGCCGAGATGGCGGCGACGCCGAAATAGGCGCCATGGCCGATGGAGACCAGCAGACGGGCGATGAGCAGCATGGTGTAGTCGGGGGCGAGCGCGCAGAGCGCCTGACCGGCGGTGAAGGCGCCGACGAGGATGACGATGGCGGTCTTGCGTGAGAGCTTTGCGACCAGCAGCGTGACGATGGGGCCGCCGATGGCGACGCCGATGGCGTAGGCGCTGATCAGGAGGCCTGCCGTCGGGATGGAGACGCCGAGATCGGTGGAGACGGCGGGCAGCAGCCCGGCGATGACGAATTCGGCCGTGCCGATGCCGAAGGCGGCGAGAAACAGGGCCAGGAGGGGCAGGGGCATAGGGGGTTCCGGACTAGTGTGCGAGGGCCGTGCGGGCGGTTTCGCGCCGCTCGAGCCAATAGGAGAGTGATGCGGTGGCCGCGGCGCAGAGGGCGCTGACGACGCCGACGGCGGGCAGATCGGCATAGGAGACGTCGGCATTGAGCAGCGTGGCGCCGATGAAGGCGCCGCCGGCGATGCCGATGTTGAAGGCGGTGGAGACCAGCGCCGAGGCGAGATTGGGCGCGGCGTGGGCGGCGCTCAGCACGCGCGATTGCAGCGGCGTCGAGAAGGCGTAGCCGACGATCGAGGAGGCAAAGAGGTTGACCGTCATCCACACCAGATCGTGCATGGCAAAGATCATGGTGAAGTAGAGCAGGGCCTGCAGCAGGAGGACTGTGATCAGCGCCGGCATGGGTTTCCAGTCGGTGCCGCGGCCGCCGAGAAAGATGCCGAGGATCGAGCCGACGCCGCCCAGCAGCAGGTAGAACGGCACGATGGTGTCACTGACGTGGGTGATGTTGAGCAGGATCGGGACCTGGAAGGTGCCGAAGGCGAGGGCGCCGACCATGACGAAGGCGATGGTGATGTAGGAGAGATAAACCTGCTGGTGGCGCAGTTCGCGGAACTGGGCACGAAAACTCGCCTGCTGCGGATCTTCGGCTTTGGCGGCGGGGAGCATGAAGGTGAGCGCCAGGACGCCGATGACGCCGATCACCGCGACGGCAAGGAAGGTGGCGCGCCAGCCAAAGTGAAAGCCAATGGCGCTGCCGCCGGGGAGGCCGAGGAGGTTGGCAATGGTGATGCCGCTGACGAAGAGCGAAAAGGCCGCACCGCGCTTTTCACCCGGGACGAGATTGGCCACGAAGACGCCGCCGGCGCCGAAAAAGAGGCCGTGCACCGAGGCCGAGAGCAGGCGCGCGATGAGCAGCATGTTGTAATCGGGCGCAAGCGCGCAGAGCACCTGGGAGAGGGTGAAGAGCAGCATCACGCCGATGAGGATGGGCTTGGGCGGATAGCGGGCGGTGATCACCGAGAGAATCGGGCCACCGATGGCGACGCCGACCGCATAGGCGGTGACGAGGAGGCCGGCGGTGGGGATCGAGACCGCAAGGTCGGCTGCCAAGGGAGGCAGGATGCCGGAGATGACGAACTCGGCACTGCCGATAGCGAAGGCGGCAAGCGCCAGGGCGTAAATGGCCAAAGGCATGGGCGGTCTCACAACATTGGCTGGATGGCAGCTGAGAGGATGATCGGCGCGCCGGCACGGCAAGCTGTGCGGCGGTCGCTCCGAGCCGTTGGATTGTGGCAGCGGACGCGAGTAGTGTTGGGTGTACTTATCTCAATTTGGAGAGTCGGGTCATGGCAAATCTTGTGGATGCAAAGAAGCGCTGGGCGCTGATCATGGGGCTGCGCGGGGCGCTGATGCTGATCGGCGGGCTTTATGCGGTGTTCAGCCCGGGCGCGGCGCTGACGGTGCTGGTGATCTGGGGCGGGGCGCTGCTGCTGATCGATGGCGTGCTGGGGCTCTGGAGCCTGACCTTCGGCGGCGCCAAAACCGGCAATTACTGGTTCGACGTGGTGCACAACGCGCTGGCGATCGTCCTCGGCGTGCTGATCCTTCTGAGCCCGCTGATGGCGACGATGCTGACGGCGACGTTCCTCATCTACATCATCGCGTTCTCGTCGATTGTGGTGGGCGCGATGGAAATGTGGGTGATCTACAAGGAGCGCGAACACTATTCCAAGATCTGGCCGGTGCTGCTGTCGGGTGCGCTGCATGTGCTGTTCGGTATCGCGCTGCTGTTCGCGCCCCTGTTCGGCGCGCTCCTGCTGGTGACGATCGGCGGGGTGCTGATGATCATGTTCGCGGTGGGGCTACTGGCGATGGCGTGGCGGCTGAACAAGGCGGCCAGCGCTGGGGTGTGACGGACCCCAGCCGCGCTATCTGATCGCTACGCAGGGTTGAGATGGGCGTCCGGAACTACCTGATCGAGGGTGTCTCGGGCACCGGCAAGACCAGCGTGGCGGAGGAGTTGGCGCGGCGTGGGTATCACGTCGTCCATGGCGACCGTGAACTGTCCTATGTGGGCGATCCCGAGACGGGCGTGCCGCTGGATCGGCCCGGCGCGACGGCGGGCAGCTTCGCCTGGGGGCATGAGCACCACATCTGGGACATCCAGAAGGTCAGGGCCATCGTCGCGGACCGAAGCCATGCGATCTCGTTTTTCTGCGGCGGCTCCAGAAACTTCCGGCATTTCATCGATCTGTTTGACGGGGTTTTCGTGCTTGAGGTTGACCTCGACACACTGAACCGGCGGCTGGCGACCCGGCCCGCGGATGAGTTTGGCGGCAGGGCGGAAGAACGCGCGTTCGTATCGCAGTTGCACGCGACGGGGGAGGACGTGCCGCGCGAGGCGGTAAGGGTGGATGCGACCCATGCGCTCGCGGATGTTGTGGATGTGATACTGGCGGTTGCGAATGGATAGGCTCGGGCACGCGCAAGTCGGGAAACTAGTTTAGCACCCCACGCCACATCATGGCTTGTGGAGGCGTCTAGCCCCCTACGAGCCTGGTAGGACGTTGAAAAGAAGCGCCAAAAGAAGCGCCACCGTGGCAGTTATGAGAACCGCGCCCCCCAGAAATCCCGCAACGAAGAGCAAGAAGCGGGGCATCCAACCATCAGCCCGGTGCGACACTACCCACCCTATGTAAACAAGCAACGCCAAGACACCGGCCGCCGCCAAATAGGGCGCCTTAGGAACAAGCGAAAGCAGACCGACCGTAGCTGTCATAAGAGCCAGTGCCGCGACGAATATCACTGCAGAAACACTAATCAGGGGCTTCACTTTGAGCCGCTGTCCCCGTGCTAATTTACTCTGCAGTCGTACTATGACTGTTCAAGCCCCACAAGCGACGCTACCCCCACACCCTAACCTCGGGCGTGGGCACTCCCACCCAACCCAAATCCCCCGGCACTTCCACCAACCCTGCTGACTTCCGTCCTCACACGCCCTATCTGTGTGCGATGCGCTTTTCCGATGGCTTTCTTGATGAGATCCGACAGCGCCTGCCGATTTCGCAGGTGGTGGGAGAGCATGTCATTTGGGATAAGCGGAAGAGCCAGCCGCAGCGCGGGGATATGTGGGCGTGCTGCCCGTTCCATGGCGAGAAATCGCCGAGCTTTCATGCCGACGACAAGCGCGGCATCTACCATTGCTTCGGCTGCGGGGTCAGCGGCGACCATTTCCGGTTTCTGACGGAAAAGGCCGGGATGAGCTTTCCCGAGGCTGTGGAAAAGCTCGCCGGGATGGCCGGGCTGCCGATGCCGGCGCGGGACGAGCGGGATGCCGAGCGGCAGGAGGTGCGGCGCAACCTCTATGACGTGATGGAAATCGCCACCAAGTATTTCGAAGCCGCGCTGGTGCACAATATCGGGGCGCGGGCGCGCGGTTATCTGCATGAGCGCGGGGTGAGCGCCACGGCGCAGACGCGGTTCCGGATCGGGTTTGCGCCCGATAGCTCGAACGGGCTGAAGGAGCATCTCGCGGCCAATGGGGTGACGGCGCAGGAGATGATCGACACGGGGCTGGTGGTGGTGCGCGAGGAGCAGCCGCTGCCGTATGACCGGTTCCGCAACCGGGTAATGTTCCCGATCATGGATTTTCGCGGCCGGGTGATCGCCTTTGGCGGGCGGGCGATGTCGGCGGATGTGCCGGCGAAATATCTCAACTCGCCCGAGACCGAGCTCTTTCACAAGCGGATGACGCTCTATAACGGCCAGACGGCCAAGGAAGCGGCGCGGGCGGGCAAGCCGGTGATCGTGGTCGAGGGCTATCTCGACGTGATCGCGGCGGTGATGGCGGGGTTCGAGGGCACGGTGGCGCCGCTGGGGACGGCGCTGACCGAGGAGCACGTGCAGATGCTGTGGCGGATGAGCGACCAGCCGATCCTCTGCTTTGACGGCGATGGCGCGGGGCAGCGGGCGGCGGAGCGGGCGGCCGATATCGTGTTGCCGCATCTCCAGGCTGGGCGGACGGTGCGGATTGCGACGCTGCCAGAAGGGCAGGATCCGGATGACCTGATCAAGGCCGAGGGCAGGGGGGCGTTTGCCGAGGTGATCGACCGGGCGCGCTCGCTCTCTGACATGATCTGGTCGGTGGAGACAGGCGGGGTGGTGCCGGAGACGCCGGAGGCGCGGGCGGCGCTCGAGGCGCGGCTAAGGGCGCGAGCCAATTCGATCGGCGATCAATCGGTGAAGCGGCACTACATGCAGGCGTTCGACGAGAAGCTGCAGGCGTTTTTCGCGCCGGTGCGGCGGCAGCGCTATGACGAGCGGCGCGGCGGCGGGCGGCAGCAGCAGGTCAATGGGCGCGGCAATGGCGGGGCGTTCACCCGGCAGGCGCTGGGGACACCGCGGCTGGTGGTGTCGGATACGCTGAGGAACTCGCGGCTCTTGAAGCCGGGGCGCGGGATCGATGCGACGCCGCGCGAGGCAGCGATCATCATGACGCTGGTCAACCACCCGGCGCTGGTGGAAAGCCGGCTCGAAACGCTGGCGGCGGTGGAGCTGTCATCACCGGCGGCGCGGAACTTGCTGGGTGCGCTGCTCGACCTGGTGACGCGTGATCACGATATCACGGCCGAATCACTTTCTGCGGCGCTGGGGGCGCGCGGATTTGGCGAGGCGATGGAGAAAATGCAGCACGTTCTGGCGCGCCAGGGCGTGTGGCAGAGTGCCGCCGACGTGGCCGATCCGGACGCCGAGATCGGATTAGTGCATGCGCTGGCCTTGCATTACAAATCCGTTGAGCTAAATAAGGCTCTGAAAGCAGCCGAATTGGCGCTGGGCGACGACCCGAGCGAGGAAACATTCGAACGGCTGCGAGACATCCAGAACCAGATCACCACCGTCGATGGCACAGAGGCATTGATCGAAGGGTTTGGTTCGTTATCGGGGCGCGCGACACGGAGCTTTTGACGGGCTACGGGTACGCGCGGTTTCGTTTATGAGCGAATCACTTGTAAGCGGGACCCTTGTGTGAGCGAGACTCTGCACCGACAACGAGCCAGCGACGATTTCAGATTTGAGGAAACCGTCACGAAACCCGTTCCCTTTACCTTGTTTCAAGCCGCGACCACGTAACGACTATCGGCGCCCACCCCAGAGGGCCCCCGGAGCAGCAAGCTAGATGGCCACCAAGGCAGCGACCCAGACCAAAGCCAAAGATAACGAGAAGCCCGAAGCCGGTGCCGCAGCCGGCAGCGCGACCGAAGCGCCCGATGGCCCGCTGCTCGACTTATCCGATGCCGCCGTCAAAAAGCTGATCAAGACCGCCAAGAAGCGCGGCTACGTCACCTATGAAGAGGTGAACGCGGTCCTGCCGTCGGAAGAAGTGTCGCCGGACCAGATCGAAGACATCATGGCGATGTTCTCCGAAATGGGCATCAACGTCATCGACGAGGATGAGGTTGAAGAGCCGGAACCCGATACGGCCGAAGAGGAAAGCTCGGAAGTTGCCGAGCGGACCGGCACCGCCGTTGCGTCGAAATCCAATACCCGCGAGGGCAGTGACCGGACCGATGATCCGGTGCGCATGTATCTGCGCGAGATGGGCTCGGTCGAGCTGCTCAGCCGCGAGGGCGAAATCGCCATCGCCAAGCGCATCGAGGCCGGCCGCGAGACGATGATCGAGGGGCTCTGCGAAAGCCCGCTGACCTTCCAGGCCATCATCATCTGGCGCGACCAGCTGGCCAACGCCGAAATTCTGCTGCGCGACATTATCGATCTCGAAGCGACCTATGCCGGCCCCGACGCCAAGCAGGCGGCGCCCGTGGTGTCGCCCGACCTGATGGACCTCAAGGCCGCTCCGGCGCCCGAGACTCGTCAGGCTGCCCCCAAGGCGCGGCCGAAGTCAGGTGACGACGAGGACGATTACGTCCCCGAGGAGCCGACCGCGCCGCAGGACCCGGTCGAGGAAGAGGACGACGACTTCGAGAACGCCCTGTCGCTGAGCGCGATGGAAGCGGAGTTGAAGCCGCAGGTGGTCGAGACCTTCGATCGCATCGCCGAAGCCTATGGCAAGATGCGCAAGATGCAGGATCGGCATGCCGAAGACCGCATGACCAGCAATGCACAGGCGAGCGCTGGCGATCTCAAGAAGCTCGACGTGCTGCGGTCGGAAGTGATTGCCGACGTGAAGTCGCTGTCGCTCAACACCTCGCGTATCGAGAGCCTCGTTGAGCAGCTTTACGACATCAACAAGCGCCTCGTCCGGCTCGAAGGCCGGCTGCTGCGCCTTGCTGAGAGCTATGGCGTCAAGCGCGAGTCGTTCCTCGAGAACTATTATGGCAGCGAACTGGACCACAACTGGCTGGTGACCGTTTCGGCGCTGCCGGGCAAGGGCTGGGCCGAGTTCGTCAAGCGGGAGGCCGATACGGCGCTCGAAATCCGCAGCGACATCCAGACGCTGGCGACGGAAACCGGTCTCGATATCGTCGAGTACCGCCGGATCGTCCACAAAGTGCAAAAGGGCGAGCGCGAAGCCGCGATCGCCAAGAAGGAAATGGTGGAAGCCAACCTTCGCCTGGTGATCTCGATCGCGAAGAAATACACGAACCGCGGGTTGCAGTTCCTTGATCTTATTCAGGAAGGCAATATCGGCCTGATGAAGGCGGTGGACAAGTTCGAGTACCGCCGCGGCTACAAGTTCTCGACTTATGCCACCTGGTGGATCCGGCAGGCGATCACCCGTTCGATCGCCGATCAGGCGCGCACCATCCGTATTCCGGTGCACATGATCGAGACGATCAACAAGATCGTCCGCACTTCGCGCCAGATGCTGCACGAGATTGGCCGCGAACCGACGCCCGAAGAGCTCAGCGAAAAGCTGCAGATGCCCTTGGACAAGGTCCGCAAGGTGCTGAAGATCGCCAAGGAACCGATCAGCCTCGAAACGCCGATCGGCGACGAGGAAGATTCGAACCTCGGCGATTTCATCCCGGACGTGAACGCGATCCAGCCGATCGATGCGGCGATCCAGTCGAACCTGCGCGAAACGACGACGCGCGTCCTGGCGTCGCTGACGCCGCGCGAGGAGCGCGTGCTGCGCATGCGCTTCGGCATCGGCATGAACACCGACCACACGCTCGAAGAGGTAGGCCAGCAGTTCAGTGTCACGCGCGAGCGCATCCGGCAGATCGAGGCCAAGGCGCTCAGGAAGCTCAAGCACCCCAGCCGCTCGCGGAAGCTCAGGAGCTTCCTCGACAACTGAGGCGGGGCGGACCTGTCTTGAAGGTTCAAGTTTGGGCGGTGCTGCGGCGCCGCCCTTTTTCTTGTGTCGCGGCATTGATCGGCGGCAAGTTTTCGCGAGGTGAAGGGGCTAAGCTCTCTCCACCAGCCAGGGGAGGGTGCCGTGCCGCCGATAGTCGAAAAGATCGACCTTAGAAAGCAGATGAAGCCGTATTGGCAGCCGCCGGTGGACCGGTTCCAGATCGTTTCGGTGCCGCGCTTCAATTTCATCAAGATCGATGGTGCAGGCGACCCGAATAGCTCCGAAGCCTATCTGCAGGCGGTGGAGTGGCTGTTCAGCCTCAGTTACGCGCTGAAGTTCCGCTCGAAGGGCGACCTCGCCAAGGACTATGGGGTGGCGCCGCTCGAGGGGTTATGGTGGGCCGAGGATATGGAGGCGTTCACGCAGGGCGACAAATCGAACTGGCTATGGACGGCCATGATCATGCAGCCGGACTGGATCACGGAAGCGATGTTCGGCAAGGCCGTGACCGCGACCCGCGAAAAGCTTGGGACGCCGCCTCAAAGCCTTCGGTTCGAGCCGTTCGAGGAGGGGCTGTCGGTGCAGATCATGCATATCGGGCCATATGCCAACGAAGCGCCGACCATCGCGCGGCTCCATAGCGAGTTCCTGCCGGCGAACAAGCTGGTCGAGACCGGGCATCATCACGAAATCTACATCGGCGACCCAAGACGCTCGGCGCCCGGCAAGCTGAAGACCGTGATCAGGCAGCCGGTGCGGAAGCTTTGATGACCCATTGGTAGACATCCCCCGCCCGCCGCACTAAAGCTTTTCGCGAACTCGATTGGACCAGCGGGAGGCAGTATGTCGTTCTTGAAGAAGCTCTTTGGGGGTGGTGACGCGGCGCCCAAGTCGATTGAGCCGGCGGTGGTGGGTGAGGAGAGCTACAAGGGCTTCACCGTCAAGGCGCTGATCATGCAGGCGGGCAGCGAATATCAGCTGGCCGGGATGATCGAGAAGGATATCGGCGGGGAGTCCAAGAGCTACAAGTTCGTCCGCGCCGACCGGTTTTCGTCGAAGGAAGACGTCGTCTCGTTCGCGCTGGCCAAGGGCCGGCAGATCATCGACGAGCAGGGCGAAGGCATTTTCCGGCCCTGACACTACGCCGCCTGTCACGGCTGCGTCACTTCGATTGCCTAGCGTTCACCCCAATTTTCAGAGGTGAATCGCGATGATGACCAAGACGATTGCCGGGTTGGCGCTGCTGGCGGGACTGGGGTTTGTGGCGCCGGTGCTGGCGACCGAACTGAAGGTGCAGAGCTTCAACATCTGGGGCGGTGGGGCCAACGAAGGCAAGTCCGTCGATGAGACCGTTACCGTCCTGAAGGCCGTGGGCGCGGACATTATCGGCATCCAGGAAACCCGGCTTGAGGCTGACCCGTGCACGGCCGATGTGTGCCCAGCCGTAGGCACCAGCGTCGCCAAGGCGATCGCGGACGCGCTGGGCTATTACTACGTCGACCAGACCGCGACAAACGATGCCCTTTGGGCCAACGCGATCCTCAGCCGCTTCCCGATCGGTCCGATGACGCCAAATGGTTTGGGCGTTTCGGTGGAAGTCGAGGGGCGGAAGGTTGAGGTGTTCAACATCCATCTCGATGACTCGCCCTACCAACCCTATCAACTCACGCATATCCCATATGGCGACTCACCGTTCCTCAAGACCGAGGACGAGGCAGTGGCTGCTGCTACAGCGACGCGCGGCAAGGCGCTCGACCTGCTGGAGGCTGACATGAAGGCAACCGGCGACGCTGACCTGATGCTGGTATTCGGCGATTTCAACGAACCGAGTGATCTCGATTGGACCGATGCCACGGCGGCCAAGGGGACCCACCCGATCAAGGTGGCGTTCCCGACGACCAGGCGGATCGAGAGCTGGGGCTTTGTCGACATGTTCCGTGCCGTGTTCCCCGATCCGGTGGCCAAGCCCGGCTTTACCTGGACGCCGACCACGGCGGACACTGATCCGGAAGATCATCACGACCGGATCGACTTCACCTTTGGGCGCGCTGCCGCTCTGAAGGTTTTGGAGGCGGGTATCGTCGGTGAGAAGATGCCGGAGGCCGATATTGTGGTGACGCCGTGGCCGTCCGATCATCGCTCAAGCTACGCGCGGCTGGCGTTCTGACCGGCAGTGGCCTTGCTATGCGGGCCTGCGGGAACTAGAGGGTAGCAGCCTCAGTTGCATCTTCCGGATGCACCGCACCGGAGAAGAGCAATGGCCAAGAAACCCACAGCGCGTGTCGAGTACGTTTTCTTCGACGTGATCTATGAAGATGGCAGCCAGCGCTCGAACCGCAAGGTCGATGCAGCGCTCCTGGGCGGGCTCGAGGGCGATGATGCGGCGCGTGGCGTGATCATGGAACAGGACCGCGCTATCGCCGAGAAATCCGGCCTGCCGCCGCTGCCGATCAAGTCGCTGCGCCGTTCCGGCAAGTAGCAGTTCACGGGCCGGCAAAGGGGATGGCCCGCGCTGGTGTGAGTGCCTCTCGACCGAAATAGACGAGGTCGCGCGCTGTGTGCAGCAGCCGTGAAGCAAGAGGCGGCACGGCGGGCCTTGGCGCTTGCGGCGCCGTGGCGAGGCCCAGCGCCGGGACGGCCTGATAGACACCGCTGACATGCAAGAGCGGACCGGCCCGGCCGAACAGGAACGTCTCCAAATCGGCGTCGTGAAGCCGCCTGTGGCCGGCGATCTGGCGGGAAAACTCGGCGGAAATCACATAGCCACCAATTCCCGAGTGGGTGCTGAGAAGGCGCTGCGCCAGCACGGGGCCGATGGTGCGCTGGTTGTGGCGGCCCAGCTTCACCTGATCGCCCGTCGTATCGAGCCGGAGCACGGCGATACGATCGGGCAGATCGCCACCGAGCCGATCGAGAAACTGCGGCAGACGCGGAGAAATCGTCACCGTGTCGGCGAAGATGACAGCGCCGGTCAGGCGGCGCTCGGCCATGAGCTGCCAGAGCGCCAGGTGGCTCAGCCCGACGGCGATCTGCTCCGGGCTGCGCTGGGGCCACTTGCTGGATACGTAGTATTTGTCACGCAACGTATAATGAATGGCTGCAGTGTCGATGGCTTGGAAACGTTCGGCTACAATCTGCAGTGTATTGAATTGCTCCTCCATCAGGTTTCGTAAATCCTGACGTTCTGGAGAATTTATATAGAAAACCGGAAGCTGCCGCCGCAAATCCTAACCTCAAAGCCAATGCTGGCACTTATTAATAGACATGGACTCGCTCAATTGAGCGAGTCCATGTCTGCATATGGTGCGCGGATTGTCCAGATTGTGCGGTTGCGGATGCTCAGGGGCTGCCGAGAGCTTTGTTGATGGCGGGCTTGACCACTGTGCCAAACAACTCGATTGCCTTCATCACCTTGGCATGCGGTAAGGTGCCCACGCTCAGTTGAAGGCCGAACCTGTCGTGCTTGAACCACTCATGTTGCATCAGCACCTTGTCGATGACTTCCTGCGGGGAGCCCATGAAGTAGGCGCCCTGGGGCCCGGCGCCGGCTTCGAACTGGGCACGGGTGGTTGGCGGCCAGCCGCGTTCCTTGCCGATCCGGCTCATGGCTTCGCTGTGGGCCGGGAAGGCAAGATCGCGGGCTTCCTGCGACGTTTCGGCGATGAAACCATGCGAAGAAATGCCGATCGGGAGCTTGGTCACGTCATGGCCGACTTTTGCCGCGGTGCCGCGATAGAGCTCGGTGAAGGGCTGGAACTGCTTGGGGTTGCCGCCGATGATGGCCAGCATCAGCGGCAGGCCGAAATAGGCAGCGCGGGCGACGGAGTTTGGCGTGCCGCCGACGGCGATCCAGAGCGGGAGTGGATCCTGGATCGGCATGGGATAGATGGCGATGCCGGGGATGGGCTTGGTGTGTTCGCTCCCCTCCCAGGAGACCTTGCCGCCCTCGCGGATTTTCAGCAGCTGGGCGAGCTTTTCCTCGAACAGGGTGTCGTAGTCTTCGAGGTCGTAGCCGAAGAGCGGAAAGCTCTCGATGAAGGAGCCGCGGCCGGCCATGATCTCGGCGCGGCCGTTGGAGAGCAGGTCGAGGGTGGAGAACTGCTGCCAGACCCGGATCGGGTCTTCGGAACTGAGCACGGTGACGGCAGTGGAGAGCCGGATGCGCTTGGTGATGGCGGCTGCGGCGGCGAGAATGGTGACCGGGGCAGAGGCGACGAAATCGGGGCGGTGGTGTTCACCGAGGCCGTAGAAATCGAGCCCAACCTCGTCGGCGAGCTTGATCTCTTCGAGCAGGTCCTTCAGCCGTTCGGCAGGGGACTGGAGATGGCCGCCGTTGAGCGGGTCCGGGGTGTTTTCTGCGAACGAATAGAGGCCGATTTCCATGGCAGGTCGCTTTCCTGATTGAACGCCCTAGATGGCGGCTCACCCCGATCGACGCAAGAACGCACAGATGTGATACCGGCGCTGCCGCTAAACGTTGCTGGGAGAGATAAAACTCGACCCTGAGGCAGGAGAGGTGCCCGGGAGCGGTTGACCCGCGGCGCGATGGATCTCTGCCACGAGGCCTGCGTCGAGCTGCAACTTGTCGGCCAGCGCCTCCAGATATGCGTGCTCGGACGGGGTGTCCTTGACCATGGCGACAAGCGAGGCGGCGTAGATTTCGGCGGCGTGCTCGGGCGTCGTGGCGCGCGAGGCGACGGCGTTGATATCGAGCGGGCTCGCCAATTCGTCGAATACGAAGGCTTTCTCGGTGGGCGAGAGCGGCATGGTTTCGAGCTTTTTGAAGATCGCGTCTTTTTCGGCGGCGTCGATCTGCCCGTCCGCCTTGGCGGCGGCGATCATGGCGCGAACAAGCGACTTTCCGAGTTCTTCACGCTCGGCCTCGGCGGAGAGCGGCGGCACGAAGCGGTCTTCGGCGGGGGCAGGTGCCATGCCACCCTGCTGGTTCTGCTGGTGTTTCTGCCAGGCGGAGTAGGCGAGACCGCCAATGGCGGCGACGGCGCCGAGCTTGGCAGTGTTGCCCACCAGCTTGCCTAGACCGCCACCCGATAGCAGCATGCCAGCGGCGAGGCCGGCGGCGCCGGTGATGGCGGTGCGCTGAAGGTTGGTGTCGGTCTGCAAGGATTTGATGATGCTATCGATGTTGAACATGGCGCTCTCCCTCATCTGATAGGAGGCACTTGGGGACGGCTACCGGGTTTGGCAAGGTTCGCTGCGGGTGACGAAATGTCCCGGCCTGCGATTAGCGACGATCGCGCTTGTGCGCGGGTGATTAGCCCGACTGGACATAGCGAGGATGTCGAGTCATCTTCGCACCATCACGCCTCCGTTATCGGCAAGCCGCCCAAGGCGGCAACCATATTGCCTTTGCCGATGATCTTTCCGAATAGACATTCATTAATTTATCGAAGGTGCCCTATGGCTGCTGGCCTTGATGAAATCGATTACAAACTGCTCGGATTGCTGCAAAAGGACGACCGCGTTCCCGTGGCGGAACTGGGCAAGACGCTGGGCGTGGCGCCTTCGACGCTGAACGACAGGATTCGCAGGCTGGTGAAGCTCGGCGTTATTACGGGGTTTCACGCCAAGGTCGATCCGGAAAAGCTGGGGCTCGACCTGCTCGCTTACGTATTTGTGGGCTGGAGCGACCCGACGACGGAGAAGCGATTCCTTGAGCGTATCGGGGAGACCGCGGAAGTCCTTGAGGCGCACCACGTCACAGGAGCCTGGAATTACCTGTTGAAGGTGCGGCTCAAGACCAATCGCGACCTTGAGGCGTTCTTTACAGACGTTTTGAAGACCGTGCCGGGGATGCAGCGGACCGAAACGCTGATCGTGTTGTCGTCGCCCAAAGATACCAACGTGGTGGCACTGCGGGGCTAATCGGCCATGTTGATCGAGGGCGCGCGGCTGCTGAGGCGGGCCGCGCGGCCTTCAATTGCACCCCCGGGAGATGCGCCTCAGGCGTTCTCGCTCTTCGCCTGCGCAGGCTCCTTGCCCGATTTTCCCAAGGCTTTTGTCATCGCAGAGACGCGATCGACATAAGCAAGGAACAGCGCCGAGACGACGAAGGCGATGTGGATGATGGTGTACCACATCAGGTGTTCGGCGGTCTGGGTCGAGGCATTGAGGAAGATCTGCAGCAGGTGGATCGACGAGATGGCGACGATGGTCGAGGCCACTTTGATCTTGAGCGAGCCGGCATCGATTTCGCCCAGCCAGTGCACGGCGCCGTCGTCATCAAAGCGCGAGACGTAGTTCTCGTAGCCGGAGATGATGACCATCACCACGAGGCTCGCTACCAGCGCGGCATCGATCAGGCCAAGCATTTTCAGGATGGCGTCGGATTCCTTGATCTCGAAGGCGTGCGAGACGAAGTCCCACAGCTTCACCCCGAACGTCAGGGCGTAGATCGCGAGGGCAATGGCGAGGCCGATGTAGAACAGCACCAGGAGCCAGCGGGAGGCGAGAATGATCGTCTCGATGACCAGTTCGAGGCGTTTGGGCATGCGGTTCTCCAAGATAAGCTCATGCAGACTTAGGGAGAAATGCGGTCGAGGTAAGGGGCGCCGATTGCATGGACACCGTTCGAGAACGCAGGGCAGCAGGCAAAAGAAAACGGGCCGGAGACTTGCTCCGGCCCGTCTGGTTCGTGTCAGCCCAGATTAGTTCTGGTCGGCGACGGTGATCAGCGATGTGATGCGCTTGATGTCAACGCGGCGGTTGATCGGCTCATCGCCTTCAGTCTTTACCTTCAGGTAGCGCTCGCCATAGCCCTGGGTGACCAGGTTTTCCGGCGGCACACCGTAGAAGTCGGTGAGGATACGGGCGACCGTGCCGGCGCGCTGGTCGGACAGGACCAGATTGGCCTGCTCGCCGCCTACGGCATCGGTGTGACCTTCGATAAGGAAGGTCTCAGCCGGGTTGTCCTCAAGCAGCTTCAGCATGGCGTTGGCAACCTTGCTGAGGGCGCCGACCTGATTGCGCGAGATGGTCGCGGCACCCGAGTCGAACGTCAGGCCACCCACTTCGACGCGGCGGACCGTGTCACGGATACGGGCAGAGCGCTTGACCTCGTCGATGGTATAGATGCGGCGCACCTGCTCCACCGGCGGCTTGCGGAAGAACAACTCCACGTCTTCCTCGTCGGAATCATCGGCGTCGATGATGTAGTCGCGGATCGGGATCGTGAGGCGCAGCGGGGGCAGGTCGTCGCCCGGGTCACGCCAGTTGCTGAAGCTGTCTTCGTCGTCGTTGCTCTCGTCGTAATAGGCGAGGATGTACTCACGGCCATCCGGCGTGATGCGCGAACGCTTGAGCACTTCGCCGTAGCGGTTGCGGATGGTGACGATCTGCACGCCATTGGGGCGCTCGACGGTTTCCTTCACGCGGCCGTTGGACAGGCGCTCGTAGTACACGGTGTCTTCGTCATCGTTCGTGATGCGGTCAAAATCCTGGGCCGGGTTCGAGATGACCAGGTTGATGCCGATCTGGAAGATGAAACCAGAGTTCGTGTAGTTGTCGCCGGGCTTGCCAGGCTTTCCTGGCTTGGCCGGTGTGGTGCCGTTATTGTTCGTCGTGTTGTTGGTGGTGTTATTGGTGACGTTCGTGATGTTCGTCACGTTGTTGATGATGGTGACGTTCTGCGGCACCTCCATCGGAGGCAGGGCAGCGGCGTCGATCTTTTCGCCCTGTTCCTGAGCCACCGGCTGCACCTCGACCGGGGCAAAGGCCTGAGCGGACTTGTCGTCGGTCGGCGGGGGTGCTGCGGGCTCTTCCGCAACGGCGGGAGGCGGGGTCACGCCACCGGCTTCATCGGTTGCTGCATCCTTGGAGCTGTCGAGGATGGGCGCAGCGGCTTCCGGCGCGACGGATTCGGGCAGAACCTCAACCGCGTCCGGGGTGACGTCCTCGTTGGCGCCTGGCAGATCGGCGATCGGGGTGCCGGCCGGTTCTGTCGGAGCAACGGGGGCTGCGGGCAGCGGCGGCAGAGTGATGCCGAACTGGGCAAGACATGCAGCGACGTCGGTGAGACCGGCGGCCGCACAGATATCAGCGAACTGCTGGTTGGCGGCGTCGACGGTGGACTGGCCGGCCGGATCGCCAGCATCGAGCTGGCTGGCGCCAACACCATAGAGTTCGGCTGCCTTGTTCAGGTCAGCCTGGATCTGCGCGTTCGGGTCGTCAGCGGCCGGAGCAGGCTCGTCTGCCGGCGCATCAGCGGCGGGCTGGTCAGCCGGAGCGTCGGTTGCAGCAGGGGCATCAGCCGGAGCTTCGGCAGCCGGTGCTTCCGCGGCGGGCGCAGCCTGCTCAGCCGGTGCGGCTTCCGGAGCCGGAGGTACGGGCGGCAGGTCCTGCCCGATGCAGGCTGCGATGTCGCTGTAACCGTTGGTGGTGCACAGATCGAGCACACGGGCGGCAGCTTCGTCAGCCTTGGCCTTGGCGGCGTCGTAGTCGGTACCGGTCGCGGCTTCATCGATTGCGGCCTGATAGTCGGCCAGTGCGGCGTTCAGATCGGCAACGAACTTGGCCTGAATTTCTTCAGCGGTGGGGCCGGCGGGCTCAGCCGGAGCGGCCTCGGCAGGAGCAGCTTCCTCAGCAGGCGCAGCCTCAGCAGGAGCGGCTTCTTCTGCGGGTGCAGCTTCCTCAGCAGGAGCGGCCTCCTCAGCGGGAGCGGCTTCCTCGGCTGGGGCAGCCTCTTCGGCCGGAGCTTCGGCGGCGGGCTCCTCGGCAGGAGGAGCTTCTTCAGCGGGAGCAGCCTGTTCGGCCGGAGCGGCCTGCAACGAGGCAATGCACTCATCGACAGAGGCGAAGCCCTTGACGATGCAGAGTTCCTTGAAAGCGGCGGCGGCATCGCCCTCGCCGTTTGCGTCGACGTAGGCCTGGTAGGCCGCGGCCAGTTCGGCATCCTGTGCCTGCGCCGGGAGCGGCGCAAAGGCGAGGACGGCGAGACTGGTGCTCGTGAGGAGCCAGTTTCGTAGGCGCATGGATGTTTCCTTAGTTGTGGAGACTATCGAGTCAGTTGGATGAGAAATGGAAGAACGCGGCTGAACGGGGTCTGAATGGCCGGCAATTCTTTACCCTCAATGCCCTCGTTGATGGCGATCGCCACAGAAACGCAGCGGGTTGCGGAACGTTCCATGGATAGGCAGGAAAAACGCCAAAGGTGGCGTCAGTGGGGCTGGTTTGGCAACACAATGGGTGTGAGCCCCGGCCAATGGACCGGGGCTGTACCATTCAGAGGACGACCACTTACTTATCGTCAAGCACCCAGGTGACATTCACATTGATCGAGTAGCTGAGCTCGCCCGCCGAGACCGGAACGGGCGCCGAGGCGGCGTCCATGGCCATGGTCTTCATCATGTAGGGCTGCGGCTGGCCGAGGTCCTGCTGCTCGTTGATCGACTGGATCTTGCCCAGGTCGCTGCCAGAGGCTTCGGCATAGAGTTCGGCCTTGCGGCGGGCGTCGGCGAAGGCGGCCTTGCGGGCCTCGTCGTAGAGTTTGGTCGGATCTTCGACAGCAAAGCTGATGCCGTTGATGGTGTTGGCACCCACAGTCACGGCCTTGTCGAGCACAGCGCCGAGGTCTGCGAGCTTGCGGACACGAACGCTGACGGTGTTGGAGACCTGGTAGCCATTGATCTTGGGCGGCAGGGTGTAGCCATTGGCGTCGCGCGTATCGGAATAGACGTAGTTCGGCGCAACGGTGAAGCCCGAGGTCTGGATGTCGCGGGCTTCGATGCCGGCGGCTTTCAGTGTGTCCATCAGGCTGGTCATCGCCGCAGTGTTGGCGTCGAGCGCCTCACGCGCGGTGGCGCCTTCGGTCATGACGCCGGAAGTAACGAAGGCGGTGTCTGGAGCGGCGGTGACCTGGCCCTGACCGGCGATCGAAAGTGTACCCACGATATCCTCCGCAGCAAAAACGGGCGCGGTGAGCGCAGTGGCGAGCAGCAGGGGGATGAGAACTGTAAATGGGCGCATTATTGGCTCCTGTAGAATCGTGGCGGGGCAGATGGTCCCAGCCAATGGGGGTGGTATTGCGGCGATGCTGAACGGGGGTTGAACGGATGTTCAGTCCGCACTCTCACTTCGTTGGACGGCTGTGACGCGGCGATCCTTGGGTGCAGGGGCGAGATTTTGTGTCTCTGCCGTTCGAAAGTCTGAGGCACGTACCTCCCGGTTTGCTGGACAGGGCGGGGGGTGGCGGGTTAGGTACGCGGGCTAAATTGAGGGGGCCGCTGTGACCAATCCGATCATTCCGAGCGAGGGCGTTCTGCTTGGCCGAGCCCGCCTGCCGGGCTTCGACTATCCGCGTGTTGTGACCGTGCGGGGCACCGACCTTGTCGACATCACGTCCAAGACCGCCCCGCTGGTGCGCGACATCACCGAGATGGCCGACCCAGCCGCCTATGTGGCAGCAGCCGAGGGCGACGTGGTGGGGAGCGTGCATCTGGTGCTGGCCAATTCATGGTCGGGGAAGAGTGACGAGAACGCGCCGGCGCTGCTGTCGCCGATTGACCTCCATGCCGTGAAGGCGGCGGGCGTGACATTTGTCGTGTCGCTGCTCGAGCGGGTGATCGAGGAGCAGGCGCGGGGCGACAAGGTCAAGGCAGACCTGCTGCGCAAGGATATCCTGGGGCTGATCGGTACCGATCTCAGCCAGCTGGTTCCGGGGTCCGAGACGGCGATGAAGGTCAAGCAGACGCTGATCTCACGCGGCGTGTGGAGCCAGTATCTCGAGGTCGGCATCGGGCCGGACGCCGAGATCTTCACCAAGTGCCAGCCGATGGCGTCAGTTGGGTACGGCGCCGATGTGGGCATTTTGCCGATTTCCGAGTGGAACAACCCCGAGCCGGAAGTGGCGATGGTGGTGAATTCATCGGGCGCCATCGTTGGCGCGACGCTGGGCAATGACGTGAACCTGCGTGACGTCGAGGGCCGTTCGGCCCTGCTGCTGGGTAAGGCAAAGGACAATAATGCGTCCGCTTCGCTCGGCCCATTCATCCGGCTGTTCGATGGCGCGTTTACGATCGAGACGGTGAAAGCCGCAGATATTGCGCTGACCGTATTGGGCGAAGATGGATTCGAGCTGACAGGGGTCAGCAATATGAGCCAGATTTCGCGCTCGCCGGAGTCGCTTGTCTCTTCCGCAATCGGGGATCACCACCAATATCCTGATGGGTTGGTGCTCTATCTCGGCACGATGTTTGCCCCCGTGAAGGATCGGGGCGGGGTCGGCAAGGGCTTCACCCACAAGCTCGGCGACGTGGTGTCGATCTCGACGCCGTCGCTGGGCACGTTGAGCAACACGGTGCGGCTCTCGACTGAGGCCGCGCCCTGGACATATGGCGCGAGCCACCTGCTGCGCGATCTGGCGAGTGCCGGGCTGCTGTAGCCAATCGACTGCGCCTATGAAGAAATTCGGTGCCGCGGCACCGCTAGCCAAGGAAACGACCATGACCGAACTGCACAAGAACCTCATCAACGGCGAGTGGGTGGGAAGCGACGGGATCGACAATATCAACCCGTCCAACACCAACGAGGTCGTGGGCGTTTATGCACGGGCGAGCGTCCAGGACACGTTGGATGCCATCGCTGCCGCCAAGGCGGCGTTCCCCGCCTGGTCGCGTTCGGGGATCATGCAGCGCTGGGAAGTGCTCTCCAAGACCGCACACGAAATTCTCGCCCGCCGCGAAGAACTCGGTATGCTGTTGAGCCGCGAAGAGGGCAAGACGCTCGCCGAGGGCATTGGCGAAGCCACTCGCGCTGGTCAGATTTTCGAGTTCTTCGCCGGTGAGGCGCTGCGCCTTTCGGGCGAGAGCGTGCCGTCGGTGCGGCCGGGCGTCGGCGTCGAGATGACCCGCGAGGCCGTTGGCGTTGTCGGCATCATCACGCCGTGGAACTTCCCGATCGCCATCCCGGCCTGGAAGATCGCGCCAGCGATCTGCTACGGCAACACCGTGGTGTTCAAGCCGGCGGACCTGGTGCCGGGCTGTTCGTGGGCGATTGTCGATATCCTCCATCGCAACGGGCTGCCCAAGGGCGTGCTTAACCTTGTGATGGGTAAGGGCTCGGTAGTGGGCCAGACCATGCTCGACAGCCGCGATATCGCGGCGCAGACGTTTACCGGTTCGGTCGGCACCGGCCGCCGCGTTGCGGAAGCCAGCGTCAAGGTGATGCGCAAGTTCCAGCTCGAAATGGGCGGCAAGAACCCCACCATCGTGCTCGATGACGCCGACCTCAAGGTGGCGGTGGAATCGACTGCGCAGAGCGCCTTCTATTCGACCGGCCAGCGCTGCACGGCGTCCTCGCGCCTGATCGTTACCGAAGGCATCCACGACAAGTTCGTGGCGGCGCTGACCGAGCGTATCCGCAACCTCAAGGTCGGCGACGCCATCTCGAAGGAAACCGAGATCGGGCCGGTGGTCGATGCCGGCCAGCTCAAGCAGGACACCGACTACATCGAGATCGGCAAGGGCGAAGGCGCGAGGCTGGTGGTCGGCGGCGATCTGGTGAAGCGCGACAATCCGGGCTTCTTCCTCCAGCCGGCGCTGTTCACCGAGGTGAACAACAACATGCGCATCGCCCGCGAAGAAATCTTCGGGCCGGTGGCTGCGGTGATCAAGGTGAAGGACTACGAGGAGGCCCTCGCGGTCGCTAACGACACCGAGTTCGGGCTTTCAGCGGGTATCGTCACCACGTCGCTCAAGTACGCGACGCACTTCAAGCGTAACGCCGAAGCCGGGATGGTGATGGTCAACGTGCCGACCGCAGGCGTCGATTTCCACGTGCCGTTTGGCGGCCGCAAGGGCTCGAGCTACGGCCCCAAGGAGCAGGGCAAGTACGCGGCGGAATTCTTCACGCAGGTGAAGACGGCTTATACAGCGGCGGGCTGAGGCATTTTCCATGTTTGTGGCGCGGCAGATACAGCCCCGCGCCACAAATTGTGGCAAGAATGCTGCAATTATTGGTTATTGATTCTGGACGGAGATTCTACATGCGGAAGTTTGCCATTGCCGGTGGCTTGGTGCTCGCGGGCGCGATGAGCGCACATGCCGCCGACCTCATCGTTGACGATGCGGCGGCGCCGATGGATACGAGCCTGGTCAACAGCAGCATCTACGTGCAGCTGCTTGGCGGCGCGGTGCTGTCGGGCGACGTCGATTTTTATTACGACGACGACCAATATCTGGGCACGAGCGCATTTGAGGCAGGCTACGCGATTGCGGGCACCGTTGGCGTCGTCGTCATGGATGGCCTCTCCGTCGAAGCAGACGCGATGTATACCAAGCGGGATTACGAATCGAGCAGTGACTACAACGTGTCCAGCGCCAGCATAATGGGCAACTTGAAGTACACAGTGCCGCTGAACGACATGTTCAGCGTCTATGGCGCCGCCGGTCTCGGGTTTATTGGCTACCAGTTTCCGGACTCTACACCCGATAGCTACGGCGGCCTCGGCTATCAGCTGATCGCCGGTGTTGGCGCCAAGCTGACTGATAATATTACGGCAATTGCCGAGTACCGGTATCAGAACACGTTCGATCTCGCTCCGGACTCGGACGATTACGATTACGGTATCCAGGCGCCGACCAGCACGGTTCTCGTGGGCGTTAAGCTCGGCTTCTGAGACGGCTGCAGTCTTCACCAATTGACCCGGTGCGTCTCAGGCGCGCCGGGTTTTTGTTTGTGATTTTGCAGAGTGGCTTAGCCATAGTGTTCACTTGCACGGAGCCGCGAACCCGCTCATGCATGAGCGATGACTGACGCTGTTTCTTCGCCCGTGATGCCGCGCATGCGGCTGCGGGACCATGCTTCCTTTCAACGGTTTCTTGCCTCCCGGGTGCTGTCGTCGATGGCGTTCCAGGGGACTGGGATTGCCATTGGCTGGCTGGTCTATGACCGGACGCACAATGCGTTCGACCTTGGCCTGATCGGGCTGGTGCAGTTTCTGCCGATGCTGGTGCTGACCTTTGTGGTGGGGCATGTGGCCGATCAGTTCGACCGCCGGCGGATCGGGCTGATCTGCCAGATCGTTGAAGCCAGCGTTGTCGCGATCATTGCGCTCGGCGTCTGGCAGGGTTGGCTGAGCACGCCGGGAATCTTCGTCGCGGTCGCGGTGCTGGGTGCGGCGCAGGCTTTCGAGCGGCCGACCATGGCGGCGCTGCTGCCAGGGCTGATGCCCTCCTCGATGCTGCAATCGGCGATCGCGATCTCCACCTCGTTCATGCAGGCGGCGTTCATTGCCGGGCCGACAATGGGCGGGCTGCTCTATGGGGTCCATCCGGTGGCGCCGTTTGCGGCTGCTGCGATGATGTTCCTCGTCGCCAGCCTCTGCGTTTCAAGCATCGCCAAGGCAGAGCGCGTTCCAGTGCGGTCGAAGCCCACCCTCAGTTCGGTGTTCGCGGGCATCGCCTTCATCCACAGCAAGCCGGTGCTGCTGGGGACGATCTCGCTCGATCTGTTTGCGGTGCTGCTGGGCGGCGCCACGGCGCTGCTGCCGATGTTCGCGCGCGATATCCTGCATGCCGGACCCTGGGCGCTGGGGCTGCTGCGGGCGGCCCCGGCGGTGGGGGCGGTGACGATGTCGCTTGTGCTGGCACGCTTCCCCCTGCGGCACAATGTGGGCAAGACCATGCTGGGTGCGGTAGCGCTGTTCGGGGTGGCGACGCTGGTATTCTCGCTCTCGAGCAACATTGCGCTCTCGATCGCGGCGCTGGTGACGCTGGGCGCTGCTGACACGGTGAGCGTGGTGATCCGCTCGTCGCTGGTGCAACTGCTGACGCCGGACGAGATGCGCGGGCGGGTGAATGCGGTGAACTCGCTGTTCATCGGCACCTCGAACCAGCTAGGTGAGTTCGAATCCGGCATGGCAGCAGCGCTGCTGGGGCCGGTCGGGGCAGGGGTGTTCGGCGCCGTGGGTACGCTGGTGATCGTCGCCCTCTGGGCCGGGTTGTTTCCCAGCCTCAGGAAGGTGGATACGCTGGAAGGGTAAGCTTTTCTTGGTCGCGTTTCCGAACCGGAAAACCGTCGCCACTTATCCTGGAAACGCTCCTGGCTAGAACAGCACCACGGAGCGGATGCTTTCGCCTGCGTGCAGCAGGTCAAATCCCTTGTTGATGTCCTCAAGCCGCAGCGTGTGGGTGATCATCGGGTCGATCTCGATCTTGCCGTTCATGTACCAGTCGACGATCTTTGGCACATCGGTACGGCCGCGGGCGCCACCGAAGGCGGTGCCCATCCAGGTGCGGCCGGTGACCAGCTGGAACGGCCGGGTGGAGATTTCCTGACCGGCGCCGGCCACGCCGATGACCACCGATTTGCCCCAGCCGCGATGGCTGGCTTCGAGGGCCTGGCGCATGACGGTGGTGTTTCCGGTGCAATCGAAGGTGTAGTCGGCGCCACCGATCTGGTCAGCGCCGCGCTTGGTGAGGTTGACGAGGTGGAGCACCACGTCGCCTTCGATTTCGCGCGGGTTGACGAAGTGGGTCATGCCGAAGCGCTCGCCCCAGACCTTTTTGGCGTTGTTGACGTCCACGCCGATGATCATGTCAGCGCCGGCCATCCTCAGCCCCTGGATGACGTTGAGACCGATGCCGCCCAGCCCGAAGACCACGGCAGTGGCGCCGGCCTCGACCTTGGCGGTGTTGATCACCGCGCCGACGCCGGTGGTGACGCCGCAGCCGATGTAGAACACCTTGTCGAACGGCGCCTTGGGATCGATCTTGGCGAGCGCGATCTCGGGCAGCACCGTGTGGTTGGAAAAGGTCGAGCAGCCCATGTAGTGGAAGATCTGCTGGCCTTTGTAGGAAAAGCGCGAGGTGCCATCGGGCATCAGGCCCTTGCCCTGGGTGGCGCGGATGGCGGTGCAGAGATTGGTCTTGCGGGAAAGGCAAGACGGGCACTCGCGGCATTCGGGCGTATAGAGCGGGATGACGTGGTCGCCGGGTTTGAGGCTGGTGACGCCGGGTCCAACCTCCAGCACGATGCCCGCACCCTCGTGGCCGAGGATGGCCGGGAACAGGCCTTCCGGATCGGCGCCCGACAGGGTGAATTCGTCGGTGTGACAGATACCTGTCGCCTTGATCTCAACCAGCACTTCACCGGCTTTGGGGCCTTCGAGATCGACCTCGACGATTTCGAGCGGGCGCTTGGCTTCAAACGCAACGGCGGCACGGGTCTTCATGGTCATCCTCCGGGAAAATCTGGCGCACCAGCACTCGCACTTCGAACCGCGCCGTTATGAGCGGCAGGTTTCTGCAGGGGTGTCGCAGATTTTCAGGGCTTTTCCCACACGGCCGTCCCACACAATGCCTGCTTGTTCACGGTATTTCATTGTGGAAACGTTTGGGGATGAAATGCGAGAGAGCCGCGGGCGAAGAGCCCGCGAGTGATGGAAACCAATCGCGCCGCAGAGAAAGCTTCTAGTTTGGCTTGATAAATGGCCTTATATTGGTATTGTTGAGGACTTGAAGTGGTTTGCTCCATTTCACCCCGAGCCTTGATTGATCGACGATTCTCAGCCTTCGTGTCATGCTGTCGTGGCGTTCAGATGCTGTGGAGCGCGACGCTGGCGCCCGACCCAGACAGAGAAAGTAACGGAACCCCATGAGCCGCATCGCGTATACCGGAGCCCGTATCTTTGATGGCCAGCAATGGTGGGAGCGGTCCGCGCTGGTGGTCAATGGCGATCGCATCGAGGGCATAATTGCCGCCGACTCGCCAAGCGACGCACAGCGAGTGGCGCTCAATGGCGGCATCCTGGCTCCAGGTTTCATTGATCTGCAGGTCAATGGCGGGGGAGGGGCCTTGTTCAACCTGACGCCCGACGTGCCCACCATAACCACGATCTGCAGCGCGTTCGCTCGTTTCGGGACCACGTCGACGCTGCCCACGCTGATTACCGATACACCTGAAAAGAACCGGCTCGCTATCGCCGCCGGCACCGCTGCGGCAGAGCAAAAGGTGCCCGGCTTTCTCGGCCTTCACATCGAAGGCCCGCACCTTGCCGTGTCACGCAAGGGGGCGCATGACCCGGCGCTGATCCGGCCCATGGAAGAGGCCGACCTGCTGGCTCTGGTCGCAGGGCGTCAGCACTTGCCGAACCTGCTGATCACGGTCGCCGCAGAGACCGTCAGGCCAGATCAGATCAAGCGTCTCGCCGATGCCGGCATCGTGGTCAGCATTGGCCATTCGGACGCACCGTACCCGGTGGTGCGCGCCGCCATTGAGGCAGGGGCGACTATGGTCACGCATCTGTTCAACGCGCAGAGCCAGCTTGGCAATCGCGACGGCGGTGTGGTTGGGGCAGCGCTCGATCTGGGCCAGGTCTCGGCAGGCGTGATAGCCGATGGTATCCATGTCAGCGCGGTCTCGCTGGGGGTCGCCCTCCGTGCCAAGCGCGGCCCCGGTCATGTCTTCCTCGTGACCGACGCCATGTCGCCAACCGGTACCGATGCGGAGAGCTTCGTTCTCACCGGCCAGACTGTCTATCGGAAGAACGGCGCGCTCCGGCTCGCTGATGGCACCCTGGCCGGGGCAGATCTGACCATGATCCAGGCCGTCACTTATGTGCACAAGACCATCGGGCTGCCGCTAGAAGAGACGCTGCGGATGGCGTCGCTCTATCCGGCCCAGACTCTGGGTGTGGCGCATGAGCGCGGCGCGCTTTCGCCCGGGCTGCGCGCCGACCTCGTGCATCTGAGCGACGATCTGGAGGTGCTGACCACCATCATCGGCGGATCCACGGCCTGGTCCACGACGCAGCTCTGAGAGTCCACTACCAACATAGCCGGAGACCCGCCATGGGCGTTGCCGAAGACCTGCAGACCCAACTCCAGCGGCTGGTCTCGGAGGGGCGTAACCCCCGCACAGCCGATATCGACTTGATGTCCAGTCTCGACATCGTCACCACCATGAATGCCGAGGACCGGGGCGTTGCCGCTGCCGTTGGCGAGACATTGCCCCACATTGCGCAAGCCGTTGATGCCATTGTCGGCGCCTTCAATAGGGGTGGCAGGCTGGTCTATATCGGCGCCGGGACCAGTGGCCGGCTCGGGGTGCTTGATGCTTCGGAATGTCCCCCAACCTTCGGCGTCCCTCCTGGTCTCGTCGTCGGGATCATCGCGGGCGGGCTCGATGCGCTGGTCAATGCGTCAGAGGGGGCGGAAGATCGCGCCGAAGCCGGCGCTGCCGACCTCAGATCTATCGCCCTCGAGGCGCGCGACGTCGTGGTTGGCATTGCGGTGAGCGGACGTACGCCCTACGTGATCGGCGCGCTGCACTACGCTAAGGCGCAGGGCGCCACCACGATCGGCCTGACCTGCAATCCCGACTCCCCGATCGCGTCGATGGCAGATATCTCGATCGCGCCGGTCGTGGGTCCGGAGGTGATTTCTGGCTCGACGCGGCTGAAATCGGGCACCGCCCAAAAGCTGGTGCTCAACATGCTCTCGACCGCGAGCATGGTGCGCATCGGCAAGACTTACGGCAACCTGATGGTCGACATGATCGCGAGCAATGCGAAACTAGTCGCCCGTGCCGTCCGCATGGTGAGTGAAGCAACGGGATGCAGCGTCGCTGACGCCGAGCAGACCCTCGCGCGCGCTGCCAACGACAGCAAGCTGGCGATCCTGATGATCCTGACCGGCCAGGACGCTGCTACGGCGAAGCAGCACCTGGCGCAGGCCGGGGGCGTGTTGCGCCGCGCCATCGCTGGCGCGGCGCTCTAGCGCTATTTCAGCAGGCCTGGGGACACTGACCCCTGCAACTGGCGCTGGAAGATGATGTAGGTGACCAGCACCGGCAGCACCGTGATCACCACAGCGGCAAACAGCGCGCCGAAGTTGACCGCATAGCCCGCCTGCGAGGCGAACGAGGCCATGCCCTGGCTCAGCACGTAGTTTGCCGTGTTGGTGTTGAGGGCGATTGGCAACAGGAACTGGTTCCACAGGCCAAGGAAGTTGAAGATCGCCACCGATGCGATGCCGGGCGTCGCCATGGGCAGCATGATGGTGAAGAAGACGCGCCACGGACCAGCGCCGTCAAGCATGGCTGCCTCGGCAATCTCCTGCGGCAACGTCTTGAAGAAAGCGAACAGGAAGAACACCGTGAACGGCAGCGCGAAGGCTACATAGGTGATGATCAGGCCGGGGAATGTGTTGAGCAGGCCAAAACCGCGCAGCGTCTGGAACAGCGGGACGACGGCGAGAAAGATCGGGAAGGTGAGACCCGCCAGCATCAGGTAGTAGATGATCTTGCTGCCCTTGAACTCGTATCGCGCGAGGTAATAGGCACACATCGCACCCAGCAGCATGACGATGACCAGCGCGCCACCAACGACGATGACCGTGTTGACGAAATAGGTGCCGATGCTGGCCGTGGTCCAGGCGGAGACGTAGTTCTCGAAGTTGAAGCTGGTGGGCAGCGAGAACGGCGAGCCGAAGATCTGCTGCGTGGTCTTGAACGAACTCATCAGCACCCAGAGCAGTGGGGCACAGATGACGACGACCCATGCGATCAGGGCGACGTGAGAAATCGTGGCGACCTTCTTGTCGGTCCAGAACTCGCGCTTGGCGACGGGCCGCTCGCGTTGGGCGGCGGGACGGGCCGATGCGGCAGGGGGGCCAGGGGCGGTGCGCTGGGTCGGGGCGATCAGAGGGCCGACCTTCCCCCACTTTGCGGGACGGCCGAGCCACCAGAACACCAGGAAGACGATGGCCGCAAACACCAGCGTGATGACGGCAAGTGCCGCGCCCATCGAGGTCGCGTAGCCGAACTTACCCTTCTTGAAGGCAGTGTTGAGCAGGTGCTGAGAAATCACGACCGTGGAATTGGCGGGACCACCCGAGGGGTTCAGGGCCTGCATGTAGACGAAAGCGTCGAGCGCCAGGATGCCGAGATAGACGTAGGCGGTGCGGATGGTGTCACGGATCATCGGCACTGTGATGCTGATCGCGGTGCGGAAGCGGCCGGCGCCATCGACGCGCGCCGCCTCGTAGACATCGGCAGGAATGCCTTTGATCGCTGCGATGAACAGCACCATGTAAAAGCCGACCATCGACCAGGCGATGACGAAGATCGAGGCGCCCATGGCGGTGCGCTCGTCGCCAAGCCAGGCGAAGGACTTGAAGAAGCCGAACCCCATTGCCGTGAGGATGCCGTTGAGCAGGCCGCTCGACGGGTCGTACATCTGCGCCCACAGGATGCCGATGACGATGGCGGGCACCGTGTAGGGGAAAAATGAGATGACCCTGTAGATGCCGGCGTTTTTCAGGCCCTGGATTTCGCCCTTGGTCACGCCGCCAATGGTCACCAGTGTGGCGAGCGTCAACGAGAGGACGATGACCAGGGGTGGCAGCACCAGAACCAGGAAAATGCTGTTGTAAACGGCCTTGGTGAAGACCGGGTCGGTCAGCAGGGTGAGATAATTGGTCAGGCCCACGAAGTTCATTTTCTTCGAAAAGCCTGACCAATCGGTCATGGAATAGTAGAAGGCTTGCACGAATGGCGAGATCACGAAGATCACGTAGATTGCCACTGGAAGCCCAAGAAAGACCAGCATGAAGCCGGTATTCTCGAAGCTTGGTAGTTTCCAGCGACGTCTTGCGACCGGTGCCCTCGCCATCGTGCTGTCCATCACTTCACGACAACCTTTGTGACCGAAGCGTCGTTGTAGACGGCCGAGGTGATGGCCTCGAGCGCAGCGGTGAAGGCCGCCACATCGAGCTTGCCATCGAGGAAGCTGTTCCAGACGACGAGTTCGTCCTGGTTCGTGCCGTAAAGATCGAACGAGTTCCAGGTGAAGACGTCATTGCCAGCGTCGGCCAGCAGCTTGCTCTGCGAAACGAGCGCGGTCGAGCCGAAGCCGTCTGCCGGAACGGTGTCCTTGACGATCGTCGGGGCGAGCTTGCTCTTGGCAAAGTTAGTCGCGGCTTCCTTCGAGAGCATCGTGCGGAGCAGTTCCTTGCCACCGGCAAGGTTGAGCGCGCCGAGCGGGATGATGAACGGCTCGCCGGCAGTGGCGTGGAGAGCCGTCTTGGGCAGCTTGCCGTTATCGGAGACGGAGAGCTCCGGCATACCGGTCATGCGGAAGCCTTCCTTGGTGGCCGGCTTCATCTCGTTCTCGATCCACGAGCCCGACGGATAGAGCAGGAAGGACTGGTCATTCGACCACTGCGCCTGCGCAGCGGTGAACTGGGTACCAGCGCCACCGGGCTTCATCATGCCGCCCTGGATGATCTCGTAGAGCGAGGTGAAGACCGACTGGAACGCCGGGTGCGACCAGAAACCGGGGGTGAAGTTGTCCACGGCCAGACGCACTTCGTCGCCGCCTTCCTTGATCGCCGAAGCGACAGCGGTCGTGCGGTAGTAGGTTGCGGCTTCCTTGCCCCAGCCAAACAGGTAAAGGCCCTTTTCCTTGGCCTTCTTGCCCAGTTCGATGGCTTCGGCCCAGGTCGTCGGCGGAGTCCAGCTATTGTCTTCGAACAGCTGTGCCGAGTACCAGATGCCGTAAACCGTCATCACGTAGTTGAGCGCGATGAACTTGTCGCCGAAGGTGCCGGGCTTTTCGACGCCACCCACGAGGGTGTCGCGAATCTTGACGCCTTCGAGGCTCGGTGCGTCGAGGACCGAGTTCATGTCTTCGAGCTGGTCGATGATAGCCGAGAAGCCGATGGCTTGGGCACCCGAGTTGTCGATCAGGTCGGGCGGGTTACCGCCGAGGAAACGCGGCTGCAGTTCCTGCGCGATCTGGGTCGACGGCGACACCTTGACGGTGACGGTCGGGTGGTTCTTCTGCATCAGGCTAGCAGCGAACTCGACGTAGTCGATGCCGTAGCCGCCATTGAAGATCACCGCATCAACGGCAGAGCCATCGGCGAGTGCGAACGGATTGGCCGCGTCCTGGGCGAACGCGCTGGTCGAGCCCAGCAGCCCACCGAAGGGTGCCACCGCTACCAGTGCCGTTGTTCCGCGCAGGAATGTGCGGCGGTCGAAAGTCTTCTTGAATGTCATTCTATTACCTTCCCTTGTTGTCGTCTGAACCACTACACCCCACGTCGGGCGGCTCTGCAAGCCACTCAGGCTTCCCTGCGGATCCGCTCGCCGTAAAGATCTTCGAGAGCTGTGTTGTGCTCATCGCCACCCGGGATATTGGCAGAAATATAGACCGGGGGCGTTTTGCCTCGCTGGCGGATCGTCTCGGCTACGCCGATGGTGATGCGCTGGGCGATAAAGGCTGCGGTGATCGAGGATACGGCGCCGATGCCGATGCCGCCCTCCAGCGTCATGGTGCTGTCGCCATAAGGCGCGAGGTTATCGATGACGATGTCGGCCACTTCGCTGAGACGCTTGCCGCTCGGATGCTTGGGCGACACCTTCAGCGTGTGGTCGAGGCTGGTCACGGCGATCACCTTGTGGCCGCGCGCCTTTGCTGCCAGCGCCACCCCGAGGATCGAGCCGTTGACGCCCGAATTTGACGCGATGATGAACACGTCATTGGGCTGGACGTCAAACAGCGCCAAGAGGTTCTCGCCGACATTGGGGTCGCGTTCAAAATCGGCACCACCGAGAGCCGACACGTCCCGGTCGCCACGCAGCACGAGGGTGCGTAGCGCAATCCGGTTGGTAGCGATGAGGCCACCGGCGCGGCCGGCGATTTCCATGGCAAAGGCTTCGGAATGGCCGGTGCCGAAGGCCTGGACGACGCCATTGTTCTCAAGCGAGTCGGCGATCGCTGCGACAGCGGCGTCTATCGCCGCGTTGGGACCGGCAAGCCGCTCAAGGCGGGTCGACACTTCTTTCAGGTATTGTGCGTTCAGATCAGTCATAGGATCAATTCTTTCGAGCATTATGCCGTCGCAGGACGAGCGGTGAAATTGGCAAGGGCAATGCCGCGGGCTGGTCGGCGACGCGGCGCCACTGCCGCAGCCGAGGCAGCAAGCAGACGCGTGGTCCGCTCAAAATTGGCTTGCGCGATCAGGAGGTAGAGAAAGTCGACGACAAACAGCTGACAATGCCGCGCCGAAAGATCGGCCGGCTGCAGGTAGCCATTAGGCGATGCAGCGGTCAGCACATCGTCGGCGAGCCGCGCCAGCGGGGATTCGGGGTTGCCGGTAATGGCCACCGTATAGGCCCCGGCGGCCTTGGCCGCGCTCAGCATCTGAATGGTTTCGTCAGTGCGCCCGGTATTGGAGATGCCTACCGCCACACAGGACTCATCAAGGATGGCAGCGCTGGTCAGCCCATTGTGCACTTCCGCCCAGGTGTGGACGTTTATGCCGATACGATAGAGCCGGTGTTGCGTTTCGAGAGCGGTGAGGGAAGAGCCGCCGACGCCGTAGACATCGACATGGCGCGCCTTGCCGATGGCTTGTGCAACCCGAACTGCTGTATCGAGATCAAGCATCCCAGCCGTGGTTTGCAGCGACAGCGTGTGGGTGTTCAGCAGCACCGTGCGGACCTGCTCAGGCGGGTCGCCTGGTCCGAACGACCGGCCGATATCGGCAATCCAGGCAGCTTTCGAGCCGCCCCGGCCGACGTCCTCGGCAATTCCCACGCGTAACTGGCCATACCCGGTATAGCCGATCATCCGGCAGAAGCGCGTCACACTGGCTGCCGAGGTGCCCGCGCGACCGGCGAGATCCGTGATCGAAAGACTGAGTGGCGCCTTGGGGTCATCCATCAGCACAGCCGCAATTTTCGCCATCGTTGCCGGCATCTGAGACTGGTAAGTCTCGATGCGATCAAGCACGCTGAACGTCTTCGCGACAGCTGTCATATATGGTACGCACCCATGCCTGAAAATCGCTCTCAGTCAAAACGGCCCTTCGATGAAAACAATTCTTATCCAGCAAGTTTGGGTCTGACAAGCGGGCGTATGACAGAATGATCACAGCCTTGCTCGCCATCGATGTCGGTGGCTCCAACTCGCGCGCCATCGTCGTTGACCGACGGGGCAACTGCCTCGGCCAAGGTCGCAACCGTGGCGGCAATCCCGGGTCCAATCCCCCCGAGCAGGCGGCTGCCGCCATCATTGCCGCTGCACAAACCGCCGTTGCTCAGGCAGGAGGCGCTGTCGATATTTCATTGGCGCTGCTCGCCATTGCCGGACCGCGTAACGCCGAGATGCGCCGTCGCCTTGAGGAAGGGTTTCGCGCTCTCGGCCTCAGCGGTCCCTTGCTGCTGACGGGTGATACCCACGCCATGCTGCCGTCTGTGTCGGCCGCGACAGAAGGTTACTGTGTGTTCAGCGGTACCGGGTCGGGCGCGGTGAGGGTGCGCCATGGCGAGACAGAGGCTGTGATCGACGCGGCCGGTTACCTCCTTGGTGATTTGGGCTCCGGATATTGGCTCGGCCACCATGCCGCCATTGCCGTCACGGCTGCCCTTGAGGGCAGGGGCCCGGAAACGGCGCTGACGGAGGCCGTACTTGGCCACCTTCGCATTGCGGTGAGCGGGGAGCGCGCTGCCGATAGCCGACCCGAAGCTCTCCGTCACTTCATCGACGCGATCTACAACATGCGCCCGATCGAGCTCGCGACCTTCGCTCCGCTGGTTATTGCCTGCCGTGACGACGCCGTTGCTGCGCAGCTGGTTGCCCAGGCGGAACGCTACCTGATCGAGGACTTCCGCCTGGTGTTCGATCCGGCAATGCTCGGCCCCGTCGTGCTCGGCGGCAGCGTCGCGACGCACATGTCCAATTTGCCCGCGGCAATCGCCGAAGTGCTGCGTGCCGCCGGGCACACGCCCGACATCCGCCTCGTCAAGGACGGCTCAGTGGGGGCGGTGGTTCTGGCGCTCAGGCACGCCGACATCATCGTTGACGAGGCCATGCTGCAGAAAATCATCGCTTCGATCGCGGGGCTCAGTTCGGTCTGAAAGCGCGCGCCACCGGCTGGCGAGGCAGCCGGCGGCGCTCTGATTGCCTTCCGACGTTTGGTCAGCCTTCCTTGAGGATCAGCTCCACCACCGGCACCACCACGTCCGGCTGCTTGACCGGCAGATCGAGGGTGAGCGTCGTCTCTCCGACCGGCGGTACAAAGTGCGGATCAGTCTGCGCGCCAACCCACAGCACTTCGCTCGCGTCATTCAGCAACTGCGCGTACTTTACTTTGCCGGCTAGGCCGTCGAGATGCAGGTAGCGGTTGGGCCAGTTGTAAATGTGGAGGTAGAGCCGATTGCCCCTCTGGGTAAAGCGGCAGCCATCGGGCGCCCGATAGTTGGAGCGCCCGGCCCCATAGATGGCCCGGCTGTGCAGACGCATCCACCGCGCATAGGCATCAAGCGCATCAATAGCGCGCTGGTCGAATGTGCCGCGGGCCGTCGGCCCCACATTCATCAGCAGATTGCCGCCCAGCGACACGCCATCGATGAGGATCTGAATCAGCTGTGCGGCGCTCTTCCAGCTTTCTTCGTCGCGATAATATCCCCATGAGCCAGAAAAGGTCTGGCACATCTCCCACGCCGGCTCCTTGCCGTTGATCAGGGGCGGCGTGCGCGGTGTGTACTGCTCCGGTGTGATCACATCCGGTGTGTCGGTCTCAAGATCGAGCCGATTGTTGACGATGATATCGGGGGCGAGCTTGCGCACCAGCCTGAGCAGTTCAAGGCTCTGCCAGTCGTCACGCCCCTTGCCCGGCAGGCCCTTGTAGGTGCGGCCCGAATAGCTGAAATCGAACCAGATGACGTCGATCTTGCCATAGCCGGTCAGCAGTTCCGTCACCTGCTGGCGCATATAGGCGGCGTACCGGGTGATATCGCGCCCCTTGTTGAGTTCGGCTGCGTCCTCCCGGTTGCGCAGGGGGTGGTACATGTCGATGGCGAAATCGGGGTGGTGCCAGTCCAGCAGCGAATAGTAGAACCCGATCCTGAGCCCTTCGGCCCGGAACGCGTCCACGAAGGGCCGGAGCAGATCGCGACCATACGGCGTGTTGGTCGATTTATAGTCCGTCGCCTCGCTGTCCCAAAGGCAGAAGCCATCGTGATGCTTGGCCGTCAGCACCACGTATTTCATGCCCGCTTCGCGAGCTCGACGGGCCCATTCCTTGGGGTCGTAGAGATCGGGATCGAAGTTGTCGAAGTACTTCTGATACCCGGCGTCGTCGATCTCCTCGCGGTTCTTCACCCACTCGTGGCGCGCCGCGAGCGAATAGATTCCCCAGTGAATGAACATGCCGAAGCGGTCATTCTTGAACCATGCCTTCTTCTCCTCCGGCAGGAAAAGTTCGCTTGGTATTGCGTCGGTCATGGGCGGCTCCTGCACTGGAAAAGCTGGTAAGTACCACGTAGGTCTCGCTTATCAAGCGCCTGCCACACGCGGTATGTGCCTTCCTACATCGCCGACTGTTGCCTTGGGAGCACTTTAGCGCCAGTCCCCGCGCCCAGTGGCGTGATCACTGCCGCATCGAAGCCCTCAGTCATCCAACTCAGTCACCCAGCGGTTCGAGCACCTTACCCTTGCGATGGTTGAGCACAGTGTACTTGATGCGGCGGAGCGTCTCGCGAGCCGAGGGATCGAGGCGATAGCCGACCGCTGTCGCCAGCAGGTCGACAATCAGCAGGAAGGCGTAGCGGGACGCTGTGGGCTTGAGTGGATCAGGATACTCCGGGATGTCGACCGTCAGCTTGACGTCGCAGATGGCTGCCAGTTCAGAATCGGGCGCGGTGATGCCGATCGCCCTGGCGCGGTAGTGCTTGGCGAGTTCGACCACTTCGATCACTTCGCGCGTGCGCCCGGTGCCGGAAATGGCGATCACCAGATCGTTCGGCTTGAGTGTCGCTGCCGTCATTTTGAGGACGTACGGGTCGGAATGGGAGATGGCGACAACACCGTAGCGGAACAAGCGATTCTGGGTTTCATTGGCCAGCCAGGTCGAACTGCCTCCGAGTCCGAACACGACTACCTGGTGGGCATTGGCGACCATGTCGGCGGCCCGAAGGATCTCGGCGGGATCGATGCTCCGCTCGACAGCGGCTATGGCGTTACGGGCTTCACCGAAGACGACGCTCCACAGTGGTGAGCCATCGGTGGTGGGCGGGCTCGGTTCGCCCGGCGCGAGGTAAAGGCGGCCAACCACGACGCTCTGCGCCAGTTTGAGTTTGAAATCCCGCACGCCCTCGCAGCCGATGGCCCGGCAAAACCGCGTCACTGTCGGTTCGCTCGCCTCGGCACGGCGGGCGATCTCGGCGTTGGAAGCGCCTACCGCAAAGGTCACGTCGGCCAGCACCACGTCGGCGACGCGGCGCTCGGCGGGACGCAATTCGGCGTAAGAATCCTTGATGATCGACAGAATGTCGGGGATCGGCTTGGTATAGCCATCGCTTCGCGGCTCGGCAGGAACGTGCGTGCGCATCATGGCGCCTTTCCGCAGATTGGACTCCACCGTGCCTATAGCATTCTCGCGTGCGATTTCACTGTTTTCCAACACCGAATAATCCAGTGCCCTGAACGTCAAGCGACCATAATGTAGGAAGGTTACACAGCTTTCAACTCTGAATATTCCAGCATTTCAGGGGTTTTTCAAGTTTTTCGGTTCCGCCGTCCAGCGTGCTTGACTCGCAATGTAGGTTAGTTACAGACTGCTGCCGTTGACGACGTCACCCCCTGATAGGGAGTGGCGAAGGGGCGTCGACTTTGGCCGAAAATCGTGAGGGACGATGCCTGCCGCTGCCTCCATCCAGCCCAAGCTCAGGGTGAATAACGCCACCAAGGTCTACTCGACGCGCTCGGGTGACCTCCTGGCGATTGACCGCTGTTCGCTGGACGTCAAAGCCGGGGAGATCGTCTCGATCGTGGGTCCGTCGGGCTGCGGCAAGACCACGCTGCTCTGGTCGATGTCGGGGCTGCACAAGCTCACTTCCGGCGAAGTGCTGCTCGATGGTGCGCCGGTCAATGGACCGAGCCCCGAGATCGGCATGGTGTTCCAGGACGCCAACCTGCTGCCGTGGCGAAATCTCGACGGCAACATCAAGTTCCCCTTCGAGATCAAGGGCACTCGACCTGACCGCGTCTGGATCGACGAACTGCTCAACCGTGTCGGCCTCGATGGCTTTGGCGGGCGGATGCCGCGCGAGCTTTCCGGCGGCATGCAACAACGCGCAGCGCTGGTGCGTGCGCTGTCGTTCAAACCGTCAGTTCTCTTGATGGACGAGCCCTTCGGTGCCCTCGATGCCTTCACTCGCGAGGAGATGAACCGGCTGGTGGAGGAAATCTGGATGGACCGCCCGACCACCATTGTGCTCATCACGCATTCGATCGACGAGGCGATTTTCCTGTCGGACCGCATCGTCGTGATGAGCCCGCGACCGGGGCGCGTCGCCAGTATCCACGAGGTGCCGTTCGCCCGGCCGCGCTCGCTGGAAATCATGTCGACCAAGGAGGTCTTCGACCTTACCAACACCATCAAGCTCGAAATCGTCGGCAAGCAGCAGAGCCGATACGGCAAGGCTCCAACTGCCTCTATGGCGCAGCCCGCACCTTGAGAACCAGATGAGCGAGACCGACGCCATTCCAGAATTCAAACGCCAGGGCAGTGGCGGGGCCGAAGTCGGCCTTGCCGGGGGCATGTCGGCGCTGGCCGCCGGGCCGGGCATACGGTCGCTGCGCGAAGTGCTCGCCATCGTGCTCGTCGCCGTCATCATCATCGGTGGCACCGAACTGCTGCTCAACCTGTTTGCGGTACCGCAATACGTGCTGCCCAAGCCCAGCGAAATCGCAGTGGCGCTGGTCTCAGATTTCCCGCTCATCGCGCCGCATCTCGGCCATACGCTGGTCGAACTCTTTGCCGGCTTCAGTATCGGCGCCGTGGTGGGGCTGATCCTTGCCGCCGTCATCACCCAGTTCCCCTTCGCCGAAAAGATCATCACCCCCTACATCCTGCTGCTCGTCACAACGCCAATGCTGGCGCTTGTCCCGTTGCTGATCCTGCGCTTTGGCTTCGGCTACGAGCCACGCATCATCGCGGTGGCGCTGGCCTCGGGGCCCATGGTGATGATCAACGCCGCCACGGGGTTCCGCCGCGTCGACAGCGGCAAGATCGCGCTAGCGCGTTCCTATGGGGCGTCGACGCTGCAGATTTTCTGGAAGATCCGGGCGCCGATGGCGCTGCCGATGATCTTTGTCGGCCTGATGGTCGGCTCGATCTTCGGGCTGCTCACCGCAGTGGGCGCCGAAATGGTTGGCGGCGGCTTCGGGCTGGGCAACCGGCTCACTTCATACTCATCCATGATCCAGATGCCGCAGTTCTTCGCTGTGGTGCTGATCCTCTCCATCCTGGGCATCCTGATCTACGTGCTCTTCTTTCTGCTCGGAAAGAAGTTCGCGAGTTGGGAGGCCTGAGACTGCCCCGTCGTCAAGGGAGGCGACGGCCCGAAGGACGTACGAAATGAACCATCAACAGGGGAAGACTATGGCTAGCTTTCTGACTCCCGGCGGCATGAGCCGCCGCACGTTCCTCCAAGTTTCTGCCGCCGGCGTCGTCACCGCGACCGCGCTCGGCAGCATCGGTCGCGCCGTCGCCGCGCCGTATTCGAAGTTCACCTGGATCTCGCCGCGCGGCACGCTGGAAGTGCTCGACGATTTCGGCTTCTGGATGGGCAAGAAGCTGGGCTATTTCGACGATCTGGGTGTCCAGGTCGATATGCAGCCGGGGCCGTCTGACGGTACCGCCACGGTCAAGTTCGTCGACGTCGGACAGGCCGACATGGGCTTTCCCTCGCCAGGCATCTTCTCGTTCGCCCTAGAGAACGGCATGAAGCTCAAGTCGGTGTTCCACTGGGGCGCGCTCGACACGTTCAGCCTCGCGTTCCGTAAGGGCGAGGGGAGCAATGACCTCAAGAAGCTTGAGGGCAAGACAATCCTCCTCGGCTCGGCAGCTTGGCAATCGATCGTGGATCCGATGCTTGCCGTGCAGGGCGTCGACATCAGCAAGGTGAAGTATGTCGAAGCCGGTTGGCCGACCTGGGGCACGGCGCTGGCCGCTGGCCAGGGCGACGCCGCGCTGGCGTGGGAAGGTCTGAGGGCTGAGTGGATCTCGACTGGGCTCGACTTCGAGTACTGGCTGGGCGTGCAGCGGTCGCCGCTGTTTGCCAATACTTACGTGGCACGCGCCGCCGATCTCGACGACCCTGACAAGAAGGCGTTCCTCGACAAGTACCTGCGCGCCTGGTCGATGGGCCTGGAAGCTTCCTACCAAAACCCGCGCGCTGCCGTGCACGCCGTGTTCGAGCAGTTCCCGTCTGTGGCGAAGGCTAACGGGCCAGAGCAGGGCACCATGTCCTTGCTGCAGAACCTCAATGTGGTGCGGGGCGACATGTCCAAGCGCAAGGGCTGGGGCGATCACGACCTAGTTGCCTGGCAGACCTTCTTCGACAAGGTGCATGAACTCGGCCAGGTCAAGAACCCGGTCAAGGCTGAGGACGTGGTCACCAACGCCTGCATCACGGCCGCCAACGACTTCGACCACGACAAGGTCAAGGCCGACGCGCTTGCTGTCGAGCTGCCGGCCGATCTCGCGGCCGTCGACGTTGCTGCCGTGCAGGCCAAGCTGTTCGATCAGGCGATTGCCTGACATCTCTAGTGTCGTGGGCGGCACCTTGCCGCCCACGCTCTGACTTAATCTGATTGGGGAGGGCCGGATGGCCGATAAGGTGCGCGTCTTGGTGGTCGGGCTGGGGAACATGGGCAAGTCCCATGCGAGCGCCTATCACCGCAACCCGGGGTTCGAGATCGTCGGAATCATGAGCCGCACGATCAAGTCCAAGCCCATGCCCGAAGAGCTCAAGGGTTACCCCCTCTACGAGGACTTTGACACTGCGCTCGCGGCCACCAAGCCTGGCGCCGTATCGATCAATTCCTGGCCCAATACTCACGCCGAATATGCCATCAAGGCGATGAATTCCGGCGCCCATGTGTTCATGGAAAAGCCGATAGCCACCACGGTGGCCGATGCGGAAAAGGTCGTCGCCACGGCGCGGGCCAAAAATCGCAAGCTGGTGCTGGGCTATATCCTTCGCGTGCATCCGAGCTGGATCAAGTTCATCGAGCTGGGGCAGACGCTGGGCAAGCCCCTGGTGATGCGCCTCAATCTCAACCAGCAGTCGGGTGGCCCGACCTATGACTGGCACAAGAACCTCATCGACTCCCTGATCCCGATCGTCGATTGCGGCGTGCATTATGTCGATGTCATGTGCCAGATGACCGGCGCGAAGCCGGTGCGGGTGCACGGCATTGGCGCGAAACTCTGGGCCGAGGCGGACAAGCAGAATTACGGCCACCTGCATGTGGAGTTCGATGACGGCTCGGTGGGCTGGTACGAGGCGGGCTGGGGCCCGATGATGAGCGAGGTCGCCTATTTCGTGAAGGACGTGGTGGGGCCAAAGGGCGCCGTCTCCATCGTGCCGAACCCAAAGGCGCACAAGGATGGCGTGTCGGACTCGTCGGACATCGACCAGCACACCAAGACCGACGCCATCCAGTATCACCACGCCGAGGTTGCGCCAGGTGACAAGAGCTTCCTGCGCAAGGACGAAATTTTCACCATGACAGACGAGCCCAACCATCAGGAACTCTGCGATCGCGAGCAGGCCTATTTCCTCAAGGCGATCGTCGAAGACCTCGATCTCTCGGCCTCGATGGATGCCGCGGTCAACAGCCTCCGCATCGTACTGGCGGCAGAGCAGAGCATCAACGAGAAGCGGGTTGTCGAACTCGCCTGATCACCCATAAACGCAGACATTCCAGCGACGGGCGAACGTGCCCGCCGCCCGGCGCTGCGCATCCGGAGTTTCCCAGATGTCGGTATCTGGACCATCGCCCGAATACGATCTCGTCCTTAGAGGTGGCCGCGTCATCGATGAACGTAACGGTCTCGACGGACGCTATGACGTCGCCATCAGATCCGGAAAGGTCGCGGCAGTGGCGGCCAGCATCGATCCGGGAACGAGCAAGGTGCGCGACGTCTCGGGCTGCATCGTTGCCCCCGGGCTAATCGACATTCACACCCATGTCTACCACAAGGCGACCTCGCTCAGCGTCGATCCCGGCTTCATCGCACGTCGCTCCGCCTGCACGACGCTGGTCGATGCGGGCAGCGCCGGGGCTGGCAATTATGACGGTTTCCGGGATTATGTGATGGCCCACTCGCCGTACAGGATCCTTGCGTTCCTCAATATCTCGTTTCCCGGCATCTTCGGCTTCGACAAGGATGTCTCGATCGGCGAGGCGACGGCACGTGCGATGCTGCCGGTACACCGGTGCGTTGAAAAGATCGAGGCCAACCGCGACCGCATCATCGGGGTCAAGGTCCGCATCGGCGGCATCGTCACCGGCGACCTCGGTCTCGGTGCACTAGAGCTGGCGCTGGAAGCTGCCAACGAGGTCTCGCTTCCGCTGATGACCCATATAGGACATCCTCCGCCGAGCTATTCCGATGTCGTCGACATGCTGCGGCCCGGGGACATCCTCACCCACTGCTACCGTCCCGAGCCGAACTCGGCCATCGGGCCGGATGGCAAGGTGCTCGATGCCGTGTGGCAGGCGCGGGAGCGTGGCGTGCTGTTCGACATCGCCCACGGCATGGGCGCCTTCGGCTACGACACCGCCGAGACGGCGCTCCGCGATGGCTTCAAGCCGGACCTTATTTCCTCGGACGTGCACGTCATCGCCGTCGAGGGGCCAGGCTATGACATGCTCCATACGATGAGCAAGCTGCTCAACTGCGGCCTGACCGCTGCCGAGGTGATCGGCATGTCGACCAGCCGCCCGGCACTCGCCATCCGGCACCCGGAGCTTGGCCAGCTCGGAATCGGCTCCCCCGCCGATCTCACCGTCCTTCGCGAGTACGACAGCGACTACGTGTTCTCCGACGTGGTCGGCACCCGGCGCCAGGGCTCGACCCTGTTGCAGCCGGTCGCGGTCTACCTCGCTGGCAAGGAGATGGAAGTCAGCCGCCGCCCCTTCGAGGAAAGCTTCCTCAAGGGGCATCATCACAACCATTGAGAATGCGGCAATGAGCTACAGGGCCATCTATACCTACGCCTGGGACCTCGCCGAGGATGGCGTTGCGACCTGCGTCGCCGATTTCCGACGTCTCGGCCTCGATACGGTAACGATTGCCGGCAGCTATCACGCCGGCAAGTTTCTGCGGCCGCACGGCAAGGCAGGCAAGGTCTATTTCCCGGAAGACGGCACGGCCTATTTCCACACCGGCCCGGCGCGATACGGCGCCATCAAACCGATCGCCAACAGTCTCCTCGCCGAACGCGATGTGCTGGGCGAACTGACGGCGCAGAATAGCATGGCGGTCAACGTATGGCTGGTGCTGCTGCACAACACGCACTTGGGCATGGCGCATCCGCAGGCGGTGGTGCGCAACGCCTTCGGCGATCCCTACTACTATAACCTCTGCCCCTCGGCGCCCGAGGCCCGCGCGTACGCCATCGGCCTCGCCCGGGACGTCACCGAAAGCTATCCGGTTGCTGGGATCTCCATCGAAGCACCGGGCTTTACGCCCTATGCGCATGGCTATCACCACGAGTTCGCGTTGCTCCGCTCCAACATTTGGCTCGAGAACCTGCTGGGGCTCTGCTTTTGCGACCACTGCGTCGCGGCGGCCGAAGCCCAGGGCATCGATGCCCGCCGTCTCAAGGCGCAGGTTGCGCACGACATCGCGGCTTATCTCGACAGTGACATCGACTTCCCGCCTGACATGGCCGAGGCCTTCTGGCGTGCCGATGTCGTCGCCGATGGCGATCTCCGCCGCTACATCGATTTCCGCAGCAACGTGGTGACCTCTCTGGTCGCCGATATCCGCGCCGCAGTGCGCAAAGATGTGAAGGTGGCAGTGATCCCATCAGTGGCACGGCCCACCGCCGGTGCCTGGTACGAGGGCAGCGACCTTCGCGCCCTGGGTGCCACTGCCGGTATCATCGAGACCTGCTTTTACGAGCCCTCGCCAGTGCGGGTGAAGGCCGATCTCTTCGACATCCGCCGTCGCATCGACACGGGAACGACACTGCGCGGCATCCTCCGCCCGTCGTTTCCTGACCTTTCGACCGCAGGCGAGTTTATCGCCGCCGTCGCGGCGTTGCGGGAGGGCGGCGTCGAGGAACTCGCCTTCTACAATTACGGGCACCTGCGCCGCGCCAACCTCGAATGGATCGGTGCGGCGCTGGGCGGACAATGATGAGCCGAGCATTGGCCGGCTCCACTGTCCTGGCATGGGAACTCACACGCGAAGACTTCTGAGGGGAAGCACACATGGATCGTTTGCGCATTGGTGTCATCGGGCTGGGGTGGTTCGGCGAAATCCACGCCGAGACCATTGCCGGCGTACCCAATCTCGAACTGGCGGCGCTCTGCACGCGCACGCCCGACCGGCTCGCAGCCCTGGGCGAAAAATTCGGCGTCAGGAAGCTCTATCGCGACTATCACGATATGCTCGCCGACCCCGACATCGACGCCGTCTCGATCTGCACCATGTGGGACCAGCATACCGAGCCGGCGATTGCCGCTCTCAAAGCCGGAAAACACGTCTTTCTCGAAAAGCCCATCGCCTCGACCGTTGCGGATGCGCGCAAGATCACCGCAGCCTCGAAAGGCTCGAAGGGTATTCTCTTCATAGGGCACGTGGTGCGGTTCAATCCGCGCTACCGCATGGCCAAGCAGGCGATCGATGAGGGCCGCATCGGCAGGATCGTCGCCCTCTCCTCGCGGCGCAACATTCCCGCCGCCTGGACACCGACCATCCTCAACAAGATCGGGCCGATCGTCGGCGACGCCATCCACGATACGGACATCATGCTCTGGTTCACCGGCGACCGGATCGCCTCGACCTATGCCCAGACGGTCGACGTGCGCGGCCTCAAGCATCCCGACATCGGCCAGACCATGTACCGCTTCAAGGGCGGCGCCACCGCCACGCTGGAGACGGTGTGGTGCATGCCAGAAAAGACCCCGTTCGACATCGATGAACGCATGTCGATCATCGGCACCGAAGGCATCATCCACGTGCAGGATACCTTTCCCAACCTCGGTATTGTCGATGGCGGCAAGCTGCACTCGCCCGACACGACCTACTGGCCAATGTTCAACGGCGTTCGCGGCGGCGCGCTGCGCGATGAATTCAACTATTTCGCGGCCACCGCGCTAAGCGGCGGCACGGTCACTATCGGCACGCCGGAGGACGCCACGGCCGCGCTCGAGGCAACACTCGCGGCCGAAGAGTCGGCACGGACCGGCAATGTCGTGAGGATCGGATGAGCGACTTCGTCTTCGACCATGTCGGCATCACCACGACGACCGCGCAGCCCCAGGAAGACTGGGTGGAGGCAAGCAGGATCTGGGTGACCAACCCGCGCAACCACCCCGAGCACATCGAATTCCTGCGCTATCGGGACGACAGCACAGTACCAGACGCCGTGCGCTACAACCCACATGTCGCCTACCGCGTCGCCGATCTCCAGCCGCATATCGAGGCCGCCGGCGTCGAAATCCTTATCCCGCCGTTCGTTGTTGGCGACTTCCTTGAGGTCGTCTTCGTGCGCAAGCACGGGGCGATCTTCGAGTACATGCGCTACCTCAAGGAGGGCTGGTTCGGCAACTGAGTGCTCTTTCGGGTGGAAGGCCAGGCGATTGCCGCACGGGTCACGCCGCTCGAAAAGCGGCATGAGGTTGGGGAAGACGTTGCAGACCCCACGTGTCTTGCGAGTTCAGTGATTGAAAAGATTGGTGGGCCCACCAGGACTCGAACCTGGAACCAGACCGTTATGAGCGGTCGGCTCTAACCATTGAGCTATAGGCCCTGCCGACAACGCAGCAGGCCTCAAATAGCAGGCGTACCGGAGAGGTCAACCGGAGATGGCGCGACCGGCTTGCATCACTTGGCGCGGGTGATGCGGAAGAGATTGCCTTCGATGCTGGTGATGTAGAGTTCGCCTGCCGCGTCCGTGCCGAACGAGGTGATGGCGCCGACGCCGAGGGCCGGGGTCCAATCGGTCACCTCGCCGGCCTTGCCGTCGGCGATGGCGAAGGAGCGGACGAACCCGGCGCAGAAATCGGCGAAGAAATACTGGCCTGCGAGTTCCGGGATCGCCTTGCCGCGATAGACTTGGCCGCCGGTGATCGAGCAGCCGCCATCAGCGTGAGCGTAACTGTAGATCGGGGCGATGAGGCCGGTCCTGTCGCAGGTCGCAGCGCCGAAGCAGGCGGGGCCTTCGATGCGGTTCCAGCCGAGATTGGCGCCAGGCTGGGCGAGGGGGATTGTCGAGATTTCCTCCCACTTGTCCTGCCCCACATCGGCGATGATCAGGTGATCTCCGTCAAAGGCGTTGCGCCAGGGATTGCGGACGCCGAGGGCGAAGATTTCGGGCGCGCCACCACCTGCTGCAAACGGGTTGCCGGGAGGAATGGCGTAGGGAGCGCCGCCGTTGACGTCGATGCGCAGGATCTTGCCGAGCAACTCGCTGGGGTTCTGCGCCCGCTTGCCGGGATCGCCACCGGCACCGCCATCGCCCATGCCGACATAGAGCAGGCCATCTGGCCCAAAGGCGATCCAGCCGCCATTGTGGTTGGCGAAGGGCTGCTTGATCGACAGCAGTTCGGTCGCTGAGGCTGGGTCGGCGACGTTGGGGTCAGCCGAGACTTTGTAGGCGACAATCTTCGTCGTGCCGCCGCGGTCGGTGTAGTCGACGAAGAAGCGCCCGTTGCTGGCGTAGTCGGCGTGGAAGGCGAGGCCGAGGAGGCCCTGCTCGTTGCCGGAGCTGACCTTGCTGCTGATATCGAGGAATGGCGTTTCGGTGCGCTTGCCGTCGGCGAGGATCACGATGCGGCCGGTCTGCTCGACCACGAAGAGCCGGGGATCGCCCGCCGGGGCGGTGAGCGCGACCGGCAGGCTGAGATTTTCGGCGAGCAGTTCAGGGGCAAGCCGTACATCGGGCGCTGCCTGTGCCAGGTTGGCGGAGATCGCCGCAAGAGCGGCGGCGAGCAACAGGGCGAGGCGCATGACAACTCCGGAGCGGTGGACGGGTCAGTTCACCGTGGGGGCAGAAGCCGACGTCAATGTGGCAAGCTGCGCTTCGGCGGCGAGGGCGCGCTCGCGCCACTGCGTGATGCTGAGGCCGTCGAGCTCGGCTTCGGCGGCGGGTGCCGCGGCTTCTTCGGGGAGCGGGGCGCCGCTGAGGCGAGCATGGAGTGCAGCGATATAGGCGGCATCGTCGGCGTGGAGCGTGCCAGCTGTGAACTCGCCCAGCATGCGATTGAGATCGGCGGTGGTGTCTTCGTTCATGCTGCCAGACTGCAGCAGTTCCTTGATCAGCGCGTCGACCGGCACGGGGCATTCTCCTTATTTGATTTGGCGCGCACCCTAAACAAACCCGGCGCGGGATGGAACCCGCCGCGTGCCCTCTCAGGCTGAGGCGGCAAAGCGCCGCGACAGGAAGGCGGAGCCGGCAATTCCGAAGCGCCAGGGGAGGTCGACTGCCTTGGAGATGCCGATGCGCGGGCCGATCACGATTGGCGGTGGCTCTGCCGCGAGGGTGAGCGTGAAGAGGGGATCGGCGATGCTGAGACCATCATGGCGCTTGCCGATGGCGAGGGCGGCGCAGAGTTTGCCGGGCCCGGACGCCAGTTGACGTGGGGCGCTGAGGCCCCGGCGTTCGGCCATCCGCTCGATGCCTTCAGTGGGCTCGAGGGCGCGGATCAGGACGGCGGCGGCATCTGTGCAGGCGATGTTGAACATCCAGTGCATGCCGTAGGAGCGGTAGATGTAGACCGTGCCCGGCCCCTTGAACATCGAGGCGTTGCGGGCGGTTACCCCGATATAGGCGTGGGAGGCGGGCTCGGTGGGGTGATAGGCCTCGGTCTCGACGATGATGCCGCCGACGCCGTCGACGAGCAGCGTCGCGCCCAGCAGGTCGCGGGCGACGAGGGTGACTTCACGATCGAAGAACATTGGATCGATGGCGCGGGACATGGGGCGATTGAGCCCAGGCGTCCGGCAAAATCAAGCCCGGCTTAGGAGATGCCGACCTTCTTGGTGGACTTGGTCTGGATGCGGTTGGCGGCGATGCGGAAGCTCAAGTTGACCGAATCCCCAGTGACCGACAGGCCCGCGGAGATGAGGCTGGAATTCATCGAGGCTGCGTTGGCGATGTCGGCCTGCGCCTGCGCCTTGCGCTTGATGCGTGCGGCCTCGGCCTCGTTGAAAAGCGAGGCGCGGGGCAGCCAGTTCATCGTGCGTTTCTGAATCTGCATTGGGCAATGTTCAGCCATGCGGATGAACGAATCCTTAACGTGACACAACATGACGCAGATCGAGGGTTGCGCGTCACGGGCGGCATGCCAAAACTGGGGTGTCGGTTTGGGGTGATGGATGGTGGATTCTCTGAAGTTTGGAACCAGCGGGCTGCGCGGCCTCGCGTCGGAACTGAGCGGGGCGGCGACGCAACGGTATGTCACGGCGTTCGTGGGCCATTTGCGATCGACCGGGCAGTTGGGATCGGGCCGGGTGTTTCTGGGACGGGACCTCAGGGCGTCGAGTGCGTCCATTGCGGCGGGCTGCGCGGCGGCGATAGCGGGGGCCGGGCTCGAGGCGGTGGATTGCGGGGTGCTGCCGACGCCGGCGCTGGCGCTGCATGCGATGGCGCTGGGCGCGGCGGCGATCATGGTGACGGGGAGCCATATTCCGGCGGACCGGAACGGGCTCAAGTTCTATGTCCCGGCCGGAGAGATCAGCAAGGCGGACGAGGCGGGGATTCTCACGGCATTACCAGCGCAGGCAGTGAGCGGGTCCGCACGGCCGGCCGATGCAGTGGCGCTGGCGGGAGACCGGTACCGGCAGCGTTACAGGTTCATGCTGGCGGCTGATGCGCTCGCCGGGTGGCGGGTTGGGGTGTTTGAGCATTCCTCGGTGGCACGCGACCTCCTGGTGTCGCTGCTGACGCGAGCCGGGTCTGATGTGGTACGGCTTGCGCGGTCGGAGACGTTCGTGGCGGTGGATACCGAAGCGGTGTCGGACCCGATCTATGAACCACGGCTGCGTTGGATTACCGAGCACCATCTCGATGCGATCGTTTCGACTGACGGAGATGGCGACCGGCCGCTGCTGATCGATGGCAATGGCGCGTTTGTGCGCGGCGATGTGCTGGGGCTGCTGACCGCAAGGTTTGTGGGGGCGGACCGGGTGGTGACGCCGGTGACGTCGAACTCGGCGATCGAGGGCGTCGGCTGGTTCCGGCAGGTGATCCGCACGCGGGTGGGTTCGCCCTATGTGATCGGCGGCATGGCTACCGCGGCGGCAGAGCCCGGCGGGGCGATCGTCGGGTTCGAGGCCAATGGCGGGGTGCTCCTGGGGAGCGATGTGGAGCTCTCGGGCCGGGTGCTGACCGCGTTGCCGACGCGCGATGCGGTGCTGCCGATCCTCGCGGTGCTGGGGAGCGCGGCCAAGCTCGGGCTCTCCGTGGCTGAACTGATCGCGACATTGCCGGTGCGTGCGGCGCTGAGCGACCGGCTGGCCGACGTGCCGAACGAGCGGAGCGCGGCGTTCCTTAACTACCTGGTCGCGCCGGGCCACGCGGCGACGTATTTCAGCGCAGTTGGTGAAGTGGAAAGCGTTTCTACCATTGATGGTCCGCGCTTCTCGCTCGCCTCAGGCGATAGCGTACACTACCGCGCTTCGGGCAATGCGCCGGAGCTCAGGTGCTATGTCGAGGGCGTGACGCCGGAGCGCGCGCAGGAATTGCTGGCCTGGGGGATGAACGCTGCTGCGGTGATGGTCCGGTAGTCAGCCCCGCAGCGCGACAAATACCGCGGCGCTCGCCATGATCACGCCAGCGCCGCGATTGAGGCGGCGCAGCGCCTTGGGCGACTGGAAGAAGTCGCGTGCCAAGGCGGCAAGCCAGGCGTAGCCGCAGCCGACGACCAGCAGCACGATGGTGACCACGGCGGTCAGCTCGACAAAGCCGAGAACGGTGATGGGCTGGTCAAGCGGCACCACGGTGGGCAGCAGGGCGAGATAGAAGACGATGGTCTTGGGGTTGCCGAGGGTCAGCGCGAAGCCGGCGAGGAAGGACTTCCACGCACTCTCCTCGCGCTTGGCGCCGATCTGTTCGGAGCCTGGTTTGGCGCTCCAGAACTGCCAGGCGATGTAGAGCAGGTAGAGGGCGCTGGCCCATCGGATGATCAGGATGATCGGGCTGAACCAGTGCGCGATGGCGGCGAGGCCGAAGAGCGCAAAGATCAAATAGAGCAGGTCGCCCACCAATATGCCGACAACCAGCGGGAGGGCGGCATTGAAGCCGCCGCCCAGCGCGCGGGCGACAATCGCCGCAACGCCGGGGCCGGGAACCAGCACCGCGACGAGATAGGCCACGGTGAAGGCGGTGAGGGTCAGCAGGTCCATATCAGGGCGGTCCAGTCAGGCATGCGAAGGCCGCTGGGGCCGGTTGATCAGGGCAGGCGGGCGAGGCGCTCGAACAGCAGGGCGTAAAAGCCATCGGAATCGCCCGAGCGCAGGTAGTTGACGTTCTTGGCGCGGCCGGTGACGCCCCAGTAATCGGCGACGGTCATGCCGCGGGTCAACTCGCTGGCGGTTTCGATGGCGACGTTGATGTGCCGGCCCTTGAACAATTCGGGCTTCAGCAGATAGGCGATGACGCAGGGGTCGTGCAGCGGGCCACCCTCCCAGCCGTATTTCTGCTCGTCGAAGCGCTCGAAGAATTCCAGCATCTCCGCGGTGACGGTGCCGACGCGGTTGCCCATATCGTGGAAGCGCTGCACCCGCGCCTTGGTGGTCAGCATGGAATGCGAGACGTCGAGCGGCACCTGGGTGATCGGGACACCCGAGCGGAAGACGAGGTCAGCGGCTTCGGGGTCGACATAGATGTTGAACTCGGCCGCGGGGGTGATGTTGCCGCCTTCAAAGCAGCCGCCGCCCATGAGCACGATTTCCTTGATGCGCGACACGATCTGCGGTGCCTTGACGATGGCCATGCCGATATTGGTCAGCGGCCCAAGGCAGCAGAGCGTAATCGTGCCTGGCTCATGCGCCATCAGCGTGTCGATGATGTAGTCGACGCCATGCTGGGTCTGGAACGGGGTGGTCGGCTCGGGCAGGGTGGGGCCATCGAGCCCGCTGCTGCCGTGGACATATTCGGCGGTGATCAGCGGGTGCCGCATCGGGCGCTCGCAGCCGATATAGACCGGCACATCCGGGCGGCCGGCGACCTCGAGGATCTGCATGGCGTTGTGGGCGTTCTGCGTGACGCGGACATTGCCCGCAACGGCCACCAGCGCCAGCACTTCAAGCTCGGGCGAGCCGAGCGCCAGCAGGATAGCGACGGCGTCGTCCTGGCCGGGGTCAGTGTCGATAATAATCTTGCGCGCCATCAGGCCAGGCCCTTCCGAGTGAGTCAGTTTGGTGAATCATTTTTCCCATCTTACGAAGCCATGGGCGCGGCGTCGACAAGACCGGACGTTTTGAGTGTGCCGGCCGTTAATGCTGTCGACGTCTCAGGCGGGACGCGCCGGGAGCCAAGGCCCAGTCGCACGGCACCTGCCCACTCTGGCAGCCTTGACGCGAAGGGCTGAATCCCCAACCATCGGAACCTTATTCATGAGGTTGGTATGGCAGGCGACGTAGCACAGGTTGTCGAGGCGGTGGCGCATGGTGGTGGCGTCGACTTGACCCAGGTGGTGGCGCTGCTGGCCGCCGGGGTCATCGCCGTGCCGATCTTCAAGCGGCTGGGCCTCGGCTCGGTGCTGGGGTATCTCGCGGCCGGACTGGTGGTGGGGCCGTTCGGGCTGAAGCTGGTCGCTGATCCGCAATCGGTGCTGCATGCGGCCGAACTGGGCGTCGTGATGTTCCTGTTCATCGTCGGGCTCGAGATGGAGCCCTCCAAGCTATGGGCGCTGCGGAAGCAAATTTTCGGCCTTGGCATCATGCAGGTGGCGCTCTGCGGCATCCTGTTGACGCTTGTCGGGATCGTGCTGGGCTTTCCGCCGACGGTCGCGTTCGTGGCGGGAATGGGCTTTGTCCTCACCTCCACCGCGATCGTCATGCAACTGCTGACCGAGCGGGGTGAGATGCAGACGCCGGGCGGACAGCAGATCGTTTCGATCCTGCTGCTTGAAGACTTGGCCATCGTGCCGCTGCTGGCTGTGCTGGCGCTGATTACGCCTTCGACCGGGGCGGGGGGCGATGCCGGGTCGCGTTGGCTCAGCGTTGGCCTTGCAGCGGTTTCGGTGGTGGCGGTGGTGTTTGCCGGGCGCTGGGTGCTGAACCCGGTGTTCCGGATTCTGGCGGCGGCACGGGCGCGCGAAGTGATGACGGCGGCGGCGCTGCTGGTGGTGCTGGGTGCCGCGCTGATCATGCAGGTGGGCGGGCTGTCGATGGCAATGGGCGCGTTCCTTGCCGGCGTCCTGCTCTCCACCTCGACCTTCCGGCACCAGCTTGAAGCCGATGTGGAGCCGTTCCGCGGGCTGCTGCTGGGGCTGTTTTTCCTCGCGGTCGGCATGTCGCTGGACCTCAACGTGGTCGCCGCGAACTGGCAGATCATCGCCGCATTGGTGGTGGGCTACATGCTGGTGAAAGGCGGCGCGATCTACGGGCTGGCGCGGCTGCTCAAATCGAGCAAATCCGACGCACTGGAGCGCGCGGTGCTGATGGCGCAGGGCGGCGAGTTCGCCTTCGTGCTGTTCACCACGGCGACGGCGGGCGGAATACTCACAGCGCAGACCAACGCCATGATGACGGCGACGGTGATCATCTCGATGGCGCTGACACCGTTTTCGACCATGCTGCTCAAGCTCATTCCCGAACCCGAACAGTCGATGGACGGGGTCGAGGAACCTGATGGACTGCTGGGCAATGTGCTGGTCATCGGCTTTGGCCGTTTCGGCCAGATCGCGTCGCAGCCGCTGATTGCCAAGGGCAACAAGATCTCGATCATCGACAATGACACGGACATGATCCGGGCCGCCGGGCAGTTCGGGATGAAAGTCTATTACGGCGACGGCACGCGGCTCGATATCCTGCACGCCGCCGGAGCGTCGAGTGCCGATGCGATCCTGATCTGCGTCGACGACAAGCACGCGGCTTCGGCGATTGTCGATCTCGTGAAGGGGGAGTTTCCGCTCGCCAAGGTGTTCGCCCGCGCCTTCGACCGTGGCCACGCAATCGAGCTGGTCAAGCTCGGCGTCGATTACCAGATCCGTGAGGTGTACGAATCGGCACTGGAGTTCGGGGCAGAAACGCTCAAGGCGCTGGGGTCCGATGAGGACGAAGTCGCGGAGATTGTGCTGGGTGTGCGCGAGCGCGACCGGCAGCGGTTCTCGGCGCAGATCGTAGGCGGCATGATGGCGAGCCGCGACCTGCTGCTGTCGAATGCCGAGGACCAGGCGCGCGAAAGCGGCACGGTGGCGGGGCCAACCGACCCGATCCTCGCACCCACGCCGGACGCGGCGCGGTAGGGCTTGTCAGACTGCAAGCGGCACTTGCTTTACCAGCCTGATGACTCGGATTTTATGGGACTTCCTTCCGTGTCGATTCAATGCAACAGTTCAGGCGTAGAGGGGACTACATCGCCATGAATATGGATTGCGACAATGCCGCAAAAGCCGATCGTATTGGATGCCCCCAAGCCTCAGAAGCGCGCGCTCAGTGTTGAGGCGCTGCAGTCTGAGATCCTTGAAAATCTCACCTATTCAATAGGTAAGGACGCGATCGTTGCGCGGCCGCATGACTGGCTGAGGGCGACAATCCTCACCGTCCGCGACCGGGTTATCGATCAGTGGATGGAGTCCAGTCGCGAGACCTGGCGGACGTCGCACAAGCGGGTCTACTACCTCAGCCTCGAATTCCTCATCGGCCGCCTGATGCGCGATGCGATGAGCAATATCGGCGTGATGGAGCCGATGCGCGAGGCGCTGAAGAACTTCAACGTCGACCTGGGCGACCTGATCAATCTCGAGCCCGATGCGGCGCTCGGCAATGGTGGCCTCGGCCGCCTTGCGGCGTGTTTTCTTGAATCGATGTCCTCGATCAAGATCCCGGCCTATGGCTATGGCATCCGCTACGTTCATGGCCTGTTCCGGCAGGAAATGAGCGAGGGCTGGCAGGTCGAACTGCCCGAAGACTGGCTCGCTCACGGCAACCCGTGGGAATTCGAGCGGCGCGAGAGTTCCTACGAAGTCGGCTTTGGCGGCAAGGTCGTGCCGATCCCCGAGCCCGATGGCTCGACGCGGCTCGAATGGCAGCCGGGCGAGCACGTGCTCGCGGTGGCCTTCGATACGCCGATCGTCGGTTGGCGCGGGGCGCGGGTGAATACATTGCGTCTGTGGTCGGCCCAGCCGATCGACCCGATCCTGCTCGACAAGTTCAATTCCGGCGACCACATCGGCGCGCTGCAGGAGAGTGCGAGGGCGGAATCGATCACCCGGGTGCTCTATCCCGCCGACTCGACGCCGGCCGGCCAGGAATTGCGGCTGCGCCAGGAGTTCTTCTTCTCCTCGGCCTCGCTGCAGGACATCGTGCGCCGCCACATGCAGCAATATGGCGACCTCGGTTCGCTGTCCGACAAGGTGGCGATCCAGCTCAACGATACGCATCCGGCGATCTCGATTGCCGAACTGATGCGCATCCTGATCGACATTCACGGCCTCAAATGGGGACCGGCTTGGAAGCTGACCAAGGCGACGTTCGGCTACACCAACCATACGCTCCTGCCCGAGGCGCTGGAGACGTGGCCGGTGGCGCTGCTCGAGCGCATGCTGCCGCGCCAGATGCAGATCATTTACGCCATCAACGCTGAAGTGCTGGGTGAGGCGCGCAAGATGGGCGGCTTTACCGACGCACAGATCGCCAACCTGTCGCTGATCGACGAAGGCGGCAGCCGCAGGGTTCGCATGGGACAGCTGGCGTTCGTCGGCTCACACTCGATCAACGGCGTTTCGGCGCTGCACTCGGACCTCGTCAAGAAGACGCTGTTCTCCGATCTCAACCGGCTCTATCCGGGGCGGATCAACAACAAGACCAATGGCGTGACGCCGCGGCGCTGGCTGATGCAGTGCAATCCGGGGCTCACTAGTCTCGTTGCCGAGCGTATCGGGCCGGATTTCCAGGACAACATGGATCTCCTCGTCGGGCTCGACAAGCACGCCGATGATCCGCTGTTCCAGGAGCGGTTCGCAGCGGTCAAGCGCGCCAATAAGGAAGACCTCGCCAAGATCATCAAGGAGCGGCTCGGGGTGGTGGTTTCCCCCGATGCGCTGTTCGATGTGCAGGTCAAACGTATCCACGAGTACAAGCGCCAGCTGCTCAACATCATCGAAGCGGTGGCGCAGTACTCCATGATCCGGGCGCACCCGGAAAAGGACTGGGTGCCGCGGGTGAAGATTTTTGCCGGCAAGGCCGCACCGGGCTATTGGAACGCAAAGCTGATCATCAAGTTGATCAACGATGTGGCCAAAGTGATCAATAACGATCCGGCCGTGCGTGGATTGCTCAAGGTCGTGTTCCTCCCCAACTACAACGTCAGTCTCGCCGAGCGGATCATGCCGGCGGCTGATCTCAGCGAGCAGATTTCGACAGCGGGCATGGAAGCCTCCGGCACCGGCAACATGAAGTTCATGGCCAATGGTGCGGTGACCATCGGCACGCTCGATGGCGCCAACGTTGAAATGCTGGAGCAGGTTGGCCCGGACAACATGGTGATCTTCGGGCTCACCACCGAACAGGTGGCCGAGGTCCGGGCGGCCAACGTGCCGCCGCGGTCGGTAATCGAGGCGTCGCCCATGCTGCGTGAGGCGCTCGAAGCGATCTCGACCGGTGTGTTCTCGCCGGACGATCCGAACCGCTACCGCGATCTGATCGGCGGGCTCTATGACCACGACTGGTTCATGGTGGCGCGCGACTTCGACGCCTATGCCGCCGCGCAGAGAAAGCTCGACGACATCTGGATCACGCCGCGTAAATGGTATTCCATGGCGATCCGGAACACGGCTCACATGGGCTTTTTCTCCTCTGATAGAACCATCCGGCAATATGCCGAGGAGATATGGGGAGTCCCGGTACCCGGGAGGTAACAGGCGTGAGCAAAGCAAAGTGGCAGACTGACGAAAGCGAAATCAGGGCAATCGTCGAAGGGCGCCACACCGATCCGTTCGGGGTGCTGGGGCTGCACGAATATGATGGCAAGTGGGTGGCGCGGGCGTTTGTCCCGCATGCCGAATCCATTTCCGCTCGTACCCTCGACAATCGCCTCCTGGGCGAGTTGGCGCAGCGGGACCCCGCGGGGTTTTTCGAGGGCGAGGTCGCCATCGACAAGCTGCAGCCGATCAGCTTTCATGCCCGCAATTCGGGCGGCGAGTGGAACGTGCTCGATCCGTACAGCTTCGGGCCGGTGCTCGGGCCGATGGATGACTATTACATCGCCGAAGGTTCGCACCTCAGGCTGTTCGACAAGCTCGGCGCCCATGCGATGGATTTCGAGGGTGTCAGCGGCACGCATTTTGCGGTGTGGGCGCCCAATGCGCAGCGCGTCAGCGTCGTCGGACCGTTCAACGAGTGGGACGGGCGGCGCCATCCGATGCGCTGCCGCATCGATACCGGCATCTGGGAAGTGTTCGTGCCGCTGGTCGGCCCGGGCGAGGTCTACAAATACGAAATCGTCGGACCGAACGGCAAGCTTCGGCCGCTGAAGGCTGATCCGTTTGCGCGGCAATCCGAGATGCGGCCGAAGACCGCTTCGGTGGTTGCCGATCCAAAGCCCTTTGAGTGGACTGATGCCGCCTATATGGCGGAACGCGCCAAGGTCGATTGGCGGCGGAAGCCGGTGTCGATCTACGAGGTGCATCTCGGCTCGTGGCGGCGGCGCGCTGATGGCGGCTTCATGTCGTACGACCAGCTGGCCGAGCAGCTCATCCCGTACATCGCCGACCTCGGGTTCACCCATCTCGAACTGCTGCCGATCACCGAGCATCCGTTTGACCCGAGCTGGGGCTACCAGCCAACGGGGCTCTATGCGCCGACGGCGCGGTTTGGCGATCCGGCGGGTTTCGCGCGGTTTGTGGATAGCGCGCACAAGGCCGGGATTGGCGTGATCCTCGACTGGGTGCCGGCGCACTTCCCGACGGACGAGCATGGGCTGGCGCGCTTTGACGGCACGGCGCTCTACGAGCACGCCGATCCGCGGCAGGGCTACCATCCGGACTGGAACACGGCGATCTACAATTTCGGGCGCAAGGAAGTGACGAGCTTCCTCGTCAACAACGCGCTCTACTGGCTCGACAAGTTCCATCTCGACGGCTTGCGGGTCGATGCCGTGGCGTCGATGCTCTATCTGGACTACTCGCGCAAGGCTGGAGAGTGGGTGCCCAACCAGTTCGGCGGCAACCATAATCTCGAGGCGGTGGCGTTCCTGCAGCGGGTCAATGCGGAGGCCTACCGGCTGCACCCCGGCGTGATGATGATCGCCGAGGAATCGACCTCGTGGAGCGGTGTCAGTGCGCCGACCAGCGCGGGCGGGCTCGGGTTTGGCTTCAAGTGGAACATGGGGTTCATGAACGACACGCTCCGCTACATGGAGCGCAACCCGATCCATCGCCGGTTCCACCACAACGACATGACTTTCGCGGCGCTCTACGGCTTTGCGGAGAACTTCATCCTGCCGCTGAGCCACGACGAAGTGGTGCACGGCAAGGGCTCGCTGCTCGCCAAGATGGGCGGCGATGACTGGCAGCAGTTTGCCGGGCTGCGCGCCTATTACGGGTTCATGTGGGCCTGGCCGGGCAAGAAGCTGCTGTTCATGGGCCAGGAGTTCGCGCAGCGCGAGGAATGGAACGAGGCCAAGGGGCTCGACTGGTGGCTGCTCGAGGCCGGCGCGCATGACGGGATCCGCCGCCTCGTGGGCGATCTCAACGCCGTCTATAGCGAAGTGCCAGCGCTCCATGCACGCGACAACGAGCCGGAAGGCTTTGAGTGGCTGATCGGCAATGACCACGCCAATTCGGTGTTTGCCTGGGCCCGCAAGGCACCCGGCCAGCATCCGGTGGTGGTGATTTCGAACATGACGCCGGTGCCGCGCGAGAACTACCGTGTACCGATGCCGTTGGCGGGGAACTGGGTCGAGCGGCTCAATACCGATGCCGGCTGGTATGGCGGCAGCAACAAGGGCAACCAGGGCAGGGTGGTGGCAAAATCCAGCGAAGTGGAGGGTCTGGGACCCTATGCCGACCTGTTCCTGCCGCCGCTGTCGACGCTCTATCTGAAGTACGACCCGAGTTAGAAACGAACCTAAGCACGACCCCGCACAAGCGGGGCAAATATTGGAGTAACGCGTGACCAGACCTGAACCGTTGGCTGGAAATCTGGATCACGCTCTGGGAGGAAATAAGCATGGCTGACTACCGTACCCCGTCGCCTCTGGCCCGCGAAGCGATGGCATATGTCCTGGCTGGCGGCCGTGGAACACGATTGTTCGAATTGACCGATCGCCGCGCCAAGCCGGCGGTGTATTTCGGCGGCAAGTCGCGCATCATCGATTTCGCGCTCTCCAATGCGCTGAACTCCGGCATCCGCCGTATCTCGGTGGCGACGCAGTATCAGGCGCACAGCCTGATCCGCCACCTGCAGCGCGGCTGGAACTTTCTCCGCACCGAGCGAAACGAGAGTTTTGACGTGCTGCCGGCGAGCCAGCGCGTGTCGGAAACGCAGTGGTACGAAGGCACGGCCGACGCGGTGTTCCAGAACATGGACATCATCGAGGATTACGGCCCGCGCTACATCGTGCTGCTGGCGGGCGACCACATCTACAAGATGGACTACGAGATCATGCTCCGCCAGCATGTGGACACCGGTGCCGATGTGACCATCGGCTGCCTTGAGGTGCCGCGCATGGAAGCCTCGGGCTTTGGCGTGATGCATGTCGATGGGCGCGACCGCGTCGTCGATTTCGTCGAAAAGCCCAAGGATCCGCCGGGCATTCCGGACAAGCCGGATATGGCGCTGGCCTCGATGGGCATCTATGTGTTCGAGACGCGCTTCCTGATGGAACAGCTGCGCCGTGACGCCGCGACCGAAGGCTCGAGCCGCGATTTCGGCAAGGATATCATCCCCTATATCGTCAAGAACGGCTCGGCTTGGGCGCACCGCTTCCCACGCTCCTGCGTGCGCTCCGCGAACGAAGAAGTCGCCTACTGGCGCGACGTCGGCACCGTGGATGCGTACTGGAAGGCCAATATCGACCTCACCGACGTGCTGCCGCAACTCGATCTCTACGACCGCGACTGGCCGATCTGGACCTTTGCCGAGATCACGCCGCCCGCCAAGTTCGTGCACGATTTCGACGGCCGCCGCGGTTCTGCGGTGAGCTCCCTGGTGTCGGGCGATTGCATCGTTTCGGGCGGTTCGCTGAACCGGACGCTGCTCTCGACAGGATCTCGCGTTCACTCCTATTCCGAGCTGCATGAGGCGGTTGTGCTGCCCTATTGCACCATCGGACGCGGAGCGCGGCTCAAAAAGGTCGTGGTCGATCGTGGAGTGCAGATCCCCGAGGGGCTTGTCGTCGGTGAGGATCCAGAGTTCGACGCACAGTGGTTCCGCCGCACCGCAGAAGGCGTAACGCTCGTCACCCAGCCGATGATCGACCGCTATCTGGCGACCAAGTAAGCATCAGTCAGTACAACGAGTGAGTACCCATGATCGAAGTCCTGTCGGTCGCCTCCGAAGCCTATCCGTTGATCAAGACGGGCGGCTTGGCCGACGTCGTTGGCGCTTTGCCGGCGGCGCTGGCCCCACACGGGGTTTCGATGCGGGTGCTGATGCCCGGCTATCCCAAGGTCATGGAGGCCTTGGCCGGCGGGCGTGAGGTCTGGTACTTTTCCAACTTCTTTGGCGGTGAGGCACGCCTCATCGCCGGGCGGGCAGGCGGGCTCGATGTCATCGCGGTTGATGCGCCGCATCTCTACAACCGGCCGGGCAACCCCTATGTGAACAGTGCCGGCGTCGACTGGCCGGACAATGCGCAGCGCTTTGCGGCGCTGAGTTTTGCCGCTTATGAGTTGGCGCGCGGCACGGTCGAGGGCTACCAGCCACAGATCCTCCATTGTCACGACTGGCAGGCCGCGCTGGTGCCCGCCTACAACATCTACAACGCGCCGACACCGGCCAAGACCGTGCTGACCGTGCACAACATTGCCTTCCAGGGCCGGTTCGGCTGGGACGTGTTCAATTCGCTGAAGCTCGATTACCGCTCGGCCAATGAGGGTGCGATCGAGTATTTTGGCGGCATTGGCTACCTCAAGGCGGGCCTTACCTGTGCCGACGCGATCACCACGGTGAGCCCGACCTACGCCAACGAAATCCGCACCCCGGCCTTCGGGATGGGGCTCGAGGGCCTGCTGCAGGTGCGCGCCGACAAGGTGCACGGCATCCTCAACGGCATCGACGACCTCGCCTGGGACCCGATGAAGGATGCGGCGCTGCCGCAGACCTTTGGCGCCGCCAGCATCCCGCAGCGTGCGGTGAACAAGGATGCGCTGTGCGGCCGCTTCGGCATCGAGCCGGGGAGCGGGCCACTGTTTGCGGTGGTGAGCCGTCTCACCTGGCAAAAGGGACTCGATATGATGGTGCCGCTGATCGACGAGATGGTGGCGCGCGGTGCGACGCTGCTGGTGCTCGGCTCGGGCGATCCGGAGATCGAGAATGGCTTCAAGGCCGCTGCGTCGCGGCACCCCGGCAAGGTCGGGGTGGAGATTGGTTACGACGAAGCGCTCAGCCACCTGATCCAGGCGGGCGCGGACGTGATGGTGGTGCCGTCGCGGTTCGAGCCGTGCGGGCTGACGCAGTTGTATGGTCTACGCTATGGCTGCGTGCCGCTGGTGAGTCGGGTGGGCGGGCTGGCGGATACGGTGATTGATGCCAACGAAGCGGCGGTGGAGGCGGGCGTTGCCACCGGCGTGGTGTTTGCACCGGCGACAGCCGACGCATTTGCAGAAGGCATCCGCCGCACCATAGCGCTCTACGAGCGCCCCAAGGTGTGGCACAAGATGCAGCGGCGCGGGATGAAGTCGGACGTGTCCTGGGAGTTGAGCGCCAAAAAATACGCCGACCTATACGCGGACATTCTGGGGCTGGAACGCGATGCCGATACAGACGATTGAGACCAAGCCGTTTGGCGATCAGAAGCCAGGGACCTCGGGCCTGCGCAAGCGCACGGCCGCGTTCATGGTGCCCAACTATGTCGAGAACTTCGTGCAGTCGATCTTCGACAGCCTCGACGGGATCAAGGGCAAGACGCTGGTGCTGGGCGGGGACGGCCGGTATTTCAACGACGTCGCGATCCAGAAGATCATCAAGATTGCCGCCGGCAATGGTTTTGGTGCCGTGCTGGTGGGGCAGGGCGGGCTGCTCTCGACGCCCGCCGCGAGCCATGTGATCCGCCACCACAAGGCGTTCGGCGGGATCATCCTCTCTGCCAGCCACAATCCGGGCGGACCGGATGGCGATTTCGGCATCAAGTACAATGTCTCGAACGGTGGGCCGGCGCCCGAGCAGATCACCGACGCGGTGTTCGCGCGCACCAAGGTGATCGACCGGTACCTGACCGTCGATGCACCCGATGTGGACCTCAACTGTATCGGCACGCACCACTCGGCCGGCATGGTGGTCGAGGTCATCGACCCGGTGGCCGACTATGCGGCGCTGATGGAGACGATCTTCGATTTCGACCAGATCCGGGCGATGTTCGCCTCGGGCTTCCGGATGCAGTTCGATGCCATGCACGCCATCACTGGACCTTATGCCCACAAGATCCTCGAGGGGATGCTGGGGGCGCCGGTCGGCACGGTGATCAACGGCACGCCGTTGCCGGATTTTGGCGGTGGGCACCCCGACCCCAACCTCGTTTACGCCAAGCCGCTCTACGACCTCTTGATGGGGCCGGATGCTCCGGACTTCGGCGCAGCTTCGGACGGCGATGGCGACCGCAACCTGATCATCGGGCGCGGCCGGTTCGTGACGCCATCGGATTCTCTCGCCATTCTTGCCGCCAACGCGCCCTACGCACCGGCCTACAAGGCGGGTATCGCCGGTATCGCACGATCTATGCCGACCAGCGCTGCGGCGGACCGGGTGGCGGAAAAACTCGGCGTCGAGATGCACGAGACGCCCACGGGCTGGAAGTTCTTCGGCAACCTGCTGGATGCAGGCCGGGTGACGATCTGCGGCGAGGAGAGCGCGGGAACGGGCTCCAACCATGTGCGCGAAAAGGACGGGCTCTGGGCGGTGCTGCTCTGGCTCAACATCCTCGCAGCGCGCAAGCAGAGTGCGGATGCGATCGTCGTCGATCACTGGGCGACCTATGGGCGAAACTATTATACCCGACACGATTATGACGAGGTCGACAGCGGTGCCGCCAATGCGCTGATGGAAGATCTGCGTGCCAAGCTGCCGAGTCTTGCCGGCACGCGGCTTGAGGGACGCGAAGTCGCGTTTGCGGACGACTTCACCTATCACGACCCTATCGATGGCTCATCGAGCGCCAAGCAGGGCGTGCGCATCGGGTTTACGGACGGCAGCCGCATTGTTGTTCGGCTGAGTGGAACCGGGACGGTTGGCGCAACGTTGCGGCTATACCTCGAACGGTATGAGCCCCCACATGGACAGCACGATCTCGACACCCAATCTGCCCTGGCGTCCCTCATCAGCATCGCCGATGGACTCGCCGGAATTCGTTCCCGCACCGGCCGTGATGCGCCGAGCGTTATCACTTGAGGATGCTGCAGATTTGAAGCCAGACCTGGTCAAGGGCGGCGGTTCTGCCGCCACATTGGGCGCAACTCTGACGCCCGAAGGGGTGAACTTCGCGGTTTATTCGGAAACCGCATCCGCCCTGTGGGTCTCGGTCTACGATGAGCTCGACAAGGAAATTGGCCGGTTCGAGCTTGATGGCCACGACAACAATGTCCACCACGGCCTTGTCGCGCGGATTGGCGCAGGAGCGCGCTACGGCTTTCGCGCCGATGGCGAGTACAATCCGGACCAGGGGTTCTATTTCGATCCGCACAAGCTGCTGGTCGACCCGTATGCACGCCGGCTCGACCGCGTATTCGTGCGCTCGCCGCGCCTGCGCCTATCGCGGGAAGAGGGGGTGGATACCGCTCCGCTGATCCCAAAGGCGATCGTGGTGGGTGCCGAGAACACGCCGGTGATGCCGCGGCGCAAGGCGCCGACCCTGTTTTACGAACTCAATGTGCGCGGCTTCACCATGCGCCACCCCTCGGTGCAGGGGCCGCTGCGTGGCACGATTGCTGCGCTGACGACGCAGCGCGTTATCGACCACCTGAAGTTCCTCGGCGTCGACACCGTCGAGCTGATGCCGATTGCGGCGTTCATCGATGATGGCCACCTGCCGGCGCTCGGGCTGACCAATGCCTGGGGCTATAACCCGGTCAGCTATTTCGCGGTTGATCCACGCCTTGCGCCACGCGGGCCGCAGGAATTGCGGAACATGACCGATGTCTACCGCAAGGCGGGGATCTCGGTGATCCTCGACGTGGTCTACAACCACACCGGGGAGGGCGACCATAACGGGCCGATCCTCAGCCTCAAGGGGCTCGATGCCAAGACCTACTACCGGCACGTGGAAGTGGACGGCAAGCAGCACCTCGTCAACGATGCCGGCACCGGCAACACGCTACGCTGCGACCATCCGGCAACGCAGCGGCTGGTGATCGACAGCCTCAAGTACTGGGTCGAAGATATGGGGGTCTCCGGTTTCCGGTTCGACCTTGCGCCGATCCTTGGGCGGGAGCCGGGGTTCAACCCAAACGCTGAATTGCTCCAGATGATCAAGGCCGACCCGGTGCTGGGCAAGTCGATCCTCGTTGCCGAACCCTGGGATCCGGGTCCAGGCGGCTATCAGCTGGGCCAGTTCGGCAAGGAATTCCGCGAGTGGAACGACACCTATCGCGATGACGTGCGCTCGTTCTGGCGCGGCGACCAGCATCGCATCGGGGCGCTGGCGGGCAAGGTTGCCGGGTCGGCAGAAATCTTCAATTTCGCTGGCCGCAAGCCGAGCGCAGGCGTGAACCTTCTCGCCGTGCACGACGGCTTCACGCTCGCTGATCTCGTTGCCTATAACGACAAGCACAACGAGGCCAATGGCGAGCAGAACCGCGATGGCCACAACAACAACAACTCATGGAACTGCGGCGTCGAAGGCCCGACCGACGACGAAAAGATCAATGCCGCTCGGCATCGGGACGTGCGGGCGCTGCTCGCGACGCTGTTCGTGTCGCGTGGCGTGCCGCTGATCCAGCAGGGCGACGAGTTCGGCCGCACCCAGCAGGGCAATAACAATGCCTATGCCCAGGACAACGAGATCACCTGGGTCGACTGGGAAAAGGCGGACGGCGACCAGGTGGATTATGTCGCCGCTCTCAGTGCGTTTCGCAAGAAGCACAAGGCCCTGACGCACGATCACTTCCTCAGCGGCCAGACCAAGAACGGCGTTCGCGATGTCGAATGGCTGCATCCGGACGGCCGGGAGATGAACGACGGCGACTGGAATGATGCGGGTGGTTCGGTGCTGGGGATGCGGCTGCAGACCAGCGATGAGGACCTGATCGTGTGGTTCAACCGCCGGATCGAGCCGGTGCTGGGGCGGTTGCCGCAGGGCTATTGGACGCTCGGGCTGGTGTCGGATGACAAGGCGGTGGTGCCGCTTGCCGATGGTGCCGTGACGCTGCCGCCGCGCTCAGTGGTGGTGCTGGTCAAGGCGCAGATTCCCGAGAACCCGCCGGAGGTGCCGCCAAGCCCACCGCAGGAAACTCCGCCGCAGCCCGAACAGCCGCAACCGGTGGAAGAGCCGGTCGGCGTCCCCGACAATGTTCCCGACGAGGCGCCGGTCGAGACGCCGCCGGAAGAGACACCGCGCGAAGCATAACGGACCGGATCAAATGGAAAGGCTGCAGCCGCTGATCGCGACTGCAGCCTTTTTTCATTTGGGCTGGGTGCTTAGAACGATTCCCAGTCAGAGCTGACGGCGGCGTTGCCGTTGGTGACGTAGGTCTTGGCCGCGCGCCGAACCTTGTCCTGCTGCGCCCGGACCGATCCGGTACGCGTCGCGGGCGCGCCACGACCGGATGGGGCGGCGTGATTGCCACCAGAGACCTGGAAGACCTCGACGACGCGGTCGAGCTCCGCTGCCTGACCCTCGGTCTGTTCGATGGCCGCATTGGTCTCTTCGACCAGCGCCGCGTTGTGCTGGGTCATCTCGTCCATCTGGCGCATGGCGGTCGAGAGTTCGTCGATCGACGAACTCTGGGCGCGGGTGGCGCTGGAGATCGACTGCATGGTGGTGGAGTTTTCCTGCACGGCGGTGAGGATGGCTTCGAGCTTGTTCGCCGCTTCCTGAACGAGGCGCGAGCCGCCGCCGACCTCGGTTGAAGACTGCTCGATCAGGATCTTGACCTCGGACGATGCGTTGGCGGCCGACTGGGCCAGGCGGCGCACTTCCACAGCGACGACGGCAAAGCCCTTGCCGGCATCGCCGGCGCGAGCGGCCTCGACCGAAGCGTTCAGTGCCAGGAGGTTGGTCTGGAAGGCGATGTCGTCGATCAGGCCGATGATGTTAGAGATCTTGCCGGAGGACTGGGTGATGCGCGTCATCGCCTCGTTTGCCTCGGCCATGACGCGACCGCCTTCGTTGGCGAGCTGAGCCGCAGAGTGGGTGCGGCCCGCGACGTCCTGGGCCTGCTCGGCGTTTTCCTTCACCGCATTGGCGAGCTGTTCGACAGCAGCGGTGGTCTGCTCAATGGTTGCGGCCTGCTTGGTGGTGCGCTCGGACAGGTCGTTGGCGCCGGTGAGGATCTCGGCGGTCGCGAGGCGAAGAGCGCCCGAAGTGTCGCGCACCTTGCGGATGACGTCAGCGAAGGTGGTGACCGTCTGGTTGAACGACTGCCGCAGGCCATCCAGCTCGCCGCTGAACTTTTGCGTCAGCTCGATTTCGAGATCACCGCCGGCGAAGCGATCCATCGCCGCAGCGAGGGCCAAGACGGCCTCGTTCTGCTCATGGACAACGCGCTTCTGGTCCATCTCCGCGACCTTCTGGGCGTGGATATCGACAAGCGAGCCGCAGCAGCGGACCTGTCCGTCCTTATGCACGGCGCCGCCGGTGGCACGGAACCAGCGGTAGGAGCCGTCCTTCATCTTGAGGCGGTAGGTAACGTCGTAGCCCTTGGAGCTCGGATCGAGCGATGCGCCAAACGCGGCAAAGGTGGCGGGCGCATCTTCGGGATGCAGCCGGTCAGACCAGGACTGCACGACATTGGGGAAATCGGTTTCGTTGTCGAAACCCATCAGACGGCGGAACTCGGAGGACCAGGTCCACTTGCTTTCTGGTGCCATGGCGTCGCGATCGTGCAGCTTGGCATCCCACAGCCCGACACCGGCGTGACGGCCCAGAATATCCATCAGCTCAACAGTGTCCTGCAGGCCAGCGATCTTGGTATCAGTTTCCTGCTGCTGCTTGGCAATTACTGCCTTGCTCACGCCGAACAAGCCCATTCGTTCCCCCATAAATTGGATTTGAACGATTACTGACCCATTTGGCTTAACTGACAGCTAATAGAGCCGGGCGCTCGGCCCGGCCGACGTACTTTTATTCAGCCGCCTGCGCCGTCGTCAGGCCGCCCATCTTCTCGATGAAGCCGATGATCTCGTCGAGGTTTTCGCGGCGTAGCAAGTCCGTGAAGACATAGGGACGTCCCTCGCGGACGCGTTCGGTATCGGCGACCATCACATCGAGGCTGGCGTTCACGTATTGCGCGATGTCGGTGTGGGTAATGATGAGCAGGTCCGAGCGCGTAATCGCGGGGCCGCCTTTGCGCGGGATCTTTTCGCCTTGGGCCACCGAGATCACATAGAGTGTGATGTCCGCCAGATCGGGCGAGAAGGTCGCGGCGAGATTGTCACCGCCGGATTCGATCAGGATGATGTCGAGATCGGGGAACTTCCTGTTGAGGTCCGCGATGGCGGCAAGGTTCAGCGAGGCATCCTCGCGGATCGCTGTGTGCGGGCAGCCGCCGGTTTCAACGCCGACGATGCGGTCCTCGGAGATGGCCTGCACCCGGTTGAGGATCAGCGCGTCTTCCTTCGTGTAAATGTCGTTGGTGACCACTGCCATCGAGTAGCGATCGCGCATCGCCTTGAGCAGCATTTCGCACAGGGTGGTCTTGCCCGACCCGACAGGGCCGCCGATGCCGACGCGGAGGGGGCCGTTGAGCGATTTCATATCAGCCTCATGATGACGAGGAGGAGGTGGCCCGCGCCGAGGAACAGGCAGAGAGGAGAGTAGTTGCGCCGATCGAGAGTGGCAAAGGGTTCGGCGCTGTAGCGGGTGCGCCAGCCCTTGGTATAGCCGATGGCGCCGCGGGCGAGGAACAGGGCGCCGAGCAGCACGCCAACGGCGTTCAGCAGCACGCCGCCGGCATCGTGGTCACCCAGTGCTGCAGCGATGATCGAGGCGATGAGGGCCGCCATGGAAACGCCCAATGCGGGGAGGCGCGGCACTTCGGTGACGCCCGGACGGCCGATTACGACGCTGGCGAGCATGGACTTTTCGCGGATCGGCCAGGCGCCGCCGGTCGCCCAGACCAGGTGGGCGAGCGCCACGGCGAGGAGCAGCACAAACATCAGGGCGGAGAGCAGCATGCTCATGAGCGAAAAATCCTCGGCTCCAGCGTCTCGTGGCGCATCTGGGCAATATCGGCTGCGTAGGCGATTGAGCCAAGATCGGCAAGAGTCGCTATGGCCGCAGCGCGGGCGAGGGCGGCAATGGTCGGCTCCAGCGCAGCCATGACGCGCAGGCCGTCGGTCTGGCCCAGCGGCACCAGGCGCACGGCGACCGAAACCTGGCCGTGTGTGGCCGCGGTGATGTAGGCGAGGAGCGCATCATCGAGATCGATCTGGTGCGCAGCCGCGATGGCGCCAACCGCGATAGGGTAGGGGCAGGGGTCAGGGAGGCGCTCTAGGATTTCGGCCGGCCAGGCCCTGGTCGCGGTGACGAAAGAGTTGCCGGTGGTGCTGGTTTCGCTCAGCCGCTCACGGGCGGGCGTAAGCGCGAGGCAGAGGTCCGCAAGTTCTGCGAGCTCGGTGGCGCTCGTCGTACGGTGGGCTTGGGCGAGGAGGATGGCATCGGTGCGGATGCCGCCATGGGCCAGCGTTCCGGCCAACCAGTTCTCCAAGGCGGTGGAGTCGGTTACGACGCGATCTGCAATCGCGGTCTCAAGTCCGGCCGACCAGGCGAAGGCCCCCACCGGAAAGGCCGGCGACAGCCACGTCAGTAGCTTTTGCAGCGCTTGCGGCTCGGTCATCGGTTGAGCAGCGCGTGCGCCGGCTCGCCGTGGCTGTGGGCGTAGGCGCCGTCTTCCGGATGGAACGGTTCGCTGACGTCCGTGACCGTGGCGCCCAGCCCGCGCAGCATGTCGCGGATGACATGGTCGCGGAGGATCAGGATGCGGAAGCTGCCGTCCAGTTCCTGGTCGATCTGGGTTTTGAGGTGCCGGTTGCCCAGGTGCCAGCAGAGCCGCATCACGTGGGCGGTGTCGGTGCCGCGCACCTCGTAGAGGTGCTCTTCGGCGGCAATGATTTCCACCAGCCGCCCATCCTCAAGCTGCAAAGCGCTGCCGTGGGCGAGGGTGATCGGCTCGGCAAAGTCGACCAGAACCGTATCACCATGGATCAGCGTCAGCATGCGACGGCGCACACGGCGCTCATCATGCACAAGCGTTGCCAGATCGAACGGAATTGCCGTCCCGACGGTCGGCAGGTAGGCGACGGCGCGAAATGTCTGAGGCACGAAAACTACCAGTCGAAGTGAGGCTTCCCAACCTTGGGCCGGAGTTTAGCCGCCAAAGAGGCCGCTTGTCGAACTCCTTATCGGCGCTGAAGGTGCGGGGCGACACGCGCATTCAGCGGTTCCACGTTGCATCTGCTACTGGATCGGCGCGTTGAACAGCACTGCGATCCAGGCCGCCTGGTAAGTCATGTGCACGAGGACGAGCCCGAGGTGGAAGCGCGGGTTGGCGCTGCGGATGGCAATGGCGCAGATGACGAGACCCATCGGTACCTGGAACAGGTACTCGATGCCGATGGTATCGAAATACGGCGCGCCCTTGATCAACGCATCGACCATATCGAGCACGAAGGTCAGGCCGAGGAGGCCGAAGAACCATTTCCGGCGCTTGAAGAAGAAGTCGCCGTACCCCTCGTAGTCGTCGATCTTGTCGGGAAACAGCATCGCTGCCAGCAGGAACAGCGTGATGGCGTAACCGATGAGGAACGCGAAGGTGCCGAAGGACCAGCTTTGCAGGTCGCGCAGCTCGAATTCCCACCACCAGAACAGCACCAGCTCGATGAGTATCGAGACCGCCCAAAGCATGTGCACCAGCGATAGCTTGGCGCGCTTGGCATGCTGTACCAGCCCGGCAGCACCGAGCAGAATGCGCGTGACGCCAAGGCCGATCACCATGCCCATGACGATGCGGACATGGCCGAACAGTTCGAGCGCGGTGGCCGGGGTGACGGTCTGCATGGGGATTACGGGGTTTCGGTGACCTCGGTGCAGGACAGAGCGCCGCCGTTGTCGACATGCAGGTCGGTGAGCGTCGCCTCGCTGCCCTTGGTCCAGAACTCGAACTGGCCAGAGACGTACTTGACGCCTGATGCGGACATGACGCTGACGAACACCAGCTTTTGCTGGCCAATGGGGACTAGGGCGATGAAGTTGGGCGCGGCGTTGATGAAATCGACGGAGAACGGATCGATGCCCTCGCACTGATACTGCACCGTGTTACGCTCGAAATTGCCGGTGAGCGAGAGCACGATCTGGGCGGAGACATCGACATTACCCATGAGGGCAGCGGTCGCGAGCGGCAGCAGTTCCATCGTAAGTCATCCCCGAGGCATCAGGCCCTGGTGGACGCTAGCTGATTCGAGCCTGATCCGGTCACACGCCAGGCTATTCCCAGGAGCGCCCGTCGCGGGGCAAGCGACGGTCGGGGTCGTGCAGGGTGACGGCATGTCGGCCTGCCGCCGCCCAATCCCACAGCACGAGGTTGCTCATGGCGGGCGAAACGCCGGGAGCGTAGGAGGGCACAAGGATACCGGCGGCATTGCCTTTCAGCTGCTCGTAGATGGCCCACGATGCCGGACGCTTACCGTCGGCGATGGCGGAGAACCAGGCGCAGGACATGTCTTGGGCGCGTACTCCTACCGCCTCTCGTTGCGGGTCATCGCGCAGATCAACGATGTCGTCGCAGTCGATTTCGAAGCTGCACATGGTCAGAGGGCTGAACTTGAAGGCAAAGCCCTGTGTCGCCTCCAGAAACGCAACTTCCACAGATGTGCCAAGGTAGAGGGCGGGCACGCCCCTGGGGTTGAAGCGGCCGCCATGGATTGCTGCGCCTTCACCTGAAAGCGGGGCGAAAGACCAGCGGGGATGGAGGGCGCGATAGGCAGCGCCGCTGTACTTCACGCAAATCCGCCCAGCGCCAGATGATCAAGATAATCGCGCAGTGCGCCCGCCTGGCCCGATTTCACCAGGCTTTCCGCGGTGCGATCGCCGAAGGCCGCCAGTGGCTGCGCCCGATACCAGGCGCCCGCCTGACGCTCGCCGCCGGCCCATGCACTCACCCGAGCGATGATATCGCTCATTTCGCCCAAGCGCGCGAGGGTAGCCGGAGCGCTGGCCCGGTCCTTGCGCTGCAAGGTGGCGGCCGCGAGCCCCGCCATTTCGGCGAGGTCACGCTTGTTGATGCCCAGCCGTTCCGCCATTTCGTCGGCCATGCCGTCCTCCGCCCAGATTGCCTGCGGCGCTTCCCTGAAACCAAGTTCGCGCATTTTGACGCTCCAAATGACGTATCATGATGTCAAAATAAGCGACAGCCTCCCAAATTGCAAGAGGCATCCAGATCAGAACAGGAAATACCGCTGCGCCATCGGCAGCACCGTCGCCGGTTCGCAGGTCAGCAACTCGCCGTTGGCGCGCACTTCGTAGGTCTCGGGATCGACTTCGAGATGCGGCATGGCGTTGTTGAGGATCATCTGCGCCTTGCCGATACCGCCGCGGGTGTTGCTGACCGGGACCATGCCCTTGGCGACGCCGAGGCGGCCGGGCAGACCAGCGTCGATCGAGGCCTGGCTGACGAAGGTGACGGTCGAGGTGGTGCGGAGCTTGCCATAGGCGGCGAACATGGGGCGGTAGTGCATGGGCTGCGGGGTGGGGATCGAGGCGTTGGGGTCGCCCATCGGGGCAGCAGCGATCGAGCCGCCGAGCAGCACCATTTCGGGCTTTACGCCGAAAAACGCCGGGCTCCACAGCACCAGATCGGCGCGCTTGCCGACTTCTATCGAGCCGATATGGGCGCTCATCCCCTGCGCGATGGCGGGGTTGATGGTGTATTTGGCGATGTAGCGGCGCACGCGGAAATTGTCGTTGTCGCCGGTTTCTTCCGGCAGGCGGCCGCGTTGCTTGCGCATCTTGTCGGCGGTTTGCCAGGTACGGATGATCACTTCGCCGACGCGGCCCATGGCCTGGCTGTCAGAGGAAAACATCGAGAAGCACCCGATATCATGGAGGATATCCTCGGCTGCGATGGTCTCCTTGCGGATGCGGCTCTCGGCGAAGGCGACGTCTTCGGCAATCGATGGCGACAGGTGATGGCAGACCATCAGCATGTCGAGATGCTCGGCCAGCGTGTTCACCGTGTAGGGCCGGGTTGGGTTGGTGGATGAGGGGAGCACATTGGGAAGACTCGCCACCTTGATGATGTCAGGCGCGTGCCCGCCACCGGCGCCTTCGGTGTGGAAGGCGTGGATGGTGCGGCCCTTGAAGGCGGCCACGGTGTCTTCGACAAAGCCGCTCTCGTTGAGCGTGTCGGTGTGGATCATCACCTGCACGTCGAAGGCATCGGCCACCGACAGGCAATTGTCGATGGCGGCCGGGGTGGTGCCCCAGTCTTCGTGCAGTTTCAGCGAGCAGACGCCCGATAGGATCATTTCCTCGAGCGGGGCCGGGCGGCTGGCGTTGCCCTTGCCAGCGAGCGCCAGGTTCATCGGGAAGGCATCGAACGCCTCGATCATCCGTTCGGCGTGCCAGGCGCCGGTGCAGGTAGTGGCGAGCGTGCCGTGCGCCGGGCCGGTTCCGCCACCCAGCATGGTGGTGATGCCGCTCATCAGCGCTTCTTCGATCTGCTGGGGCGCGATGAAGTGGATGTGGCTATCCATGCCGCCGGCGGTGAGGATTTTGCCCTCGCCGGCGATGATTTCGGTCGATGGCCCGATGATGATTGTGACGCCGGCCTGGGTGTCGGGGTTGCCGGCCTTGCCGATGGCGGCGATACGGCCGTTCTTCAGGCCGACATCGGCCTTGAAGATGCCGGTGTGGTCGACGATCAGCGCATTGGTGATCACCGTGTCGACGGCGCCTTCGGCACGAGTCGCCTGACTTTGGCCCATGCCGTCGCGGATCACCTTGCCGCCACCGAACTTCACCTCTTCACCATAGGTGGTGAGATCCTTCTCAACCTCGATGATCAGGTCGGTGTCGGCGAGGCGCACCTTGTCGCCGGTCGTCGGGCCGTACATCTGGGCGTAGGTGGAGCGGGAAATGCGAGCGGGCATAGTGGTCCTTTCGGGCGGCGCGTACGGTCTATTTCAATCGCCTAACTATGAGGCTGTCCAGCGCTTTGCCGGAAAAATCGGCAATGATGTGCAGCCGCGGACCAGTGACCTAAAATGTGTTTTGTCACGCGTCAGTTTGTCGCTATTCTGTCATCCGGGTCCGCGAAATATCGCGTTGTTTCATAGTCTTGGGGAATATCACGATGTCAACGAAGCTTGCAGTGCTTTTGACTATTGCGGCGCTGTCGCTGCCGGGCAATGCTGCCGTGGCCGCGCCGTCCGTAGATCGGGGCGATTACCTCGTCAATTCGATCATGGGGTGCGGCAATTGCCACACACCCGTGGGGCCGAACGGGCCGGAGATGGACAAGGTGCTGGCCGGCGGCATGGTCGTCGATGACAGCGCGGCGATGAAGGCGATTTCGGCCAATATCACCCCTGGCGGCGAGATCGCCGGCTGGACCGACGCGCAACTAGCCAAGGCCATCCGCGAGGGCATCCGTCCCGATGGGTCGCTCATCGGCCCGCCGATGCCGTTTGAAGTCTACAAGGGCATTTCGGACGATGATCTGGCCTCGGTCGTGATGTACCTGCGCACCATTCCGGCGGTCGAGAACAGGACCGAGAAATCCGTCTATCACATCCCGCTGCCGCCCGCTTACGGGCCGGCGATCGAGAGCGTCGCGGCTGTTCCAGAAGGTGTGACGGCTGAGTATGGCGCCTATCTCGCTGGCCCGCTCGGGCACTGCATCGTCTGCCACACGCCGTTCGATGCACAGGGACGCCCGCAGTTCGAGACGCTGCTTGGCGCAGGCGGCAATGCCTTCCCAGGCCCATGGGGCACATCGGTGGCGGCAAACCTGACGCCGACCGGGCTCGGCGGCTATTCCGATGATCAGCTGAAGGCCATCATCACCAAGGGCGTCCGCCCTGATGGCAGCCATCTCTTCCCGCCGATGGGGGTGGCCTACTACGCCAACCTCAGCAACAACGATCTCGATGCGATCGTGCTGTACCTGCGGGGGCTGCCCGCCAAGGACATGCCGAAGCAATAACGCCTAAAAGGCAGGCGTTCCGTCTCAGTTGACGGGCGCCTGCTTGTTCTTGCGATAATAGTCGATCATGTAGTCGATCATGTCGTCGAGCAGGCCCTCGCCGATCTTCAGATCGGGGTCCTTCTGCTTCTGGACGATCAGCGACATGGCGAGCAGCTGGATGGCGTAAGCCTGCTTTTTCTTGCCCTGAGTGTTGAATCCGTTGCCTTGAACCTCAAAGTCGGCAAGCAGCTTGTCGAAGCCGCGCTTGGTCTGTGCGGTCTTGAACTGCTTCCAACTGACCGAGCGCGAGCGGTCGATCAGGCGAACCGCCAGGCTGCCTGTCAGCCAAACTGCTTCCATGTCCTTGATGCCGATCGTGCGCAGGTTCTGCATCATGGCGATGAAGCGCTCTTTGAACTCTTCTTCCTTAGTGGGCATTATTCCTCGTCCGACCTTGCGTTTTGCGCATCCCTATCCGAAATCTGAGCAAATGCCAAAGCTCACGGCGGGCAATTCGCCGGGTTTTTGCCCCGAGCCAACTATTGCGTTGTCCGGACCACAGGAGACTCGAATGAAATCCGCCTTCGTCGCCACTATGCTCACCCTGGCGCTGGTCCTCGCGCCCGCCGCAGCCTCGGCGCGGCAGCCGATGGATCTGAACGCGGTGATCGCCGGGATTGCGAGTGTCGAATTTTACGATCAGGCGGACGAGGTGAGCAATTCTCCCTCGGTCCGGATCATCCGGCTTTCAACTCTTGCTGGCGCCCGCCAGAGCGCTGCCCGGCTTGAGCAGATTATCGAAAGCCGAACCAAGGCGCGTGCCATCCATTATCTACAGCGCAACATCAAGCTCAACTGGACCGCGATGCACGTGCTCAAATACTCGGGCGTGACGCTCGACCAGATCATCTACCTGAGCGTTGCCAGCGATGGCGCGGCGATTCTCTATGCCGATGATCTGTAGGCAGTTGCTCGCCCGGTCTCAGAGCTTGCCCATGATCTTTTGCTGGAAGCCGTAGACTTCGCGCTTGCCTGAGAGCGGTACGAGGTTCACTTCGCGGGTCTGGCCAGGTTCGAAGCGCACCGCCGTCCCGGCGGCGATATCGAGCCGCATGCCGCGCGCCTTGGCGCGGTCGAAGACCAGGCCATTGTTGGTCTCGAAGAAGTGGTAGTGCGAGCCGACCTGGATCGGCCGGTCGCCGGTATTGGCCACCTCGATGACCGTCTGCACCGCGCCCTTGTTGAGCTCGATCTCGCCTGGAACCGTGAAGATTTCGCCGGGGATCATCATTTCACCTGATCGGTTCGTGGACGGTCACCAGCTTGGTGCCGTCGGGGAAGGTGGCTTCGACCTGGATATCGTGGATCATCTCGGCGATCCCTTCCATCACCTGGGCGCGGGTCACCACATGGGCGCCGGCTTCCATCAGGTCGGCGACCGAACGGCCGTCGCGGGCGCCTTCGACGACATAGTCGGTGATCAGCGCGATGGCTTCGGGGTGGTTGAGCTTGACGCCGCGTTCGAGGCGCTTGCGCGCCACGATGGCGGCCATCGAGATCAGCAGCTTGTCTTTTTCGCGGGGCGTCAGGTTCATCAGGGATCCTATAGATGCCAGAGGCGCGGGAGAGTCCCGGCACCGGAGAGTTCTGCAATTATTGGCGTGATCAGCTTGCGCAGCGCAAGCCCGGATTGTGCGATGGCGCGCACCACTAGGCGTTCGCCGATGACGCTGGCCCCGGCGCGCCCCGAGAGCATCGCTCGCACCCGATCCAAGCGGCGTTCGGCATCGGCGCCGACATAGAGCAGGGTGGCGAAGGCGGTGCTGCCATCGAGCAGAGAGAGATTGTCGCGTTCGAGCGGATCGGCCGAAAGCCGCGTCGCTTCTGCGTGGATCAGGCGGCCGTTGTGGCGGATGCGCCAGTTGTCGGTGAGGCGCGCGCCGCGTGCGCTCTCGCCCATGGCCTCGCGGCCGAGGAGGATCGCTTCGATGGCAAACAGGCTCGCGCCCTCTGCGAGGTCGACCTCCAGTCCGCGATCGAGCCGGGCGCCTTCAAAGAGGATGGTTTCCTGTGGCAGCCAATCGAGATGCGCGCCCGCGGCAACGGTGAGCTTCGTCCGCACCTTCGCGTCATCGCCGAGCGAGCGGTAGACGCGCTCGCAGGCCTGGGTAGTGAGCACAACCCTGGCGCCTTCCGAAGCGTCGACGGCCCAGGCGACATCGTCGCCGCCGGTCAGCCCGCCGGCGGTGTTGATCAGAACCGCCTGTAGGCTCGCGTCGTGGGTGTGCGGCAACCGGATCTTGGCGCAGCCTTCCTGGAACAGCGTGTCTATCCGCGTCCGGCCGCCATGGGTCTGCGTCGCGAGACGGCCAATGCCGCGTGCGCGCTGGTGGCGGGGCAGGGCAAACAATGCTGTAGCAGCAGGCACGCTCACACCATCAAATGGCGGCGCACGTCTGGCAGGTCGAGGTCCGAGGCTGGGCCCTTATGCATGATTTCACCGCGATCCATCACGTAGATGTCGTCGGCGATTTCACGGCAGAAGTCCAGATACTGCTCGACCAGCAGGATGGTCATGCCCTTCTGGTCGCGGAGGAATTGCAGGGCCCGGCCGATATCCTTGATGATCGAGGGCTGGATGCCTTCGGTGGGCTCATCGAGCACCAGCACCTTGGGCCGCGTCACCAGCGCCCGGCCGATGGCGAGCTGTTGCTGCTGGCCGCCGGAAAGGTCGCCGCCGCGGCGGCCGAGCATGGATTTGAGCACCGGGAACAGCTCAAAGATATAGGCCGGAATGTTGCGGTCACCGAGCTTGAGCCCCGCGTAGCCGGTCTCGAGATTTTCCTTCACCGTCAGCAGCGGAAAGATCTCGCGGCCCTGCGGCACGTAGCCTATGCCCATGCGGGCGCGCTTATAGGGTGGGGCCTTCTTCAAAATCTCGTTGTTGAAGACGATCTCACCCGAGGAGACGTTGTTGATGCCGGTCACGGCGCGGAGCGTCGAGGATTTCCCCACCCCGTTGCGGCCCAGCACCGCCGTGATCTTGTTGGGCTGGCACTCGATGGTGATACCCCGCAACGCTTGCGCAGCGCCGTAGTGTAGATCTATGGAGCGAATGGAGAGAGCGGTGGTCATGTGAGGTGCTCCATCGTTGCGTCGGAGTGCGTGGCGCACCCCCTCCCAGCCTCCCCCGTCAAGGGGGAGGTGCCGACTGGTGTGAGTGGCAAACGGCGGGACACAAACTGGATCGGCACCCTCCCCCTTGCGGGGAGGGATGGGGAGGGGGGCGCCACTTGCTCGGAAGTCATGCCGCTCATCTTCCCAAATACCGTTCGATCACCACCGGATTGGCGCTGACCTGATCCAGTGTGCCTTCGGCGAGCACCGTGCCTTCGGCGAGGCAGGTGACGCGGGTGCCGAGTTCGCGGACGAAGCTCATGTCGTGCTCGACCAATACCACTGAACGGGTGAGGGCGATTTCCTTGAGGAGTTTCGCGGTCTCGAAGGTTTCGCTGTCGGTCATGCCGGCGACAGGCTCGTCGACCAGAAGCAGCTTGGGGTCCTGGGCCAGCAGCATGCCGATTTCCAGCCACTGTTTCTGGCCGTGGCTCAGATTGGCGGCGAGGTCGTCTTTGCGCTTGGTGAGGCGCACGGTGTCGAGGATTTCGGTGATGCGGGCGGTGTCGGCGCCGGAGGCCATGTAGCTGAACGCGGAGAACACGCCGCGCGGCTTTTTGAGCGCCAGAACGATGTTGTCCCAGATGGTGTGGCTCTCGAACACCGTCGGCTTCTGGAACTTGCGGCCGATTCCGAGATTGGCAATATCGGCTTCGTCGAGCTTGGTGAGGTCGGTGCGGCCATCGAAGAGCACCTCGCCATCATCGGGCCGGGTCTTGCCGGTGATGATGTCCATCATGGTCGTCTTGCCCGCGCCATTGGGGCCGATGATCGCCAGCATCTCGTTGGGGTGGACGATGATCGACAGCGCGTTTAGAGCCCGAAAGCCATCAAACGACACCGAGACGCCGTTGAGATAGAGCATCGTCTGGTCTTTGCTGATGGTCATTCGGCCGGCTCCGGCGTGGTCTTGGTTTCGATGCCGGCTTCGGCGTCCGCGCTCTGCTGGTCAAGCGCGGTCGAGTTGCGCTTGACGCTGCCCGACCGGATCTGGCCGATCAGCCCGATGATGCCCTTGGGCAGGAACAGGGTCACCACGACGAACAGGCCGCCGAGGACGAACAGCCACCAGTCGGGGAAAGCGCCGGTGAAGATCGATTTGCCCGCATTGACGATGACGGCGCCGATGATCGGGCCGATGATTGTGCCGCGGCCGCCGACCGCGACCCAGATCACCGCTTCGATCGAGTTGCTGGTGTCGAACTCGCCCGGGTTGATGATGCCGACCTGTGGGGTATAGAGCGCGCCGGCGATGCCGGCGAGCACCGCCGAGACGACGAAGGCGAAGAGTTTCACATTCTCGGGCCGCCAGCCGAGGAAGCGGGTGCGGCTTTCGGCATCGCGTACCGCCACCATCACCTTGCCGAGCTTCGAGTTGACGATGGCCGAGCAGATGATCACCGCCAGCGCCAAAGCCAGCGCGGAGGCCGCGAACAGCGCGGCCCGGGTCGACGCTGCCTGGACGTTGAAGCCGAGGATATCCTTGAAGTCGGTGAGCCCGTTATTGCCGCCCAGGCCGAGGTCGTTGCGGAAGAAGGCGAGCAGCAGGGCATAGGTCATCGCCTGCGTGATGATCGACAAATAAACGCCGGTGACGCGGCTACGGAAGGCGAGAAAGCCGAAGACGAAGGCAAGCAGCCCCGGGATGAACAGCACCATCAGGAAGGCAAACCACCACTGATCGAAGCCGTTCCAGAACCAGGGGAGGTCATGGTAATTGAGGAACACCATGAAATCGGGCAGCACCGGGTTGGCGTAAACGCCGCGGGCGCCGATCTGGCGCATCAGGTACATGCCCATGGCGTAGGCGCCGAGCGCGAAGAACGCCGCATGGCCAAGCGAGAGAATGCCGCAATAGCCCCAGACCAGGTCGAGCGCGAGCGCCAGCATGGCATAGTTGAGATACTTGCCGAACAGCGGCACCGCATAGTTCGGCAGGTGCAGCGGGTTACCCTCGGGGATGACAAGGTTGGCGACTGGCACGGCGATGGCGATCAGCACCAGCGCGGCCACCAGCCAGATGGCCTTCCTGTCGAGCGCCCGGAACAACATTTGGGTCAGCATTGGAAATCACCACGCACAGAAAAAGACCCCTCATCCGCCCTGCGGGCACCTTCTCCCCGACGGGGAGAAGAACCGCTGTGGGTTGATCTGGGCACTATTTCTCTCCCCGTCGGGGAGAGGGTGGATCGGCCGTAGGCCGAGACGGGTGAGGGGGCGTTTGCCACGACAAACAACATCATTGCTCGATCGCCCGGCCCTTGAGGGCGAAGAGGCCGCGGGGGCGGCGCTGGATGAAGAGGATGATCAGCACCAGGATGGCGATCTTGGCGAGCACGGCGCCGGCATAGGGCTCGAGGAACTTGTTGGCGACGCCCAGCGTCAGCGCGCCGATCAGCGTGCCCCAGAGGTTCCCCACGCCGCCGAACACTACGACCATAAAGCTGTCGATGATGTAGCCCTGGCCGAGGTTCGGGGAGACGTTGTCGATCTGGCTCAGCGCCACACCCGCCATGCCGGCAATGCCCGAGCCGAGGCCGAAGGTCATGGCGTCGACGAACGGGGTGCGGATGCCCATGGCCGAGGCCATGCGGCGGTTCTGGGTGACGGCGCGCATCTGCAGCCCGAGTGGGGTGCGGTTGAGGATGATCTGCAGCGCGAAGAACACGGCGATGGCGAAAACGATGATCCAGAGCCGGTTCCAGGTGAAGCTCAGATTGCCGATATCGAAGGTGCCGCTCATCCATTGCGGTGGCTGCACCAGCTTGTTGGTCGGCCCGAAAATGGTGCGCACCACCTGCTGCAGGATCAGCGACAGGCCCCAGGTTGCGAGCAGTGTTTCGAGAGGGCGACCGTAGAGCCAGCGGATGATGCCGCGCTCGATGCAGACGCCGACCAGAGCGGTGAACAGGAACGCGGCGGGAACGGCGAAGGCGAGGGAATATTCCATCAGCCCGGGCGCGACGATGGTGATGATGTTCTGCACCACATAAGTGGTGTAGGCGCCCAGCATCACCATTTCGCCATGCGCCATGTTGATGACGCCCATCACGCCGAAGGTGATGGCGAGGCCAATGGCGGCGAGCAACAGCACCGAGGCGAGGGAGATGCCGTAGAGGAGGTTCTGGCCGACATCCCAGACGGCGAGCGTCCGGCCGATCGAGTCGATGCCCGTCTGGATCACCGGCTTAAGCTCGTCAGGCGCGCCGGCGAGGGAATTGATCAGCACGGTCTGCGCCGCACGGTCGCCGTGGCCGACAACTGTGGTCACCGCGGCGCGCTTTTCCTCGAGCGCGGCGTCAGTCTTCAGCACGATGACGGCGTCGGCCAGTTCCATCGTGTTCTTGATCTGCGGGTCAGTCTCCGCTGCCATCGCCTGGCCAAGCAGATCTTTCATCGCCGGATCGGCGTTCTTCAAGATGCTCTGAGCGGCGGACAGGCGGGTGGCGCGGTCGGGGCTGAGCAGGGTCAGCTTGCCAATGGCGGTGCGGATTTTGGTGCGTAGGCCGTTGTTGACCTTGATCTTTTCAAGGTCGCCGCTCGCAGCTGTGCCGAGGTCACTGCCGTCAACTGGGCTGGTCAGCGCAAGGTCGGAACCCGCCTTGGTGGCAAGAACCACCTTGGCGTCAGCTTTTCGCACGAACAGGTTGCCGTCCGAGAGCGCGAGGAGGATCGCCGGGACGTGTTCGTCTCCGGAAGCGACCAGTGCGTCGATGGCTTTCTGACGTTCCGGAAAGCCACCCTGGCCGAGCGCATCGACCATGGCGCTGAGATCGGCAGCCTGCGCAAAAGCAGGGGTGGTGGTGGAAAATACGGGCGCCGCGAGGATAGCGATCAGGAAGGCAATCAGCTTGAAAAGACGGGTGGCCATCGTGATCGCTCGTTCGCCGTTTGTTGGAATGGGGCGTTTGGAGAGGGAGGTGAAGGCGGGAGACCCGCCTTCACCGAAGTCATCAGATCAGGGAGCGGGAGCCGCGCCGCAGGTCTTGGTGGCGGTATCGAAGTGGCCGCAACCGGTCATTGGGTCGGTCCAGTCAGCTTCGATGCCCTTGTCTTCGGGCAGAACGTCGGACCAGGCATCGCCCGGGACGAGGTCGGTCTGCTTGACGATTTCGAACTGGCCGTCAGCCTGGATTTCGCCGATCAGAACCGGCTTGGTCAGGTGGTGGTTCGGGAGAACCTTGGCCATGCCGCCCGTGAGGTTCGGCACTTCAAGCCCGACAATGGCCTTGAGCACGGCATCGGTATCGGTGGTGCCGGCAGCTTCCACGGCCTTCACCCACAGGTTGAAGCCGAGATAGGCCGCTTCCATCGGGTCGTTGGTCGTGCGCTTGTCGTTCTTGATGTACTCGTGCCACGACTTGATGAACGCGGCATTTTCCGGGGTATCGACGCTCTCGAAGTAGTTCCAGGCGGCAAGGTGACCAACGAGGTTGGTGGTGTCCATGCCGGCCAGTTCTTCTTCACCGACCGAGAAGGCCACGACCGGGATGTCTTCGGCCTTGATGCCCTGGTTGGCGAGTTCCTTGTAGAACGGCACGTTGGCGTCGCCGTTGATGGTCGAAACCACGGCGGTCTTCTTGCCGGCCGAGCCGAATTCCTTGATGGCGGCAACTTCAGTCTGCCAATCAGAGAACCCGAACGGGGTGTAGTTGATCTTGATGTCTTCAGCCGGCACGCCCTTGTCCTTGAGGTACTGCTCAAGGATCTTGTTGGTGGTGCGCGGATAGACGTAGTCGGTCGCTTCGAGGACCCAACGCTTCACCGAGCCGCCTTCTTCGCTCATCAGATAGTCGACGGCGGGAATGGCCTGCTGGTTCGGAGCGGCGCCCGTGTAGATCACGTTCTTTTCCGACTCTTCGCCTTCGTACTGGACGGGGTAGAAGAGGATGGAATTCAGTTCCTTGAAGACCGGCAGAACCGACTTGCGCGAGGAAGAGGTCCAGCAGCCAAACACGGCGGCAACCTTGTCCACAGCGATCAGCTCGCGGGCCTTTTCAGCGAACAGCGGCCAGTCCGAAGCGGGGTCGACGACCACGCCTTCGAGCTGCTTGCCCAACAGGCCGCCCTTCTTGTTCTGCTCATCGATCAGGAAGAGCATGGTGTCCTTCAGGGTGGTTTCCGAAATCGCCATAGTCCCTGACAGCGAATGCAGAATACCGACCTTGATCGTATCGTCCGCCGCAATGGCGGTGACGGGCGCGAGCGCCCCAGCAGTCATCGCAATGCCAAGACCGAGCCCGGCGAGAATGCGTTTAACTTCTGTCATATTACCTCCGACAGTTTGGTTGTTTGCACCGCGATGAAAGTTGCAATCGCCGTGCCACGACCTGAAATCTGAGCTAAGAGGTTGATATTGTTGAGCTAGACAGAGTGGAAGTGCGTAGCCGCTGTATGCAGTTCGGCGGCTCACGGAATTTTGTGCTGGTTCTCTGAGCAGCACTCTTAGGGAATGCTTAAGTTTTGGGCATGGGCGCGCCCACTCGCGGTTACAGCGAACAGGCGGTGTACGAGCGCCGCCTAGTTCGTGACCGGGGCTGCCGATCCTGCTAGCGTGAAAGCACCGGAGTTCGCGCTCCGGCAGAGGTTGTTTGCACCGACACCCTCGGCCCCGTGTCCGCAAGGGCGCGGGGCTTTTGCTTTGAGGGGGCAAGAAACGCCGGATTCACGCCTGTTCGAGCCGTGAGGCGAGCCAGACGTGGCCCTTGGCGCGAGCGTGCGCGGCGGCGTCGAGTCCGGCCGCATCCTTGAGGGATGGGTCGGCGCCGGATGCCAGCAGCATCACTGCAATCGGGTTATCGCCATTGGCGGCGGCGACATGCAGCGCGGTGACGTCCTGCACCTGCCGCAGGTTGGGGTTGGCCCCGGCCTTCAGCAGTTTCTGCACCATGGCACCGCTGCGGCGCGCCGTGGCGGCATGAAGCGCCGCGACCTTCTGCGGATTGGTCGCCTGCTGGTTCACATCGTGTGTCAGCGGCAGCAGCAGGTCGAAGGCAGGTTCGTTGCCGAAAAACGCGGCGAGGCCCAGCGGGGTGAACCCATCCGGGGAGAGCGCGTTGCCATCCCAGCCATCCGCGACAGCCGCCGTGAGCACCGGTAGATCGCCGACGATAATCGCCTCATAAGGGTCGAGCTTGGCCCAGTGCTTGCGGAGTATGGAGAGGGCAGTGGTGTTGCCGACATAGGCGGACCAGGCCAGTAGCGACGCGCCGGACGCATGCCGCGCCGCAATACTCGAAGGATCAGCAGTCAGCGCCGAAGCGAGGCCGGAGATATCGTTGCGCGCCACGAGCTCAAACAGATCGGTCATGCGCTCAACCTAGCATCGCTCCGGCGGACGAAAAAGCTACTCCGCCGGGGCTGCCTGCGGCCCGCCGTGCGAGACCGGTGCGTGTGGGTCGGGCCCGGCCTCCATTGTCGCGGCCAGATCGAGTTCGCGCTGCAGATAAGCCTCTTCCTCTGACTTCGGCTTCGAAAACCGCGCCAGCAGCAGATAGGCGACTGGCGTCAGATAGAGCGTCGAGATTGCAGCAAGGCTCAGCCCGCCCACCATGATCCAGCCAAGCGCCGCGCGCGCCTCCGAGCCTGCACCACCCGCAAGGATCAGCGGCACGCCGCCCAGCACTGTGGCGATCATGGTCATCACCACCGGCCGCAGCCGGATGTTCGCCGAATTCTCTACTGCTTCACGCACACTCAACCCGCGGTCGCGCAACTGGTTGGCAAACTCGACGATCAGGATACCGTTTTTGGCCATGATGCCGACCACCAATATAAGCCCGATCTGGCTATAGACGTTGAGGGTCACCCCCGTGAGCAACATGGCGAACACCGCGCAGGCGAGCCCGAACGGCACCGTCACCACGACGATGATGGCGCTCCAGACGCTTTCGAACTGCGCCGCCAGCACCAAAAGGATCACCACGATGGCAAAGCCGAACGTCGTCAGCAGCCCGGTATTGCTGTCGCCGATAGTCTTGGCCTCGGCGATGGGGATGATACCGCCGCCGGGGGGCAGCAGCGGCTGGGCGATCTTGACCGCCTCGGTATAGGCGTCGCCGAGCGCAAACCCATCGGTCAGCGCAGCGGTGATGGTCACCGCACGCCGCTGCTGCTCGCGGCCAAGCGAGGGCGCAATCGGTGCCTCGGAAATCGACGCTACCGTCGACATCGGCACATAGCGGCCATCGGCGGTCTTGATGAAGATCGACTCGAGATCGCCCGGATCGTTGACCGGGCTCGAGGTCGAGAGCATGCGGACAGAGTAGCTGGCATCGTTGATGAACACCGAGCCGACATCGGAGCCATCGATCATCGCCTGCATGGTGGTGCCGAGGCCGTTGATGTCGATCCCCAGTTGCGCCGCCTTTTCGCGGTTGATGGTCAGCGTCATCTGCGGCTGCGTCGTCTCATAGTTGACGCTGACTCGGCCCCACTTGTCGTCCTTTTCGAGCTCTGACTTCACCTTCTGGGCGGCATCGGAGAGCGTCTGGTAGTTGTCGCCCACCAGCGCGAACTGCAGGCCCGAGCCACCACCGCGGATGCCGAGGCTATTGCCCTGCCGGATGGTGGCGCGCACGCCGGGCACCTGGGTCAGCTTACCGTTGATCTCGTTGGCAATCTGCTGCTGCGTGCGCGTCCGCTGCTCCCACGGGGCGAGCGTGATGATGATGAAGCCGGAATTGGTGCTGGCGCCGAACCCCGAGATCGAAAAGATGCTGGTCGCCTCGCCGCTTGCCTTGTAGGGCGCCACCAGGTCCTCGATCTTCTGCATCTGGGTCTGGGTGAAATCGAGGCTCACCGTATTGGGGGCGCTGACGCTGATGGCGATCGAGGAGCGATCCTCGGTCGGGGTCAGTTCCTGCCGGAGGGTGCCGAAGGCCAGTGCTGCAGCGCCAGCGAACAGTACGGCGATCACCACGACCACCATCGGGTTGGCGAGGCTGATGTGGAGGGTCTTACGGTAGAGTGCCGAGAGCAGGCCGCCGAAGCGCTCCAGCAGGTTGGGCTTGCGCTCCTTGTGCGGTTTCAGCAGCCGCGAGGCCAGCATTGGGGCCAGCGAGAGCGCCACCAGTGCCGAGAGGCCGACTGAAATGGCGAGAGTGAAACCGAACTCGCGGAATAACTGCCCGGTCTGACCGGGGAGGAACGAGATCGGGATGAACACCGCCGCCAGCGTCGCCGTGGTCGCGATCACTGCGAAAAACACTTCCTGCGTGCCCAGCACGGCGGCGGCGCGCGGCCCGAGCCCCATGGCCCGGCGGCGGGTGATGTTTTCCAGCACCACGATCGCGTCATCGACCACCAGCCCGGTGGCAATCACCAAAGCGAGCAGAGTCAGGATGTTGAGGGAAAATCCGAATGCATAGATTCCGGCAATCGTGCCAATCAGCGCCACGGGCATGGTGATGGCGGGGATGATGGTGGCGCGCCAGTCGAGCAGGAACAGGAACATGATGGCGATGACGCCGAGCACGGCGATGATCAGCGAACGCTCCACCTCATGGATTGCGCCCGAAATGAAGATCGAGTCGTCGGACGAGATCTTGATATCGACACCGGCGGGCAGGGAGGTCTTCAGGTCCTCCACGGCCTTGTGCACGTCTTCCGAGATCTGCACCGTGTTCGATTGCGCCTGCCGGATGATGCCGAGGCCGATGCCGGACTTGCCGTCGGACCTCAGACCCGAGGTCGAAGCGCCGGCAGAAAACACCACGCTCGCCACATCGCCGATGCGGGTCTTACCCTTGATGACGATGTTCTCGAACTCTTCAGGCGTGTTCACCTCGGCGGTGGCGCGGATGGAAATGTTCTGGTTGGCGCCGTTCAGCGATCCGGCCGGGCTGTCGAAAGCGATGCTCGAGAGCGCATTGCGGATATCGGCGACGGTCAGGCCCAGGCTCGCCAGCTTGATCTGATCGACGTCGATCTCGAATACCTTGTCCTGGCTGCCGTTGATCTGCACGTCGGCAACGCCGCTGACCGCGGCGAGGCGCTCGGAGATGACGTCGTTGACCAGCGCGGTGAGAGCGTCCTTGGTCATGGTGTCGGAAGTCACGGCGAGTTGGATCACCGCCTGGGCGTTGGAGTCCGCCTTGACGATGGTAGGGTCGCCCGCGCCATCGGGCAGCCGGCCGGTAATGCGGCTCAGCGCGTCGCGAATGTCGGAGGTCGCGCCATCGAGATTGGTACCATCGGTAAAGGTCAGCGTGACGCGGCTGCGGCCATAGGACGAGGTTGAGGAAATCGATGCGACGCCCTGCACGCGCGCCACAGCACCCTCGACTTCCGCGGTGATCTCGCGATCGACGGTCTCACCCGAAGCGCCATCATAATTGGTGGTGATCGAGAGTGTCGGCCGCTCGACATTGGGCAGCTCGCGCACCTCCACCCCGAAGAAGGCCGCAAGGCCCGCGACGATAATCAGCGAGCTGATGACGATGGCGAGCACCGGCCGCCTAACGAAGAGCGCTGCAAATGCGCCACCGCGCTGGTTCTGGCCCGCTATCGACATGCGCTGATCTCCGGACGGGTGAGGGGAAGCGGGGCGATCAAGATGCCACCTTGGGCTTGTGCTTGCCCTGGCCGCCGCCCGCCTTGCCGGCATCGGATGTCGAACCTGCAGCGGGTGCCTTGCTGGTGTCGGACGTCGACGCGGCGTCGGGAGCTTTGCCAGCGCCATCCCCACCGGCCTTGGCCGTTGGCGCATCGAGCAGGCGAACTGTGGCGCCGGCGGTCAATTGCTGCACGCCCTGGGTCACCACCTCGTCGCCCGCTTTCAGGTCGGCGCGCACCAGCACACCATCGGAATTGCGCTGGATGATCTCGACCGGCACCTTTTCTACCTTGTCCTCTACGTGGCGCCAGAGATAGGCGCCGTCGGACGACCACTGGATGGCCAGCGGATCGACGGCCGGGAAGCTCTCTCCGGCAAAGCCCAGCGAGACCGAAAACGACATGCCGGGCCGCAATTGCCCATCGGTGTTGGAAATGCGGGCCTGCAGCTGCAGCGTGCGGCTGGCAGGATCGATGCGGTTGTCGATGGCGCTGATTTCGCCACTGATCGTCTGGCCAGGAAGCGCCACGGCCTCGGCGGTCACTGCCATTCCCGGCTTCACCGATGTCGCATAGCGCTCAGGCACCCAGAACGAGACGAGAATGTCGGAATCGTCCTCGATGGTGGTGACCACTGTCTGGGCCGTCACGGTGTTACCCGGGTTGATCTGGAAGAGCCCAACAGTGCCGGCGATCGGCGTGGTGATGGTGCGGCGCTTCAGGTCGAGATCGGCCGTCTGCAATGCGAGGTCCGCGTTGTCGGCGGCCAGTTGCGCGGCGTTCAGCTGCACCGTTGTGGCGCTGTTGGCCTTGGCCAGTTCCTGCGCCCGGGTCAGCGTCGACTGCGCGTCTTTCTGGGCCAGCAGGGCACGTTGATAGGCAATCGTTTCGGCCTCGGAATCGAGGTGTCCGAGCACGGCGCCGGCCGCCACCCGGTCGCCCGGCTTGACCAGCAATTCCGTGAGCGTGCCGCTGGCAGGGGACATCACTGTCACCGAATGCGCCGCCTGCCCGTCGCCGATGGCGGTCAGTTTATCGTTGATGGTCGCCATGACAACCGGGGAGGTCACCACCACCATGGTGCGGTTGCCACCTCTGCCGCCGCTCCCGGGGCCACCTGCGCCACCGCCAGGATTGCCTCCGCCGCCGGCGCTAGCGTTGCCGCCACCTGCGCCGGTTGGGCGCTGGTTATTGCCGGCCGGCGCCTGCGCCGCTGCGGGCGCGCTGGCCTCAGCCGGGGCCGCAATCGGCAGATTGATCCCAAATTTCGCGAGTTGTGCCGGTGCACCAGGCACCAGAAACACATAGCCGACGATGGCGGCCGCGACGATGACGAGTGAAACCAGCACTTGCCTGATCAAGCGAGATATCCCGGTGCGTTGAAAAAAAGGACGATGATCGAAACACTTAGCAATCTAACATTACGCAGGCCGTAGGCACATTAATTCCACGTAACCCTTTGGATTTGAAGCGGCACGGCCGCGCTGCGTCTGCCGCGCTTGAGTGACCCGTCGTCGCAATCCCTTCGTCGTCCTGCTCGCTGACAGATCGAAAAATCCTTGAAAAATGAAAAATTCGGCCCAGTTGATTACTGCGGTTACTGCGCCGCATTCGAGACAATGGCAGTTCAAATGCCAATACAAATTGTAAATACTCCGGAAATTTAAATTTCATGACGATAGTCATCGATTAGCAACTTATCAGACATCGCAAACGTTGCTTTTTCTGCAGCGTCGAAGCTGCTGATGAGAGGACATGTATCATGGCATACAAGTTTGGACGGATCGCACTTAGCGTGTTGCTTCTGGCATCAGTATCAACCGGTACAGCACAGGCGGCCAGTTTGCTTGGTGTGAACATTGGTGGGGGCTCAGGCATCAACGCCGATGTAAGTATTGGCGGCGGAGGCGGCTCGGGCAGCGGTGGTTCCGGCGGCAGCAGTGGCTCCAATAGCAACAGCTTCATCGACGTGGACCTGCTGGGCGGCGATGGCAATCTCGCCGATGTGAACATCGGCGGCGGGGCCATCGAAGCAGACGTCAACCTTCTGGGTGACAGTCTCCTCGACGCCACGCTGATCGCGGACCTCGGTCTCGACGTTAGCATTGGTGTCGGCATCGGCGGTGGCGGTGGTGGTGGTGGCCAGCCTGGGGTTCCCGGCGGCCCCATTGGCGGCCCTAATGGTGCGGGGGCCTATGGCGCTGCTGGTTTCCAGGTCGCGTGTTCGTTGCAGGACGGCCGCCGCGTGCTGGTGCTGGCCTCGCAGACCAGCGTGACGCCCGGCGCGATTGCTGCGTGGCAGCGTTCGGCCAATGTCCGCATTGTGCCGGTGAAGCTGTGCACCGCCACCCGCGCTCAGGTCGCCCAGCTGCTGCGCTCGAGTGAAAAGGTGATGATGCTGCGCAACGCGGTCGACCGTGACGCCCTGATCTCGGCCTCCCTCGACCGGAGCTCATACCGCTCATCCAACGTCTTCGCGGTTGATCGCAGTGGCGGCCAGCTCACTGTCTACGTGTTGTAGCCGGTAGCGCCCCGCGCGGGGCGCACTGAAACGGTATCACCCCGCCGGGCTGCGCTCGGCGGGGTAGTGTTGATCCGGCCCCAGGCGCGCCGCAGTTGACGCGATGAGGCGAAGCCGGTGCGCTCAGCGATGTGCTCCATGTCGAGCCGGGTTTCGGTGAGCAGTTGCTGCGCCAGCGCGACGCGCAGCCGGTTGATGTAGTCGGGCAGACTCATCGCTGCGTGATCATTGAACAGGCGTGAAAGGTGCCGCGGGCTCGTGATCGCAATCTCGGCGAGGTTGTCGAGCGACCAGTCGCGCGCCGGGTCGGCAGTGATTGCATCCTGCACGCGGTGGATGGCCGGGTGGATGTGATTGCGGCCTTCGAGCCAGGGGGAGAGCTGCGGGTCAGTGCCGGCACGGCGCAGATACACCACGAGGTAGCGCGCCACGGCAGCCGTAGTCGCGGGGCTCGTCAGCTGCCCGACAATATGCAGCATCAGGTCGATACCGGCGGTGATCCCGGCGCTGGAATAGCGCTCGCCATCCTCGACATAGAGCCGGTTGTCCAGCACCCGCGCTGCCGGGGCGAGTTCGGCGAGCAGGGCACAATCGGTGAAGTGCGTGGTGCAGGCTTTGCCGTCGAGCAGGCCAGCGCGCGCCGCGAGCAGCGCGCCTGAGCAGATTGAGACCAGCCGCATGCCGGGACGGATTGCGGTGCGGAGCCAATCCACCACGTGGTCGGATCCGGCACGGTGGGCTTCCATGTGCTCCAGCCGTTCCGCGCCAAGCAACGCGTCGGTATCACCGGACAGCACCACCATGGCGCCATCCGGCACATGTTCGGGCAGGGGCTCGATGCCGCTCAGGCGCAGGCCGATGGAACTCGTGACCTCGGGCAGGGCGCCGACGAAACGGACATCGAACGCCACTTCGCTCTGCAGCTGGTTGGCCTTGCGCAGCACCTCGATCGGCCCCGCCACATCCAGCAGCAGCGTGTGCGCGGGCAGCACGACAAATACCGGAATGCGGCGGGGTGCCGGACTCATCGTGCAAGCGCCTCGGCGATGGCGCAGACCCGGGCGAACCGGCCATCGAGCACCGCGGCGGTTCGGGCCTTGATGTCCTCGACCGAATGGCGCGTGCCATGGGCATCGGTGATGGCGGAGGTGTGGGTCGCCTCGGTGACGTAGTCGACCTGCCAACCGAGGTCCGAGGCGTGCCGGGCCGTGGTCTCGCAGCACTGCTCGGTACGGATGCCGGAAATCACCACGCGGCGAATGCCGTGTTCGGTCAACCAGACATCGAGTCCGGTGCCGACCAGCGCCGAGTGGCGGGTCTTCTTGAACTCGACATCCGGCATGAGTGACAGCCCGTCGAGCGTCCTGACGAACCCGGAGGCATCCGAGAAGATGCCTTCGGGCTCGACATGGAGAATACGCACCACCGCCCAGCCCTTGGCGCGGGCGCCGTCGATCAGCGCCTGCTGGTTGCGGATATAGGGCGCCTCATCGACCTCGAACCAGCTGGCGCGCTGGCGGAACGATTCCTGGGCATCGATAACGAGCAGGGCGGTATCGGACATTTTCAGACCTCATGGCGTTACGAACTGTGGCAACGCTAGGCCCTTCCTGCTTATTCCGAAAGACAATCCTCGGACAGGCAGCGGACATAAAACGCCATCTCGCTCAGAACTGCGGCCGTGGCTTGCTAAAGTCGATGGCCGGGCGCACCTCGACATGACCGAGGCTGGCATGCGGCATGGTGGCGGCGATCTCGATCGCTTCAGCCAGGTCCTTGGCTTCGATCATCGCAAACCCGCCCATCACCTCCTTGGTCTCCATAAAGGGTCCGTCGGTGGTCGATATGGCGCCCTCGCGCACCTTCACCGTCACCGCCTCCTGGGGCAGGTTCAGCGGCAGCGACAGCACCAGCTTGCCACTGGCCGTCAACTCCGCCGTATGCGGCCCGATGGCTGCCAGCAGCGCCTGCGCCTGGGGCGTACTGGCGAACACCTCCTTGGGGTCGAAATAGATCATGCAATGGAACTGCATCGGCCGGGTCCTTGGCTCGGTTGAGGTGCGGATAGTCGAGCGGCGCGGCGCCGGATCGACATTTGCCCGCACAAGAGCGGACGCTTTTGTCGCGCTAGGGTCAACCTTTGCGTTTTTCCGATCTCTGCTATGGTCGCCAGACGGAGGACTACGCATGCCTGAAGACCGGTCTGCCATTGTCGGCGGTGGCGCCAAGAAACTGCTCTATGCGGCCGATACCATCCGGCGCATCGGAGTAGGCAAAGCCGCCAAGGCATTGACCGCGCGCAATACCTGCAAGGCCTGCGCCTACGGGATGGGCGGGCAGAAGGGCGGCATGACCAACGAGCTGGGCGAGTTCCCCTCGGTGTGCAACAAATCCGTCCAGGCGCAATCGACCGATATCCAGCCCGCCATCCCCGAGGCCTCCTTCACCCGTCCGCTCGCCGAACTGCAGGAGCTTTCTGGCCGCGAGATGGAGAAGCTCGGCCGGCTCAATACCCCGATGTTCAAGCCCGCCGGCGGCGACCGCTATGCGGCCGTGAGCTGGGACTGGGCCATCGCGCACGCCGCTGAGAAGTTGAGAGCCGTCAGCCCGGCGCGGAGCTTCTTTTATTCCTCCGGCCGTTCCTCGAACGAAGCGGGCTTTGTGTTCCAGCTGCTGGCGCGGGTGTGGGGCACCAACAACGTCAACAACTGCTCCTACTATTGCCACCAGGCGACCAGCGAGGGCCTCGCCACCACCATCGGCAAGGGTACTTCGACGGTGGAACTCGAGGACCTGACCGGCGCCGACCTGATCTTCGTCATCGGCGCCAACCCCTCGTCCAACCACCCGCGCTTCATCCACATGCTGAAGAACTGCCGTGACCGGGGCGGGGACGTCATCGTCGTCAATCCGGCGAAGGAACCGGGGCTGGTGAAGTTTGCCGTGCCCAAGAGCCCCGGCTCGATGCTCACTGGCGGCACCGAGATCGCTTCCGATTACCTCCAGCCGCGCATCGGCTCCGATATTGCGCTGTTCAAGGGGCTGATGAAGGCGGTGCTCGCCATCGGCGCAGAAGATCGCGGGTTTATCGACAGCTATTGCACAGACTTCGACAGCTTTCGGGCAGATCTTGAGGCCCTCAGCTGGGACGAAATCGTCGCGCTTTGCGGCGTTGCGCGCGCCGATATCGAGCGCGTCGCCACCCGCTATGCCGAGCGGCGGAATGTGGTGTTCGCCTGGGGCATGGGCATGACCCACCACCTCCACGGCACCGCCAATGTCGAAGCCATCGCCAATCTCGCTCTCTTGCGCGGTATGCTGGGCAAGCGCTTCGCCGGCCTCCTGCCGCTGCGCGGGCACTCCAACGTCCAGGGCATCGGCACCATCGGGGTCAAGCCGGTGGTTTCCGAGCAAGTCTTTGCGGCAATGGAGAAATCCTTCGGCGTGACGCTGTCGCGCGACAAGGGTTTCGACACCATGGCCGGCCTCAAGGCTGCCGAGGCAGGTGAGATCGACGCCGCAATCATCATGGGCGGCAACCTCTGGGGCGCGACCCCTGACACCGCCTTTTCGAGCCGCGCCATGGGCGCCATTGGCTTCAAGCTCTTCCTCACCACGACCCTCAACCGTGGCCATGTGCACGGGCTGGGCGATGGCGAAGCGCTGATCCTGCCGGTCACAGCGCGCGACGAGGAATGGTCGCCCACCACGCAGGAATCAATGTTCAACTACGTCCGCCTCTCAGATGGCGGCATCGAGCGGCTCGACAATGTGCGGCCCGAAACTGTGATCCTCTGCGATCTCGCCGCGCTGCTGGTCCCCGATTGCCCGATCGATTTTGCGGCCTTCAAGCAGCACCGCAAGGTGCGCGAGGCGATCGCCACCATCGTGCCGGGGCTGGAGCAACTCGCCGATATCGATGTGGCGAAGAAGGAGTTCCATATCAAGAACCGGGTGATGCACACGCCGCGCTTCGGCACGGCTGACGGCAAGGCGCGGTTCGTGGTGACGCCAACGCCCGTCGCCGCCACGCCGCTGACGCTTGCCACGGTGCGCAGCGAAGGCCAGTTCAACACCATCATCTACGAAGACACCGACAGCTACCGCTTCAAGGCCGGGCGCGACGCGATCTTTCTCAACCGCGAGGACATGGCGGCGTTCGGGGTGCGTGAAGGCGAGCGCGCGGTTCTGGCCTCCGACATCGGCCGTATGGAAGGCACGATCGTCCCGTTCGATCTGCCGCGCGGCTCGGCGCTGGCCTACTACCCCGAAGCCAATGTGCTCTGCGGCACTGCCGTCGACCCGCGCTCGAAGACGCCGGCCTTCAAGTCGGTGCCGGTCTGGATCGAACGCCAGCCATGAGCCAAGCGGGCGAGCCGAAACCAAAAAAGTCACGCGACAGCCACGGCATCGGCATCGCCGGCACGTCGATCATCGTCTTCATCCTCGGCGTCATCGTCGGCATCCCGATCGCCAATATGGGCGCCGATGTGCTGGTGCGGTACGCGGGGGAGGTCTTCGCGGTCCTGTTCGGCGTCTTCCTCATCATCCTGTTGATCGCGGGCGCCATCGCCTTCTTCCGCAAGCAGATCTGGGGCGCCATCTTTCATCGCGCCGAAATCGAGATGGATCGCTTTGCCCGGCCGCTGGCCGATGTGGCGAAGTTCGCCGCCGAGCAGGATGTGCAGCAGGCGACCGGCGCGGCGCGCGACCTCGCCGAACTGGTGCTGGCGCGCTACGCCTGGGTTTCCACAAGGCGCTGGCTGCTGGGCACCATCACGGGCCTGATCGCAGCCATCGCGGCGCTTGCCGGGTCGGCGCTGCTGTTCCAGCAGAACCAGCTGTTGCGCGCCCAGAACGCGCTGCTCACCGAACAGACCAGCCGGCTGGGCGAGCAGAACAAGCTGATCGAGTCGCAGATCGAGCTCGGCGAAGCGCAGCGCTCGACGGCCATCGTGCCCGAAATCCTCGAGATCGGGGCGCTGGTCGGCGCCGAGGTCGAGCGGTTGCGTGCCTCTGGCACCGCATTGCCGACTATCGACAACCTCAGCCAGTCGCTACGAGCCCGCATTCTTGCGGCAACCACTGCGGCGCGCCCATACCGCTATCTCCGCACGCCGCTGCTCGACCTTGATGAGCAGACCATCATGTCGTCAGGCCTGTTGCGGCGCACCGACCTGCCGGCCTCCGCCGTGCTGCGCGAGCGGCTGCAGGCAGATCTCGGACAGGCGCAGTTCACCGGCGAGCAACTGGGCGTGATGTCGGACCGGCCGCTATCGCCGGAACGCGGGCAGCTCATCACTATACTCGTCAGCAGTGGCTTTACCGACCTGTCGGAGCTGGGCGGGGCCGATTTCAGTTTTGCCGAAGTGCGGGCGCCGCAGCTCAACAACCTGGTGTTCGGCTTTTCCAATCTGCGCTTTTCCGATTTCGATAACAGCCTGCTGATCGGCTGCACCTTCGATGGCACCTATCTTGAGCACGCGCGCTTCCGCAACGCGCAGATCAGCGGTAGCCGGTTCTCGACCCTCACGTTCCCCACACTACCGGGCAGCGAACTGGCGGCCATGGTGCGCGGTGCCGAACTCTCCGGCACTGACTTTTCCGGTGCGCGCCTCAACACCGTGGCCTTCGATGGCAGCCGCGGCTTTGGCACAAATTTCGATGGCGCAGTGTTGCACAAGGTGGATTTCAAGGGCACGGACCTCTCCGGCAGCACCTTCCGGAACGCCATCTTCGGTGTGGCCGATTTCACCGGCGCCAGCCTCAAGAGCGTCGATTTCGATGGCGCGCTGGTGTTTGCGCCCGATTTCCTCGACGTGCTCGCCAAACAGGCCGTGCCGGACAGCTTCGATCCCACCCGCTTCAGCCTCGAACCCATCACCGCCGAGCAGTTCGCGCTGCATCCGCGCTGGGCGGACGCGTGGCTCGATGGACTGGAGGAAAAGCCGGCCTTCCGCATCGTGCGGGTGAAGGATTTCAGCTAGCGGCGCACTAAAGAGAGAACTCTGGAAGGGCCCGCAATAGCAGGCCCTTCCAAAGCTTCAGGCGCTACTCCGGATTTGGCACCTTCTTGGGCAGGCCCTTGAGCACAACAACATATTTGGTCGTCGCATCTCCGTCCGCGATGGCGAGTTCCATGCGCACCTTGGTCAACGCGCCGGTATACTTGTTCGCGTCGAGGTCCTGAAACCGCAACTTCCAGACGCCCTGGGCCGTCGTCCCCACGAAAACGCCGTTGTCTTCCGTGTTGTCGCTGGTGAAGGTCTCGGTCCTGCCCGAGCACCGGTTGAGCCCGCGCTCCATAACTGTCAGCGATCTTCCACTGGGTGAGACAAGAGTAATGCGATGGTCATTCTCGCATTGCGTCTTGAACTCGAAGAATAGCTTCCACTTGGTGATCTTGCCGGTGGTGGGCACTTCAAAACTGGCCAGCATCTCGCCGGGGCTGACTTCATAGCGCGGCCCTGAAGCCACCACGGCATATTTTGCGACTTCCGGATGTGCCTGGCCGACCTTTTCGCACCAGAACTCACCATTCAACGCAGTAAGTGGCGGCTGACTCCACCCCGGTTCCCCTGCGCCACCAGACATCCATGCCCGATATGCCTCGGCAGCCGTGCGCGTCTTGCCGCCGATTGTGCCATCGGCCGTCCCTAGACTGAACCCAAGTGCATTGAGCTGGTTCTGTACGCACCGGATACCAGGCTGCTCTGCTGCAGCTAAGTCTATCGTGCCAAAAAACATCAGGCACAGCCCGATGATGACCGAAACTGATCGTTTCATTCTTTTCCCCCCAAAATATATCCACAGGCATTGCGGACATGTTTGGAGACTACCCTGAATTTGAAGTGAATAAAGCATTTTGTGGAGATCTGATATTCTTGAGGATATCCAAATATTTATAGTGTCAGACTGGGTGGATGACCTGCAGTTTCCCGATAGCTCATGCGGCGAGCGCGGACCTGTTGGCCGGCAGGGCAGTGCCGCTGGAGGGGCGGGATGTTGGACTTTGATGTCCCACGCCCGCTAGTTTGTGCGATATAGCGGCCGCAGCGACGGTGGCTGCTGGACTATCAAGGACCTCATATGTCTGGCTTTCCCGGCTTCCCCAAAGAGACCTTCGCCTTCCTTTCCGGCATCACCGACCACAATGAGAAGATCTGGTTTGATGCCAACCGGCCGCTCTACGAGGCGGGCTACGTGGCGCCGGGGAAGGCGTTTGTGACCGAGATCGGGCCGAAGATAAGGGCCCTGTCGCCTGACGTGCAGTTCGACCCCAAGATCAACGGCTCGATTTCGCGCATCAATCGCGACGTGCGGTTTTCGAAGGACAAGCGGCCCTACAAGAGCCACCTGGCGCTGTGGTTCTGGCATGGCGAAAAGCGCAGTTGGGACCTGCCGGGGTTCTATGTCGATGTCGGAGTGGAACGCGTGTTCCTCGGCGTCGGCATGTATCAGTTCGACAAGGAGACGCTCGATACCTACCGGCAGTCGGTGATCCACCCCCGTTCCGGTAAGGCGCTGCTGGCGGCGGTGGAGGCGGTGAAATCAAAGGGCGACTACCAGATTGGCCAGAAGACCCGCAAACTCATGCCGCGTGGCTTCGAGGCGCCGGCCGATCGCGTCGAGTACCTCCTCTATGAAGGCATCACCGTGGGCATGGAACTGCCGTCGAGCGTCGCCACTGAGCCCGGCTTTGCTGATCTCTGCATGACGCATTTCACCAATGCCTGGCCGCTCGCCAAGTGGCTGATCGAGGAAGTCGCTACCTGAGCGTGATCTGGCGCGGGCAGGGCGGTTGCCCCGCCTCGTCACTTCCCCTACATACGGCCCTCGAAATCCATCGATCAGCGGCGGGAGCAGTGCCTCATGGCGCGCCAGTTCATCTACCACATGCACGGAATGTCGAAGGCCTATTCCAGCGGCAAGAAGGTGCTCGACAACATCCACCTGAGCTTTTACCCCGATGCCAAAATCGGCGTGCTGGGCCCGAACGGCTCGGGTAAATCGACGCTCCTCAAGATCATGGCCGGCATCGATACCGAGTTCACCGGCGAGGCTTGGCTGTCGCAGGGCGCAAAGCTCGGCTACCTCGCGCAGGAGCCGGAGCTTGATCCGGCGCTGAATGTCCTCGGCAACGTCATGACCGGGGTCAAGGAAAAGAAGGCCATCGTCGACCGCTACAACGAGTTGATGATGAACTATTCCGACGAGACCGCCGACGAGGCGACCAAGCTCCAGGATCAGATCGACGCCGAAAACCTCTGGGATCTCGAATCGCAGGTCGAAGTGGCGATGGAAGCGCTGGGCTGTCCGCCGCCGGATGCCGATGTCGAAAAGCTCTCGGGCGGTGAACGCCGCCGCGTCGCGCTCTGCGCGCTGCTGCTATCGAAGCCCGACCTGCTGCTGCTTGACGAGCCCACCAACCATCTCGACGCCGAGACCACCGCCTGGCTCGAAAACCACCTGCGCGAGTTTGCCGGCGCGGTGCTGATCATCACCCACGATCGCTACTTCCTCGACAACGTCACGGGCTGGATTCTCGAGCTCGATCGCGGCCGGGGCGTGCCCTACGAGGGCAATTACTCCGCCTATCTCGATGCCAAGTCCAAGCGCTTTGCGCAGGAAAAATCCGAAGACGCCGCCCGCGCCAAGGTGCTGGAGCGCGAAAAGGAGTGGATGGGCCAGTCCCCGCAGGCCCGCCAGTCGAAGTCCAAGGCGCGTCTCAAGGCCTATGACGAGCTGGTCAAGATCAACGAGGCGCGGACCCTGTCATCCACCGCGCAGATCATCATTCCGCCGGGCGAACGGCTGGGCCAGAACGTCATCAACCTCGAGGGCATCTCCAAGAGCTATGGCGACCGGCTCCTGATCGACAACCTCACCTTCAAGCTGCCGCCGGGCGGCATTGTCGGCGTCATCGGGCCGAACGGCGCGGGCAAGACCACGCTGTTCCGCATGATCACCGGCCAGGAAAAGCCCGATGCCGGCGAGATCACCGTCGCCGACAACGTCAACCTCGGCTATGTCGACCAGAGCCGCGACACCCTCAGCCCGAACAAGACGGTGTATGAGGAAATCTCCGGCGGCAACGAGATCCTCTTGCTCGGCAAGCGCGAAATGAACGCCCGCGCCTACACCTCGACCTTCAACTTCAAGGGCACCGACCAGCAGCAGAAGGTCGGCAACCTCTCAGGCGGGCAGCGCAATCGCGTGCACCTTGCCAAGATGCTAAAGGCGGGCGCCAACGTCCTGCTCCTCGACGAGCCCACCAACGACCTCGATACCGAAACGCTGGCGGCCTTGGAAGAAGCGCTGGAAGAATTCGCCGGCTGCGCCGTCATCATCTCCCACGATCGCATGTTCCTCGACCGCCTCGCCACCCACATGCTCGCCTTCGAAGGCGACAGCCATGTCGAATGGTTCGAGGGGAACTTTGCGGATTATGAGGCGGACAAGGTGCGGCGGCTGGGCGCGGACAGCGTCAATCCGCACCGGGCGACGTATAAGAAGCTGACGCGGTAACGGCAGGGCTAGGGAGCTAGGTGACAAACCCGAGTAGTCTTAGCCCCCACTTCACCAACTCGCTGCCCAACGCCCCAATAGCGGTGCCACCAAATTTGTCAGCAAGCCACTTCCCTGCCTTCACGAGGTGCTCTTTTAGTTGCGGCTTGGTGACACTACCGGCTGCGGCCGCACTAAGCGTTGCCTCTGCATGCCTGACCAAGTTGTCTCTTTCGGCAGGATGCTCAACAGCAAATCCGTTGTCGGCCTTTATGGCTTCTAGGGCGTTTCTAGCTTTTCCTATCGCTTCCTGAACCTCGGGAAGGTCAATGCTCAGCTGCAGTGGTTCCCATTTGTCGGCAGCGATGGCAGCCTTTTCCGTAGGTGCCTCTTTCCTTAGCTCTATACCTATGAATGCTTGGCCGAGCCATTCGGGCGCGTTGTCACCCAATTTGGAATAGCTCCGCAAGGCGGCTGAGTTCGCGAGGAGCTTGTCCTCCAAACCGTCGGTTGAACCTAAAACTATATAGTGTGGTCCGGCGAACTCGTCATCGATCGCTTCAATAACACCGATTTCAATCATCCTCTGAAGAGCGCCAACAGCGACCGGTAGGCCCTTCTTTATTCTGAGTTCGCCTGTTACAAAGCCAGCGCAATGATGGACTGCCTCTTGTAACGAAAAGGAAGACGGCTCCTCACTTCGTAGGTAGTCGATTATTGCTATTAGGTAGTAGTCTAGGCGTTTATCGTCGTTTGCAGACATTGCGGGGCTCACTAGCAGAAATTGCTCCATCTGGGCGAAACCTTCTCAGTTTGTATGGAGCCAGTCTAGATCGCTAGCGAAATGAAGCCGAGCACGACGAAAATCGGTCGCAACAAAGCAATTGCAAGTTACTGGCTTAGGCCGCCCGAGGGTGGCGCTTTCGCGCGGCATTCTGCTTGTAACAGTCTTCCGCTAGGTTGCCGTAGCCCTTTCAAGAGGCAACGATGACCGGTTCGTTCAGGCCCAAGTCACCCCGCGGAAAGGCGCTACAGCGCCGAGCACAGTTGCGCGCAGGGCTTGCGTCACGTGCTGGTGTGGTGACGAGTACGCGTTCTGATGTCTTTCGGGCAGAGGCGCATCGTCAGTCCCTTTTGGTCGCCGCGAGCCCAATAGCGGATGACGATCAGACTTTTGTGGATGCCATTTCGGAGTGGCCTCAGCTAAATAGCTACCCAAAGAGACCCACCCCATGAACACCCTCCACCACGAAAACCCACCCTCCGCGGCCTCTACTCCCGCCGACGAGGCGATATTCACCGCCGCCCGCGAGAGCGAGTCTCCGCCGCTGCCGCCCGAGGCTGCGGCTGAGCCCGTCGGCCAACTCACGTGGCGCCGACATGAGAGCCGGGGCGTTTATCCCGGTGTGGCGCGCGACTATGCGGTCTACGTTCCCGCCGGGCTCGATCCGGCCAAGCCGGCGTCGCTGCTGGTGTTTCAGGATGGGCGGTTCTACACCGAGCCCGAAAAGTTCCGCGCGCCGTCGATGCTCGATGCGCTGATGGCGTCGGGGGCCATTCCGCCCATGGTGGCGGTGTTCGTGCAGCCGGGCGATCTGCCGGGCAATGCGGCGCAGAGCCGGGGCAACCGATCGGTCGAGTACGATACGCTCGGGGCGGCCTATGTCACTTACCTCCTCGATGAGCTGCTGCCCGAGGCGCTGGTGGGGCTCAATGTGTCGGCCGATCCGGCTGAGCGCGCTATCTGCGGCATGAGTTCGGGCGGCATCTGCGCCTTCAACGCGGCGTGGGAGCGGCCCGATGCGTTCGGCAAGGTGATCAGCCATTGCGGTAGTTTCACCAATATCCGCGGCGGGCACGTCTACTCGTCCTATGTCCGCCTCACTGAGCCCAAGTCGATCCGCGTGTTCCTCCAGTCGGGCGCCAACGATCTCGACCGCCCGGCCGGCCACTGGGCTACCGCCAATTTCGACATGGCCGCCGCGCTCCGCCTCAAGGGCTATGACAGCCGCTTCGAGTTCGGCCTCGGCGCCCACGACCTCAGGCACGGCGCAGCGACATTTGCGGCGACACTGCGCTGGCTCTGGCGCTAGGTATCACCCGTCGAAACGCAGGGAGAAACCGCCATGGCCGATTGGTCGCCCTCCACCTATCTCAAGTTCGAAGACGAGCGCACGCGCCCGGCGCGGGATCTCCTCGCGCAGGTGCCGCTGGCTGCGCCGCGGCGTGTTGTCGATATGGGCTGCGGGCCGGGCAACTCGACCGAGCTGCTGGTGGAGCGGTTTCCTGAGGCGCAAGTGGTTGGCCTCGACAGCTCACCAGCCATGCTCACCGCCGCCCGCCAACGCCTCCCGGCCGCGAGTTTCGCCGAGGCTGACGCGACGACCTGGGTGCCGGAGGCGGATGTCGACCTGGTGTTCGCCAACGCCATCTACCAATGGGTGCCCGAGCATATTCCGGCGCTGGCCAATGTGCTCGGCGCGCTGCGCCCCGGCGCTGTCCTCGCCGTGCAGATGCCGGACAACATGGCCGAGCCGAGCCACCAGCTGATGCGCAAGGTGGCGGCGGAGGGGCCCTGGGCGGCCAAACTCGCCAACGCCGCGCGCCTCCCGCTGCCGCCGGTCAAAGCCTATTACGACGCGCTGAAACCGCATGCCGCGCACCTCGATATCTGGCACTCGGCCTATAACCACGTGCTGGCCGATGCCGCCGCAATCGTCGAATGGGTCAGCGCCACCGGCCTCCGCCCGTTCGTCGAACCGCTCGCTGGGGTCGAACGCAGCGCGTTCCTCGCGCGCTACGAGGCGGAACTCGCTGCCGCCTATCCGAAGGCTGTGGACGGCAAGGTGCTGCTGCGCTTCCCGCGGCTGTTCATCGTGGCGCAGCGCTAGAGCCCAAACCCGACCAGGCGGTCGATGGTCATGCCCCAGCCGGCCCGCATCTGGATGTTGAACATGCTGAGCGCCTCGGGCGTCGCCATGTGGTCGGGCATCTGCAGGGTCAGCGCCATCTCGGTTCCGGCGCCGTTGGCGGTAAATGTGACGGTGCTGACGAGACTGTCTTCGAGCCGGTCGGGGTGAAGCTCCGGCCAGCCGCCGATGGCGCCGAAGCTGAACACCAGTTTTTCGTTGGGGACGATCTCGCGATAGATGCCACCGGTGATGTAGCGGGTGGTGCCATCGATGATCATCTGCTGCCGCCACTGGCCGCCGACGCGCAGGTCGACGCTGGTCTCGACATCCGTCGGCCAGCCGGGGTTGAAGAACCACACGAGGTAAGCCGGGTCGGTCCAGGCCCTGAACACCAGGTCCGGCGGCGCCTTGAGCTGGCGCGTCAGGGTGAAGCCTATTTTCCTGGTCAAGCTGGGCTGCATCAGGTGTCTCCCTCGGTGCTGTTTTTGGCAGCGTCGCGCCGCTCCATCATGGCTTGCAGTTGCGCCTCAAGCCGATCGAAGCGCTCGGCAAAGAACGGCCGATACTGAGCGATCCAGCCCTCTGCGGCCGCCAAAGGCGCGGCCTCCAGCTTGCAGGGGCGGAACTGCGCCTCGCGCGCCTTGGAAATCAGCCCTGCGTCTTCCAGCACCTTCAGGTGCCGTGACACCGATGGCAGTGTGATCGCAAATGGCTCGGCCAGCTCATTCACCGTCGCCGGCCCCTGCGCCAGCCGCGCCAGCATGGCGCGCCGCGTCGGGTCGGCGAGGGCGGCAAAGGTCACGCTCAGATGGTCATCCATATTTGCGCTATTGGCTAATTACGTTGTTGGCTAAATATGAGACTTTGATCCGCCCGTCAATCCCTCACCCTCTGGCATCGCCGGCAGGGGAGTGTTACGTCCCGGCTTTGTCGCTTAAACCGGAGCCTGCCATGTCTGCCCCCTTCGAGATCCCGTTCGACGGCGCCGTCCTGCGCGGCGAGGCGGATGGCTTTGGCATTCCGGTGGTGTTCCTCCACGCCGGCGTCGCCGACCGGCGCATGTGGTCCGAGCAGATGCGCGCGCTGGCCGAAGAGGGCTACCATGTCATTTCCTATGACCGGCGCGGTTTTGGCGAGACCGAAACCGGCGACGTGCCGTTCAGCCATCTGGTCGATCTGGAAGCGGTGCTCGACCGGCTGAGTATCCATGCGGCCGTGCTGGTCGGTTGCTCCATGGGCGGCGCGCTGGCCATCGATTTCGCCATCGAAAACCCCGGCCGCACCATCGGGCTGGTCCTCATCGGCACCGCGATCTCGGGCGGCGACAGCGCCGAAATCCCCGAGGAGGTGGCCGAACTCGAAGACGCGCTCGACTACGCTTCCGAGCGTGGCAACCTCGAAACCGTCAATCGCATCGAGGCGCATCTGTGGCTCGACGGGCCACTGAGCGAATCCGGCCGTGTCCAGGGTCCGGCGCGCGAACTGTTCCTCAAGATGAATGCCATCGCGCTGCACCATCCGGACCTGACGCAGGAAGAAGAGCCCGACGATGCTGACCTGTCGCTGTCTACCATCGCCGCGCCAAGCCTCTTGGTGGTGGGCGAACTCGATTTCCCCGATATCATTGCCCGCCACGAGGACTTGTCTGAAGAACTCGAAAACGCCTTTGCTGTGATCCTCGAAGACACCGCTCACCTCCCCAGCCTCGAACGCCCCGACCTCTTCAACCCGCTGCTGCTGGAGTTTCTTGAGGCCGTGACCGGGCAGGCGGATGTGGGTGATGAGGATGGGGACTGATTGAAGCGGGGCAGCTTCTGCTCAACATGGAGACCTGACCCATGCTCACAGTACGTTTGCCGCCCGAAATCGAGGCGCGCCTCGACGCCATCGCCAAACAGACCTGCCGAACGAAAAGTGCGTTCGCCCGCGAAGCCATCCTCGAAAAGCTTGAGGACATGGAAGACTACGCCATCGCTGTCGAGCGGTTGCAGACCATGGGCAAGCGGATCGACTGGGAAGACGTAAAGGCAGAACTCGATAGACTCGACGAGAGCGATAGGGCCGCCGGTTGAGCTAAGCCGCGGCGCCAAAGCTCCTCCTGTACGCTGCCGGACTGACCCCGAGCCTCGTCCGGAAGTGGTGCCTCAGCGTTTCCTGGCTCTGAAAACCCGCCGCTTCAGCGATCGCGTCGAGTGGCAACTCGCCGTCTTCCAGCAGTTCCTTGCAGCGCTCCACCCGCTCGGCGATCAGCCAGTTGAGCGGGCTCTGGCCGGTCGCGTCGCGGAAGTGGCGAATCAAGGTCCGCTCCGAAAGTGCCGCGGCGTCTGCCATTCTCGCGATGGTCCAGTTTTCGTTCACACGTTCTCTCATCAGGTCGAGCAGGGCGCTGAGCCGTCCGACACGCTCCCGCGCCACCGGGCGGGCGATGAACTGGGCCTGTCCGCCGTCGCGATGCGCCGGCAACACCAGGCGGCGCGCCACCTGGTTGGCGACATCGCGCCCGAAGTCCTGGCGCACAATGTGGAGGCAAAGGTCGATGCCAGCGGCTGATCCCGCTGCCGTCAGCAGGGTGCCGTCCTCGACATACAGAATGTCGGGCTCAACCGTGACCGCCGGGCATTCGGCCCGGAGCGTTTCGGCATAGCGCCAGTGCGTCGTGGCGCGGCGACCGTCCAGCAGCCCGGCGCGGGCAGGGACGAATACGCCAGAGCACAGCGTCGCAATCCGGGCACCGCGATCGTGGGCTGCGCGCAACGCCTGAAGCAGGGGCTCGGGCACTGGCGTCTTTGCGCCGCGCCACCCGGGGACCACGATCAGCCCTGCATCCGCCAACCTGTCGAGCGCATAGGGCGCATCGATGCTGATGCCGCCGGTCGAACGGTAAGGGCCGGGCTCTATGCCGACGATCTCATAGGTGTACCAGCCCAGGTCGGCGAATTCGGGCCGCGGCAAGCCGAAGACCTCCACGGCAATGCCGAACTCGAACATGCAGAGCTGGTCGTAGGCGAGGATGGCGACGTGGCGGTTTGGGCTCATGATGGCGATATCTTACCGCATATTGGCATTCCCGCCACTGCCGGATGCAGCCAATTTCCGGCAGGTTCCCGCCATCAGCACACAGGAGATCCAAATGAGCGCTGTCAGCCAGGTCCCAGCCGCCGCCTCCGCCGAGGCCTTATCCTACTTTTCACGCAAGCTCGGCTTCGAAACGGATTGCCGGGATGTCTACGATGCCTTCCGCACCGGCGCCGTCGATTTCGTCCTCCTCGATGTGCGCGGGCCGGCGCTCTTTGCCACCGGGCACGTGCCCGGCGCGCTCAACCTGCCGCATGGCAAGATGACGGCGCGGCGGATGACGGAGTGGCCGGCAGGGACTCTGTTTGTGGTCTATTGCGCAGGGCCCCATTGCAATGGCGCCAACAAGGCGGCCATCCGGCTCGCCGAACTCGGGCTGCCGGTCAAGGAGATGATCGGTGGCATTACCGGCTGGCACGACGAAGGCCTGACGCTGGAAACGGGCTCGATACCGGCGCAATAGACAATACCCGTCCGCCGCGGGGCGGAAACGGGCAAGACGTTCAAATGCCGCCCGCCCTGCCGAAAAGGCCTTGCCAATTGCCGCAACGCCGCCGCAATCTCTCGCCGGGAACTATATGTGAGGGACACACAGATGATGAAGAGTTTGGCTTGGGGGCTCGGTGCGGTACTATTGATGGCTGCACCCGCATGGGCCTGCGACACGATCAACAGCAAGGTCGTCAAGATGTCCGTGTGCGTCGATGATACCGACTGGGTTCTGCAGGCGCCGCAAGGGGCGCAGGAGTTGCTCTACTACAACGCCGATCAAACGCTAGCCTTCACTTTGATCACCGAAAAGGAGACTTTCCCAGTCTCCGATTTCCGCTCCGCTATTCTTGCCAACGCTGTTTCTGGGGCCGGTGACGGAGCAACAATAGACGACGTAAACATTCTTTCGGAACGGATCGAGAATGTCGGCGGTAAGCCGTGGAACGTGATTGAGTACCAGGTGGGAAAGCAAGGCGGCGGCTATATCTTCCAGAATTTCTACTATGTACAGCCGGGCTTCGGCTCGACGCAGTTCATTTTCTGGAGTCTGCCCGATGCAGCGACAGCGGCCGCCTATCGCGCCGGACAGATGTTGACCGACGTGGCCTTCAACTAGCGTTTTTCGCTCCCAAATTTCAGCGCAGCCCGGTGCAGCAGCGCCGGGCTGCTCTCATTTTGAGGCGGCGTTCGATCAGTCAAACCATTCGCCCCGATCACAAACTCTGATTGGTCCGGGGCGTCCTGGGCTGCTAGAAGGTGCTCACTCCACCTCTTCCCCCAGGACTATCCCCTTGAGCGCGATCAGCCAGACAGAGCCGCAACGCGCGGAAAGCGGACTCGCGGCCGGGCTCGCCGCATACTTGATGTGGGGCTTCCTGCCGCTGCTGTTTCAGGCGCTCAACCACGTCAGCGCCATGACGCTGGTCGCCAACCGTACCTTGTGGTCGCTGCTGCTGGTCGGGGCCATCCTGATGGTCGGCGGCCGAACCGCCGAAATCCGCGCCGTGCTGCGCGATCCTGTCACCGTGCGCAACATGGGCATCGCGGCGCTGCTCCTTGCCTCCAACTGGCTGCTTTACATCTATGCCGTCGAGACCGGGCAGGTGCTGGAAGCGAGCTTTGGCTACTTCATCAACCCGCTGGTCAATGTCGCGCTTGGCATGGTGCTCCTGGGGGAAAAGCAGAACCGCTGGCAGGCTGTTGCCATCGCCATTGCCGTGGTTGCCATCGGCCTCCAGACTTTGGGCCTCGGCCGCATCCCCTATATCGCCATCGCGCTGGCGCTGTCCTTTGCAGCCTATGGCTACATGCGCAAGACCGCCAAAGCGTCCTCGACGCCGGGGCTGTTCGTTGAAACGCTGCTGCTCAGCCCGCTGGCGCTGCTCTGGCTGATCTTCACCTTCATCCGCGATGGCGGCATTGGCCCCCATGCCGATCCGGGCACTCTGGGGCTCCTGATGCTCACCGGCCCGGGCACGGCTTTCCCGCTGCTGTTGTTCGCCTACGCGGTGCAGCGCCTGCGGCTGACCACCATCGGCATGCTGCAATACCTCGCGCCCTCGATTGCCTTCATCCTCGCCATCGTGGTGTTCGGCGAGCACCTCAACGGCACGCGGCTGATCAGCTTTGGCCTGATCTGGCTATCCCTCGCCGTCTACACCGCCGATTCCGTGCTGCGGCGGCGGGCGCGGGTCGTTGCTCCGTGACGGAGGAAATCCGTTCGCTGAAGCTGCCCGGCACCGTTCTGGGCACTTATGCAGCACTCGATGGCGGCTTCGTCTCGGCGCCGTATCCCGAAGTCTTTTTGACCTATGCCGGCATTCCCGGCGACAGCCATTCCGGCCTCACCCGCAAGAGCGGCGCGCGCGAGCCGTGGTACACGCGTGGCACGCCGATGCGGAATGAGCGGCAGCTTTCGATCGTCTCGCAAGAGGACCTTGCAGAGATCGCGGTAGGCCTTCAAATCGATCAACTTCTGCCAGAGTGGATCGGCGCCAACCTGCTGCTGGGTGGCATCCCCCACCTCAGCCTCTTGCCGCCGCGCACGCTGCTGATGTTCCCGAGCGGCGCCACCATCCGTATCGATGGCGACAATGGCCCGTGCCGGAAATCGGGCAAGGCTATCGCTGCAGCAATTAGCGACCGGCCCGATATCGAGTTCGGCTTTGTCGCTGCCGCCCGCCAGAAGCGCGGCCTCGTTGGTTGGGTGGAGCGTGAAGGCATGATTCGACCGGGCGATGCGGTCACCGCGCTGACCTGGCGGCAGACGCTTTATCCGGGCTGAGGGCGTCCGTCCCGGATCACCTCGACAATGCGCTCATAGGTTTCAGCAAACGGCGTCGCGTCGCGCCAGACCAGTGACAGCGTTCTGCCCGCACCGGGCTCGACGAGGTCATGGATAGCGATCCGCGCGTCGCTCGCTTCCTTGCGCAAGGCAATTCGGGGCAGCAGCGTCACGCCCTGGCCGTTGGCGACGAACTCCACAATGGTCGATAGCGAGGTGGCCGCAAAGGTGCGGATACCGCGCTCGCCGTCGAGTCGGCAGGCGGCGATGGTCTGGTCGCGAAAGCAGTGTCCTTCGTCGAGCAGCAGGATGCGCTCGGGAGCCAGCGAGGTCAGCGAGATCGGCACGCCCGTGACTTCGTGGCGCGACGTCGCCAAGACGAACGGATCCTCGAACAGCGGCGCAACCACCAGCCGTGCCCCGTCCTGCGGCGGTTCGGTACCGATCAGCGCAATGTCGAGCGTGCCGTCCTCCAGCCCCGCCAGCAGCGCCTCCGTGCGGTTCTCGCTGATGGTGAACTCCAGTTCGGGCAGGTGCGCGGCCAGCGCCGGAAAAATCTCGGGCAGCAGGTAGGGCGCCACCGTCGGGATCAAGCCAAAGCGAATCGGGCGTTCGGGAAGGCCTGCGTGCCCCTCCGCGAACGCGGCCAACGCGTCGGCAGCTTCCAGCACTGTGCGGGCCCGGCTCAGGAACTCGCGTCCAAACGGCGTCAGCCGCACGGATTTGCCCAGCCGGTCGAACAGCGCCGTGCCGCAGATCTGCTCGACTTGGCGGATCTGCTGGCTGAGCGCCGGCTGGGTGACATGGCAGCGCTCTGCCGCGCGGCCGAAATGGCCGGTTTCGGCGAGCACGGCGGCATAGTGCATCTGTCTCAGGGTCAACGTCATGATAATGTCAGGTTATCACGCTTAGTAGCGCAATCAATTGGCCTTATTCGGTGTGTTGGTTCATGCTGGAAGAGACATTTCAGCAATGGCTCAGTCCGTCGCGCGCCCCGCCAGTCTGCTAGACCGGCGGAGGGGCTCGCGGGTGTGTCGTTGTGTTCAAACCACCCAAGGGGAAAACAATCATGGACAACGGAACTCAGGACAATGCCGGCAAATGCCCGGTCGATCACAGCCCGAAGGGCCGCGGCAATCGCGACTGGTGGCCCAAGCACCTCGACCTCTCCGTGCTGCACCAGCACTCGGCGCTTTCCAACCCGATGGGCACGGGCTTCAGTTATGCCGAGGCCTTCAAGTCGCTTGATCTCGCCGCACTGAAGGCCGACCTCACTGCGCTGATGACTGATAGCCAGGAGTGGTGGCCGGCCGATTTCGGGCACTACGGCCCGCTCTTCATCCGCATGGCCTGGCACAGCGCCGGCACCTATCGCGTCGGTGATGGCCGTGGCGGGGCAGGGGGCGGGCAGCAGCGCTTTGCCCCGCTCAACAGCTGGCCGGACAACGTCAACCTCGACAAGGCCCGCCGCCTCCTCTGGCCGATCAAGCGCAAGTACGGCAGCAAGATCTCCTGGGCCGACCTGATGGTCTTGACCGGCAACGTCGCGCTGGAATCGATGGGCTTCAAAACCTTTGGCTTTGCTGGTGGCCGTGCCGATCAGTGGGAACCCGAGCAGTCGATCTATTGGGGCGCCGAGGGCAAGTGGCTGGCCGACGAGCGCTATTCGGGCGAGCGCGATCTCGAAAACCCGCTGGCGGCGGTGCAGATGGGGCTGATCTATGTCAACCCGGAGGGCCCGAACGGCAATCCCGATCCGCTGCTCGCAGCCCGTGACATCCGCGAAACCTTCGCGCGCATGGCGATGAATGACGAAGAAACCGTGGCGCTGATCGCTGGCGGCCACACCTTCGGCAAAACCCATGGCGCCGGTGACGCGACCCTCGTTGGCGTCGAGCCCGAAGCCGGCGAGATCGAGCAGCAGGGGCTGGGCTGGAAGAGCGCATATGGCACCGGCAAGGGCGGCGACAGTATCGGCAGCGGCCTTGAGGTTACCTGGACCACCACCCCCACCAAGTGGAGCACCAACTTCTTCTGGAACCTCTTCGGCTACGAGTGGGAACTGACCAAGTCCCCCGCGGGTGCGCATCAGTGGAAGCCCAAGCATGACATGGGCGCGGGCACTGTCCCCGATGCGCATGATCCTGCCAAGCACCACGCGCCCAGCATGTTGACCACCGATCTCGCGCTCCGCTTCGATCCCGAATACGAGAAGATCTCGCGGCGCTTCTACGAAAACCCCGATCAGTTTGCCGACGCCTTCGCCCGCGCCTGGTTCAAGCTGACGCACCGCGATCTTGGCCCCAAGGCCCGCTATCTCGGTCCTGAAGTTCCGGCCGAAGAGCTGATCTGGCAGGACCCGATCCCGGCCGTCGATCACCCGCTGATCGGCGCCGACGATATCGCGGCGCTGAAGGCCAAGATCCTGGGCTCCGGCCTCTCGGTCTCGCAACTGGTCACCACGGCTTGGGCCTCGGCTGCGACCTTCCGCAGTTCCGACAAGCGCGGCGGTGCCAATGGCGCACGTATCCGCCTCAGCCCCCAGAAGGACTGGGCGATCAACCAGCCGGCGCAGCTCGCGACCGTGCTGGGGACGCTCGAAGCCATCCAGGCCGAGTTTAATGCCACCGGCAAGCGCGTTTCACTGGCTGACCTGATCGTCCTCGGCGGTGCCGCAGGGATCGAGAAGGCGGCGCGCGATGCGGGCCAAGCCGTCACCGTGCCGTTCACGCCGGGGCGCACGGATGCGTCCGAGGAGCAAACCGACGCGCACTCCTTCGCGCCGCTGGAGCTCACCGTCGACGGTTTCCGCAACTACCAGAGCGGCAAATCGCGCCTGTCGGCTGAGGAAAACCTGGTCGATCGGGCGCAGTTGCTCGGGCTGACCGCACCGGAGATGACGGCGCTGGTCGGTGGTCTCCGCGTCCTCAAGGCAGGCCAGCCGGCGCACGGTGTGTTCACCGCCCGGCCGGAGACGCTGAGCAACGACTTCTTCGTCAACCTCCTCGACATGGGCACCGTCTGGGCGCCGTCGCAGGGGTCCGATGGGGTCTATGAGGGTCGTGACCGCGACACCAACGAAGTCAAATGGACTGCCACGCGCGTTGATCTGATTTTCGGGTCGCACTCGCAGTTGCGGGCGCTGGCCGAGGCTTATGGCGAAGGGGACGGGCAGGGCCGCTTTGTCGCCGATTTCGTCGCGGCATGGGCCAAGGTCATGGACGCGGACCGGTTCGATCTCCGTTCGGTCTGAGACCCCGCTGCACGGGCACTGAATTCCGGAGGTCCGGCCTTGCGGTCGGGCCTCCATGTTTTCGACGGCTGGTCAGGCGACCTTGTCGATCATCTTGCCCATGCCGGCGGGAGCCGGTGCAGGCGCCGCTGACACAGCGTGGCCGACATCATCGGCATCGCCGTCATTATCCGGTGCGCCGGGTGCTTCTGCAGCCTCGCCGCTGCTCACCGGTGCAACCGGACGAGCGACCGGGGCGGAGCCGACGCTAGAGATATTCATGACTTTCTCCTGATGAGGCGTTCTGCCTCGCTGCCAACCCTCTGCTCCGAGCCTGACGCCAGGCTGAATAAATTCCTAACAAAATATTAACGGCGCAAGCTGCCTTGATGCGCAATACCGAGGCAAAACTGGATTCAATTTGAATCAAAATCGCGCCGCCACCTTCAGCGCACACTCTCACTCGCCTGCGACTAATGCGGTGTAGACGGCAGAAGCCGGAGGGAAGTGACATGACCGAGATGGAAGAAGGCACCCGCGCCTTTTCGACGTTCAGGGTGCTTAACGGCGATGCCAACATCGTCGAGCGCGATCAGCTGTTCCGCAACATGGCGCAGCTCTATTCCTACGTATCGGATCGTTGCGACGACGAGCAGGTCGCGCAATATGACGAGGTGCTGTGCCAACTGGCCGAACTGGTTGAAACCGAAGCGAGGGCGCATGTCGCCAAGCTGCTGGCGCCGCTGGAGCGTGCTCCGGGCAATGTGGTCGTCAAGCTCGCCAACGATTCAATCGAAGTGGCCCGGCCACTGCTCGAATTTTCCAATGTGCTCAGCGACGACGACCTGATCGACATCATCTCCAACCAGAGCGAGGACCACCGCACGGCCATCGCCGGCCGGCCGACCGTGCCCGAGCGCGTCGGTGATGCGATCGTCGAGTTCGGCGAGACGACCTCGGTGGTGCGGCTGGTTCGTAACCCCAAGGCCGAGTTTGGCCGCGAGGCGATCAGCAAGCTGGTTGAACGCGCCGCCAAGGACGCCGAAATCGCCGCCGATCTGCGTGGGCGCGAAGACATCGACTGGAAGGGCCTCAACGGCCAGATCAATCTGGTCGGCGACCAGGTGATGGAAACCATCACTTCGCTCGATCCTCATATCGATCCGGTTACCGCCAGCAAGGTTTCGGCGGTCGTTTACAACCGCATGCGCAACCGTGCCGGGTTCTCGGGTCACGACTGGAAAGTGGCCTATAATCAGGTCAAGGCGCTGGCCGATCGCAAGCAGCTGAACGAAAAGGCGCTGATCCGCTTTGCCCGCTTCGGTTACGGTCATCACACCGCCGCTGCGCTCACCATCATGCTGCATGTCGGGCCGGAAGTGTTCGTCAAGTGGCTGGCCATGCAGGACTATGTCGCCATCACCGTGGCGCTCCGTGCGCTCGGCGTGATGCCCGATCTGTTCGAGGCCATGATCGCCTCGCTGCCCTGGCGCGATATGCCCAGCCAGGCGGATCTGCAGAACGTCCGCCGCCGCTTCGAAGCGCTGAGCAAGGATGAAGCCGTCGGCATCTTCGAACTCTGGCGCACCCACGCCTTCCGCCGCCGCATGCCGCACGAAGAAGCCGCAGCAGGCGCCGCCTGATACACCCAATCCTGACTGTCCCAACTGGGCGGCCCCACGGCCGCCCATTTTTTTTGGGGTCGCTGACTTCTGGGCTGTTTACCTGAGACGCCGGTTTCTCCGTCCCCTCGCCCCTCAGGGGAGAGGGTAGCGCAGCTAGGCCCGTCAGGGCCGTAGCAAAGCTTGGGTGAGGGGTGAGGTCTCTCGGAATGCGCTCAGTGAGAAGCAGCGCAATGAGCGCTCTGGAGACAGTGCGTTGATCCACCAGCAAAACCCCCAACTTATCCCCGCGTCCTCCACCTGCGCTATTCTCTCCTCGTCCCCCACACGGACGCGGTCGCGACGAACGAACGGTGGGGGTATCGGGAGCCAGGGAAGTCGTTTCCTGGCGGGCCGAAGACATTGGCAACCGACCGACCGGTCAGGCTCCGTCTTGGTAACAAGTCGTGAGGCGCACCGGCCGGTACGCTCCCCGATGCCGGAGGCCTAACTCAGACCCCGATGATCCGGCGTGGCGACGGCCATACAAAATTGCGGACTACCCGCGTCGGCAATCGCCACGCCGGATCCGTCTACCCATCAAACCCCGAGGCCGATGGCTGTCGGGCGCCTCTGCACACTCCCCCTAGACGTTGATCCGCAACGCATATAAAGATATCTTTATATCTCGCGAGGTTGATTTGAGCGCTGCTGCGGATTTGGTTGAGGTGTTGCGGGCGGCAGGGGAGATCACCCGGCTGCGGCTTCTGGCGCTGCTTGCCGATGGCGAGCAGTCCGTGAAGGACCTTACCGAAATTCTCGGCCAGAGCCAGCCGCGCGTTTCGCGGCATTTGAAGCTTCTCGCCGATGCCGGGCTGATCCATCGCAATGCCGAGGGGGCCTGGGCCTATTATGGCCTTGCGGCCGGTGGCGCAGGCGGCGACCTCGCCCGCTGGCTGATCGGGCGTCTGTCGGTCGATGACCCGGAACACCAGCGTGACCTTGAACGGCTGAAGGCCGTGCGTGACGCGCAGGTGGGGCAGGCCGCGGCCTATTTCGCCAAAGTGGCCGAAAGCTGGGACCTGCTGCGTTCGTTGCACGTCTCCGAGGACGCCGTGGAAGCGGCTATTCTTGCCGCCGTTGGCACCCGCAAGGTCGATCTGCTGGTCGATCTCGGCACCGGCACCGGCCGCATGCTCGAACTGCTCGCCGGGCACTACAAGCGCGCCATCGGCATCGATACCAGCCGGGAGATGATCGCCATCGCCCGCGCCAAGCTCGCTTCCGCCGCCATCGGGCACGCGCAGGTGCGGCTGGGCGATATCGCCGATCTCGATCTCAGCGCCGGGCGCGCGGACCTCATCATCATCCATCAGGTGCTGCACTATTTCGATGATCCCGGCCGCATGCTCAGTATGGCACGGCGCGCGCTGAAGCCGGGCGGGGAGATGCTGATCGTCGATTTCGCGCCGCACGGGCTCGAGTTCCTCCGTACCCACCACGCGCACCGCCGGCTCGGTCTCGCCGATACGCAGATGGCCGGGTGGGCGCGCGCGGCGGATCTCAGCGTCGCCGATCTCAAGAGTTTCCCCCCCGACAGCAGCATCGCCGAAGGGCTCACCGTATGCCTCTGGCGTCTTGTCGACGCGCGTAAGGACCAGACCCAATGACTATCGACACCGCTGATCGCCCCAGCCGCCAGCCGGCTGCCGAGCGTCCGAGTTTCCAGGTCTCGTTCGAGTTCTTTCCGCCCAAGACCGACGTGATGGAAGAGCGCTTCTGGGACTCGATCACCAAGCTCGCGCCGCTCCATCCGCGCTTTGTCTCGGTCACCTATGGTGCCGGCGGCTCCACCCGTGAGCGTACATTGCGCATGGTCAGCAGTATCAAGGCCGATACGGGTGTCGATGCCGCAGCGCATCTCACCTGTGTCGGGGCTTCGAAGGCCGAGGTCGATGCCGTGGTCCGGGGCTACCAGGAGGCTGGCATCAGCCGCATCGTGGCGCTGCGTGGCGATCCCGCCGAGGGGATGGGCAAGCCCTTCACCCCGCATCCTGAAGGCTACCAGAACGCCGCGGATCTCGTGGCCGGGCTGAACAAGCTCGGGGACTTCGATATCTCGGTCGCCGCCTACCCGGAAAAGCACCCGCAGAGCCCTGACTGGGCTGCTGAAATCGACAACCTCAAGCGCAAGCTTGATGCCGGCGCCACCCGCGCCATCACCCAGATGTTCTTCGACAACGACGACTATTTCCGTCTGGTCGACCGGGCTCAGGCCGCCGGCATCACCGCGCCGATCGTTCCCGGCATTCAGCCGATCCATAGCTTCAAGCAGATCTCCGGTTTTGCGGCCCGCTGCGGCGCGTCCATTCCCGGCTGGCTGGCCGAGCGCTTCGAAGGGCTCGACGAGGACCCTGAGACCCATGCACTGGTTGCATCGGCGGTCGCCGCCGAGCAGGTGTTGGAACTGGTCGACAACGGGATTACAGAGTTTCACTTCTTCACGCTCAACCGCTCCAATCTGGTGCTGGCGCTGGCGAGACTGCTCGGAGTGCGGCCCGACTGAGCGGCCCATTCAGGTGCTGTTCAGCAGAGGTTCAGATAGCGGCGGCTAGGGCTTAACGTGGCGCCATCCACAAAATGGCCACGTTGATTTGCTCTCTCTCCACCATCGGTGCGGGGGCACTGTATAAGGACAGCAGCCTATGAAACTCGATGCAAAGTTGAAGGGCGGACTGGCTTGGGCCGGTCTGGTGGTTATTCTGGCCGTCCCCTCCGCCGACATCCTTTTGGGCAAGTCCAACGGCAGCGCGACCGCCAATACGGCGACTGTCGCGGCGCCGGCAAAGACAGCTGCGACCAAACCAGTCCTCGCCAAGCCCCAGGGCGGTGTCGACCCGATCGAGACAGCCAGCGTCGATGGCAAGGATCCGGTCAAGGTCTATATCGACAAGGGCAAGAAGCTGCCGAGCTACATCTCGGACGCCGATAGCGCCGCTACCACGCCGATCAAGACAGCGCCGGCGACCACCAATGCTGCAAAGCCGGTAGAAGTTGCCAGCGTGTCACCGAATACCGAAACCCCGCCGGTGCCGCTGCCGCGCAGTGCGCGTCCCAAGTGGACGAACACCGCCGCCGCTCCGGCTGAAGAAAAGCCCCTGATCCTTGACGAGAACAAGGTGGCTGCGGTGTCACCGAAAGCCCCGGTTGAACCGTTCCCGCTCAGCGACAACGCGCCAGCGGCGGCGCCGGAAATCGGCAGCGATCAGCTGGAGGAATGGGATTCGGGCTCCTTGGCTGACTATCTCGCCAAGAAGGGTCTGCTTTCTGACAATTCCGCGACCCAGTCGTCCAGCAGCGATGACGCTGATATCTATATCGGTGACCCGGAACCGCAAACCCGGGCACGGCCACTTCAGGACTTCTTCCTGTTCTGATCCAGGTCGCTGTGGGTCGTCGTACCTGGGGGTATGAAAGTGCATTCTGCCGCATGTCTCAAGGTTATTAGTTTTCCTTTCGCGAGCTATTGTTCCCGCAAAGCGGAGAATCCTGTGTCTGTCTGGCAGAGGTTGAGTGCGTTTGTTGGCTCGTTTTCCGAGAGGACCGGGATTGCCGGTTCGATCGCCAATGCGCTTGACCCCGATACCTGGCTCCCCGGTGGCCGCGATGCGGCGTTCACGCTGGCGCTGATTGCCCTGTCCGCAAAAATGGCGGTCTCCGATGGAGTGGTGACGGCTTCGGAAATCCGGGCTTTCTACCGCACGGTCGAGATTCCCGCAGGCGTTGAACAGCAGGTCGACAAGCTCTTCAAGCTCGCCCAGCAGGATGTCGCCGGTTACCAGGCCTATGCGCGCAAGGTCCGGCGCTTCTTCATCGACAGCCCCGATACGCTGGAGCATGTGCTCGACAGCCTGTTCTACATCGCCTCTGCCGACGGCATGATCCACGAGTCTGAACTCGATTACCTCAAGAATGTCAGTGACATCTTCGGGTTCGATGAAGCGCGGTTCGAGCAGATTACCTCTGCCCACGTGCTGTTCGATCGCGGTGCCGACCCCTACATCGTTCTGGGGCTGGTCCCGAACGCTGACCGCAACGAGGTCAAGCGGGTCTATCGCCTGCTCGTCGCCGAGCATCACCCCGACAGGTTGATCGCGAAGGGTGTGCCGGAAGAGCTGATCGATGTCGCGACGGCACGGATGGCGGCGATCAACAACGCTTATAACCAGATCATGAAGCCGGCGGCCTGACCCAGCCCGCTTGACGCGCCGTCCTGTGGCCCCCTACATGCGCTCGCCAGTTGACCGGGTGACCGCTGCGCCAGATTTATTCTGGTGGGGAGGAAAGTCCGGGCTCCATCGAAATACGGTGCCGGCTAACGGCCGGCGGGGGCGACCCCAGGGAAAGTGCCACAGAGAGCAAACCGCCGGCCTTCCGAGGCCGGTAAGGGTGAAAGGGTGCGGTAAGAGCGCACCGCGGACCTGGCAACAGGGACGGCACGGCAAACCCCACCGGGAGCAAGACCAAATAGGGGTGACGTGGTGCGCTGGGCAACCAGTTCGCCGGCCGGTTTTCGAGGTCAGTCACCCGGGTTGGTTGCAGGAGGGCGTCAGCAATGGCGCTCCTAGATGAATGGTCGCCACGCGGGGTCAAACCCGCCCTACAGAACCCGGCTTATAGGTCAACTGGCACTTCGACCTCGTTAAGCTCAACAGAACCTTAACCTCCAATGGGCAAAGTGCGCCGATACCCCATTCTGGGGTGGTTGCGCGTACCGGCTTTGGCCGGAGTGGAGTAACGGGCGGATCATGGTCAAGCCGGAAGCCAGCGAGCAGCAGGGGCCACATGTGCCAGTACTGCTGGCCGAAGTGCTTGAGGCGCTGGCGCCGCTTGATGGCGCCCGCATCCTCGATGGCACCTTCGGGGCAGGCGGCTATTCCCGGGCGCTGCTGGAAGCCGGTGCCAGTGTCGTGGCGCTCGATCGCGACCCGAACGTCATTCCCTTTGCCGAAAAGCTCCGCGCCGAATTCCCCGACCGCTTCACCTTCGTTGCCGGCACCTTCTCCAGGCTTGACGAGCTGGCTGGTGGCCCGGTCGATGGCGTCGTCCTCGATATCGGCGTTTCGTCGATGCAGCTCGATGAAGCCGAACGCGGCTTCTCGTTCATGCGCGAAGGCCCGCTCGACATGCGCATGTCGTCCGAGGGCGTTTCGGCTGCCGATCTGGTCAATACGCTCGAAGAAGCCGAACTCGCCAACCTGCTGTTCGCCTTTGGCGAAGAGCGCAAGTCGCGCCGTATTGCCCATGGGCTGGTGATGGCGCGCGGAACGCGGCCGATCACCACCACCACCGAACTCGCCCGCCTGATCGAACGCTCGATCGGCAGGAAGCCCGGCGAAGCGCATCCCGCGACCCGGAGCTTTCAGGCTCTCCGCATCGCCGTGAATGGCGAACTCGACGAACTGGTCGAAGCGCTGTTCGCCAGCGAGCGCCTGCTGGCGCCCGGCGGACGGCTGGCGGTCGTCACCTTCCATTCGCTCGAAGACCGCATCGTCAAACGCTTCTTTGCCCCGGAGAAATCCGAGCCGACCCAGTCGCGGCACCTGCCGCAGATCGCACGGGCCCCCTTGGGTTGGGAGCAGGTCGGCAAGGCCGTTAAAGCCTCCGCTGCCGAAACCGACCGCAACCCGCGTTCCCGCTCGGCAACGCTCCGTTCCGGGCTCCGCACCGCGGTTCCTGTCCGCCCGGTCAGTGCCGCAGGTCTCGGCGTTCCCGAAGTGAGGGGCGCGGCATGATCAAGACCCTCAACGCCATCATGGTCTTCACCAGCATGGTCGGCCTCGTCGGCGTCTATGCGCTCAAATATTCGGTCGAGGATATTGCCAGCGAGAAATCTGCCCTTGAGCGCAAGATCGAGCGCCAGCAGGGCGAGTTGTCGTTGTTGCAGGCCGACTGGGCCTATCTCAACCAGCCCGCTCACGTGGCGCCGATTGTTGCCCGGCACCTCGATGCGCTCGGCCTGCAGCCGACCAAAGCGGAGCAGTTCAGCGGCATGAGCAACCTGCCGATGCGTCCGGCCGCTCCCGACACGGCAGCCCTCGACACACTGTTTGAATCGCTCGACGCGGGTGTCGATCCGCTGCAGCAGATCATCGAGGCCAACTAGATGGCGATCATCACCGCAGGCGACGCCCCGATCGCACTCGACGGCACCCGCAAGGCGCGGGGCAACCTCACCAAGGCCCGCATCCGCTGGGTGATCTTTGCGCTGGTGCTGATCTTCGGCATCGTGTCCGCGCGCCTGATCCAGCTCGGCGCCACCGTTTCCGACTCTGCCATCGAGGGTGTCGCCCGCGATATCATCACTGCCTCGCGCCCGCCGATCCTCGATCGCAACGGGCTTGAGATGGCGGTCGATATCCGCGTGCCGTCGCTGTTTGCCGAGCCGCGCCGCATCATCGATGTGGAAGAGGCGGTGCAGAAGCTGCGCACCGTCTTGCCAGATCTCGACGAAGACTGGCTGCGCAAGCGTCTCACCGGTGACAAGGGTTTTGTCTGGATCAAGCGCGAGCTCACCCCGGCGATCGAAGAGAAGATTTTCAACCTCGGCGTGCCCGGGCTCGATTTCGTCACCGAGAGCAAGCGCTTCTACCCCGATGGCCGCGAGACTTCGCACATCATGGGCGCGGTCAATATCGACAACCAGGGCACCATGGGCATCGAAAAGCACATGGATGATGAAGACCTGGCGCTCCTGCAGTCGCTCGGCCTCGCCCGTGGCAACGAGATGACGCCGGTCAACCTCTCCATCGACCTGCGCGTTCAGCACGCCATGTACGAGCAGCTGACCGATGCGCTGACGCGCTACAAGGCGATCGCTGCGGCCGGCGTGATGATGGACATCAAGACGGGCGAAATCATCGCCATGGCCTCGCTGCCCGATTTTGACTCCAACGATCCCTCGACGCTGTTCCAGGACTATGACGGGCTGAAGAACCAGCGCTTCAACCGCATCACCTCAGGTATTTACGAGCTCGGCTCGACCTTCAAGACCGTGACCATGGCCGGGGCGCTCGACAGCGGTCTCGTCCGGATCACCGACAAGTTCGATGCCCGTTTCGGGGTCAGGTTCGGCCGCTTCACCATCGACGATTTCCACGGCAAGCACCGCATCCTGTCGGTGCCGGAAATCTACAAATACTCGTCCAACATCGGCACCATCCACGTGATGCAGCAGTTCGGGAAGGACAATTTCCGCAGCTTTTTGAGCAAGGTCGGTTTCGACACGCAGGTGCCGTTCGAACTGCCTGAAATGCGGAAGCCTAACGTGCCGGCGAAGTTCTCCGAGATCGTCGCCGCCACCGCGAGCTTCGGTCATGGCCTGTCGATCTCGCCGCTGCACATGCTTCGCGCTGTCGCCGGCTTCGTCAACGACGGCAACATGGTCACCCCGACCATCTATCGCCGTTCGCTGGAAGACGCCAAAAAACTCTATGTGCCGGTCATCAAGCCCGAGACCAGCCGGGAAATCCGCTACCTGATGCGGCTCAATGCGCTCGAAGGATCGGGTACGCGCATGAACAAGTTCGCCAATGGCTACCGCGTCGGCGGCAAGACCGGCACCGCCGAAAAGGTGGTGGGCAAGGTGTACTCGTCCAGTCAAACGCTCGCGGTGTTCGCCTCGGCATTCCCGCTCGACAATCCTGAATATGCGATGGTCATCCTTGTCGACAATCCGCAGAACGAAAACCCGCAATCGGGTCACACCGCCGGCTGGAATGCTGGCGAGGTGACCGGCCGAATCGTGCAAAGAGTCGCGCCGATGCTTGGCATCAGCCCCGACTTCAGCGACATGTTGGATGATGAGCTTGTCCCAGCAGAACTCCGCTAAACTTATTCCAGAAGGGATCGTGGAGGTGCCATTCGCACTCAAAGACCTCCTTGCGGGAGCGGGCGCCAAGAAGGTGCCGGCCCTCGAAGTTGATGGCATCAACGCCGATAGCCGCGCCGTCGGCTCCGGCGAGGTGTTCTTCGCCTTGCCCGGCACCAAAGTGCATGGCGACGGCTTCGCTGCCCAGGCAGTGGGGCGTGGCGCTGTCGCCATCGTCTCAGACCGAAAGCCTGCCGCCGATCCCGGTGTTCCGGTGGTGCTGGTCAAAGATGTGCGGGCCACCTACGCCCGCGCCGCGGCGCGCCAGTTTGCCCCGCAACCCGAGGTCTCCGTTGCTGTCACGGGCACCAACGGGAAATCCTCCATTGTCTCTTACGTCCGCCAGATCTGGACGGCCTGCGGCATCGAAGCGGCAAGCCTTGGCACGGTCGGCGTCGAGACCAAGTCGGGTATCAGCCCGCGCGAACTCACCACGCTCGATGCGCTGTCGCTGCACCGCGATCTCGCTGAGCTGCGTGAGCGCGGCATTGGCCATGTGGCGATGGAAGCCTCCAGTCAGGGGCTCGACCAGCGCCGGGTCGATGGCATCCGTTTCAACGCCGTGGCCTTCACCAATCTCAGCCACGATCACCTCGACTATCACGGCGAAATGGTCGCCTACCGCGATGCCAAGCTGCGGCTTTTCCGCGACCTGATCGCTGATGGCGGTTCGGCTGTGGTCAATTCCGATGATCCCGAGCACATGCCGTTCCTTTTCGCCGCGCTCGATCGCGGTGCGACGCTGCTGACTGTCGGGACGGAAGGGGCTTTCCTCGAAATCACCAGCATCACCAACGAAGGCTATGGCCAGCGCGTCGTCGGACGGATGGTCGGCGAGCCGGTCGATTTCCTGTTGCCGCTCACCGGCGCCTTCCAGGTCAACAATGCTGGCGTTGCGTTGGCGCTCGCCATCACCACTGGTGCAAATCCTGAAAAGGCGGTGGAGGCGCTCAACCACCTCAAGGGCGCTCGAGGTCGACTCGAACTGGTCGCCGAGCACAATGGCGCGGCGATCTTTGTCGATTATTCACATAAGCCGGTCGCCCTCGAGACTGCGCTTGAGGCATTGCGCCCGTACGCCAGGAAACGCCTGCGTTTGGTGTTCGGTGCGGGTGGCGATCGCGACAAGGCGAAGCGCCCGATGATGGGCGAAGTGGCTGCGCGGCTCGCAGACGTGGCCATCGTCACCGACGACAACCCACGCACCGAGGACGCCCAGACGATCCGGTCCGAAATCCTCGCCGCGATCCCCAAGGCGCGTGAGATCGGCGATCGGCGGCTTGCCATTGAAACGGCGATTTCCGAGCTCAAGCCCGGGGATGTGCTGCTGATTGCTGGCAAGGGCCATGAGGATTATCAGATCATCGGCACCACCAAGCACCATTTCTCCGACCACGAAGTGGTTCTGGAGACGCTGAAGAGGAAGTAGCTCCGATGACACCGTTGTGGACCGTCGCCGAGGTCATCAAAGTCACCGGCGGCCGGGCCGAAGGGCTGTCGGATGTGCCGCTCACCTCGATCTCGATAGATTCCCGTGAGATCGCGCCCGAGGCGCTGTTCATCGCCATCAAGGGCGATGTGCATGACGGGCACGATTTCGTGGCCCGCTCGCTCGCCGCCGGTGCATCGGCGGCGCTGGTGTCCGAGGCCTGGTTCTCGGCCAATGGCGGCCGTCAGCTGATCGTCGTTCCCGATCCGCTCAAGGCTCTTGGGCAGATGGCGGTCGCAGCGCGTGCCCGCAACCGCGGCCAGATTGTCGCAGTGACCGGCAGCGCGGGAAAAACCACCACCAAGGAAGCTATCCGCACGGTGCTGGCCGCGTTCGGCCCAACCCACTACTCGATCAAGAGCTTCAACAATCACTGGGGCGTGCCGCTGATGCTGGCGCGCCTCCCGCGCGAAGCGCAGTTCGGCGTGTTCGAGATCGGCATGAACCACGCTGGCGAGATCACGCCGCTGGTCAAAATGGTGCGCCCGCATGTAGCGGTGATCACCACGGTCGCGGCGGCGCATCTTGAGTTCTTCTCGTCAGTCGCCGAGATAGCAGCCGCCAAGGCGGAGATTTTCCTGGGGCTTGAGCCCGGCGGCACGGCGGTGCTCAACTGCGATCACGAGTATCTGCATATTCTCTTCGGTCACGCCCGGGCGGCTGAGGTCGGGCGGGTCATCACCTACGGGTTCGATGACAGCGCCGACTGGCGGATCAACCGTGTCGATGCGGCTGGGAGCGGGACCCGCGTTGAAGTCTTTCATGAGGGGCAGCGGCATTTCCTGAACCTGCAGGTCGCTGGCCGCCACATGGTTGCCAATGCGGTCGCGGCGCTTATCGTAGCGCAGCTTTCGGGCGAGGGTCTCAGCACTGCCATCGAAGCGCTGGCCGGGTTCGGCGCGCCCGAGGGCAGGGGACTGACGCTGCGGCTCGGCCCGTCTGAAAAGCCGCTGCTGCTGGTCGACGAAAGCTACAATGCCAATGTGGCATCGATGAACGCGGCGATGGACCTCTATCGGTCCGTAACGCCCCCCGGCGGGCGAAAGGTGCTCATTCTCGGCGATATGCTGGAGCTCGGGCCGCAGGGGCCGTCGCTCCATGCCGGGCTCCTCGGCGCCGTGCTCGCTACCGGTGCGACGGAGGTCTATCTCGTTGGGCCAGTGATGAAATCGCTGGCCGATGCACTTGATGAGCGGCGGCAATCGGATCGCGACGTTCCGCCCGTAACCCACTTCGCCAGTGTGGACGAGATCGCGGGCTCGGTTCTTACGGGCCTTGCCTATGGTGATGCAGTTATGGTCAAAGGGTCAAACGGCGTCCGGCTCGCAGGTCTGGTTCAACAGATCCGGGACAAGTTTACGGACGTCTGATCGCGCCACGGGTGGGACACTCAACGGATGCTGTATTTTCTTGGGCAGTTAGGCGAGAGCCTCGCCGCCTTCAACGTGTTCCGCTATATTACTTTCCGGACGGCGGGCGCAGTCATTACTGCGCTGTTCATCGTCTTCATGTTCGGTCCGGGTATGATCGCGGCGCTCCGCATCCGCCAGGGCCGCGGCCAGCCGATCCGTGAGGATGGCCCTCAGGGGCATCTGCTGACCAAGAAGGGCACGCCCACCATGGGTGGCCTGATGATCCTCGCCAGCGCCGTCACATCCATTCTGCTGTGGTCAAACCTTGCCAATGGCTATGTCTGGGTGGTGCTGTTCGTGACCGTTTCGTTCGGTGCCATCGGGCTCTACGACGATTATCTCAAGGTCAAGCGGATGTCGCATAACGGCTTTTCCGGCCGTCAGCGCCTGATGCTGGAAGCCATTGTCGGCGCCATCGCTTGCTATTTCATCTCCATTCTCGGCGATCCGGCGATTTCAACTTCGCTGTTCTTTCCATTCGTCAAAGGCCTGGCGCTGAACCTTGGCTGGTTCTTCGTGCTGTTCGGCGCCTTCGTCGTCGTCGCCGCCGGCAACTCGGTGAACCTTACCGACGGTCTCGATGGCCTCGCTATCGTGCCGGTAATGGTCGCCGCTGCGTGCTTCGGGCTCATTGCCTATCTGGTTGGCTCGATTACGTTTTCGGAATACCTCCTGATCAACTTCGTGCCCGGTACCGCTGAGCTTTCCGTTGTGTGCGGCGCGCTGATCGGGGCAGGGCTGGGGTTCCTCTGGTTCAACGCTCCCCCGGCCCAGATCTTCATGGGCGATACGGGTTCGCTCGCCCTTGGCGGTGCGCTCGGTACCATTGCGGTCGCCACCAAGCACGAGATCGTCCTCGCCATCATCGGCGGGCTGTTCGTACTCGAGGCGGTGTCGGTGATCGTCCAGGTGGCGTCGTTCAAGCTCACCGGCAAGCGTGTGTTCAAAATGGCGCCGATCCACCACCATTTCGAAATGATGGGCTGGACGGAGAGCCAGGTGGTGATCCGGTTCTGGATCATCTCGTTTGTCCTGGCGCTGATCGGCCTCAGTTCGCTGAAGCTGCGCTAAACTAGGTCCGGCCACACAAATAGCGATGAGCCGGGCGGCGGATTGAGATCCGGTGCCCAGCTCTCAATGCGCTCGATCTCAAACGTCCCGAAGCTGACGCCGCGCCAGACGCGGTCCGCCTCGCCGATTGGCGTCAGGTGGCCGGCCGCTTCCGCGTCGACGGCATCCTCGCGATTGCCTTTGATATGCACGTAGAGCCCAGGCCTGCCGGCCACATCTGGCACCGCAAAGTCCATGAAGCGGCTGCGCTCGTTGAGTTGCACGACCGGAAACTCTGACCCGAGGAACCAGCGCAACTGCGCCGCCGTGCGCCGGTCGCTCGCCGCGATCCACTTCGCACCAGTCGCCTTCGCTTGTGCCCTGACACTCTCCGCCAGCGCGTCATAGCCGTCATCTCGGCCGACGGGGTCGTTGCGACCACTGATCGGATTGGGATTGGCGAGGAGGTGATAGTCGAACACTATTGAGAACAGCAGGCTCGTCAGCACCCCGGCGACCGCCACGCGCCGCCACCAGCCCACGGTTGGCGCTGCCAGCAGCGTCGCCATCGCCGCAATACCGAACGGCCACATCGCCACCGGCCAGGTCGTGTTGATGGTCAGAGTAAACGACCGCATCGTAAGGTAGGCGAGTATGGTGACAAACCCCGCCGCCAGCGCCAGCACCGTGCCATCGCCTCGGCGCAGTGCCCGCCATCCGGCGAGTATCGCGCCCACTGTCACCAACGGCGCCAGGATCGGCCCGATGGCGACGAGGTTCACCGTCAGAAAGCTCGCGAACAGCCCCAGGCTGAAATCCCGCGCTTCGGTGACGCGCACGCCTTGAAACCGGAACGAGGCCCAATCGTGCTGCGCATTCCAGATCAGAACCGGCGAAAACGCCGCAATCGCCAGCAGCACCGCCAGCCACGGCCACGCCGTCAGCACCCATTTGCGGTTCGCTTTGGGCACCAGCACAAAGATCAGCACGGCCGGGACAAACAGCAGCGCGATGTACTTTGACAGCAGCGCCAGTCCGCCAGCGAGCCCCACCAGCAGCCACCAGCGCCCATCGTCGGTTTCCTCCAGCCGACAGAGGCCCCAGAACATCAGGCTCAGGAACAGGATCATCGGCAGGCTGGGCTCCAGTGACACGCCGGTGACGCCGAAATAGACGCTCGCTTCCATCATCAGCGCCACCGCCAACCCCACCCCCAGCGAGCCGGTGCGACGCCTCACGATGTCGGCGAGGAGCAGTTCGGAGATGAGCAGCGCCACGATGATCGGTAGCCGCACCCCCAGGAGGTTCTGCCCGAACAGCGCCGTCCCCAGCCGTGCGAACCAGGCGATCATCGGCGGATGGTCGAGGAAAGAGAGCGCGTTTTCGTGAGACCACGTCCACACATAGGCTTCGTCGGAGCGGAGGTTCAGCGTGCCGGCAATGGCCAGCTTAAGCGCCAGCACCGCCAGCACAATGGCGAGGCCAAGCCCCCAGGTCAGCTTCGAGTGCCGCGAGGCGAGAACCGACGGTTCAGCAGGGCTCGATTGATCTGCCACCGGCACGTCCTCGCTCGGGTGATGCGTCATCCCGACACAAAAGAGCCCCCAAAGGGGCATTGTTTGGTGACGGGTTGCTAACCCTATCGACGCTAGTGTGAGCGCTTGTCAACCATACGGGGAGGCCGCCGGGCAGGGCGGCGCGGGTTCCATGTTTGCACGCGAGCGCAAGACCGCCATTGCCGAGTGGTGGTGGACTATCGACAAGGCTCTCTTGGGTGCTCTGGTCCTCCTCATGATCGTGGGCGTGCTGCTGAGCTTTGCCGCGAGCCCGCCCGTCGCCGAGCGTCTGGGTCTCAGCCCCTGGCACTTCATCATCCGGCAGGCGATGTTTGCTGCCCTGGCACTGCCGGTGATGCTTGCGACCTCGATGCTGCCGCATCGCGCGGCCCGCTTTGCGGCGCTCGGCACGCTCATCGTATTTCTCATCCTGCTCTGGCTGACACTTAAGGTCGGCGTTGAGGTCAAGGGCGCCAAGCGCTGGGTGTCGTTCGCCGGCAACACGGTGCAGCCGTCCGAATTCGTCAAACCCGCCTTCGCCGTCATCGGAGCATGGCTGTTTTCCGAGAGCATGAAGCAGAAGGGTGTGCCGGCCCGGTGGATGGCGATGGGCATCATGCTGGCGATTGTCGGCGGACTGCTGCTGCAGCCTGACATCGGCCAGACGGCCCTGATCCTTGCCACCTGGGGCGCCCTGCTGTTCGTCTCGGGCATCTCCTGGTTCGTGATCTTCGGGCTTGGGGCAGGGGCCGTCGGCCTGATGTTTGCCGCCTATACGATCTTTCCGCACTTTGCCAAACGCATCGATAGCTTCATGAACCCCGAAGGCGGCGGCAATACCTATCAGGTCGACAAGGCGCTGAACTCGCTGCTCGAAGGCGGCTGGTTCGGCCGCGGTCCCGGCGAGTCGCTGGCCAAGAAAGTCATCCCCGACGCTCACGCCGACTATGTGTTCTCGGCCGCCGCCGGTGAGTTCGGCATCCTCTTCTGCCTGTTCCTCGTGGCGCTGATCGGCTTCATCGTCGTGCGGGCGTTGATCGGGGCGCAGCAGCAGTCGAGCCTCTTCGCCCGGCTCGCCGCCTCGACCCTGGCGCTGCAGTTCGGGCTCCAGTGCGGCATCAACCTCGCGGTGAACCTCAACCTCATTCCGCCCAAAGGCATGACCCTGCCATTCGTCTCCTACGGCGGCACCTCGATGATCGCCATCGCCTTCGGCATGGGACTGATGCTGGCCTTTACCCGCAAGAAGCCTGAAGAACGTTTGGTCACCGGGCTTCCCGCCTACCGCAGTGCGGTGCTATCCCCCGCAGAATGAGCAGATTCATCCTTATGGCAGGCGGTTCGGGAGGCCATCTCTTCCCGGCAATGTCGCTGGCGCAGGAATTGCGCCGGCGTGGGCACGATATCCAGCTGATGACCGATCATCGGGTGGGGGCCTATGGCGAGTTTCCCGCCAGCGCCACGCACATCATCCCGTCGGCAACGCCATCGGTGCGCGACCCGGTCAAGTTCGTTTTGGCGGGGATCAAGCTGGTCTGGGGCACGGCGGTGGCGTTCGGCAAGCTCCTCGCCATCAAGCCCGATGCCGTCGTTGCCTTTGGCGGCTATCCGGTATTCCCACCCTTCGTTGCGGCAAGCCTCCTCGGTATCCCGGGCGTCCTCCATGAACAGAACGCTGTGATGGGCCGCGCCAACCGGGCGCTGGCGCGCCGTGCGAAGCTGATCGCGCTGAGCTTTGCCCGCACCGCCTATGCCGAGCCCTTTGGCAACAAGAGCCTCCTCGTCGGCAATCCGCTGCGCGACCGCGTGCTGGTTGCGGCCAAAACGCCCTATCCGGCGATCACCGCAACCTCGCCGCTCAACATTCTCGTCGTCGGCGGCAGCCAGGGTGCCCGGGTGTTCTCCGATCTGCTCCCCGCCACCATCTCCGAACTGCCACCGGAAATCCGCTCCCGCCTCCGTATCGTGCAACAATGCCGTCCCGAGGATCTCGACCGCGTCACCGAGGCCTATCGCCAGGCCAAGGTGAATGTCGAACTCGCGTCGTTCTTTTCTGATCTGCCCGAGCGCATCGCCAGTTCGCATCTGGTGATCACCCGTTCCGGCGCCTCGACGGTTGCGGAACTCTGCGCCATCGGCCGGCCGGCCATCCTCGTGCCGCTGCCGGGCGCGCTCGACGCGGACCAGAAGAACAACGCGCTGGTGCTCGAAACTGCCGGTGGCGGGTGGATCGAAGAGCAGGCCACGGTTTCGCCGCTATCGCTTGGCACTCGCTTGCTGTCACTTTTCAGTGAGCCAGACTCACTCATCACGGCTGCAGCAGCGGCCAAATCCCTCGGTCAGCCGGACGCCGTCAAAAAGCTCGCCGACGCTGTCGAACGCATCGCCCAGAAGGGGACGAATTCATGAAGATGCCGCGCGATATTGGTCCGGTGCATTTTGTCGGCATCGGCGGCATCGGCATGAGCGGCATTGCCGAAATCCTGCACAACCAGGGCTACAAGGTGCGCGGCTCCGATAGCGCCGAGAACCCCAATGTGCAGCGCCTGCGCGCCATGGGGATCGAGGTCGCCATCGGGCAGAAGGGCGAAAACCTCAAGGACGCCGCCGTCGTCGTCATTTCGTCGGCGATCAAGAAGGGCAACCCTGAGTTGGCTGCTGCCCGTGCCCGCAACCTGCCGGTGGTGCGCCGGGCCGAAATGCTCGCCGAGATCATGCGGTTCAAGAACTCCATCGCCATCGGCGGCACCCATGGCAAGACGACGACCACTACATTAGTCGCAACGCTCCTTGATGCCGCCAACATGGACCCCACGGTCATCAACGGCGGCATCATCAACGCCTATGGCACCAATGCCCGCCTCGGCGATGGCGAGTGGATGGTGGTTGAGGCCGACGAGAGCGACGGTACCTTCGTCAAGCTTCCCGCCGACGTTGCCATCGTCACAAATATCGATCCCGAGCATCTCGACTATTATGGCGATTTCGCCGGGGTGAAGCAGGCCTTCCTCAACTTCGTCGAGAACGTGCCGTTCTACGGCTTTGCCGTGATGTGCCTCGATCATCCCGAAGTGCAGGCTCTGGTCGGCCAGATCCGCGACCGCCGCGTCATCACCTATGGCCGCAATCCGCAGGCCGATGTGCGGCTGGTCGATCTCGAAAACCGCGACGGCGTACAGCATTTCGCGGTCGAAATCCGCGACCGCATCCGGATGACGCATCTCAGGATCGAGGGGCTCGAACTCCCCATGCCGGGCGAGCACAACGCGCTCAACGCTACGGCAGCTATCGCTGTCGCCGACCAGCTCAAGGTCCCCGCCGAAGCGATCCGCAAGGGCCTCAAGGGCTTCTCGGGCGTCAAGCGGCGCTTTACCCGCACCGGTACTGTCGGCGGCGTCACTATCATCGATGACTACGGTCACCACCCGGTCGAGATCTCGGCGGTGCTCAAAGCTGCGCGCCAGTCCACCCGCCGCGACGTCATCGCCGTGGTGCAGCCGCACCGCTACAGCCGAGTGCATGACCTCTTCAACGAGTTCGCCACCTGCTTCAACGACGCCGATACCGTACTCGTGGCGCCGATCTATGCCGCCGGTGAGGCGCCGATCGACGGCGTCACCCACGAAGAACTGGTCGCCCGCATCCGAGCCCGTGGCCATCGTGACGCCCGCGTCATCGACCGGCCGGAAGTCCTCGCGCCACTGCTCGCGAGCCGCGTTGCCGATGGCGACTATGTCGTGTGCCTCGGCGCTGGGAACATCACCCAATGGGCGGCCTCGCTCCCGGCGGAGCTTGGGGCGCTGATGGGCAAGGAGCCCGAGCTGCCATGATCGCTGACACCAAGGCTCAACTCTGGCCCGACCTGATCCCGAGCTTTGCGCCGTGGATTTCTGACGTCCGTGGCCGGCTGATCCCCAATCAGCCGCTCAGCGAAATCACCTGGTTCCGCGTTGGCGGCCCGGCGCAGCTGTTTTTCCAACCAGCTGACGAAGCGGATCTGGCGTTCTTTCTCAAGAACCTGCCCACCGACATTCGCCTGACGGTGATCGGGCTCGGCTCCAACCTACTGATCCGCGACGGCGGGCTCGATGGCGTGGTCATCCGGCTCTCCGCCAAGGGCTTTGGCAATATCGAAATCCTCGATAACCACCGGCTCCGCGCCGGCACCGCGCTGCCTGACGTCAAGGTCGCCACTGCTGCGGCCGAAGCCGGGATCGACGGGCTCACCTTTTATCGCGGCATCCCGGGCGGTATCGGCGGGGCGCTCTACATGAACGCCGGCTGCTACGGCACCGAAACGCGCGACCGCATGGTCGAGCTCCGCGCTGTCACCCGCGAGGGCGAGATCGTCACGCTCACCAATACCGACATGGGCTACTTCTACCGCAAGTCCAACGGCCCGCGCGGCGCGGTGTTCGTCTCGGCAGTCTACCAGGGCTTTGCCGGCGACAAGGACGACATCCTCTCCCGCATGCGCGAGATCACCGAAAAGCGCGAAAGCTCGCAACCGACCAAGGCCAAGACCGGGGGATCGACGTTCAAGAACCCCGAGGGCCACTCGAGCTGGAAGCTGATCGACGCCGCCGGGTGCCGTGGCCTAAAGTTCGGCGACGCGCAGATGAGCGAACTCCACGCCAATTTCCTTCTCAACCTCGGCGAAGCCGATGCGTTCGAGGTCGAGACGCTCGGCGAAATGGTGCGCCAGAAGGTGCGCCAGACCCAGAGCATCGACCTCAAATGGGAAATCCGCCGCATGGGCCATTTCATCGATGGCCGCGAAGTCCGCGAGTTCATGGACGGCGCACCGTTCACCGGGGCGGTTTAGAAGATTACGGGCCGCTTGCACCGGCCTCCCTTCTCCCCTTGTGGGAGAAGGTGGCGCGCAGCGCCGGATGAGGGGTCCGCAACACCTCGTGTTGCGCGTTCGGAGCGAAGCGACGAGCGACTGAAGTGTGCGGAGAGAACCCCTCATCCGCCCTTCGGGCACCTTCTCCCACAAGGGGAGAAGGCGACACCCGCAGCTTTGTGTGTATCCGTTGGAGACCTTGTAAATGACCAAACACGTTGCCGTCCTCAAAGGTGGTCTCTCCAACGAGCGCCAGGTGTCGCTCTCCTCGGGGCATGAGTGCGCTGCCGCATTGCGTCGTGCCGGGTACACAGTCACCGAAATCGATGTCGGGTTCGATATTGCCGAGCGCCTGCGCGAGGTGAAGCCCGATGTGGTGTTCAACGCGCTCCATGGCCGATACGGCGAGGATGGCACCATCCAGGGTGTGCTTGAGTTCTTGCGCATTCCCTACACGCATTCGGGCGTCCTCGCCTCGGCGCTGGCCATGGACAAGCATCAGGCCAAGATCATGCTCAAGGCCGCAGGCATTCCCGTCACCGACCATGTCATCGCCTCGCGCGCTGAAGTCGGCCGCTCGCACGTCATGCAGCCCCCCTATGTGGTCAAACCCGTCGCCGACGGATCGAGCGTCGGCATCCTGATCGTCAAGGCCGACCAGACCCACCCGCCACAGGAGATCCTCGGCACCGAGTGGAAGGGTGGCGAAGAGCTGATGGTCGAGCGCTATATCCCCGGCCGCGAACTCACCTGCGCGGTAATGGGAGACGTGGCGCTGGGCGTCACCGAGATCATCACCGACCTCGCCTTCTATAATTACGAGGCGAAATACACCGAAGGCGGATCACATCACGTGCTCCCGGCTCAGATTTCATCGAAAATTTACGACAAAGTGCAGAAGATGAGTCTCAAGGCGCATGCTGCGCTTGGGTGCCGAGGCGTATCGCGGACGGATTTCCGCTTCAACGATCAAGCCGGGCCGGACGGGGAACTCGTCTGTCTCGAAATCAACACCCAGCCAGGCATGACACCTTTGTCATTGGCTCCCGAACAGGCCCTTTTTGCAGGGCATTCGTTCGAGGAGATGGTCGCCTGGATGGTGGAGGACGCGAGTTGCAACAGGTAGGGGCCCAGAGTTTCGCCACCGCCCAGGCCGTCGATCCTCGCCACCTTCCCGTTCCGCTCAGCCGCCCGGCGCGCCGCGCGCTGGTGCGGATCAATCATACCTGGGTTCTGCATCGCCAGCTGATCATGCGCGGCATCGGCGCCGTGTTCGCATTGCTGCTTGCCGTCGGCGCGTTCGAAGCGCGCGATGCCATGGTGCAGGCGGGCGTGACCGGCTTCCGTTTCGTCCAGGGCGAATTCGCCCAGGCCGGGTTCGGCATCGAGGCCATCCACATTTCCGGCCAGACGCTCACCGACGACAAGGACGTGATTACGCTCCTGACGCTGGGCGCCGGCAACTCGACCCTCACCTTCGACGCACAGAAGGCGCAGGCGCGGCTCCAGTGGCTCGCGGCCGTCAAGTCCGCCACCGTGCGCAAGGTCTATCCTAACCAGATCATCGTCGACATCGTCGAAAAGACGCCGGTGCTGCGCTGGCGCATTGGCGACACGACGTGGCTGGTCGATGAGCAGGGCACCAAGATCGGCACTGACGTCGCCTCCTATACCGAGCTGCCACTGGTGATCGGGGAGGGGGCCGGCGACGATGCCGTCGCCATGGTCCGCATCCTCGCCCGCCATCCGACTTTGCAGAACGAACTCGCGGCGCTCAGCCGCATCGGCGATCGCCGCTGGGACCTCATCTATCGCAACGGCCTCCGCATCCAGTTGCCCGAGCAGGGCGTGGCGCAGGCGCTTGACCGGCTGGAAATGTACCAGCGCGACTATGCCCTCCTCGACCGCGACGTCACCGAGATCGACATGCGCGTCCAGGGGTTTGTGACATTGAAGCCGGGCGAACTTGCTGCTGCGCAGGTTGCCGAGACGAACAAGCCGCATAAGGCCAAGGGTTCGTCTGAATATGAGACAGCGGCCGAGAAAAAGGCCGACGGGACAACCGGGACACACTGACCATGATGACCGATGCCATGACCGCCCGGCTGAAGCCCGTGCAGCCCGGACGCACCTCGCTGGTTTCCGTGCTCGATATCGGCTCGACCAAGATCTGCTGCGTCATCGCGCGCCTTGTGCCCCGTCCGGAGGGCAAGTCGCTCCGCGGCCGCACCCACATGGTCGAAGTCATCGGCTTCGGCTACGGCCCATCCGCAGGCGTCAAAAGCGGTGTCATCACTGATCTCGACAAGGCCGAGCAGGCCGTGCGCACCGTGGTCGGCATGGCCGAACGCGCCGCCGGCGTCACCGTGCAGTCCGTGGTGGTCAACGTCACCGCCGGTCGGCTGGGCTCCGAAACCTTCTCAGCAACCGTCAATCTGGGCGGCCAGGAAGTCGAGCGTGCCGACGTGCAGCGCGTGCTCCGCTCCGTCAACGAACGCTCCGTGCGCCCCGAGCGCTCGATCATCCACGCGCTCCCCATCGGTTATGCGCTCGATGGCCAGAAGGGCGTCAAGGACCCGCGCGGCATGGTCGGCGAAAAGCTCTCCGTCGATGTCGCCGTGGTCTCGTCCGAAACCCTCGCCATGCGCAATATCGAGCTGGTGCTGCACCGCTGCCACCTCCAGATCGAAGCGCTGGTCGCCACCCCTTATGCCTCGGGCCTCTCGACACTGGTCGATGACGAAAGCTCGCTTGGGGTTGCCTGCCTCGATTTCGGTGGCGCCACCACCACGGTCTCGGTGTTTGCCGAAGGCCAGCTCGTTTATGCCGATGCCATCGCCATCGGCGGCCAGCACCTGACGCTCGATATCGCCCGCCAGCTCTCGGTCGGCATTGCCGATGCCGAGCGGCTGAAGACCATGTATGGCTCGGTGCTGCCTGGCCAGGCCGATGAGCGCGAGATGATCTCGATCACGCCTGTCGGCGCCACGCGCGACGAAGCGCCGGGGCAGATCCCGCGTTCCCACATCACACGCATCATCCGGCCGCGAATCGAGGAAGTGCTCACCGCCATCAAGGATCGCATGCAGGCGACCGGCATGATGGATATCTGCGGCCGCCGGTTCGTGCTCACCGGTGGCGCCAGCGAGCTCACGGGCCTGCCTGAAGTCGCCCGCCGCGTCCTCGCCCGCAACGTCCGCAACGGCCGCCCGATGGGCATCTCGGGCCTCCCCGACATGGCCAAGGGCGCCGGCTTCGCCACCGTCTCCGGCATGCTGATCTACCCGCAAGTCTGCGCCCAGGAATACGTCGAAGCCCGCCGCGCAGCCAAGCTCACCGGGACGGATGGGTATTTTGCTCGGGTGGGGAACTGGCTCAGGACGAGCTTTTAGGGGGCGAGGGGCTGGACCTTCGTTGAGCCCTGGATGATCACCCGGCGCCCGAGGTTAGTGCGCGTTGGTGGGGCGGTTGCTTACTTGGCCAGCCTAGGCCCGTTGACGAGGTCGACTACGCTCCAGACTTCTTTTCCGTAGCGAGTCGCTTCCCAGTTCTTGTCGATGCCTTGCAAGTGGAACTCTTCGCTGAGCTTGTCGATCAAGAACTCGGCGTCGGAATCCGAGATGCTCCCGTCCGCGATCTTTCCGATCCATTCAGCGGAGCTGGCGCCTAGGCACTTCCGGAGTATCTTTTTCTGGTAGTTTGCCAGCTGGGTTTTCAAGTCTAGGCCGCTCCAAATTGACTTTGTGGAATGGAGCGTCAACGCCAAGAGCCGTCAAGGCCTCCCACACGATGGCAGGGCGTGGGGCGGGAACTGTCGCCCTAAGCTCCCAATCCCCCCGATTCCCTCCCACCCGCTCCCCAAACCCCACCCTTCCGTCCCTCATCTTCATGCTTAACGTAACCTTACCAAGCCATTCCGCGGTCTCGCATTTTGCTATCACGTTAACGGATTGGTGCGCATTGTTAGGGTCTGGTTAACGAATTGGCGACTAATACTGGTCCCACACGCCACATACGGGGCCATCATGACGATCAACCTCACCATCCCTGACATCCAGGAACTGAAACCCCGCATCACCGTTTTCGGTGTCGGCGGCGCAGGCGGCAACGCGGTCAACAACATGATCGCGTCGGGCTTGACCGGCGTGGATTTTGTGGTGGCCAATACCGACGCTCAGGCGCTCGCGCTGTCCAGCGCACAGCGGATCATCCAGCTCGGTGTTTCAGTTACCGAAGGCCTTGGCGCCGGCTCGCACCCTGAAGTGGGTCGCGCGGCAGCCGAGGAAAGCTACGACGAAATCAACGACCACCTCTCGGGCGCGCATATGGTGTTCATCACCGCGGGCATGGGCGGCGGTACCGGCACCGGCGCTGCGCCGGTCGTGGCCCGCGCGGCCCGCGAGCAGGGGATCCTCACCGTCGGTGTGGTCACCAAGCCGTTCAGCTTTGAAGGCAACCGCCGAGCGCGGCTTGCGGAGGATGGCATCGACGAGCTGCATCGCCATGTCGATACGCTCATCGTCATCCCCAACCAGAACCTTTTCCGCGTCGCCAACGAGAAGACCACGTTTGCCGATGCGTTCAAGATGGCCGACCAGGTGCTCTATTCAGGCGTCGCCTGCATCACCGACCTCATGGTCAAGGAAGGCCTTATCAACCTCGACTTTGCCGACGTCCGCGCCGTGATGCGTGGCATGGGCAAGGCGATGATGGGAACAGGCGAAGCCTCGGGCGAAGATCGTGCCCGCCACGCGGCAGAAGCCGCCATCGCCAACCCGCTTCTCGACGACGTGTCGATGCAGGGTGCACGTGGCCTCTTGATCTCCATCACCGGCGGTCCGGACCTTACCCTTTATGAAGTCGACGAGGCTGCAAGCCGCATCCGCGAGGAAGTCGACTCAGACGCCAACATCATCCTTGGCGCGACGTTCGATCCGAACATGAGCGGCACGATCCGCGTCTCGGTCGTTGCGACCGGTACCGATGCGACCATGGTGCAGGCGCTTGAGCCGATGAAGGCCAATCCGTCCCGCGCGCCGCTCCAGGCCACCCAGATGCGCCGCCCGGCTCCCGAGCCGCAGCAGCAGATTGCGCAGCAGCGTGCGCCGGAACCCGAGCCCGAGCCGATCGAGACTCAGGTGCAGCAGGCTGTCGCCGAAGCCATCACCTTCGAGCAGCAGTCCTACGCCGAATATGAAGACGACGGCGTCACCGTCGAGCCCTATATCCCGGCCGCCAGCCACACCCATGTCGAAGAGGCGCCGCGCGTCGTCGATGCGCCGATTCCCAGTGCCTACGTGCCCTCCAGCGCCGAGCGTCCCGACGGTCAGCGGCGCATGCCGCGTACCGAAGAGCTGCCGGTTGTTGCAAGACGGTCACTCACCGAACAAGAAAAGCATGAAGTCGAGCCGCGCAATGCCCGTGCTCTGTTCAAGCGCCTCGCTTCAAATGTGGGTCTGGGCGCTCGTCCCAGCGAGCCTGCACGCAACGAGCCAGCCGTGAACCAGGCTGCCGACGATGCTGCTGCGCGCAGTGCCATCGAGGCCGGCGCGTCCCGGAATACGCGGGTTTCCGGGGCTCCCGAGGGGGCTCGCGGCAATCTCGACCCCATGGGCCGCCCTGCTGCGCAGCCGCAGGCGAAGGAACATATCGAAATTCCAGCTTTCCTCCGGAAACACGGCTAGGCAGCCGTAGGGGATAGTAGGTAGACCATCTCCCGGCGCGGCTTCCGCGCCGGGATTTTATTGTCTATGAGTGCTTCGGGTTAGCGGGGCTGGAGTCCTTCAGCATGAACAAACTTTCGGCGCGGCAGCGGACGTTGGCGGATGCGCTCGAATTCAGTGGTATCGGGGTTCACTCAGGCTCCCCTGTCACTCTCGTCATAGAACCTGCGGCCCCCGACAGTGGCTACACCATCACCCGGCACGTCGAAGACGGCCGCAAGGTGGGCCCGATCCCGGTGCATTTCTCCCGCGTCACGCGCACCACGCTGTGCACGACGCTCGACCTTGGCGACAGCGTTGCCGTCGCCACTGTCGAACATGTGATCTCGGCGCTGTCCGGCCTTGGGGTCGATAACGCCCACCTGATCATCACCGGCCCCGAGTGCCCGATCATCGATGGAAGCGCCTGGCCGTTCGTTGAAGGCATCATGGCCGTGGGCCTCACGGTGCAGCCGGCACCGCGCCGCTTCATCAAGATCATGCGCCAGGTGCTGGTGCGCAACAACGAGGCTTCGGCCGCGCTCGAGCCCTATAACGGCCGGATGTTCGACCTCGAGATCGATTTCGACAGCCGTGTCATCGGCCGACAGCGGATGATCTTCGACTGGACGCCGCGCAAGTATTACGACGACGTCTCCCGCGCCCGCACCTTTGGGTTCGTCCGCGATGCGAAAATTCTCCGGCAGGCGGGCTATGCGCTCGGCTCCTCGATGGAAAACTCCATCACCGTGCACGAAGACCGGATCCTCAATCCGGGTGGCTTGCGCTACGAGGACGAGTTCGTGCGCCACAAGCTGCTCGATGCGATTGGCGACCTCGCCCTCTGCGGCCTGCCGATCTACGGGCGGTTCCGTTCCTACAAGGGCGGTCATGCGCTCAATGCCCTTGTCCTTCACGGCCTGTTTGCCAGTGAGGCCAACTACGAGATCGTGACGGCCGACGAGCTGCCGCAGCTCTTCGACTCGCTCGACGACATGCCAGAAGGCATCAATGTCAGGCCCTATCTCCGCTCTGTGGGCTGACAGCAAAGCGCCACAGTTTTGATCTTATTTGCTATTAGTCCGCCTCCCGGTTTCGGTGGCGCTTGAAGGGACGGGGCAGGTCGTGACGATCTCTCAGCATGCAGGTATTTTGGGCCGTATCGCCCGTTTCGCGCTGATTGGCGCAACAGTGGCGGTTCTGGCCGGCTGCAGTATGTTTGGCCAGCCAAAAATCAAGGAAGAGCCAATCGTCGCGCCGGAGGTCCTCTACCAGAAGGCCATCGACGATATGGATGCGCAGCGCTACCAGACGGCCATCGGAACGCTTGCCCAACTGGAACGTCAGCATCCCTTCTCGGAGTTCAACGAGAAGGCCAAGCTGATGGAAACTTTCGCCAACTATCGCGTTGGCAAGTTCCCTGACGCGATCCTTGCGGCCGACCGCTATATGGCGCTTTACCCGGATTCCAAGGAAGCTGCGTACGTCCTCTACCTCAAGGGCAATTCCTATTTCGGCCAGATCACCGACATCACGCGTGACCAGCAGATTTCGCGCGACGCCATCGATACCTACACCCTGCTGATCTCGAACTATCCCGACAGCAAGTACGCTGCCGATGCCAAGGACAAGCTGGTCATCGCCGTCGATCAGCTCGCCGGCAAGGAAATGTCAGTTGGCCGCTACTACGAAGGCAATGGCGACTACCCCGCTGCCATCAACCGCTTCCGCGTCGTCGCCGAGCAGTACCAGACTTCGACCCATATCGAGGAAGCGCTGTTCCGCCTGACCGAGGCCAACCTCGCCGTTGGCCTGATCTCGGAAGCGCAGACCGCTGCTGCCGTCCTCGGGCATAACTACCCCAACTCGATGTGGTACAAGCAGGCTTATGACCTGTTGCAGAAGCAGGGCGTGACGCCGCAGCTCAACAGCGGCAGTTCGCTGGCCAAGCTGCAAAAGAGCTGATCCGGGCAACAATATTGTTGCCTGTTTGTTCCCTAGCGCGTTAGTTTCGCCGGCAGGATTGTGCCGGCGTTACCCGGCAGGTTTGCGAGGGGCCCATCCCGAATGCTGAGCGCGCTTTCGGTTCGCAACATCGTGCTGATCGACCAGCTCGATCTCTCCCTGGAAGCTGGCCTCACGGCGCTCACCGGTGAGACGGGCGCCGGCAAATCGATTCTTCTCGATGCGCTGACCTTGGCACTCGGCGGCCGCGGCGATGCGGCGTTGGTCAGGGCAGGGGCCGAGAGCGGGCAGGTTGTCGCCGTCGTGCAACTGCCCCGTAACCATCCGGCCCGCGAAGCCTTGCGCGAAAACGCCATCGCCGATGACGAAGACATCATCCTCCGCCGCGTGCAGTTCGCCGATGGCCGTACGCGTGCCTTCATCAATGATCAACCCGTCTCTGCCGGCCTGCTGCAGGCCATCGGCCGTCTCGTGGTCGAGATCCACGGCCAGCATGATGACCGGGCGCTGGTGGACGTTGCCAGCCACCGTGCGGCGCTCGATGCCTTTGGCGGACATGAGTCGCTGGTATCGGCCACTTGGCGTGCCTATGAGGCGCTGATCGAGGCTGATGCGGCGGTCAACGGCCAGCAGGCGGTGATCAACGAGGCGTTGGCGCGCGAAGAGTATGCCCGCCACGTCGTGGCCGAATTGGGCGATCTCGCGCCCGAAGCCGGCGAAGAGGAGACTCTCGCCGAGCGCCGCCAGCGTCTGATGCAGCTTGAACGCGCCGCCGAAGAAGTGCGGGACGCCGATGAGATCCTCAACGGACCCATGGCGCCCGGGCCGACCCTCGCAGCGCTGATGCGCCGCCTTATCCGCAAGGCGGATGCTGGCGCGGCCGTGTTCCAGCCGGTGGTCGAAGCACTCGACACCACGCTCGTCGCCCTCGATGCCACCTCCGACGCGCTCGAAACGCTAAAGCGCGAGATGGCGTTCGATCCGGCCGATCTAGAACGGGTCGAAGAGCGCCTGTTTGCGCTCCGCGCCGCCGCCCGCAAGCACCAGACCACCTGCGACGGCCTGTCGGACGTCCTTGCCCGCTACAGGGCGGATCTGGAGATGCTGCAGAGTGGAGAGGAGAGCCTCAAGGCACTCAAGGCCGCTGCTGCCACTGCGCGCACCGCCTATGTCGCTGCCGCTACCGCCCTCAGCGCCGCGCGCTACAAGGCTGGCACTGCGCTCAGCGCCGCCGTTGGAGCTGAACTGCCGGACCTCAAGCTCGGTGCGGCGCGTTTCATCGTCGAAATGCAGGCCGATGAAAGCCGCGTGGCCGCCAGCGGCTATGACCAGGTTGCGTTTCATGTGCAGACCAACCCAGGCACGCTGCCGGGGCCCATCCTCAAGGTCGCCTCGGGCGGCGAGCTCAGCCGGTTCCTGCTGGCGCTAAAGGTTGTCCTCGCCGATCGCGGCTCGGCGCCGGTGCTGATCTTTGACGAAATCGATACCGGCGTCGGTGGCGCTGTGGCCGATGCCATCGGGCGCCGGCTGTCGCGGCTTTCCCGCAAGGTGCAGGTGCTTACCGTGACTCATGCGCCGCAGGTTGCCGCACGCGCCCAGAGCCATTTGCTCATCGAAAAGCAGGCGATCGAAGAGGGGGCGTTCGTCCGCACCCACGTCCGCCGCCTCGATGGCAAGGCGCGGCAGGAAGAGGTGGCGCGCATGCTCGCCGGAGCCAAGGTCACCGACGAAGCCCGCGCCGCCGCCGGCAAGCTCATATCGGAGGTCTCGTGAGCGCCCCTGACGTTGAAGTCGAAAGCTATTCGGAGCCCGAGGCCAAGGCCGAACTCGACCGGATGCACGAGCTCCTGAGCGCTGCCGACCGCGCCTATTTCGAGAACGACGCGCCCGACATTACCGACGCCGCCTATGACGCCATGAAGCGGCGCTACCAGGCGATCGAAGCCGCGTTTCCCGAACTGAAGCGTGCCGATAGCCTCAGTGAAAAAGTCGCCGGCGCTCCGGCCGAAGGCTTTGCCAAGGTGCGCCATGCGGTGCCCATGCTCAGCCTCGCGAAGGCCTACACCGATCAGGACGTGGTCGACTTTATTGAGCGCGGCCGCCGGTTCTTCGAGCGCGACAAGGACCTGTCGCTCGTCTTCACCGCCGAACCCAAGATCGACGGCCTGTCGGCGTCGCTGCTCTACAAGAACGGCGTGTTCGTCCAGGGCGCGACGCGCGGCGATGGGGCAGTGGGTGAGGATATCACCGCAAACCTCCGCACCATCGCGGATATCCCGCATCGGCTCAAAGGCTCGGGCTGGCCAGAGACCATCGAGATCCGGGGCGAGGTCTACATGACCTATGCCGAGTTCCAGGCGCTGAAGGCCCGCTCAGCGGCCAGTGGCGGGCAGGACTACGTCAACCCGCGCAATACGGCGGCCGGCTCGCTGCGCCAGAAGGACCCCACGGTCACTGCGAGCCGCAACCTCAGGTTCTTCGCCTATGCCTGGGGCGCGGCAAGCGCTGATCCGGCGCCGACGCAGTTCGAGGCGGTGCAGAAGTTCGCGGAGTGGGGCTTTGCCGTCAGCCCGCTTATGGTCCGCGCCACTTCGGTCGAGGAATTGATCGCGCAATACCGCCTCATCGAGGCGCAGCGCTCCTCGCTCGGCTACGATATCGATGGCGTGGTCTACAAGGTCGACGACCTCGAATTGCAACGCCGCTGGGGGTTCGTCACCGGCGAGCCGCGCTGGGCCGTGGCGCACAAGTTCCCGGCCGAGCAGGCGACGACGACCGTGCTCAGGATCGATATCCAGGTCGGTCGCACTGGCACGCTGGCGCCGGTCGCGCGGCTGGCGGCGGTCAGCGTTGGCGGTGTCGTCGTTGAAAACGTCACGCTCCACAACGAGGACTACATCAAGGGCATCGATTCGACCGGCGCGCCGATCCGCGGCGAGGTGCCAATCGACATCCGCATCGGCGATACTGTGGTGATCCAGCGTGCCGGTGATGTGATCCCGCAGATCGTCCGCGTGGTGCTGGAAAAGCGCCCGGCCGACGCTGTGCCCTACGAGTTCCCGCATGTCTGTCCGGTCTGCGGCTCGGCGGCGACGCGGGAGATCAACGAGAAGACCAGCAAGGAAGATTCGCGCCGTCGCTGCACCGGCGAGCTGATCTGCGCCGCGCAAGCCGTTGAACGGCTTCGGCATTTCGTTTCGCGCGGGGCCATGGATATCGAAGGGCTGGGGGCGGAGAACATTGATCTGTTCTTCAACGCTGGCCTCATCAAGACCGCCGCTGATATCTTCACCCTCAAGGACCGCCGCCCCGCCGTGCAGCAGGCGCTGGCCGAGCGGCGTGAGGCGCAGGCGCGGGAGCGGGAGACAGCCTCGGGCAAATCCCGCACCAATGTGCGCAGCGTGGAGGACCGCAATTTTGGTGGGCTGGACAAGCTGTTTGCCGCCATCGATGCCCGGCGCGAGCCGGAGCTCGACCGCTTCATCTTTGCCCTCGGCATCCGCCACATCGGCGAAACCACCGCCGCGGTCCTGGCGCGGACGTTTTCGACTATCGAGAAGCTCATTGAGGTGGGGAAGGCGACTGCCGCGCAACCTGATGATCCGCATGCGGTTTTTCCGTCCGTCGACGGCATCGGCGACACCGTGATCGGGGCGTTGATCGATTTTTTCGGCAATTCTCGCAATGACGATGTGCTCGATGCGCTGCTAGTTCAAGTGCACCCTAAGCCTTACGTCCTCGACATCTCCGCCGACAGCGAAGTGGCTGGAAAGACTGTGGTCTTTACCGGCAGCCTCGAAAAGATGACGCGGGGTGAGGCCAAGGCCATGGCCGAGCGGCTCGGGGCGAAAGTGGCGGGTTCGGTGTCGAAGAACACCGATATGGTGGTAGCCGGTCCCGGTGCGGGCTCGAAACTTACCCAAGCTCAGAGCCTCGGCGTGCGTATACTCAGTGAGGATGATTGGCTGGCGCTTGTCGCCCGCTGAGAGCGTCCCCGATCGTCACAAGACGGCCGTCGGCTGTCGTTAAGTTATGGAAGTCTGTTCGATGCGCTTGCTCGTCCTCGCTACCGCCGCTCTCCTCGCCACGACGGCACTCGCCAACGCGGCTGAACCCTATGCCGACCCCGTCGCGCTCCTGACCGCGCTCTATGAGGGCTATGCGCCGACGCACGAGTTCCCCGACCAGGACGCGATCGATGCCATGCAGAGCGCGCGGCTGAACGGGCTGTTTGAAAAGGACATCAAGGAGGCCAATGGCGATATCGGGCGGATCGATTTCGACCCCTATATCAACGGCCAAGACTACACGATCACCAAGCTCAAGATCGATCCGCCGCTCTATGCGGGCGGCAAGGCGATCGTCCATGTCACCTTCAACAATTTCGATACCCCGCAGGACCTCGGCTATGCGCTGGTCAAGGAGGAGGGCGGTTGGAAGATCGATGACGTCTGGGCCAGCAGCGCCGACTATTCCTATGACCTGCTCGACATTCTGCAGGCCCCGATGCCCTGAGGCCTACCTGCCGCAATTGTGGCGCGGCACTGCCGTGATGGCGCCCCATCGCGTTGCTAGCTGGCACTTATCGAACTCCAGCACGACGGGTCCCATGCGTCATCTGCTCGCCGCCTTGTTGATGGCTCTCGGCTTTGCCAGCGCCGCCAATGCCTATGACGACCCCAAGGCGCTGCTCAGCGCAATCTACGCGCCCTACATCGCGGGGCAGACTCCGACCGGCAACGAGCAATATTACTCCGAGCGGCTGCGCGACATCTTTGCGGCCAATGCGGCCAAGCAGGCGGTCGACGAGTCGGGCGCAACCATCGACCCCAATGCTGCCGCCGCGCTCACCTTCGATCCGTTCATCGAGGGCCAGCACTCGCTGATGCTCGATGTGGTGCTGGGCGAGCCGGTGATCAGTGGCGACCGCGCCGTCGCGACGGTGAGCTTTCACAATTTCGACCACGCGAGCCTTCTCAGCATCGCGATGGTCAAGGAAGCCGCCGGCTGGAAAGTCGATGATGTCGCCTCGCTCGGCAGCGGCGAGAACTGGCTGCTCTCCTGGCTGCTGCAATACGACCCGTTCAGCGTGAAATGAGGGGCGGGGCAGGTTCCCATCCGCCGCCGCCTGATCGCATAGGTCTGGACGGTTTGAAGAAAGGCCCCCTCACCCGCCGCTCCGCGGCGACCTCTCCCCCGAAGGGAGAGGTAAGCGGGGGCACGATCACGCCACCTCCTCACCTCGCCCTTTGGGGGAGAGGTCGGCCGAAGGCCGGGTGAGGGGGCCTTTCTTTCCGTATGCGCTGACCTCCACCCCGGCCCTCCCCACAAGGGGGAGGGAGCAGGCGGAGCCTAAATCTCCCGCGTCGCTTCTTTCAGCCAGTCCTTCACCTTGCTCTTCAGGTGCGGGCCGATCTCCTTGTAGACACGCTTGTGGTAGGCGTTGAGCCAGTCTTTTTCGGCGCGGGTCAGCAGCTTTTCATCGAGCAGGCGGGTGTCGATGGGCGCCAGGGTCAGCGTCTCGAACTCGAGGAAGCCGCCATCGCCGACCGCGCTCTCCACCACGGTCACGAGGTTTTCCGTACGGGTGCCGAAGCTGCCTGCCTTGTAGAAACCGGGCTCGTTGGAAATCACCATGCCCACTTCGAGCGGCGTGGTGTAGCGGCTCGAAATGCCCGCCGGGCCTTCGTGCACCGAAAGGAACGCGCCGACGCCGTGGCCGGTGCCGTGGCTGTAGGTGACGCCGTCCTGCCACAGGAACTGCCGTGCCAGGGTATCGAGTTGCGCGCCAGACGTGCCCTTGGGGAAGCGCGCCAGCGAGATGGCGATCATGCCCTTGACCACGCGGGTCACCCGGTCCTTCATCTCGGCCGTCGGCTTGCCGGTATAGAGCGTGCGGGTGATGTCGGTGGTGCCCATCAGGTATTGCGCGCCCGAATCGACCAGCATCAACTCGCCCGGGTTCAGCACACGGTTGGTCTGCCGGTTCACCCGGTAGTGGACGATCGCGCCGTTCGGGCCGGCGCCCGAAATCGTATCGAAGCTGATATCGACCAGCGTCGACTCCTCACGGCGGAAACTTTCGAGCGCAGCGACGATGCCGATCTCGTCGAGCTTGCCCTTGGGCGCCTCGTTATCGAACCAGCAGAGGAACTTTGCCAGCGCCACGCCATCGAGCTTGTGCGCCTCGCGCATGCCGGCGAGCTCGGCATCGTTCTTGATCGCCTTGGCCAAAAGCGTCGGGTCGCGGCGTTCGATCAGCGTTGCCTCGCTCACGCCCTTGATCGCGTTGGCGATGGCGAGCGGCACGGTCGCTGGGTCGATCATGACGCGCTTGTCGCCGGCACCGAGCTTCCGCAGCGCGGCTACCATGGTCGAAACGTCAGCCACCTTGGCGAGGCCTTCAAGCCCGTGGCGCAGTTCGGGCGTGATCTTGTCCTTGGCAAAAAACAGCGTCGGCATACCCTTTTTCGGCACCAGCGCAAAACACAGCACCACCGGCACGTTGGGCACGTCGCGGCCGCGCATGTTGAACAGCCAGTTGATCGATTCCGGCATGGTCAGCACCACGGCATCGGCATCGTCGGCCGCCAGCAGCGCCCGCACGTCGGCCAGCTTGTCGGCGGCGAGCTTGCCGGCGCGGTTGTGGCCGAGGAACTCGATCATGCCGTTGGGGGGCAGGGGGCGATCAGCCCAGATGGTGTCGACGAGGTTGGCAGTCGGCACCAGCGTCAGCTTGCCGGCGAGCTTCAGGCCAAGGTCCGCGATTTCGCTGGGCGTATGCAGCCACGGATCGTAACCGAGCTTGCCGCCGGGCGGCACGAACTCGGCGATGCGTGGTGACAACCCGCCTTGGGCGGTCTCGATCACGGTGACGTTCCGCGTGTCGGTTTCGGCCGGCGCCTGCAGCGTGTAGCGGCTGTCCACAAACAGCGCCGCTTTCTTCGCGCCGATCACGGCAATGCCGGCCGAGCCATTGAAGCTCGTCATATAGGCCAGCCGCGCCTCGCTCTGCGGCACCGACTCACCACGATGCGCATCGGTGCGCGGCACGAGAAAGCCATCGAGCCCAGCCTCAGTCATCGCCGCGCGCAGCGCCTTCAGGCGTCCGGCCACGGTTTTTGGCGTGGTGCGGATGTCAAAGGTCTGGAAAACGGGCGGCTCAAATGCGCGGTCGGACATGGCGGGGCAGGCTTTCTGGCTCAAAAGCGGGGGTCGAACAGGGATTTGAGCCTAGCAGAGCCTGCCTTTGAGCCCAATCCCGTCTCCAGCTCTTTGTGGGGGTTGATTCGATTCACTTGTCATTAACGCGCCCTGCATCGACGGCATGGCTGCCTTTCGCAACAAGGACTTACTGCGGAGGCCGGTCGAGACTATCTATTGCGTCGTGGCAGAACCGCCGCATTGAGAGAAGGACCGGGAGAATATGATGCCCGAGAGCAAGAACGATTTCCACAAGGCGCTTGGCAGCGTGATCGAAGCGCGGGGCCGCGAGGCAACTCGCAGCATCGGCCGTCACCGCGAGCACCTTCTGCTCGGCGCTTTCACCAAGCGCCCGAACTAAGCCGAGGCGCTACGCGCCCGACTTGGAATGAACGATTGTGAAACCCCCGGATGTGAGTCCGGGGGTTTTCGTTTTGGGGGGTGCAGTGGCCGACTTCCTTCTCCCCTTGAGGGAGAAGGTGCCCGAAGGGCGGATGAGGGGTTCTCTCCTCCGCAACGGCCGCTCCTCGCGATGCTCGGATCGCGCAACACTAAGTGTTGCGAACCCCTCATCCGGCGCTGCGCGCCACCTTCTCCTTCAAGGGGAGAAGGAAGACCGTAGCGGCCCCCTGCGCGAGCCGACCCCACCCCGGCCCTCCTCCTGAGGAGGGGGAGGGAGCCCGGCAGGTTCGCGCCTATACCCGCTCCAGCACCAGCGTCGACCATTCCTTCTTGATTATCTTGTGCTTGAGCACCATCGACTGGCGCGCATAGGCGGAGACAACTCTGGGCGCCTGGTGGTTGAGGATGCCGGAGAGGATGATGGTGGCGCCCTTGCCGGCGGCTTTGCGCATGGCGGGTGCGAGGGCGACCAAGGGGCCGGCGAGGATGTTGGCGGCGATCAGGTCGTAGGGCGCGCCGGCAGCGATCTGGCGGTGTTCGAGGCCGGTGGCCTCAATGGCGATGACGAAGCGGCCGACGCCGTTGTCGCGGGCGTTTTCGGCGGTGGTGGTGACCGCGATGGGGTCGATATCGCTGGCGATCACCGGCAGATGAGTGCGCTTGGCGAGCGCGATGGCGAGGACACCGGTGCCGGTGCCGACATCGAGCATGGAGCGGAAGCGGCGGCGCTTCAGGGCGTTGTCGATGGCTTCAAGACATCCGGCGGTGGTTTCGTGGTGGCCGGTGCCGAAGGCCTGCGCGGCATCGATGCGGATGGCGGTGACGCCGCCGGGGATGGCGTCGGCATCGTGGCTGCCGTGGACGTAGAACCCGCCGGCGATCACCGGCTTCAGGCCTTCGAGCGACTTGGCCACCCAGTTGACCTCGGGGTCGATGGCTTCGACCCCGAAGGTCACGTCGCCGCCCAGCACTTCGCGGGCCAACTGGTTGAACACTTCGAGATCCGGCTCCTCGATGCAGGTCGCCTCGAACACCCACTCGCCGGTCTCGGCATCCTCGTGCGCCGAGGCGGTGACGGCGACGTCGTCGCGCGCCATCACGGCGTCGACCAATGCATAGGCCTGGTCCTTGGTGAGCGGGGTCGAAACTTGCGAGAGGGTCATGATCAAATCCTAAGGCGTTTCCAGGAAAAGTGGCGACGGTTTTCCGGTTCGGAAACGCGACAAATTCAAGTCCGCCGCTGTTGTGCCCGCCGCCGCCGCGAAGTCAACAGCCGGAGCGCGCCAGCGTTAAGCGGATCGTTCAGGCAGGTGCAGATTGGCCCAGACCGGCAGGTGATCGGAGCCGAGCCGCGACAGGGCGGAATGGTGCACGCCGGCGGTCTCGAGCCTGATATCGCGGCTGGTGATGATGCGGTCGAGCTCCAGCATGGGGCGGCGCGAGTGAAAGCTGCGGCCGGGCGCGATCACCTGGTGGTGGCGGGCAAACTGCGCGAGACACCCGCCATCGGGGGCCCACTGGTTGAGATCGCCCATGATGATGGTCGGCACCTTGCCTTCGAGCTTTTCGAGGTAGGCGACAATCGCCTGCGCCTGTTTCAGCCGTGAGCTGCCCATCAGCCCCAGGTGCATGCCGACAATGCGCACGAGGCTATCGCCGATGCGGAGGTCGGCCAGCACGGCGCCGCGCGGTTCGAAGGCGGGGATTTCGACGAGTTGCTGGTTCACCACTTCGATGCCTTTACGCACCAGGAGCGCATTGCCGTGCCAGCCGAGGCTCTGCTCGCGGATGCCGAAGCGGACGGGGAGGTAGGCGGTGTTGTCGATGATGGCGTCGGCAGACAGCGTCGAGACGCGCTGGCCGAAGCGGCGGTCGACCTCTTGCAGCGCCACCACGTCGGCGTTGATTTCGGCGAGGATGCCCATGATCCGGTCTGGGCGGCGCTGCCGGTCGGTGCCGAGGCTCTTGCGGATATTGTAGGAGGCGACTTTGAACATGGGTCTCAGAGAATAGGAGAGAGGAGCTTGGCGGCCTGGGTGGCAAAGCGGAGCGGAAAGCCGCGTTTTTCGACATCCTCGCGGGTGACGCGGGTGCAGTTCTTGAAGTCGTCGTGGAGCATTTTTTCGACAGCGGCGATCTCTTTTGCGCCGGGCAGCCAGAGGGTCAGCTCGAAATTGATGGCAAAGGAGCGGTTATCGAAATTGACGCTGCCGACGCTCGCCATCACGTCATCGACCAGCAGCACTTTCTGGTGCAGGAACCCCTTGGTGTAGCGGTAGACTTCGATGCCGTGATTGACCATGGCATCGGCATGGGCGGTCGTGGCGAGGCCGACCAGCAACTGGTCCGGGTTGGCCGGCAGCATCAGCCGTACATCGACGCCACGCATCTGCGCTGCGTAGAGCGCGGTGCGTACATCGGTATCGGGCACGAAATAGGGGCTCACCACCCAGAGTCTCGTGCGCGCCTGCGCGATCATATCGGTAAAGGCGATGGCGCAGGCTTCGAACTTGTCGGCGGGGCCGGTGGCCATCAGCAGCGCCGAGGCATCGCCCGGGCTTTCAAGCTTTTCGGGGGCGGGCAGCACCAGTTCTTCACCCGCTGCCCAGCTCCAGTCTTCGCGGAACACCAGGGCAAAGGCCTGCGCGGCGGGCCCTTCGATGAGGATCTGGGTATCGCGCCAATCGCCGATCTTGGGGTCTTCGCCAAGGTATTCGATGCCGATATTGGAGCCACCGGCCCAGGCGACTTTGCCATCGACCACCACGTTTTTCCGGTGATTGCGGTAGTTGATGCGCATCGGCCCGAACAGGCGGATGAAGCCGTGGCGCTGGTTGAAACCGGAAATCTTGACGCCGCCCGCCCTCAACCGCTCGCGATAGGCCCGCGGCAGGCCGGAGCTGCCGACATCGTCGTAGAGCATGTAGACCGCAACGCCCGCCTGCGCCCGCTCGATCAGTACATCGGCGAGGCGCTGGCCCAGAGCATCGTCGCGGACGATATAGAACTGCACCAGCACGTAGTGCTCGGCCTCGGCGATGCGGGCAAAGATTGACTCGAACGTCGCGTGGCCATCGATCAGCAGTTCGGTGCGGTTGCCATCGGTGAAGGGCATGCCGGCAGCGCGGATGAGCACCGGCCAGGCCTTGCCCGTCTCGCGGTCGATGACCTTCAAATCCTCGGAGCGGAGGATGCGGTTGTGCCGGATCTTGTGGCGCGTCTTGGTGTAGCTGTCGAAATGCTTCCAGCCGAACACCAGGTAGATGAAGGCGGTGGGGAAGGGGAGGAAGAACAGGGACAATAGCCAGGCGATGGAGCCCTGCGAGGTGCGCGACGCCATCACTTCGCGCACCGCACACACTGCCGCCAGCAGATAGATGGCGGCGATGATCGCGGCGACGATATGGAGGTTGGCGGCGAGGGCTCTGAGCATGAGTCGCGGGCGCTCCGGCGAAGGGCTGTTTCGGTCTTATCGCATGGCGCGGCGGCAGCGCCACCATCGCGTGGCCCTACGTATGATCAACTTGCACGGCGCGGGGAACGGGGCGACAAAGATGCTCCTCTTCTCCGGCCGCTTCGGATTTTCGCGTGTCAGTGCCCCCCGATAGCCCGTCCGACATCATCACGGACGCGCGCCACACCCCGCTGAGGGGCATTGCCTTCAAGGTCGCCTCGGTCTGCGTGTTTCTCGTCATGTCGAGCCTCTTGAAAGCCTCGCAGGGCATTCCGGCGGGCGAGCTGGTGTTCTTCCGCTCGGCCTTCGCCATCGTGCCGGTGGTGATCTATCTCGCCGTTCGCCGCGAGCTGATCGTGGGTTTCAAGACCGCCTATCCGCTCGGCCATGTCTGGCGCGGCCTTGTGGGCACCGGCGGCATGGCGTTCGGGTTCTACGCGCTGACGCAGTTGCCGCTGCCCGAGGCGATTGCGCTGAGTTACGCGACGCCGCTGGTCATCGTGGTGTTCAGCGCGCTCTTCTACCATGAGCGCGTGCGGCTCTATCGCTGGAGCGCGGTAACGGTTGGGCTGGTGGGCGTGATCATCATCATCTGGCCGCGGCTCAGCGTCTTTTCGGGCGGCATATCCGATGTGCAGGGGGCGACGCTGGGCGCCATCTCGTCGCTCATCGCCTGCGTCTTTGCTGCGACCGCCATGCTGCTGGTGCGGCGGCTGGTGCAGACCGAACGCTCGGCGACTATCGTCCTCTACTTTTCCGTCACCTCGGCGCTGATCGGCTCGGTGACGCTGCTGTTCGACTGGGTGACGCCGACGCCGTTGCAGTTCGCCTATCTGGTGGGCGCGGGGATCACTGGCGGCATCGCGCAGATTCTCCTCACCGAGTCCTACCGCCACGCCGACATGAGCGTGGTGGCGCCGTTCGAGTACACCTCGCTCGTCCTCTCGATCATCGTGGGCTACCTGCTGTTCCAGGATATCCCGACGCTGCCGATGTTGGTCGGCGGCCTCATCGTCGTCGGCGCTGGCATCTACATCATCTTCCGCGAGCACCGGTTGGGGCTCGATAACACCAAGGCCAAGGAAGTGAGCACGCCGGAAGGGTAGGGTGGCCCCGGCTGTTGCGCAGGGCCCCTTGAGGGTCAGACGTCGACGATCATCCCCGTCATCCGGCGCACCAGCGGCAGCACCACCAGCAGTACCGGGAAGGCCACTACCCACGAGATGGCCCAGGCCGAGGGCCAGAGGGCGAGGGCGGTTGCGTCGAGCCCGCGGCTGCGCAGCAGGCTGACGGCGGAGACCACGCAGGTCATCAGCAGCGACAGCAGGAACGGTGTCACCACCGCTGCATAGCGGGCGGGCAGTTTCTTGAAAGTCATCGGAACACTCCAGTTCACCGCGCGTCGCGCACAAGCGCACTCCGCCGGCGGCGGGTTGCGCGTTGGTTGACGTCAAACGCTTACGGGAGCTCGCTGAGCAGCAGTGCTTGAATAGCTCCGCCCCCAGCGGCCGACAAGCCCCTCACCCCTTCTGAATAAAGCTATCCAGCACCTTCTTCCGCCCTGCCTTCTCAAATTCGATCGTCAGCTTGTTGCCTTCGATGGCGTCGACGCGGCCGTAGCCGAATTTGAGGTGGAAGACGCGTTGGCCGAGGTCGTAGGCGGAGCCGCGGCCGTCGTCGACGGAGCGGGCGACGAGGTCGCCGTCGATGGTCAGCGGACCGGCGGATTTGCGCTGGCCGGACTGGGCGCGGGCGCGCTGCCAGCCGGGGGTCTCGTAAACGGAATCGAACGGATCGCGGGTATCGAACCGGTTGGCGTTGCGCCCGCCATAACCATAGCCGCCGTAGGATGAGCCGGTGTCCTTGACCTCCACCGCCTCGGCCGGAAGCTCATCGAGAAAGCGCGACGGGATCGCCGATTGCCAGAGCCCGTGGATGCGCCGGTTCTGCGCGAGGAACACGCGGAGGCGTTTTCGTGCCCGCGTCAGGCCGACATAAGCGAGCCGCCGCTCTTCCTCGAGCCCGGCGCGGCCGCCTTCATCGAGGGTGCGCTGGCTGGGGAACAGGCCTTCCTCCCAACCGGGGAGGAACACGGTCTTGAACTCCAGCCCCTTGGCCGAATGCAGCGTCATGATCGAGACGGCGTCCTCGCCGGCCCCGGTGTCGCGCTCCATCACGAGGGAGACGTGTTCTAGGAAGCCCGCAAGGTTCTCGAACCCCTCCATCGAGCGCACGAGTTCCTTCAGGTTCTCGAGCCGGCCGGCGGAATCCGGTGATTTGTCGAGCTGCCACATCTCGGTGTAGCCAGACTCATCGAGCACCTGCTGGGCGAGTTCGGCGTGGTCGATGGTGCGGCCGCGCTCGGCCCAGTTGTCGAACTGCGCCGCGAGATCGCGCAGCGTGGTGCGCTGCTTGGGCTTCAACTCCTCGGTCTCGATCAGCATGCGCACGGCGTTGAACAGTGGGATACGCTGGTGCCGGGCGGTGTCGAAGAGGATCTTCAGCGTTGAATCGCCAAGGCCGCGCTTGGGCGTATTGATGATGCGCTCGAAGGCGAGGTCGTCGGTCGGGTTGGCGACCAGCCGCAGATAGGCCAGTGCATCGCGCACTTCCTTCCGCTCATAAAAGCGCGGGCCGCCGATGACGCGATAGCTCAGGCCTAGCGTGATGAACCGCTCTTCGAACTCGCGCATCTGGTGCGAGGCGCGGACGAGGATCGCCATTGAGTTGAGCTCATCGCCCTGGCGCTGGAACTGCTCGATTTCCTCGCCGATCTGGCGCGCCTCTTCCTCGCTGTCCCACACCGAAGTGACGCCGACGAGATCGCCCGCCTCGCCGACATCGGTCTGCAACGTCTTCCCCAGCCGTCCCTCATTATGCGCAATCAGGTGGCTGGCGGCGGCGAGGATGTTGGAGGTCGAGCGGTAGTTGCGTTCGAGCCGGATCACCTTGGCGCCCGGAAAGTCCTTTTCGAAGCGGAGGATGTTGTCCACCTCAGCGCCGCGCCAGCCATAGATCGACTGGTCGTCGTCACCGACGACGCAGAGATTGGCCTCGGGCGCCGGTTTTCCCTGCGCAAGCAGGCGCAGCCACAGATACTGGGCGACGTTTGAATCCTGGTACTCGTCGACGAGGATGTATTTGAAGCGCTTGTGATACTCGGCCAGGACGTCCGGGTGGTCGCGGAAGAGGCCGATGCAGAGCAGCAGCAGGTCACCGAAATCGGTGGCGTTCAGCGTCGCCAGCCGGTCCTGGTATTGCTGATAAAGGTCCGGTGCGCGGCCATTGGCAAAGTAGGAGAGGTCGGCGGCGGGCACATCGCGCGGCAGCAGCCCGCGGTTCTTCCAGCCATCGAGCATCCCGGCGAATTGCTTGGCCGGCCAGCGCTTTTCATCGATGTTGGCGACTTCGAGCAGCTGCTTGATCAGCCGGATCTGGTCGTCGCTATCCAGAATGGTGAAATCTGGCTTCAGCCCCACCAGTTCGGCGTGGCGGCGAAGGATGCGCGCGCCGATCGAGTGGAAGGTGCCGAGCCACGGCATGCCCTCGACGCCCGAGCCGACGAGCACGCCGATGCGCTCCTTCATCTCGCGCGCCGCCTTGTTGGTGAAGGTCACCGACAGGATTTCCGACGGCCAGGCCAGCCGCGAGGTGAGGATATGGGCGATCCGCGTCGTCAGCACGCGGGTCTTGCCGGTGCCGGCGCCCGCGAGCACCAGCAACGGGCCCTCGGTGGTCAGCACGGCTTCGCGCTGCTCTTCGTTCAGCCCCTTCAGATAATCCGGCGCACCCCGCCCGAGCTGGCTGGTGATCGACCCCTTGGCGGGGCGCTCGATGCGGGTGGGTTCAGCAGTCATGAAGGGTTGACGAATCCTGTTTCGTTCTCAGGCGAATATAGGGAGTGACCCACCCGATGTATATGCGCGGCCATTGTCACGGAGCCGTCATCCCGCTGTCATTTCGGTTTTATGCACGGCCCCTAAGCGGAGTGCATTGATCAGATTTGAAAGAGGCGCACCATGTTCACCAAGTCCATTCTCGCCGCCGCCACGGCCAGCCTTCTCGCCACATCCGCCTATGCCGCGCCGGTGTTCAACCGCGTCGCGAGCTTCCCCGTGGCGCTCAATAACGCCGAGGCCAAGGCGACTTCGGCCGAAATCATTGCCGCATCGGACGACGGCATGACGCTGGTTTATTCCGATAGCCCGGCCGGCGGCATCGGCTTTGTCGATATCACCGACGCCAAGGCGCCCAAGGCTGCCGGCTTCCTGTCGCTCGATGGCGAGCCGACTTCGGTCACCATCATCGGCGGCAAGGTCTATGCGGCGGTCAATACCTCGGAAAGCAAGGCCAAGCCCTCTGGCAAGCTGGTGGTCGTCGATCTCGCCACCAAGGCGATCGAGACGACAGTGGACCTCGGCGGCCAGCCCGATTCGATCACGCACAACGCCAAGGGTGACCTGATCGCCATTGCTATCGAGAACGAGCGCGATGAAGAGGTCAATGACGGCGACCTGCCGCAGCTGCCGGCCGGCTATCTCGTGCTGCTCAACCTCAAGGACGGCGCGCTTGATGCGGCGAGCCTCAAGAAGGTCGAAGTCACCGGCTTGTCTGAGGTCGCTGGCGATGATCCGGAACCCGAGTTCGTGTCGATCAACGGCCTCGACGAAGTGGCGCTGACGCTGCAGGAAAACAACGAGATCGTCATTATCGACGGCAACACCGGCACGGTGACGGCGCACTTTTCGGCCGGCAAGGTGACGGTCGAAAATATCGACACCAAGAAGGATGGCGCGCTCAAGTTCACCGGCAAGATGGAAGACGTCGCCCGTGAGCCCGACGCCGTGAAGTGGCTCGATGACAACCGCCTCGTCGTCGCCAATGAAGGCGACTGGAAGGGCGGCTCGCGCAGCATCACCATCTTCAACAAGGACGGCACCATCGCCTACGAGAGCGGACCCAAGCTCGAACTCGAAGCCGCGCGTATGGGCCACTATCCGGACAGCCGCAACAAGAAGGGCGTCGAGCCCGAAGGTCTCGAGACCGCGACCATCGACGGCACCAACTATTTCTTTGTCGCCGAAGAGCGCTCGTCGCTGATCGCCGTGCTCAAGGACAATGGTGCCGGCGTTGAGCCCGAATACCTGCAGTCGCTCCCCTCGGGCATTTCGCCGGAAGGCCTTGTCGCCATCCCGTCGCGGAAGCTGCTGGCCACCGCGAACGAGCTAGATCTCGGCGCCGATGGCGGCGCGCGCTCGCACGTGATGCTCTACCAGCTTGAAGATGCTGCACCGATCTACCCGCAGATCGTCTCCGATCTCGATGCCGATGGTCATCCGATCGGCTGGGTGGCGCTCTCCGGCGCTGTAGCCGACGCTGAAAAGCCCGGTATCCTCTATGTCGTCTCCGACAGTTTCCTCTCGGCCCAGCCCTCGATTTACACCGTTGATGCGACCGCGACACCGGCCCGCATCACGGCAAAGACCGTGGTCACCCGCGGCGGCGACGCCGCGCAGAAGCTCGACCTTGAAGGCATCACGCTCGATGGCGATGGCGGCTTCTGGCTCGCCTCGGAAGGCCGCAGCGACAAGCTGGTGCCGCACGCGCTCTACCACGTCGATGCCGAGGGCAAGATCACCGAAGAAGTGGCGTTCCCCGAGGCGCTGCTGCCGAGCGAAATCCGCTACGGCTCGGAAGGCGTCACCAAGATCGGCGACACGCTCTGGGTGGCGATCCAGCGTGAGTGGAAGGACGATCCGGCCGGGATGGTGAAGCTCCTCGGCTACGACACCAAGGAAAAGAAGTGGACTGCCGTGCACTACCCGCTCGAGGCCGCCGCTGAGGGCGCCTGGAACGGGCTGAGCGAAATCACCGCGCATGGCGACTATGTCTATCTGATCGAGCGCGACAACCAGGTCGGCGCCAAGGCCGCGCTGAAGAAGATCTTCCGCGTCGCGATTGCCGACCTCAAGGGCGCTGAAATCGGCACCGAGTTGCCGGTGGTCAAGAAGGAAGAGGTTCGCGACCTGATCCCTGACCTCGCCAAGAACAACGGCTTTGTGGCCGAAAAGGTCGAAAGCTTTGCCATCGACGCCGCCGGCACCGGCTACGTCATCACCGACAATGACGGTGTCGCCGACTCTTCGGGCGAAACCTTCTTCTGGTCGGTCGGCAAGATCGAATAAGCCGCCTGCTCGTGCGGTTTTGGGGCCGGTCCTTCGGGGCCGGCCTCCTCTGTTTTTGGGTCGCGGTGCGCCGCTGCCACACACGGCACTTTCGTGACCGGACAACCTCCATCGCCGCGTGACGCGGGATGAGGCTTTGCCTACACTCCGTTGAGATTGGCGGAGATTCCCAAGTCCCGTGCTGAACCGGCTCTACATCGTTGTCGGCGTCATCGCCATTCTGGCGCTGGCGGCAGCATTCGTCGTGCCGGCGTTCATTCCGTGGGGCGATTACCGCGACCGGATGGCGGCGATTGCCAGCGAAGTACTCGGCGAGCCGGTGAGCATTGCCGGCGACATCCATTTCTCGCTCCTGCCACAGCCCAAGCTGGAGTTCGTCGATGTCACCGCCGGGGCAGCGGAGGCACCGAGCCTCACAATCAAGCGGGTGGTGGCCGAGTTCTCGCTGATCGATTTTGTCCGTGACCGCTATACCGTCACCAGCCTGACGCTTGAGCAGCCGGTGGTTGATATCAGGGTGGCCGCCGATGGCTCGGTTGCCACCGGGGTGACGCTGGCGCAGCAGGTCAGCACGTCCAATATCTCGATCGCCGATGCGCAGGTCACCGGTGGCACGGTGCGGCTCAGCGATGCGCGCTCGGGCAAGACCTACACGGCCAGCAATGTGGCCGGCGCGGTAAGGCTGGAAGCCCTGCGCGGCCCCTTCAGCTTTCAGGGCACAGGCGAGGTCGGCAGCGTCGCCTATAGCCTGCGCCTGAGTTCAGGCGCGCTGGAGCCCGACGGCACGGCGCAAGTGTCGGCAACTCTGCGCGCAGCCGATGAGCGCTTCAACTTTTCAACAGAGGGCCTCCTGACCACCGGGGTGCGGCCCGCCTATTCCGGCACGATGACCTATCGCCAGCCGCCGCCGAAGCCGGCTGACCCGGCGGCTGCCGATGCCGGGCAGGGCGATCTGGTGATCACCAGCAAGGTGGAGGCGACGCCGTCCAAGATCCTCCTCTCGGAGTATCTGCTGACGCCGGACGAGAACCGCGCGGCGACCCGCCTGCAGGGTGCTGCCGATGTGACGCTGGGGGCCGAGATGGCCTTCAACGCCGTCATTTCCGGCGGGCTGGTGGCGCTGCCGCCGCGCGACGCCACCACCGAGCAGGCGGTGGAGCCCTATGAACTGGTGCGGCTGCTGCGGGAGTTGCCGATCCCCGCCGCCCCGGGCCTGCCCGGAAAGATCGGCGTGGATATAGCGGAGCTCAACCTCCGCGCCTTCTCGCTGCGCAATGTCCGGCTCGATGCCCGGGCGCATGACGCGGCGTGGACGGTGACTGGGTTCAGCGGCGAGTTGCCGGGCGACAGCACGGTGTCGCTGGCGGGCGAGATCACCATGCCGACTGGCCGACCGGACTTTGCCGGGACGTTCTCGCTCAAGTCGCAGCGGCTCGACGCGCTCTCGACGCTGTGGCGGAAGCCGGCGGAGGGCAATCCGCTGTTTGCGATGCCGGGCGAGATTTCGGCGCGGCTGGATCTGGTGGGCGAAACGCTTTCGGTCAGCAGCGGGCAGGTGACGCTTGATGGGACGAGCAGCGGTTTTGCGGCGCAGGTGGGCATCGGCAATGAGCGCGACCTGCACCTGACGGCCAATATCGGCGCACTCGATGCGGCCCGCAGCGCGGCGCTGGTGGCGCTCTTGCCCGACCTCTCTGCCGACTTCGCGTTCCCCGTGACCTTTCCCAAGGGCGAGTTCGACATCGTTGCCGACCTCATGACGCTCGGCGATCTCGACGGCACGGCCCTGGTCGCCAAGGGCTCGTGGGATGGAGGGGTGCTGGTCATCGACAATTTCGCGGCCGACGATTTGGGCGGCGCGAAACTGCAGGTTTCGGCGACGGTGTTCGGCACGCTCGCCAAGCCCGAACTCTCGGGCTCCGGCACGGTGACCATTGCCTCGGCGGCTGCGCCTGCGACGGCCGCGTTCCTCGCCAGCCTCGACACGCCGCCCGCGGTGTCCGGCTTCCTCGCCCGGACCTTTCCACTCGACCTCGCCTTTCGCCTCGGCGCGCCGAGCGGCAACGGGGCGCAGAACCTGACGCTCTCGGGCACTGCCGGCGCCACTGAAATCTCGGCAGACGCCGGTCTCGAAGCGGGGTTCCTGCGGGCCCTGTCGGGCAAGATGAAGGTGCGGGTCGATGCGCGCTCGGCGGATCCGACGGCTATGACCACTCAGTTGGGGCTCGGCGACGTCGGCCTCGTGCCCGGCGGCGGGCCGATGCATCTCGTCGGGATGATCGAGGGTAATGTCGCCACCAGCCTTGCGACGACCATGCTGGTCGACGGGCAGGGGGACTCGCTGGGCTTTTCCGGCAACCTGGTGGTTACCAATCCGGATGCGTTTTCGGGTAGCGGGACGCTCAAGGCGTCGCTGACCGACCTCGAGGGTCTGGCGTCACGATTTGGGGTTTCGGGCATCAGCCTGCCGCCGCTCAACGGAACGGCGACGCTCACTTTCGACGGGCTCAAATCGATCTCGCTGACAGGATTGTCCGGCAGTGCGGAGGGCCATGGATTTTCCGGTCATCTGTCGTTCATCGGCGGGGTTGACTCGCGGCAGGTCAGCGGCGAAATCGCGGCGTCTGATCTGGACGCTGGCGGGCTGCTGCAGACGCTCGCGGGCCCGGCGGCCCTGCTCAAAAGCAGCGGTTCGCTCTGGCCTGATGGGCCGCTCAGCACCGGCGACGCGCCGCGCACGACGTCCGGCCGCGTGCATATCACCGCGCCGAGCCTTGCGATGGTCGCCGGTAAGTCACTGGAAAATATCAGCTTTGATCTCGACTGGGACACGACGGCGACCCGCTTGCGTAACTTTGCGGCTACGCTTGGCGATGGCAATGTGACCTTGGAGGCAGCACTCTGCTGCGCCGGGCCGCTCAGCGACAAGACCCTTAGCGGCCGGGTGGCACTCGCCGGTGTCGATCTCGATGCCATTGTTCCTGAGGCTGTTGCTAACGCATTGAATGGAAAGGTGAATTCCTCCGGCCAGTTCGCCGGCACAGCCAGCAGTGTCGCGGGACTGATGGAGGCGATGACCGGGGAGGGGACCTATTCGGTCGATCAGCTGACCATCGCCCACCTCGACCCCAGCGCCATCGCGGCGGTTACCTCGCTGGAGGGGATAGTCGATCAGAAGCCAGATCAAGTCACTGATCTAATTGAACAAAAGCTGGAGGGCGGCACGTTCTCCGCCCCGCAGATGATCGGTAGTTTCACCATTGCCGGCGGGACGCTCCGCAGCCCCAACGTGCCTATTTCCGGCGCCGGGGGCCTGCTGTTCGGCAGTGGCACCCTCCGCCTCGCCGACCTGGTGCTGGGCGGCAGCTATTCGCTCTCGGCCACCGACCTCCTCCCCACCGCGCTGGTCGACGCCGCCTCCGCCAAACTTTCTCTAACCCTCGGCGGCACATTGCTTATTCCCGAGCGCACGATCGATGCCTCGGCCCTCGTCGACGCCGTCATGGTCAAAGCTTACGAGGCCGAAGTCGCCCGTCTGGAGGCCCTGAAAGCCGAAGATGAGGCCCGGAAGGCTGCCGAAGCCCAGCGGCTCGCCGACGAAGCAGCGGCCAAGAAGGCTGCCGATGAGGCCGCTGCCAAGCAGGCTGCAGCGGACGCGGCTGCCAAGCAGAAGGCTGCTGACGAAGCCGCTGCCAAGGCGGCAGCTGAAGAGGCTGCCCGGAAGAAGGCCGAAGAGGAACTGACCAAGCCGATGGACCTGGGGCTGGGGAACTAGGCGCCCGCCCGGTCCTGCAGCGATTTCAGGATGGCGACGCGCACGGCGGACGAGAGGTTCGGCGCCTCGCGGGCCTCGTCGATCTCGCGGATCAGGGTTGCGAGAGGCAGGCCGCGCGACAGCGCAAGTGCTTCTGCCGCCTCCCAGAATTCGGGTTCAAGCGCAATGCTGGTACGATGTCCGGCAATAGTCAGCGAGCGCTTTTGCACCCGCGATTACTTCTTGCGGAAGCTATCAAGGCTGACAACTTTTTCGCCCGGGGTCTCGGGGGCATCGGCAATGGCCGGCGGCTTGGAGGTATTATCGGCGGTGGCCGGCTCAAGCACTTCCGGCTCGTCGGACTCGGCGCGCTCGACATCGAACTGCAGGCCGAACTGCACCGACGGATCGAAGAACCCCTTGATGGCGGAGAGCGGAACCACCAGCGTTTCCGGGCGTCCGTCAAAGGAGAGCTGTACCTCGAAGCCGGTTTCGGTGACCTTGAGATTGCCGAACTGGTTCTGCAGCACGATGGTCATTTCCTTGTCGTACTGCTCCAGCAAGCGCTGGCTGACGCGCACACCCGGGGCGCGGGTGACGAAGGAAATGAAGAAGTGGTGTTCGCCGGGGAGCCCCGTCCGCGCCACTTCCGACAGCACCTTGCGGACCACGCCGCGCAAGGCTTCCTGAGCAAGAATGTCGTAGCGGATCAGGTCTTCGGCCATGGAAATCTCTAAAAAACGGGGGAATCCCCTGGGGCGCATATCACCGCGCGGCACGTTACAATTCAAGGCCAAAGACAGGAAAGTGCAGGCTTCTGTTGCCAGGTGCCTGCGAACCCCGCCTGTCACCCTGCGAGGAGTGGAGGACTTGAATTCCCAGTGCTAGCGCCGCTTACGCAGCGAGAGCGACCGGAGCATAGTTGTCATTGGCAACTATTAGGATGGCCCGATATCGGTGGTACCATGCCGAGCAAAAGTCTAACCTTTACGCCCTTGTCGATCCTGTTTCGTCCCCATGCAAACCCGCCAATGCGGGAGGTTTTGGTGGAGACGCCGGGCACTGCCCCCGGGTCCAATAGGTTTATTACGCTAGCCGTTTATCGCCATAGCCGTTGCCGGCACCGGAGATATAGGAGCGTTCCGGCGGCGTTGCAATCCGTTAGGCGCCAAAGCTCACCGAAGCACGCGCGGCGTGTTCCTCATCCGAAAACAGCCGCGAGCGAGTGAGGAAGCGGCGTTCTAGAGGCGTCGGCAGGGGCGAATCGCGTAGAATGGCGTGATGATGCACCGCTCCAGCCCCTTCTCGACCGATACTGTCGTTGACCTCTGCGCATTGCGGGGAGGCTCGTTGTGAGGCACCCCGAGCTGCAATATCTTGAGCTGATGGAGACGATCCTCGAGCGCGGGGACACCCGCGTTGATCGAACCGGCGTCGGGACCAAGGCGATTTTCGGCTCGTCAGTGCGGTTCGATCTGTCGAAGGGGCAGGTGCCGATCCTTACCACCAAGCGGGTCTATTGGAAGACGGCGGTCAAGGAGATGCTGTGGTTTCTGACCGGCGGCACCAATATCCAGGCGCTGCTCAAGGAGAACGTACGCATATGGACGGACTGGCCGCTGGCGGCTTATCGGAAGGCCAGCGGCGAAGAGATTTCGCAGCGGGATTTTGAGGCGCGCATTGTTGCCGACGACGACTTTGCCGCGAAGTGGGGCGAGCTGGGGCCGGTTTATGGCAAGCAGTGGCGGCGGTGGCTGGGCACTGACGGGCGCGAGTATGACCAGATCGCGCAAGTGATCTCGATGCTGCGGTCGAACCCGGCGAGCCGGCGCATCCTGTTTCATGCGTGGAATGTGCCCGAGATCGGCAGCATGGCCCTGCCGCCGTGCCATATGGTCTACCAGTACTACATGACCTCGGATAACAAGCTAAGCTGCTTGCTCTATCAGCGGAGCTGCGATGTGCTGCTGGGGGCGCCGTTCAACTTCGTGGGCGGGGTGGCGCTGCAACTGATGATTGCCCAGCAGGTCGGGTGTGATCTGGGGGAGTTCATCTGGATGGCGGGGGACACGCACCTCTATCTCAACCATCTGGAGCAGGCGCGGCTGCAGATCAGCCGCTCGCCGCGCGAGCTGCCGACGATGCGGCTGGTGCGGAAGCCCGACAGCATCGATGGCTACCGCATCGAGGATTTTGTCGTCGAGGGGTATGCCCCGCACGATCCCATACAAGCGGACGTGGCGGTTTAGGCTGGCTGAAGGAGTGTTCGCGCCACGGCGTCGTGCCAGTGCTTGAGGCGCTGGGTGCGCTCAGCGGTGGACATGCTGGACCTGTATTTGGCCAACACCGGCACGGGCGCCATTTCGATGCCGAGGCCGCAGAAAGCCATGGCGGCGGCGCCGAGGGCGCTGACTTCGGGGGCGGCGGTGGCAGCGACAGGGCGGCCGATGATATCGGCCTGGAACTGCATCAGCATGTCATTGCGCGAGGCGCCGCCATCGGCGCGTAGTTCGGTGAGTGGTGCGCCCATATCCTGCTCGATGGCGAAGAAGACGTCAGCGATCTGGAAGGCGATGGCTTCGAGCGCGGCGCGGGCGAGGTGGGCAGGTTTGGTGCCGAGTGACAGGCCGGTGATGGTGCCGCGGGCGTCCGCCCGCCAGTGCGGGGCGCCGAGGCCGACGAGGGCGGGGACGAAGGCGACGCCGTTGCTGTCCGCGACGGAGGCGGCGAGGGATGAGAGGGCGGCGGCGTCATCCACACCGAGGAGATCGGCCATGAAGGCGGCGGCCTGGCCGGACACGGAGATGTTGCCTTCGAGCGCGTATACCGGGCCGGCGTCGGTGCTCCAGGCGATGGTGCTGGAGATGCCATGGCGTGAGCGGACGCGTTTTCCGGTCAGGGCCATCAGCGATGTGCCGGTCCCGTAGGTCGCCTTGATCATGCCCGGCGCATGCACGCCGTGGCCGTAGAGCGCGGCGTGTGAGTCGCCGATCATGGCGTGAATGGGGATGCCGGCGAGGAGGGCGGAGACACCGGCGGCGACGCGGCCGAACGCAGCGTTGGAGGGGCGGGGTTCCGGTAGCATCGAGAGCGGTACGTCGAAGAGGCGGCCGAGTTCTTCGTCCCACTTCAGGGTTGCGGTGTTGAAGAGTTGAGTGCGCGAGGCGTTGGAGTGATCGGTGGCGTGGACCGTGCCGCCGGTGAGGGTCCAGAGCACCCAGCTGTCGACGGTTCCGGCGAGGAGGCCGCCGGCTTCGGCGCGGGCGCGAGCGCCAGGAGTGTTGTCGAGCAGCCACGCGATCTTGCCGGCGGGAAACAGCGGGTCGAGCGCGAGGCCGGTCTTGGCCTCGATGGTTTCGGTATGTCCGGCGAGGCGCAGGGCGTCGCAGCGGGGGGCGGAGCGCCGGCATTGCCAGATGACGCAGGGGCCGATGGGCTCGCCTGTTTCGGCGTCCCAGACGATGATGGATTCGCGCTGGTTGGAGATCGCGACGGCGGCGATGGAGTCGGCGCCTGCCTGCGATACGATCTCGCGGATAACCTCAAGGACGCCCTGGACGAGTTCGGTTGCAGATTGTTCGGCCCAGCCAGGCTGGGGATAGTCGACGCGGTTGGGGACTGAGGCCTGGTGGTGGATGCGGCCATCGGCCGACACCAGCAGGGCCTTGGTGTTGGTGGTGCCCTGGTCGATGGCGAGGACGAGGCTCGGGGTCATTTCTTGCGGGCGATGGTGTGGCGCACGGCGTCGGCGATGCCAGCCGCGTTGAGGCCAAAATGCTCCATCAGCCAGTCAGCCGAGCCGGTGGGGACAAAGCCGGGAAAGCCCATGATGCGCATGGGGACCGGGGTGTTGCCGGTCACGACTTCCGCCACCGCGCCGCCAAGGCCGCCGCGGATATTGTGCTCTTCAACGGTGACGATGGCGCCGGTCTCGGCCGCCGCGATGATGGCGGCCTCGTCGAGCGGGCTGATGGTGGCCATGTTGACGACGCGGGCAAAGACGCCATCGATCGCCAGCATCTTGGCGGCGGCGACGGCGCGGTGGACCATGGTGCCGTTGGCGATGATCGTCGCGTCAGAGCCTTCGACCAGGGTCTCGGCTTTGCCGATCTCGAAGCGGGGGTTGGTGCGATCAAGGGCGGGCACCGGCATGCGGCTGATGCGCACGAAGACCGGGCCCTCCATGGCGGCCGCAGCGCGGATGGCTTGTTCGGTCTGCCAGGGGTCGGCGGGGACGAAGATAGTGAGGTTGGTGAGGAGGCGCAGCCAGGCCATGTCCTCGATGGAGTGGTGGGTCGGGCCGAGCTCGCCATAGGCAACACCGCTCGACTGGCCGATCAGCTTCACGTTGACGTTGGAATAGGCGATGTCGGCCTTGATCTGCTCAAGGGCGCGACCGGTGAGAAAGCATGAGGCGGCGGAGACGAACGGCACCTTGCCGCCATTGGCGAGGCCTGCGCCCACGGCGACCACGGTCTGTTCGGCGATGCCGACATTGACCATGCGCTCGGGCCATCTCTTCTTGAAGCCGGTGAGCTTGGAGGAGCCGACGCTATCGCTGACGACGGTGACAATGCGCGGATCGGCTTCGGCGAGAGATTCAATGGTTGAGGCGAAGCTGTCGCGGCAATCGAAAAGGCCGGCAGAGGAGGGGGCTGCTGCGCTCACTAGACCAACTCCGCCATGGCTTGTTCGAACTGCGCCTTGGTGGGGACGCCGTGATGCCAGGCGACATTGTCGTGCATGAAACTCACGCCCTTGCCTTTGAAGGTATTCGCGATGACGCATAGCGGTTTGCCGCGTCCTTTGGGAGAGGCGCTCAGGGTGGCGAGGAGGGCGGCGTGGTCGTGACCGTCGATCACCTTCACGTCCCAGCCGAAAGCTGCCCACTTGGCGTCGAGGGGATCGAGGCTCGCGGTTTCTTCGGTGCGGGCGCCCTGCTGCAGGCGGTTGCGGTCGATGATGAGGGTCAGGTTTTCGAGTTTCCGGTGCCCGGCGGTCAGCGCTGCTTCCCAGTTGCTGCCTTCCTGCAGTTCGCCGTCGCCGGTGAGGACGAATGTGCGGAAGTCGGCATTGTCGATCTGGCCGGCGATGGCGATGCCGGTGGCTACTGGGAGGCCGTGGCCGAGGGGGCCGGTGTTGGTTTCGACACCAGGCAGATAGTTCCGGTTCGGGTGGCCGTTCAGCTTGCTGAGGGGCTGCATGTAAGTGTTGAGGTCAGCCTCGGGGAAATAGCCGGCGGCCGCGAGAACGGAATAGAACGCGCCGGTGCAGTGGCCCTTGCTCATGACGAAGCGGTCGCGGGTGGGGTCCCTGGGGGTTTGCGGATTGAAGCGCAGGACGCCGAAGTAGAGCGTTGCGAGAATATCGGCGGAGCTGAAGTCGCCGCCTGGATGGCCGAGTTGCGCCTCGTAGACCATCTGGAAGCTGCGCCGGCGGATCCACAGGGCCTTCGCACGGATCATCGCCAAGGGATCGTTTCGTCGATCGTCGGATGCCAAGGAAGAGTCAGATACCAATGAAGACACTGGGTTTTTCCTACCGCTGAAACAGATCTGGCCGTGCCCGGTGATCAGGTGCTGGCGGGCGCTGCCGAGCGAACGATGTCCGCTCATGCGCCACCATATCCTCCCACCGCCCTCAGCTTCTTATGGCTGTGATGTTCCGGGCCGTGCCTAGTGGCATCACAACTAGCGTTGGCGAACCACGTTAGCAATGCGGAAAATCATCGATTGCTGAGGAAAGTTTTCATTTCAGACGTGAGTTATGGTTGGAACCGGTCGAAAAAGCGCCGTCAGATGGCGACCAACAGGTTCAACCATCAGGCAGATTTCGATTTGGGCCATGGAAACAGCGGCTGCTGTCTCTCGTTTTGCGTGCAGAGGCTGCGAATGCTGGCGAGTAGATGGCATTTGTCAGGTCGAAGCGGCCGTTTCGGTTGCAAGTCCAACGCCTGCTCCTTCGAATGCTTTCGAATGGGCGCCGCCTAATGGCAATGAGGTATTGACTCGTTCCGCACCCCATCGTAGCTCTAACAAATCGCAAAAAAAACGTAGAACACGAAAACATATTGCTTGCGATGCGCCTTGGGTTGGCGCTGGAGGACGGGGGAAACCGATTTCGCGCCATGCTGCCGCAGGGTAGCGGCGCCGTGCGGTAACGCTTGGCTACGTCACGCACGGCGAGACGTTCGGCAATGACACCGACACGATCTGGTGGGCCAAAGGTGGCAAGCTGATCGGGGAGAGCGTGCCGCGTATCGCATTCCTGCGGAAGATCCTCGAGGCGCGGCCGGACGAGGGGCTCGACCCGGTCAAGTCGACCGGTGCCTACCGGATTGCGATGATGGGAGGGCTCGACAATGTAACGCTGGAGCAACTCTTCGTGCCGCCTGAGGGCGAGGACGGATGGTCGCCGGCCATGGCGTGGTGGCCGACGGCCGGGCAGCTTCACCGCTACTATCTCAGCTATTTCGGTGAGAACCAGCCCAGCGAGGCGGTGGTCACGGTGCCGCCCAACGAGCGTTACAGCGCGACGCTGATCGACACCTGGGAAATGACTGAGACGCTTTTGAGCCCCAGCGTGCAGCGCGGCGACGTGCTCAATTTCGCTCCAAAACCCTATCTGGCGCTGCTGTTCAAGCGCATCGACTGAAGAGAGACAATGATGACTGCCTCCGTTGCGATCTATGATTTTTTCGAAGCCAGCTTTTCGGGGCCGTCTCAGGGCAACCCGTTTCTCGATGTGAGCTTTGACACGGTGTTCTCGCAGCACTCGCGCGAGGTTCGGGTGCCGGGCTTTTACGATGGGGACGGCACCTATCGCGTCCGCTTCATGCCGGATGCGCCGGGGGAGTGGACGTTCAGGACGCGCAGCAAGACGAGCGAACTCGACGGCAAGACGGGGTCTTTTACCGCCGTGGCTGCCCGACAGGGCATGCACGGGCCGGTGGCGGTCGCGAACAAGTTCCATTTCGCGCATGCCGACGGCACGGCGTATTTCCCGTTCGGAACCACGTGTTATGCGTGGACACATCAGCCGCTCGCGATGCAGGACGAGACGCTGGAAACGCTGGGCAAGGCGCGGTTCAACAAGCTGCGCATGGGGGTGTTTCCCAAGGACTATCCGTTCAATACCAACGAGCCGCTGCTGCCGGTCTACGAGCAGAACGCCGATGGGAGCTTTGACTATGACCGGCCCAATCCGGAGGCGTTCCGGCACTTCGAAACCCAGGTCGGCCGCTTGCGCGATATGGGGATCGAGGCCGATATCATCATCTTCCACCCCTATGACCGTTGGGGCTTTTCCAACATGAGCGCCGAGCAGGACTTCCGCTACGTCGCCTATCTGGCGGCGCGGCTTGGGGCTTACTCCAACGTTTGGTGGTCGCTCGCCAACGAGTATGACTTCCTGCTCGACATCAAGCCGATGGGGCAGTGGGATCGGTACTTCCACATTCTCGAAGAGAACGACCCTTACGGGCATCTGAAGTCGATCCACAATGGCGACCAGTCGATGAACTTCGACCATCGCAAGGCTTGGGTCAGCCATGTCTGCATCCAGCATTGGGACGTAAAGCGGACGCCGGAATGGCGCGATGCCTATGGCAAGCCGGTGGTCAATGACGAGCCGGAATACGAGGGCAATATCTGGCCGTCGTGGGGCAACATCACAGCGCAGGAACTGGTGCACAGGTTCTGGATCACGGTGATGCGCGGCGGCTATGCCGGGCACGGTGAGACCTATTCGGACCCCCAAGACCTGATCTGGTGGGCCAAGGGTGGCAAGCTCAAGGGCGAGGCGTGGAAGCGCATCGCGTTCCTGCGCGGTATCGTGGAGGAGGACGTCCAGCACGGCCTGACGCCGCTGGGCGGCAATGCCTCGTGGCCGTGGAGCCGAGTCTCCGGCGCCGAGGACGGCAAGGTGCGTTACATTTATCTGGGCGAACATCAGCCCGATCAGTGGACGACCGGGTTGCCCAAGGAAGACGGCGCTTATCAGGTCGACATCATCGACACCTGGAACATGACGATCACCCCGGCAAAAAGGATCGCCGCCGTGGTGCCGCATCCAACCCGTCATGGTGAGGTCGTGCGCGGTGGCAAGGCGGACGCGGCGTTTGGGGTGGAGCTGCCGAGCTCACCCTATCTGGCGATCCGCGTGCGGCAACTGGACTGAGCGCTAATGAAGAGTCCGGGCGGCGGCAGGGCCGCCCGGCCGATTTCGCCTTGGAAGATTTTGCGATCAGCGGGTATGGTCCGCGTCTCTGAGATCAACGCCGAGGTCGACGCATGAGAGCCGTTCTTTTCCCGCTTGTGACTCTTGCTGCCTTGTCCGGCCCGGCGCTTGCCAACGACACCATGTCGCAACTTGGTACGGGCGGACTGGTGTTCCTCACCTCGCAGAATGTAGCGATGCAATCGGAAGACCTTACCGTGTCGCCCGAGCAGGTGAAGGTGGTCTACGAGTTCAAGAACAACGGCGATAAGGACGAGCATGCGCTGGTGTCGTTCCCGCTGCCGGACATTACCGGGGACGGCGACTTCATGGTGTCGATCCCGGGCGAGGACCCGGAGAACCTGTTCGGGTTCACCACGACTTTCGATGGTGAGCCGGTAGATGTGACGCTGCACCAGTATGTCTTTGCGTTCGGCGTCGACCAGACGGAACTGCTGAAAAGCCTCAATATTCCCCTCGCGCCCTTTGGAGCCACGACGACCGATGCGCTCAATGCGCTGGGGGCGGAGAATCAGCAGAAGCTCATTCACCTCGGGATGGTAATCCCGATGGAGTACGACGCCGGCAACGGCCTGCAGACAGACTACACGCCGATCTGGACGCTGAAATCGACCTATACGTGGGAGGCCGACTTCAAAGCCGGGGCCACTGCGGAAGTGATCCACACCTACAAGCCGAGCGTGGGAGGCACCACGGGCGTGACGTTCCTGGCGCCGCCGAGCGAAGGCTATGATCAGGCCGGCGACTACAAGAAGCGCTATTGCACGGACGACAGTTTCATCAAGACCGTCGAAAAGACCTTGCCCGATCCGAACGAGCGCTATGGCGCGCCGTTCACCGAGAGCTGGATTTCGTACATCTGGTCGACGGGCAGCAACTGGAGCGGGCCGATCGGCAAGTTCCACCTCACCATCGACAAGGGCCTGCCACAGAACCTGGTGTCGTTCTGCTGGGACGGGGAGGTGAAGAAGACCTCGCCGACGACGTTCGAAATGAACGCCACCGACTGGTACCCGCCCTATGACCACGAGCTCGAAATCCTGATCCTGAACAAGCAGGATCCGACGCCGAATGTCGGCTAATGGCGGGTCTCGCTGAACTTTCTGCCCGCATCGAGCAGGTGTCGCAGCTCTATGCTGCGCGCTGTGACATTAGGCGCGACGACGACTGGTTTGCGCTGAAGCTGCAGGAGGAGGCGGGCGAACTCGTCGCTGAATACCTTCGCGGCAGCGGGCGGGGCCGGATCGGTGAGCGCAGCGCTGAGCAGATCCGGACGGCATTGGCGGACGAGGCTGCGGACCTCTTCGCGCAGCTTCTGCTGTTCTGCCAGCACAACGGGATCGACGTCGAAGCGGCGCTGGAGCGCAAATGGTTCTCTCACCTGAACAAGCAGCCGTGACGCCATGACCCTTACAATCCGCAGTGCGGTGCCGGATGATGCGGCGCTGATCGTCGAGTTCATCATGGCGCTGGCAGTTTACGAGAAGCTGGCGCACGAGGCGGTGGCGACGGCCGACGATGTGCGGCGCGACCTGTTCGGCGCCGCGCCGCGGGTGTTCTGCGAGATTGCCGAGTGGGACGGCAAGCCGGTGGGGTTTGCGCTCTGGTACTACACCTATTCGACGTTCCAGGGGCGTCACGGCATCTGGCTCGAAGACCTGTTCGTCGATCCCGAGGCACGGGGCTATGGCGCGGGGAAGGGGTTGCTGGTCAACCTCGCGCAGCGTTGCGTGCGGGAAGGGCTGAGGCGCTTTGAGTGGGCGGTGCTCAAGTGGAACCAGCCTTCGATCGATTTCTACAAGTCGCAGGGCGCGGTGTTCCTCGATGAGTGGGAGCGCTGCCGGGTCAGCGGTGAGGCACTGGCCCAACTGGGTGCGCCGTGAGCGTGCCGGTCGCCTTGATCGCGGCAGTAGCCGAGAATGGCGTGATTGGCGCGGATGGTGCGATCCCGTGGCGCCTGCCGACGGACTTTGCTTTTTTCAAGCGCATGACGATGGGCAAGCCGCTGATCATGGGGCGCAGGACGTTCGAGAGTATCGGACGGCCGCTGCCCGGCAGGACCAATATCGTTGTGTCGCGGCAGAAGGGCTATCAGCCGGATGGCGTGCTGGTGATCGATACACTGGATGCAGCACTCGACCACGCGCAGGCGATTGCGGCGGCGGACCGGGCCGATGAGGTGATGATCGGGGGCGGGGCGCAGGTCTATCGAGAGGCGATGGGGCAGGCCGATCGGCTGTATATTACGCATGTGGCGCTCTCGCCGGAGGGCGATACACTGTTTCCGCTGATCGACGAAAAGGTGTGGGAGATCGAGGCCGGGCCGGAGCTTTTGCGCACCGAGCGGGACAATGCGGACTTCCGGGTTGCAATCTATCGCAGGCGCGACGGAAGCGCACGTTGATCACGCGGGCCCGCGCACCTATATAGATCGGCAACAAGCAATAACGACTGAAAGGTGGCAGATGCCCTGGGACAATAATACGGGTGGAGGGGGCCGCAATTCGAACAATGGCGGACCTTGGGGGCAGGCACCCGGTGGCGGCGGTGGCCGCAAGGGACCAGGTGGCACACCAAACCTAGAGGACATCCTCGCCCGCGGCCGCGATCGTTTCCAGGGCGGACTTCCCGGTGGACGTTGGGCAATTGCCGGCGCGGTCATCGCGGTGCTGGCATTCTGGGGCTACAACTCGGTTTATCAGGTGGCGCCGCAAGAAGTTGGCGTCGAGACCATTTTTGGCAAGCCGAGCGACCAGCTCAGCACATCGGGCCTGCATTTCCTGTGGTGGCCGATCCAGAGCGTCGAGAAGGTGACGATCACCGAAAACAAGACCGAGATCGGCTCTTCGACGAGCTCGTCGCGTAACAGCGACGGCGTCATGCTGACGGCAGACCAGAACATTGTCGAAGTGAAGTTCGCGGTGCTGTGGCGGATCGAAGACCCCAAGGCGTATCTCTTCAACGTCAAGGATCCGGACGACATGGTGCGGGCGGCAGGCGAGAGCGCGATGCGTGAAGTCGTCGGCCGCAGCCCGGCGCAGCAGGTGTTCCGCTCTGATCGTGCCGGCATCCAGACCGAAGTGCAGGAAATCATGCAGACCATTCTGGATGGTTACAAACTCGGTGTGCACATCAACCAGGTGACGGTCGAGAACGTTGCTCCGCCGAGCGAAGTGGCTGACGCGTTCGCCGAAGTGCAGCGCGCGCAGCAGGACCAGCAGAAGTTCCAGGAAGACGCCCGCAGCTACGCCAATACATTGCTCGGCGATGCGAACGGCCGGGCCGCTAAGATCCGCGAAGATGCCGCCGCGTACAAGAACCGCGTGGTGCAGGAAGCCGAGGGTGAGGCGTCGCGCTTTATCTCGGTCTACAACCAGTATGTGAAAGCTCCCGAAGTGACCCGCAAGCGTCTCTATTTCGAAACCATGGAGCAGGTGCTCGGTGGATCCGAGAAGGTGATCGTGTCGCCCGGGGCCGCCGGAAGTGGCGTGGTTCCATATCTGCCGCTGCCTGCCCTTCAGGGCAAGGCCGCGACCACTACCACGACGGGGAACTGAGCCATGAACAGACTCATTGCCCTTGGCGTTGCCGCCATTGCCGTCCTCTACCTGGTGTTCTCGTCGATCTACATCGTCAACGTTCGCGAGCAGGCGATCGTTCTGCGCTTCGGCCAGATCACCGAAGTGCGGACCCAGCCGGGACTCTACTTCAAGATTCCGACCTCGCTCGTCGACTCGGTTCAGATCATCGAGAACCGGTTGCTGCGCTACGATATTGCCAACATGCAGCTGCAGGTGAGCGATGGTGCGACCTATGTGGTGGACGCGTTCCTGACCTATCGCATTGCCGATCCGGTGAAATTCCGTGAGGGCGTGCAAGGTGAACTTGGCCTTGCCGAACAGCGCATTTCGACTCGTTTCGATGCGGCGCTGCGTCAGGTCTATGGTCTGAGGAAGTTCGACGCGGCGCTTTCGGCCGAACGACCGGCGATGATGCGGGAAGCGCGTGACCTGATCCGACCGGGTATGGCCGAACTGGGTATCGACGTGACGGACGTTCGAATTCTCAGGACCGACTTGATGGAGGATGTCTCCAAGCAGACCTTCGAGCGGATGTCCGCCGAACGTAATGCCGAGGCTGCCCGCATTCGTGCCGGTGGTCAGCAGGCGGCGCAGTCGCTCAAGGCCATCGCCGATCGCCAGGCTGTCGAGATCATGGCAGCCGCGCAGAAGGACAGTGAAATCCTTCGAGGCGAGGGTGAGGCCCAGCGAAGCGCCGTGTTCGCCAGCGCCTACAGCCAGGACCCGGAGTTCTTCGAGTTCTACCGTTCGCTGCAGTCGTATCGTGAAGCGCTGGCGGCCAATGGCACCACCATGGTGCTGACGCCTGACAGCGAGTTCTTCCGCTACTTTGGCGCGGACACGGTTGACGGCAAGATCCCGGTGCCGGCCGCGCCGAACGGGATCGCGCCGCTGGCATCGAGCACGCTGAGCGTGCCGGTGCCAGATACAGCGGCGCCGATAGCTACGACGGTTGACCCAGTCGATCCGACAGTGCCTGCAGTGTCGCTTGACCAGGCAACTCCGGCGATTACGACGACGCCAGCGGACCTCCCGGCGGTGACGACCGACCAGCCGGCGGCAGCGACGCCGTAACGGTGCTGGCGTTGACGACTTAGCGAGACAATCAGAGGCCGGTGAGCAGTCACCGGCCTCAATTTTTCGTGCGGGTGGGTGGCTTGCGCGGGGCGCAGACTTGCTCTCATGTGCTGGGCCTGAGGCCACGGCCAGAGCAGTGTTGGGAGACGAGATATGGTTTCGGCTAAGGGCGTATTGCGGGCTGCGGCGCTGGCGATGGTGATTGTTGGTTCGCAGTCGCTGGTGACGACCGCCTTTGCCAAGGGGCCGGAATCGGTGGCGGCTCTGGCTGAAAAGCTCTCGCCCGCTGTGGTCAATATCGGGACGTCGCGGCATGTGCCGGGTGGACCGGGCGTGCCGTTTCCCAACCTGCCCGAAGGTTCGCCGCTCAACGAGATGTTTGACGAGAACAACCCGAACAATGGCCAGGGTGAAGAGCAGATGCAGGAGGCGCGCAGCCTCGGCTCGGGCTTCATCATCGGTGCAGACGGCACGATCGTGACCAACAACCACGTCATCGAGGGGGCGGAGCAGATCGAGGTTTACCTGACCGACGGGACCCGGCTGCCGGCCAAGATTGTGGGCGCTGACGACAAGACGGACCTTGCGGTGCTGAAGATCGAGGCGGGGCGGGACCTGCCCTTCGTCGAGCTGGGCGACAGCGACTCGGCGGTGGTGGGCGACTGGGTGATGGCGATCGGAAATCCGTTCGGGCTCGGCGGCTCGGTGACGCTGGGGATCGTTTCGGCGCGCAATCGCGACATCCATTCGGGACCTTATGATCAGTTCATCCAGACGGACGCGGCGATCAATCAGGGCAATTCCGGCGGCCCGCTGTTCGACATGGAAGGCAAGGTGGTCGGCATCAACACGGCGATCATTGCGCAGGGTGGCAACTCGTTGGGGATCGGCTTTGCGGTGCCGGTGAACCTGGCGCGGCCGGTGATTGACCAGCTATCGCGGTTCGGCGAGACGCGGCGGGGCTGGCTGGGTGTGGGCATTCAGGAGGTCAGCGACGACATCGCCTCCAGCCTGGGCCTGAAGACCACCGCTGGAGCGCTGGTGATCGATGTCACCAAGACCGGGCCGTCGGACGGCAAGATTCTCGATGGCGACATCATCGTCGAGTTCGACGGCAAGCCGATTACGCAGATGCGCGACCTACCGCGTGTGGTTGCGGAGACCGCAGTCGGGAAGGCCGTGCCGGTCAAGATCCTGCGCAACGGCGCGGAGATGACACTGGATATTACGCTTGGCCGGCTTGAGGTCGGTGAGGCGGTCGTGGCGGACAACAGCAAGACTGAGACGCCGCCGCCGGCGGACGCGCCCAGTGACGACGAGGTCGTCGATGCGCCGCCAGTGGGGCTGCTGGACCTGGTGGGGTTCGAGGCCGCGCCGCTCGATGATGCCAAGCGAGCCGAGTTCGGGATTGCGCCGGAAGCAACTGGTATTGTGGTGACGACGGTGACGGGCGGGTCGGACGCCGATCAGAAGGGGTTCATGCCGGGGCTGGTGATCACCGAGGTGAACCAGAAGCTGGTGGGGACGGTGGATGAGGTGACCGAACTGGTGAGCATGGCGAAGGAAGCCGGGCGGCCGGCGGTGCTGTTCAAGGTGACCGATCCGACCGGGGCAACGCGGTTTATTGCGGTGCGGATCAACTGACCGCCATGCGACGGGATCAGCCGCTCAGCACCGGATTGGCGATGCGGTAGAGCACGTGGTTGCGGAGCAGGTGGCCTTCCGGCACGTCCGGATGGAGGAAATCGGCGTTGGCATCGTAGATCATGCCGAGCTTTTCCATGACGCGGCGGCTCGGTGTGTTGCCCTGGTAGGTGATGGCGACGACCTCGGTCAGCCGCAGCTTCCACCACGCGAAATCGAGCATGGCCTGGGCGCCTTCGGGGGCGTAGCCCTGACCCCAGAATTCCTGGCCGAGTTGCCAGCCGATCTCGACTCGCGGTGCCCCAGCGATGGTGGCACGGAGTGTATCGCTGAGGGGGGCCATGCCGAGCATGCCCATGAAGGCCTGATCGGCCTTGCGTTCGACGGCTAGGAAGGTGAAACCGACATCGCGCAGGCGATCCATGGCGCGGTCGATGCCAATGGATGCGTCAGCGAGCGTGCCGGTTTGGACGAAGAACCGGCGGACGACCGGGTCGCCGATGATCTTGGCGTAGAGCGGTTTGTCGGCCTCGCGCCATTCGCGAAGCACCAGTCGCGCGGTTTCCAGTCTCACCTGACGATATCCTCCTCCTCAAAGCCCTGGAGGTAGAGCAGGGCGGTCAGATCGGCATGGTCGATGCGGACATGCGCCTCGGCGGCAACATGCGGCTTGGCGTGAAGTGCGACCCCCAGGCCGGAGGCCTTGATCATATCGAGGTCGTTGGCACCATCGCCGACCGCCATGGTGGCTGCAAGCGGCACGCCCTGTTCGGCGGCTAGGGTGGTGAGGCGATTGAGCTTGGTGGATTTGTCGACGATCGGGCTCGCGACCGTGCCGCTCAGCTTGTCCCCGTCGAACTCGAGAACGTTGGCGATCGCCTCGTCGAAACCGATGCGCTTGCCGAAGTAATCGGCAAAGAAGGTGAAGCCGCCCGAGACAAGCGAGGTGTAGGCGCCAAACGCCTTCATGGTCTGGATCAGGGCGCGGCCGCCGGGGGCTAGCGTGATGCGCTCGCGGCGCACTTCTTCGATGACGTGGCGTTCGAGCCCCTTGATCAGGGCAACGCGGGTGCGGAGCGCCTGTTCGAAATCAAGCTCGCCGTTCATGGCGCGAGCAGTTATGGCTGCCACTTCGGCCTTGATGCCGACGGCATCTGCGAGCTCGTCGATGCACTCCTCGTTGATCATGGTCGAATCCATGTCGGCAACGAGGATTTTCTTGCGGCGGTTGGCGATGGGCACCAAAGCGGCGTCAACGGCACGGCGGCCGATCACATCGCGGGCGGCGGCCACGGGGTCGGGCGCGGACGGATGGCGAATCTCGCAGGCGATGCGCTGGTGCAACCAGTTGATCTCGCCCAGGGTCTCGTGCTGGATCGCCGAAACCAGCTTTGCGTCAAGTTCCGGATCGGCCGGATTGGCGAGAAGGACGAGGACTGTCATGAACCACCTGCGAAAGGCCTGAAAAGAATGGGCAAAGGCCCGCAAAAGCGAGCGGTGTTGATAGCGGGTCCGACTGCCAGCGGCAAGTCGGCGCTGGCGCTTAAGCTGGCGCGCGAGCGCGGCGGCCTGATCGTCAACACCGATGCGCTGCAGGTCTATGACGGATTGCGGCTGCTGACGGCGCGGCCGAGCGAAGCCGAGATGGCCGAAGCCCCGCACCGGCTCTATGGCACAGTGCCGCCCTCGCGCCGGTTTTCGACAGGGGACTGGGCGCGCGCTGCCGCAGAGGTGATTGCGGCGGAAGGCGATCGCGAACTGATCTTCGTGGGTGGGACGGGGCTCTATTTCGAAGCGCTCCTCAACGGCTTTGCCGATGTACCGGACGTGCCGGAAGCGGCGGTGCTGGCGGCGACGGCTGAGGTGGAGGGCCTTGATGGGGACGAACGGGGCAGGCTCATTGCGGCGCGCGATCCCCTGGTGGCGGCGCGGCTGAAGGCGCCGGACCCGCAGCGCGTGATCCGGGCGCTGGCGGTGCTCATTGCCACCGGTCGGTCGCTGGCAAGTTTCCAGGACGAGGCGCAGGCTGGACTGCTTAAGGGGTTTGCCCTTGAGCGCATTGTGCTCAACCCGGACCGTGATGTGCTGCGTGCGCGTATTGCCAGGCGATTCTCGACCATGCTGGATCATGGGGCCGTGGAAGAGGTGCGGGGATTACTTTTTTCTGGGCTGGACCCGCAGTTGCCGGCGATGAAGGCGATCGGGGTGCCGGAGATTACGGCGTGGCTGGCAGGGGAATTGCCGGCGGAAGAAGCGATTGAGCGGGCGGTGATTGCGACGCGGCAATATGCCAAGCGGCAGCGGACATGGTTCCGCTCCCGGATGGCCGACTGGACCTGGATTGAGCCGAACTAGGCTGGCTGTGACGACAGCGCGAGATTGCGGAGGACCCCGAAGTGGCCCCTGCGGGCAAACCGGATGATCAGCACGATGGCGACAACCGCAAGGCCTGCTGCGAGGCCAAGCCAGATGCCGACGCCGCGAAGCTCAGTGTGGAAGCCGAGCAGGTAGGCCACCGGAAAGCCGACGCCCCAGTAGCCGACGATGCCGATGATGAGCGGCCCCCTGGTGTCGCTGATACCGCGCAGGGCCGAGACCATGGCGACCTGTGCGCCATCGGCCAGCTGGAACAGCGCGACGATGGCGAGGTAGCTCGCGGCGAGGGTGAGGATACGGAAATTCTCGGGGTTGGTGGGATCGAGGAAGAGGCCGACGAGCTGGTGGGGGATAGCGAACAGCACGGCGGATGTGAGCGACATGAAGAGCAGCGTTGCGAGCAGCGCGGCCCAGCCGGCCTTGCGGATGCCCTCGGGGTTGGCTTCGCCCAGCGCAATGCCGACGCGGACGGTGGTGGCCTGGCCGAGGCCGAGCGGGACCATGAAGGCGATGGCGGCCAGTTGCAGCGCCACTGAATGGGCGGCGACTTCGGCGGTGCCGAGCCAGCCCTGGAGCAGGGCGGCGCAGGTGAACAGGCCCACTTCGGCAAGCAGCATGAAGCCGATGGGGCCGCCGATGCGCCAGATTTCGAAGAAGCGCGACCAGTCCGGTTCGAAGAAGCGGGCGAGGATGTGGTAGCGGCGGTAGCGGCGATGGGTGACGATGTAACCCAGCATCATGGCCAGCATGGCGAGGTTGACCAGTGTGGTGGCGATGCCGGCACCGGCGAGCTCGAGGCGCGGAAAGCCCCAGTTGCCGAAAATCAGCGCGTAATCGGCGAGAAAGTTCAGCACTGCGCCCAGAACCGTGATGACGAGGATGACGCGGGTGGCACCGAGCGCGGAGAGGAACGAGCGGGCGACGATGAGCATGAAGGCGGGCACGAAGAGCCAGATGGCGTAGTGGACGAAGATTTCGGCCAGCGCCACGAGCTCGGGGTCTTGCCCGATGGCGGTGTAGATCGGGCCGATGTTCCAGGCGATGGGAAAGAGCAGGGCGACCAGCACGATGGCGACCCAGAAGCCCTGGCGGACGGTGCGGCGGACCTGGCGGAGGTCACCGGCGCCGATGGCCTGGGCGACCATGGGGGCGACGGCGCTGGTGACGCCGACGCCGAACAGCTGGATGCAGATGAACAGCGCATTGGCCAGCGCGGCGGCGGCGAGGTACTTGCCGCCCAGCCAGCCGACCATGATGACGTCGGTGGTGATCAGTGCGTTCTGCGCCAGTTGCGCAACGATCAGCGGCCAGCCGAGCTGGAACAGGGCGCGGAACTCCTGGCCCCAGCTGTGACCTGCGACAGGTGTGCCGGCGGCGCCCGCCGCACCCTTGGGCGTCGTGATGGTCTCATGCATGATCGTCTTCCCATTCGCGGGACGACGCATAACGTGGTTCGTGCCTGCGGGGAAGCGGTGCGGGCAGGAGTATGGCACGGGTTGTGGGGGCGGGGACAAGTTTTTCGGCGGAGAGGCACGTGCTGTGCTAGGATGAACAACCGGCTGCTTCCGGTCCTCACCGGTGTTGCGCCTTGTTGCGCCGGACTTACTGCGCTCGAACGAGCCTAAAGGACGCCACCATGGACGACACCATCAAGAGCATCGCCATCCCGGTTACCCGCAAGACGGCGCTGAGCCGCATCAAGCGGGCAGGGCGCCCCACGCCGACCGACGACAATGCGGCAGGCGGCACGGTTGGCGCGTTTCGCCGCCAGCCCCAGCCGGTGACGCCGCATGCGCTGCACCGCTACCGCGTCGGCCAGAAGCTGCGCGTCAGCCATGGCGGGCGGACGATTGCGCGGGCCGAGGCCTATTGCAAGGTGACGGCGCTGGTGCCGCATGAGGTGGGGCCGCTGCTCTACCGGGTACGCAGTGATGCGGAGAGCTTTGAGCGGATTGTCGAGGAACAGGACCTTTCGCCCGCGACGTGAACAAGCGATGACGAGAATGCCTTTCCAAGCATCGATTCTTGCGCTATAGACCTGCCGTACGTTTCGCTACTATCACGCGCTATCTGATCGGATCGGCTTGCCGCTCCAATTTGCTACCCTCGATATTGTGAACGTTTAGACCCGGCCGGCATGTCGCCAGCTTGGAACGCGTGCAGACCGTGATATCTCGGCGCACGACAATTGAAAGGGGGCCATCATGATCGAAGGCACCGTCAAGTTCTTCAACACCACCAAGGGCTTCGGCTTCATTCAGCCGAACGATGGTTCGAAGGACGCATTCGTCCATATTTCGGCCGTGGAACGCTCCGGGCTGTCCTCGCTCAACGAAGGCCAGAAGGTCTCGTACGAGCTCGAAAAGGGCCGCGACGGCAAGGTTTCGGCGACGAACCTCAAGGCGCTCTAAGCCGAACGCGGCTCCGGCCGCAATGGCGACGACGATGTAGCGAAAAGGGTCCCGAAAGGGGCCCTTTTTGTTTGAGCTTGCTGCGCCCCCTCCACCGCCATTCGGCGGTCCCCCTCCCCCGTTTCACGGGTGAGGATCAGGCCGGTGCTTGGCGCCGCGTTCAGCCCCGATGGCGCCACAGCGGATCCTCACCCGTGAAACGGGGGAGGGGGACCGGCGGAGCCGGTGGAGGGGGCGCCGGGCTGCGCTTACCCTGCGAGCGGCACCGCGAAGTGGCTGCCGATGAGCCAGGGCCAGACGATGAGGCCGAGAAGACCCATCCAGAAATCGAGGTGCAGGTAGCCGATGGTGAAGAGCCAGCCGGCGAACCAGGCGGCGCCGAGCGAGGAGTGCTGGGTGATTTGGATGCGTTCCATGATGAGGCTCCTGAGTTGGTGGAGGGAGTGTAAGCGCGGATGGGGTGGGGGGATTGATCGGGATCAAAGGGGTGGATAGCCGCCCCCACTGAAGAAGAACCCCTCACCCTAGCTTTGCTACGGCCCCAGCGGGCCTAGCGTCGCTACCCTTGCCATTCGACCATAGGTCTCATGGCCTTCTCCCCTCAAAAGGCGCCACTGGCGCCTTTTACCCTTCGGGACGGCTCGAAGTCCCCAAAGGGGCGAGGGGACTCCGGATGGGCTGGTGAGGCAAGGCAAAGCGCCCGACGGCCATTGGCCTCGGGGTTCGGGGGTAGACGGATCCGGCGTGGCTTCAGCCTACGCGGGTAGTCCGCAGTTTGGATGGCCGTCGCCACGCCGGATCATCGGGGTCTGAGTTAGGCCTCTGGCATCGGGGAGCGTACTGGCCAGTGCGCCTCGCGACTTGTTACCAAGACGGAGCCTGACCGGTCGGTCGGTTGCCAATGTCTTCGGCCCGCCAGGGAACGACTCCCCTGGCTCCCGATACCCCCACCGTTCGTTCGTCGCGACCGCGTCCGTGTGGGGGACGGGTGAAATATACATCGGGTTAGGGCGGCGGGGATAAGTTGGGTGTTTTGGTTTGTTTTCAATACGTTGAGGCCGCAGTCCCCTCTCCCCTCAGGGGACCGAGGGGCTGGCTTTTCTCGCTCAGATCGCTCCAAAGGGGAGGGCTATCGCAAATGAAGGGGAAGGCCCCCTCACCCGGCCCTTCGGGCCGACCTCTCCCCCCAGGGAGAGCTGAAGAGGTGGCGCGATCGTGCCCCAGTTTACCTCTCCCTTCGGGGGAGAGGTCGGCCGAAGGCCGGGTGAGGGGGCCTTCCTTTCAGGCGCTTCGGTCATATGCGATTGCTTCCCCGCAAGTGGGCCGGTGGTTGGAGGGGGTGGGAACGTCACGCTAGGTGGCTCGGATGCGGGGGGTGAATTGGGTGGCGAGGCCGAGATTGACTTCGATCCGTTCGCTGGGTGGCCGGGGGGAGACGGGGCGGGCGGGTTCTGGGGGCGGTGGGGGCGGCTCGGGCGGGTCGGGGATCAGGGGGAGGGGGAGTGGGGGGCCGAAGACTTCGCGGCCGACAATTGTGTGGCGGCGGGGTTTCCGGATGGGCTGCGGCGGCTTCTGGTCGTTGAGCTTCTTGAGCACCATGACGAGGGCGTGCAGCGCCATCAGCAGTTCGATGCGGGCGTCGCGCCCGGTGACCATCTGGTTGGCCGGCCAGCGTTTGCGCCAGTGCGGCGGCAGGTGGCGGGCCAGCGCGGCTTCGGCGGTATCGAGGAGGTGGGTGATGCCGGCCTGGGCCTCGCTGCCGAGCGGCATGCGCGCATTTTCCGGGTGATCCTCGATCAGTTCCAGTTCCGCGACCACGGCCCCCAGCACCGCCTCAAACCGCTGGGTGAGGCGGCGCGACGGGGGCGGGGTGTGGGTGGGGGCGGCAGGCGTCGGCATGATCTGGTCCTCGAGGGTTTGAGGAGCAGGATACGACGGTTTTGGGGGAGGGGGATAAGTGGGGGGAACTCCAAAAGTGGTCCGAAAGGGGCCCTTATTGTTTTTGGGGTTGCTGCGCCCCCTCCACCAGACTTCGTCTGGGCCAAGCCATTCGAGCATAGCTCTCATGGCCTTCTAGCCTTGAAAGGCTCCACTGGAGCCTTTCATCGACCTGCGGTCGATCGGCCGCGAAGTCCCCCGTTTCACGGGTGAGGATCTGCTGTGGCGCCATTTGTGCACATTGCTGCAGCTGGTGCGGCCCTGATCCTCACCCGTGAAACGGGGGAGGGGGACCGGCGTAGCCGGTGGAGGGGGTGCGGCTTGCGCTTACCCAACTCCCGGCACAGCGAAGTGGCTCCCGAGGAAGCAGGGCCAGACGATGATGCCGAGGAGCGACGCCGAGCGAGGAGTGCTGGGCGCAGATCGATAAAATTGTAACTTTCTGCCGCACCGATCCTTGAAAGTCCTACGCTATTTTCCCTCGCATCCGCACCAGAAGGGGGCGGTCTGGGGGCAGAGATGTTGGGGTATTTCGACGCGCTGTTGCGCTATTTCGAGTTTTCGGGACGGACGAGCCGCACGCAGTACTGGATGTTCCAGCTGACGATGACGGCGCTGATTGTCGGGGCAGTGCTGGCAGAAGCCAAGCTCACCGGACGCGTGCCGCGGGCCGAGGACATGGGTTTTCCGACGCTGTTTGCGGTGATCTTTCACACGGTGCCATCGATTACGGTGACGGTGCGGCGGCTGCATGACAGCGGGCGCTCGGGCTGGTGGTATCTGATCGGCATGGTGCCGCTGATCGGCTCGATCTGGCTGCTGGTGCTGATGTGTGCCGGGCCGGATGGGGTGGGGATGAACGGCTATGGCGAAGACCCGCGCTACCATGCTCCGGGCCTGACGCGGACGCCGATCGCGGCGCTGCCGAACCGGGCGCAGATGCTGCTGCAGCAGATCGGGCAACGTACGGCGTGACGGGCAGGGATGGTGCGCAGCCTCGGTAGCGCGCGGTGCGGTTCGCGCTTCCCTGACGCTGACGATCCACTAAGCTCCGCCCAAAAAGGAGGAGCAATCGCATTTGAAAAAAGAAGGCCCCCTCACCCGGCGCTGCGCGCCGACCTTGCCATTCGACCACAGGTCTCATGGCCTTCTCCTCTCAAATCGCTCCACTGGAGCGATTTGTCCCTTCGGGCCGCCTCGAAGTCCCCCAAAGGGAGAGGTAAGCTGGGGCACGATAGCGCCACCTCGCTACCTCTCCCTTGGGGGAGAGGTCGGCCGAAGGCCGGGTGAGGAGGCCTTTGCTTCACCATGATCAGTCAGATCCGATTGCCCTGCCCAAACGGGAGGAGCCCATGAACGCCAGGAACAATGCGCGGCTTTATGCGATGCCGTTTGCCAGCGTCTATCCGGCCTACGTGGCGAAGGCGGAGCGGAAGGGGCGGACGAAGGCGGAGGTGGATGAGATCATCCGCTGGCTGACCGGGCATTCCGACGCGTCGCTCGAAAAACAGCTCGCGGAGCGGACGAGCGTCGAGAGCTTCTTCACCACCGCCCCGGCCCTCAACCCCGCCCGTGCGCTGATCACCGGCGTGGTCTGCGGCGTGCGGGTGGAGGAGATCGAGGAACAGCTGATGCGGGAGATCCGCACTCTCGACAAGCTCATCGACGAGCTGGCGAGGGGGAAGGCGATGGGGAAGATATTGCGGGGGTGAGGGATTGCAAATCCAAGGCCGGGGAAGTCAATGAAGACCGGTTGTATGGGGTTGCAGACTCCCAAAGCACGCGCTTAGCTTCACGGCGGAGGAATCTATGCGCCTAATTCGCCGAATTGAAGTAAACTATCTACGTTCCCTTTATCATGCTGTGCTCGACGAGCCAGGTGATCTGACGTTGATATTCGGCAGAAACGATGCCGGCAAGTCGAACGTGCTACGGGCACTCGACCAATTCTTCAACCCGAAATTGGCGGACGAGGCCCGCGACGATTTTGGTTTGGATTTTTCTGATATTCGACGAGCCGAGGCGGTCGCGGCAAAAGGAAGACAGTTTATCTCAGTACGTATCGACTTTTCTGTGCCAAAAAATTACCAACCATCTCTTGGTGCGTCCGTATCAGTTAAGCGTCAGTGGAATATTGATGGGGAGATGTCGGAAACACTACCCAAGAATATGTCTACTGGGTCGAAGATTCAGTTGCGTAAGTTTCTGAATCAGATCGATTTTACATATATTCCTGCAATTAAGGACGAGACAGTATTTGCTGATCTGATTGAAAGGATGTACTCGGCCGCAGCTGATAGTTCGGGTCTTACTTCGGCAAGCTCTGAGTTTGTAAGTGCAATTAGGGGTGAGACTGAACAGTTGTCATTTGCTTTAAGTAAGCTATTCGGCGTAAGTACCGCGCTTGCTGCTCCAAGCGATATGGGGGCGTTGTTTCGATCTTTGGACTTCTCCCATGGAGAGGATGGTCATTCCTTGCTTCGGCAAAAAGGAGATGGTGTAAAGGCGCGCCATCTTCCAGAACTACTAAGATACATTAATAAGAGAGAGCCATACAAATATTTTATTTGGGGATTTGAAGAGCCAGAGAATTCGCTGGATTTTGGCGCAGCTGAACTAGAGGCTGCCAATTTTTCTGAAATTTCCAACTCTTCTGATACTCAGATATTTATCACAAGCCACTCCCCTGCATTCTATCTGGCTGACTCGCAGCACGTTGGTCACGTGGTTCGAAGGTACTTCGTATCTTTACAGAGAAAAATGGCGGGCTCCCAGAAGGTGGACCCGAAGAACGCGATTAGCAATGTGGACTCGCTTGATGAGGCTGAAAGCCGCATGAAAGAGGCGAGTCTCCTTCAGTTGCCGTTTGTTATCCGGCGGTGGAAGGAGATGAAGGAGCAGAACGACCAGTTACAGAAGGATGGTCAGCGGCTCTTGGGTCAATTGGCCGATCTTAAGCGTCCGACGTTGTTTGTAGAGGGGCCGCACGACAAAACTATCTTCGAGCTTGCTGCTAAGCGAGCTGGTCTCGCAGCAAACGACCTCTCGATCCGCACTCTAGACGGAACTCCCAAAACCGCAGCGGAGATAGTGCCTAAGTTGCTTGAGGGAGGCTTGGTGTCCGACGCCCGCACCCTACTCCTCTTTGACAATGACTCTGCCGGGAGAGCGGCTTACGAGGCGTTGACAAAATCCAAGAACCCGCTCGCGCAACCCAAGCTTATCGCAAAACAACTCGGCGCGTGGTGCCTGCCTTGGCCGGCTGAGTTCGAAGCATTTCGCGCCAAGCATGTGATTTCTATGGAAAGAGCATTTTTTACCGTCGAATTTCTATTTGAGGCCAACGCTGCCGGAAAAATATACGAGTCGCTGTTGGACGAGGCGAAACTAAAAGTGGTCAGTGCAGAGTTGTATCAGCTTTATCATACTGGGATGCCCCAGTCCGCGAGTCTTCCGTTGCGAACCGCACTGGCGGGATCCGACGTCTGGTTTTGGTCCAGGGGAGTGCAGGACGACCTTAAGGGGGCTTTTGTCGATGCCGCTCACAAGACCTTGGACCTCTCGATCATTGATGCGGTCTTCAGTGATGCTCTCGTATGGCTCAAGCCACCCCTTGACACCGCCCACCCCTCGCGCCCATAAACCCCGCCATCAATTCGTCGGAGCACAGCCGTGCTGAAGAACATTCTCGTAGTAGTGGGGCGCATCGGTCGCGTGGGGTAAAGGTCCCCGCGGATGGCTGGTGCGCCGAAAACAAGGTCCCGAAGGGGGCCTTTTTTATTGCCTTGGATTCCGGCGAGCGGTTAGCGCGCCGGTGGTGTCAAAAAGGGAACTGCCCCTCACCCGGCCGCTGCGCGGCCACCCTCTCCCTCAAGGGGAGAGGGGAAGGAAGGGGAGGCGGCGAGGAAGGACTGAAAAATGGGCGAGCAGATGACGGGCGCGGAGATGGTGATCCAGGCGCTGGTGGACCAGGGGGTCAAGCATATCTTTGGCTATCCCGGTGGGGCGGCGTTGCCGATCTATGACGCAATGTTCCAGCAGGACGAGGTCGAGCATATCCTCGTGCGGCACGAGCAGGGCGCAACGCACATGGCCGAGGGCTATGCGCGTTCGACCGGCAAGGTCGGCGTGGTGCTGGTGACTTCGGGGCCGGGCGCGACCAATGCGGTCACGGGGCTGACCGATGCGCTGATGGATTCGATCCCGATGGTGTGCCTCACCGCGCAGGTGCCGACGGCGCTGATCGGCTCGGACGCGTTCCAGGAATGCGACACGGTGGGGATCACCCGCTCGTGCACCAAGCACAATTATCTGGTGAAGCGCGTGGAGGACCTGCCGCGTGTGCTGCACGAGGCGTTCCATATTGCGCGCTCGGGGCGGCCCGGCCCTGTGCTGGTCGATATTCCCAAGGATGTGCAGTTTGCGCTGGGGATGTATCTCGGGCCTGACGAGATCGGCGCGAGCCGGCACAAGAGCTATCACCCGGCAACGGCGGGCGACGCTTCGGGGATCGAGGCGGCGGTCGACCTGATGCTGCGGGCGGAAAAGCCGATCTTTTATACCGGCGGCGGCATCATCAACTCCGGCCCTGAGGCGAGCGAGAAGCTGCGCGAGCTGGCGGAATTGACCGGCTTTCCGGTGACCTCGACGCTGATGGGGCTCGGCGCGTTCCCGGGTTCGAACCCGCAGTGGATGGGCATGCTGGGCATGCACGGCAGTTACGAAGCCAACATGGCCATGCATGACTGCGACCTGATGATCTGCATCGGGGCGCGGTTCGACGACCGCATCACCGGCAAGATCACGGCGTTTTCGCCGAACTCGACCAAGATCCACGTCGATATCGACCCCAGCTCGATCGGCAAGAACGTGCCGGCCGACCTCGCCATTGTCGGCGACAGCGGGCTGGTGATGGAGGAAATGATCCGCGTGTGGCGGAGCAAGACCAACGCACCGCGCACCGAGGCGCTGGCGCCGTGGTGGGCCGAGATCACCGAATGGCGCGGCAAGAACTCGTTCGGGTTCCGCAACTCGGCGACGGTGATCAAGCCGCAGCACGCGATCAAGCGGCTGCACGCGGCGACCAAGGGGCGCGATGTCTACATCACGACCGAAGTGGGCCAGCACCAGATGTGGGCGGCGCAGCACTTTCCGTTCGAGGCGCCGAACCGCTGGATGACTTCGGGTGGGCTCGGCACGATGGGCTATGGCCTGCCGGCGGCAGTTGGCGTGCAGGTTGCCCATCCTGACGCACTCGTCATCGATATCGCGGGCGAAGCCTCGGTGCAGATGACGATGCAGGAGCTCTCGACGGCGGTGCAGTACCGGCTGCCGATCAAGGTGTTCATCCTCAACAACGAGCGGATGGGCATGGTGCGCCAGTGGCAGGACCTGTTGCATGGCGGGCGCTATGCGCACTCCTATTCGGAGAGCCTGCCCGATTTCGTCAAGCTGGCGGAAGCCTATGGCGGCAAGGGCATCCGCTGCTCGGACCCGGCGCTGCTCGATGACGCGATCCAGGAGATGATCGACTATGACGGCCCGGTGCTGTTCGACTGCCTCGTCGAAAAGCACGAGAACTGCCTGCCGATGATCCCGTCGGGCAAGCCGCATAACGAGATGATCCTGCCCGATTTCACGGAGAATATCGGGGATATTATCGACGCAAAGGGAAGGCAGCTGGTCTAGGGACTGATCTTTCTCCACCCCGGATGACACCGGTGAGTGGGGCAGAACAATGCCTCCAGCCTGACAAGGAACACATCCATGAACGCACATCTGCAGCCGAGTGGTTCGGCTTATTTTCTGGCGGCTGAGACGCAGAAGCCGGAGCGGCATACGCTTTCGGTGCTGGTCGACAACGAGCCGGGGATTCTCGCTCGAGTTGTCGGGCTGTTCTCGGCGCGCGGCTATAATATCGACAGCCTGACGGTCTCAGAAACCGAGCACGACAAGGGGCTGAGCCGTATCACGGTGGTTACGGTTGCAACGCCCAAGGTGCTGACGCAGATCAAGCTGCAGCTCGAGCGGCTGATCCCGGTGCACCGGGTGCATGACCTGACGGCCGAGGGCAAATCGCTGGAGCGCGAGCTGGCGCTGATCAAGGTGGGCGGGGCGGGAGAGCCGCGGGCCGAGGCGTTGCGGCTGGCCGATGCGTTCCGGGCGCAGATTGTCGATGCGACAACCGAGAGCTTCGTGTTCGAGGTGACTGGCAAGCCCTCCAAGATCGACAGCTTCATCGCACTGATGGCGCCCCTGGGGCTGATCGAAGTGGTGCGCACCGGGCTCGCGGCGATTTCGCGCGGTTCGGAAGGCATGTAAGGAGACTGGGCCGGGAGCGATCCCGGCCTTTGTCTCTCTGGGGGAATTATCGTGTCGTTGTCGTCGCACCCGTTCCGCGGGCCGTTGTTCATGGTCATCGCCTGCGGGTCCTATGTGATCAACGACACGCTGATGAAGCTCGCGACCGGCGGGTTGCCGCCCTATGAGGTGCTGTTCCTGCGCGGCGTGGGGGCGACGATCTGGGGCGTGCCGCTGCTGTTTTTGCTGGGGTACGGCAAGCAGTTGCCCAAGCTGGCGGACAGGCGGGTGCTGCTGAGGAACGTGCTCGAGCTGGGCGCTATCCTTTGCTACATGCTGGCGCTGACCAATATGCCGATCGCGGATAGCTCGGCCCTGGGGCAGATCACGCCAATGCTGGTGCTGCTGGGCGCCTCGGTGCTGTTTCGCGAAAAGATCGGCGGGGTGCGGATGGCGCTGATCGGCACCGGCTTTCTGGGCGCGCTGATGATCGCGCAGCCCTCGATGCAGGGGATCTCGATCTATGCGCTGCTGGCGCTGGCGAACGCGGTGTTCTGTGCGGCGCGCGATATTGCCGGGCGCCGGGTGGCGGCGGAGGTGCCGGGGCTGATCGTCGCGATCTCGGCAGTGCTGGTGGTGCTGGTCGGGGCAGGGGTGGCGCATGTGCTGACTGAGCAATGGGTGACGCCCGAGCCGCGGCATCTGATGCTTGTCGCAGGGGCCGGAGCGTTCCTGATTGCCGGGCACTTTTTCATTTTCATGAGCTACCGCATCGGCCCGACGGGCGTGGTGGCGCCGTTCTATTACACGTTCACGGTGTGGGCGGTGGTGTCTGGCTTGGTGGTGTTCCAGCAGTTCCCCAATGCGCTGGCGATTGCCGGCATCGCGCTGGTGGTGGCGAGTGGCTTGACCATCGTGGCGCTGGATGAGCGGAAGCGCAGGATGACCGTGGTCGCTTAGGCCGAACTAGACCTTCGCCTTCTCCAAGATTTCGGCCATGCGGGCGCGCCAGTCGGGGCCGAGGCCTTCGAACTTGCGCAGGGTTTCGGGGGTCACCCGCAGGGTTACCGCCTGCCTGGCATTGTCGAGCCGCGGGCGGCCGACGCTGCGCTTGATGCTGGCGGCAAGCTCGGGGAAGACTTCGGCGAAGGGCTTGGCCTGGGCGAGTTGCTCGTCGGTGAGGTCGGGACTGTCGACGTCGTTCCAATCAGCTTCGGTGTAGCCCCGCCCGGGCACGAACTTCTTAGTGGTCATTGAGAAGCCTCCTTTCCTTTTGGCTCGCTGGTCGCATCGAGATCACGGATATGGCTTCTGACCCCAGATGCGCGAAAATCACGGTCACGGCGCCATCCGCCAGGCGACCGATGGCAGCTATTCTCATATCCTTGGCTGGCAGGAGCACAGCGTGAGCGAAAAACTCGAGCGTCAGGTCGACGAAGTCGAGCCCGTGCTTGTCGAGATTAGCCAGCCGCTTGGGCTCGTCCCACTGGATCAGCATGAGTTACCGTACACGGAAAAGGCACGCCCGGCAATATCCGTGTACGAAAACCAGCTCACTGGGAGTTATCCGGCCTATCAAAACGTTCGATTGGCCGAGGGGATGGCGATGGGGTAAGGCTCCTGCCTGACTTTTCGAGAGCTCCGATGACCCATCTGTCCGTCAATCTCAACGCCATCGCCATGCTGCGCAATCGCCGGTCGGTGCCGTGGCCGAGTGTTGTCGGGATGGCGAGGATTGCGCTCGATGCGGGGGCAGATGGGATTACGGTGCATCCGCGGCCGGATGAGCGGCACATCCGGCGCACAGATGTGTTCGAGCTAGCGGCGCTGCTGAAGCAGGATTATCCGGGCCGGGAGTTCAATATCGAGGGCTATCCCAGCGACGATTTCCTGGCGCTGGTCGAACGGGCGGCGCCGGAGCAGGTGACGTTCGTGCCGGATGATCCGCTGCAGGCGACGTCGGACCATGGCTGGGACATCGAGGCGAACCAAGCGCTTCTGGTGCCGGCGATTGAGCGCATGCACAAGGCTGGGGTGCGGGTGTCGTTGTTCATCGATGCCGAGCCGGGCGCGCCGGCGGCGGCGAGCGCGGTCGGTGCTGATCGAGTTGAACTCTACACCGGGCCCTTTGGCGGTGCGCAACGGCCGGTGGAGCAGGGCCAGTATCTCGCCGCGCTCAAGGCGACTGCCGATTCGGCGCGCGAGGCCGGGCACAATGCGCGTGCTGGAGGGCAGGGGCTGAAGGTGAATGCGGGGCACGACCTGAACCTCGTCAACTTGCCGCTGCTGAAGGCAGCGGTGCCGGACCTGGCTGAAGTTTCCATCGGGCACGCGATTACGGCTGATGCGCTGATCAACGGAATGGCGGAGGCCGTGCGGCTCTACAAGGCAGCGTGCGCCTGAAACCAGCCACAGGCATTTCGGAGAAGTTGAGGGACTGCGTGCAACATGCGTGCAACCGGACAACCGCCGGTTAGGTATGGTTGCAGCGAGCGTTGGACGATGGGGACTCCGCCCTTTCTTCGCCGCGATTGGCCGCGTAATTTCCGCCCATGGGAAATGTGGCGCTCAAAGAATCAGCGATGCCTGCCGTTGATCTGGACGTGATCAACGAGGCCATTTTGCTATACACCGGCTACGGCAAATCGCCGTTTCCGCGGGCGCGAGGTGGCGATCTGGTGACGCGCTATGGCGCCGAAATGGCGGCTGACCTCAAGGCGCGGATCCTGATGCTCTATGAGGAACTGGGCCAGCCGGTGCCTGAGCCCGAGAAACGCAGCAAGAAATCGGTGACGGAACGCGCCATCGAGGCGCTGGCGCCGAGGCATCCGGAACTCGACGCGCAGGGACTGAAGGCGCTGGGCTGGGCGTTCTCGTTCGGGCTGCGCTGAGTCCGGCGCCTCACGCTCCAAGTTCAACACTGCTGACGTAAACAGTTGGCGTGTTGCTCAGTCCACTGTTCGGGATATTTGGACAGTGCATTTCCAGTTGGCGACCAAACCGTGCTTCGCGGGTGGTTCTTGAGCGTTGGGGCCGCAAATACCCCGGAATGCCTTTGCTATCGATTTGGGTAGCAGGTGACAGGCGTGTGCCTCGCGCAGGCTGGTGTGCCCCTGAGCCATGAAGGTGCCCACTTGCGAGGATCAAAGAAAGTCACATATTGCGCCTCAGTTACCTTTTGATACTGGAGTGCAACAAATGTCCAAACCAAAAATCGGCGTCATCATCAGCTCGACCCGTCCGACCCGTTTCGGCGACAAGCCGGCAAAGTGGATTGCGGCCCATGCTGCCGCTCGCAGCGATATCGACGTCGAGATTGTCGACCTGCGCGACTACGACCTGCCGCTGTTCGACGCTCCGGCGTCTGACGCCTGGATGCCGACCCCGAACCCGGTTGCCGCCAAGTGGCAGGCCAAGCTGAATGAGTTCGACGGCTACATCTTCGTGGTTGCAGAATACAACCACTCGATCACCGGCGCGCTCAAGAACGCGATCGACTGGGCCTATACCCCGTTCGCCAAGAAGGCCGCTGCCTTTATCGGCTACGGCTCGGTGGGCGGTGCCCGCGCCGTCGAACATCTGCGCGGCATTGCTGCCGAACTGCAGCTGGCCGGCGTTCGCCAGGCTATCCACATCGGCGGTTCGGACTTCTTCCCGATCATGATGGGCCAGAAGACCTGGGACGACGTGAAGGCCAATTTCGATGGTTTCGTGCCTGACCTGCTGAACAACCTCGTCTGGTGGACCAACGCCACCAAGACGGCTCGCGAAGCTGACGCTGCTGCGGCCAGCAAGGTCGCCTAAGCCTTTCCGAGGCCTCCCCCTCCTTCTGGGGCCTCGAATCCGGAGCGACGCGCGCCCTCTCGCGTCGCTCCAATTTCTTTTGTGAGTCCTTGATGCCGCGCCCCTGGCCTTCGTCCATGGCTCAAATGCGGCGGTTGCGTGCATTTGCCCGGTTGAGTGCACCCGCTTTGAGGTGTAGAGACCGGACCACCCGCTAACAGGGTGAGCAAAGGGCATATGACGCAGAGCACTCCGTCCGGCGGCAACGCCGGCGCTGCGGCGACCGAACAGGCCGGCCACGCCACGTCCAATCTTCCATTGCTGGTGCTGGGAGCGCTCGGTGTCGTCTATGGCGATATCGGTACCAGCCCGCTTTACGCGTTCCGCGAAGCCCTGCATGCCTCGGGCGGCCACAGTGCGCCCGAGTCTGTGCTGGGGCTGCTGTCGTTGATCGTGTGGTCGCTGACCATGGTAGTGACCGTCAAATATGTCGGCTTCGTGCTGCGCGCCGACAACAAGGGCGAAGGTGGCACGCTTTCCCTGATGACTCTGGCGAGCAATGCCTTTGCCAAGCGCCCGACCTGGATTCTCGCCCTGGGAATCATCGGAGGGTCGCTGTTTCTGGGCGACGCCATCATTACGCCGGCCGTATCGGTGCTTTCAGCTGTAGAAGGCATCAAGGTGGTGGCGCCCGATCTGACGCCCTGGGTGGTGCCGATCACAGTGCTGATCCTGCTCGGACTGTTCATGGTCCAGCGTTTTGGCACCGCCAAGGTCTCGACCGTGTTTGGGCCGGTGATGGCGATCTGGTTCATCGTGCTGGGCGTTTCCGGGCTGGTTCATATCTTTGACGCACCCGAAGTGCTGCAGGCGCTGAACCCGCTTTTGGGGGTGCAGTTCCTCTATCAGCATGCCGGCATTTCCGTGGTGGTGCTGGGTGCGGTGTTCCTCGCGGTGACGGGGGCTGAGGCGCTGTATGTGGATCTAGGTCATTTCGGCCGCAAGCCGATCATTGCGGCGTGGCTGTTCCTGGTGTTTCCGTGCCTCTTGCTCAACTATTTCGGGCAGGGCGCTTTCGTGCTGCAGCATGCGGGCAAGTTCGATAACCCGTTCTTCCAGATGCAGCCGGACTGGGCGCTGATCCCGATGATCGCGCTGGCGACACTGGCGACCGTTATCGCCAGCCAGGCGGTGATCACGGGCGCGTACTCGCTGGTGCGCCAGGCGATGCACCTTAACCTGTTGCCGCGCCTGGAAGTGCGCCACACTTCGGAAGAGGTGGCTGGGCAGATCTTCATGCCTCAGGTGAACGGCTTTCTGCTCATTGCGGTGGTGCTGCTGGTGATCGGGTTCAAGAGCTCGAGTGCGCTGTCGGCGGCATATGGCATCGCGGTTACGGGCGAGATGCTGGTGACGGCGATCCTGCTGTTCATCGTGATGTGGCGGCTGTGGAAGTGGAGCGTCTATCTGGCAGCGATCGTAATTGCGCCGCTGCTGGTGATCGATATCGGGTTCTTTGTCGCCAACGTGGCTAAGTTCGCCCAGGGCGGCTGGGTGCCGGCTGTGGTGGCGACGATGCTCGCGAGCCTCATGACCATCTGGATCGTCGGGCGGCGGCGGCTGGCAGAAAAGACGCGCCGCGACGAGGTGCCGCTCGAGTTCCTGGTCGAGAACCTTTCGAAGAAGAAGCCGACGATCGTGCCCGGTACGGCAGTGTTTCTCACCTCTGATATTGAGGGCGCGCCGACGGCGCTGCTGCACAGCCTCAAGCACTACAAGGTGCTGCACGAGCACAACGTCATCCTCACGGTCATGACGTCGGAGAGCCCGACGGTGGCTGATAATGAGAAGGTGCGTATCGACGCCTATAACGACCTGTTCTACCGCGTGGTGGTGACGTTCGGGTATATGGAGACGCCGAACATTCCCAAGGCGCTGGCACTGGCGCGCAAATTGGGCTGGAAGTTCGACATCATGTCGACCTCGTTCTTCTTGTCACGGCGGTCGCTCAGGGCCTCGCCGAAGGGCGGGATGCCGTTGTTTGTCGACCGGATCTTCATTGGGCTCGCCAAGAATGCGACCGATGCCACCGAATACTTCCACATTCCAACCGGACGCGTGGTTGAAATCGGCACGCAGGTGATGATCTAGTTATCCCCAAGATCCCGGGGGCTGGTAAGCTGCGGAACGCACTGGACATTGCCATCGCGGGAGCGGGGCCGGCTGGTCTCGCCGCGGCGCTGTATCTCAGCCGCGCCGGGCATAAGGTGCATTTGTTCGAGCAGTTTGTGAGGGCTCAGCCGGTGGGCTCCGGCTTGATGCTGCAGCCGACGGGGCAGGCGGTGCTGGCTGACCTCGGGCTGCTGGATGCGATGGCCGAACTCGGCGTGCGCATCAGCCGGTTGGTCGGCACGGATTCCCAGACCGGACGCGTGGTGCTCGATGTGGGTTATGCGCCGCTGGGGATGGGGGTGCATGCGCTCGGCGTGCACCGGGCGGCGCTGTTCAAGGTGCTGCACGATGCGGTGGTGGCGGCGAAGCTGCCGCTGAGAACCGCCTATCCGATCACGCGCATGGAGCGCGACAAGGACAAGGCGTGGCTGATCGGGCCGCGGGGCCTCGAGGGGCCGTTCGACCTGGTGGTTGATACGATGGGGGCGAGTTCGCCGCTGCGCGGGGAAGCCGAGCGACCGGGTACGGCGACGCCGCTGAAGTTCGGGGCGGTCTGGGGCACGGTGCCGTGGCTCGATACGGGCTTTAACGGCTCGGCGCTGACGCAGCGGTATCACAAGGCGAAGGTGATGGTCGGGGTGATGCCAGTGGGCCGGCAGAACGTCACGGGAGACGCGCAGGCGGCATTCTTCTGGAGCCTGAAGCCTGCGGACTATGCTGCCGTCAAGGCCGGCGGCTTCGACAAATGGCGAGACGAGGTGCTGCGCTATTGGCCCGCAGTTGCGCCGCATCTTGAGGCGGTGAGCGATTTCGATGGCCTGACTCTGGCGCGCTACGCGCATTTCACGCTGCCTGTGCCCAAGGGTGAGGCGATCGCCTTTGTCGGCGATAGTGCGCATTCGACGAGCCCGCAACTGGGGCAGGGTGCAAATATGGCTCTGCTGGATGCGGCGGCGCTGACGCACGCGATCGATGCGGGGGGAAGCGTTGCCGAGGCGCTGTCGCTTTATGCGCAGATGCGGCGGGGACATGTGCGGCTCTACCAGGCGTTGTCGCTGCTGCTGACGCCGTTCTATCAGTCCGAGAGCAAGGTGCTGCCGGTGATGCGCGATGTGTTCATGAGCGCGTTGTCGCAGGTGCCGCCGGTGTCGCGGCTACTGGCGACGATGGTGGCGGGGCAGTTGCTGAGTCCGCTCAACGCGGTGGGGCTGAATGCTCAACGCTCGCGTGAGGTAACGCGATGAGCCGGCCACACGTTTTGGTCATCGGGGGCGCTGGGGTGTTCGGTAGCCGGCTGGCCCGGCTGCTGGCGCGGCGGCACGCGTTTCGGGTGAGCATCGGGGGGCGGACCGAGAGCAAGGCGGTGGCGCTGCAGCGCGAATTGCGATCGATCGACGGACAGGGCGAGTTCGCGTTTATCCTGGTCGACCGCGAGCGGATCACGGCGGACAAGCTGAAGGAGTTCGGCTGCGACGTGGTGGTCGATTGCAGCGGGCCGTTCCAGACGGGCACGACGGCGCTGATCGAGGCGGCGATCGGGGCGCGCGTGGCCTATGTCGATATCGCGGACTCGCGGGCGTTTGCGGGTGGGATCGGAAAGTTCGACAGCGCGGCGCGGGCGGTGGGGATTTCGATCACCAGCGGGGCGAGCACGACGCCTGGGCTGACGCATGCGGTGCTCGATCACCTCACGAGTGCGTGGCTGACAGTGGATAGCATCGATATTGCCATGGTGCCGGGCAATCAAGCGCCGCGGGGCCGGGCGACAGTGGCGGGGATACTCTCCTGGGTGGGCCAGAAGGTTCGGGTGTTTCGCGAGGGGGAGTGGCAGGAGCGGCGGGGCTGGGCCGACCCTAGCGGTGTCGTGATCGAAGGGCTCAACCGGCGCATGGCGGCGCTGGCCGATGTGCCGGATCTCGACTTGCTGCAAAAGCGGTTTCAGACTCGGGTGCGGGCCAGCTTCGAGGCCGGGATGGAACTGGGCGTGCTGAACTGGATGATCGGTTTGGCCGGGTGGCTGGTGCGCTGGCGCCTGCTGCCGTCGGCAAGGCTGTTGACCGGGCTCGGGCTCTGGGTAGCCAACCGGCTTGGCCGCTTTGGGACGGATCAGGGCGGCATGTTGATCGAGGCGGCGGGCCAGGATGCGCGCGGGGAAACGCGGGTGGTACGATGGTCGCTGAAGGCCTCGCAAGGCGATGGACCGTATGTGCCGGTGGTGCCTGCGGCAGCGCTGATCGAGGCGCTGACGCTCGGGCGCGGCGTGCTGCCGGGGGCACGGGCGGCGGCGGGAGTGCTCAGCATTGAGCAGATCCGGCCGTGGCTTGAAGGGCTCAACATCGAGATCAAGCAGGCGGCGTTCCGGGGCGAAAAGCCGCTTTATCGGCGCGTGATGGGTGAGGGATTTGAACGCTTGCCGGAGGTGACGCGGCATCTGCACCGGGGTCGGCCGGCGGTGATCGCCGATGGCGAAGCTGCGGTGGCGGGGGCTGAGAACTGGCTTGGCCGGTTGGTGGCCAAGGGGTTCGGGTTTCCTGCAGAAGCGGCGCGGGTACCGGTTCGGGTGGTGATCGAATCGCGCGAGGGGCGCGAGCACTGGACGCGGTTCTTTGACGGCAAGCCGATGCGCTCGACGATGCGGGCTGTGGAGGCAGGGATCGTCGAGGAACGCTTCGGCTCAGTGGCGATGCGGATGCGGCTGGTGCCACGGGGCGACGGGCTCAATATGGAGCTGGTTTCGGGCACGGCTTATGGAGTCCCGTTGCCCAAGTTCCTGTTGCCCCGGATCACGGCCGAGGAGCGTGTCGATGACGGTGGGCGGCACCGGTTCGAGGTGGACATCTCGGTGCCGGGACTGGGCCGGCTGGTGGCATACCGGGGATATCTGGTCGTTTAGAAATCAGATGCAGTTCCGCGAGGTGCGGCCGGAGCTCGCTGAGAGAACCCCTCATCCGCCCTTCGGGCACCTTCTCCCACAAGGGGAGAAGGCAGACCGGAGCGAAACGCGCCTCACATCGAAAAGAACCGCCTAGCTGCGGCGTGGGCCGAAGGCGCGGAGGAAGGTTTTGACGCCGTTGCGGGCGGCGGCTTCGACTTGCGAGGGGGCGACGCGGCGACCGGGTTCGTTGGGGAGATCGGCGCTGATCAAAGCCATGAACTGGCGGGCGGCGAGTTCGGGCTCGTCGGCCTCGATGGCGCCGGATTGCGCGAGCCGGGAGAAGCGGGCGGCGATGGCGGGCCAGTCACGGCCGGGGCCGTAGTCCTTCCAGGCATCGAACAGTTCAGGATAGCGCTGGCCCTCGTTTTCGATCAGGCGGCGCAGCGTGCGCGCGTCGTCATCGCAGAGGCAATTGCTGGTCATGCGGATGGCGAACGCCGTCAACTCGGTTTCGAGGTCATCGGGCTTATCGGGGAAGCTGGCGAGAGTGGAGACAAGCGCCGCGCTGGAGCGTTCGTTGATGCCGCGCACGACCTCGGCAAAGAGTTTTTCCTTGTCGCCGATCTGGTTGTAGATGGTTTGCCGGGAGACACCGGCCTTGTCGGCGATGGCGTCGATGCTGGCGCCGACATAGCCATCGCGCACGAACACGGCGGTGGCGGCCGTGATGATGGCGCAGCGCTTCTGGTAATTGCCCCGCTGCATGGCAGGGCTGTGCTCGGTCAGGTGGCTGATCTCCATCAAGACATGATAGAGAGGGTTGACGGATTGGACAAGTGTGTCCAATAGTGATTTGGACAGTATCGTCCAAATTCATGGACGGTTGAGTCTATATCCGCTCAATCCGGCATAGCCCGGCAGGAGACGGCCGCGGCCCGGGTGAGGGGACGAGCAGCCGCTCGCGGGACGTTCGCAAACACTCGAGTTTGGGGCCGGCGGCTTTGCACCGCACGGTTGCAAACCAGCGCACATTGGGAGCCGCTGAAATGAATATGCAAATTCTCAGGACCGCCGTGATCCTCGGACTATTGTCCGTGGTCGGGCCGGTCGCCATCGATATGTACCTGCCGGCGCTGCCGGCGATTGCCGCACAACTGGGCGCAACCACGGCCGAAGTGCAGTTCAGCTTGATGGCCTATATGGCGGCCATTGCCGTGTGCCAGCTGTTCTACGGGCCGGTCAGCGACATGGTGGGGCGGAAGCCGCCGCTCTATTTCGGTATCGGCGTGTTCGTCATCGGCTCAATCGGGTGCGCACTGTCGCCCTCGATCGAATGGCTGATCGTCTTCCGTTTTGTGCAGGGCGTTGGCGCCTGCGCCAGCATGGCGCTGCCGCGTGCCATCGTGCGCGACAACTATACAGGTGCTGAAGCAGCGCAACTGATGAGCCTCCTGATGCTGGTGTTCTCGATTTCGCCAATCCTCGCGCCGCTCTCGGGCAGTGTGGTGATCGCGTTTGGTGACTGGCGCCTGCTGTTCTGGGTGATGACGGTGGTCGGCGCACTGGCGCTGCTGCTGTGCATCGTAGGGCTGAAGGAGACGCGGCCGAAATCGGCCCGGGTCGAGAGCAGCGTGATGAGCGCGCTCAGGGGCTATGCCATGCTGATCACCGACATGCGCTTTGTCGGGCTGAGCCTGATCGGCGCGTTCGGCATGTCGAGCTTCATGGCCTTTATCGGCAACTCGAGCTTCATCTACATCGAGCATTACGGCCTGACGCCGACTGAATACAGCCTTGCCTTCTCGGTGAATGCGATCTCGTTCTTTGCGGTATCGCAGGCCACCGGCGTCTTGGTGAAGCGCTTTGGGCTGCAGTCGGTGGTGCGGGTCGCGGTTACCGGGTTTGCGGCCGCGATGGTGCTGCTGGCAGCGATCTTCCTTTCGGGCGTCGACAATATGTGGGTGCTGAGCGGGCTGATGTTCGTCGCTTTCGGTTTCCTCGGCCTGGTGCTGCCGACGACGGCGGTGCTGGCGATGGACGCGCATGGCGAGATTGCCGGCACGGCGTCGGCGCTGATGGGCACGCTGCAGATGGTGGCGGGTGCTGGGGTGATGGGCGTGGTTGGGGCGTTCTTCAACGGCACCGCCATCCCGATGGTCACGGCATTCGCGATCTGCGCCGGGCTGGCGTTCATCCTCACCATGCTGACACTGCGCGCGCCGCGCCAGCTGAGCGAAGTGCCGGCCGAATAAGCCGCGACCTCCAAACAAGGAAACGCCCGCAGCCAGTGATGGGTGCGGGCGTTTTTGTTTGGTGAACTGCGGGGCCGCAGGATCAGCCTTTAGGCATATCCGGGCAGAGGTAGGGGACAGCGGCGGCGGTGTATTTCTCGTCGCCTATGCCGTTGACGTTGAGCACCAGTTCGGTGTCCGCCAGCGAGACGATCTGGGCGGTGATGTCCATGCCGTCCTCATTCCACTTCACCGCGGTATCGGAGGTCAGCGTCCACTGGCTGAGGCGGTGGGTCTCCCAGCACGAATCCTGGACGAGGGTGCCGTCGGAGAGGAAAATCTTCATGACGCCCGGCAGGCCGCCGTCATCGACCTTGCTCCAGACACGGTCGGTGAAGCCGGGCTTGGCGTTAGGCGCCATGGCGCTGGTCGCTTCCGCCATTGCTTCTTCGGCATAGGATGGGAGGCAGGCGCCGGCGCCAACTCCCCACATGGTCAGCAGCGCGAACAGGGCGGCTTTGCTCGTCATGGCGCGGGGTTCTCCGTTGGCACTTGAGGACATGGGTACGCCGCAGCGCACCCACAAGATTGAGCGCAGCAATTGCGACGAATTTCAGTCAGCGGTGGTCGGCGCGATGATGGCGAACTCATAGGCCTTAGCCTTCGAGACATACTCGGAGGCGACGTCGGACAGGATCAGTTCGGTCTGGTCACGGTAGCCCAGCGTGATCGGCGGATCGCCTGGCATGGCGGGGGCACGATCGGCGAAAACCTGTTGCGGGGAGACATCCAGGGTTTGGCCCTCGACGTCATTGTTGAGAGTGAAGATGAACTTTGCCGGGTCGAAATCTGCCGTCAGCTCACTGGAATCAGCGGCGAGCGCGGTGATCACATCGCTCAGCGACATGCCGAGCCGGAACGACAGGGCGAGGCGGGGCGCGTCGGTCGTGGCGTCGGCGGCCAGGCGGATGTCGACAAAGAAGATGTTGGTGCTGTCGCTGGTCGCGCCATCGGGTACCAGATCGAGCTGGGTTTCAATTTCGGCGAGCTGGTCGCCGTTCTTTTCGACGCACTTGCCGTCGCCTGTTACCGGCGCGAGCGGCCTCAACTTCTCGATCAGCGCGGTCAGGCCCTTGTTGCAGGATTCCTCACTCGACTGGGGGATGCGGAGCACTGCGGGCACGTGCTTGACGCTGACGTCGGAGACCGCGGCCAGGACGTCCTTCAGATAGAGCGTCGACTCGATTTCAGGCGCGCACGCGGCGAGGAGCGGCAGGGCCGACAGGGCGGCGAGCAGTTTGAGACGCATGGTGTGGTTCCCCCAGTTTGGGAGAACCTAGATTACTTCACCGTTTCGTTGAAACAGTGAAGTAATCTGAGTCTTTGTTTTGTCGCGTTTCCGAACCGGAAAACTGTTGCCACTTTTCCTGGAAACGCTCCAGGCGCGGTAGATGAACCGTCGATGACCGATTACTGACGGATACCCAAGGCACGATCCTTGTCGCGCATGCGGGCGCGGGCCTGCTTGGGCCAGAGGTCGTATTCGGCGCCATCAAGGACGTGGTGGGCGTGGATGGGCCAGTTGGGGTCCTCCAGCGCGCCACGGGCGAGAGCGATGAGATCGGCTTCGCCCTTTTCGAGGATCTCCTCGGCGTCCCTGGGCTCGGTGATGAGGCCAACGGCGATGGTCTTGATGCCGGCCTTGCGCACTTCGGCGGAGAGCTCGACCTGATAGAGCGCCCTGGGCTTGATGCTGGCGCCGTCAAAGCCGCCCGAGGAGACGTGGACGACATCGACGCCGTGCGACTTGAGTTCGCTGGCGAGCACAACGCTGTCCTCGATGGTCCAGCCACCTTCGACGCCATCGGTCGCCGAGATGCGGACGAGGAGGGGCTTTTGCTCAGGCCAGACGGCACGCACTGCGTCCGTCACTTCCAGGAGGAAGCGCATGCGGTTCTCGCGGCTGCCGCCGTATTCGTCGGTGCGGTGGTTGGCGAGCGGGGAGAGGAACTGGTTGATCAGGTAGCCGTGGGCGGCGTGGATTTCGACGGTGTCGAAGCCGGCCTTTTCGGCGCGGATGGCGGCATCGGCGAAGCCCTGGATGGTGCGCTTGATGCCAGCGGTGTCGAGGGCCGTTGGGGTCTGGAAACTGGGGTTGGCATTGTGGGCGATAGCGCTGGGCGCGACCGGCACCCAGGTCTCGAAGGCGTATTTGACCTTGTCGTCTTCTGACTCGTCAAAGCCGTGGCGCCAGGCGATGGGCGTCGCGGCCTTGCGGCCGGCATGGGCGAGTTGGATGCCTGCGGCAGCGCCTTCGGCGTGGAGGAAATCGACGATGCGGGCCAGCGGCTCGATCTGGGCATCATCCCAGAGGCCGAGGTCACCATAGGAAATGCGCGCTTCAGGCAGCACGCCCGTGGCTTCGAGAATGACGAGGCCGAAGCCGCCCTGGGCGAAGCGGCCGAGATGGACGAAGTGCCAGTCGTTGGCGAAGCCGTGCTGCGATGTGTACTGGCACATCGGGGCGACGACCGTCCGGTTGCGAAGCGTCAGCCCGCGGAGCGTGAGGGGGGAAAAGAGCTGGGACATGGGGACAATCTGCTGGTCGAGAGGAGACCCCCTATGTGCACCTCCAGCGCTTTATCGGCAAGTGCCGATGAAAGGCGATTGTTCTGTCGTGACGGGCCGTTGCGCAAAAGTCTGCCTAGGCCGGGAGCTTGTGATGACCGGAGACTTCGGCGCCGGCGTGCGCGGGGAGGGTGAGGAGTTGCAGCGAGGCGGCGAGGCAGATGGCGGCGACGGCGAGGAAGGCGTTGCGGAAATCGTCGAGCGCCAGGGCAGGTGCAGAGCGCGCCAGCTGTGAGAGGTTGAGCAGGCCCGCGGAAAAGGCGATGCCGAAGACCATGGCGATCTGCTGGAACATTGAGGAGAGCGTCGAGGCAGAGCTGCGCTGGGCCGCGTCGATATCGGCAAAGGCCAGAGTGGCAAGCGCGGTGAACTGCATCGAACGGGTGAGGCCGGCGATGAACAGCACGGTGACGATGACCGCATAGGGCGTTGATGGCGTGAGCAGCCCGCAGGCCGCGATCGACAGCGCCGCAAGGGTGCCGTTGTAGACGAGGATATTCCGAAAGCCGAGGCGGCGGAGGATCAGGGTGGTCGAGGTCTTCATCAGCAGGTTGCCGAGGAAGTAGGCGATCACCAGCCCGCCCGACTGCAGCGGATCGAGCCCGAAACCGACCTGGAACATCAGCGGCAGCAGGAACGGTGTGGCGTTGATCGAGAGCCGGAGGGCCGCGCCGGCGAAAGCTTCGGAGGCGGCGAAGGTCTGGACGCGGAGCGTCGTCAGGTCGAGCAGCGGATGGTCGCGGCGGCGGAGCCAGAGGAGCGCGGCAGTGCCGGTGACGAGGCCGACGGCAATCACCACGGCTGCGAGCATCGGCGTGAGGGTGCCCTGGACGAGGGACTCAAAGCCATAGAGGAGGCAGGCGAGGGTCAGGCCGCAGAGGAGGAACCCCGGACCGTCGAAAGGGGTACGTTTTGGCTCGCCGTCGAGGGGCACGATGCGGGCCACCAGCGCCATGCCGATGAGGCCGAGCGGGATGTTGATCCAGAAGTTCCAGTGCCAGCTCACATAGAGCGTGAGGAAGCCGCCGAGCGCCGGACCGATGACGGGGGCAAAGAGCGCGGGCCAGACGGTGAGGCCGATGGCGCGGACGATTTCGGATTTTTGCGCGGTGCGCAGGACGAGGATGCGGCCGATGGGGAACATCAGCGCGCCGCCGGCGCCCTGCACGGCGCGGGCGACGACGAACTGGCCGAGATCGGTGGCGAGGCCGCAGGCCAGCGAGGCGAGGGTGAAGATGGCGATGGCGGCAATGAAGACGCGGCGCGCGCCGAGGCGGTCGGCGATCCAGCCGGCGGCGGGGATACAGATGGCGGTTGCCAGCATATAGGCGGTGACGCCGACGCTCATTTCCAGCGTGGTGATGCCAAAGCTCAGCGCCATCTGCGGCAGCGCCGTGACGATGATCACGCCATCGAGGATCTGCATGAAGAAAGACGCCGCGACGACCAGCGCGACGTTTCGGGATTGCGGTGAAAAGCTGGACATGAGAGGCGGCGGAAAACTCGGTGACGGGATACCGATACACCCACGAATGCGCCATGCCAGCTAATACTTGCGGCGGGGGTCGGCTCAGCGGCGGCCGGGCCAGTTGAGGAGGCGGAGGGCGTTGGCGGTGACGAGGACCGTGGCGCCGGTGTCGGCGAGAATGGCGGGCCAGAGGCCGGTGATGCCGATGAGCGTGGTGACGAGGAACACCGCCTTCAGCCCCAGCGCGATGGTGATGTTGACGGTGATGTTGCTCATCACGGCCTGCGAGAGGGCGATCATCGCGGGGATATCGGCGACGCGGCCATGGAGGATGGCGGCGTCGGCGGTTTCGAGCGCAACGTCGGTGCCGCCGCCCATGGCGATGCCGATATCGGCGGCGGCAAGCGCGGGGGCGTCATTGATGCCGTCGCCGACCTTGGCGACGACTTTGCCTTGGGCTTGCAGCTCTTTGACGATCGCCTGCTTGTCCTCGGGGAGGAGTTCGGCGCGCGCTTCGATGCCGAGCGTGGCGGCGATGGCTTTGGCGGTGCGGGCATTGTCGCCGGTGAGCATGACGGTTTCGATGCCGCGATCGCGGAGGGTTTTGAGGGCGGCGGCAGCGTCGGGGCGGGCTTCGTCGCGGATGGCGAAGAGGCCGATCAGGTTGCCGTTGGCGAGGAGGACCGAGACGGTCTTGCCGGCGTCGTTGAAGGCGGCGATCTGGGTCCGCTGGGCGTCGGTGAGAGCCGTGATGGCTTCGGCGGCCTGGGCGGAGAGGAGCGAGATTTCCTCGCCGCCGACCTTGCCGGTGACGCCCTTGCCAGCGATGGCTTTCGCGGCGGCGGCGGGTGGGATCGGCGCCTTGTCGGCCGCGGCGCGGGCGAGGATGGCGACAGCGAGCGGGTGGGAGGAGCCGGATTCCAGTGCTGCAGCGAGCGCCAGCAATTGCCGCTCGTCGCGGCCGAAGCTGACGATGTCGGTGACGACGGGCTTGCCCTCGGTGAGGGTGCCGGTCTTGTCGAAGGCAATGGTGGTGATCTTGCGCAGGCCCTCGAGCACGGCGCCGCCCTTAAGCAGCAGGCCGCGCCGGGCGCCAGCGGAGAGGCCGGCAGCGATGGCGGCTGGGGTGGAGATCACCAGGGCGCACGGGCAGCCGATGAGCAGAACGGCGAGGCCCTTGTAGACCCACTCGCTCCAGGATTGGCCGAAAAGCAGCGGCGGGACGATGGCGACGAGGGCGCCGGCGACCAGCACCGCCGGGGTGTAGTAGCGCGAGAAGCGGTCGATGAAGCGCTCGGTCGGGGCCTTGCTCTCCTGCGCCTCTTCGACGAGGCGGACGATGCGGGCAATGGAATTGTCGGCGGCACCGGCGGTGACGCGTAACTTCAGCACGGCGTCGGTGTTGATGGTGCCGGCAAAGACGGTGTCGCCGACAGTGCGGCGCTTGGGGACGCTCTCGCCGGTGACGGGCGATTCATCGATATGGCTGCTGCCTTCGGTGATGATGCCGTCGGCAGCGATGCGGTCGCCGGGGCGAACCATGATGATGGCGCCGATGGCGAGGTCGGCGGCGGGCACCTCTCGCAGCGCGCCGTTCTGTTCGAGCCAGGCGGTGCGGGGGAGTAGGGCGGTGAGGCCCTTGATGCTGGCGCGGGCGCGGTTGGCGGAGACGCCTTCGAGCAGTTCGCCGACGAGGAACAGCAGCACGACGGTCGCCGCTTCTTCGGTGGCGCCGATGATGACGGCGCCGATTGCGGCGATGGTCATCAGCGTTTCGATGGAAAAGGGCGTACCGGCAAGCGCGCCTGCGAAAGCGCGGCGGGCGATGGGAATGAGGCCGACGAGCAGGGCAGCGATGAACGGCCAGTGGCCGGCTGCCGGGATGAGCTGGCCGACACCGTAGGCGAGGAGCAGCGCGACGCCGCAGAGCGCGGTCAGCTTTGCCTTGCGGCTCTGCCACCACGGGCCGTCACCGATCTCGGAGTGCGAGGCGGGTGAGCTGTGGTCATGATCGCCGTGGTCATGGTCGTGATCATGCTCGTGAGGCGCTTCGCTGGCGGGAGTCGGGGCATTGGCAGGGGCTATGGAGTACCCGAGGGTGCGGACCGCCTTTTCGATAGCAATTGAGGGGACGTTGGTGTGGACAACGTTGAGGGTGCCGGCGGTGAACGACGCACCGGCTTCGCTGACGCCGGGCAGGCGGGTGACGGCGGTTTCGATCTTGGTCGCGCAGGCGGCACAATCCATGCCGCCGACCCGGTATTTCGTCCGCACTGCCTCTGTCATCGATCCGCCTTTCACTGCACCTATGTGGATGCTAGAACCTCTAGCCACTAGAGGATCAAGAGGCGAAGTGATGAATATTGCGATTGGCGAGCTGGCAAAACGTACGGCGGTTAAAGTGCCGACGATCCGGTTCTACGAACAGATCGGACTGCTGCCGACGCCGCCGCGGACTGAGGGCAACCAGCGGCGATACGGCAAGACCGAGGTGGACCGGCTGAACTTCATCCGCCATGCGCGAGAGCTGGGGTTCGAGGTCGATGATATCCGCGAGCTCCTCGCGATGAGTGCCGAGCCGCAGGCGTCTTGCCACCAGGCGGACAGCATTGCGCGCAATCACCTCGCCGAAGTCGACCGGCGAATCGCCAGCCTGACGGCATTGCGGGGGGAGCTGAGCCGGATGATCGACGAGTGCCACCACGGGCGGATCTGTGATTGCCAGATCATCGAGGCGCTGGCTGACCATAGCAGGTGCGCGACAGATCACGCGCACTAGGGGGCATGACAGTGACTCTCGCACCCCCTTGCGCCGAACCGTACGTTACGGTACGGATGCGTTCATGCAGCGCGACGAAGATCGCGGGCAGGGGGATTTGCCGTGACGGTGGCCATTGTTCAGCGCGAGGACGGCTTTACGCTGCGCCAGCAGCAGGTGCTGACGGCAGCGCTCGAGCTCTTGGTGGAGCAAGGCGACCGGCTGACCATGACCTCGGTGGCACGGCGCGCCTCGTGCTCCAAGGAAACGCTCTACAAGTGGTTTGGCGACCGTGACGGGCTGCTGACGGCCACTGTGCAGTTCCAGGCGGCCAAGGTGCGGGTGCCGCATGTCGACCGGCGTCGGCTCGATGGGGTGACGCTGCGCGGCAGCGTCGAGCAGTTTGCCCGCGACCTGCTGACCACCATCGTCGGTGAGGTGTCGGTGACGCTCAACCGGCTGGCGGTCGGGCATGCCGGTGCGGAAAAGCACGGGCTCGGGGCGATCGTACTCGAGAACGGACCGCTCGCCATCCGCAACCGGCTGAAGCCGGTGCTGGAGGCCGGGCGCGAGGCAAGGCTGTTGCGGTTCGACTCGTCGGAAGAGGCCTATCGCAGCTTTTTCGGGCTGGTGGTGCGCGATGTGCAGATCCGTCTGCTGCTGGGCGAGATGATCGTTTTCGGCGATGAGGAAATCGCGCGGGACGCGGCGGACGCCACGCGGCAGTTCTTTGCGATCTACGGGGTGGAGAAGGACTGAAGTTTTCGCCGGCTGCCACACGTGGCGGCGCAGGCAGACCAAAACGGGCCGCCAGGTGGCGGCTTGAAGCAATCGGCCAGTTGGCCAAAACGCACAACAAGGGAGACCAACATGCGCGTCTATTACGATCGGGATGCCGATCTCAACATCATCAAGTCCAAGAAAGTCGCGATTGTCGGCTACGGCTCGCAGGGCCATGCGCACACGCTCAACCTGCGCGATTCCGGCGTCAAGGACGTCGTCGTCGCGCTGCGTCCTGGCTCGGCTTCGGCCAAGAAGGCCGAGGGCGAAGGCCTCAAGGTCATGTCGGTGGCCGATGCTGCCAAGTGGGCCGACGTCATCATGATGCTGACGCCGGACGAACTGCAGGCCGATATCTACAAAGAGCACATCGAGCCCAACATCCGTGATGGCGCAGCGCTGGCGTTCGCCCACGGCCTCAACGTGCACTTCAACCTGATCGAGCCCAAGTCGACCGTCGACGTGATCATGATCGCGCCGAAGGGCCCGGGCCATACCGTGCGTGGCGAATACCAGAAGGGTGGCGGCGTGCCGTGCCTGATCGCCGTGCACCAGGACGCCTCGGGTAATGCGCATGACATCGCGCTGGCTTACGCATCGGGCGTTGGCGGCGGCCGTTCGGGCGTCATCGAGACCAACTTCCGCGAAGAATGCGAGACGGATCTGTTCGGCGAGCAGGTCGTCCTCTGCGGCGGCCTTGTCGAGCTGATCCGTGGCGGCTTCGAGACGCTGGTGGAAGCCGGCTATGCGCCCGAAATGGCGTATTTCGAGTGCCTGCACGAAGTGAAGCTGATCGTCGACTTAATCTACCAGGGCGGCATCGCCAACATGAACTACTCGATCTCGAACACCGCCGAGTGGGGCGAATACGTCTCGGGTCCGCGCATCATCACCTCGGAAACCAAGGCCGAGATGAAGCGCGTCCTCAAGGACATCCAGTCTGGCAAGTTCACCTCCGAGTGGATGCAGGAACACAAGTCGGGCGGCAGCCGCTTCAAGGCCACCCGTCGCCTTGCTGACGAGCACCAGATCGAAGAAGTCGGCGAAAAGCTCCGCGGCATGATGCCGTGGATCAAGGCCGGCGCTCTGGTGGACAAGGCGAAGAACTAAGCCTGACCTCTCCAAACGAAGTTTTGACCCCGGGGTATGACCCCGGGGTTTTTGTTTGTGCGAGCCAAAGTCTCACCACGCGTAATCCTCCGGTGCCGTCTTGTGGCCGGGGAAGATCGTGTCGAGGCGGGCGAGGGTTTCGGGGGTGAGTTTGAGTTCGACGGCGCGTTCGGCGGCGTCGAGCTGTTCGGAGGTGCGGGGGCCGATAATCGGTGCAGTGACTGCTGGCTGGTGGAGCAGCCAGGCCAGTGCCACGTCGCCGGGCTGGGCGCTGAGCTCGAAGCAGAGCGCTTCGTACTGCTCGATCTGCGGGCGGAGGCGATTGAGGGTTTCGAGCGAGCGGCCCTCGAGGCGGCGATGGCCGTCCTGTTCCTTTTTCAGCACACCACCGAGCAGCCCACCTTGGAGCGGTGACCAGGGGATGACGCCGAGGCCGAAATCCATGGCGGCGGGCAGCACTTCGAGTTCCACGGTGCGCTCGATCAGGTTGTAGATCGACTGCTCGGAGATGAGCCCGGTGTAGTTGCGCCTGTCGGCGGCGGCCTGCGCCTTGGCGATGTGCCAGCCGGCGAAGTTGGAGCTACCGGCATAGAGAATCTTGCCCTGCGCTACCGCCACTTCCATGGCCTGCCAGATCTCGTCCCAGGGCGTTGCGCGGTCGATGTGGTGGAACTGGTAGAGATCGATGTAGTCGGTCTTCAGCCGCTTGAGGCTGGCGTCGAGCGCGCGGCGGATGTTGAGGGCGGAGAGCTTGCCCTCATTGGGCCACTCGCCCATATCGCCGTAGAGCTTGGTGGCGAGCACGGTCTTTTCGCGGCGGTTGCCGCCCTGGGCGAACCACTCGCCCATCCACTCTTCGGTAACGCCCGGGACGGGGCGGCCATAGCGGTTGGCGGTGTCGAAGAAGTTGATGCACTTGTCGTGGGCGCTGTCCATGACGCGAAACGACTCGGGCTTGTCGGTCGTCCAGCTGAAATTCATCGTGCCGAGGCAGAGCCGGCTGACGCTCAGGCCGCTGCGGCCCAGATGGGTGTACTGCATGAAAATCCCCTCGATGTTCTGAAATCGGGCGCGGGCGCAGATTTGCGTGCCCGTCGCGATTGCGATGAAGCTTGAGGGGAAATGCCTTCGGGGGCAACCCGTTCCAAAGGACGAGACGGAAGGCGCGAGGACGCGACGTAGGCCACTTGCCAAGTTTCAGCCATTGATGTGTGATGATGTCGAAATCAACAATTGAAACTGCGAGGATATGCCATGGCTGAGCTCCACCCGATCCTGCCGTTTGCCGGCGATGTCCCCAAGCACGATACGGCGGTGCTGGTAGTGGACATGCAACGGGCGTTCATGTCGGACACGGACTCGTTCGGGCGCTCAGGGATCGATGTGTCGCCACTCCGCGCCGCAATTCCGGGATGCGTGAAACTGGTCAACCTGGCGCGGGCGAGCGGGGTGCCGGTGATCTTTACGCGCTACGTGTACATGCCGGGCATGGTGGATTTCGGGGCCAGGCATGGCGTGGCTCCCGAGGCACGCATTGCGGGCAATTCGCTGGGCTATGGCACCGACGAGATCGAGCTGATCCCCGAGTTGGGCGTCAGGCCCGACGAGGTGGTGATCGACAAGTCGCGGCCGAGCGCGTTTTATGGCACGCGGCTCGAGCCGGTGCTGACTGGCATGGGGATCCGCAACCTGATCATGTGCGGGGTGACCACCAATATCTGCGTCGAGACCACGGCGCGCGATGCTGGACAGCGCGACTACGGCACCTATGTGGTCAAGGACGCGGTGGCCGAGTTCCTGCCCGAGCGCAACCACTACGCCCTGTTCGGCATCGCCTGGATGTTCGGCTTCGTGGTGGAGCTGGCGCAGGTGGAGCGCAGCTGGGCCGCAGTGCCGGCCAGCCGCGTGGGGTGAAGAAGAGTCTCTTCAAACGCCCTTGACTTAGAGTGCGCTCGAAGCTGTAGCGGTATGGGCGTCGCAACGAGAACGGGCAGAAATGAAGATCGGTGATCTGGCCAGACGGACCAGCGTATCGGCGCACACGCTTCGCTATTACGAGCGCATCGGGCTCGTGCCTTATGCGGTTCGTGATCGATCCGGGCAGCGGGATTATGATGCGTCGTTTCTGAGCTGGATCGAGTTTCTGGGCAACCTCAAGACCACCGGCATGCCGATCAGCGGCATGCTGCGCTACGCCGCGCTCAGGGCGGAGGGAGGGGTGACCGGGCCGGAGCGCCAGCAGATGCTGGAGCAGCACCGTGACCACGTCAGAGCCCATGTCGCCGAACTTCAGGCCTGCCTGCTCGTCCTCGACAAAAAGATCGCCGGCTATGCCGCCGACAGCCAGAGGATTATGAACAATGACGCTTTCCCAAAACGCCGAAAGCCGGCTTGAACGCGGACGCCGCGCACTCTCGATGATCGATGGCGCGGGCGGCGAGGCCGTGGTGGCCGCGCTCGCCGATATCGCGCCGGATTTTGCCGAGTACGTGCTCGAGTTTCCGTTCGGCGATATCTACAGCCGGCCGGGCCTCGACCTGAGGGCGCGGGAGATCGCCACCATTGCCGCGCTCGCCGCGCTGGGCAACGCGACGCCGCAGCTCAAGGTACATATCCAAGCCGGGCTCAATGTCGGGTTGTCGCGGGCGGAGATTATTGAGGTGCTGATGCAGATGGCTGTCTATGCCGGGTTTCCCGCAGCGCTCAATGGGCTGTTCGCCGCGAGGGAGGTGTTTGCAGCGGCGGAGTGACGCCCGCGGCAGGCTTGACAGTGAGCTGGATTTCCAAGCCTTTTGCGGCCATCAGGCCTCCAGAGCCTTACTGGACTACAGCACATGAAGACTATCGAACCGCCCCCGTCTGACCCCGACGCGCCGCCTAGCCTTGAACTCACCGCCCGTCGGGTGGTGCGCTACAGCCCTTGGTTCATCTGGGGCGTGGTGGTGTTCTGGAGCGCGTTTCTGGTGCTGCAGATCGTGGTCACCGGCGGCGACTGGCTCTCGGCGTTGCGCTTCGGGTCACCGGGGCTGTTCATCGGCGCGGTGCTGGGGATCCGGTTCCGCGATTCGTGAGGCGGGTCAGGGGCGCTCGGATTTTTCGATGCGCTCCTTGGTGAGCATTTCAAGCAGTCCCACGAGCCGGGTGATGTCCTCCTGCCGCAGCAGGTCGATCTTTTCGTGCAGCGCTTCGATATCGAGTTCGGCGCGGAGGTTCACGTCATAGTCGAGCTGCGCCTTCTGCCGGTCGATGGCGGACTGGCGGTTCTGCGCCATCATCAGCACCGGCGCGGTGAAGGCGGCCTGGAACGACAGCACCAGGTTGAGCAGGATGAATGGGTAGGGGTCCCAGTGCTGGACCCAGGCGATAATGTTGAGCGCGATCCAGAGCGCCAGCAGCGCCGATTGCACGATGATGAAGCGCCAGGAGCCCATGATCGCCGCGATGCGATCGGCGAGGAACTCCCCGGTGGTACGCGGCAACTGATCGGGATTGATATGCCTGAGGCTGAAGCGCCGGGCGGTTTCAGACTGGGTGGGTGTGGTCATGAGCATCTCGCAGGTTGCGCGATGGTCTTCTATCAGGCTGGCGGCGCAACCGGGCTTACAAACAACAAGGGCCCCGATGATCTCGGAGCCCTTTCAGCGTGGCATATCGCCGGCTGGTTTCTTACTCATGGGCGCGGAAAGCGCTGCGACCGGCGCGCATCAGTGCAACGTCGGAGCGGGTGAGCCCGATATCGCGGAGCAGGTGGTCGTCGTACTTGATCAGGTCGGCGAAGACCTTCTTGCGTTCCGCACGGCGGAACAGGGATGTCAGCAGGGACATTTGGGTTTCCTTCCTTTTTCAGTGTGCCTTAGTGGCGATCGGCTTATGCCGTTCTGTGGATGAATGTTCTATGAACAGCAGGCGAATTAGAACGCATTCCTGTTTTGACGGCGTTTGCCGCGAATATCATCTCTGGTGAGGCCCATATCAGCCAGCAGGCGGTCGTCGAGGGACTCGAGATGGGCGCGCTGCGAGCGGCGGCGCATTTCGAGCATGAGGGAGTCGATAAGCTTGTTCATTGTGGTCTCTTCATTCTTCATTTGCAGCTACAGGTGCCGCGGCGCGCTCTCATAGAGGGCGGCGGTGAACCGCACATGAATGTCGAAACGGTGACGGCGAGGAGATTGGTCGTGCCGCCTTGCCGTTGAGGCGACGCACTGGCTATATCGCGACCCATCACACGGGGAGTTGAACGGCCATGGCTGCTGCTGAGGACATCGCGAAGATCATCGAGCAGGAGCAGGGGCTGGTGTTCGCCCAGTTCGACGAGTCGATGGCGTTTTCGCTCGGCGCGAGGGTGCGCGAGCGCGCGGTGCGCGAGAAGCTGGGCCTCGTCGTCGATATTCGCACCTGGGACCGGCCGATGTTCTACTGCGCCATGCCCGGCACCACGGCTGACAATCCGGAATGGGTGCGCCGCAAATTCAACGTGGTGCGGCGGCTGCAGAAATCGACTTATCGCCTAGTGCTCGAGCAGAATCGTGAGGACCGGCTGTTTCCGCCGACGCGGGCGCTCGACGCAGCAGACTATGTGCTTGCAGGCGGTGGCTTTCCGTTGCGGATCAAGGGATTTGGGCCGATCGGCTGCCTGACCATTTCCGGGCTGCATGAGCGCGACGATCACCAGGTTGCGGTCGATGCGGTGTGCGAGGAACTGGGACTCGACAAGGCGGCATTCACGCTCGCCAAATAACGCTCCGTGAAGGCGGATGGGTTATTGTCGATTCGGCATTTGGGCATGACCCGGGGCAGCGGATGAAGCTTAATTACCTTTTACTTGATGTGTTCACCACGACGCGGCTGGCGGGAAACCCGCTTGCGGTGGTGCTGAAGGCCGACGGGCTGCTGGACGACCAGATGCAGGCGATTGCCGGGGAGTTCAACCTCTCGGAAACCGTGTTCATTTCAAAGCCGAAATCGGATCGCCACGCTGCGGCGGTGCGCATCTTCACCCCGCAGGTGGAATTGCCGTTTGCCGGTCATCCGACCGTCGGTGCTGCGGTAGTGCTGGGGCTCCAAAATCGCTCCACTGCGGTGCGGCTCGAAGAAAAAATAGGCGTCGTCACCTGCGTGATCGAGCGGGTGGACAAGCACGTGGGGCACGCGCGCTTCGCCCTGCCGCAATTGCCCGAGGAGATCGGCAAGGCGCCCGACAAGCTGGCGATCGCCGAAACGCTTGGCATTGCGCCGGAGGATATTGGTTGCGGGCTCTACCAGCCGGCGGTGTTTTCGGCCGGGGTGACATTCTACCTGGTGCCGGTGCGCAATGCGGCGGTGCTGAAGGCTATCAAGCTCGAACGGCGGGGATGGGAGCACGTCTACCCGGCGGGGCATGGATCGGTTTACGTGTTCACCGAGACCCCCGAGGAACGTGGCATCGATTTCGCGGCGCGGATGTTCTCGCCTGGAATGGGCATCGGCGAGGATCCCGCGACCGGGGCAGCTGCGGCGGCGCTGATTGGGCTGTTGGGCCGTTTTGCCGGGCCGGGCCAAACCGAGTTCAAGCTGCGGCAAGGCTATGAGATGGGCCGCCCGAGCCTGATCTCGATCCAGTTGCGCAAGGATGGCGACGTGCTGACCCATGGCGGCATTGGCGGACACGCCATCATTGTGGGCGAGGGGACGCTGGACCTCGGCGACTAGGGGTTCGACGGCTCCAGTCAGCACGCGATAGCCAGCTCAACTGTGCTGCCTTTTGCCGCAGTGCGGACTAGCCCAGCTTTTGCGGCTCAGCTAAGTTTCGCGCCGAGCTGGAGGGCTTGGACATGGAAATTATCGCACTGATTCTGTTTTTCATTCACATCGTGGCGTTCGTTGCGGGCGGGGCCAACAGCGTGTTGATGCCCATCCTTGGACCGAAGATGGCAACAGCGACACCTGAAGTACGCGCAAGCCTGATCTCGGTCGTCGATGCCGTCGCCAAGGTGGGCAAGTACGCGATGGCGACGCTGCTGGTCACGGGCATCCTGGTGCTGTGGCTCAAGTGGAACTTTGTGGTTCCAAATTTCTGGTTCTGGATCAAGATGTTGGGCATCGTCGGGATGCTGGTGTTTATCAGCCTCAACGAGATCAACCAGAAAAAGGCGCGCACGGGTGACATGGCGGCCGCCAAGGCATCCAAGATGTTCGGGCAGTTGACCGGCGTCGCCTTCGCCGTGGTGATCCTGTCGGCGGTGTTCGCCTTCAACTGATCCTTGAGTGCGGGCTTATCAATCTGGGATCAGTTCGCGGATCTCAATGGTACCGCCCGCTTCAAGCACCGGATTGCCCTCGGCGAGGCGCTTGGCCTCGTCGAGGTCCTTTGCGGTGATGCGGATGAAGCCGGTGACATGGGTGGTTAGCGGGGCTGCGATGTCGAAGCGGCGGATTGTGGTGCCGCCGCCTACGGCGCTGCCGCCAACAAAGGCGCCGATCGTGCGCAGCGACTGCAGGTAGAGCTCCCAGAGCTTGGGGCTTTCGTCGGCCTTGGTGTCGTTGTGCATGAGCAGCAGAAAATCCGGCATAGGCAGCCCTCCAGAGCGGCGCCAGTGTGGCCCGGAGGAGGGCCGGTGGCAATGCAGGGAGCCGTCGGCTCAGTTTTTGTGCACGGGCGGTTGCCTTTGTTCGGATTCTCGCGCAATACTACTGGCGGTAAACGGATTTCAGCCATGCAGCGCAATCGCGCCATTGCCATCGCAGTCGCCGACCAGAAGGCTCGCCAGAGCCAGCTGATCCTTGCTGCGAGCTTGCTGCTGCTGCCGGCCGCCCTGCTTCTCCTTCTTATCAGCCCCTGATAACCGACAGCTCGGTATGCGAGCGGGTGGTCAGGGGATAACGACTGCAAGCCGAACAGCATTTTGTCCGGCCGCGAGGCTTTCATGCCCGGCCGTCAGGTAGGAAAACGAGAATGACCACCACCGATACCAATAAAGCAAATCCTTCAAACAAGGATCGCGTCTATATCTTCGACACCACGCTGCGTGATGGCGAGCAGAGCCCCGGCGCGACGATGACGCTGGAAGAAAAGCTGCAGGTTGCCGAGGCGCTCGACGAGATGGGCGTCGATATCATTGAGGCCGGTTTCCCGATTGCCTCGAACGGCGACTTCGAGGCCGTGGTCGCCGTTGCCAAGCACGTCAAGCGTTCCGTGGTGGCCGGACTCGCCCGCGCCATTCCGGCGGACATTGCGCGGGCCGGTGAAGCGGTACGCCACGCCAAGCGTGGCCGCATCCACACGTTCGTATCGACCTCGCCAATCCATCTGGCGCACCAGATGAAAAAGACTGAGGAGCAGGTGCTGGAGATCATCACCGGCACCGTGGCGCAGGCGCGCAACCTGATCGACAATGTGGAGTGGAGCGCCATGGACGCGACCCGCACGCCGTTCGATTTCCTGGCCCGCTGCGTCGAACTCGCCATCAAGGCCGGTGCGACGACGATCAACCTGCCCGACACGGTTGGCTATGCGGTGCCCGACGAGCACGAGGCGATGTTCCGCTCGATCATCGAGCGGGTGCCGGGCGCCGACAAGGTGATCTTTTCCGCCCACTGCCACAACGATCTGGGCCTCGCAGTTGCCAATTCGCTGGCGGCGGTGCGGGGTGGGGCGCGGCAGGTGGAGTGCACCATCAACGGGCTGGGCGAGCGGGCGGGCAATGCCGCACTCGAAGAGATCGTGATGGCGCTGCGCACCCGCGCCGATGCCTTGCCGTATCACACCGAGATCGAGTCTACTCATCTCAGCCGTGCCAGCCGGATTGTATCGGCGGCGGCGAACTTCCCGGTGCAGTACAACAAGGCGATCGTGGGCAAGAACGCCTTCGCGCATGAGAGCGGCATCCACCAGGACGGGATGCTGAAGAACGCCCAGACCTACGAAATCATGACCCCGGCAAGCGTCGGGATCAAGGAAACCACCCTGGTCATGGGCAAGCATTCGGGCCGCGCCGCCTTCAAGGACAAGTTGAGGGAACTGGGCTACGAGCTGGGCGACAATGCCTTTCAGGAAGCCTTCCAGCGCTTCAAGGATCTGGCTGACCGTAAAAAGCACGTCTACGACGCCGATATCGTGGCGCTGGTCGATGACGAAGCGGGTTCGGTCGATGACCGGATCAAGCTGGTCGATATGGAAGTGATTTCGAAGACTGGCGGCGTGCACCGGTGCGACCTGACGCTGGCGATCGACGGGGTCGAGGCCAAGGCCACCTATGATGGCACCGGCTCGGTGGACGCGATCTTCAACGCCATCAAGCAGGCGGTGGGCAAGGACCCGAACCTCGTCCTCTACGCGATCGACGGCGTCACCGGCGGCACCGATGCGCAGGCGAGCGCGCATGTGCGGCTGGAAATGAACGGCCGCATTGTTTCGGGCAATGCCGCAGAACCGGATACGCTGGTCGCATCGGCCCGCGCCTATATCAACGCCTATAATCGCCTGCTGCTCGAACGCGGCGCGTCGGCGCAAGGGGCGCTGGCCGGCTAAAATCCATTTGGGGGGAATATGCTCAGACCACTGGCGCCGAACGTTTTCAAGCGGCGGCTTGCCGACCGCACGACGCAGCTTGGCTTCTGGCTGTCGATGAACAGCCTCGCCGCGACCGAAATCGCGGCGGGGATCGGCTATGACTGGGTGCTGCTCGACATGGAGCACAGCCCCTATGACCTCGAAACGGTCGAGCGGCATCTCCTCGCGGCTCGGCATGGCGGGGACGCCGAGTTTGTGGTGCGCATTCCAAGCATCGACCCGATCCTTGTGAAACGCCTGCTCGACGCTGGCGTTCGCTCGTTCATGTATCCTTTCGTCCAGAATGAGGCCGAGGCGGCGCTTGCCGTAGCGGCAACGCGCTTTCCGCCAGACGGGATCCGTGGCTTTTCTGGCAATTCGCGCTCGTCTCGGTATGGCATGCAGGCCGGGTATCACCCGACCGCCCATGAAGACATCTGCATCATCCTCCAGGTCGAGACGCCGCAGGCAGTTGCCGCTATTCCCGAATACTGCCGCCATGGCGGGGTCGACGGGATTCTCGTCGGGCCCAATGACCTTGCGGCCAATATGGGACGGTTGGGGGGCACACAGCACCCCGAAGTGCTGGCGAAGATCGACGAGGCGCGGGCCTTGACCCAGGCCGGCGGCAAGGCCGCGGGGATGCTCGACTTCAATCTAGAGACTTGCAAGAAACTCCTCGCGGAGGGCTTCAATTTCCTCGCTGTGGGCGGCGATACCGCGTCGATGAGCCGGTATGCCAAGCAGTTGCTCAAGGACTTTGGCCGGTGACAGGCTACGTCCTGCGCCGACTCGCGACAGACGCGGACTGGCAGGCCATGCACGCCATCCGCCGCGATACGCTGTTTGCGCCGGGGCGGCACGCCGACACCGTCGTTTATGACGAGAACCATCCGCACGATCGCGCCGATGGCCACGTGCCTTTTCTGCTGGAGCTCGATGGCCGGCCGATAGGCGTGGTGCGGCTGGACTTTCATCGCGAGACGGCCGTTGTGCGGCTGGTCGGCATGCTGACGGCGGAGCAGGGGCGTGGTCACGGCCGGATGCTTGATGCGCTGGCGGTCCACGAGGCGAAGCGGCGCGGGGTGCGCCTGCTGCAGGTCAATGCGGCGCGCACGGCGCTCGGCTTTTACGAAAAGAACGGCTGGCAGCAGCAGGTCTGGGATGCCGAAGAACTGGTGGGCATCGCCAGCAAGTGCGTGCAGATGGTGAAACCGATCTAGATTGCGGCGCGTTGCGCCTGAGGATCGGCAAGGGAGCGCGAGGAATGGATCTCGGAATTGCGGGCAAATGGGCCATCGTCGGTGCCTCAAGCAAGGGGCTCGGGCGCGGCTGCGCGATGGCGCTGGCTGAAGCCGGGTGCGTCGTGGTGATCAATGGCCGTGATGCGGACCGGCTGGAGCGAACAGCGGACGAACTGCGCGCTGCGACTGGCGCGACGATCGTTGCGGTGGCGGCCGACGTCGCGACGAAAGAGGGGCAGGACAAGCTGTTCGCGGCGTGTCCCGAGCCGGACATTCTCATCAACAACAATGGCGGCCCGCCGTACCGCGATTTCCGCGAACTGGACCGCGAAAAGATCCTCGCCGGCGTCATCGGCAACATGGTGTCGCCCATCGAGCTGGTGCAGCGCGCCATCGGGCCGATGGGCCGCAAGGGGTTCGGGCGGATCGTCAACATCACTTCCAGTTCTGTGAAGGCGCCTCTCGCGGGGCTTGATCTTTCGTCGGGCGCGAGGGCCGGGCTCACGGCGTTCCTCGCAGGTGTGGCGCGGTCGGTGGCGGGCACCGGTGTCACGATCAACCAGTTGCTACCCGGCTCGTTCGATACCGACCGTTTGCGCGGCGGCATGGCTGGTACGGCGCAGCAACGCGGCATCGATATCGAAACGCTGGCAGCCGAGCGGAGGAAGGCCATCCCTGCACAGCGCTTTGGCACGCCGGAAGAATTCGGGCAGGCCTGTGCTTTCCTCTGCTCAGTGCATGCCGGCTACATCACAGGGCAAAACCTCCTGATCGATGGCGGAGCTTTCCCCGGCGCATTCTAGGGTTGCGCTCGGGGTGGCTTGTGCCTTTCGCGGAGCCAGCTAGGGTGCGCCCTAGCTGAGGGGGCCGGGACATCGTGCTACGCGAGTTGAGGGGAGCGATCACCGCGCTGGCGCTGGTGATCACCGGGGTGCTGGTCGCGGTCAGCGTCAACCTGGGTGTGCCCGGTCAGGCGCTGCTGCAATCGATCCGCTTTCACATCGCGGCGGGCCTCTTGGCCATCGTGCTGGTCCTTTTTCTCACAGGTGCATGGCGGCGGGCGCTGCTGTTTGTAGTGGTCTTCGGCCTGAGCGCCGGGGAGGGTGCGGCGATCGTGCTTGAGCAGCAGCAGCGGCGCGAGATCATCGGCGCCGCGGCGGCAAAGCCCCTGTTCCGGATGCTGAGCTTCAACACGCTGCAATCCAACCTCGATAGCGGTCAGAAGATCACCGACTACATCCTCGCCTCGGGCGCTGATGTGGTGCTGCTGCTGGAAGCGGGGCCGGTGCAGCCCTTCATTGATAAACTGGCAGAGACCTATCCCAGCCGTGCGGGGTGCGAGGACAAGGTGAACCGCTGCGAGACGATCCTGTTCTCAAAGACACCTCTCGCCGATGTGCAGATCCGCTCGATGAGCCCGGTGTGGAGCAACCGGCTGATCACAGCGACCACGGTGATCGGCGGGCAGACGATCAATCTCGTTGGCGCGCATCTGGTGAAGCCCTATTTCGACGATTTTGCCGAGGGTGAGGTCTATGTGCTGCGCCAGGCGATACAGGCGCTGAAGGGCCCGCTGGTGCTGGCGGGAGACTTCAACGCGGCGGGATGGTCGGACAATATCGACCGGCTTGCGAAGTCCGAAACGCTGATCCCTGGGCCCTTCTACCCCGCAACCTGGCCGATCCGGGCCGGCATGCTTGGCGTGCCGATCGACAACATGTGGACCCGCTCGCCGCTGCTGATCGCGCATATTTCGGCGATGCCGGATGCGCTGGGTTCCAACCATCGCGGGCTGATTGCGGATATTTCGATCGCGGGCGACGCGGCGCCGTGATCGGCCTGATGAAGTTCATTCGTACAAGGGGCGCCCGAGGTTACAGGGCGCCGGTGCACATTAGTTTGTGTTGAGTGCGGCGCCTCCCGGGTCCACGTTTGGGCAGCAATTCCGGGAGATTTCCATGAAGACCAACAAGCTTGCCGTCGCGATCGCCGTTGTCGGCGCCATGGCCACCTGTAGCGTACAGGGCGCCGAGACAGCGACCGCGATTTTTGCCGGCGGGTGTTTCTGGTCGATCGAAAGCGATTTCGACCATGCGCCGGGCGTGATCTCGACCACTTCGGGCTATATCGGCGGGCATGTCGACCACCCCACCTACGAGCAGGTGGTGACCGAGACCACCGGGCACCGCGAAGCGGTCAAGATCGTCTACGATCCGGCAATCACCAGCTATGACAAGCTGGTCGACACGTTCTTTCACGTGATTGATCCGATGGAAAAGAACGGCCAGTTCTGCGATTTTGGCGAGAGCTACACGACTGCCGTCTATGTCGGCAGCGAAGCGGAGATGAAGGTGGCAGAGGCTGAGAAGGCAGACGTTGCCAAGCAACTCGGCAAGCCGGTCGCCACGGTCATCGCCATGGCGCCGACGTTCTGGCCCGCCGAAGAGTACCATCAGAATTTCTGGCGCGGCACGGAGATGCTCAATAACGGGCTCACACGGATGGAGCACTACATGCGCTATCGCATCGGCTGCGGGAAGAATGCGCAGGTCGAGGCGATCTGGGGCAAGGAGGCGTTCAAGGGCCTCGACGGGCACGCCTGAGGAGGCTGACTACGAAATGTCGGGCGCCTGGCCGCCCGGCAACTGACTGTGCGGGTCGCCCGACGGGGTCACTTCGGCGCGTTCGCCGGCCTGCGCCAGCTGCTTGTTGATGGCGAGCTTGGCTTTTTCCGTCACGTCACGGAGCGCCGGGAGATATTCCGGCGTCGGCACCCAGGCGCGCAGTTGCAGAACGATGCGGTCGCCTGCGAAGGAATCGACGTGCACGGTTGGGGCGGGGTCCACCTCAACGCGTTTGTCGGAGGCTGCCACGCGCAGCATCGCCTTACGGGCCTGGCCCATGTCCGAGGTGTCGGGCAGGCTGATGTTGACGTCGATGCGGCGTCGCTTCTCCCGGCTGTGGTTGGTGATGGTGGAGTTCCACAGCCGTTGATTCGGCGTGAAGATGAAAAGTCCGCTCGATGAGCGGAGCCTTGTGCCGAATAGCCCGATCTCGACCACAATGCCCGCAACACCATCGCCGACGATGTACTCGCCAACCGCGATGGGCCTGAGCCAGATCAGCATGATGCCGGCTGCGATATTTGAAAGCGTGCCCTGCAGCGCCAGCACGATGGCGAGGCCGGCCGCGCCCAGCACGGCATAGATCGAGGCGCTCGAAACGCCGACGACGCTCAGGGCGGTGACCAGCGAAAAAATGATGATGCCGTAGCGCGCGGCCTGGGCAAGCAGGGGGGCGAAGGTTTTGTCTACCCCATAGGCTCGCGGCAGCAGCCGCTGAATCATCTTTGAGGCCCAACGCGCGACGTTCCAGCCGCCGATCAAAATCGCGAGGGCGATGGCGATGGGAAGGGCGTTGGTGCTGAACCAGGCGAGGACAGCCGATGCGAAGTCAGAAACGTGGGGCATGGGGCTTTTGCGGACGAGGGCGGGACGGGCGGTTGTTAACCTACCAATCGGCCAAAACTACGAAAGTGTCGAGCAGGCAACATTATTGCTGGACACCCCCCCATGATGTTGCTATCCCCCCGCTCGGACCGGGTGTGTAGCTCAGATGGTAGAGCAGCTGACTCTTAATCAGCGGGTCCACGGTTCGATCCCGTGCGCACCCACCAATCCCCTTAATCGTTGAATTTCAACGCACTCGTGAGACGAGTGCGGGCCGCCTGCAGCGCCACAGCGACCTCGGCGAGCCGCACCAGCACGTCTAGTGCCCGGCCGGGGTTACTGGTCGCGAATTTCTGGAACCGCGCGATTTCCATCTCGATCCCGTCAAGCGCGACCATGGCGCTGGTACGGAGCGCCTGATCGGGCGCGGTGCCGAAAGCGGCCTGTTCGGATAGCGCGTTGGCAAATCGGTGTGCTTCTAGCCGCCACAGCTGGGCGTTGGTTTCAAAGACCAGAAGCTCGCGGTCCTGGTTACTTTCAAGCTCGATCATGTGGCAATCCCGGTTCAAAGGCGCAACGGCGTTACCCTCCAATAGGTTGCCTGCCTGCATTGAGAAGGGCCGGTGGCGCCCACATGATCTCTTCGAAAACTAGTGGGAACGGTTCGTGCGGATCGTTGTTGTTCCCCCATACTCAAACCGGAGAAACGACAAATGGCTGTCAAAACGGAAATGGGTCTTGAGGATCTGTTCATCGATACGCTCAAGGACATCTATTACGCAGAAAAGCAGATCGTGAAGGCGCTGCCGAAAATGGCAAAGGCCGCTCAGGATCCGAGCCTCAAGGCGGGCTTTGAAAAACACATGGGCGAGACTGAGGTGCACATAGAACGCCTCGAGCAGGTGTTCGAGATCATCGGCAAGCCGGCCCGCGGCAAGACCTGCGACGCAATCCTCGGCATTCTCGAGGAAGGCAAGTCGATCATGGAAGACTACAAGGGCACCATCGCCCTCGATGCCGGCCTCATCGCCGCCGCTCAGGCCGTCGAGCACTACGAGATGGCCCGCTACGGCACGCTGCGCACCTGGGCCGAGCAGCTCGGCTATGCCGATGCGGCCAAGCTGCTCGAGACAACGCTGCTTGAAGAGCGCACCACCGACCAGACCCTGACCAAGCTCGCAGAAGCCGGCGGCGACAACGCCAAGGCTGCGTGATGGAATGAATAAACGCGGCGGCATTTCCGCCGCGTTTTCTTTGGCCAGTTGGCCCAACGCGCGGGCGCGCCAGCCGTTTTCCGAGCCCATCTTGTGTGCAGGGCTTCACAGCCTGCCGTGCAGCCCCTACATAAACGTCCTAATCCTCACGTTTCCGGAGCGAAACCAGCATGCCTTTCGGCCTAGAACCTTCGGCTTTTGCTGCGTTTTTCCAGGTTATCCTGATTGATCTGGTGCTGGCGGGCGACAATGCCGTGGTGATCGGGCTGGCGGCGGCCGGGTTGCCGTCGGTTCTGCGGCAAAAGGCGATCCTCATCGGCATCGCAGCCGCTACCGTTCTGCGCATCGGTTTTGCGCTGGTCACCACCCAACTGCTGGCGCTTGGCGGTGGGCTGCTGATTGCCGGTGCGCTGCTGCTGCTCTGGGTCTGCTGGAAGATGTATCGCGAGCTCGGCTCTCATACCCATGAGCAGGATGCCGCCGAGGCGCTGGCGAACGCAGATCTCGATGCCGATGGCAAGGTGAGCGGCCGCGCGCCGCAGAAGACGCTGCGCCAGGCGGTGATGCAGATCATCATCGCCGACGTATCGATGTCGCTCGACAACGTGCTGGCGGTGGCCGGCGCGGCGCAGCACCATATCGAGGCACTGGTTTTCGGTCTCGCGCTGTCGGTGGTGATGATGGGCGTTGCCGCCTCGTTCATTGCTGGCCTCCTCCATCGGTTTCGCTGGATCGCCTGGGTCGGTCTTGCCATCATCTTCTACGTGTCGCTGAAGATGCTGTACGAGGGCGCTGACCAATTGATGGGGCATACGCTGCCGATGATCCCGCTGATCAAGGGGCCACCGCCGCTGCCGCACTAAGCCTCTCCTAACCAAGGCGTGCTTTTTGTGCGCTTTGGCGCCGTGCGGTAAGGAAAGTCATCACTATCAGGACGATAGGGTCGCCGGGACAATATCCGATATGGATGCCCGCGCATGCCGTCTGCCACACTCACGTTTGCTGCTGAAACTGCGCCAAAGGCGCCGCAGCTGGCATCGGCGCGGCCAGCGGAACTCACCATGCAGTCGATTGCTCCCGCGCAATGGGACGGCGCTGTTGCTGCGTTTGACGAAGTTTGCCAGGAGCAGCTTTCGTCCTTTGCCAGCTCGCGCTGGCCGGGCGTGGTGCAGGAGCCGGTGCTATTTTATCGCGGCGAGGAGCTGGTGGGTGGGTGCCTGGTGATGGTGCAGCCGCTGCCGCTGCGGCTTGGCGCCATCGCGGTGACCAAGTGGGCGCCGATGCTGCGCGACACTGAACATCCGGATGCCGCAGCGATCTATCGCGGCATGATCGACGCCCTTACCGCCGAGTACGCTGAGCGATGCGGCATGATGCTTTCAGTGCTGCCGCGTGCGTCACTGGGTGCCGACAATTCCGACTACGCCCACTTGCTGAGCCGCGGCTTCCGCAAGGGTGCGCGGCTGCTGTTTCCCAACCGCTATCTGGTCAATCTGCAGCTCACCGATGCCGAGCACTTGCAGAGCTTCGAGCAAAAGTGGCGCTACCATCTGAAGCGCTCGGAGCGAGCCGATCTGAGTTTCGAGGTTGCTGGTCCCGAGCAGTTCGACGCGTTCAACGCGCTTTACGAGCAGATGGTCGATCGCAAGAGATTCCCCGATCACTCAGCCTTCGACACCGTGCGCGAGCTGATGATGCTCGAGAACCCGCTGCTTCGGCCCGAGCTCTTCTTCGTCCGGCATAGCGGCGAAATCGTTGCCGGTGCTATCATCTTCAAGGCAGGTGACCGCGCGGTCTATCTTTACGGCGCCACCAGCGCGGAGGCGCTGGAGCTCAGGGCCGGCTACTTCCTGCACTGGAAGATCATCGGCTGGCTCCGTGATAACACCGCTGCCTGCTGGTACGATCTCGGCGGCACCGATGGGTTCCAGGGGCTGCACCAGTTCAAGAAGGGGATGGTCGGCGCGCGCGGTTTGATCCGTCCGGTGCCGCCCGTTGCCAACTATGCGGCGCGCCTTTGGCCTCGCCTCGTCGGCGAGACGGCATTTGCCGGGCGCGAACTGCTCCACCGGGTCAACCGCTGGATCGACCGGTTGCGACCCGATCGGGCCAAGCCCGATCAGCACCGGCGGCCATGATGGGGCTGCGCCAGCGCCTCCTGTCGCAATCGGGCCTGTTGTTCGCAGCGCGCCTGTTCGGCGCGGGCGTGATCTTTCTCGCCCAGGCCGCCATCGCGCGCTTCTGGGGCGCTCAGCAACTGGGCGAATACCTTGTCATCATCGCCAGTGTGAACATCGTTGCGGTGGTATTGCCGCTCGGATTTCAGACGATCGGGACGTATTTCGCGGCTGATTATCGAGCCAAAGGTGAGGCTGTGCTGCTCAAACGCTTCATGGCGCGCGCTTATGGCTTCGTGGCGATCACGGCTCTGGCGCTGCTGGTGCTGGGGGCGCCGCTGGTCGGGCTCGTGGGTGAGCCGGGCAGGGTGCTGGCGGAGCACTGGGTGCCCGGCGTGCTAATGGCAGCCGCGACGGCGGTGGTCTACACCAACAGCGCGATCCTCATCGGGCTGAAGCGCCCACTCGCCGGCATTCTCGCCGATACACTGTTCCGGCCACTGCTGATCGTTCTGGTCATCAGTGGAGCGACTCTCGCGTTCACTGGTGTGCAACGGCTCGACGCGCTGGTCTGGCTGCTGGCCATTGGTTTCTTGGCGGTCGCGGCCGGGCAGTTCATGGTTGTGCTGCGTGCAGTACGGGCGGTTCCGGAAGGAACTGCTCCCAGCACGATGGAGCCTCGCCGCTGGTGGCGATTTGCGTTGCCGTGGGTTGTGATTGCGCTTGCTACCGACTTCTTCTTCGACATCGATCTGTTGATCATCTCGAACCTCCTCGATCGCGAAACGCTGGCGGTGTTCGGCGTGGCGACGCGGGTGTTCTCGATCGTCGCGTTCGGTGTGTCGGCGGTCTATGCGATCGTCCTGCCCGAAATGTTCGAGCGCAACGCTGCGAGCGACCGGCCCGGCTTTGTCCGACAGATCGGCGAGGCGAACCTCCTCGCCTGCGGCATCTCGCTGGCGCTGTTTGCCGGAGTACTCGTAGGGGCGCCGATCCTCCTGATGCTGTTCGGACCTGCCTTTGCCGCCGGCGAGGCGCCGTTGGCGGTGCTTTGCCTCGCGCTCTGCGTCAGGTCTGCTTTCGGTCCAGCGGCGCTGGTGCTGTCCATCCACGACCGTCCCTACGCGCCGCTTCCGGCGATTGCGTTGGGCATGGCCGTGCTGGTCGGGGGCAACCTGCTGCTGGTGCCGTCGCTTGGGCTGATGGGCGCAGCGCTGGCGGCGCTCGCGGCGCAGACGCTGTGGTCGGCGGCGATGTGGTTGACTGCACGGCGGCTCGCGGGTGTGGATGTGTCGGTGTTGCCGCGGCTGCGTGAGTTGCTGGCGGGGCGACAGGTCAAGGACGTCTAGGCGCCGCCGCGCGGGGCACCCCCCACCCTCATTCCCTCCCCACAAGGGGGAGGGAGGCCGATCGGGTTCGTTGGAGCATCAGTCGTCTCTCTCCCCTCGATGGGGAGGGATCAAGGGTGGGGTGGGCAACCCGCTCCGACGCTTCGTCTAGCGCCCCAGCAGCGTATCAAACCGCGCCCGCCAGCGCGCCACCCGGCCCATGCTCATCCCGGAGTCATAGTCCTCCGTGACCTTGGTGTAGAACTTTTCCATCACCACGTAGTCCTGCCCGAAAAGCTGCTGCTTGAGGTAAGCGCTCTGCTCGTAGCCGTAGCGGCGGAGCAGGGCGAGGGCGACTTCGTTTTCCGGGCGCACCCAGGTGAAGGCCTTGTGGAACTTGCCGTTGTCCCAGTGCTCGTCAAAAATCCGCATGCCATGGAGGCCGAGACGGGTCTTCCGGTGCGAGGGGAAAATCCAGCTCCAGTAGCGGAACACCGCACCGCATTCCGGCCCCGAGATCAGCCCGCCGCCAGCTTCGCCATCGACGGTCAGAATAATGACGTGGAAGGGGTCGACCCGCTGCAGGGCGCGGAGGAACCCCTTGGTCAGGCGGCCCTTCTCGTGTGCCTTGAAGCGGTCTGAATAGTGGGGGGACTCATCGATCACCGCCATCAATTCGCGGTGGATCATGTCGAGTTCGTCGGGCCTTGCGGCGTGGTAGCCAAGTTCGGGCATCGCTGCCTCCGCGTGATTTCCATCTGCTTGTCGCACAAAACCGCCGACAAACCGTTTATCGCCAAGGTTTCCATACGCCTAAAGGCCGCAAGTGGTCTGCTTGCCCGGCCTCGGTGCCTTGGCTAGAACGGAGGCAATGAGGAGGACGACTATGAGTGACAATCTGGTGTTCGAGCCCAGTGAGGCGGCGAAGGCCCACACCCTGACCAGCGCGGCGCAGTACGCCGATGCCTATGCGCGGTCGGTAAGCGACCCCAACGGCTTCTGGAAAGAGGAAGCCAAGCGGCTCGACTGGATCAAGCCACCGACCATCATCAAGAACACCAGCTACGAATACCCGAACGTCTCGATCAAGTGGTTCGAGGATGGCATCCTGAACCTTTCGGTCAACTGCATCGATCGGCACCTCGCCGAGCGCGGCGACGAAGTGGCGATCATCTGGGAAGGCGATACGCCCGGTACCCAGGAGCTGATCACCTACCGCAAGCTCCACGAACGCGTCAGCCGTTGCGCCAACGTGCTGAAATCGCTGGGCGTCAAGAAGGGCGACCGCGTCACCATCTATCTGCCGATGATCCCGCAGGCCGCTTATTCGATGCTCGCCTGCGCGCGGATCGGGGCCGTGCATTCGGTGGTGTTCGGCGGCTTTTCGCCGGATTCGCTCTCGGGCCGCATCAACGATTGCGACAGCCGCGTGGTGATCACTGCCGACGAGGGCCGCCGTGGCGGCAAGACCATTCCTCTCAAAAAGAACGTCGACGAGGCGCTGAAGAATGCGCCCGGCGTCGAAAAGGTGCTGGTCGTCCACAATACCGGCGCCGATGTCGCGATGAAGGGCAGCCGCGACGTCTGGTGGCATGAGGCGGCTGCAGGCGTCGAGCCGTTCTGCGAGCCCGAGCCGATGAACGCCGAAGACCCGCTGTTCATCCTCTACACCTCTGGTTCGACAGGCCGGCCCAAGGGCGTGCTCCACACCACGGGCGGCTATGCCGTCTGGGCGTCGTACACCCATGAAAAGGTGTTCGACTACAAAAAGGGCGAAGTGTTCTGGTGCACGGCAGACGTGGGCTGGGTCACCGGGCACAGCTATATCGTCTACGGCCCGCTCGCCAATGGCGCGACGACGCTGATGTTCGAGGGCATCCCGAGCTATCCCGATGCCTCGCGCTTCTGGCAGGTGATCGAAAAGCACAAGGTCAACATCTTCTACACCGCCCCCACCGCCATCCGCGCACTGATGGGTGCCGGTCCCGACTGGGTCGACAAGTACGCGATGGACTCGCTACGGCTGCTCGGTTCGGTTGGCGAGCCGATCAATCCGGAAGCCTGGCTCTGGTACCATAAGCACGTCGGCAAGGGCCGCTGCGAGATCGTCGATACCTGGTGGCAAACCGAGACCGGTGGCATCCTGATTTCGCCCATGCCTGGCGCCATCGCTGCGAAACCCGGTTCCGCGACGCTGCCGATGCCGGGCGTGCAGCCGCTGGTGCTCTCGCCCGAAGGCAAGCTGCAGGAGCAGACCAAGGCCGAAGGCGTGCTTTGCATCAAGGACAGCTGGCCGGGCCAGATGCGCACCGTTTATGGCGACCATGCGCGGTTCGTTTCGACCTATTTCGAGACCTACAAGGGCTACTATTTCACCGGCGACGGCTGCCGGCGCGACGAGGACGGGTACTACTGGATCACTGGCCGCGTCGACGACGTGCTGAACGTCTCGGGTCACCGCCTTGGCACGGCCGAGGTCGAAAGCGCGTTGGTGGCGCATCCCAAGGTCTCGGAGGCTGCCGTTGTCGGCTATCCGCACGACATCAAGGGGCAGGGCATTTATTGCTATGTCACCCTGATGGCGGGCGAGGCCTCCAGCGACGAGCTGAAGCTCGAGCTCCGCAACTGGGTCCGCAAGGAAATCGGCGCCATCGCCTCGCCCGACCTGATCCAGTTCGCACCGGGCCTGCCGAAAACTCGCTCGGGTAAGATCATGCGCCGCATCCTGCGCAAAATTGCGGAGAACGACTATGGCGCACTGGGCGACACCTCGACGCTCGCCGATCCGGGCGTGGTGACCGACCTCGTCGAGAACCGGCAGAATCGCTAGCGCTTGCAAAACGAGGCTTCCGCGCCGATCTAGGTCTCTCCCTCCGGCGCGGAACCTCCACATGCTGCTCGATATCGGTTTTCTTGATGACTCAACTCGTCCGGTTGCTCCCAAACTTACCGGTCTGACGCCGGAGCAGCGCGCGCCGGGCGAGCACCTCAGGATGGTGCACGAACATTTCCGTGGCGAGATGGCGCTGCTCCGGCGCCTGATCGAGCGGGCGAGCGCCGGCGCGGTGAGCGGTGCGGAGCTGACCGCTGAGGCAGAAGCGCTGTCGCTGGTGACGAACTACCGGCGCTTCGGCACGCTGTGCGGCCAGCATTGCCAGATGATCCATGGCCACCACTCGATCGAGGATCAGGTGTTCTTCCCCGCCCTGCGCGATCAGAGCGAACTGTTGGCACGAGTTGCGGACCGGCTGGAGGCGGAGCACGGCGTGGTGCACGAGTTGCTGGTGCGTCTGATGGCTGCCATCGGTGAGCTGGCCGATGCGCCGACGCGCGACAATTTCGAGATCTGCCGTGAGACTTACGAAGCGCTGGAGCGGGTTTTGCTCTCGCACTTTGTCTACGAGGAAGACGAGATCGGCGATGCGATTGGGTTCTATGGCATTGGCATGTAGCGGCCCATCCCGGTTTCCGCCGCTTTCAGTCTAGAGTGTGAGCCAAAGCGATTCACACCTTGCGGGACCCTATGCCCAGATTTTCCATCGGCCTTGCTGCAGCGCTAACCCTGGCGCTGGCGGCTCATCCTGCGTCTGCCCAGAGCCTCGATCAGATGGCTGGCCAAATGATCGTGATTGGCTTTACCGGCGATGACGTGGCCGACAAGTCCGTGGTGGCGCTCACCAAGGAGATCGCCGCCGGTGACCTCGGTGGCGTGATGTTCCTCAAGACCAACGTCAAGAACCGCAAGGCCGTGACGGCGATCAATGCGGCGCTCGTTGGCGCTTCGCCCGACCTGCCGCCGTTCATCACTATCGACCAGGAGGGCGGGCTGGTTGAGCGGCTCACCGGAGCTGTGGGTTTTACCGAAGTGCCTGACGCGGCGACCATCGCCAAAACGGACACCCCGGCCGAGGCCCGTGCCGTCTATGCCGGGCTGGCGCAAGGGGTGAAGGATTGGGGTTTCAACGTCAATTTCGCGCCGGTGGTCGATCTCGCCGTCAACCCCAACAATCAAGTGATCGCCAAGTTCGGTCGCGCTTATGGCAAGACCGGGGACGTTGTCGCGAGCTACGCCGCCGAGGTGATCGCTGCCCATCACGAGGCGGGCCTTCTGACCTCGCTCAAGCATTTCCCCGGCCACGGCTCATCCACCGCCGACAGCCATGAGGGCTTTGTCGATATCACCCGCACCTGGAGCGATGCCGAACTCGAACCCTATCGGGAGCTGATCGCGGGCGGCTACCAGGATTTCGTGATGGTGGGGCACCTGATCGACACCAAGGTCGATCCCTCCGGCCTCCCCTCCAGCCTCTCCAAGCCCTGGATCGATGGTGTGCTGCGCGGCAAACTCGGCTTCAAGGGCGTGGTGATTTCCGATGATCTGCAGATGGGCGCCATCCGCGATCATTTCGGGCTGAAGGATGCGGTGATCAAGGCGGTCAATGCCGGGGTTGATGTGCTGCTGTTCTCCAACACGGTGAAACCGCGCATCACTCTGGGCGATGAAGTGCGCGCCATCCTCGTCGCCGAGGCCGAGGCCGATCCGGCGTTCAAGGCGCGGATTGAAGAAAGCTACGCGCGCATAGTGGCGCTCAAGGCGCGGATCGGGCATTAAGCCCGCCGGAAGCGCCGGAGCAGCACATGACGACATTGGACAAGGCCGGGATCATCGCGGCCCTCGGCCTCAGGGATCATTTCGAGGGCGGCTATTTCCGCGAGACCTTCCGACCTGAACACCGCGCGCCGTTTGCCACCGAGCACGGCCCGCGCGGCACCATGAGCTCGATCTACTACATGCTCACCGACGACTCGCCGGTCGATCACTTCCACACCAAGCACTCCGACGGCATCCAGTACCATCACATGGGCGCGCCGCTGACCTACCACCTGATCCACCCCGATGGCCGCTACGAAGCGGTGGTGCTGGGGCCCGATCTGGCGGCAGGCCAGGTCCCGAGCCTCGCCGTTGCCGGCGGTGTGTGGAAGGCAGCGGAGTTGCCTCAAGGGTCCTATGGCCTTGTCAGCGAGGTGGTTTCTCCGGCCTGGGATATGGACGACATGATCCTCGTCACCCGCGCCGAACTGCTGGCGAAATTCCCCCAGCACGCGGCCGTTATCACCCGGCTGACGCCCGAGGCGACATAAGGCCGTCACAAGTTTTCCCCATCTGGCGGCGCGCTGGGTGTTAAAGCGCTCTGCCTCGACAGCTGAATGGGGTAGTCTCCAACTCCGATATTTCGAAGGGCATGCACATGATCGATGAGGGCAGGGAGGTTCGGCGGGTTCGCGCGCTGTTTCTGTCCGACGTGCATCTGGGCATGCGGCCGACCCGGATTACCCAGCTCAACGACTTCCTGCGCTGGCACGAGGCCGAAACGATCTACCTCGTCGGCGACATCGTCGATGGCTGGCGGTTGGCGAAGAGCTGGTTCTGGCCGGCCGAATATCACCAACTGGTCGAGCTCTTCCTCGAAAAGGCGCTGGCCGGCACCCGCATCGTCGTGCTGCCCGGCAACCATGACGAGTTCCTGCGCGAGTATCTCGGCACCTATTTCGGTGAGGTCGAGTTCGTTGATCGCACCATCCACACCACGGCGCTCGGCAAGACCTATCTCGTCATGCATGGCGACCAATTCGACGTGGTCGTCGCCCACGCCAAGTGGCTCGCCTATGTGGGCGACTGGGCCTATCGCTTCGCGCTGCGCGTCAACCTCGTGGTCAACTGGGTCCGCCGCCGGCTGGGCCTCACCTACTGGTCACTGTCCGCCTGGGCCAAGCACAAGGTGAAGAACGCCGTCAGCGTCATCGGCCGCTTCGAGGAAGCGCTGACCCTCGAAGCCAAGGAAAGCGGCGTCGACGGCGTCATCTGCGGCCACATCCACTACGCCGATATGCACGAGCGCATGGGCATCCACTACGTCAACACCGGCGACTGGGTGGAAAGCTGCACGGCAGTCGCCGAAACCGAAGATGGCGTGCTGGAACTCCTGCGCTGGACCGAAACCCCTCAACCGCGCACCCCGCGGCGACTGAGGCTGCGCCGCGCGCCGGCGCGGTGACGGACGCGGCCGGTGCTTAGCGGATGGACTTCGCCTCTACCCGCTGTTTCAGGGCTTGATTGAACCCATCACAACCGTTGGCGCGGCGCGCTTCGTTCGGTTTGAACAGGCCCTCTAGCGGCCACACCAGCCAACCCGAAAACGTCTCGGTATTGTCGAGGTGGGTGGAGCCGTGGGGATGGCGGGGGCTGGGGTGCCACTCGCGGTGTCGCGGGTGGCGCCGAAGCGTGGGGGTAACCTGCTTTAGGCGGTGGTGCGCAGATTGGTCTTGGAACCGTTGCGCTGAAGACCTCCGAGGAAAGACAGGAGCTTCGGCGCGACCAGATCGGGCATTTCGGTATGGGGATAGTGCCCGGCGCCATCCACGATGATGGTCTCGGCCTTCAGCTTGCCGGCGAGCATGCGCGCTTCTTCGACCGCATCGGCAAAGTCCGGGTCCTTGGTGCCCATGACGACCAGTGCCGGGACCTTGGTGCGCTCCAGGATGGCCGCAGTGTCCGCCTTCGACAGCCCGAGCATAGCGATCAGGGCGTCGACGCGGCCCGGCTCCTTCAGGTTCCTCGTGATCGCGGCCTTGACCTCGGCATGGTCAGCAGGCTTGCGGGTGGGGAACAGGGTGTCCCAATACATGGTCCAGAACCCAACCTTCCAGGGTCCGGCAAAGCCGACCTTCAGGGAGAGTTTCTGGATGAACGAGGCTTCGAGGTCACGAACGATTGGCCCGACAAGCACGACGCCATTGACCTGTTCCGGTGCGTCCTGCGCCGCCCACAGTGCCGAGCCGGCGGCAAAGGAGTTGCCCATGATCGTGGCAGGGCCGACACCCAGATGCTTGAGCACGGCCACTGCGTCACGGCCGACGGCACGCGCCGAGTAGTCGCTCCACTTTGCCGAGGTTTCGCCGAAGCCCCGCGCATCCATGGTGATCACGCGGTAGCCGGCCTGCTGCAGGGCCGGGCGGATCAGGCGATACTCGGAGCGCAGGTCGCCCATGCCGGGGATGGCGAGGATGGCCGGGCCATTGCCGCCGGTGTCCTCGAAGGCGACGCGGCCGCCTTCAGTTGTGACGAACTTGGTCTGGGTGCTGGTGGTGTTCATTTCTGTCTCTCTCGGTTGGGTCGACCGCCGGGCTGTGCCGCGATCTCTGTTGTTGACCTCACCAATGTAGCTGCCCTATTTCTGGATGGTAATCGGCCAAGAAACGATAGCGTCATTCCAAAAATGGATAGCCTCGACTGGACACTGCTCCGCTCCTTCCTCGCCGTGGTCGAGGGCGGTTCCCTGTCCACAGCCGCCAAAAAGACAGGCGCGACCCAGCCGACGCTGAGCCGGCACATTCGTGAACTGGAAACGGCGCTGGGGGTGATCCTCTTCACCCGGTCGGCGCAAGGGCTCGATCCCACCAACGCGGCGCTAGGCCTGATCGAGGATGCCCGCGCCATGGGCGCAGCCGCCGAAGCCCTGAACCTCAAGGCGCAGGGCCGCTCGCAGCAACTGTTCGGCACCGTGAGGATTACGGCGTCGGTGATCGTCGCCAACCTGATGCTGCCGCCCATTGTGGCGGCTTTCCGGCAGGCGGAGCCGAGCATTCAGATCGAGATTGTGGCCTCGGACACCAACCAGAACCTGTTGCGTCGCGACGCCGATATCGCCATCCGCATGGCCGATCCAACCCAGAACGCCCTCATTGCCCGCAAGCTCGGCGACACGCCGATCGGCTTGTTTGCCACCCGCGAATATTTCGATCGGCGGGGCCGCATCCGTTCTAAGGAGGACCTCCTGCAGCACGACCTTATCGGTCTTGATCGCAGCGATTTCCTGATCCGCGGCTTTGCAGCCTATGGCATCGCCCTGGCGCGCGAAGACTTCGCCCTCAGGACCGACGATGGCCTCCTGACCTGGAATCTCATGCTGGCCGGCGCAGGCATAGGCGTCGGGCAAGTTATCCTCGCGCAGCGCCACAAGGAGCTCGAACAGGTCGATGGTGGCATCGGCCTTGGAGCGTTGCCGGTCTGGCTGGTGATGAGCGAAGAGGTGCGCAACAACGCTCGGATACGACGGGTGGCCGACTTTTTGTCAGCTGAGTTGGGAGAGGTGCTGAAGGGAGCACGCGCGGAGGCGTAGTGGGCGTAGTCTTTTGGGTCGCTTCATGGTTGACCGCAAAGCGGCCGCGACGTTGATGGAGTGGCGCTCCCGGGATCGGGTAGTTGCCTCCTCAATCCCCCTTCATCCGCCTGACATCCACGAGGTCTATCTCTTCTGCCGTCTCCTCCCTCGTCCGAGGTTCAGATGGCGCGTATCCTTATTGTTACCGATGCCTGGTTGCCGCAGACCAATGGGGTGGTGCGGTGCCTTGAGAATCTGGGGCGGGAGCTCGCGTCACGCGGGCATGTGGTGAGCTACCTGACGCCGGATGGGTTCTGGACGGTGCCGCTGCCGACTTACCCGGAAATCCGCATTTCGATGGTGACGCCCACCACCATCGCCGCGACCATTGCCCGCGAGGCGCCCGACCATATCCACATCGCGACCGAGGGGCCGCTTGGCCTCCTGGCGCGTTACGTGGCGGTGGAGCAGGGGCTGGCGTTCACCACCAGCTACCACACGCGCTTTCCTGAATATCTGGCCGCGCGGCTGCCGATCCCGACCGATTGGACCTATGCGTTCCTGCGCTGGTTCCATGCTCCGGCGGCGGCGACGCTGGTGCCGACGCAATCGCTGAAGGACGAGCTGACGCTGCGCCAGTTCGGCACGCTGGCGCTCTGGACCCGGGGTGTCGATCACGCCTATTTCTCTCCCGGCGAAAAGACCGAGTTTCTCGATCTGCCCGGCCCGCACCTGCTCTATGTCGGCCGCGTCGCCGTGGAAAAGAACATCGAGGCGTTCCTTACCCTCGATGTGCCTGGCACTAAAATCGTGGTGGGCGATGGCCCGGCCCGCGCTGAGCTCGAACTGCGCTATCCCGATGTGCATTTCGTTGGGCTGAAGACCGGCGAAGCGCTCTCTGCGCACTACCGCTCGGCCGATGTGTTCGTCTTCCCCAGCCGCACCGATACCTTCGGCAATGTCATCCTCGAAGCGCTGTCGTCGGGTGTGCCGGTCGCCGCTTATCCGGTCACCGGACCCGCTGATATTCTCACCGACCCAGCGGCGGGCGCGGTGGACGAGGATCTGGCGGTGGCGGTGCGTCGGGCGCTGACGCTCGATCGCGCCGCCGCGCGGCGGCATGCGCTGGGATATTCATGGGCGCGCTGCGCCGATATCTTCCTGTCGGTGCTGGTGCCGGTGCGTTTGCAGCTGGCAGAAGCCGCCTAGAGGCAAGTTGCGTTGACATTGCCCTGAGCCCCGGCACATTCAGACGCTATGGCGGATTCTCCCGCCTGGACACGAATTTCAAATGACAACCAGTTTGGCCGAGCCGCGCATTGTGCCGGAGCTGCGGGCCGCGATTTATCATTTTGCAGTCTTCGGCTCGACCGGTGTTGCATCGGTCTATTTTGCCATCTGGCTCAGTAACCGCGGCATCAGCCCCGACGAGATCGGCATCATCAATGCCGTGCCGGTGCTTGGTCTGCTGCTGGTCAACCTGGTGGTCGGCCGGCTCGCCGATCGCGCCAAGGACTGGCGGCAGATGATCATCGCGCTGTCGCTGCTCGCGGCCACCATCCCCATCGGCCTGCTCTTCGTTTCCGGTTTCTGGGGCATCCTGCTGATCTGGTCGCTGTCGGTGATCCCGGCGTTTTCGATTGTGCCGCTGGTTGATGCGGCGACGATGCGCCTGACGCAGCGGCGGGGCAGCGATTTCGGCTTCGTGCGCGCCTGGGGCACGGTTGGTTTCATGATCGCGACGGGCGCTGCCGGGCCGTTGATCGCCTGGCTGGGCGACGCTGCCTTCGCGCCGCTGTTCATTGCGCTCGCCCTTTTGCGCGGCCTGCTATCGCTGCAACTGCCGCAGTTCCGCGCGCCCGACCATGTGCGCAAGGCCGTGACGCCGGGTAAGCTCAAGGCGGTGCTGAAGCCGTGGTTCATGCTGACGCTGCTGGGCATGGGCGTCCTCTATTCGACCCACAGCGCCTTCGGCGCGTTCTCGGCGCTGCTCTGGCGCGATCAGGGCATTCCCGGCGAGATCATCGGGCCGTTGGTCGCCACCATGGCTGCGGCCGAAGCCCTGATGATGTTCCTGTGGAAGCGGCTGAAGCTTAAAATACCGGCGCGCAACCTCATCATTCTCGCCTGCCTGATCGCGGCTTTCCGGTGGACCGCCATGGCTTTTTCACCGCCGGTCTGGGTGTTGTTCCTGCTCCAAACGCTCCACGCCTTCACCTACGCGATGGGGTATCTCGGCGGCATGTACTTCATCGCCAACTGGACCAGCGAAGATATCGCGGCCGAAGCGCAGGGCTTTTCCTACTTCGTCCAGCAGGGGATTTCGGTGCTGGCGCTGGTGGCGATGGGCTGGGTGGTCACCGCACTCGGTGCCTGGGCGTGGCTGGCGCTCGGCATCTACACGCTGCTCGGCGCGGGCCTCGTGCTGCTGTCGATCCGGCTCCGTCCGCCGACCGCTCATCCGGTGCCGGTGGCCGCGGTCGAAGACATCCCCCGCACCGGCGACGCAACGCCCTGAGGCACCACCTTGCCTTCTCCCCTTGTGGGAGAAGGTGCCCGAAGGGCGGATGAGGGGTTCTCTCCACGCACTCCATCGCTTCTCGCGGCGCTCGGAACGCGCGACACCAAGGTGCCGCGGACCGCTCATCCGGCGCTGCGCGCCACGTTCTCCCGCAAGGGGAGAAGGCAAGAAAAAGCCCCGCGACACTGTCGCGGGGCTTGAAGTTGGAGGTCTACTCTCAGATAGGTCAGCCGAGGCGGCCGCTGGCGTGGGCCAGCATGGTGTAGACGCGGCCGCGATCCGACAGCAGGTACTCGCGGGTCTCGCCGGCCGGGTCAGACCCGGTGGCGGCGCGCTTCAGCAACTGTTCGAACTCGGCCATGTAGGTTGCGGCGGTGCGGGCGAAATCCTGGTCGCGCTGGATGCGCTTTCTGACTTCGTCATAGGTCGCCTGGCCGGTCAGCGTGTAGATCCGGCGCGAAAAGACGTTCTGTTCGCCGGCCTGATACCGCTGCCAGGCTTCGGCCAGTGCGGCCTGGTCCATGGACCGTGCGATTTCATCGGTCAGCGTGTTGAGGTTCTGCGGCTGCGGCGCTGCAGGAGCAGGTGCGGTGGGCGCCGGCTGGGCAGCGGCGGGGGCTGCCGGACCCGATGCGTTGCGGAGCACGTCACGGAGCCAGCCACCACCGTCTTCAGCCTTGGCGGCTGCAGGAGCGGGTGCCGGCGCGGCCTTGGCCTCAACTGGTGCTGGCTGCGGGCGCGGCGTTGCGGCGACCGGTGCGGGCGTCGGAACATCCGGCATCGGCACAAAGCGCGGACGCGGGGTTTCAATGACGCGCGTTTCAGCCGCACGAGCTTCGACGCGAGGGGTTTCGATGCGAGCGGGCTCGGGACGAACCGGCTCCTGACGCGGCTCAGGACGGCTGGCCGGGACGTCGTCGCGAGCGATCGACTGACGGGTCGGGGCTGCGGGCGGGCGACGTTCGTGCAGATCATGCGTTGCCGGCTGCGAGCGGACGATCGCGTTGAGCTCGGCCAGCGCCTCGATCTGTTCGGCGACGACGCGGCGCATGGCGGCGGCGCTCGACTTGGTCTCTTCGGGCAGCTCCATGACGCCGCGCGCCAGTTCGGAGCGGGTGGCTTCGAGTTCCGAGCCCACTTCCTTTGCGGTAGCGCGCATGGCCGAGGCGGTTTCGTTGAAGCGCTGCGTGGCTTCTTCGAGCGCCGACTGCATTTCGAGGATCATCGTTGCCTGCGTCTGGCGCAGGGCGTCCGCGGCACGTTGGCTCTCGTTGCCGGCGGTGCTGGTGAACGAGCCAAGCTGCGTCGCAACCCGCTGCGAGGTGCCTTCCAGCGCCTCTTCGAGGAGGTTGGTGCTCTTGCCCAGTGCGTTTTCGAACTGTTCGGTCGAGGCACCAAGCGCGGTTTCGACACGCGTCGAGGTGGCGGTGAGCGCTGCGTCCAGCTTCTGCGTCGTGTCTGCGAGGGCGGACTGCACCTTCTGGGCCGTCGCGCCAAGCACGCCATCGACCTGGCTGGTCGTATCCGCGAGTGCAGCCTGAACCTGGTTGGTCGTGCTGGTCAGCACACCCTGAAGCTGGTCTGTCGTGCTGCTCAGCGCGCTCTGCAGCTGGCCGGTCGTGCTGGTAAGGACACTCTGCAACTGCTCGGTGCTTTCGAACAGAGCGGTGTTGATCGAGCCGGTGGTGGCTTCGAGCGTTTCGGCAACGTTGGTGGTCGTTGTTGCCAGCAGCGTTTCCATCAACTCGCGGGCATTGAGCAGCCGCTGCTCGGTCTCATCGACGGTGTCGACGATCGACTGCGCGAAGCCGCGCATGCGCTGGTCGATCTCGTCGGCGCGAGCCGTGAAGCTCATTGCAAGGCTGTCCATGGCGGTGCGGCGCTCATCGAGCATGCCCAGCGTCATCGAGCCGGTCGCCGTCAGGTTCTGTGCGGTCTGGTCGAGGCCCACGGCCTCGGCGTTGAGGTTGCCGAGGATGGAGCCAAACTCGGAGACCATGGCGGCAATCGTCGTCTGGAGGGCGCCGACATGCTCGGTGACCATGCGGCCTGCTTCCTCGGTCGAGCCGATCGCTTCGCGGACGGTCGAAGAGTAGCTGGCGGTCTGCTGGGCCACGCTGGTCTCGAGGTTGGCGAGGTTTGCCGTCGAGGCGTCGAGCACGCGCTGCAGAAGGATATTGCTGTCGTTGAGCTTGCCCAGCGCCGCGGTCACATCGGTGAGGATGCGCGAGGTCGACTGGCTCATCAGCTCTTCGGCGTCACGGGCATTCTGCCCCAGCGCCTGGGTAAGGACGTTGTTGTGGTTCTGCAGCGCCAGTTCGAGCTGAGCCGAGCGATCCGAGACGAGGGCGGCAAAGCCATCGGTCTGTTCGCTGACGACGCGGTTGATCTCGGCGACCTTGCCGCCAATCGCGTCGGCTGCGGCCACGGCCTTGATCGAGATCAGCTCATCGATATTGCTCGAGGCCTGCTGGATGCGTTCGAGCGCGCTGCGGACGGCAACGTCCATGCGCTCGGCAGTGACCGTGACGTCCTGGGCAATGCCTTCGGTCGCCGCCACGATGCGGCGGGAGATGGTTTCCTCGATGCGGTCGGCACCGGCCTCGAGGTCGGTCATCGACTGCACGAGGGCGGTGTTGATCGCGGTGTTCAGCGAAGCGAGGCGCTCCGCCGTGATATCGGCGCGGGCGGTGATGGCCTCGGGCAGGGTGCCGAGACGCTGGTCCACCATATCGGTGATCGCCTTGCGGGCGGAATTGACGCCGGTCTCGATGATGTCGGAAGCCTTGCGGGCGCTGTCGCCAACGGTGGCTGCCGCGCCGTCGATGCGGGCGGTGACACCCGATTCGGCGTCCGCGATGCGGAGGATGGCGTTGTCGATGCCGCGGCCGAGGTTCTCGCTGACTTCGGCGACCTTGGACTGGATCAGAGTGGTCACTGCTGCGGCGCGGTCACCCATTGTGTCGGTGACGCTGCGCAGGCTCGCATCGATCCGGTCACGCGCCGTGGCGCCCTGGGCGTCAATGGTGCGGGCGAGTTCGGTGGTGCGGTCGCCGATCGCAGCGGCGATGCCGACAGTGTGACTGCCGAGGGTTTCGGCCAGTTGCTGGGTGCGCGAGTTGAGCGCGTCGGCAAGTTCGGCCGAGCGGGTCGAGACCGTCTGCGCCAGCACCTGGGTGCGCTGGTCGAGTGTATCGCTCAGCGCCTTGGCCTGGTTGCCGAGCGTGGTGTCGATGTTGGCGGCATGCGCGATCAGCGTCGTATCCATGTTGGCGGCATGACCAACGAGGTTGGTGTCGAGCGCCTGGGCATGACCCGAAATGGTCTTGTCGAACACGGTGACATGCTGAGTGAGGGTGTGGTCGAGTTCACGGGCCCGGCCGGAAATGGCCTGGTCGAGCTCGCTCGTTCGCTGGGCCAGGGCCTGCGCCACGTCTCCGACACGGCCGACGAGGGCCTGGCTGAGTTCAGTGGTGCGAGTAGCCAGCGTCTGTGCGAATTCGGCAGTGCGCGCAGCGAGAGTCTGGCTCAGTTCAGTGGTGTGACCGCCCAGCGTCTGGCCGAAGGCCGTGGTGCTGGTGGTGATGGCCTGCTCAAGCTCATTGGTGCGCGTCGTCAGCGCCAGTTCCAGCTCGCGGGTGCGGCCAGAGAGCGCGTCGTCGATCTCGCGGGCCCGGCCGAGCAGGGTCTCCGAGAAGTCGACATTGCGGCTCTGCAGCGTCTCGTTGAGCAACTGGGTGCGTCCGTCGATGGCGTCGGCGATGACCTGGGTGTGGCCTTCCAGCGAGTCCGAGATTTCGCGGCTGCGGTTGGCAATCGTCTCGGTGATCTGCTTGGTGCGCTGGCCGAGGGTCTCGGTCATCTCACGGGTGCGCTGGCTGACGATCTCGTTGAAGTGCTCGGATTTTTCGTCGAGCGCCATTTCGAGGACGTTGGCGCGGGCGGCAAAGCCGGCATTGTGCTTGTCGAGCGCAGCGACCAAGCGGTCGCCCTTGTCGCCGATGACGCCATCGAGAGCCTGCAGGCGGGTGTCAATCACAACCGCAATTTCGTCGAGGCGGGCATCGAACTGGCTGAGGTTCTGCGAGCCGGCGCCCATCAGGGTGACGCGGGCGCGTTCGGTGGTGTCGTCAAGGGCACCAGACAGCTCAATCATCGCCGACTGCAGGCGCGATTCCATCGAGTTGACCTGGATCTGCACCTGCTCATCAAGCTGATGGCTGAGGCCAGAGAGCAGCTGTTCGGCTTCACGCGAGCGGCCGGTAATGTCGGAGGCAATGCGCGTGCCGATCATGTCGAGCGCGCTCGACACTTCGTGGCCACGGTCGCGGAGTTGGTCGAGCAGGGTGATGCCGCCCTGGCTCAGGAGCTTCGCCAGCGAAGATGTGCGGTTGTCGATGGCGTCCGACAATGTCACGGCGCGGCTGTCGAGCGCTTCGGTCAGCGACTGCATGCGGCCATCGATCACCGAGCTCAGTTCCACGGTGCGGTTCTCGAAGGCGTTCGAGATGGTCGCGGCGCGGTCTTCGAGCGTGATGTTGAGGCGCGAGGCCGAATCGTCGAGCGCGACGAGCAGGTGGCTGGTGCGCTGGTCGATCAGTGATACGAAGCTTTCGGTGCGTTCGCCGAACGCACCGTTGAGCGAGTTGCCGGCAGTTTCGAGCGCCTTGGTGAGGTTGCCGCCCGACTCGACGATGGTGCCGGCGATGCGCTGCGAAATCATGTCGAGGTCGAACACGAGGCCCGTGTGGCTCTCGGTGATGGCCTCGCGGACGCGCTCAGTATTGGTGATGACGGCTTCGCGCTGGCTGGCCAACTCCTGAATCAGGGCGCGCATGCGCGATTCATTGTCGGAATAGGTGCGTTCGAGCGCGGTGACCTCGTTGTGGATCATCACTTCGAGTTCGCCGGCGCGGCTCAGGGCGCGCTCAAGGCCATCGCCAAGGGCATTCACTTCGCGGCGCACGGCTTGGCCCACGGAGGCGACCTTTTCGGACGCCGTGGTTTCGGGCTCGGCAAGGCGGATCGCGGCCTGGGTCACGGCAGCCGCGGCATTGCGCAGCTCCTGGGCGCGGCGGATCAGGGCGGCAATAGCGAAGATGCCGATAACCGGTACGACGGCGAGCGCGACAAGGCCGATAAAGTCGTTGGACCCCCAGAAGTCGGCCGAGCCCATATCTGCGCCGTTGCGGATCATGGCCACGAGGATGATAGCGGCGACCCAGCCCAGCGCGATGAGCGCGGCAATCATGGTCGGCGCGCCGGAATTCTTGGTTTGCAGGCCGTAGAGGATCTTTGAGCTCTGGAAGCGGTCGTCATTGGCGACCGAGCCGGTCTGCGCGGCGAACTTGTCCGCGGTGCGCTGGCGTTCCGAGCGCGGCGAATTATCGCGAGGCATCGGCTTGGGGCCGGGCCGTTCCTGCTGCGCTTGGGGTTCTTCAGGCTGGTCGAGACCAGCAAACACCGAGTCCTTGAGAGCGTCCTCGACCGCCGAGAATGCCAGAGTTGCAGGGTCGTTCTGTGTGGTCGTCGACTTCTTAGCCATACTCTTTACAACTCTCGCATCGGCTCGGACGGCTACCCCGTGTGGCCACGGGCAGGGCGTCCTATCCTCGTTCGGCATTCCGCCAGGTGGTCTGAAGTCTTTGAAATAACTTCGACCGACGGGGTGCCAGTGGCACTATCGGGCCTTGTGAGTTGTCATTGGACACCCTCTCCCGTTGGGGGATGACATCCAAATTTGGTAAAATGCGATTCAAAAGCCCCGCATCCGTCCTAAACCCACGCCGCCGCTCGCTAGGTGGACCTCAGATATACATTCAATTTGAGGCAAACCGCGTGTTTTCTTAACAGAAGGTTAATATGGGCAGGACTGGGGCGGGTTAAGGGCACGCACTGCCTTGTCCCCATCCATTTAAGAGCCTGTTCACCCGCCTCGCCTATCGTCGCCACCCAATTGCCCCGCAAACGGGCGGACTTATAATCAGGGTGGCATGCATGGCGAAACTTTTGACAGAGGTCGTACCGTCGGCACCCTCCAGCTTTACGCCGGGGCCGATCGATCTTGAGCATGTCAGCCGCCAGGCACTCGGCGATACCGGCCTCGCCGAGGAAATCCTGCTGCTCTACACCCAGATGTCGCGCCTCTATCTGGAGCGTATCGAGACCAGCACCAGCATCGCCGAACTGCTTCCGCACCTGCACACCTTGAAGGCCGCTGCGGCGGGCATCGGGGCATGGGCTGTGCGCGATCTGGCGCGCTCCATTGAGGATGGCCTCCTCACCGGCGCCCCGGTCAATCCGGAACTGATCGCCGACCTCGCGATGACCGTGCAGGAATGCAACGCTTTCATCGAAGCGATCCAGCCCTCGGCAGCGCACTAAGGTTCCAGCCCCCCGCATGCCCGCCTGACGGGATGCCGCGGCGGTGCTGGCTTGCCGAGCCCGCCTCGCGTCGCTATATGCGGCTGGTCTCAAGGCAAGGCGTCTCATGCCCCACATCACCTATATCGAATCCAACGGCACCCGGCACGAAACCGAGGGTGAGGTCGGCTCCACCGTCATGGAGACTGCGATCATCAATGGCGTTCCCGGCATTGTCGCCGAGTGCGGCGGAGCCTGCACCTGCGCCACCTGCCACGTCTATGTCGATGCCGCCTGGACCGAAACCGTCGGCGGCCCGTCGATGATGGAAGAAGACATGCTCGACTTCGCCTTCGAAGTGAAACCCACCTCGCGGCTCAGCTGCCAGATCAAGGTGAAGGACTTACTGGACGGCCTGATCGTCCACGTGCCGAGCCGCCAGGGCTGATCTGTCCGAGCGCTCTATTTTGCACTATATTGGCTTCGTGAGACCTGCGCGAGGACCGTCCATGGACGTCACCATTGCCACTGCACGTGAGCAGTTGGAGGAACTTGTTCATCGCGCTGAAGCCGGCGAAGAGATTATCCTCACGCGTGATGGACGCTCGGTCGCCCGGATCGGTCCCGTTCCCGCGGCGATAGCTGCGGACCATGCTCGCCCGGCACGTGGATCGGATGAGTGGCGCCAGCGGATTGACGAGATTACGAGGCAGGCGGTGGCGAAGTTCCCTCCAGGCAAGGTGCCATCGTCCAGTCACGATGACATGTACGACGCGTTTGGCCTGCCGATATGATCGTTGTCGATACCTCGGCTCTCCTTGCCATTGTGCTGGGTGAGCCGAGCCGAGAAGCGTGTATCGAGGCCCTGCAAGGGGAGCGAGAGCTGCATATTTCAGCAGGAACCATGACGGAGGCCTTTGTCACATCGGAGCACAAAGGCGTCGGTCCGGAAATGGCGCTGCTGATCGAGGAACTCGATCCCTTAGTTGTACCCGTGACAGAGGCGTCCGCGCGCCTCGCGCTAGTTGCGTTTCGCCAATATGGCAAGGGTCGACATCCTGCCCGCCTGAACTTCGGGGACTGCTTCTCATACGCTGCCGCTAAAGAACTGGGCTGTCCGCTGCTGTTCATCGGCGACGACTTCAGCCAGACCGATATAACGAGCGTTTTGTAGCCACGCATTCCACTGCCATACGAAGCCGTGGATTCTTTTCGCGGGCGCGGGTATTTCCCCTCAACGCCATTCTAATACGCGGCTCAGGCAGGAAACATTAAAGCTATTGATTTTCAATAGCTTGTTCCCACGACCGGTAATCAGTATGTATCCGGCTTCCGAAAGGCCGCAGATGGGTGAGCTGAAGACATTTCCTGTCAGCTATAAAGTCGAGGGTAAGCGCATCGTCATTGTCGGCGGTGGCGACGAAGCTCTCAACAAAGCCCGGTTGGCCATTAAGACGACTGCATCAGTCGTGATTATAGCCGCTCACATGGAAATCGACTTTTCCGAGCTGCCGGTGACGGTGCTGGAGCGGCCCTTCGAGCCGGACGATCTCATTGGCGCAGCTCTGGTTTTTGTCGCGGACGAAGGTCCGGATGGCGAAGCTGCCAAGCTCGCAGCGCGGTCACGCGGTATCCCGCTCAATGTTGTCGATGTGCCGCATGAGTGCGATTTCTACACCCCGTCGATCATCGACCGCGCGCCGATCAGCATTGCGATTGCGTCCGAAGGCGACGCGCCGGTGCTGGCGCGGCTGATCCGGGCGCGGATCGAAGCGGTGCTGTCGCCGCATGTCGGCGCGTTGGCCGCACTTGCGGGTGCGATGCGCGACAAAGTTGCGGCGGTGCTCGAAGGGGCGGCCGCACGCCGCTATTATGAAGAGCTGGTCACCTCTCCCGAGGTTGAGGCAGCGCTGATCCGCGGGCAGGGGGCCGAGAAGGCGGAAGCCGTACTGGCGCAGCACGCTTCTCTCGGCAAGGCACCGGGCGTCGTCTGGCTGATTGGCGCTGGACCGGGGTCTGAGGACCTGCTGACGCTCAGGGCGCAGCGGCTGCTGCAGGAAGCTGACGTCATCGTTCATGACCAATTGGTCCCGACCGCCGTGGTCGACATGGGACGACGGGATGCCGAGCGCATTCTGGTGGGCAAGCAGAAGGGCCATCACTCCTTCACCCAGGCCGAAATCAACGCGCTGCTGGTGCGGTTGGGTGGCGAAGGTAAGCGGGTGGCGCGGCTGAAGAGCGGCGACCCGATGATCTTTGGGCGCGCTGGCGAGGAACTCGAGGCGCTGCGCGGCGCGGGGATCGCCTATCAGATCGTGCCGGGCATTACCGCGGCGCTTGCGGCCGCTTCCGACACCGCAACGCCGGTGACGCTGCGCAAAGTCTCGACCGGCTTCGTGCTGGCGACGGCGCATGGTGCCAATTCGGAAGAACTGAAGCATTGGGCGGCGCTCGCCTCTGCCGGATTGACCCTCGCGCTGTACATGGGCAAGAGCGTTGCCGCACCGACGGCGGCGCGTCTGATCGGGGAGGGGGCCAGCCCGCTCATTCCGGTCGGTGTCGTCATCCGGGCGGGGCGCAAGACGCGTAAGCTTTATCGCGGCACGCTTGGCTCGCTGGCGAGTGGGCAGGTCGAGCTGGACGATGGTCCGGCAATCATTTTCGTGGGCAACTCGATTGCGCACGGTGACTGGGAGGCAGCGGTGAATCTCGCCGTGCAGGAATTCAGGGTGGCATGATGGAAATCCTCACCGGCAACGAGCTGATGAGCGGGGCGACTGTCTATCTCGACCGCGCCGGCAACTGGGTCGAAGACCTGCAGCAGGCGCGCGTGTTCGTGGCTGAAGAGGCGGAGGCGCGTGACGGTGCAATTGCCGCGACCAAGAAAACGCAGCGCATCAATTCCATTGAGATCGAGAGCGTGACGCTGCACGACGGCGTCATTCACCCCGACCGCATCCGTGAGCGTATCCGCGCCGAGGGCCCGACGGCTCCGCGCTTTGAACGCCAGCATCTCGACGAGGACGGCCATGTATCGATATGACGAGTTTGACGCCGCGTTCGTAAAGGAACGCACGTCGCAGTTTTCCGACCAGGTGGCACGCCGGCTGACGGGGGAGCTCAACGAGGACCAGTTCCGGCCGCTCAGGCTGATGAACGGGCTCTACCTGCAGTTGCACGCCTACATGCTGCGCATCGCCGTGCCCTACGGCACGATGTCGTCAAAGCAGATGCGGATGCTGGGCAAGATCGCGCGCGATTATGATCGCGGCTACGGCCACTTCACGACGCGCCAGAACATCCAGTTCAACTGGCCCAAGCTGCGCGACATCCCGAAGATCCTCGCGGATCTCGCCTCGGTCGAGATGCACGCCATCCAGACTTCGGGCAATTGCATCCGCAACATCACCACCGACCAGTTCGCGGGTGCCGCCGCCGACGAGATCATCGACCCGCGCCCGGTGGCGGAAATCCTCCGTCAGTGGTCGAGCCTCCACCCGGAATTCACGTTCCTGCCGCGCAAGTTCAAGATTGCGATGACCGGCTCGCCCAACGATCGCGCCGCTATCCGCTTCCACGATATCGGCCTGCAGGCAACGACCAGCGCCACCGGCGAAATTGGCTGGCAGGTATGGGTCGGCGGTGGCCTCGGCCGCACGCCGATGATCGGCAAGCAGATCAGCCCGTTTGTGCCGCACGAGCACCTGCTCGCCTATCTCGAGAGCATCCTGCGCGTCTACAACCGCTATGGCCGGCGCGACAACAAGTACAAGGCCCGCATCAAGATCCTCGTCCACGAGACCGGCATCGACACCATCCGCGAGCAGGTCGAGGAGGAGTTCGCCCACGTGAAGGGCGGCGTGCTGCGCCTGCCGCAGGAAGAACTCGACCGGATCACCAAGTACTTCGCGGCGCCCAAGTACGAGCTGATCAACCAGACGACGGTCGATGTGGCGCGTGAGAAGATCCTCAACCCGGCCTATGGCCGCTGGCTCGAGCGCAACCTCAACGCCCACCGCCAGCCCGGCTATGCCTCGCTTACCATTTCGCTGAAGCCGATCGGCGGTGCACCCGGCGATGCGACCGACAGGCAGATGGAGGTCGTCGCCGATCTCGCCGAGCGTTACTCGTTCGATGAAATCCGCGTCACGCACGAGCAGAACCTGGTGCTGCCGCACGTCAAGCTCACCGACCTGCCGGCGATCTACGAGGTGCTGGTGGCCGAAGGCCTAGCCGATGGCAATGTCGGCCAGATCACGGACATGATCTGCTGCCCCGGCCTCGATTTCTGCGCCCTGGCCAATGCACGCTCCATCCCGCTGGCCCAGGACATCGCGAAGAAATTCGCCTCGCCTGAGCGCCAGAAGGAAATCGGCGATCTGAAGATCAAGATTTCGGGCTGCATCAATGCCTGCGGCCACCACCATGTCGGCCACATCGGCATTCTGGGCGTCGAAAAGAAGGGCACCGAGCTCTACCAGATCACTGTCGGCGGCGACGCCACCGAGCACGCCGCCATCGGCCAGATCCTCGGCCACGGCTTTGTCGTCGAGGAAGTGCCGGGTGTCATCGAAAAGCTGGTCGACACCTACATCGCCCGCCGCCAGAGCCCTGCGGAAACCTTCATCGACGCCTACCGCCGCCTCGGCGCAGAGCCGTTCAAGGAGGCGCTCTATGGCAGTGCGTGACCTCTCGCACGACGCTGGTGGTGATCGCCTTCTCCCCTTGTGGGAGAAGGTGCCCGAAGGGCGGATGAGGGGTTCTCTCCGCGCGCGCGAGACGCTCCTCGCTTTGCTCGGATCGCGCAACACCATTGTGTTGCGGACCCCTCATCCGGCGCTGCGCGCCACCTTCTCCCACAAGGGGAGAAGGGAAGGGGTGCGTACCCTCTCAGAGGAGGCTCCCCATGGCCGCCGCTAGTTTCCAGATCGCATCCGCGCCCAAGCCCGACAAGCTCCGGGCGCTGGGGATCATGGCGCTCAACGGCATGTTCGACGAGATGGATGGCGTGTCCGTTCTCCGCCAGGCCGTGACCGAGCTGCTGGTAGACGACGTCGCGATCGTTTCGTCCTTCGGCGCCGATTCCTCGGTGCTGCTGCACATGGTGTCGCAGGTCGATCCCAGCCTGCCGGTCTATTTCCTCGAAACCGGCAAGCACTTTCCTGAAACGCTCGCCTACGTCGAAACGCTGAAGCAGCATCTGGGGCTCACCAACGTCATCGCGCTGACGCCGGATGCCAAAGACATTGTCCGCTTCGATCCAGCCGGAGACCTTTGGGAGACCGACCCGGATTCGTGTTGCCATATCAGGAAGACCGAGCCGCTCGATGCCGTGGTGACGAACCTTGGTGGCTGGGTCACCGGCCGCAAACGCTACCAGACGAAGGAACGCGGCGTGCTGCCGCATTTTGAGCTCACGAGCGATGACCGTATCAAGGTCAATCCGCTAGCCTATTTCTCCGATGCGGACGTCACGGCCTACAAACTGAAGTACGGGTTGCCCGAGCATCCGCTCTACAATATGGGCTACAAGTCGATCGGCTGTGCGCCCTGCACGTCTGTTGTCGCCGAAGGCGAAGATCCCCGTGCCGGCCGCTGGCGGGGGCTCAACAAGAAAGAATGCGGCATCCATTTCGATTTCAACGGGGCGATCGCCAAACCCATGGCTGCTCAAGAGCTGAATCTGTTCAAGGACGGCGCCTTCATCGCCGATCCGTTCCGCACCTGGGCCGAGGGCGATGACGCGGGCTCGGTTCGTTACACCCACGTGCCGCTCAAGGTCTTCCTCGAGCAGCGCGAGGCGTTCCTTGCCAACCCGCATCCCTTGGGACTGCTGGTCTCGCCGGGCGACAATGTCGAACTCGTCGAAAAAGACCTCGGCCGCTTTGCTTCCGTCGCCATCAACTTCCCCGGCTTCACCGATGGCCGCGGCTATTCCAGCGCGCGGCTGCTGGTCGAGCGCTATGGCTACAAGGGTGAACTCCGGGCCGTGGGCGACGTCCTCCAGGACCAGGTCCCGCTGATGCGCCGCTGCGGCATCACGGCGTTCGTGGTCAAGCACGAGCCGACCCGCAAGGCGCTCATCGAAGGCAAGCTCGCCACCGTCGATATCTTCTACCAGCCGGTCGGCACCACCGAGATCCCCGTCGGCACCCGCCCCTTCCTCCGCCGCGCGGTGGAGACGGTCTGAGACGACCCCAAACACGGGTGTCATCCCTGCGAAAGCAGGGACCCATGGCGCCACCTGAGCTAGCCGGGAAATGGGTCCCTGCCTGCGCAGGGATGACGCTGGATTGAAACCACGGCCGTGCGACGGCCGCGAACGACTGAGAAGCAAATGAGCAACGAAATCGTCACGGACGTAGTCATCATCGGCGGGGGCCCGACGGGGCTGTTTGCCGTGTTTGAACTAGGGCTGCTCGATCTCAAATGCCATGTGGTCGATATTCTCGACCGGCCGGGCGGCCAGTGCGCCGAGCTCTATCCGGAAAAGCCGATCTACGACATTCCCGGCTTCCCGGTGGTCACCGGCCAGCAGCTGGTCGATAACCTGATGCAGCAGATCGCGCCCTTCGGGCCGCAGTTCCATTTCAATCGGATGATCACCGGGCTCGAAAAGCTGACCGACGGTACCTTCCGGCTGACCACCGACGCCGAAGAAGTGTTCCTCACCAAGGTGGTGGTGATCGCGGCCGGTGGTGGCTCGTTCCAGGCCAAGCGGCCGCCCGTCGAAGGCATCGAGGCCTATGAAGGCAAGTCGGTGTTCTATTCTGTCCGCAAGATGGAAGATTTCCGCGACCAGGACGTAGTGATCGTCGGCGGCGGCGACTCGGCGCTCGACTGGACGCTGAACCTGCAGCCCATCGCCCGTTCGCTGACGCTGGTGCACCGGCGCGACGCCTTCAAGGCGGCGCCGGCCTCGGTGAGCAAGATGAAGGAACTGGTTATGGCGGGGAAGATCAACTTCCTCCTCGGCCAGATCGGCCGCATCGAAGGCAATGATGGCCAGCTCGACCACATCCATATCACCATGGATTCGGGCGATCTCTCGGTCCCCGCGACGCGGCTGTTGCCGTTCTTCGGGCTCACCATGAAGCTTGGTCCCGTCGGTGACTGGGGGCTCGAGCTCAACGACAATCTCATCGCCGTCGATACCGAAAAGTTCCAGAGCTCGGTGCCGGGTGTCTTCGCCATCGGCGACATCAATCAGTACCCCGGCAAGCTGAAGCTCATCCTCTCGGGCTTCCACGAAGCCGCGCTGATGGCGCAGGCCGCTAAGGCGATCGTCTCGCCGGGCGAGCGCGTGGTGTTCCAGTACACCACCAGCTCGACCAAGCTGCAGAAGAAGCTCGGGGTGGCGTAAGGCACAGCGCGGACCTCTCCATGATCCTCCCCCGTTCACGGGGGAGGGGGACCGCCGCAGGCGGTGGAGGGGGGCGGCGATCTTGATCCGCTACGCTGCCTTCTGCCACTCCATAATCAGGAAATTGGGCACCCGGCGGTGCTGGTCGATCTCGTCGGCCGGCGCGTCCGGGCTAGGCTGTGGCTCGTCGAAGTGGCGGAGTTCCAGCCCGGCGGCGAGGAGCAGCCGCATGTAGGTGCTGAGCGGGCGGTGCCAGTTGCGGATGCGGATGGCGCGCCACGCCACCCATTCGGCGCGCTCGTCCATGTAATTGTCGACAGGGTAGTGGGTGCGCTTGCCCTGGCTGTCGCGCCGCCAGCCCGGTGGGGAGGCTGCCGTGGTGAAGCTGTTGAGGTTCGCGATGAGCAGCGTGCCGCCGGGCCGGAGCACGCGCGCCATTTCCGCGATGGCGCGGCCGATATCGGCAATATCTATGAGTGAGAGGTAGGAGACGATGAGGTCGAAGCTGCCGTCGGCGAAGTCCATCTGCTCGGCAGCGCCCACCCGGTAGTCGCCATCGGGGTCGCGGCGCTGGGCTTCCGCAATCATCGCCACCGTCGGATCAAGACCGATTGGCGTGATGCCGAGCGGGCGTAGCATGCGGCAAAAGCGACCCTCGCCGCATCCGACATCGAGAGCGGTCCTGAAGCCGCGGTCGCGGACACGTGCCAGCATTGGCGCATCGAGCACGAAGCGACGGGCAGTGTCGCCCCGATCACCGACATCAGCGATCCAGCCCGCGGCCGATTCTTCCCATCCGTCCGTCATGATGTCCTCCCCAAGCCACCTTCCGCAGGCCTTAGCCTAAATTGTGGCTTTCGCGGCGGTGTCCCTATGGTAATAGGGCGCCGTCAGCAAGCGGACCGGCCCAGCCCATGAAGATCATCGTCACCGATCAGGACGGAATCGAACACGAGCTCGAAGGGCTCGATGGCTGGCGGACCATGGAAGTGATCCGCGACTGGGGCCTCAACATCAAGGCCGAGTGCGGCGGCGCGTGTTCGTGCGCCACCTGCCACGTTTACGTCGATGAAGCCTGGTTCGACAAACTGCCGCCGCCCAGCGACGACGAGGAGGACCTGCTGTTCTCCACCCTCGACAAGAAGCCTACATCTCGTCTTAGCTGCCAGATCCTGTTGTCCGACGAGCTGGACGGCATGAAGGTCACTCTGGCGCAGAGCGCCGCCAAGGACTGACGGCGACGGCCCAGTCGGACAGAGGTCTACGCGGCTTTTTCCAGCGCTGTGGTTTCGCGCCCGCTCTTCAGCACCCTTGTGTACCAGCTCAATTCGTCGAGCATCGTGGTCACAGTGGGTTCGAGATAGTCATAGTCGCCAAAGTCCTTACCGCCGCGCAGCATGCCAAGCAGCGGTTCCATGTTGATGTGGACCGCGAAGCGCGTCGGTACCATCGATAGTTCTACTGCCAGCATCCGCAGGTGCTCGACCGCACGCGAACCGCCCACGGTGCCGTAGCCCACGAATGCCGCCGGCTTCTTTTCGGTCTCGTTGAAGATGAAGCTGAGGGCGTTGCTCAGCACGCCCGGAAGCGTGTGGTTATATTCGGCAGTGACGAAGATATAGCCGTCGAACGCGGCGATCTTGCGCACGAAGCGCAGCTGCGCCTCGTCGGTCAGCGGCACGAAGCGCGGCGATCCCACCGCATCGAAGAACGGCAGAGGATAGTCCCGCAGGTCAACGATATCGTAGTCCGCATCGCCGCGTGCGGCCGCGATGTCGAGCACCCATTTGGCCGGTCGGTCCGCAAAGCGGCTCTGGCGGGTGCTGGAGAGGATGATGCCAATCTTGGGCTTGGTCATTTTGAAATTGCCTATCAGGAAAATCAGGGGGCAGCTACCAACGGAGACCTAGTCACCATTGGTAACTGACACTATATTGGTGCCTGTAATTGAGCCGCAAGACGGCACCATTTGTTGACCGGAGTCACCCGTGCACCACCAAGTCACCCCCAGGGAACCAAGGAATTTCGAGGAATGCACCCGGGCGATGATCCCCGTGCACGAGGTGCTGGCGCAGATTGGCGGCAAGTGGACCATCTTCATCATTCAGTCGCTGAGCAACGGGCCGCGGCGCTTCTCAGAGATCAAACGGCAGATCGACGGCATTTCGCAGAAGATGCTGACGTCGACGCTGCGCGATCTCGAAAAGGATGGTTTCGTCACCCGCAAGGTGACGCCCAGCATCCCACCGCGCGTTGACTATGAGTTGACGCAGATGGGCTCGGAACTGCACCTGCCGCTTCGCACCATCGGCGACTGGGCGCATGCCAACCGTCACCGCGTCGAAGCTGCCCGCGAGGAATTCGCAAAGCGTGAGGCTGAAGCGCGCTCCCTCGCCTGGTAGTTCTGACGACGGCCTGCTTGCTGAGCTCAAGCATGCGCGCGGACCGTCCCAGTATTCATTTGCCGTTCAGCCTCGCCCCTCTATCCGCTCCTTCCTTCGCCGGGGGGCGTACTGGTTTGAGGCAAAAATGGACTTCTATTCTATCTTCAAGTTTCTGCATGTGATGTCGGCAATCGCCTGGTTGGGTGGCGGGCTGACGTTCTTTGCGCTGGCGCTGATGTACGGGATGCGCAAGGATTTCGCGTCGCTCAACAGCGCCGTCAATCACGTGGCGTTCCTGGGACCGCGCTGGTTTGTGCCCACCTCGCTGCTGACGCTGATGTTCGGGCTCATGACCACGTTCCTCGGCAACCTCTGGGGCGACGCCTGGGTGGTGCTGGGTCTCTTTGGGTTCGCCGGCACTTTCTCGACTGGCCTGTTTGCCATCAAGCCGCTGTCGGAAGCCATTGCGGCCCGCAATGCGGAGGGGCGCCCCGATCTCGCGGCTCCGCTTGGTGCCCGCATCATGCAGATCAGCAAGTTCGACTACGTGCTGATGGCGCTGGTTATCGCCCTGATGGTGCTGAAGCCGACCTGGGGCGATGTGTTGGTGCTTGCCATCATGGCGACGGTGCTGGTGCTGGCCGCCGTGGTCTTTCTCGGTACGGGCTTCAAGCCCGCCGACGAGCAGGCGACACCCGCCGAGTAACTCGAGTGGTGGGGGAGAGCCTGGCTCTCCCCTGACCGGATTCGGGGAGATTATTCCTCCTCGTCCTCATCGAGATCGAGCCCCATATCGAGCAACTCGGCAACTTCCACGTTGCCGCCTTCGGCGAACACGGGGCAGTTGCGCGCCAGTTCCAGCGCGCCGTCCATATCGTCGGCCACCACGATCGAGTAGCCGGAAACGCGGTTCGCCGGGGCCTCGCCTACCGAACCGTCAGCGTTCAGCACCTTGCTCTCGCCAACCGGATTGCCGCCGTCGATCAACTGGTCGTCAATGCTCTCCATCCACGCGTTCCAGGCCTCAAGCGACGCGGCTTCGGCCTCGTCACCTTCAGGCGTGGCGCCGCCATGGTAGACAAACAGGTAAGCGGACATGGTGTGGTCTCCCCTTTGAGCCGGCCCCGTGCCGGATAGGCGAGCAGCGGTACCGCGCTCCTGCGACCAGAATGTGAAGGTCAGGCGGCTGACGACGCGCGCTCGACCTCTTCCAGCGCCCGGCGCGGCGTACCGGTCTTGGCGATCCACTCGACGAAGCGATCCACCCAAATGCCGAGATTGGTGCGGATCCGGTCGTCGGCAACGTTGCCGTCGTCATCGAACGCACCGGGCCTGGACTGGAAGTAGATTTCCGGCGTGCCCATCAGCGTCAGGCCGATCATCGGCAGGATCGACCGCAGGTGAGATTGCGCCGCCGCCGTGCCGCTGACGCCTCCGGTAGCCCCAGCAATCGCCGCCGGCTTGCCGCTCCACACGCTCTCCCCATAGGGCCGCGACGGCCAATCGAGCGCGTTCTTGAGGATGCCGGGGATCGACCGGTTGTATTCGGGCGTCACGATCAGTACCGCATCGGTGTCGAGGATTTCGCGCTTCAGCCGGATCACTTCGGCCGGCGGGTCGTTCCACAGCGCGTCGTCGTAAAACGGCAGCGACGCGATATCGATATAGTTGAACTCCAGCTTGCCGGCAGCCAGCTTTTCCAGCGCCTTGGCGAGCTTGAGGTTGCTCGAGGTCGGGCGCGTGCTCCCGACAATGACTGCGACCTTGTACATGATTATCCAGCCCTTGGTATCAAACCGTAACTGGGGCTAGAGGTGTGCCTGCGGCGGACAAGATGCAAGACGGCACACAGGTGTAACCGCGCGACACACTGTTCGACGCGGCGGCTACAATGGGTTGCGCTTTTCCGCGTTCAGCACATTGGCAAGTTCGGGGATGAAGTCCTTGACCATCGGCTGCGGCAGGGCAGCAAAGGGCAGGGGGCGGACCACCCGCATAGCCGCGATGCCGACCCGCACCGTCATCAACCCGTTGACCACGCCCTCGCCAAGGCGTGCCGAGAGCTTTGCCGCGAGGCCCTGGCCGAGCAGCTGCTCGACCACACCATCGGTCAGCACCAGCCCGCCGGTGACGGCAAGGTGCGCGAGGATCGCGCCCAGTAACCGCCAGGCGCCGATGATGCCCGGCCGCGCGCCGTAGAGCCGCGCGATATCGCCGCCCAGCCGCACGCTCTCGAAGATTACGAAGGCGATGTCGATCAGCGCACGCGGCGAGACAGTCGTCACCAGCGCCACGCGTCGTGCCGAGGCGGCAGTGAGCGCCTTGGCGCGGGCATCGAGTTGCGTCATCAGCAGCCGCTCGGCCAGTTTTACATGCTCGGCGCCATCGAATACCTGGCTCTGGTCCGCCTCCAGTTGCTGTCGGCTCCGGGCGAGGTCGGCGCGGCCCGCATAGATCGTCAGCAGCTCTGTGGTGACGGCACTGCCGGCCTTCGGCGTGTCCGAGATCAGAGCCGCGGCGGCATCGCGCTTCAGCCGATCCAGTGCGCGGAGCCGCATCAACGCCGCCGCCTCGCGAATGATGATCGCGATCAGCGCCACGACCAGCACCGCCACCAACCCAACCGCTAGCCAGCCCAGCCACGCGTTCGAGGCAAACAGATCCGCCACCAGCCGCTCGGCGGCAAGCCCCAGCGCCATCGACACGAGGAGGCCACCAGCGGTCCACACGATGCGCCCGAGCCAGCCCAGCAGCCGCGGCGGCTTGGCGATGGCATCGACGGTGACGTCGTCCTCGCTCAGCGCCTCGATCGTCGCCGGCAGGTCTGCCGCCTCGGTCGGTGCGAAGACGCGCGGACGCCGCAACGTCTCAGTGTCGCTGGTGACGCCGCCAACGGGCTTGGCAAAGGGCTCAGTCATCTGAGTTTGTCCCCGAGCAGGAAGTCCAGCGCCCGGTCGAGCCGGATATGAGGCAACACCACGCTGCCCTCGGCGTTCCGGTCGAGCTTCTGCGGCGGCACGAAGCGAAGGAAGTTGAGCGATACGGGCGTGCTGTCTTCAAACAATGAATCCGGTCTTTCCGGCAAGTCGCCGGGAAACAAGGCAATCTCGGTCTTGCCGTCATAGGTGACGCCATCAAGCATCTGGCCCGCCATGGGCGTGCCGACGATCACCTCATGCGGCTTGCCGCGATCATCGACCACGCCCTCACGGGTGGCGCGGATGGCCGCCATGGCGATCGAGCGCGTCTCAGCGCCCGCGAACTTGGCCCGCCGCGCCGCGCCAGCCACCAACCGGTTCATCACCGCCTCAAGCCGGTCATGGCTCGATGAGTGGAGGTGGTCGGCCTTGGTCGCTGCGAACAGGATCCGGTCGATCCGCCGCGCTACCAGCCAAGTCAGCGGGTTGTTCTCGCCCTGCCGGAAGCAGCCGAGGATTTCGGTCAAGGCCGTTTCGAGGTCGGCTACGGCAGCCGGCCCCGCGTTCAGTGCGCGCAGCGTATCCACCAGCACGATCTGCCGATCCAGCCGCGCGAAGTGGTCGCGGAAGAACGGTCGGACGATCAGTGCCTTGTAGGCCTCGTAGCGCCGCTCCAGCATCGCATAGAGACTGCCGGACCGCACCGGACCCTTGGGCGGCGGCAGCGGCGCGAAGGTCAGCGCCGGGCTCCCCTCCATGTCGCCGGGCAACAAGAAGTGACCCGGGGGCAGGGTGCTCAGCGCCCGCCCGTCCTCGCGGCTCAACCGCAGATATTCGGTGAACGCTTTGGCGAGCCGCTCGGCGGTAACGTCGGAGGCTTCAGTTTCCGGATCGAGCCCTTCGAGCGCGTTCAAAAATCCTTCAGCTTCGTGGTTGGAATGTGGCTTTGACGCTCTTCCAAGTGCACTGGCGCTCCACTGCGCAAAGCTCTGCGAGAGTAGCGGCAAGTCCAGCAGCCACTCGCCCGGATAGTCGACAATGTCGAGATTGAGCGACGTCGGCCCCAACATTCCGGCGAAAAGACGTTTCGATTGGAACTTCAACACCAGCCGCAACTGGCTGATTTTGCGCGTGGATTCTGGCCAGACGGGGGTCTTTCCGGTCAGCGCCGCGAGGTGGTCCTCATAGGCAAAACGCGGAATGCCGGCATCAGGGTGCTCAGCCAGGCGTGCCCCGATAAACCGGCCCTCGGTGAGTGGCGCAAAACCCGGCAGGCGGCCACCGGTCAGCAGGGCGTGGATTAGGGCAGTGATGAAAATCGTTTTGCCGGAACGGCTTAGCCCCGTCACCCCAAGCCGCAGCGTGGGTGTAAACGGCGCTGCCGCCGCATCGGCGAGGTTGCCCAGCGCGATACCGATCTCGTCAGACAGGGTGGTCGGCGCTTGTGGCACAGCAGGTCCTCTCGATGCTGCACAAGTGGGGAGTGCACGGCGAAAATCAATCGGCGCAACAGGTGCTTGGCCCCACTTATCCCCACGGCCCAAAACCAGCTTATACTATGGGCCGGTTTGAGAAAAATGCTGAGCGACGCGCCTTGCCGCAGTGTGGCTGGAGCGAAAAATTAGTAGTCCTCGATTAATTTCCGGAACATGGCCTTTGCTGCGTTCCAATCCCCTGTCACCAACACCGAGGACCTTGTCGGGGTCGATCGGAAGAGCACCGTTTTTGACTCTTTCCAGCTGGAAGTCGCCAAGATCCTGCTCGGCAGAAAGCTGCTGTCTCTTACCGGACTGGCCCGCTCGCTGAACAAGCGCGCCACCGAAGGTTCAGATCTCGCTCACATCCTGGTGGCCGATGGTCACGTGCGGCGCGTCGATTACTACCGGGCCGTCGCTGATGTCTACGGCCTGCAGTTCGTCAATCTGATGGAGCAGCCCGTCGATCCGGCGCTGACCAGCGTCCTCGACCGTGCGGCCTACGCAGAGCTGAACATCATGCCCTGGCGCCGGGTGGTGGGGACGCTGCTGCTGGCAACGACCGAGGTTACCGCCAGCCAGATTGCTTGGGCGGACGCCAAATTTGGCGCGGATGCATATGATTTCGTTATCACTTCTCCGTTCGACATCCTGTGGCAAACGCAAAGCCTGTTCCGCGACTGGGACGGTTTCTTCGCCCGGGAGGCGCTGTTTTCGTGGAAGCCTGAGCACTCTGCGAAGGTAACGTTCGATCGTTCGCAGAAGATCGCGACATGGGCGGCGCTCGCGCTGCTCCTGGCATTCCTCATAGTCGCGACGAAGGTGACGGCCGTCGTCCTGATGTCGGCAGCGACAGCGCTCTACACGTTGACCTTTGTGTTCAAGTTCGCGCTGACATGGATCGGCTCGAGCCGGCAGGTCGATATGGTGATCCGGCCCGAGGAGATCGCCGATCTCGATGTGCGGAGCCTGCCGGTCTACACCGTGCTCGTCCCGATGTACCGCGAGGCCAAAGTGCTGCCGCTGCTGGTCGATGCGCTGCGGCGGCTCGACTATCCTTCGAGCAGGCTAGAGGTAAAGCTGGTTCTGGAAGAGGACGATACCGAGACGATCGAGGCCGCCAAGGCGTTGAAATTGCCCGGCTCTTTCGAAATCGTCCGCGTTCCTGCCAGTCAGCCCAAGACCAAGCCCAAGGCCTGCAACTACGCGCTGCAGTTCTGCCGCGGTGAGTACATCACAATCTATGACGCCGAGGATCAGCCCGAGCCCGACCAGCTGAAAAAGGCCGTGCTCGCCTTCCGCAACGCCCCGGCGGAGCTCGCCTGCGTCCAGGCCCGCCTCAATTATTTCAACCGCTCCGAAAACTGGCTGACGCAGATGTTCACGCTGGAATACTCGCAGTGGTTCGATTTCCTGCTGCCGGGCCTCGACTGGCTGAAGGTCCCCATCCCGTTGGGCGGCACTTCCAACCACTTCAAGCTCGACGTGCTGCGTCAGGTGGGCGCGTGGGACCCCTACAACGTCACCGAGGACGCCGACCTTGGCATCCGCCTCGCGCAGGAGGGGTACTCGGTCGGCGTCATCAACTCGACCACCTATGAAGAAGCCAACGGCGTGCTGCCAAGTTGGGTCAAACAGCGCTCGCGGTGGATCAAGGGCTATATGCAGACCTGGCTGGTGCACATGCGCCACCCGTACCGATTGTGGAGATCGCTGGGCACCAAGGGCTTCCTGGCGTTTCAGTTCTTCATCGGCGCGCCCCCGCTCACCATGCTGCTCAACCCGATCCTGTGGGTGGTGACGCTCCTCGTCTGGTTCACCTCCACCTTCGATTTCGGCTGGCTGTTTCCCGAGCCCTTTGGCTCGCTGGCGCTGTTCAACCTGTTGCTGGGCAATCTGTTTTTGATCTACTTCGGCGTCGTCGCAGCGCTCAAGCGCCGCTACTACGACCTCGTTCCCAGCGGCCTGCTGCACCCGTTCTACTGGATCCTCCACTCGGTCGCGGCCTACAAGGCGCTGTGGCAGCTCCTCTATAACCCGCATTATTGGGAAAAGACCGAGCACGGCACCTCGACCGTCACCCAGAAGACACTCGACAAACTGTCGGGGGGCGACACGTGAGCGATATGGCGCTTCCGCCGCGAGCCGTCACCAAGCCACTGTCCCTTCGGGGGAGCGTCAGCTTTCTGATCGGCGTCGCTGCTACCGTCTGGCTGGTCTACCTCGTCTACCGTCTGCTGGTTGGCGGCTATGCCAACGGTGAGGTTTTCAGTCTGCGCGCCAGCAGTGCGGCCTGGCGCGATGGCGACTGGCTGTCGCAGCTACTGCTGTTCTTTGTCCGGTTCCTGCCGGGCGAGGCGACGCAGCAGCTGGTGCTGAGCTTCCTCGCGGCCACCCTGACCGGGGGGCTTCTGGGCCCGCAGTATCATGCGATGCGCAGCAACCGCTGGACGGTTCCTGGCGCAGCCATCGTCGTGCTGATCCTCGCGGTTCACCCGCTGGTCCTCTACACGGTCACTGCGGCAACCCTGCCCATTCCCATCTACGTGGCTTTTGCGCTGCTCATTCCGGCGATCCGGCGGGTGGCTGCCGTGGGTGACGTGCAATCGGAAGTGACGCTCGGCCTCACGCTGCCACTGTTGCTGCTGGCCGGCCCGGAAACGGCGCCGCTGATCCTGCCGCTGACGGTGCTCTGCGCCGCGTCCAACCGGGACGCGCGGCATGATGTTCGCGCCTTTCTGGCGATGTTCATCGTTGCCGTGGTGCCCAGCCTCGTAATTGTCGTCGGTATTGTCGGCTTCAGCCTCCGTGCGGGCCACGACCTGGGGACCGTCCTCGCGCGCTATGCCACTGTGTTCACCAGCATGCATCCCGAGCGTTGGGCCAGTGGACTTCTGCCGCTGGCGCTCGCCTCGCCGATGGCGCTGGTGCCGCTGCTCTACTGCCTGATCCCGGATCGACGGCGTGAGGCGTGGAGCGCCCTCGCGGTTGTCGGCTTCCCGGTCTATCTGGCTATGGGGCAAGCAGCTTTTGCCTGGCAGCTGCCGTACTGGACACCCGCGACGGCGCTGCTGTTCTGCTTTGCGGCGTGGCTGACGGTAACTAGGCTGCACTGGATGATGCGGCTTGCGGGCGTGCTGCTGATGATCCCAAGCGTTTGGCTGGGCTTCCGCTACGGCGGCATCATCGACGACCCCGCCTGGCTCGACGGGGTGCTGGGACCGGGGCTGGTCTGGCTCCGATCCCTGTTGCCAGCACTGCTCTAGCGGCCGATCTCGGCCAGGTCGTAGGGCGTCGTCTGGTAGATCTCATTGATCCAGTTCTGGAACAGCAGATGTGCGTGGCTGCGCCAGCGGTTCTCCGGCTCAACGCTGGTGTCGCCGTTGGGGAAGAGGTTGACCGGCTGCGGCGTGTCGAGGCCGGCGTTGCGGTCGCGCTCATATTCGTCGGCAAGCGAGCGGTTGTCGTATTCGAGGTGGTTGAGCATGTAGAGCGCCGGCCGCGTTAGGTCGCGCAGCATGCAGACGCCGATGTCCTCGTTGTCGATCAGCACCTCGAGACCATCTCCAAGGCTGCTGCGGTCGATATCATTGTACCGGCTCACCGGGATCATCGGGCTATCCGAGAACCCATGCAGCCAGGGCGTTTGCGGCCCCACCAACTGGTGGCGGAACACGCCGAACGCCTTCGACGCCATGCGGTAGCGCTTCACCTTGTGGAAGTGATGCAGCGCCGCCTGGGCGCCCCAGCAGATGAACATCGTGTGGTGCACATTGGTCTGCGTCCAGTCCATGATCTCGAGCATCTCGGACCAGTACTTGACCTCCTCGAACGGCATGTTGGCCACCGGCGCGCCGGTTACCACAAAGCCATCGAACTTCCGTTCCCTGACCTGCTCCCAGGTCGAATAGAAGCTGTTGAGATACTCTTCCGACGTGTTCTTGGCCTTGTGGTCGGTCACCCGCACGAGCGTCAGGTCGACCTGCAGCGGTGTGGCACCGATCAGCCGGGCGAACTGGGTCTCGGTCCGCTCTTTGTTGGGCATCAGGTTGAGCAACCCGATCTGCAGTGGGCGGATGTCCTGGCGGGCGGCGCGGGAGGAATCCATGACGGTCACTCCCTCAGCTTCGAGGGTCTTGCGGGCGGGCAGGTGGTCGGGAATACGAATGGGCATGGTTTGCCTCTTTGAGGTTCGGAAAACGAGCGGTGAGCGGATTGCGGCGCCGGGTGGCGCTATCGCATTCGCTTGCCGATCGCGCCCGCTACCAGGTCGAGGAATTCGTCACCGTCGCGCACCGTTGCAAGGTCCGCAGCTTCGACAGCATAACCGAAATTATCTGCCAGCGCCTGATAGCGGGGCAGGCGGTCATGCAGCAGGGCCTCGAAGCCCCAGGCGCCAAAAGCCTCAGGGTCGACATCGGCGTCGTTGCTGACCTTGTTGAGTGCCTTGAACTCCGCCCACTTCTCCAAAAGGAAATGCGGCTGGTAGTACATCGGCTTGGGGCTGTGCTTGAAGCGGCGCACGAGCTCCGCCGCATCCGCCTCAGTGCCGCGGATATAGAGCAGCACCGTGTCGCGCGTCAGCGCCTTGATCACCGGGTCGTCGGGGTCGGTGGGGTCAACGACCTCAATCAGTGAGCCGCCGGTGTCCGCGATGAAGTCCTTGTAGCCATACAGCGTTTCGGCGCGCTCGATGAAGCGGGAAACATCCAACAGGGCGTCGATCTCCGCCACCCGGTGCTGCTCCTGCCGCCGCTGGTACTCGGCGAGTTGCAGACCACCACGCGTCACATCGCCCGGCCGGCCGAGATAGGTCGATAGCGGGGCGAGGTTGGAGAAGGTGATGTTGCTCTCGATCTTGATCGAGTCCGACCGCAGCAACTCGCGCAGGAACGGCACCTTCATGGCCTCGGCCTTGAAGTTGTCGACGATGAACTCGCCCATATAACGCGTGCCGATGCGGTAGTCGGCGGAGTAGTGGAACCACTGGTTGTTGCGCAGCAATGCCGCCAGCCGTGTCTTGCCGACGCCAGCCATGCCGAACACCGTCACCGCATGGTGCGGGGCGTTCAGAAACTCGTCTGGCGACTTGAACAGCATGGCGAAAAATCCGGGTTCCGGGGCAAGCGTTTAGCCCAATGGCGGGGTCCGGACAAGCTCCCGGGCTCGGGCGCTCCGCCGGTTGGCCTCATGCGCTGGGCAATTCCTGCCGCTCGGCCCGGACTCTTTTGCCTCTTTGTCGCCGCAAGCGTTACTACCGGCGTGGAAACGCAAGCAAAATCAATGGGCCCAGAGTTTGGCATCACCCTTGCATTGAATTCCACGAACAGGCGTGTCGCCACGCAATCTGGGTTTTGGAGTTTTCTATGGGCATCTACGGCGCACTTTCGACCGCAGTCACCGGGCTTCGCGCCCAATCCTTCGCGCTCGAAAACGTTTCGGGCAATATCGCCAACAGCCAGACCATCGGCTTCAAGCGCATCGACACCGACTTCGTCGATCTGATCCCGGATGCGGCGCCAAAGCGTCAGACGTCAGGTTCGGTGCTCGCCCAGGCGCACTCGACCAATAACGTGCAGGGCGACGTCAAGGGCGCGGCCACCGAGACCTACATGGCCATCAACGGCAACGGCTTCTTCGTCGTTGAGCCGCGTGCGGGCCAGGCGGACGGTTCGGCGACCTTTTCGGGCGCCAACTTCTACACGCGCCGCGGCGACTTCGAACTCGATAAATCGGGCTACCTCGTCAACGGCGCGGGCTACTATCTCAAGGGATTGCCCATCGATGCGGCGACGCAGAATATCTCGGGCTCGGTGCCTCAGGTCCTGCAGGTCTCCAATGCCTTCCTGCCGGCGCAGCAGACCACACGCGTCAACTACGAGTTGAACCTGCCGCAGCTTCCCAAGACGCCGAAGTACCAGGCGTCGCAGTCCTCTGGCAGTGAACTGCTGTCCGCCACCGATTTCATGACCCTCACGCCAGACCAGGCGGCAACGACGACGGGCGCAGCGACCACCGCTGGTGCAGCCACGTCGTCGCTCGCTTCTGCGGGCGAGACGCTGACGATCCAGATCGGTGCAACCTCGCGGACGTATACCTTCAACTCCGGTGGCAGCACCACGATGCCGGCGATCGATATCTCCGATACGTCGACCGATACCATCGGCGAAGTGCTGGCCGCCATCCAGGCCGATCTCGTGACCGCGGGCGCAACCGGCGCTACAGTTGGGCTCGATGGTACGGGCAAGATCGCGATCACCGCTGGCAATGCCACCGACACGATCACCGTTACGGATGGCACCTCGGGCACATCCGCCACCGGGTTCAACCTTGCCAACGGGACGACCGATCCGACGGTCGCTACCTCGACCGCGCTTGCGGCTCGCGTGGCCACCGTCACGGCCGACCAGACCGACGACTTCCTCAATCAGTCCGTCTCCGGTGGCGCCATCACTGTCTACTCGAGCAACGGCGCTCCCGCGCAGATCCAGATGCGCTGGGCGAAGGTCAATTCGACGGAAAACGGCGGCGCCGAGCGCTGGAACCTGTTTGTGCTCACCAACGGCAATGCGACGGGCAGTGGCACGGCATGGACCCGCATGGGCGGCGACTACACCTTCGGTGCCGACGGTTCGCCCAGCCCGGCGATCGACCATACCGACCTGCCGAACCTCACTGTGAACGGTGTGCTGGTGGGCGATATCCGCCTGCAGCACGGCGCACATGGCCTGACCCAGTTCGCCGATCCCAACGGCACTGCCGAGGTGACGACGATCAAGCAGAACGGTTATCCGGCCGGCGAGTTCGTCTCCGTTGCCGTCAATGACAGCGGTCGCGTGGTGGTCTCGTATAACAACGGCCAGCAGCTCGAAGTCGCACAGGTGGTGACCGCCAACTTCAACGCCGTCAACCAGCTCAAGCGCATGGATGGCGGGCTGTTTGCAGCCACCTCAGAATCCGGGGAGCCGATTCTCGACAATGGCGGCGGTGTCATCGGGTCTTCGCTCGAGGCATCGAACACCGATATCTCCGAAGAGTTCACCAAGCTCATCGTCACCCAGCAGGCCTACGCCGCCGGCACCAAGATCGTCTCGACTGCGGACGAGATGCTGCAGCAGGCGTTGAACATGCTCCGCTAAGGCGGATGGGGAACGGCCCGGCGTCGCACGCGGCGCCGGGCATAAGGCGACAGGAGTAGGTTCGTATGGGTCTTTCAGTAACGCTGAGCAACGCGCTTTCCGGCATGAAGATCGGCCAGGGTGCGCTCGATACATTGTCGCACAACGTCGCCAATGCCGGCACGCCTGGATACCACCGCCGGTCGATCAGCGTCATCGATACTCTCGGCGTCGGCTCGACCTATGCCCGCGAAGGTGCGCTGACCCGTACCTTCAACCAGAGCCTCCAGACGCACTACACCAAGGCCGTGTCGGACTCGAGTTTTGCCAGCGTGCGTTCCAGCTTCATGGACCGGGTCCAGACGCTGTTCGGCAAGCCTGGCACCGTCGGCTCGCTCGATTCTGCCTACAACGAATTCCAGACGTCGCTGTCGGCCATGGCCACCAGCCCCGATAGCTTTGCCAATCGGGCAGATACAGTGCAGAAGGCTCAGGTGCTGGCCGGAACGCTGAACCGGATGACCACCGACGTGCAGTCGCTGCGTCAGGAGATCGAGAGCAAGCTGTCGACCAGCGTTGATGACATCAACAGCCAGCTGCAATCGATGGAGAAGATCAACAACCGCCTCGCTGACCAGGGCATCGACCCCGGTTCGCGCGCCACGTTGCTCGATCAGCGCGACCGTCTGATCGAAAGCCTCAGCAAGCAGATGGACATCCGCGTCAGTTATCGGAAAGACGATACCGTCGCGCTGATGACCCGCGCCGGTGTCGGCATTCTCGATGGCCGCGCCTCGCAGTTGACGTTTGAGAGTGCGGGCGCGCTGAACGCCAACGCTCAATTCAATGCCGATGACACCAAGACTGGCGTCGGCAAGCTCACCATGATGACCCCTGCCGGTCTCAAGATCGATCTGGTCAAGCAGAACGTCCTCAGTTCAGGCGAACTGGCCGGGCTGATCGAGCTGCGGGACAAGACCCTCGTGCAGGCTCAGGACCAACTGGACGAAATCGCCTCTTCGCTGTCACTGGCCATGTCGTCCAACACCGTCGCCGGCACGCAGGTGACCGCCGGCGCCTCGAACGGCTATCAGGTGGACATCGCCGATGTGCGGAACGGCAACGAGTTCTCCTTCAAGTATCAAGAGAATGGCACCAACAAGACCGTGCGCGTCCTCCGTGTCGACGATACGTCGAAGCTGCCGCTCGACTACGTGGATGCCAACGGCGCGCGGGTGATCGGGCTCGATTTTTCCGGCGGCACGGCAGCCATCGCGACCCAATTGCAGGCCAAACTCGGCTCTGGCCTTTCCGTCTCCAACCCGTCGGGCACCAATATCCAGATCGTGGACGATGGCGCTTCGGGCACGACCGACATGATGTCGCTCGAAACGCGGACCACATCGAGCGGGATGCAGGACGGTTCGTTGGGCATCTCGCTGTTTGTCGACTATAACGATGCCGACTACACCAACGCGCTCAACGGCAGCGGCCAGAAGCTCGGTTTTGCTGGCCGCATCAACGTCAACAGCGCCATCCTCAACGACAGCAAGCTCTTGGTGCAGTACACCCCGACCACGTCCCTGGGTGACTCGGCGCGCGTCGACAACATCGTCGACAGCCTCGACAAGATGCGCTTTGCCGGTGCCCTCGGAAAGACAGGCAGCAGCCCCAGTTCCCGGCTGGCCGGCACTGTCAGTGACTTCATTTCCCAGGCCATCAACTACCAGGGCAACGCTGCTGAAACAGCAATCTCGGACAATGAAACACAGGGTCTTACCGTCGATGCGCTGGGACAACGGCTCGAGAGCGAATACGGGGTCGATGTCGACGAAGAGATGGCCCGCCTGATGGAGCTTCAGAACGCCTTTGCTGCGAATGCCCGTGTGATGTCGATCGCACAGGAACTCATCCAATCCCTGTTGCAGGCGGCGTGAGGTAGGCGATGACCACTGTCAGCAGATCGATGTTCCCACTCTCCAGCGGGATCAAGAATATCACCACCATGAAAGAGAGCTACGACAAGCTTCAGACGCAGCTCGCGACGGGTCTCAAGGCGTCCAACCTCGCCGAGATGGGGACAGATCGTTACTTCGATCTCGCCCTGCGCCAGCGGGTGGCGCGCATCGACGGCTATCAGGGCAGCGTGAAGACGGTGAACCTGCGCCTCGAAGTGCTCGATACGGTGATGACACGCCTCGATACGATCGAGTCCGATGCGCGTGCGGCGGCCAGCGCTGGCGGCGGCGGTTCGACCGGCGCGAACTACCAGACCACGCCGACAATGGCCGCCTCGCGCTTTGACGAAGTGCTGACGCTGATGAACACCGATATCGCCGGGCGCTACATGTTCGGTGGCGGGCTGACAGAGTCGAAGCCAGTCGAAGAGCCTTACACGGTGCTCAACGGAATTGGCGGCCGGGCCGGCTTCAAGCAGATTGCCGGCGAGCGCAAACAGGCCGATCTCGGCGCCACGCACATGGGGCGCACCACGGTCACCACTGCAGCCGATACTGTGACCTTTGCCGAAGAGAACGCCCCGCCGTTCGGCATGAAGCTCGGCACCATCTCGACGACCTCCTCGAACATCGCCGTGACCTCGCCCACAGGCAGTCCCCAATCGCTCACGGTCCAGTTCGGGGCTACTTTGCCAGTGGCCGGTGAGCAGGTTTCGGTCAGCCTCACCATGCCCGACGGCACCGAAGAGCAGGTGGTTATGGTCGCGACAACCGGCACACCCGTTGCCGGCGAATTTCAGATCGGCGCCGACGCCAATACGACGGCCGCAAATTTTGGAACCGCACTCTCTGCTTCCGTCAAGCAGATGGCTGAGGGCAAGCTGGTAGCCGCCTCGGCCTTCGCCGCTGCTGACGATTTCTTCAATGGGCAGGGGCAGACCTCGATGCGGGTCGATGGCCCTCCCTACGACACCGCCACTGGGCAGATCGCAGCAACTGCCGCGAATACTGTACTTTGGTACAAGGGCGAGGATAGTACTGACCCTCGTCACACCATCACCGCCAAGGTCGGGGATGGCACCACCGTAGGTTACGGCGTGCAGGCCAATGAGGGCGGCATTGTCAATCTGCTCCGCTCGCTTGCAGCAGTGGCGGTGCAGAATTTCCCCGATGCCGATCCCACTTCCGCTGACCGGTTCTCGGCAATGGTGTCGCGCAACTCCACCCGGCTGGCCGACACCCAGGACAACAGCTCCGGCTCGATCGCGGTGATCTCGGTGGAACTCGGTCTCGCCAAAACGACCGCCGGTGCTATCGATGAACGGCACACCGCCCATAAGGCGCAGCTGGGTAACATGCTCGAGAGCATTGAGACGGCGCCGGGCGAGACGGTGGCGATGGAGCTTCTGGCGCTGAAAACTCGGCTCGAGGCGAGCTATCAGACCACCTCGATCATCAGCCAGCTTTCGCTGGTCAACTACATGAAGTAGGGCGGGCAAACCGCTGAAACAAAAAGGGCCCGCATCGCTGCGGGCCCCTTTTTGTTGTCAGTGGTTCTGCGCTCAGGCGGGGTCGGCTCGCAACCCGGCAGCCAGTTCGCGGTTGATGTTGATCAGCACAGTCAGCTTGGCAGCCTCGGGCTTGTCCTGGATGGCGATGGTCTGCTTCATCACGAAGATCCCCAGGTTGGCGATCGCTTCGCGGAGCGGCTTCGGCAGGGCGCTGTCTTCCCCGGTCACCGAGCTCAGGAACACCGTCCACAGCTTGCGGTTGAAGAGCAGCGCTGCATAAAGCTCGGGCCGGGTATTGTCCCAGTCATCCCGGATGCGCTGCAACTGGCCAGCGGATTTGGAGAGGAGATTGGCTTCAAGAATACGCGGATTAACCGTTTGCCGTCCTACCTGCTGGTAGGCGTGCGCCGCACTATGTTGCATGGGTCAGGAGTTCCTGCTCGTACTGGATCAGCTTTTTTGCAGCCTTCAGAGCTTTGTAGAGCGAGCCAGTTAATATCTCGTTATTAATTTCGTCTACAAGATGGATAGTCGATGGCGCCGCTGTGACGATGTCGTTGATCAGCTGGAAGTAATCCTTCCGCATGCGTTCTACATCCTCATAGATATACATCAGCTGCACAGCGAGGTAGATGCGCCGGGCAGGGCTGTTCGCAGTGTCTGGCGTCAGGATATCCTTTTCGCGCAGGATCGGAGCCTTGCCATCGATGAACAGCCGGGTGCGCTGATCGGAGTTGGTAATCACGCAGTTGCCGATGATCAGGCGCTCACCGGGCTTGAGCTCGACTTTGAGGGACATGAGGCTGGCTCTTCATCTGATTTGGAGCCCGCATTATGTACCTAACGGGTTCCCAAAACGCTACTTTCAACGCTCGAATGACGGCGCCGCTGTTTCTCATGGCTGCCGCCCAAAGAAAAAGGCGGGCCCGAGAGCCCGCCTTTTCCAGTCGACTTTGGAGTTCTTAGAACAGGCGCAGCACGGCCTGATCGGCCTGCGAGGCCATCGACAGTGCCGACGAAGACAGCTGCTGACGGGTCTGCAGAGCGAGCAGGTTGGCGGCTTCCTCGTTGGTGTCAGCGAGCGTCAGGTTCGCAGCACCGGTCTCGAGGGTATTGATCATGCTCTTGGTGAAGTCCTGGCGGTTCTGAACGATCGACAGGTTCGAGCCGAAGGCGGACGACTGCGAGCGCAGCGTGCCAAGGGCATCCGACAGAGTGCCCAACTTGGCGTCGAGCGAGGTATCGCTGTCGAAGTCGGTGTCGGCAACAGTGGTGATGCCCAGCGTCGAGTTGTTCACCGAAGTGGCGGCGCCGTTGGCATCCTTAGCCTGGATGTCGATGGTCGAAGTGCCAGTTTCGTTGAACGTCAGCTTGAGCTTGTCGCCACGGAGCAGGTTGATACCGTTGAAGGACGCGTCATCAGAGAACTTGTCCAGCTGGTCGCGCAGTTCGTTGAACTGCTTGGCCAGGTTCTTGCGGGTATCATTGCCCTTGATGGTCGAGCCCGACGAAGCGCCGTCGGTCGTGCCCGAAGACGACACGCCGTCAACAGTCAGATCCTGAGTGGACTGGTTCTGAATGCGGAGCTTGCCGTTGTCGTTGGAGGCAGTGACCTTGTCGTCGAGAGCGGTCGTCGTGTTGATCTCGGAGACCAGCTCGTCGGCCGTCTTGGCAACAGAAGCGTCAGCACCAAAACCGAGGACCGTGGCACCGCCAGTGGTCGTGCCGTTAGCAACGGTGATGGCTGCGCCAGCAGAGCTGGTCAGCTTGATCGAGCCGTTGTCGTTCTTGGCCACAATGCCGTTGCCGGCAGTGGTCGTGGCGGCGTTGATCTTGCCGACGATGGTGTCGACAGTATCGCCAGTCGCGAGGGTGATGTCTGCAGTCGCAGTGGTACCGTCGGAAACGGTGAACTGCTTGCCGTTGTCACCAACGACAACCGGCGGAACGGTTGCGGCAGTGGTCTTTTCAGTCTTGACTAGGCTCACGTCGACAGCGGTCGATCCCACAGCACCGCCGGAGAACGAGATGTTGCCGGTGGTCACAGCGCTATCAACACCGTACGAGGCCGTCTTGAACGACTTGTCCTGGCGCGCCTGACGGAGCGTCGACTGCATCGATTCAACAGTCTTGGTGATCGAGGTCAGGCCGTTGTCGGCTGCTTCGATCGTCTTGATACCGTTCGACATCGAGTCGAGCAGGTTGCTCATGTCGCCGGCGCGGCTGTTCAGCGACGCGCCAGTGAAGAAGTTCGTCGGGTTATCCAGAGCCGAGTTCACTTTCAGACCGGTGGCGAGACGATTCTGCGTCTTGGCCATCGAGGCAGCGGTGGACTGGAGGCTGAGCAGGTTCTGACGAACTGCCTTTGAGAGATTGACGTCCATTGTAGGTCCCTTTCTGGGGTCGAACACGTTTTACAACCGTCTCTTCCTGAGACGTGGGGGCATCATTGGAGTCAGCTCCGTAAAAAACCCTTAAACCGCTCCCCGCAATTCGAAATTGTTCGTCTGGAGTGAACAGCGGTTAACGAAATCTTCCGTATATGCGCCGGGATGGCACAGAGTAATCCGCGCGAATGCCGGAAAACAAAAACGGCGGGCCGAAGCCCGCCGTTTTGGCAATCCCAGATCGTTTGAGCGAGATCAGCCGAACAAGCGCAGTACTGCCTGGTCTGCCTGCGACGCCATCGAGAGGGCGGTTGAAGACAACTGCTGGCGCGTCTGCAGCGCGAGCAGGTTGGCCGCTTCCTCGTTGGTATCGGCAAGAGTCAGGTTCGACGCGCCGGTTTCCAGCGTGTTGATCATGTTCTTGGTGAAGTCCGTGCGGTTCTGCACGATCGACAGGTTGGAACCGAAAGCCGACGACTGCGAGCGCAGCTTGCCAAGGGCATCGGACAGGGTGCCGAGCTTGCCGTCCAGCGTGGTGTCGTTGTCGAAATCGGAATTCACCACGAAATCAATGCCCAGCGTGGTGTTGTTAATCGCTGTGGAATTGCCGTCTTCATCCTTTGCCTGGATGTCGATGGTCGAGGTGCCGGTCTCGTTGAACGTCAGCTTCAGCTTGTCGCCGCGGAGCAGGTTGATACCGTTGAACGAGGCATCATCTGCAAACTTATCAAGCTGATCGCGGAGTTCGTTGAACTGAGTCACGAGGTTCTTGCGAACCTTGTTTCCGTCCACCGTCGAAGCTGCCGTCGACACACCGTCGGTCGTACCGAGCGCCGAAACACCGTCTACAGTCAGTTCGGCGGTCGAGAGGTTCTCGATGCGCAGTTTGGTGTTGTCGTTGGAGGCCCGGATCTTGCCCTGCAGGCTCGCCGTGTTGTTGATCTCGGCGACGAACTCATCGGCGGTCTTGGCAACAGGAACGTCGGCACCGAAGCCAAGGACGGTCGCACCACCGGTGGTGGTACCGTTGGCCACGGTAATCGCAGCGCCAGCGGTGCTCGTCAGCGTGATCGAACCGTTGTCATTCTTGGCAGTGATACCGTTGCCAGCAAGCGCGGTAGCCGCGTTGATCTTGGTGACGATGGCATCAACGGTATCGCCCGTCGCCAGAGTGATGTCGGCAGTGGCCGTGGTGCCGTCACTGACGGTAAACTGCTTGCCGTTGTCGCCGACGACGACCGGCGGAATTGCCGCGGCAGTCGTCTTGGTGGTCTTGGTGAGCGACACATCGATCGGCGTCGTGCCAACCGCACCGCCAGAGAACGAGATATTGCCCGTCGTCAGTGCGGTATCGATTGCGTATGACGCGGTGTGGAACGACTTGTCCTGCCGGGCCTGACGCAAGGTCGACTGCATGGTCTCGACGGTCTTGGTGATCGAAGTCAGGCCGTTGTCGGCCGCTTCGATCGTCTTGATGCCGTTCGACATCGAGTCGAGAAGGTTGCCCATATCTCCAGCGCGGCTGTTCAGCGAGGCCGCGGTGAAGAAGTTGGTCGGGTTATCGAGAGCAGAGTTCACCTTCAGCCCAGTGGCAAGACGCTCCTGCGTCTTTGCCATGTTGGCCGCGGTGGACTGTAGGCTCAAAAGGTTCGAACGAACCGCTTTCGAGAGGTTCACGTCTGACATGGGGACAATCCCTCCTGGCTAAGTAGGTGTCTCTTCCTGAGATGCCACCACTGTAGTTGGGAGCCGCTTAAGAATGGTTAACGAGAGGCTTCTTGGTAAGGTTAATTTTGTCTTCGACCAAGCGATAACATGGACCTTAAGTCACTGTTGCTAATAGCTTAAATAGCGAAATCACCGATCGTCTGCGACTTGCTCAGCAGACCGGCGGTTAATCAATCCGAGCCGTTATGACCCAGAATCGGCCACCTAGACTCGCCTGTCATGCAGTGCCAGCGAGCCCTGGGCAGGCAATTCCGCGCTTCCCAGCCGCATGCGAATCTCTCGCTCGGTGGTTGGCCTGGGCAGCAGCTGGCCCGAGAGGAGCGCGACCGCGAAGGCAGCTCCGGGAGGGGCAGGTGGCTTTGGTAGCGGTGGCAGGATATCGGCGGCAGCGCTGGTCTTTTCCAGCACCATGAATTGCTGCTTCGAGCCACTCTGCGTGACCGTCGCATCCCAATTGCGGGAATCGCCAGTCGCCGTCCGGGAGCGGTAGTCTCCGACGACACTAGATCCTGCGCTTACCGGTTCTGGCGCTATTCTCGCGCTCATGACCCGCATCCTTGTTGGCCACGTCCGCTGACAGCATGGTCAAAAAGCCATTGCCCCCGGCTTTAGCGGCCAAGGGCAATTTGATGCAAATTGGAAGGATGGACTAGAGCGCGCGGTTGATCGATACGCCGCTTGCAGGCGGCGGGCTGTTGCCGCCCACCTGTCCGGTCGCGCCGTAGGTCTTGGGGCGGGACTTCGCGCCGAGCGCGGTGGCGACGTCGGTGAGCAGGTCTTCGGTCACGGCGCGCGCCGTAGCGATGACCCGCAGGTTCTCTGCCATCTGGGTCGCAAGCCGCTCGTGCCCCGATTTCAACTGCTCCACTGCCATCGGCGCTTCCAGCCGCAACCGTGGCAGTTGCCGCTGCACCGACCGCGCAAAGCCCATGTAGTCCTGGGCGAGGCGAGTTTTCTCGGCTGTGAGCGTGCCAGCATCCTTGAGCCGACCGGCGCGGAGCAGGGTGGTTTCCTGGTTCAGGATGCCGACGAGAGTGTCGAGCGTGTGCATCACGAGGGTGCACAGTTCCAGTGCGGGCAGGGAATCGATGGCCGCGAGGCGTTCAGCTGCAGTCATGATCTTGATACTCCGGTAGACGACTGGGTGGACTGGGAGGCCTCCTGCACGGCGAGGAGGTCGGAATAGATGGCGTCGGCAATGCCAACGCCGCCGGCCTTGGACACGGCGTCGGACATCTGCTCGGCCTGGATGCCGCGCCAGGTGCCCTCTGCGTCGCCGCCCCCGCCCGATTTCTGGTCGGTCTTCAGCGAGGAAAACATTTCCTTCATCAGCGTGTTGATGAACATGCCTTCGAGGTCTTGGGCCTGTTGCTTCAGATGGCCAATCTGGGCAGGCGATGTGGTGCCGGCTTTGCTGGTTGAGGAGGCGAGTGCGTTGAGCATCAGAGCACCTCGATTTCGGCCTGCAGCGCACCTGAGGCCTTGATGGCCTGGAGGATTGCGATCAGGTCGCGGGGCGCGATGCCGAGGGCATTGAGGCCATCCACCAACTGCTGCAGCGTCACCGAGTCCGGGATCACCGCGAGGTTGCTGTCGACGGTGTTGACGTTGAGCGTCGTGCTCGGTTGCACCGCCGTCTGTCCCTGGCTCAGCGGATTGGGCTGCACCACTGTCGGGTTTTCGGCGATGGTAACGGTCAGGTTCGACTGCGCCACAGCGACCGTCGAGACCCGCACGTCCTGGCCCATGACGATGATGCCGGAGTTCTCGTCGATGACGATTTTCGCCGGCAGGTCCGTCTGAACCACCAGCTGCTCAACGTCCGTCAGCAGATCGACGATATTGCCGTTGAAGTTGCGGGGCAGGGTGATCCTGATATTCGTCGGGTCTTCAGGCGTGGCGCAGGGCGTGCCGATGAAGTCGTTGATGGCGAGGGCGACGCGCCGCGACGTGGTCAGGTCCGGGTTGCGCAGCGACAGCCGCAACGTCCGCTGCGCTCCGAGCACAAAGCCAATTTCGCGCTCAATCAAGCCGCCTGACGCGATCCGGCCCGTCGTCGGGACGCCGGAAACGACGGACGCCGCATCACCTTTCGCCGAAAAGCCGTTGATGGTCATCGAGCCCTGCGCGATGGCATAGGCTTCGCCGTCAGCGCCGAGTAAGGGCGTAACGAGCAGCGTGCCACCCTGCAGGCTCGATGCATCGCCGATCGCCGCCACGTTGACGTCGAGACGCGAGCCCTGCGAGGCGAAAGCCGGGAGGTTCGCCGTCACCATGACCGCGGCGACATTGGCGGTGCGCATGTTTTCGCCGCGGGTGTTGACGCCCAGCCGCTCGAGCATGGCCGTGAGGCTCTGCTTGGTGAACGGGGAATTGTTCAGGCTGTCGCCGGTGCCGTTCAGGCCGACCACGAGGCCGTAGCCCACCAGCTGGTTCTCGCGCACACCCTCGATATTGACGATATCCTTGATGCGCGCCGATGCGGCCTGGACCTCGAACGGCTGCAGCAGCAGCACGGCGGTCATCAGGGCTGCGAAGCACCGCCGGCCGAGGTGGGTGATGAGTGAGCGTTTCATGCCTTAAGTCCCCGAAGTGGCGACCCATCCCCATGGGCCGACGTTCGATATCCAACTTGCGAAATCCGTGCCAAGTCGGACTAATGTGACTATCTCCCTGTTATTAAATGTCTATTTCTCTCGATTGGCATCACGGCGCCCCTTCCCGGGCAGTTCCTGCCGGGTGAATTAACGTTTGCTTAACCGGTTGCGGCAGATTTTGCCCATCTGCGAGCAAAGGGGTGAGTCCGGTGCGCATCGACGGCAATGGACGGGTTGGCAATGTGGCGGCGCGCGCTGGCGTCGGCGCTGCTGCGTCCGGCGTGCCATTCCAGATCGGGGAGGGGCCGACGACTGCGACCGCTCGTCCTGCGGCCGCGATTGCATCGGTTGCGAGCCTTGATGCGTTACTGGCGTTGCAAGCGGTCGAAGACCCACTGGTCAAAAAGAAGAAGCTGGTTCGCCGTGGTGCGAGCCTCCTTGATGGGCTGGATGAGGTGCGCAGCGATCTGCTCGTCGGCCGCTTCAGCGAGGCGAAACTGACGCAGTTGATGTCGATCATCAGCGAGGGGCGCGAGCAAAGCGAGCCGGGTCTCGATAGTCTTCTTGATGACATAGAACTCAGGGTACGGGTTGAGCTCGCAAAGCGCGGGCTCTTCCCTGCAGGCTGCCTGTGTTAACAACCGCGCCGTTCAGCGCTTGCCCACCAGCCCCTTGCGCCACTATAAGGCGCGCCAGTAGGGGCGTTAGGAATCGAGTCAGGAATGTCTACTGAAGTTCTTGAATACCGGCCCAGCGAAGATGAGCCGTTTATGAACCCGCGCCAGCGGGACTACTTCCGGCAGAAGCTGGAGCGCTGGAAGGAGGATATCCTCCGGGAAAGCCGCGAAACGCTTGAGAACCTGCAGGAAGAAAACCAGAACCATCCGGATATGGCCGATCGCGCCTCGTCCGAAAGCGACCGGGCCCTCGAGCTCCGGACGCGTGACCGCCAGCGCAAGCTGATCAGCAAGATCGACGCAGCGCTGAAGCGCATCGAAGATGGCTCTTACGGCTATTGCGAAGAAACCGGTGAGCCCATCGGGCTCGCCCGTCTCGATGCACGCCCGATCGCAACCCTGAGCCTTGAGGCGCAGGAAACGCACGAGCGCCGCGAGAAGGTCTATCGCGACGAGTAAGGGGCTTCGGCCTCACGAGAGTTTGGAAGGGCCTGCGGACGCGCGGGCCCTTTTGTATTGCGGTTAGGGCTTTGTGCTCATCCGTGATAGCTTGTTTTCAGTTCAGTTGATTGACGCGCGTGCAGACCCCGTTGCCGCCGACGAAAGTTGGTTCTCGCAAGGGAACAGGGAGGTGTTTCGCGAGTTGTGATTGAGAAGGTGCCGTTTGGGCGCCTGCATTGGCTAGGGAACATTCATGCAGATTAAAGCTGGTTACACGCTGACCTACGAATGTCCCGCGCCCACCCCCACTCTCCTGGCGCTCAAAATCCATCCCTCACGGCGCGCAGACCTTTTGACGCCGGAAGTGCTGACCTTCGACCCGCCGGTCGAGCATTGGGACTATACCGACGGCTTCGGCAACGTGTGCACCCGGCTGACTGCGCCTGCTGGCCGGTTGACGATCTCCACCTCGTTCGAGATCCACGATTCCGGCCGACAGGACTACATTCCCCACGATGCCATCCAGCACGACATCAAGGACCTGCCAGACCATACGCTGGTCTACCTGCTGGGGTCGCGCTATTGCGAAACCGACGTGCTCTCGGACATCGCCTGGCGCCTGTTCCAGAACACGCAACCGGGCTGGCCCCGCGTGCAGGCGATCCTCGATTTCGTTCATAACCACATCAGATTCGACTACATGCGCGCCGACAAGACGCGTTCGGCCTATGGCGGATATCTGCAGAAGGAAGGCGTCTGCCGCGATTTCACCCATCTCGCGGTCGCGTTCTGCCGCTGCATGAACATCCCGGCCCGCTACTGCACCGGCTATCTGGGCGACATCGGCGTTCCGGTAACCGCTGCGCCAATGGATTTTTCCGCTTGGTTCGAGGTCTACCTGGGTGGCCACTGGTACACTGCAGACGCGCGCAACAATCGCCCGCGCATTGGCCGCATCCTCATGGCTATCGGCCGCGATGCCACCGACGTCGCTCTGTCCACCCAGTTCGGCCCGACCACACTGGTCGGCTTCAACGTGGTGACTGACGAAATCGACACCGCCGTCGCCCGCGCAACGGGCTGATCAGGCACCAGTTACGCGCCAGACCACGTCTCCAACGTCGTCGCACACCAGCAGCGACCCGTCGGGTCCGATCTTGACCCCGACGGGGCGGCCGTAGGAGTCGCGCTCGTCCGGGGAGAGGAAGCCGGTGAGGATATCGCGTTGCGCGCCGGATGGCTTGCCGTTCTCGAACGGGATGAACACGACCCGATAGCCGCTCAGCTTGCTGCGGTTCCATGAGCCGTGCTGGCCGATGACCATGCCGTCGGGGAAGCCGGGCAGGGTGCCTGCCGGCATCCAGCAGAGACCCAGCGAGGCCGTGTGGCCGCCCAGCGCAAAATCCGGCTGGATGGCCTTTGCCACCATCGCGGGATCCTGCGGAACGCGATCATCGACGGTCTGGCCCCAGTAGCAGTAGGGCCAGCCGTAAAAGCCGCCATCTTGGACCGAGGTCAGGTAGTCCGGTGGCGTCTCGTCGCCGAGCCCGTCGCGCTCGTTGACCACAGTCCACAGCGCCCCGGTTGTCGGCTCCCAAGCTGTGCCGACCGGGTTCCGCAGGCCCGAGGCGAAGGTGCGGCTGGTGCCGGTGGCGATATCAAACTCAGAAATGAGGGCACGATCGACTTCTGCCGCCATGCCGTTCTCACTGATATTGCCCAGCGATCCGACACCGACATAGAGCTTGGTCTTGTCGCGGTTGGCGATCAGGCTGCGCGTCCAGTGGCCGTTGGTCTTGTAGGTGGTGAGTTTTTTGCCCGGCGCAGTGATCCTAGTTTCACCGCCCTTGTAGGGGTAGGCGACGATGCCGTCAGTGTTGCCGACATAGAGCGTCTCGCCGATCAGGGCCATGCCGAAGGGCTGGTTCAGGCCCTCGAGAAAGGTTTCGCGAACCTCTGCGACCCCGTCACCATCCGCATCCCGCAAGAGCATGATGCGGTTAGGGCTCGGTCCGACGGCGGCGGCGCGTTTCATTGTCGCGTACTGGGCATAGTCGAACGCCGTCCGGATGCCGCCAGGCGCGGTAAGGGACTCTGCCGCCAGAACGTCGCCATTCGGCAGCACATGCAGTTCGCGCGGGTGCTTCAGCCCGGTGGCGAAGGCGTTGACCTTGAGACCGGGCGCTGCAACCGGCAACTGGCCGGCGACCCAACCCTTGGCGGTCGGCATCTTGAGGGTGGGGATACCCTGCGGCTTGGCTTCAGGAATGGCCGGGCTGGGGCCAAACGCCTGCGGCAGCGCATCGCCATCCTGGCGGCGGAGCATGATCATGGTGGCGCCGACCATGGCGACAAGGCGCCCCACTATCCCGGTAATGTTCATCGTGCGTCCCTCTTTGCGTGTCACGCGCCCAGGTATCGGCGCTGCAAGTGATCCTGAAAATGGCGGGCGTTCAGCTTTTCGCCGGTCGCGCGCACCATCAGTTCGGGTGTCGGGTACTGGCTGGCTTCGCTCCAGATATGGTCGCGGCGCCAGTCGTTCAGGCCGGTGAAGCGGCCGTGGCGCATGTCGTCACGGGCATTGGGGTTCTCGCGCTCGATGGTGGCCCAGAGCTGGGCGGCCGTGATCGCGCCAAGCGTATAGCTCGGGAAGTAGCCAATCGCGCCGCTCGGCCAATGCACGTCCTGCATCGGCCCGTCCTTCATGTTGTCGATGGTCGAGAGCCCCAGATACTCGCGCATCTTGGCGTCCCAGGCTTCGGGGACATCCCTTGGCGCCAGCTTGCCGCCGACCAGGTCCTGCTCGAGTTCGAACCGCAGGATGACGTGCAGCGGATAGGTTGCCTCGTCTGCATCGACGCGGATCAGGCCGGGCTCGATCAGGTGCACCTGCGCCAGGACGTCTTCGAGGTCCCAGCCGGCCAGCGCGCCGTCGCCGAGATGGGTGCGCACATGCGGCATCGCCCATTCCCAGAACTCGGCCGAACGGGCGATCTGCTTTTCAACGAACAGGCTCTGGCTCTCATGAATGGTCATGCCGCGTGCCTTGCCCACCGGCCAGTGCGACCACTCCTTGGGCAGGCCCTGCTCGTAAAGTCCGTGGCCGGTCTCGTGCAGGATGCCCATCAGCGACGAGATGAACTCGGCTTCCACATAGCGCGTGGTCATGCGCACATCGGTCGGCACGCCGCCGCAGAACGGGTGGTGCGAGACATCGAGCCGGCCGTGGTCGAAATCGAAGCCGACCGCCTCCATCATGGCGAGGCCGAGCGCCTTCTGCCTTTCGATCGGGAACGGCGCGTTGAATGGCTTGAGCGGCCGACGCGCCAGCTTCTCGGTCTGGCGTGCGATAGCCTCGGGAATGAAGCCCTTGAGGAAGCGCTTGAGATCGGCAAACACAGGCTCGATATCGGCGGCGCGGTTGCCGGGGTCATACTGTTCCATCAGCGCATCGTAGGGCGTGAGGCCGAGGACATCGGCGCGCAGCGCCGCCTCCTCGCGCAGAATTTCCACAACGCCTTCAAACGCCGGCAGGAAGGCTTTCCAGTCGCCGGTTGGCCGCAACTGGCGCCAGAGCTGCTCGGAGCGGATGCGGACGTTGACCTGGCGGGAGACAAACTCCGAGGAAAGGCACGTCATGTTGGTGTAGACGCGGCGGAACTCAGCCACAGCCCGGGCCTGCATCGCATCGAGCGGCTCGGCCTCGGCGTCGCCCAGCCAGTCGCCAACCTCGGGCGACGTGGCCATCTCGTGATACATGCCAGCGAGCGTGCCCATGGCCTCGGCGCGCTTTTCGCCGCCACCCGTCGGCATCATCACCGCCTCGTCGACGCCCAGCATCGATTGCGCGTGCTCTATCGCCTCCAGGCGTTTCCCCAGGGCATCGAGTTTGGCAAAGGCGGAATTGGCGGACATCTAACACTCCATCGGCAACTGCCTCTAGCGAATAGCCAATAGGCGCTCCCGTTGGAACCCTAATCCGGGCTGTCCGGACTATACTTTCGGAAATTGGGAAGGGCGCAGCCGGGGAGACTGCGCCCTGAGATGGCGGGTTCTATTCTGGAACCTGCCTAAGGCTGACGGCACCAATGGGGGATTGTGCCGCCAGCGATTTGTAATCCGCCTTAGAAAGGCAGGATGGCGTCCGCGATCTGCTGGCCGTAGCGCGGCTGCTGCACATCGGTGATCTGGCCGCGGCCGCCGTAGGAGATCCGCGCTTCGGCGATCTTGGACGAGGCGATGGTGTTGTCCGATTGCACATCCTCGGGGCGGACGATGCCGGCGACGATCATGTCGCGCACTTCGAAATTCACACGCACTTCCTGGTGGCCTTCGATGACGAGGTTGCCGTTCGGCAAGACCTGGGTGACCACGACGGCCACCTGAGTTTCGAGGCTTTCCTTGCGGTTCACCGAGCCGGTGCCGCTGTCGGCCAGAGCGCCCTCGGTGCTCAGCTTGCCACTGGCCTCCACGTCGGCGAGCGGGACCTTGCCGCCGAAGATCGAGCCCAGGACGCCGCCAACGCTGCCTTCGCTCGATGAACTGCGGCTGCGGTCGGTGGTGTTGGAGATCTTGGCGCTGTCGTCGATCGTCACCGTCACCGTCAGGATGTCGCCGACCTTGTGGGCGCGCTGGTCCTTGAAAAAGCCACGCGCATCGGTCGAGAACAGCGAGTTGGCCTGGTAGGAGACCGGCACCACTTCCGGCATCGGCATCTGCACCGGGCGGTAGCCCTGCTGTGCCGTCGGGTCAGCGATGGCGGTCAGCTTGGGCGCTTCGCCGACCGAGGCCAGCTTGTCGATGGTGGCGCAACCGGCGAGGAGCGAGACGAGGGCGGCGGTGGCAGAGAGCTTGAGGATGTTCATGATCATGTCCCTTGTGCCCGTCACAGGCCGGCAAGTTTGGTGGAGGAGAAACCGACTTCCACGGTTCCGGTAGCGGTAGCGGTGCCGGTGAAGATCTTCCTGCTCACCGGGTTGAGGATCTGCACAAGTTGGCCGGTGCTGGCGTCACTCAGAGCCTTTCCTTCAAGGCTCAAGGTCATCGGGCCGGAATGGAACAGCACCAGCACATCGGCATTGCGCTTGATCACGAGTGGCTCGGTAACATCGCTCAGCTTCAGCATCAGGCCTTCGCGTGCATTGCGCCGCAGAGCCTTGCCGACCAACTGGTCCACTGTGTCGACGCCGGTTGCGTCCGCGTAGTCGGCGGGCACCTTTTTCATCTCGATGTCGGCGGGGGTCAGCACGGCCCCGGCCTGCAGGTTGTTGGCGAGGTGCGGCACTTCGATCATCAGGTCGATCGTGCCGCTGACGTCGACCGGGAGCGCCATGCCGGCGATTGTGAAGCGGGCGGCGAAGCTCTTGCTGCCGGGGGTATACTGCAGGTTGGCCAACTGGACCGGGTCTGCCACCGCCTCGGCATTGAAGCTCGGGTCCTGCTGGCTGAAGCGGGCTTCGACTTCGATGCCCTCAGAGAGCAGGCCACGGCGCTGCAGCTCGTCTGCGATCAGCCGGTTGAGCATGACGCCGTCAACCACAGTGCCGCTGCGGGCGACCCCAACTTCGAGAAGGCCGTGGCGGTCGAAATCCACGAGTCCTGCGTTGCTGGCTGCCTGGCGGATCGCGTCAAGGCCGACCAGACCTGAGGTGCCGGGGGCAGGGGCGCGGAACAGCGGCGTCGCTGCAAGGGCGCCAGCGTCGTCGAACATGTCGCCCAGGGTCACGAGCGGGCCGGTTACCGTGACGTCGGACTTTAGGATGGGAGCCGCGAGAGCCGGAGTGGCAAGGAGTGCGAAGGTGAGGGCGATGAGCGAGAGTTTCATGATCAGGGTCCCCTATCAGCGCATCTGCGTCGTGGCCTGGAGCATCTCGTCGGCGCCGGTAATGACGCGGGCGTTCATCTCGTAGGCGCGTTGAGCGGCGATCAGGTCAGCGATTTCCGTGACGGAGTTGACGTTCGAGCTTTCGAGATAGGCCTGGAGCAGGTCGCCCATGCCATCCGAGTTCGGAGTGCCGCTCTGTGCCGGGCCGCTGGCGCCGGTTTCGACGAACATGTTGTTACCAATCGATTCGAGACCCGCCTTGTTGGCAAAGCGAGCGATCTGCAACTGGCCCAGGGTCGTCGGGGTGGTCGAGTTGTTGAGGTAGGCCTCGACGGTCCCATCAGGGGCGATGGAGACGGAGTTGGCGGTGCTCGGAATGACGATGCCCGGCTGGATGGTATAGCCGTCCACGTTGACCAGCTGGCCGCTGGAGTCACGTTCGAACGAGCCGTCACGGGTGTAGCCGGTACGGCCGTCGGGCAGGGACACGGCGAAGAAGCCCTCGCCACGGATGGCGATATCGAGTTCCTTTTCCGTCGGCGCCACGTCGCCCTGGCTCATGACGCGCGGTGTGGCAGCAGTCTTGACGCCCGAGCCGATCTCGATGCCAACGGGTACTTCGGTGCCGGTGGCCGAGGTGGTCGAACCGGCGCGGCGGAAGCTCTGGTAGAGCAGGTCCTGGAACTCGGCGCGCTGGCGCTTGTAGCCAGTGGTCCGCATGTTGGCGATATTGTTGGAGATCACCTCGACGTTGCGTTCCTGAGCGGCCATGCCACTGGAAGCGATATAGAGAGCCTGCATGTCGAAATCTCCTTACGCGGCCAGCGAGCCGAGGCGTTGAATTGCCGAACGGCGCATGTCGTCCTGCTCCTGCATGAGCGAGGCGATGTTCTCGTAGGCGCGCTGCACCCGGATCATCTCGGTCATTTCACCAACGCCTGAGACGTTGGACTTTTCGATTGCGCCCTGCACGACGCGGGTCTGCGTGGCCGCGACGGGAGTGCCGCCGGAATAGAGGTTGTTGCCTTCGCGCACCGTGGCCTGCGGATCATCAAACTCGACGACCCGCAGCTTGCCCTTGACGCCGGCGCTGCTTGAAATCGAACCGTCGGTGCCGATGGCAATGTCGGTTTCGTTATTTGAGAACTTGACCTCGCCGCCTTCGGACATCACCGGGTTGCCATCGAGATCGACCAGGGTGCCGGCGGAGTTGATGGCGAAGGACCCGGCGCGGGTCCAGCGTTCGCCTTGCGGCGTGTTGACCACGAAGAAGCCTTTACCTTCGAGCGCGACGTCGAGCGGATTGCCGGTCTGTGACAGGGGGCCGCCCGACATGTCGTGAATGGTGGTCCAGTCGTCGGTAAAGCTCAGCTGCTGGTCGGGAAAGGAGAAGTCCTTATCCTTGGCGACAGGCATCATGTACTGCTCGAACAGCAACTGCTCGGATTTGAAACCGGTTGTGTTGATGTTGGCGATATTGTTGGCCACCACGTCCATCTGCCGCTGCAAGGCGACCTGGCGCGACAAGCTGATGAGTTGCGCATTTTCCATGGCGCAGAGTCCCCGTTACGTCCCAGAACCATCCGACCTCCCCAGGCCGTCCGGCTCGCTGTTAACATTGCAGCAACCATGCCAAGTCTGGATATCGTTATTCATCAATGGTTTAGACTGCGGATGCACCAGGCAGGAACCGCTGCTCAGGGCGGTCGGCGGTAAAAACTGCCCGGCAATTTGTGCCGGTCTGGGGCGTATCGTAACCAATCGTTAACCCTCGGGCGCTTAGCTCCTTGCAGCAGCGGAATCGTCCGGTGCGCCCTGGAGTCTTGGGTATGGCCGCGGAAGCCGAAATCGAAGCGGGTGAAGGCGCACCAGCGGCCAAGAAGAAGCTGCCCATCATGCTCATCGCCATCATCGGCGCGGTGGTGGTGCTGCTCGGGGTGGGCGGGGCTGCCTATTTCCTGTTCTTTTCAGGTGGCAAGGATGCTGCGCACGAAGGCGAGCTTGCCGCAGCTCCTGAGACCTTCATCTTCAATCTGCCCACCATGACCGTAAATCTCAGTGCCGACGGCGGCGCTGCGCAGTTCATGAAGCTGACCATTGCGCTCGAAGTGGCCAATGAAGAGGTGATGACCGAGATCCAGCCGCGCATGGCCAAAGTGGTCGACGCCTTCCAGGTCTATCTGCGTGAGCTCCGGGTCAGCGACCTCGAGGGATCGGCTGGTATCTATCGTCTCAAGGAAGAGCTGCGCCGGCGCGTCAATATCGCGATCTTCCCTCAACAGGTGGTCAGCATCCTGTTCAAAGAAATCCTGGTGCAGTAATGGCCGGCCCGGGCGAGCAGGACAAACTCTCGGACGACTGGGGCCTTGGTGCCGAAATTCTCGATGCCTCACCAGCAGAGGCCACCGAGGACAGCGACGACGCTACCGCCGACTGGGCGGCAATGCTGCAAAACGACGAGGCCGCTGAAGGGACCGGCGACCGCGTCCTCAACCAGGACGAGATCGACAGCCTTCTCGGATTTGATCCCAATGCCGGGGGCGGCGCGGAGCTCACCGGCGTTCAGGCGCTGATCAACTCGGCTCTTGTCAGCTACGAACGCCTGCCGATGCTCGAAATCGTCTTCGACCGGCTGGTTCGGCTGGCGACGACTTCGCTGCGCAATTTCACCTCCGACAACGTCGAAGTGGCGCTGGATTCCATCTCCTCGGTGCGCTTCGGCGATTACCTGAACTCGATCCCGCTGCCTGCGATCCTTTCGGTGATCAAGGCTGAGGAATGGGATAATTTCGGTCTCCTCACCGTCGACTCGCCCTTGATCTACTCGATGATCGACGTGCTGCTCGGCGGCCGCCGCGTTGGGGGCACCATCCGGGTTGAGGGACGGCCGTACACGACGATCGAAATGGCGCTCGCCCGGCGGATGATCGAGGTTATTCTTGAAGACACGCACAAGGCATTCGAGCCTCTGACGCCGGTAAACTTCAAGATCGAGCGGTTGGAGACCAACCCACGTTTTGCCGCCATCTCCCGTCCTGCCAACGCAGCGATCCTGATCGAGCTCCGCATCGAGATGGACGACCGCGGCGGCAAGATCGAAATCCTTCTGCCCTACGCCACGATTGAGCCCATCCGCGAGCAGCTGCTGCAGATGTATATGGGCGAAAAGTTTGGTCGTGACCCGATCTGGGAAGGGCATCTGGCGACCGAGATTTACTCAGCCGATGTCGAGATCGACGCAATCCTCCACGAAATGGATCTGCCTCTCAGCCGAGTGCTGAAGATGCAACCCGGTGACACGGTAATGTTCGACCGGGCGCCCGGCGATCCGATCCGGCTCCGGTGCGGCGACACGGACCTCACCGATGCCATCATGGGTCACATTGGCAAGAACGTATCGGTGCGCGTCGCGCGGCCTTTGAACCCACCGAAAGTGACCATGGCCGCCTTCGAGGCCATCGACGAAAAACAGGAAGTGCGCTGATGCTTGGCATGTCGCTTGGAATGCTGGTCGAGACACTGGTTGCCGTGCTGCTGGCCACCACGATCGGGTATTGCATCGTGCTCAACCAGCGGCTGAAGCGGCTGCATGGCGATCGTGATCAACTTCGCAAGATGGTGGCCGATCTGGTCTCGGCAACCACTCTCGCCAATGCGGCAATCCAGGAGCTGAAGGCGACGGCGCAGGAAGCCGAGATCGGACTCGAAGCCCGTCTCGGCGAAGCCGAACGCTTTGGCATCGAACTCGCGAACCATGTCACGGCCGGCCAGCAGATCATGGACAAGATCGCGCGGATCACCAGCGTGGCGCGCAACGGTCAGCCGATGGAAGATCGCCTCGCCGAGCCCAACAAGGTGCAGTCGGCGCTGCAGCAGCTGTCGATGCGCCCCCGTATCCGGGGCAACGCCGCGTGAAATCACCTCGGCTCATTCCGGTCGTCATCGCCGCCACGACAGCGCTGCTGATCCTCAAGGGGATCGGCCTCCTTACGACTGGCAGCTATGTGCTCACCGGAACGAGCGTCGCGGTTGCCGAGGGCGGCGGTCACACGGCCGCCAGTGGCGGTGCGGAGGCCCAACCTGGCAGCACCGACCCGACCATGGCGCTTCCCCAGGAAGCGACCATGACCGACACGGCGCCGGTGCTGGATGACAAGAGCGCCACCATGCCGCTCACCGACCCGGCTGCCGCGCACGGTGAAGCCGCTGCGACGGCTGAAGCCGCGCCGGCGGACCCCGCAGCCGCACCAGCCGACACGGTGCCTGCCGATGGCGGCTTTGTTGCACAGCAGTTCTGCCCGAGAGAAGAACCCGTCCTGGACGCCAACGGGCATACCGTCGCGCAACCGGACGCGACCGCCTCTGGCGCTGCACCCGGCGCTGCTCCTGCACCGGCAGATGCGTCGGCGCACGGCGCAACGCCAGCAGATGCTGCTGCCGCCTCAGCCGCCGCTACCCCAAACTGCATTCCTGATCCCGGTACCAATGCGCAGGGCGACGCTCTTGCCTTGATCAAGAATGCCAAAGGCGAAATCGTGCCCCTCTCGCAGGAGAGCGCTGGGTCGGAACCAGCAGTGCTGCAGCGCCTCGGCGAACGTCGCGACAATCTCGATGCGCGCGAGGCCGAACTTGCCGCGCGTGAGGATTTGCTGAAGGCAGCTGAGAAGCAGCTCGACGATCGCACGGCGGAACTCAAGGCCATCGAAGAAAAGGTCAACGCGCTCGTCGAGGAAAAGAAGTCAGCCGAGCAGCAGCAGTTCACCTCGATCGTTGCCATGTACGAGCAGATGAAGCCCAAGGACGCGGCGACGATCTTCAACGAGCTTGAGACTCCGCTCCTGATCAAGGTGGCTTCAGCGATGAATCCCAAGAAGATGGGGCCAATTCTGGCGAAAATGGATCCGCTCAAGGCCAAGGCCCTGACCGATGGGATGGCCGCACAGCAGGCCGAACAGAACGGCGGCGACCTGACCGGCGCCGATCTCGCGAACCTGCCGCAAATCGTCGGGAAGTAGGGTTGCCCAACTCCGCCCTGGCCGCGTTTGACGGGTAGTATTCATGCGCAATCCCACGTGGTCCGGTTAGCCCCACGTTAAGCCCGCCTCCTTATGCTCGCTTTCACCAGAAGGCGGAGCGGCAGAAGCCGGTCATGATTAGTCGCGAACCAGCAGAGCGAGGGGGCGTGTCGTCCCCGTGGCGCGCATTGACGCTGCTGCTCGCGTTCATCTGCGGATGGATGTTGTTCATCGACGGGGCGAACGCCGCTGACCGTGCCCAGATTCTTGCTACCGAAGAGGCCGGATTTGGCCGGCTGGTCCTGACCTTTCCAGACCGCATCGAGCTGCCGCCCTACAAGATCAAATATGACAATGGCGTCCTTGCCATCGAATTCCAGTCGCCAGTGAGCATTGCGCTTCCCGACATGGCCGCAACCATGCCGGGTTATGCGACCATCGCCCGGCAGGATCCCGACGGCAAAGGCATCCGTATCGGGCTCCGCGCGGCGTTCAACCTCAACCATATGGAGGCGGGCGAGAAGCTCTTCATCGATCTGATGCCCGCCGATTGGCAGGGCATGCCGCCGGCACTGCCCCCAGAAGTCGTCGCCCAATTGGTAGAACGCGCCAAGAATGCCGCGATCATTGCCGAACAGAACCGCAAGGCCGAGGAAGCCAAGACGCTGAAGCCGGTCGCGACGGTGCGCATGGGTCGCAATCCGACCTTCATCCGCATGGAGTTCGATTGGAACGTCGATACCAAGGCGAGCTTTGCCCTTTCGGGTGGTGAGGGCGCGCTGATGTTCGATTGGCCGGTTCCGGTGGATCTTTATGAACTGAAGGCCGATCTGCCCAAGCAGATCAAGAGCGCGACGAACGATGTCAGCCCGGCAGGCTCGCGGGTGTCCATGAAACTGGCCGATGGTGTGGTGCCACGCTTTTACGAGCTCAGCCCCAGGAATTTCGTCGTCGATATCGACATCGCCGCTGAAGACGGGCTCAAGCTGGCGCTGGCGGCTGAGGAGGCGGCCAAGAAGGCCAAGCAGGCCGCAGATGCTGAAGCGGCCGCAAAAGCCGGTCATGACGATAAGCCGGCCAATGTGAATGACGGCACGGGCGGCGAGGTCGCCGCAGTTGCCGGTGCGCCCATCGTGCCGCAGGTCACCACCGCTGGAAACACGGTCCGCATTTCGTTCCCCTTCGCCAAGGACACGGCGTCCGCCGTATTTCGGCGTGGCGACACGGTGTGGATGGTGTTCGACACCGATCAGTCCATTTCCGACCCACCGCCCTCCCAGGCGCTTTCCAGCGTCGCGTCCTCGTTGAAAGTTGTTGCGGCCGGTGACACCACCGTCGTTCGCCTCGATCTTGCGGCTGATCGGCTCGCAACCCTCGGCTCAGAGGGCAGGGCCTGGGTGCTGTCGCTTGGCGACGTGCTGCTCAACGCTACCGAGCCGGTGACTCTCGATCGCTCGCGCGGCGAGGATGGCCGCTACATCATGACCGCCGATCTGCAGCGGCCCGGCAAGGTTCACATGCTGCGCGATCCCGTGGTTGGCGACACCCTTCGCGTCGTCACCGTGATGCCGCCCGCCAGAGGTCTGGTGCGCGAGTTGCACTATGTCGATTTCGATGCGCTGCAGTCAGCGCATGGCCTCGTGATCAAGCCACTCACCGATAGTCTGGACGTGGCGATCGCCGACAAGGTCGCGCAGATCAGCAGCAAGGACGGGCTGGTGCTGTCGGCAGCCGAAGCGGCGCGCACCCTTGATGCCGGCATCGCCCCGGACCTGCGAGAAAGCTATGTCGATCTTGGGCTGTTCCAGGAACAGGATCTCGGCAAGCTCGCTGAAAAGCGTGAGGAATTGATCGGCAAGGCGTCATCGGCCGAAGGGCGCCTCCGAGACGTCGCACGGCTGGAGCTCGCAAATCTGCTCGTCGCAAACCAACTCAGCTACGAGGCTCTGGGTGTCCTCGACGTCGCCGAAAAGGAACTCTCCAGCGAAGACCAGCGGCGCAAGCTGATGCTGTCGCGCTCGATCGCAGACACGTTGGCCGGGCGCTATGCCGATGCGCTGACCATCCTCAACGGCAACGGCTTTCCTGACCAGTCGGATGCCTTGATGTGGCGCACAATGGCCAAGGCAGATGGGGGAGACTTCGTCGGTGCCCGCGCCGATGCGCTGGCGTCCGAACCGGTGGTCGCGAGCTATCCTGTCTGGATCCAGCAGAAGTTCCAGTTTGCGGCTCTCCTTGCCGCCGTGGAAACCAGCGATACGCCGATGGCTCTGCGGCTCATCGGCGAGATCGAGTTTGCAAAGCTCGATCTGGATCAAGTGAGCCTTTATGAGCTGATGCAGGGCCGCATTGCCGAGCTTGAAGGGCATCAGCAGGAGGCGCTGGACAGCTATGGCCAGGTGATCGCCACCGATGTGCGCCCGACGCGGGCCGAGGCCGTCTACCGCACGCTGCTGATGCTCGAAAAGAGTGGCGACATCGATCTCGCCAAAGCCACCGATACGCTCGCCACCGAGGCGATGACCTGGCGCGGCGGCCGGCTGGAGGCCGACATGCAGAAGCTGCTCGGCGAGCTCTACTTCAAGCACAAGGACTACCGGCTCGGCTTTGACACGGTGAAGCAGGCCTCGACCAGCTTCCCGAACTCTGAGGCCGTTGGCAGCCTGATCGCGGACGCATCACAAACGTTCGAAGACCTCTATCTCAATGGTGCGGCGGACGCGCTGGACGACGTGAGCGCGCTGTCGCTCTATTACGATTTCCGTGAGTTCACCCCGCCGGGCGCCCGCGGCGACGAGATGATCCGTAACCTGGTGCGCCGGCTGGTCAAGGCGGGCTTGCTTACCCAGGCCGGCGATCTCCTCGAGTATCAGGTCGATAGCCGTCTGGCCGGAGTGGCCAAGGCCCAGGTGGCCGCTGACCTCGCGATCATCCGCATTGCCGACCGCGACCCTGAGAGCGCGCTGCGCGTGCTCAACCGGACGCGGATGGCAGACCTTTCGCCATTGCTCGACCGGCAACGCCGCGTGCTGGAGGCGCGGGCGCTCATCGATTCCGGGCGGCAGGACCTTGCGCTTGACCTGATCTCCAAGCTCACCGGCAAAGATGCCGACCTGCTGCGCGTCGATGGCTACTGGAAGTCCAAGAACTACGCCTTGGCCTCGGAACTGCTCGAAGTGCTCTACACCCCGCAGCCCGGCGCGCCGCAGATGACGCAGGCGGAGCGGCTCAATGTCATCAAGGCTGCGGTTGGCTTTGTGCTGGCAGGCGACAAGATCGGGCTGTCGCGCCTCCGCACCAAGCTCGGCGACCAGATGGCCAATTCTGCCGAGTGGCCGCTCTTTGACTTCGTGACGCGCGATATCTCGCCGCAGAGCGCCGAGTTCCGCCAGGCGCTGCACGAGGTATCAGGGATCGATCCGCTCGATGCCTTCCTGACGACGTATCGTGCGATCTACGCCGATGGCAGCATCGCACCAAACGGCGCCAAGGCCCCGAACGCCGCCTAGCTGCCGGGAGCGACGAAGCTTCGGATCAGCGAGCCCGCGACGAGGTGCCAACCGTCGACGAGCACGAAAAAGATCAGCTTAAAGGGCAGGGAGATCACCACCGGCGACAGCATCATCATGCCCATCGACATCAGGACCGACGCGACCACCATGTCGATGATGACGAAGGGCAGGAACAGCAGGAAGCCAATCTCGAAGGCGCGGCGAAGCTCGGAGATCATGAACGCCGGCACGAGAATCTGCAGCGGGATCGTCTTGGCGTCCTCCGGCGGCGCGGTCTGCGACATGTCGTAAAAGAGCTTCACGTCCTCCTCCCGCACATTGGCGGCCATGAAGTCGTGGATCGGCAGCGAGGCGCGGTTGAAGGCCTCCTCGACCTGGATGTTCCCGGCAATCAGCGGGGCGACGCCGTTGTCGTAACTCTGCTGCAGCGTTGGCCCCATGACGAACAGCGTCAGGAATAAGGCGAGGCTGACCATTACCGAGTTGGGCGGGGCGGACTGCAAACCGATGGCAGTGCGCAGCAGTGAAAGCACCACCACGATGCGGGTGAAGCTGGTGACCATCACCAGGATCGACGGCGCCAGAGACAGAAGCGTTACCAGCCCGACCAACTGGACGGCGCGCTGCGTCACGCTAGCATCGTCGCCAAAGCTGATGGAAACGTCCTGACCGAAGGCCAGACTGGGCAAGACGATCGCGCCTACAAAGGCAATGAGCGTCAGGGTTCGTTTCGTAACGAGGTGCCGCGAAGCCGGTGCCCCGGAAGCGGGGAGTCCGTCAGCTGATTGAGTCGCGCGATGCGCCGGGTGTCGCGCCAAGACCAGTTCCAAGACCAGTTCGCCCCTTGTCGTCGATGCTTCTGGGCCTTGTAGCTGAGTCTTGTTCGTAGCGGCCTGAGTTATCCCCAGCCATCGGCGGTACGGGAATAATCGCGGGTTCCATGGTGCTGATCGGCCGCAACAGGCCGGTATGGCGCAGCGAGCGTGACCGGCGCAGGCCGTCCGGCCGCGCCATCTCCTTGAGCTTTTCCATCTGTGAGCGGGGCGGCACGGGTGCGGTTGGCGTGTCGATAGTCTCGGGCACTACCCCCGGCCTTCTCGCCGGCGTTGCTGGACGCTGCACCTCGATGCCGCTTTCCACCACGAGGTCCTGCGGACCGCCTGTGAGGATCAGATGCTCGACATCGTCCCGGCGGACAATCAACAGTTGCCGCCGCGCATCGACCTGCAACTGGTCGACCACCGTCAGTCGTCGAGCGCGGCCGCGCCCCAGCTTGCTGGTCGATTTCATGGTGACCTTAAGAACCCAAAGGCCCAGAACGATGAGGACGAGCACGATGCCGAGCGCCAGCGCGGTGGTAATCACCGTGTTGCCGGTCTCTCCAAACAGGCTGGTGAGGAATTGCATCTTGGTCTCCATCTCGCCGGGTGGCCACTGGCGCGAAGCAGGGCAGTTATTGCCGAGCATAGCGCCTAAATTGCGCAGATTGCGAGACAGCAGGGCTGTCGGACCCCATGGTTAACGTGTGGTTAACTTCTGATAGGCAGGATTTGCCCAGTTGCAGGAGATTCTGGGCCCGTTCGATGAAGCTAGCATTGCTCGACACATTGACCGAAAAAATGAAGTGGCATCAGGCGCGCCAGACGCTTCTCGCTGAAAACGTCGCGAATGCGGATACCCCCGGGTACCAGGGCCGCGATCTGAAGCAGCCCTCGTTCTCTGACCAGATGAAGCCACTGTCGGTCGCGACCGTATCGACCACTGCGACGCAGCCGGGGCATTTCTCGGTGTCGTCAAGCGCTGGGATCAACGGGTTCGGCGATACGGTCTCGAATAATTTCGAGGTCACGCCCGAGGGCAATGCGGTTTCCCTCGAAGACGAGATGATGAAGGTCACCTCCAACCAGATGGACTACCAGGCCATCACGGCGCTCTACACGCACTCGATCAAGCTGATCAAGACCGCACTCGGCAAGTCGGCTTAGGCCAAGGATCACCAGGATGAACGACTTCCTCTCCTCCATGCGGATCGCTGCAACCGGCCTTCACGCCCAGACGGCGCGGATGCGAGTGCTCGCTGAGAACCTTGCGAATGCGGATTCTGCCGGCAAGACGCCGGGGGAGGATCCGTACCGGCGCAAGATCCCGACCTTCAAGTCGGTGATGGACAACGACATCGGGGGCGAGGTGGTCAAGATCGGCAAGATCGCGCTCGACCAGAGCGAGTTCCAGAGCCGCTATGAGCCCGGCCACCCGGCCGCTGACGCCAATGGCTACGTGAAGTACCCCAACGTGAACGCCTTGATCGAGACGATGGACATGCGCGAGGCCCAGCGTAGCTACGAGGCCAATCTTAACGTCGTCACGGTTACCCGGCAGATGCTGGGCCAGACCATCGACCTGCTCAAGGGCTGAGGATCTGACTGATGGCAATCCCACTGAACGCTGCCGCTGCCGCCTATTCCAACGCCGCCAAGCTGATGACCCAGGCGCTGAAGTCGCCCGCCGTCGATCAGGTCGCCTCCACCGGTGGTGGACAGGACTTCGGCAAACTGTTGAGCCAGGCTGTCTAGGGCGTGGTCGATTCCGGAAAGACTTCGGACGCCAAGGCGATGGATGTCGTTAACGGCAAGGGCGACATGGTCGATGTCGTCACCGCGATCAGCCAGACGGAATTGGCGATGGAGACCATGGTTACCGTTCGTGACCGGGTCATTTCCGCCTACGAAGAAATCATGCGGATGCCGATCTAGGCCTTCTGCAACGAGCCGACTCGGTATCTCTATCCGCCAAGGATAGCCACTGGCGCAGGAGCGCGACTCATGACCGGACCTGTAATTCTCGATCTGGCCCGTGACGGCACCTGGGTGATGATTATTGTCGCGGCGCCGATGATGATCGTCGGGCTCGTGGTCGGCGTGGTGGTGGCGCTGTTTCAGGCCCTCACCCAAATCCAGGAACAGACCCTGGTGTTTGTTCCGAAAATCCTTGCGATCTTCGTGACCATGATCATCACGTTGCCCTTCATGGGGGCGACGCTCGGCAACTACATGACCCGGCTTGCGGATATGGTCATAGCGGGCGGCTGAGCAGCATGATCTCGCTCAACTGGCTGCCCGAGACTGCGTACTTCTTCATCCTGATTTTCGCGCGCGTTGGCTCGGCCCTGATGCTCATTCCGGCATTGGGCGAGACGACGATTCCGGCGCGTTTACGTCTGACTTTCGGGCTGGCACTCTCGCTCGTCCTCTATCCCGGTATTTCGCCCCAACTTCCGCCGCCACCGGCCGATATTTTCGCCACCATTGTCGTAGTGTTGCACGAGATCGCGATCGGGCTGCTCATCGGAGCCATCGCGCGGCTTTCGGTGATGAGTGCGCAGGTTGCCGGCGCCATCATTGCGTCATCGGCGGGAATCTCGCTGGCGCAGGCGGCCGATCCAACCAATGGCGGGGCGCAGGGCGCCTTGATTGGCGCGTTCCTGTCGTTCCTCGGGGTAGCATTGATCTTTGCGTCGAACCTCCATCACGTCGCGATCTCGGCCATCTACGACAGCTATATGATCTTTTCGCCCAAGGAGCCGCTGATGTTCGGCGATGCGGCGGAGACGGTGATCGAAGTCATCGCTTCGGCTTTCGTCGTTGGGGTTCAGATGTCGGCGCCCTTCATCATCTTCGGGCTGGTGTTCAACCTGGGCCTCGGGATTCTGGGCCGGCTCATGCCCCAATTGCAGGTCTACTTTCTCGCCATGCCTGCCACTATTGGCGTGGGCCTGCTCCTGATGGCGTTGCTGCTCTCGATGATGATGGGTCTCTACCTGATGCATTTCGAGTCGACGCTCGCCATGCTGCGCGGCGTCGCCTGAGATGAGCGACGACGCACCGGAACAGTCATCAAAAACCGAAGACCCTTCGGAAAAAAAGCTCCGTGACGCCCATGAAAAGGGCGATGTGGTCAAGAGCCAGGAGGTCAACACCTGGTTCCTGCTCTCAGGCTCCGCCCTGGTGTTTGCTATGCTGGCGGTTCCGACCAGCCAGAGCCTGATGTCGACTTTCGCCATTTTGATGGGCAATGCCGAAAAATACGAGGTCGGCAGCCAGGCGCTCAATGCGTTCTGGGGCAGCCTCGCGTCCTCTATCCTCATGGTGGCGCTGGTCCCCTGCGCCATCCTGACCGCCTTCGCCGTCGCCGGAAACCTGATCCAGCACCGCCCCTTGCTTTCGTTGGAGCCGCTCAGGCCCAAGCTCTCCAAGATCAACCCGCTGGAGGGCGCCAAGCGGCTGTTCTCACGCGATGCCCTGGTCAACTTCGTCAAAGGGCTGCTGAAACTCGGGCTGGTGTCGGCCGTGCTGTGGTTCGTGCTGGCACCCGAGTTTGACAAGCTCGAAGCCACCGCGACGCTCGATGTGGCGGCGATCCTCACCGATTTCATGGAGCTTTCCATGAAGATTTTTGGCGCGGTGCTCGCCATCATCACCATCATCGCCATTGCCGACTACGTCTACCAGCGCAACCGTTGGTGGAGCCGGCTCAAGATGACGGTCCAGGAGACTCGGGACGAGTACAAACAGCAGGAAGGCGATCCCAAGGTCAAAGGCCGTATTCGCCAGATCCGGCACGAGCGGGCGCGCAAGCGCATGATGGCTAACGTGCCCAAGGCGACAGTGATCATCACCAACCCGACCCACTATGCGGTGGCGCTGAAGTACGACAGCACGATGAGCGCGCCGCAATGTGTCGCCAAAGGCGCAGACGCCATTGCTCTGCGTATCCGCGAACTCGCCAGGCAACACGATGTGCCCATCGTCGAGAACCCGCCGCTGGCCCGCGCGCTCTATGCGGCGGTCGATGTTGACGAGAGCATTCCGGGCGAGCATTTCAAGGCTGTGGCCGAAGTCATCGGCTTTGTGATGCGGCTCAAGAAATCCAGGGGTTGGCGCACGGCGGGCTAGGCGCTCGCCACAATCGTGTCGCGCAGATCGGGGATAACCCCTTTGCTGCTACCCAACCGACGAGCCCATTTGCTAGACCTTTGAGTGCCTGATTCGCCGTGATTTTCGGGGACCTGACCAGCGCATGGCACCGTTGCCGCTCGACGAAGACAACTATCCCAACCCGCTGCTGAGCCGGGCCAGAGGAAGCACCGGCCTTTGGCGCGTTGTGGCGCTGGCGGCGTTCTTCATTCTCGTGGCCGTGCTGCTCTCCACCATGGGCGATCACATCCCACCCGACCTCATTCTGATCTTCCTTGGCCTGCTCGCAGTGGTCGGCGTGTTCTGCCTGTTCGGCATTGCCGCGGGATTGTTTCGCCTCGGCGGCTCGGAAGAGGGAACCTCGCTTAGCCGCGTCGTCGTCGACAGCCTGCCGTTCGGCGCTGTCGTTACCGATCGAGACGGCAAGATCTCCTACGTCAATGCGCACTATGGCGAGTTTGCCGGTGGCGTCAGCGACGGCGTACCGGTTTCGGTGCCCCGTCTGTTCGCTGGCCAGCCAGAAGCCAGCGAAGCCATCTACCGCATCTCGCGTGCTGCCAGAGATGGCCGTCCGGCATCCGAGGACGTGCGCATCGTCGGCGGTCTGGGCGGTTCAGCCGGTGGCAGCGCCAAGCCATCATGGTATCGCGTCAGCGTCCGCGCTCTGCCGGAAATCGATGGCAGCGGCAAGCCGCTGGTCCTCTGGTCGGTGGAGGATATCACCCGCGACCGCGAGCGGCAGGACAATGCCTTTCTCGAGTTGCAGCGCGCCATCGACTATCTGGACCACGCGCCTGCCGGGTTCTTTTCCGCCGATGCCAAGGGCCGGATCCAGTACCTCAACTCGACGCTGGCCGACTGGCTTGGTTACGACCTTGCCGAATTCGAGAGCGATGCGATCCGGCTCGACGATGTGGTGCGCGGCGATGGCGCCAGCCTCCTGATGCGCGGCCGCAGCGATGGTGAAATCCGCACCGAGATCATCGATATCGACCTCGTCCGCCGCAACGGCACCAGCTTTCCCGTCCGCCTGATGCACCGCGCAGCCCGCCTCGCCGATGGCGAATTGGGTGAAACCCGTACGCTGGTTCTCGACCGCCGCCACGGCGCCGACAAGGAAGAGGCCCTGCGCGCCTCTGAAGTGCGTTTCTCGCGCTTTTTCAACGACACGCCCTTCGCTATCGCCACGCTCGACAAAGCCGGCCGCATCGTCCGCACCAACGCGCCGTTCAGCCGGATTTTCGGTTGGGCCGGCGGCGAGGCTTCTATCGACCTGAAGCCGATGGCCGATCTGATCGGTGAGGCGAGCCGCGAGGGATTTGGCAAAGCCGTTGCCGCCGCTGTCTCCGAACGCTCCGAAATCGAGCCGGTCGATGCCACCCTCCCCAATGGCGGCGACCAGGCAGTCCGGCTCTATGTCTCGGGCTCAGAAGAAGTCGAGGGTTCTGACGAGCGGGTCAACGTCTATGCGCTGGATATGACCGAGCAGCGCAAGCTCGAGGCGCAGTTCGCGCAGGGCCAGAAGATGCAGGCCGTGGGCCAGCTGGCCGGCGGCGTGGCGCACGATTTCAACAACGTGCTCACTGCCATCATCGGGTTCTCCGACCTCTTGCTCCTCAAGCACAAGCCCGGCGATCCCTCCTTCGCCGACCTGATGTCGATCAAGAACAGCGCCAACCGCGCCGCCGGCCTTACCCGCCAGCTCCTGGCTTTCTCGCGCAGGCAGACGCTCCGACCGCAGGTGCTAGAGATCCCCGGCCACGTCGATGACCTGACGGTGCTGCTGAAGCGCCTGATTGGCGAGCAGATCACCCTGGGCGTCGAGCATGGCCGCTCTGTCTGGCCGGTCAAGGCAGACCTCGTGCAGCTTGAGCAGGTGGTGGTTAACCTTGTGGTCAACGCCCGCGATGCCATGCCCAATGGCGGCAGCATCACCATCCGCACCCGCAATGTGACCGAATCCGAAGCCGCTGGCCTCACTTACACGGGTATGCCCCCGGCCGAATACGTACTGATCGAGGTCGAAGACACCGGCACCGGCATGCCGCCCGAAGTGCTCGAGAAAATCTTCGAGCCGTTCTTTTCAACCAAGGAGCTGGGCAAGGGCACCGGGCTCGGCTTGTCGACGGTCTATGGCATCATCAAGCAGACCGGCGGCTTCATCTACCCGGACTCGGTTGTCGGCAAGGGTACCAATTTCCGCATCTTCCTGCCGCGGCACATCCCCACCGAAGGCGAAGCGCCAGTTAAGGTGGTTGCCGCGCCGGTCAAGGATCTCACCGGGCACGAGCGCATCCTCATCGTCGAGGACGAGGATAGCGTCCGCGCCTTCTCCGCCCGCGCCCTGCGCGCCACCGGCTACGAGGTGTTCGAGGCCGACGGCGGGGAAGAAGCGCTCGATGTGCTCGATGAGCTCGACTACAAGATCGACCTGATGATCTCGGACGTCGTCATGCCGGAAATGGACGGGCCGACGCTCCTCACCAAAGTGCGCCAGCGGATGCCGGAGCTGAAGGTGATCTTCGTTTCCGGCTATGCCGAGGAAAACGTGCGCCAGGATATCGCCGACAACCAGAGCGTCGAGTTCCTGCCCAAGCCGTACTCGCTCGACCAGATCAACTCCAAGGTCAAGGACGTGCTCGGCAAGATCGACAATTCGAGCGAGTAGTGCGGTAGCGTTTTGCGCGGCGTGCGCCTATATCGCATGAATGGATAGCACGCTCAGCAAACTCGATCAGTTCCTTGCCACACTTGAGACCGCCGTCGCCGATGGCAGTTTCGTGCGGCTGGCGTTGCGCAATCCCGTAGGCCCCGACGAGACGCTGAAGAGCGTCGACATCAAGCCGGTGTTGATCCGGGGCGATGTGAAGCTCGGCTTCACCATGCATCACCAGACCAAAGACCTGGTGCAGAACCATCCGCCGGCCGGTGCAATCGGGCAGTTGCGCAAGGCACTGACGACGGATTTTCAACAAGGCTATCTCTTCACCACCGGCTTCGATCTTTTGCTCGATACGCAGGGCAAGGCGCCTCGGCTGAAGCAAACCGCTCCCACCAGCAAGGCACCGCCGTCGCTGGCGCATGATCGCAGCAAAACCCGCCTGATCCCCGCCGGTGGCAAATCCTATCTCACCGCGCTCGGCGTCACCGATGCCGATGGTACCGTGCTGAAGAACTCCGGCGACAAGTTCCGCCAGATCAACCGCTACGTTGAAATCCTCGCGCCGCTCCTCAAGGCGATTCCGAAAGACCGGCTGCGCAAGCTCGTCGATATGGGCGCCGGCAAGGGCTATTTGACCTTCGCCGTCGCCGACTATCTCGCCAACACCCTGCATTTCCCGACTGAGGTCGTCGGCGTCGAGTTCCGGCCTGACCTCGTGACGCTCTGCAACGACATTGCCGAGCGCACCGGCGTCGCCAACTTGGAATTCGTTCCCGGCACCATCGAGAACTATGATTCCACCGGCGCCGACGTGCTGATCGCTCTCCACGCCTGCGATACCGCGACCGATGATGCCATCGCGAAGGGCATCGCCGCGGAAGCTGAACTGATCGTCGTTGCGCCGTGCTGCCACAAGCAGATCCGGCGCGAGATCGAGACGGCCAATACCGGCAACGACCTCGATTTCCTGATGAAGCATGGCATCTTCGTCGAACGGCAGGCCGAGATGGTCACCGACGCGATGCGCGCCATGATCCTTGAGTATTTTGGCTACAGCACCAAGGTCTTCGAGTTCATCTCGGACCTCCATACGCCCAAGAACGTGCTTATCGTCGGCACCCGCACCAAGCGGGGCAGGGACCCCGCCGCGCTGCAGAAGCTGGCCGACGCCAAAGCCTATTTCGGCATTCGCCGCCACTATCTCGAAGAGGCGGCCGGGCTCTTGGTATCAGCCTAAGAATGGCGCTAACGCGTCGGTCAATGCTTGCTCGCCGGTCCAGTGAACGGCACCCCATCCGCGTCTCCTGGCACCCTCTACATTTGCAAGAGTGTCGTCGACGAGCACGAGGTCTTCCGGCTCAGCTCCCGCGATCGCTGCAGCTCGGTCGAAAAACTCGGCGTCGGGCTTCCGGTGACCAAGTGCGGCTGAGTAGATGATGCCGTCTACATGGTTGACCAGGCCAACTTTCTTCATGAGGTAGTCGGCGCGCATATGCTCCTGGTTCGTCGCGAGGAACACCGGCACGCCGCGTTGGCGATACTGAGCCAAGGCCGCCAGCACACCCTCATCCACTCTCGAGTCATTTTCGAACCAGTAGGCTATCAGCCTTTCTGTGGAGACCCTTGGCGCGATCTCCGCGAGCACTGGTGCCAATCGCTCGGTCAGTCCTTCGCGGCCGGTAACGATGGCCTCCCAGAATGGCGCGAAGAAAGTTTCCCGAAGCTTGTCGGGCGACAAACCGAGGTCTCTCTCGAGTTCGGCGAACAGATGCCGGCCGTCGCTTGGGCGGCCGCTGACCAGCACTCCGTCTACGTCCATCATCAGGACCTTGGCAGGCGTCTTCACCTAAGCAGTGCGCCCGTTCGGCAACGGCGTACCTGGCGCGACGAACTTGCGGTCGGCCAAGGCATCCCAGAGTCCGTCGGGAATCTTGGTGTTCCACCAGTTCAAAATGCCATCCAGCTCTGCCGGCGATTTGGGGCCGGGGAGCACGTTGCAGACGGCCTTGTGGGCCAGCGGGAATTGCAGGGCTGCGGCGCCGAGCGGCACGCCGAATTCGGCGCAGGTGGCGTTGAGGTCGGCCACGCGCTGGATCACGTGCTCAGGCGCCTTGGCGTAGTTCCACATGCCCGTGCCCATCAGAGCGCCGCCATTGAACGGCCCGCCGACGACAACCGAAGCGTTGCGCTTGAGGCAGGTCGAGAGGAACGGGTTCAGCGAGGTCTGCTCCAGCAGCGTATAGCGGCCGGCGAGCAGGAAGACGTCCCAGTCGCCCAGTTCGAACGCGTCCATCAGGACTTCCCATTCGTTGACGCCAAGCCCGATTGCCGACACCTTGCCCGACGCCTTCAGTTCGGTCAGCGCGCGGTAACCGCCTTCGGCCAGTTGCCTCCAGTAGATGGCGTTCTGCTCCGCGCCGTGGGTCGCGACCCCGATATCGTGGACAAACAGGATGTCGATCTTGCTCAGTCCCAGCCGTGCCAGGCTGTGCTCGTATGACTTCATCACACCGGCATATGTGTAGTCGTACACCTGCTCGAACGGGAACGGGTTGACCCATGCGTGGCCGTAGTCGCGCTCAGCTTCCGATTGCACGGGGCGCAGCAGTCTGCCGACCTTGGTCGAGAGTATTTTAGGCTCCGGGCGGAAGCGCAGGGCATCACCCACCAGATGCTCGGCGCGGCCGTAGCCATATTGCGGCGCCGTGTCGAAATAGTTGATACCCGCGTCGAGGCCCGCGCTCACCGTGGCCCGCGCCTGATCATCCGGAACGGCCTGGAAGATGCTGGCGAGCGTCGCGCTGCCCAGTCCGAGTTCGGTCACTTCGAGGTTGGTGGTCCCGACGCGGCGCGTCTTGAATTTGGTAGCGCTCATTTAGCAAGTCTCTCCCATGGTCGAGCCGGCTGCGACTAGGGTTGCAGCGGCGGCGGACACTGACATGTCAGTTGGTTAGGGTAAACTCTCCAAAGGTGCTAGGCCCAAAATGAAAGAGGCGCGCCGAAGCGCGCCTCTCGTTCCGCCGGAGCGAAAACTTACTTCTGGATACAGGTCGCAACCGTGTCCTTGGTGCATTCGTCGAGGCCGGTGAACACCGGGTCGGCGACAGCTTCGCCCTTGATCAGCGAGATCATGGTCTTGGGAGCGAGGTAGCCCATTTCGAACGGACGCTGACCCACCAGGGCGGTCACGAGACCTTCACCGGCGATGGCAACTTCGTCACCAATGGTGTCGGCAGCGCCGATGACCAGCTGGTTGGACGCAATCTTGTCAGCCAGAGGCTTGAACAGATCGCGGTAGGGCTGCGGTGCCATGAACAGCGGCCAGCCGCCCATGATGCCGAAGGCGCGAAGGTCGGGGTTGGCAGCGAGGATATCGCTCATTGCCTGGACGCCCTTGACGCCATCGTCGTTGGTGAACACCGGGCAGCCGGCGATTTCGGTCCAGCCGCCTTCGCCAGCCAGCGCTGCCAGGCCTTCCTTGCCCGACAGTGCGTCGCGCATACCCTGCGCACGGCGCAGGATGTTGTCGGCAGCCGGGTTGCCTTCGATCGTGCAGATCTTGCCGCCTTCAGGTGCGGCAGCCTTGATGTAGTCGCCGATGCGCTTGCCCATCAGATAGTTGTCGGTACCGAGATAGGTCTTGCGCAGGCCGGCATCTTCCTTGGCGAGGTCGGCGTCGATCGTCATCACCGGGATCGTCGCATTGGCAGACTTCAGGGTCTGGGCGATCAGCGGCGCGTTGGACGGCGAGATCGCGATGGCGGCAGTGCTCGACTTTGCAAGCATGTCGGCCACGATCTGGGCCTCGCCTGCTTCATCGGAGGTCGATGCCGGGCCGGTGTAGAAGCATTCGTATTCGGAATCGGCGTTTTCCCCGTTCCACTTCTCGCAACCCTGGTGGATTGCTTCGAAGAAGGCGTTGTCGAGGCCCTTGACCACGATCACCAGCTGCTTCTTTTCTGCGAGTGCGGGACTTGCGGTCAAAGCCGCGAAGCCAGCAATCATCAATAAACTCAGTGCTTTCATATTTCCCTCCCTTGGAACAAGAGGGCGATGTACTGACGTCCCCGGCTTGATACCGTGGTGACAGGCAGAACAACCCTCCCGTCTATCAGCTAATCTTGACCGGTTACGTACGTCAACCCATCAACTGCCAAAAAGTCGTACTATTTGACGCTCCCTCAAGTTGACGCGTTTTTGGGGTTCTGCATTAATCAGGTCAGCTACGCCGATGGGATGGAGGATCCTGCCGGCGGCGTTTTTTGCAGCACGAAAGGCCAGCAAGGTCACCGGCTGCATCCAGGGGAGGATTGACGAGCCGTGGCGGTTCTCGAACTAGAAAACATTTCAAAGCATTTCGGCGCGATCCACGCGGTCACCGATGTGTCGCTGTCGATCGAGCCCGGCGAGGTCGTCGGGTTGATGGGCGACAACGGCGCTGGCAAGTCGACGCTGGTCAAGATGATCGCGGGCAACTTCCCGCCCTCGGGTGGTGGCATGCGCATGGACGGCAAGCCCGTACATCTGCACAGCCCGCTCGACGCGCGCCGGCATGGCATCGAGATCGTCCACCAGGATCTGGCGCTCTGCAACAACCTGACCGCTGCCGCCAACGTCTACCTCGGTCGCGAACTGCGCCGTGGGGTGTGGCCGTTCAGCGTGCTCGACTATGCCGGCATGTACGAAAAGGCAGGCAAGCTCTTTGCGGAGCTGAAATCCGAGACCCGGCCGCGCGACCTGATCAAGATGATGTCAGGTGGCCAGCGCCAGGCCGTGGCCATCGCGAGAACCATGCTGTCAGACGCCAAAATCGTGCTGATGGATGAGCCCACTGCCGCTATCTCCGTGCGGCAGGTGGCCGAAGTGCTCAACCACATCAAGCAGTTGCGCGACAGGGGCATCGCCATTGTGCTGATCAGCCATCGCATGCCCGACGTCTTCACTGTGGCCGACCGCGTGATCGTCATGCGCCGCGGCCGCAAGGTTGCCGACAAGAAGGTTGCGGCGAGTTCGCCCGAAGAAGTTACCGGTCTCATCACCGGCGCGATTGAGCAGGTGTAAAGATGGCCATGACCCTCGAACAAACCATCGCGCGCAAGCAGAACAACTGGTTCACCAATGCGCTCAACAGCCAGGCGCTGTGGGTGATCGTCGCTATCCTCTTGGCCTGCGTATTCCTCAGCTTTGCGACGCAAGCCTTCGCGACACCTCAGAATATCTACAACATCACACGCAACTTCACCTTCACCGCCATTATCGCCCTGGGCATGACTGTGGTGATTATCACCGGGGGTATCGATCTCTCGGTTGGCTCGGTGCTGTGCCTTTGCAGCATGGTGCTGGCGGTGGTGATGCATGCCGGTTTCAGCATCGAGATTGGCATCGCGGTAACCCTGCTGGTGGCCGTCATCGTCGGCGCCATCAACGGCGTCTTGATCGCCTATCTCGGCTTTCCACCTTTCGTCGTGACGCTGGGCATGATGTCGATCGCCCGCAGTCTCGCGATGGTGGCGTCCAACAACACCGTGGTGTTCCAGTTCGGGCCCGATCACGACAAGCTTCTTGCCCTCGGCGGCGGGGCGTGGGTGTTCGGCATTTCGAATCCGGTGATCTACACGATCGTTCTCGCGCTGATTATTGGCTTCATGCTGCGCTGGACGCGGTTTGGCCGCCATATCTTTGCCATCGGCGGCAATGAGCGCGCGGCTGAGCTGACGGGTGTTCCTGTCAAGCCCATCAAGGTCGCGGTCTATATCATCTCGGCCCTGACGGCAGGCATCTGCGGCATCATCGAGACCGGCTGGCTCGGCGCGGTGACCACCAATCTGGGCAATGGGATGGAGCTGCAGGTGATCGCTGCTGCGGTCATCGGCGGGGCCAGCCTTGTCGGCGGCGCGGGAACGGCGCTCGGCGCGCTGGTTGGTGCTGCACTGATCGAAGTGATCCGTAACAGCTTGGGCCTCCTCGGCATCAGTGCCTTCTGGCAGGGCACCTTCATCGGCAGCTTCATCATCATCGCTGTAGCGTTCGAGCGGGTCCGCCAGCTCCGGGCGCGCGACTGATCGAGGCGGAATACCCCCGGGACGCCGCTGTCCCGGGGGCAACACATCAAACGATCCAGTCGCCGCTGGCCAACAGGCTTTGCAACGCTGCGCCATGCAGCGACATCGAGAGCACCTCGCCGTTCGCATCGGTCACGTAGATATCGACCTGAGAGCCGTGGGCATTCACGTCGATGCCATATTGCGCAAGCGTATCTCCACTGGCGTTGGCGGCCAGCTTGAAAGCCGCGTAGAAGTCCGCAGCGTTGGTGAAACTGGTCAATCCGATATCCACCCGGTCCTTCGCGCTGCTCGAAAAATCCTCAACCTCGTCGTGGCCGCGGGAAAACACGAACGTGTCGCTCCCCGAGCCGCCATTGAGGGTGTCGAGCCCATCGCCGCCGAACAGCCGGTCGTTGCCAGCCTGCCCATAAAGCTCGTCATTGCCGTCTCCACCAGCGACGTAGTCATTGCCGCCGCGCGCGAAGAACCGGTCGTTGCCACCAAGCCCGAAGAGCTGGTTTGCTGCATCGTTCCCGGTAAACGAATTGGCGCCTTCGTTGCCGTAGCCGTTGACTGCTGCAGTGCCGGTGAACTCCAGTGCCTCGCTGTCTGCGCCGAGCGTGAAGCTGACCGCCGACACGATCCGGTCATAGCCGTCCCCGGCCAGCACCACGTCATTGCTCGAGGTGACGGTGATGCGGTCAGCATCGCCTGTGCCGAAATATGTCGTGCCGAGATTGGTGAGGCTCGCAACGGTGACGCTGCCATCGTTGAACACCAGTGTCTCCACTCCGCCCACCCGGTCATAGCTGCCATCGGGCTTGTGCACGATGTATCCGCCGTCGAGCGACTTGGTGATCTGAAAACCGGACTGGTCGCCATCATAGTAGAGCCTGTCGTTACCCAGCCCGCCATCGATCCGGTCATTGCCACCCGATGCGTAGATAAGGTCGTCGCCTTTGTCTGCGTAAAGCAGGTCGACGCCCTTGCCGCCGATCAGCGTGTCGGCACCAGACCGGGCGTGGAATTCGGATCCCAGCGGATCGGCCACCAGCACCTCGGCTTTGTTGGTGCCGTTGACGTAGCGGAACGTCACGGTATTGGCGTTTGGATCCGTCGGAGCGCCGTAGCTGGTTCCGTCCGAATTGACGAACAGCGTTGGCGACAGATACCCAGCTTCGGCGTCGGTGCGCGACGAGGTCACCACCTCGACCACGTTGTCATGGTCGGCGCCACCGTGAAAATTGATGTCGCGATTGGTGCCGCGCACATTGATGGTATTGTTGGCCTCGCTGGTCCAACTGGCAAACAGCACCGCATGACGCGTGTCATAGGCCTCGAGCCCGACGAGGCTGCTGTCGTACACGGCCTTGAGCTGAATGCCGTACCCGTTGCCGCCGTCGCCCTTGTTGATCGCGCCATCTACGGTGATGTTTGAGGCATCGACCAGGATCGACTGCGAAATCGTCACTCCGTTCGAGGGCGCATTGTGGATGACCACGTCGAACAACCGCGTATCCGCGGTAGCGGAGATCGAAATCACATTGGAGCGGTCGAAGGCCGCGACGGTATTTTCGAACACGGCCGGGTCCGCATCGGCCAGTCCCGAATCGATAGTGAAACCGCCGACGCGCACATTCTCGGCAACCTCGATCCGCTGCACGGTAGCGTCTTCGGTGAAGTCGAAAGCAAGGCCATTGACGAGCGTTACGGTATTGCCGTTCACCGACGCGATTTCGACCATCGAGGTGCGGAGCGGTTTGTCCTCGCGCCACTGGGTGTCGCCGATCGAGTCGAGATATTCGGGCGTGTTGGGCAGTTCCACCCATAGCACATCACCGGCCTTGAGCCCTGTGGTATCCGCGAGGTGCAGCGCCTTGTTGCCTTCCGCCGCAGTGCTCACCAGGTCGAAACTACCGCTATAGGTCTCCTGGTCGATCACCCCGCCAATCTGGAAGGCGCCACCGGCGCGGGCATTGCCCACGAGGTTGATCGTAGTGGCATCCGAGCCCTCGCCGACCACTGCGATATCGTCGCGGTTGATCACCACCGTACGGTCGAACGTGAAGTCACCTGCGCCCAGCTGGATGGTGGTTCCGGCCGGCGCCGAATCGATGATGGCCTGCAGTTCGGCAGCCGTCGTTGTCGATGAAACATAGATCATGAGTTGGCCCTTCGCCTCGGTTACAACTGGTGCGAAAGCCTCCCAACCCACCGCGCCAAGCACACTTGCTGCGCTGGATGAATTAGGCCTCTGTCCGATAGGTTGGATTTGGCGAAAATCATCCCAATGACCATCCGGCAAGGGGCCGGAGCAGTCTGCGCATCTCGATCAGGGCGGAGGAATGGGGCGAAGGACGGGCACGAAAACGGCCACGACGCGTCGATTTTGAGATGTTGCCGATGGGGCACTAAGCAGTTGGCCGGGCAACGTGCCCGGCCAGAACATGGGTCTACCTGAAGCTACCTAGAGCTGGTGGATCACCACCGGGCGCTCCTTGTCCCAGGCGACGGCGTTCCTCAGCGGCAGGCCGAACTGGGCCTCCTCGATCTCGAACACGTCACCGGGCTCGGTCTTGATCCCATCGGCAAAGCTCAGCGTTGCCGTGCCGAACATGTGCACGTGGATATCGCCGGGCTGGCGGAACAGGTCGTACTTGAAGTGGTGGTATTCGAGGTTGGCGATGGTGTGGCTCATGTTGTCCTCACCACTGAGGAACGGCTTTTCCCAGATCACCTTGCCGTCACGCAGGATGCGCGACATGCCCGACACATTGCGCGGCAACTCGCCGACACGCAGTTCCGGCCCAAACGAGCAGAAGCGGAGCTTGGAATGGGCGAGGAACAGGTAGTTCACCCGCTCCGTCACGTGGTCGGAAAACTCGTTGCCCAGCGCAAAGCCGAGGCGGAAGGGTGTGCCATCCTTGCCGATCAGGTAGATGCCGGCGATTTCCGGCTCTTCGCCAGCGTCCTTGGCAAAGGACGGCGACGGGATCGGCGCGCCCGGCGCGGCGACGGCGTAGCCATTACCCTTGTAGAACCACTCGGGCTGTACGCCGATCTCGCCAGCCTTGGGCTTGCCGCCCTCAAGGCCCATGCGGAACATCTTCATCGAGTCCGTCAGCGGGGCTTCTGCCTGCTGCTGGTTGGATTTGTGCATCGCGTCGCGGGTCGAGGCCGAACCAAGATGGGTAAGGCCGGTGCCGGTGACATAAAGATGGGCCGGATCGGGATGATCGACCGGCACCAGCAGGCGCCCCTCGCGAGCCAGCGCGGCGCGGTCAACGCTCCTGCCCAGACCCTTTTCGATAACCACCGCACGCAGCGTCAGGCCCCGCTCGGCGGCCTCTGTCGCAAGCTCGTAGACGCTGGTGGCTCCGGTCACGACGCTGGTGGTTGTGCCTTCGGTCGCGGCAACGGCGCGGGCGCCGGTTTCGTCCTGGAACTGGATCAGATGCATGGTGCTGGGGTCCCCCGGTTTTTGGTGGTGTCCCTATAGCGCGGCGCGACGGGGAACGCATCCGCATTTTGGGTGTGTATCACCAACCGGTACACTGCAACTTTTGGCCGATATACGGGGCCGGACCGGTGTTGCTTCCAGTCCGGCCCGAGAGGCATCACTCGGTGAAAGTGAACTTGGCGACCTCGCACACATTGACGGCGGGCTTGGTGGCCTCGGTGCCATCGTCGAAGACGGCGCGGAAGTCATATTTGCAATAGCCGCTGGCATCATCAATGTTGACGTTGATGGTGTCCCCCGGAGCCAGTACCTCATTGCCGAGGATATCCTCCTGCCACGAGCTGGCGCCGACATTGGACGCGTAGAACTCACGGATTGTGTACGAGGTGTCGTTGGTCACCAGAACATGGCGATCGAGCGCCAGGGCACTGGTTGCAGGCACGGCGAAAAGCAGGAACGAGAGGGCGGCGATACCGGCGATCTTGGTCGACATGGGTGTGTCCATTGAAGGTTGCTGTGAGTGGGGATCCGTCGCGCTCGTGCTTGCCCCCCATAAAGCTGAGACGACGCTCAACAGCAGGTCCTTGGGGCTGATCGCAGAGATTTCATCGCAATCTCCCGCGGAACAGCCTGGAGCGATGCCCACCGGCCTTTCGTCGAATCATGCAACTACAGCGCCCGACTGAAGTGCCGGCCACATAAAGCTGTCTGTTCTTATTTTGTCCCTTGACGATTTAGAAACAAAATGAGAACAGATTAGGTACGTTACATGGACAAGCGCTTGGTTTGCGTAGGGCGAACCGAAGTGGAATAAGGAGACCGAAGATGGCTGCTGCTGTTACGCCGTTGCGCGTGGTTGAGGGATCGATGGACAAGGAAAAGGCGCTCGCTGCAGCGCTGAGCCAGATCGAGCGGAGTTTCGGCAAGGGAACGGTGATGCGGTTCGGCGAGGGCGCCATTGCCCAGGTCGAAGCGATTTCCACCGGTTCGCTCGGCCTCGATATTGCGCTCGGAATTGGCGGGTTGCCGCGTGGCCGTATCGTCGAAATCTTCGGGCCAGAAAGCTCGGGCAAGACGACGCTGGCACTGCACGTGATCGCCGAGGCGCAAAAGAACGGTGGTACAGCCGCGTTCATCGACGCCGAGCACGCTCTGGATCCGATCTATGCCCGGAAACTCGGTGTGAAGGTGGACGAGCTCTTGATCTCGCAGCCCGATACGGGTGAACAGGCGCTTGAGATCGCCGATACGCTGGTGCGCTCCGGCGCAGTGGATATCCTCGTGGTCGACTCTGTTGCGGCGCTGACGCCCAAGGCCGAACTTGAAGGCGAGATGGGCGATTCCATGCCGGGCCTTCAGGCGCGGCTGATGAGCCAGGCTATGCGCAAGCTGACCGGGTCGATCTCCAAGTCCAAGGCGATGGTGATCTTCATCAACCAGATCCGTATGAAGATCGGCGTGATGTATGGCTCGCCCGAAACCACCACCGGTGGCAACGCGCTGAAGTTCTACTCCTCGGTTCGTCTCGACATCCGCCGTATCGGCGCGATCAAGGAGCGCGAGGAAGTGATCGGCAACCAGACACGCGTCAAGGTGGTCAAGAACAAGCTTGCCCCGCCGTTCCGCCAGGTCGAATTCGACATCATGTATGGCGAAGGCATCTCCAAGACCGGCGAGCTGCTCGACCTGGGTGTGAAGTCTGGCATCGTCGAGAAGTCCGGCGCCTGGTTCTCCTATGACAGCCAGCGCCTGGGGCAGGGCCGCGAGAATTCGCGCCAGTTCCTCAAGGACAACCCGCAGATCGCCGACCTCATCGAGCAGGGCGTCCGCCAGAGCTCCGGCGTCCTCGGCGAAGCGCTCCTGGCCGCTCCGGAAGGCGACGAGGCCGACGACGCGGACGCATGATCGGTTCGCATTCCGTTACGCATCCCAAGGGCGCCCCAGTGGCGCCCTTCGCTTTTGGGGGACGCGCCGCCCCCTCCCCAACCCTCCCCACAAGGGGGAGGGTGCCAGCTGGTGCGGTTCGCAACGGGCGTGCCACACGCTCGATCAGCACCTCCCCCTTGATGGGGGAGGCCGGGAGGGGGTGTGCGGAGCCACGATAGTGCTTTGATCCCCTAACAAAACCCCCCACTTATCCCCGCGCCTTCACGCCGGACTATACTGCGCTCACTGCCCCCGCGCTGGACGGGATCGCGAGCGAACGGTTTGCGGGGACAGGATCGGATGGAGGTTGTCGCACCCTCCTTGCCGAAGTTCCGGCCGGCCGGATGCCATTCCCCAAAGGGTGGACGAGGGCCGCCAGTGGTGTCACGGCCGCTTTCGGGCGGCCAGGGGCCGAGCTCCCCTCACGGGGAGCCGGGGTGCCTGCGCAGAAACGTCCGGGGTTTTGGCTCCGTGGATCTGGACTGCGGGGATAAGCCCCCCTCCTTCGGGAGGCCGGTCGGAGCGATCCGCCGGTGGCCAGGCACTGCGGTTCCGGGGAAGTCCCCGCGGTCCGCCGGAGCGAGGTGGAAACGTCCGATCGCGCCGGCGAGGTCCGACCTCGCACACACTGCGGACTACCCGCCTTGAGGCCTGGGCCTCGCCGGCGCTCGTCCTCACTGGTTCTCACCCGAAGCCATGTGGCCAGCGGGCGCGTTCGCGTGTCCATTTTGTTACAGTCTATTGCCCGCGCGCTGGACAGAGGCGCGACCCCCGCGATAGAAGGCTTTTCCTGTTGTTTACGGCGGAGCCTCGGCCCCGCCTTTTGTCTGTAAGAGACCCCAAATGACGAGTGTGAACGATATCCGGTCGAGCTTCCTCTCCTATTTCGAAAAGAATGGGCACGAGGCAGTTGCGTCGAGCCCGCTGGTGCCGCGGAATGACCCGACTTTGATGTTCACCAACGCGGGCATGGTGCAGTTCAAGAACGTCTTCACCGGCGTTGAAAAGCGCCCTTATTCGACGGCCACCACCTCGCAGAAATGCGTGCGCGCAGGCGGCAAGCACAATGACCTCGACAATGTCGGGTTCACGGCGCGCCACCACACGTTCTTCGAAATGCTCGGCAATTTCTCGTTCGGCGACTACTTCAAGGAACACGCAATCGAGCTCGCCTGGAACCTCCTCACCAAGGAGTGGGGCCTGCCCAAGGACAAGCTGACGGCGACGATCTACCAGGACGACGACGAGGCGATGGCGCTGTGGAAGAAGATTTCCGGCCTGCCCGAAGAGCGCATCGTTCGACTCGGCGCCAAGTCGAACTTCTGGCAGATGGGCGACACCGGCCCTTGCGGTCCGTGCTCGGAAATCTTCTACGATCATGGTGACAAGTATTGGGGTGGCCCTCCGGGCTCGCCCGAGGAAGATGGCGACCGGTTCGTCGAGATCTGGAATCTCGTTTTCATGCAGTTCGAGCAGGCGGCCGATGGGTCGCGCACCGGGCTGCCGAAGCCCTCTATCGATACTGGCGCCGGTCTCGAACGCGTTGCCGCCGTGATGCAGGGCACCAACAACAATTACGAGATTGATCTGTTCAAGTCGCTGATCGCGTCGACGCAGCAGGCCATCGGTTTCAATGGTGACAGCTCGACGGCGAGTCTCCGCGTCATTGCGGACCACCTGCGGTCGATGAGCTTCCTGATCGCCGAAGGCGTGCTGCCCTCCAACGAAGGTCGCGGCTACGTGCTGCGCCGCATCATGCGCCGCGCCATGCGTCACGCAACGCTGCTGGGCGCGAATGAGCCGGTGATCTACAAGATCGTACCGACCCTCGTACGCGAGATGGGGCAGGCCTATCCCGAGCTGGTGGCAGGCGAATCCCGCATTTCTGAAACGGTTGAACTCGAAGAGAACCGGTTCCTCAAGACGCTCGGCCGTGGCCTCCAGATTCTTTCCGACGAGACGGAGGACCTTGGCGAAGGTGGCGTGCTGGCCGGCGACGTCGCCTTCAAGCTTCATGACACCTATGGCTTCCCACTCGACCTGACGCAGGATGCACTCCGCACCCGCGGCATCACCGTTGATACCACCGGTTTCGATGCCGCCATGGCTGCTCAGAAGGCCGAGGCGCGGAAGAGCTGGGCGGGTTCTGGCGAAGCCGCAGACGATCAGGTCTGGTTCGCCGTCGCGGACAAAGTCGGCCCCACGGAATTCCTCGGCTACGAAACCGAGACTGCGGAAGGCGAGATTGTCGCCCTGGTCAAGGGTGGCCAGATGGTCGAGGTGCTGACCACCGGTGACGAGGGCTTTGCGGTCTTCAACCAGACCCCGTTCTACGGTGAGAGCGGCGGCCAGGTTGGCGACAGCGGCCGGATCACCGGGGATGGCGTTGCCGCGACCGTGCTCGAGACCAGCAAGCATCATGGCGTGTTCGGCCACAAGGTAACGGTCGAGCAGGGCACGCTGAAGCTCGGGCAGGGCCTCGCCCTGGCCGTCGACCACACACGCCGCTCGGCCATCCGCTCCAACCACTCCGCGACGCACCTGCTGCACGAAGCGCTTCGCCTGGTACTGGGCGATCACGTGGCGCAGCGCGGCTCGCTCGTGTCGCCCGACCGCCTGCGCTTCGACTTCGTCCACACCAAGCCCATCACAGCGCAGGAACTCGTCCAGATCGAAGATATCGCCAACGAGATCGTGCTGCAGAACACTCCCGTCGAAACCCGTCTGATGAGCGTCGATGACGCCAAGAACTCGGGTGCGCGGGCGCTGTTCGGCGAAAAGTACGGCGATGAAGTGCGCGTCGTGTCGATGGGAGAGCCGACCGGCAACGGCCTTGGCTGGTCGGTCGAACTCTGCGGCGGCACCCACGTGCGCCGCACTGGCGATATCGGGCTCATCTCGATCGTTGCCGAAGCGGGCGTCGCCGCCGGCGTGCGTCGTCTCGAAGCCCTGACCGGCAAGGCCGCGCGCCATCGCGGCAACGACCACGTACGGATCGTCGATGCGGCCGCCAGCCTCCTCCGCACGCAGTCGCACGAGGTGCTTGATCGCATCGAAGCGGTGCAGGACAGCCTCAAGAAGGCCGAGCGGGCGCTTAGCGAAGCCAACAAGAAGCTGGCGCTCGGTGGTGGCGGCGGTGCCGAAGCCGCGCCTGCGGCCGAAACCGTCAACGGCATCGCCTTTGCTGGCCGCACCGTGCGTGGCGTCGAGGCCAAGGATCTGCGCGGACTGATCGATGTCGAAAAGAAGAAGCTCGGCTCAGGCGTCGTTGCCCTCATCCTCGTCAGCGAGGATGGCAAGGGTACAGTCGCGATCGGTGTCACCGAAGACCTCACCGCCCGCAAGTCGGCGGCTGATCTCGTCAAGCTCGCAACGGTTGCACTTGGCGGGCAGGGCGGCGGTGGCCGTCCCGATATGGCGCAGGGCGGCGGCCCTGACGGGTCGAAGGCCGACGCCGCCATCGCAGCCGTCCGCGCGGCGCTCTAGGGGCTAGACTGCGTCGGGGCCGGGACCAACATCGCCCGGTCTCGCGACCTCGCTGCGACGCCCACGGAACTCTGCCCAGCGCCCGGCAATACGGGCGCGGGCACCATCGGAGAAAATCCCGGCGATGCCGGAAGCGACGACGATCGACAGCCCGACCAGACCAACCGCGTCCGGCACTTCCTTGAAGAACAGAGCGCCATAAATCAGCGCCCAGACGATCTGGCTATATTGCATCGGCGCCACCCGGCTCGCCGGCGCCTTCACCAGCGCTGCGATCTGGAACAGATAGCCTGCCCCGCCCAGCACGCCGCACACCAGCAGGGCCACGAGCTCGAACCATGTCGGTGCGGTAAAGCCAAACACCAGCAATGCGCCATTGACGACGAGCGTATAAAGCCCCGGGATCACAAACAGGCTGGTGCGCTTCTCCGTCCCCGAGATCAGCCGCGTAGCGGTGGCCGATATCGCGGCGGTGATGGCGCAGGCAAAGGCGCCGAGGTGGCCGAGTTGGAGGGCCTGGAACCCGGGCCGGACGACGATCAGCACACCCACAAAGCTCAGCACCGCCAGTCCCCACCGCCCCGCGCTGACCTCCTCCTTCAGCACTAAAACCGACAGGATGGTGATGAACACCGGGATCAGGAAGATGATGCAGTAGGCCTCTGCCAAGGGGATCGTGACAAACGCAAACACTGCAAGGATCGCGCTTATGGTACGGCAGACAGCGATCAGGTGGACGAGAGCCGGGTGGCTCAGCTTGAAGGTGTCGCGCCAACGCTCGGTTTTTGGCTTGGTAAAGGCCGCAGGGAGGACCGAGAAGATCGTGGTGAAGAAGCCGATCTCAAACACGCCCAGCGTGCTGCCGAGACCTTTGACCATCGCATCGCCGGTCGAATAGGCGGCGTAGGCACATAGCCCGAGGATAACGCCCAGCGATGTCTGCGTCAGGCCACGCATGAGCTACTTGCCTACCGCAGCTGCTGCATCGTCGCCGGGACGCAGTTGGGGCTTGGCATCGTCGCCCAGCGGCGGGCTGACCTCAGATATCGCGCTCGCCGGGCCGAAGACCGACAGGCGGGAGAAGATCCGTATGCGGGTTTCGTCGGACATCACGTTCATGATCCCGCCACCTGCGACAACCGCGAGCCCGATGTAAGTGATGAGGTCGGGGTATTCGGTGAAGAAGATGGCGCCGAAGATCACCGCCCAGGCGATCTGGCTGTACTGCGCCGGTGCAATCTGGCTGACGGGCGCGCGACGGGTGGCGGCGATGAAGATGATGTTTGAAGTGCCGCCGATGGCACCGATGGTCATCAGCATGATGAACTCCTGCAGCGACGGCCACTGGAATGTCGGCAGCATCAGTAGGCCGTTGACCAGGACGATATAACCCAGCGGGATGCCAAGAAGGCTGACGCGGGTTTCGACGGGAGCGACCTTCCGCAGCGTTGTGGTGGTCACGCCGCCCATCAGCGCAGCGCAGAGCGCGGCGAGGTGGCCGAGTTGCAGGTCGCGGAAGCCGGGACGGACGACGAGGAGCACACCGCAAAAGCTGGCGGCGAGGAATAGCCAGCGTTGCCAGCGCACCTCTTCGTGGAGGAAGAAGATGGAGAGGGCCACCACGAAGATCGGGGCGAGGAAGGCGATGGAGTAGACCTCGGCCAACGGGATGTGGGTGAAGGCGAAGATGATGCAGAAATTGCCGACGAGCCCGGTGATGCTGCGCAGATTGACCAGGTACGGATGCTTCATGTCCCAGAAGCGCAGCCAGTTTTCGCCTTTTGGTTTGGTGAAAATGGCGGGCACGAAGGAAAACAGTGCGGTCCAGAAAGCAATTTCGAAGACGGTCAGGCCGCTGCCGAACGCTTTAATGATGGCGTCGCAGCAGGAATAAAGGAAGTACGCAACAAGGGAGAAAGCGACGCCGACGGGCATCTTTGGTAATCCGAAATTGGGGAGGAACGACGGCGAATTATGTACGATCCTATACGCGCGTGCCCCCGAGGCGTCGATGGGCCCGAAGGGCACAGCGACTAATTATTTCGTCTCGATTGGTCGCCGTTTCATGAACAGTCGAGTGCGAGGTCCTCGAAGGTAATGGCGCATTGAACGCGGCGGAGAGTGTCCAGGTCGTCGGCGGTTGCGGGGCTATTGTCGGGCGTGACGATGACTGCCTCGATCACGGTGCTGTCGGGTCCGTTCTTGAAGCCGAACCAGGAGAAGCTGGCGCCGGTATCGTCGTAGGTGCCTTCGCGGACAAAGCTCACGTCGTTGCCGGCGTCGTTGGTTAGGGTGCGGCCAAGGACAGGTTTGGCGCGCGCGCTATCGAACACCAGGTCTGAGCCGACGCGCTCGAAGACGAAGACATTGCCCGAATGCGAGACACGCGAAGATGGTGTGACGTTGTCGATGGTCAACTCGTCCGGGATGGTGGCGAGGAGCGGAGGAAGCAGGGCGTTGAAGCGGTTCTTGTCGATCTCCGCCTCGCCCGGCAAGTCGAGGTCATCGATCTTGACGCCCATGGGGAGGAAGTACGAGTTGAGCGGGCCCTTCTGCAGGATGCGCTTCAGCGGATCGCCTCCGGTGCCGGCGCTGGACCAGCCGCGCTGGCGGTTGAAGAAGCTGGTTCCGGGAGCGTTGAGGCCATCGAGGCCGGGGGTGTAGTAGAGCGCAATCTCGTAGTCGCCATCGGTTGCTAGCGACTGTTCGGTAATCGCGCAGCTACCGATTGCCAGCGGACGGTCGCCAAGCTTGTAGCCGGAGAGCGCGCCGGAATACTGGGTCTTGCCGATATCGGTAGTGTAGTCGGACTGGAAGCGCTCGACCATATCGAGCGGGTCTGCTCGCTCATCGATGGCAAGCAGGCGCTCGCAGACGTTCTTGACCGCGCTGGGCAGATCCGTGATCCAACTGGAGGTTGGGGTCGGGGGCAGGGCGACGCGGGCGAGGTAGAGGTCGTCGGCGGCCAGAAGATTATAGGTTTCGTCCGGACCCATGCCGACCATGTAGAACAGCACTTCGGGGTCGACGTTCCACTTCACCAGTTCCTTGACCATCAAAGCGAGACTGTCGCGGGTCTCGCCCTGGGTCTCCATCGCGCCGCGTTCCTGAAGCGCTTGCAGGAAGGAATTTTCGTCGGAATAGGGGGCGTGGAAGCCGACGACGGAGCCGGGCTCGACCATGCGGTCGATATAGGTCCCCATACCCTCCTGGCTGGAATAGGCGGAACCGCCGAGGAAAGCGAAGGCGCAGGCCGAGTAGCACTGGGCGCCGCGCTCAACGACAGTGGCGATGTGATTGGCGCGGAGGAAGTCGGCCAGGGCCAGCCCCTCGCTATAGCTGCCGCCGGGGCCGTTCAGCGTGAGTACAGCGGTTGCGCTGCCATCGGGGCCGCTGCAGGCGAGGCGGCATTTGACGAAGCTGTTGTAGACTGACTGCAGGGTCGCCACATCGCCGGCGACCGTCTCGCCCTCGTAGTGGATGTGGGGAACCGGGTGGGCGGCGGAATATTGCATGGAGACGATCGATATCGTCGCCGCTTGCGCTGGTCCCCAGGCAAGCGCCAGGAACAACGCGACCAGTCCTATAGTCAGTCTCGTCATCTCAGTATTCCCCCCCGTTCCTGAACTGTCGAGCATTTGACGTCGGTGATGCAAGACTCCTTGGGCTCGCCGACATCTAGCGAGGCGAGCGCGTTTCTATTCCAGCAGATAGTAGACCTTGGTGAAGCGCTTTTCAGGCTCTTCGTGCCAGGTCACGATTTCCCAGTTGACGCCAGTTGGCACATGGCCGTGCGCGGCGCACCATTGGGCAATAGCGTGGTGAACTTCCGGCAGACGCTCGTAGTCGCCCACAAGGGTCGCTTCGGCGGTGCGGCCCGATGGCGTCGCGATCGACTGCAATTGCAGATCGGATTCGAACGGCTCGGCGACGGCGAGGCCAACGTCCAGGGTCACGATTGTGTCGTCGGCCGGGTATCGCGAACCGTGGAAGATGACCACGGTTCGCATCAGCAGAGGAATACCGCGCGCTTCGGCGAGCCCCCAGATGGGGGCGCCGATAACCGCGTCGTACACTGCGGAACGGGGCACTTCGCGACGCACCGCAGCGAGCGGGATCGGTTCGGCCGTTCCGAGCGTAACGACGTGGCTGGTCATGATCAGGCAGCCATGGCCTTCTGGAGGTTCGCGTCGATGGCGTCGAGGAAGCCGATCGTGGACAGCCACTTCTGGTCCGGCCCGACGAGGAGCGCGAGATCCTTGGTCATCTGGCCAGCTTCGACGGTATCAACGCAGACCTTTTCGAGCGTCAGCGCGAACTTCAGCAGTTCGGCGTTGTCGTCGAGCTTGGCGCGGTGGGCGAGGCCACGCGTCCAGGCGAAGATCGAGGCGATGGAGTTGGTCGAGGTCTCCTTGCCCTGCTGATGCTGGCGATAGTGGCGGGTGACGGTGCCGTGGGCGGCCTCCGCCTCGACAATCTTGCCATCGGGAGTCATCAGCACAGAGGTCATGAGGCCGAGCGAGCCGAAGCCCTGGGCGACGATGTCCGACTGCACGTCGCCATCATAGTTCTTGCAGGCCCAGACGTAACCGCCGGACCACTTCAGCGCCGAGGCGACCATGTCGTCGATCAAGCGGTGCTCGTACCAGATCTTCAACTCATCGAACTTGGCCTTGTAGTGCTCTTCGAAGACTTCCTGGAAGATGTCCTTGAAGCGCCCATCATAAGCCTTGAGGATGGTGTTCTTGGTGGAGAGGTAGCAGGGGACCTTGCGGTTGATGGCGTAGTTCAGCGAGGCGTGGGCGAAATCGCGGATCGAGTCGTCGAGGTTGTACATGCCCATGGCGACGCCTGCGGACGGCGCATCGAACACTTCGTGCTCGATGACCTTGCCGTCATCGCCGGTGAACTTGATGGTCAGCTTGCCCTTGCCGGGGAAGCGGAAATCGGTGGCCTTGTACTGGTCGCCAAAGGCGTGACGGCCGACGATGATCGGGGAGGTCCATCCGGGCACGAGACGCGGGACATTCTGGCAGATAATCGGCTCGCGGAAGATGACGCCGCCCAGGATGTTGCGGATGGTGCCGTTGGGCGACTTCCACATCTTCTTGAGCTTGAATTCTTCGACGCGCTGCTCATCGGGGGTGATGGTGGCACACTTGATGCCGACGCCGTGCTTCTTGATGGCGTTCGCAGCGTCCACGGTTACCTGGTCGGACGTGGCGTCGCGGTTCTCGACGGAGAGGTCATAGTACTCGATCTTCAGGTCGAGGTAGGGGAGGATCAGCTTGTCCTTGATCGCCTGCCAGATGATGCGGGTCATCTCGTCGCCATCGAGATCGACGACAGGGTTGGCAACTTTGATCTTGGCCATGCTTGGGCTCCTCGGCAGCGCGTGAAAATGATGCAGCGCTCATAGCATGAAAATGGTCGCGCGAAAGCGCCCGACTGGCGCTGAGCCCTCGGGATTTAGGTGTAGGCGGGTTCCGGCGCGGCGTTGACCGACGCGGGTAGTCCGCAGTTTTGTATGGCCGTCGCCACGCCGGAACCATCGGGGTCTTTGTGAGACCTCCGGTATCGGGGAGCGTACTGGCCGGCGCTCCTCGCGACTTGTTACCAAGACGGAGCCTGACCGGTCGGTCGGTTGCCAATACCATCAGCCCGCCAGGAAACGACTTCCCTGGCCCCTGATCCCCCCACCGTTCGTTCGTCGCGACCGCGCCCGTGTGGGGGACACCGGAAGAATAGCGCAGGTTGGAGAGGCGGGGATAAGTTGGGGGTTTCTCTGCAGTGTCAATGCACTGAGGCTCCAGTCCCTAGCCACTCAAGCATAGCTCTCATGGCCTTTCTCGCTCAAATCAGTCCATCGGACTGATTTGCCTTCGGACGCTCAAAAGCCCCTCACCCAGCTTTGCTACGGCCCTGACGGGCCTAGCGTCGCTAGCCCTCTCCCCATGAGGGTAGAGGGGACCGAGGGGGCCGCGTCTTGAAAGACACTCAGTGTCATCCCCGCGAGGGCAGGGACCCAACTTTCCGCCAGTAAGGGTCTAGGCATGGGTCCCAGCGTTCGCTGGGATGACGAGCGGCGATTGGTTCCTGGCGGAGCAGAACCTTGACACTGTGCATATACACTCTATCTATCGCGTGATGAAAGACGACTTCTCGCTTTGCATGGTTTCGAACAGCCGGATGGCGGCGCGGGCAATTACGCGCCGGTATGATGCTTATGCGCGGCCGTTCGGGATCACCTCGACGCAGTTTTCGCTGCTGGGGACGATCGTTGCGGCGGGCGACCAGACCGTGAGCCAGTTGGCGGAAGAGCGCGGGTTTGAGCGCACGACGCTGACGCGCAACCTCGACCGGTTGGAAAAGATGGGGCTGATTGCTTCGAATGCCGCGGAGCAGGGCAACGGCCGGATCTGCGGGCTGACAGACAAGGGCCGGGAACTGGTGGCGCAATTGCTGCCGCACTGGCGCAAGGCGCAGGCGGAGATTCGCGCTGAACTTGGGGACAGCGGGTTCGACGACACGCTCAAGACTTTGCGGCGGCTGGCCGCGATGTAGACCTATGTCGGCAAGGCGACGATCTGCCGATGCTGTGTATATACACGATAAATGGAGCTTCAAATGAGCCAATCTGATCCGATCGTTGTTACCGGCATGGGCGCTGTGAGCCCGCTTGGGGTTGGCGTTGCGACCAACTGGGCGCGGCTGATTGCGGGCCGTAGCGGGGTGGTGCGCAACACGCGGTTCGATGTGACCAATTATGGGGCGAAGATCGCCGGGCTGGTGCCCGCCAAGTCCGACGACCCGGACGGGTTTGATCCGCTGGTGGCGATCGACGCCAAGGACATCAAGAAGATGGACCTGTTCATCCAGTACGGGCTGGTGGCGGCGCAGGAAGCGCTGGCGCAGGCCGGCTGGGCACCTGAGACCGAGGAAGATCGCGCCGCGACTGCAACGATCATCGGCACGGGGGTAGGTGGCTCGCCGGTAATGGCGGCAGCAGTGGAAACGATTATCGAGAAAGGCCCGCGGCGGCTGTCGCCGTTCACGGTGCCGTCGTTCCTGGCCAATCTGGCCGCCGGATGGATTTCGATCCGCTATGGGTTCAAGGGGCCGATAGGTGCCCCGGTTACGGCGTGCGCCGCGTCGGGACAGGCGATCGGCGACGGGATGCGGCTGATCCTCACAGGTGAAGCCGAAGTGGCGGTGGTCGGTGGCGCCGAAGGTTCTGTCGATCCGATTTCGGTAGGTGGTTTCGGCGCGGCGCGGGCGCTGTCCACGGCCTTCAATGACAATCCGAAGGCGGCGTCGCGGCCGTTTGATCGGGCGCGGGATGGGTTCGTACTCGCGGAAGGCGCGGCGGTGCTGGTGATCGAGAGGTTGAGCCATGCGCTGGCACGGGGCGCGACACCGCTGGCTGTGCTTTCCGGGTACGGCACTTCGGCAGACGCCTACCACCTGACCTCAGGCGAGCCGGGCGGCGTAGGGGCGCAGGCGGCGATGCGCAATGCGCTGAAGATGGCGGGCGTGTCTACGGGCGAGATCGACTACATCAACGCCCACTCCACCTCGACCGGGGTAGGCGATGCAGCGGAACTGGCGGGGATCGGGACGCTGTTTGCCAACCGCGGCAAGGACCTGATGATTTCATCGACGAAGTCGGCGACGGGGCATCTGATGGGTGCGGCGGGGGCTCTTGAGTCCGTCTATTCGATCGAGGCGATGCGGCATGGATTGGTGCCGGCGACGCTGAACCTCGAAGAACCGGACGTTGGCGAGCGGTTCGATCTGGTGCCGAAGGTTCCCAAGGCGAAGACGTTGCGGCACGTGTTGTCGAACTCGTTCGGGTTCGGCGGGGTGAATGCGTCGCTGGTGTTTTCGGCGGTGTAGCAGAACAGAAACTGCCCCTCACCCGCCCTTCGGGCACCCTCTCCCTCAAGGGGAGAGGGAAGGAAGAGTTCAGCCTTTCACCGGCATCTGGGCTACCCAGCGCGTCGCTGTGTCGAGCCAGTCACGGAGGGCGTCGTCGTCTTCGATGGCGTCGCCGTCAACCCAGATGAAGCCGCGCATGGTGCGGCCGCCGTGGACCATCTGAGTGGTGCCGGGGCGGGCGAGGGCTTCGTCGTTGTGGTCCTTGCCGACAGAGAGCAGGACGTTGCCATCCTTCTTGGCGGCGATGAGAATGTGGCCGTTGAGGAGGAACGTCAGGCCGCCGAACATGGTCTTTTCGGTGATGCGCGGATCGCCGTCGAGCAGGTCGCGGATGCGATCGGCGAGGTGATCCATGGTGGTGGAGGCGGATTTCATTTCGGGGGCAGCGTCTCCGCATAGGTGAGGGCGTAGGCGACCCAGCCGCGCAGTTCCGCTTCGTCCGCCAGCGTTTCAGGGGCGACGGCGATGAAGCCGGTCATGGGGCGCGGGCCCATATGCATCTCATAGGCGCCGGGGCGCGCGAGGGCTTCGGCCTGGTGCGCTGGATCGATGCGGACGAGCAGGGCGCCCTTGGCGGTGGTGCCGATTGCCATGTTGCCATTGAGCATGAAGCCCACGCCACCGAACATGCTCTTGGCAGCAAGGGCGGGCAGCAGGGGCCGCAGGCGATCTGCAAGGGCGTCGGAAGCGGCGGTCATGACGACTCCATCGGATGCGCTGCAGCAACGCAGCGCGAAATCTGCCGCAGCGGCGTCGGGGATGCAAGCGGGGTGCTTGATCCGGACGTGGGAGCCTCGTAGAGCAGGATATGGTCTACGCACCCGCCTTTCCCATCGAAACAGAGCGGCTCCGGCTGCGGCCATTCTCCCGTGGGGACGTGGACGCGGTCTATGCCTACCGCCGGCTCGATGAAGTGGCGCGGTACCTGTTCGACGAGACGATGGATCGCGAGGCGGTCACAGAGGTGGTGCAGGCCCGGATCGGGCACACGGCGCTGGTGGCCGAGGGGGACAAGATATTTCTCGCGGTGGAACTGCGGGAGGGCCACAGCCTCATCGGCGAGGTGACGCTGATCCTGCGCAGCGAGGCGAACCGGCAGGCCGAGATCGGCTATATCTTTCATCCGGATTTTCAGGGGCGGGGCTACGCGACGGAGGCGGCGCGGGAGCTGCTGCGGATGGGGTTCGACGGCGCCGGCATGCACCGGATCTACGCCCGGTGCGCGGCGGCGAACCTTGCATCGGCGCGGGTGATGGAGCGGCTCGGAATGGCGCAGGAGGCGCACTTCCGCGAGCACGTTTTCGTCAAGGGCGCCTGGGACGAGGAACTGGTTTACGGCATTATCGAGGACAAATGGCGGGCCGACCAGGCGCGCGCGCCGGGGGCGGCGTGAGACGCACCAGGGGAACGGAAGGGTCGCCACTGCGTTGAAGGATGGGGAATTGCACCCACCATATCCCGTAGGAGGCTTGAATATGGACCGGCCCGACCTGCCTTTTGAGACCAACAGGCTTGCTTTACGAACTTTCAGCGCTGACGACCTGGCAGATATCTCGGACTATTACGTCCTGCCGCAGGTTCAGCGCTATCTCGATATCACTGCGCGGGATGGGGGCGATGTCAAACGTGCCCTCGACAGCCTGCGCAACCAGAAACGGCTGCAGCGGCCGGGCGATGCGCTGGCGCTGGCAGTGGTGCGGCGGGTCGACGACGTGGTGATCGGGCATGTAGTGCTGCGCTGGACGGATGCCACGGCAAACCAGGCGGAACTGCGGTTTGTGTTTAACCCGATCTATGGGCGGCAGGGTTATGCCCGCGAAGCGGTGGAAGCGGCGTTGGAACTGGGCTTTGACCGGCTTGGGTTCCATCGGATGTTTGCGCGCTGCAGCGCCAAGGATGCGCCGGCGGCGCAATTGCTGCGGCAGGTTGGGATGCGGCTTGAGGCCCATTTCAAGGAACACAAGCTGTTCCAGGGCGAGTGGGACGATGAACTGCATTTCGCGCTTCTGGACCGCGAGTGGCGATGCGGGAACAAGGTGACGGAATTGACGCGCTATAGCGTTGCCAACAGCGCCGCTTGATCTTTGGCCTGCTTGCGCCGTATTTGCCGGGCAGCAAGGGGTAGACCATGGCCGGTACCGACAGATCGCAGGAAATTACGCTTCGTCCCAGCCCGGCGGTGATTCTGGTCGAGCCGCAGTTGGGCGAGAATATCGGCACTGCGGCGCGGGCGATGGCCAATTTCGGGCTGTGGGACCTGCGCGTGGTTAATCCGCGTGACGGTTGGCCCAATGAGCGCGCAGTGGCGGCGGCATCGCGAGCTGATCATGTCATCGAGAAGGTGAGGGTGTTCGACACCGTCGGGGAGGCGATTGCCGATCTATCGCTGGTGTTTGCGACGACGGCGCGGCGGCGGGATCTGCAGAAGCCTGTGTATGGCCCCGAGGAAGGGGCGCAGCGCGTGGTATCGCATATCGCGACTGGCGCTGGGGCAGGGTTGCTGTTTGGGCGCGAAAAGTGGGGGCTCTATAACGAGGAAGTCGCTGTGGCGGACGCCATCGTGACGTTCCCGGTAGAGGTGGCGTTCGCCTCGCTCAACATCGCGCAGGCGGTGCTGCTGATGGCGTATGAATGGCGGCAGCAGGCGGACAAGGGCGAGGTACTGCCGTTTACCGGCGGGCTCGATCCCGCAGCGCCGCGCGAGGAACTGCTCGGGCTGTTCTCGCATCTCGAAGGCACGCTGGACCGCACGGGTTTCTTCAAGACTGAGGACAAGCGGCCGACGATGGTCGACAACCTGCGCGCGATTTTTTCGCGGGCGACGCTGTCGAGCCAGGAAATCCGTACGCTGCGCGGGGTGATATCATCGATTGACCGTGCGCACCTGAGGCACCGTCCGGAGCGGATGCCGTCTGAGGACGAGGGCGAGTGAGGCCCTGAGGGCTGCCCTAACAAGACGAATGTGTCATTTGACCGCAGGCGGCGCGCGTGGCATTTCAGCGCCACCATGACCACACACGATCCCGCCTCGACGCCCTCCGAACGGGCTTTTTCTTACCCCAGCTATCGCTACTTCTGGACCACGATCTGCGCCGCGAGCTTTGCCGCGCAGATCATGTCGGTTTCGGTTGGGTGGCAGGTCTACGATATCACCCGCAATCCGTTCTTTCTTGGACTGGTCGGGCTGGCGCAGTTCCTGCCGGCGCTGGTGCTGGTGTTGATCACCGGGCTGACGGCGGACAAGTTTTCGCGTCAGCGCATCATGCAGATCAGCCTTGCGGTCGAGATCGGCTGTTCGCTGGTGCTGCTGTCGTTTGCCTCGATCAGTGGCGCGCACGAGGTGTGGCCGATCTACCTGGTGCTGATCACCCTCGGCACGGCCCGGGCGTTTATCGGACCGGCGGGATCGTCGCTGGCGCCCAATCTGGTTCCAGCGCCGGCGCTCTCGAACGCGGTGGCGATGAACGCGACGGCCTGGCAGCTGGCAACAATCGTCGGGCCGGTGGCGGGCGGATTGCTCTATGGGGTCTCGCCCTGGCTCGCCTATGGCGTCGCTGCGGCGCTGGTGGTGGCGGCGTTGATCAGCGTCAGCATGATCAAGGCGCCGGTGCAGAAGCCACACGACCAGGAAACCAGCATCACGACGCTGCTTGCAGGGTTCCGTTATATCTGGGGCGAAAAGGTGGTGCTTGGTGCCATCTCGCTCGACCTGTTCGCGGTGCTGATGGGTGGTGCAGTGGCGCTGATGCCGGTTTTTGCCCGCGATATTCTGGAGACGGGGCCCTGGGGGCTGGGGCTGCTGCGCGCGGCGCCGGGGGTGGGCGCTATCGCAACGGCCTTGTTCCTCTCTCGCTTTCCGGTGCGTGACCATGCCGGGGTGACGCTGTTCATCTTCGTCGCCGGGTTTGGCTTTTTTACCATGCTGTTCGGGCTCTCGGCCTCGATCTGGTTCTCGGTGCCGCTGCTGGCGCTGATCGGGGCATGCGACATGGTTTCGGTGTCGATCCGGGAGACCATCATGCAGCTGTGGACGCCAGATAGCGTCCGCGGACGGGTGAACGCGGTGAACTCGGTGTTTATCGGGGCGAGCAATGAGTTGGGTGAGTTCCGCGCCGGCATGATGGCGACGGTCATCGGCGCCTCAGCGGCAGTGGCGCTTGGCGGCGCGGCCACCGTGGCCGTTGCGGGGATCTGGAGCCAGATCTTTCCCGGTATCCGCAAGCAGCGGACCCTCGACAAGGCGATGGTCGAAGGCTGACAAAGAAAGAACCACCGTCCCAGGGGAAGGACGGTGGTTCGCTCAGCGCCCGATAGATCGGGCGTTATGCGATAGGCTTACGACGCCTTGTTCAGCACGTAGACCGTCAGGGTGTCGCCTTCGTAGGTGGCGCCGAGCAGATCGCCGACGGTTGCGTTGCGCGTCTGGATGGCGGTCTTGACGGCTTCGTTCATTCCGAGCTGCTCGACAACGCCAGCGCCCTTGGTCTGCAGGGCAGAAGACGTGTCGGAATCACACTCGGAAACGAGGATGACGTTGACCTTGGTCGCGGCTGCGATGGTCGCGGCGTCAACCTTTTCCATGGCTGCGATCTGGGTCGCATTGCCGAGCGTGCTGCACGACATCATTTCGTCGCTAGCAGGAGTGTCCTGAGCGAGGGCAAAGGTGGGGGCGCCGATGGCGAGAACAGTGGCGAGGGCAATAGCAAAAGAGGTCTTCATGGGATGTACTCCGGTTGGTATCCGAGAGCACAACCCATTGAATCAGCTATCGTTCCGGATGGCCGATCACAGTAACTTGTGTCTCGGAACGGGAACCAATGGCCTTCGGATAAGTGCATCTGCTCCCTCAGCTGCCCGCAGGACGTGCCGACTTTTGGACTTGGAACGGATTGGGGATTGAGTCTCATCAGCCAATGAGCTCGCGTGAGAGTTCGGAGCAGCGCGGCGAGATAGGTGGACAGGCCAGCTTCGCTTGACTTCCGGAGCCATGCGCTCTATCACGCGCCAACTTGTTGAGCCGTCAGGTTCCACGAGCGCACCCGGGATTTGCTGGATTTCAGCGATCTGTCGGCTCTCGCCGCAAGGTAGGGCAGAGGAGGGCGCAATCTCTTTCGACGATCTTTGAAAGGATTCCGATGTCGAAGCGCGATTCAGTTAAGTACAAGATTGACCGCCGTCTGGGCGAAAATCTGTGGGGCCGGCCGAAGTCCCCGCTCAACAACCGTGCCTATGGCCCCGGCCAGCACGGCCAGCGCCGCAAGGGCAAGACCTCCGATTACGGTCTGCAGCTGCGCGCCAAGCAGAAGCTCAAGGGCTATTACGGTTCGATCACCGAAAAGGCCTTCAAGAAGCTCTACACCGAAGCTTCGCGCGTCAAGGGTGACACCGGCGAGCGCCTGATCGGCCTGCTCGAGAGCCGTCTGGACGCGATCGTTTACCGCGCCAAGTTCGTGCCGACCGTGTTCGCTGCGCGTCAGTTCGTGTCGCACGGCCACATCCTGATCAACGGCAAGCGCGTGAACATTCCTTCATACCAGGTGAAGGTTGGCGACAAGGTCGAGATCAAGGAACGTTCCAAGCAGCTTGGCATCGTGCTCGAAGCCAACCAGCTCGGCGAGCGCGACATTCCGGACTATCTGGAAGTCGACCACGGCAAGCAGACCGCCGTCTATGCACGCATCCCGGCTCTGGCCGACGTGCCGTATCCGGTTCAGATGGAACCCAACCTCGTGGTTGAATTCTACTCGCGTTAATCGCGAACCTCCTGGCGCCGCTGGCGCTGGGGACGTGACTTACAGGGCAGCTGCACTTTGTGCGGCTGCCCTTTTTGTTTTCAGAGGGGGGCTGGGCCAACCTGCAATCCGCCCAAAAAGAAACGGGCGGCCGAGGCCGCCCGTTGGGTCTGCATGCAATCAGACCTTAGAATGAAATCTTGAGACCAACGTCGACGATGTTGGTCGCGAGGTGGCCGGTCACGGTGTCGCCGTCGCCGTCGGTGAAATCGACATCACCGGTCATGAGGTAGCGATAGCGAGCGGTCAGCGCCATGTTGTCGGTGACGTTCAGCGACACGCCGGCGCCGACCTGGGCAGCGTAGGTGACGCCTGAATCCTCGAACGATGCATTATTGAAAGGCGCGTCGTACTGGGAATCCAGCGTCAGGTTCGCGATACCGACACCAGCGCCGATGAACGGAGTGATGCCGCCAAGATCGATGCCATACCAGGCGTTGGCCATTGCGTAGACGGCCGAAGCCGAGCCTTCAGCGCCGAACGGGGTGCCACCATAGGTGCCGTCCGTCAGGTCAGCGTTCAGGTAGCCAAGCTGGCCTTCGAGCGAAAGACCGCCGCCGAGGTTCACGCCGAGCGCTGCGTCGATGCTGTAGCCGCTGTCGAAGTTCAGCTCGCCGCTGGTGCCGCCGCCGCCGGTCGAGTCATAGTCGATGCTGTCGAGCAGGTTCACGCCGCCGAAGATCGAAAAGTACATAGCGCTGTCGGTGGACATCGGGGCCATGGCTTCGGGGGCGGGTGCGTCAATGATCAGGTCCGCTGCCGATGCAGTGCCGGTGAGTAGCGCGACCGACAGAACGGCCAATGCAAATTTGTTCATTATAGGCTCCTTTAGATGCACCTTACGAGGGCGCCCGTTCGTCGCCTGGGTCAAATCACGTACCGGAACCGGGAGCGCGATTGCAGTGGACTGTTGCAGGAATACCCACCAAATTCTTGGACGTTTTGGGTACAGGCCGGGCCTGCTTAGGTGGGAAGGGGCCGCGCTGTACTGGCGACGGCCCCTTTCGACTCACTCCGGCGCGACGACGGGGGCCATGGCTGGGGCCACCGTGCCCGTGTCCATGTAGCGCGGGTCGTCGTAGTCGTTGGCATCGACTCGACCGCTTTCAGGGATCTGTTTTTCGAAGCCGCGGAGGCGCTGGTAGATGGAGATCAGGTTGATGATCGTGGTCCACGAGTTCATCAGGAACCGGAACGAGTCCGAGACCTGGCTGAAGGCGCTGAGGATCTGCTGGAAAATGCCCAGCGTGATCGCACCCGTAACGACGGCCGGCCCCATCGCCAGATAGGGGAAGAATTGGGACGCGTTGATGAAGGCGTACCGGGCGACGTTGAAGTAGGTGTAGTGGAAATAGATACGGAAGTAGTTCCGCTGCACGTTCTTGAACAGCTCCCGAACCGTCACGGGCTGGGCGCGGCCGGCGTCGTCCTCGCCGAAGACCAGTTCCTTGCGGAACGCAGCCTCGACGCGCTGGTTGGCGAAGTTCAGCCCGGGCAGCTTGATGCCCACCACGGCGAACAGGAATGTGCCGGCGATTGCCGAGAACAGGGCCAGCCAGACAAGGCTTCCCTGAGGTACGTTGCCGATCCATGGCAGCGAGGTGATGTGGTCTGACAGGCCCCACAGAATGGGCAGGAACACGATCAGCGTCATCAGCGACGAGACGATGTTCAGGCCGAGGCTTTCGACGATCGAGGAGAAGTTCTGGGTGTCCTCCTGGATACGCTGCGAGGCACCTTCGATGGTGCGAACACTCTGCCAGTTGGCCATGTAGTAGAAGCTCATCGCGCGGCGCCACCGCAGCAGGTAGTGCGCGTTGAGGAATGCATTGATGACAAGGACGAAAATGTTCACGGCCAGGACGGCCGCGACCGTGCCGATCTTCCCCAGGAATGAGTCGAGGCTGATGGTGTTGGGTGCGCCGAGCGCTGTCTGGATCAGATCGTAGAAATCGCCATACCAGTCGTTCAACCAGGCATCGACCTGCACGTTGAAATAGACCACCTCGATGATGGTGACGGTGCCGACGACGCTCCACCAGTACCAGCGTCTGTTGTCGCCAAGGAAGAACCAGGGGACGCAGAAGAGGTATCCGGCAGCGAGAACGTACTGATAGAGCCAGACCTTGTGGGTGTCGAAGAACGGCGGAGGTGCGCCATCGACAACCGGTTGGCCGAGCCACGGGCCGAGGCTCAGGTAGGGCTCGATCGCGCTGCCAATGGTGAACCAGATCACCATTGCGACAGCTGTCCAGATGATTGCCGAGCCGAAGAACAGCCTGGGGTTGGGGAAGAACGAGCGGAACACGAACGACTCCTGCGGCACCGAGGGTAATTCCGTCATGTAACTGACTAAATTCCTGACCCGCAAGGAATCGCGTGGGACCTTACCCCGATGTAATCCAAGGATGGCGGGCATCTGCGGCGCTTGGGTCTTTCCCTTGTCGTCGTGGCGGAGTATTCAGCGGGCCATGAACGAGATCGTTGCGCAGACCCAGATCGAAGCCGACGCCGAAGAGCTCTCCGGCGCGCATCCGCTGTTTCGGGATGCGCCGCGGACCGTGGAGTTCAACAAGCTCAGGAAACGCCTGATGCGCAATATGTGCGAGGCGATCGAAAAGTTCGGCATGGTGCGGCCGGGTGATCGGTGGCTGGTGGCGATTTCGGGCGGCAAGGACAGCTATGGGCTCTTGGCGCTGCTGCATGACCTCAAGTGGCGCGGCATGCTGCCGGTGGAGCTGATTGCGTGCAATCTCGACCAGGGGCAGCCGAACTTTCCCAAGCACATCCTGCCCGAGTGGCTGGACAAATATGAGCTGAAGCACCGGATCGAGTATCAGGACACCTATTCGATCGTCACCGACAAGCTGCCGGTGGGGGCGACCTATTGCTCGCTCTGTTCACGGCTGCGGCGCGGGCACCTTTACCGGATCGCGCGGGAGGAGGGCTGTACCGCACTGGTGCTGGGGCACCATCGTGAAGACAGCCTCGAGACGTTCTTCATGAACCTGTTCCATGGCGGCAGACTTGCAGCGATGCCGCCCAAGCTGCTCAATGACGACGGCGACGTCGAGGTGCTGCGGCCGCTGATCTATTGCGGCGAGCCGGACCTTGCGCGGTTTGCCGAGCACATGGCCTTCCCGATCATCCCCTGCGACCTTTGCGGCAGCCAGGATGGGTTGCAGCGCAATGCCATGAAGGCGATGCTGGACGACATGGAAAAGAAGATGCCGGGCCGCAAGGATGTAATGATCCGGGCGCTGGGCAACGTCAACGCCAGCCATCTGCTCGACCCGAAGCTGTTCGATTTCTCTGCCGCTACCGCACCGGTTGTCGCCGGGCGCTGAGGCGCGTTTCCAACACCAAGCCGGCGGAATTCCGCCGAGGATTGCCCATGCCCGCCATTGATATCCAGCAGCTCGCCGCGATCCTGAGGGACGCGGCGAAGACCGAAATCCTGCCGCGTTTTCGCCGGCTGGAGCCGGGTATGGTGCATCAGAAGACCGAGGCGATCGACCTCGTGACTGAGGCGGATATCGAGGCGGAGCGGCGGATCAAGGCTCAGGTCGCGGCGCTCTGGCCTGGGGCGCTGTTCGTGGGTGAGGAATCGGTGGCGGCGCGGCCTGAGTTGCTCGATCAGCTCAACGAGGCCGACCTGGCGATTGTCGTTGACCCGGTGGATGGCACGGCCAATTTCGCGGCCGGGTTGCCGCTGTTTGCGGTGATGGCGGCGGTGGTCTCGAAGGGCGAGGTGATTGCCGGCATCATCTACGATCCGATGGGCGATGACTGGGTGCTGGCCGAAAAGGGCAGCGGCGCCTGGCAGCGGCGGCCGGATGGATCCGAGTGGCGGCTGAAGGTGGCGACGGCGCCTGCGCTCGACCAAATGGTGGGGACGGTGTCGATCAGTTTCCTCCCCATGGCGGCCAAGCCGCAGATCATGCAGAACCTCGTGAAGGTGCGGGTGGCGGGGAACTATCGCGTTGCGGGCCACGACTACCGGACGTTTGCGGGCGGGCACACGCACTTTGTGGTGTTCAACAAGCTGATGCCCTGGGATCACCTCGCCGGAACGCTGATCTCGGAAGAGGTCGGGGCGTATGTGCGGCGCTTTGATGGTTCGCGGTACCTCCCCAGCCATCGCGATGGCGGGCTGCTGCTGACGCCGGATCGCGAAACGTGGGACTTGCTTCGGCGCGAGGTGTTCACGCTATAGTAGGGACTTGAACCGTCGAGGGGAGACGCGGTTTGGATCCGTTGAATTATTGGGCGATTGCCGAGCGCGATATCGAAATCCAGAATCCGGTTACTGACCGGAAGCTGCGGCTGCTCGATAATTACTGCGACATCCGCGACGGGCTGAGCGTGCTCGACATCGGCTGTGGCAAGGCCTGGCTGATGCGGCAGTGGGCGGAGAAATTCGCCATCGAGGGCGTGGGGATCGACGTCAACGCGCGGTTTCTCGAAGTGGCGCGGCGGAAGTCACCGGCTCGGGGGAGGCTGACGTTTCACAACCGCTCGATGTCGGGGTTCTCGGTCGCGCCGCAGAGCTATGACGTGGTGATGTGCCTCGGTGCGACATTCACGCTGGGGGACTTTCCACAGGCGCTGGACTGGATGGTGAAGGCAGCCAAGCCCGGCGGGCGGGTGGTGGTGGGCGACCTGACGCTCAGGCATGCGCCCGTAGTGCACCGGGGCGAGATCTTGCCGCTTGATACGATCTCGATGATGAACGTGGTGGAGCGGCATGGCGCGGAAGTGTCGGCGACGATCAGTGCATCAGAGGCGGATTTCGAGCGCTATGCGAGCCACCACCGGCACGCGACGCTGACCTGGGGCCGGGAAAATCCCGGCCACCCGGATCATGCCGAAGTGCTGAAGAAGAGCCGCGCCGACTGGGTGCACTACCAGCGGCATATCCGGCCGATGCTCGGCTGGACGATCTTTGTGGGGCGGACGGCGGACTAGTGTCCGCCGCTGGGCTCGGGGTGCGCGTATTGTGCGCCGACGCCGAACAGCCGGCCCTTTTCAGCGATCAGCACGCAGGTGAGGACGGCAATGCCCATACCCGCGTAGCCCAGCGCATTGGGCAGTAGCGTGCCGTTGTAGTGCTGGCCGATATAGGTGCCGATGAGGGCGCCGCCGACGGTCTGGGTGAAGCCGAAGACCGAGGCAGCGGTGCCGGCGACCTGCCCCAGGGGCTCCATGGACAGCGAGTTCATGTTCGACGCAGCCCAGCCGAAGAAGAACTGGATGACCAGCAGCAGCCCGAAAAAGATCGGGAAGGGGACCGGGCCGGCGAGGGCGAAGCCTGCCCAGATCAACGCCATCGTCACGTAGACGAGGATGGCGGTGTGGCTGATGCGGCGCATGCCGAAGTGGCGCACGACGCGCGAGTTGATGAACTGTGCGATGGCGATGGTGCTGGCCATGACGGCGAAAGCCACCGGGAAGTATGGCCCCAAGCCGTAGATTTCGACGAAAATCTGCTGGCTGGCAGAGATGAAGCCGAACATGGCGCCGAACAGGAACGTGCCGGCGAGGCCATAGAACAGCGCCTGCCGGTTGGTCAGCACGATGGCAAAGCCATCGGTCACCGACTTGAAGCTCAGTGCCCGGCGATATTCGGGGTGCATGGTCTCGGGCAGGCGCAGGAAGGCCCAGATGCTGATGAGCAGCGCGAGGCCGCTCATGAACAGGAAGATGTACTGCCATGGGCCGGTGAGGAGGATGACCTGGCCGATGCCCGGTGCGATGATCGGGATGGCCATGAAGACCATGAAGGTCAGCGACATGATTTCGGCCATCTCGCGGCCGGAGAACTTGTCGCGCACCACGGCGGTGGCGATAACGCGCGTGCCGGCCGCGCCGAGGCCTTGCGTAAAGCGCAGGGCGAGGAGAACGGCGAAGTTTGGCGCGAAGGTCGCGGCAAAGGCGCAGACGAGATAGAGCGCGAGCCCGACGAGGAGCGGGGCGCGGCGGCCGTAGCGATCGGTGAGGGGACCGAAGGCCAACTGCGCGATGCCGAAGCCCAGCATGTATGCACCGACCACGTATTGGCGCTCGTTCTCGTTGGCGATGCCAAGCGCTTCGCCCATGTAGGGGAGCGCAGGCAGCATCACGTCGATGGCGAGGGCGTTCAACGCCATCAGGGCGGCGATGAGGATAATGAATTCGACGCGGGAGAGGTCCCGCGTTGCGACGGCAGAATCGGTCATGTGAAGTGCTCTTGGATGGCGGGGGGATGAGCCATCGGTGCTTTACGATGAACGCTCGGCCGGATTTTTGCAACCCGGCGAGCGCAAATTGTGATGATCCAAACTAATTCTATTCGGCGGCAGCCATGCCGAAAGAGCGGGCGCCGCGTTCGCGGATCGGCAGGTGCAAGGCGGCGGAGCCGAGGCCGAGCAGGATGCCGAGATACCAGACGAGGCTGTACGACCCGGTCTGGTCGAACACGAACCCGCCAAGCCAGACGCCCATGAACGAGCCGAGCTGGTGGCTGAAGAAGGCGAGGCCATAGAGCATGCCCATGTAACGGGCGCCGAAGAACAGGCTGACCAGCCCGGCTGTGAGCGGCACCGTGGAGAGCCAGAGGAGGCCCATCGCGGCCGAGAACACGTAGGCCGTGACCTCGGTGACCGGGAACAGCACGAAGAGCCCGATGGCAACGGCGCGGCTAAAGTAGATGGTGGCGAGCAGCAAATGCTTGGGCAGGCGGCTGCCGAGATAGCCCGAGAGCAGCGAGCCCGCGATATTGAACAGCCCGATCACGGCGATCGACCAGCTGCCGACAGCCGGCGAGAGGCCGCACTGCACCAGATAGGCCGGCATGTGAACGCTGATGAAGGCGAGGTGGAAGCCGCAGACGAAAAAGCCGACGACCAGCAGCCGGTAGGAGCCATGGCCGATGGCGCGGCTGAGCGCCTCCATGAACTTGAGGTCGGCGCCGCCTGTGGTGTGCTCCGCCCGGCCACGCAGAGCGTAGGCGAGCGGAATGGCAAGGATCAGGATGGTGGCGAGATAGAGCAGGGCGCTCTGCCAGCCGAAATTGGAAATGAAGGACTGGCCGATCGGCGCGAACACGAACTGGCCGAACGAGGACGCGGCGGTGGCGACGCCGAAGATCAGGCTGCGCTTTTCCTGCGGCACGTTGCGGCCAAAGGCGGCCATGACAATGGAAAAGGACGAGGTAGCGATGCCGACGCCGGTGAGGACGCCCGCCGACAGATTGAGGAGCGTGCCGGTGGGCGAAAGGACCATCAGTGCGAGGCCGAGCGCGTAGACGATCAGCCCGAACACCACGACGCGCGCTGTGCCATAGCGGTCTGCGATGCCGCCAGCAAAAGGCTGGGCAACGCCCCAGGCGAGGTTCTGGATGGCGATGGCCATTCCCCAGGTTTCGCGCGTGATGCCGAGATCAGCGGTCACCGGCAGGGTGAAGAGCCCGAAGCTGGTGCGGATGCCGTTGGTGATGGCGGCGATGATGCAGCCGGCAATGATCAGGGTCAGCAGCGGACGCGAGATGGAGCGATCGGCAGAGACGATGGACATGGCGCGATTCCCGGTAGTGCGCAGTGTACATACCCGCGGCGGTCTTCACGGTGAAACGCATTTGCCTGATGGCGAGGATCACGCGAATTGATCGCGCCGCCATGCCACAGTTGACCAATCCCGGCGGAGCCCTATCTAGAGGGCATCGTTTGGAGCCTTACCCATGATCCGTCACATCGTGTTTTTCACCGCCAGGGATTCAGGCGATATCGATGCTATCGTTGCGGGGCTGGAGCTTCTGGGCACGATACCGCACAGCCAGCACTTCGAGGTGAGCCGGAACGGCAAGCTCGACCAGATCGGCAATGATGTGGATGTGGTGGTCTATGCGGAGTTCGCAGACGAGGCGGCGCTCTACGCCTACAAGGCGCATCCGACTTACGCGGAGGCAACGCGCCGGGTGCGGCCGCTGCGCGAGGTTCGCCTCGCGGCCGACTTTGCGGCGCGCGAGGCGGTAGCCGCAAAGGTGCGCCGCTCGGCATGAGTCGTGGTAGACTTTTCTAACGGACGTAGAAGAATCTACGATCTGCGGACGAAGAATCTAACGTCCAGGTTGCCGCCCAACTCGGCGTGCGCGAGTTTCAGCCGGTCATTGGGGACTCGCCAGATGGAAATCAAGGAAGCCGAGCCGATGCTGGTGCTGAGTGCCAGAAGGACGCTCACCATCCCGCAGGTGAAGAGCGTGGCCGCAGAGATCACCGCGGCGATTGATGCGGACATCAAGCGCGATCACCTGGAGATTGCCGGTCCCTGGGTGTTTGTCGCTCAGAACCTGCCGAAAGACGGCAGCACCGATTTCGACGTGCGCTTCTGCCGTCCAGTCGTAAGCGCCAGCGACTATGTCGGGGCGTTCGAGACGCACCAGTTCGAGCCGATCATGGTGGCCAGCGCGATTTACCAGGGACCAATGCGCACACTATTCACGCAGGGCTACGCACCGCTGGTTCGGGAAATAGAGCACTCCCGACACACTTTCTCGGGGGAAAGCCGCGAAATCTACCACCAGTGGGCCGGGCAGGGCGCCAAATACCACCGCATCGAGATTCAGTTCGGGCTGGCGTACTGAGCCAAACTCCAAAAAAGGGCCGCGTCCCGTGGGGCGCGGCGCTCAATCGCTTAATAGAAATCGTGCGTCAGGCGGTCTGCTTGACCGCAATGCCCTTGTCGGTGAGGTGCTGCTGCAGTTCGCCGGCCTGGAACATTTCGGTGACGATGTCGGCGCCGCCGACGAACTCGCCCTTGATGTAAAGCTGCGGAATGGTCGGCCAGTTGGCGTAGGCCTTGATGCCTTCGCGCAGGTCCTGGTTCTCGAGCACGTTGGCGCTGTCGTAGTCGACGCCGAGATAGTTGAGGATCTGCACGACGCGGCCCGAGAAGCCGCACATCGGGAAATCCGGCGTGCCCTTCATGAACAGGTAGATGTCGTTGTTCTTCACCTTGTCGTCGATGAACGCGTTGATGTCGCTCATGGTCATGCCTTTCGTGTCGCCGGGGAGGATGCCGGCCCGCTGAGGGTTAAATAGTCCTCGCGAGGCCTACTGTCGAGATGCGCATCGTCAAAAGCCGATGGAGATCAGGTGATCCGCAAATACATGCCGATCGACTCGGGCGCGGTGGGAGCGAAACCGAACTGGGCGTAGAGGCGGCTCGCCTCGCCGTCGGCAATCAGGCTGACATAGCCGGTGGCCGGGGCTTCGGCCTTGAGCCAGGCGACGAGCGCGGCGACGATCTGCTTGCCGAGGCCCTGGCCCTGATGTTCGGGCAGCACCGCGATATCGGTGATCTGGAAGGCCGTGCCGCCGTCCCCAATAACCCTGCCCATGCCGATGGCCTTGCCCTCATGCTCGACGACGACCGCGTGGAGCGAGTTTGGGAGTCCCTTGGCCGCAGCCGCTTCGGATTTAGCGCTGAGGCCGGCGCCGAGGCGCAGGGCGCAGAATTCGGTGACGGTGGGGAGGCGGGCGACGAGGGTGTAGGCTTTGGTCACGCGAGGCGGTCCTTGATCCAGGGGTGGGTGGTGACGTCTTTGAGATCGTCATACTGCACGGCTTCCCAGCCGTGGGTGCGGGCGGCCTTCAACACCTCCGGTGTGTCATCGAAGAACAGCGGTGGTTCGGCTTGCGGGCCCAGCCGGGCGTTCACCCACTCAAAATATGGCTTGGTCGGCTTGAGAGCGCCAACGCGGGCGGCATGGAACATGTCATCGAAGTAGTTTTCAAGACCGAGGTTCTTCCACAACCACTGGGCGCGCATATGCTCCTGGTTGGTGGCAACAAACAGCGGTGTGCCCTTGGCTTTCAGGGACGCCACGACATCGAGCAGCGGCTGGTTGAGATGGCTGTCATGCTCAAGCCAATAGCGGACGAACGCCATGGCCGGACCTCGATAGCCAAGCCGCGGCAGCACACGTTCCAGCGCTTCGAGCAGCGAGACCTGACCGACCAGCACCTTCTTGACGAACACGTCGAAGATGAACTCGGCGCGGAACTGATCCGGATCGACTCCAAGATCGGCCTTCAGCGTCGCATCCCAGCGGACCTGCTTTTCGGGCTTGGTGTGGTAGCCGTGGATGAGGACGCCATCGACGTCGAAGAGGACGGTACGGGTCATGGGTGGTCCTCACCCGCAAAGCGGGGGAGGGGGACCGCCGGAACGGCGGTGGAGGGGGCGGCGGCAAGCGCAATCTGCTGGAGGACGCCTTCAAGGCTCGAGGTCTCCAAAATGTCCGTGGCCTTGAAGCGCAAAACTTTAATACCTTGTTTTTCCAATCAAAAATCGCGGCGCTCGTCGTGCCCAGCTTGTTCTGGGCTGTCGTGATCAGTTCCCTCGACTTCGACGCAGAGCCTTGCTGCGGCGCAATAGAAATCGTGAATGTGCCCTACGGGATGCTGGCGGCGAAAACGAAGTTGCCGAGGCGGTGACGCGCAAGTGGTGCCAAAGGACGACCACCGGCAGGGTCATTTCGCGGCGGAGTCGCTTGGCGCGCTTGATAATGTCCTCTGGTGCCCGCATCCCTGCTCTCCAGTGTGGGGCTGCCCCCTCCACCGCCTTCGGCGGTCCCCCTCCCCCGTGAACGGGGGAGGATCAGGAAGGAGCCGTCAATCCGGCGCTTTAGTCTGCAGCGCCAGGGAGTGGAGGGTGGTGCCCATGTCGGTGCCGAAGGCGGCGTTGACCATCTGGTGTTGCTGGACGCGGGTTTTGCCGCGGAAGGCTTCGGAGATGATGGTGGCGGCGTAGTGGTCGCCGTCGCCGGCGAGGTCGCGGATCTCGATCTTGGCGTCGGGAATCGCGGCGAGGATGCGTTTTTCGATTTCGTTGGCGGCCATGCCCATGGCGAGTCTCCCGAGGATGCAGTGGCCTCAGATATGGCATGCGGGGAGGGGGCGTTCAACGGAGGGGGCGGTGCGTGGTGACCCCCACCCCAACCCAACCCTCCCCCTGAGGAGGGGGAGGGAGCAGGCTGGTGCTTAGGCCGCCTGGCGCTTGGGGAGCTTCCAGTTGGGGCGCACGAAGTGGCAGGTGTAGCCATTGGGGATGCGCTGCAGATAATCCTGATGCTCGCGCTCGGCGTCCCAGAAGGGGCCGACGGGCTGCAGTTCGGTGGTCACCTTGCCCGGCCAGATGCCGGAGGCGTCGACGTCCTTGATGGTCTCCTCGGCGACGCGCTTCTGCTCGTCGGAGGTGTAGTAGATGGCCGAGCGATAGCTCGCGCCGACGTCATTGCCCTGGCGGTTCTTGGTCGAGGGATCGTGGATCTGGAAGAAGAACTCCAGGAGGTCACGGAAGCTGAAGCGGGTGGGGTCGAAGATGATCTCGACGGCTTCGGCATGGGTGCCGTGATTGCGATAGGTGGCATTGGGGACGCCGCCGCCGGAATAGCCGACCTTGGTCGAGATCACGCCGTCGCGCTTGCGCAACAGCTCCTGCACGCCCCAGAAGCACCCGCCAGCCAGTACTGCCCGCTCGGTTGTGGTCGTCATGCTCAGGTCTCCCATGTTTGGTTCGCAACGATATATACGCATTGCGGTCCGATTTCGTTACAGCGATCACGAAATCGGCAAGTGTCAGTTGCGGAAGCGGCGCAGGACGAAATCTTCGAGCGAGTTGATGACGCTGTTGCCGGTCTCGTGCTTGAGCATCGAGACATGGATATCGCCGGGGCTCGGCAGCAGGCCGGCCGGCAGGGCGGAGAGCCGGTCCGGGATCATCGGGCGCGGCAGCACCGTGAGGCCGAGGCCGGCGCGGACGGCGGCGATGGTACCCGCATGGCTGGGACTGACCAGCGCTTGGCGCCAGCGCAGGCCCGCGCCTTCAAGGGTGCGCAAGGCGGCGGCGCGATAGACGCAAGGTTGCGGCGCGAGCACCAGCGGCAGTGGGCCATTGCCGGCGACGAGCGTTGGATCGCCGACCCAGGCGAGAGGCTCGTCCAGCACGTCGACGCCGTTCGGGAAATCCTCGGGCCGGTTCATCTTGACCAGCACCAGATCAAAATCACCCGACTTGAAGCGGTTGAAGAGGTTGACCGTCAGGTCGCACTCGATCGAAAGCAGGATGCGGGGGTGGATGCGGGCGAACTCGGCGAGGACGCCTGAGAGGTAGACGCTGGCAAAGTCCTCGGGGAGGCCGAAGCGCACCTCGCCTTCGAGATCGGGCTCGCGGAAGCGGTCGAGCGCCTCGCGCTGGAGATCGTGGATGCGGCGGGCATAGGCGAGGAAGATCTGGCCGTCGGCAGTGAGCGACACGGTCTTGCCGCGCGCGACGAGGCGCTTGCCGAGCAGATCCTCCAACTTGGCGATTTGCTGGCTGACGGCGGACTGGCTGCGGCCGACGCGCTCGGCGGTGCGGGTGAAGCTGCCGCCGTCGGCAACTTCGAGAAAGCAGCGAAGGGTCAGGGCGTCAAAGATCATTCGATTTTCTGATCTAAACTATATGTATTACGCGTTTTCCTAATGAAGCACGGGTGGGTAGGAGCAGGCAACCCCCAAACGAGGTCCCTCGAGGTCGCCATGGAATTCCTGTCAATCATCACGCAAAACCTGCTGTCCCCCGCCATCCTGTTCTTCGCGCTTGGCATACTGGCTGGCTGGCTCAAGTCCGACCTGACGGTGCCGGAAAGTATCAGCCGTTACCTCTCGATCTACCTAATGATGTCGATCGGGTTCAAAGGCGGAGCGGCGATTGTCGGCACGGGGGCGATTACCCTGACGCTGGTGCTGGTGCTGGTCGCGGGTCTGGCGATGAGCTTTCTGCAGCCCTTTGCCGCCTTCGGACTCTTGAAGGCCACCACGCGGCTGGACGCGCCGACCCAGGCAGCAGTCGCCGGCCATTATGGTTCGGTCAGTATCGTGACCTTCGTCACTGCGGTCAGCTTCCTTGGGCAGGCCGGGGTGGGCTACGAGAGCTACATGGTGGCCGTGCTGTCACTAATGGAGGCGCCAGCCATTCTCTCCGCGCTTTTCATCGCGCACCGGGTAGCGCCGGAAACCGTAGCCTCCGGCAAACAAGCCAGTGGCCGGCTGCTGCGGGAGATTCTGACCAATGGCGCGATCCTGCTGCTGTTCGGCAGCTTCATCATCGGCATGCTGTCGGGCAAGGCCGGGCTTGAGAAGATGGAAGGGTTCCTGGTGACGCCGTTCCAGGGCATCCTGGCGCTGTTCCTGCTCGATATGGGGCTGATGGTGGCCAGGCAGTTGCACCACATGAAGTCGTTCAGCCTGCCGCTGGCCGCGTTTGGCCTCTACATGCCGTTGCTCGGCGCAAGCGCAGGGCTGCTGATCGCTCGGCTGATCGGGCTCGATGTGGGGACGGGCACGCTGTTCATGGTCTTGTGCGGCAGCGCGTCCTATATCGCGGTGCCCGCAGCGATGCGGCTGGCACTGCCCGAGGCGAAAGCGGCGATCTACCTGCCGCTGTCGCTCGCCATCACCTTCCCGTTCAACATCAGCCTCGGCATCCCGCTCTATCTCTGGGCTGCTGAGATGGTGTTGAAGTGAGGGGGCTAGATCTCGCCCTGCATGTAGTTGGGGAACCAGCTTTCGTGCGCTGCCTTGAGGTCGGCGACAGGTACGGGGCGGGCCTCGCCCAGGGTCAGCGTGGTGCCGCCGGTGTTGCCGATCCAGGGGGCGAAGACGCCGGCGTAGGGGTAGACCTCTTCGTAGAACTTATCGAGGTTGTCCCGGCTCATGGTGACGAGGTAGCGGCCCTGGTCTTCGCCGAAGAACAGCGGAATGGGGTCGCCGCCGTCGAGCTGGTTGACCTTGGCGCCGATGCCGGAGGCCATGGCCATTTCGGCGAGGCCGAGGGCGAGGCCGCCGCTCGAGAGGTCGTGCACCGCGGTGGCGACGCCGTCGCGAATCAGGATGCGGACGAGGTCGCCGACCTTCTTTTCGTGGTCGAGATCGACCGGCGGTGGGGTGCCCTCGCGGCGGCCGAAGAGATCGCGGAGGTAGATCGACTGGCCGAGGTGGGTGCCCCACCAATCCGGCGCGCCGAACAGCAGGATGGCTTCGCCCTCGGCGGCAAAGCCGATCCGCGCCATCTTCGACCAATCGGGCAGGAGCCCGACGCCGCCGATGGTCGGCGTGGGCAGGATGCCGCGGCCGTTGGTTTCGTTGTAGAGCGAGACGTTCCCTGAAACGATCGGGAAAGCCAGCGCCCGGCACGCTTCGCCGATGCCTTTGATGGCGTGGACGAGCTGGCCCATGATTTCGGGGCGCTCGGGATTGCCGAAGTTGAGGTTGTCGGTGGCGGCGATGGGGTCGGCACCGGTAGCCGTGAGGTTACGCCAGGCTTCGGCCACGGCTTGCTTGCCGCCCTCATAGGCATCGGCCTCGCAATAGCGGGGGGTGACGTCGGAGGTGAAGGCGAGGGCCTTGGTGGGGTGGCCTTCGACGCGGACGACGCCGGCGTCGCCGCCGGGGCGCTGCAGCGAGTTGCCCTGGATCAATGTGTCGTACTGCTCGTAGACCCAGCGGCGGGAGCTGGAATTGGCCGAGCCGAGAAGGCGGAGGACGGCGTCCGCGACATCCATCTGCGGGATATCGTCGGCGGCGAGCGGCGCCGGGATTTTTGGGGCGGTCCAGGGGCGGTCATATTCGGGGGCGGCGTCGCCGAGATCCTTGATCGGGAGGTTTGCGACTTCCTCACCCTGCCAGAGGACGCGGAAGCGGAGGTCGTCGGTGGTCTTGCCGACGGTGGCGAAATCGAGTTCCCACTTTTCGAAGACGGCGCGTGCGGCGGCTTCCTTTTCGGGGTGCAGCACCATGAGCATGCGCTCCTGGCTTTCGCTGAGCATCATCTCGTAGGGGGTCATGGCGGTCTCGCGGACCGGGACCATATCGAGGTTGAGCTCGATGCCGAGGTCGCCCTTGGCGCCCATCTCGACTGCCGAGCAGGTGAGGCCGGCGGCGCCCATATCCTGGATGGCGATGACGGCGCCGGTGGCCATCAGTTCGAGGCAGGCTTCGAGCAGGCGCTTTTCGGTGAAGGGGTCGCCGACCTGCACGGTGGGGCGCTTTTCCTCGATGTCGTCGCCGAACTCGGCGGACGCCATGGTGGCGCCGCCGACGCCATCACGGCCGGTCTTGGCACCGAGATAGACGACCGGTTGGCCGACACCTTCGGCCTTCGAATAGAAAATCTTGTCGGTGTCTGCGAGGCCCGCCGCGAAGGCGTTGACGAGGTTGTTGCCGTTGTAGCGCTCGTCGAACTCGACTTCACCGCCCACTGTGGGCACGCCAAAGCTGTTGCCATAGCCGCCGACGCCGGCGACGACGCCAGAGACGAGGTGGCGGGTTTTTTCGTGCGAGGGGTCGCCGAAGCGCAGGGCGTTCATCGCGGCGATCGGGCGGGCGCCCATGGTGAAGACGTCGCGCAGGATGCCGCCGACGCCGGTAGCCGCGCCCTGGTAGGGCTCGATATGGGAGGGGTGGTTGTGGCTCTCCATCTTGAAGACCACCGCCTGGCCATCGCCGATATCGACGACGCCGGCATTTTCACCCGGACCCTGGATGACGCGCTCACCGGTGGTGGGCAGCGTGCGCAGCCAACGCTTGGAGCTCTTGTAGGAGCAGTGTTCGTTCCACATCGCCGAGAAGATGCCGAGCTCGGTATAGGTCGGCGCGCGGCCGATGAGCTGGATGATCTTCTGGTACTCGTCGAGCTTGAGGCCGTGGTCGGCGACCAGCTGCGGGGTAATCGCGATGTGGTTGTCGAAGGTCATCAGGAGAATCCGGGGGGAGGGACAAGCCCGCTATAGCCCAAGCGCTCCCGGTGCGACATAGCCGCAGCTAGTTTTCTCCACCGCTCGGCGCGGCGGCGAGGGTTGAGTTGTAGTAGTGCGGGTCACTGGTAACTTCGCGGCCAAGCCATTTGGGCAAGTCCAGCGCGCCGAAAGGGGGCTTCAGTTCGACCTCGGCGAGAGTCAGGCCGAGATGGCGGCCTTCGAAGGCGTCAACGATCCAGTCGCCACCGGGGAGGTTGAGGATATGGCGGCGCTTGAGGATGGGCTGGTTGTTGCAGTAGCCGAGCAGTTGCCGCGCGTCCTCGATGGGGATCGCATACTCGAACTCGGCGCGAGCCAGCGCCGAGCCACCGCCCTTTATGGTGATGAAGGCAGCGGCATCATTGATGGTGCGGATGCGGACCGTGACGCCGCCGCCAGTGGAGAGATATCCCTGGCGCAGTTGTTCGGTGCGAATGACATGGGGGAGCCAGCCGTCACCCTCGACCAGGAATTTCCGTTCGACCTCTATCGCCACTATGCCGCCTCGTAGGCACGCCAGGCAGTCAGATAGGCGGCAAAGCGCTTGCGCAGGGCCTTGGGAGTTTCGGCAAAGACCTGGGCGCCGAGCGGGGTGATCTCGGCCTCAAGCAAGGTTTGGCGCTGCTTGATGGCATCCTGGATGAAGGCAATATCCAGGTTGGTTCCGAGACGGTCAGGATCAGAAGCCAGGATTTCGGCCAGCACCGCCAGATCGTGGTGTGCGCCGAGCAGTTCCGCGAGGTCACCGGAAGCGCTTGCCTCCGAGCCGAGCATGGCTTCGGCGCACTGTTCGAGCAAGTTGAGATGGTGCCAATGGTATTTGGCGAGCTTGCGCCACTCGTGAAAACCGGTGTCGCTTGGATCGGCCAGCGTCGCCTTGCCTGCGTCGCGGGCGGCGCGATAGGTGCGCTCAAGCCCGTCCTCGATAGTGTGCTGGTCGATCTTTGCGATGTTCCAGTCTTGGCTGCGGCTGAGCATATCCTCCATCTCGGCGGCAAAGCGCACTAAGGCGGCGTGTTCCTTTGCCTCGTTGGCCGGCTCTGTCTCGATAGCCGGCATTGGGCGGCCGGCGGCTTGCATCAGGTCGAACAGGGTTTGCTGCACCACATTGGCGTCGCGTGCTTCGGACAGGTGCCGTGCAGCGTCTCGCACATTGGTGTTTTCGTCGCGGTAGCGGCGGAAGTCGGGTTGCACGAGGCGGAACAGAGCGCGCAACTTCTTGCAGCGGCGGCGCGATTCATGGATGCGCTGGGCGGGGATGGTGGCTTCGTCGAGAGCAGCTGCCACCGCCCGGCTCACCTGCTCGCGGGCGATGCGAAGGAACCCTTCCCCAAAGGTGACATCCGTCCGGGTCCATTCGAAGGCCATATTCACTCCGGCGCGGTTGCGTCGCGCGAGACTAACGGCACGCGCGTGTCACAAACAAGTCAGGGTGTTAGCGGCGTGCGGCGTGCGAGAAGGCGGTCAAGGCCTATAGTTGCGGCGTAGAGCACGACAAAGCCCGCGAGGACCCCCAGCCCGTTGAGCAGCACTGGGCCGTATCCAAGCTGGTTAGCGGCGAGGAAGGGGTAGGGGTACTCATTCACCACAGCGCCCCGCGCCATCGCCCAGATGACATACACTAGGGGATAGACCAGCATCTTGGGCAACTCAGCCCACCTGAGCTGGCCGTGAGCCTGAAACAGGACCCACCACAGCGCATACATCGTCGGGTCGACATAGTGCAGCGTGCGGTCGGCGATTGTGAACCAGATGTCGAAGTCGGCAAGGCCGAACAGCAGGAAGTGATAGACGACCATCACCAGTACGATTGCTCCGGCTGTCATGGCGCGGACCCATGGCGTGCGCCACCACTGGAGCCAGGCCCATCTTACAAGGTCCGACAGGTAGACCGCCGCCGCCATCAGGTTGGTGAGGATGGTGAAGAAGGTGAAGTAGTAGACCAGCGCGCCGATCAGGCTGTCGCCATTGGAAAGGCGCTGGTTGACGGTCAGCACAACCTGAAACACCAGCACCCCGAGGGTGATAGCGAAGGCCAGCGTTGTGATGACGCGCTTGAGTGTCATGCCGGTCGACTTCGCCTCGCCAACAGTTTGTCTGCGGCAACGATGATCACAGAAAAGATCGCGACGGCAAGCACCAGAACACCGACGCCAATAGCTACCCCGCCATAGCCATTCTTGCCCACATCGAGAATTTCGTAGGGGTACTCTCCCGTGAACGCGCCGCGGATGAGGATAAGGACCACATAGACCAAGCCAGGGGCCAGCAGCATCGGGATGGCGCGAAAGGCCAGGGCACCGTGGCGCGCAAGGCCCAGCCACCAGAGCATGTAGAGGGCAGGGGTGAGGTAGTGGAGAATCCACGTCGCAATGCCGAGCGCGCCTTCGAGATGGAGGTAGGGCGAGAGCATGAAGTGGAAATAGAGCCCGACGAGCATGATGTAGCTGGCCGCCATCGCCTGAGCCTGAGCGCTCCTGAACCAGGCCAAAGCCCGCCAGTTGGTCAGCTCCGAGATGTACACCAGCAGCAAGAGCAGGTTGGTGAGGTGGGTGAAAAAGCTCCAGAAGTAGACAAACGCGTCGAGCAGCGAGCGCGCCTGAAGGTTTTCGGCGGACACAGTCATCACGGCGGGAAAGATCGACGCGGCGTCGATGGCCAGCCCGGCGACGCCGAGGATCAAGCCAATCAAGACAACGAAGCTATTCACCTCAACTCACGCGGCGAGTTGCAGGATGCCTGAAAACAGTGCGCGGCCGTCCGTTCCACCATGGGCAGGCTCGATCAGGTTTTCAGGGTGTGGCATCAACCCCAGGACGTTCTTTTGCTCGTTGAACACCCCGGCAATGTCATGCATCGAGCCGTTGGGGTTGGTGCCATCGGCGTAACGGAACGCGACCTGGCCGTTATCTTCGATGCGCGCCAGGGTCTCGCTGTCGGCGAAGTAATTGCCGTCGTGGTGGGCGACCGGGCAGCGGATCAACTGGCCCTGGGTGTACCCGCTGGTGAAGTCGGTCGCGGCGTTTTCGACCGAGAGCGTGACTTCGCGGCAGACGAAGCGGAGGGAGGCATTGCGCATCAGTACGCCTGGCAGCAGTTGCGCCTCGGTGAGGATCTGAAAGCCGTTGCAGACGCCCAGCACCTTGACGCCCTTGGCGGCGCGCTCGCGGATGGTCTGCATCAGCGGGGAGCGTGCGGCGATGGCACCGGCCCGCAGATAGTCGCCGTAGGAGAAGCCGCCGGGAATGACGATGAGATCGACGTCGGGCAGTTCCGCGTCCTGGTGCCAGACCAGGGTGGGCGCGACGCCGCCGATCTTGGTCAGGGCGGCGATCATGTCACGGTCGCGGTTGAGGCCGGGGAACATGACAACGGCGGCTTTCATCGGCTGCTCCTGTGAAGCGATGCCGATGCTTTGATGAGTCTCAGGGTCAAAAGCAAGGGCGACGTCGCACTATGCCAAGGTGTTTGCGACGTCGAAGGTGGCCGCTCGGCACAGGTGGTGGCCGTCAGAAACTGCTCAAAGAGCCGCGGTACCGTATTCGCAGAGGCTATTCTGCGGGCTGCGGGTGCGCCTGTGCCGGGTTGCGAGAACCAGGGGTGCCGGGCAAGTGTGCCCAGGCCGGGCGTTCGAACAGGAACTTGCCCCAGCCGGTCTTCTGGATGATCGCGTAGAGGATCAGCGGCGAGACCAGGGCAACGGCCATGACCATGAGGCTGACGACGCTGGTGTCGTTGACCAGGCCGGTCTTGAGGATCAGCGTCCGCATGGCGGCCATCGGGATCGAAAAGCTCAGGTAGACCACGATGGAGTGCTCGCCGAGCCAGCGCAGCCAATCCATCCGGGGGAGCCGGACGAGGAGCGCAGCCGTAAGGCAGATCAGGAGCGAGCCAGCAAAGCCCAGCGCCAGGTGCAGCGGCGGGAAGGCGGCAAAGCCCATGGTGATGCCGCGCGGATGCATCTCAGAGCCGCCGCCGAACACCAGCAGGCCCTCAAGCACTGCATAAGCGATGAGGGCAACCAGCGTGATCGCGACGTGATCCTGAGCCCAGGCGACGATACGGAACACCAGCGGGGCGAAGGCGTAACCGGCGTAGAAATAAACGTAGTAGGACGCGAAGTGGTCGATGATCGAAATGCCGGTCACCGGTTGCGCCAGCATCAGCTGCGCAGCGGCGCCAAAGCCGAGCCAGTGCGGGACCCGCAGCGTGAACAATAGCTTGGTGACCATCGAGTAGACGGCAAGCATGTAGATGAACCACAGCACGCCATACGGCTCGATCACGGTGCTGACGATCTGCCGGGCAGACTCGCCGAGGTCGCCGGTGCCGAGGCCAACCTTGAACAGGATCTGCAGCACAGCCCAGAGGAAGTAGAAATAGAGGTAGTGGACGGCGCGGCGGTCCGAAAACAGCGTCCATGGCCGGGCGATCACCTGGCCGAGGAACAGGCCCGAAATCAGGAAGAATTCCGGCATGCGGAAGGGCGTCGCCCAGCCGATAATGTAGTGCAGGATACCGGTGTTGTTGAGGTCTTCGCCCACGCCATAGGCGGAATGCATCATCACAACCAGAATGATCGACAGGCCCTTGGCGGTGTCGACCCAATCGAGGCGGTTTGGCGAGGTAGGCATGGTGGTGGACCCTGTAACGTATGGTCCACTTTAACGCGTTGTGGCAGCGTTATCAGGCAAACCTCGAAACAGGCTTAAGGCGCGTGCTTAACGGGCGGGCCTGAGCTGTGATCGAGAGTTTGGAGAGGACGCGAGGCCGGCGGCTAGAGCTAGAGCGGCAGGCCGATATGGGTGGCGCAGAGGACGCCCATGGTCATGAAAAACATGGCGGAGATCGAAAAGGTCTTGAGCATTTTAAGTCGCGTTCTGCGCGTCGCCGATGGCCGGTCGCGCTGGTTGAGATTTCGGTTAGGTAAGTCTGTTTGCCGGGACGCGATAGCCATCCCGTTCGCATGCCTCCAATGCACCCAGCCGACTGAATGAAAACTGAACGTCAGTGGTTAATCGCGACGGATTCGATCACATCTGCGACCTTGGTATAACCACCGCCCGCGCGGAGCGTGTCGCCCAGACTTTTGGCGTTGGCGCGATAGGACGGATCGGCGAGGACGCGCTGCAGGGCGTCGTATATCGCGGGGCCCTCGATTGGCCGGCCATAGCACTCGCCGTCGAGGACGATTCCGGCGCCGTGGCGGGTCGCGGCGAGGGTGTTGCGCAGTTGCTCGAAGTGCTGAGGCACAGAGACGAACGGAACGCCGTTCCAGAGCGTCTCGTGGATGCTGCCAAGGCCGCCGTGGGTGATGAATGCGGTGGCGCGCTCCAGGACCGGCATCTGCGGGAAGGTCTGCTGCACGATGAAGTTGTCGGGGATGGTGCCGAAACGCGTTGTGTCGCTGCCCGGACCAGCGGCGAGCAGGAACTGTGCCGGGTAGTCGGCAAAGACATCCAGGCAGCGCCTGAAGAAGGCGTCGTGCAGGAACTGGACGGTGCCCATGGAGATAAGGATCACCGGGCGGCCATCGAGGCGCGAGAAGTCGAACTGGTCGGGGCGGGTGCGGGCGTCGATCGAAGCACCTGGAAAGACCCAGGTCGGATCGTTGGCGAGCGGCGTTTTGGGGTGCAGTTCTCGGCTCGTGAGGACGATCGTGCGGTCGCCGCGGAGCGGAACCATCGGGATGCTGCGCGGCCAGTTGCTGACGCCAAAGCGCACCAGCTTCATGAGTGCGAGCGCCAGGCGCGGGGCGCCAGGGATGAAGTTCCTCGCGTGGCCCCAGAGTTCGCGCCAGCTGGTGAGGTTGCGGAACAGCTCGAAGACGAAGATTGGCGAGTCGGAAACACTCGGGAGCTTCAGCGTCTTCGTCGCAATGTAGCCCCAGAAGGCGGCGGAATCGAACACCACCACGTCGGGTTTTTCGAGCGGCAGCCGTTCGAGCGCGAAATCGGTGAGGGGTGCGGTGGCGCGCAGCAGCATTTCGAAGGCGGCAATCAGGTTGCCATCCTTCAGCCGCTTGGCGAAATCCATCGCATTAAGCGCTGGCGGGTACGCCACGAAGCTTGCGCCAGTGCCGCGCACCAGCGATTCAAACTCGATGGAGTTATAGACCACCACGTCGTTGCCACGGCGTACGAGTTCGGCCACCGGCCCCAGCATCGGAATCATGTGTCCGAAGGCCGGCATGCTCAGTACGACGATCTTCGACATTGCCCAGGCCCCCGCTCAAGCGGGAATAGCCTATGACGGCATAAAGCTAAGGGCTAGACGGGAACCGAGGCATAGGCCGCAAAGAGCAGGCCGAGCGCGAGGAAAAAGGCAATCGAGAGCGAGAAGGTCTTGATCATCGGATGGTCTTTACTGAAACTTGAGCACACTTACGCAGTGCGCCGTGCACCATAAGCGGTGAATCTTAAGGCGTGATTTCGATCGCGAAATTCTCGATGACCGTGTTGGCGAGGAGCTTTTCGCACATCGCCCGCACATTAGCCTCAGCTTGTGACGGATCGGTCTCGGTCAGCTGGACGTCGAAAACCTTGCCCTGGCGCACCGCGCCAACCCCGCCAAAGCCGAGACTTTTTAGCGAGCCTTCGATGGCCTGACCCTGCGGGTCAAGCACGCCGGACTTGAGGGTGACTGTGACGCGGGCTTTCATCGACGTTCCCGTTGTTGGCGGGGCTCCGATGCCCCGTCATTCATGCTGATGGCGCGGTCATTGCACGAGTCGCGGGCCAGTGGTCAACGCGTTCTCGGTTTCCACAAGAATGCCGAGGCGCTGGGCCACTTCACGATAGGCATCGACGAGCCCGCCGAGGTTCTCGCGGAAGCGATCCTTGTCGAGCTTGTTGCGGGTCTTGATGTCCCACAGCCGGCAATTGTCCGGCGAGATCTCGTCGGCGAGGACGATGCGCATCAGGTCGCCATCGTAGAGGCGGCCGCATTCGATCTTGAAATCGACGAGCTGGATGCCGACGCCCATGAACAGGCCGGTGAGGAAGTCATTGACGCGGATGGCGAGCGACATGATGTCGTCGAGTTCCTGCGGGGTCGCCCAGCCAAACGCCGTGATGTGCTCTTCGGACACCATCGGGTCGTTGAGGGCGTCGTCCTTATAGTAGAACTCGATGATCGAACGGGGCAGCTGCGTGCCGGGCTCGAGGCCGAGGCGCTTGACGAGCGAACCTGCCGCGACGTTGCGCACCACCACTTCGAGCGGAATGATCTCGACTTCCTTGATCAACTGCTCACGCATGTTGAGGCGGCGGATGAAGTGGGTCGGGATGCCGAGGCCGTTGAGCTTGGAGAAAATGAACTCGGAGATCCGGTTGTTCAGCACACCCTTGCCGTCGATGATTTCGTGCCGGGCGCCGTTGCCGGCGGTCGCGTCGTCCTTGAAATACTGGATCAGCGTGCCGGGCTCGGGACCCTCATAAAGGGTCTTGGCCTTACCGTCATATATCTTGCGCCGGCGGGTCATTGGGGCTCTGCCATGTGGGGATGAATTGGCGCGTTCATGCGCCAGAAAGTACGCTTTTTGCAAGCCTTTTCACGGACCACCAGCCTTGCCGTTGCAATCGCTGGCAGATTCAGCATCCCGTCTTCGGGTGCCCGGGGCCGGAGATTGACGGAATGCCGCGCGCTGTTGGCGTTGATTTGACCCCCTTTCCATCATATGTGCAAGGCACACGAGGGCCCGGCAACAGGGCGCACAATGCGGAGAGCAGTAGATGTCGGGATTTGACGATCGTGAAAAAGGTCAGGAAGCCAAGTTCGCCCATGACTCCGAGCTTGCCTTCAAGGCCGAAGCCCGCCGGAACAAGCTCCTGGGGCTGTGGGCTGCGGGGCTGATGAAGCTTTCCGAAGAGGCCGCCAAGGCCTACGCCGCCGAAGTGGTGGCGGCAGATTTCGAGGAAGCCGGTGACGAGGATGTCTTCCGCAAGATCGCGGGCGACCTCAAGGCCAAGGGCGCGGCGGTCGGTGACGACGTGATTCGCTCGAAGATGGCCGAACTGGTCGGCGTCGCGCAGCAGCAGGTATTGACCGAAGGCTGAGTCGCTGCCTGCAGCGAGCGGCATTTCCGGGAATTAAATGGGGCGGGCTCGTGGCGAGCGCCGCCCCAAGTCTTGCCGGCTCGAATTACTCGGCGTGAATGGCTTCGATTTTGCGCATGCCGTGGAGCTTCACCCAGGTGATCTTCACCTTTTCGCCGACCTTGAGGTCCGCCAGGCTGATCTTCTTGGTCAGCTTGAACTTGTAGCCGTCGCTGAGGGTCAGCGTCAGGGCCTTGGCATTGAGCGCCTTGATGGTGCCGATGTCAGTGTTCGGCGTAGCGGCAGCCATGGCCAGCGACGGAGCAGCAACCGAGACGATGAGGAACAAGGGGAGGATGAACTTACGCATTTCGATTTGTCCTTTTAGGCGGAGCTGCCCCTCAAGGCTCGCCCCGGTAACGAACTGACCAGCCGCGTCGTGTCGCAGTGTCTCTGAGAGAATAACTGCCGGCGCCACCCAGTTCGTGAGTGACAAACTATTGATATACTTGGCCTAATCAACTTACATATAAGTAAAGTCGGGGTAAGGTCGCCGCCGCAATCAAGCCAATCGAGACGGCTTTCTGGCGACTATAAGGCAGGATTCGCGGCAGCTGCCTGCCGCCGTATCGCGCTGCCTAAATCCGCTGCATCAGCCGGGTGAACATCAGCAGTCCTTCGGGCCAGGGACCGTGTCCGGACGCGAGGTTGATGTGGCCGGCGTCGCCCGCGTGGTGCAACTCGCTGCCCCAGGCGCTCGCCATATCGGCGGCGCGGAGCGTGGTTACGAACGGGTCGGTGCTGGAAGCGACCAGCAGCGAGGGAAAGGGCAGGGGATCGCGCGGCACGTTGTCAAAGCTCCGTGTACCCGCCGGTAGCTTGTCGCTCTCATGATCGGGCGGCGAGACCAACAGGGCGCCGCGCACTTTGCCTGCAGGAAAGCGGGCTGCGGCATGGACGAGCGCCGATACGCCGAGGGAATGGGCCACGAGGACCACGGGCCGCTCAGCGGTCTCTACGGCTTCGACGATGGCGGCCGTCCAGTCACGGACGTCCGGATTATCCCAATCGTCCTGCTCGATCACCTTGCCGGTCGAGAAGCGATCGGCCCAGCGACGCTGCCAATGGGTCGGCTCGGAGTTGCCGAGGCCTGGAACGAGGAGGATGTCAGCGTCAGCGATCTTCATGCGCGATCAGTCCTTGGATGAAAGAAGGCGTGTGTGACCCGATCCATGCCGATCCGCTCGTAGAACGCCGCGGCCTCGGGCTCCGCCGCAAGAATGAGGCCCATACCGGGGCCGAGAAGTTCATAGCACTGCTCGAGGATGCCGCGGCCGATCCCCTTGCCCTGCTGGTCTTCACGCACGGCCAGTTCGGCGCAATAGCAGACCCAGGCGTCATCACTGAGGCAGCGCGCGAGGCCGACGAGAACACCGTCCTCCCGCGCCGTGACAACAAGATTTGCGCCCTCGAGCATGGCAGCGATGCGCTGGCGATTGGCGAGCGGGCGTTTGCTGCGCATGGTCGTGGCCGAGAGCACCGCGATATACTCGTCGGCACTCAGGCTGGTTTCGCGGGCGTAGACGATCGCCATCAGACTGCGGGTCCGAACACCCGTTCGAACAGGGCGTCGACATGCTTCAAATGGTAGAAATCGTCGAACATCGCATCGATGTCGCTGGCGGATAGTTTTGAAGAGACCTCGGGGTCTGACTTCAGCAATTGCGCGAACAGCCCGGCGCGGTCGCCGCGGGCCTGCCAGACCTGCATGGCGTTGCGCTGCACGGCTGCATAGGAGTCCTCGCGGCTCATCCCTGCCTGGGTGAGGGCCAGCAGCACGCGCTGCGAATTGTGCAGCCCGCCCAACAGGTCGAGGTTGCGCTTCATGTTCTCGGGGTAGACGAGCAGGTTGTCGATCAGCCCTACGAGTCGGTTGAGCGCGAAATCGAGCGTCACCGTCGCATCGGGGCCGATCATGCGCTCGACCGAGGAGTGCGAGATGTCGCGCTCGTGCCAGAGGGCGACATTTTCGAGCGCCGGGGTCACCATGCCGCGCACCAGGCGAGCGAGGCCGGTGAGGTTTTCGCTCAGCACCGGGTTGCGCTTGTGCGGCATGGCCGACGAACCCTTCTGGCCGGGCGAGAAGAACTCCTCGGCTTCGAGTACTTCGGTCCGCTGCAGGTGCCGGATCTCGGTGGCGATGCGCTCGATCGAGGAGGCGATGACGCCGAGCGTCGCAAAGAACATGGCATGCCGGTCGCGCGGGATCACCTGGGTCGAGATCGGCTCGACCGCGAGGCCCAGCTTTTCAGCCACATAGGCCTCCACCTGCGGGTCGATATTGGCGAAGGTGCCGATGGCGCCGGAGATGGCGCAAGTGGCGATCTCGGCGCGCGCACTAACCAGCCGTGCGCGGTTGCGGGCGAACTCGGCGTAGGCTTCGGCCAGCTTGATGCCGAACGTGGTTGGCTCGGCGTGGATGCCGTGGCTGCGGCCGATGGTGATGGAGTACTTGTGCTCCTTGGCGCGCTTGGCGATAGCGGCGAGCAGGCGGTCGATATCACCGAGCAGGATATCAGAGGCGCGCGCCAACTGCACCGCAAGGCAGGTGTCGAGCACGTCGGACGAGGTCATGCCCTGGTGGAGGAACCGCGCCTCGGGCCCAACGATCTCCGACACATGGGTGAGGAAGGCGATGACGTCGTGCTTGGTGGTGCGCTCGATCTCGTCGATGCGATCCACATCGAAGGTGGCGGTGCCGCCCTTGGCCCAGATGGTTTCCGCCGCTTCCTTCGGCACCACGCCCAGTTCCGCCAGCCGCGTGGTCGCGTGTGCTTCGATCTCGAACCAGATCTTGAAGCGGGTCTCGGGGGACCAGATGGCGACCATCTCGGGGCGGGAATAGCGCGGAATCATGGGCTTGGGCTCGTTTTCTCGCGTAACAGATCGGTTACGCGGTCAGGGTCTGTGCAGCATTGCGGATGGCCGCGATGCGGGTGGCGTAGGTCTTGGGGTCGTTGCCGGAAAACACTGCGGTGCCGGCGACATAGAGATCGGCACCGGCTTCGGCGAGGGCGCGGGCATTGTCGGTGCTGATACCGCCATCAACCTGAAGGTCGATGTTGCGGTGGCCGATCAGGGCGCGGACCTGGCGGATCTTTTCGAGGCTTTCGGGGATGAACTTCTGCCCGCCGAAACCAGGGTTGACGCTCATCACCAGCACCAGGTCGACATCGGCGATGACGTGCGCGATGGCGGTGACGGGGGTCGCCGGGTTGATGGCGACGCCAGCGCGCTTGCCCTCGGCGCGGATCGCCTGCAGCGAGCGGTGAAGGTGCGGACCGGCTTCGGCGTGCACGGTGATCGAGTCGGCACCGGCCTTGGCGAAATCGTGGATGAAAGGGTCGGCGGGCGCGATCATCAGATGGACGTCGATGACCTTTTTAGTCAGCGGCCGTATGGCCGAGACGATCAGCGGGCCAATGGTGATGTTGGGGACGAAATGGCCATCCATCACATCGACATGGATATAGTCGGCGCCGCCCGCATCGATGGCGCGGATTTCTTCGCCGAGCCGGGTGAAATCGGCTGAGAGGATCGAGGGAGCGATGCGGATCGGGCGGGACGCCATGCGGGGCTCGCAGCTGGTAACGACGGGTGACCTAAAGGCTGCTTATCCCCTCCGCCCGCGCTTCACAAGGCGGCGAGCGGCGCGACGACGCATTGCGTTCGGACGCGGAGGGGCTAAGAGAGGCGGGCTTTGTGGAGGCGACATGGACGGGTTTTCGTTCCCGCTGATTTTTGGGGCCGGCGTGCTGAGTTTCCTCAGCCCGTGCGTGCTGCCGCTGGTGCCGCCATACCTCACCTATATGAGCGGCGCGAGTTTCGACCAGTTGCGCGCCGATGGGGTGAGCGCGGGCGTGCTGTGGCGGCGGAGCGTCTTCACTTCGCTGTTCTTCATCCTCGGGTTCTCGGTAGTGTTCATCGCGCTCGGGGCCACCGCCACGGCGTTCGGTCAGGCGTTCCGGCAGGCGCTGCCGATCATCACGCCGCTCGCCGGAATCGTCATCATCGCGATGGGGCTGCATTTCCTCGGTGTGTTCCGCATCGGGTTCCTCGACCGGCAGTTGCGCCACAATGGGCCGGGAGTCGCGAGCGGCCCGCTTGGTGGCTTCCTGCTCGGTCTTGCCTTTGCCATTGGCTGGACGCCCTGTATCGGGCCGGTGCTGGCGGCTGTGCTGGCGGTAGCGGCGAGCCAGAACACGGCGTTCGAGGGGGCGGGGCTGCTCGCCATTTATTCGCTCGGGCTGGGGGTGCCGTTTTTGTTGGCCGGAATTGCCATTGGCCCGTTCCTGACGTTCTTTTCCAACTTCAAAAAGCATCTGGGGGTTGTGGAAAAGATTATGGGCGCGCTGCTGGTGGTGACGGGATTGCTGTTTATTACCGGGCAGTTCACCCGCATCTCGTACTGGTTCCTCGAAACGTTCCCGATATTGTCCACCTTCGGGTAACGCCCGCTTAACTGTCCTCGCCAAAACCCCGCCGCCGGCGCGCCGTTCACGGCAATGTCAACGTGCGATTCACCCAAGGCCCCCACGATGCGGCCGTTCTGGACGGGGCAGGGCCACCATGGCTATTCAAACGCTGATTGACGACGAGCCGCAGCTCGCGATGCCGGTGCGTGCGCAGCACGCCCGTGTCTCGGTGCACCTGTCGCACAATCTCGATGAGGTCGCCGACGCGTGGGTGGCGTTGGCAGCGGCGGACATTGCCTCGCCGGGGCAGGATATCGGCTTTGTCCGCACCTGGATTGGTGCGCTGGAGATTCAGGAAGCGGACCAGTTCTTCCTCGTCGCCGAGCTCGATGGATGCCCGCTAGCGCTGCTGCCGGTCTATCGGCGGCGGGTCAAAGGCGTGCGCGTTCTTTCGTTCTTTCCAGGCGACCATGTCGGCTGCAACGCGCCTCTGGTCGACAGCGCGCGCCTCGCGCGGATGGGTTCGGTCGAGCGTGCCGCGCTCTGGTCGGCGCTGCTGGGGCCACTGGAGGGTGTGGACATGCTCTACCTCCGGGCAATACCCGAGACGATAGTCGACGGCGTCGATATCTTTGCAGAGCTTGGCCAGTCACTCGCGGCGGAAACGCTGTATCGCAGTGTGTTCGCCAACTGGGACGAGGCCAATACCACGCAGCGCTCGAAATCGCGCCGCAAGCACGATCGGCAGCAGGGCGAGCGGCTGGAGGCGTTGGGCGAGGTTAGCTTTGAGGAGATCAAAGCCGGTCCCGAGTCCGCCGATCTCCTCGAAGTGCTGTTCCGGCAGCGGGCCGCGCGGTTCCGCGACATGGGGATTGCCGATCCGTTCGCCTGCTCGGTGCGCAAGTTCTACAACGCCACGATTGCGGCCGAATCGGGCGTCGATGTACGGCTGCACGTGCTGCGGCTCAATGGCGAGATCGTCGCCATGCGCTACAACGTCGCTCATGGCGACCGCATGTTCTGCCTCATTTCCTCGATGAGCGACTGTCTGGAGATCCAGACGGGTTCACCGGGCAAGCAATGCCTTCTCCGGGTCATGCAGACGGTGTTCGACGCCGGCTTCGGCGTCTTCGACATGGGCGCCGGGTTCACCGACGAAAAGCGCCACTGGTGCAATGTGCAGACGCCGCTCAGGCACCACTACGTGCCGCTGACCGCCCTCGGCACCGCGGCTGCCACCGGGCATCGCGGCACGCAGTGGCTCAGGGCGAAAATCAAGGCGAACAAGACGCTGCTGGCGTTGGCCAAGCGGCTGCGTGCAAGATTGCACAAGAACCAGCCCGCGGAGGCGGGCGAGGCGCACTGATATCGATCAGGCGACGCAGATTTCGCGGATGATGCCGCGCAACCAGCGATGGGCCGGATCGGCATCGAGGCGCGGGTGCCAGAGCAATGAGACGGTGAACCCGGGCAGGGCGACCGGCAGGTCAAAGCTCGCGAGGCCGCCCCGAAGGCTGGCGGTGTAGCGCTCGGGGACAGTCGCGACCAGATCGGTGCAGCGGGCCAACGACAGCGCTTCGGAGAAGCTGCCGACGACGGTGGCGATCTGCCGCTCCAGCCCAAGCGGCGCTAGCGCATCATCGACCGGGCCACGTTCCAAGCCTCGGCGCGAAATCATGATGTGGCGCGCTGCCGCGAACCGTTCCGATGTGACGGTGCCGGTCGCCAATGCATGTCCGGAGCGGACAATACCGATGAAGCGATCCTTGAACAGCGCCTGGGTGCGCAATTCGGGGCCGGTGAACTGGCTTACGACGCCGGTTTCGAGGTCGACACTGCCCTCGCGCAGCGGGGTGCTGTCGCGGTCGGGTTTGGGCAAAAAGCGCAGCTGCACTCCCGGCGCTTCCGCAGTGACGTGAGCCAGCACCGCCGCACCGAAAGCTTCAACAAAGCCGTCGCGGTTGCGGAAGGTGAAGCTGCGCTTCAGCGTGGTGATGTCGAGCGTTCTGCTCGGGCGCAGGGCCGCTTCGGCGTCCTCGACGATCTGCCCGACTTGTTCGCGCAATTCGAGCGCCCTCGGCGTCGGCACGAGACCCCGGCCAGCGCGCACGAGCAGCGGATCGCCCACTGTGTCCCGCAGCCGCTGCAACGCCCGGCTCATCGCGGACGGGCTGAGGTTGAGGCGGCGCGCTGCACCCGCGACGCTGCCTTCGGCCAGCAGGACATCGAGGGTGATCAGCAGGTTGAGATCGGGATGGGCCATGGCGGAAGTGTAGCTGGTGCCGTGATATGGCGTCAAACGCAGCAATGAAGTGCATTCGTTGCGTGTTCCGCAATCGAGTGGTCAGGGCTAACGCTGAGGCTTGCCTACACGGAGTTCTGTAATGACTGTTCCATCGACCCCACGTGCCCCCCGGTGGGGGCTCGCCAGCCTGTCGCTGGCGATGCTGCTGTCATCGCTGGGGACCAGCATTGCCAATGTCGGCTTGCCCAGTTTCGCAGAGGCCTTCGGGGTGTCGTTCCAGGCGGTGCAGTGGGTGGTGCTGGCGTACCTGCTCGCCATCACGACGCTGATCGTCAGTGTGGGGCGGCTAGGGGACTTGTTCGGCCGGAAAAGGCTGCTCCTTGGCGGCATTGGGCTGTTTACCATCGCTTCAGCGGCGTGCGCCGTGGCGCCGTCCCTGTGGGTGCTGATTGCGGCGCGCGCAGCGCAGGGGTTGGGAGCGGCGGTGATGATGGCGCTGAGCACAGCGTTTGTCAGCGAGGCGGTGCCCAAGGCGAGGCTCGGCAGCGCGATGGGGCTCCTGGGGACGATGTCGGCGCTCGGCACCGCTCTTGGGCCGTCGCTGGGTGGTGTGCTGATTGCCACGTTCGGGTGGCCGGCACTGTTTGCCGTGAACGTGCCGCTTGGGGCGCTGGCGGTGGTGCTCGCCGCATGGGGGCTGCCGGACGGAAAGCCAGAGCGGCGCGTGCAGCAGAGTTTCGATCTGGTGGGTACCGCCGTGCTGGCGCTGACGCTCGGCGCCTATGCGCTCGCCATGACGCTCGGGAAGGGCCAGTTTGGACTACTCAACCTCGGGCTCTTGCTGGTGGCATTGCTCGGAACCGTAGCTTTCCTTGTGGTTGAGCGGCGGGCGGCGTCGCCGCTTATCGACCTGGCGATGTTTGCCGATGGCGGCCTGCGTTCCGGTCTTGCCACCAGCGGCCTCGTTGCAACGGTCATGATGACAACTCTGGTCGTTGGTCCGTTCTATCTGTCGCGCGCGCTGGGACTGGAGCCGGCTCTGGTGGGAGCGGTGATGTCGATTGGCCCGATCGTGTCGGCGGTCAGTGGGGTGTTTGCTGGCCGGCTGGTTGACCGGCTGGGAGCCTCACGGACTGCGGTTGCCGGGCTGGCCGGGATGGTGATCGGAGCAGGTGCGCTGGTGGCGTTGCCGGCGCTGCTCGGCGTGGGCGGCTATATCGTCGGCATTGCCGTGCTGACGCCGGGCTATCAGTTGTTCCAGGCCGCGAATACGACGCAGGTGATGCGGGATGTCGCGCCTGAGCGGCGCGGCGTCACGTCGGGGTTGCTGAGCCTCTCGCGCAATCTGGGTCTTATCACCGGCGCTTCGCTGATGGGTGCGATCTTTGCTCTGGCGACACTGAGTGACGACGTCACCAAGGCAGCGCCCGCTGCGGTGGGCTCGGGTATGGCCATCACCTTTGCGGTGGCGGCGCTGTTGCTGGCGGTTGCGGCATGGATCGCGGTGGCAGGCGCAGCGGCTGGACGACCTAAAGCAGCTTCAGCCCCTTGAGCGAGGCGTGGCCGTTTTTGCCGATGATGATGTGGTCATGCACCGTCACCCCGAGCGGGCGGGCAATGTCGTTGATCTGGCGGGTCATTTGCACATCGGCAGACGAGGGGGCCGGATCGCCCGAAGGGTGGTTGTGGACGAGGATCAGCGCAGTGGCGCTGAGCTCCAGCGTGCGCTTGATCACTTCGCGCGGATAGACCGGCGTGTGGTCGACCGTGCCGGTCTGCTGCACTTCGTCGGCGATCAGCCGGTTCTTCTTGTCGAGGAACAGGATGCGGAACTGCTCGACATCGTTGAAGGCCATCTGCGAGCGGCAATATTCGATCAGTGCCGACCACGAACTGAGGATCGGCAGGTCTGGGGTGACCTTGTCCTTGGCGAAGCGCTGCGCGGCGGCCTGGATGATCTTGAGGTTGGTGCCGGAGATTTCGCCCAAGCCCTTGATCTCGGCGAGCCGGGCCGGCGGGGCGCCCAGAACACCGGAGAACGATCCGAATCGGGCCAGGAGGCCCTTTGCGATGGCCTTGGTATCCTTGCGCGGGATGATGATCTGCAGGACCAGCTCGAGCAGTTCGTAATCCTGCAGGGCGTCGGCGCCGACTGCGAGGAAGCGCTGGCGGGCGCGTTCGCGATGACCAAGATGGAGCGGCTCCGCCGCTTCGCTCAGACCCTGCGGTTCCGCCTCGCCGCGTTTGCTCATCGGCTAGCGGCGGGCATCGAGCGGGTTGAAGAGCCCGCGCGGGGAGAGGGTGAAGACCTCGTTGCCGGTCTCGGTGATGCCGATTGAATGCTCGGCTTGTGCGGAGAGCGTCCGGTCGCGCGTCACGGCGGTCCAGCCATCGGCGAGGATTTTGACGTGCGGACGACCGAGATTGATCATCGGCTCGATGGTGAAGATCATCCCCGGCCTTAGCGGCACGCCGGTGCCGGGGGTGCCGAAATGCATGATGTTGGGCTCATCGTGGAACAGCTGGCCGACGCCGTGGCCGACGAAATCGCGCACGACGCTGGTGCGCTCGGCCTCGGCATGGGTCTGGATGGCCGCGCCAATATCGCCTGTGGTGTTGCCGGGCTTGGCAGCGGCGATGCCCGCCTCTAGGCTCTCGTAGGTTACCTCGATCAACCGCTCGGCCTTGCGGCTGATTTCGCCCACCGGATACATGCGCGAACTGTCGCCGTACCAGCCGTCGACGATTAGTGTCAGGTCGATATTGACGATGTCGCCTTCACGAAGTGGGCGGTCTTCGGGGATGCCGTGGCAGACGACATGGTTGATCGACGTGCAGATCGAGTGCCGGTAGCCCTTGTAGAACAACGTTGCCGGGATGGCATTGTGGTCGCGGGCAAACTCATAGGCCAGTTTGTCGAGTGCCAGCGTGGTCACACCGGGCTGCACTGCATCTACCAGAAGGTCCAGCGCCTCCGCCGTCAGCCGGCCCGCCTTGCGCATGCCAGCAAATCCCGCTTCGCCATGGAGGGGGATGACCCCCGACGTTCGGCGGCTCTTGGCTTCGGCATCTACAAAGGTGATCATCTGCGGCTCCGTTCAGGGCGAAAATAGGCGCTAAGCCCAGCGATTGGAAGGGCCAGCGCAGCGCTGAGGCATCACGCCCACAGAACGCTGCCATAGCTGTGGCAATCGCGGAGGAGGGCCGCCCGGATTGCTTGACCTTTTTGGGCGCGCGGGGCAATGGATTGTGCCTTGTTGCGCCAGCCAAGGTCACCCATGTCCACGCCTGAAATTGTTACCGCCGGTCTCGTCGTCATCGGCGACGAAATCCTCTCCGGCCGGACCAAGGACATCAACATCGGTGCCACTGCCGATTTCTGCACCGACCTCGGGATCGAGTTGCGCGAAGTACGCGTCGTCTCAGACGTGGAAGAGGACATCGTCGCTGCGGTGAACGCCGTACGGGCGCGCTACACCTACATCTTTACGACCGGCGGCATCGGGCCGACGCATGACGACATCACGGCCGACGCCATCGCCAAGGCGTTTGGCGTGGCGCTGCCGATCAACCCCGAGGCGCGCGCTATGCTTGAGGCGCGCTGGAAGGCCATGGGCACCGAGGTCAACGAGGCGCGGCTGCGCATGGCGCGGATCCCCGAAGGCGCCTCGCTGATCGTCAATTCGGTCAGCGCCGCGCCCGGCTTCCGCATCGGCAATGTGCATGTGATGGCGGGCGTTCCCAAGATCATGGCGGCGATGCTCGAAGCCATCGCGCCGACGCTGAAGGGCGGCAAGAAAATCAAGTCGACGACCATCCGCTGCCGGGTGGGCGAGGGCACCATTGGTGGCCCGCTCGGCCGGCTGCAGGAGGCCTTCCCCGACGTGAAGATGGGGAGCTATCCGCAGATGGGGCAGACCTTCGTGATGACCGAACTGGTGCTGCGCTCGTCCGACGAGACGCGGCTCGCCGAAGCGGCCGAAGCGGTCAAAGCCATGGTGGCCGAGGCCCATCGCGCTGCCGGGCTGCCGGAAGAAATCGACGTCACCTGAGACGTCCCGTTATCCGGGCCTCGCGGCCCATAGGCAATTGCGGCGGCATAACCGCTCAAGGAGATTAAAGTGAACCAGACCGGCCAGAAGTCCTTCCCCGTCACCTGGGACCAGTTCCACCGCGACAGCCGGGCGCTCGCCTGGCGGTTGCAGGGGCTCGGCCCGTTCGACGCGCTGGTGGCGATCACCCGTGGCGGGTTGGTTCCGGCGGCGATCGTGGCGCGCGAACTCAACATCCGCGTCGTCGAGTGCGTGTCGGTCAAGAGCTACGACCACAAGAACCAGGGCGGCATCCAGGTGCTGAAGCCGATCACCGAAGACCTGCTGGCCAAGGCTCGCAGCGGCGGCAAAATTCTGATCGTCGACGATCTTGTCGATACCGGCGCCACCGCCCGCGTGGTCCGCGAAATGCTCCCTGGCGCACACTTCGCCACCGTCTACGCCAAGCCCAAGGGCCGCGAAATGGTCGACACCTTCATCACCGAAGTCAGCCAGGACACCTGGATCTTCTTCCCCTGGGACCTTGACGTGGCGTACGTGCCGCCGATTTCCGGTGCCACGGACTGACGACTAGCGCGTCACAAGATCGATTTGCAGGGTAGCGCCTGTCGCAGCAGCATACTTTCTCAGCGTTGCGAGCGAAGGCGAGACGTGTCCACCTTCGAGGCGGGCGACTGCGGATTGAGTGGTGCCGATGCGACGCGCCAGTTCCGCCTGCGAAAGTTTGGCGCGCGTACGTGCGCCGACCAATGCCTCGATCAACGCATATTCGGCGTCGGCCGCAGGGTACTCCGCCTTAAAGGCAGGGTCTTCCATGAGCTTGGCTTTGAGGTCTGCCAGTTTGGTCATTTTGATATCTGTTTCATCCGTTCACGTGCGATCTCAAGCGCTCGAGCTGGTGTCTTCTGAGACGATTTGACGAAGACATGCAGCACGACAACGCGACGTCCCGTCATGGTCACGTACAGTCCCCGTGCGATGCCTTCCTTCGCTTTGGCCCGCAGTTCCCGAAGCTTGCCTCCAAGGTGCTTCACATGTGGCTCGTGCAGTTGCTCCAGGCCGATCGACTCTACCATTTCGAGTAGACGCACCAGCCGGGCCTGAAGACCAGGCGGCAGGGCGCCAATCTCAGCGTCGACCCGATCGTCGAGTGTTTCGACCGTCCAGCTCATGCCAATGATATAGCGTATATGCTATATTTGTTCAACATGCCTTTGCGGTCTGTTCCACCAATCGTTTGAGTTTTGCCACCACCTGTGGGAAACGGCGTATCGTGCGCGGGCGTGATGGAATGGTAGACATACCGGACTTAAAATCCGGAGGGGGTATCCCCATGCGGGTTCGAGTCCCGCCGCCCGTACCAGGCCAGATAGGAGCGCAGAATGCTGCTGAAGCTTGAGGTGCTTGAGGCGATCCGGCGGGGTGAGATCACGCTGCAGTTCCGGCGCTGGACGCGGCCTTCGGTGAAGGCCGGTGGCACGCTGAAGACGCGGATCGGGTTGCTCAGGATCGGCCGCATCGACGAGATGTCTCCTGATGACGTGACAGAGGTTGATGCGAGAGCCGCTGGCTTTGCCGATATCCCGGCTTTCCGGCGCTGGCTGGATACGATGAAAGAGGGGCCGTTGTTTCACCGCATCGAAGTGAGCTTTCTCGGGGAGGAGTGAGTGATGAGGGGTTTGCTGTTTAAGGGGTTGATGATCGCCATCATGGCCTCGTCCGCGCTGCCGGCGGTGGCCGCGGAGGATTGCGGACGCTGGGCCGCGGAGATGCTGGAGGACGAGGGTGGGCCGGTGCTGACGGCCCATGTGTGTTCCACCGAAGCGCCCGATGTTGAACTGCTGCTGACCTGCTACGGGGGTGAGTTCGGGCTGCGAGTGGACCTTGCGACCGACGAGTCGGCCGATCTGACGGGGTCGCCCGTTGACGTGAACTTTACGACTGAAGGCGGCTCGCAGACGCTGGCGATGATCTACGAGGAGATGGACGGCCGTCACGCGACCAGCCTTTCAGCCGATGCACCACTTGTCCAATTGCTGCAGTCGGGCACGTCGCTGTCGGTTCGCGATGCGGCCGGCGCATTTGCCGAACACCAGTTCTCGCTCGAGGGGTCTTCCAAGGCGATCGGTGCGCTTTTGCAGGCCTGCCACTGATCGGGGCCGGTGGGCTCTGCGCCGAGTGGCTGGGGAAGGTCAGGCTCTGGCGCCAAAACCCCGCCACGGCGTCTCTTCCAGCCGTGGTCCGCTGACCCGGTAGTGCGAAAGCGCGCCGTCCAGCGTGCGCTGCAGCACCACCATGGCGCGCACCCACTCGGTGTAGAGCCTGCGCGACTTCCGCACCGCTTCGAGCGACACCACGTGGTCAGGTCCGGCGTGCCACTCCGGACCTGCACCCAGCTTGGCGAAATGGATGATGACGCGGAGGTGCGCGGCGGGCAGCGCCAGCACTGCCCAGTAGACGGTCGTGGCGTCAGGATGCGGACTAAGGGCGCGCTCGACCGCCTGGTCGCGGAAGGCCCAGACCAGCAGGTCCTCGATATCGATGCTTTGGCCGGTGAAGCTTGGCATGTGAGTAGTCATGCCGTTTCAAACGAGGCGGACCCATGACCGTTGCGCCCTCATCCCCCGCTTCGGCTGGGAATGGTTGATGAATTCTAAACTCGATACCCGAGGTTCGTGCACTCAGACGACCGCAGAGTGTCGCTCGACCGTCCAGACGCAAAATGATTGCAAGCCCGGAACCATATTCATCAGTCCTCGTTTTCCTTTTCGACAACACGAACTGAGGAGTTTGTCATGCACAAGGACGAGATCAAAGGCGCTGCCAAGGAAGCCCGCGGCAACGTGAAGGACGCCATTGGCAAGGCCACCGGCGACAAGAAGCTGCAGGCCGATGGCGCAGCCGACAAGGTTGAAGGCGCCGTGCAGAAGGCTGCCGGCAAGGTCAAGGAAGCCGCGCGCGACGCCCTCAAGAACTAAGTTCGTCTGATCCTCCCCCGACAGACACCGAAGGCCGCCCAATGGGCGGCCTTTTGGTTTTTCCGGTGGTCGCATAATGTTGCGCGACACGAGTGGGGAGTCGCGGGAACATGATCGGCAGCATCCTGACGGGCGTCGTGGCGCTCATCCATGTCTACATCGTCATCCTCGAGATGGTTTGGTGGGAAACGCCGCGCGCGATGAAGGCCTTTGGCACCACGCCGGAGTTTGCCGCCCAAACGAAGGTGCTGGCGGGCAACCAGGGGCTCTATAACGGGTTTCTCGCGGCCGGGCTGATCTGGGGCATCTGGCTCGGCGAGGCGGGCGATCCGGTCAAGATCTTCTTCCTTTTGTGCGTCGCAACTGCGGGTTTATACGGAGCCGCGACTGCGAGCCGCAAGATCTTGTTTGTACAGACAGTTCCGGCTGTTCTGGCACTTATCGCTGTGCTGTTGACCTAGAGTTATTCACAGCGTCGCTGCGCGTGAGGCGATAGATATGTTCTGCCGCTGAACTTGCGGGTAACGTTTCAGGTGCGACGGCGGACCTGAGGATAACCGGATGTGGGACTTTTCCATCAGTCAGGCACTTGGACTGATGGGAAAGACCCTCCCTTTCATCGTACTGCGCATCATCGTCTATGCCGGTATCGCCATTGCCTATGTGCTGGTCACCGGCGTCGGGGCAGGGGTCGGCTGGGGTGTCGGCGCCTTCGGCGATGAGGAATTCCGGGCCGGCAGCACCGTCTGGGGCGGGGTGATCGGCTTCGGGCTGACGGCCGGCGTCCTCTACTTCATGCGCGAATACATCCTCTACATCGTGAAGGCCGGGCACATCGCGGTGCTGGTCAAGCTGATGGATGGCGAGCTGGTGCCCGAGGGGCAGAACCAGATCAATTTCGCGACGGCGGTGGTGAAAGAACGCTTCGCCGAGGCCAATGTGTTGTTTGCCATCGATCAGTTGATAAAGGGCGTGCTCGCCGCCATTCTCGGCCTGATCCAGGGCATCGCGTCGTTCCTTCCTATTCCCGGGCTGCAGGGCATGGTGCAACTGGTCAAGGGGTTCCTGCGCATCGCAATCGGCCTCGTCGATGAAGTGATCCTCGCCCATGCCATCCGCACTCGTGCGGCGAACCCCTGGGCGTCGGCCCAGGAGGCGCTGGTGCTCTACGCGCAGAATTATCCGACCATGCTGAAGAACGCCGCCTGGCTCACCATCATCACTTATGGGCTGAGCTTCGTGGTGTTCCTGTTCATGCTCGCCCCCGCGGCATTTGTCGTCTGGTTGATCCCGGGCGGCTGGTCGGCGGGCGGCTTTGTTTTTGCGCTGATCTTTGCCTGGGCGGTGAAGGCAGCGTTGATCGAACCATTCGCCATCACCTGCATGATGCAGGTGTTTTTCCGGACCACTGCAGGCCAGGCACCTGATCCGGAGTGGGAGAGCCGCATTTCTGGCGTATCGCGCAAGTTCAATGAGCTCAAAGAGAGAGCCGTCCAATGGATGGGCGGACGCGGTGCCCAGGGGGGCATGGGCACCTCACGCTGAGGCCCGTACTGCGTTGAAGGAAGTGACATTTCTGGTGGACTACGGGATGGTCGGCCACGGCCTTGCCCCGCTGTTCGTCGATGGCCATCCGACGGAACTCGGATTCTGGGGCTTTTCCTCCGACGTGCTGCGTCGGCTGACCCGGCTCAACGAACTTTACGACCGGCAGATCAACTGGGACGATCCGAACGATCCGCTGTGGCGCATCTCCGAGCGCGACCGCAACGAGTTCAACGCGCTGCTGCCGTTTGTTGTGTCGGAGATTCAACTGGCGATTGGTGATCGCTGGCAGATCGTCTTGGAGAGCCAGCCGATTTAGCAAAGGTTCGGGGCCGCAGTCTTGCCTTCTCCCCTTGTGGGAGAAGGTGGCGCGTAGCGCCGGATGAGGGGTTCGCAACACCTTTGTGTTGCGCGATCGGAGCGAAGCGACGAGCGACAGAGCGCCCGGAGAGAACCCCTCATCCGCCCTTCGGGCACCTTCTCCCACAAGGGGAGAAGGGAGTGGTGATGACTCCGACGAGACGAACGCAGAGGATCATGGGCCGGCAGCCCCTTTACTCGAAACTATAATGTAGCCGCGCACAGCCGGCGCCGAGCGGCTTTGCCGAAAGCAGCCGCAGGTTGCGCGAAAATCCCGTCGGCGGGAACAGCGGGACGCCGCCGCCCAGCAGGTGCGAGATGACGAAGACCTCGATCTCGTCGAGCGCGCCGCGTTCCATGAAGGCCATTTGCAGCTGGCCGCCGCCGACCATCCAGACGTCGCCGTCATCCAGCGCGCGCAGTTCGGCGACCAGTGCGTCGATATCGTTCCGCACCTCGATCTTGCCCGTCGGGCCTGGGATAGGGCGCGAGGTGACGACGATGCATCGCTGCGCGGCATAGGGCCAGTCCATGGGCTGGCGCGCCAGCCAGTCATAGGTGTTGCGGCCCATCACGACGGTGCGGATGTGATTGATGAAAAGATCATAGTGGTGCTCGCCCAGATCGAGATCTGTGCGTTCTGTCAGCCAATCCAGCGACTCGTTGTGGTCTGCAATGAAGCCATCAAGGCTGGCGGCGATGTACCCGACGATCCTGGCCACAGGCGCGATTCCCTGTATCTGGTTTATAAATGAATGTTCGTTTATAATAGTGGCTATGTCCAGACCCCGAACCATCTCTGATGCCAGTGTCACCGACACCGTGGCCGCGCTCCTTGTGCAAACGGGGCCGGGCGGGCTGACCTTTGCGTCGGCGGCTGCGGCAACCGGGCTCTCGCCTGCGACCCTGGTGCAGCGCTTTGGCAGCCGTGACGCTCTCTTGCGCGCGGCGCTGCTCTCGATGTGGGATCAGGCGGATCGCGAGACCGCCGCCGCCGATGCGGCGCAGGCAATCTCTGCTGAGGGGGCAATCGATGTGCTGACCCAGCTCTCCGCCGGCTACGGGTCGGGCGAGGCTGCCGCCGAGGGGCTGTTGCTGCTGCGCGAGGACTATCGCGATCCGGTGCTGCGGGCGCGCGGGGCCGCCTGGAACGTTGCGCTCGCGACGGCGCTCGGGCGGCGGCTCAGCGACGACGCGGCGGACCAGCAGCGTCTGGGCCGGCTGATGGCCAGCCAGTGGCAGGGTGCTGTGCTGTGGTGGGGTTTTTCCCGCGACGGGAGGCTGACCGATCACTTGGGGAGTGAACTTCGCGAATGGTTGTCGGCGCTCGGCTTGTAACGCGTTTCGCCCGCGAGGTGGTTGGGCTAGTCTCTGCCCATGCTCTACTGCCTCATCGACACTGCGATCGGCACCTTCGGGCTCGGCTGGACCGAGGCCGGTGTCTGTCGTGTTGCGCTTCCGGGCGATGACGCGACCGATGCCGAAGCACGAATGCTGCGGCTTGGCGGGGTGGCTGATGAGCCGCAGCGCGATATGGCTGAACTCGAAGAGCGGATCGTCGCCTATGCGGCGGGTGAGTCCGATGCCTTTGCCGATGTGCGGCTCGATCTGGCGGGCATCTCCGAGTTCAACCGCCGCTGCTACGACGACATCCGGCAGCTTGGATGGGGTGAAACCACCACCTACGGCGCGATAGCGCGACGGCTGGGCGATGTGGGCCTGTCACGTGCCGTAGGCGCTGCAATGGGCGCCAACCCGATCCCGCTGATCATCCCGTGCCACCGTGTGCTTGCCGCTGATGGCAGGACCGGCGGGTTTTCCGCGCCCGGCGGTGTGACATCGAAGATGCGGATGCTGACACTTGAGCGTGCCGCGACGCCGGATGGTCAGTTTTCGCTTGGGTTTTAGGCGCTTACTGACCGCGCTTGAACACCTTGAGGTGCCCCAGTTCCTTTACCACCCGGCTGGCGATCGTCTCCACCGGGTCGGTGACATCCACCGCCAGCACGTTCTCGTCGGGCGCCGGGCGCTCAAGTGTCGCGAACTGGCTGTCGAGCAGTTTGGGGTTCATGAATTCATGGGCGCGGGCTTCGATGCGCTTGCGGATCACTTCGATGTCGCCGTCGAGGAAGACGAAGAGGATTGGCTCTCCGGCTTTCTCGGTCAGGAAATCGCGATAGGCGCGTTTCAGCGCCGAGCAGGCGCCGACGGCGACGCCTTTCTGGTCGGCAGCCTCATGCAGCGCACCGGCCAGGGTTTCGAGCCAGGGCCAGCGGTCGGTGTCGGTCAGCGGGATGCCGGCGCGCATCTTTTCCTTGTTGGCGGGCGGGTGGTAGCCGTCGCCATCGAGGAAAGGGGCGTGGAGACGGCGCGCGATGGCCGCTCCGGTCGCCGATTTTCCCGACGAGGAGACACCCATGGCGATGATGATGCGAGCCGGTTCAAACCGTGGCTGTGAAGGCGCCGTCGACATAGAGGATGTGTCCGTTTACGAAGCTGGAAGCGTCTGATGCAAGAAACACGGCAGCGCCGCCCAACTCGCCCGGCTCGCCCCAGCGGGCCATCGGGGTGCGCTTTTCGACCCAGGTGTTGAACTCGGGGTTGGCGAGCAGCGCCTCGTTGAGCTCGGTGCGGATATAGCCGGGCGCGATGCCGTTGACGTTGAGACCATGCTTGGCCCAGTCGACCGCCATGCCGCGCGTCAGGTTGGCCACAGCTGCCTTACTCGCCGCATAGGGGGCGATGGAGGGGCGGGCGAGGTTGCTCATGATCGAGCAGATATTGATGATCTTGCCGGTCTTCCTGCCGATCATGCCGCGCGCCACGGCGCGGCCAACGAGGAACACCGAGGTGAGGTTGGTCGACATCACCTGCTCGAACTTGTCGAGGGTGAAATCCTCGAGCGGCGTGCGGTGCTGCATGCCGGCATTGTTGACGAGGATGTCGATCGGCCCGATCTCGTTTTCGGTGTGCGCGATGGCGTCTTCGACGCTCTCTTCGCTGGTCACGTCGAATGCCAGCGCCTTCACGGTGGCGCCTGATTCCGCCAGCTTGACGGCGGCTTCACCCAGCGCGCCCTGGTCACGGCCGTTGATCAGGATCTCCGCTCCGGCACCGGCGAGCGCCGTGGCAATGCCGAAGCCGATGCCGCGGCTCGATCCGGTGACCAGCGCGCGTTTTCCGGCGAGGCTGAATTGCGACAGTGTATTCAACGACGAAGCCCTCCCAGGCGGTGCCGGTTCGCTTCACTGGCGACCGGGTCTCGATGTGTTGGCGGGCACCCTAGTGCAACCAAGCCAAAGTGGTAACCCCACCGTTTGGCCACGTGCACAAGTCAGTCTCCGGCTTGCGCTTGGGGGTGGCAATCGGCCCCCCGGCGTGCCAGAAAGTCGCGCAAGAAAAGCACACAATGGCTTGCAGTGGAGAAGATGATGGCATCCGCCGATATCGGCCTGATCGGGCTCGCAGTTATGGGTTCGAACCTGGCGCTTAACATCGCCGAAAAAGGCTACACCATCGCGGTCCATAATCGCACCGCCTCCAAGATCGACGATTTTGTGGTGATGGCCAAGGAGCAGGGGCTCGATGGCAAGGTGGTGCCGGAAGCCGACCTCGCGGAGTTCATCCAGTCGGTGAAGCGTCCGCGGTCGATCATCATCATGGTCAAGGCGGGCAAGCCGGTTGATGAGATGATCGAGCAGTTGCTGCCGCATCTCGAAGCCGGGGACGCCATCCTCGAGTGCGGCAATTCGCTGTTCACCGATACGCAGCGCCGCTTCGACTACCTGACCCCCAAGGGCATCGGCTATCTCGGCATTGGCGTCTCCGGTGGTGAAGAGGGCGCGCGCCACGGCCCCTCGATCATGGTCGGCGGCGCCGAGCAGCAGTGGAAGAACGCCCAGCCGATCCTCGAGGCCATCTCGGCCAAGTTCGATGGCGAGCCGTGCTGCGCCTATCTCGGCGAGGGGGGAGCGGGCCACTTCGTCAAGATGATCCACAACGGCATCGAGTATGGCGACATGCAGATGATCGCCGAAGTCTACGGCGTGATGCGCGACGGACTGGGGATGACCCCGAAGGCCGCCTCCGACGTGTTCAAGGGCTGGAATGGCGGACCGCTGAACTCCTACCTGATCGAAATCACTGGCTACGTGCTGGAGGCGGTGGAGCCCAAGACCGGCAAGCCGCTGGTCGAACTGATCCTCGACAAGGCCGGCCAGAAGGGCACCGGCACCTGGACCGCCATCGCAGCGCAGGAGTTGGGCGTGCCGGCAACCGCCATCGAAGGCGCGGTGGCCGCCCGTTCGATTTCGTCGCGCAAGGACGAGCGCATTGCCGCCGAGGGCGTCTATGGCAAGCGCGCCGCGGGCAAGGCCGACGTATCGCTGGACGAACTCGAAAAGGCGCTGCTAGCCGGCAAGATCGTGTCCTATGCGCAGGGTTTCGCGGTGCTCGCCAAGGCGTCGGAAGACCATGGCTGGAACCTGCCGCTTGCCACCATCGCCAAGATCTGGCGCGCCGGCTGCATCATCCGCTCGCGCTTCCTCGACCAGATGTCGGCGGCCTATGCCAAGGGCGAGGCGACAAACCTGCTGATGGTGCCGGATTTCGTGGTGATCATGAAGGACGCGCACAAGTCGCTGCGCAAGATCATCGCCGCGGCGGCGATCGGCGAGTTCCCGATGATCTGCCTGTCCGCCTCGCTCGCCTATTTCGACAGCTACCGTCAGGCGCTGGGCACGGCCAACCTGACGCAGGGCCAGCGCGACTTCTTCGGCGCCCACGGCTTCATCCTGATCGACCGCGAGGGTGAGCAGCACGGCACCTGGCCGTCAACGCTCGGCAAGTAAGGGGCAGGGCGGCGATGCCGTCCTTTCCTGAAGCGCTCGCCTATGCGGTCGAGCGCTATCGCCTTCAGGTGGCGGGGCCGCGTGAGCGGCTCTCGCTGCTGCGCTGGCAGATTGCGGCCGGGCACGCGCTCGACGATCGCACGACGCTTCCGGGTCATGTCACGACCAGCGCCTTCGTCGTCTCCCCCGACCACAGCCAGATCCTCCTGATCGACCACGTCACCATCGGCCGCTGGCTGCAGCCGGGCGGGCACTATGAACCCGCAGCGCGCTTCTCAGACTCAGCGGCGCGGGAGGCGGTGGAGGAAACCGGCGTCGCCGGGCTGCGGCTCCACCCCTGGCATGGCGACGCCGACATCCCGTTCGTCATCGATAGCCACGACGTGCCGGGCAAGCCGTCGCGCGGCGAGGTCGATCACGTGCACCACGACCTGCAATATCTTTTCGTCGCCGATCCCGCGCAGCCGCTCGTCGCGCAACTCGAAGAAGTGCACGCCGCGCAGTGGCAGCCAATCGGCACACTGGCCGATATCTCTGTGCGTGGGCTGGAGCGGATCAGGCGGCTTTAGCGGTCGGTCTGAGCTTTGCCCCGTGCCAGGTGGGCGGCGAAAACCCTGGCCGCGACCAGGGCTTCGGTACCGGCCAGCCCCGTTGAACAAAACAGAGTCATTTCATCACCTTGCGGCCGAGGCTTCACCTTGCCACTGACTATGTCGGCGAGGTCGATCATCCGGGCCCCCATCGAAGTGCCATCGAGGAAGAAGGGCGGGTCGTAGGCGCGCACCTGGTCGGGTGAATCGGTGGCAATAGTCACCGCGCGCTCGGCCACGTCGAGCCCCAGTTCGTGGCCGGTGACAGATTTGGGACCGACAGTGTTGATATGGGCGCCTGGCCGCAGCCAGCCGGCCTCAAGGACCGGTGTGGAGCTGGTGGTGGCGCAGATGACGATGGCCGCCTCGGCAACTGCAGCCCGTGCTGATGAGGCTGCGGTGACCGGTTGCTTGAGCTCAGCACTCATTTCAGCAACGAAGGCCTCGAGGCGGGCCGGATTGCGCCCGAAGACCTGGATCGCGCGGAGTGGACGCACTGCGGCTACCGCTGCGAGCTGCGTGCGGGCTTGCGCGCCTGTACCAATGACGGCGACGCTGTCTGCATCGGCGGAGCATAGGTGCCGTACGGCGACGCCACCGATCGCCCCGGTCCGGATGTCGCCCAGGGTTCGTCCGACATAGACGCCGAGCAGGCGCTTGGTCTCGATCGACCAGGCTGCAACCAGTTGGTCTTCAACCTCGCCTCCAAAGGTGTCGTAGACCCGGAAACCGGCAATGCCGTCTCCACCAGAGCGGCCACCGATGGTGAAGGTCAGGCCGCCCTGTGGCGCAAAGGGCACGGAGTGCCGCGGGGGCGCGACCATGGTTCCGGCGGTCCGTGCCGCCATCGCCTCCTCGATTGCAGCAATGGCAATCTGCATCGTCGGCAGGCGGGCCAGATCGGTATCGGTCAAAAGCAGGGGCATCGTACAGTCTCAGGCAACGTATTGCGGAAGATCGCACCTCAACCACGGTTGAGGTAAAGGGGAATTCGCCGTCAGGACGTACGATTTTGACGAGGGGGCTATTTCCCCTCGTGCGGCGGCATCTGCTGTTGGCCAGGCTGGGCGGTCTCGTGGACATGTGCTGTCTTGGCGACGCTTGGCCGGTGCGAGAGGTCGAAGCGGCGGACGGTGTAGATGAACACCAAGGCAGCGGCCACCACCAGGATCCCTGCGCCGAGGAACGGCGCGCCGGGGAAGTAGCCGGGGGCGTCTTTTTCGGCCTGGGTGAAGAAGCGGAACAACTGGGTGGCGAGCAGCGGGCCGAGGATAGCAGCCAGCGAGTTGGTGGCGTTGATGGCACCCTGCAACTCGCCCTGTGCGTCATCGGGTACCTGCCGCGACATCAGCGAGTTGATGGCGGGACCGGCGAGGCCGGCGAGTGAGCCAAACACCAGAAAGCCGTAGAGCGCGATTTCGGAGTGGATGAAGGCAGTGCCGACCAACGCGATCGTGGCCGCACCCATGCCGAGCAGGACCGTGGGCCATTCGCCGATCAGTTTGATCACTGGGCTGATGAGCAGCGCCTGGCTCAGCGCGAAGCCGAGGCCGAAGGCACCGAGCGCGATACCGATCTGGCTGGACGAGAAGTTCAGCACTTCGATGGTGAAGAAGTTCCAGACCGAGGGAAAGGACTGGCTGGCGAGCAGGAACAGTCCCAGCGCGGCGAGCAGCCAGAGCACGAGCGGGTTGCGGCTGAGGCTCCACAGCGCGCCGAACGGGTTGGCGCGCCGGATGTTGAACTTGCGGCGCTTGTCGAGCGCAAGGCTCTCGGGCAGCACGAAAAAGCCGAACAGCAGGTTGCTCGCGGCGAGGATTGCGGCGGCGTAGAACGGCCAACGCGGGCCGAGCTCGCCAAGCAAGCCACCCACCACTGGGCCGATGATGAAGCCGAGGCCCACTGCCGCGCCGATCAGGCCGAAGCGTTGGGCGCGCTTTTCCTTGCTGGTGATGTCGGCGATATAGGCGGTGGCGGTGGCAACCGAGGCGCCGGAAATGCCTGCGATGGTGTGGCCGATGAACAGCAGCACCAGCGAATTGGCAAAGCCCATGATGGTGTAGTCGATCGTCAGCCCGGCCAGCGCGATCAGGATGATCGGGCGGCGCCCGAAGCGGTCCGAGAGGTTGCCGAGCCCGGGGCCGAACATGAACTGCATCAGCGAATAGGCAAACACCAGCCAGCCGCCGATCACGGCCGCTTCGGCCAGCCCGCCGCCGGTCAGTTGCTTGATCAGTTGCGGCAGCACCGGCAGGATGATGCCGTAGCCCAGCATGTCGAGCAGGATCGTGACGAGAACGCAGATGAGGGTGAGCTTGGATTGCGGCGAGACAGGCATGCGGGTGCTTTGACCTTCTTTGAGGCGGGCAGTTGATACAACGAACTTGGCTTAGGCAAGCCGGGTGGCGATCAATTGGCGCCCGAACGCACCGTTCTTGGCGGTGGTGTCGCAGGATCGGGCGCAGCGTCGTAGCCATAAAGCCAGGCGAGGCGCTTGAGGTGCCCGCGAGTGCCTTGCGACGCGATCACTGCGTCGCGCGCCAGCGTCAGCGGCCACTCCATATGGAAGGCGAAGCCGTTGCTGGCCGAGAGCTTTTTCACCTTGGCAACGCGCTCGCGCCGCAGCGACACATAGCGGCGTAGCGCGCCCTCGGGGCCGGTTTCAGTCATCAGCAGCGGCGCGAGGATCGCCGCGTCCTCGATGGCCATCACCGCGCCCTGCGCCTGGAACGGCAGCATGGCGTGGGCTGCATCGCCGATCAGGCCGACGCCCCCCTCGTACCAGTCGTCGGTTTCAACGGTCGAGCAAGGCCAGAAGCCCCAGTTGTCGCCGGCAGCCGCCAGCAGCGCCTTGAAGCGCGGGCTCGGCGCTGCCGCCCATGGCAGTTGTGGTGTCTTGGGGGCAGCGCCGCCCAGCGCCTGCTCCCTGGACATCTTGGTGAAGAGCACCAGATTGAACTGCTTGCGATAGGGTAGCGGGTAGCACACGGCGTGAAAGCCGGGCCCGAACAGCACGCTGGTGCGGTCGGGCGCCACAACGCCCTCGAGCGCGGACTGCTCCAGCGTGATGCGCCAGGCGACCATGCCGGAGTACGTCGAAGCCGGTCCCATCAGCACATCGGTGCGGGTGCGCGAGTTGACGCCATCAGCGCCGATAAAGGCGAAGGCGCGGGCGGAGCGGGATTTACCGTCGGCCTCATCGACCGTCACCGATATGCCGCGGGCATGGCTCACCACATCATAGGCGCGGACGCCGAACAGCATGTCGATATTGGCGAAGCGCTTGCAGGCGCGGTGCAAGAGATCAGCCAGATCAGCGCGGTGCATCACGGCATAGGGCGCGCCGAACAGGTCGGTCATCGCGCGGCCAAGCTGCATGGTTACCAGCGGGTGCTTGGCGCCATAGGGGTAGATATCTATGCCGTCAGGCTCGAAGGCGCGGGTGGTCAGCCCTTTGTCGAGGCCCAGCCGGTTGAGGATGTGGCGGGCATTGGGGCTGATCTGCAGCCCGGCGCCGACATCCTGTACCTGCTTGTTGCGCTCGAGCACCACCACGGTGGCGCCGAACTTGGCCAGCGCTAGCGCCAGCGTCATCCCCGCGATGCCGGCGCCCGCGATATAGATGGTGCGTCCGTTGCCGGACATTTTGGATCAGGCCGCTTCGGAGTGATAGATCGCCGAGAGCGGTTCGGAGGTCCCGGCGGCCAGCGCCTTGTTGAACACATAGAGCGTCGAGCAATAGGGGCAGACGATCTCGTTGTCCTTGCCCATGTCGAGATAGACATGCGGGTGGTCAAACGGGGGCAGGGCGCCGACGCACTGAAATTCCTTGGACCCGATTTCGATCCGGGCAAGGCCCTCGGTATTGTGGAAATGCGGAGTGCTCTCGTGTGCCATCGTCAGCCTCGGTTCGATTTGGCGCGAACATATCCAAGCGCGGTGGCGATTGGAAGGCGGAAGGGAGCGGCAGAGCGCTGCAGTGCCTTGATCACGCGGCTTGGCCAAGCGCGGCGGCGTTGCTAGAAGGCACGCTTGAGCCAGAGGTGCGCCGTGCCACAGTTTTCGTCCCAGGGAATCGCCATTGCCTATGAGGTGCACGGCACCGGCCGCCCGATCCTCCTGATCCACGGCTTCGGCTCCTCGGGTAAGGTCAACTGGATCGACACCGGCTGGGTCGAAACGCTGGTCGACGCTGGATACCAGCCGATCACCTTCGACAATCGCGGCCATGGTGCCTCCCGCAAACTCTATGACGCGCAGCTCTATTTCGCGCACGAGATGGCGCTCGATGCACAGCGGCTGCTGGCGCATCTTGGCATCGACCGGTGTCCGGTCATCGGCTATTCGATGGGGGCGCGCATCGCCGGGTTCCTCGCCCTTGCGCATCCGGAAATGGTCAGCTGCGCGGTGTTCGGTGGCATGGGGCTCAACCTGATCTCGGGGCTCGAAGACAGCGAGGAGATCATTTCCGCGCTCACTGCCGAGTCGCTCGATCAGGTCACGGGCCGCACCGGCCGGATGTTCCGCATTTTTGCCGATCACAACAAGGCCGATCGCGCGGCGCTGGCCGCCTGCATGGTGAACTCGCGTGAGCCAATGAGTGAGACGCAGGTGCGCGCGATTTCGGTGCCTGTGCTGGTTGCAGTGGGCAGCGATGACGTGATGGCCGGTTCGGCGCAGGCGCTGGCCGATCTGATGCCCGATGCCGAAGCCTTCACCATCGAGCGGCGAGACCATATGCGCGCCACTGGCGACAAGCAGTTCAAGCAGGCGGCGCTGGCGTTTCTCTCCCGTCACATGGACCTGTGAAGAGTAACCATTCATCCAGCCGAGTGCGGCAGCGCGACTTTTTATGCGCTAAGGGTTGGATATGGGGAACAAGATGCCTTATATCGGCATCCTGCGATGGAGAGACCGATGAGCTCGACGAACACCAAAACCGCTGAAGTGCGGGCGATCGATCCGGTCTGGGACGCGATCACGTCTGGCGCGCGGCAGGTGGTGCAGAGCGAACCGTCGCTCGCCAATCTGGTCTACTCCAACGTTCTCAACCACCCCAGTTTCGAGCATGCGCTGGCGCACCGGCTGGCCGAGCGGCTCGACCATTCCGACGTGTCCGCCGATCTGATCCGTCAGGCGTTCCACGACGCGCTGGAGATGCGCCCGGAGATCGGGCTTGAGTCGCGTGCCGATCTCGCCGCCACCCTCGAGCGCGATCCCGCGCTGCACAAGGCGGTGGATTGCTTCCTCTATTTCAAGGGCTTTCACGCCATCCAGACCCACCGTTTCGCCCATGCACTCTGGATGGGTGGACGCCGCGATTTCGCGCTCTATCTGCAGAGCCGGTCGAGTTCAGTCTTCCAGGTCGATATCAACCCGGCCGCCCGTATCGGCAAGGGCATCATGCTCGACCATGCAACCGGCTTCGTTGTCGGCGAGACGGCGGTCATCGGTGACAATGTCTCGATCCTGCAGGGCGTGACCCTGGGTGGCACCGGCAAGTCAGAAGAAGACCGCCATCCCAAGATTGGCAATGGCGTCCTGATCGGTGCCCACTCGGTGGTGCTGGGCAATATCAAGATCGGCGACTGCGCCCGGATCGGCGCGGGCTCGGTTGTCGTGAAGGAAGTGCCACCGCGGGTTACCGTCGCTGGCGTTCCTGCCAAGATCATCGGCCAGGCGGTGCACGCACACCCGGCGTCGGTTATGGATCAGGTCGCGACCGTTCAGGACATGACCGGCTGACCGCCGCAATTTAGCCACTCCACATGGGAAAAAGCCGCGGCGGGATTGCCCGACTGCGCGCAATGCCTATTGTGGCGCGCAATCAAGCCACTCATCCAACATTCCAAGGACCACCCGGTGACTCATCCAGAAATCATCAAGCTGCAGAAATTTCTGCAGCAGAAATTCGGTAACCGCGCCATCGATGTGCGCCCGCGCAACAAGCAGAACGACAGCGTGGAAGTGTATCTGGGCGATGAGTTTCTCGGCCTGATATATGTCGACGACGAAGATGGCGACCGTTCGTACAACTTCCAGATGGCCATTCTCGACGTCGATCTGGACGAAGTGATCTGATGATGATCGTTGCGACCACCAACGATCTGGCCGGCTACCGCATCGTGCGGTCGCTTGGGCTGGTGCGCGGCATCACCGTGCGGTCGCGGAGCGTGTTCGGCACGATCGGCGGCGCGCTGCAGTCGTTGGTTGGTGGCAACATCACACTCTTTACCTCGCTGGCGGAAAAGACCCGCCAGGAGGCGCTCGACCTGATGATCGCGCATGCTGAAGATATGGGCGCCAACGCCATCATCGCCATGCGCTACGACGCCAACGAGATCACCGACGGCATCACGGAGATGCTGGCCTACGGGACGGCCGTGGTGGTGGAAGAGTTCTAGCTAGAGCGCGCCGATCTTTCCCAGCCGGGCCTTCACTTCCGGGTCGAACTGCCGCCAGTTTTCGAGCACGGCCACCGGGAAGGCGTAGACGGCGGCAATCCCTTCGCCCAGATAGACAGTCCTGAGGCATTGGGAGGCCTCAGTTTCCACCACCGGCTTGCTGCACTTGGCGACGAACGGATCGGCCGCCAGTGCATCGTACCAGACGATTTCATCCTCATAGCCGTCATCGGCACGCAGTGGCTTGCCGACGAGGCCGGGCGGGCCGGCGATCTGTTCGGGCAGGAACTGGTGCAGATAGACGCCATCGAGCAGGCTGGCGCTCGGGCGCACCCGGCTGCGCGGCAGCAGGGTGATGTCAATGGCCTCAAGCTTGCCCCTGGCGCCCAGCGGCAATTGCAACCGCAGGTCGATCTGCTTGGCAAAGCCTTCGACGCGCTGCTCGTCATAGCGGAACCAGGCCTGCGGGATTTCGAGGTCCTTGCCGCCCAGCGTGCGCGTCAGGGTGGTCTGCGTGTCATCGCCGGCAGTTGGGTGGCGGTCGGCGCGGCCGGCAGCGTCGATCAGATAGGCGCCGCCGAGGCCCAGCATGGCGACGACCAGCATGATGGCGCCGAGGTTGAAACCGATAGAGCCCTGCGGGTGATGTCTCGTGTGGGCGTTGCCCGGCATGTCGCATTAACCAGTCTGGCGGAGGTCGCGTGACAGTTGAACAGGCGCCAACTATGCTTAACAAATCGTTAATCCGCGTCTAGGATTTGGTGCGGTGTTAAGCCATTGGGGGCGTTCATGCTGAAAGAGTTGCTGCTGGCCGGGTTTCTGATGGCCGTTGGGCTCAGCATCGCGGGGATGGGGACTCATCTCTACCAGTGGTTGGCCAAGCAGCAGGCGATGCTGCGCTACGATGGCAAGACGTTCCTGCATGCCTTTGGCAACCTGGCCATGAGCTTTGTCTGCGGGCCCTACATCATGCTGCAGATGGGCTGGCGCCAGGAGGCGGGCGGTACGCTGACGATGAGCATGGCGCTGCTGTCGGCATTCGTAGCGTTCGGCTGGGCCTTTATCACCGGCCTGATCTTTGTCGGCGGGTATTTCACGATCGTCGGATAAGTTCTACTTCGACGCGACGACGGCCGTGGGGCGGTTGTCGAGGATGTCCACCCACTGGCCGGCGCTGGCCTGGGTCTGGCGCTTGAGGAACTGGTAGGGCGTCTCATTCCAGAGCAGGACGCGGCCATCCTGGTTGTCGAGCACCAGGTCGCCACGGTCCGTGCGGACCATCAGCACGGCGTGCCCGTTGCCATTGCGCTCACGCACCACGGCGATCATCAGGGTCGAGGGGTTCCAGCCCGCGCCGATCAGCGCCTTGCGCTTGGCGAGGGCAAAGTCCTCGCAGTCGCCGGCGCCATCGGGATAAGCCCAGAACTCGGCAACATGGTAGAGATCCTGATCAGTCTCGGGCACCACGGCGGTGTTGATGAGGTTGTTGGTGTCGACCAACTGGTTCCAGCGTGCGTCGCTGAGCGCCATGGCTTCAACCGGCTTGAGGTTCTTGGCGCAATCCGCCTTGTGCGTCTTGCAAAACTCAGCCGCCCCGATCGGGATGCTGGTGGTCTTGCCAACTGGCGCGAATGCCGGGTTGGCGAAATCTACCAGCGTGGTGTCGGCGCGAGCCGGCATCGCGATGATGAAAGCTGCCATTCCGATTGCGATGGCTGCGGTGATGAAGGTCTTGATCGTCGACATCGTGTTTGTCCCCTGACGGACGCCACGATGCCCGGGCCAAATTGCCCCGACGCGAAAACTGCAAGCTAGTTTTTATGCAAGTTTGAACGGTCCCGGAAAGGACCTGTTAGCCATACGAAATCTGGAGGCGGCCAACCCGGCCGCGAGGTCAGTTGATGCGGAGGTTCTGCTGAACCACGGTCATCATCTCCTGGGCGGAGACGAACTCGACCGCAACCCCATCCTGGAAGTGACGGATGACCCGGGCGCGCATGCGGCCGAGCGTCACCGGCGTGTTCATCGCCGGACGAACCGCCAGTTCGATCGCCGCGCCGGAGAGCGAGATATCGATGATCTTGCAATTGTAGCGCCGGCCGTCATCGAGCACGACCGTTGAGTGCCGGTTATCGGGCACGACGCGCTCATGTCGCCGATCCTCGGGCAGGTTGAGGATATCCTTGTTGGCCAGCCAGGTGAGCTGGGCCGCCATCTTCTCGCGCTTGCGGGGCGAGGCGACGACATCCATCTTGAAGCCGCCATCGATCAGGCTGGTAATGTCACCCTCGATACGGCCGATATGGTCGAGATAGGCGATGACACGCGTCGAAACCGTTCCGGCCACCGGCGCAATCACCACGGCGTCGCCGGGCGACATCTCGAGAATCTGGCATGGGAACTCGCTCCGGTCCGCCAGCATGTAGCGGCCCAGGATGGAGACTTTGACGCGCTGGAACCGCGGCATCTGCACATAGGTGCGCGTCGGGCGGGAGAGGCGCTGCGGTGCTGGATCGTCGCTGAGCATTGTAAGCCGGCACCTGATCGAAACTCGTGATCAGTAGAGGCTAATTGCTTTTGGTTAACCGAACGTAAGACAGGGGCCTAAGTTTGCCCCAATGCTGACGTTTTTCAGCTGCGGCCACCGTCAATCACCGCCAGATGCGCATAGCGGCGCGCCGAACGGCCATAGACGGTCGCTGTCATGGGTGTGGGGATGCCAGAATTGGCTGTAGCAAAGGCCAGGTCTGAGTCCTGGCGCTGCGGCACCGGGGTAGACATGTCGCGGGCGAGATCAGCCATGCCGACATCGTCGGGCCAGATCAGCCGGAGGCCGGTGATGCGCTGCTCCATGATCGGCTGCACGCCAAACCAGTAGGGCTCATCGAGTGTGGTCATCGCACCGAGGAGGCGCGAGTGAGTTGTGCCGTTGTGGCGCAGCGGCAACAGGATCGTTTCGACCGACAGGCGCGTGTGAACGGCAGTGGTGCCTTCAAACGTCACCAGCGCGGCGGCGTGATCCTCGGTGACGGCGCGGACCAGCGTGTCCATCGCATCGCGATCGCGCTGGTGCCAGAGCTTTGAAAACGAACGGCCCTTCAGTTCACGCGAGTAGGCCGAACAAAGGTGCGATCCGGCGAGCCGGAAGTCGAACTCGTTGGCGTCGTTCAATTCGAGGATAAAGGTGTTGGCGAGTGCTGAGCGGATCCGGGTGGGGTCGATATCCCGCCGGTCGGGTGCGCTGCGCGAGCCGCGAAGGGCGTTCCAGTAGTCAAAGAGCGCCTTGGTGCTGGCTTTTTGCATATCAGACCTGTTCCCAAACTCAACACAGCCTCCGACCGAGAGTGGGGGAGTGCCGCCGCCGAATGCACACTGTCAAAAGCGGGGCGCAAAATCGTCATTAAACAAGTCTTAAGGTTAACGGGGCGGCCCCGTGTGGATAAACCGGTTAATTAAGCTACAAGAGGCCCAACCCAGGATGCCCGATGACCGACTCCCAGAACCCTAAGCAGAATCAAGGCGAAACCGCGCATCAACCGGCAATTCTGCTGCCATCCGTGATCACCGCGCTTTTGGGGTTGATGGTGGCCGTACACCTCGGCAGGACCTTCGTTCTTAACGAAGTGGGCGACCTCAACTTCGTCACCTGGTTCGGCTTCATCCCGGTGCGCCTGATCGCCGGTGGACAACTCGATGGCGGATGGCTGCCCTTGCTGTGGACTCCGATCACCCATGCGTTTCTTCATGCCGGTTGGGAGCACCTGATCATCAATTGTGCGTGGCTGGCGATCTTCGGAACGCCCGTGGCGCGCCGCTACGGGGCAGTGCCGCTGCTGATTCTGTTTGGTGCAAGCGCCATCGCTGGCGCTGCGCTGTTTGCGGCCACCACCTTGCCGCAGGTTCAGGTGCTGATTGGCGCCTCTGGCGGCATTGCCGGTCTCACTGGTGCAGCTTGCCGCTTCATGTTCCAGCCTGTCCTCGCCTCGCGCAATCCGGAGACTGGCGAGGTGCTGGTGCTCGGCCGGCGCACAGCCAGCCTGATGGAGCTGATGCGCGAGGGCAGGGCGCGATTCTTCATCGCCATGTGGCTGATTCTGAATGCTGCTGTGCCCTTCGTGCCGCTGCTGTTTGGTGAGAGCATCGGCATCGCCTGGCAGGCGCACCTTGCCGGGTTCATCGCCGGGCTGCTGATGGTGCCGCTGTTCGAGCGCCATACCAAGGAGACGGGGCTGTGAGCCAGGATACCGACAGCAGGATCGAGGCGCTGGAGACCACGCTGGCGTTCCAGGAGCAGACCATCGAGGAACTTAGCCAGGCGCTCGCCGAGCAGTACCGGCAGATCGAGACGCTTCGCCGTGAACTCAAGCACCTCGGCGCACAACTGCGCGACGTCGAGTCGCACCCGGCACTCGCCACCGGGCGCGAGCCGCCACCGCCGCACTACTGAGCCTTGTAGACGTCCTTGGGGTCGAACAGCCGTGGCTCGCCGCTCTGGCGCAGCGTGTGGGTACCCTCGACAATCCGATAAAAGCAGCTCTTCCGCCCGGTATGGCAGGCGGCGCCGCGGCCGGTCTGCTCGACCAGCATAAGCACCACGTCCTGATCGCAGTCGGTCCGCATCTCGATGAGCTTTTGCACCTCGCCGGAACTCTCGCCCTTCTTCCAGAGCTTTTTGCGTGAGCGCGAATAGTAGTGCACGTCGCCGGTCTCAAGCGTCAGGCGCAGCGCCTCGGCATTCATATGCGCCACCATCAGCACACGATTGCTCCCCGCCTCCTGCGCGATGGCGGTGACCAGCCCGTTGGCATCGAACTTCGGCGCAAAGGTCGCGCCTTCCTCGATGGCCTCGTGGGAGAGTGTGCTGGGGTCGGCAAATGGCGTGCTCATGGGCGACATCTAGCGCGGGCAGGGCGGTTTTGCCAGTCGTGCTAGCCTTTGAGCCCGATCCAGATCTCGACCGTGCCCAGCCCCGTGCGGTTGTTGAAATCGCTGCTGTAGAATTCAAGGAAGCGGCTGGGGTCGGTTTGCACCTCACCCGAACCCGGCAGCCACTCGCGATACACCGCCTCGATGGTTGAACGGATCGAGGTGATATGGCCGCGGTGCCCGAGCCGGGCAATGCGGGCTGGTGGCAGTTCAGCTATCGCCAGTTCCGGCGGAATCTCAGCGCCATCACCGACCTCGACTGCGCACATGTAGTCGCAGAAGGGGCCCTCGCTCAGCCCCACCAGCCCGTAGGTGGCCCGACTCACAGCGCCGTCGATATTGCCGATATAGGGTGAAAAGCGCTGCCACTGCGCGGGGATTGGGTTGCCCCGGCTGAGATCGTGGCGTTCCAGCAGACCCGCCACCCGCATGCGCTGGTGCTGCTCGATCCGCGGTGGCCCGAGTTGTGCGGCGACCGCGAAGTCCATCGGCAGCGGATCGACCAGCGTCAGTCCGCCCAAGCTGCCGCCTAGCCGCACCGCTTCTGGGGTCGCATTGAACTGGTCACGAAACGCCCGGGTGAACGCCTCATGCGAGCCGTAGCCCACATCCAGTGCGACGGCGAGAATATCCGGCGCCCCGGCGGCCAGCGCTCTCGCCGCCTCGCTCAACCGGCGGCCACGGATGTAGGCCGAGATGCTGATGCCGGTCTCAGCCGCGAAGCGTCGGGAAAGATGAGCGCGGGAGAGGGCCGCGTGCTGGGCCAGGTCGTCAAGCGACAGCGGCATGCCGAAGCGAGACTCGATCATCCAGATGGTTTTCGCGATGGCCTGCACGATGCTCTCCCGTGCCCATCATATGCGTCCCGGCGACGCTGTCGACTTGATCGTGGTTGCTGCCGCCCACTTCTCTTCAAATGCAAAACGCCGCCGGTGAAGGCGGCGTTTCGTGTTCAAATGAGGCGCTTTGATCAGCGCTTGCCGACCATCATGAAGAAGCGGTCCTGCTCATTGCGGTCTTCGGCAAACACACCAGTGAAGCGATGAGTGATCGTCGATGCGCCGTGGGCCCGTACGCCACGCATCGACATACACATGTGCTCCGCCTCGACCATTACGGCGGCGCCGCGCGGGTTGAGGTGGTCATTGATGGCATCGATGATCTGCGCCGTCATGTTCTCCTGCACCTGAAGGCGCCGGGCGAACACCTCGACGAGACGTGCCAGCTTGCTCAGGCCAACGACGCCGTCATGGGGCAGGTAGGCGATGTGCACCTTGCCCACAAACGGCACCATGTGGTGCTCGCAGTGCGACGAGAACGGGATGTCCTTGACCAGCACGATATCGTCGTAGCCGCCCACTTCCTTGAAAGTACGCTTCAGCGTTTCCGCCGGGTCCTGTTCGTAGCCCGCAAAGAACTCGCCAAAGGCCTTGGTGACACGCTTGGGCGTATCGAGCAGCCCTTCGCGGGTCGGGTCATCGCCTGCCCACGCAATCAGCGTGCGTACGGCGGCTTCGGCCTCTTCCTTGCTAGGACGCCGGATTGAGTGGGAGGCAGCATGCTGCGCCTGCAAGGGCGTCACGATCGCGTCCATTCGCTGTTCCTTGTTCGCACGGGATACAAGACGCTTTACGGGGGCAATCGGTTCCCGGACCAGTAAGGCGCACGAATATTCGGGTGCCCGCTGACTTCCCACCCTGGTGGCACTATATAGGTGTTGTTTTATCTGGCTCAAGAAACAGAATTGTGTGGCCGATGGAGCTCACCGACCTCTACTCCGACCGGATCCTTGAGATCGCCGGCAACCAGCCCCGGCCGGGCCGGCTTGCCGATCCTGATGCGTCGTCGCGAAAAGTCAGCCGCGTCTGCGGGTCATCGATCGAAGTCGATATCAAGCTCAGTGACGGGGTCATTGTTGGTTACGGCCACGAGATATCCGCCTGCGCGCTCGGCCAGACCTCGGCTGCGATCGTCGCCACCCATGTCGTTGGCACGCCGGTCGCGGAATTCCGCCGCGTACGCGACGAGATGACGGCGATGCTCAAGGCCGACGGCGCGCCGCCTGTGGGCGAGCGCTGGGTTGACCTCAAGTACCTGGAGCCGGTGCGCGAGTACCGCCCGCGTCATACCTCAACCCTGCTGGTGTTCGAGGCAGTCACCGAGGCGATCGACAAGGCCGAGCAGGCACAGACGGCCGCCACCTGATGCACGACGTCGTCCGCCTGTTCTGGCGCATTGTCGACTGGCCCTTCCGCGTCATCTCCTACGGGCTGATCCAGGGCTATCGCTATTCGCTGTCGATGTTCATGGGGCGCAATTGCCGCCACGCGCCGACCTGTTCGGAGTTCACGCGCGACGCCATCTGGCGGCATGGCTTCTGGCCCGGCGGCTGGATGGGTCTTGCCCGCATCGTCCGTTGCCGGCCGGGCGGCACCCACGGCTATGATCCGGTGCCTGATGCGGTTCCGGTGACGGCGCACTGGTACGCGCCATGGGGCTACGGGCGTTGGAAGTGAAGCCTGCGAACCTCCGCAGAGACTCGCTCGCCTGAGCTCCCAACTTCCGCCGCTTCGGCACGTGGTGACAGTGCGCGCCAACGCGTGCTAGACACGCCGCCTTGTCGGCAATGCTCCGGCAACAACCCATTGGAGATGAAAATGACGATCAAGGTGACGTTCCCCGACGGTGCAGTTCGCGACTATGCGCGTGGCACCACCGGGACCACCGTGGTCGAGTCGATCTCTCCCAGCCTTGCCAAGAAGACTGTCGCCATGAAGTGGAACGGGGTTCTTTCGGACCTTTCCGATCCCCTCGAGGCCGATGGCCGCATTGAGTTTGTAATGCGCGATAGCGCGGATGGGCTCGGGCTGATCCGTCACGACGCGGCGCACGTCCTTGCCGAAGCCGTGCAGGAACTCTGGCCCACGACGCAGGTCACCATCGGTCCGGTGATCGAGAACGGCTTCTATTACGACTTCAAGCGCGACACGCCATTCTCGGAAGACGACTTCCCGGTCATCGAAAAGAAGATGGCCGAGATCGTCGCCCGCGGTGCGGCCTTCACCAAGGAAGTCTGGACGCGCGATGAGACCAAGCGGGTCTTTGCCGCCAAGGGCGAGAACTTCAAGGTCGAACTGGTCGATGCCATTCCGGCGGACCAGATGATCAAGATCTACAAGCAGGGCCAGTGGTTCGACCTCTGCCGTGGCCCGCACATGCGCTCAACCAAAGATATCGGCACGGCGTTCAAGCTGACCAAGGTGGCCGGTGCCTATTGGCGCGGGGACAGCAATAACCCGGTGCTGAGCCGCCTCTACGGCACGGCCTTTGCCAGCCAGAAGGAGCTCGATGAGTACCTTCACATGCTGGAAGAGGCCGAAAAGCGCGATCACCGCAAGATCGGGAAGGATCTCGACCTGTTCCATCTGCAGGAAGAGGCCCCCGGCTCGGTGTTCTGGCACCCCAAGGGGTTCGTACTTTATAACCAGATGGAAGAGTACATCCGCCGCCGGGTGAACGCGGCTGGCTACAACGAGGTGAAGACCCCGCAGCTGATGTCGTCCAAGTTCTGGGAGGCCTCGGGCCACTGGGGCAAGTACCGCGAGAACATGTTCGTGGTCCCCGACGAAGTGCCCGGCACCGAAGAAGAAGGCCCGGTTCTGTCGGGCAAGGCAGAGCTCATGGCATTGAAGCCGATGAACTGCCCGGCCCATATCCAGATCTTCAACCAGGGCATCAAGAGCTACCGCGACCTGCCCATCCGCATGGCCGAGTTCGGCTGCTGCCACCGCAACGAGGCCCACGGCGCGTTGCACGGGCTGCTGCGCGTGCGCCAAATGACCCAGGACGACGCACATATCTTCTGCCGCGAAGACCAGATCCAGGCCGAGACCGAGCACTTCGTGCATCTGCTCTATTCGGTCTATGAGCACATGGGCTTCGACAACGTCGTCATCAAGCTCGCGACGCGGCCGGAAAAGTTCGGCGGCACCATCGAGCGCTGGGACGCGGCGGAGAAGGCCCTGGGCGACGCGCTCCGCGCCACCGGCTATGACTTCGTCATCGCCGAGGGCGAGGGAGCCTTCTATGCCCCCAAGCTCGAGTTCCACCTCAAGGACGCCATCGGGCGCTCCTGGCAGGTTGGTACGCTCCAACTCGATTACGTGCTGCCCGAGCGGCTCGACGCGACCTACGTCACCGAAGACGGCACCCGCAAGCACGCGGTCATGCTGCACCGCGCCATCCTGGGTTCGCTCGAGCGCTTCATCGGCATGATGATCGAGCACTATGCCGGCAAGATGCCGATGTGGCTGGCGCCGGTCCAGGTGGTGGTCGCCACCATCGTCTCGGAGGCCGACGACTATGCGGCCAAGCTGGTCAAGCAGCTCAAGGCCGGCGGCATCCGTGCCGAGCTCGACGTGCGGAATGAGAAGATCAACTACAAGGTGCGCGAGCACTCGGTGCAAAAGGTGCCGCTGATGTTCGTGGTCGGCAAGCGCGAGGCTGAGGAGGGCTCCGTGTCCGTCCGTCGCCTCGGTACCGAAGGCCAGAAGGTGATGCCGTCGACCGACGCGATCATCGAACTGATGGCCGAGGCCGTCCCGCCGGACCTCAAGCAGTCTGCTGCCTGACCCAATTCAAGAAGGCCGCCTCCGGGCGGCCTTCGCCATTCAGGCGGCAGTCATCTCAATGGTGATTTTGCGGCAGCGCCGCCGCGGCGGCTCGGGCGCTATGCGGATCAGCAGCCGGGCAGGGGCATCGCCGTAGTTGCGATAGCCGTAGTGGAGGCCTGGCGCAACACGCACGAAGTCTCCCGCCCTCACGACGCAGATAGCGCCGTTGATCATCACCTCGATAGTGCCTTCACGCACCAGCACTACGGTCTCAGAGGTCTGATGACAGAACGGGCCGAACACCTCGTTCCCGCGCACCAGTGCCTGGTGCGCCTGATACTGCAGCCCTGCATCGCAGGGATTTGCGATATGGACGATCTTGCCGTCCGCAACAAAGAATGCCTGTCTCGACATGTTTCAACGCCCAGCGGAACAAGTGCCCCTCTCCGCTTCGTGCGTTTATTTGTGCGCTGATGAACCGCACTTGAACAGGACTATCTTGCCGACGTCTTCAAGTGAACTGGACGCCCAGTTCCTTCATGCTTCGCCAGATGACGAAGCATGGCTGCGCGGGGACCTTGGGGACCACGAGGTCAAACACCCGCGGGATGCGCGTCACCGAGGCGACCTCAAGCTTGGCGCCGTTTTCGGACATGTTGCGAATGATGCAGTTGACCTTCTGCCGTCCACCATCGAACACGATGGCCGCCGCGATCGCTGTGTTCCGTCGCGGTATTAGCCGCTTCTCAAGCCGAACATCCATCTGCACCGCCTCTGGTTTGACGGCACTGTGGTCGCAGAAACTTGGGAAAGACCTTACCGCGTGATTAGAGTTGTAATGGTTTTGTCGAGAAATGGTTCATTTGGGAAGGCCAGCAGCGCCTCCTGAACGACCGCATGCGGCTGCGCGTTCCAGCAATACCTGCCGCTCCCGCTCGTTGCGCGTCAGGCCCGCCGCTCGCTCGAATTCCGCGGCAGCCTCTTCTGTCCGGCCCAGTTTCTTAAGCAAGTCAGCGCGCACAGTCGGCAGCAGATGGTAGCTCGCAAGCCGGGGGTCATCGGCAACGCTGTCTGCAATGGCCAGGCCCGACGCCGGCCCGGACGCCATCGCGTGGGCCATCGCCCGGTTGAGTTCGATGACCGGGCTGGGGGTGACGACCGCCAGCCGGTCGTAAAGGCCGGCAATGCGCCCCCAGTCAGTATCGGCCGCGCGAGCGGCCCGGGCGTGGCAGGCAGCAATCCCGGCCTGGATGGCGTAGGGGTCGTCGGCCCCGCCTAGTGCATCGACGCGACCAAGCCCGGCGAGCCCGCGCTGGATCAGCGTCTGGTTCCATCGCGTACGATCCTGTTCGAGCAGCAGGATGGGCTCCCCGTTCGCTTTCTGGCGGGCTGGAAAGCGCGAGGCCTGCAGTTCCATCAGGGCGAGCAGGGCATGCACTGCGGCGCTATCCGGCATCAGGCGGGCGAGGATCCGCCCCAGTCGCATCGCCTCTTCGCAGAGTTGCGGGCGGGTCCAGTCTTCGCCTGCTGTTGCCGCATAGCCTTCGTTGAAGATGAGGTAGAGGACCTCGAGCACCGAGGCCAGCCGCGCTGCCCGATCATCGCCGGTGGGGACCTCAAAAGGCAATCCGGCTTCGGCGAGGTTCCGCTTGGCGCGGACGATGCGCTGCGCCACCGTCGCTTCGGAGAGCAGGAAAGCGCGTGCGATTTCATCGGTCTTCAGCCCGCCGACAACCCGCAGAGTAAGCGCGATGCGGCCTTCCTCGGACAGCGCGGGGTGGCAGGAGGTGAAGATCAGCCGAAGGATGTCGTCGCGGATGTCATCATCGAGCGGGGTGTCGAGATCCGGCGCTGTTGCCTCGGTCTCACGCAAATCGTAGCCCAGTTCCTCGAGCTTGCGGGCTGCCATCTTGTTGCGACGGAAGTAGTCGAGTGCCCGGCGCTTGGCCGTGGTCATCAACCACGCCCCGGGGTTGGCGGGGACACCGCTAGCGGGCCACACCTGCAACGCGACCAGCAGCGCGTCCTGCGCGAGTTCTTCTGCGAGCCCAATGTCGCGGACAATCCGAGCGAGGCCGGCAATGAGCCGAACCCGCTCGATTCGAAACACCGCCTCTACCGCCTGACGCGTTTCAATCTGGCTCATCGGGGCGGATCACCTGCGCAAGGATCAGCCGGTGATCGGTTTCTGGTTGGCATCGCGCCAGGCCTGCTCCCTGGCGATTTCCTTTTCCGGCACGACCTCTGCGAAATCCGCTGCCTCAAAGACCCGGCGCAGCTCGATGGTTTCGCCATTGCCCATTGGGATCCGCTTGACCCATTGCAGCGCGTCCTCTTGCGAGTTGACCTGTATAATCCAGAAGCCGGAAATCAGTTCCTTCGTCTCTGCAAACGGCCCGTCCTTGACCACATGCTTGCCGTCCTTGAACGTCACCCGGCTGCCCTTGTCGGACGGATGAAGTCCTTCTGCCGCCAGCAGGATTCCTGCGTCGATGAGGTCCTGGTTGAACTTGCCCATGGCCTTGAAGACTTCGGGCTGGGGCATGACACCATTTTCACTGTCGGCGCTGGCTTTGACGATCATCATGAAGCGCATTTGCAATCTCCTTGTTGTGGCGGGCTGCTGTCCCGCCGTGCAATAGGACAACGAACCGTAACGCTGCCAATCGACATTGGTGCCCAAGAAAACTTGCGGCTGCTTTGTTACGAGGGACGGTCAGTAGACCGTGGTCAGCACTTCGATCTCTTTGCTGGCGCCGGCGATGACCTGGAACTGGCGGTTGTAGACCTTCTCGCCCTGCTTGGCGAAGACCAGGTAATCGCCCTCTGCCAGCACGGTAGAGGGGAAGGCGCCGGTGTTGGTAAAGACAGTCTGCCCGTCCGCGGTTTTCACGGTCCAGTCGATATCCGCAATCGCCTCGCCACCGGCCTCGCTGACCAGCTTGAACGAGATCTGCGAGGCCTTGTGGTAAAGTGTGGCGTCGGTCAATTGGCCTGGCTCGACGCGCAGGTCGGCGCGGACCACCGCGTTGACGTCGCCGAAGTAGGAAATGACGTGGTAAGTGCCGGAATTGAGCGTGACGATATCGCTGGGGCTGACGTTTTGTGCCACCAGCACGCGATCCGCTTCGCTTCCCGCAGTATAGATATCGAAGCGGAGGAGGTTGATCGGGATCGCCACATCTCCGGTCACGGCGGCATTGAGGCGAAGACCGCCTGCGTCGATCACCAGCGCCTTCGTATTGTCGCCTTCACCCACGGTAATTGTGTCGGTGGTTTGCGCCCGGCCATAGGCGACATGCACGACGTAGTTCCCGGGGACGAGGCTCAGGTGTGCTTCAGCATCCTCGGACTTGGCTGCCAACGCGAGATTGCCCGAGGCGTCGGTCTTGGTCTCGAACACCCGCCAGACGACGCCCTCGGGAATGTCGCCGCCTGAATCGGTGATCTTGGCGACGAGCGTCACGGGCTGGGGATCGGCGGGGATTGCAGCTATCGCCTCAGTCGCCGCAACTGCGGGCGTTTCGGCGGCGGGAGGCGCCTCTGCGAGGGCGTCAGGCTCGGCCGCTGGTGGGGCCTCGGCAGCCGGGTCGGCGGTCGCAGAAATTGCCTGCGGCATGCGATCGGCCCGTCGCGGCAGCGGCAACGGCGCGGTCTCGGCAAAGGACAGCATCGGTGCGAGCATCGCCGCAATTCCGAGCATGCCGATCAGGAATTTGAGTTTCACCCGCAGGACTCCGACCGACCGCAAGGGACGGCTCGCTTCTTGAGAAAACGTCCCATACCCTTGGAATAGGGAAAAGCTGTGTCATAAGCGGACACCCCCTGCAAGGACTGGAACATGCCCATCAACGCTGCTCTTCGTGACTACCTCAAAACCCGCCGCTCCGTTGGCATTGGCTTCCTCAAGGACCCTGGTCCGACGCCTGAGGAGCTCTCGGAAATCCTCACTATCGGCGTCCGTGTGCCGGATCACGGAAAGTTCGTGCCATGGCGGCTGATTCTCATCGAGGGCGCGGCGCGCTTGGAAGCTGGAGAAAAGCTCGCCCAAATTGCCAAGCGCCTGCGGCCTGACCTCGACGAAGCAGGGCTGGAGATCGAGCGACGGCAGTTCCTTCCGGCGCCGCTGACGGTAGGCGTGATCCTCACCCCCAAACCCAACCCCAAAGCGTCCGAAACCGAGCAACTGCTGTCGGCGGGCAATGTCTGCTTCAACCTGTCCCACGCGGCCTTTGCCATGGGCTATGCGGCGAGCTGGACCAATCGCTGGTACGGCCAGAATGTCGAGGCGCAGACCATGCTGGGCGCCAAGGGCGGGGAGCGGTTTGTCGGGTTTGTGCATATCGGCACCGCGACAATCGTTCCCGAGGACCGCGAGCGGCCCTCAATCGACAGCGTGGTGACTCACTGGGCTCCGTAACCATTTGTTAACCAGCCTCGGTGCATTGGTTAACTAAAGGTTAGCGGAGCGGTGGGGCGAGCAATGGGGGTGTTACCGGTCTCGGTGCCGCAGCCGCTCGCTTACGCAATCGACTCTGCAGGCGACAAAAGCGACGTCGACTTCGACTACTTGTTGAACACGGCTATTCGCGAAAGCAGCCTCGATCCCAAGGCGAAGGCACAGACGTCGAGCGCCACTGGGCTGTTCCAGTTTCTTGATAGCACCTGGTTGCAGGTGATGAAGCAAGAAGGCCCCAGGCTCGGCTATCAGGCCTATGCCGATGCCATCCAGACCGATGCCGACGGCGATTATTATATTGCCGACAAGGCGCTGAAGCAGCAAGTTCTGAAACTACGTGAAGACCCGCAGATCTCGGCCGATCTGGCGGCCGCTTATACGCGCAGCAACGGCGCTTACCTGCAGGAAAAGTTTGGGCGGATGCCAAGTCCTGGCGAGCTCTACATCGCCCACTTCCTCGGAGCACAGGGGGCAGAGAAGCTGTTCAAGGCCGGGCTGGCCGACCCCGATCAGGCGGCGGCGCCGCTGTTTCCGAGACAGGCGAAAGCCAATAGGTCGATCTTTTATGCCAACGGAGAGGCGCGCAGCGTGCGGGAGGTCTACAAGTCGCTTGTGGCCCAGCACGACGCGGCGACTGGCACGGATGTAAACTTTGCCGCGCAGCAACTGGCGGCCGTTCCCGGCGGCAAATGGCCCGACACCACGCCAATTCCCTCCCGGTTTTCGACCGACGACATGTCGTTCACGTCGCTGTTCTCAAACGAGTCGTCGCTGCCGGGCAGGGCGCTGATCAGCCCAGCGGATGAGGCGGTAGGCAATGCGCTGTTCACCCAGCTTTATGGGCAGGGTGGCGCCGAACAGTAGGTTAGCGAGCCCTGAACAAATAGGGTGAACCGTTCCTTAAGCCTTCGCGGCTAGCTTGGTTTCCGGTCGGTTCGGCCGGAGAGTTTGATGGTTGCGTACCAGGATTTTGTCACCCTCAGCCAGTCGCGTGACAGCGAGGACCGCGGTCAAGCGGCCCACCTGGCGGCAATGGCGTATATCGGCCACCAAGGTCCTGCCGATGAACACGCCGCGCTCTATGCCGCTCTCATAGGGTTCCTCGATGATCCGTCAGTTCGGGTGCGTGGCGCACTGGCCTATGGCCTGCTGCATGCCGGCGATGCGCCACGCCCAATCATCCTGGCGCTGCTGCAGGATAGCCCGGTCATTGCGAGGGCCGTTGCCCAGTATTCCCCGGCGCTGGTCGATGCCGACCTGATGGCGCTGGTTCGCGCTGGCGAGCCAACCATGCTGCTGGCACTCGCCATGCGGGAGCATCTGAGCGCCCGCGTTGCCGAAGCACTTCTCGATGTTGGCGACAGGGGGCTGACGCTCAAACTGCTGGGCCGGCCAGACATTGAATTTTCCACCTCGGCGTTGGTCCGCCTTGCCGGTGGCGCGGGACTTGCTGACGCAGAGATACGCGGCGCACTTCTGGCCCGCTCTGATCTGCCCGCAGAGGGCCGTTTCCTGCTGGTGCAGGCCGTCGCTTCGGCGCTGCGTCACCTGCGGATCGTCAAGGGTGCCATCGCGCCGCAGCGACTGGACCGTTTGCTCCGCGATGCGACCGACACAGCGTTGACCGGGATTGGCGAGGAAGAGGCTGTGGCCGGGCGCTCGCCCTATGCTAGCGAGTTGGTTGAGCGCGAACAGGTGTCCTCGCGGGTACTGCTGCACGCGATCGTCCAGGGTCATGTGTTGTTCTTCGCCGATTGCGTCGCTGAACTCGGCGAAACGCCGCGCGAGAAGGTCTTCACGCTGCTTGAGTCTGGCAGCCGTGCTGCCCTCAACGCTCTGTTCTCCCGCTGTGGATTGACCGAACCGGTGCGTAACCTGCTGGCACGGCTGATCTTTCATGCCCGGGTGGCCGATCTTGCCGACGATCTGGCGGCCCGGCACTTTGTGGTCACAGCTTTGACCGAAGAACTGATCGCGGATCATCAGGGGATGATCCCGGCGGATCTCGAAGAGGCGTTTGGCTATCTGTCGGAGCAGAACGTCATTCTGGCACGCCGTGCAGCACGGGGGGTGATGTCGGCCTTTGCGGGAGAAACGCAGTCTGAAATGCCGTTGCCTGAACTCGGGTTCGAAGAGCGGCTGGCATTGCCCGCTGCCTAGTAGCGGAACTGCTCGCTGAGCACCCGTTCGTCCAAACCCGTCCCAGGGTCAAACAGCAGCGTCACCCGCTTGCTGCGGTTTTCACGCACGATCACTTCAACGACATGCTGGAACTCGACATTGTCGGCCACGGCACTGACCGGCCGCTTGGCCTCCTCGCGCGTCCGAAACGTCACCGTGGCCGCATTGTTGAGGATGGCGCCGCGCCAGCGTCGGGGCCGGAACGGTGAGATCGGCGTCAAGGCCAGGAGCGGCGAGTCGATCGGCAGAATCGGGCCATGTGCCGAGAGGTTGTAGGCGGTGGACCCGGCAGGAGTGGATAGCAGCACGCCGTCGCAGATCAATTCCTCAAGCCGGGTGTGGCCATCGACGATGATTTCGATCTTCACCGCCTGATAGGTCATGCGGAACAGCGAGACTTCGTTGAGCGCGAGCGCCACGTGTTCGCTACCGTCCTCAAGCCGCACCTTCATTTCGAGCGGATAAATGTGCGTAGGCTTGGCGGCGGCAAGGCGGGCCACCAGGTCTTCGGCAGAGTAGTCATTCATCAGGAAGCCGACCGAGCCGAAATTCATCCCGTAGACCGGAACATCCTGGCCCATCTTGCGGTGCAGGGTCTGGAGCATCAGACCGTCGCCGCCGAGGGCAACGACCACGCCGGCATCGGCAAACGGTACGTTGCCGTAGCGCTGGCGCAGGGCCTCAGCGGCGGCGTCTGCTTCGGGGGTCCCGCTCGAGACGAAACTGATCTCTGCTATCGTAGGCACGGCATCGCCCCTTGTGCTGGCCCAGTTGCGTAGCATGCGTCTGGCAGGCGGGGAAGAACGGGTTGATCGGATGCCGTCTCTCAACTACATGAACGGCAAGAGTTTTGAGGATAGCCATGCGCGCCGAAATTGAGAAAATCGTCACTGAAATCGAGCAGGTCATAAGCCTGCTGAGGAGGCATCTTTGACTGGGATACTGCCCAGTCTCGCCTAGATGACCTGAACGCCCGTACCGAGCACCCAGACTTCTGGGCCGATCCCGAGAAGGCGCGGCCGATCATGCAGAAGCGTGATGAGCTCGACGTGCAGGTCAAGGCGGTCAAGCACTTCGAAGCCGCGATCCGCGACAACCGCGAACTGATCGAAATGGGCGACGCCGAGGGCGACGCCGAAGTCGTCAAGGAAGCAGAGGATGCTTTGCGCGAAGTGCTGAAGGAAGCACGGTCCGCGCAGGTGGAAACGCTCCTGTCAGGCGAAGCTGACGCCAATGACTGTTATGTCGAAATCCACTCGGGTGCGGGCGGCACCGAAAGCCAGGACTGGGCCAATATCCTCCTGCGCATGTACACGCGCTGGGCGGAGCGGCGTAAGTTCAAAGTCGAGACGATGGAAATTCATGACGGCGAAGAAGCCGGGATCAAGTCCGCTACGATCAAGGTCACCGGCCATAACGCTTACGGCTGGATGAAGACGGAGAGCGGCGTGCATCGCCTGGTGCGCATTTCGCCCTACGACAGCGCAGCGCGGAGGCACACCAGCTTTTCGAGCGCCTGGGTCTATCCGGTGGTTGACGACACCATCAACATCGAGATCAACGAGAGCGACCTGAAGGTCGATACCTATCGTTCGTCCGGTGCCGGCGGCCAGCACGTCAACACGACCGACTCGGCCATCCGCATCACCCACGTGCCCTCGGGCATCATCGTGGCATGCCAGCAGGAGCGCAGTCAGCACAAGAACCGCGCAACGGCCATGGCAATGCTGAAAGCTCGCCTCTACGAGGCGGAGTTGCAGAAGCGCGAGGTGGCGGCAAATGCCGAGGCTGCCGCTAAGACCGACGTGGGCTGGGGGCACCAGATCCGCAGCTACGTGCTGCAGCCCTACCAGATGGTCAAGGACCTCAGAACCGGCCACGAGACGTCCAATACGTCAGCCGTGCTCGATGGCGACCTGGACGACTTCATGGAAGCATCACTCGCGGCGCGAGTCACCGGGTACGCGGACAGGGTCACAGACGTCGACTGATCGCGTCTTGGCAAGCGTCGGCCAGTTACGACTGGCCGACTGTCGCGATCGCGGCGGCGTAGGTGATGCCGCCGCCGAAGGCTACGAGGCCGAGGCGATCGCCCGCCTTGCGTGTCGGCAAGGCGTCCATCAGCGCCATCGGGATGGTCGATGAACTGGTATTGCCCATGGTGCGGATGATCGAATGCGCCGGGCGGCCAGAGCGGCGTGCGATGGCATCAATAATGCGCTGATTGGCCTGATGGGGGACCATCAGGTCGATGTCCTCCATGGTGATGCCCTCGGAAGCGCAGGCCGACATCAGGGTCTGCGTCATGGCTCGAACGGCATCGGCGAACACCTCGCGGCCGTTCATGGTGATATAGCCCTCGCCAGCGCGCGGCACACTCAGCAATTCCCCGGGCTCCGGAGCTCCGGCGATGGTCGGGCGGGCGTAGGTGAACAGCACTTCTCGCTCGCCGCTTTGCACCAGCGATGCCGTCGCCGCGTCACCGAACAATACCGCGGTGTTGAAGTCGTTCTGGTCGAGCAGGGGAGACAGGACCTCCGACGTCACGACCAGCACGCGCGCCTGCGGGTGGTTGGTCACAAAGTCCCGGGCCTGCGCCAGCGCATAGAGATAGCCAGAGCACGCGGCGTTGATATCGTACGCGGGCAGGTTGGCGCGGCTGCCCTTCGCCATCAGGTCTGCAACTCGGCAGGCCAGCGATGGCGTGATCACATCCGGCGTCCCGGTGGCCGCGATCACCAGATCGATATCGCCGATTTCAAGTTTCTGCTCGCCGAGCAGCTTTTCCGTAGCGGTAGCAGCCAGCGACAAGACCGTCTCGCCGGGCTGAACCCAGCGCCGGCTTTCGATCCCGGTCAGCTTGACGATGTCCGCAGAGTCGCGGGTCTGCCAGTTCCCCCTGAGATCGGAATTTTGGACTTTGCGACCACCGGACACGCCCGCAATTCCGGCCACGCCAACTGGAACTTCGGCGCGACCAATGATGGGCGCCGACTGCACGGCGGCACGGCGCGTGAGAATGGCTTTATCGATCCGCTCGCTGGTGACTGTCACAGCTTGTCGAACCGAGCCTGCATCGGCCTCGACATAAGCCAGAGGGGCGCCCACGGGCACCTTCTGCTTCAATGCGACTGGGACCACCAGAACCTTGCCCGAAACGGTTGCTTGCACGTCGACGGCGGCCTTCGTGGCTTCTACCACGGCGATCAGGTCGCCGATCTTGACGTGGTCACCGGGCTTGATCAACAGCTCGACGATCTCGACCTCATCGTCAGCAGGGCCGGAGCCGATTGCGGCGATTGCCACCGGGCCGGTCGATGCGGCTTCGACTTCCCAGCTCAGGTCGAACTCGAGCAGTTCCGCCGCCGCCTGCATGATGCGGCGATAGGACGGGAGCGTCTCGATCTGGCGTTCGAACTGGAATGGCACGTGTATGTCGTCGCGTGTGACCCGCTTGGCCATGACCGGGACACCGGCGTGCTCCATCACAGTGGCCAGTACCTCTGCGCCAAAACCAGCGGTATGGTTGTCTTCGTGGACCACGAGCAGCTTGCGAGTGCGGCGCACCGAGCGGAGGACGGAGTCCTGATCCCACGGCGAAATCGAACGCAGGTCGATGAGTTCGACGGTTGCTCCATTGGCGCCGAGCGTTTCCGTGGCCAGCACGCTCTGTAACAGCGGGTTGCCCCAAGTGACGAGCGTCAGATCGTTGCCCTGCGACACAGTTCGCGCCTTGCCGGGAGGGACAAACTGGTCGGCTGTGTCCTCGGAGGTGCGCCGGTCGGCGAGGTTGAGGCTGCTCTTGGGGTAGAGAAAAACCGTCGGCCGTCCCGAGGAGAAGGCGGCGTTCAGAAGGCCTGCTGCGTCGCCGGCGCTTGAGGGCATAACGACGTCGATACCCGGAACATGCGCGAGAATGGATTCCAGCGTCTGCGCATGGAACGGGCCGAGGCCCGCCTTGTAGCCGCCGCAGCTGACCATCAGGATCACCGGGACCTGCCAGGCGCCATTGGTCCGCCAGAACATCGAGCCGAGCTCGGAGATGATCTGGTTGAACGCGAGCGGCAGGAAATCGGCGAATTGGAGAAAACCCACGGGACGCTGGCCAGCGAGGGCGCGTCCAATGGATGTGCCGACGATGGTCGACTCCGACAGCGCAGCATTGTGCACGCGGCCCGGGAACGCCGTCGATAGCCCTCGGGTTACCCCAAAGACGTCACCCTTGGGATCCTCGATGTCTTGGCCGAGCAGGTAAATATCGCGGTTGTTGTCCAACTGGTCGCGCAGCACGCGATTGAGTGCTTCGCGCATGGTGAGACGCGGTGCCTTGGCATCGCCTCTGTACTCCCGGCGGCTGGTAAACTCGGCTGGGTAGGGCGCCTTGGCGCTCCCCGCGACAGTCGGCGCCGCATCGGCGCGCGCCTCGGCGGCCGCAGCGGCAACTTCCGCAATGAGGCTGGTCTCCAGCATCGCGAGGGCGGCGTCGCCCATCTGCGACTCACGCAGCGACTGTCGAATGGCCTCAAGTGGGTCGCGCGTGCGGCTTGCACGGATATCGTCAGCGGTACGATAGAGCGCCTGATCGTCGGCGTTCGTGTGGTCGGACAGGCGCTCCACGTCGAGCAGCAGAAGGGTCGGGGCGCGATTGGCGCGCGTCTCTGTGACGGCAGCTTCGAAAGCGGCACGAGTGGCGCTCAGGTCAACGCCATCGACACGCCGGATCGGCAGGCCGAAAAGGCTCTCCGCCGGCCCGCCGGGCAAGTCGAAGAAGGTCTGCCCCGACGTGCGCGTCGAGATCGACCAGCGATTGTTCTGGACGATGAAGACAACTGGCGCTTCCGAGCGCACCGCCTCGGCCACCGCCTCAAGAAACTCACCCTGCTGCGTTGTGCCATCGCCGACGCAGCAGATCACGACTGGTGCATCTGGGTGGTACTTTACGGCCTGCGCGTTGCCCACCGCGTGCAGCGCGTTGTTGCCGACAGGACCGACCATCGAGGTGATCTGCAGGTCACGCGCCGAAAAGTGCGCGCTCATCTGCCGGCCGGCCGAGTGCGAAGAACCAGTAGCAAGGAGGCTGCGGAAAAACTCTGCGATTGGCAGGCCGCGCGCCAGCAGCAGCGCCTTGTCCCGATAATGGAGGTGCAGCCAGTCCTGCGGCCCGAGATAGTCGGCGACAAGTGCCGTCGCTTCATGCCCGGCCCCGGAAACATGAAAATGCGCCAGTCCCTGTTTGACGAGGTCCTGTTCAACGCGGTCCACCTCACGCGCGACGAACATCGCGCGATGCAGCCTGAGCATCGTCGGAATATCTGAGGTCATCAGCATTGTGGCGCGACCCTAAACCCGCCCGGCGAGAAAAACCAGAACAAGTGTCTCCCTTGTCGCTGTGCATGGCTGATTTGCAACAGTTGGCGTCAACAGAAAGTGCGCCGGGCTCAAGCTCCGAGAAATCGGGCCAAGGCCTTGCCAGCAGACAGGTATTTTCCGGGATCGACAGCCACATCCCGTTGCCGGACTTCGAAATGCAGGTGTGGTCCGGTTGAGCGGCCGGTTGAGCCGACCCGGGCGATGGGCGTACCTGTATCGACCACCTGGCCCTCCTTGACGAGGAAGGCCGACAGGTGGCCGTACCGCGTCACCAGACCTGAGCCATGGGTGATCTCTAAAGTGTTGCCGTAACCGGAGCGTTCGCCCACAAACGTCACCTGCCCATAGCCTGCGCTCAGCACGATTGTGCCCTTGGGCGCTGGGAAGTCGAGGCCGGCGTGGTAGGCGCGGCCGCCGGTAAACGGATCGGTGCGGTTGCCGAACCCGGAGCTGATGCGGGTCATCTGGTCCATTGGGCCGTGAATCGGCGCCATGTCGATGGCACCGCGTGCCGCCTTGAAGCGGGCGAGGGCGAGGTAGACTTCGTTGGCGTCGTCAACAATCGAGCTCGAGTCGTCCGGCGCATCGACAGCGGGGAGCAGCGGGCCGCCGACGCCGCTGTCGAGGTCCTTGGGCATCTTCGGCTTTATGCCGAGCCCGCCCAGCGTGCCAAGAATCGCGTCGGTAGATTCCGTGGCGGTCTCGTTCAACGTCGCGAGAGCCAGGCGGCTGTCATCCATCATCGAGGTCATGCTGGCGGACACCTGGGCCAGGTCGAGGTTGCCGGTAGGCGAGCCGGGTTGCACCGCAGGCGCGGCCTCAGCGGCATCCTCGCGCTCGGGCAGGTTTTCGGTGTCGATGCCGAGTTCGTTGGCTTTCTGGGCCAATTGCTTGACCAGTTGGTGCTGTTCGAGCAGCAACTCCTGCTGCTGGGTCACTTCCTGCAGTTGCAGGTTTATGTCACCGGTCTGGGCGTACTGGCGCGAGTGAAGGCGGTCTACCTCGACACGCAGTTGCGAAATGCGATCCTCGTAGGCAGAAACTACCACGTCCATGCGGCCGCTCATGAGTGCTGAGATGTCTGGGGCCATTAGGAAGCCAACGAGAGTGGCGACGTTGGTGGCGAACAGGGCGGCAAAACAACCGTAGAAAACTGCCGGACGGATTCCAGATTTGTGCGGGTGCGGCACCGGCTTCACGTGGGGCCGGCTGAACACCTTGTGACCGTGTTTTGCGCTACTCAACTTCGTACGCACAATGGAACTCCGGGACGCAACTCTCGTCCGGTGATCATGGAGCGTTAAGGTTAATAAACGCGAAAAACCCTCAGTTGAACCGCTTATCTCTTGGTTTTGCTGGGGGTTTTGCCAGCTTGATCGGTAGGATTGGCGAGTGCCCGGGCTGCTGCGAGTACCTTTTCTGCGTGCCCCTTGATCCGGGTTGCATAAAGGACCTCCGCGATCCTGCCTTCGGTATCTATGACGACCGTGGCCCGTTTCACGCCCATGAACTCGACGCCGTACAGTTTCTTGAGTTGCCAAAGGCCGTAGGCGGAAATGACCGTGCGGTCGGGGTCTGAAGCGAGCGGCACGCCGAGGTTGTATTTGTCCCGAAACGTACAGTGCTTTTCTATGGTGTCGGGCGATATCCCCACCACTGCGGCTTTCAAGGCTTTGAACTCGGGCAAAAGGTCGGTGAACTCGATGTTCTCCAGCGTGCAACCCTCAGTGTCATCCTGGGGATAGAAGTAGAGGACAACCATCTGCCCCTTGTGAGCGGACAGACGAAACAACTCCCGGCTGTCTGTCATCAGTTCAAAATCTGGGGCAGGAGTGCCAATGGCAGGTACAGACATCGGATTTGCTCGCCTTGGGCTGGGAAGGTGTAAACTCACGGAAGTGAGGGGTGTTGGTGCCATATTACAGCCGGTATCATCACCCAGTGAATGGCTGCCCAATTCTGATTCTAGATTATGGCAGCGAACTGGGCCCTCTCAAGTCGGAACGCAGTGAAACCCACACCAGCACCTGGCCTCCAGCACCGCAAGCGCTCGGCATGGCGCATTCTGGGCAGGATTGCGGCGGCAGCTGTTGGTGCGCCCGTCGTGCTTGTTGCTGTGCTCTATGTGGTGTTGCTGGTCACGCCTATTCCGCTGCCGTTCGTAAGCGAGCAGGTACGAAATATCGTCGTGAATTCAATGCCGGCAGGCAGCCAGCTCGAGCTGGGCGATATGGCCCTGGCGCTGGAGGACTACGTCTGGCCGGTCATCCAGTTCAAGCCGGTGACGTATAAGGACGACAAGACCGGTGGCGCCGTCAGCATGGACGCGCTCGAGGTTGGTTTTTCGCCGGTTCGGGCGCTGGTCGGGCAGCCCGGGGCGACGGTGACGATCGTCGGGCCGCATCTGCAGGTCAATCAGGACCTGTTCGGGCCGCGGCTCGCCAAGTTCGAATATGAGGATGCGCCAGACGGTTCGCGGACGGTCCGGGTTATCGAGGGGCAGGATTCGTTCCCCGATGTAACGCTTTCTCCGGAGGGCGTGGACGTTAAGGGAACGGTTCCGGACCCCAAACTTGGCATCAGGTCGGACAACGACTGGTTGGTTTACAACCTCGAGGCGGCCGGTAAGGGCATTGCAGGGATCATCGAACAGGCGCGGTTGGGGAATTTCTCCAAACTGGTGGTTCGTGGTGGCACCCTCGAAATGAACGACGCCGTCTATGGCGTGTTCCGGACCTTCAAGGACATCAACGTCGAAATTGCTCCGAGCGCCGATGCCAAGTCTGCTGCCGGAAACTTCACCGCGGAGTTTGCCGGCACCATCATGAACGGCATCGTTGAGTGGGTGCCTGGGTCCTCCAACGATGACCGCATGAAGATGTCGATCACCAACTTCGATCCCTCGGCGTTTTCGCCTGCGGCTGGGGAGACGGGGGCTGCAGCAGAACTGGTCGGTACCATGGCGGTCTCGATCGATGTGGGCTTTGACGCCCAGAGCCTCAAACTGACGGGCGGCGACTTCCATGTTGATATGACGGGCATGGATCTGAAGGTTGCAGGTCAGTATTTCCCCGTTGCGACCTCCATCGCTGAGGTGCACTGGGAGCCCGAGCTCGGCCAGTTCACAATGGCAGAAACCCAGGTCAGCGTCGGGATGAATACGGGTTACGTGCAGGGGGTGTTCAGGCTCGGCCTTGACGCTCAGTATGGACCCACGATCAGCATGCAGATGAGCGCGCGGGATATCGCCATCTATTCGGACATTGGCGCGCCTGCTAGTCCTTTCAGTTCACTCACGTTTTCTGGCTGGTCAGCGCCGCTCTACGGCGCGACCGGTATCGACCAGCTTGAACTCAAGACAGCGGACGGCGGTCAGATCGCGGCCACTGGGCGGGTCGATATGATCCGCAAGGGCGTCGGCTTTCAGATGACGATCGCTGGCGATGGCGTCAGTGCGGACGACCTGAAGCGGGTTTGGCCGGCGTTTGTCTCTGCGGATTCGCGAGCCTGGTTTGTGAACAACGTGGTTGGCGGCCGCCTGAAGGCGTCGTCTATGCGGTACAACTTCCCAGTGGGGTCGCTCGACCCCACGGTGAAGGATCAGCCCCTGCCGCCCGGATCACTATCGATCGATCTGGTTGGCGAGGGGGTGACGGTCAAGCCGACGGCGACGATGGCGCCCATCTCCATTGATGGTGAAACCAAGCTCACTATTCGCGAAGCCAATGTCACGATTTCCGCTGGCGGTGCGCAACTCGAAACCCCAGCGGGTGGGCTGGCCGTCGCCAATGCGGCGCTGGTGATCAAATCGGAAGTCCCTGGTGAGTCGCTGTTCGAGATTTCCGGGGATCTCTCGGGGAGCATTCCGGCGCTGGTGGCTTTTGCCAATGAGCAGCAGCCCGACGCCCTGAAAAACGCAAAACTACCGCTCGACGTTTCGGCTCTTAAGGGTGGTGTCACGCTCTCCCTAGTTTCGACCATCGTGCTCGACAAGGCCAGTGGGGCGACCAAGAGCGTCGACTACGCGATCAATGGCGTGGTGCAGGATTTTGGCTCCACCGCTCCCCTTCAGGGGCGGACGATCGGCAACGGGCAGTTGTCCTTCCTCGTTTCGCAGGCCGGCTATCGCCTGACAGGAACGGCCGAGGTCGATGGCCTGCCTGCCGATCTGGTCGTGGACGGCAAGATCGCCGTTGGGGCGCCGCCGCCGGATATCCTTTTGAGCGCCACTTTGGACGCCGCAGACCTCAAGAAGATGGGGTTCGATGCATCCTCTTTCATGTCGGGGTCGGTGACGTTTGTTGCGCGGCCGATGGCCGATGGCACGCTGCAGGTGGCGCTGGATCTGCAGAAGGCCAAGGTAACGATCAAGGATCTTGGCATCGAAAAGGCGGCCGGAGTGGCTGGCTCGGCCCAGGCAGCCGTGAAGCAGACTGGCGACCTTGTGGACATCAGTCACATCGAGGTGGCGTTCGGGGATGTCAGGCTGAATGGCGGGATCGGGTACGACTCCAAGGACGGACTACAGTCAGCCGAATTCACGACCTTCGCCTTGAGTCCCGACGACGACGCTCAGTTGTCCGTAGCGCCGGTGAAGGGCGGCTACCAGATCAAGGTGCGAGGCAACCAGCTTGATCTCAAGCCCATGTTCCGGCGCTTTTTTGGGTTGAGCGCAGATTCGACGGGCGGTCCGCAAGCCACCGCGATCAAGCAGACCATTGTCGCCGATGTCGAACTCAAGCGGGCACTTGGGTTTTTCAAGACGACGGCGTTCAACGTCAATCTGAACCTGTCGCTGAACGGCGCGGATCTGCGGAGCGTCAATCTGCAAGCCAACCTCGGTGGGGATCGCAGTGTCTCCGTGACGACCAATCCCTCGCCCGACGGCAAGGTGATGTCGGTGGCGTTCAACGACCTCGGTACGCTGCTGCGGCTGCTTGGCGTCTACCCCAATGTGGAGGGTGGTGAGGGTAGCCTGGTGATGGCTACCAACACCGAGCAGAGGACGGATTCAGGGCAGTTCGTTCTGAAGAACTTTGCCTTCGTCAACGAGGCGACGGTTGCCAAAATTCTCGGAAACCATAGTGAATCCAAAGCCTTGATTGCCAAGTCGAACAAGCTTGAGTTCAAGAGCGGGGAAGTGAACTTCGTGCGCCGAAGCGACCGCGTCGAGATCACGGATGCCGTGCTGGCGGGTTCCACGGTGGGCGGTACGGCGCGTGGGTTCATCTACACGGACAAGCGCCAATACGACATTACCGGCACCTACGTCCCGCTGTTTGGGCTCAACAATGCCTTTGCCAAGCTGCTTGGGCCATTGGCCGGGCGGAAGAACGAGGGGCTGTTTGGCGTGACGTTCGCCATTCGTGGGCCGCTCGACAAGCCGGACTTCAAGGTCAACCCGATGTCGGCGCTGGCGCCAGGCGCGTTCCGCCGGATGTTTGAGTATCGTGCGAAAGAGATCCCGCGGGTCGAGTAGCGCGGGCCAATCGCACTCCCTCTTGATCTTGGTCAAGGCAGCCCCACATCTTTTAGGGCAGTGTCGCCCAATCAGATTTGGAGGCGCGAATGTACGCTCAAGTGCTTGTTGCTACAGATGGTTCCGAGCTTGCCATGCGGGCGCTCGACCACGCAATTGAACTCGCAATGCTGGCGGGGTCGACCATTACCGTCGTTACCGTGACCGATCCGCTGAACGTCTACATGGGCGGCTATGCAGGCATTGCTGGTACGACGTTCGACCCGGTGCCCGAAGTGCTTGAAGCGCAGCTCGAAGGCGCGCGGCAGTTGTTGAAGGCAGCTGAGGCGCGCGTCGCGGCTGCCGGGGTAGCGGTGAAAACCGTCCTAGTGGAGAATGCGTTTGCGGCCGAGGGGATCATCTCGACGGCTGAGAGCATTGGCGCCACGCTGATCGTCATGGGCTCGCATGGCCGTCGCGCGCTGGGCCGGCTGCTGCTGGGCAGCCAAACCAACGAGGTGCTGGCGCACTCGAAAATCCCTGTCCTGGTAACGCGTTAAGCCGGTCAGATCGGCTTCAGCAAAGCGTGCTTCTTCTTGCCGACGGAGAGCTTGATCACGCCTTCCGGCAGCAGGTCGGAAGCGGCCAAGGCGCGCCGCTCGTCGGTGGCGGGCTGATCATTCACCCGCACCGCGCCGGACTGGACGTGACGACGGGCTTCACCGTTTGACGCGGCGAGGCCTGAGGTGACCAGCGCCGAGAGCAAGCCGATGCCTTCTGGGAGGCCTGGCACTTCTGCGGTGGGCAGGGACAGGTCGAGCGAACCGGACTCGAACGTCGCCGCGGCAGTTTTCGCAGCTTGTTCAGCAGCTTGGCGGCCGTGGACAATGGCGGTGACTTCGGTTGCGAGGATCTTCTTGGCCTCGTTCACCTCGGTACCGCCGAGCGCGGTGAGGCGCGCTATCTCGTCCAGCGGGAGCCGGGTGAAGATCTTCAGCCACTTTTCGACGTCGGCATCCTCAGTATTGCGGAAGTATTGCCAGAAATCGTAGGGCGAGAAGAGATCGCCGTTGAGCCAGACGGCGCCGGAGGCGGACTTGCCCATCTTTTCGCCGGATGACTTGGTGAGCAGTGGCGTCGTCAGGGCGTAGAGCTGCGCGCCGCCCATGCGGTGGCTGAGGTCTACACCGTTGATAATATTGCCCCATTGGTCGGAGCCACCCATCTGCAGGACGGTGCCGTAGCGGCGGTTGAGCTCGACGAAGTCGTAGCCCTGCATGATCATGTAGTTGAACTCAAGGAAGCTCAGCGACTGCTCGCGATCGAGCCGGGTCTTGACCGAGTCGAACGAGAGCATGCGGTTGACCGAGAAGAAACGCCCGACGTCGCGAAGGAATTCGACATAGTTGAGCTTGAGCAGCCAGTCGGCATTGTTGACCATGATGGCTGGATTTGAGCCATTATAGTCAAGGATGTTTGCGTACACCTTCTTGATGCTGTCGATATTGGCAGCGATCTTCTCGACGGTCAGCAACTGCCGCTGGTCATCGCGGAAGGACGGGTCGCCGACCATCGAGGTGCCGCCGCCCATCAGGCTGATAGCTTTGTGGCCCGTTTCCTGCAGCCAGTAAAGCATTGTCACGGTTATCAAATTGCCGATGTGAATGCTGGTTGCAGTCGCATCGTAGCCGACATAGCCGGTGATGGGCCCCTTGATGGCCAAGGCATCCAGACCCTCCGGGTCGGACACCTGGTGGATGAAGCCTCGCTGGTCGAGGACGTTGAGGAAGTCGGACCTGAACTTGGCCATCGCGATGAACGCCTTCTGAACGGAAAACTAGCGGCCCATACCGGCGGCGATTTCGAGGCGGCGGCGATCGAGATATTCGGCGCAGGCGGCGGTCAATTCATCGACCTTGCCTTCATAGAAATGGTTGGCGCCTTCGACGATCTGCTGCTCGATGGTGATGCCCTTCTGGGTCTTGAGCTTATCGACCAGCTTCTGCACCGCCGTCGGAGGCGCGACGCGGTCCTTGTCGCCGTGGATGATCAGGCCAGAGGACGGGCAGGGGGCGAGGAAGGAGAAGTCGTAGAGGTTTTCCGGCGGGCTGACGGAGATGAAGCCTTCGACTTCCGGACGGCGCATCAGGAGCTGCATGCCGATCCAGGCGCCGAAGGAGAAGCCGGCGATCCAGCAGCCGCGCGACTCGCGGTTGAGCGACTGCAGCCAGTCGAGCGCCGCAGCGGCGTCGGAGAGTTCGCCGATGCCGTGGTCGAACATGCCCTGGCTGCGGCCGACGCCACGCGAGTTGAAGCGCAGGACCGAGAAGCCGCGCTGGGCGAACATGTAGAAGAGATTGTAGACGATCTGGTTGTTCATCGTGCCGCCGAACTGGGGGTGCGGGTGGAGTACGATGGCGATGGGGGAATTGGCTTCCTTGCCCTGCTGATAGCGGCCTTCAAGCCTGCCCTCGGGACCGTTGAAGATAACTTCTGGCATTTTTCTTCTTTCTTTTGGCCCCGTCGGCCTCTGAGAGCACGATTTCGATCGATCGAATCGTGCTCTTGCTAATTTCTCTTTGCCGCAAGCTTGGTCCGAAAAGTCTGCAACTTTTCGGGGCTGTGCTCTGTTGCGCATGGCTGATGCCCGTGCCTGTGGCCGGTCTCTCGGCTTGACGAATGGTGCGCCGCTGCCTAAAACGAAGGCTGAAAACCTAGTTTCGAATGGTTCTAAACTAGTTTTCCTGCGGCAGTGGCTGGGTGTCCAACCGCTTCCGGTTGCTGGTGAGCGCTCCTTTTAGAGAAAGTGAGCGCCGAATTTCAAGAATTGTTTCGAGCCCCCTGACGCAACGGCGTTGCGGGACCCATTATTGAAGGCTCAGGCGGTCAGATTTGCCCATGACGCGACAGTCGATCTATCTCGACCACAATGCGTCCGCTCCGCTTCTGCCCGAGGCGCGCGCGGCAATAGTGGCTGCGCTGGATCTGGTGGGCAACCCGTCGTCGGTACATGCGCAGGGCCGGTCGCTGCGCGCTGTCATTGATGATGCGCGCGGGCAGGTGGCACGATTGGCCGGAGCGGAGCGCGACCAGGTCGTGTTCACCGGGTCGGCGACCGAAGCGATCACGCAGGCGATCGTTGGCGGGGCCAAGGCGTTTGGTGTCAATGCCATCATGGTTTCGGCTGGCGAGCATGCAGCGGTGCTGAAGGCGGCTGAAGCAACCGGGTTGCCGGTCAAGCGGGTGGGGCTCGATGCCGATGGGCTGATCCGGGTCGAGGAGATCGCGGCAGCTCTGGCCGAGGCGGACATGGTCGGGATGCGCCTGCTCGTCGCGGTGCATCTGGTCAACAACGAGACGGGCGTGATCCAGCCGGTTGACCGGATCGAGATGCTCGTCGGGCCGAGCCCGCACTATCTGTTTGTCGATGCTGTGCAGGCCTTGGGCAAGGTGCAACTGGAATTTGCTGCTCGCGCACCCGATATGATGGCGGTGAGCGGACACAAGATTGGCGGGCCGGCCGGGATCGGCGCGCTGCTGATGAAGGGCCATGCCGATCAGGTGCGGCTCATCCCCGGCGGCGGGCAGGAGAGCGGGCGGCGCGGCGGCACGGAGTCGGCGGCGGCGATTGCTGGCTTTGGCGCGGCAGCGCTGGCGTTCCCGGACCGGTTCTACAACGCTAATGTCAGCGAACTGGTGCGGATTGCCGAGGACGGGATGAAGCTGATTGCGCCGGACCTGGTGGTGTTTGCTGAGAAGGCCGACCGGATCGGCAATACCAGCAATTTTGCTGTGCCGGGGCTGAAGAATGCCGTGGCGATGATGGGGCTGGACCTTCTGGGTCTGGCGGTATCATCGGGCTCGGCCTGTTCGTCGGGCAAGGTCGGGGCCAGTCACGTGCTGGCAGCGATGCAGGTGCCGGCGGAGATCGCCGAGTGCGGCTTGCGTGTGAGTTTTGGTTATTCGTCATCCGTCGCGGATGTCGAGGCGTATCTGAAGGGCTTTGGCGAGGTTGTGGGGCGGCATCGGTCGCGCCATGGCCGCGCAGCATAGGAAGAAGATCATGGCAGCGTTCGATATCCCCACGCTCAAGGAAAACATCGAGCACGAGACCGTCGAGAAGGTCCTCGCGCTCGATGTCGACAAGTACAAGTACGGGTTCGAGACGCAGATCGAGAGCGACAAGGCTCCCAAGGGTCTGAGCGAAGAGACGGTGCGCTTCATTTCGGCCAAAAAAGGCGAGCCGGAGTGGATGCTGGAGTGGCGGCTCGAAGCGTTCAAGCGCTGGCTCACCATGGAAGAGCCGGTCTGGGCGAAGGTGCACTACCCCAAGATCGACTTCCAGGACATGTACTATTACTCGGCTCCAAAGGGTGCCAACCGGCCGAAGTCGCTCGATGAGGTCGATCCGGCGCTGCTCGAAATGTACGAAAAGCTGGGCGTGCCGCTGAAGGAGCGTGAGCTTCTGGCAGGCGTCGAGCCGCAGACGCGGGTGGCCGTGGACGCGGTGATCGACTCGGTGTCGGTGGCGACGACGTTCCGCGCCGAGCTGAACAAGATGGGCATTATCTTCTGCTCGATCTCCGAAGCGATCCGCGAGTATCCAGATCTGGTGAAGCAATATCTCGGCTCGGTCGTGCCGGTGTCGGACAACTTCTATGCGACGCTGAACTCGGCGGTCTTCACCGATGGCTCGTTCTGCTACATCCCTAAGGGCGTGCGCTGCCCGATGGAGCTTTCGACCTATTTCCGCATCAACGAGGCCAAGACCGGCCAGTTCGAGCGCACGCTGCTGATCGCCGACGAAGGCTCGTACGTGAGCTATCTCGAAGGCTGCACTGCACCCTCGCGCGACGAGAACCAGTTGCACGCCGCAGTGGTCGAACTGGTTGCCATGAAGGACGCCGAGATCAAGTACTCGACGGTTCAGAACTGGTTCCCCGGCGACAAGAACGGCAAAGGCGGGGTCTACAATTTCGTGACCAAGCGCGGCGACTGCCGGGGCGACAATTCCAAGATCAGCTGGACGCAGGTCGAGACCGGCTCGGCCATCACCTGGAAGTACCCGTCCTGCATCCTGCGCGGAGACAACTCGTCGGGCGAGTTCTACTCGATCGCGATTTCGAACGGCCACCAGCAGGTCGACAGCGGCACCAAGATGATCCACCTGGGCAAGAACACCACCAGCCGGATCATTTCAAAGGGCATCGCCGCCGGGTTCTCGGACAATACCTACCGGGGCCAGGTTTCGGCCCACGCCAAGGCCAAGGGTGCGCGCAACTTCACCCAGTGCGACAGCCTGTTGATCGGCGACACCTGCGGCGCGCACACCGTGCCCTATATCGAGAGCCGGAATGCCAGCGCGGTGTTCGAGCACGAGGCGACGACATCCAAGATTTCGGATGACCAGATGTTCTACTGCCAGCAGCGCGGGCTGAGCGAGGAAGAGGCGGTGGCACTAATCGTCAACGGCTTCGTCCGCGACGTCCTGCAGCACCTGCCGATGGAGTTCATGGTCGAGACGCAGAAGCTGATCTCGATCTCGCTGGAAGGCAGTGTGGGATAATTGCGGGACCGCACTGGAGACCAGCAATGAGCACATACTGGTTCTATCGGCCTGCGGCTGGGCGTTCGGTTTCGCCGATCGCCTGGCAGGGCTGGGCGGTCATTGCCGGGTTCGTCGGCGCCATGGTTGGCGGCGGTGTGCTGTTTCTGCTGCTGGGTCTGATGGGCCTGCTTGCACTCGGGATCGCGGTGTTTGTGTTTTGTGCCGTGGCCGGTGCCGCGACTTTTATCTGGGCGGCGACGACCAAAAGCACTGCAGTGCGCCCGAGCAGTGGAGAGACTTCGATATGAGCAAGTACTGGTTTGCCCGCCGCTTTCCGCTGACTGAGCCCAAGGCGACACGCATGGGAGCGGTGAGCACTGAGGGCAAGATGGTGGTGACGCTCTTTGCAGGCGCGCTGCTGGCTGGAGCCGTGGGGCTGTTCCTGTTCTCGTTCGGCTATCGGGAGCCCTTCATCGGCATCGTGACCTTCTTCGGGTTCGCCATCGTTGGGACGGCGGTGTACCTCGTTGCCGTGGCGCGCAAGGGCGACACGCAGCATACGGTGGACGAGTACAAATCGGGCAGGGTGCGCCAGCCGTGAGCAAGCCGATCGTCAACATTGCCGATCTCGACATGAAGCTGACCGAAAAGGGCAGCCGCTTTGCCAGCGCGGCTGGCCGTATCGGCGGCGTTGTCGGGATGCAGGCTCTGGGGGCGCAGTACATCGTGGTGCCGCCCGGCAAGATCGGGTTTCCGTTCCACTCGCACCGCAACAACGAGGAGATGTTCATCATCCTCGATGGCGAGGGGACGTTCCGCAAGGGCGCCGAGCAATGGCCGGTGAGCGCCGGCGACGTCATTTCCGCGGTGGCAGGCGACGCCTCGACCGCACACCAGTTGATCAATTCCGGGACGAACGATCTGCGCTACTTCGCGATTTCGACCCGGAATGATCCAGACATCTGCGAGTACCCGGACAGCGGCAAGTTCATGGTCGCATCCGGCATTCCGGCCGGCAGCGGCATGATGGGTGCCGAGTTCGTGCTGCGCGGCCGTGACAAACCCGTCCTCGACTATTGGGACGGCGAAGATATTGGAGACGAAAAATGACCACCCCGATGCTGGAAATCCGCGACCTGCACGTGCGCATCGAAGAGCGCGAAATCCTCAAGGGCGTAAACCTTGTGGTGCCCAAGGGCGAGGTGCACGCCATCATGGGGCGCAATGGCTCCGGCAAATCGACGCTGAGCTATGTGCTGGCCGGCAAGGAAGACTATGAGGTCACTTCGGGCGAGGTGCTGCTGGATGGCGTGAACATCCTCGAGATGGAACCCTCTGAGCGCGCCGTGGCCGGGCTGTTCCTCGCCTTCCAGTATCCGATCGAGATTCCGGGCGTCGCGACTATGACCTTCCTAAAGGCCGCGCTCAATGCGCAGCGCAAGGCACGTGGCGAGGGTGAACTGTCGACCCCTGACTTCATGCGTGCGGTCAAGGAAAGCGGCAAGCAGCTCAATATCGATGCGGATATGCTGAAGCGCGCGCTGAACGTCGGGTTCTCGGGCGGCGAGAAGAAGCGCGCCGAGATCCTGCAGATGGCGCTGCTGAAGCCCAAGATGTGCGTGCTCGACGAGACGGACTCGGGGCTCGATATCGATGCGCTGCAGGTGGTGTCGCAGGGCGTCAATGTGCTGCGCGACGGCACGCGCGCCATGTTGGTGATCACCCACTATCAGCGGCTGCTGAACCACATCGTGCCCGATGTGGTGCATGTGTTCTCAGATGGCAAGATCGTCGAAAGCGGCGACAAGGACCTAGCGCTGAAGCTTGAAGCGCAGGGCTATGCCGGCTTTGACGAAGCCGCGGCATAAGGGATTTTGACCATGCAAATCCCCGTCCGGCTCGGGCCGGCTGAACTGAAGCTGATCGAACAGCTGAACGGGCTTGGCGCCAGCGCCGAGGCCGAGCGGCTGTCGGTCGCTGGGCTGCCGACGCGGCGCGTCGAGGCCTATCACTATACCGACCTCAAGATGCTGCTGCGCACGGTGCCGGAGCTGGCAGCTTTGGCGACGGAAGCCAGTGCACCGGCGCTGCGCGTTGCAGGAGCCTATCAACTGATGATCGCCAATGGGGCGGTGCAGGTGGCTGGCACGGCGCCAGCGGGCGTTATCGCCGGGACGGTGGCGGGCGGCGTGCTGACGACGCGTGACGATGTGGTTACGCGTTTGAACGGCGCGATGACCAGGGAGAGCCTGCGGCTCGACCTCGAAGGCAGCGTTGACCCGGTGATCCATATCGACCGGCGGAACGAAGGCGCGGCGGGTCATTCGGCCAGTGGCGCGAAGATCTTTGTCGCCGATGGTGCGAGTGCGGTGATCCTTGAGACCTACGCCGGCAGCGATGCGGCGCATGTGTCCAACCACGCGACCTATATCGCGGTGGGGAAGGGCGCCAGGGTCACCCATATCACGGTGAACCTCGCGGGCCCGACGGCGACGCATTTTGCGACTAACGAGTATCACCTTGCGGAAGATGCGAAGCTTAGGACGCTGATCATCCATGCGGGTGGGGTGCTGAGCCGTACGCAGCTATTTCCGCGCTATGGCGGCAAGGGCGCGCATGCGGACATTACGGGGCTCAACCTCGTCGGCGATGGCCAGCACTCGGACATCACGATGGACGCGAACCACGCGGTGCCGCATACATCCTCGAAGCCGCTGTTCAAGACCATCGCCCGGGGCCGCTCGAAGGCGGTGATCCAGGGGCGGCTGGTGGTGGCGCGCGATGCGCAGAAGACCGACGCCAAGCTGATGGCGCAGGGGCTGATGCTGTCGGACGAGGCGGAAATCCTCGTCAAGCCGGAGCTCGAGATTTACGCCGACGACGTGGTGTGCGGGCACGGCTCGACCTGCGGGCGGCTGGACGACGACCACCTGTTTTATCTTACCAGCCGCGGCATCGACAAAGTGACGGCCGAGACGATGCTGATCCGGGCGTTTCTCGCTGAGCTGATCGACCCGATCGAGGATGCGGCGCTGAATGAGGCGCTGAATGCGGTAGTGGATGGGTGGCTGGCTGGCGGCTAGCTGGACCGGCCCCTCACCCCGACCCTCTCCCCTGAGGGGAGAGGGGGCGATGGAACGGTGGGTTTGAAACTGGCGTCCCCTCTCCCCTCAGGGGAGAGGGCTAGGGTGAGGGGAAGTCCCTCCAAACTGGATGTATGATGACCTACGACCTCGCCAAGATTCGCGCTGACTTTCCGATCCTTGAGGAGAAGATCCACGGGCATCGGCTGGTCTATCTCGATAGCGGGGCGTCGGCGCAGAAGCCTAACCAGGTGCTGGACCGGATGGATTGGTCGCACCGGCATGCCTACGCCAATGTGCACCGGGGGCTCCACACGCTCGCGAACCGGGCAACGGAGGCCTATGAGGGCGGGCGCGAGGCGGTGCGGCGGCTGCTGAATGCAGAGCGGGTCGAGGAGATCGTCTTCACGCGCTCGGCGACCGAGGCGATCAACCTCGTGGCGTCGTCGTTTGGCGGCCCGAGGATCGGGGAGGGCGATGAGATCGTGCTCTCGATCATGGAGCACCATTCCAACATCGTGCCGTGGCACTTTCATCGCGAGCGCAAGGGCGCGGTGCTGAAGTGGGTCGATGTGCGCGATGATGGCAGCTTCGACATCGATGCGTTCGAGGCGGCGCTGACACCGCGCACCAAGATGGTGGCGATCACCCAAATGTCGAACGTCCTCGGCACGGTGACGCCGCTGAAGCAGATCGTCGAGATTGCGCATGCGCGCGGCATTCCGGTGCTGGTGGATGGCAGCCAGGGCGTTGTGCACATGGCAACAGACGTTCGTGAGCTGGGCGTCGATTTCTACGTGTTTACGGGCCATAAGCTCTACGGTCCGACGGGCATTGGTGTGCTCTATGGCAAGTATGATCTGCTGGCCGAAATGCAGCCCTATCAGGGCGGCGGCGAGATGATCGAGACGGTGACGATGGATGCGATCACCTACAACACCCCGCCACACCGCTTCGAGGCGGGCACGCCGCCGATTGTCCAGGGGATCGGGCTCGGCGCGGCGGTAGCGTATGTCGAAGGCGTCGGGCGAGCCGAGGCGGCGGCGCATGAGGCGGAACTGACGGCCTATGCAAGCGAGCGGCTGTCGCGGATCAACTCGCTGCGGGTGATCGGCACGGCGCCGGGCAAGGGCGGGATATTCTCGTTCGAGATCGCGGGCGCGCATGCCCACGATGTGTCGACGATCCTCGATCGGTACGGCATTGCGGTGCGGGCAGGGACGCATTGCGCGATGCCGCTGCTCAAGAGATTTGGCGTCACCTCTACCTGCCGGGCCTCGTTCGGCCTATATACCGGCAAAGACGATGTCGATGCGCTGGTTGAGGGTATCGAAAAGGCGCGAAGCTTTTTCGCGTAACAAAGGTTCTTGCGGATGGATGAGCAAACTGACGACCTGAGCCCCATTGCGGCGGCTGAGCCTGCGGCAGAGGTGCTGCGGATTACGCCGACGGTGTCGGCTGCGTTTCCGGCTGAGGATGTGGAGCGGATCACGCGCGACCTGATCGCGGCGCTGAAGACGGTCTATGACCCGGAAATCCCGGTCGATATCTATGAGCTGGGGCTGATCTACAAGGTCGACCTCGATGACGACCGCAACCTTGCGATCGACATGACTCTGACGGCGCCGGGGTGTCCGGTGGCTGGCGAGATGCCGGGCTGGGTGGAGAACGCGGCGCGCAGCGTCGAGGGTATCCAGGATGTGACGGTCAACATGGTCTACGATCCGCCGTGGGAAGCCAGCCGAATGAGCGAAGAAGCCCAGGTTGCGCTGAACTGGTGGTAATTAGTCTGCGGATAGCCACTCGACCATAGGTCTCGTGGCCTTCTCACCTCAAATCACTTCACTGAAGCGATTTGCCCTTTGGGACGTTTCGAAGTATCTATATCGGTAATCTACGATAGAGTTTGCCATGGCCCTCAAGATCATGAGTCTCACCGATGCCGCTGCTGAGCGCGTCAAGGAGATCATCGCCGATAGCGACAAGCCGGTGATCGGCGTGCGTGTCGGCATCAAGGATGCCGGTTGCGCCGGGCAATCGTACACGCTCGCCTATGTGTCCGAGGCGGTAGCCGGGGACGATCATGTCGATGACAAGGGCGTGCATGTCTGGGTGGAGCCCAAGGCGACGCTGTTCCTCCTCGGCACGGTGATGGATTTCGAGGAAGACCTGCTCAAATCCGGCTTCACCTTCAAGAACCCGAACCAGACTGGCGAATGTGGCTGTGGCGAAAGCGTGCAGCTGAAGCCGGCGGATTTGAAGGCGCTGGCGGAGGCGCGGGCGCACGCCTGACCCCGTGATCTACGACCAAGTTGCAATGAGCCGCGCCCTGCGCGGCTCTTGTGTTTGGCGAGGCAGCATGGCATCGCACCGCACATGAGCACGCACCTGAAGTCACTTGCCATCACACCCCCTGATCGTCCGCTGGTTGGGCGCGTTGTCGTGCCTGGGTCGAAGTCGATCACCAATCGCGCGCTGCTGCTGGCGGCGCTGGCACAGGGGACCAGCCGGCTGACTGGGGCGCTGAAGAGCAAGGACACGGCGCTGATGGCGAAGGCGCTGATCCAGATGGGGGTGAGCGTCGAGGAGCCGGATGCGACGAGCTTTGTCGTGACCAGTGATGGCACTCTGAAAGCGCCCGTGGCGCCTTTGATGCTGGGCAATGCGGGGACGGCGACGCGGTTCTTGACGGCGGCGGTGTCGCTGGTTGAGGGGCAGGTGATCGTCGACGGCGACGATGCAATGCGGAAGCGCCCGATAGGGCCGCTGGTCGACGCGCTGCGTTCGCTGGGGATCGACGCGACGAGCGAAACCGGGTGCCCACCGGTGATGATCAACGGCACGGGCAAGTTTGGCAGCGGTCGGGTTGAGATCGATGGCGGGCTCTCGAGCCAGTATGTTTCGGCATTGCTGATGGCTGCTCCTTTCGGGGAGGGCCCGATCGAGGTGGCGCTGACGGGCAAGGACCTCGACGCGCGCGGTTATGTGAACCTGACACTGGCGGCGATGCGGGCGTTTGGGGCTGATGTCGCGCAGGTCGATGAGATGACGTGGCGGGTGCAGCCGACGGGATACCGGGCGACGGACTTTCATATCGAGCCGGATGCATCGGCGGCGACCTATATCTGGGCGGCGGAGGTGCTGACGGGCGGCAGGATCGATATCGGCGTGCCGATGGCGGCCTTCACCCAGCCGGATGCGGAGGCGGCAAAGTTCATCTCCATGTTTCCCCACCTGCCTGCAGTGATCGATGGCTCGCAGATGCAGGACGCGGTGCCGACGCTGGCAGTGCTGGCGGCATTCAACACGACGCCGGTGCGGTTTGTCGGGATCGCCAACCTGCGGGTAAAGGAGTGCGACCGGATCACAGCGCTCTCCACCGAGCTCAACCGGATTGTTCCGGGGCTGGCGCGGGAGGAGGGGGACGACCTGCTGGTGTTTTCCGATCCGCTGCTGATGGAGCTCTCGGCGCGCAATGCGCGGACACGGATCGAGACTTATGAGGACCACCGCATCGCCATGAGCTTTGCATTGGCAGCGCTGAAGATTGGCGGGATTTCGATCCTCGACCCCAACTGCGTCGGGAAGACCTTCCCGGACTATTGGAAGGTGCTGAAGTCGCTGGGCGTCACTCTCACCTGAGACAACTACGCAGCGACGGTCTTTTCGCCTTCGAGGTCGGTTTCACTGACGACAAGGTTGCGGCCGTTGTGCTTGGCGGCATAGAGGCACCGGTCGGCGCGGTCGATGATCGACGACGGGGTGTCATCGGCGCGGAACAGTGCCACGCCGAATGAGGCGGTGACGCGGCCCAGCTTCTCGTTAGTCGAGCGCTTGAGCAGTTCCTTGGCCTGAATGGCCTTGCGGATGTTCTCGGCGACGATGATGGCGCCTTCGAGATCGGTCTCGGGGAGGATGGCAGCGAACTCTTCGCCGCCATAGCGGGCAGCGATGTCCTTGCCCTTGATGTTCGACTTCAGCGTCATGGCGACGAGCCGCAGCACCTGGTCACCAGTTTGGTGGCCCCAGGTATCGTTGAACCGCTTGAAGTAATCGATGTCGAGCAGCAGGAGGCAGAGCGGTGCCTTATCGTCGCGGGCGGCCTCTGTGGCGCGCACCAGGCCATCATCGAAGGCCTTGCGATTGAAGATCTTGGTCAGCGGATCGAGAAGCGCTTCACGCCGGACGTCCTCGAGGTCGCGCTGCAGAGCGGCGATATCTTCGCGGGCGGCTTCGAGGTTGCGCTCTAGGCTGTTGTTGGCCTCCTGCATGCGACGCGTCTCGACCAGCAGATTGGTGGCGACAGTGCGCACGAAAGTGACTTCAGAAATCTGGCTGGAGGCAAGGTCTCCGCCAGCAACCTGCAGGGTGGCCGAGTAGGAATTTGCCGTGGTGATGGCCGAGTCGATAGCGGTGTGCATCGACTCGATGCGGTGCGACATACGCTCGGAAACTGTGCTGACACGCTCGCTCGCATCCTGGGCGCGCAGGAACTCGTTGTAGAGCCGCTCCGAAATATCGACTGAAGGGTCACCCTCGCGGAAGATAGAATTGATTCGGGCATTCAGAGCCGGGTTGACGCCCGTCGCATAAGTATAAAGCAGTTCGTAGAATTGCGGATAAGGCGGCACAGAAGCGCGCTTGAGCAAATCGAGCGCCGAATTGGCGTAGCCCAACGCTCGCTTGTATTCCTGTTCTGACACTGGGGCCCCATCTCGCGTCCACGCGCGCAGTAGATGAGCGATATTCTTGATGTAAGTCAATTAAGGCAGCGTAAAAACGGTGGGCATTTACCCCTTGGCAGCGACTTTTGTCTGGTCGCTGGGGCGTGGCTGCAGCGAGCTTTGCCGCGCCTATTCCAAACGCTAGCGTCGCAGCAAGAATGCGGGGATCGGGCCGTCAGAACCGAAAGGCGAATCGGCATCAACGCCGTCGACGACCGGCTGATTGGACGGCTTTGCCGGACGATCCGCGTTGCGGGCGGACGGCTGACGGCTGGACTGACGATCTGGCTGCCGTTCCGGCTTGCGGTCGGGTTGCCGCTCTGGGCGGCGATCCGGCTGGGGTGCCGCAACAGCGCGTTCCTTGACGGCGGGAGCGGGAGTTTCCACGGTCTCAGGCTGGGCGGCTTCGGGGCGTGTTTCAGGCCGCGGGGCGCCACGGGTACGGCGGGCGCCGCGGCCGCGTGGCCTCTCCTCGTCGTTGCCACGGGCGTTTTCAGAGCGCGGCGAAACTGGCTCCGGCGTGCCTTCAAGGCCAACCTCGGGGATGGTCTTCTGGATCAGCTTGCTGATCGCATCGAGGTACTTGCTGTCGGCTGGCGTAACCAGGGTGATCGCGGTGCCGGAGCGACCAGCGCGTCCGGTGCGGCCGATGCGGTGGACGTAATCCTCGGCATGAGTGGGAACGTCAAAGTTGAAGACGTGGCTCACCGCCGGGATATCGAGGCCGCGCGCAGCCACGTCGCTGGCGATGAGCAGGATAAGCTTATCGGTCTTGAACGAGTCCAGCGTTTCCATGCGGGCCTTTTGATCCATGTCGCCATGGAGGCCGCCGGCAGAAAAGCCGTGCCGCTCGAGCGAACGGGCCAATGTGGCGACGTCGCGCTTGCGGTTACAGAAGATGATGGCGTTCTTGAGCGCCGGCTCATTGCGGATCAGCTGGCGCAAGGCAGCGCGCTTTTCCTCTGGCTTGTTGGAGACGCGAACGATCTTCTGCTCAATGGTTTCTGCCGTTGAGTTCTGGCGCGCGACTTCAATCTTGATCGGATCGCGGAGGAAGCGGCTGGTGAGGCGCTGGATTTCCGGCGGCATGGTAGCTGAAAAGAACAGGGTCTGACGGCGCGCCGGCAATAGGCCACAGATGCGCTCGATATCCGGAATGAAGCCCATGTCGAGCATGCGGTCGGCTTCGTCAATGACGAGAATATCGACGCCGGTCAGAAGGATGCGGCCGCGCTCGAACTGGTCGAGCATGCGGCCGGGCGTCGCGATGAGCACGTCAGCGCCGCGATCGAGAACGCGATTCTGGTCTTCAAAGGACACGCCGCCGATGAGCAGGGCCACATTGAGACGGTGGTTCTTGCCGTACTTTTCGAAGTTCTCGTGCACCTGCGCTGCGAGTTCGCGCGTCGGTTCGAGGATGAGGGTGCGGGGCATGCGGGCCCGGGCGCGCCCGGATTCAAGCAGTGTCAGCATGGGCAGAACGAAGGATGCGGTCTTGCCGGTGCCGGTCTGGGCAATGCCGATAATGTCCTTTTTCTGCAGGACATGCGGGATTGCCTGGGCCTGGATATCGGTGGGCTTGGTATATCCGGAGGCGGCGACCGCCTCGATTACCTTTGCGCTCAGTCCGAGTCCGGAGAAGTCATTTGCCAAATCAGTGGTCCGCTCAAGTAGGAAGGGCAAATCGACGGGCAGCTACTTGAGGAGGTGCGGGTCGACACGTTGGTCGCTGCAGTAGGCCTGATACACCGGCCTCGCCTTGCACCAGCCAACCGGAATTCCGCCCTTCCGTGGCCGCGCGCGACGCGACGGGAACATAGTGGAAACCCTTTGCGAGTCAACGAGATTCGCGGGGGTGGGCTGGTGTCGACACTTCCCCTCACCCGGCGCTGCGCGCCACCTTCGTCGGTTTCGTTCGCTCCACTGGAGCGAACGATGGCCTTGCCACCGCCTCGAAGTCCCTCAAGGGGAGAGGGAAGAACTGCGAGGGCCTAAATATCCAGGTCCGTCACGAACGCTGCGTTTTCCTGGATGAAGTCGAAGCGGGCTTCAGGCCGATTACCCATGAGGCGGTCAATGGCGCTCTTGGTGTCGTCGCGGTCCTGGCGGACTTTGACCTGGAGGAGCGTGCGGGACTTCTTGTCCATGGTGGTTTCGCGCAGGTGGACATAGGGCATTTCGCCGAGGCCCTTGAAGCGGGTGATGTCGGTCTTCTTGCCCTTGAACTCGGACTCCAGCAACTGATCGCGATGCGCGTCGCTCATGGCGTAGGCCACCTTGGTGCCTGAGGTGATGCGGAAGAGCGGCGGCATGGCGAGGAAGAGGTGCCCGCCATCAATAAGCTGCGGCATTTCCTGAAAGAAGAATGTCATCAGGAGGGACGCGATATGGGCGCCGTCGACGTCGGCGTCGGTCATCAGGATGATCTTGTCGTAACGCAGATCATCGTCGCGATAGCGGTCGCGGGTGCCACAGCCGAGCGCCTGAACAAGGTTGGAGATCGCTTCGCTCGCCTGCAGCTTTTCACGCGAGGCGCCGGCGACGTTGAGGATCTTACCACGGAGGGGAAGGATGGCCTGGCTGGCGCGGTCGCGCGCCTGCTTGGCGCTGCCGCCGGCCGAGTCGCCTTCGACGATGAAGATTTCGGCGCCCTGGGCGGCCGTCTGCGTGCAATCGGCGAGCTTGCCGGGAAGGCGGAGTTTTCGCGTCGCGGACTGGCGGTCGATCTCCTTGTCTTTCTTGCGGCGCAGGCGCTCTTCGGCGCGCTCAATGGCCCAGTCGAGGAGCTTACCCGACTGGTTGGGCGAGGCGGCGAGCCAGTGGTCGAAGGCGTCGCGCAGCGCGGTATCGACGATACGAGTGGCCTCGGGCGAACTCAGCTTGTCCTTGGTCTGGCCGACGAATTCGGGCTCGCGCACGAAGACCGAGAGCATTGCCGAGCACTGGACGAGCACGTCCTCGGCGGTGAGCTGGGCGGCGCGCTTGTTGCCGGTGAGGTCGGCGTAGTTGCGGAGGCCGCGGAGGAGGGCGACGCGGAGGCCCTGTTCGTGAGTGCCGCCATCGGCGGTGGGGATGGTGTTGCAGTAGGAGTTGACGAAGCCGTCGCCTAGGCACCAGGCGATGGCCCATTCGGTGGCGCCATTGGTGCCGGGCTTGCCGACGGTGCCGGAGAAGATTTCGTCGACGATCCGGGGTTCGCCTTCGATGCGGGCGGCGAGGAAATCCTTGAGGCCGCCGGGGAAATGGAAGCTTGCCTTGGCGGGGACGTCGGCGGTCGCGAGGCTTTCGTCGCAGGACCAGCGGATTTCGACGCCGCCGAAGAGATAGGCCTTGGAGCGGGTCATCTTGAACAGGCGGGAGGCCGAGAATTCACCTTTGCCGGCAAAGATCTCCGGATCGGGATGGAAGCGCGTGGAGGTTCCGCGACGGTTCTGCGCCTTGCCGACGGTCTCCATGGGGCCGACCGGCTTGCCGCGCGAAAAGCTCTGGCGATAGAGGATCTGGTCGCGGGCGACTTCGACCGTCAGGTCGTCGCTCAGCGCGTTAACGACAGAGACGCCGACGCCGTGGAGTCCGCCGGAGGTTTCGTAGGCCTTGCCATCGAACTTGCCGCCGGCGTGGAGCGTAGTGTGGACGATCTCGAGGGTGGAGCGGCCCGGGAATTTGGGATGGTTTTCGACCGGGATGCCGCGGCCGTTGTCGGTGACGGTGACATAGCCGTCGGCGCCGAAATGCACCTCGATGCGGTTGGCGTGGCCGGCGATGGCCTCGTCCATGGAGTTGTCGATGACTTCGGCGAACAGGTGGTGGAGGGCGTTCGTGTCGGTGCCGCCGATATACATGCCGGGGCGGCGGCGCACGGGCTCAAGGCCTTCGAGGACCTCGATATCGGCAGCGGAATAGCCAGAGGACGACTTGTCGGCCGGAGCCGAGGGCGGCGTGGGGCGGGGGGTGTCGACCGGTTTCAGAGGGGAAACCGAGGCCTTGGTCACCTTGCGGGGTGCCTCGTCATCCGAGCCGAACAGGTCTTCGATCGCCGCCATATGACCTCCGTGGGCCGCATCGAATCGCGGCCGGACAATTTCTAGCATAATGCCGGATTGGGTGGGTTAAGCGGGGGAGGTACGGGGCGGGGGCGGCGGTGTCAACCGGTGGGACAAAATGTGAACAGATATGGGGACCCGCCTTGCTTCCGCCGCGTTGCTGAACCGCAGATGAACGCCTGGTTACGGGGTGGTTCACCCGGGTGGGGGTAGAACGCAATCAACGCTGCCGTATTGGGCAGCTTATCCAGGAGTATTCAAATGGCACTTTCATCCCTCAAGTCCGTTGGCCGCGCTGCCATTGTTGCGCTGACCCTCGGTGCAGCCAGCCTCTCGGCTGTGCCCGCGCAAGCAGCGTCGCCGTCGTTCAGCCTGCAGCTGGGCATCGGCAATGATGGCGGGGTGATGGGCTTTGACGGCAACCGTGCGCCGCGCGGCTTTTTCCCGATCAAGAAGTGCCTGAGCAACAGCCAGGTGGTGCGTGGTCTTGAGCGCTATGGCTTCGACGACGTCGATGTCGTGCGCAAGCTGAGCAACACCCGTGTGCTGGCGATCGGCGAATGGGACGGCCGCTACTACTCGATGAAGGTGAACAAGTGCACGGGCGAAGTGTACGAAGTACGCAAGCTGCAGAAGAACCGCGACTACTTCGTTGGTCGTCCTGACCGGCCGTTTGGCGGGTTCGGCGTGGAGCGTGATGGGTTCTCGTTCCAGTTCAACTTCTAACATTGCCTCCGGCGGAAGCCGGTCTATCGAGCTTCCGCCAGATCCCGGTCCGCAAGGGCCGGGATTTGCCTTTCCCGAACTGAAGGAGAAACGAAAATGACGATCGCAAATGTTGTTCGTGTGGCCGTTCTGGGTGTGATGCTGGCGGGCGCGACGGTTCCCGCGCAGGCTGCCAGCGTGCAGCTTGGGTTTGGGTTCGGTGATGGTTTCGGCCTCCACCGGCCGGTCATCTGCATCGAACTGACGGACCGGCAGATCCGGCAGGCGGTGCGGAACCGGGGGTACAGCAATGTGTACCTCAACGTCGCCAACAATCACCGCATCCAGGTGCGGGCGACGAAGGGCGACTGGGTCTACCTGCTGAAGGTCAGTACCTGCACGGGTACGATTTTGGAGCGGGATAAACTTCGCCCGGCCTGAGGAAAACTAGAGTGTTTTCAATGTGCCCGTACCGCCCTGCGGTGCGGGCGCGTTGTTTTGGTGCAGGCTGTTCAGACTTCCTTTGCTTTTGCGAAAAGGTTTCTTAAGCGCCCGCCGTTATTGTCCTCGACATACGGTTTCCAGTTCCGAGTATCCGTATGAGTGACAGGCTTGGTCTCGCGTATCCTGGGGTCAAACCACCGTCACTCATCCACAGCAGATGGTTGCAGGCCGGATTGAAGAGTTTTGCGTACCGGCTTGCCCATCTTGCCTTGGGCCGCACCGCGATGATCGCCATCGCCGCGACGATGTTCTACCTCGCATAGCGCCGCCTCCGCTGCCGGCATTTGCCAAGCGTCGCCGATCACGGTAACAGTTGATCGTCGCAACGCTGGCCGCGAGGAGGGTCATGTTCATGTCTGTGTATTTTGACCACCGTTGCCGTGGACCTGTTGCCGCCCTGCAGCTGAAGTTGCAGGGCTGACCGCAGGGGTCCTGACGATCGTTTCGTCTCATTGATTCCGGGTTTGCCCGACCGATTGCCTCGCGTGAGCTGAGGCGCCTGACGGACACACCCAGACCCAAGAGATTGAATATGGCCTCGATCAGCCTCAAAGACCTTTCCATCATCGCCAGCGAACCGCTGTTCCACGACCTCAGCCTTGTGATCGCCGATGGCGACCGGGTGGGGCTGGTGGCCGGAAATGGCAATGGCAAGACATCACTGCTCCGCGTGATCGCTGGGCTCGCGGAGCCTGCCACCGGCGACGTGGTGTGCTCGCGCGGGTTGCGCATTGGATATGTAGAGCAGGATGTACCCAAGGCGCTCCATGCCATGACGATGCGCGACGCCGTGCTCGACGCGATGCCGGCAGCCGACCGGGAGACGGATGGCTGGAAGGCGGATGTGGCGCTGGATGGGTTCGAGACGCCCTATGAGTTGCGCGACCGCCTGGTGGGGGAACTGAGCGGCGGCTGGCAGCGGCTGATGCTGATTGCGCGGGTGTGGGTGACCGAGCCCGACGCGCTGCTGATGGACGAGCCGACCAACCATTTGGACCTAGCCAAGATCTACCAGTTGGAGCGCTGGCTCAACACGGAGGCCCGCGGGGTGCCGGCGCTGATCGCCAGCCATGACCGGGAGTTTCTCGACGAGGTCACCAACCGAACGCTGTTTCTGCGGCCCGGGACTTCGCGCTACTTCAGTTTGCCGTTCTCCCAGGCGCGGGAGGCGCTGGCTGAAGAGGACGCGGCGCACGAGGCGCAGAACGAACGCGACATGAAAGAGGCGGGGAAGCTCAGGAAGCAGGCCGCCAAGCTGAACAATATCGGCATCAACTCGGGTAGCGACCTGCTTGTGGTCAAGACCAAGCAGCTTCGTGAGCGGGCTGCACGGATCGAGCAGGCGGTGCGGCCGACCCATCGCGAGCGCTCGGGAGAGATCCGGCTCGAGAGCCGTGACACTCATGCCAAGCTGCTGGTGGGGATCGAGAACCTGACGGTGACGACGCCTAGCGGACAGGCGCTGTTCAAGATCGACAAGCTGCATATCTTCCAGGGCGATCGGATCGTATTGCTGGGGCAGAACGGCATCGGCAAATCGCAGTTCGTGAAGTTGCTGCGCCAGGCGATCGTTGCGCCGGGAAGCGTGGTGGGGATCAAGGTCACACCGTCGGTTGTGCTGGGTTACACAGACCAGGATATGTCGCAGCTGCCACCCGACGATACGCCGGAGAACCTTATTTCGACGGCGTTCAAGGTGCCGGATGCGCGGGTGCGGAGCCTCTTGGCTGCGGCGGGGTTTGCGCTCGAAAAGCAGGGCAAGCCGATCCGGCAGCTCAGTTTTGGGCAGCGGGCGCGCCTGGGATTGCTGGCATTGCGGCTGACCACGCCGAATTTCTATCTGATGGATGAGCCGACCAACCATGTCGATATCGTTGGGCGTGAGGCGCTTGAGGGCGAGATACTGCAACAGGAGGCGACGGGCGTGGTGGTGTCACATGATCGGAGCTTCGTTCGAACGGTTGGCAACAGATATGTGTTGATTGAGGGCAAGAAACTGAAAGACGTTCCGGGTCCGGAAGCGTTCTTTGAATTCATGGCGAGTGCGACGCAGTCCGATAGGTAAGCGCTGTACCAGTCGATCTGAGTATCTGCAGCGGGAGATACCAATCATGTTGAGAAACGCCAGCGCCACGGGTGCCAACAGTAACCACTAATTCACAAAAGCGGCGCTCAATTGTGCGCTGGTGGTTTTAGGGGAACTTGGCAATGGGCTCAGCGAGGGGTGGGGGCGCGCAGCGCGCGCTTGAACAACGCGAAGAGGTTCGCTTCAACGGTGCACTCGCTGGGAGCTTTTCGCTTTCAGGGGGGAGAAGTGCAGGGCCCGGCGGCATGCAGGCATTTGCATGCCGGATCACCAGTATTTCAGCTTCAGGCCTGGTGCTGGTGGCCCCGGTGCAGGGTCAGATTGGCGAAGCGGTGCTCGTCGATGTCGAAGGCTATGGGATCGTGCGCTGCGAAGTGCAGCAGCTCCGCGAAGACGGTTTTGTGTGCCGCACGCTGCTGACCGACGACCAGATCCGCCGCCTCGACACCTGGGTGGGCTGGCTGCGCCGCCGTGGCGGACGCATCAGTGGCGACAAGCGCGGACATATGCGGCTCAAGCCAAGGGATGCGCGGACGACGCTGACGTTGAGCGATGGCACGGCAGTGCGCGGCCTCGTGACGGACCTCTCACGCTCCGGTGCCGCGGTATCCACCGACTGTATGCTCGAAATGGGCAGTCTGGTGGTAGTGGGACATGTGCCGGCGCGGGTGGTGCGGGCGCTTGCGGTTGGTTTTGCGGTTGAGTTTGAGCGCGTGCTGGAGGCCAAAGAGGCGGACACGCTGGTTACGGGTTTTGAACCTATGGCTGTCACTATCGCGGCAGCAATTTAGGACGCAGTTGCTGTAGTATCGAATGTTCGAACCGGCGGTTGCGTCATTTTGTGTTTTTTGGGGACGCAATGGGCGCTGTAGCTTCAAGCTTTGCAATTGATGAGCGCAAGCTCGCCGATATCCGCTTTATCGGCGACTTGATGGGGACCTATGTGTTGCTGAACTCAGCAAACACCGAGGGCCGGGTTCAGGTATTTTCGTGCCGGGCGCGCAGCATTTCGGCGCGCGAGGCGGTGGTCAATGCGCCGGTTGCCGGGGCAGTTGGCGATCCGCTGACGGTGAATTTTGAAGGCTTGGGCGTGCTGCAGGGGCAGGTGGCGCGTGTCATGACCGGCGGCTTTGTGATCAAGATCAACTCAAGTTACGAAGACGCTGTGCAACTGGCCGTCAAGATCGAATGGATGAAGCGCCGCAAGTTGAAAACCGTCTCTGAGCGCCGCGAGCACAAGCGCGTGCTGCCGCGTGAGACGCAGGCCATGCTGATCATGGGCGGTGGGCAAAAGATGAGCTGCATGCTGGTGGACATGTCGCAGTCGGGCGTGGCGGTTTCGGCTGCGGTGACACCGAAGGTTGGCACGCTGATGGCTGTCGGGGCCATTCCCGGACATGTGGCCCGGCACTTTGAAGGCGGGTTCGCGATACATTTTGCCGAACTGCAAAAGCTCGATCGCCTTGAGGGCCTGCTGACGCTGAAGACCGGTGAGAACCGGGTGCTGGCGGCGCAGGCAATTGCCGAGGCCGCGCAGAAATCCGGCGAGTAGCGCGCGCCGCGTCGTTTCGGCTCTGCCTTGTTTTGAAAGGGTGTTCCGCCAACCGGTGACGGCCTGCTATTGCTATCGACAAAAAGGGAGGAGTCGATGGCGATGAATAGCAATGAGGTGGTGCTCGACCTGTCGGCCGTGCAGTTTGAGGGCAAGGAGCGACAGCTGGCGACGCATGGCGGACTGTCGGTCAGCGTGTTCCGCTTTGCCTCGGGCATTGCCGCGGTGAGGGTTCGCAATACGGTCGGCGAGATTGTGGTGTTGCCCTATCATGGGCACCAGATCTGGGATGCGACGTTTCATGGCCGGCGGCTGACCATGGCATCGGTGTTCGACGAGCCGGTGGCGACTGGCGAATATGTGAAGAACTACGGCGCGTTCCTTGTTCATTGCGGGGCCAATGCGATCGGCAATCCGGCGCCAAACGACACCCACCCGCTGCACGGGGATATTCCGAACGCGACGTTTCAGCAGGCTGGCCTGATACTGGGCCGGGACGATGCTGGGGCGTATGTCGAGGTGACCGGCACCGCGACAATGCGCGCTGCTTTCAGCCATCACTACGATTTCCAGCCGGTGGTGCGCCTGCGAGAGACGAGCGGGAAGGTCGAGCTCGATGTGACCATCACCAACCATCGCGCCAAGCCGATGGAGCTGATGTACATGGCGCATGTCAACTTCAGGCCGGTCGATGGGGCGGTGCTTCTCGACACAGTGCCCGATGAAGCCAAGCACTTCCGGGTGCGCACGCATCTGCCAAGCTATGCGGCGGGTACGCAGGCCTATCGCCACCTGTTGACCGGATTTCAGGCGGACCCGGCATCGCACCGGAAGATCGTGGCGGGCAGGGCGGTGGACCCCGAACTGGTTGCGGGGATGGATTTCAAGGCGGGACCGGATGGCTGGGCGCACTCGATGCAACTGCTGCCAGACGGTACGGCCGACATCATCAGCCACCGGACGGCCGAACTTGACCATGGCGTGCGCTGGATGACCCGCAATGGCGACGAGGATGCGCTGGGCCTGTTCCTGCCGGCGACGTCGGATGCGGACGGCCGGGAAGCGGAGCGCAAGAAGGGCAACGTGAAGCAATTGGCGCCGGGCGCCAGCTTCAAGACCAAGGTGGTGTTTGGCGGGCTGACGGCGGCGGAAGCGAAGGACGCCGCGGCGGTGATCGCGAAGATCAGGGGCTAATATCAGGTTGGGTACCGACCGCCTGCGCTAGTTAGGTCTTCTCAGCATCTGTGCGCAGCGCCGATGACTTACCGGCTTCCTTCCCCCACCCTTGATCCCTCCCCGCAACGGGGGAGGGAGACGACTGAGGGATCGGCATTGACTGGTTTGGTTTAGCGGACCCGCTTCCCTTTGGCGTCGATGATGACTTCGCCGTCTTCCTTGGTAAAGGGGCCGATATCGGGGTTGGTCAGGATATCGAGCACCAACTCTGACGGACGGCAGAGACGCACGCCTTTGTCGGTGACGACGAAGGGGCGGTTGATGAGGATGGGGTGCACGAGCATTGCGTCGAGCAGTTGCCCGTCGGTCAGCGCCGCGTTGGCGAGGCCGAGCTGATCGTAGGGCGTATCCTTGATGCGGATCGCCTGGCGGATTGTGAGGCCAGCGGCATAGATCATGGTGATCAGGTGCTCGCGGCTGGGCGGGTTTTCCACGTAGAGGATGATCTCGGGCTCGGTGCCGCTCTGCCGGATCATGGCGAGGGTGTTGCGCGAGGTGCCGCAATCGGGGTTGTGGTAGATGGTGATGGTCATGTTGCGGTCTCGGTGCTGGGGCGCAGGAGCCAGGCCATGAGGCCCCACGCGATGAGGGCGCCGGCCAGTTGCGCGAGAACGAAGGCGGGGACGTCAGCGGGGCGGATGCCGGAAAAGGTATCGGTCAGGGCCCGGGCGACGGTGACGGCCGGGTTGGCGAACGAGGTGGAGGCGGTGAACCAGTAGGCGGCGGTGATGTAGAGGCCGACGAGCCAGGGTACAGCGCTGCGCTGGAATTTCATGCCGCTAAGGATCACGGCGACGAGGCCGAAGGTGGCGACCGCTTCGGCGAGCCACTGGGCGCCGCCACTGCGCAAGTGCCGGGAGGCTTCGATGAGCGGCAGGGCAAACATGGCGTGGGCGGCGATTGTGCCAAGGATGCCGCCGACAATCTGTGCTGCGGCGTAGAGCACCGCCTCGCGAACGGCGAGTTCGCGACGGAGCGCGAAGATCAGGCTGACGGCGGGGTTGAAGTGGGCGCCGGAAATCGGGCCGAGAATGATGATCAGCACCACGAGGATGGCGCCGGTGGGCAGCGTGTTGCCCAGGAGCGCCACCGCCGTGTCGGTGGTGAGGCTTTGCGCCATGATGCCCGAGCCGACGACGGTGGCGACAAGGAGGGCGGTGCCGAGTGCTTCGGCAAAGAGGCGGCGCGGCAGATCCATCAGCAGCGTGCTCCGCTGGCGGAGGTGCAGCAGGGGGTGAACTCGGCGACGAGCGGCTCGCAGAGTTCAGGCCGGCCGCCGCAGCAATCGTTGACGAGGAAGCTGGTCAGCTCGCGGACGCGGTCGATCTCGGCGCGATAGACGACGGTTCGGCTGACACGCTCCGACGAGATCAGCCCGGCGCGGGTGAGGATGGCGAGGTGGGTGGACATGGTGTTCTGCGGCACATCGAGCAGGCGCGCGACCTCACCGGCGGGCAGACCGTCCGGCTCGTGGCGCATGATGAGGCGGAACGCGGCGAGGCGGGTTGATTGCGCGAGCGCGGCGAAGGTGTCGGTGGCGGCAGATGGTTCCATATATCGAGGGATATCGATGCGATGGGGCGGATGCAAATGAAGGTTTGATGACAGTGTGGGTGGCTAGCGGCCGAGGAGGTTGGCGACGGCGCGGCGCACGCGTCGCCAGGTGGGGACGATGACGCGGCTCACGACGGGGATCAGCAATGCGCCGAGGGCGAGGCCGAAGATGCCGTCGGCGAGAATGAGGGTCAGCTCGCTCAGGAAGCCGGAGAGGGCGGGGATCAGGGTGCCGGCGGTGTGCGCGAGTTCCTCGATGAGGTGCTCGAGCTGGGGCAGGCCGATGCTGGCGAGGCCGTGGATGGCGATGCCGCCGCCGACCCAGATCATGGCGGCGGTGCCGACGACGCTGAGGATCTGCATGACATAGGGCATGGCGACGAGGATGAAGCGGCCGGTGGCGCGGCCGAGCGGGGTGAACGCGTGGCGGGCCATGGCGAGGCCGATATCGTCGGCTTTGACGATCAGCGCCACGGCGCCATAGACGGCGAGCGTGATGCCGAGGCCGACGATGGCGAGCGCCAGCGCCTGCTGCCAGAACGGCATGGAGGGGAGGGCGCCGAGCGCGATGGTCATGATTTCGGCCGAGAGGATGAAATCGGTCTGGATAGCGCCGGCGATACGGGCGTTTTCCTGCGCCTTGGGATCGGCAGCGTCGCCCTCGACTTCGGCCTCGTGGGCGTGGCCCTCGTGCGGCATCAGCGCTTCGTAGATCTTTTCGGCGCCTTCGTAGCAGAGGTAGGCGCCGCCGAACATCAGCAGTGGGGTGATGATCCAGGGGGCGAAAAAGCTGAGCGCCAGCGCGGCGGGGAGGAGGATGAGGAGCTTGTTCTTTACCGAGCCCACCGCGATGCGCGCCACGATGGGGAGTTCGCGGTTGGCGGCAAAGCCGGTGACGTAGTTGGGGGTGACGGCGGTATCGTCGATGACGGCGCCGGCGGCCTTGAGGCCGGCCTTGGCGGCCTGGCCGGCGACATCGTCGATCGAGGCGGCGGCGACCTTGGCGAGGGCGGTGACGTCATCGAGCAATCCGAGCAGTCCAACACTCACGTTTCGTCACTCCTTGTGGCACCGGTCGGCAGCATTTCGGGATGCGCAGGCGGCAGCGCAAGTGGAATGAGCGCCTAGCAGGTATGCCGGGGCGGCGAAAGCGACGATGGTGCTGAGCTAGACGAGGATGAAATCGTGGCGTTCGAGATAGAGCGCATAGGCAGTGTCTTCGCCCACCAGCGTTTCGATGGCCCAGGCCTTGTAGTGATGGCCGTCCTTTTCCATGACGCCGACTTCGACGACGTTGACCACGGTGCCGGTAGGCGCGATGGCCATGCACATAGGCTCGTCGCTGTCGTTGGTGGTGAGCCGGAAGTTGGCATAGGCGTCATCGGGGGCTGCGGCGGTGGCGATGGCGCGCACTTCCTCGAGCGTGTCGCAGAACACGGTGCCGTTGAATACCGGATCGACGAAGGTGTGGGTGGTGCCGGCCAGTGGCGGTGCGGCAAGGGCGGGGGCCGCGAGCGCGAGGATGGCAACAAGTGCCGTCGACCTTATGGTCCAATGGGCCATCATACCTGCTTTCTGAGCCGCACGGACTCGCTTGCATGACACTGGTATGACGGTAGGGCGACATTGTTGTCATAATCAACAGAGCCGACGGCGGTGGTGAAAAGCGTCCGGCGTCATCGGCGGGTCACCTGGTCGCGCTAGGTGGGAGCGGAACCGGCTGGAGACGAAAATGACGCTGAAATTTGTGGTGATGAGCGACCTGCACCTGGTGCGCGAGGGCGAAGTGTCGATGACGCTGGACACGGCGGCGCGGCTCGAGGCGGCGGTGGAGGCGGTCAATGCGCGCTATGCCGATGCGGATTTCTGCGTCCTCGCGGGCGACCTGGCGGACCTTGGCGAAGCGGAGGCGTATGGGCGGCTGAAGACGATCATTTCGCAGCTAAAAATCCCGGTGCACATCACGCTCGGCAACCACGACGACCGGCCGGTGTTCCTCGAGGCGTTCGGCGCTGAATATGCGGGGGAGACCGGCAAGGTCGACAAGGTGATCGACCTCAAGGGCTATCGCATCATCATCCTCGATTCGTCCGAGCCCGGGCGCGTCGATGGTGTGCTGGAAGCGGCGCAGATCGACTGGCTGACGGTACGGCTCGCGGAAGCGATGGACCGGCCGGTGATCGTGATCCTCCACCACAACGCCAATGCGCTGCACATCGAATCCGACAGCATCCGCATGCTGGAGCCCGATGCGTTCATTGCGGCTTTAAAGACGCACCCGGATATCCGCCAGGTGATCGCCGGACATGTGCACCTCACCTCAACGGCGATGTATCGCGGGCTGCCGTTTACGACGCTGGCGGGCGGGCACTATTCGATCAGCTTCAACGTCGACCAGCCCGGCGTACCGTTCAAGCGGTTGGTTGGGCCGGGGCAGATGGCTGTGGTGGTGGGGACCGAGGACCGCACCACCGTGCTGTTTGAGGATTTCATCGACGGCAATGACGTGATCGACGTTGCCGAGTGATGATCAGCTGCGACCGGGGCCCGCGATGTTGACGAGCCAGCTGACGCCGAATTTGTCCACCAGCATGCCGAAGCTATCGCCCCAGGGCGCCTTGCTGAGCGGCATGGAGATTGTGGCGCCGTCGGAGAGCTTGTTCCAGTAGCCAGTGAGCTCGGCTTCGGCGTCACCGCTGAGGGAGACCGACATGGTGTTGCCGGGGTTGTAGCCGAAATGCGGCGGGGTGTCGGACAGCATCAGCCAGTAGCCGGAGGGCGAGATCAACTGCGAGTGCATGATCTTGTCGGCGTCGGCAGGGTCGTGCTGCATGCCGCCTTCGGCATAGGTCATCGTGGTGAACTCGCCGCCGAAGACGGAGTGGTAGAAGGTCACCGCCGCGCGGGCGTTGCCGTTGAAGTTGAGATAGGGGTTGAGCCGAGTGGCCATCGTTTCCTCCTCCGATGTGAGGCGGCAGTGTAGGCCGCAGGGGATGGCAGGAACAAGACGTCGCGAGGCGAGGGGGTTTTGGCGCATCTCGTCCGCGGTGGGAGGCATTTCGGATCTTGATAACGTTTCAAGTTTGTTGACATCCCGCGGCATCCTGGTTCACCCCTCAGGCAATGGTTGGTGCGGGGAGGTGGCCTTCAGAGGACGTCTCCTGTTCGGAATGGGCACCCTTGGGACTGAGGACGGGCAGGATGAACACGACCACGCTGGATATCGTTGGCGACACGCGGATCGAGGGGCCATTTGCGGCCGATTGGGCGTCGCTGAAGGCCGGATATCGGGTGCCGGACTGGTATCGGGATGCCAAGTTCGGGCTCTGGGCGCATTGGGGGCCGCAATGCGTGCCGGAGGCGGGCGACTGGTATGCCCGGCACATGTATATCCAGGGCACGCCGCAATATGAGCACCACGTGCGCCATTATGGGCACCCGGCCGATGTCGGCTTTATCGAAATCCAGCGGCAGTGGCAGGCTGAGAACTGGGATCCGGATGACCTGCTCAGCCTCTACAAGGCGGCTGGTGCCCGGTATTTCGTCGCCATGGCCAACCACCACGACAATTTTGACGCGTGGGATTCGCGCTGGCATCCTTGGAACAGCACGCGGATCGGGCCGAAGCGCGACATCATCGGTACCTGGGCGGAGCGGGCGCGGGCCCATGGGTTGCGGTTCGGGGTGAGCAACCACGCGGCCCACGCCTGGCACTGGTTCCAGACCGCCTATGGCTATGACCCGGAGGGCCCGCGGGCCGGGGAGCGCTATGATGCGTTCCGGCTTGGGCGCAAAGACGGGGCCGGCAAATGGTGGGATGGGCTCGACCCGCAGGAGGTTTATGCCGGCGCCGTGATGCCGATGCCTGATGGCATCACCGATGCCAAGGCGGCGGAGGACTGGCACGAGGCGCATGACCGGGTGTGGGAAGAGAAGCCGCCGCTGACGAACCCGATTTTCGTGCGCGACTGGTACCGGCGGTGCAAGGACCTGATCGACAGCTACGATCCGGACCTCGTTTATTTCGACAATTTCGACCTGCCGCTCGGGCAGGCCGGGCTCGATATAGCGGCGCATTTCTATAACCGCTCGATCGCGAAGCGGGGCGGGCTCGACGTGGTGCTCAACACCAAGGAATTGCCCGAGCACCGGCAGGGGGCGCTGGTGGAGGATGTGGAGCGGGGCTTCCGGTCGAGCATTGTGCCGGAGGTCTGGCAGACCGATACCTGCATCGGCGAGTGGCACTACAAGCGCGAGATCTTTGAGCGCAAGGCGTACATGAAGGCCGATGCCGTGGTGCACCGACTCACCGATGTGGTGGCCAAGAACGGCAATCTGCTGCTCAGCATTCCGATGCGGGGCGACGGCACGATCGACAGCGAGGAGCGCGCCATTGTGACCGCCGTGGGCGAGTGGATGGAGCGGTTTGGCGCGGCGATCCACGAGACGCGGCCCTGGCGGGTGTTCGGCGAGGGGCCGACCGAGGTCAAATCGGGCCAGTTCGGCGAAGGCGCGGCGGCGCCGTTCACCGGCGCGGATATCCGCTTCACGACCCGGCCCGATGCGCTGTTTGCCACAACGCTTGGCGTTGCCGCGCCGACGCTGACGATCGCGTCGCTGAGGACTGGCGGGCAGCTGGTCAGCGGCGAGGTTGGGCGGGTGGAAGTTGTCGGTGGCGGAGAGGCGCTGGCCTTCAGGCGCGACGAAAAGGGCCTGCATGTCGAGGTGCCCGAGGGGGCGCGGCATGGGTTCGGGACGGCGTTCAGGATCATGGGCGACGGGCTGGTTGAGGAGTGATGGGTTCGGCTGGCGGGAACAAGGCGGCGTGACTAAGCGCCCGATGGCGTGGGCCTCGGGGGTCTTGAAGGTAGACGGATCCGGCGTGGCTTCAGCCTACGCGGGTAGTCCGCAGTTTGGATGGCCGTCGCCACGCCGGATCATCGGGGTCTGAGTTAGGCGTCCGGCATCGGGGAGCGTACTGGCCGGTGCGCCTCGCGACTTGTTACCAAGACGGAGCCTGACCGGTCGGTCGGTTGCCAATACCATCGGCCCGCCAGGGAACGACTTCCCTGGCTCCCGATACCCCCACCGTTCGTTCGTCGCGACCGCGTCCGTGTGGGGGACGAGGGCAATATACATCGGGCGGAGATGGCGGGGATAAGTGGTGCCAAGTCACTGATGGTGCACACAAATTCGGTGTCATAGCTGCGGAGGCAGGGACCCAATTTTCCGTCTGCGCGGGGGGCAGCTGCCGTTGGGATGAGGGGTGGCGGTGACCGATATTGTTGCAATTAGGACCTATTTGCAAGACATGAGGCGGTGTGGAACTGTTTCTTTGGGAGGGCAGGAGGGCAGGAGGGCAGGAGGTGCGGGAGGTGCGGGAGGGCAGGAGGGCAGGAGGGAGGGAGGGTGGGGGCAGGAGGGAGGGAGGGTGGGGGCAGGAGGGAGGGAGGGTGGGGGTAGGAGGGTAGGAGGGTAGGAGGGTAGGAGGGTAGGAGGGTAGGAGGGTAGGAGGGTAGGAGGGTAGGAGGGTAGGAGGAGGAGGGAGGGAGGAGGGAGGGAGGAGGAGGGGGTTACTTGTAGGCGCGTTCGTACTTTTCGAGAGCCCGGATGGCCTTGTCAACGCCGGAACTGGCGCGGCTGCGGATGTAGGTGAGGGAGGCCTTGAGGGTGAAGGCGTCGCCGGAATCGTGGGCGAGCACCAGCGCCTTGTAGTAGTCGACCTTGAGGCAGGTGACGCCCAGGATCTTGCCATGCATGTAGAGGCCGGAGGCATCCGTCATGCCGACCGGCGAGGCGTTTTCGCGCGCGACGATTTCGGCGCAGAGCGCCTTGATCTCGTCCCTGGAGGCGTTGGAGTCGATGTTGTTGTAGAGCGATTGCTTGGGCAGCAGCTTTGAACCGCCCTTGGCCGACGCTTCGGTGATGCCGGCGCTGGTTACGATGACCAATCCAAGCACAAGTATAGATGAGAGTATGTTGTGTCGCATAAATGATGCCCCGATTTTGTGCCACGCTACGATTGGCGGGACGCAGTAACAAGGGCAAAAGGCGCCACTGGCGCCTTTTGCCCTGTGGGACGGTTCGAAGTCCCTCAAGGGGAGAAGGCGACCACCGAGAGGCTGATGCGAAGCTCGTCGTAGAAAGGCTACGGCTTGATCTTTTTCAGGGCGGCGATGGCTTTGGGGCTGCCGGATTGGGCTTTGTATTGGAGCTCGCGGTAGAAGGCGGCGCGGGTTTCGGTTTCGCCGATGGCGTCGAGCATGGCGAAGGCCTTCACGTAGTCAGCCTTGAGGCAGATTTCGCCCATGCGCATGCCGTAGAAATAGATCTGCGCCGCCTGGATTGTGTCGAGGCGGCTGCGATTGGCATTGGCGAGGACTTCGGCGCAGCGGGGGATGGCGGCGCGTTCGCGGGCGACGATCGAGGGATCGAGAATGGCCTCGATCTGGGAATAGGGCATCTCGTAGGGCGGGAGGATGAAGGGCGCCCGCTTGCGGCCGACGAACTGGAAGATATCGCCCGGGTCGCTATCGATGAGCTTTGAGCGGTAGAGCGCCAGCGTCTCACATTTTTTCGCCTTGCCCGGGTTGCGGGTGCGCGGGTGCCAGTACTGGTTGGGGTACTGAAAGCAGATTTCATCGCCCTCAAGGGACCACTGGCCGGGCGCGAGGCGATCATTGCCCGGATACCAGAGCAGCGTGCTGCCATCGGCGGCGAGATACTCGATCACCTGGCCTTGGCCGGGGATGAAGCTGTGCTGCGTGGTGCCGGCCAGCGAGGCGGCCTCAGCGGGAGTGAGGCAGAGGAGGGCGAGGGTTAGGGCGAGGAGGAGGCGCATGGGGGCTCGGTGTTCTCTGCGAAATGGAGATGGTTCGAGGCTCGTCACGCGTCCTCCGCGAGATCGGCTCCCGTGTCTGCTGAATGACCGGCCAAGCGCCTCTCCAGCCGCGTAATCGTTTGCCCTATCTCTGCATCTCCGAGATAATCCTCGGCGATCTTCAATCTTGAGATCGCTTCATCAAAGTACGCATAGTCCCCAGTCAGCCTATAGTATTCGATCCCCAATTCTCCAAATGCCGACAATATCAACTTATGATGCTGATAGCGATCGAGACCAGACACGGCCAACTCATAGGCCTGATTCAGGTAAACGATCCGGTCTTCCTGCAGAATTCCTGGAGTGCGAACGGCGCGCGCCACCATGAGTCGAACCTTGTAGCGGTGCACCGGACCGTCGGAGCCAAAATCCTTATTGAATAGCCGAATTTCAGTTTCAGCTTTCTCGAAATGGCCTTGATCAATAAGGTTCCTGATCAGCTTATGCCGAGGGACTCGCTCACCGGGCACATTTGAAATCATCTTCCTTAGCAGCCGATTCTGCACGTCCTTGTCAGGAATCCGAGGTATGCCTGAATCTATACTGCATAGCTCACGAAGAGATCGCAGTTCGATCTCATAGGTCGGCGATATGGCATCTATCACCTTATCAAATAGATCTACTATCTTGTCGATGTCCTGAAATTTGAATTTTGTGATGATGGATGAAATTACCGGATGACGGCACTGCCAGCCATAGACTCCGTATCGCTCATCTATCGAATACTCGGTTACAATGTCGGTGAGTCCCTTTAGTGCGGCCTCTATGTGATCAGCAGGAATCCCGAGTAGACGAATGACGAGTTGTCTGTGCACCCGGATGCCAGAAGTCTCCAGAGCGGCCACGTATCTATATACGTCCTGATATATATCGTTTACGGCAGCGAACTCTCGGAGTAGTATTTGGTCGATAGAGTCATTGGCGAATATGTTCTTCAGGCACACGAACATGTCCGACTGGCATCGATCTATGAGTCTCCGCCGCTTTTCTTGTCGACTGAAGCCGCTGAATTGATCCTCGACAAGTGCGCGGACGGCATCGCTTTGGTCAACGAGTTCGATCAGTCGTTCAATTTCATCTGGCGCGACCTTCGACAGCTTAAAATCTGCACCAAATCGTGCAATATTTGGTGACTTAACTCGAGGGTACCACTGACTTCGTGGTGCAACGGCGATTATCTTTAGATGGGCGTTGTCGACAGCTACTAGATGATCGACAAGTTCGTTTAGTTTCCATAGGTGCTGATGGGCGTCATCTATAATTAGGACTCCCACTTCCCCTTTTGCCTTTAGGTAGTCTGCGACAAGCGACCAACCTTCAACGCTAACTGGATGATCAGTATTGTGTTCCCAAGACCAACAATCGTCATCCGACATCTGGAGCACGGCCTGCCTTGCGGCGGTGGTTTTTCCTACGCCGCTGGCACCCAATAGAGTTGCTATCAGTGTGGCGTCCTTTGCAAAATGCTCCACAATTTGATCCGATACCTTTCGGCGAAACGTTTGCCCCGCCTTTATACTGGCGAATGTTGCAGGCCATCCGTTGAACATACCTGATGCATCCGGCGGTAGGGTCACAGCGTGGCGCACGTCGGTTGTTACTGGCCGAAGCATTGACGCGACGTCCAAAGGATCGCCGACGCTCACAGACTTTGTTTCCGTGGACAGCTTCGGAGCAAGGGCAGCAAAAAGCTCGTCAATGCCACCAAAAGCGCATGTCATTCCGCGGCGTTCAAATAGCGAGGCTCTGTTTTCATCCGCAGTGAATAGAAGGAGATAGATTCGAGATTGGCGTACCAAGGTGCCATTTATTGTGGCAGCTCGATCGATTATGTATCGAACGTCTTCATCGGCGAGGGAGTGGCCAACTATTACGAGGTCGGCGCCGGCTAAGTCACCCTTAAGGCGGTCGAAGAGATACTCGCGGAACTGGTTCGTGTGATCATAGTCGGCGTCTGTAATTATGATTCGTGAGTTGTTCCCGTCAACAATGTCCTTCTCAATTGTTCCGTGAATCTTGAAGACCTCGACTTCAGCCGGTTCCTTATCGGCGCGAAAGTCGAAATTCGAGGATATGACATCAGCCCGTTTCTTGCGAAGGGAGTAGGTTTGTTCAATTAGTGTGTCATAGTTGGTGGTAAAAATGCTTTTCCACGCATAGAGCGGAAGATTGCGAAGTCCCCCAGTGGGCTGCAATTCGCTGCAAAGTGATCTGAGCGTGGCAATGAGCTTGTGTCGGCCCCCAGGCTTTGCCTCTGCGAGACTGCTGATCTCCCGAAGGGTGTAACCATCTTTTGGAAGAGAGAATTCCTTTGCGATGGCATCGATTATTCTAGGAACGCTAGGGGCGCCTGATGGAATTGAGGAACCGGATCCAAACAACAGGACGGTTCGTCTCGGGTCGATCGATTTTGCGAGTTCGACAATTGATATGGTCACGGATAGAACCAAAAAAATGGGTCAGCTGCTGCAAGCTGACCCATTTGTTACTTATTCGCAATGTATTATTAACTGCACCCGGTCGTGGTCCCGCAGTCCTCACAAACCATGCAGTGGCCGCTGACCTTCATCCGCATCGAATTACAGTTGCTGCACTGGTCGCCCGTGTAGCCCTGCATCTGGGCCTGTGACCTCAGCACGCCGAGATCGTGGCTCGGCGGGGGAGTCGGGATGGGGTTGAGTTCGGCGGCGTTGAGGACGCTGGGGCTGGTTTCGATCTTCAGGGCGGCTGCGGAACGCAGCGCGGTGACCGTGCTCGTCTGCATCGAGGCGACCGGGTTGAACTGCGGGGCCGGGGTGGAGGAGACCAGCATCAGGTTCTGGTCCTTCACCTTGCCGCGCGTCATGCCGCGGGAGACCAGCGACTGGGCCGGGACCGGGGCAGGGGCGTGGCTCTGGGCGCGGGCAGCTTCGTTGTCGCCCTTCGATAACGCCGTCGGCGAATCCGGGTTCACGTGCGCGAGGTCGTCGCGATCGAGATAGCTCACGGCGAGCTCGCGGAAGATGTAGTCGAGGATCGAGGTGGCGTTCTTGATCCGGTCGTTGCCGAGCACCATGCCGGCGGGCTCGAAGCGGGTGAAGGTGAAGGCCTCGACATATTCATCGAGCGGCACGCCATACTGGAGGCCGAGCGAAATCGAGATGGCGAAGTTGTTCATCATGGCGCGGAAGGCGGCGCCTTCCTTGTGCATATCGATGAAGATTTCGCCCAGGCGCCCGTCGTCGAACTCGCCGGTGCGCAGGTAGACCTTGTGGCCGCCGACATTGGCCTTCTGGGTGTAGCCCTTGCGGCGATTGGGCAGCTTTTCGCGTTCGCGGGAGACGCGTTCGACGATCTTTTCGACGATCTTTTCCGCGATCTGCGGCACGCGGGCCATCTGGTTGGCGGCGAGCAGGGTCTCGGTCGCGTCGTCCTCCTCCTCGTCCTCATCGGCGAGGAGCGAGGCGTTGAGCGGCTGCGACAGCTTGGAGCCGTCGCGATAGAGCGCGTTGGCCTTGAGCGCCAGCTGCCAGCTGAGGAGGTAGGCTTGCTTGGCATCCTCGACGGTGGCGTCGTTGGGCATGTTGATGGTTTTCGAGATTGCGCCCGAGATGAACGGCTGCGCGGCGGCCATCATCAGAATGTGGCTCTCGACCGAGAGGTAGCGCTTGCCGAGCTTGCCGCAGGGGTTGGCGCAATCGAACACCGGCAGGTGCTCGGCCTTGAGGTGCGGCGCGCCTTCGAGGGTCATCGAGCCGCAGACATGGATATTGGCGGCCTCGATGTCTTTCTTCGAGAAGCCGAGGAAGCTGAGGAGGTCGAAGTTCATGTCGCCCAGCTGCTCGGCGGTGACGCCCAAAGACTTCAGGAAATCAGCGCCCAGCGTCCACTGGTTAAAGATGAACTTGATGTCGAACGCCGACTTGGTGGCGCCGTTCAGCGCCGCGATCTTGTCGTCGGTGAAGCCCTTCGAACGGAGCGTCGAGGGGTTGATGCCGGGGGCCTGGTTGAGGTTGCCGTGGCCGACGGCATAGGCCTCGATCTCGGCGATCTGCGATTCCGAGTAGCCGAGGGTGCGGAGCGCCGGGGGTACGGCGTTGTTGATGATCTTGAAGTAGCCGCCGCCGGCGAGCTTTTTGAACTTCACCAGCGCGAAATCGGGCTCGATGCCGGTGGTGTCGCAATCCATCACGAGGCCGATGGTGCCGGTGGGGGCGATGACCGAGACCTGGGCGTTGCGGTAGCCGTGCTGTTCGCCGAGCGTCAGCGCGTCGTCCCAGACGGCCATGGCGCGGGTCGAGAGCGTGTCGTCGCCGATCGAGGCATGGTCGAGCGCCACGGGCAGGATCGACAGGCCCTCATAGCCCTCGGACTTGCCATAGGCGGCGGTGCGGTGGTTGCGGATGACGCGCAGCATGTGCTTGGCGTTGCGCGGGTAATCGGCAAAGGGGCCGAGCTCCTTGGCCATTTCGGCCGAGGTTGCGTAGGAGACGCCGGTCATCACCGCGGTGATGGCGCCAGCGATGGCGCGACCCTGGGCGGAGTCATAGGGGATGCCCGAGGTCATCAGCAGGCCGCCGATATTGGCGTAGCCGAGGCCCAGCGTGCGGTATTCGAACGAGCGCTCGGCAATGGCCTTTGACGGGAACTGCGCCATCATCACCGAGACTTCGAGGACCACGGTCCAGAGCCGGCAGGTGTGCTCGAAGGCGGCGACGTCGAAGGACGAGTCGGCGTTGCGGTAGGGAAGGAGGTTCACCGAGGCGAGGTTGCACGCGGTGTCATCGAGGAACATGTATTCCGAGCAGGGGTTCGAGGCAACGATCTCGCCGGCCTCGGGGCTCGTGTGCCACTCGTTGATGGTGGTGTGGAAGTGGATGCCCGGATCGGCCGAGGCCCAGGCGGCATAGCCGATCTGCTCCCAGAGGTCGCGGGCCTTGAGCGTCTTGGTGACTTTGCCGCCCTTGGTGCGGCTCAGAAGGTTCCAGTCGCCATCGGTTTCGACGGCGTTGAGGAACGCGTCGGTGACGCGGACGGTGTTGTTGGAGTTCTGGCCGGAGACGGTGAGGTAGGCTTCGCTGTCCCAGTCGGTATCGTAGACCGGGAATTCGAGGTCGGTGTAGCCTTGCTTGGCGAACTGGATGACGCGGTAGATGTAGTTTTCCGGCACCAGGGCCTTTTTGGCGGCGCGCACTTCGCGCTTCAGCGCGGGGTTCCTGGTGACGTCAAAGCAATCGTCGCCCGAGCCTTCGCAGTTGACGGCGGCCTTCATGATGGCCTTGAGGGCCTTGGAGACGACCTTGGAGCCGGTGACGAGGGCGGCGACCTTCTGCTCCTCCTTCACCTTCCAGTTGATGTAGGTCTCGATATCGGGGTGATCGATATCGACAACCACCATCTTGGCGGCGCGGCGGGTGGTGCCGCCCGACTTGATGGCGCCCGCAGCGCGGTCGCCGATCTTCAAAAAGCTCATCAGGCCAGAGGACTTGCCGCCGCCGGAGAGCTTTTCGCCTTCGCCGCGGAGGCGGGAGAAGTTGGAGCCGGTGCCCGAGCCATACTTGAACAGGCGCGCCTCGCGCACCCACAGGTCCATGATGCCGCCATCGTTGACGAGGTCATCGGAGACGGACTGGATGAAGCAGGCATGCGGCTGCGGGTGCTCGTAGGCAGATTTGGACTGCACGAGCTTGTGGGTGAAGGGGTCGATGTAGAAGTGGCCCTGGCCAGGGCCATCGATGCCATAGGCCCAGTGGAGGCCGGTGTTGAACCACTGCGGCGAGTTCGGCGCGACGCGCTGGGTGGCGAGCATATAGCAGAGCTCGTCATAGAAGGTGCGGGCGTCGTCCTCGCTGTCGAAATACTTGCCCTTCCAGCCCCAGTAGGTCCAGGTGCCGGCAAGGCGGTTGAAGACCTGGCGGCTATCGATTTCAGAACCGTAGCGTTCGGCTTCGGGGAGCTTGGCAAGGGCTTTCTCGTCGGGGACCGAGCGCCAGAGCCAGGAGGGAACGTCGTTCTCTTCGACGCGCTTCAGCACCTTGGCGACGCCGGCCTTGCGGAAATACTTCTGTGCGATGATGTCGGAGGCCACCTGAGACCAGGTCGAGGGCACCTGCATGTTCTCGAGCTTGAACACAACCGAGCCATCCGGGTTGCGGATCTCGCTCGTGGTCGAGCGGAAGGTGATGCCCGTGTAGGCGCCTTCAGAGGCCTTGGTGTACCGACGTTCGATGCGCATTCGCTATTCAATCCTCAATGACGCGGACAAAACCTGTCCGCCTGCCCCGATAATGCGGACAAAAATGGTCCGCTTGCCGCCAATTCGGCTCTGCCTCTAGTGCTGACGCTTGTCCAACCAGCCGCCGTAACGACCGAAAGCCCCGTTTGGTCCTGTGCAGGTCTGGTGCCCGCATTCGGATGCCAGTGGTGTCGCGTCACCCGAAAGGATCGACGCAACCCGCAAATGGTTGGCCTCTCCGTCCGAGTCGGTCAATGCCAGCATGTGATCGTGAGACACAACCCGTAGTGGCAGTGACCGATAATAGCGCCTAAATCCAGTGTGTCATATGTGAATTGCGGGGATAAGTTGGAAGGGCGATTCGTCGTTCCGGATGATCAATTTTCGCCTAATGCGGCTTTCTGCTTAGTGCCGGAAACGGGGCTAAGTGCAAGAGTTTCCGCCACTCTTTTGCCATTTTCAGAGGCGGCTTGAAGGTGAAGTGCGGGCGCTAAGCGAATGGCGATTTCCGGTGCAGAAGCTGTCAAGCGCATTTTTTCCTTCACAATTGTGGTGTCGATAGACAGCCCCCCGCCATTGCTCGACCCACCATAGCTAGTCTCCGGCTGCGACGGCGTGACGATGGGCTGGGGTCTAGGCGCATGGGTGCGCGCGTGCTAGAGCCTAGACCTAGAAAGCAGGCGATTTGGCCTCTAGCAAAACGGACGAGACGGCATGGAACGCGGCGGCTGGAAGGACTTCCTCATCGAGATCTTCGCCTGGTGGCGGGGCAACACGTGGGGCACGCGCCTGTGGCTGGCCATGAACGGCGAGTTCGTCGGCAGTGACGACAGCGGCAACCAGTATTACCGCGCCAAGAAGGGTTCCAAGGTCGGGCCTAACGGCTATGAGCGCCGCATGGTGGTCTATGCCGGTGGTGCGGCCGATTCGACCACCATTCCGCCCGGCTGGTACGGCTGGATGCACTACCGCACCGATCTTCTCCCCAGCGAAGACACCTATGTCGCCAAATCGTGGGAACTGCCGCACCAGAAGAACCTGACTGGTTCGCCGCTTGCCTATCGCCCTGATGGCAGCCTGCTGAACAAGGGTGAGCGTCCGCGCGTTAGTGCCGATTACGACGCCTGGTCGCCTGAATAGCGCGGCGATGTTCACGCCATACTGGCCTGCAAATGGCAACAGTCTGCGCTTCCGGTGCTCACGTACCGCAAGGTACGCTCCGCTCCGGTTCTCGACTGTCCCCATTTTCGGCTCAGTCTGACATGAACCTCACCGCACTATTACCGCCAGGCGCATGACGTGATCACAGCCATTTCCAAACTCTTGGCGCCCGCGCTGGTGAGCCTTGTGTTGGCGTCGCCAGCTTTTGCCGACACGATCGCCAATCCCGTTGCGGCGTTTTCCGGGCTCGACAAGATCACGGGGCGGATCACGCAGTTCGACGTCTATATCGATGAAACGGTGCAGTTCGGGGCGCTGCAGATTACGCCGCGGGCCTGCTACACCCGCCCACCGACCGAGGCGCAGCGCACGTCGGTGTTTGTCGAGGTCGACCAGGTGAGCCTCAAGGGGCAGGTGACGCGCGTGTTCACCGGCTGGATGTTTGCCGACAGCCCAGCGCTCAACGCCATCGACCATGCCGTCTATGATATCTGGCTGATGGACTGCAAGCAGAGCTCCGATGTGCCGCCGCCGGACAAGGCCGCGGCACCCGCTGATGCGGCTCCGGCAGATGCTGCGCCGACGGCCCCTGCTGCGGACAACCGCGGCTAAATCGCAATGGCGATCAAGCGGGCGGCGTCGCACCGGCCATACTGGCTCCCATCGGAAGGAGATCAGACATGCTCAGCGACCCCAAGATCATCACCCGGCCGGCCCAGCCGTTTGCGGCCATCCAGCTCGACGTTTCGCGGGCCGAACTGCCCCAGCACGCACCACAACTGATCGATGAGGTTGGAGGGTGGCTCGGGCGGCGGGGCGTGGCTCCCGTGGGGGCACCGTTCTTCAGCTACCTGCGCATGTATGGCGAGAGCATGCTCGATATGGAGGCGGGGTTCTTCACCTCGCGGCTGCTCGAGGCAGACGACCGGGTGCGCACCGGTGTGCTGCCGGGTGGGCGCTACGCCATGCTGCGCTATACCGGGCCGTATGACCGGCTATATGAGGCGCATATGGCCTTAGGGGAGTGGCTCGGCAGCCAGGGGGTCGATCCGATGCCGGAATCGGTGGCACGATACGATCACGTGCGGCTTGAACACTATGAAACAGATCCTGCGGATGTGCCCGATCCCGCCAACTGGATCACCGACGTGGCGTTCCGGCTGGGGGATTGACCGGGACGGGCAGCGCGGCGAGGCTGGTGTGACGGGAGGACGGCGTTGTGAACAGGCATGAGCCAGCCAAGCTGAAGGGCAGCGGGATCAAGATGCGGCCGCATTCGGTGCGCGGCCAAATGATCCTGCAATCTATGCTGCTGCCGTCTCGCGAATTGGTAGCAGACACGTTGAAGACGCTACCCTCTGACAAAAGAACTGAACTTGGAGCCCTCCGCAGTGCTCTGGCTGCCGAGGCTGGCACGGAGGCGTGTTGCCCGGTGACCACACAGCGCGAACTGCTGGCGATCGCCGAGACTGAAGTGGCGCGGCATGGTGGCGGGACGCCCGGCAGGGAATTGGTGCCGTTCTGGCGAGTGATCGATCCCGGGCGGCCTCTGGCGCGGCGGGTGGCCGGCGGCGCGGCGTTCATCGCGGCGCGGCAGGCCGAAGACTCTCAGGCTGACTGACGGTCGATGGCGAAGAAATCGCCCTTATGCTGCAGCGCGTCACCAAGGCGCAGTTCGTAATCCTCGCGGGGGATTTCGATGCCGCCGAAGGTTTTGAGGTGATCGGTGACGAACTGGGTGTCGAGCAGGCGGTAGCCGCCAGCGCTCAGGCGCTGGAGCAGATGCGCCATGGCGATCTTCGAGCAATCGGTGACGCGGTGGAACATCGATTCGCCGAAGAACGCGGCGCCGAGCGACAGGCCGTAGAGGCCGCCGACGAGTTCGGTGCTGTCCCAGACTTCGACGGTGTGGACAAGGCCGCGATCGAACAGGGCGCCGTAGAGGCGGCGGATTTCAGGGTTGATCCAGGTCGAGTCGCGGTCTTCGCCCTCGGTGGCACAGCCTTCGATGACGGCGGGGAAATCGGTATCGACCCTGATGTCGAAATCGCGGGTGCGCATGGTCTTTTTGAGGCTGCGCGAGATGTGGAAATTATCGAGCGGGATGATGCCGCGTTGCTCGGGGCTGACCCAGAACAGGTCAGGCGAGTTCTCGTTTTCCGCCATCGGAAAGATCCCGGCCTGATAGGCGCGGATGATCAGCTCCGGCGTGAGATCGATGGCGAACGGATCGGCTTTTCGGGACATAAGCGGAATATGGAACGCGACGTGGCGGCGGGCAATGGCGCATCTGGCGCAAATGAAAAAGGCGGCACCGGAGCGCCGCCTTATCGTCAGGCCTTGTTGGCCGCGAGGTATTTTTCCAGCCAGTGAATGTCGTAGTTGCCGGCGATGATGTCCGGTTCCTTGATCAGGCGCTGGAACAGCGGGAGGGTGGTCTTGATGCCGTCGACGACGAACTCATCCACCGCGCGGCGCAGGCGCTGGAGGCACTCTTCGCGGGTGCGGCCGTAGACGATCAGCTTGCCGATCAGCGAGTCGTAGTAGGGCGGGATGGTGTAGCCGCCATAGACCGCGGAATCGACGCGCACACCGACGCCACCGGCCGGGTGGTAGAAGCTGATCTTGCCCGGCGATGGCGTGAAGGTCTGCGGGTCTTCGGCGTTGATGCGGACCTCGATGGCGTGGCCGGTGAAAGTCACGTCCTGCTGCTTGAGGCTCAGCGTTTCGCCCGAGGCGACGCGGATCTGCTCGTAGACGAGGTCGACGCCGGTTATGCGCTCGGTGACCGGGTGCTCGACCTGGAGGCGGGTGTTCATTTCGATGAAATAGAACTCGCCGTCCTCGTAGAGGAACTCGATGGTGCCGGCGCCGGAGTACTGGAGCTTGCGCATGGCGGCGGCGCAGATTTCGCCGATCTCGGCGCGCTTTTCGGGCGAGACAGAAGGGGCGGAGGCTTCTTCCCAGACCTTTTGGTGGCGGCGCTGCAGCGAGCAATCGCGGGTGCCGAGGTGGACAGCATTGCCCTTGCCGTCGCCCATCACCTGGATTTCGATGTGGCGCGGCTTCTGCAGGTATTTTTCGATGTAGACGGAATCGTTGCCGAACGCGGCCTTGGCCTCGGTGCGGGCGGTGGAGATGGCGATGGCCATTTCCTCGTCGTTGCGCGCGACCTTCATGCCGCGCCCGCCGCCGCCGGCGGTGGCCTTGACGATCACCGGGTAGCCGATGGTGTTGGCCAGCGCGATGGCTTCCTCGGGCGTCTTGATCTCGCCTTCGGAGCCGGGGACGACCGGGATGCCGAGTTCGATCGCGGTCTTTTTGGCCGTGATCTTGTCGCCCATGATCTCGATATGGTGCGACGAGGGGCCGATGAAGGTGATCTTGTGCTCGGTCAGGATGCGGGCAAAGCGGGCGTTTTCCGAGAGAAAGCCGTAGCCGGGATGCACGGCGTCGGCACCGGTGATCTCACAGGCGGCCATCAGGGACGGGATGTTGAGATAGCTGTCCTTGGCCGGCGGCGGCCCGATGCAGACACTTTCGTCGGCGAGGCGCACGTGCATGGCGTTGGAATCGGCGGTCGAGTGGACCGCGACCGTGGCGATGCCGAGCTCCTTGCAGGCCCTGAGGATGCGGAGCGCGATCTCGCCGCGGTTGGCGATGAGGACCTTCTGGAACATGGTGCCGCCTTACTCGATGACGACGAGCGGCTGGCCGTATTCGACCGGCGTGGAGTCATCGACGAGGATGCGGCTGATGGTGCCCGAGCGATGCGCCGGGATCTGGTTCATGGTCTTCATGGCCTCAATGATGAGGATCGTCTGGCCCTCGGACACCTTGGTGCCAACGGGCGCGAAGGCGGGCTTGCCGGGCTCGGGCGACAGGTATGCCGTGCCAACCATGGGGGAGGTGAGTGTACCGGGGTTGGACGCGAGGTCATCGGCAGTGGCAGCAGCGGCTGCTGCGGCGACGGCGGAGGCCGATGGCGCGGGTGCTGGAGCAGCGGCGGGCGCCGGGGCGTAGGCGGGTACAGCGACCTGCTGCACGGCCTGGTTGGCATAGGAGCGTGTGACGCGGACACGGAGATCCTCACGCTCGATTTCGATCTCGGCCAGGTTCTGCTCGTTGAGCAGCTTGGCGATCGCCTCGATGAGGTCCTGGTCGGAGTTGGAAGACGCCTTGGTCATTGTTGAGCCTCTTATAGTTTTTCGGCCAGTGCGCGAAGAGCCAGCTTATACCCGGTCGCGCCAAGCCCGCAAATCACGCCAACCGCGACAGCGGAGATGTAGGAGTGATGACGGAACGCCTCGCGGGCATAGATGTTTGAAAGGTGCACCTCGACCACCGGCAGAGCGACGGCGCGCAGCGCGTCGGCAATGGCGATAGAGGTGTGTGAATAGCCACCGGCATTGATGATGATGGCGTCGGACTGGCCCAGCGCCTGCTGGATCCAGTCGCAGAGTTCGCCCTCGCGGTTGGTCTGGCGGCACTCGACGGTAAGCCCGAGCGCGGCAGCTTCGGTGGCGATCATCTGCTCGATGTCGGCGAGCGTCTGAGACCCATAGGTCTTGGGCTCGCGGATGCCGAGCATGTTGAGGTTCGGCCCGTTGAGGACGAGGACGCGTTTAGCCATGGTTCGTGCCTTTTGCACCGCCCCCCCATTTGGTGCAAGCGCGGCGCGGAGTAATGCACGAAAAAGGGCGGAAGTGGGGCGCAGACCGCGTCAAAGCGCCCGGTCCCGATTCAGCCTCGCGTCAGGATCGGCCTCTAGGCGCTCCGCATCCGGTCAATCCAGGCCGGCCCCGTTCCCTCCCTGGGCGGGTGAAGAGGAGTTTATTCATGGCCACACACCTGAAGTCCGTCGCCTCGCTGGCAATCGCCGCGAGTCTGAGCTTTGCAGTTCCGGCTTTTGCCGCCACCACCGTTCACGTCAAGCTCGCCGATCAGAACACCGACGCCGCGCTGGCCGGTGACATGGGCATGAACATGAGCGCCGACATGAGCCAAGCCATCATGTTCGTGACGGCGGACACGCAGACTGTGCCAGCGGGTGAGGTGACGTTCGAGGTCAGCAACGACGCCAAGGGCTTTGTGCATGAGATGATCGTCGCCGAGGCGCCTGTCGGCGGCAAGCCGCTGCCGTATGATCCGAAGACCGACCTGATCGAAGAAGATGCTGCGGGCGCCTTGGGCGAGGTGTCGGAACTCAATCCGGGCAAATCCGGCACTGTGACGCTGGACCTGAAGCCGGGCCACTACGTGCTGTTCTGCAACCTCAAGGGCCACTACATGGCCGGCATGTGGACGACGCTGACCGTTCAGTAAGAGGGCGCGCGCGACCGGTCAGCCTGGCTGGCCGGTCGTCTCACACGTGGTGGACCCGCAGGCGCGCATGTTAGAAATTCGGAGTTTCAAGGCTTCGATGCCGACGGCGCCAGGGATGATCTCATCGCCGATGATGAAGGTCGGGGTGCCGGTGATCTTGAGCTTCTTGGCGATGTCGTAGCTCTTGTCGAGGACGGCCGTGACCTTGGGCGTGTTCATATCGAGCTGCAGGGTGACCGGGTTGAGGCCCAGATCCTTGGCGGCGCTGAGGGCGGTATCCATGTTGTTCTGGCCCGAGCCGGTGAACAGCTTTTCGTGGAAGGCCCAATAGTCGACCTTGGCTTCGCTGACGAGCACGGCGACGCGCGCAGCATCGACCGAAGCGGCGGAGAGGATCGGGAATTCCTTGAGGATGACCTTGAGGTTCGGATCCTCATCGAGGAGCTCGGCCATATCGGGGAGTGCCTGGCGGCAGTAGCCGCAATTGTAATCGAACATTTCAACCAGCGTGACGTCGCCCTTGGGGTTGCCGAGGACGATATGGTCCGGATCGTCGTATATTGCGGTCTGCAAGTCGGCGAGGGCTGACTTGGTCTCGGCCTTGCGGGTTGCGGTGATCTCCGCCTCGAGCGCGGATGAGACGCGCTGCAGGATGCGGGGGTTCTTGAGGAGATAGTCCTCAATCATCGGGTTGAGCGTTGCAGCGTCGATCTGCGCGACGGACTGCGCGGGGGCAGGCGCCGGCTGCTTGGCGAGCGCGTCGGTGATCATGGCCTCTATTGCAGCCGCATCCGGTGACGCCGCGGGCTTGGGGGCGGCACTGACCACCTCGGCGGCAATGGCTCGTACCTGGTCGGCATCGAGCGTTGCCGGGCGATTGAGGAGCGTTGACCCCAGCCCGCCGGCAAGCACGGCAACCAGCAATCCAAGGGCAATCGTCAGGCGAGACATAGGCACTCCGTCGGCGTGAATTCGCTCAAGCTCTAGCAGAGTAAGCCGGAATTGCCACCGCGCGGTTAGCGGCGTCGCGCGGATCGCTTCAATTCTAGTTGAGGCGGGCGCCGGATTTGTCTAGCCAAGACAGATGACCGACCCCATTGCTTCTGAAAAGCTCACCGGCCTTCGTCCGTTCTACGTGATGGAGATCACCGCCCGCTCGACCCTCGTTGAAGCGAGCGGGCGAACAGTGTCTCACATGGAATCGGGGGAGCCCGGGGCGCCGCCGGCACCGGCAGTGCGTGCGGCGATCGCGGCGGCGCTGGATTTTCCGCAGAAGTATACACACTCGTCGGGGCAGATCGAGTTGCGGCAGGCGTTGGTCGGCTACTACCGCACCCAGCACCGGGTCGAGGTGGATGCCGGGCACATCATGGCGACGATGGGTTCGTCGTCGGGGTTCATCCTGGCGTTTCTCGGTGCCTTCGGCCGGAACGCGAAGATCGCAGTGACGCGGCCGGGCTACCCCGCTTATCTCAACACGCTCGACGGGCTGGGTATGCAGGCGGTGGAGATCCCGATCACTGCGGAGTCCGGTTGGCGGCTGACGGCGGCTGATGTCGAGGCGGCGTACGCGAAGGAGAAGTTCGACGGGCTGCTGTTTGCCTCGCCGGCGAACCCGACCGGTGCGGCGGTGACGCGGGAGGCGTTGTGCGAGATCGTCGAGGTCTGCGCGAAGCTTGGGGTACGGTTGATCTCGGACGAGATTTATCACGGGCTCGACTATCGCGGGCCATCGGCCTCGGCGCTGGAGTTCACGCGCGACGCGATCATCATCAACAGCTTCTCCAAGTACTATTGCATGACCGGCTATCGGATCGGCTGGATGGTGCTGCCTGAAGAATTGCTCAACCGCACCAGCATGCTGCAGCAGAACCTCTTCATTTCGGCGCCGACGCTGAGCCAGATCGGGGCGCGGGTTGCGCTGGGGGAGCGGGCCTATTCGGAGGAGCAGAAGGCGCAGTATGCGGTGAACCGGCATGTGCTCGCCGAAGGGCTGGCGCAGTTCGGGCTCGCGTCTGCCAATGAGGGCGACGGGGCGTTTTACGCCTATGTCGATTTCTCGCGCTACACCAACGACTCGCTGGCGTTCTGCAAGCAGTTGCTGGACGAGGTGGCGGTCGCCGCGACGCCGGGGATCGATTTCGACCGGCTGAACGGGCACCGTTTCGTGCGGTTCTCGTATGCGGGGACGCGGGCGACGATCGATGAGGCGCTGGGGCGGCTTGAGGGGTTCTTGAAGGGGCGGTGAGGGGGTTCGCAGCAACTGTCGGAGCGAGTGGCCCCCACCCTTGATCCCTCCCCACGAGGGGGAGGGAGATGACTGATAGGCTCAAGTGAACGCAATAGGTTAGCGCTGTTCGGCAGGCACGAACGGGCGGAGGCGGTGGCCGTCTTCGTCTTCGAGGACGAAGGTGAAGCCGAAATCCATGTCGGTGGGTTGCTGGGCGACTTTGAGGCCGAGGGCGGTCCATTCCTTGTAGGTGGCGAGAACGGAGTCCCTGGTGGGGAGGCTGAAGGAGAGTTCGTAGCCACCAGCGGGCTTGGGCGTCGGCTGCATGTCGTCCGTGAGCCAGAGGCCGAGCTTGAGGCCGTTGTCGAGGACGAACATGACGAAGGTCGGAGCGGTGTCGACGGGCTGGTGGCCGAGGAGTTTTGCATAGAGCGCGCCGCTCTTGAGCGGGTCACGGACGGCGAGAAGGATGAAGTTGAGCGGGGCCATGGGCGTCTCCTGTTGCTGATGGAGACGGCGTAGCGGGGCGGGGTGTCAGTTTCCGGCAGTGGTCAGCGTTGGGGTGGGACGCCTTCGCGCTGGCGCCACTCCTTGAGCATTGCGCCGCGCCGGCGGGGGTAGCGGTCGGCGAGGCTCTCCATGCCGACGATCCGGTCAAGCCGGAAGGTGCGGTAGTCCTGCCGGAGTTCGCACCAGGCGGCGATGATGCGGACCCGGTCGAAGAAGCCGATGGCAAAAGGCCAGATCAGGCGATCAGTGGCACCGCCACTGGCATCGCGGTAGCTGATTGAGAGCTTATGCTCGGTACGGATGGCGAGGCGGATGGCGCCCATGTCGACGGCAGCGGGAATGATCTCACCCTGGCCGACGATGAGCGGCGAGCCTTCGACCTGATCGCGGAGTTCGGCTGGCAGCACGGCCGTGATCTTGCTCATGGCGTTCTGGGCGGCGTCGCTCAGCCGGGAATCTTCGGCGCGGCGCGCGACCCAGCGGGTGCCGAGCACCAGCGCCTCGAGCTCGTCGGCGGAAAACATCAATGGTGGCAAGGTGAAGCCGGGGCGCAGGACGTAGCCCAGGCCCGGTTCGCCCTGGATGTCGGCGCCCTGTGCCTGGAGCGTGGCGATGTCGCGATAGAGCGTGCGCAGGGAGATGCCGAGATCGGCCGCGAGAGCAGGGCCCGTCACCGGCGTGCGCCGGTTCCTCAGCAGTTGCAGCAGATCCAGCAGGCGTTCGGTGCGTGACATGACCCACCCCTAGCGCGCCGGTGTCGGTAGCGCCAAGGGCGAGGGGCGATGCGGGCTGCATTTTGCTGCTTGACCGCTTAGAGCATTTACTCTAAAGCAACCACTAGAGCAAATGCTCTAACGGATTTACCCCATGACCACCGACACCAAGACCCGCATTCTCGACGCCGCGCTGGCGCTCTTCAATGAGCGCGGCACCGACAACGTGACCACCAATCATATCGCCGAAGCGCTCTCTATGAGCCCCGGCAACCTCTACTACCACTACCGCAACAAGGCCGAGATCGTGCGAGCGCTGTTTGCCCGGATCCAGGCCGAATGGGCGGCCAACTACGCCGTGCCCCCGGCGACCATGCCCAGCATCGAGATGATGGAGGCCATGGTGGCCGGAAACTTTGCGATCCAGGCGCGCTACCGGTTTTTCTTTCGCGACCTGACCCTGCTGCTCAATGCCGATCCTGTGCTTGCCGCGGCCTATCGCAGCAACCGGGAGCAGGGGATTGGCAATACCAGGTTTCTGATCAGCCTGTTTGTTTCCGCCGGGGTGCTGACCCCCGTCGGCGACGACGAGGCGCTGGACGACCTTGCCCAGTTGCTCTGGCTGGTCGGCGATTTCTGGCTCGTCTTCAAAGATAGCGGCGGCGCTGAGTTCTCGCCCGCCGACATGGACCAAGGCGTCCGAATGTTCCGGCGCCTCCTCACCCCACACCTCAAAGGAAACTGAAAATGACCACCTCTCCCCGTCTCGTTGCCGGCACGCTGCTGGTTGCCGTCCCTGCCGTGTTCATGGCTGGCTTCACCGGCCTGCAGATGAGCTTCGGCTACCCCGAAGTGCTGCGCCGCCCTGCTGGTGAAGTTTTGACCCAGTTCGCCGCCGGTGGAATGGACCTCCACATCTACTGGTACGCGATGTTTGCCGCGGCGCTGGCGCTGATTGCCGCCGCCATTTCAACCGGGTTGTTGTACTGGGAGCGGGACCGGCTTGTGGCTGGTCTTTCCATCGGTTTCGGCGTGCTGGCCGGGCTGGTGCAGGGGCTCGGGCTGTTGCGCTGGGTGATCCTGATCCCGGGTCTCGCCGCTCACTATGTCGCGCCCGGTACGACCGAACTGCAGCAGGCAATGGACGTGGCAATCTTCGATTTCGCCAACCAGTTTCTCGGCGCCGGTGTTGGCGAACATGTCGGGTATCTGTTCACCGCCATCTGGACGGCGCTGGTTTCGGCCCTACTGGTCCGTGACCACAAGATACTCGCGGTGGCGGGCCTCGTGATCGCTGCCGGTGTGGCGTTTGGCGTGCTCGAAGCCTTTGGTGTCGGCCTTGCCGGTGCAGTCGTCGCGATTGCCTTCTCGCTCTGGGCCGTTTGGGCACTGCTGGTCGGTATCCAGGTGCTCCGCGGTGACCGCAAGACGGCCCGGGTTGTGGCGCAGTCCGCCTGAGATAGACGACCCGGCGGTCGCGTTAGCTCCGCCAGCGCCATTTCCACACCACCTGACTCACACTTCAACTCGGCCGGCCACCGGCGTGAGCGATGACGCTCGCCCGAAGCCTGCCCAACCAGAGGGATTTTTTGATATGACCGCCAATGAAATGACCCACGTCGTCGGCTACGGTGCGCTTGGCCGGGAAATCGTCCGGCAGTTGCTGGCAGCCGGCCGCCCGGTGACGGTGATCCAGCGACGGAAGCCTGCTGATCTGCCAGAGGTCGCTCGCTTCATCTCTGCCGACATCATGGAGCGCGAGGCCATCATTGTGGCCCTCGACGGGGCCAGTGCAGTGATCTGTGCTCTCGGGCTGCCTATCAGGCGGCGTTGTGGGAGAAGGGCTGGCCGCTGGCGATGAGCAATCTGCTCGATGCTTGCGAGACAGCAGGTGTACGGCTGGCCTTTGCCGACAATCTCTACCTTTACGGCACTACTTACGGACCGATCACGGAGGACCTCCCGGCCGTCGACTATGGCATCAAGCCGAGGGCTCGCGCCGAGGTGACCCGCCTCTGGGAGGTGGCGCATGCCCAAGGCCGGGTGAAGGTGGCGGCGGTTCGCTCGCCAGACTTCTATGGCCCAGGTGTCGAGCAATCGGTGCTTGGTAGCGCGTCGCTGATGCCGCTCAGCGCGGGCAAGCGCGCCATGATGCTCGGTGACGTCGATCTGCCGCACGAAGTGGCGTATGTCTCGGACTACGCCCGTGCCGTGATCACGCTGCGAGATGCGGATGACGACGCCTATGGCGAGGCGTGGCACGTCCCTTGCGCGCCGACCCTGACGCTGCGCCAGCACTTGCAGATCGCCGCCGACGCCATCGGCGTGAAGCTGAAACTCACCGTGCTGCCGCGCTGGCTGGCTCCGGTCATCGGCGCGTTCGTGCCATTCGTGCAGGAGGGTGTTGAGATGCAGTTTCTGTTCGACCGGCCCTATGTCGTCAAGGCAGACAAGTTTCGGAAGCGGTTTTGGTCGGACGTGACCCCGTTTGAAACGGGGCTTGCGGAGGCGGCGCGCTTCTTCCGGGCGGTGGCATGATGCGGGCGAACTATCTGTTACGCGGCGTCCTGCTGCTGGTTGGCGCAGCGGTGGTTGTTCTGGGCCTCAATGTCGGGCTCGGCGGAATCCGCACGTTGGGCTGGCAGGGCGGGATGGTCGCGTTCCTTACCGTCACTGATCCAGCGGTCTTTGGGGTGCGGGACAACCATATCCGGTTCATCGGCGGTGTGTGGCTCGGGGCCGGGCTGCTGGTGATGGCCGGGTCCGTGTGGTTGAAGCAGTTGCGGGTGGCGCTGGCGGCGATTGCCGGCATGGTGTTCGCTGGCGGGCTCAGCCGGTTCAGCGCGTTTGACCCGGCTCTGCTGACGAACTGGGCGATTGCCCCGTCGGTGGCGTTTGAGTTGCTGGGTTTCCCGCTGATCGGGCTCTGGGTCATCTGGGCCGAACGGAAATGAAAAAGGGCGGGAGATGATCCCGCCCTTTGCATTTCAGGTGCGTCGCAGCTTAGCCACCGAGGCCAAGGCGGCGCTGCCACCAGCCGGCCTTCTTGGGCTTGTTCTCTTCAGCGGCGGGCGCTTCCGGTTCAGCGGTTGTGCTGACGATGATCTCGCCTTCGGGGATGGCCTTCTTGGCGCGACGGCGCGGAGCGGCATCTTCGGCGGCAGGAGCCTCAACGGGAGCAGAGGAGACCTGCGGCGCAGCAGACGCGGACGCAGCAGCTGCTTCTTCAGGCGCCGGGGTCTCGGTCGTGTCGGTCGCTGCGGCGGCCTCCGTTGCTACCGCGGCCTTGGGCTTGCGGGCTCGTGAGCGGGCCTTGGGCTTGGCTTCGGCTTCGACAGCAGGCGCGGCCTCTGCAGCAGCCGGTGCGGCTTCTGCGATCGGTTCTGCTGCGGCTTCAGCGACTGCTGCGTCAGCTACGGGCTCTGCCTTGCGGCGGCGGCCACGCTTGGGCTTCTCGGCGGGTGCGTCAGCTGCGGCTTCGGCTGCAACCGGAGGCACCTCGGGAGCGATTTCAGAGGCCGGCGCTGCAGCTTCTGCGGTTGCGGCTTCGCCTTCAGCAGGTGCTGCGGCAACTGCGTCTGTTGCACTGCCCTCAACGCCATCCTCGGGACGACGATTGCGGCGGCCACCACGGCGGCCGCGGCGACGGCGGCGACGGGGTTCGTCGCTGTCGTCACGTGGTGCGCCGGCTTCTGTTGTGCCTTCGCCTTCGCCATCGCCATCATCTTCATCATCGGCCGGAGCCGCGGCTTCAGTAACCTGACGCGGCTGCTGCTGCTGTTGCGGCTGGGCCGGACGATCATCGCGTTCGCCACCACGACGACGACGGCGGCGGCGACGGCCACCACGCTCGCCGCCTTCTTCGGAACGGGCCGTAGTGGTGCGCTCTTCGGAAGAGGACGAGGTCTCTTCGATTTCCTCGTCTTCATCCTCAACCGCTGCATCGGCGGCGTCGGCGTCAGTTTCGACCAGTGTCGCGGTGTCGACCCGCACGTGGGTGCCAGCCGTCTGCTCACGATCGAGCTGGCGGGCTTCGCCGCGCTCGATGGCAAAGTGCGTCGGACCGACATGGTCGTCGGCAAGGATGGTGATCGAGAGGTTGTACTTCAGTTCCAGTGCGTTGAGCGTGCCGCGCTTGGAATTGAGGATGTAGAGCGCGACGTCGGTCGGAACCTTTAGGTTGATCGACTGGCCGGGCTTCTTCATCACGTAGTCTTCGACGCTGCGCATGACCATCAGCGCCAGGCTTTCGACCGAGCGGACGAGGCCGGTGCCCTGGCAGGTCGGGCACTTGTGCGTCGAGCTTTCAACGACGCCGAAGCGGATGCGCTGGCGGCTCATTTCGAGCAGGCCGAAATGGCTGATACGGCCAACCTGGATGCGCGCGCGATCGTCCTTCAGCGCTTCCTTGAGCTTGCGCTCGACCGCCCGATTGGAGCGGTTTTCGACCATGTCGATGTAGTCGATGACGATCAGCCCGGCGAGGTCACGCAGCCGCAACTGGCGGGCGATTTCGTCGGACGCCTCGAGATTGGTCTGGAGCGCCGTGTCCTCGATATTGTGCTCCTTGGTGGAGCGGCCCGAGTTGACGTCGATGGAGACCAGCGCTTCGGTCGGGTTGATGACGATGTAGCCACCAGAGGGCAGGGTGACCTGCGGCGAGAACATCTGGTCGAGCTGGCCTTCGATGCCGAACTTCGAGAACAGCGGGGCGTCCTCGGTATAGAGCTGCACGTTCTTGGCGTGGCTCGGCATGATCATCCGCATGAAGTCCTTGGCCTCGCGATAGGCCTCGTCGCCGGCGACGAACAACTCGTCGATCTCCTTGTTGTAGAGATCGCGGATGGTGCGCTTGATCAGCGAGCCTTCCTCATAGACGAGGCAAGGCGCCTGCGACTTGAGGGTCAATGAGCGGACGTTTTCCCACAGGCGCTGCAGGTACTCGAAATCGCGCTTCACCTCGGCCTTGGTGCGGCTGGCACCGGCGGTCCGAAGGATGATGCCCTGGCCGGGTGGCACTTCAAGATCCCCGACGATGTCCTTGAGACGCTTGCGGTCTGCGGCGTTGGTGATCTTTCGCGAGATGCCGCCGCCACGGGCGGTATTGGGCATCAGCACCGAGTAACGGCCGGCGAGCGAGAGGTAGGTGGTGAGAGCTGCGCCCTTGTTGCCGCGCTCTTCCTTGACCACCTGAACCAGCATCACCTGGCGGCGCTTGATGACTTCCTGGATCTTGTACTGGCGCATCCGGTTCATCGGACGGCGGCGTTCCTGCAGGTCGTCCAGCGCGTCAGAACCACCGATGCTCTCGACCGGCTCGTTGCTGGTCGGCGCCTGTTCGATGTGGCTGTGCTCTTCGTCGTCGGGCTCGGTCGACTGCGGGTCGGCATCGGCGTCGGCTTCCGTCGGGGCGGAGGCTTCGCTGGTGTCGCTGACGTGGTCGTCGGCCTCGTGGGCCTCTTCTTCGCGCAGCAGGGCTTCGCGATCGGCGACCGGGATCTGGTAGTAATCGGGGTGGATTTCGCTGAAAGCGAGGAACCCGTGGCGGTTGCCGCCGTATTCGATGAAGGCGGCCTGGAGCGAGGGCTCCACGCGGGTGACCTTGGCGAGGTAGATGTTCCCCCGCAGCTGCCGCCGCTGGGCGGACTCGAAATCAAACTCTTCGAGCTTGTTGCCGTTAGTGACGACGATCCGTGTTTCTTCCGGGTGGATGGCATCCACCAGCATGCGCTTTGTAGCCATAGCGTAAAACTCCGCGCCTTCGCGCGCCGACACCGATCGACCGGCGAACCGGACTGATTGGCGTGGCGCCATGCGAGGCGAATGGTTCGAGGGAAATAGCGCTCAGGGCGCCGATACAGTCAGCAGTGAGTTCACCGCTGCGGAAGTGGGAAACGATGGCCGGGAGGCGATCGACGACAAAAGCGCAACCGATATTCGGGATCGCGTCAGGTTTTGTCCGCCCGGTGGCCATCAGACCTCTTCCTTGAGAACAGGCCAGCAAGGGTATCCAGCTGCCTGCTCTTCGACCCCGAAGGGTCGAGATTCCAATGCGAGGCGCTAAATGTGCCGCACTTCGGTATGAGCATGATCTGAAGACCATATTCGCACCGCCGCTACCGGATCATCGAGGCCAGGGGCGCAAGTGGCGCCACTCCGGCATGTGGTGACGGTAGCAGACCGCCTCAAGATGGCTTTAGGGATGTTGCAGCAAATTGGCAACAGGAAACTCCAAACCCGCAGGGCCCCTGCATTTGCATCGCGCCCCAGATGTTGCAAAAGACACAATCTGCAGGCAACGCCGCAGAATCGCCTGAGTGGTGAAGCGTCTTCAGATGCATAAACGGGAGCGGCGCAGCTTTGCTCAATTCTACTAATGCGAACCGTCAAGCCTTTGGGTTTGCAGGGTTTATTGCTGCTTGCGCGGTGCTATTGGCATGCCTTGTCTGGCCGCTTCAGGCCTATGCGCAAACCGAATCGATTGAGGATCTGCCTAATGTTCTCGATGCGCGTGTCTCGACAACGCCGGAGCGTGCCAGGCTGATCGTTGATCTGAGTGGACCGAGCAAGTTTGCGATCGTCTCGATGGATGGCCCCGACCGCATCGCCATCGACGTGCAGGCTTTCGACATCAAGATCCTCGCGCCGGCCGACGTCGCTGGTAAGGGGATTGTTACCGGTTTCACCGTCGAAATGGCGGATACGGGAAGGGCGCGGACCATCCTGACGCTGGCGCAGCCAGCCCAGGTGCAGCAGGCCTATGTGATGGATGCGGTGGCCGACCAGCCGGCGCGGCTGGTGGTCGATTTGATTCCGGATAAGGCAGCTAGTTTCAAGGCGAGGGTGGCGGCGGATCTCGCGGCTTCGCAGGCCCTGCAGGGGGCGGCCGCGGTGACGCCTTCGGCAGATCAGGCAACACAGTCGCCTGAAACCGAGGTGCGGCCGCTGGTGGTGATCGATCCGGGGCATGGTGGCGTCGACAACGGAGCGACCGCGCCGAACGGGGTCCACGAAAAGGACATTACCCTGGCGTTTGCGCTCGATCTTCAAAAAATCTTGATCGACTCCGGCAAGTACGACGTGGCGTTGACGCGCGAGGACGACACCTATCTGACGCTGAATGAACGGGTGGACCTGGCGCGCAAGAACAAGGCGGACCTCTTTATCTCGCTGCATGCCGACACGTTCCAGCAGTCGGAAATCCGCGGGGCCAGCGTTTACACCCGCGACGAAAACGCCACCGACGTCCTCGACAAGGTGCTCGCCGATGGTGAGAACCGCTACGATATCGTGGCGGGCTTTGCGGTGCCGCAGGCCACTCCGGCGGTGATGGATCTGCTTGTCGACCTGATGCGGCGCGAGATGCGCAAATCGTCGTTTGTCGCGGCACAGTCGCTGATCAAGGAACTGGAGCCGAGCGTGGCGCTGCGGCGGTTTCCGGTGCGCCAGGCGGACTTCTTCGTGCTGCAGGCGCCCGATGTGCCATCAGTGCTGGTGGAGCTCGGGTTCCTCTCCAACGCCAGCGACATTGCTAATCTACAGAAGCCGGAATGGCGGGAGCGGGTGGTCGAAGCTTTGGCGCGTGGTATCGGCGACTACTTCGAAAGCACGAAAACCACTGCTGCGGTCGCGCCTTGAGGGAGCCAGTGGCAAATCAGTCACCGTCGGCGCCGTTGGGTCCTCAGCGGCAGTCAAAGGCTCGTGTGTCCACATTTCTGCCCTTGTCTGATATGATTCCGCCGCGTAATCGCGGCTCTTCCCCGGTGCCTCAGGCACCCGTTTCAAGGTTTACGACCTGATGCTTCGGTTTCTCGGCTGGCTGTTCGGCTTCGGCGTGTTTTGTCTTCTCGGCCTTGGCGCCGTGGCGGCCATATACCTGCAGCAGGTTTCGGCGGGACTGCCAGACTATACAGTGCTGAAGGACTACCAGCCGCCGGTGACGACGCGTGTTCACGCCGCGGATGGGACGCTGCTGGCGGAGTATGCGCGTGAGCGGCGGCTGTTCCAGCCGATCGAAACTATCCCGCCGCTGGTGATCAACGCCTTCATTTCGGCCGAGGACAAGGACTTTTACAGCCATGGCGGCATTGCGCTCGATGGCGTGATCCGCGCCCTGCGCGACAACATCATGGCCAAGATCGAGGGCAATGGCGGCATCCAGGGCGGTGGCTCGACAATTACCCAGCAGGTCGCCAAGAACTTCCTTTTGACGTCGGAGCAGACCTGGGACCGCAAAATCCAGGAGGCCATCCTGGCGCTGAGGATCGAGTCGACGTTCTCCAAGGACAAGATTCTTGAGCTCTATCTGAATGAAATCTTCCTCGGGCTGAACTCCTACGGCATTTCGGCGGCGGCGCTGAACTACTTCGACAAGGCGCTCTATGAGCTGACACTGAGCGAGGCGGCTTATCTGGCGGGACTGCCGAAGGGGCCGAACAACTACCATCCGTTCAAGCACCCACAGGCTGCCATCGAGCGCCGGAACTACGTGCTCGATCGCATGGCGGAGAATGGCTACATCACCGTAGCGGAGCGCGATGCCGCCAAGGCGGAGTCGCTTGATGTGAAGCCGCGCACCTCGGGCAGCCAGCTCTATTCGGCTGAGTACTTCACCGAAGAGGTGCGCCGCCAGCTCGGCAAGCTCTACGGCGAGGCTGAGCTTTATGGTGGCGGCCTCAGCGTGCGTACGACGCTTGACCCGAAGCTGCAGGATTTTGCCCGCAAGGCGCTAATGGACGGGCTGATCAGCTACGACCACAATTATGGCTTCCGCGGCCCGGTGGCGACGGTTGACGTATCGACCGACTGGGGCGTGGCGGTGAATGCCATCAAGCCGCTCAGCGACGTTCCCGAATGGACGCTGGCGGTGATCCTCGAGATGGGTGCCAACGAGGCACGGATCGGGCTGCGGCCGGATACCGATGTCGAGGGCAAGGTGGTCAAGGAGCGCGTGACGGGCACGCTTTCGGGCGCCGACACCAAGTGGGTGAGCAAGAAGCTCGGCGGTCTCTTGAAGGTGGGCGACGTCGTTTACGTCTCGGGCGTGAAGGACAAGGACGGCACCTACATGCTGCAGCAGGTCCCCGAGCTTGAGGGGGCGCTGGTCGCCATGGATCCGCGCACTGGCCGTGTGCAGGCGATGGTGGGTGGGTTCTCCTACGCTGAATCCGAGTTCAACCGGGCCACCCAGGCGCTGCGCCAGCCCGGCTCGTCGTTCAAACCGATCGTTTATTCGGCTGCGCTCGACAATGGCTACACGCCGGCATCGGTGGTGCTGGATGCGCCGATCGAGATCGTCAACGCTGACGGTTCGGTGTGGCGGCCGGAGAACTACGCGCAGTCGTTTTATGGGCCGCAGACGCTGCGTGTCGGCATCGAGAAGAGCCGGAACGTGATGACGGTGCGGCTGGCCCAGGATCTCGGCATGCCGCTGATCTCGGATTACGCCAAGATGTTCGGCATTTATGACTCGCTGAGCCCGGTGCTCGCGATGGCGCTCGGAGCCGGCGAAACCACGGATATGCGCATGACGTCCGCCTACGCCACCATCGCCAACGGTGGTCGCAAGATTGTGCCGACGCTGATCGACCGCGTCCAGGATCGCTACGGCAAGACCATCTACCGGCATGACGAGCGCCTCTGCGACGGCTGCGTGGCCGACAGCTGGCAGCATCAGGCTGAACCGCTGATCATCGACAATCGCGAACAAGTCCTCGATCCGATGACCGCTTACCAGATCACCTCGATGATGGAAGGCGTGGTTCAACGCGGCACCGGCACGGGTGCCAAGGTGCTGAACCGCCCGGTGGCGGGCAAGACCGGCACTTCAAACGACTACAAGGACGCGTGGTTCATTGGTTTTACGCCTGAACTAGCCGTGGGCATCTATGTCGGGTTCGATACCCCGCGCAGCATGGGCAAGCAGGCAACGGGCGGCGAAATGGCCGTGCCGATTTTTACCGAGTTCATGGCGGATGCGCTGAAGGGCAAGCCGCCGACGCCGTTCAATATGCCGGCAGGCATGACGCAGGTTTGGATCGACCCGGCCTCTGGCGTGAAGGCGAACGCTGGCGATACGGCAATCTATGAGGCGTTCAAGCCCGGCACTGGCCCCAACCTCGTGACCTCGGTGATCGGGGTCGATTCGAACGCCTTCCAGAACATCGAGTCGGGCCAGAATCCGAGCGACGACGTGACCCTTGGGCGCGGCGGCTTGTTCTAGTGCCTCTGGTGCTCTATCCCGACGAACGGCTTGGCCAGCGCGCTCAGCCGCGCGCGGTTGACGACGGGCTGCTTACCATCGGCCGGCGCCTGCTGGAGGCAGCCAAGGCGGCCAACGCCTATGGCTTGGCAGCGGTGCATATGGGCGCGGTGGCGCCTGTGGTGGTGATCAGTGCGGCATCCGATCCAGCTAAGCGCGAGTATGTCGTGCTCTACAATCCGGAAACCCTGACTGTTGCAGAAGAGACTGCCGCAGGACCCGAAGGTTCGGTGTCGATGCCGGGGGCCGAGGCGCAGATCGTGCGGCCGGTATGGGCAGACGTCGCCTACGATGACGAAGCGGGGCAGCGGCAAACGCAGCGCTTCGAAGGTCTACCGGCGCGCATTGCGCTCCACGAGATCGAGCAGGTGAACGGAGTGTTCTTCCTCGACCGGCTGTCGCGATTGAAGCGCGACATGGTGATCAAGAAGTGGCGCAAGCGGGCGGCCGACTGAGGCTTGGGGAGGAGCTATGGTGCCGGCAGCAGGATTTGAACCCGCGACCTTCTGATTACAAATCAGCTGCTCTACCAACTGAGCTATGCCGGCTATTCCATAGTCTGGGCGGCTCTATAGCGGCGACGGCACGCGGGCGCAAGGATGGCGCCGAACTTGTCAGCAGGAGAGAGAACATGGCGGAAATCACCGATGCCTATATGCAGACCATGCTGGCCAGTTCGCAGCTTTACACGCTGGTGCTGGTGGGGCGCGGACCGGCCTACGGCACGCCTGAATCGCAGCCGGTGATCTGGGAACACGGGCGGCGGAATTTCCAGTTGCGGGCGAGCGGCGAACTGGCCCTGGTGGGGCCGTTGACTGACGGCGGAACTTTTGTCGGGATCTGCGTATTCACCGTGGGGCAGGACGAGACGCGGATATTGATGGAGGCGGATCCGGCGATCAAGGCGGGAATCCTCAGTTTCGAAACCCACACCTGGAAGTCGTTTCCAGGGGATGGCCTGCCGGTTGTGTACGGGTGATGTGCTAGGTCTACTAGAAACCAGCCCATGAGCGACAAGGGCGTCCCCGAGCAGAAGGCCCGCAATGCCCACCAAACGCAAAGTCGAAAGCAATGGCCTGCTGCCAAGGCATGGGGCGTTCTATGGAGCCATCGCCATCGGCGGCGTAGCGCTGGTGATCTGCCTGTTTCTCGCCCCGGTCTATGCGGTGGCGATCGGCGCCAACGCTATGTTCGCCACGTATCTCGGGCTCACGCTGTATGAGATGCCTTGCCTGACGCCGGAGTTCCTGCAGAGACGCGCGGCTGACACCGACTCTCCGATTGTTGCGTTCTTTACGGTTGCGGTCGGTCTGGTGATCCTCTGCGTCACGTTCCTGTTCCTGGCGCTGAACGGCGGTGAGCCGGACATTCCCAAGATCGTCGTAAGCCTCGTTTCCGTGCTGCTGGGCTGGTTCACCGTCAACACGATGGCGGGGCTGCACTATGCCTACGAGTACTACGAAATACCCGAGTCCAGTCCGGGGCCGGGAAAGAAGGGCGAGATCGTCGGTGGGCTGGAGTTTCCGAAAGGCGACAAGCCGGATGGCTGGGCGTTTCTTTATTTCTCGTTCGTCATCGGCATGACGGCGCAGGTTTCGGACGTTGAGGTATCCTCAAACGCCATGCGCAAGCTGGTGCTGGTGCACGGTATTTTCTCGTTCCTGTTCAACACCATGATCGTCGCGGCCACCATCAATGTGGTCGTGGCGGTGGCGGGCGCTAAATAGCTGGCCGGCCCGCCGTTGCTGCGAAGAGCGCGATGGCGGCCGCGTTCGAGACGTTGAGCGACTTGATCGGGCCTGGCATATCGAGCCGGACCATTTCATCGCAAAGCTCGCGGGTGCGCTGGCGCAGGCCCTTGCCTTCTGCACCCAGCACGATGGCCATGGGTACGTTGTCGGTGCGGGGGCGCAGGGGGCCTGGCGCTTCGGAATCGAAGCCGACAACGGTGAGGCCGCGTTCCTTCAGCTTTTCGATCGCGTCGCCGAGGTTGCGGACTTCGATCATGGGGACGAGGTCAAGCGCGCCGGAGGCGGCTTTGGCCATGACGCCGGTTTCCCTCGGCGAGTGGCGGGCGGTTGTTATGACCGCGTCGGCACCAAAGGCACAGGCGGTGCGGAGGATTGCTCCGACATTGTGCGGGTCGGTCAGCTGGTCGAGGATCACAATGAGCTTGGGCTCATGCAGATCGTTGAGGCCGAAGCGACTGACCGGTTCAACTTCCAGAGCCACGCCCTGATGCACCGCATCTGCGCCGAGGAGCCGGTCGAGCTCCTTGGGCGTCGTCTCAGTGTACTTCATCTTGACGACCGTGCCGTCCTCGCTGAGGCGGATCAGGGCGTTCGGCGTAACCAGGAGGTTACGCTTTTCGCGCAGGGGATTGTCCAGCGCGGCGCGCACCGTGTGCAGGCCATAGAGATAGACCGGCCCGGTATCGGGGTCGTAGCGGGGTTTTGGCGGAAATTTGTTGCGGCTCATGCTGATGCGGTAGCCGGTTTGGGTCAGCGCGGCAAGGCTCTGTTCCCGGCTCCTTGCGGCAGAACTACGCTGATGCTGAGCCCGCCAAGCCCGGAACGGGCAAACTGCAGCTCCGCGCCATTGAGCGAAACGATCTCGCGGGCAATGGCGAGGCCAAGGCCATAGCCCGGCTGCGAGTTGTCAAATCGCTGGCCGCGCTTGCCAAGGGATTGCATCTGAGTTTCGTCGAGACCGGGGCCGTCGTCCTCGACGCGCAGCACCAGCCGATCAGCCTGCGGCTCCGCAGCGAGCGAGACGGTAGCTTTCGCCCACTTGGTGGCGTTTTCCACCAGCACGCCCAGAAGTTCGGTGAGGTCCATGGTGTCGAGCGCAATGTGGCAGTCGGGAGGGATGGCGATGTTCCACTGGATCTCCCGGCCGGCCGCTGTCAGGCGCAGTGCGGCGACAACCTTTTCGACGACCGGTGCCAACGCCGTCGACTGCCGATCGGACCGGGAACGGTGGCGCAGGCGGGAGAGGCGCAACTGGTGATCGATGGTGGCGCTCATGTCGTCGACGAGTGACTCGATGGCGGCTGCCGGGCCGTCAGAACCCTGCTGGCGAAGGCTATAGGCATGGCCATTGAGCAGGGTGAGCGAGGTCTTGAGACCGTGAGCCAGATCGGCGGCGCGCTCGCGCGCAAAGGTGATGGAGCGCTCCTGGAGGTCGAGCAGTTCGTTCACCTCGGCGACCAGGGGCATGACTTCCTTGGGAAAAGCCCCCTCAAGATGATGCGAGTGGCCAGAGCGGATGGCGGCGATACCGCGCTTGATCACGTCGAGCGGGGCGAGGCCCAGCATGACCTGAACCCAGGCGGCGCTGATCAGAACCAGGGCCAGAACGGCTAGGGCGCGGACGAGATCGGAGCGGAAGGCTGCATTGGCTGCATCAACGCCCGAGGTTGTTTCGGCGACGACGAGATCGAGAACGCGGTCGCCGACACCGCCATCGCGCTCGAACGACAGCCGCTGTACCAGCGCTACCAAGGGTAACCCCGCAGGATCAATGAGCGGGGCCGTGATTGGGGTGTGGTCGACGAGGGCGGCTGCGGGGTAGGGCAGCACCGTGTCCCACAGCGATCGGGAGCGGCTGGTGGCGTGCGTATCGGGATCGGTGACCTGCCAGTAGAGGCCGCCAGCCGGCGACTCGTAGCGTGGGTCGGGCATGGCTTGCCGCAATTCCGGCATTTGAGGGCCCGGCTCCACAAGTGCTGCGAGTCGCAGGAGCTGGTGTTCAAGCTGCGCCCGCTGGCTCCGCTCGATGTGGCTAGAGAACAGCAGTGCAATGGCAAAGCCGGCGACGAGCAGCGCCACGGCGATCGATACGCTCGATAGCAGCAGCAGCCGGAAGCGGAGCGACGGCGCCTTCAAGCGCTGGGGCCCTTGATGGCGTAGCCAAAGCCGCGCCGGGTCTCGATGGTGTCGGTCCCAAGCTTCTGGCGCACCCGGCGGATCAGTACTTCGATGGCGTTGGACTCGAGTTCTGTGTCCTGCAGGTAGAGATGCTCGGTCAGCTCGAGCTGGCCGACGACGCGATCCTGATGGTGCATGAGGTAGCTCACCAACCGGTATTCCTGAGGTGTGAGCGCAACAGGGAGACCGGCGCGGACGACGCGCATCTGGCGGGTGTCGAGAGCGAGGTCGCCGATCTCGATGGTGGGGGCAGGGTGCCCGACTGAGCGACGCACTAGAGCCCGGACGCGCGCCAGGAGTTCTTCCACGCGGAAGGGCTTGGACATGTAGTCGTCAGCGCCAGAATCGATGCCCTCGACGCGCTCATCCCAATTGCCACGCGCGGTCAGGACCAGCACCGGCATGCGCCGACCGGCTTTCCGCCAGCGCTTGAGGACGGTCAGCCCGTCGAGAACCGGCAGACCAAGATCGAGCACGGCGGCATCAAACTCTTCGGTATCACCGCGGAACCAGCCGCTCTCGCCATCTCGCTCGGCTTCAACGAGAAATCCAGCGCGCTCCAGCCCGGAGCGGATGGTATCGGCAATCCCCGCATCGTCTTCTATGACCAGAATCCGCATGCCCCTACCTGATCAACTCGCCGGTTTCAGCAAAGTAGTAGACGCGACGAACCCTGCCGTCGGCATCGACGAACGTGATGCGATAGCGCAGCGCGTCCTCCATCTGCATGAGGGCGACGTCGAGAACAGTGGCGCCGAAATCTGTCTTGAAGCTGGCCAGCACCTGCTTCAGCGGCACCGCGCGGCCGTTCTTTACTGCCTTTAGCGCGTCCTCGTGGTCGTCGCTGCTGGAGGCCTCTGAGCCAGATCCACCGCCCCCGGACATCCCTCCACCGGTGCTGCCACCTGATCCGCCGTCGTCCCCGCCTGAGCCTCCGTCGTCTCCGCCCCCGCTGGTGCCATCGTCACCACCTTCCGACTCTCCGCCGTCGTCTGATCCGCTGTCTTCCGAGTCTTCCGCCATGGCGGGCGTGCCCGCGACCAGAGAGGCCGCGAGGACAGCAAATACGACGAGAGCAGCGCGGCGCTTCATTCTTTCACACTAGCACATGAAGCTGACAATTGGCTGACCGGCCCTGCGGGGCGGGCGTAAGCGAGCTTCTGGTAAGTTGAGTCTCATCGAAACCAGCCACTCGGGAGGATTTATTCATGATCCGTGCTCTGACCACCACCGCCGCTTCCGCACTCGTTCTTGCGCTGCTCGCCATGCCAGCAAGTGCATCAGACTTGAACGATCAACTGTCTGATCAGCAGATCGCCGACTTCTGCGCAACCGCGGGCCTCGGTGAACATAAGGCGAGCCTGACCATCGGCACCCAGGAGGTTATCGGGACCGTGGAGTGTGAGCAGGAGGACTCTGTCTCAGGGACTGCTGGTTCCGATAACTCGGTCGACACGCCCGACTCCAGCGACGACTCGGTCGATGCGCCTGAGACCGAGGACGAAACTGCCGACGACAACGGCCAGGATAGCTCCGACGACGTAGGTGATGACAATTCAGGCGGCGGCGATGGCGGCGATGACAGCGGCGAAGGCTCCGACGACTGATCGAAATACCTGACCGCCCCAACCCGCCGATTGGTCAGGTTCTGCTGCCGGCTGCTTCCCAATGGCAGCCGGCAGTTTTTTGTGCCGGATTGTGACATGTGGCGCGAACCATCATGTGCAGCGGCCGTTGGGTGGCGATTGGGTGTTGACAGGCCATCGCCTCACCAGCATAACCCGCCCCGACGATGCGTCAGGTGATTGGCGCACTTCGTTTTCCCGGCTCCGTGGAGGGGTGGGAGAGTGGTTAAATCCGGCAGACTGTAAATCTGCTCGCTTAGCGTACACTGGTTCGAATCCAGTCCCCTCCACCACCTGCCTGTGGCGAACTGCGCGGTCAGGTCCGCGATTGCCAAGCCTGTCGTTTGCGAATTGGCCGACGTCGTCGGATCGTTTGATCTAGGTCCAACCTGCGCATAGTCCACGTGCTACGCTTCTGAGCTCACGTAACCGGAGCGAAGCGACCATGGCTGATCCAATTATCTATGCGGCGCGTCTTGAGATTGACTATCCCGGACAACTCGATCGGCTCACCTCGTTCTTTCGGGTGCTCTGGGCTGTTCCGATCCTGATCGTTTTGGGATTGCTCAGCGGTCCGAGTGGCAGCCAGCATGTCGACCAGGCGGGCAAGGTGGTGAGTTCGGCGGGGGGTGGCGTTGCGGCGGGGCTGTTCGCGGCGACGCTGCTGATGATTGTCTTCCGGCAACGCTATCCGCGCTGGTGGTTCGACTTTGCGCTGGAACTCGGCCGGTTCAGTGGGCGGGTGGGCACATATCTGTTTCTCTTGACCGACGTCTATCCCTCGACGACCGACACGCAGTCTGTGCACCTCGAGGTCGACTATCCTGATGCGGCGGCGTTGAACCGGTGGTTGCCGCTGGTGAAGTGGTTGCTTGCCATTCCACACTACATAGCGCTCTTCGTGCTCACCGTGCTGGCGCTTCTCGCGACGATCGTGGCGTGGTTCGCGATCCTGTTCACCGGCACCTACCCGCGCTCGCTGTTCGACTTCGTCGTTGGCGTGGGGCGGTGGTCGACGCGGGTGTGGGCGTATGCGTTCCTGCTGGTGACCGACGAGTACCCGCCGTTCAGCCTCAACTGAGGGGCCCAAATCGAATCTTGAAGCGGCGTAGGGAGATGGCTACAAGGGCTCGCGCTGGCGCCTTGCACCGCGATCTCGCGGGTGTAGCTCAATGGTAGAGCAGAAGCCTTCCAAGCTTATGACGAGGGTTCGATTCCCTTCACCCGCTCCAGCCTTCTTCCGCGCTGAACAAGTAGGTCCGGACTAACGCCCGGACCCTGCTGATCAGCAGTTCAGGAGATGGCCGGAGCCCTTGGGGGCAGGGGTGCAGCCCCACATCGGGATTTTCACTTCAGCGGCAACGTCTTCGGCGGCCATTGCCACAGCTTTGGGCGCAGCAGATACGGTTTTGACGCCCATTTCCCAGCACTGCTTTTTGAACATTGGGAAGACGAGGCAATCCTTCTGGGCGGCGGTCAGGGGTGCGGCCGATGCGGGCAGCACCGGTACGACGAATAGGCTTCCTAAGAGAGCAGCAACGACTACGAGCTTGGTCACGATCGTCTCCTCTGGCTTCAGCGCGCTCTTTGACGCGCAGGGAGGACGGTACGCCCGGCAGGGAGCCCAGAGCAATCGGGGAGGATGGACCGCGCAGTCATTTAGGGGCGGGGGTGTTGCCCCACCACATCGGCCGGCCCGCCTGTCGCGATATCGCTCTTGCGCGTTTTCGGCTTTGCGATTAGACGATGGCTCGCAGGTTTAGGGGTATAGCTCAGTTGGTAGAGCATCGGTCTCCAAAACCGAGGGTCGAGGGTTCAAGTCCTTCTGCCCCTGCCAGCGCCTCAAATGGCGCTCACCTGCATCCGCAAGCTTCAAAACGGTGGCAGTTCGCTGCTCGACAGAGCCCATGAGGGGCTTGCATTTGGTCCGGTGAGCGACTAGATACGCCGAACCAGCCGCCCGGGGTGACTCGCGCGGTTGATAGTTTTTGGCCGAAAGGCTTAAAGGAAAGATTCGCTGATGGCTGCGTTGAACCCGATCAAATTCTTGCAAGAGGTTCGCACCGAAGTCGGCAAGGTTACCTGGCCCTCCCGCAACGAGACGATGATTTCGACGGTGATGGTGCTGGTCATGGTCACCATCGCGAGTATTTTCTTCCTCGCGGCGGACCAGATCATTGCATGGGGCGTACAGCTCCTGCTGTCGATCCGCTGAAGCGGCTAACGGACTATTTGGGAGCGACGACGCGGCATGGCCAAACGCTGGTACATCGTACAGGCTTACTCCAACTTCGAGCGCAAGGTCGCTGAAGACATTCGGCAGAAGGTTGCGCAGAAGAAGCTCGAGGAGCTGTTCGACGACGTCATCGTGCCGACCGAGAAGGTCGTCGAGATGCGCCGCGGCCGCAAGGTCGATGCCGAGCGCAAGTTTTTCCCTGGCTACGTGCTGGTGAAGATGGAAATGACCGACCAGGCGTTCCATCTGATCAAGAACACGCCCAAGGTTACCGGTTTCCTCGGTTCGGGCGACAAGCCCATGCCGATCTCCGAGAAGGAAGCACAGGCGATCCTGCAACAGGTGCAGGAAGGCGTCGAGCATCCCAAGCCCTCCGTATCGTTCGAAGTGGGCGAGCAGGTGCGCGTGGCAGATGGTCCTTTCGCCAGCTTCAACGGCGTTGTCGAGGAAGTCGACGAGGAGCGTTCGCGCCTCAAGGTGGAAGTTTCGATCTTCGGGCGTCCTACTCCCGTGGAGCTTGAATACGGCCAGGTCGAAAAGATCTGAGCTAACTGAATTCCGGCCCCGGCTGGAATGCGCAACGGAAACGTTACGCAAAATCGTGGGAGAGGGCGGTGGCAGCCAGCCACCGGTACAACCTTCGCACCACGGCGTCTCGACGATCCGGTGACGCGGATCACCAGCCCAATCGTGGGCACACATGGAGATAGAACATGGCAAAGAAAATCACCGGCTACCTGAAGCTTCAGGTTGCAGCCGGCTCGGCGACCCCGTCGCCCCCGATCGGACCGGCACTCGGTCAGCGCGGCCTCAACATCATGGAATTCTGCAAGGCGTTCAACGCCAAGACTGCAGACCAGGAAAAGGGCGCTCCGACTCCCGTCGTCATCACCATCTACGCCGACAAGAGCTTCACTTTTGAGACAAAGCTCCCGCCGGTGACCTACTTCCTCAAGAAGTCGATGAACCTGAAGGCCGGCTCCAAGCTGCCCGGCAAGGAATCGGCTGGCACGATCACGCAGAAGCAGATTCGCGAGATCGCCGAGAAGAAGATGAAGGATCTGAATGCCTACGACGTCGAGCAGGCGATGACGATGATCGCTGGCTCCGCCCGTTCGATGGGCCTGCAGGTAGAGGGCTGATAATGAGCAAGCATGGCAAGCGCACTGACGCCATCCGCGAAGGCATCGACCGCAAGAAGCTCTACGACCTGAAGTCGGCCGTTAAGATGGTTCGCGACCGGGCCAAGGCCAAGTTCGACGAGACCGTCGAAGTGGCGTTCAACCTGGGCGTTGATCCCCGCCACGCTGACCAGATGGTTCGCGGCGTCGTCAGCCTCCCTAACGGCACCGGCAAGACCGTTCGCGTCGCGGTGTTCGCCAAGGACGCCAAGGCTGAAGAGGCCCGCAAGGCTGGTGCCGATATCGTTGGTGCCGAAGACCTCGTCGAGATCGTCCAGTCGGGCAAGATCGAGTTCGATCGCGTTATCGCGACCCCGGACATGATGCCGCTGGTTGGCCGTCTCGGTAAGATCCTCGGGCCGCGCAACCTGATGCCGAACCCCAAGGTCGGCACGGTGACGGCAGACGTCACCACCGCCATCAAGGCGGCCAAGGGTGGTTCGGTGGAGTTCCGCGTCGAAAAGGCCGGCATTCTGCACGCTGGTGTTGGCAAGGCCTCGTTCTCCGAGGAAGCCCTGCTCCAGAACATCCGCGCCTTCGCTGATGCGATCAACAAGGCGAAGCCGGCCGGCGCCAAGGGCACCTACGTCAAGCGCGTAGCCGTGTCCTCGACCATGGGCCCCGGCGTTCACGTCGATCCTTCGTCGGTCAAGGCCGACGCCTAAGCAGTTTTGGGCGGCTTCGGCCGCCCGAAATGCCGGCCTTCGGGCCGGCATAAGTCCTGTCCGAGACTGCGGGTCCGCCGCAAGGCGCCTAATCCCGACCAGAGACGTGCATCGCGCGTCGAACGTAGTGGGGCCCGCATAGATGGGGTGACGACCGGAATTCTCTCCGGTTCGAACCAGGCCAGTTGCCGCCAAGGGGCATTTTGCCCTCCGACGGTCAGCCGGTTGACAGGCATCAACCGCTGCACTCCGTGAAGGAGGGCAGCAATTGGCAAGAGCCCGGGACTATGCCGGGCTAAATGTGGAGACTAGCAGTGGAAAGAGCGGAAAAGGCTGAGCTTATCACCTCGCTCCAGTCGTCGTTTGCGACGGCCGGTTCGATCGTGGTTGCTCAGAACGCCGGCCTGACCGTTGCCGACCTGGAATCGCTGCGCAAGCAGATGAAGCAGGCCGGTGGCACGATCAAGGTCGCCAAGAACCGCCTTGCCAAGCTTGCTCTGAAGGAAACCAACAACGCGGACATTTCGGCCCTGTTCACCGGGCCGACCGTCGTTGCCTTCGCCAAGGATCCTATGGTTGCGCCGAAAGTCGCAGCCGCTTTCGCCGACAAGAACCAAAAGTTTGTGGTTCTCGGTGGCGCAATGGGGAAGACCGGGCTCGACGCGAACAACGTCAAGGCGCTGGCCACGATGCCTTCGCTGGACCAACTGCGCGCTACGCTCGCCGGCATGCTCAAGCAGCCCGGCACGCGGATCGCATCGGTCCTGCAGGCTCCTGGTGGTGCAGTGGCGCGAGTTATCGCGGCGCACGCCGACAAGAGCAATGCCGCATAGGCACCAAACCATCGGGTCCTTTCGGGGGCCCTCCACGGTTCGAACTGACACAGTAAAACGGAAAGTGAACTCAAATGGCTGATCTCGCCAAACTCGTAGACGACCTCTCGGCTCTCACCGTTCTCGAGGCTTCGGAACTTTCGAAGCTGCTCGAAGAAAAGTGGGGCGTTTCGGCTGCTGCTCCGGCCGCCGCTGCTGCGGCTCCGGTCGCTGCTGCTGCCGCAGTGGAAGAAAAGACTGAATTCGACGTGATCCTCGCCTCGTTCGGCGAGAACAAGATCAACGTCATCAAGGAAGTCCGCGCCATCACCGGTCTGGGCCTCGGCGAAGCCAAGGCACTGGTCGAAGCAGCTCCCAAGGCTGTCAAGGAAGGCGCCAACAAGGCAGAAGCCGAAGACATCAAGAAGAAGCTTGAAGCTGCCGGCGCCAAGGTCGAGCTCAAGTAAGTTTGAAGTCGTTTTGGGGCGGCGCCTGGTGCGCCGCCTCATTCCCGTCCCAGTGTTGGCTATAGGGACGGCCGCCACCCGGCGAGTTTTATGAGGCGGGCAGGGCGTTTAGTTGCGGCATAAGGGGCGCCTGTTGGCCCCCGGATTACCAAAATTCACAAGGCTGATGTCCTGATACCCGACGGCTGATAGTCGGGTCTTTGGACATCTGCCTCCGAGACATCGAGAACATTAAGGAGCTGGTATGGCTACCACGTTCAACGGCCGTCGCAAGGTACGCAAGTCCTTCGGGTCAATTCGAGAAGTCACGGAGATGCCCAATCTGATCGAGGTCCAGAAGGCCTCCTATGATCAGTTCCTCCTCGTGGCCGAGCCCAAGGGCGGGCGTCCCGATGAAGGGCTTCAATCCGTTTTCCGTTCGGTTTTCCCGATCACCGACTTTTCGAACACGGCATCGCTGGAGTTCGTCAAGTACGAGTTCGAGCAGCCCAAGTACGACGTCGACGAGTGCCGGCAGCGCGACATGACGTTCGCAGCGCCGCTCAAGGTGACGCTGCGCCTGATCGTGTTCGAAGTGGATGAGGAAACCGGCGCCCGGTCCGTCAAGGACATCAAGGAGCAGGACGTCTATATGGGCGACATGCCGTTCATGACCATGAACGGTACCTTTATCGTCAACGGCACCGAGCGCGTTATCGTCTCGCAGATGCACCGTTCGCCTGGCGTGTTCTTTGACCACGACAAGGGCAAGACGCACTCGTCGGGCAAGCTGTTGTTCGCTGCCCGCATCATTCCGTACCGTGGTTCTTGGCTCGATATCGAATTCGACGCCAAGGATATCGTGTTTGCGCGTATCGACCGCCGCCGCAAGATTCCGGTGACGTCGCTGCTGAAGGCACTCGGCATGGATGCCGAGGAAATCCTGCGCACGTACTACAATACGGTGACGTTCGAAAAGACCAAGACCGGCTGGAAGAAGCCGTTCGATTCTGACAAGATGCGCAATGCCAAGCCGACGTTCGACCTCATCGACGCCAAGACCGGCGATGTGGTGCACGAGGCCGGCAAGAAGCTGACGCCGCGCCAGGCCAAGAAGCTGGCTGAGGATGGCCTGACGCATCTGGCCGCAGTCGACGAAGATCTCTACGGCACGTTCATCGCTGAAGACCTGATCGACCTCAAGACCGGCGAAATCTTTGTCGAAGCAGGCGACGAGCTGGATGAAAAGCTCCTCACCAAGCTCAAGGACAAGGGCTTTGACGAGCTGCCGATCCTCGACATAGACCACGTGACCGTGGGCGCGTACCTGCGCAACACGCTCGCCGTCGACAAGAACGAGAGCCGCGAAGACGCGCTGTTCGACATCTACCGCGTCATGCGTCCGGGTGAGCCGCCGACGGTTGAGACCGCCGAAGCCATGTTCAAGTCGCTGTTCTTTGACAGCGAGCGCTACGACCTCAGCGCCGTTGGCCGCGTCAAGATGAACATGCGCCTCGACATCAAGGCCGAGGACACGGTCCGCATCCTGCGCAAGGAAGATATCGTCGAGGTGGTTCGCACGCTCGTCGACCTGCGTGATGGCCGTGGCGAAATCGACGACATCGACAACCTCGGCAACCGCCGGGTGCGTTCGGTCGGCGAACTGATGGAAAACCACTACCGGCTCGGTCTGCTCCGCATGGAGCGGGCGATCAAGGAGCGCATGTCGTCGGTCGAAATCGACACCGTCATGCCGCAGGACCTGATCAACGCCAAGCCGGCTGCTGCTGCGGTGCGCGAGTTCTTTGGCTCGAGCCAGCTGTCGCAGTTCATGGATCAGACCAACCCGCTCTCCGAGATCACGCACAAGCGTCGTCTCTCGGCGCTCGGGCCAGGCGGCCTGACCCGCGAGCGTGCGGGCTTTGAAGTCCGTGACGTGCATCCGACCCACTATGGCCGTATCTGCCCGATCGAGACGCCGGAAGGCCCGAACATCGGCCTCATCAACTCGCTCGCCACCTTCGCTCGCGTCAACAAGTATGGGTTCATCGAGACCCCGTACCGCAAGATCGTCGAGGGCAAGGTCACGGACGACGTCGTCTATCTGTCGGCGATGGAAGAGGCCAAGCACTACGTTGCGCAGGCCAACGCCAAGCTCGATGCAAAGGGTCACTTTGTCGAGGATCTGATCGTTGCACGCCACGCTGGCGACAACGGCCTGACCCCGAAGGAAACCATCGACCTGATGGACGTCAGCCCCAAGCAGATCGTCTCTGTGGCTGCGGCGCTCATCCCGTTCCTTGAGAACGACGACGCCAACCGTGCTCTGATGGGCTCGAACATGCAGCGTCAGGCGGTTCCGCTCCTGCGGGCCGAGGCGCCGTTTGTCGGCACTGGCATGGAATCTGTTGTGGCCCGAGACTCCGGCGCCGCCATCGTTTCCAAGCGCAAGGGTATCGTCGACCAGGTGGACGCCACCCGTATCGTTATTCGGGCGACCGAAGAGACGGACGCGTCCAAGTCTGGCGTCGACATCTACAACCTGATGAAGTTCCAGCGTTCGAACCAGTCAACCTGCATCAACCAGCGTCCGCTGGTCGTGGTGGGCGACCACATCGACGCCGGCGACATCATCGCTGACGGCCCGTCGACGGAACTCGGCGATCTGGCACTCGGCCGGAACGTGCTCGTCGCGTTCATGCCGTGGAATGGCTACAACTTCGAAGATTCGATCCTTCTGAGCGAAAAGATCGCGATGCAGGACGTGTTCACCTCGATCCACATCGAGGAATACGAAGTGATGGCCCGCGACACCAAGCTTGGTCCTGAGGAAATCACCCGCGACATTCCGAACGTTTCGGAAGAAGCGCTGAAGAACCTCGACGAAGCCGGTATCGTGCATATCGGTGCCGAAGTCGGCCCTGGCGATATCCTCGTTGGCAAGATCACCCCCAAGGGCGAAAGCCCGATGACGCCGGAAGAAAAGCTCCTCCGCGCCATCTTCGGTGAGAAGGCCTCCGACGTTCGTGACACCTCGCTGCGCGTGCCCCCGGGCGACGCAGGTACTGTCGTTGAAGTGCGCGTGTTCAACCGCCACGGCATCGACAAGGACGAGCGTGCCATGGCCATCGAACGCGAGGAAATCGAACGCCTCGCCAAGGACCGTGACGACGAACAGTCGATCCTCGACCGTAACGTCTACGCCCGCCTGAAAGAAATGCTGTTCGGCAAGACTGCCACGACCGGCCCCAAGGGCTATGTCAACGGCACAAAGCTGAACGACCAGATCTTCGAAGCCCAGCCCCGTTCCAAGTGGTGGCAGTTTGCCATCGAGGACGACAAGGTGATGGCCGAGATGGAGGCGCTCCACGCCCAGTACGAGGAGAGCCGCAAGCTTCTGGAGCAGCGTTTCATCGACAAGGTGGACAAGCTGCAGCGCGGTGACGAACTGCCGCCGGGCGTCATGAAGATGGTCAAGGTCTTCGTCGCGACCAAGCGCAAGATCCAGCCGGGCGACAAGATGGCTGGCCGTCACGGCAACAAGGGTGTGGTTTCGCGGATTACCCCGATCGAAGACATGCCGTACCTCGAAGACGGTACGCATGTGGACATCGTGCTCAATCCGCTGGGCGTGCCTTCGCGCATGAACGTCGGCCAGATCCTCGAGACGCACCTTGGCTGGGCCTGCCGTGGCCTTGGTAAGAAGATCGACGAGATGGTCAAGATCTACCAGCAGAAGGGCGACATGAAGCCGCTCAAGGCTGAGATCGCGGCCCTCTACAAGGGTGACGACTACGTCTCGAACCTCGACGACGACAGCATCGCGCGCCTCGGCGAGCACCTTTCCAAGGGTGTGCCGATCGCGACTCCGGTGTTCGACGGCGCCAAGGAAAGCGACATTGTCGAGCTTCTGGAACGCGCAGGCCTCAAGACCACTGGCCAGTCCAGTGTGTATGACGGCCGTACGGGTGAGCAGTTCGATCGCCAGGTGACTGTGGGCTATATCTATATGCTCAAGCTCCACCACCTGGTCGACGACAAGATCCACGCCCGTTCGATCGGTCCGTACTCGCTCGTCACGCAGCAGCCGCTGGGTGGCAAGGCGCAGTTCGGTGGCCAGCGCTTCGGCGAAATGGAAGTGTGGGCGCTTGAAGCTTATGGCGCCGCGTACACGCTCCAGGAAATGCTGACCATCAAGTCCGACGACGTGGCCGGCCGTACCAAGGTCTACGAGGCAATCGTCCGTGGTGACGATACCTTCGAAGCGGGCATCCCCGAGAGCTTCAACGTTCTCGTCAAGGAAATCCGGTCGCTGGGTCTCAACGTCGAACTTGATACGCTTGACGCGATTGAACTTGCAGCCGGCGGGTCGCCTTCCGACCAGCTCGCACCTCCTCAGAACGCGGCGGAATAATCCCTGCCGAGTTCTACCCCCCATTCATTCGTGATGCTCCGGGCCTGATCCGCCCGGAGCCTCCGAAACGAGGAGCTACCTGATGAATTCTCATCACCACGTCATGGACCCGTTCAATCCGCAGGTCCCCGTCCAGATGTTCGACCAGATGAAGATCTCGATCGCCAGCCCGGAGAAGATTCTCTCCTGGTCGTACGGCGAGATCAAGAAGCCGGAGACCATCAATTATCGTACGTTCAAGCCCGAGCGCGACGGCCTGTTCTGCGCCCGCATCTTTGGGCCCGTGAAGGACTACGAGTGCCTGTGCGGCAAGTACAAGCGCATGAAGTTCAAGGGCGTGATCTGCGAGAAGTGCGGCGTTGAAGTTACGCTGAGCCGCGTTCGCCGCGAGCGCATGGGTCACATCGAGCTCGCCGCTCCGGTTGCCCATATCTGGTTCCTGAAGTCGCTGCCGTCCCGTATCGCGCTGCTGCTCGACATGACCCTCAAGGACATCGAGCGCATCCTCTATTTCGAGCAGTACGTCGTTCTCGATCCGGGTCTGACCGCGTTCAGCCAGAACGAGTTGCTGACCGAAGAGCAGTTCCTTGATGCGCAGGACCAGTATGGTGCCGACAGCTTCACCGCCAAGATCGGCGCCGAGGCCATTCGTGACCTCTTGATCTCGCTCGACCTCGAAAAGATCGCCGCTGACCTCCGCGTCGAGATTGCCGAGTCGACCACTGAGCTCAAGCCCAAGAAGCTGGCCAAGCGCCTCAAGATCGTCGAGCAGTTCATCGTTTCGGGCAACAAGCCCGAGTGGATGATCATGACCGTCATTCCGGTCATTCCGCCCGAACTCCGCCCGCTCGTCCCGCTGGACGGCGGCCGCTTTGCCACGTCCGACCTGAACGATCTCTATCGCCGCGTCATCAACCGCAACAACCGGTTGAAGCGCCTGATCGAGCTCAGGGCACCGGACATCATCATCCGCAACGAAAAGCGCATGCTGCAGGAAGCTGTGGACGCGCTGTTCGACAACGGCCGCCGTGGCCGCACCATCACTGGTGCCAACAAGCGTCCGCTGAAGTCGCTGTCCGACATGCTCAAGGGCAAGCAGGGCCGGTTCCGTCAGAACCTCCTCGGCAAGCGCGTCGACTATTCGGGCCGTTCGGTTATCACCGTGGGTCCCGAGCTCAAGCTGCACCAGTGCGGCCTGCCCAAGAAGATGGCGCTCGAGCTGTTCAAGCCGTTCATCTACAGCCGACTCGAAGCCAAGGGTCTGTCGTCGACGGTCAAGCAGGCCAAGAAGCTGGTCGAGAAGGAAAAGCCCGAGGTCTGGGATATCCTTGACGAAGTGATCCGCGAGCACCCGGTTCTGCTGAACCGTGCGCCCACGCTTCACCGTCTGGGCATCCAGGCGTTCGAACCGCACCTGATCGAAGGCAAGGCGATCCAGCTCCATCCGCTGGTTTGCGCGGCGTTCAACGCTGACTTCGACGGCGACCAGATGGCCGTGCACGTGCCGCTCTCGCTTGAGGCACAGCTCGAAGCCCGCGTGCTGATGATGTCGACCAACAACATCCTGCACCCGGCCAACGGCCAGCCGATCATCGTGCCGAGCCAGGACATCGTGCTTGGGCTCTACCACCTCTCCTTGATGAACGAAGGCGAGCCGGGGCAGGGCATGGCGTTCTCCGACATGGGCGAGCTTGAGCACGCCCTGTCGCGTGGCATCGTCACCATGCACACCAAGATCAAGGGTCGCGTCGACGTCTATGACGCTGCCGGCAACCGTACGACCGAGATCGTCGAGACGACACCCGGACGCATGCTGCTCGGCAAGCTGCTGCCCAAGCATCCGGCGGTGCCGTATGCGACGGCGAACCAGCTGATGACCAAGAAGATGATCTCCAAGATGATCGACACGGTTTACCGTGGCTGCGGTCAGAAGGAGACCGTGATCTTCTGTGACCGCATCATGGACATGGGCTTCAAGCACGCCGCCCGCGCCGGTATCTCGTTCGGCAAGGACGACATGGTGATCCCGGCGTCGAAGTACACGATCGTCGAATCGACCCGTAAGCAGGTCGAGGAGTTCGAGCAGCAGTACAACGACGGCCTGATCACTCAGGGCGAGAAGTACAACAAGGTGGTCGACGCCTGGGCCAAGTGCGGTGACAAGGTCGCCGAGGAAATGATGAAGGGTATTGCCGCGGTCAAGTTCGACCCGGAGACCGGTCGTCAGAAGCCGATCAACTCGGTCTACATGATGAGCCATTCTGGCGCCCGCGGTTCGCCGGCCCAGATGAAGCAGCTCGCCGGCATGCGCGGCCTGATGGCGCGTCCGGACGGCTCGATCATCGAGACCCCGATCACGGCCAACTTCAAGGAAGGCCTGAACGTTCTCGAGTACTTCAACTCCACCCACGGTGCCCGTAAGGGTCTCGCGGATACGGCGCTGAAGACCGCGAACTCGGGCTACCTGACGCGTCGTCTCGTTGACGTGGCACAGGACTCGATCATCACCGAGCTCGATTGCGGTACCGAACGCGGTCTCACCATGGAGCCGGTTGTCGACAGCGGGCAGGTCGTGGCTCCTCTGGGCCAGCGCATCCTCGGCCGCACCACTGCCGACGACATCGTCAACCCCGAGAACGGCGATCTGTTGGTCGCCAAGGGCACGCTGCTGACCGAGAAGGACATCGAGTTCATCGAGGGCTACAAGGTCCAGTCCGTCCGCATCCGTTCGCCGCTGACCTGCGATCTCCGCCAGGGCTGCTGCGCGGCTTGCTACGGCCGTGACCTGGCTCGCGGTACTCCGGTCAATATCGGCGAAGCGGTTGGCGTTATTGCCGCCCAGTCGATCGGTGAACCCGGTACCCAGCTCACCATGCGTACGTTCCACATCGGTGGCACGGCACAGGTGGTCGACAGCTCCTTCCTTGAGGCAGGTGCTGAGGGCAAGATCGAGATCCGTAACCGTAACGTTGCCAAGGTCACGGGCGGCATCGTCGCCATGGGCCGTAACGTCACCATCGCCATCCTCGATCCCGAGGGCAAGGACCGTGCAACGCACCGCGTTGCCTACGGCGCCAAGCTGCGGGTTGATGATGGTGCCGAGGTCAAGCGCGGCCAGCGTATCGCCGAATGGGATCCCTACACCCGTCCGGTGCTGGCTGAAGTTGACGGCGAAGTCGGCTTCGAAGATCTGGTCGATGGTGCATCGGTGACGGAAAACACCGACGAGACCACCGGCTTCACCAAGCGCGTTGTCTCTGACTGGCGGACCAGCCAGCGCAGCGACAGCCTGAAGCCGGCAATCACGATCAAGCGCGGCGACGCCGTCGTTAAGCTCGATCGTGGTGGCGAAGCCCGTTACCTGCTGTCGGTGGACGCGGTTATCGCCGTTGAGCCCGGCGAGAAGGTTGCGCCCGGCGACGTGCTGGCTCGTATCCCGCTGGAAAGCGCCAAGACCAAGGACATCACCGGCGGTCTGCCGCGTGTGGCCGAGCTGTTCGAAGCGCGTCGTCCGAAGGATCACGCCATCATCGCCGAGATCGATGGCACGATCAAATTCGGTCGCGACTACAAGAACAAGCGCCGCATCATCATCGAGCCAGCGGATGGCGCCGAGCCCGTCGAGTATCTGATCCCGAAGGGGAAGCCATTCCACCTTCAGGAAGGCGACTCGATCGAGCGCGGCGAGTACATTCTCGACGGCAACCCGGCACCGCACGACATCCTGGCGATCAAGGGGATCGAGGAGCTTGCACGCTACCTCGTCAACGAGATCCAGGAAGTTTACCGGCTTCAGGGCGTGTTGATTAACGACAAGCACATCGAAGTGATCGTTCGCCAGATGCTGCAGAAGGTCGAAATCACCGATCCGGGTGACTCGGGCATGCTCAAGGACGAGCAGCTCGACAAGCTCGATCTCGATGAGCTCAACGACCAGCTGGTTGCCGATGGCAAGAAGCCGGCGCTGGCCAATCCGGTCCTGCTGGGCATCACCAAGGCGTCGCTGCAGACTCGTTCGTTCGTGTCCGCCGCGTCGTTCCAGGAAACCACCCGCGTCCTCACCGAGGCGGCCGTTTCCGGCAAGGCCGATTTGCTCGAAGGCCTCAAGGAAAACGTCATCGTGGGCCGCCTGATCCCCGCCGGTACCGGCGCGGGCATTACCAAGGCGAAGCTCATCGCCACCAAGCGTGACGAGATGATCCTCGAGGAACGCCGCCGGCAGGCCGAGACCGCAGCCATCGCGGCACCGGCTCCGCAGCCTGTGCCGGTCGAGCCGGCCGAGTAAGCGGATCGTAGCCAAGCTGAAGTTTGAAGGGGCCCCTCGTGGGCCCCTTCTTTTTGCCTATCGTGTCCGTCATCGAAGCGACACATGCTGGCCGCTAGAAGGCCTGGGGCAAGAGGAGAGTGTGATGGACGCCGAGATCTGGTCGCAGGTGGATGCCTATATCGCGGACAAGCTGATCGGTGCCGACGACCCAGCCGCCGCCCTTGCCGCGAACGCTGCTGCAGGGCTCCGCCCGATGGATGTGTCGCCGGCGCAGGGCAAGTTCCTCAGCCTGCTGGTGCGGATGACTGGGGCGCGGCGGGTGCTTGAGGTTGGAACGCTCGGTGGGTATTCGACGATCTGGATGGCGCGGGCATTGCCCAAGGATGGCGAACTGGTGACGCTCGAGTATGAGCCGCACCATGCAGAGGTGGCTGCCCGCAATATCGCTGCAGCGGGGCTATCTGACAGGGTGACGATCCACATCGGTGCCGCTGCGGAGACGCTGCCGGTGATTGTGGCAGCCTCACCCGAGCCGTTCGATCTGGTATTCATCGACGCCGACAAGCCGAGCAACACGATCTACCTCGACTGGGCGATCAAGCTGTCTCGGCCGGGTACCGTGATCGTTCTCGACAATGTTGTGCGCGACGGTCGGGTGATCGATGAGGCGAACACCGACCCGAGCGTTCTCGGGACGCGGGCGGCCTTTGACATGATCTCGACCCATCCACGCCTCAGCGCATCCGCATTGCAGACGGTTGGGGCCAAGGGCTGGGATGGCTTTGCCATCATGATCGTCGACTGAGGGCAGGGGCTCTACTGTGATCTGTAGCCGACGAAGGCGGCATACTCGGGGACCAGTTGCGACCACAGCGAGAAGGCGGCGTCCAGGTTGTCACGCGTGACGCCGTGCTCGAGGTTCACGTCATACTCGATGACCGCGTCGAGTTCTGAGTCGAGATAGGCCTTGCCGAAGCGCTTGCTGCGATTCCAGTCGTTGATGGCATCGAGGGTGGGCTTTGTATCGGTGAAGCCGGCATAGAAGTTGATGTCTTCGCAGGCCTTGCCGTCTGTGCAGTTCATGAAGAACAGCTGATAGGGCAGGCCGCCAATAGTGCCGGAGATGCGCGGATCGCCACTGTCTCGCGTGACCAGGTCTGCCGGACCATAGGACTTGGCGATCGTGACGATCTCATTGACGTTGCTGGCGTCGAGAATGCTCTGTGCTGAAGCCGCGCTGACAAGCGCGAGGTAGAGACTCAGCACAATCGCTGCCTTTTGCTTGGTCATCACCGGGCTCCTCTAAGGGCGTGAGCAGTTCTGCCCGCATCTCCATTTCTCACAAACACATGGAATGCGAAACCGGCAGGGATGTGCTGATCCGTGGAAAACCTCTGCCACAACCTATGCGCAGCCATGCGTCTGGGACAGATTAGCCATCTGAGCTGACTGATCAGCCCCGGGATGGATATTCCCCAGGGTTGCCGGACGTGCGCAAGGATTTCTCACGTGAAAGAATCCTTGACGGGGAGACTCGGCGCCCATATAGAGGCGCAACCTTAGCGGTCGGTCGTGAAGTTCAGACGGGTATCTGCCACCTTGTGCGGGCATCCAGGAACCTCAAACACACTGCCAAAGGTAAAGACGACGACAAATCTTTGTGCGCATGAACGCTCGCCTTAACAGGTAAGCGGTCCGCTGCAATAAGAGGCGCTTCTGTCCCGTTAGGGGCGGGTCAAGCGCCCCTTTGGTTTGTTTTAGTCTTCCGCAAACGAATTTCCGACGGATGGAAAGAGCGCAATGCCGACCATTAATCAGTTGATCCGCAAGCCACGGGTATCCAAACCCAAGCGGAACAAAGTCCCGGCGATGGAAGCCAACCCGCAGAAGCGCGGCGTGTGCTCTCGCGTCTATACGACGACCCCAAAGAAGCCGAATTCGGCCCTGCGCAAGGTGGCCAAGGTCCGTCTGACCACGCAGCGCGAAGTCATTTCCTACATTCCCGGCGAAGGCCACAACCTTCAGGAACACTCCGTGGTCCTGATCCGTGGCGGCCGCGTTCGCGACCTCCCCGGCGTTCGGTACCATGTGCTGCGCGGCGTCCTCGACACACAGAGCGTCAAGGATCGCAAGCAGCGCCGTTCGAAGTACGGCGCGAAGCGGCCGAAGTAAGGAGCATTACAGATGTCCCGTCGTCACAGCGCAGAAAAGCGTGAAGTCAATCCCGATCCCAAGTTCGGCGATCTCGTCGTTTCCAAGTTCATGAACTCGCTCATGCTGGACGGCAAGAAGTCGGCTGCTGAAGGCATCGTCTACGGTGCGTTCGATATCGTGCAGACCAAGCTGAAGCAGGATCCGATCGGCGTGTTCCACACCGCCCTCGATAACATCCGCCCGTCCGTCGAAGTGCGTTCGCGCCGCGTCGGTGGTGCCACCTACCAGGTGCCGGTCGAAGTGCGTACGGAACGTCAGCAGGCTCTCGCCATTCGCTGGCTCATCGACTCTGCCCGCAAGCGCGGCGAGCACACCATGAAGGAGCGCCTGTCGGGCGAGCTCATGGATGCCGTCAACGGTCGCGGCCAGGCCGTCAAGAAGCGCGAAGATACGCACCGTATGGCTGACGCCAACCGTGCCTTCTCGCATTATCGCTGGTAACGGAGACTAACGATGGCTCGCGAGTACCCGATTAATCACTACCGTAACTTCGGCATCATGGCTCACATCGATGCTGGCAAGACCACGACCACCGAGCGTGTGCTTTACTACACCGGCAAGTCCCACAAGATCGGCGAAGTCCACGACGGCGCCGCGACCATGGACTGGATGGAGCAGGAGCAGGAACGCGGCATCACGATCACGTCGGCCGCGACCACCACGTTCTGGAAGGGCCGTGACGGCACCCAGTACCGCTTCAACATCATCGACACCCCCGGCCACGTGGACTTCACGATTGAAGTCGAGCGTTCGCTGCGCGTTCTCGACGGCGCCATCGCGCTGCTCGACGGCAACCAGGGCGTCGAGCCCCAGACAGAAACTGTCTGGCGCCAGGCTGACAAGTACAACGTTCCGCGTCTCATCTTCGTCAACAAGATGGACAAGACCGGCGCCGATTTCTACTTCTGCCTCGACACGCTGGAAAAGCGCCTCGGCATCAAGCCGGTCGTGATGCAGCTGCCGATCGGTGCTGAGACCGAGTTCAAGGGCGTCATCGATCTGATCGAGATGAACGCTCTGGTCTGGCGCAATGAAGAGCTGGGCGCCCAGTGGGACGTCGTCGAGATTCCCGAGGACCTGAAGGCCAAGGCCGTCCAGTACCGCGAGAAGCTGATCGAAACCGCCGTCGAAATGGACGATGCGGCGACCGAGGCCTATCTCAATGGCATCATGCCGAACAACGACACGCTGCGTCAGCTGATCCGCAAGGGTACGATCGACGTCAAGCTGTACCCGGTGTTCTGCGGTTCGGCGTTCAAGAACAAGGGCGTTCAGCCCTTGCTCGACGGCGTTATCGACTTCCTGCCCTCGCCGACTGACATTCCGGCCATCGAAGGCATCGACGTCAAGACCGAGAAGCCGATCCAGCGCCATGCTGACGATAGCGAGCCGCTGTCGATGCTGGCTTTCAAGATCGCCAACGACCCGCATATGGGCCAGTTGACCTTCTGCCGTATCTATTCGGGTCACGTCGAAGGCGGCGCGATGCTGGAGAATACGGTCAAGGAAAAGCGCGAACGTATCGGCCGCATGTTCCAGATGCACGCCAACTCACGCGAGCAGATCAACGAGGCTTTTGCTGGCGACATCGTCGCGATCGTTGGCCTCAAGGACACGACGACGGGCGATACGCTCTCGGATCCGAATAACCGCGTTATTCTTGAGCGGATGGAGTTCCCCGAGCCGGTTATCGACATCGCGGTTGAGCCGAAGTCGAAGGCCGACCAGGAAAAGATGGGTCTGGCACTGGCGCGTCTTGCTGCCGAGGATCCGTCCTTCCGCGTCAAGACCGACGAAGAATCCGGCCAGACGATCATCTCGGGCATGGGCGAATTGCACCTCGACATCATCGTCGACCGCATGCGCCGTGAGTTCAAGGTGGAAGCCAATATCGGTGCGCCGCAGGTGGCTTACCGTGAAGCGATCACGCGTCTGGTCGAGCACGACTATACGCATAAGAAGCAGTCCGGTGGTTCGGGCCAGTTCGCCCGCATCAAGTTCACGATCGAGCCGAACGAAGCCGGTAAGGGCTTTGAGTTCGTGTCCGCGATCGTGGGCGGCAACGTCCCCAAGGAATACGTCCCGGGCGTGCAGAAGGGTGTTGCTTCGGTCATGGGCTCCGGCCCGCTGATCGGGTTCCCGATTGTCGACGTGAAGTTCACGCTGACTGACGGCGCCTATCACGACGTCGACTCCTCGGTCCTCGCCTTCGAAATCGCTGGCCGTGCGGGTTTCCGCGAAGCCATCCAGAAGGCTGCTCCGAAGATCCTCGAGCCGATCATGCGGGTTGAGGTTCTCACCCCGGAAGACTACGTCGGTGACGTCATCGGCGATCTGAACTCACGTCGCGGCCAGATCCGCGGCACTGAGGGCAGGGGCATTGCCCAGGTAATCGACGCGATGGTGCCGCTTGCCAACATGTTCGGCTACGTCAACTCGCTCCGTTCGATGAGCCAGGGACGTGCGCAGTACACGATGACCTTCGACCACTACGAGCAAGTGCCGACAGCGGTCGCCACCGAAGTCCAGGCGAAATACGCCTAACCACAAACTAAAGTTCAACGTCGGCTTTCGGGTCGACGCATACGGAGAGAAGCGATGGGTAAGGAAAAGTTTTCCCGCAATAAGCCGCACTGCAACATCGGCACCATTGGTCACGTCGATCACGGCAAGACCTCGCTGACGGCTGCGATCACCAAGGTCCTCGCCGAAACTGGCGGTGCCGTGTTCAAGGCATACGACCAGATCGATGCGGCGCCGGAAGAGAAGGCACGCGGGATCACGATCAATACCGCTCACGTCGAGTATGAGACGGCCAACCGTCACTATGCTCACGTCGATTGCCCGGGCCACGCCGACTATGTGAAGAACATGATCACCGGTGCTGCCCAGATGGACGGCGCGATCCTGGTCGTGTCGGCTGCCGACGGCCCGATGCCCCAGACCCGCGAGCACATTCTGCTTGCCCGTCAGGTTGGCGTGCCGGCTCTGGTGGTGTTCCTGAACAAGTGCGACATGGTCGACGATCCGGAACTGCTGGAACTCGTCGAGCTCGAAGTTCGCGAATTGCTCTCGAACTACGAATTCCCGGGCGACGACATCCCGATGATCAAGGGTTCGGCTACCGAAGCCCTGAACAACGGCGACAAGAAGCTTGGCCACGACGCCATCCTCGAGCTGATGGCCGCTGTTGACTCCTACATCCCGCAGCCGGCTCGTCCGATCGACCAGCCGTTCCTGCTCCCGATCGAAGATGTGTTCTCGATCTCTGGCCGTGGCACCGTGGTGACCGGCCGTGTCGAACGCGGCATCGTCAAGGTTGGTGAGACCGTCGAGATCGTCGGTATCAAGGCGACCCAGACGACCACCGTTACCGGCGTTGAAATGTTCCGCAAGCTGCTCGATCAGGGCCAGGCTGGCGACAACATCGGCGCACTGATCCGTGGTATCGACCGTACTCAGGTCGAGCGCGGCCAGGTGCTGTGCAAGCCCGGTTCGGTTACCCCGCACACCGACTTCGTTGCCGAAGCCTACATCCTGACCAAGGAAGAGGGTGGCCGTCACACGCCGTTCTTTGCCAACTACCGTCCGCAGTTCTACTTCCGCACGACCGACGTGACGGGTGTGGTGACGCTGCCGGAAGGCACCGAAATGGTCATGCCCGGCGACAACGTGAATATCTCTGTCGCGCTGATCGTGCCGATCGCCATGGAAGAGAAGCTCCGCTTCGCTATCCGTGAGGGTGGCCGCACCGTTGGTTCGGGCGTCGTCGCAAAGATCCTCAAGTAAGACCTGGTAATCCAGGGCGCGGCGCGCCGTCAAAAGTGCGCCGCGGTCCAATTTTCGCTGGGAAAGCAAGATGAACGGTCAAAATATACGCATCCGGCTCAAAGCCTTTGACCACCGTGTGCTCGACACCTCCACTCGGGAGATTGTGAACACGGCCAAGCGCACGGGTGCGCAGGTGCGCGGGCCGATCCCGCTGCCCACACAGATTGAAAAGTTTACGGTCAATCGGTCGCCTCACATCGACAAGAAGAGCCGCGAGCAGTTCGAAATCCGGACTCACAAGCGTCTCCTCGACATCGTCGATCCGACGCCGCAGACCGTAGACGCCCTTATGAAGCTCGATCTCGCCGCCGGCGTAGACGTCGAAATCAAGCTCTAACTGACTGAACTTCGCGCCGACCGCCTAAAGGGTCCTCTTGGAATAATGACCCGGTCCGTCGCCAAAGAGAAAAGGTAACAACCGATGCGTTCTGGTTTGATCGCACAGAAGCTGGGCATGACCCGCATTTTCATGGACGACGGCACGCACGTCCCCGTGACAGTGCTTGGTCTGCAGAACTGCCAGGTGGTAGGCCAGCGGACGCAAGACAGAGATGGCTATACCGCGCTGCAGCTTGGCGCCGGTACAGTCAAGGCGAAGAACATCACCAAGGCAGACCGCGGCCAGTTCGCTGTTGCCAAGGTTGAACCGAAGCGTCAGCTAACAGAGTTTCGTGTCGATCCTGCGAACCTCATTGAAGTTGGCGCGACGATGCAGGCCGATCACTTTGCCGAAGGGCAGCTGGTGGATGTCACCGGCACCTCGATCGGTAAGGGCTTTGCCGGCGCGATGAAGCGCTGGAACTTCGGTGGCCTGCGCGCTTCGCACGGTGTGTCGGTTTCTCACCGCTCGCACGGCTCGACTGGCCAGCGCCAGGATCCGGGCAAGGTGTTCAAGGGCAAGAAGATGGCCGGCCATATGGGCGACCGTCGCGTTACCACTCAGAACCTCAAGGTCGTCCGCACCGATGTCGAGCGCGGTCTGATCATGGTTGAGGGCGCCGTTCCCGGCTCCAAGGGTGGCTGGATCATGATCAAGGACGCGGTCAAGAAGCCTGCCCCCAAGGGTGTGGCTCTGCCGGGTTCGTTCAAGGCTGCTGTGGCAGCGACCGGGGAGACGAAGTAATGGAACTCCAGGTCACAACTCTGGACGGCAAGGCCGACGGTTCGGTCACGCTGAAGGACGACATTTTCGGTCTGGAAGTCCGCCAGGACATCCTGCACCGCATGGTTCGTTACCAGCAGCTCAAGGCAATGCGCGGTACCCACAAGGTAAAGCATCGTGCTGAGATCGCTTACACGTCCAAGAAGTCCGTCAAGCAGAAGGGCTCGGGCGGTGCACGTCACGGCGCCAAGCACGCTCCGCAGTTCCGCGGCGGTGGTCGTGCGTTCGGTCCCGAAGTGCGCAGCCACGCCATTGATCTTCCAAAGAAGGTTCGTGCACTGGCTCTCAAGCATGCGCTCTCGTCCAAGGCAAAGTCCGGCGAGCTGATCGTTGTCAGCTCGGTCGCCACCAAGGAAGCCAAGACGGCTTCCCTGCGTGAGACCTTCGGCAAGCTCGAGTGGGCGAATGCGCTGATCATCGACGGCGCAGTGGTTGACGTGAACTTCGCGCTCGCCGCTCGCAACATCCCGCAGATCGACGTGCTGCCGGTGCAGGGGATCAATGTCGCCGACATTCTCCGCCGCCATAAGCTCGTTCTGACCAAAGCAGCGCTCGAAGCGCTGGAGGCACGGTTCGCATGAGCAAGCACAGCAACTATGATGTGATCCGTAACCCGGTCGTCACTGAAAAGTCGACGATGGCATCCGAGCACGGCCAGGTCGTGTTCGACGTCGCCATCGACGCCACCAAGGCTGACATCAAGGCCGCCGTCGAGGCGCTGTTTTCGGTGAAGGTCAAGGCAGTCAACACCCTGGTCCGCAAGGGCAAGGTGAAGCGTTTCCGGCAGCAGCTTGGCACCCGTAAGGATGTCAAGAAGGCAATCGTCACCCTCGTCGACGGTCAGTCGATCGATATTTCGACCGGCATCTGAGGGGAGAGAGAAAAATGGGTCTAAAAACTTACAATCCGACCTCTCCTGGCCGTCGCCAGCTCATCACGACCGATCGGTCGGAGCTGTGGAAGGGCAAGCCGGTCAAGACGCTGACGGTTGGTCTCAACCAGTCTGGCGGTCGTAACAACGCTGGTCGCATCACGTCCTATCATCGTGGCGGCGGTCATAAGCGCAGCTATCGCATGGTCGACTTCCGCCGTACCCGTTGGGACGACGTGGCGACCGTCGAGCGCCTTGAGTACGATCCTAACCGTACGGCCTGGATCGCGCTGATCAAGTACGAGGACGGCGAGCTTGCCTACATCATTGCGCCCCAGCGTCTTGCTGCCGGCGACAAGGTGATCTCCACGCTCGGCGTTGCCGACGTGAAGCCTGGCAATGCCATGCCGCTCGAGCGCATGCCGGTTGGCACCATCGTGCACAACGTCGAGATGAAGCCCCGCAAGGGTGGCCAGATCGCGCGTTCGGCTGGTGCTTATGCGCAGTACGTTGGCCGCGACAGCGGTTGGGCGATCCTGCGTCTCAACTCTGGCGAACAGCGCCGTGTGCACGGTACCTGCCTTGCCACGATCGGTGCCGTGTCCAACCAGGACCACTCGAACACTTCGATCGGCAAGGCCGGTCGCAGCCGCTGGCTGGGCCGCAAGCCCGTCAACCGCGGCGTGACCATGAACCCGGTCGACCACCCGCATGGTGGTGGTGAAGGCCGTACCTCTGGTGGCCGTCACCCGGTTACTCCGTGGGGCAAGCCGACCAAGGGTAAGAAAACCCGCAGCAACAAGTCGACGGACAAGTTTATCGTCCGCTCGCGTCACGTGAAGAAGGGCCGTTAAGCCATGGCGCGTTCACTCTGGAAGGGTCCGTTCGTCGACGGCTATCTGCTCAAGAAGGCAGAGACCAGCCGGGCCAGCGGCCGCAACGAAGTCATCAAGATCTGGAGCCGTCGCTCCACGATCCTGCCGCAGTTCGTGGGCCTGACGTTTGGCGTCCACAACGGCCACAAGCACATTCCGGTTGCCGTTCATGAAGAAATGATCGGCCACAAGTTCGGCGAGTTCGCTCCGACCCGTACCTACTACGGTCACTCGGCCGACAAGAAGGCCAAGAGGAAGTAACATGGGCAAGCCGAAAACTCAGCGCGCGCTCAAGGACAACGAAGCCAAGGCGGTTCTCCGCATGCTCCGTACCTCGGGCCAGAAGCTCAACCTCGTCGCCGCCATGATCCGCGGCAAGAAGGTGGACAAGGCCCTGGCCGAGCTCACGTTCTCCCGCAAGCGGATTGCCGGTTCGGTCAAGAAGACGCTCGAGAGCGCCGTCGCGAACGCTGAAAACAACCACGGTCTCGACCCTGACTCGCTCGTCGTTGCCGAGTGCTATGTCGGTGACTCGCTGGTGATGAAGCGCTTCATGGCTCGCGGTCGTGGTCACGCTGCCCGCCTGGAACATACGTTTTCGAACCTCACGATCGTGGTTCGCCAAGTCGAGGAGACCGCATAATGGGTCAGAAGATCAACCCGATCGGTCTGCGCCTTGGGATCAACCGCACCTGGGATTCGCGCTGGTACGCGAACAAGGGTGAGTATGGTTCCCTGCTGCAGGAAGATCTGAAGATCCGCACGACCTTGCTTGAGGATCTCAAGCAGGCCGCCGTCTCCAAGATCGTCATCGAGCGCCCGCACCGCAAGTGCCGCGTGTCGATCCACACTGCCCGTCCGGGCATCGTGATCGGCAAGAAGGGCGCTGACATCGACAAGATCCGCGCCAAGGTGAAGCAGTTCACCGACAGCGAAGTGCACATCAACATCGTTGAAGTGCGCAAGCCGGAAACCGATGCGACCCTCGTGGCGCAGGGCATTGCCCAGCAGCTCGAGCGCCGCGTGGCGTTCCGCCGTGCCATGAAGCGCGCCGTGCAAACTGCGATCCGCATGGGTGCTGGTGGTATCCGCGTCAACGTTGGTGGCCGTCTCGGTGGTGCCGACATCGCTCGTACCGAATGGTACCGCGAGGGTCGCGTTCCGCTGCACACGCTGCGTGCCGACATCGACTACGGTACGGCTGAAGCCAAGACCACCTATGGCATCATCGGCATCAAGGTCTGGGTCTTCAAGGGTGAAGTCCTCGAGCACGATCCGTCTGCGCATGAGCGTCGCGCCACCGAAGGCGGTGGTTCGGGCGAGCAGAACCAGGGTCAGCGTCGCGAACGTGGTGATCGTGAAGATCGTCGCGACCGCGCGCCGCAGAACTAAAGAAGGCATCGCAAAATGCTGCAACCAAAAAAGACCAAGTTCCGCAAGGCGCACAAGGGTCGTATCCATGGCAATGCCAAGGGCGGCACGGATCTGGCTTTCGGCCAGTTCGGCCTGAAGTCCCAGGAGCCGGAGCGTGTCACCGCGCGGCAGATCGAGGCGGCTCGCCGTGCGATCACCCGTGAGATGAAGCGCGCCGGCCGTGTCTGGATCCGCGTTTTCCCCGACCTTCCGGTTTCCAAGAAGCCGACTGAAGTGCGTATGGGTAAGGGCAAGGGTTCGGTGGAATTCTGGGCGGCTCGGGTCAAGCCCGGTCGTATCCTGTTCGAAATCGACGGCGTCCCTGAGGACGTTGCCAAGGAAGCTCTGCGTCTCGGCGCCATGAAGCTTCCGATCATGACGCGGGTTGTCACCCGCATTGCGGATTGAGAGCCATGGCAACCAAGACCAAGAAAGCCTCGGGCAAGGCCGCTGACGCCAAAGCCGTCAAGCATGCCGACATTCGTGGCAAGACTCCTGATGAGCTGAAGGATCAGCTCCTCGGGCTGAAGAAAGAGCAGTTCAACCTGCGGTTCCAGCGTGCGACACAGCAGCTGGAGAAGCCCGCTCGGGTTCGTGAGGTCCGCCGCGAAATCGCGCGGGTCAAGACGATCCTGGGCGAAAAGGCCGCGGCGAAGTAAGGAGAACGAGATGCCCAAGCGCGTTTTGCAGGGGACCGTGGTCTCCGACACTAATGAGAAGACCGTGGTGGTGCGGGTCGATCGCGCCTTCACCCACCCGGTGATGAAGAAGACCGTGCGCCGGTCCAAGAAGTACCACGCCCATGACGAGCTCAATGCCGCCAAGGTCGGGGACATCGTCTGGATCGAGGAATCGGCGCCGATCAGCAAGAACAAGCGCTGGGTCCTAAAAGCCAACGCGTAACCAGAAGTTAGGGCTCGCCTTGTAGGCAGACCCCTTGGAAATTGAAGAAGGCATCAAGCCATGATCCAGATGCAGTCCAATCTCGACGTTGCCGATAATTCCGGCGCGCGTCGCGTCATGTGCATCAAGGTGCTCGGCGGTTCACACCGCAAGTACGCTTCGGTGGGCGATATCATCGTTGTGTCCGTCAAGGATGCGATCCCGCGTGGTCGCGTCAAGAAGGGCCAGGTGATGAAGGCCGTTGTCGTGCGCACCGCATTCCCGGTTCGTCGCACCGACGGTACCGTTATTCGCTTTGACCGGAACGCCGCAGTTCTGATCAACAACCAGTCCGAGCCGATCGGGACCCGTATCTTCGGGCCAGTGCCGCGCGAACTGCGTTCCAAGAACCACATGAAGATCATTTCGCTTGCGCCGGAGGTGTTGTGATGGCGGCTAAGATCAAGAAGGGCGACAAGGTCGTCGTTCTCGCCGGCAAGGACAAGGGCAAGACGGGGCAGGTGCTCCAGGTCATCCCGTCCGAGACGCGCGCTGTCGTCGGGGGCCTGAACCTCGTGCGTCGGCACACCAAGCAGACCGCGAGCCAGGACGCGGGCATCCTCACCAAGGAAGCTCCGATCCACTTGTCCAACCTCGCTATCGCCGATGCCAATGGGAAAGCAACCCGGGTCGGCTTCCAGATTAAAGACGGCACCAAGGTGCGCGTCGCCAAGACGACCGGAGATGTGATCGATGGCTGAGACCGCTTACGTACCGCGTCTTCGCACCCAGTATGACGAGACGATCAAGCCGGGCCTGATCAAGGAATTCGGCTACAAGAACGTCATGATGGCGCCCAAGCTCGACAAGATCGTGCTGAACATGGGTGTTGGCGAAGCTGTGAACGACACCAAGAAGGTGAAGACCGCTGCCGCAGATCTCGAAAAGATCGCGGGTCAGAAGCCGGTCATCACGCACGCCCGCAAGTCGATCGCAGGCTTCAAGGTGCGTGAGCAGATGCCGCTCGGCGTGAAGGTGACCCTTCGTGCAGCACGCATGTATGAGTTCCTCGACCGCCTGGTGAACATCGCTCTCCCGCGTGTTCGTGACTTCCGCGGCCTGAACCCCAATTCCTTTGACGGCCGTGGCAACTACGCCATGGGCATCAAAGAGCACATCATCTTCCCCGAGATCATCTACGACCAGATCGATCAGGTGTGGGGCATGGATATCATCGTGTGCACCACGGCGCAGACCGACGACGAAGCCCGGGCGTTGCTCAAGGCTTTCAATTTCCCCTTCCGGCAGTAACGGAAGAGAGAAGGACGAGACATGGCAAAGACCAGCTCTATCGAAAAGAATAACCGCCGCAAGAAGCTGTCCAAGCAGTTTGCCGGCAAGCGCGCCAAGCTCAAGGCCATCACCAAGGACCAGTCGGTCCCGATGGAGCAGCGCTTTGCCGCGCAGCTCAAGCTCGCTGAGCTGCCGCGCAATTCGGCGCCGACCCGCGTGCACAATCGCTGCGAGCTGACCGGCCGTCCGCGCGGTTACTATCGCAAGCTGAAGCTGAGCCGTATTGCCCTGCGCCAGCTGGGCAACCTCGGGTTGATCCCCGGCATGGTCAAGTCGAGCTGGTAAGGAGACAGAACTATGAGCCTTACTGATCCGATCGGTGATATGCTGACCCGCATCCGCAACGCCCAGATGCGTCGCAAGGATGTTGTGTCCACTCCGGCCTCCACTCTGCGTGGCCGCGTTCTCGACGTGCTGAAGTCGGAAGGCTTCATCCGTGGTTATGCCGAGTCCAAGATGGACAACGGCGTTGCCCAGTTCGATATCGAACTGAAGTATTCCGATGCTGTGCCGGTGATCCGGACCATCGAGCGCGTTTCGCGCCCTGGTCGCCGCGTCTACGCCTCGGTCAAGAATATTCCCTCGGTCGCCAATGGCCTCGGTGTGTCGATCCTTTCGACCCCCAAGGGCGTGATGGCCGATCATGAAGCAAAAGCCCAGAACCTGGGTGGCGAGGTACTCTGCCGCGTCTTCTAAGGCTTAAAGGCTCTAGAAGTCGTCGGTGTGACGATTACTCCGAAGGAAGTTGAAAGAATGTCCCGTACAGGCAAAAAGCCGGTCGCTCCGGTCAGTGGCGTTACCGTCACGATCAACGATCGCAAGGTCACGGCGAAGGGCCCCAAGGGCGAGCTCTCCATGACTCTCATGGATATCGTCAATGCCAAGCAGACCGATGCTGGCATCGTTGTCGAGCCCGCCAATGATACCAAGGAAGCCCGCGCTGCCTGGGGGACGACACGTGCCCTGATCAACAACCTGGTGATCGGCGTGACCGCCGGCTTCGAGCGTCGCCTTTCGATCCTCGGCGTCGGTTACCGCGCCGCGATGCAGGGCAAGGATGTCAAGCTGAGCCTCGGTTTCAGCCATGAAGTGGTTTTCGAGACGCCAAAGGGCATCACGATTGCCACGCCGACCCAGACCGAAATTGTGGTCACCGGCAACGACAAGCAGCAGGTTGGCCAGGTGGCCGCAGACATCCGTTCCTGGCGTTCGCCGGAGCCCTACAAGGGCAAGGGTGTGCGTTATGTGGGTGAGTATATCGCCCGCAAAGAAGGCAAGAAGAAGTAAGGAGCGCACGAGATGCCCATCAGCCTCAAAGGTGCGGATCGCCGCAAGGCCCGAGTTCGCAAGGCGCTCAAGGCGAACAACGCCGGCCGCCCGCGTCTCAGCGTGTTCCGCTCGGACAAGAATATCTACGCCCAGATCATCGACGATACGTCGGGTCGCACTCTTGCGGCTGCGTCGTCCATCGATAAGGACGTGAAGGCCTCGATCAAGAGCGGCGCGACTTCGGAAGCAGCAGCAGTGGTTGGCAAGCTGGTCGCCGAGCGCGGTCTTGCAGCGAACGTGAGCACTGTGGTTTTCGACCGCGGCGCCTATATCTATCATGGTCGCGTCAAGGCCCTGGCCGACGCGGCTCGTGAAGCCGGCCTGCAGTTCTGATCGCGCAAAGGAAAAGACAATGAGAGACGTTCAAGAGCGCGATAGCGAGTTTGTTGACCGCCTGGTCCACATCAACCGCGTTGCCAAGGTCGTGAAGGGTGGTCGCCGCTTCGGTTTCGCCGCCCTCGTCGTGGTCGGTGACCAGAAGGGCCGCGTTGGCTTCGGTCATGGCAAGGCGCGCGAAGTGCCGGAAGCCATCCGCAAGGCCACCGAGCAGGCCAAGCGCCAGATGATCCGCGTGCCGCTGCGAGATGCCCGTACGCTTCACCACGATGTGGTCGGCCATCACGGGGCAGGGCGCGTTATCCTCCGCGCTGCCGTTCCTGGTACCGGCATCATCGCCGGTGGCCCGATGCGCGCCGTGTTTGAGACGCTTGGCGTCAACGACATCGTCGCCAAGTCGCAGGGCACCGCGAACCCGTACAACATGGTGCGTGCTACCTTCGATGCGCTCAAGCGCGTAGATAGCCCGCGTTCCGTCGCCGCTCGCCGCGGCCTCAAGGTCTCCGAACTGCAGGCTCGCCGTGGCGAGACTGTCGTCGAAGGCTGATAAGAGCCCCTGGAGTAATCGAAATGGCCGACAAGACCATCACCATCGAGCAGATCGCCAGCCCGACGCGCCGTCCGCAGGACCAGCGTGCCACGCTGATCGGCCTGGGGCTCAACAAGATCCGCAAGCAGTCGACGCTTAAGGACACACCCGAAGTGCGCGGCATGATCCGTAAGCTGCCGCACCTCGTGCGCGTCGTCGACGCCAAGTAGGATAGGGACGAGAAATGACCCGTTTGAACGAACTCCGCGACAACGCGGGTGCCAACAAGAAGCGCGTGCGTGTCGGTCGCGGTATCGGCTCGGGCGTCGGCAAGACCGGCGGCCGTGGCGGCAAGGGCCAGACGGCTCGTACCGGTGTTGCCATCAACGGCTTCGAGGGCGGCCAGATGCCGCTCCACATGCGTATGCCGAAGCGCGGTTTCAACTCGCTGGATCCCAAGAAGTGGAACCAGCTGCGTATCGACCGTATCCAGGCCTACATCGACAGCGGCAAGCTGGACATCAAGGGTGTGGTCGATGCCGCTGCACTCGTGAAGGCTGGCGTTATCCGTCGTGAGCTCGATGGCGTGCGTCTGATCGGCAATAGTGGCTTTACTGCCAAAAAGGTGACCTTCAAGGTCGATCACGCCACCAAGGGCGCGCTCGCAGCTATTGAAGCCGCCGGTGGCAAGGTCGATATGCCTGTGGCAGAAGTGAAGGCTGACGCCTAAGAGCGCCTGGCCCCAGTCTTAAGGGAGCAAACATGGCGTCCGCAGCAGAACAGCTGGCCAGAAATCTCAATTTCGGAACCTTCGCCAAGGCGAAGGCCCTGCAGCAGCGCATCTGGTTCACACTGGGTGCGCTTCTGGTCTATCGACTGGGTACATATATCCCGGTGCCCGGCATCGATCCGGACGCCTACAAGGCGAGCTTCGAGACGGCCAAGCAAGGCATTGCTGGCATGTTCGATCTGTTTGCCGGTGGTGCGGTGCACCGTATGGCGATTTTCGCGCTGAACCTGATCCCGTACATCACGGCCTCGATCGTCGTGCAGGTGATCACCACTGCCACGCCCAAGCTTGAAGCCATCAAGAAGGAAGGCGAGGCCGGCAGGCGCAAGCTCAACCAGTACACCCGTTATCTCGCGGTCGTGTTCTGCGCGGTTCAGGCCTATGGCATCGCCATCGGTCTCGAGGGCAGTCAGGGCGTCGTTATTCATCCGGGTTGGTTCTTCCGCATTTCGACGGTCATCACGTTGACCGGCGGCACCATGTTCCTGATGTGGCTCGGTGAGCAGATCACGTCGCGCGGCGTTGGCAACGGTATTTCGCTGATCATTTTCGCCGGTATCGTGGCGAACTTGCCGAGCACGATTGTTCAGACGATCGAACTTAGCCGTACCGGTGCGCTTGCCCCGATCTGGCTGTTCCTGCTGCTGGTCATCGCTATCGCGGTGATCGCGATCATCGTCTTCTTCGAACGCGCCCAGCGTCGGCTGCTGATCCAGTATCCGAAGCGCCAGGTTGGCAACAAGATGTTCCAGGGCGACACGTCGCACCTGCCGCTCAAGCTCAATACGTCGGGTGTTATCCCGGTGATCTTTGGCTCATCGCTCCTGCTGCTGCCGGCGACCATTGCGTCGTTTGCCGCCCAGGGTGACGCGCCGATCTGGCTTCGCACGACTGCGGCGCTGCTCGGTCGCGGCCAGCCGCTCTATCTGATCCTGTTCGCGGCGCTGATCCTGTTCTTTGCCTACTTCTACACCTCGATCGTGTTCAATCCGGTCGACACTGCCGATAACCTCAAGCGGTCGGGCGGGTTCATCCCCGGTATCCGTCCGGGTGAGCGCACCGCGCAGTACATCGACTATGTGCTGACCCGCATTACGCTTGTCGGTGGTCTCTACCTGATGGTCGTGGCGCTCATTCCTGAGATGATCCACAGTCAGCTGAACGTCAGCCAGTTCATCGGCGGCACGTCGCTGTTGATCATGGTGACGGTGACGCTGGACACTGTCAGCCAGGTGCAAAGTCATCTGATTGCCCAGCAGTACGAGGGGCTGGTGAAGCGTTCACGGTTGGGGAGCCGTCGTAAATGAGGTTGATCCTTCTGGGACCACCAGGCGCGGGCAAAGGCACGCAGGCCAAGGTGCTGATCGATAGCTACGGGATCCCGCAGCTGTCTACCGGCGACATCCTGCGCTCAGCCATCGCGGCGAAGACCCCGATGGGTCTGGCGGCCAAAGAAGTGATGGACCGCGGTGACCTGGTGTCTGACGATATCGTCAACGGCATCGTGTCTGAGCGCCTCGACAAGGATGACTGCAAGCCGGGGTTTGTCCTCGACGGTTTTCCGCGCACCATTCCCCAGGCCATCTCGCTTGAGAGCATGCTGGCCGAAAAGAACATGGGGCTCGACGCGGTTATCGAGATCACTGCCGATCCTGACGTGCTGGTCGAGCGTATCGCCAAGCGCGCGAAGGAGTCCGGTGTTGCCCGTGGGGACGACAATGAGGAGGTTCTGCGCAACCGGCTCAACGTCTATCGCGAGCAGACCGCGCCACTGGTGGAATTCTACCGCGGCAAGGGTTTGCTGAAGTCTGTCGATGGCATGCAGCCCGTCGAGGACGTGACGGCAGCAATCCGCCGGGCAGTGCATAACTAGTATTGCGTAAGGGCCGGAAACCGCAGTTGACATTGCGGATGACGGCCCTTAAGAACCGCGCCAGTCTCATGGATAAATGGACTGGATTCGGTTCCTCAGAAGAGTGAGGGGGCGGAGTCCGGTCCCTTGTTGTTATCAAACGGCACGGGGAAATGCCCCGGCTGACCAAAGGAGAGCGGACGTGGCTCGTATTGCTGGCGTCAATATCCCGACCAATAAGCGCGTTGTTATCGCGCTGCAGTACATTCACGGGATCGGCGACAAGTTCGCCAAGGATATCACTGAGAAGGTTGGCATCCCTGCCGACCGTCGCGTCAATGAACTGACGGACGCCGAAGTGATCCAGATCCGTGAGACGATCGACCGCGATTACGTCGTGGAAGGTGACCTTCGCCGTAACGTGGCGATGAACATCAAGCGTCTGATGGACCTGGGCAACTACCGTGGCCTGCGTCACCGCAAGGGTCTGCCGGTTCGTGGCCAGCGCACGCATACCAATGCGCGCACCCGCAAGGGTCCGGCTAAGCCGATCGCCGGCAAGAAGAAGTAATTACAGGGCATTCGCCCTTCGGTGGAGCTGCTGGAGCAATATCGCTTCTGGCGGCGACGATATCGAACAGAGGAACTAAATGGCTAAGCCTGAAGTCGCTCGCGTTAAGCGTAAAGAACGCAAGAATATCACCAATGGCGTGGCGCATGTGAATGCGTCGTTCAACAACACCATGGTCACCATCACCGACGTGCAGGGCAACACGATTTCGTGGTCGTCCTCGGGCGTGATGGGGTTCAAGGGGTCGCGTAAGTCGACTCCGTATGCTGCCCAGGTCGCGGCAGAAGACGCGGCCAAGAAGGCCCAGGAACACGGCATGAAGACCCTTGAGGTCGAAGTCCGCGGTCCTGGCTCGGGTCGTGAATCGGCGCTGCGCGCGCTGCAGGCTGCTGGCTTCAATGTCACCAGCATTCGCGATGTCACCTCGATCCCGCACAACGGCTGCCGGCCGCGCAAGCGCCGTCGCGTCTAGTTCTATCGGTAGATCGCCCGGCGCGCTTCCGCGCCGGGGGAGACATTGCATTGGCGGATAGGCGGTCGGCGGACCGCTCAAATGAAAGGACGTGACCGTGACCATCCAGAGGAACTGGCAGGAACTCATCAAGCCGACCAAACTGGACATCGTTTCGGGTAGCGACAGCGTGCGCACGGCTTCGGTCGTCGCAGAGCCGCTCGAGCGCGGCTATGGCCTCACCCTGGGCAATGCGCTTCGTCGCGTGCTGCTCTCCTCGCTTCAGGGCGCGGCGGTGACGGCAATCCAGATCGACGGCATCTTGCACGAATTCTCGTCGCTTCCGGGCGTGCGGGAAGACATCACCGACCTTGTCCTCAACGTCAAGGAAATCGCCCTCAAGATGAATGCGGAAGGCCCCAAGCGCCTGACGCTGACCAAGCAGGGTCCCGGTGCTGTGGTTGCAGGCGACATCAAGGTGACTGGCGACATCGAGGTTCTGAACCCCGACCTCGTCATCTGCCACCTCGATGACGGTGCCGAAATCAACATCGAATTCACCGTGAATACGGGCAAGGGCTACGTCCCGGCGGACAAGAACCGCCCCGACGACGCTCCGATCGGTTATATCCCGGTCGATGCTCTGTTCTCCCCGGTGCGCCGCGTTTCCTACAAGGTCGACGCGACCCGTGCTGGTGAAAGCCTCGACAAGGACAAGCTGACGCTGACAGTCGAGACCAACGGTGCGATCTCGCCGGAAGACGCCGTGGCCTATGCTGCGCGTATCCTGCAGGATCAGCTGTCGGTGTTCGTCAACTTCGAAGAGCCGACGAAGGAAAAGAGCCAGGAATCCGTTCCGGAGCTTGCTTTCAACCCGGCGCTGCTCAAGAAGGTCGACGAACTGGAACTGTCGGTCCGTTCGGCGAACTGCCTGAAGAACGACAACATCGTCTATATCGGCGATTTGATCCAGAAGACCGAAGCGGAGATGCTGCGGACGCCGAACTTCGGCCGCAAGTCGCTCAACGAAATCAAGGAAGTGCTGGCTCAGATGGGTCTGCACCTCGGGATGGACGTGCCGAACTGGCCGCCAGAAAACATCGACGATCTGGCCAAGCGCTACGAAGATCATTATTGATCGCGCCCAGACCCAACTGACCAACCGCCCGTCGTGAGACGCCCGGGCCTTAGGGAGTACTAAAATGCGCCACGGTAACACCAACCGTAAGCTCAATCGGACCTCGGCACATCGCAAGGCCATGTTCGCAAACATGTCTGCCTCGCTGATCAAGCACGAGCAGATCGTGACGACCTTGCCCAAGGCCAAGGAGCTGCGTCCGATCGTCGAAAAGCTGATCACACTGGGCAAGCGGGGCGACTTGCACGCTCGCCGGCAGGCCATCGCGCAGATGCGTGATGAGGACCAGGTTCGCAAGCTCTTTGCGACCATCGGTCCGCGCTACAAGGACCGTAACGGCGGCTATATCCGCATCCTCAAGGCTGGCTTCCGCTACGGCGACAACGCCCCGCTGGCTGTCATTGAGCTGGTCGATCGCGACATCGATGCAAAGGGCCTCGATTCTGGTCCGGTGATGGATCGCTCGGACGACGAGTCCGTCGCCGCGTAATAGCGCGACGTCCCGTTAGAAATTGAAAAGGCGGTCCGGGACACTGGGCCGCCTTTTCGTTTGACCTCCGAACCAATTCCGGCCAATTCGGAAGGGCGAGGGTTTGGGGAGCGAACATGGCTGAAGATCTGATCCTGGTTACCGGCGCCACCGGCTTTGTTGGCAAGTGGACCGTCATCCAGTTGCTGCAGGCGGGCTATCGCGTTCGCGGCACCGTCCGCTCCTTAGCCAAGGATGCCGAAGTGCGGGCCGGCGTCGCCACACAGACTGGTCCGGAGGTTCTGTCGCGCCTCGAATTGGAGCAGGCGGATCTTCTCGACGATGCGGGCTGGGCTGCTGCCATGAAGGGCGTGGCCGCTGTTATGCACATTGCGACGGCCATTCGTGCCGATGAGCCCAAGGACCAGAGCCTTGTCATTCGCCCGGCGCTCGAGGGTACGGAGCGGGTGCTTCGCTTCGCCCAGGCCGCTGGCATCAGGCGCTTCATCCTGACCTCATCGATTGCTACGGTTGGCTATGGCCTCGGGCACACGTCGGGACGTCGTGTCTACACCGAGAAAGACTTCACCAACCTCGACGGTATGCGTTGGAAATGGGCCTACTGCATCGGCAAGACCAAGGCCGAGCAGTTTGCCTGGGCGTTTGCGAAGACCAATGGCATGGACCTCACCACAATCCATCCAGGCGCCATTATCGGGCCCGCAGTTGATCAGGACGCCAGCATTTCGATCGGGATGGTCTCAGGGCTGCTTGCGGGTGCCGTGCCCGCAATGCCCAGCAACGGCTTTTCGATCATCGATGTGCGCGACGTCGCAGCGCTCCATGTCGCTGCGCTGAAAAAGCCGGAGGCCATCGGCCAGCGCTATCTCGCGACGTCCGACTACACGCCGTTCTCCAAGGTCGCGGATGTTCTCCGCGAGGCCTATCCGGACCGGAACATCACCACCAAGCAGGTGCCGGACTGGCTGATCAGGATCATCGCCAGCCTCGGCGGGCCCGCCCGACAGATCATCAATGACATCGGCAACGAGAAGATCTTTGATGGCAGCAAAGGCGAGGCGCTGCTGGGCCGCAAGTTCATAGGCGCCAAGGAGTCGATCCTCGCCACCGCCGAAAGCGCGCTGCGGCTTGGGCTGGTTGTCGACAAGCCGAAGTAGCCGCCTTTTCAGCGCGGCAACAGGTCACCCGATCTGAAATTGTGGGGTAGGGCGGTTGTCGCCGCCTTTTGGCTTGATATGCAGGTAAAAGCCTGCATATAATGTTTGCGTGATTGAGAGAGTCCATGGACGCCGACAAGGTTTTCAAAGCGTTGGCCGACCCGACGCGCCGGCGTTTGCTGGACCTTCTGTATGAGAAGAACGGTCAGACGCTGGGCGAGCTTTGCGAGAATCTGGAGATGGCGCGGCAGTCTGCCACTCAGCATCTGGAAACCCTGGAGGCTGCCAATCTGATCAGCACCGCCCGGCGTGGCCGGGAGAAGCTGCACTTCATCAACCCCGTGCCGCTGCACGAGGTATACGAGCGGTGGGTGCGGAAATTCGAACGTCAGCGGCTCGGCCTGCTGCACGATCTGAAAAAGGAACTCGAGGGAGAGTGATGATGGCGAACGAGAAGACGAGCTTTGTGTACGTGACCTACATCCTCTCAACCCCGGAGAAGGTGTTTGAGGCCATAGTCAGGCCAGAGATCGCCAGGCGCTATTGGGGTCACGAAAATGTCTCCGACTGGCAGCCGGGATCGACCTGGCAGCATGTTCGCGCCAATGACGAGCGGACGATCGAGCTGATTGGCAATGTGATCGAGAGCACGCCGCCAACGCGGCTGGTCATCAGTTGGGCGAATGCTTCGCAGGCCGCTGATCCCGCAAGCCACAGCCGAGTGACCTTCGCGATCGAGGAATACGACGAGATGGTCAAACTGACTGTCACGCATGACGAACTGACGGCCGAAAGCGGCATGGACAGGGGCATCCGGAAGGGATGGCCGGCAGTGCTGTCCAGCCTCAAGTCCTTCCTCGAAACAGGTCGGGGTATCGACCTGTGGGCGAAACCAAAAGCGGCCTGATCCTTAGCCGCACCACCCGCCCACCTCGCAGAGTAACGTTTGTATGTCCAAGACCTATGCCGGTGGCTGCGCCTGCGGCGCCATTCGCTATGAAACTAGCGGTGTGCCAATATTCCAAAACCACTGTCAGTGTCGCGACTGCCAGAAGGTCAGCGGCACGGGGCACAGCTCATACGTGACGTTTGGCCAGCGGGCTGCATTGCAGGTGACTGGCCACGCGAGCACATGGCGGGTAGAGGGCGATAGCGGGAACGAGAAAATTCATGCCTTCTGCCCGACATGCGGAACGCCTGTGTTCCTCACGTTCGAGGCGATGCCGGAACTGATTGCGGTGACCGCTGCCAGTCTCGACGATCCTGGTCAGTTTGTCCCGCAAGCCGTCACATACACGAAAGGCGGGCATGCCTGGGACCAGCTGGACGCGGCGCTGCCCAAGTTCGACAGGATGCCACCCGGCTAGAGGAACGCGAGGCTCACAGCTTTAGCCCCCACGCCTCATAGAGCCGCGCCAGTTCGTGCATCGAATTGAGCTCCAGCATCGGCAGGCCTGCTGCCTTCAGCCGCTGCCGGTTCTGCTCGCGCATCGGGGGCTGGACGAGGAGGATCCAGCGGATCATCTCCCACTTGATGCTGTCCTTGTCGCCGGCAAGAGAGCCGGGGCGTGACCGCTTCTGGAACAGCGTGCGCCGTACGTAGCGCGCGAAGTTAGCCCATCGGCTGTCACCGAGGAGGATGATGCCGGTGGCCCGGGCGAAACGCTGCGGCATCAGGGTGGAGTAGTTCCCATCCATTACCCAGCGCTCCTCCTGGATCGCCGCATCGTGCAGCGCCGCGAATTCCGCGTCAGGGCGCTGCACCCAGTCGGTGTCCGGCAGATGCCGGAACAAATCGACATGGAACGCCTCGCAGCCAAGCTTGGCGGCCAGCGCCACGGCCAGCGTCGATTTGCCCGAGTTCGATGGACCGCAGATCATGACCCGCGGTCCCAGTGCCGCAAGCGGCGGAAATTCACCCATTCCAACCTCCCGAGACGAAGAAGGCCACCCTTTCGGATGGCCTTCAGAAACACGATACCTACTAGCCTACTCGGCCGGCTGCATGTCCTTGCCGGTGTAGACGTCATCAACCCAATACTGGTCGCGGCGGTCGAAGCCGTTGAACGGGGTCAGCGAAGCCTGGGTGTAGGCGCCCATCAGGCCGAACTCGATCCAGTCGTCCTCGTCGATGTCGGCGGGGAGCGTGAACACCTGCGGCAGCACGTCGTAGCTGTCGCAGGTCGGGCCCCAGACGGTGAACTCCGAGAACTCGCCGTCGTTGTCGTGGAGGCGGGGGCCACGCCAGACGCGCACGGGCGGGGTGAAGTGCATGAACTTCACTTCCATCAGCGCGCCATAGGCGCCATCGTTGAGGTAGACCGACTGGCCGCCGCGCTGATGCTTGACGCGCAACAGCAGGGAGGTGGAGGAAGTCACCAGCGCGCGGCCGGGCTCGATGATCAGCTCGGGTGGGCTGTTGCCAAAGTTGTCCTTCACTGCGGCGGAGATGGTATCGAAATAATGGTCCATCGGCGGCGCTTCACTGGTCGGGTAGGGGGCCGGATAGCCACCGCCGATATTGAGGCGCTTGAGCGTGATACCGCTCTCCTCGGCGATCTTGGCGGCCGCCGCGATGTGCCGCTCATAGGCATAGGCGTCTTCGCACTGGCTGCCGACGTGGAAGCAGAGCGAGGGCGTGTAGCCCATCTGGTCGACGAGGCTGACGATTTCGGCCGCGCCGTCCTGCATGACGCCGAACTTGATACCAAAGTCATAGGACTTCAGCGCCTTGCCGGCCTTGAAGCGGGTGGTGACCTCGATGTCGCGCGACGGCGACACCACGGCTGCCAGCTGGTCGAGCTGCTGCGGATGGTCGATGGTGAACGAGCGCACGCCGAACTCTTCGTAGGCGCGCTCGATCTCGCGCTTGTTCTTGATGGGGTTGTTGTAGTGCATCACCGAACCCGGGGCGTGGTCGCGCACCAGTTCCATCTCGGTGTTCGAGGCGACGTCGAATGCCTTGAGCCCCTCTTCGTGCAACTGCTTGATGACGTGCGGCGACGGGTTGCACTTAACCGCATAGGTCAAGAGCCCATCAAAGCCCTTCCTGAACACCTTCGTCGCCCGGTGCAGCTCCTTTTTGGAATAGAGGAAGCTCGGAAAATCCGGTTCTTCGCTCGCAATAAGCTGCGAAGTGTTGGCAAAGACCGTGGTTGGCTCAGTCATGGGCGGCTAACCTTTCAGGGGTCCGGGAGGTGGCAGGGGAATAAAAAGCGAGCGCTGCATATAGGGTCGATTGACCTGGTGGGCAACGTCATATTTCACCGATTACAAATCTGTAATCGCGGCACCTTAAAGGCGACAGATTCACAGGGCTCAACGGGGTCTCGCGGCGCGTGTGCCGCAAGGCTTCTGTTACGGAACGGGCTGAGGATTCGATCATGACTACGAGGGGAATTTTGGCAATTGCAGCGGCGCTTCTGGCCGGTGTTGCGCTGACGGTGATCGTCGGGCCGATGATCAATCCTGCGCCCCCACAAGGCCTGCCAGTAGCCGCTCCGCTCAGCATCGAAGCAAATGCCGCTGAAGCCAAGCCCGCGGCCGCGACGGTGACAGCTGTCCCGCAGTCGCGCGGCGAAGTGCAGATGAGCTTTGCGCCGGTGGTGAAGGCGGTTACGCCTTCGGTGGTCAATGTCTACGCCACCACCATCAGCCAGGGCAGCAGTTCGCCATTCCTCAACGATCCGTTCTTCCAGCAGTTTTTTGGCGGCGACAGTCCGTTCAGCGACAGCCGCCCACAGAAGTCGCAGTCGCTGGGTTCAGGTGTGATCGTCGATGGGGCTGGCGTGATCCTGACCAACCATCACGTCATCGAGGGCGCCACTGACATCCGCATCGCCACCACCAGTGGTGATGAGTATGCAGTCGATCTCGTACTCGATGACCCCAAGACTGATCTCGCCGTCCTCAAGGTACGCGATGCCAAGGGCGCGACATTCCCAGCGCTTGAATTCGCTGATTCCGATGCACTCCAGGTGGGCGACCTGGTGCTGGCCATCGGTAATCCCTTTGGTGTCGGCCAGACTGTCACCAGCGGCATTGTTTCGGCACTGGCCCGCACCGGGGTTGAGAGCTCGAACTACGAGTTCTTTATCCAGACCGACGCGGCCATCAACCCGGGCAATTCCGGTGGCGCGCTTGTCGACCTCAACGGCCGGTTGGTCGGGGTGAATACTGCGATCGTGTCGCGCTCGGGCGGCTCGGTGGGCATCGGCTTTGCCATCCCGGCCAATATGGCCAAGCTGGTCGCCGAGACCGGCATTTCGGGCGGTGCGTTGGTGCGGCCCTGGTTCGGGGCGCGGCTGCAGTCCGTCACCAGCGATCTTGCCGACAGCCTGGGGCTCGGCCATGCCCGTGGGGCGCTCATCAGTGAACTGGCGCCCAAAGGCCCGGCCGAAACAGCCGGGTTCAAGGATGGCGACGTCATCCTGTCAGTGGATGGCTTCGCGATCGAGCAGCCCAGCGCCTTTGATTTCCGCCTCGCGACGAAGCAGGTCGGCGACAGTGCCGACATCCAGTACTTCCGCAACGGCAAAACCGAAAACCTGAAGATTACGCTCGCTGCGCCACCCGAGGCCGGCAAGTCGGTCACCGTCTCGGGCAATACGCGGTTCTCTGGTACCACGGTGGAAACCGTCACTCCTGCCGTGGCGCAGGAGCTGGGCCTGCCGTTTGAAACGCGGGGAGTACTGGTCCGTTCGGTGGAAAGTGGTTCCCCCGCTGACGACATGGGGCTAAGGGCAGGGGACCTGATCCTCAATCTCAACGGCAAGGACACTGTGGACGCTGACAGCTTCAAATCGATCGCCGATGCCCGCCCGCAAAGCTGGCGCGTGACGCTGCAGCGCGGCGGCCGCACCATGCGCGCCGAGGTTAGCGGCTGATGACGGATCTGTTTGGCGCAACCCCGGAGATCGAAGCAGAGGCGGCCGAAAGCCGCCCGCTCGCCGACCGGCTGCGCCCACAGACCCTCGATGAAGTGATCGGCCAGCAACACCTGCTCGGTCCCGATGGCACGCTGCGCCGGATGATTGCCTCGGGCCGGCTGGGCTCGCTTATCCTCTGGGGGCCGCCGGGCACCGGCAAGACCACGATCGCCCGCCTCCTTGCCGATCAGGTCGGCTACCGCTTCAAGCAGATCTCTGCGGTGTTCTCGGGCGTTGCCGATCTCAAGAAGGTGTTCGAAGAAGCGCGCTTCGAGCGCATGGCCGGTCACAAGACGCTGCTGTTCGTCGATGAAATCCATCGCTTCAACCGCGCCCAGCAGGATGGCTTCCTCCCGGTGATGGAAGACGGGACGGTGGTTCTCGTCGGCGCAACCACCGAGAACCCGAGTTTCGAGCTCAACGCCGCGCTGCTGTCGCGTGCCCAGGTGCTGCGGCTAAAATCCTTCACGCCCGACGAGCTCGAGCAGATGGCGGCGCGTGCCGAGGCAACGCTCGGTCAGAAGCTGCCACTGGACGAAGATGCGCGTGCCGCGCTCTACGAACTCGCCGATGGCGACGGCCGCGCCATGCTGGGGCTGGTGGAGGAGGTGTTTGCTGCCACCAAGCCGGACGAAATCCTCGACAAGGCAAAGCTGTTGCAGGTCGTGCAGCGCCGGGCGCCGATCTACGACAAGAAGCAGGACGGCCACTACAACCTGATCTCGGCGCTGCACAAGACCGTGCGCGGGTCCGATCCGGATGCGGCGCTCTACTATCTGGCGCGTATGCTGGTTGCCGGCGAAAACCCGCTGTTTCTAGCCCGCCGGCTCATCCGTATGGCCAGCGAGGATATCGGTATGGCCGATCCGCAGGCGCTGCCGCTCGCCATCGCCGCACGCGACGCCTATGAGATGCTGGGTTCGCCGGAGGGTGAACTGGCCCTGGCGCAGCTTACCGTCTATCTCGCCACGGCACCCAAATCGAATTCCGTTGAGGTGGCGTTCAACGAAGCCATGGCGCTCGCCCGCTCGTCGGGCTCACCAACGCCACCCATGGTGATCCTCAATGCCCCGACCAAGATGATGAAGGGGCAGGGGTACGGCGAGGGGTACATATACGACCACGACACCCCGGAAGGCTTTTCGGGCCAGCAATATTTCCCCGAGCAACTGGGCCGCCAGGAATTCTACCGCCCGGTCGAACGCGGCTTTGAACGCGAGATCAAGAAACGTCTCGACTACTTCTCCCGGCTGCGGGTTCAAAAGGGCGAAACGGACCAGCGCTAGTCCCCTGGTAACAGGGGGCTGGTTTTCTTGGGGGTTCGACCTTAAAGACAGGTCATGACCCCTTACCTCCTTGTTGGCATCGGCGGCGCGCTTGGCGCCATGGCGCGCTACGGCTTCTCGACAGCTGTGGGCACCACCGCCAATGGCTTTCCGCTCGCAACGCTGCTCATCAATATCCTCGGCTCGATCGCGATGGGCGTGCTGGTCGGTTTTCTCGCCAAGACCACGCCGCAATACCAGAGCGAAATCCGGCTGTTTGTTGCCGTCGGCATCTTCGGCGGTTTCACGACGTTTTCTGCCTTCTCGCTCGATGCCATCACGCTGATCGAGCGCGGGGATATCGTCCAGGCGGTCACCTATATCCTTGCCTCGGTAATTCTCTCGTTGATCGGACTGATGATGGGCCTTTACGCCATGCGGGTTGCGCTATGAGCGGGGTCCGTCAACAGGTCGTCGCCCGCGACGAAGACGGTATGCGGCTCGATCGCTGGTTTGCCACGCATTTCCCGCAGGTAACCTTCGGGCATCTGCAAAAGCTCATGCGTTCGGGCCAGATCCGGGTCGATAGCGGCCGGGTCAAAACCAACACCCGGCTCATCGCGGGGCAGGTGGTGCGCGTACCACCCATCGAAGCGGCTCCCGAGCGGCCGGAAGGCGAGATCAACAACAAGGACGCGGACTTCCTGCGTGACCTGATCCTCTATGAGGATGATGATCTCTACGTCTTCAACAAGCCGCACGGGCTCGCCTCGCAGGGCGGTAGTGGCACCAAGCGGCATATGGATGGGCTGCTGAAGAGCCTGCCCAACAAGAAGGGCGAGGCCCCGCGCCTTGTGCACCGGCTTGACCGGGACACATCTGGTTGCCTCGTCGTCGCCAAGACCAAGGCCGCAGCGACACATTTTGGCACGGTTTTCTCGTCGCGGCAGGCGCGGAAGATCTATTGGGCCGTGGTCTGGGGCAACCCGCATCCCAAGCAGGGGAACATTTCGTGCTTCCTCGCCAAGCAGGCGACCACTGGTGGCGAGCAGATGGTGGTGGTGAGCCAGGGCACGCCCGGCGCCCAGCACTCGATGACCTATTATTCCACCACGGACACGGCGGCTCGCCGCTTTGCCTGGGTTACGCTGAAGCCGGTTACCGGCCGAACGCACCAGTTGCGCGTGCACATGGCGCAGCTCCACAACCCGATTATGGGCGACCCGCGCTATTTCAACATACAGAACTGGGAAGCGCCCGAGCAGATCTCGAAGGGCCTCCACCTTCATGCCCGCCGCATCACACTGCCGCTCAGGAGCGGTCAGATGCTCGATATCTCAGCCCCGCTCCCGCCGCACATGGCGGCGACCTTCGATGTGCTCGGCTTCGACGCTGATCGCTATGATGCACAGGATCAGGATCCCGAAGACTTCTGATCAAGTCTGCGCGAGCGGGAGGACTAAACGGCCACCTCCAGCGTTTCCTTTATGCCCCATTCCGGGTCTTTAAGGGAGATGACAATGAAGACGATCGTTCTGACCGCAATTGCCGCGGTCTCGCTTGCCATTGCCGCACCTGCCATGGCGCAGGATGTCTCGAAGATGACGTTCTTTGTCACCAGCGTCGGGTCCGGCGATGGGGCAAACCTCGGCGGGATCGCCGGCGCTGACGCGCACTGCAGCCAATTGGCCGCAGCAGCGGGATCGACCATCACTGACTGGAAAGCCTATCTCAGCGCCGACGGCATCAACGCCAAGGACAGGATCGGGAAGGGGCCGTGGCAGAACTTCAAGGGCGACGTGATCGCGACCGACGTTGCCAGCCTGCACAGTACGTCCAATAACATCACCAAGCAGACGGCTTTGACCGAGACTGGCGCGATCGTCCCAGGTCGCGGTGACACGCCCAACACGCACGACATGCTGACCGGCTCCAACGAGGACGGCACGTTCGCTGCCGGGATGACCTGCGGTGACTGGACGCTCAATGGTGAGGGTTCAGCCATGCTCGGCCATGCTGATCGTCTCGGCCCGGATACACTGGCCACCGCTACCTCTTGGAATGCCGCGCATCCCTCGCGCGGGTGCAGCCAGGACAATCTCGTCAGCACGGGCGGCTCCGGGCTCTTCTACTGCTTCGCTCCGAACTGAGGTCTCACGCCTCCCACAATCGCGGAGCGTGACTTGCTCCGCGATTTGTGGTTTTCAGCCAGCGGGACGGCGCCCGTTGCGCCTCACTAGGAGCTACCGATGCGCTTGGTCATGTTCGACATGGACGGCACCCTGATCGATACGCAGGCGCTGATTGCCGAACACATGGCGTCGGCGTTCAACTCCCTGGGACTGGTGCCGCCTACACCTGCGGAATCCCGCACCATCATCGGCCTCTCATTGCCAATCGCCATCGGGCAGCTGGCAAGGACCGACGATGTTGACCTGATCGAGGGGCTCGTTGGTCAATACCGCAGCCTATACGCCGCGTCGCTTACCGAGAATTTCGACCGCGAGCCGCTTTATCCCGGTGCGCGCGAGGCACTGGAGCGGCTTGGCATGATGCCTGACACGCAGCTCGGCGTAGCAACCGGCAAGGGCCTGAACGGCGTCGTCCGTATTCTCGGCAAGCACGGCATTGCCGACCATTTCGTCACGCTCCAGACCCCCGACCACAATCCGTCCAAGCCGCATCCGGGCATGCTGCTCCGCGCCATGGCCGAAACCGGCGCGACGCCCTCCGAGACAGTGATGATCGGCGACACGACGTTCGACATGGAGCTGGCGGTTGCCGCCGGCGTGGCCGCGATCGGGGTCACCTGGGGCTATCACGAGGCCGAGACGCTGCGCCAGGCGGGTGCCAGGATTCTCATCAACAACTATGACGAGCTCGACGACGCCGTCACCACGATCTTGGGGTAAGTCATGCGCGAATTTCTCGAAGAAGCCGACCAGCATCGCACCGATGGCTACGGGCGCGCGCAGCACCTCAACAAGGTGGAACTGCCGAAGCGGTTTTACAAGGAAGTCGGCGTCGCGGCCGTGCCGGGTGGCTATGCCGTGACGCTCGATGGCAAATCGCCGCGCACACCGGGCCTCAAGCCGGTCGCGGTGCCGATAGAGCCGCTGGCCGACGCCATGGCGACCGAATGGGCGGCGCAGGGAACGTACATCGACCCCGCTGGCATGCCCGTCGTCCGGCTGGTCAATTCTGCCATCGACGCCGGCGAGGCCCGCCTGCCGGCCCTGCGCGACGAGATCATCAAGTTTGCGGGCAACGACCTGCTGCTCTATCGCGCCGATTCCCCGCGCGAGCTGGTGATGGAGCAGGAGCGTGTTTGGGATGATGCGCTCATCAAGCTCGCCCGCCGCTTCGAGATCGCTTTTCAGCCGACCGTCGGCATCATCCACCAGCCACAACCGGCGCCGACGCTCGAAAAGCTCGCCGCCTCGCTTGCCGACGCGAGCCTCATCGAGCTGGTGGTGCTGAATTCGATCACCGGCATCGCCGGCTCTGGCCTCCTCGCCATCGCGCTCCGTGAAGCGCTGCTGGATGCTGAGGCGGTATGGCTGGCCGCCCACGTGGACGAGGACCACAACATCCGCCTCTGGGGCGCGGTGGAGGAAGCCACCGATCGCCGCACGAAGCGCAGGCGCGACTTTGACGCTGCGGTCAGGGTGCTGGAGATGTTACAGAAGAGCGCTTGAGCGGTGCACCTCACCTTCTCCCCGAGGGGAGAAGGTAGCATCTTGGTTAGTTCGCCTTGGCCGCAAGTGCTGCTGGCACGCCGAACAGGTCGTACTCGTCGGATTCGGTGATCGTCACCGACACCATGTCGCCCGGCTTGATGCCGTCGGCTTCGTGGATGATGACCTGGCCGTCGATTTCCGGTGCGTCCCACTGGCTGCGGCCGATGGCGCGGCCCGTGTCGGGCTCCACGTCGTCGACCAGTACGTCGATGGTCCGCCCGACCTTGCGGCCCAGCACATCGGCGGAAATGTCCTGCGCGGCTTCCATCAGGCGCTCATAGCGCTCGCGGCGCACTTCGTCGGGGACGATGCCCTCGAGTTCGTTTGCGGGCGCGCCGGTTACCGGCTCATATTCAAAGCAGCCGATGCGGTCGATCTGTGCCTCGTCCAGCCAATCGAGCAGGAATTCGAAATCCTCATCCGTTTCGCCGGGGAAGCCGACGATGAAGTTTGAGCGGATGGCAAGGTCGGGCGCCATGGCGCGCCATGACTGGATGCGGTCGAGCGTCTTGACCTGGTTGGCCGGGCGCCGCATCGCCTTCAGGACGCTCGGTGAGGCGTGCTGGAAGGGGATATCGAGGTAAGGGAGGATCTTGCCCTCGGCCATCAGCGGAATGACGCTGTCGACATGGGGGTAAGGGTAGACGTAGTGGAGCCGGGTCCAAACGTCCATCTTGCCCAGTTCCTCAGCCAGCGTCTGGAACTTCGCCGAGACGTCCTGGCCGCGATACTTGGAATTGGAGTACTTGATATCGACGCCGTAGGCCGAGGTGTCCTGGCTGATCACGAGCAGTTCCTTGACGCCGGACGCCACCAGGCGCTCGGCTTCATAGAGGACGCTCGCGATCGGGCGCGACACGAGGTCACCGCGGATCTGCGGGATGATGCAGAACGAGCAGCGGTTGTTGCAGCCCTCGGAAATCTTCAGATACGCGTAGTGCTTGGGCGTAAGCTTGAGGCCCGCCTCTGGCACCAGGTCGACGAACTTGTTCGGCACCGGCGGCAGGTGCTGGTTCACCGCGTTGACCACCTGCTCATACTGGTGCGGGCCAGAAACGGCGAGCACGCTCGGATGGGTGGCGCGGATCATGTCCTCTTCGACGCCGAGGCAGCCGGTGACGATGACGCGGCCATTCTCGCTCAGCGCTTCGCCGATGGCTTCGAGGCTCTCGCGCTTGGCACTGTCGAGGAAGCCGCAGGTATTGACCAGAACGATATCGGCGCCGGCATAGTCGCGCGAGAAGGCATAGCCCTGGGCGCGGAGCGTCGTCATGATGCGTTCGGAATCAACAAGTGCCTTGGGGCAGCCGAGGCTGACAAGGCCGATTTTTGGTGCTTGGCTCATGGGCGCATGCCTTTACGCCAATCGGCGGAAAAAGCAATCATCGTCACCCTGCGATTGAAGCAGGCCTGCCCTGATCACGGCCGATCAACAGCGCGTTAGCTTACCGTTCCTTCATTTGACGCAGCCCGATGCTCCTCTATTGGCTGTTCCTGGCGCCGCCTCCCAGGCGCAGTAGCAAGGAACCTCCAATGAATTCAGACACTTTGAACAAGTATGCGCCCCAGGCGCTGGCCGTACTCCGCATCGCAACGGCTCTCACCTTCATGGCGCACGGTACGCAGAAGCTGTTCGGCTTCCCCGCATCGCAGATGCCTGGCGGCGTCGAGTTGCTTTCGCTGTTTGGCCTCGCCGGCATTCTCGAAGTGTTTGGCGGGCTCGCAATTCTGCTTGGCCTGTTCACCCGTCCCGTCGCTTTTATCCTCGCGGCCGAGATGGCCTACGCCTTCTGGGCGATGCACGTGCCGATGGGTGGCAGCATCATCCCGGTCAGCAATGGTGGCGACGCGGCGGTGCTGTTCTGTTTCGTCTTCCTCTATCTGGTGTTCTCAGGCCCCGGCGCTTGGGCGCTGGACCATATGCTCGGCGCCCGTCGAAAGACCGTCGCAGCCTGACCTAAAGAAAAAAGGCCGCCCGATGGGGCGGCCTTCGTGCTTTCCGGGTCGCCTGGCTTCACAGGTCAGGCGGCTTGGGCTGCGACCGCTTGGCGGAGCGCCTCACGCCGGAAGCCGGCGGCGGCAAGTCATCATCATCTGTATCGGTTGAAGTCGCATCTTCGTCAGCCGCGATGTCGTGGATCGCATCGCGCACTTCGTCGATCAGCGAGGTCGATATCCGGCTGAGGCTCACCGTGCGAACGACCGTCTCGTTGGCCTTGAAGTAGACCAGCAGCATCTCGCAGATGACGCGCAGCACGATGACGCCGAACACCCCGAACACGACGATTTCCAGCAAGCCCCACAGGCCGTCGCCGAAGGTATGGCCGAACGTTGCGAAGAGGTGTGTCACTGCCCACAACAGCAGCGCTGCGAGCCCTGCCGCGTAAAGCACGGGTACGAGCCTTGGAGACAGGATGGTTTCAAGCCGAAATAGAGTCCGGCCGAGGAAGATTTTCTTGAGATCGTCGAGCGTCATGTCCTGTTCCTCTTGGGAATCGGGGCCTCTGATTAAAATGCGGCTCTCAGGCCGCCGACACAAGGCCCTCGGGCTGCATGACAGCCACTGGCCCGAAGCGGCGCTCGAATTCTGCCTTGAGCGCGATATCGAGATCGGCGAGCGTTGCCAGCTGGCCCAGGTCCTCGAGGCTGGTTACGCCCTGATCGCTGATTCCGCACGGCACGATGCCGCCGAAATGCTCCAGCGTCGGTGACACGTTGATGGCGATGCCGTGAAAACTCACCCAGCGGCTGACCCGAACGCCGATGGCGGCAATCTTGTCCTCCCGCCCAATCCCCTTGTCCGGTCGGTCGACCCATACGCCGATCCGGCCCTCGCGACGCCCGGCGCGGACATTGAAGGCGGCCAGGGTGTCGATGATCAACCCTTCGAGCCCCTGCACCAGGCAGCGCACGTCGCGCCCGCGCTGGCGCAGGTCCAGCATCACATAGGCCACCCGCTGGCCCGGCCCATGGTAGGTGTACTGCCCGCCACGCCCGGCGTCGTAGACGGGGAACCGCCCCGGCGCCAGCAGGTCGGTCGCCACGGCAGATGTCCCCGCCGTGTAGAGCGGCGGATGCTCAAGCAGCCAGACGCATTCCTCGGCCGTGCCTTCGGCGATGGCTGCAGCGCGTGCCTTCATCGCCGCCAGCGCCTCGGGGTAGGGCACTTCATCGTCCGAGATAATCCATTGCACCGGCCGCGCGTCGGCGCGCAGCAGTTTGGTGCCGGTGTCGCATTCAGGGACAGATGTTAACGCTTCGGTAAGCATGGGCAGTCGATGCTCTGGCTGTGGGGCTCCGGCATGATTCAGCCGGGCGGGTCGTTGTTGGTATGTATGAACACTCTAGACACAATTGAAGTCGATATCACCGTCGAGCTCGGTGCGGCCCTGATGCCGATCCACCACCTGCTGCGCATGGGCCGTGGTGCCGTGATCGAACTGGATACCAGCGAAAACGATCTGCTGCGCATTTACGCCAACAACACGCTGATCGCCCGTGGTGAGGTCAAGGTGGAGGATGGCCGGCTCACTGTCGAGGTCAGCGAAAAGGTCCGGCGCAAGCCGTGACGCAGTGCTTCCCACAGGAGGCCAATTAATCGCTTGCACCATCCGTTCCGCGTTGCTACACGCTGCCTCGCTTCGCCGCTCTGGCGTTGCACCTACCATGGCGTGCGGTCGTGGCGGAATTGGTAGACGCGCAGCGTTGAGGTCGCTGTGCCGCAAGGCGTGGAAGTTCGAGTCTTCTCGACCGCACCATCGGCTCTCTCAAAGGAGCCACGATTAAAAGCCCGCGCAAGCGGGCTTTGTCGTTTCTGAGGTTCAGCGGCCTTCCTCGCGCCGCCGAATAAGGTGCTGGGTGGCTGCATTGCCACAGAAAAAAGTAAGCCTTTCGGTGTAGAGGTCTCGCCGGGGCGCAGTATCAGATTGGATTCGCATGCGTAGTTATGTTTTTGCTGGCGCTTTCGCGCTGCTCGGGGCCAGTGCGGCGCAGGCCGCTGATCTCATCGTCGACGCGCCGCCGCCGGCGACTGTCGATGCCGCCTATGCCAACAGCAGCATCTATGTGCAGCTCTTGGGCGGTGTGGCGCAGAACCTCGACGTCACCTACTACCAGAACGGCAATGATAACGGTTCCTCCGAAACCGAGTTCGGTTACGCGGTTGCCGGCACGATCGGTGTTGTCGTGATGGATGGGCTGTCGGTCGAAGCCGACGTGCTCCACACCTCGCGCGACTATGCCGAGGCGGACAATGGCGAGTTTTACACCACCACCAGCCTGATGGGTAATCTCAAGTATACGATCCAGCTCGACGACACGTTCAGCGTCTACGGCGCGGCGGGTCTCGGCTACGTCTGGGGCACTGACGAGGCGCCCGGCTACGAAGCCGACTACAACGGCTTTGGCTACCAGTTGATCGCTGGCGTCAGCGCAACGCTGACCGACAACATCACCGGCCTCGTCGAGTACCGCTATCAGAACCAGTTCGACAGCACCGATAACATCGACGGTACCGGCAGCTATGGGCTCGACATCCCGACGAGCACCTTGCTTGCGGGTCTGAAGCTCAGCTTCTGATCCTCGGCCTTAGTTGATGCAAGATTGATCCGGCCTGCGGTAACGCGTGGCCGGATTTTTCATTTCCTTTGGGCCGAAGCAGCACCTGCGGGCGCGGCCGCAAGGATCTTGCCCTTGGGTGCAGCGGAGCCCGGCTTGGCCACAGGCTTGGGTGGGAAGAACAGATCCATAATAGCCATCAGAGCACCTCTGCCAAATGAAAATTGCGGGCCACCGCGTGGTCGCGGAGGCCGAAGGCCGGCAGCTTGCCGGGGATGAGGGCGTCGGTGACTGCGGCGACGTCAGTGACGGCGCTGGCATCCACCACCACGCGGGTGAACGGCTCCGCCATGCCAAGGCGCAGTTTCTCCTGCAGTTCGAACAGGAGGACCCGAACATTGCCGCGTGCCTCACAGGCGATGCACTCGGTGCCGGCGTCATGGGCATGGAGCGGCGCCTCAAGCCGAACCACGGCCGTGTCGCGCCCGCCAAGACCGCTGGGAGCGGTCTGGTTGGTGACGACGGTCACGGGCACTGATGTGGCGCGGCGCGCGAACGGAGCGTTGTCTGCCATCATGCCCCCTTATCCGCGCTCGGCGTGTAGTTGAGGATCGGCCCCAGCCAACGCTCGACCTCGCGGACGGCCATGCCCTTGCGGCGGGCGTAGTCCTCGACCTGGTCGCGTTCCACCTTGGCGACGCCGAAATAGTAGCTCTCCGGGTGGCTCAGGTAGATCCCAGAGACCGATGAGCCTGGCCACATGGCGTAGCTCTCGGTGAGGCTAACCCCGATCCGCTGCTTGGCATTGAGCAGGTGGAATAGCGTCGTCTTTTCGGTGTGGTCGGGCTGGGCCGGGTAGCCCGGGGCAGGGCGGATGCCCTGGTATTGCTCCTGGATCAGTTCACCCGGCGCAAACGTCTCGGCCGCGCCATAGCCCCAGAATTCCTTGCGCACCCGCTCATGCAGCACTTCGGCAAAGGCTTCAGCGAAGCGATCGGCCAGCGCCTTGATCAGGATAGAGGAATAGTCGTCGTTGCGGCGCTCGAACTTTTCGGCAATCGCCACCTCTTCGAGACCCGCCGTCACCACGAATCCGCCGACATAGTCGGGCGCGCCTACCGGCGCGACAAAGTCGGCCAGCGCCATGTGCGGCTTGCCGCCGGTCTTTGAGAGCTGCTGGCGGAGCGTATAGAGCATCGCCAGCTCATCCGACCGGGTGTCGTCGGTGAACAGCTTGATGTCGTCGCCAACCTGGTTGGCGGGCCAGAAGCCGATCACCGCCTTGGGGCGGAACCAGTTCTTCTGCAGCACCTGCTGCAGCATCTTCTGCGCGTCGTCCCAGAGCTGGCGCGCCGCCGGACCCTGGTCCTTGTCCTCTAGGATCGCAGGGAACCTGCCCTTCATCTCCCAGGCCTGGAAGAACGGGGTCCAGTCGATATAGCGGGCGATCTCTGAGAGATCGTAGGTCTCAAACACCCTGGTTCCGAGGAAACTTGGCTTGGGCGGCACGTAGCCGTCCCATTTCGGTGTGAATCGGTTGGCCCGCGCCGCAACCAGCGGCGTACGCTGCTTGTCGGCCTCGGACTGGCGGTGCTTTTCCGCCAGCTTTTCGTACTCGGCCTTCACGTCCGCCACATAGGTCGGCCGCTGCTCGCCCGAGAGCAGCGAGGAGACAACGCCAACGGCGCGGCTCGCGTCATGGACGTGCACCGTCGGTCCGCCATGGTACTGCGGATGGATCTTCACTGCCGTGTGGACGCGCGAGGTCGTCGCGCCGCCGATCAGCAGCGGGATGGTAAAGCCTTCGCGCTCCATCTCCTCGGCAACATGCACCATCTCATCGAGCGAGGGCGTAATCAGGCCGGAGAGCCCGATGACGTCCACCTTCTCGCGGCGCGCGGTCTCAAGAATCTTGGCGGTTGGCACCATGACGCCGAGGTCGATGATCTCGTAATTGTTGCAGGAGAGGACGACGCCGACGATGTTCTTGCCGATGTCGTGGACATCGCCTTTCACCGTCGCCATCAGGATCTTGCCGGCGGACTGGCGCCCGCGCGCGTTGCCATCGGCGTTCTTTTCCGCCTCCATGAACGGCAGCAGATGTGCCACCGCCTGCTTCATGACACGCGCCGACTTCACCACCTGCGGCAGGAACATCTTGCCGGTGCCGAACAGGTCGCCGACGACGCTCATCCCGGCCATCAGCGGGCCCTCGATGACGTGCAGCGGCCGGTCGGCCTTGAGGCGCGCCTCCTCGGTGTCGGCTTCGATGAACTCGGTGATGCCATTGACCAGCGCATGGCTGATCCGGCTCTCAACCGTGCCTTCGCGCCAGGTGAGGTCCTTGGCCTTCTGTTCCTGGCCGGCAACGCCACGATAGCGCTCGGCAATCTCCAGCAGCCGTTCGGTCGAGTCCGAGCGCCGGTTCATGATCGCGTCTTCGCAGGCTTCGCGGAGTTCGGGGTCAATCGACTCGTACACCGCCAACTGGCCGGCATTGACGATGCCCATGTCCATGCCGTTCTGGATGGCGTGGTAGAGGAACACCGAGTGCATCGCCTCGCGCACCGGCTCATTGCCGCGGAACGAGAAGCTGAGGTTCGAGATGCCGCCAGAAATATGAACGTGCGGAAGAGTTTGCGTGATTGTCTTCGTAGCTTCGATGAAGGCGACGCCGTATCCCGCATGCTCCTCGATGCCTGTCGCCACCGCGAACACGTTGGGATCGAAGATGATGTCCTCGGGCGGGAAACCGACCTCTTCGGTGAGGAGCTTATAGGCGCGAGTACAGATCGCGACTTTGCGCTCGTAGGTGTCAGCCTGGCCGTCTTCGTCGAACGCCATCACAACCACCGCGGCGCCATAAGCGCGCACCAGCCGGGCGGTTTCGAGGAACTTCTCTTCGCCTTCCTTCATCGAGATCGAGTTGACCAGCGCCTTGCCCTGCACGCACTTGAGCCCGGCCTCGATCACCGAGAACTTCGAGCTGTCGATCATCAGCGGCACGCGCGCGATGTCGGGTTCGGCGGCGAGGAGGTTGAGGAACTCGACCATCACCTTCTCGCTGTCGATCAGGCCCTCATCCATGTTGATGTCGATGATCTGCGCGCCGTTCTGCACCTGGTCGCGCGCCACATCGAGCGCGGCGGTGTAGTCGCCGGCGGTGATCAGTTTCCGGAACCGCGCCGAGCCGGTGACGTTGGTGCGCTCGCCGATGTTGACGAACGGAATGTCCTTGCTGAGCGTGAAGGGCTCGAGCCCCGAGAGCCGCAGCAGCGTCGGCACTTCGGGCACCTGGCGTGGCTTGTATTTGCCGACCGCCTCTGCGATGGCGCGGATGTGGTCCGGGGTCGAGCCGCAGCAACCGCCGACAATGTTGAGGAAGCCATCACGCGCAAAGCCCTCTAGTTGCCGCGCCATGAATTCCGGGCTCTCGTCATAGCCGCCGAATTCGTTGGGCAGGCCGGCGTTCGGATAGGCGCAGATCAGCGTATCAGCGACGTCGCTCAGTTCCGCGACGTGGGCGCGCATGGCGTTGGCGCCCAACGCGCAGTTGAGCCCGATGGTGAAGGGGTTGGCGTGCCGCACCGAGTACCAGAACGCCGTCGGCGTCTGTCCGCTCAGCGTGCGACCAGAGAGATCGGTGATCGTGCCCGAGATCATCACTGGCAACTCGTAGCCGCGCTCGCCGAAGATGCGCTGCGCGGCAAAAATCCCCGCCTTGGTGTTGAGCGTGTCGGTGATGGTTTCGAACAGCAGCAAGTCAGCGCCGCCATCTATCAGCCCGTTGATAGCTTCGGCATAGCCGGTGACGATCTGGTCAAAGGTGACGCCGCGATGGCCGGGCGAGTTCACGTCCGTCGACATCGATGCAGTCTTGTTCAGCGGGCCCAGTGCTCCGGCAACAAAACGCCGCTTGCCGTCGATATCCAGCGCCTGCTGCGCCGCCTCGCGCGCCAGCTTGGCGCCGGCAAGGTTCAACTCATAGGCCAGTTCCTGCATGCCATAGTCGGCCATCACGATGTCGGTGGACGAAAAAGTGTTGGTCTCCACCATGTCGGCGCCGGCGAGGTAATATTGCAGGTGAATGGCGCGGATCGCGTCGGGTTGGGTGAGGTTCAAGAGGTCGTTGTTGCCGCGCACATCCTTGTGCCAATCGGCAAAGCGCTCGCCCCGATAAGCCGCCTCATCGAACTTCAGGCCCTGAATCATCGTGCCCATGGCGCCATCGAGGATCAGGATGCGTTCGCGCGCCGCCTGGGTAAGCGCTGCTCGCACCTCATCCCCATTCGGCAAGGAATTTCTATCGCTCTCAATGTGTTGCGCTATGGTCATCACTCGACTTCCCAGCACCTGTGGTGCCAAAATACCCATCACTCAGCGTACCTTGCACTGAGGGATATAAAGAAATCTTTATATGATTGCTGAAACTGCGGCAAGCAAGTGCCGTAAAAGACAATTGCGCCCGCGTGGGCAGAACCGAAATCATCGTCCGAAAGCGGCTCCATGACCCTGCCGATCCTTCTCATTCCCGGCCTTAACTGCACTTCGGAGGTCTGGGCGTCGCAGACTCCAGCGCTCTGGTCGCGTGGTCCGGTGACCATCGCCAATCACACCATCGGGTCCAGCATCAGCGAGATTGCGGCAAATATTCTCGCGGCCGCTCCCCCGAGCTTCGCGCTCGGCGGTATCTCGATGGGCGGGTATATCGCTTTCGAGGTCTGGCGGCAGGCGCCGCAGCGGGTGAGGGGGCTGGCCCTGGTCGATACTTCGGCGCGCCCAGACACGCCGGAGGCCACTGAGCGCCGCCGTGCGGCGATGGCGCTGGCGGGGCAGGGGAAGTTTGCTCAGGTGATCGCTGCGGCCTTCCCGCTGGCGGTGCATCCCGACAATGTCGAGAACGCGGCAATGAAGGCGCTGCACACCCGTATGGGGCTAGCCATTGGGCTCGAGACCTACCTGCGTCAGCAGCAGGCGATCATCGGTCGGCCGGATTCGCGGCCCGACTTCGGCGCCATTGAGGTGCCGACGATTGTTCTCGTCGGCGATAAAGACGCCATCACCCCGCCTGAGGTCGCTCAGGAAATGGCGGATGGCATTCGTGGCGCCGCCCTCACGACTATCCCGAATGCCGGCCACATGGCGCTGGTGGAACAGCCCGAAGCGGTCAACGCGGCGCTGCTGAGTTGGCTCGACGGCCTGTCGCGTTAACCCCCGGGAAACCATACTCGACCCCAAGGCCTTCGCGCATTTGAAGAAAATTGTAGACTGCGCGCGAATTCGGACTTGGGACCATCAGCTTTGGCAGTTTTTACTCGCGACCATCGTGCGGCCGCCCGGCTGCTGGCAATGGCCCTTCTGCTTGTGCCGGTGGTGGCTGCGTGCTCCAGCGATGGCGGCATTCCACACGTCAAGCGGGCCGCTTTCACGTCCAAGGAATTCGGCGTTGCCGTCAGCCCGCGGCTGAGCACCGCCAAGAACCCGCCGCGGGGCGGTGGCCGGTACCTCGTCGGCAAGCCTTACACGGTTCGCGGCGAGGTCTACACGCCGCAGGAAAATCCCATCGGTTACGTCGCAAGCGGCAGCGCGTCCTGGTACGGCAAGGACTTCCACGGTCGGCAGACCGCGAATGGCGAGATTTTTTCGGCCAACGCGATTTCCGGTGCGTCGCCGGTGCTGCCGCTGCCGAGCTATGTGCGCGTCACGAACCTTGAGAACGGCCGGTCAATGGTGGTTCGCGTGAATGACCGCGGTCCGTACATGCACGGCAGAGTGATGGACCTCAGTTACCGCGCTGCTGAAATCCTCGGTTACGCCGATACGGGCGTGGGTAACATCCAGGTCCAGTATATCGGCCCAGCGCCTTTGAATGGCGACGACACCCGCATGCTGCTCGCCAGCGTCGATCGGCCGACCCGCATGGAGCAGGGTGATACGCGCTTCGCGATGGTCGACACCGGCCGGAAATCCGGCGGAAGTCCCGACCTGATCGGCGGTATTATCGGTATGTTCGGTTACGCCGAAACCACCGCTGCTGCCGACGAGATCAACAATGCCCACGATGCGGTCAACGCTATGGCGACGCGGGCAGGGGCCCTTAGTGACTGGGTGGCCTCGGTCGATGAGGATGATCGCACGATCAAGCTCGAACTCGGGGTGTTCACGGACTCGGGGCGTGCCGAGGCAGTTATCCAGCGCTTTGCGTATCTGGGTGCCGTCGATGAACAGGCCGTCCGCGTCCCCGGTGCCGATGCCACCCGCCTGACGTTGACAAAACTCAAGCCCGGTGTTGCTCGCAGCGATGTGATGGCGCTCGCAAAGGAACTTGGCCTCAACGACTTAGTTCTCTATTAGGATGTCTTCGGCTGGCCAATAGCCGTGGATTTCGGGGTTATAAGTTGCGGAACTTCAACCTCATCATTGTCATCGTTCTCGCCGCGCTGAGCGCTCTGGCGCAGCCGGCGTTCGCACAGGAATTCGACACCAAGGCACCGTTTGCGGTGTTGATGGACTACGAGTCCGGCACGATCCTGTTCAACAAGAACGCCGACGAGCGGCTCGAGCCTGCCAGCATGTCCAAGCTCATGACGCTCGCGGTCGTCTTCGATCAGCTGCAGCAGAAAAAGCTCAACGAGACCGACGAGTTCTTCATCTCCGAGCACGCCTGGCGCGACGGTGGCGCCTCCTCTGGCGGCTCGACCATGTTTGCCGTGCTGAACTCGAAGATCCCGGTGATCGACCTGATCCGCTCGGTGATCGTGCAGTCGGGCAATGACGCGGCCATCGCGCTGGCTGAGGGTATCGCCGGCACTGAGGTCAGCTTCGCGCAGATGGAGAACCGGCTGGCCAAGGAAATCGGGCTCAAGGGCTCGAACTTCGTCAATGCCACCGGCCTGCCTGACCCCGACCAGTATTCGACCGCCCGCGATCTTGCGACCATCGCGCGGTTCATCATTGCGCAGTTCCCGGAGTACTACCCGATCTTCTCCGAGAAGGAGTTCACCTGGAACAAGATCCGCCAGATGAACCGCAACTCGCTGCTTGAGATCGGGATCGGCGTAGATGGGCTCAAAACCGGGCATACCGAGGAAGCTGGCTATGGCGAGGTGGTTTCCACTGCCGCCACCGGCCGCCGCTTGATCGGCGTGCTGCACGGGCTCAAATCAATGTCCGAGCGCGCTGAGGAAGCCCGAAAGCTCATCACTTGGGGCACACGGGGCTTCGAACTGGTGCCGGTCTACCCAGAGGGCAAGGTAGTCACCTACGCCAATGTCTATGGCGGTTCGAGCGGGCAGGTATCGCTGGTGGGCAATGGCAGCATCGATCTGTTCTTGCCCAAGGGCGCCGAGAACTGCCCGCAGGCGACGGTGACCTACAAGGCGCCCATCCTGCCGCCGGTGAGGAAGGGCGACCAGTTGGCTGAGCTCAACGTGATGTGTAGCGGCAAGGTGGTGCAGGTTACCCCACTCTACGCTGGCGAGGACGTTGCCGAGGGTGACATCGTCCGCAAGGCCACCGACGCCCTCAAGGAACTCGCGCTCGGCTGGATGTAGAACGGTGTATCTGGGCGCTTCCGCTTCACCGCCATCGCCGCTAAGAACGTGACGATCACTTCGGCGCAGGGAATCTGATGCATGCTCGATATGCCCGCACCGGCGGCCGCTCGCTTCATCACCTTTGAGGGTGGCGAGGGGGTCGGCAAATCGACCCAGGTGAAGCGTCTGATCGCCCATCTGGCCCGCTTGAACATCGGCGCAGTGCGGACCCGCGAGCCTGGCGGCACGCCCAAGGCCGAGGCAGTGCGTGCTTTCATTCTCCAGGGCCGCTCGGAGAGCTGGGGGCCGGGGTCTGAGGCCGTGCTCTTTGCTGCGGCCCGGCTCGATCATGTCAACGAGCTGATCGCGCCCAGCCTCGCGGCTGGCAAGTGGGTGATCTCCGACCGCTTCCACGACTCGACCCGCGCTTACCAGGGGCTCACCGGAGGTGTGGACGACAAGCTGATCCGGGGCCTTGAGGAACTGGCGCTCAATGGCCACAAGCCGGACCTGACGTTCATCCTAGACATGGACCCTGCCGTCGCTTTTGCCCGCGTGAACAACCGGGAGCTTGAGGCGGCGCTGCAACAGACCGGCGACCGCTTCGAGAAGGAAGACCTCGATTGGCACCAGCGCCTGCGGACCGCCTTTCTCGATATTGCCCGGGCCAATCGCGACCGATGCGTGGTGCTGCCTGCCAACCAGGGCGAAGAGGCACTGGAGCAGGAAATCTGGGACACGCTGACGCGTCGTTACCCCGAGCTTGAGGTCGCGGAGAACGCGTGACCGCCACCTATCCAGAACGCGAGCCCGACCAGCTCGCCGGCGTGCCGCTGCCAGAGTACCAGAGCACGGTCGTTGGGCACGCAGCCGCGCTTGAAGCGCTCGCTGCACGGCTTGATGCCGGTCGCCTGCCCGGTGGCATCCTGATCCATGGTCCGCGCGGCATCGGCAAGGCGACGCTGGCGTTCGATTTCGCGCGCCGCATCTTTGCCCGCACCGGCGATGAATCGCCGTCCCACATCGCCGCCCAGGTCGCGGCAGGCGCCTATCCGAACCTGTTCGTCATGCGCAAATCGGCGCGCGACACCGGCAAGGGCTACTACACCGTCATCCGCGTCGAGGAAGTGCGCAGCTTCATTGACCAGATGCGAATGACCCGTGGCCGGGCAGGGCACCGCATCGCCATCATCGACCCGATCGATGATTGCAACGCCTCGTCGGCCAATGCGCTGCTCAAGATTCTCGAAGAGCCGCCGGCCGATACGACGTTCCTCCTGGTCTCCCATCGTCCGGGCTCGCTCCTGCCCACCATCCGCTCCCGCTGCTTCCAGGTCGCGATGCGCCCCATCGCCGAGAGTGATGTGCGCACCGTGATTGCAGCGAGCAGCGCCGAAGCCGGTGCGGCTGCGCTGGACACTGCGGCGAGTCTCGCTGGTGGCAGCCCCCGGCGCGGCTTTGAGGCGCTGCAGCTCTCCGACGATACAGCGCTGTCGGCGCTACGCGGGTGGCTCGCTAATCCGCTGGCGGCGCGTTCAGCTGATCGACTCAACCTCGCCGACACTTTGGGCGGTGAGCGCGACAGCGCTGAGTTGCGCTTTGCCCGCGACATGATCTTCGACTGGCTGGCTGCCGAGGGCAGGGCGGCAGCTTCCGCTCCGGTCGCCCAGCCACGGCGACTTGCCTCGGTCACCGAGCTATGGGACAAGGCGCGGCTTTCGCTTGCCGATGCCGATGACTACAACCTCGACATGCGGCAAACTCTGGTCGCGATCTTTGACGCAATCCGAAAGCACCTTGAGCTGCACGTTTCCCCAATAGAGCCCAGCACGTCAGACCGATGACCGAGACCTTTTACGTCACCACCGCCATCGCTTATCCCAACGGCGACCCGCATATCGGGCACGCCTACGAGATGATTACGACCGATGCGATTGCCCGCTGGGCGCGGCTTGAGGGCAAGGATACCTGGTTCCTCACCGGCACCGACGAGCACGGCATCAAGATGCAGCAGACGGCGACGGCGCTCGGCATCACCCCGCAGGAGCTCGCCGACCGCAATTCGGCGCGCTTCCGCGCGCTGGCGGAGACGTTGAACCTTTCGAACGACGATTTCATCCGCACCACGGAAAAGCGCCATCACGAGTCGAGCCAGGAAATCTGGCGGCAGATGGCTGCGCGGAACAATGGCGACATCTACCAGTCGGTCTACAAGGGCTGGTACTCGGTGCGCGACGAGGCCTATTTCGACGAGGCCGAACTCACCGACGGCGAGGGCGGCAAGAAGCTTGCCCCCACCGGCGCCGAGGTGAAGTGGGTCGAGGAAGACAGCTACTTCTTCCGCCTCTCCGCATACCAGGACCGCCTGTTGAAGCTCTACGAGGACGTGCCCGACTTCATCGCCCCCGAAGAGCGCCGCAACGAAATCATCTCGTTCGTGAAGGCCGGGCTGCGCGACGTTTCGATCAGCCGCACCACTTTCGACTGGGGCATACCGGTCCCCGGCGCCGATGGGCACGTCATGTACGTATGGGTCGACGCGCTCACCAACTACATCACCGGCGTCGGCTATCCGGACACCGGGTCCGAGCAGTTCAAGAAGTTCTGGCCGGCGAATCTGCATGTCATCGGCAAGGACATCATCCGCTTCCACGCGGTGTACTGGCCGGCCTTCCTGATGTCCGCCGGCATCCCGGTGCAAAAGCGCGTCTTCGCCCACGGCTTCCTGACGTCGGAAGGCAAGAAAATGTCGAAGTCGCTCGGCAACGTCGTCGATCCGTTCGGCGTCGTCGAGGAGTTCGGTGTCGATCCGGTGCGCTACTATTGCCTGCGCGAGATCAGTTTCGGGCAGGATGGCGACTGGGGCCGCGACAAGTTCATCAACCGCAACAATGCCGACCTTGCCAACAATTTCGGCAACCTCGCGCAGCGCTCGCTGTCGATGATCCAGAAGAACTTCGGCGGCGTGCTGCCTGCCGCCGAGCCCAACGATGCGGACAAGGCGATCGTCCAGACCGTCACCGACGGCATCGCCAGGATCACGGCGGCAATGCAGACCCAGCAGGTCCATGAGGCCACCGGCGAACTCGTCGCTCTGCTGAGTGCCGCCAACCTCTATTTTGCTGATCAGGCCCCCTGGGGCCTCAAGGCCGACCTGCCGCGCATGGGCACGATCCTCGTGACCACCGCGGACGTCGTCCGTCGCGCTGCCATTGTCGCCCAGCCGTTCATCCCGGCCTCGGCGGCAAAGTTCCTCGACGCCCTGGCGGTGCCGGCCGATCAGCGCCTGCTTGTCGATGCACAGTCCGCCTACACCATCCCCGCCGGCACCGCGTTGCCACCGCCGGAGCCGGTGTTCAAGAAGTTCGAGCATGCAAAGGCTGGTTGATGTCTTCGTTAGTCAGCGCCATTGCCGTGCTTCCCTCTCCCCTTGAGGGAGAGGGTGCCCTGCAAGGCAGGGCGGGTGAGGGGCAGTCCAGCTATACGTCCCCTCATCCGTCTCGCTACGCTCGACACCTTCTCCCTCAAGGGGAGAAGGAAAGAGGTGCCTAGCATGCTGATCGACTCCCACTGCCATCTCGATTTCCCCGAGCTTGCCGCCGACCGCAGCGGCCTGCTCGCCCGCGCCAAGGCTGCGGGTATCGTTGGCATGCTCACCATCTCCACCCGCGTCGAGCGCTTTGACGAGATTCGCGCCATCGCCGAGGCGCATCCGGAAGTCTGGTGTTCGGTCGGCACCCATCCGCATCATGCCGATGAGGAGTTGCACATAGAGACCGCCGATCTGGTGCGATTGAGTGCGCATCCCAAGTGCGTCGCGATCGGCGAAGGGGGTCTCGACTACTTTTACGACAACGCGCCCAAGGAGGCGCAGGAGACGGGTCTGCGCCGTCACGTGGCGGCCGCTCGTATCACCGGCCTGCCGCTGGTTATCCACTCCCGTTCAGCGGACGCTCATATGGCGTTCATCCTCAAGGATGAAATGGGGCAGGGCGCCTTCCCGTTCGTCCTCCACTGCTTCACCGCCGGCGAAGAACTGGCCCGCACAGCCCTCGATTTGGGTGGCTATATTTCATTCTCCGGCATCATCACTTTCAAGAATGCCGAGGGCATACGGGAGGTCGCTAAATTCGTCCCGGACGACCGCTATCTCGTTGAAACTGATGCCCCTTACCTGGCACCGATCCCGCATCGCGGCGGCACCAACGAGCCGAGTTTTGTTGCCCACACTGCGGTCAAGGTGGCCGAAGTGCGCGGCATCAGCCTCGAGCAGCTCGGAAATGAGACGACTTCGAACTTTTTCCGTTTGTTTTCAAAAGCTAAGTTGACCAGTACGGCGGCCCCATAATGGCTCAGGCACAGCGCATCATCGCAACCATCCTGGGGTGCGGCTCCTCCGGCGGCGTGCCGCGGATCGGCGGCCACTGGGGCGTCTGCGACCCCCAAAACCCCAAGAACCGCCGCAGCCGCTGCTCTTTGCTGATCGAGGGTTATACGGACGGTATCGACGAGCCGACCCGCATTATTGTCGATACCGGGTGCGATTTGCGCGAACAGCTGCTGGCCGCAGGCGTCGATCGGGTCGAAGCCGTGCTGTATACGCACGAGCATGCGGACCACACCCATGGCATTGATGATCTTAGAGTTTTGGCGCTCAACAACCGTCGCCGCGTCGATGTGTATTTCAGCCAGGAAGCGGCAAACCGGATTGTGCCGAGCTTCGCCTATTGCTTCACTGCGCCGCCCGGCAGCGGTTATCCGCCGATCCTGAACCAGCACATCATCGAAGCTGGCACGCCGCTGACGGTGGACGGGCCGGGAGGATCCATCACGATTCTGCCGTTCCGTCAGGAACATGGCGAGATTTCCTCACTCGGTTTCCGCGTCCACAATTTCGCCTATTCCTGCGACCTGAGCGGCATTCCTTCGGAGTCTCGCGAGGCGGTATCTGGGCTGGCCGTATGGGTGCTTGATGCCCTCCGGCCGGCGCCGCATCCCAGTCATCTCAGCCTCTCGGAGGCGCTGGAGCTGATCGAAGCGCTTGAGCCGCGCCATGCGGTGTTGACCAACCTCCATATCGATCTCGACTATGCGCAGACCGACGCCATGACACCTGAGCGCGTAAGACCGGCCTTCGATGGGCTGCAGATCGACGCCGTGCTCGGCGAAATTCTCAGCCCACGATAATAGCTTACGATCCAGAGTTCCGCCAATGAAGGAAGCTATCGATACGGGCATTGCGCCGTCCAGCGCACCGATCAGCGACTGCGTGCGATCTGGCAAGCATGTGTGGCTGGTGGTGATCGCCGAGGATCCCAAGACCGGAACGATCGTCGCCGGCGACATAGAGCCGCAGACGCGTCAGGCGCTGCAGAACCTCGATCAGGCGATCCGCGCTGCCGGCGGCACGCTGGCGGACATTGTTCAGGTGCAGATTTTCCTGGTCGACCGTGCTGATGCCAAGGGTATGAACCGTGTGTATGCCGAGTACTTTGTGTCGCGCCCGTTTCCGGTTCGCGCCACAGTGGTCGTCAAGGAATTGCTTGCCGAAGGCCTCAGGATCGAAATCACCGCGACGGCCGTGCTGCCGTGAGGACTCGACTTATGCCCATGGCGATGAAGTCTGCTAGACTGAGGTCGTTGTACGGAATGTGAACTGCAAGGCGTGAACAAGCTAACGCGAGCCGCCGCCAAAGGCCAAGAAACGCCCACAAACCAACCAGACCGGCAAAAAATCGGGATATCAAAAAGTTCCATAATATATCTTATGCGAACGGAACTGCGAATGAGGGGTATCGCACATGAGCACTGAACTCGACCTGGCCCAGCAGCTGTTTGAGGCCAATAAGGATGGCAGCCAGAGCGTTGATGCAACGCCCTTCTCTGCCCTTGACCGCGCTGCGGCCTATCGGGTCCAGACGCGCGTGCTCGATATGCTTGGCGACACGCCCAAGTTGCTGAAGACTGCAGTGCACCCGGATGGTGCCGGCGTCGTGGCGCCTATCCTGCGGCTCGACCAGAGCGGTAATGCGCGCCTCCAGGCATCGCGGCTGATCGGTCTTGAGGTTGAAGTCGGCATTGTGCTGGCGCGTGACATCACATCCGAGGCTGCGGCCGCCGACGAGATCGACGCTATAGAGGCGATTGACCACTACTTCGTCGGCGTCGAGGTTTGCGGCACCCGATACAAGGATCGTGCGATCGCTGGCCCCACTGGCGGACTCGCGGACAACATGTCGGCGTTCGCGTACGTGATCGACCCGATGCATCGGGATCTGGGCGCTGATATCGAAGGGTTCGACGTCACCATCGAGTTTGCCGGCAAGCGGATCTATAACGCACCCGCGAAGCATGGGTTCGGGACTGTGCTGGCGTCGTATCTCGCCTATGCCCGCTACCAGCACCCTGCCTATCCGCTCAAGGCCGGCACAATCATCACCACAGGCTCGCTCTGCGGGCTGGTGCCGGTCAGTGGCACCGGGCACGTTGCGGCGGGGCTCGGTGCACACATCGTCCAGTTCGATATCGTCTAGATCCCTATCCGGAGCCGCCATGGAACCCTCGCGCGACATTTCACGGCTGATCGAGATCATGGCCGCCCTCCGCAATCCTGTTGGGGGTTGCCCCTGGGACCTGGAGCAGGACTTTTCGACGATCCGACACTACACGATCGAGGAGGCCTACGAGGTTGCGGACGCCATCGAGCGCGAAGACTTTTCGGATCTGCGCGAAGAGCTTGGCGACCTCCTGCTCCAGCCGATCTATCACGCCCAGATGGCGACCGAGCGCGGGCTCTTCGATATTGGCGATGTGGTCTACGCGATCACCGAGAAGCTGATCCGGCGGCACCCGCACGTTTTTGGCGAGGAAGCGGCCAGGAACGCCGGCGGCGCTAAAGCCAAGTGGGATGAAGTGAAGGCCGACGAACGGGCCAAAAAGGCGGAGAAGAAGCAGGCGCCCTCGTCTGTCCTCGATGACGTGGCGAACACCCTGCCTGCCCTGGCGCGGGCCGAAAAGCTCAGCCGCCGCGCCGCGTCTGTGCAGTTCGACTGGCCGGATTGGCACGAGACGCTTGGCAAAGTGCGCGAAGAGCTCGACGAGGTGGCGGAGGTTGCCGAAACCGGGGACAAGGCCCGTATCGAGGAAGAGCTGGGCGATCTGCTGTTTGCGGCCGCCAACCTCGCTCGCAAGCTCGGCGTTGACGCCGAAGCGGCGCTGCGTAACGCCAACCTCAAGTTCACAAGGCGCTTCCACTATGTGGAGGAGCGGGCTCGCGAGGACGGCATTCCCCTGCCCGACGCTGGGCTCGAAAGGCTCGATGCCTACTGGAACGAGATTCGCCAGAAAGACAAATAGTACAATTATATCAACTTGTTAAGCGGCATTTACAGCTTCGATGCGGCCGGCAAAACGCTCATTGAAGGCGCTGGCGTGCCTCGCTTCGACGCGCACCTCATAGACCTGACCGACTTCATCAGATTCTTCGCGGGCGATGATCTCGGCGTGGCCGTAGAGCCAGCCGACATCCGCACCAGCGGTATGCGGTACGCGGACGCGATAGGTTCGGCCCTTGCTGGCCAGCACCTTTTCGATGGTCAGCAGCACCTGCTCCAGCCCCTCGCCCGTCTGAGCTGAAGCCGGTACGGAAGCGGCAACGGTGCCGAGTGGTGACATGGTGTCCAGCGCAGGATGCTTGCCGTCGGCATCCTTTTCGAGGAGGTCGACCTTGTTCCAGACTTCGATGATCGGGGTCGTCGTGTCCGCGGTGGCGCCCAGTTCGCCCAGTACTTTCAGCACGTCGGCCGCCTGCGCGGCATGGTCGGGGTTGGCGACGTCGCGGACATGCACGATGATATCGGCCTCCAGCACTTCCTCGAGCGTGGCGCGGAATGCGGCAATCAGCTCGGTGGGCAGGTTGGAGACAAAGCCAACCGTATCGGACAGCATGATTTCGCGCCCATGCGGCAGCGTCAGCTTCCGGACGGTGGTGTCGAGGGTGGCAAAGAGCTGGTCTTTAGCGAACACCCCTGCCCCGGTCAGAGCGTTGAAAAGGCTGGATTTACCGGCGTTGGTGTAGCCCACTAGAGCGACGACTGAATAGGGTACGGCGTCGCGGCGGCCCTTCTGCTGGCTACGGGTCGAGCGCACCTTCTCGATGCGCTCCTCCAGCAGCTTGATGCGGTCCTGCAGTTGGCGCCGGTCGCTCTCGAGCTGGGTTTCGCCGGGACCACCCATAAAGCCCATGCCGCCTGAGCCGCGCTGGCGCTCAAGGTGGGTCCAGGAGCGAACCAGCCGGCTCTTCTGGTAGTTAAGGTGCGCCAGTTCGACCTGCAGCACGCCTTCGCGCGTCGCTGCCCGCTCGCCGAAGATCTCGAGGATGAGCCCGGTCCGGTCGAGTACCTTGGCGCCGGTTTCCTTCTCGAGGTTGCGTTGCTGGATCGGGTGCAGGGCCGCATCCACCAGCAGTAGCTCGATCTTTTCGTCCACCACCCGCTTGGCGATATCTGCCACGTGACCGCCGCCGATAAAGGTCGATGGCTTGATCTCGCGGACCTTCACGACGTCGGAGAAGATCATCTCAACGGTGATGGCGCTGGCCAGCCCTTCGAACTCGGACTTCCGGGCTTCGATGCTGTGGCTATACGACGCTCCCCGAACTTCGGGTACGATCAGACCAACGCGCGTTGGAGCTGCGCGTTGATCAATGAATCGCTGCGGGCCGCCTTTGCGGTCCTCGTCGTCGTCAAACTCGTCGGTCATAGTAGTCGGCTCAGTCCTCGGACACGTGCTCGGGATCGAACAGCTGGATTGGAGCGCCAGGCATGATCGTCGAGATCGCGTGCTTGTAAACAAGCTGCGACTGGGCATCGCGCCGCAGCAGCAGGCAGAAGTTGTCGAACCAGGTGATCACTCCCTGCAGTTTCACCCCGTTCACGAGGAAAATCGTGACCGGGACTTTCTGCTTGCGGACGTGATTGAGGAACGCGTCCTGGAGGTTCTGGGTCTTTTCGCTGGGCATTTTTGGCCTCTTCTCGCGTACAATGTGGTGCCGGGATGCCTGAACGACAACCCGTGCTCTTTGGACAGTCAGGTCGCCACAACCCCTGCCCCAAGGCTCAATGCTTTCCCACTGCCACAACTATGGCACACTAGAATCCGTGTGCCTACCCGGGAGCGGGCAATAGCTAGAGACCTAAGCTTTTTATCTTCCGGTGCAAGGCACTGCGCTCCATGCCGACAAACTCAGCAGTCTTTGAGATGTTGCCGCCAAACCTCTCGATCTGAGCCAAAAGATATTGCTTCTCAAACACTTCACGTGCATCGCGGAGGGGCAGGCTCATCAGGTGGGCGGACGAATCGCTGTCTCCCACCGTCGGCAAGACCTCGCCGATATCGGATGGCAGCAGCGCCGCGGTAATCACCCCATCGGCCGGTGCTGCGTCCTTGACCATGATCAGGAGGCGCTCAATCGAGTTGCGCAACTGTCGAGCGTTGCCGGGCCAATCCTGCGCCTGGAGCACCGCTACCGCATCCTCACCGATCGTCAGGCTGCGGAGGTTATGCAGCCGGCATACCTGCTCGATAAACACATTCACCAGCGGCGGTATGTCCTCCCGGCGCTCGCGAAGGGGCGCCAGTTGCAGCGGAACGATCGACAGCCGGTGGAACAGGTCGGAGCGGAACTGGCCGCTCTCGATCAACGGTCCGACGTTCTGTGAACTGGACGAGATGATACGCACGTCGACCGGCACGGCGACGGCACCGCCGACCCGGTTGAACTTGCTTTCCACCAGGGTTCGCAGCAGCGTCTGCTGTGCTGCCTGCGGCAGGCTAGCGACTTCGGAGAGATACAGCGTGCCGCCGTGCGCCTTTTCGAGCGCACCAACTTCGGTGCGGAGCGTGCCAGTTTTTTCGCGCGTCTCGCGACCGAAGAGGACGACATGCACCTCATCGGGCGCATAGAGAGAGCAGTTGATCTCCACAAACGGCGAGTCCGCACGAGGGCTCTTCTGGTGGATCATCCGGGCGCTCAGCCCCTTGCCGGTTCCCGACGATCCGGAGATGAAGATGCGTGAGTTGGTCGGTGCCGATTTGTCGATCAGCGCCCTAACCTGCTGCAATTGCTGCGAATTGCCGATCATCTCGACAGCGTTGTTCGAGCGCTCCCGCAAATCGGCGACTTCGTTTTTCAGCTTGGCGGCTTCCATCGCCCGCTGCGTGATCAACAGCAGCCGGTCCACCTTGAAGGGTTTCTCGATGTAGTCATAAGCTCCGCGCCGGATGGCTGAGACCGCAGTTTCGACATTGCCGTGACCCGAGATCATCACCACGGGCATATCCGGATGCTGGCTCTGGAACACGTCCAGCAGCGCGAGACCATCCAGCCGGCTGCCCTGCATCCAGATGTCCAGGAAGACCAGACTCGGTCGACGTCGCGCGATTTCGTTCAGCCCGGAATCGGCATCGTGCGCCTGCCGCGTTTCGTAGCCCTCGTCCTCAAGGATTCCCGCGATCAGGTCGCGGATGTCGTCCTCGTCATCGATGATCAGGATATCGAGGGCCATCAGGTATTTTCGACCGCTTGCATATGCAATTGCGGCTCCTCTTGTTGTCCGCCTTCAGGTGTTGCCCCACCCGCTTCGCTGACTTCAGTTCGCTTGTTCAGGTCGGCCCTTGCTTCGGCCGCAGCCTGTTCGGCACGAGTTGGCGCCCCGGGGGCTGCTGGCTCCCCGTCCTCTGGTTCATCGCCATCCTGCCGCAAAGGCAGAGTGAACGTGAAGCAGGCGCCTTCCCTGCCGTTTTCATCAGGCTCTGCATCGACAAGGTCGACCTTGCCGCCGTGCTGCTCGATGATCTTTGCGACGATTGCGAGACCGAGCCCCGTGCCCTTCTCGCGTGTCGTAACATATGGCTCAAGCAACCGGTGACGGTTTTCTTTGGGCCAGCCTTTGCCGTTGTCGGAGATCGATACGCGCACCATGTCGCCTTCCGGCTTTGCCTCGACGACGATCACCGGGTTCTTGATGGCCTCAAGGCCGGCCCCTTCGATCGCCTCGACCGCGTTCTTGATCAGATTGGTCAGCACCTGGCTGATCAGACGGTTGTCGAACCAGGCGAAAATCGGCTGCTCGGGCAGTTCCATGCGTATGGCGACTTCCGGTAATCGCACGCTTTCGAGGAACACGGCCTGGCGTACGGAATCGGTCAGGTCGCCCTTTTCAAGGCGCGCCTCCGGCATGCGGGCGAACGAGGAGAACTCATCGACCATCCGGCCGATGTCGCCCACCTGCCTGATGATGGTGTTGATGCACTTGTCGAAGACTTCGAAATCGTCTGCGAGCTTGCTCGCATAGCGTCTCCGAAGCCGCTCGGCGGAAAGCTGGATCGGCGTCAGCGGGTTCTTGATCTCGTGGGCGATGCGGCGCGCCACGTCTGCCCACGCACCGGTACGCTGCGCCGAAAGCAGGTCGGTGATGTCGTCGAGCGTGACAACGAACCCCTTGCTCTCTGTCATCGTGCCTTCGCGGGTCAACTGGACCTGATAGGTTCTGTAGTCAGGTCCCGATCCAATTTCGATCTGATCCCTGATCTGCCCGCGGCGAGACGACTTGGCGCGTTCGATGACGGGGGCCAGTGCCGGGATGACTTCGTCGATCCGCTCGCCAACCAACGAGATTTCATCGCGCCCAACCATTTCGGCGGCGCGAGCATTGACCAGGGTGATGGTGCCAAAGGGGTCGAGGCCGACGATGCCGGCCGACACGCCCTCCACCACCGCTTCGGTGAACTGGCGCCGCTTTTCGTTGGTTTCACTCGCCTCAACAATGGCCAGCCTCTGTGATTTGAGCTGCTGAGTCATGGTGTTGAACTGGTTGCTGAGGTCGCGCAGGTCGCCCCTGCCCTCCTGCACCGGTACTCGCACATCGAGATCACCGTCCGACACGCGGCTGGAGGCAATCATGAGATTTCGGATTGGGTCGACGAAGCGGTTGGCGAGCGCAATGCCGATCCACACAGCCGCCAAGAGCAGCACCAGCGCCAGGCCGACATACATCAGCGTGAAGGTGATCTGAAAGACCAGGCGGTTGCTCTCGTATTGGCGGTACTCGGTGATGTTCTGATCGGTGAGGCGGGTGAACTCAAGGACCTCGGGATCAACCGGGCGCGCAACGAACAGGTAGGTGTTGTCGTAGCCGCGCAGTTTTACGACTGAGCCGACGAGATTGGTTCGACCCGGCGAAATTTCGGTCGGAGCCCCTTCCCTGACGCCTTTCGTCAGGCCATCGGGCACGCGAGGCGCCGTCCCGGGCGCGTTAATCTGCGCCTTCATCAGGGTGTCGCCATCGGCAGAGATCAGCGACGTGAACGGCAGCGATCGCGTTACAGCCAAGGCGGTTAGGATGCGCTGGAACTTGACGCGATCGGTCTCAAACGTGCCTCGCGCCTGCTCAAGCTCGGTCGCGACCCAGATGATGTCGTCGCGCAGCACCTGCGAGTGCTCGAGCATGTAAGAGCGCGCTACGAGGCGGGAACTCTCAACGATCGTCCGGGTGCGCTCGGAAAACCACTGGTCGAGGCCCTGGTTGAGCGAGATCATGGCGACTACAGCAACGAGCAAAGCCGGCACCGCCGCCACCATGGCGAACATGGCGACCATGCGGACCTGCAACCCCGCGCCGGCCTGCCCGCGCACTCGCGCCTGAATGAGGAGAGTTGCCTCGGTCATCACGAGGGCGACCACCGACAGCACCAGGAGGCCATTGACCACCCAGATGGCCGTCCAGATCTCTGGCGTGGGCTCGATGTCGGTGGCGCCGGTCATGATCAGAAACGAGCCTGACGACACGAAGACCGAAAGAAGCACAATCACGAGGCCAACGGTGCGGATCGCCTGTCGGCCGTTGTCAAACAGCACAATGCGCGGCCTTGGCACCGGTGCTGCTGCTTTCGAGTTGGGCAAATTCTGGCTTACCAGCGTGGCGTCGTGCATCCAGCGGCCGTGTTTGGGACAGGGATGGGCAGTTTCGCCCGGAACACCGCACCCTTCAAGACAATTGTTGCCAAAATGAGACACATTGGCTGGGAGCGGATTTACTCAGGCAGCGTCCCTACGCCCGATCCGGCATTTTTGCAACACAACCCGAAGTGAAGGCTAACCCTGCCGTCGCGACTGCTTGACGATTTCGATGCTGTGAGCCCGGATTTTCTTGCGCAAAGTATTGCGATTAAGACCCAGCAGATCGGCAGCGCGGATCTGATTGCCGCCGCAGGCGTTCAGCGCCATGGCAATCAGCGGAGCCTCGACACGGTCCAGGACGCGCTGGTAAAGCCCGGCGGGCGGCAGGTTCGGCTCATATTCGCGTAGAAGCTGAGCGACGTGGGTCTCCACGGCAGTTGAGACATCCACTGGTCCGGAGGCCGTCTGTGCTGGCTGACGATCGGCTAGATTGAGCTCACTTTGGACGATCTCCACCGAGATGTTCTCGTCTGCGTAAAGCGCAGACAGGCGTCGGACGAGATTTTCCAGTTCGCGGATGTTGCCTGGCCACGAGTAGTTCTGCATCAGGCGGATGGCGTCGGGGGCAATGGTCTTGACGGGCTCGCCGTCGCGTTGCGCCGCCCTCAGGAAGTGCTGGACCAGATCGTTGATGTCGTCGATGCGCTCGCGCAGGGGCGGAAGCCGAATCGGGACGACGTTGAGGCGGTAATAGAGGTCCTCGCGGAAGAGGCCTTGCCGGATCATCTGGCTGAGATCGCGGTGGGTGGCTGCGACGATGCGGACATTGGATTTGATCGGCGTACGGCCGCCGACCATGGTATACTCCCCCTCCTGCAGCACGCGCAGCAGACGGGTTTGGGCATCCATCGGCATGTCGCCGATTTCGTCGAGGAACAGCGTGCCACCCTCAGCTTGCTCGAAGCGTCCCGACGAACGGGCGGTGGCGCCGGTGAAGGCGCCCTTCTCGTGTCCGAACAGTTCCGCCTCGATGAGATCGCGGGGGATAGCGGCCATGTTTATCGCGACGAATGGGCCGTTGCGGCGTTTGCCGAAGTTGTGCAGGGCGCGGGCGACCAGTTCCTTGCCAGTGCCACTCTCGCCCGTGATCATCACGGTGAGGTCGGTCTGCATCAGGCGCGCCAGCGCGCGGTAGATGTCCTGCATGGCGGACGAGCGTCCGACCAGCGGCATGGTCTCGCCCGGCTCGTCGGCCTTGCGCTCGCTGTTGGAGGGCTTCTTGGCATCTGCCAAGGCGCGTGCCACCACGGATAGCACTTCGGCGATGTCGAAGGGCTTTGGGAGATATTCATAGGCGCCGACTTCATTGGCGCGGATGGCGGTCATGAAGGTGTTCTGGGCGCTCATCACGACCATGGGCAGATCGGGCCGGAGCTTCTTGATCTTGGGCATGATGTCGAAGGCATTGCCGTCCGGCATGGCCACGTCGGTGATGAGCAGATCGCCTTCGCCGCGGCTGACCCAGTTCCACATCGTAGAGAGATTGCCGGTGGGCCGGACTTCGTAGCCTGCTCGCGTCAGCGCCTGGTTCAGCACCATGCGGATCGCGGCGTCATCGTCGGCCAGCAAAATGGTGTGGCTCATTTGGCAAATGCCTCTTCAGACTGGGGGCTTAGCGTGCGGCCCGCAACGGGCAGAAGAATGCGGAACTTGGTCCGGCCGGGGCGGCTGTCCATGTCTACGACACCACCGTGATCACCGATGATCTTGGCGACCAGCGCCAGACCCAGACCCGACCCGTTGGCCTTGGTGCTGACAAAGGGATCAAAGAGGATCGGCACCAGATCCTGGGGGACGCCTGGGCCGTTGTCTTCAATGATGATTTCAAGCGGCAGCGAGATGCGTTCGGAGACGCCCTGGACGGAAATTCGGATGCCGGGGCGGAAGGCTGTAGAGAACCGGATTTCAGGCTTCGAGGTGCGCTCCAGGGCCTCCGCAGCGTTCTTGACCAGGTTCAGGAACACCTGGATCAACTGGTCGCGATTGCCACCGACAGGCGGGAGCGACGGATCGTAGTCCTCGTAGAAGGTGATGCCGCGGGCCACACCGCTCTTGGCCAGCAGCTTCACGCGGTCAAGCACGACGTGGATGTTGATGGGTTCGCGTTCCACGGGCCGGTCATCGCCGAAGACTTCGACGCGATCGATGAGGTCGACGATGCGATCCACCTCGTCGCGGACCAGACGCGCCAGGGGAAGTTCGTCGGGCGTGACGCTCTGCTCGAGCAATTGTGCGGCTCCGCGGATGCCGGAGAGCGGGTTCTTGATCTCGTGCGCCAGCATTGAGGCGAGCCCGGTGACCGAGCGGGCAGCGCCGCGACTGACGAGCTGACGATCAATCTTGTCGGCCATGGTGCGCTCCTGAAAGAGCAGCGCGATGCGGCCGTCGACGTCAGAGAGTGGCGTGGCGAAAACATCGACCACGCGATCATCGCTCGCATCGCCGAACCGCGACGAGCCGACTCGCAACCGGTACTCGGTCATGGGCGCATGGCGTTCCACAACGGCCTTGATCAGACCGACGATGGGCGAGCCAAAGGCGATGATGTCATCGATCTTCTGGCGCGTGAGGACACTCAGGGAGGCGCCGAAGAACGCTTCTGCGGCGTAGTTGACGAAGATGATGCTGAGGTCTTCACCGCAGACAATGACCGGCTGCGGCAGAGCCTGCAGCACCGCGGTGGAGAGCCCGTGTGCAACTTCGATCATGCCGCTTGTCTCCAGTTGCCGGCATAGATCGACGGGATCATGCCCAGCACTTCTTCTGCGTTCTCGGAATTGAGCAGTGAAGCGCGGATTGGTTTTTCGAGAACGATGCCCGCAGCTTCGAGGTACCAATCGAGGTGCTTGCGGGCGACGCGGACGCCGATGCGGCCGTAGGTGGACAGCAAGGCCTCGTAGTGCTCGGAGACGATCTCGACCAGCTCTGCGCCTGTCGGCGCGAGCGCCGCCCCCTGCCCCGCCAGGCCTGCTCCGATCTGCCCGACGACCCAGGGCTGCCCTTGAGCGCCACGGCCTATCATCACCGCCGCTGCTCCGGACTGGCTCAGCGCATCCTCAGCTGCGGCAAGATCGACGATGTCCCCATTCACGACGACCGGAACATCGACCGCCTCGACGACCGCCCGGACCAGGTTCCAGCGAGCCTCGCCTTTGTAGAATTGCTGCCGCGTGCGTCCGTGCACGGTGATCATCTGCACGCCAGCATCGACGGCACGGCGCGCCAGATCGGCGGCGTTGAGGCTGTCATCATCCCAGCCGAGGCGCATCTTGACCGTGACCGGCAACGGAGTGGCCGCCACGACGGCATCGATCAGCCGGAGGGCTTCGTCGGGAACGCGCATCAGGGCAGAGCCTGCATAGCCGTTGGTGACGCGCTTCGCCGGGCAGCCCATATTGATGTCGATAATGTCGGCGCCTGCTTCACAGGCGATCTCGGCGCCGCGTTGCATCCATTGCGCTTCGCAGCCAGCGAGTTGAACGACATGCGGGAGGTTGCCGGACTTGTCGAGCTTGCGGAGCATTTCGTCCTGCCCCGTAGCGAGGGCATTGCTCGCGATCATTTCGGACACGACCAGGCCGGCGCCAAAGCGCTCCGCCAGACGCCGCATCGGGGCGTCAGTTATCCCGGCCATCGGCGCCAGAAAGGCGCGATTGGGCAGAACGTGACCAGCAATGCTTAACCCGCAGGCAAACTTAGACACCAAATGCCCCAGATTTGCTCATTTTGAGGAAGTGCCTGCAGAATAGTCAAAATTCGGCCGCGCGCAACCACGTAACGCGTGCCTAGGGAGAATCTCGGTCATCAGGGCCCTTGCTGCGTTACGGCACCGCCGATAGACCTCATTCGCCAATTCATCGGCCGGAATGCGGAACGACAATGACAGGCCAAAAAACTATCGCCGCCATTGTGGTCGCTGCCGGTCGCGGCGAGCGCGCCAGTGCTACTGGAGAGCTTGAGCCGAAGCAATACCGTCTGCTTGCAGGGCGGCCAGTTCTGAGCCGGACAATCGACGCATTTCTTGCTCTGGATCAGGTCACTTGGGTTCTTCCGGTGATCCATGCTGATCACCAAGAGCGTTTCGGGGCGCTGGATCTGGTTCATCCCCGGCTGTTGCCTGCCGTGGTCGGTGGGGATACGCGGCAGGCATCGGTTCTGGCTGGACTTTTGAACCTTGCTGCGCTGGAACCTGATCTGGTGCTGATCCAGGACGCAGCGCGGCCGCTGACTGACGCAACAACCATTGGCGGCGTCATTGCTGCACTGGAAGAGCAGGTCGCCGCCCTGCCGGTCGTGCCGGTGACGGATACGATCAAACGCTCCGACGATGGACGGATTTCGGCGGGAACGGTGGACAGGCGGACGCTGTTTGCGGCGCAGACCCCACAGGGGTTTGGTTTCCGGGAAATTCTGGCAGCGCACCGACAGGCTGCGCCGGAGCCGAGGGAGTTTACCGACGATGCGGCGATTGCCGAGTGGGCGGGGCATGCGGTGGCGTTGACGGCGGGCAGTACGCGGAACATCAAGATCACCCATCCCGAGGATTTTGCGCGGGCCGAGCGCCTGCTGGGAGCTGGAAGCCAGATGGAAACCCGGATCGGCAGCGGATTTGACGTCCACCCGTTCGAGGCCGGCGATGCCGTCTGGCTGGGTGGGGTCAAAATTCCACACGGGATGAAGCTCAAGGGCCATTCCGACGCGGACGTGGCGCTGCATGCGCTGTGCGACGCGATCTACGGGGCGCTGGGCGAAGGGGATATCGGGCATCACTTCCCACCATCCGACATGCAGTGGAGGGGCGCGGCGTCTTCGACCTTTCTGGCGCATGCTGCCGGGCTGGTGGCCAGCCGCAACGGGCGGATTGTCAATCTGGACATCACCATCGTCTGCGAAGCGCCGCGTATCGGCCCGCATGTTGAGGCGATGAAGGCTGCGATCGCGGGGATCTGCGGGATTTCCAAGAACCGCATTGCCATCAAGGCTACTACCAGTGAGGAGCTGGGTTTTACCGGCCGCCGCGAAGGGATCGTGGCGATGGCTGCGGCCAGTGTAGAACTGCCGAGGGAAGAGTGAAATGAAGCTGCCAGATGATGTCGCCTCCCTTGCTGCAGAGACTGTAGCAGCGCTGAAGGCGGCGGGGATAACTGTGGCAACCTGCGAGAGCTGCACCGGTGGGTTGATCGCCGGAGCGCTGACTTCGATCTCCGGATCGTCCGATGTCGTCTATGGCGGGTTCGTGACCTATGCGAACGAGGCCAAGATCGCCATGGTGGGTGTGCCCTATGGGCTGCTGAAGCAGTTTGGGGCGGTTTCCAAGGAGGTGGCGATGGCTATGGCGGATGGCGCTATGGGAGCGGCGGGGACGCATATGGCCGTGGCGGTTACCGGGATAGCCGGACCTAATGGTGGCACGCCGGAAAAGCCGGTTGGGCTGGTGCATTTCTCCGTTGCGACCGAGAATGGCACCACGCACCTCAAGAAGGTGTTTTCGGGGATGAGCCGCGACGAGGTCCGTTACGCAACGGTCGTTCAGGCTCTCAAGCTAGTGCTGAAGGCTGCCAAGGCCTGAAGTCAGGCGCCAACCAGAACGAAGACGTTCTTATCCGGCGCTTCCATCACTGCGACATGGCCGGACTCGGTTGCGAATGGCTCGCGTATCCAGGTCACAGCTGGATTTGTGCGGATCGCCTCGAATGTCTGCCGGACGTCATCGCAGTGAAGTTCGATCTCCGTAAAATCGATACCGGGATTGTCGCTGAGGACGAGTTCAGAACCTAAACTGTCAGGGAACTTCAGCCCTATCAGCGTCCAGGTCTGACCAGTCTCGAGCTTGCGCTCAATCGTCCACGCCCTCGTTAGGCCGAGACCAACATAGAACGCTGCTGATGCCGCAATGTCGGTGGTCGGTATGCACACGCATTCGATCCTGCGGATCATCGGCAATTCTCCCAAAGCGAACAGATCATGAACAATTGGGAAAGGCCTATGGCATGTACAACGCGTTGGCAACCGTGAACTGAGGACAGGCGCTGACCTAGCCGAAACGGCGGTCGGCCTCGTCGGCGAAGGCGTCGATGATTTCATCCTGTTTGGCGGCAAAGGCTGGCTCGGCGACGGCGGCGATCAGCGGGTTGCTCATCTTGAATTCGATATCGAAGCGCACGCGCGACCCCTGCCCTTCGGGCGTGAAGGTCCACTTGCTGTCAAGATACGCAAAAGGGCCATCGACGGCCTTGGCCGTGATGGTCAGTGCTTGCGGGTCGGCGACGACGCGGCTGGTGTAGGCCTGGGTGATGGGGCCGAACTGGACGGTCATCTTGGCCAGCAGCGCACCGGAGGCCGCATCGTCGCGAACTTCCATCGCCTTGCAGTTGGGAACGAAGTCCGGATAGGCATCGAGGTCCGACACCAGGTCGAACATGCGCTGCGGCAGGTGCGGCATGTGCCGCTCGAAGAACAGATCAGGCATGGGCCAACTTTGCGAGGCGCGCGGCGCGCAATTGTTCGAAATCCTCGCCGGCGTGGTGGGAGGAGCGAGTCAGGGGGCTCGAAGAGACGAGCAGGAAGCCCTTCGTCATGGCAACGGTGGCGAAGGACTTGAACTCGTCCGGCGTCACATAACGCGCCACTGCATGGTGCTTCTTGGTCGGAGCAAGGTACTGGCCGATGGTCAGGAAATCGACGTCGGCGGAGCGCAGATCATCCATCAGCTGCAGGACCTCGTTCCGCTCCTCGCCGAGCCCGACCATGATGCCGGACTTGGTGAACATGGTGGGATCGAGTTCCTTGACCCGCTGCAGCAGACGGATGGAGTGGAAGTAGCGGGCGCCGGGGCGAACCTTGAGATACTTGGACGGCACGGTTTCGAGGTTGTGGTTGAAGACGTCGGGCTTAGCCGCGACGACTACTTCAAGTGCGCCTTCCTTGCGGAGGAAATCGGGCGTCAGGATCTCGATGGTGGTTTTCGGCGTCCGGCGGCGGATGGCGCGGATGACCTGGGCGAAATGCTCGGCACCGCCATCAGGCAGGTCGTCGCGGTCGACCGAGGTGATGACCACGTGGGCGAGGCCGAGCTTTTCGACGGCGATGGCGACGTTTTCCGGCTCGTTCTGGTCGAGCGCTGTCGGCAGCCCGGTGCGGACGTTGCAGAAGGCGCAGGCGCGGGTGCAGATCTCGCCCATGATCATCATGGTCGCGTGCTTCTTGCTCCAGCACTCCCCGATGTTGGGGCAGCCGGCCTCCTCGCAGACCGTGACCAGACCATTCTCGCGAACGATCTGCTGGGTCTCTCGATAGACGAGTGAGCCCGGCGCCTTGACGCGGATCCAGTCCGGCTTGCGCAGCATCTCGTGCTCAGGCCGGTTGGCCTTTTCGGGATGGCGCGGACGGGTGTTGGTGCTGTCGATCAGTGTGACCACGTGCGTTCCTAGCCGGCAATCAACCTGGCAATGACGACGACGACGATAGCGCCGACGGTGGAGGTAAGGATCTGGGAGACGATCGGGCTGCCCAGATTGAGATTGATCTTCAGTGCAGAGAACAACCAGCCGCCGACAAAGGCGCCGATGACGCCGCTGATCAGGTAGGTCAGCAGACCGCCGCCGCCCACCACGAGGCTGGCGAGAAAGCCGGCCACGAGGCCGATGACAAGGAAGATAACGAGCGAACGCGAATCCATACGACCCATGAGAAAACCCTCTCCACTTTTTTGCGGCAAGTTCATGTTGCGACCCTCAAGACCAACCTCGATATTGGACCTTGAGGCCAGAGGTTCAAGGTAGCCAGTTCGCTACTTTACGACGACGCGTGCAACCAGAATGACCACTATGGCGCCGATGGTGGCCGTGATGATCTGGCTCAGCAGAGCATTGCCGATCGGCAGGGTGATATTGGCGACGCCAAGCAGCCAGCCACCCACGAAAGCGCCGATCACTCCGACGATCAGATTGCGCAGCAACCCGCCGCCGCCGAGGATCAGGCTGGCGAGCCAGCCAGCGACGAGACCGATGGCGAGAAAGATGAGGAGCGAGGTGATTTCAGGCGACATGATCGGAATGTCCTTTGGCGGGATTGGATGGGCGCTGTTCATTTGGTCGCTGCGCGCACCTGCTAGATATTGAGGGCGCGGCCGTACGCGTCGAGCACGCTTTCCTTCATGGTTTCGCTGAGGGTCGGGTGCGGGAAGATGGTGTGCATCAGGTCTTCCTCGGTAGTCTCGAGACCCATGGCGACGACGAAGCCCTGGATCAGCTCAGTGACTTCGGCGCCGACCATATGCGCGCCGAGCAGTTCGCCGGTCTTGGCGTCGAAGATGGTCTTGACCAGGCCCTCGGGTTCGCCGAGCGCGATGGCCTTGCCATTACCGATGAAGGGGAAGCGGCCGACCTTGATGTCGCGGCCCAGTTCCTTGGCCTTGGCTTCGGTGAGGCCGACGCTGGCGATCTGCGGTTCGCAATAGGTGCAGCCCGGGACCCGCAGCTTGTCGAGGCCGTGGACGCCCTTCAGGCCGGCAATGGTCTCGACGGTGATGACGGCCTCGTGCTCGGCCTTGTGGGCCAGCATCGGCGGGCCGGCGACGTCGCCAATGGCCCAGATGCCCGGTACGTTGGTGCGGCCATAGTGATCGATGACGATGGCGCCGCGCTCGATCTTTACGCCCAGCGCTTCGAGCCCGAGGTTCTCGCTGTTGCACTGAACGCCGACGGCGGAGATCAGGGCATCGGCGGCGATGGTCTGCTTGTCGCCGGTCTTGGGCTCGATATGGGCGACGATGCCTGTCGCGGTCTTGTCGACCTTGGCCACCTTGGCATCGGTGATGATCTTGATGCCGCGCTTTTCGAAGCGCTTTTTCACATGGGCGGCGATCTCGGCATCCTCGACCGGCAGGATGGTTGGCAGCAGTTCGACGACCGTTACTTCAGCACCGAGCGAGCGGTAGAAAGAGGCGAACTCCATGCCGATGGCGCCCGACCCCATGATTACGAGGGACTTGGGGAACTTCGCTGGCTTCATGGCCTCGAAATAGGTCCAGATCTTTTCGCCATCGGGCTCGATGCCGGGCAGCACGCGCGGCCGGGCGCCGGTGGCGATGATGATGTTCTTGGCCTTGTAGGTGCCCTCGCCCAGAGCGTTCTTGGGGATCGGGCCCTGCGGCTGGACGATGGTCTTCTTGGTCGGCGCGACCTTGATCTCGCCCGGGGCGGTGAGCACTGCTTCGCCCCAGATGATATCGACCTTGTTCTTTTTCATCAAGAACTGGACGCCATTGTTCATCTGCGCCGCGATGCCGCGCGAGCGCTTGACGATGGCATCGAGATCGAAGCCGAACTCAGTGGCGGTGAGGCCGTAATCCTTGGCGTGGCTCATGTGGCCGTAGACTTCTGCCGAGCGCAGCAGCGCCTTGGTGGGAATGCAGCCCCAGTTTGAGCAGATGCCAGCCATATGCTCGCGCTCGACAATGGCGGTCTTGATCCCGAGCTGTGCCGCGCGGATTGCCGCAACGTAGCCGCCGGGGCCGGCGCCGATGACGATCAGATCGTATTGGTCAGCCATCTCAATGTTCCTTCACCATCAGGAGCCAGTCCTTGCCCGGCTGCGTTCCGTCGGGATAGTGCTGCATCGGCCGGCTGGCCGTCACCGCAAAACCCATGCGTTCATAGAGGGCGCGTGCCCTGGCATTGCCATCCTCGACGATCAGCGCGAGCCCGCGCCGCTTCGTATCGGCCCGCTTGGCTTCCGCAAGAGCGAGGAGCTTCTTGCCAACGCCATGGCTCCGCCACGGCAGATGCACGGCGAGCATGGAAATGAACCACTGCCCTGCCGCCTGCCACTCGAGTTCGACGATCGGCACCAGGAACCGCGGCAGGTTGCGCGGAAAGGGCGCCATCTGATCGGGCTCGGGGTAGCCGAGCAGCATGCCCACCACCTCGCCGTCGCTCTCAGCCATATAGGCGTTGCGCCAGCTCAGGTCGTCCTTTTCGTCCAGCATTTCGAGCCGGCCAATTTCCAGCGGGTCATACGTCTCCCCCGCCCGCTCGTCATGCTCCCAGCCGACCCGAACTCCACCGTGCGTCGCGATGTTGACGAGCAATGCCACCTCGCTCGCATCAGCTTTGGCGGCGGGGCGAATGGTGATCTCTGCCGTCACAGGCTGAGCACCTGCTTGACCAGCGGCGCAAGGCCCTCGCCGATGGCGCGGGTGTTGGCGGGGTCGAGATGGATGCCATCAGCCTTGTCGGTCTTGGCGACCGTGCCGGCGTCGAAAAAGTGCACCTGCTGCTCTTCGGCGCGCCTGCTGTACTCGCGGGCGAAGTTGACCGAGGCGGCGATGGCTTCGTGCGGGCCGAAATGGTCCATCATATCTGCCCAGTCGCCGAGGATGATCGGGGGCGGCGACACGAGGATGATCTCCGGGGCCTGCATCATCTTGCCGGCATAGTGGCCGCGGATGATCTGCACCAGGCGCGCCATGCCGCGGCTTGCTTCGCCAGCGCTGCGACCGTGGAACGGCTTGATGTCGTTGGTGCCCAGCATGATGATGACGAGATCGAGCGGGGAGTGGCTCTCGAGCAGGGTGGGCAGGACGCGTGCGCCGTTGCGATCGGCATTGGCGAACCAGTCGTCGTGGACGGTGGTGCGGCCGCCGAGTCCTTCGGCGATGACGCGAGCCTTGCCGCCGACCGCGCCTTCGAGGGCGGTGGGCCAGCGATCTTCATAGGCATGGCGCGGGCCACCGGGTATGGGGTTCGCGCCGTAGGTGAGGCTGTCGCCGTAGCAGAGGATGGTTTTCATCACCCCTCCTCTCACGCCAGCATCATCACGGGGGTTTCGATCAATCCCTTGAAGGCGGAGAGGAGCTCGGCGCCGAGGGCACCGTCCACCGCGCGGTGGTCGACGCTGAGGGTGACCGACATGAAGTTGCCGGTCTTGATCTGGCCCTTGTCGACGTAGACCCGCTCTTCACCGGCGCCGACGGCGAGGATGGTGGCGTGTGGCGGGTTGATGACGGCCTGGAAGTTCTTTATGCCGAACATGCCGAGGTTGCTCACCGATGAGGTGCCGCCCTGGTATTCGTGCGGGGCGAGCTTCTTGCCGCGGGCGCGGGTGGCGAGGTCTTTGACCTCTTCGGAGATCTGGCGGAGGGATTTGGTGTCGCAGGACTTCACCACGGGGGTGAAGAGGCCGCCGGGCACGGAGACAGCGACAGCGACGTCGGCGTGCTTGTGATAGAGGATGGCGTCGCCGGCCCAGGTGGCGTTGGCGGTGGGCACCTTCATCAGCGCGGCGGCCCAGGCCTTCATCACGAAGTCATTGACCGACAGCTTGTATTCGGGCTTGCCGTCCTTGGATTTGGGAGCGGCGGCATTGATCTGTTCGCGGGCTTCGAGCAGCGCGTCGATCTTGCAATCGAGCGTCAGATAGAAATGCGGAACAGTCTGCTTGCTCTCGGTAAGGCGCGCAGCAACGACCTTGCGCATACCGTCGTTCGGCACGAGCTCATAGCTGCCCTCGGGATAGAGCGCCATGACCTGCTGGCGGCCCATACCGGCGGCGAGCGTTGCAGCCGGAGCAGCGCTGGCGGCGGCCGCGGCAGGCGCAGTTGCCTTGAGCGGGGTCTTGCCGGATTTTGCGGCTTCGACGTCGGACTTGATGACGCGACCGTGCGGGCCGGAGCCGGAGATGGCGCCGAGCTCGATGCCGGCATCCTTGGCGAGGCGTTTGGCGAGCGGCGAGGCGAAGACGCGGGCGCCGTTGGCCGGCCCCTCACCCGCCTTCGCTGCGCTCGGCACCCTCTCCCCGGAGGGGCGAGGGGACGCCGACTGTGGGATCGGCGCAGCGGCGGAGCCGGTGGTGGCCGTGGGCATTGCGACCGCTGCAGTAGAAGCTGCGGCGGGTGCGGCCACTGGCGCGGGTGCCGGGGCGGCCTTCATGTCGGCGGCGGTTTCGCCTTCGGTGAGGAGCACCGCGATGACCGCGTTGACCTTCACGTTCTCGGTGCCTTCGGGGACCATGATCTTGCCGATCTTGCCCTCATCGACGGCTTCGACTTCCATCGTCGCCTTGTCGGTCTCGATCTCGGCAATGACATCGCCGGAGGAGACGCTGTCGCCCTCCTTGACGTGCCATTTGGCGAGCTTGCCTTCTTCCATTGTGGGAGAAAGCGCGGGCATGGTGATGTTGATGCTCATTGGTGCCTCACTCGCCGATATCTTCGTTCCACAGGTGCGGGTTCTTCTCAATGAAGTCCGCCATCATGTGCTCGCAACGGGCCTCGTGGTGGTCGGTAACGTCCACCCCGGCCAGCGACAAAACGTCCTGGAAACCCTTGAAATTCTTTGATTCCGCCACGACGACGCGGGAAATGCCGAACTGGATGATGGTGCCGGTGCACATCATGCAGGGCGAGAGCGTCGTGTAGCAGGTGACGTCGCGATAGGTCTTCTGGCGGCCGGCGTTCTGGATCGCATCCATTTCGCCGTGGAGGATCGGATCGCCCTTTTGCACGCGGCGGTTATGGCCGCGCCCGATGATGTCGCCATTGCGGACGAGAACCGAGCCGATGGGAATGCCGCCCTCGCGTAGGCCCTGCTGGGCCTCCTCATAGGCGGCATCGAGAAACTTGCGGTCGAGTTCGTCCTGCGTCGCCATGGCCATCAGCTCCGATAGGTCACGGCGTTCACCGCGGCGATGACTTCATCGACGTTGGGGAGCGCCAGCTTTTCGAGGTTTGCGGCGTAGGGCATCGGCACATCCTTGCCGGTGACGCGCAGCGGCGGGGCATCGAGATAGTCGAAGGCCTCGGCGACGACACGGGCAGCGATTTCGGCGCCGATGCCGCCTTGCGGCCAGCCTTCCTCGACGGTGACGATGCGGCCGGTCTTTTTCACAGACTCGATGACCGTCGCCATGTCGAGCGGGCGCAAGGTGCGGAGGTCGATCAGTTCGACGTCGACGCCAGCAGCGACCAGCTTCTCGGTGGCTTGAGTGGCGTAGCGCATGCCCATCGAGAACGAGACGATAGTGACGTCCTTGCCGGCGCGGGCGATACGGGCCTTGCCGATGGGGAGCACATAGTCATCGACCTTGGGAACGAGGCCGGTCGAGCCGTAGAGGATTTCGTTTTCGAGAAAGACCACCGGATTGTTGGAGCGGATGGCTGCCTTGAGCAGGCCTTTGGCGTCGGCGGCGCTATAGGGCGCGACGACATAGAGGCCGGGGACGTGCGCGTACCAGGACGAGTAATCCTGGCTGTGCTGTGCGCCGACGCGGGCGGCGGCGCCGTTGGGGCCGCGGAAGACAATTGGGGCCGAGACCTGGCCGCCGGACATGTAGAGCTGCTTGGCGGCGGAGTTGATGATCTGGTCGATCGCCTGCATGGCGAAGTTCCAGGTCATGAACTCGACGATGGGACGGAGGCCGGCAAAGGCCGCGCCGACCGCGATGCCGGCAAAGCCGTGCTCGGTGATGGGCGTATCGACGACGCGCTTGGGGCCGAACTCCTGGAGGAGGTTCTGGCTGATCTTGTAGGCGCCCTGGTACTCGGCCACTTCCTCGCCCATGAGGAAGATATCCGGATCGCGGCGCATTTCTTCGGCCATCGCTTCGTTCAGCGCCTGGCGGACGGTCATTTCGACCATCTCGACACCGGCCGGAAGATCAGGATCGGTGGCAGCTTCAAACTTGGGCGCAGCAGGGGCAGCAGCGACGGATGGCGCTGCTTCAGCTGCCTTTTCGGCGACAGCGACAGGAGCCTCGGACGGCTCGGGGGCGGTTTTGGCGACCGGAGTGGCCTCAAGCGTCTCGCCTTCACCCTGGACCTGAGCAATCGGGGTGTTGACCTTCACGCCCTCGGTGCCCTCGGGGATCAGGATGCTGACGACCTTTCCGCTATCGACGCTTTCGACTTCCATCGTCGCCTTGTCGGTTTCGATTTCAGCCAGCACGTCGCCGGGCTTGACGGTGTCGCCTTCCTTGACGAGCCACTTGGACAGTTTCCCCTCTTCCATGGTTGGCGAAAGGGCGGGCATCAGAATGGTGGGCATCAGTGGCTCCGCAGGTCGATCAAGCGGCCGTGCCGCACGACGGTTTCAATTTTGATCAGGTGAATTTGCGCCAAAGGACGAGCACCAGCAGGCCGACCAGGGCGAGGATTAGCACCACGCGAATGGCGCGAAACCAGAACGGGTAGCGGCCGCGCGGTGTGCGGGCCTCGGCGTCCACCATGGCGCGACGTATCTGCGGCCAGTTCTCGATAGTGGAGATCAGATGCCGCATGGCGTCGAACATGGTCCGGCCTGTATGCCAGAAATACCAGCCGAACAGCGCCAGCAGAACTGCGGCCAGGATCCAGGCCAACCAGTCCGGCATGTCGCTCATGGCTGTGAGACCTCATCGACGCCACCGTCTTTGGGCTCACGCCGCGTAAATATCTGTCCAGAGCTCGCTTGCAGCGGGTTCCGGATCGGTGGTCGCGAAATCTGCTGCCTCGGTGACAATGGCGCGGATTTCGGTCTCGATCGCCTTCAGGGAGTCTTCGGTGCCGTAGCGCTTTTCGAGGATGCGGGCTTTCACCTGCTCGATGGGATCGTGCTCGGCGCGCATGGTGGCAACTTCGTCCTTCGAGCGGTACTTGGCCGGGTCGGACATGGAGTGGCCGCGGTAGCGATAGGTCAGCATTTCGAGGATGTAGGGACCCTTGCCGCTGCGGGCGTGCTCGATGGCGCGCTTGGCGGCGTCGTAGGTCATGCGGATGTCCATGCCATCGACCTGCTCGCCATCGATGCCGAAGGAGAGGCCGCGCTTCGAAAAATCGCCCTGCGCCGTGGCGCGATCAACTGAGGTGCCCATGGCGTAGCGGTTGTTTTCGATGATGTAGACGGCCGGCAGGTTCCAGAGCTTGGCCATGTTGAAGCTCTCGTAGACCTGGCCCTGGTTGGCCGCGCCGTCGCCGAAATAGGAGATCGAGACGGTGTTGTCGCCACGGTACTTCGAAGCAAAGGCGAGGCCGGTGCCGAGGGAGACCTGGGCGCCGACGATGCCGTTGCCGCCGTAAAAGCGGTGTTCGTTGGAGAACATGTGCATCGAGCCGCCCTTACCGCGCGACAGGCCGCCCTGACGCCCGGTCAGCTCTGCCATGACGCCCTTGGGGTCGAGGCCCATGACCAGCATATGGCCGTGGTCGCGGTAGCCGGTGATCTGGGCGTCTTTACCCTTCTCGGTGGCCATGGTCACGCCGGTGACGACTGCTTCCTGGCCGATATAGAGGTGGCAGAAGCCACCGATAAGGCCCATGCCGTACATCTGGCCGGCTTTTTCTTCGAAGCGGCGGATCAACAGCATGTCGCGGAAAGCGTCGAGTTCCTGGTCTTTGGTGAGTTCAGGGATATTGGACTGGGCCGTCTTGGCCGCCGCTTTACGCGCCATGGGCATTCGCTCCGGGAGATAGGAAGGGCCGCATCAGAGTCGCGAACTTAGCCGCGAAGCTTTGAGCATAGCGCAGAAACATGACAGTTGCGAATCTCCACTTCACGTGAAGAAACGTGGCTATCAGTCTATACCTTTTTCGATATTTCCACTTAACTCGGTTCCGGTTGACGGCGCTGTTGAACCGGAAATCGGTTTACCACTGGTCGGATCAACCATCACCACGATGTCGTCGGGCTGGGCCATCGACAACAGAGCCCGGGCGCGTTCTGAGACCAGATCGGGATCCATGCGGGTGGACTTAAAGAGATCGACCTTGTGGCGGTAGGAATCCATTTCGGCCTGAAGGGCGCCCGATTGCGCGCCCAGTTCGTCGATCTCGGCCTCAAGCACGTCCTGGCTTTCGATGCCGAACTGGCCGGTCATGACGCTGTAGGCGAGATAGCCCTGAAACGCCACGAGACCCAAGGCGACCGCGATGTGGCGCCAGATGGCGCTGCGTTTGAGACGGGTGGACATGGGCCAGAAAACCTTGTGAGCCAACCCCTTCCCTATAGTTCACCATCGCTTAACAGGCGGTTGCGAAAGCCATTTTAGCAGAGCTGGAGGTGACGGGGATAAGTCGCTCAAAAGACAACGGACGGCCGGTGGCCGTCCGCTGATAAGTCGCAGACTTCTGTCGGTCAGCCGCGAATGACGCTGCGGCCGGCGTATTTGGCGGAGGAGCCGAGCTGCTCTTCGATGCGGATGAGCTGGTTGTACTTGGCCAGCCGATCGGAGCGCGAGAGCGAGCCCGTCTTGATCTGCCCGCAATTGCAGGCGACCGCCAGGTCGGCGATGGTCGAGTCTTCGGTTTCGCCCGAGCGATGCGACATCACCGAGGTGTAGGCGGCGCGGTGGGCGGTATCGACGGCGTCGAGGGTTTCCGACAGCGAGCCGATCTGGTTGACCTTGACGAGGATCGAGTTGGCGACGCCCATCTTGATGCCCGAACGCAGGCGCTCGGTGTTGGTGACGAAGAGGTCGTCGCCGACGAGCTGGGTGGTCTTGCCGAGGAGTTCGGTGAGGATCTTCCAGCCTTCCCAGTCGTCCTCGGCCATGCCGTCTTCGATGGAAATGATCGGGAACTTCGAGACGAGGCCGGCGAGGAACTTGGCGTTCTCTTCGGACGAGAGGGTTTTGCCCTCGCCTTCCATGGCGTACTTGCCAGCTTTGAAATACTCGGTCGCGGCGCAATCGAGGCCGAGATAGACGTCCTTGCCGGCGGAGTAGCCGGCCTTTTCGATCGACTTCACGATGTAGTCGAGCGCAGCTTCGGCAGACTTGAGGTTAGGTGCGAAGCCACCTTCGTCGCCGACTGCAGTGTTGTGCCCGTCAGCCGCGAGGCCCTTCTTCAGGGTGTGGAAGATTTCCGAGCCGATCTGGACCGCATGGGCGATGGATTCGGCGCCGACGGGCAGGATCATGAATTCCTGCATGTCGATCGGGTTGTCGGCATGCATGCCGCCGTTGATGATGTTCATCATCGGGACGGGCAGGATGTGGGCGTTCGGGCCGCCGACATATTTGAAGAGCGGCAACTCGCTCGATTCGGCTGCGGCCTTGGCGACGGCGAGCGACACGCCGAGGATGGCGTTGGCGCCGAGGCGGCTCTTGTTCGGGGTGCCATCGAGTTCGATCAGGGTACGGTCAACGCCGAGCTGGTCGAGGGCATCAAGGCCCTGGATTTCCGCGAAGATCTCGGTGTTGACGAAATCGACAGCCTTGGTCACGCCCTTGCCGAGGAAGGCCTTGCCGCCGTCGCGGAGTTCGACGGCCTCGTGGGCGCCGGTCGAGGCGCCCGAGGGAACTGCGGCGCGACCGAAGCTGCCGTCATCGAGCACTACATCCACTTCCACCGTCGGATTGCCGCGACTGTCAAAGATCTGGCGGCCGGTGACGTCGATGATGGAGCTCATGTGCGAATGCCCTTTGTGTTGGCGAACGGTGCTGTTTGCCTTTCCTAGACAAGGCATATGACAACTGGAAGGGGTTGGGGACAATTTTTGTCGGTGGACGCTAAGCCAGCCCTTCTGCGAGCCGCTGTGCTGAGACAAAACGCCGGCCATCCGGCAGGCGACCCGTCGTCGAGCTGCTGGCGTTCAGCACGCGCCAGAATGGCGTGATGGACTCGATTGGCATGCCGGCGGTGTGGGCCTCAAGAGCGGCCTCTGCGACGGTGCGGAGGTGATAGCCGGTGTAGATTGGGCAGGTGATTTCGGCGCGATGGCGAGTGGCCAGTTGCTGGCGCATGGCGAGCACGCCGACAGTTTGGCCGGGCGGGATCGCCTGCATGAAATCGGCGATCATCTTGGCGGTGGGTACCAGCATGATCTGGCCCTGCCGCATTCCGGCGATGCTCACCGGGGCTGGCTTGACCACGGGAACGGCGGGACAGTTCAGCTTCTCGGACCACGACTTGCGCATTCTCACACCAGCGGCACGTAGAGATCGGACAGCAGGTCGGCTGGCCGGGTGTCGCGGGGGCTGTTGAGGTACTCCTCCAGCACCGGGGCATCGGCCGGTTCACGCCCGGATTGTGGCAACCAGACGCCGAAGAGCCACTGGTAGGCGCCGCGCATATCGGCATAGGGGCCACGATGGCGCAGCACGGCGTAGGGGCCGGCGCGCAGGGTGACGGATGGAACACCGGGAGGTGGCGGGCTCGGCAGAATAGCGCCGGCGTGCGAGCGCAGGCGTTGCTCCGGGACGGCGCTGGGATCGTCGAGGTAGATGCCGAGCATGCGCACCCCGGGCGCAAGCAGCCCAGCAGCGCCCAGCCGCCCGAACAGCCGGTCGAATGCGAGGCCGATGTTCATGAAACTGCCGGTGTGATCCTCAGTGGCGGCTACCATCGTTGGAAGTTCGACGATGCGAACGTCGTAGTGGGCGATCGGCGCTGGATTCTGCGCCGGGTTGAAGGCGGCGTGACTACCTTGTTTGCGGTACTTCGCGGGCGGCATGCCGTAGGCCTCTGCGAAGATGCGGGTGAACGACTGGACGTTGTCGTAGCCGGAGCGTTTGGCCACCGCTTCGACCGGCAGATCGCCGTTGGCCAGATCGTCGGCCGCTCGCATCAGCCGCAGACGGCGAACGGTGGTGGCGACAGTTTCGCCGCGCATGGCGGTGTAGACTCGATGCCAGTGGTACGGCGACATGGCGGCGACATCCGCCAGGCGCTGCAAATCGAGCTCCTCGTCGAGGTGATCGTAGATGAAAGCGGTGACGCGGTTGATGCGGGTGTCATATGTGTGTTGCGGCATGGCGGAGCCCCGGTTGCGATGCAGCTGACGTGCCACGGCGCGATTTCACTAATCTTGCTAAGTTGCGGTGTTGCCCTTTGCCCCGAGCCAGCGCACCGACTCTTCCACCGCCTGCAGCGAGGAATAGCGCGGCTGGTAGCCGATGAGTCTTTGGCCCTTTTCGATGGAATGGCTCGGGCTGCGGGCGAGGTGTTCCCAGGTGGCTTGCGCTTCCTCGGCGTCCTGCAGCGCCTTCCATTGTTCGAACGGCAGGTAGCTAAGTTTGGGCTGGTGGCCGAACCAGCGGTACATGTGCTCGGCATAGCCGCGGAGGTTGATGGCCTGGGGCGAGACGGCGTTGAAGGCTTCGCCGACGGCAGTGGCGCGGGTGGCGATGGCGCGCATGACGACCTGCGCGACGTCATCGGCGTGAACGTGGTGCACGGTCTCGAGGCCGAAATTGGGGAGCACCAATGCCTCGTTGCGGCGAATCTTCCAGAAGACTTCCGGGTTGAAATGGCCGGCGGGATTGAGCGGTGCCCAGCCCGGGCCGACGATGTGGCCAGGACGGAAGACGGTGGCGGGAAAGCCGGTGCGGCGGGCTTCGTCTAGAAGGAAGGTCTCGATGGCGGCCTTTTGCGAGCCGTATTCGCCGAAGCCGTTGAGGGGCTGATCCTCGGTGGCGGGAATGGCCGTGTTGTGGCCGTAGACCCAGATGGTGCCGCAATGGAGGAAGTGCTGCACCCTGCCCTGCAGCGCCGCCACCAGATGCTGGGCGCTGGGGAGGGTGAAGCAGATCATGTCGATGACGATATCGGCGTTGAGCGCAGCAATGGCCGGGCCGAACGTGCCGTCGCGCTCGGTGTCGTCGCGGTCGATGAGGACCGTTTCGACGTCTTTCCAGGCGCCATTGGGCTGGTAAGGGGCGCGCTGGCCGCGGGTGACGTTGATGACCTTGTGGCCCGCTTCGACGAGGCGCGGCACCAGATAGGTGCCGACATGCCCGCTGCCGCCAATGATTGCCACCTTTGCCATGAAATCCTCCGTCGCTGGCGGGCCAGACCGGCCGCGTTCCTTGCCGATGTTCATAGGCGGTTGGCGGGTGGACGCCAATCGTTAACGGGCGGATTGACTGAAGAGAATATCATTCCAAGTGGTTGAATATTTTCCTATTGGACGTGCAATTGCGCCCGACGGCCATGTGGCTTCGGGGTTCGTGGGGTAGACGGATCCGGCGTGGCGTTGGCCGACGCGGGTAGTCCGCAATTTTGTATGGCCGTCGCCACGCCGGATCATCGGGGTCTGAGTTAGGCCTCCGGCATCGGGGAGCGTACTGGCCGGTGCGCCTCGCGACTTGTTACCAAGACGGAGCCTGACCGGTCGGTCGGTTGCCAATACCATCGGCCCGCCAGGGAACGACTCCCCTGGCTCCCGATATCTCCCACCGTTCGTTCGTCGCGACCGCGTCCGTGTGGGGGACGGAGAGAGAATAGCTCAGGTTTAGGGGTGCGGGGACAAGTTGGGTGTTTTGCTGGTGGATCAACGGACTATCGTGGCTCCGGCCCCTCACCCAGCTTTGCTACGGCGCTGACGCGCCTAGCGACGCTACCCCGACACTCGACCATAGGTCTCGCGGCCTTCTCCCCTCAAAAGGCGCCACTGGCGCCTTTTGCCCTCCGGGACGGCTCGAAGTCCCCAGAGGGGCGAGGGGACTGAGGGTCTGGTGCACAAAAGGTGCCCACAGATGCTGTGAAGAGCACTTTTCCTGATGGCTGCTTCCTTCCCGTCCCTACCCTGAGAAGGGTGAGGGAGATCGAGAGGGTTGTGCCTGGATCAACTCGGGATCGCCGGTCATCACAAGGCGCTGAGGGGGCTGGTGCTTGGGGTATAGCGGCGACATATGGTGGGCGAAGTCGCGCCAGTGGGTGCGGAGGATGGAGTTTGGTGATGACGACGGAATCGACGGCGAGGGACTGGACGCGGTGGCTGCGGAATGTGGCGCTGGCGCTGATTGTGCCGGTGGCCGGGCTGGCGTTGTGGCAGACGGGTAGTGGCGCGGCCGAGCAGGCGGTGGTGATCCCGGCGCCGGCGGTTGATTTGACGGCGGCCGACGGGACGCAGACGGCCGTGTTTGCCGGCGGGTGCTTCTGGGGCGTGCAGGGGGTGTTCCAGCACGTAAAGGGCGTGACCAAGGCAGTGTCCGGCTATGCTGGCGGCGCGGCGGACACGGCGCAATACGAGATGGTGGGATCAGGCACCACCGGGCACGCGGAATCGGTGCAGGTGACGTACGACCCCAAGCAGGTGAGCTACGGCCAGCTGCTACAGGTGTATTTTTCGGTGGCGCATAACCCGACGCAGCTGAACTTCCAAGGCCCGGACCAGGGCACGCAGTACCGCTCGACGATCTTTGTCGCGGATGACAAGCAGAAGTCGGTGGCGGAGGCCTATATCGCCCAGCTCGACGCGGCCAAGGTGTATCCGGCGGAGATTGTGACGACGATCGAACCGCTGAAGGGGTTTTATCCGGCTGAGCAGTACCATCAGGATTTCCTGACGCTGAACCCGACCTACCCCTATATCGCGATCAACGACATTCCCAAGGTCGAGGCGCTGAAGGCGCTGTTTCCGGGGATTTACAGCGACAAGCCGGTGCTGGTTGGACAGCTTTAGGCTGGTCGGTCACTGGCTCCGCACACCCCCTCCCAACCTCCCCCGTCAAGGGGGAGGTGCAGAACGAGCGTAAGGCACGCGAAGTTGCCTACTTGAGGAGCGCTTCGATTTCGGGGGCGATTTCGGCGGGTTCGGTGGTGGAGGCGAAGCGCTTGATGGCGTGGCCGTCTTTGCCGATGAGAAACTTGGTGAAGTTCCACTTGATGTCGTTGAGGCCGAGCATGCCGGGCGCAGCCTTTTTCAGCCACTGGAACAGCGGCGCGGCGTCGGGACCGTTGACTTCGACCTTTTCGTAGAGCGGGAAGGTGACGTTGTAGTTGAGCTCGCAGAAGCTGGCGATCTCGGCTGCGGCACCGGGTTCCTGTTCACCGAACTGGTTGCAGGGGAAGCCGAGTACGGCGAGACCCTTGTCGCCGTAGGTTTTGTACAACGCTTCGAGGCCGGTATATTGCGGGGTGAAGCCGCAGAAGCTGGCGACGTTGACGACGAGGACGACCTTGTCGCGATAGTCCGCGAGAGACTGTTCGCTGCCGTCGAGACGACGGACGGAAAAGTCGTAAAAATCAGACATGTCAGTATCCTTATTGGGCAAACCGGCCAAGTGAGAGCGGCGCCGTATCGCGCCGTTCTGAACGGAGGTCCCCTGCCCTAACTCTCGCGCTTGGTCTCGTCCAGACGCTTCTGCGTGAGCGCCTCTTCGGCGGCCTCGCGCTGTTTGTCGGCCTTTGTGCGGCCGAACTTGGCGCGGTTCTGCGCGGCGGTGGCATCCTTTTCGGCGCGCGCCTTGGCCTTGCGGGCTTTGGAGAGCGAAAGGATGTCGGCCATTGCTCACCTCACATCATGAAAGTTGACGCAGCTTCGAAAGACGAATGGTGCGCTGGCCATTCTTCTGAACAGGGCCACAAGCGTCCCACACTTTCTGCCCCTCGCCATAGTACACAAGTTCTGCCGTGGCCTCGGTCGCAATCCTCATCACAAGTAAGCGCTCACAATTGGCGTACATCGAGATCGATAGCCCGCCAGTCAGCTTAATCTGAACAAGGCTTCCGTCTTCAGCACGGGCATCGTGAACAGCGCTTGAGTTAGGAAGGAGCTCCAGTCCAAATTGTTCGGCTGCTATGGCTTCGCCAATCGACCCTACCAGGTGTCCATCCGGAGTGAACTTTCGTCCCGGGTAGCGCGCTTCCAGTGCACGGACCGCTGCGTAAATCGCTGCGACCTCCAGCGGAAGTGGTACGACTACCCCCATCAAACCAGGCGACTCTGCACCACGGCCGCTTCGATGAAGCTGGCGAAGAGCGGATGCGGTTCGAAGGGCTTGGATTTCAGCTCCGGGTGGAACTGCACGCCGATGAACCACGGGTGATCGGTCCGCTCGACGATCTCGGGCAGCTTGCCATCGGGCGAGACGCCGGAGAACAGCAGGCCGTTGGCCTCGAGGACCTTACGGTAGTTCATATTCACTTCGTATCGGTGGCGGTGGCGCTCGGTGATGCGGGTGGTGCCGTAGATATCGGCAACGCGGCTGCCCTTCGAAAGCTGGGCGGGATAGGAGCCGAGGCGCATGGTGCCGCCGAGATCGGTTTCTGCTGAACGCGTCACCTGCTCGTTACCCTTGACCCACTCGGTCATCATGCCGACGATCGGTTCCTTGGTGGGGCCGAACTCGGTGGAGGAGGCATTCTTGATGCCGGCGGTGTTGCGGGCGGCTTCGATGCAGGCCATCTGCATGCCAAAGCAAATGCCGAAATACGGCACGTCCTTCAAACGGGCAAAGCGGGCGGCCTGGATCTTGCCGGCCGAGCCGCGCTCGCCGAAACCGCCGGGAACGAGGATGCCGTGGATGTGCTCAAGATAGGGCGCGGGGTCTTCGCGCTCAAAGATCTCGCTGTCGATCCAGTTGATGTTGACCTTGACGCGGTTGGCGATGCCGCCGTGCTGGAGCGCTTCGGAGAGCGACTTATAGGCGTCCTTGAGGCCGGTATACTTGCCGACGATGGCAATGTTGACCTCGCCCTCGGGGTTGTGGAGGCGGGCCGAGACGTCGTCCCACTTGCTGAGGTCGGGGACCGGGGCGTCGGTGATGCCAAAGGCGGCGAGCACTTCGCGATCGAGGCCTTCGCGATGGTAGGCGAGCGGCACATCGTAGATCGAGGCGACGTCGAGGCCCTGGATGACGGCGCTTTCGCGCACGTTGCAGAACAGCGACAGCTTCTTTTTCTCACCGGCCGGGATCGGTCGGTCGCAGCGGACGAGGAGCACGTCGGGGGCGATGCCGATCGAGCGCAGTTCCTTGACGGAGTGCTGGGTGGGCTTGGTCTTCAGTTCACCGGCGCTCGGGATATAGGGCATCAGCGTCAGGTGCAGGTAGCAGGCGTGGTGGCGTGGCAGATCGTTGCCGAACTGGCGGATGGCCTCAAAGAACGGCAGGCCCTCGATATCGCCAACGGTGCCGCCGATTTCGACGAGGACGAAGTCGAAATCCTCGTTGCCTTCGCGGATGAAGTCCTTGATGGCGTCGGTGACGTGCGGAATGACCTGCACGGTGCCGCCGAGGAAATCACCCCGGCGCTCCTTGGCGATGATGTCGGAATAGATGCGGCCGGTGGTGATGTTGTCGCGCTTGTTGGCGTGACGGCCGGTGAAGCGCTCGTAATGACCGAGATCGAGATCGGTTTCGGCGCCATCATCGGTGACGAACACTTCACCGTGCTGGGTCGGCGACATCGTGCCGGGATCGACATTGAGGTAGGGGTCGAGCTTCCTGAGCCGGACCTTATAGCCACGTGCCTGCAGCACCGCACCGAGTGCGGCGGAGGCCAAGCCTTTGCCCAATGAGGAAACCACGCCACCGGTGATAAAAACGTACCGCGCCATGGGCCTTCACCTTAAGGACTGAAAACAGTGATTCGGAAGGGCTCCGGCAGTATCGGCCGGGTTTGCCCCATACAAAAAGAAGAAGGGGATGTTTCCATCCCCTTCCCTGGTTCGCTGTCGCGGCGGCCTCAGTTGGCAGGCGCCGCGGGTGTGGTTTCCGGCGTGGTCGCTGCCGGAGCCGTATCGGTTGGCACGGCCAGCCCAGGATCGGTCGCAGGCGCGGCCGGAGTGGTGGTCGCAGCGGGCGCCGTCTGATCTGTGGTGGTGGCGGGCGTCGCGCTGGTATCAGGCGTCGTCGTCGCGGGAGTGGTTGCGTCGGCGGGGACCGGCAGATCGGAGGCGTTCTGCTTCTGCAGGTTCTGCAGGGCGTCGAGCACGTCCGTCGCCGCGCCGCCATTGGCGCCGGCCTTGTCGAGAATGGTCTGCGTGCCGCGGTCGAGTTCGGAGAGGATGGTCAGCCCGATCGCCGTGGCAAAGAAGAGCGCCGCGAGGATGGCCGTAGTGCGCGTCAAGAGGTTTGCCGAGCCGCGGACACTCACCAGCCCGTTGCTGGACTGCGACCCCATGCCCAGCCCGCCCCCTTCGGAGCGCTGCAGCAGGATGACTGCGATCAACGCGAGCACGATGAGCAGGTAAGCAACAATCAGAACATTGGCCATGAGGACCTATCGGCTTTCACTAGACGAGTTCGGCGGGCCTTCTACACGCGCGCCAAAACAAATGCCAGCGCTTCCGCAGCCTTTGATAGGCAGCGGAGCACTCTTCAAGCTGCCGAGATAATCGCATGGAAGTCATTTGCCAAGAGGCTTGCGCCGCCAACGAGCCCGCCATTGACGTTTTGCACCTTGAGGATGTCAGCGGCGTTGGCGGGTTTCATTGAGCCGCCGTAGAGGAGTTGCACCGCCTCGCCGCGATCGGCGAAGCGCTTGAGGAGGAGTGCACGGATGCCGTCGTGCATTTCGGCGATGTCAGCGATGGTCGGCGTCAGGCCGGTGCCGATGGCCCAGATGGGCTCATAGGCAATAACGATTCCGAAGTCGGACCATTGGTCAGGTACCGAGCCCTCGAGCTGGGTGGCGACAACGGCATCGGCGATGCCGCCGCGGCGCTCGGCCTCGGTTTCACCGACGCAGATGATGGGGATGAGGCCGGCGGCGAGTGCGGCTTCGGCCTTGCGGCGCACCAGTTCGTCGGTTTCCGCGTGGTTGGCGCGGCGCTCAGAGTGGCCGACGATGACGTAGCGCGCGCCGGCATCAGCTAGCATCTGGGCGCTGATATCGCCGGTATGGGCGCCGTTGAGGGCGGGGTGGCAATCCTGGCCGCCGGAGAGAATGGCAGTGCCGGAGGCAGCTTTGCTCAGGCGGTCGAGGAGCGTTGCAGGGGGACAGATGACCACGGTGCAGTTGGGCCCACTGCCTTCGGACAGCTTTGCGGCGAGCTTGCTGACCTCGGCCAGCGCCGCTCCCGTGCCGTTCATCTTCCAGTTGCCCGCCACCAGCGGGGTGATCTCTCTAGCCACGTATTGCTCCTGCTACTTGCCTAATGCGGGCGTTTGCCATAACCCCCGTGCCGTTGTGCCTTGCGGCACATTCGCGACCCTGTCTAGTATCCGCCGCCCGCCGGATGGCGACTTAGTTGGATTATCCTGATGCTCGCTCTGTTTCGTAAGTTCGCCAATACCATCGTCGGCAAGATCCTCATGGGTCTGATGACAATCGGCCTCGCCGGGTTTGGTATTTCCAACGTCATCAGCTCGCTGGGCACCAATACCGTGGCGACGGTCGCGGGGCAGGAAATCTCGATCCGCGATTTCAAGCGGGCGTATGACACGCAGATGCAGCAGGTTTCCCAGCAGATCGGCAAGGTGCCGACGTCCGAGGAAGCGCTGGCGATGGGCATCCCCTCGATGGTGCTGAGCCGGCTTGCATCGGAGGCTGCGGTCAATGCAGTGGCCGTGGATATGGGTTTGGGCGTTTCTGACGACCGGCTGGCAAAGATGGTCAATGAGGATCCGAGCTTTTCGAGCACGCTTGGCGGCTTTGATGTCACGAGCTTCAAGCGCGTGCTGCAGCAGATGGGCTACACGGAAAAAGAGTATTTCGAACTGCAGGCCAAGGCATCGCGCCGCCAGCAACTGGCGAGCGGCCTGTTTGCCGGTTCTCCTGTTTCAGCGACTGCAACGGACCTGATCAACCGGTTCAGCGGTGATACGCGCACAGTCGATTTTTTTGTGCTCAATGGCGAGAGCGTGGCGGGCGTGCCGCTGCCGACAGAGGACGACCTGGCAGCGTATCTCAAGGATCACCAGACCGAGTTCCGCACCAAGGAAACGCGTACGGTTGACCTGTTGGCGTTGTCGCCCGAGGTGCTGGCTTCGACCAAGACGATTTCGGAAGACGAGATCAGTGCGGAGTACGAGCGCACCAAGGATAGCCTGGTAAAAATCGAAAAGCGCACGATCAAGCAGATCGCGCTGACGACCCCCGAGCAGCAAAAGCTGTTTGAGGATGGGAAGGCCGCCGGCAAGGGCATCGGCGAATTGCTGGCGACGTCGGGCCTGGCGTTCACCGAGCTGGGGACGCTGGCCAAAACCGAGATCACTGACCAGAGCCTTGCGGACACGGCGTTCGGTCTGCCCGTTGACGGCTATGCGATCATCGAGGGCATTGGCGGCAAGCGCGTGATCACGGTGTCGGCGATCACGCCGGGTGGCCAGGTGACCCTGGCCGAGGCGCATGACGATATTGCCAAGCGGCTCGCAATGACGGCGGCGCGCGCAGAATTCAACGACGTGCTCGACCAGATCGAGGAACTGCGCGCTGCGTTCAAGCCGCTGTCCGAGATTGCGAGCCGGTTCAATCTGACCCCGACGAGCATCCCGGTGACGGCTGATGGCGCGGAGCTCTCAACGGTAACGGCTATCCCCGCAGAAGATTATTCGCGGGTGGCGAGCGCGATTTTCAAGGCGGACCAGGGCGCGCTCGATCCGACCATCGCGCTTGGTTCCAACCTGAGTGTGTGGTTCGACCTGAAGTCGGTCGATGTGGCGCGGGACCAGACGCTGGATGAAGTTCGCGATGCGGTGACCACTGCATGGACGAAGGAAAAGACCGATGCCGCTTTGCAGGCAGAGGTCGACAAGGCTCTTGGCGAGTTGAAGGGCGGCAAGGCGTTTGCCGATGTCGCGGCCGAGCTCAACCAGTTCCCGCAGCTCAGCCAGCCTCTGAAGCGCTCGGGCGATGGCACGCCGGTGATCAACGACGCCGTGGCGCACGAGATCTTCAATGGCGGGCCGGATCATGTCGGCACCGCGATCAACGGCGACGGCGACCACGTGGTGTTCCATGTCGTCGAGATCACTCCCGCGACGGGCGATGCGCCTGCTGCGGCCAAGAAGTATGTCGAGGACGGCACCCGCGACACGCTTTATGCCGACTTCGTCAGCGGGATCACCTCCGAGGCCGGCACGAGCATCAACCAGCAGGTGCTGAGCAGTCTGCTGGCAATCGACACATCCGCGCAGTGATGGGCGCAGTGATGGGCGACGATCAGTACGGCCGCTTCGCCTCGGCGTATGAGAGCGGTCGGGACCAGATCGTCTTTCGCCGTGTCGTTGCCGACCTTGAAACGCCGATCGGCGCGTATCTGAAGCTCTCCGAGGGGCGCAAGAACACGTTCCTGCTCGAAAGCGTACAGGACGGCGCAATCGTCGGCCGCTACTCGATGATCGGGTTTGACCCGGACATCATTCTGAAGGTCGAGTCCGGCAAGGCGAGCATCAACCGTAATGCCGGGCTTGATCCGGACGGCTTCGTGCCAGTAGCCGAAGCGCCGCTCGACGTGCTGCGCGCGCTGGTGGCCGAGAGCCAGGCGGATGTGCCTGAGGGGCTGCCCTCCACCGCTGCCGGGATCTACGGCTATCTCGGCTACGAGATGGTTCGGCTCATGGAAGTGCTGCCGGATCGGCATGATGCCGGGCTCGGGCTGCCGGATGCGATACTGATGCGGCCGACAGTGCTGGCGGTGTTTGATACGTTGAAAGACGAGCTTTATCTGACGGCGCCAGTCTATGTGCGCCCCGGAGTTACGGCTCGGCAGGCCTGGGAAGGCGCGCAGGCTCGTATCGATGATGCGGTGAGCCGGCTGGCGCGCACCCTGCCCTACAGTGCGGCGCCGCTGGATATCGACAGCATTGCCGTCAAATCCAACACCAGCATCGAGCAATATGCCGGCATGGTGGCGCGGGCCAAGGAGTACATCACGGCCGGCGACATCTTCCAGGTGGTGCTGAGCCAGCGGTTCGAGGCGGAGTTCACCCTGCCCCCGACGGCGCTCTATCGCGCGCTCCGCCGCACCAACCCATCGCCCTATATGTACATGCTGGATTTCGGCGACTTTGCCGTTGCCGGTTCAAGCCCGGAAATTCTGGTGAAGGTCGAGAACGGCCAGGTCAATATCCGGCCGATCGCCGGGACGCGGAAGCGCGGCGCGACGCCGACGCGCGACAAGGAACTGGCCGACGAGTTGCTTTCGGATCCCAAGGAGCTGGCCGAGCACCTGATGCTGCTCGACCTTGGCCGCAACGATGTTGGCCGGGTGGCGAAGATCGGCTCAGTGAAGGTCACCGACAAGTTCTTCCTAGAGTACTATTCGCACGTCATGCACATCGTTTCGAACGTCGTCGGCGAGCTCGACCCCAAGTACGATTTTGTTGATGCGCTGGCTGCCGGGTTCCCGGCGGGTACGGTGTCAGGTGCGCCAAAGGTGCGGGCGATGGAGATCATCGACGAGTTGGAACAGGCACGGCGCGGCATTTATGGCGGGTGCGTGGGCTATTTCGGCGCCGACGGGACGATGGACACCTGCATCGTGTTGCGCACCGCAATTGTCGCGAACGGCAAGATCTATGTGCAGTCGGGCGCCGGGATTGTGGCCGACAGCGTGCCCGAGCTGGAACAACTGGAATGCGAAAACAAGGCGCGCGCCCTTTTCAGCGCCGCCGAAGAAGCACTACGCTATGCGGGCGAGGCCCGCGTGGGTCAGTAAGGGGGACCGATGCGCCTTCTCGTCATCGATAACTACGACAGCTTCACCTACAACCTCGTACACTTTCTCGGTGAACTCGGGGCGGACCCGGTTGTCTATCGGAACGACAAGATCACCCTTGATGAGATCGCAGTCATGGCGCCTGAGGGGATCGTGTTGTCTCCTGGCCCCTGCACCCCCAATGAGGCTGGTATCTGCCTCAGCCTGATCGAGCGGTTTGCGCCGACGACCCCGCTGCTTGGGGTGTGCCTGGGGCATCAGGCCATGGGCCAGGCGATGGGCGGCGACGTGATCCGCGCGCCGTATTTGATGCACGGCAAGACTTCGAAGATCAGCCATACCGGCAAGGGCCTGTTCCGCGGGCTGAATGCCGGTTTTGAGGCGACGCGCTATCACTCGCTAGTGGTGAAGCGCGAGACGCTGCCGCAGGTGCTGGAGGTGACGGCGACGTCTGATGATGGGCTGATCATGGGCATGCAGCACAAGACCTACCCGAGCCATGGCGTGCAGTTTCATCCTGAGAGCATCGCCTCGGAGAACGGCCACGCTCTGCTGCAGAATTTTCTCAACATCGCCCGCGACTTCAACATGAAGAAGGCGGCGTGATGGACATCAAGGCCGCGCTGAACAAGATCGCGACCCGGCAGGACCTGACCGGCGAAGAAATGCGCTCGGTGATGACCACGATCATGAATGGCGAGGCGACGCCGAGCCAGATCGGCGCGTTCCTGATGGGGATGCGAGTCAAGGGCGAGACGGTGGGCGAGATCGCGGCAGCGGTCTCGATCCTGCGCGAGAAGATGGTGCGGGTCGAGGCGCCCGAGGATGTGATCGATATTGTCGGCACAGGCGGCGACGGTGCCGAGACGCTGAATATCTCGACGGCCGCGTCGTTCGTAACCGCTGCGGCCGGTGTGCTCGTTGCAAAGCATGGCAACCGGGCGCTCTCGTCGAAATCCGGGGCGTCCGATGTGTTGCAGGCGCTGGGGATCAAGCTCGACCTGACGCCGGAGCAGATCAGCGCTTGCATTCGCGATGTCGGGATCGGCTTCATGTTTGCGCCGGCGCATCATCCGGCGATGAAGCATGTAGGTCCGTCGCGGCAGGAGATGGGCACACGGACGATGTTCAACCTGCTTGGGCCGCAGTCGAACCCAGCGGGCGCCCGGCGCTATATGCTGGGTGTGTTCGACAAGCGCTGGGTGGAGCCGGTGGCGGCGGCGCTGCTCGCCAACCGCGCGATTGCGGCCTGGGTGGTGTATGGCGCCGACGGGCTGGATGAAATTTCGACCACGGGGCCGAGCTTTGTGGCTTCGATCAAGGGCGGCGACCTCCGCAGTTTCGAGGTGACGCCGGAAGACGCCGGGTTGCCGCGCGCGACCATCGCCGACCTCAAGGGGGCGGACCCAGCCTACAATGCCGGCCGGCTGCGCGCGCTGCTCGATGGGGTGAAGGACCCCTATCGCGACGTGGTGCTGCTGAACACAGCTGCCGCGCTGATTGTCTCCGATCGCGCCGAGGACCTCAAATCCGGTGTCAGGATCGCAGCTGAGGCGATCGACAGCGGCAAGGCCCGCCAGGTGCTCGATAAACTCATTGCCGTTTCCAACGGGTAATCCATGTCCGATATTCTGTCCCAAATCGAAGTCTACAAGCGCGAAGAGATCGCGGCGGCCAAGACGCTGAAGCCGTGGAACGAGGTGGTGGCCGAGGCGCATGATGCGCCGCCGGTGCGCCGGTTCCTTTCCGCGCTGAAAAAGAAGCGCGCGGAGGACAAGTTCGCGCTGATCGCGGAGGTAAAGAAGGCGAGCCCGTCCAAGGGGCTGATCCGGCCAGATTTCAACCCGGCGGAGATCGCGCGGGCCTATGAACTGGGTGGGGCGGCGTGCCTTTCGGTGCTGACTGACCGGCCGAGCTTTCAGGGTGCGCCGGGGTATCTGATCGAGGCGCGCAATGCGACGCGGCTGCCGGTGCTGCGCAAGGATTTTCTGTTCGAGACCTATCAGGTGGCCGAGAGCCGGGCCTGGGGTGCGGACTGCATCCTGGTCATTCTCGCCGCCGTGACCGATGACGTCGCCCGCTACCTGCTGGACGCTGCCGAGGAATGGCGGATGGATGCGCTGGTTGAAGTGCATGACCAACTGGAGCTCGACCGGGCGCTGGGGCTCGGCGCGGAATTCATCGGCATCAACAACCGGAACCTCCGCACTTTCGAGACGACGTTGCAGACCTCGATCAACCTCGCAGTCGGAGTGCCGGAATCGGTGCACCTGGTGTCGGAGAGCGGGGTCTATTCAAACGCCGATATCAAGCGTCTTGAGGCCGACGCCGGGATCGGCACGTTCCTCGTCGGCGAGAGCCTGATGCGGCAGGACGACGTGACGGCTGCCACCATTCAGTTGCTGCGCAACTAGGATGACGCTCACCCACCTCAACCAGCTTGGGGAAGCCCATATTGTCGATATCGCCGATAAGGCGACGACCCGGCGGCGCGCCGTGGCGACGGCGCGGCTGGAGGCGCTGCCGGAGACGATTGCACTGATCCTAGGTGGGACGCTGAAGAAGGGTGATGCGCTGGCGGTGGCGCGGATTGCCGGGATCATGGCGGCAAAGAAGACAGCTGAACTGATCCCGCTCTGCCACCCTATTCCGCTGACGAGTGTGGAGGTGACGATCGTCGGCGATGGCGCGGGCCTGCTGGTCACCGCGACGGCGGAAACCAATGCGCAGACCGGCGTCGAGATGGAAGCGATGACGGCGGCCTCGGTGGCGGCGCTGACGCTTTACGACATGGCGAAGTCGCATGACCGGGCGATGCGGGTGACGGCGATCCAGCTTGAGGAAAAGTCGGGCGGCAAGTCGGGTGATTTCAAACGATGATGCCGGTTGACGAGGCCCTGGAGCGGATTTTCGCCAAGCTGCCCGATTTGGGCTCGGAAGTGGTACCGCTGGGGCGGGCGCATCGGCGGGTATTGGGAAAGCCCCTGCTCGCCACTCACAGCCAGCCGCCGTTCGATGCGAGCGCCATGGATGGGTATGCGGTGCGTGCGGCAGAGGTGGTGCCGGGGCGGCCGTTGAAGCTCGCGGGGACGTCGCAGGCGGGTGCGCGCTTTGTCGGCATGATGGAGCACGGGCAATGCGTGCGGATATTCACCGGCGCGCCGTTGCCGATTGGCGCGGATGCGGTGATCATGCAGGAAGAGGCTAGCGCGGCGGGGAACCAGATCAGTTTCCAGAAAGCGCCACGGGCGGGCCAGAGCATCCGCAAGCAGGGGTTTGATTTCCTGCGTGGCGCGGAACTGCTTCCGGCGGGCGTGGCGCTGACGCCTGCGATGCTGAGCCTTGCTGCTTCGGCCAACCAGCCGAACTTGACGGTGACCCGGCGGCCGAAGGTAGCGATCCTCGCCACGGGCGATGAACTGGTGGCGCCTGGTGGCACGCTCGGACCTGACCAGATCGTGGCTTCGAACTCGTTCGGGCTGATCGCGATGGTGTCGCCCTATGCGGAAAAGGTCATCGACCTGGGGATCGTGCCGGACGACAAGGCGCGGCTGGAGCAGGTGTTGCTGAGTGCGTTCGACATGGGCGTCGACATGCTGATCACCAGCGGTGGCGCGAGTGTCGGGGACCGCGATTACGTGCAGCAGGTGCTGCGCGACCTTGGGGTGACGCTCGATTTCTGGAAGCTGAGGATGCGGCCGGGTAAACCGCTGATGTTCGGGACGCGCGGCAAGACGCTGGTGTTCGGGCTGCCGGGGAACCCGGTTTCGGCAATGGTGACGGCGACGGTGATCCTGAAGCCGGCGCTGCGGGCGATGACGGGGCACACGGACCCGCTGTGGCCGCGGATCGGGGTCCCTACCCTGCTCGGCCTGCCGCCCGCCGGGCCGCGCCGACATTTCATGCGCGGGATTTTGAGCCGGAACGAGATTGGCTATCTCGAGGTTACGCCGATCTTTGAGACCGACAGTTCGCACTCATCTTCGCTGGCGCTGGCGGATGCACTGATCATTCAGCCCGAGGATGATCCGGGCTCGCCGCCGGGCGAGATTGTGGAAGTTATTCCGCTCGCCTGGGGCTAAAGAGTTAGGTGCCGACCGGCTTGGCGGCTTCGAGAGCTGCGTCGACCAAGGCATCGCGGCCAGAGAAGAAATCGAGATCGGCTGGGACGTCGGTGTAGCCTTCGGTCCAGGCGTTGACGCCATCGAGGGCGAGAAACACAGCCAGCGGGTCGGTGCCGTCGGCTACTGATGCTACCAACTGCGCCTGCAAATCGTTCAGCCGCGCGAGGGCATCGTTCACATATGTGGCTTCCGCGCGATCGGTGGGCCAAACGGCGCCGCCGGCCTCGATCAGATACTTCAGCGAAACAATGTAGTAGCTGCCCTCGGCGAGCAGATCGGTGTCGAGTTGCGAGGAGGCTTCGAGGCTCGGGCCCTGCTTGGCGATAGCCTTGGCGTCTTGCGCCAGAATCTGTGCCGCGTCGTCTTGCTCAATCGTATCAAAGTGCACGCGCAGTTGCAGCAGGACGGCCTTGCGGTCGAGGTAGGCGTGGCTGAGCGTGGCGACGTCTGCGGATGCTGGCAGCGGCGTGGTGGCGGCCATGTCGGCTGCCTGCGCGCTCGCTGACGCTGCGGAAAACATCATTGCCAGGGCAATGAACATAAGCCCCTTACTCGGCCGTACCATCGGGTCGTCCTCAAAACTTGTTAGGGCCTCACTTACCATGATGGATAGGGCGAGGCACCTGAGGGTTAGTGCTCGGGCAGGACTTCTCGACTTTAGGGTTACGAGACAGGGTAAACACCCGCAGCTTCCGTCTCGGTGCTAACCAAACATTTGTCGGAGAGTTGCGAACGAACGGCGGACGTTGCACCCTTATTCCAATATATCAAGTGGTGGGACTTCCATGCGTATAAGTATTGCAAGTGCATTGGTGGGCATGGCCTGCCTGATCAGTTCGTCTGGTCTTGGCGCCGAGAGCGACTATTACCCTCAGGCGACATGGGACAAAACGTATGGCGGCGAGCTGAACATCTCGGTGTTCATCTATCGTGACCTGAACGCCAATGGCACCTATGACATTGGTGACCGCCCACTCGCTGGTGTTGCAGTGCAGATGACGGGGGCCGGCAAGACGCAGCTGTCGCGCTCCAACATCAACGGATTTGCGAATTTTCGGATGTCGGCAACGCAGCAGGATATGGAAGTCACCAGCGTGGGGACTTACCAGTTTGAGGTGATGCCGCCGCCTGGAACGGTGATCAGCAGTGGCAATGCGGTGCAACAGTCTGCATTTGAACTGCTTACAGGCGCGCCCGCCGATATGTTTGCGACAACCCCACCTATCCCGGTGGGCATTACCTCAGCGCTGACCGTCTCCGGGTTTCTGGCCTCCCCTGGTACCGGTCCAATCGAGGCAGGGGTAAACGGCCTCGCAGACACGGAAATCAAGGTCACGGCGCCCGACGGAACGGTGGGCCAAGCGTTCACCGACAAGACAGGACAGTTCAGCTTTCACGCGTCGCCCGGCGAATGGATCTTGGGCTTTGACGATGGTTCAGGGCCGATCGAAAGGCGCGTTACCGTTGCTGATGCACCCGTATATCTCGGCGTCCTGACCAATGCGCCAGTGCCAGTTGCAGCACCAAGTGTGGCCACCTTCGAGGGCATGGACTTTATTGCCGTGGACAAGGTTCCCTCGGGCTACGCCGGGGTGCAATGGCGTAACTTTGTGGCCGTGCAGCAGGAATATTATGGTGGAGAAGGCTATATCAACACCACGACCTCAGGGGACTTCGTCGCGTATGGCGGCTCGGGTCACCCAGCGTTTATTGCGAACGACTTACCATTCACATTTGAAGGTGGGTATTTCGGTGTCGGTTGGACTTCTGCAGAAGGCGAAACGCTGAACATCCGAGCGTATCGCAGCGATCAACTGGCGTATATCGACCATATTCATCTCTCTGCATTGACGCCAATTTACTATGCGCCGAATATTTCTGGAGTGACGCGAGTGGAGTTCTCGACAGCTCACTATTGGCAGTTCGTTTGCGATGATCTCAGAGTGGTAACTGCCCCCTAAAGTACTGAAATAAAACACTTATGTGAGCGCGCCTGGTCGTTGGACCCGGCGCGTTTTTCTTTCTGTTTGCTCGTTGCAAGCAGCGATTTAGCCCAATTTGTGATCGACTCTTGGCCCGATTCTGGCGATCCCGTTCTTGTCAAGAATTTTTGGGCATGTTTAAACAATCGTTAATTGCGGCGTAGCGTTTAGTTTCGCAGGGAGTGATAGTGATGCGTGTTCGTAGTGGCCTCATGCGGGGCCTGCTTCTCTTCGCCAGTTCGGGGACGTTGTTATCAACCCTCCCCGCCGTCGCACAGCAAACAGTTACGGTGGCCCAGGTTTCGGCCTCCTGCCCGGACGTTCCATATGGCGTTGCCTGCCCGGGTATTGCTTCTGAATATATTCTCGGCAAGCCGATCTCAGTCGCGAATGACGCTGAGATTTCGGCCATGGTCGCCAATATCGCTGAACTTGGGTCAACTCCGCACGTGACGCTGCGCATCTGCGAAAATGCAGCGGAAGGTGTCAGGATTCTGGCCACTGGAACCAGCACGGCGGTCCTGCATCAGCAGATCCTTGATATCGCTGATGCGATGTGCACGGGCGTCCGTACTGCTTCGATCCTTGCCACAGACTTTGATGGTAGCCCGGCAACAAGCGGGGGTGGCGTGCCTCCGAGCGGCAACGGCGGCGGCAACGGCGGCGGCAACGGCGGCGGCAACGGCGGCGGCAACGGCGGCGGCAATGGCGGCGGCAACGGCGGCGGCAACGGCGGCGGCAACGGCGGCGGCAATGGCGGCGGTAACGGCGGCGGTAACGGCGGCGGCATGGGCATGGGCATGGGCCCCCATGACGATGATGACGACTGCCCGGACGACGGCATGGGTATGGGCATGGGCCCCGATGGCATGGGTATGGGCCCCGATGGCATGGGTATGGGCCCCGACGGCATGGGTATGGGCCCCGACGGCATGGGCCCCGGCAACGGTGGCGATGACGGCATGGGCATGGGTCCCGACGGCATGGGCCCCGGTAACGGCGGCGATGACGGCATGGGCATGGGTCCCGACGGCATGGGCCCCGGCAACGGTGGCGATGACGGCATGGGCATGGGCCCCGACGGCATGGGCCCCGGTAACGGCGGCGATGACGGCATGGGCATGGGTCCCGACGGCATGGGCCCCGGCAACGGCGGCAATGACGGCATGGGCATGGGCCCCGACGGCATGGGCCCCGGTAACGGTGGCGATGACGGCATGGGCATGGGCCCCGACGGCATGGGCCCCGGCAACGGTGGCGATGACGGCATGGGCATGGGCCCCGACGGCATGGGCCCCGGCAACGGTGGCGATGACGGCATGGGCCCCGGTAACGGCGGCGATGACGGCATGGGCATGGGCCCCGACGGCATGGGCCCCGGCAACGGTGGCGATGACGGCATGGGCATGGGCCCCGACGGCATGGGCCCCGGTAACGGCGGCGATGACGGCATGGGCATGGGTCCCGACGGCATGGGCCCCGGCAACGGTGGCGATGACGGCATGGGCATGGGCCCGGACGGCATGAGCCCCGGTAATGGTGGCGGCAATGGCGGCGGGATGACCGGTGGTCCTGGCGGCATGGACGGAATGGCCATGGGCCCCTCCGGCAACGGCGGCGGCAATGGCGGCGGCAATGGCGGCGGTAACGGCGGCGGTAACGGCGGCGGTAACGGCGGCGGCAATGGCGGCGGCAATGGCGGCGGTAACGGCGGCGGCAATGGCGGCGGTAACGGCGGCGGCAACGGCGGCGGTAACGGCGGCGGTAACGGCGGCGGTAACGGCGGCGGTAACGGCGGCGGCAACGGCGGCGGCAATGGCGGCGGCAACGGCGGCGGCAATGGCGGCGGCAATGGCGGCGGTAACGGCGGCGGCAACGGCGGCGGCAACGGCGGCGGCAACGGCGGCGGCAACGGCGGCGGCAATGGCGGCGGCAACGGCGGCGGCAATGGCGGCGGCAATGGCGGCGGCAATGGCGGCGGCAACGGCGGCGGCAACGGCGGCGGCAACGGCGGCGGCAACGGCGGCGGCAACGGCGGCGGCAATGGCGGCGGCAACGGCGGCGGCAATGGCGGCGGCAATGGCGGCGGCAATGGCGGCGGCAACGGCGGCGGCAACGGCGGCGGCAACGGCGGCGGTATGACTGGTGGTCCTGGCGGCATGGAGGGCGGCCCAAGCGGTATGGAGGGCGGCGGTACTCCCGGCGGCGGTGGCACACCTGGCGGCGGAACGCCTGGTGGCGGCATGACCGGCATGGGCATGTAGTCGCCCCCTGCGCTCACGAACAGTTAGACTCCCGGGAGAAATCCCGGGAGTTTTCGTTTCTGCCGGTATTAACGATGCCGATTTACCTCGATCTGAAGCAAGACTTTACCCGAGACGTCGCCGGACTAGTAATGCCAGCAACTCGGTTTGCGTGCAGAGCTGATCGCAAGCCCTGGACTGCTGGATACAATTGCGGAGTGTCGCGGTGTTTTACTTTAGCGCAGGGTTTCTGGTCCTCTCCGGTATCGCCAGCCTGACATATCAGGTTGCTTGGGTACGGCTGATCGGGCTGAGCCTGGGGTCGACGAGCGCTTCGATCAGCACGGTGCTTGCGGCCTTCTTCTTCGGCCTAGCCCTTGGCAGCTTTCTCGCGGAGCGACTGACGCGCAACCGGATCAACAGCCTGCTGCCCTATGCGCTACTGGAAACCGTTATTGGGCTTAGCGGGCTGGCCCTATTGCCTATCCTGCTTAACCTCGACGGCGTCATGGCCCTGATCCCAGCGGCGGGCACTGAGCTTTGGCTCAAGTTTGCAATTTCTGCCGCGCTCCTGGTCATCCCGACGACTGCAATGGGCGCGACCTTTCCGGTGATGGCGGCGGTTCTGATCCGTACCAAAGAGCATGTCGGCACGCGGATCAGCCAGCTCTATGGCTTCAACACTTTCGGCGCAGTTCTTGGAGCTGGACTGTCGGGATTTGTCGTCATCCCTGCCTGGGGGCTCGATGGGGCGATTTACGCGGCGGCGACCCTGAATGCGATTGTCGTGGTCGGCGCAATAATTGCGAATTTTGCGGCTCCGCTGCGGCCGGTTTCGATACTCGAGCCTCAAGTTGAAGGCGCCGAAGCCCCGTTGCCCATCGCACGGGCCCACGATGCCGGCATGCGCTGGCGAGCAGCGGCGACCCTGGTTGCAACGGGTTTTGCTTCCGTGGCTGCCCAGGTTGGGTGGACCAAGTATCTGGCGATGTTCACCGGCAGCACCATCTATGGGCTTTCGGCCATTCTGACGGTGTTTCTCGCCGGTATTGCTATCGGAGCATGGGTGATCGGAACGTTCATCGACCGCATTGCCCGGCCTCGACTTTTCATGGCTGGCGGTCTGCTGGCGCTGGCGGCGACGCTGGTGCTGGCCCGCGCAGGCCTCAGCCTGCTGCCGCCGGTGCAAGGTGCGCTCAACGTACTGGGCATCGAAGGAACCTCGGATCACCTGGTGCGGCTGGCGATCGTGCTGGTACTGATTTTTCCGCCGACATTCGTATTCGGCATGTTGTTCCCGATCAATCTCAAGCTCTATTGCGGCGACGTGTCGGGCGTGCGGAAGCGCGTCGGTGAAGCCTACGCGATCAACACTCTTGCCAGCATTGCTGGTGCAGTGCTTGCCGGGTTCTGGAGCATCCCGGTATTCGGCACTGACGCGCTGCTGACTGGCGTCGCCGTTGGTGTTGCGTTGCTCCCGCTGGTTTGGGGCGGTGAAGGACTGCAGCGGGTGCGGCGCTTTGCTATGCCGGCGCTGGTGGTGCTGGTGCTTGCGGGCAATCAGTTGCTCGGGCACCTGGATTTCAAGGCCCTGGTGGCCTCTGTGGGCTACGACGACAGCTCGCGTGACGGCAAGGCGGGCGACTTCATGTTCCTCAAGGAGGGCAAGGCCGGTGTCATTACGCTGGTTTCCTATGACGGCAAGAACGCCCGGCTGCAGAACAACGGCCTGAACGAATCTCAGATCAGCCTGACCAACTCGAACAACCTGCTGACCACCGAAGCCCTCCTGGGACTGGTCCCGTATCTGCTGCGTCCAGATGCGAAGTCAGCATTCATGCTCGGTTTCGGGGGCGGCATTTCGACGACAGCTCTGACGCTGACCGGGCTCGAAAAGATCCATGTTGTGGAGCTCGAGCCGGCTGTGGTCGATGCGGTGCGGACGATCAAGGACGGCCCTGCAACCGCGCTCGATGATCCGCGCGTCTCGCTCGAGTTCAATGACGCGCGCAATACTCTGCTGGTGCAGCCGACCACCTACGACATCATCGTGTCGCAGCCATCGCACCCGTGGCTTTCAGGTTCGGCGAATGTGTTTACGCAGGAATTCTGGTCGGTGGCGCGCAGCCGACTGAACGAAGGGGGTGTGTTCTCGCAGTGGATCAACCTGTTCCAGATGGACGCCACAACGCTGAAGGCGCTGCTCAAGGCGTTTTACACCGTGTTTCCGGATGGGCTGGTGCTTGCCAATAACAACGCCAAGGACCTGATCATGATCGGCTCGACCGGGCCGCTGACGTTTGACTATGAAAAGATCGACGAAATCCTGGCGCGACCGGCAGTGCGGCAGCGACTGGAGTCGAGCGGCATCTTTACGACTCAGGACGTGCTCTGGTTCTTCGCCATGTCGCGTAACGAGGCGGTTACGGCAACGGCCGACGCCACGCCCAATCGGGATACCAACATACTATCTGAAGTGCGGCTGTCGGCGCTGACGGGCGACGCGACCGGAGACGAGGACCCCTATGGGTTCATCAGGCAGAATTCCAGCTTCGACATAACGCCCTACATTGGTGCTGATACGCGGAAGCTGGTGCGGCTGAGCAACTACTTCAACGGATGGGAGAGGTATGACCGTGCGAAGCTGGTCAACGCCCAACTGGCCGCAATCGATCCGCAAATGGGCGCTGTGGCAGAGTATGGCAGGCTGATCGCCATGGACGATTTGGCATCTGCAGCTCAGCTTTATGCAACGCGAAGCGACTGGCCGGCCGAGATACGGCTCAAGCAGGCAGGTGCGCTGCTGGATGCCGGTCTTGCGCAGGATGCAAAACCGATCATTGCGCAGATCGAAGCGCCGGCGGTCCGGCGTACCATGGAGGCGCGGCTGGCGTTCGTCAGCCAGGACTGGTCGGCGCTGGCACAGCATAGCCTCGCGACGGGTGAAGAGCGCATGTGGTACCTGCTGGGCGTGGCGCAGACCGATCCGCTGAAGGCGGGCCTCGAACTGCAGGCGATCGATCCGCCGGCGAGCGCCCGGCTACCGGTGCTGCGTGCCCTACTAAGGTATCAGAGCCTCGAGGGAACCGACGCCGCAATCGATAAGGCCTCGACGGCTTTGGCATCGGCGACGGCCGCCCTCGCCAAGCGATACGCCGACATTGCGACCAAAGCTGCGAAGGCCGGTGATGCCACAATGGCACAGCGGCTGCGGGATTTGCTGCAACTGCTAGCGCCGGATCATGAGTCGCTGAAGCAGTTGAACACCACCATCGCATCGATCCAGCCGCAATAAATAGTTAGCTCTGAGGAGCCCGACGCCATGACCGCACTTCGTTCTGCCTGCTTTGCTTCGCTCTCCATGCTATTGGCCGCCTCGCCATTTCCCGCGGTTTCTGCGGAAAAGGCAAAAGACAATCTCGCGGCGGTGCTCTGCTACACGCTGGCGGCCGATCCACAGGATCGGCAAAGGCCGGACGGCTATCCAGGGGTGCCAGCCGCTTCAGTGACTGACGCAGCCGTTACCGCGTGTGACGTTGCGCAGCAGACTGAGCCGGACAACGAGCAACTGGTCTACCTCTATGGACGGGCCAACCTGGCGCTTGGCTATTACAGCGCAGCGATCGTCGAACTGACCAAGGCCGCTGCCGGTGGCTATGCCGCAGCGGAACTGGCGCTTGGCAACGTCCATGCACAAGGACTAGGCGTGGCGCGAGACGCCCAGGCGGCGCTTTTGCACTATGAAGAGGCCAGCGACCTTGGCGATCCGACAGGGCTGGTCGATGCGCTCAGTCAATCGATCGATGCCAATGAGATCACTCCTGAAACGGCGACGCTGCTGCTGAAGGCGGGGCTGGCGGGGTCGAGACAGGCATGGTCGCTGCTCGGCAGGCTCGATGCTGAGTATCCTGAGACAGTGCCGCATGGCCAGATCGAGCAGGCACTGATGAAGGGGGTGGCGGCGGGTAGCAATACGGCAGGCGTCGAGCTGGGCCGGTTTTATAGCCGTCACGGAAACGCGACTGCCGATGCGGCTGTATTCGACCTGATGGCCAAGCGCGGAAGCCGTGAGGCAATGCTGGCGCTTTCGGAACGGACGAGCGGGGCAGAACGGCTCACCTGGCTGAAGAAGTCCGCCGATTTGGGAGAGCCCAAGGCCATGTATGACCTCGCGCTCGACTACAAGACGGGTACCGCCGAACTTGCTGCGGACCAGAGCGCCTATCGCGACTGGCTGCGGCGCGCTGCGCGCGCCGACTATGTCAGCGCGATGACGGACCTGGGCTACGAGTTCCTTTACGGCGAGGCCAAAGACTACGACTCAGCCCGCAACTGGTTTGAGCTGGCAGACGACAAGGGCAGCAGCGGAGCGGCACTGGGGCTGGCGTATATCTATGAGGCCGGCAATGGGGTGCCGGCTGATGCGGATAAGGCGATCGGATATTACACTGCAGCTATTGATGGTGGTGAGAGCATCTACGCTCGCTATTACCGATCGCGGCTCGAGGACAAGGCGGGGAAGCTCTACGCGCCGGAGGCTTCAGCGACAGACCTGCTGCTGTCCGATCCGGCCGGTCCTGCCGGGGACGCTGCGACTGCCGGCCTTGCCGAGTACAGCAAGGAGACGCTGAAGGTGTTGCAGCAAAAGCTGGCTGACGCGGGACATTACAAGGGTAAAGTCGATGGCGATCCGGGCCCGGGAACACTGCGGGCGCTGGCGGCATACTGGGCGGCTCCGCACTGAGCGGAGGGTGGCGGCACGGCTGGATAGGGTCGCATAAACCCAATCTTTACCCCGCTGTTGCAGAACATAACTGGAACGGATACAACAACGTTCAGTCTTTGTTCCGATTCTCCCAGCGGGGCCTGCCATGCTGACGCGCAAGCAACACGAACTGCTCATGTTCATTCACGAGCGCATGAAGGAGTCGGGGATTCCCCCCTCCTTTGACGAAATGAAGGACGCGCTGGATCTGCGCTCCAAGTCCGGGATTCACCGGTTGATCACTGCGCTGGAAGAGCGCGGCTTCATCCGCCGCCTGCCCAACAGGGCGCGGGCACTGGAAGTGATCAAGCTTCCTGATTCGATGAATCCGTCGCTTGGCGGCCGCAAGGCACGCTTTGAGCCGAGTGTGATCGAAGGCAATCTGGGCCGGGTGGCGGCCCCACCGTCGCGCGCCGCGGGGGCTTCTGCGCAGCAGGGCGGCAGCGAACATGGCCGCTCGGTGAGCGTGCCGGTGATGGGGCGTATCGCGGCGGGTACGCCGATCGAGGCCATCCAGTCGCATAGCCACACCATCATGATCCCGCCGGAGATGCTGGGGGCTGGCGAGCACTATGCACTCGAAGTGCGCGGTGACTCGATGATCGACGCCGGGATTTTCGACGGCGACACCGTGTTGATCAAGCGGCAGGATGCGGCGAGCACCGGCGAGATCGTCGTGGCACTGGTCGATGACGAGGAAGCAACGCTCAAGCGCCTGCGGCGCAAGGGCAACTCGATCGCGCTGGAAGCGGCCAATCCGGCCTACGAGACCCGTATCTTCCCGCCCGACCGGGTGAAGGTGCAGGGACGGCTCGTGGGTCTCTTGCGCAAGTACTGAGGCGCATCGGGTCATCGATGGAGATTTGGGAGCCGATCCGGTTGGGTCGGCTCCTTTTCTTTGAAAACAGCAATGCGCCATACAGATTCTGGCTAGGGTGTGCTGGATAAAGGCGTTAGAATCCGCGCCGCCGCAGGGAAGCGTATTTTAGGAGCGGGATGTGACGAACGGGGTGGAGTGGGTTGCCGTCGATTGGGGCACCTCCAATCTGCGGGCCTGGGGGATCGACGCGGACGGCAATGCCGTGTTTTCACGCGCCTCGCCCCAGGGAATGGGCAAACTGACGCCCGACCAGTACCCCGCGGTGCTGACAGAATTGCTGGCGGATGCTGTCGATCATCCGGTCGATGCGCTGATCTGCGGCATGGCCGGAGCGCGCCAGGGCTGGCTCGAGGCGCCATATCTCGATGCTCCTTCCGAGCTCACTCACCTTGCCGCTGGCGCGGTCGCTCCCGCGATGCCGGGAAGCACCATTCGTCCGCGGATTTTACCGGGCATTTGCCTGCGCGACGTTGGCGCTGAGGACGTGATGCGGGGCGAGGAGACGCAACTGCTCGGTCTCGCGGCGTTGCGTCCGGGTTTTGACGGCCTTGTCGTCATGCCCGGCACCCACAGCAAGTGGGCCCTGCTCGAGGGCTCGCGCCTGACGCGGTTTTCGAGCGCCATGACCGGCGAAATCTATGAGGTGCTGAAGACCCACTCGGTTCTGCGCCACTCACTGCAGGGTGAGCTTGAGGGGCCGGATCGCGACACAGGCTTTGAGGCGGGGCTTGATCTCGGGCTTGATCGGCCGGACAGGCTGACGGGGTTGCTGTTCAAAGTCAGGGCTGGAGCCCTGCTGTCCGGACGGACCGCGCCGTGGTGTGCCGGGTTCCTTTCGGGCCTGCTCATCGGTGCGGAGATTGGCGGGCATCGCGACTGGATCGGCTCGACCGAGATCCCGTTGGTGGGCAGTGTCGCCATCTCTAAACTTTATCAGCGCGCTTTCCGGCGCATCGGAATCAGCAGCCGGATCGTGGACGCTACTGATGCGACACTGGCCGGCCTCAAGGCCGCAAGGCAGGGATAGACCATGGACCATCGCCACCTCATCGCCATTCTGCGCGGGATCACCCCGCCCGAGACCATCGCCGTATGCGAGGCACTGGTATCTGCCGGCATCACGTTGATCGAAGTGCCGCTCAACTCACCTGAAGCATTGCGCTCCATTGCGGACGCGGCCAAGGCGTTTGCAGGCCGTGCCGATGTCGGCGCCGGCACGGTGCTGTCGGTCGAAGATGTCGATACGGTCGCGGATGCGGGCGGTGTCTTTGTCGTTTCGCCCGATACCAACCCTGCAGTTATCGTGCGGACGAAGCAGCGCGGGATGGCCTCGTATCCGGGCGTGTTCAGCCCGAGCGACGCTTTCTCCGCCGTCCGGGCAGGTGCGACCGGGCTCAAGTTCTTTCCTGCCGAGGTGCTGGGACCTAAGGGGATCAAGGCGATGAAGGCGGTGCTGCCGCCCAGCGTGCCGCTCTATGCCGTGGGCGGCGCCAGCCCTGACAATTTTGGCGAGTATTTTGCTGCGGGTTGTGCCGGGTTTGGGCTCGGGACTTTTATCTATAAGCCGGGTATGACCGCGGCTGACGTCGCGGGCCGCGCAGTGGCAGCAGTTGCCGCCTATGATCAGGGAAAAGGCAAATGAACCTCAAGGCTGAACTCTTTTGCGATAGCCGGTGCGAGCTTGGCGAGGGGCCATTCTGGCATCCGCTGCTGGGCCGGCTGTTCTGGTTCGACATTCTCAACTGCACGCTGCTGAGCGCTAACGACCAGGGGCACATTGTCGACCGCATCACGTTCAAGGACTTTGTCAGTGCCGCGGCAGTGATCGACAAGGATACGCTGGCGGTTGTGCAGGCGGGTGCCCTCCTCCGCTATGATTTCCGCACGGATCAATCGACGACGATCGTCGACATCGAGCCGGACGTGCCGGGCAATCGCAGCAATGACAGCCGGGTGGATCGCTCGGGTGGGTTCTGGATCGGTACGATGAGCCGTCGCGGCGGTGGGGATACGGGCGCGGGTGCGGTCTATCGCTTCAAGAGTGGCGTACTGGAGCCGCTGATCGACGATATCACCATTCCCAATTCCATTTGTTTTTCGCCGGACGGCAAGATCGCCTATTTCGCGGACACGATGACGTCGAAAATCCTGAGTTGCCCGACAGATCCGGACACGGGTTTACCGGTTGGAGCTTGGACGGAGTTTGCATCGACGGTTGGACGTGGTGGCCCGGATGGCGCTGTCGTTGATTCCGCGGGCTTTTTGTGGAGTGCCCGGTGGGGCGCGTCCTGTGTGGTTCGGCATGCTCCCGACGGCAGCATCGACAAGATTGTCGAGCTGCCCGTGAGCCAGCCGAGCTGCCCTGCCTTTGGTGGCAAGGACTACAAGACGATGTTTATCACCACGGCACGCGAACACATGACGCCAGAGCAGCTGGAAAAAGAGCCGACTGCTGGCAGCGTCTATGCCATTGACCTCGATGTGCCGGGCCTGCCGGAGCCGATGGTCAAACTCTGAATGCGCCGTTAACCTTGATTGCGGCGGGACTGGGGCAATAGTTCGCCCTATCTCGCCACAACTCGCCAGGCGCGCTGCAGGGGCGGGATGGCGGAGCGAATCTCGAACTGGCGCTTGTCAGGCTGCCAGCGAAGCCAATGGGTGCCGCCCGCAGCGAGCGCACTGGCGTCGATAACTGTCTTGGCGCCGCAATCGGCAGGTGCCTCAATTCGCGAGATGACCAGGTCGGCGATCGGGCAGTCTTCGTAGAAGGCCGCCGGATCTTTGACGATGGCGACGCTGAAGCCGCGAGGGCTTGAGCCAAAGCAGCCGACGCTGTCGCACTTCATCAGCGCTGAGGGGCCCTCGATCTTGGCGTTGTAAGTATCTTGCCAGACGCCGACGGCGAAGCTTTTGCCCTTGCCCGTCACCAGTTCCAGATCGGTTGTGCCGCGGACGGCGACGGCTTGAGTCGTGTCGGCGATCAGCACATCGGGGGGCTGATCCAGCGCGAAGAGCAGCACGGTGGGGACCATCAGTGCCGGACCGATCAGCCGATGCCATGTGGGGAGAAATGCGAACCAGGCAAAGGCAACGAGCCCGATGCCAAGGGCCAGCGGGGTCAGGAGCGGACTGGCGTTTAGTGCACTGCTCCAGGACGCGGTAATGGTGGCGAGATCGAGCATGCGGTCGATTGACCAGCCGAGGACGACAAGTGGCAGGCTCTCCAGCCCGAACGGCATCAGCAGTGTGGCCACAAGAGCGGCCGGCATCATGACGAAGCCAACGAGGGGAAGCGAAAAGAGGTTGCCCAGAACGCCAAGGGGAGAGGTCTGCTGGAAGTGATAAACCGAGAACAGGACGGTGGCGAGCCCCGCGACAACGCTGGTCGCGACGATGCCACCGAGGTAATTGGCGAACCGGATGACCAGCGACTGATCCTTGCCTTCGGGCGGACGGACCAGTTCCCAGATGCCCACCAGCGCAATGACCGCCGCAAATGACAGCTGGAAGCTGGCGCGGAAAACGCTCGAGGGATCGGTGACGATGACGAGGAGCGCCGCGATTGCGACATTGCGCATGGTGAGGGCGCGGCGGCCAAACACCACAGCGCCGAGCACCAGCACGATCATGATGGTTGATCGCAAAGCGGCAACGTTGCCGCCCGAGATACCGTAGTAGCCCAGCGCCGCGATGATTGCGCCAATGGCGGCGAGGCGCTTGACGGCAATGCGCTGACCCATGCCCGGCAGCAGGGCGAGGCCGCCGCGCAGGGTGAACAGCACCAGCGCCGCGACGATGGTGAGGTGGAGCCCGGACACTGACAGCACGTGCGCGAGGCCGGCCACCGACATGGTTTCGCGGACCTGGTCGGTGACGGCGCTTTGATCGCCATTGATCAGGGCCCGCGCCACCCCGGCGGAGGGTTGCGAGAGGGTCTTATCGATGCGCGCGGCAATGCCCCGCCGCGCTGCATCGACGATGCGCTCTGGCGCCGTGCCGGAGCCGGGAGTGATGATCTCGACGGCCTGGGTGGCGTTGCCATAGGCGCCAATGCCATCGAAGTAGGCGTGAAACTGCGTGTCGAAGCCGTTGGGAAGAACAGGCCCGGGGACGGGGTAGAAGCGCACCGGCGCGCGGATGATATCGCCGGGGGCAAGCATAGCGCCCCTGGTGACAATGCGGGCGCGACGCACCGGCAAAGCCCGCGCTTTTTCGAGAGGAACGATGGCCGAGACAATGACCCTGGCCTCCTCGGTGGTCTCGGAGACGATTTCGTCGACCCGCATCTCGTAGGTGCCAAAGATGGGGCGGCTGAGCATGGTCGTGCCGAACAGCGCTGCATGTACTGCCAGCAGCGAGAAGCCGACCCAAAAAGCCGTTGCGATGCTGACAAGACGCAGCGCAAAGAGGTGCCGCCATGCGAACGGCGAGGCCGCGGCGAGGAGCGCAGCGCCAGTGGCGAGCGCTGCTGGATCTGGAGCGTTCGGCGTCAGCAGCGAAATTATGAGCCCGGCGATGATTGCGAACGGCAGCAGGATGAACAGCCGACGGTGTTCAAGCGCTGTGGTGAGGCTCTCGAGAAGGCCGTTGCGGCGTTGGACCTCGAGCAGTCCCACCGGCCCGTTTGGACGGCGCGGGGACGGCAGATAGGCACCGGGCAAATCCACAAGGATCGCCCGATCGCGCGCCTGCGCTGCCTCGACGTCCACCTGCGTCACTCGAGCGACCCTGCCCCCAGTGGTTCCAAAGCGAGTGTGGCACGGCGGGCGCGCGTGCGGCAACGATGGCCTGCCCTTGCGCTTGGGCCGTTCCGTGCTTACACACCCGCCAAACGCCTAATGTTCGAGGTAACTGGCTCCCATGTCCGCGCCCGTCGTCACCCGCTTCGCTCCCTCCCCTACCGGCTATCTGCATATTGGCGGGGCGCGCACAGCCCTGTTCAACTGGGCCTTTGCGCGGCACACCGGCGGCAAGATGCTGCTGCGTATTGAGGACACCGACCGGGAACGCTCGACGGATGGCGCCGTGCAGGCGATCTTTGACGGGCTGAAGTGGCTGGGACTGACCTGGGACGAAGAGCCCTATATGCAGTTCGCCCGGGCTGCCCGCCATGCCGAGGTCGCCAACGAGCTGCTGTCGCGCGGGCAGGCCTACTACTGCTATTGCTCGCAGGAAGAGCTGGCGACGATGCGCGAGGAGGCACGCGCCGCCGGTAAGCCGCCGCGCTATAACGGCTATTGGCGAGACCGCGACCCGTCGGAGGCGCCCGAGGGCGTTGCGCCGGTAATTCGCATCAAGGCGCCGCCGACGGGTGAGATCCGAGTGCACGACCACGTGCAGGGCGAGGTGGTTTTCAAATCCGAGAACCTCGACGATTTCATCATCCTGCGCTCTGATGGCACGCCGACCTATATGCTCGCCGTGGTGGTGGATGACCACGACATGGGCGTCACCCACATTATCCGTGGTGATGACCACCTGACCAACGCGGCCCGGCAGATCATCATCTACAACGGCATGGGCTGGACAGTGCCGGAGATGTCGCACATCCCGCTGATCCATGGACCGGATGGCGCCAAGCTCAGCAAGCGTCATGGCGCGCTGGGAGTGGAGGCCTATCGGCAGTTGGGCTATCTGCCCGAGGCAATGCGCAACTACTTGGCGCGGCTCGGCTGGTCGCACGGCGACGACGAGATCTTTTCGACCGAGCAGATGGTCGAGTGGTTCAGCCTCGAGGCGCTGAACAAGGGTGCGGCGCGGTTCGACTTCGTCAAGCTCGAGAACATCAACGGCCACTATATCCGCGAGGCGACGCCGGAGCGGCTCTTTGAGGTGATGCTGGAGACGGCCCAGGAAGTTGGCCGGCTGACCGACGTCGATGGGCTGCGCGCCAACCGGGCAACGGCCCTGGCCTCGCTGCCAGAACTGCAGCCGCGGGCCAAAACCGTGCTGGAACTTATCGATCTCGCCCAGTTCATCTATGCGGTGCGTCCGCTGACGATCGAGGCGGCAGCAGCTGACCAACTAACGGGTGAGGCACGCGGCAATATCGGCGCATTTATCGAGGTGTTGCGTGGGCTGAATGAGTGGACAGTCACGGCGATCGATGCGGCTGCCCGGGCCTTTGCGGAAGCGAGGGGCCTCAAGCTCGGCAAGGTGGCTCAGCCGCTGCGCGCCGCGCTGACAGGTCGCACCATTTCACCTGGCATCTTCGAAGTCATGGTGCTGATTGGACGGGACGAAACGCTGGCACGCCTACAGGACCAAGCCAGCTGATGGGGATCAGCATTTCTGATTAGGTCAGCGCTGTTCACCCACCTGTTGCAGTGCCTTGGTAGATACGTTACGCCAATCAGAACTGCCCCTTAACGACGATCCGGCCGCCCGTCACCTCCCTCGGGCCTCGGCCACAGAGGAGAGCGCATATGTCCGACAAAGTCGCCAAACTAACCATCGGGGACCAGACCTTCGAGTTCCCGGTGCTCTCTGGTTCGGTCGGACCTGACGTCATCGACATCCGATCGCTCTACGCCAAGACCGGGATGTTCACCTACGATCCGGGCTTTACCTCGACTGCAGCGACCGACAGCGCCATCACCTATATCGATGGTGACAAGGGCGAGCTGATGTATCGCGGTTACCCGATCGAGCAGCTGGCGGCCAAATCCAACTACCTCGAAGTGTGCTACCTGCTGCTCTACGGCGAGCTGCCGAACAAGGCGCAACTGGAAGACTTCACCGACCGGGTGACCAAGCACACGATGGTGCACGAGCAGATGCACTATTTTTATCGCGGCTTCCGCCGCGATGCGCATCCGATGGCCATCGTTTGCGGCGTGGTTGGCGCGATGGCGGCGTTTTATCACGACTCGACCGATATCAATGACGCGATGCAGCGCGAGATCGCTTCGATCCGCATGATCGCAAAGATCCCGACGATCGTCGCCATGGCCTACAAGTACTCCGTGGGGCAGCCCTTCGTGTACCCGCGCAACGACCTCGACTATGCGTCGAACTTCCTGCGCATGTGCTTTTCGGTTCCGGCCGAAGACTATGTGGTCAATCCCGTGGTCGCCAAGGCGATGGACCTGATTTTCACACTGCATGCCGATCACGAGCAGAACGCCTCGACGTCGACCGTGCGTCTTGCCGGATCGTCCGACGCCAACCCGTTTGCGTGCATCGCGGCTGGCGTCGCCTGCCTCTGGGGGCCGGCGCATGGTGGTGCCAACGAAGCGGCGCTGAACATGCTCAAGCAGATCGGTACCGTCGATCGCATTCCGGAATTCATTGCCAAGGCCAAGGACAAGAACTCGGGCTTCCGGCTGATGGGCTTTGGGCATCGCGTCTACAAGAACTACGACCCGCGGGCGACGGTGATGCAGCAGGCGGCCAACGAGGTACTCGAGCAGCTTGGTGCGTCCAACCTGTCGCCGACACTGCAGGTCGCCAAGGAACTTGAGAAGATTGCGCTCTCGGATCCGTATTTCATTGACCGCAAGCTCTACCCGAACGTCGACTTCTATTCCGGCATCATCCTCGACGCGATCGGTTTCCCCACCTCCATGTTCACAGCCATCTTCGCGCTCAGCCGGACTGTGGGCTGGATTGCGCAGTGGAAGGAAATGATCGGCGATCCGCAAAAGAAGATCGGGCGCCCGCGCCAGCTCTACAACGGCTCGCCGGTGCGCGACTACGAGCCGATCAGCAGTCGCTGATCGAGCAGGCCGAGCACACGCTCAGCAGGATCTTGAAGGGGTGCCTCCGGCGCCCCTTTTTCCATCAGGGCGCGGATTTCGCGAAAGCCTCGCAGCTGCGCGGCGATTGCATCAGGGGTTTCGAGCAGGTCTTTCAGGGCGCCCACGGCAATCTCTGGTTCGGGCTCTTCGGCAAAGAGCGCTTCGCCGACGATCTGCCTGCCAGCTACGATGTTAGGGAGCGCAATGCGAGGCGTACCTATCTTGGCGAACTCGACTGCCTGTCGCTGGTCGCCGACATAGGTGACGAGCATTGGGACGCCGGACATCGCGAGTTCCAGCGTGATCGTGCCGCTGACCGCGAATGCGGCAACAGCCTGCTGGAATGCGACCGTCCGTGCATCGCCGGTGACGATCTCGATCGGCACTTGCCATTGCGCCGTTTCCGCCCGCAGCCGATCTGCAAGGTAGGGCAGTGTAGGGATAGTGAAGCCGGATACTGACGGGTGGTCCGCCATCCGCTCCGCGACGGCACGGACCAGCTCAAGGTGACGGCGGAGTTCCCCTGCCCTGCTGCCGGGCAACAGGAGGAGCTGACCGCTTGCGGGCTGGTCCTGCCGCATGGGGTGCCGCTGCAGCGCGGGATGGCCGACGTAACTGGTGGGCGGGCCGCCGAGCCTCGCCATAGCGGCAGGCTCGAACGGCAGGACCGCCAGGACTTCATCGAAGAGCCCGCGCAGCGCAGGCGCGCGCTCGGGCTTCCAGGCCCAGACGGTTGGCGCCACGTAGAGCAGCGTTGGGACGGTGAGTCCGGCCTTGCGGATACGCTTCGCAACGAGCGTGGAAAAGACTTGCGAGTCAATCAGGACCACGACGTCTGGGCGGCTGGCGATGATGGCGCGTACGGTCTGGTGCAGGCGCCAGAGGAGGAGCGGTAGCCGCCTCAGGACGTCGCTCCAGCCCATGACGGCGATATCTGTGATGGGAAAGAGGCTGGTGAGACCCTCGGCTTCAAGTTCGGGACCGCCGACGCCGATTACCTCTATCTGGGCTTTGGAGCGCAGGCGCTGCACGAGGTCGGCGCCCAGGCGGTCGCCCGAGGCCTCCCCCGCCATGACGAACAGGCGGATAGGCTTAGTCATCGCCAGCGAGGCCGATGACACTTACGCCGTGGCTGCGGGCGGCTTCCACCAGCGGGGTGCGACTTAGAACGAGAGTGCGCCCGGCCTCTACTGCGATCACCGAGATGCCGGCTTCGGCGGCGGTTCGGACGGTATCGACTCCGATGGCAGGGAGATCGACATGCATGGGCTGTTGCGGCTTTTTGGCCTTGGCGAGCAGCAGTGTGCTCGTGCCTCCGCCCAGCAGCCCCTGCTCGCGATAGCGCCCGACCCGGCGCATTAACTCGTCGGTGCCAGCAACGTCTTCTGCTGCCACCACTCGGCTGCCCGATACGACGACCGCCTGGCCTAGGTCCAACCGGCCGATTTCGCGAGCGACGCCGAGGGCGAATGCGGCGACGGTAAGCGTGGCCTCCGTCACCGGCGGACCGGCAATGTGACCGCTTGCGGCAAGGAGGGTCTCTGAGACTTCGTGGACGCCGATGAGTTGCGCCCCTGACCGGGCGATCAGCGTGCGGGCGAACTGCGAGAGTGCCGCGTCGCCGAGCGCCGAGGCTCCGGTGAGGCCACCAAGACGCTCGCGCATCTGATCAGTCAGCATCAGGCCGCCGGCCATCACTACGTGACTGGCACCGAAGGCAGCCACATCAGCCAAGAGGCGCTCTGGATCGCGAGGGTCAGCCGATACGGTATCAACGCCAGGAAGCGTCTCTTGCGGCACGAGTGCAAAGACCCGAACGCGATCCCCCGCGCCAATCGCTGCTGCAACTACCTCGCCAACCAGCGAACCCGTACCAGCTAGAATAGCGAGCGCGCGCCCCATCAATCGTCGCTTGAGGCGTTGCCAGGCAGGCAGATAGGTCGATCGGCGGCTGAGGTTATGAACTTCACCACTTCCTGGACCAGCGGCTCATCCTGAAACAGCTTTGCTGCATCCTCCACCCGCTCCTGCAGCGTGCCCTCGGTTGAAAAGACCATGCGATAGGCTGCGCGCAGTGTGTGGATGGCCTCCCGGTCAAACTTGCGGCGCTTGAGGCCGACAAGGTTGAGGCCGGCAAGCCGTGCTCGATTGCCGACTGCCATGCCGTAAGGGATGACGTCGGAGTCGATCATTGAGTGTGCGCCAATGAAGGCGTGAGCACCGATACGCACAAACTGGTGGACGCCGCACATCCCGCCGAACGCGACATAATCACCGATCTTGCAATGACCGGCGATGCCCACATAGGCGGCAATGATGACGTGGTTGCCGATCTGGCAATCGTGCGCGACGTGGGCCGAATTCATGAGCAGGCAATCATCGCCGATGCGGGTCTCAAGACCGCCGCCGGCGGTGCCGGGGTGGACCGTGACGTTCTCGCGGATCTGGCAACGCTCGCCGATGACCAGCCGACTCTCTTCGCCCTTGAACTTAAGGTCCTGTGGGGGACTGCCGATCGAGGCAAACGGAAAAATCCGTGTGTCAGCACCAATGGCGGTCCAGCCACTGACTACGACGTGGGAGATGAGTTCTACCCTCTCCTTGAGGACAACATGCGCGCCCACATGGCAGAACGGCCCGACAACCACACCGTCGCCAAGCACCGCACCGGGCTCGACGATGGCCGTCGGGTGGATCGCATGTCTCATTGCTGGGTGCTCGGGCTGACCATGGCACCGACTTCAGCTTCGGCGATGACGACGCCATCGACAATTGCCTTGCATTCGAACCAGCCCATCGTCATCCGGCGCCTGAGCTTGCGGATGTGGTACTCGATCTGGTCACCAGGACGAGCCGGCTTGCGGAACTTGCATTTGTCGACGGTGAGCAAATAGACGATATGCTTTTCGCCGCTGGCGGCGCCAGCAGCAATCGCCATGGCGCCTGCGGTTTGCGCCATCCCCTCGATGATCAAGACACCGGGGAACACGGGCTCGCCGGGGAAGTGGCCCTGGAAGATCGGTTCATTGAAGCTGACATTCTTGATGCCAATCCCGGACTCTAGCCCATCGACCTCAATGATGCGATCGATCATCAGAAAGGGATAGCGGTGCGGCAGGTGCCTCAGGATGTCCCCGATATCCATCGAGGTCAGTTCCTTTTTCGGTGCGACCGGCGCCTCGTTCATAACAGTCACTCTAATCCCCTTTTGTTCAGTCGTCGCAACAGGATCATTTCACGCTGCCAGCCCTTGAGATCCTGCGCGGGATGACCGCCAACCGTCGCGCCCGCTGGCACGTCCTTAGTGACCACGGCGCGCGCTGACAAGACGCTGCCGTCCCCTACGCGCAAATGACCCGTGGTTCCGGAACCAGCCGCAAACATAACGCGATCGCCAACGATTGTGCTGCCTCCCATGCCGGCAGTCGCCGCCACCAGACAGAAGCGGCCGACGCGACAATTGTGGCCAATCTGCACTAGATTGTCGATCTTGGTGCCCTCACCAATAACGGTATCTCCGAGGGCGCCGCGATCAATTGTGCTGTTGGCACCCACCTCTACGCCATCCTGCAAGATAACGCGGCCCAACTGCGGTACCTTACGGTTGGTGCGGCCGAGTTCCAACCAGCCAAATCCTTCGCCGCCGATGCGTGCGCCCGCCTGCAGCACGACATTGTTGCCCAGGTGCGCACACTCGATGCTGACATTGGTCCCGATGACCGCGTTCCGCCCGATGGTGACGCCTCTGCCGATCACAGAGTTGGCGCCAATAATGGTGCCGCGGCCAATCTCAACGCCCGCCCCCAGTACGACGTTCGCCCCCAAGCGAACGCCTTCTTCGAGAAACGGCGCCGGACCTGTCCGATCCATCAGACCGGCCGCCACATCACGGGTTCCCAGTGGGTAGAGGCGATCAAGGATATCGACGAACAGGTCGTGGGGTTTGTCGGACATGAGGACTACGGCTGTCGCCGGAACATGTTCAGCAAGCGAGGGATGGATCACCACAACGCCGGCTTCGGTTACAGCGAGATCATCCGTGTAGCGAGCGGTTGCCGCCAGCGCCAGGTGGCGGGGACCTGCCCGATCCAACTCCTCGGCACCGACGAGAACAACACCTGGAAGGCGCCGGTCGCTCACCTGGGGCGCCCGCGGCAGCGTTGCCAGCACTGCACTCAGTGCAATGGGGCCAGATGAGGTGTGGAAGCGCGTATCAACCATAGCTGTCATTACACAACAAAGAGGCCGCGGGGCAACCGCGCCGCGGCCTCTTTAACCTTTGGATCTCCGCTTCCGGCAAAGCCGGGGCGAAACTAGAGCAGCTGCTGTAGGGTCAGCTGGAACACTTCGGTCTTGTCGTCCGTCGCCTTGTTCAGGATGTAGGCGAAATCGCCACGCAGCGGACCGAACGGGCTGTCCCAGATAACCGAGGCGCCAACGGACGCTTTCAGCTTCTGGTCGATACTGTCCGCGTCGATTGGGTGACCATTGAGGTAGCCGCTACCGTCGATCAACGCAGCGTCGGCCCAGATCGAACCGCGGATACCATAGGACTCCGGGATCACGGGGATCGGGAACTCGATTTCAGCCGACGCCGCAACATAGCCGGTATAGCCAAGGCCTTCGCCGGATGAAGCGGTCGGATCCAGCAGTGGTTGCATGATGCTGAAGCCGCGTACGAGGCTTGAGGCAGAGTGGAAGGTCTCGAGGGCGGTGATATCCTTACCGTCGAGAGCATTGATGATACCTGCCTGCCCCTTGATGCTGCCGATGATGTTCGCGTCAGCCAGAAGCGGCATGTAGTAGCGCGCCTTTACTTCAGACTTCACGAAATCATTCGACACATTGTCCCAGTCGCCATGGAAGTACTGTTGCGTCAGCGTTGCGTACAGCCCTTCCGTCGGGTGCTTAGTATTATCAAGCCCGTTATAGGTCGCGGTGTAGCCCAACCACTCTTTGGTGAAGACGTCACCGTCGGTCACGATGTCAGAGTCGCCGTTGCCGTCAGATACAGTCTTCTGCTCGATACCGGTCATTAACTGCACATCGATGTCGCGAGTGACCGGAAGACCAAAGCGGATCTGCCCGCCATTAGCCACGGTGCCGTACCGTGCACCCACGCCGTCGTCGGTCGTCTTGTGATAGAGATCGAAACCGGACGAGATCTTGAGGCCCATGAAGCGCGGTTCGGTGAAAGAGAAGGTGTAGCTCTGGCCCGTCTGCGACGCACTGATCGATGCCTTCACGTACTGGCCGCGACCAAGGAAGTTGCGTTCGGTAACCGAAACCTCACCCAGGAGACCCGAGTCCGAAGCATATCCGGCGCTCAGGCCGTAGTCGCCAGTGGACTGCTCTTCAACCTGGATGTTGATGACGACCTTGTCCGGCGCACTGCCAGCCTGCATGTCGAAATTCACTGTCTTGAAGAAGCCAAGAGCTTCGATTGCCGACTTGCCGCGCTGCACCATGGTGCGGTTGAAGGGGTCGCCTTCACCAAAATCCAGCTCGCGGCGGATAACCGCGTCACGGGTCTTGGTGTTGCCGGTGATGTTGATGCGCTCAACGTAGAGGCGCGCGCCCTCATCAACGAGGTATGTCACGTTGAACACGCCATTGGCTGCGTCGCGCTCGACGCGCGGACGCACGTCGGCGAAGGCATAGCCCTGCGACGTCGCCTCGACTGCCATGTCTTCCTGCGAGCGGTTGAGGTTCGCATAGGAATAGGTCTCACCCTTGCCAGTCCGGATCGTGCTTGCGAGCACGTCAGCGTTCAGGCCCGGGATTGACGTCTCAACCGCGACGCTACCGAAGCGATAGCGATCACCCTCGGAAATGGTGAAGTTCACGAAGTAGGCGCTGCGCGAGGTGTCGAACTCACCGACTGCCGAGGTGACCTTGGCATCGGGGTAGCCATGGTTGGCGTAGTAGAGTTCGATCAGACTGCTATCCGCCTGCAACTGCTCCTGACTGTAGGTATCGTCACGGAACAGCCAGCTGAACAGACCAGTCTCATGGGTGCGGATGATCGCCTTGAGGGAGCCGCTACCGATGGCGCTGTTGCCGGTAAAGTTAATCGCCGCAACGCCGGTCCGCTCGCCCTCATTCACAACGAAGGTGATGCGCGTGCGGCCGTTGTCTGACGCTTCGGTCTTGGCCGAAACTGAAACTTTATCAAAGCCCTTGGCCGCGTATGCGAGCCGGATGCTCTCAACGTCAGAAGCAAGGCTTTGCTCGGTGTAGCTGCCGCGTGCACCAACGTTCACCATGGCCAGCAGTGCCGCATCAGAGAACGCATTGTTGCCCTCAAACAGAACCGAAGACACCAGCTTCTGCGTTTCAGCGTGGGCGATTTCGACACCAACCAGCGGCGTTCCGGAACCCGCGAAGGGCGCCGCTACCAGCATGGCGAGCGCCAGAAATACTCCGCGCGTCAGCTTAATCGGGTTCGTCATGGTTCTAATTGCCTCGTGCGACCTACGCCAAGAATCGCCTCACAGCGCTCTCAGCTAACTCCATTGATAGCTTTTACTGTTTTTTTAACCACAGGCAAGCTGCGACGCCCCATTGGGTTAGCGAAAGATTGGTCCGCGTGTATTCCTGCAACACCTAGAAAACCAAGGTTATCCAAGGGTTAATGCCGCACTCCGCGGGTTGCGGCAAATGCGCTTCTTGCCTTGGTGATCACGCGGCCCCCTGGGTGCGGTCAGATGAGATCGTTCACGAGAGTGAAGACCATCAGCGTGAAAACTATGGCGAGGCCAAACCTGAAACCGATCTCCTGAACCTTGGTGCTGAGTGGGCGGCCCCGGATTGCTTCGATGAGGTAATAGGCCAGGTGGCCACCGTCCAACATGGGGATCGGGAGGAGGTTGAATACGCCGATATTGAGCGAGAGGAGCGCCATCAGGTTGATCAGGGCGACGATTCCAAGGCTGGCGACTTCCTGCGAGACCTTTGCGACCTTGATCGGGCCGCCGAGTTGTTCGACGTCACCGCGCCCGACGAAGAAATCGCCGAGAAAGGCGACTGTGCGATCCATAATGAAGCGCACTTCCTCAAACGTCATACCGACCGCCTCGATCGGGTCCGGACGGTAAAGGACGACATCGGCCTGCTCGACGTTCTTGGTGACGCCAATTCTGCCGATGCGGTGGTTATTGCCGAAACGATCCTGCGTCATGGCGGCTTCGGGGACGGCGGTAATGGTCTGCTCGTTGCCGTTGCGCTCGATGGTTATGGTGACCGTGCGTTCGGGCGCTGTAGCGACTAGGCGTTGGAAATCGTCGAAGCCGCGAACCTCGAATCCGTCAACGGACATAACCTTATCCCCCGCGGCGAGCCCTGCCCGTTCGGCTACTGAGCCGAGGCTGACAGCATCGATCACGGCCGGCACAACGTAGCGGCCATAGCCGAGCAGCAGCGCGTAAAGTACGAGGAGCGTAAGGATGATGTTGGCGACGGGGCCGGCAACGACCACGGAGATACGCTGCCAGACGTTCTTGTTGACGAAGAGCTTGTTGTGCAGTTCCGGTCCGGCCTTGGCGATGAATTCTTCGTCCGGGACGCTGGCGGCGTTCATATCGCCGACAAAGCGGACATAGCCGCCCAAGGGGATCGCCGAGAGGCGCCAGCGCGTGCCGCTCTTGTCGTTGAACCCAACAAGTTCAGGGCCGAAACCGAGCGAGAAGGTCTGGATGGCAATGCCGTTCCAGCGGGCGACGAGATAGTGCCCCATCTCGTGAACGAACACGATGACGGTGAGCACCGCGAGGAACGGCACCACGTAGCTCAGCAACCAGAGTATGAAGTCCATGTCGTTAGTCTCTTGCCGCCCGGAGCGTCTAGTTAGGGGCGGATTGCGTTAACATTGCGATACTTGCCGCCAAGCGATCGCTACCAGAGGAGGAACCCTGCCGCAACAGAGCCAAAACCTGCGTGAAGGTAACCGACAGCGAAGAGGAAGAGGACCCCGAAGGTCAGGCTGTCCAGGCGGTCCATCAGCCCGCCGTGTCCGGGAATGATATCGCCGGAGTCCTTGACGCGGAAGCGGCGCTTGATGGCGCTCTCGGTGAGGTCGCCCGCCTGCCCCAGAATGCTGATTGCCGCCGATAGCGCGAGACCGATCCACCAGGGCGATGCCGGAACGATCAACAACCAGAGCACCAGACCGGCAAGCGTCCCCAAGCCGAAGCCACCAATGGCGCCAGACCAGGTTTTGGACGGCGAGATATCGGGCGCCAATTTCTCGCCGCCGACCTGGCGGCCGGTGAAGAATGCGCCGGTATCGGTGGCCCAGATTACGGTGCCCAGCATCACCCCGGCCCATAGCCCGGCGTCCATTCCGGCTCCGTGAATGTTCCAGGTCGCTTCGCCACGCATGGCAAGAATGGCAATAATAACAATGCCATAGAAGGCGACGCCGATAATTCGCCAGCGGCGTGCACCAGGCTCGCCGAGCACGGATATGCCGATTGCGGCAACGATGGCCGCCAGAGCGGCCAGTGGCCCGATTGCCACATAAAGGATGGCGGAAATGGCCAATAACCCGATGAGCAAGCCGCCAATCCAGGTGAGCGGTTTGAGGGTTACCATCCGCTCCCACTCCCGGTAGCAGCCGGCAAAGACCGCACCCACGAGGGCCGCGAACACATACCCCCCGAGGTACAGCCCGAAGATTGTTATGGCCAGCAGCACAAATGCAGACGCCACGCGCGGCCCCAGATCGGTCCACGACCGGCGCGCCAGCGGTTCAAACGGAGGACGGGGCGCCGACGGTTCACTCACGAGTTGCTCGACTCGATCCCGCCGAACCGGCGCTTTCGTGCCGAATATTCTTCAAGCACCTTGAGGAAGGTGGCCTCGCCGAAATCGGGCCAGTTTTCGTCGACGAACACGAGTTCCGAGTAGGCGCCCTGCCAAAGCAGGAAGTTGGAGAACCGCCGCTCGCCGCTGGTGCGCACGATGACGTCAGGGTCGGGGATGCCGTGGGTGTAAAGTTCGCGCTCGAGGGTCGCTTCGGTAATCTCTTCAGGCTTCAGGCGTCCTGCAGCCACTGCTTCGGCTATGCGTCGTGTCGCCTCGGTGATTTCGGCCTTGCCGCCGTAGTTGAAGGCGACGATCAACTCCAGCCCAGTGTTCCGCGCGGTCTTGCTTTCGACCTCGCCGATCAGGCGCTTCAGCGCGTCATCGAGGCCGATGCGCGTGCCGATGATGCGCACGCGCACATTGTTGCGGATCAGCGTCGCAAGGTCGGAGGCCACGAACCGGTAGAGCAGGCCGAAGATGAAGTTGACTTCGTCCCGCGGCCGGCGCCAGTTTTCGGATGAAAAGCTGAACACCGTCAGATGCTTGACGTCGTATCGGATCGACAGATCGACGATGCGGCGCAGTGCCTTGACGCCTTCGACGTGCCCTTCCGTCCGCTGCTTGCCGCGGGCCATTGCCCAGCGGCCATTGCCATCCATGATCACCGCGACATGCGCCGGGATCTTTAGGCCCAGCTTGTCAGAGGGCTGCGCGGCGATGGCGGGTTCGACGGACATTGGCGCCCTCCCGGGGCAGCGGTTACAGATCCATACTAGACCTGCATGATTTCCTGTTCCTTGACGGCCACCACATTGTCGATGTCATCGACGGCAGAATCTGTTGCCACCTGCACCTGGTCGCTGAACTTGCGTCCGTCGTCCTGGCTGATGACCCCGTCCTTCTCGAGCTTTTTGAGCAGGTCCATCCCGTCGCGACGAATGTGGCGGACAGCGACGCGCGCCTGCTCGGCATAATTGTGCGCCACTTTGGTCAATTCGCGGCGGCGTTCCTCATTAAGCTCGGGAAGTGGCACGCGGATGACCGCACCTTCTGCCGCCGGGTTGAGACCTAGCCCGGAATTGCGGATGGCCTTTTCGACAGCGCCAGCGAGACCGCGATCCCACACCTGCACGCTCAGCATGCGGGCTTCGAGAGCGGACACTGTCGCCACCTGGTTGAGCGGCATCTTGCTGCCATAGGCTTCGACCATGACCGGCTCCAGCAGGCTGGGGCTGGCACGTCCAGTGCGCAAACCGCCCAACTCTTCGCGCAGCGAGAGAATGGACTTCTGCATACGATCCTTCAGCGCCGCGAGCGAGAACGTTTCGGCCATCTGAAACTCCTTATATTCTGCAGCGCCTTAACCGACGCGCGTACTTCTGACCCGACCCGCGAGTACACCGAGCAGGCCCTCTTTGTCGTCTAGTGCATACACAATTATCGGCAAGCCGTTGTCGCGGGCAAGGGCGAACGCCGCCGTATCCATGACCTTGAGGTCGCGCGCCAGCACTTCTTCATGGCTGATGGTCTCGAAGCGCTGCGCCTTGGGATTTTTCTTGGGATCTTCCGAGTAGACGCCGTCTACCTTGGTGCCCTTGAGCAGCACGTCGCACCGTAGCTCGATCGCCTTGAGGGCTGCAGCGGTGTCGGTGGTGAAGAATGGGCTGCCGGTGCCGCCAGCGCAGATCACGACGTTACCCTCGGCCAGCGCCCGGTTGGCGTCGCGCGCCGTAAACGTATCCGCGACGGTTTCCATCGGGACGTTTGAGTAGACTTTGACCTTGACGCCTTTCTGCTCGATCGCGTCACCGAGAGCGAGGGAATTGATCACGGTGCCAAGCATTCCCATGACGTCGCCGGTCACGCGGTCGGCGCCCTTGGCGGCTACCGCCATGCCACGGAAGATGTTGCCGGCGCCGATGACAACGGCGATCTCGACCCCGGTGCGCGCGGCACTCGCGATCTGGTCGGCAACAGCGTGCAGGAATTGTGGTTCGATGCCGAAGGACTGGTCGCCGGCGAGGACCTCGCCCGACACTTTCAGCAGTATCCGTTTGTAGGCGGATTTCGCCATCGTCAGACCCCTCGCAACTCTGTTTAGGGCCCGAATCCGCGGCGCCCGTGAGAGGTTATTGCATATTCGGGCGGGGTGGATACCACCCCGCCACAAGAATTGTGACGGCGTTACTTGTTAACGCCAGCCGTGGCCGCAACTTCAGCGGCGAAGTCGGTTTCTTCCTTCTCGATGCCTTCGCCGAGCGCATAGCGCACGAACCCGGTCACCTTGATGGGGGCACCGACTTCCTTTTCAGCGTTTTTGACGACGTCGCCGACCTTGGTCTCGCCGTCGATCACGAAGGTCTGCGCAAGCAGTGTCGACTCTTCGTAGAACTTGCGGACGCGGCCTTCGACCATCTTGGCGACCACTTCAGCCGGCTTGCCCGATTCCTTGGCCTGCTCGGTGAAGATCGCACGCTCGCGCGCCACGACGTCCTGATCGATATCGTCGGGCGAGATCGAAAGGGGGTTTGTGTTGGCGATGTGCATGGCGATCTGCTTGCCGAGGTTGGCGAGCGCGGCTTTATCACCTGTCGACTCGAGCGCGACGATGACGCCAAGCTTGCCCAGACCCGGCTTCACCGTGTTGTGGACATACGAGCCGATAATGCCGTCGGAAACTGTGAGCGTCGCGGTGCGGCGGAGGTTCATGTTCTCGCCGATCTTGGCGATCGCATCGGTGAGTTCGGCCGAAACCGAACGGCCCGAACCGGGGTACGGCATTTCGGAGAGCTTGCCGACATCGCCGGCTGCGTCGAGCGCGAGCTTGGCGACGTTGCCGACGATCGACTGGAACTGGTCGTTGCGCGCCACGAAATCGGTCTCGGAATTGACTTCCGCGATCGAGCCCTTGGTGCCCTCGATGTTGATGCCGACGAGGCCTTCTGCCGCGACGCGGCCGGCCTTCTTGGCGGCCTTGGCGAGGCCGCGGGTGCGCAGCCAATCAATGGCGGCTTCCATGTCGCCACCGGTCTCGGCCAGGGCTTTCTTACAATCCATCATCCCCACGCCGGTCATGTCGCGGAGTTCTTTTACCTGCTGGGCTGTCACTGACATTCTGATTCACCTCTTCGCGGCCCCACATATGTGAGACCGCGCGTTTCAGGATTATGAAATCGAACGGCCGAAGCCGGTCTTAGTTGGCGGCAGCTTCTTCGAGAGCCGGCTCTTCCGGAGCGGACTCGGAGGCGCCGAGGTCGGCACCACGGCCAGCAGCCGAACGGCCAATGCCGTCAATCGCTGCGCGGGACACGAGGCTGCAATAGAGCTCGAGAGCGCGGGCGGCGTCGTCGTTGCCGGGAATGGCGAAATCGACGGTATCGGGATCAGAGTTCGAGTCGACGATCGCGATCACCGGGATGCCAAGGCGCTTGGCTTCCTTGATGGCGTTCGCTTCCTTGTTGGTGTCAATAACGAACAGCAGGTTGGGAAGGTTGCCCATGTCCTTGATGCCGCCGAGGTCGCGCTCAAGGCGCTCCTTCTCACGGCTGAGGAGCAGGAGTTCCTTCTTGGTGAAACCCGAGCTCTCATCCTGAGCCTCGAGTTCGCGCAGGCGCGAGATCGAGTTCGAGATGGTCTGCCAGTTGGTCAGCGTGCCGCCGAGCCAACGCGAGTTCACATAGTACTGGGCGGACTGGCGCGCAGCTTCGGCAACGACTGGAGCGGCCTGGCGCTTGGTGCCGACGAACAGAACGCGGCCGCCGTCAGCGACGGTGTCCGAGATCAGCTGGAGGGCGCGCTGCAGGGCCGGGACGGTCTGCGAGAGATCGAGAATGTGGATGTCGTTGCGCACGCCGAAGATGTGGCGTTCCATCTTGGGGTTCCAGCGGTGCTTCTGGTGACCAAAGTGGACGCCTGCTTCGAGCAGCTGGCGCATGGAGAATTCGGGCAATGCCATGAGCATGCTCCTTTACCGGTTGAGCCTCCGCAGGGTGTCGAGGCGGATTTGCCGCCACCGGATGGAACCCTCGGCCTCAATGCCGGGGCGCCTGCCCTGCGTGTGAATTTGCGATGGGGAATCCCGAACGCGCCGCGCATATAGGGGGTTTTGGAGGGTAAGGCAAGTGTGGCAGGGCGCCGTACCTTCGTCACGTCGATGAACAGCTTGTCAAACGGATGAATGACTTCTGTATGGAACGCGACAGGCCTCAACTCAAACGAACGTCCACCACGCCTTCGAGGGCTTTGACGGCGCCGGCGAACTCGGGGGTGAGGCGGTAGCCGCCTTTGAGTTCGATCTCGTATTCCTTGGCGCCGCCGTCGCGGATGACGATGAAGCTGACGAGGCCTTCGCCGCCCGGCTTGAGCTGGGAGCGGATGGGGCCGAGGCACTTGTCGGAGCCGGCGAAGACGGTGAGGCGCTTGCCGACCTTTTCGGCCAGACCTTCGATCGGCTCGGCGGCGCTGAGGCGGAGGCTGATGCCATCGGGGCGTTCGTCGGCCTCGATGGTGAGGACGACCGACTTGCCCGGCTGCAGCACATCGGAGAACTGGCTGATCTGCTCGGAGAACGCGATGACCTCGTAGCCGCCGCTGGCGTCGGACAGGGTCAGGATCGCCATGGGCGTACCCTTCTTGGTCCGACGGTCGTTGCGGCTGGAGATGGTGCCGGCGAGGCGCCCTGCCCGGGCGCCGGCTTCTTTCACCGCGCGCTCGAAATCGACCCAGGGCTGGACGCGCAGGCGGTCGAAGAGTTCGGCGTACTGGTCAAGCGGGTGGCCGGAGAGGTGGAAGCCGATGGCGCTATGCTCGCGCTCCAGCCGCTCCGCCGGTAGCCAGTTGGTTACGCTTTGGCTGAGGTTGATCGGCTCGGGCTTATCGGCGGCGAACATGTCGACGATGCCGTCGGCCTGGTTGGAATTGGTGCGCTGCGCAACGGCGACGATCGAGTCTATGGCAGCGAAGGCCTGCTCGCGCCGCTTGACCAGTTGATCGAAGGCGCCGGCATTGACCAGCGCTTCGAGCGTCCGGCGGTTGATGATCCGGGGGTCGACCCGTGCTGCGAAATCGCCGAGGTCGGCGAAGGGGCGGTAGCCGCGGGCGGCCATGATGTGCTCAGCGACTGCCTGCCCCACGCCTTTGACGGCACCGATGGCGTAAAACACTTTCTTGTCGTGGGTGTTGAACACTGCGTCGGAGCGGTTGACGCAGGGGGGCACGATCTCGATTTCGTGTTTCTTGGCGTCCTGACGGAATTCGTTGAGCTTGTCAGTGTTGCCCATGTCGAGCGTCATGGTCGCTGCGAAGAACTCGTGCGGATAGTGCGCCTTGAGGTAGGCGGTCTGGTAGCTGACGAGCGCGTAGGTCGCGGCGTGGGACTTGTTGAAGCCATAGTTGGCGAACTTGGCGAGGAGGTCGAAGATGGTGTCGGCGAGGCCGGGCTTCAGGCCGAAGCGGATGCAGCCCTCCTGGAAGCGCTCGCGCTGCGCGTCCATTTCGGCCTTGATCTTCTTGCCCATGGCGCGACGGAGCATATCGGCTTCGCCCAGCGAATAGCCCGAGAGCAACTGGGCGATCTGCATCACCTGCTCCTGGTAGACGATAATGCCGTAGGTCTCGTCGAGGACCTCGCTCAGAGCCTCATGCGGATACTCGATGTCCTCGTCGCCGCGCTTACGGGCGTTGAACAGCGGGATGTTGTCCATCGGGCCGGGGCGATAGAGCGCCACGAGAGCGATGATGTCCTCGAAACGGTCGGGCTTCATGTCCACCAAGGCGCGGCGCATGCCGGCGCCTTCCACCTGGAACACGCCGGCGGTGTCGCCGATCTGGTAGAGCTTGTAGGTCGCCTCGTCGTCGAGCGGGATGTCTTCGATCCGGAAGTTGCCGCCGTCGCGGTTGATCATATCGACGGCGCGCTTGATGGTGGTCAGCGTCTTGAGGCCGAGAAAGTCGAACTTCACCAGCCCGGCAGCTTCGCTCCACTTCATGTTGTACTGGCTGACCGGCATGTCAGAGCGCGGATCGCGATAGAGCGGCGCCAGTTCCTGCAGCGGTCGGTCGCCGATGACGATGCCGGCGGCGTGGGTGGAGGCGTGGCGAAACAGGCCCTCGAGCTTCTGGCCGATCGCCAGCAGTTCGCCGACCTGCTCGTCCTCGTCGGCCATCATCTTGAGCTGCGGCACTTCCTTGAGGGAGCGCTCCAGCGTCCAGGGATCGGCTGGATTGGCGGGGACGAGCTTGGCAATGCGGTCGACTTGGCCATAGGGCATCTGCAGGACGCGGCCGACGTCGCGCAGCACGGCGCGGGCCTGGAGCGTTCCAAAGGTGATGATCTGGGCGACCTGCTCGAAGCCGTACTTCTTCTGGACGTAGCGGATCACCTCTTCGCGACGATCCTGGCAGAAGTCGATGTCAAAATCCGGCATCGAGACGCGCTCGGGATTGAGGAAGCGCTCGAACAGAAGGTTGTAGCGGAGGGGGTCGAGGTCGGTGATGGTGGTCGCGTAGGCGACGAGCGAGCCAGCGCCCGAGCCACGGCCCGGGCCGACAGGAATATCCTGCGCCTTGGCCCACTGGATGAAATCGGCCACGATGAGGAAGTAGCCGGGGTACTTCATCTTTTCGATGATGTTGAGTTCGAACTCCAGCCGCTGCCGGTATTCGTCTTCGGTCTTGTCCTTGGCGATGCCGGCGGTCTTGAAGCGCTGCTCCAGCCCGGTGCGCGCCATTTCGGCAAGGGCTCGGCCCTCGGCAGCGATGGCCTCGTTTTCGGACAGATCGGGTGCGGCAGCGAATTTCGGCAGGACCGGATCGCGCTTCTTGGGGCGATAGCTGACCCGCTGGGCGATCTCGACGGTGCTGGCGAGCGCCTCTGGCAGATCGGCGAAGAGCTCGACCATCTGGGCACGGGTTTTGAAGTAATGCTGATTGGTGAGCTTCCGCCGTTCGGTTTGCGCGAGGACAGTGCCGCCGGCGATCGCCAGCAGCGCGTCATGGGCCTCGAAATCGGCGGGGCCGAGGTAGAAGGGCTCGTTGGTGGCAACCAGCGGGATGCCCTTGAGGTAGGCGTAATCGAGCAGGCGCGCTTCGTTCAGCGCCTCCTGCGGGCGGCCGTGACGCTGCAGCTCGATGTAAAAGCGGTCGCCGAACAGTTCGTGCAACTGGCCGAGACGGGACAACGCCTGAGCCTCGAGGCCGTTGGTAAACCACGGATCGATGGCACCTTCGGGGCCACCGGAGAGACAAATGATGCCGCTCAGGTTGTCGCGGTCGAGCCAGCTGACCTTGGCAGAGACGCGCCCGTTCTCGCCTTCAAGGTGAGCCTTGCTGACTAGCCTGGAGAGGTTGCCGAAGCCGGTGGCATTGGTGGCGATGAGCGCGACGCCACCCTTGCCATATTGGCCGCGGTCCTGACCGCGTTCCTGCATGCGATCCTGATCGCGGGCGATCTCGGGGAATTCGAGGCCGAGTTCAACACCGATAAGCGGCTGGATGCCCTTGCCGGCGGCTTTTTCGGAGAACTCGAGTGCCCCGAACAGGTTGTTGGTGTCGGCAATGCCGAGCGCCGGCTGCTTGTCGGTCTTGGCGAGATCCAGAACCTTGCCGAGCTGCAGCGCCCCCTCAAGCAGGGAGAACGCCGAATGCACATGCAGATGAACGAAGCCTGGACCAGCCATGTCATGTTCCTACGCTCTGGGTGGCGTGGGCGCCAACCGCAGAGATGGTCAATCCACACCCGTCACACGAGTCGGGCAGCGATATCCATCCAGGTAAGCGAGGCGACCGAAAAGCCGCAGATGACGACGAACGCGAGCAGATCCTTGACGAAAGTAAGCATCGGAACCTCCTGAGTTGCTATTCCGTTCTTATATGTTCGCATTTCGTTCTCGTCCAGCAACATCTTTGTAACCGTAAACGCGGAGTTAATTTCGAGTGAGTGCGCCCACAGAGAAATCGGGTTTTCCTTGTTCTCCACAGGGGGCAGAGGCTAGAAAGCGACATGACTCAACTGACAAAAGCCGAACGCTTCGCAGCGCTGCATCGTGGTCCACTTTTCGTCCTCCCCAACCCCTGGGACGCCGGCAGCGCGCGACTGTTGCAGCATTTTGGGTTTCAGGCCCTGGCGACGACGAGTGCGGGCCTCGCCTTCAGCCTCGGTAAGCGGGACGGAGAAGGCGCGGTGACCCGTAACGAAGCGCTGACCAATGCGGCCGCGATCATTGCGGCTACGGACCTGCCGGTGAGTGCCGATCTCGAGAATGGCTATGGGGATTCCCCCGAGGACGCCGCGACGACCATTCGGCTTGCGGCTGAGATTGGTTTGGTCGGCGGTTCAATCGAAGATGCGACCGGGCTATCGGCGCACCCGATCTATACGTTCGATCATTCGGTGGAGCGGGTGGCGGCGGCGGCAGAGACGGCGCATGCCCTGCCCTTCCCGTTCACGTTCGTGGCCAGAGCCGAGAACTTCCTCCACGGTGTTGCCGATCTAGATGACACGATCCGGCGGTTGCAGGCATTCGAGAAGGCTGGCGCGGATGTGCTGTTCGCGCCGGGGCTGCCGAACCTCGAGGCGATCCGGCTGGTTTGTGCCTCGGTGAGCAAGCCGGTGAATGTGGTGCTGGGAGCGAAGAACACACCGTATACGCTGGCAGATCTGGCAGAAGCCGGGGTGCGGCGGGTGAGTACGGGCAGTTCGTTTGCGCGGGCTGCGCTGTCAGGATTGCGGAATGCGGCAAATGAGCTGCTGGGGCCGGGAACGGTGGGCTATCTCGGCACGGCTATGACGTCCGCCGAAATTAGCGCCCTGATGGCACCAACGCCTCGGGATTGAGCGGCACATTCATGGCACTCGAAGACCACGACCGGGAACGGCTGATCAACATCCTGAAGCTGCTTGGTTCGGACCAGGTGGGGGAGCGCGCTGCGGCGGCATCTGCTGCAAACCGCATTATGGCCTCGCTGGGCCTCGACTGGGAGACGCTGCTGGCGCCGCAGCCGGAGCCCAAGGTGGTGATCCACCGGGTACGGGAGTGGGACCTGGACCTGCGCGAGGCTGCGGAGGCGCGGATCCGGCAGCTCAAATCGACCACCGAGAACCAGGAGCGCCAGATCCGGGCGTTGCGGACGCGGATTGCGACGCTGAGCGAGCGGGAACGGTTGCGTCGTATGGCTGAGGATGAGGTGGAACTGGATTAGTCGCTCGGCTGGGCCGGTGCGTGCTGACCCCCTCCCCTGTCCCCTCCCCCTACTGGGGAGGGAGACGCTCACACTGGCATCGGCGCGGGACGCTAGAGAACCAGTGTCTCGATCAGGCCGTTGCGAATGGTGACGATGCGGTGGGCGCGTTTGGCGAGTTCGTGGTTGTGGGTGGCGATGAGCGCGGCGGCGTTTTCGTTGAGGATGAGGTTCATCAGTGCATCGAAGACGACGCCGCTAGTGGTGGGATCGAGGTTGCCGGTGGGCTCGTCGGCCAGAATGATGCGGGGGTGATTGGCGGCGGCGCGGGCGATGGCGACGCGCTGCTGTTCGCCGCCAGAGAGTTCGGCCGGACGGTGCAGCGCACGTGGGCCGATGCCAAGGCTGTCCAGTAGTTCCTGCGCACGCTCGGTGGCGGCCTTGGGGCTCTGGCCGGCGATGAGTTGGGGCATCATGACGTTTTCGAGCGCCGAGAATTCGGGCAGCAGATGGTGGAACTGGTAGACGTAGCCGATGGTGTTGCGGCGGAGCAGCGTACGGCCGCGCTCGTTGAGCTTGCTGGTCGGGGTGCCAACGATTTCGACTTCACCGGCTTGCGGCTTCTCCAGAAGGCCACTCACATGCAGCAGAGTGGACTTGCCGGCGCCTGAGGGGGCGACGATGGCGACCATTTCGCCGGCGCGGACCTCGAGGTCGGCCGCTTCCAGCACGCGCACCATGGTGTCGCCTTCGCCATAGTGGCGATGCACCTGGGAGAGCTTGAGGTGAACGTCACTCATAGCGGAGGGCCTCGACGGGATCGTATTGGGCGGCGCGCCAGGCGGGATAGAGCGTCGCGAGGAAACTGAGGCCAAGTGCCACCGCCATGATGGTGATGACCTCGGAGAGGTTGGTGCGCGAGGGGAGCGAGGACAGGTAGAACACCTCGGGCGGAAAGATGGTGACGCCCAGCAGCCCGGAAATGAAGGCCCGGATTGGCTCGGCATTGGCCGCGATGACCAGACCCAGCCCGACGCCGATGACCGTGCCGGCGACGCCGATCGCGACCCCGGCGATGCCGAAGATGCGCATGATGGCGCCGCGCGTGGCGCCCATGGTGCGCAGCACGGCGATATCGGTGCCCTTGTCCTTTACCAGCATGATGAGGCTCGAAATGATGTTGAACGCGGCCACGACTATGATCATGGACAGGATGACGAACATAACGCTGCCCTGGGTCTGCAGCGCATCGAAGAAGTTCTGGTGCTGCTGTTGCCAATCGGAGAGGACGAGCGGGCGCTCGATCTCCTGGCCGATCTTGAGCCGCATGGGCTCGATGGCGCTTGGATCATCGATAAAGATCTCGATGGCAGTGGCGCGGTAGGTGCGATTGTAGGCGGCCTCGCGGTCCTCGTCGGTCATTTCGGCGGTGGGTGGGGCGACGCCGGGCTTCAGCACCCGCTCGAACATATTGAAGTAGTCCTGCGCGGGCTGCATCGGCAGGTAGAGGTAGAAACTGTCGAACTCGGTCATGCCGAGTTCGAAGATAACTTTGACCGGGAACGAGCGGATCTGCGGGGTTCGGCCGTTGGTGGTTTCCGGGCCATCGGGCGTCACGAGGGTCACCGGATCGCCGATCTTGACGCCGAGTTTATCAGCGAGCCGCTTGCCGATGGCGACGCCGTTGCTGGTATCCCAGTCGTCCCAATGGCCGAGCACCGCGCCATCGTGGAGGAGTTTCAGCTTCTCGATCGACGCGAGATCTGTGCCCCGGACAATAACGCCTGTGGCATCGCTGCGCGGACCGGAGGCAAGCGCCTGGCCCTCGACATAGGGAATGGCGGCGACGACGCCCGTGACACGCTCAAGGTCTTTGACCGCATCTTCGTAGTCGGTGAAGCGGGCCTCGATCGGATAGGCGGCGAAGTGGCCGTTGAGGCCGAGGAGCTTGGCGATGATTTCGACGTTGAAGCCGTTCATCACCGAGGTGACGACAATGAGAGTGGCGACGCCGAGCGCGATGCCGGTGAGGGTCAGCGCAGCGATGACCGAGACGAAACGGTCCTTGCGGCGGGCGCGGAGATAGCGCCAAGCGACCATGAACTCGAAGCGGGAGAACGGGCCGGGATCAGCTTGGGTGGCGCTCATTTCTGCAGCCCCTGGACCGGATCGAGCCGCGCGGCGCGCCAGGCGGGATAGAGCGTCGCAAGGAAGGTGAGGCCCAGCGATAGCGCGACGACGAAGGTGACTTCGGCGGGATCGATGCGCGATGGGAGCGCCGAGAGGAGGAACAGTTCGGGCGGGAAGATCGGGATGTTGAGGACGTTCGAGACGAACGAGCGGATTGCTTCGACGTTGATGGCAAAGACCAGCCCGACGATCAGGCCGACGAAGGTGCCGCTGAGGCCAATGGCAAAGCCGGTCATGGCGAAGACGCGGAGGATCGCGCCGCGGGTGGCGCCCATGGTGCGGAGCACGGCGATATCGGGGCCCTTGTCTTTCACCAGCATGACGAGGCTCGAGATGATGTTGAAGGCGGCGACGAGGATGATCAGCGAGAGGATCACGAACATCACGACGCGCTCGACCTGGAGGGCGGAAAAGAAGGTGGCGTTGCGCTGCTGCCAATCGGCGATGGCGAAGGGGCGGTCGAGTGCGGCCTGGAGCTTCGTGCGCATGCCGCCGATGTTGTCGGGGTCGGTGACGAAGACCTCGATGCCGGTCGCCTGGTAGAGGCGCTCGTACGCGGCGGCGATCTCGTCGTCGCTGGCCATCACGCCGGGCATGGTAGCGCCGGGCTTCAGGTGGTCGTCGTAGAGGCGGAAATAGGCCTGGGCGGGCTGCATCGGCATGTAGACGTAGAAGCTGTCGTATTCGGGCATGCCGAGGTCGTAGATAACGTTGACCGGGTAGGAGCGGATGGCGGCGGTTTTGCCGAAGGGGGTGGGCGTGCCGTTTGGATTGATGATGGTGATGGGGTCGCCGAGGCTGACGCCGAGCTTTTCGGCGAGGCGGGAGCCGATGGCGACGCCCTGCCCCTGGTCCCACTGGTCCCAGCCGCCGAGGATGGCCTTGTCGCGCAGCAGGCTCAGCTTCTTGACGGAGCTTTCGTCGATACCGCGGACGACAACGCCGGTCGAATCCGAGCTGCCGCTGGCGAGCGCCTGGCCCTCCACATAGGGGATGGCGTAGGTGACACCGGCGACGGTTTCGAGGCGTTTGGTGATCTCGGCGTAGTCGTCAAACGGCTGGTTGATGGTCTGGACGACGAAGTGGCCGTTGATGCCGAGGATCTTGCCCAGGAGTTCGCCGCGGAAGCCGTTCATGACGCTCATCACGACGATCAGAGTGGCGACGCCAAGCGCTACGCCGATCAGGGTGAGCATGGCGATGGCGGAGACGAACCGCTCCTTGCGCCGGGCGCGCAGATAGCGTCCGGCGAGGAGGAATTCGAAGCGGGAGAACGGACCTGTTCCCCGCGCTGCGGTGGGCAGAGGCTGGTTCACACCAGGGCCTTGGTCACACGTTGTCCCGGCGCTGCGGCTCGATCAGCGCCTTGAGGCGGGCGACCGCTGCATCGACCGGCAAGGTTTCGCGCTCACCGGACTTGCGATGTTTGATCTCGACCTGGCCCTCCTTGAGGCCGCGCGGCCCGACGATCAACTGGTATGGGATGCCGATCAGGTCGGCGGTCGCGAACTTGCCACCGGCGCCCATGTCGCGGTCGTCATAGAGGAAATCGATCCCGGCGGCGGTCAGTTCGGTTTCGAACTTGGCGCAGGCGGTGTCGGCCTCGTTGTCGCCGACCTTGAGGTTGATCAGCACGGCCTCGAAGGGCGCGACGCTGACCGGCCAGACGATGCCGTTCTCGTCATGCGAGGCCTCGATGATCGCGGGTACAAGGCGGGACGGGCCGATGCCGTAGCTGCCCATCTGGGCGGGCACGGCCTGGCCGTCGGGACCGGTGACCATGGCCTTCATCGGCGCTGAGTATTTGGTGCCGAAAAAGAAGATGTGGCCGACCTCGATGCCGCGCGCGCTGAGCTGGCGATCCTCGGGGACGGCAGCCTTGAAGGTTGCCTCATCGGTCATTTCGTCGGTTGCCGCGAAGAGCGAGGTCCAATCCTTGAAGATCGGTTCGAGGTCACCGCGGAAATCGGTGTCGATGGGCGGGATCGGCTTGTCGATCAGGCCCTTGTCGAGAAAGACCGCGCTCTCGCCGGTATCGGCTAGGACGTGGAACTCGTAGCTCATGTCGCCGCCGATGGGGCCGGTGTCGGCGCGCATGGGGATGCCGACCAGGCCCATGCGGTGGAAAGTGCGCAGGTAAGCCACGAACATCCGCTGGAAAGCGCGGACGGCGCCGGCTTCGTCCATGTCGAACGAATAGGCGTCCTTCATCAGGAACTCGCGGCTGCGCATGGTGCCGAAGCGCGGGCGCACCTCGTCACGGAACTTCCACTGGATGTGGTAGAGGTTCAGCGGCAGGTCCTTGTAGGATTTGACGTAGGTGCGGAAGATGTCGGTGATCATCTCCTCGTTGGTCGGCCCGAACAGCATGTCGCGCTCGTGGCGATCCTCGATGCGCAGCATTTCCTTGCCATAGGCATCGTAGCGGCCGCTTTCACGCCAGAGGTCGGCCGACTGCACGGTGGGCATCAGCAACTGGATGGCACCGGAGCGGTTCTGCTCTTCCTCGATGATCCTGACGATCTTGTTGAGCACCTTGAAGCCCAGCGGCAGCCACGAATAGCTCCCCGCGGCCTGCTGCTTGATCATCCCGGCGCGCAGCATGAGCTGGTGCGAGACGATTTCGGCTTCCTTTGGTGTCTCCTTGAGGAGCGGCAGGAAGTAACGGCTGAGACGCATGAATTTCCCTCGGCGTGACCCGGATTCGATTGACACCCTATAGCGCAATGTGGCGGCGATTAGGACCTGAAAATGCGCGCGAAACTTAGGCAGATGTCGTTTCATGCAACGTGTTTAAGCAGCTGAACGCGCGATTAAATTCGCATTTTGTGACTATGTAAAATTGCGATGGCTGCCATGCAGAATCCGCGTGACAGCCCCAAAATGTGTTGTTAGGGTCCGACGCCATAAGAACACAGGCAACTGCAAGTTGCCGGACGTCGACAACGTCAAGGGAGGAGCGCTGGCTGCCACTTCATTGTGTGCCTAAGACCGGTGTAATTGTCGAAAAACTCTTACAAGCAGGGCCTCTGGCCCTGCTTTTTTCATTTGTGCATCAGGTTTGTGCAGACCGACGGAATTGTGACAGCTAATGCTACTGGGTGAGTAGAGTTAGCGGCGGCGGTTACTTGTGCGCTGCTTGGTGATAGCTAAGGTTATCTTGTTGGGAGGGCATCCTGGCAACTTCCCCTCACCCGGCGCTACGCGCCACCCTCTCCCTCAAGGGGAGAGGGAAGGAAGCGGGGCCTAGCCAACTCAGTCCCTCCCCCCTTGAGGGAGAGGGTGGGCAGGGTGGGTGAGAGGAGGGCTTGGCGCTTGTCGGCTACTGCCAGTATTCCCGCAGCCAGGGGCTGCTGAGGCCCCAGAGCAGAAGAGCCGTCATCGGGATCGACAATGCTGTGGTCACGATGATCTTGGGCCAGAAGCGAAAGCCAACCGGAGCACCACGTTCTGTGCCCTGGACATAGTCGTCAGTATCTATCTGGGTGCGCATCCTGAATGGCAGGACGATGAACAGGCACATCCACCAGACGACGAAGTAGATGGCGAAGTAGGTTGCGAGTTGCATGGCTCAGATCCGGTGGACGAAGACCGATACGTTCGGTTTGCGGCCCCAATAGGACGACACTTCGCTGCGCACGGCTCTCTGTAACGCGGAGTTCACCAGCTCTGGATCACTGCGGCGCTTGGGCGGGATGCTCTTGAGCGTGCCGTGCACGGCGCGACGGACCACCTGCCCCAACGACTCTTCGTCCTCCTCCACATCCGGGAGGCCTTCCATGGCAAACTCGGGGCCCGAGACGACCTGGCCGCCGGAATTGATGCAGACGCTGACGACAATATGCCCGCCGAAGCTGAGCTTGCGCCGCCCTTTGACACCGCTCTCGTCGGGTGTGCAGAGCACGTTACCATCAAGGAACAGCTGGCCAACGCGGACTTCTCCGGGGAAGTGCGTCAGCTCGGGAAAGAGCCGCACCATATCGCCGTTTCGGGCGTGGACGACTTCGCCGATGCCGTGCTGGCGGCCGAGGAGAGCGTGCGCTTCGAGATGCACAGCCTCGCCATGGACCGGGACCAGGATATTGGGCTGGATCATGTCGTAGAGGCGCTTGAGCTCTTCGCGGCGCGGGTGGCCGGTCGTGTGCACGAGGGCATTTGTCTGGGTGATGACTTCGACGCCGCGATCGATCAGCAGGTTCTGGATATCGATGACTTCGCGCTCGTTGCCAGGAATGGCCCAGGACGAAAAGATGACGCGGTCACCAGCGTTGAGGGCGATTTCCGGGTGCTCTTCACGTGCGATGCGGGCGATGGCGGCGCGTGCTTCGCCCTGGCTGCCGGTGCACAGCAGCACCACCTTGGAGCGCGGCAGGGATTTGTATTCGTTCTGGTCGAGGAAGGGATCTATGCCTTCAAGCATCCCCAATTCGCGCGCGATGCCAGAAATGCGGTGCATGGCGCGGCCACTCATGACGACCTTGCGGCCGGCCTTCTGCGCGGCGCGGGCGACCGAGATGACCCGCCCGACATTGGAGGCGAAGGTGGTGATGGCGACCCGGTGCGGGGCATCGGCGATCAGGGCCTCAAGATTGGCCGCGACCTCATCCTCGCTGGGACTGGTGCCGTCTTTCAGCGCATTGGTCGAGTCGCACATGAGTGCGATGGGGCTCGACTTGTCGGCGCCGATTGCGGTGAAGCGGGCGATGTCCGTCGGCGGGCCGCCCACCGGATTGGGATCGAGCTTCCAGTCGCCGGTGTGGACGACGCGGCCGATTGGCGTGGTGATCAGCAGCGCGCAGCTTTCAGGAATCGAATGCGCAACGTTGATCGCCTCGATGGTGAACGGCCCGAGGGTAAAGGGCTTGCCGACGCGCATGGACTTGACCACGACGTTGTCGACGATGTCTTCGGTAGCGCGCTTGGCGGCCAGCATGGCAGCGGTAAAGGCGGTGGCGTAGACGGGCTTGTCGAAGGCGGGCCAGAGATCGAGCACCGCGCCGTAGTGATCTTCGTGCGAGTGGGTGAGGATCAACGCCAGGACGTCGTCGGCGTTTTCTTCAAGGAAGGCGGGATCGGGCAGGATCAGCTCGATGCCGGGTTCATTGGGGCCGCCAAAGGTGACGCCGCAATCGACCACGATCCACTTGCGGTTGCGTTCCGGCCCGAAGCCGTACGCCGCCATATTCATACCGATTTCGCCTACGCCGCCGAGCGGCACAAAGACCAGCTCATCGCGAAATGCCTTCGCCATCAGGCTATATCCTTAAACTGGCGGTGGCGCCGAAATGGACGTCCCCCGCGGTGATGGCAATACGCCGGTTGTCATTGGCGCGGACGATTAGCCGCCCCGCCTCATCGATAGTTTCAAAAATGCCGCGCACGACGTCGCCGTCACGCGAGACCGCAACTTCTGCGCCAATCCCCGCTGCAGCACTGCGCCACAGTTCGAGGATGTCGCCGATGCCACGGCCGCTATTCCAGATGTCGATGCAGTCGACCCAGCTTTCGGACAGAGCCTCGAACATGGTCGCCGCGCTGACGTCGATACCCAGCGCATGTAGGCACGTTGCCGGATAGGGCAAGCCCTCGGGAGCTGCAACGACATTGACGCCGATACCGATGACGATCGCCAAGCCACCATCGGGGCGTTTCTGCGCCTCGAGCAGGATGCCGGCGAGCTTGGCGCCATCGATCAGCACATCGTTGGGCCACTTGAGCGCGATGCGACCGCCCTGCCCGTCCGCGCCATCGATGCCGACCTTGAGACGCGCCGCCGGGACGACCTGCTGCAGTGCGCGGTTCAGCGCGACCCCGGCAACAAAGCCAAGCGTCGCCGCGATGGCCGGATCGGTGTCAGGGACAACGAGCAGGCTGGCGGCGAGATTGCCCGGTGGGGAGTGCCACTGGCGGCCACGGCGGCCGCGCCCGGCGGTTTGCTGCAGAGCGCAGTACCAGACATCACCCACATCGCCGGCCTGCGCAGCCTTCACGGCCTCGCTGTTGGTAGATCCGATGGTCTCGAACCCATTGAGGCGGTAGCCGCGGGCGGCCGCCTTCGGCCCGAGCCAGAAACCTGTCACCTTAGAACAGGCTTCCGGCGGCGACGTGGGCCGCATTGGTGAGCGGACCGCCGACGGTGACGAAGTAGGTGACGACGAGGAAACCGATGCCAGCCATGACCACGGTCAGCTCAGCGGGAATGGCGGCGAACTCGGTGACCGGCTCGTCAAAGTACATCGTCTTGATGATGCGCAGGTAATAGTAGGCGCTGACCGCACTGGCGAGGACGCCGATGACGGCGAGAACGAACAGGTTGGCTTCCATCGCAGCAAGGAACACCTGCCACTTGGCGAAGAACCCGGCGAGCGGCGGCAGGCCGATGAGCGAGAACATCAGCACGGCCATCATGGCGGCGACGAACGGGCGACGCTGAGCGAGGCCGGCGATATCGCTGATCTTTTCGATCGGCCCCTCGGAGGTGCGGAGCGACAGGATGCAGGTAAAGATACCGACAGTCATGGCAACATAGATCGCCATGTAGACGGCAACACCCTCGACGCCGACCGACGTGCCGGCCGACAGGCCCACCAGGGCGAAGCCGACGTGACCGATGGACGAGTAGGCCATCAGGCGCTTGAGGTTCTGCTGCCCGATACCAGCGAAGGCACCGAGCACCATCGAAGCGATGGAAAGGAAGATAATGATCTGCTGCCAATCGTGCGTGATGGGGCCGAAGCTCACCGTGACGACACGGATCAATAGCGCCATGGCAGCGACCTTGGGGGCAGCGGCAAAGAAGGCGGTGACCGGTAGCGGCGCGCCTTCATAGACGTCCGGCGTCCACATGTGGAACGGCACGGCGGAGATCTTGAAGGCGATGCCCGCGAGGAGGAAGACCATGCCGAAGATCAGGCCGATGGACCGGTTTTCCATGGCAATGGCGGCGACGATCTGATCGAGCTGGGTGGTGCCGGTGAAGCCATAGACCAGCGAGGCACCATAGAGCAGCATGCCCGAGGACAGCGCGCCGAGCACGAAGTACTTCATGCCGGCTTCGGTCGCCTTGCCGTCATCGCGCTTCATTGCGGCGACAACGTAGAGTGCGAGGCTCTGCAGCTCGAGGCCGATATAGAGGCTCATCAGGTCGTTGGCCGAGACCATGACCATCATGCCGAGCGTTGCGAGCAGGATGAGCACGGAGTGCTCGAACTTGGCGATGCCGTTTTCCTTGGCGGACGACATCGAGATCAGCAGCGTGAAGCCTGAGGCGCCGACCACCAGGGCCTTCATGTAGCGCGAGAAGGCGTCAGAGATGAAGGCGCCGTTGAAGAGCACCGCGTCGCCCGGCTGGGTGAGGATAACGACCAGCACCGCAGCGAGGAGAATGATCGCCGCACCGGCGATCAACCGGCTGCGGTCGGTTTTGAAGAACAGCGCGACCAGCAGCACTGCCACCGCGCCAATGGCGAGGAGAATCTCGGGGTAAGCCGGGGCCAGTGATGCAAGGCTCAGAACGTCGGACTGCATGCCCGTCTCCTAGTGCGCAGAGGCTACGGCGGCCGGAACGGCGCCGATGGCGTGGGCGAAGTTTTCGGCAACGAGGTTCACCGATGCGGCGGTCGCATCGAGGATCGGGGCCGGGTAGAAGCCGAAGAGGATGGTGAGGACGATCAGCGGCACCAAGACGGCGATTTCGCGGGCGTCGAGATCGAGGATGCCCTTGAGGGAGTCCTTGGTCAGCGCACCGAAGATGACCCGGCGATAGAGCCATAGCGCGTAGCACGCCGACAGGATCACCCCGAAGGTGGCAAAGAAGGCCACCCAGGTATTGGCCTGGAACGCGCCAAACATGGTGAGGAATTCACCGACGAAGCCCGAAGTGCCCGGCAGGCCGACATTGGCCATGGTGAACACCATGAAGGCCACCGCATAGCGCGGCATACGCTCGACGAGACCGCCATAGGCCGAGATCTCACGGGTGTGCATGCGGTCGTAGACGACGCCTACACAAAGGAAGAGAGCAGCGGAAACGATACCGTGCGAGATCATCTGGAAGATCGCGCCGTGGATGCCGTAGATGTTGCCCGAGAAGATCCCCATCGTGACGAAGCCCATGTGGGCGACGGACGAGTAGGCAATGAGCTTCTTGATGTCGGTCTGCACCAGCGCAACCAGCGAGGTGATGATGATAGCCGCTACCGAGAGGACGAACACGAAGTTCGCGAACTGGTGCGAGGCATCAGGGAACATCGAGATCGAGAAGCGGATGAAACCGTAGCCGCCAAGCTTCAGAAGGATCGCGGCGAGGATCACCGAGCCACCGGTCGGTGCCTCAACGTGGGCTTCCGGCAGCCAGCGGTGGAACGGCCACATCGGCATTTTCACGGCAAAGGAGGCAAAGAAGCCGATCCAGAGCCAGGTCTGTGCCTCGGGCGAGAACTTGAAGTGGAGGAGCGTCGAGATATTGAGCGTGCCGGCCTGCCAGTACATGTACATGATGGCGAGCAGCATCAGCACGGTGCCGGTGAAGCTGTAAAAGAAGAACTTGTAGGTCGCCTGGATGCGACGCTTGCCACCCCAGATGCCGATGATCAGGAACATCGGGATCAGCGTGCCCTCGAAGAACACGTAGAACATGGCCAGATCGAGCGTCGCGAAGGCGCCGATCATGAAGGTTTCGAGGACGAGGAACACCAGCATGTACTCGCGGACGCGGTCCGTGATGGAGTTCCAGCTGGCAAGGATAACCGCCGGCATGATGACTGCGGTGAGCGGGATGAACAGCACGGAAATGCCGTCAACGCCCATGCGGTAGCCGATCGAGTCCCCGATCCAGGCGTAGTTTTCGACGAACTGGAAGTCGGTGTTGGTGGGGTCGAACTGGTACCAGAGCCAGAGGCTCAACACCGCGGTGACGAGAGTCACGGCGAGTGCGATCCAGCGGACGAGGTTGACCGAGTTGGTGTCCTTGCCGCCGATGAAGAGCAGCAGAACTGCACCCAGCGTCGGCAGGAACGTGATGATGGTCAATAGGCCGAGGTTCATCAGAGCAGCCCCCCGGCAGCGATGGCAAAGGTGAGAAGTGCGGCAACGCCGATCAGCATCGCGAAGGCATAGTGATAGAGGTAGCCCGACTGCAGCTTAACGACGCGCGCCGTGACATCCTTGACGCGGTTGCCGATGCCTTCGGTGATGGTCTGGTCGATCAGCCAGTCATCGAAGCCCTTCCACAGCGCATTGCCCAGCCAGAGCGCGGGCTTGACGAAGAGGAAGTTGTACAGCTCGTCGAAGTACCACTTGTTGAGCAGGAACTGGTAGAGGCCCGGATTCGCGTCGGCGATGCGCTTGGGCATCGCCGGATCGCGGATGTACATCTGCCAGGCGGCGCCGAAGCCGAGCAGCATGGCAATGGTGGCGGACCACTTCACCCAGAGCGGCACAGCATGGACTTCTTCCATCAGGGCTTCGGAGACCACAACCGAGCCCTTGAAGAAGTGCTCGATCTCCGGAACGCTTTCAAAGAACTGGCCGTAGAACACGACGCCGGCGAACACCGCGCCGAAGGCGAGGATGGCGAGCGGCACTAGCATGACCCGCGGGCTTTCATGCGCGTTGTCATATGCACTGCCGTGGTGGGCGTGATCGTCATGACCGTGAGCGGCTGCATGCGCTTCGCGCGGCCTGCCGTGGAAGGTCAGGTGGATCAGGCGCCAGGAGTAGAAGCTGGTGAACATCGCGGCGATGACCAGCGCCCAGAAGGCGATGTAGCCAGTTGAGGCGCCAGTGGCGTAGGCAGCCTCGATGATGCCGTCCTTGGAGAAGAACCCGGCGAAACCGAGCGGCGTGCCCGGGATGCCGACGCCGGTGAGTGCCAGCGTGCCGATGAGCATGGCGTAATAGGTGAGCGGGATCTTTTTTGCGAGACCGCCCATGTTGCGCATGTCCTGCTCGTGGTGCATCGCGTGAATGACCGAGCCGGCGCCAAGGAACAGGAGCGCCTTGAAGAAGGCGTGGGTGAACAGGTGGAAGACGCCCGCGGAGTAGACCCCTGCCCCGAGCGCGACGAACATGTAGCCGAGCTGAGAACAGGTGGAATAGGCGATGACGCGCTTGATGTCGTTCTGGACGAGGCCGACGGTGGCGGCAAAGAAAGCCGTCATGGCGCCAACCAGCATCACGGTCATCATCGCGACTTCGGAGGCCTGGAACATGGGCGAGAGCCGCGCGACCATGAAGACGCCGGCGGTGACCATGGTTGCGGCGTGGATGAGCGCCGACACCGGTGTCGGGCCTTCCATGGCGTCCGGCAGCCAGGTGTGGAGCAGGAACTGCGCCGACTTGCCCATGGCACCCATGAACAGCAGCAGGCACACCACTGTCATGGCGTGGAAATCCCACCCGAGGAAGTGGATCACGGCATCCTTATGGCCTTCGACGGCGTGGAACGCGTCATCGAAGTTGAGCTGGCCGAGGACCATGAAGGCGGCAAAGATGCCGAGCGCAAAGCCGAAGTCACCGACGCGGTTGACGACGAAGGCCTTCATCGCGGCAGCGTTGGCCGAGGGCCGGGTGTACCAGAAGCCGATCAAGAGGTAGGACGCGAGGCCGACGCCTTCCCAGCCGAAGAACATCTGAAGGAAGTTGTCGGCAGTGACCAGCATGAGCATGGCGAAGGTGAAGAGCGACAGATAGGCGAAGAAGCGCGAGCGGTGCGGATCGTCGGCCATGTAGCCGATGGAATAGACGTGCACGAGGCTCGACACGGTGTTGACGACGACCAGCATGATGGCAGTCAGCGTGTCGACACGCAGCACCCAGTCGAGGCTGAGCGAGCCTGAATGGATCCAGCTCATCACCACGACCTTGGTCGCTTCGGCATGCCCGGCGCCCTCTGCTGCTTCGGGGGCGAACCAGTAGCCGGCGAAGACGATCCAGCTCAGGACCGCCGAGGCGATCAGTAGGCCAGTGGTGATGTACTCGCTGGTCCGATGGCCGATGATCCGGCCGAGCAGCCCGGCAATCAGCGCACCGACAAGCGGGAAAAATACGATGGCCTGGATCACTTAGGTCAGCCCTTCAGCGAGTTGACGTCTTCCACGGCAATGGTGCCGCGGTTGCGATAGAAGATAACGAGGATGGCGAGGCCGATGGCAGCTTCCGCCGCCGCGACCGTCAGGATGAGCAGCGCGAACACCTGGCCCGCGAGATCGCCTAGCTGGGCGGAGAACGCCACGAAATTGAGATTCACCGCGAGGAGGATGAGTTCCACGGACATCAGGATGATGATGATGTTCTTGCGGTTGATGAAGATCCCGAACACCCCGATGGTGAAGAGGATCGCCCCGACGGTCAGGTAGTGCCCGAGCCCGATTCCGGCTGCCTGCAGCATGTTAGAGCCCCTGCCCAGATTTGACCTTGACCAGCTCCGTCGCTTCCGCCCGGGTCCGATTGGTCTGCTTGAACACATCCTGGCGCTTGACGCCGGACTTGTGGCGCAGCGTGAGAACGATCGCCCCGATCATGGCAACCAGCAGCACTGCACCGGCGCCTTCGAAGAGGAAGACGTAGCGGGTGTAGAGCAGTTCGCCGAGCTGGCGGGTGTTGTCCCCGCCGGCGTGCATGGGAACCACCGCGGTAGCGGTGATCTCAGGCGAGATAACGAAGCTGCCCGCGACGAGGAAGAGCTCGAGCAGCAGGATGGCGCCCACTACCATGCCGATCGGCGCGTATTGCAGCATGCCCTGGCGGAGCGAGGCAAAGTCGACGTCGAGCATCATGGTGACGAAGAGGAACAGCACCATGACCGCGCCGACATAGACGACGATCAGGATCAGCGCCAGGAACTCCGCCCCCGCCAGCATGAACAGCCCTGCGGCATTCACGAAGGCAAGGATCAGATACAGCACCGAGTGAACCGGGTTACGCGACGCGATCACCATCAGCGCGGACGCTACCGCGATGATCGAGAACACGTAGAAAAAGAAGAGAGGCAGCGTCATCTCGGTCCCTTAACGGTACGGCGCATCGGCGGCGAGGTTGCGCTGGATTTCGCGCTCCCAACGATCACCGTTGGCCAGGAGCTTCTCCTTGGAGAAGTAAAGCTCCTCGCGGGTTTCGGTCGCGAATTCAAAGTTGGGCCCTTCGACGATGGCGTCGACCGGGCAGGCTTCCTGGCAGAAGCCGCAATAGATGCACTTCACCATGTCGATGTCGTAGCGGATGGTGCGGCGTGTGCCGTCGTTCTGGCGCGGGCCAGCCTCGATGGTGATGGCCTGTGCAGGGCAGATCGCTTCGCAGAGCTTGCAGGCGATGCAACGCTCTTCGCCATTGGGATAGCGGCGCAGCACATGCTCACCCCGGAAGCGCGGCGAATATGGGATCTTTTCGAACGGGTAGTTGATGGTCTTCTTGGGGGCGAAGAAATACTTCATCGACAAAAAGAACGCGCCGACAAACTCGCGCAGCAGCAGACTGTTGAGGAACTGGACAAAGCGCATCAGGCAATACCTCCGTGCCAGCCCCAGCCGGTCAGCTGCAGGATCGCGGCGACGACGATCACCATGACCAGCGAAATCGGCAGGAACACTTTCCAACCGATTCGCATCAGCTGGTCGTAGCGGTAGCGCGGCACGAACGCCTTCACCATGGCGAACATGAAGAACACCAGGCAGAGTTTGAGAACGAACCAGATGCTGCCCGGTACCAGGGTGAAGGGGAACACGTCGATCGGCGCAGACCAGCCCCCGAGGAAGAGGATCGTCATCATGGCGCACATCAGCTGGATCGAGATGTATTCGGCCAGCATGAACAGCAGATAGGGAGTCGACGAATATTCGACCATGAAGCCGGCCACGAGCTCGGATTCCCCTTCGGGCAGATCGAAGGGAGGCCGGTTGGTTTCAGCCAGCGCCGAGATGAAGAACACGACGAACATCGGGAACAGCGGCAGCCAGTACCAGTTGAGGAAACTGAGCCACGGCACGCCAAGCATATAGGCGAGACCGCCCTGCTGCTGGGCAAACACGATGTCGGTGAGGTTTAGCGAGCCGGCGACGAGCAGCACGGTGATGATCACGAGGCCGATCGAGACTTCGTAGGACACCATCTGGGCGGCCGAACGCAGCGCGCCGAGGAAGGCGTATTTCGAGTTCGAGGCCCAGCCGGCCATGATGATGCCGTAGACGCCGAGCGAGGAGATGGCGAAAATGTAGAGGACGCCGATATTGATGTTGGCGAGAGCCCAGCCAGCATCGATCGGGATCACGGCCCAGGAGCTGAGGGCCAGAATGGACGTCACCAGCGGCGCGAGCAGGAACACCACCTTGTCGGAACTTGCCGGGATCACCGGCTCCTTCAGCACAAACTTCAGCAAATCTGCAAAGCTCTGCAGCAGGCCGAACGGGCCGACGACGTTGGGGCCGCGACGCACCTGAACTGCCGCCCAGACCTTACGGTCGGCGAGCAGAATGTAGGCCGTGAAGATCAGGAGCACGACAAGGAACAGCAGGCCCTTGTAGACGAAACCGACCTGGCTACCCCATCCGAAGATGGGGATGCCCAGCAGGTAATCCAGCGCTGAAACGATGAAATCCATACCGGGGTCCTTACTCCGCAGCCTGCTTGAGGCCGGCGGCCAGTGCGGCACATTCGCCCATCGTCGCAGAGGCACGCGCGATCGGGTTGGTGAGGTAGAAATCTGCAATCGGCGAAGTGAAGGTCGCCGACGTCGTCTTGATGGCAGCGCCCGCGAGCTTTTTCACATCGGTAACCGAACCGGCTGCGATCTGATCGATCTTTGCGAGATGCGGGAACTCGGCGTAGATCGCAGCGCGGAGCTGCGTCAGCGAGTTGAAGGGCAGTGGCTTGCCCAGCACGGCGCTGAGGGCGCGGAAAATGGCCCAGTCTTCCTTGGCGTCGCCGGGCGGGAATACGGCGCGCTCAGCGAGCTGCACCCTGCCCTCGGTGTTGACGTACGTGCCGGACTTTTCGGTGTAGGCGGCGGCGGGCAGGATGACGTCGGCGCGGTGAGCGCCCTTGTCGCCGTGCGTGCCGACATAGACGACGAACGCCTTGCCCATTGCTGCGGTGTCGTATTCGTCAGCGCCGAGCAGGAACAGCACGTCGAGCTTGCCTTCACCGGCAAGGCCGACCTGATCGGCCGAGCAGACGCCGCCATTGTGCGGGACAAAGCCGATGTCGAGACCGCCAACGCGTGCCGCCGCGTTGTGGAGCAGCGCGAAGCCGTTCCAGCCTTCGGCCACGCTGGCGCCGGTTGCGAGCTTGGCGGCGAGTGCGATGACATCGCGGCCAATCTGCTTGGAGTGCGCAGCCCCATGCGACACGGCACCTTCGCCGACGATGATCAGCGGCTTGGTGGCCTTGGCGAGGATCGCGCTGAAGTTGCCCTTGCCGGCGACCAGATCGGTCAGCGCCGAGAAGCCGTTGCCGAGGTAGTCATAGTTATAGGTAAGGTCAGCCTGATCGCCGATGACGGCAATCGGGGTGCCCTTGGCGCGCCAGGCCTTGCGGATGCGGGCATTGACGAGCGCGGCTTCGCGGCGCGGGTTGGCGCCGATGATGAGGATGGCATCAGCCTCTTCGATCCCGGCAATGGTCGGGTTGAAGATATAGGCCGAGCGCGGCATGGAGGGGTCGATACCCGACATCGCCGGGCGGCTATCGGTCATGCCGGAGCCGAGCGAGGTCATCAGCGCCTTCAGCGCATACATATCTTCAACGGAGGCGAGGTCGCCGGCGATGGCGCCGACCTTGTTGCCGCCGCCGGAGGCCTTGATCGCCTTGGCGACTGCCGCAAAAGCCTCGTCCCAGGTGGCTGGCTTCAGCTTGCCGCCGGTGCGGACGTAGGGGCGATCGAGCCGCTGGCTCTTCAGACCATCCCAGATGAAGCGGGTCTTGTCGGAAATCCACTCTTCGTTGATCGCCTCGTTGACGCGGGGCAGGATGCGCATCACTTCGCGGCCACGGCTATCGACGCGGATATTAGAGCCGACGGCGTCCATCACGTCGATCGACTCGGTCTTGACCAGTTCCCACGGACGGGCGTGGAAGGCGTAGGGCTTGCTGGTCAGCGCGCCAACCGGGCAGAGGTCGATCACATTGCCCTGCAGCTCGCTGGAGAGCGCCTGCTCGAGGTACGTCGTGATTTCGGCGTCTTCACCGCGACCGAGCAGCCCCATCTCCGCGATGCCGGCCACTTCAGTGGTGAAGCGGACGCAGCGCGTGCAGTGGATGCAGCGGTTCATCGAGGTCTTGACGAGCGGCCCGATGTACTTGTCTTCGACGGCGCGCTTGTTCTCGGCGTAGCGGTTCTTGTCCACGCCATACGCCATGGCCTGGTCCTGCAGGTCGCACTCGCCACCCTGATCACAGATCGGGCAATCCAGCGGGTGGTTGATGAGCAGGAACTCCATCACCCCTTCGCGCGCCTTCTTGACCATCGGGGTGTTGGTGAACATTTCCGGCGGTTCGCCGTTCGGGCCGGGACGCAGGTCCTTGACCGACATCGCGCACGACGCCTGGGGCTTCGGGGGCCCGCCCTTCACTTCGACGAGGCACATCCGGCAATTGCCGGCGACCGACAGGCGCTCATGGTAGCAAAAGCGCGGGATTTCCGCGCCTGCTGCCTCTGCCGCCTGCATCAGCGTGTAGTAATCCGGGACCTCGACGAGCGTGCCGTCGACCTTGATACTGGCCATCTTACTTCTCAGCCCCAACGAGATCGAGCCGACGCTCGATGCGCAATATGCGGTCTTCCATACGATCCATACGCCGATCCAAGCTGCTCATGCGTTCTTCCAGAGAGCTGGTCCGAACCTTTATCTCATGCACGTCAAACTCGATACGATCGAGCCGCTCATCCATTCGGCCGAGCTTTTCGTCAATTCGCCGAAGCATCACCAGAACGATGTTTTCCGGTTCCTCGGCCATGCCTTACTCCGCCGCGATCGACGGCACGGCGCCGTCGCTGGTCGAGTTGTAGGTGTAGGCGTCGATGCGGGCTTCGATGACGGGGCGGAAGTTCTTGATCAGCCCCTGGATCGGCCACGCGGCAGCATCGCCCAGCGCACAGATGGTGTGGCCTTCGATCTGTTTGGTGACTTCGAGCAGCATGTCGATTTCGCGCTTCTGGGCTCGGCCTTCGACCATGCGCTCCATGACGCGCATCATCCAACCGGTGCCTTCGCGGCACGGCGTGCACTGGCCGCAGCTCTCATGCTTGTAGAAAGCGGAGAGGCGCCAGATGGCTTTGATGATGTCGGTGGACTTGTCCATGACGATGACGGCAGCGGTCCCCATCGAGGAGCCCACTTCCTTGAGGCCGTCAAAGTCCATGCGGGCCTGGCGGATCTTTTCGCCGGGAACGCACGGAACGGACGCGCCGCCCGGAATCACGGCGAGGAGGTTATCCCAGCCGCCGCGGATACCGCCGCAGTGCTTTTCGATCATTTCCTCGAAGGGGATGCCCATTTCCTCTTCGAACGTCGCGGGCCGGTTTACGTGCCCCGAGACGCACATCAGCTTGGTGCCGGTGTTGTTGGCGCGGCCGAGGCCGGCGAACCAGGCACCGCCGCGACGGAGGATTTCCGGGACGACAGCGATAGACTCGACGTTGTTGACAGTGGTCGGGTTGCCATAGACGCCCATGGCGGCCGGGAACGGCGGCTTGAGGCGGGGCTGGCCCTTCTTGCCCTCGAGCGATTCCATCAGCGCGGTTTCTTCGCCGCAGATATAGGCGCCGGCGCCGTGGTGGACGACGATATCGAAGTCCCAGCCGTGGATGTTGTCCTTGCCGATCAGGCGGGCATCGTAGGCCTGCTGCACGGCAGCTTCGAAGTGGTGGCGCTCGCGGATGAACTCGCCGCGAATGTAGACGTAGGCAATGTGGGCGCCCATGGCGCGGCCGGCCAGCAGGCAGCCTTCGACCAGGTGGTGGGGATCGTGGCGCAGGATCTCACGGTCCTTGCAGGTGCCGGGTTCGGATTCGTCCGCATTGACGAGAAGCTGGCTGGGGCGACCGTCGCTGACGCCCTCCTTGGGCATGAAGGTCCACTTGAGCGCTGTGGGGAAACCGGCGCCGCCGCGGCCACGCAGGCCCGAGCCCTTGACCTCGTTGACGATCCAATCACGACCGTTGTCGATGAACTTTTTGGTGTCCTGCCAACCGCCGCGCGATTTGGCGCCTTCGAGGCCCCAGTCGCCCGTGCCGTAGAGATTGGTGAAAATGCGGTCTTTATCTGCGAGCATCAGCGCGGGTCCTTCCCGAACACCTTGCGATATTCCTCGACGCCGCCCTTGGCGAGCGCCTCGGCCTGCTTGATCCACTGGTCGCGTGCGACGCGGCCGGGGAAGTTCAGACTGCTTTCAAGCTTGGCGATGTCATCTGCACTGAGGGCAGCAACTTGCGCCCAGGTGGTGACGCCAAGGGCGTTGAGCTTGCCTTCCAGCACCGGGCCGACGCCCGAGATGAGCTTGAGGTCGTTGGCAGGACCGGCGGGCGCGGCGAAGAGTGGTGCTGCAGCAGCCTTCACCTTGGTATCGGTCTTGCCGGCGTCGATCTTACCGGCGGGCGACTCGGCACCAGTCGCGTCCTCGCGCATGGCCTTGTTGGGTGTGCCGTCAGCCTTGGCAGCCGTGTTCACAGCCTTCCGCTCGGCTTCAGCCGTCGCCATGGGCGACTTGGGTGAGCCAGTGGGGCCCTTGAGGCCGGGCGCTGACTCTTCGGACACCGACTGCTTGCGGCCTGGAGTGGTCGGCGCTTGCTGAGGTGCGACAGCCGCGGGAGCGGCAGCGGGTGCCGGAGCAGCAGCGACAGGCGCTGCCGGAGCAGCGGCAGGTGGGGGCGGCGGCGGTGGGAAGGGCTTATAGGTACGCTTGGCGGTCGGCGCTTCGAGCAGCGTGGTCTGTCCACCCTCAGCTGCTGCGAACTGGCGCTTGATCTGCGGGCCGGGCGTCACATCGGCGCCCTTGCCGGCTGCGAACTTGTCCAGCAGCGCTTCGAAGCTCTCGACCGTGAGGTCTTCATAAGTGTCGTTGCCGATCATGATCATCGGCGCGTTCACGCAAGCACCGAGGCACTCGACTTCTTCCCAGCTCAGCGTGCCCTCTGCGTTGGTTTCGAAGGGTGCGTGATTGATCTTGCGCTCGCAGATGTGGCGAATGTCTTCAGCGCCACGCAGCATGCATGGTGTGGTGCCGCAGACCAGAATGTGGGCGCGAGTACCCACCGGTTGTAACAGGAATTGAGTGTAGAAGGTCGCCACTTCGAGGACGCGGATATAGGCCATGCCCAGCATGGTGGCGATGACTTCGATGGCGGGCCGCGAGATCCAGCCCTGCTGCTCCTGCGCCCGCCAAAGGAGCGGGATGACGGCGGACTGCTGCCGGCCGACGGGGTATTCAGCGATCTTGCGCTCAGCCCATTTGAGATTTTCGCTCGAGAACGCGAAGCTCTCGGGCTGGACGGACGCATCTGCGAGGCGACGGACGGACATTAGCGATCGACCTCACCGAAGACGATATCGAGAGAACCAAGGATGGCAGCGACGTCGGCCAGCATGTGGCCACGGCACAGCACATCCATTGCCGAAAGGTGCGCAAAACCCGGCGCGCGGATCTTGCAGCGATAGGGCTTATTGGTTCCGTCGGAGACCAGATAGACGCCGAACTCGCCCTTGGGCGCTTCGACGGCGGCGTAGATTTCGCCAGCGGGCACTTTGAAGCCTTCGGTATAGAGCTTGAAGTGATGGATCAGTGCTTCCATCGACTGCTTCATCTCGCCGCGCTTGGGGGGGACGACCTTGCCGTCGGTCGACGACACGGGACCCTTGCCCTCAGGGGAGTTCAGCAGCGTGATGCACTGCTTCATGATGCGGATCGACTGGCGCATCTCGTCCATACGGACCAGATAGCGGTCGTAGCAATCGCCGTTCTTGCCGACCGGAATATCGAAGTCGAACCGGTCGTAGCACTCATAGGGCTGTGCCTTGCGGAGGTCCCAGGCGGCGCCGGAGCCGCGGACCATGACGCCCGAGAAGCCCCACTTCCACGCATCGTCGAGCGAAACAATGCCGATATCGGCGTTGCGCTGCATGAAGATGCGGTTGCCGGTGAGCAGCGTTTCAAGGTCGTCGCAGACCTTGAGGAACGGATCGCAGAACGCTTCGATGTCATCGACCAGTGCCTGCGGCAAATCCTGATGCACGCCGCCGGGACGGAAATAGGCCGCATGCATGCGGCTGCCCGAGGCGCGCTCGTAAAAGATCATGAGCTTTTCGCGCTCATCGAAGCCCCATAGCGGCGGGGTCAACGCGCCGACGTCCATGGCCTGCGTCGTGGTGTTGAGGATGTGCGACAGAAGGCGGCCGATTTCGGAATAGAGTACGCGGATCAGCTGGCCGCGGAACGGCACCGTGATGCCGAGCAGCTTTTCCACCGCGAGGCAGAACGCGTGCTCCTGATTCATCGGCGCGACATAGTCGAGCCGATCGAAATACGGCACAGCTTGCAAGTAGGTCTTGGTCTCGATCAGCTTCTCAGTGCCGCGGTGCAGCAGGCCGATATGCGGATCGACGCGTTCGACGACTTCGCCGTCAAGCTCCAGCACGAGGCGCAGCACGCCGTGCGCCGCCGGATGCTGGGGACCAAAATTGATCGTGAAATTGCGGACGTCAGCTTCGCTCATTGCGGCTTTGCCTTCTCATCACCGGGCAGCACGTAATCGGTGCCTTCCCAAGGTGACAGGTAATCGAACTGACGGAATTCCTGCGCCAGCTTCACCGGTTCGTAGACGACGCGCTTGCGCTCTTCGTCGTAGCGCACTTCGACGTAACCCGTAGTCGGGAAGTCCTTGCGCAGCGGATGGCCGTCAAAACCATAGTCGGTGAGGATGCGGCGCAGATCCGGGTGGCCGGAAAACAGGATGCCGTAGAAGTCATAGGTTTCACGCTCGAACCAATCGGCACCCGGGTAGATGCCGGTGATCGACGGAACGGGAGTCGCCTCATCCGTGCGAACCTTGAGACGCACGCGCAAATTCTGGCGCGGGCTCAGGAGGTGATAGACGACGTCAAAGCGCTCGGCGCGCTCGGGATAGTCGACGCCGCATACGTCTACGAAGGAAATAAATCCTTCCGCGTCATGCAGGTGCGTGATGACTTCGATAAGATCCTGGTGCCCGACCTCAAGCGCGAGATCCCCGAACACCAGGGTGTGGTTCTTGATCTTTTCGCCGTGCAAATTGCGGGTACGCTCGGCGAGCGCCGCTAGCGCGTGATCGTTGGAGCCGTCAGCCATGCCCCGCTCCTATCGCTCGATCGTGCCGGTGCGGCGGATTTTCTTCTGCAGCATCAACAGGCCATAGAGCAGCGCCTCGGCCGTGGGAGGGCAGCCCGGAACGTAGATATCCACCGGTACGACGCGGTCGCACCCGCGCACCACGGAATAGGAATAGTGATAGTAGCCGCCGCCATTGGCGCAGCTGCCCATCGAGATGACGTAGCGTGGCTCCGGCATCTGGTCGTAGACCTTGCGCAGCGCCGGGGCCATCTTGTTGGTCAGCGTGCCGGCGACGATCATCACGTCCGACTGGCGCGGCGAAGCGCGCGGCGCGAGGCCAAAACGCTCGACGTCGTAGCGCGGCATCGACATCTGGATCATCTCGACGGCGCAGCATGCAAGACCGAAGGTCATCCACATCAGCGAGCCGGTGCGAGCCCAGGTGATCAGCTCATCGGTGGAAGTGACGAGGAAGCCCTTATCGGCCAGCTCGTTATTGATCTCCATGAAGTATGGATCGTTTGCCCCGATCGGCTTGTTGGTCGCCGGATCGATGACACCCTTGGGCTGCGGGGCGATCAACGTCCCGCTCTGCGGACTCAATCCCATTCCAGCGCGCCCTTCTTCCATTCGTATACAAAGCCTACGGTCAGCACGCTCAGGAAGATCATCACCGACCAGAAGCCGAACCAGCCCACGGTGTGGAAAGCCACAGCCCACGGGAACAGGAACGCCACTTCGAGATCGAAAATGATGAAGAGGATCGACACGAGGTAGAACCTCACGTCGAACTTCATGCGCGCATCATCGAACGCCTCAAAGCCGCACTCGTAAGCCGAAACCTTTTCGGGGTCCGGCTTTTTGAAAGCGACAATAAATGGGGCGACGAGAAGGGCCAAACCGATAACGGCGGAAAGGCCGATAAAGATAAGGATCGGCAGGTAGTTGCTGAGCAACTCGTTCATTGTGCAGCCTGTGGTCCATGGCCGGTCTAGCGACCGTCTCATGCGGTCCCTGAAGCAATTTTGGGCCTCGGAGACGACATGAATGTGTCGGGATTGGGCTTACCCCACGCCCTCCCTCGATTCAAGGGAAACAAAACCTGACTTGCGTTGTCTGCTTATAGTCCTGAACGAGGACCTTGGCAGCGCCGGAAAGAGCATTTGAGCTGGTGGCTGTATAAAAAGATCAGGCGGCGAGCCGGTTTCCCGGTCGCCGCCTGAGACAACTAGACGCGGATGGTGATCAGTTCATATGCCACAGGACGCTGGCCTTGAGCTGGCCGCCGTCAAATCCACCGCCGAGACCGCCGGTCGCCATACCCTCACCGCGCACGCTGATCGAGTCGGTGAGCGCCTGTTCGATACCCAGACCAAGTGCATAAGACGACTCATCGTCGACCCAGCCCAGGCCGCCGGTGCCGTAAATCAGCGTTTCGTCGGTGATGTAGCCGCCCAGTTTGCCGAGGAAGAGTCCGTCGAGGCCGGTGAAGCCCGAGTTGTTCCAGACTGCGTCGCCCTGGAATTCGACGCCAGCCAGGATACCTTCGGTCAGTGCGAAGTTGGTACCGACAACGACGCCGACAGTGCCGACGCGGTTCGACACCGGGAGCGAACCGAAGCCAAGCGAGCCACCGACATAGAAGCCTTCGAAGTTGAACAACGAGCTCTGGTAGATCGGGTCAGCGCCTTGGGTGAGAAGATCGGCTGCCCCGGCGCTGGAGGTCATAAGCGCCAGTGCGGCGCCGATCATAAGTGTGCGAGAGAGTGTCATGCCAAATCTCCTTGGGAGGATCAGTAACCTTAAGGAGGATTGTGCCTGCCCCGCGCCCGCAGGCACAGCCGGGCGTGCATCTCTATTGGAGAACGCGGCTAAGAATGGATGATTGAATCTGCCTGCTGGTGCGGCGTTTACCCCGAGATCGTATCAATTTGATACAAATGCGCCGGAAGGGAAGTCTTGGCGCAGGCGGCGGGAAACGAAAAGGGGCTCCGCTGATGCGGAGCCCCGGAATTGCGCGACCAAAGTCGCAGGCGACCTAGAAGTGCCAGTTCAGGCCGACCTTGGCGACGCTTGCGTCCTCAGACGAGTCGTTGAAGTCGTACTGGTACTGATACTCGGCCTTGAGCGACATGCTGTCGGTCAGAGCGAGTTCGGCGCCGACGCCGATCGGGGCGTATGCCTCGCTCTCGGTGTTGTAGCCGACACCTAGCAGGCCGTAGAAGGCAAAGTTGCCGGAAGCGAAGCCGAGCTTGCCGTGCACCTGGCCCTGCCAGCTGTCGTCGTTCAGCCAGGTCACGTTGCCTTCGGCGCCGACCAAGAGGTTGTTGTCGATGAGCGCATTGACACCCAGATCCGCACCAAGGCCGTAAATCGAACCGGTCTGGCCGCTGAGGGAGATACCGGCGTAAGCGCCGTTCCAGTCAAAGCCCGAATAACTGTTGTCGACGATCGGCGTGGGAGTCTGATCGATCAACAGATCGGCTGCAGATGCTGCTGAAGTGAGGCCTGCTGCGGCGACGGTGGCGATGAGAGCGAGCGTGAGTTTACGCATAGTCATATTCCTTAGTCTGAAGAGACGGGCTTGAGTTAGGAGCGTTGAACTGCAGCTACAAGCGATGATCCCCGGCCCCGGTTCCACCCGCGTTCGGTTTGGACGGGGCTTGTTGCAGATGAGCCACATGCTTTGGCGACAATGTGGCTGCCGCAAGTCAACATCTTGATCTCGCTTGATTTTGCCGAGGTCTCACGCAGTTTTGAGTGAGCGCCTGGCTACGGGTTTTGTCGCCAGTGAGTCTCGACCTCGTGAGTTCCATTGACTTGAATGAGCGGCGGTTGCCAGGGCTGGCGGCTTATGCAACACCGCCAGCGTCCGCGCGGTTCTTGGTGGCTGTCGCGGCTTCGCCCTCTGTGCTGTCGATACGGGATTACCATGCGCGCACTCGGCCTTCTGATTGTGGTGCTGGCACTGTTTCGTGCCGTGGCGCTGCTGACCAACGGCACGGAGCTGTTCGTCGATGAGGCGCAATACTGGAGCTGGAGCCTCGAGCCGGCATTCGGATATTTTTCGAAGCCGCCGCTGGTCGCCTGGATGATCGCCGCCGCGACGCCGATCTGCGGGGACGGCGAGGCGTGCGTGCGGCTGCCGGCGATGCTCGCCAACCTCGCCAGTGCTGTGGTGCTGTATTTCATCGGCCGCAGGCTGTTTGACCACAAGGTGGGCATATGGTGTGCGTTCACGTTTGCGACGCTGCCGGCGGTGTCGCTGTTTTCAGGCGTCATTTCCACAGATGCGCCGCTGCTGCTGGCCTGGTCGGTGGCACTGCTGTGCTTCATTGACCTTTTGCGCAGCGAGCGGCCAAGCCTGGGCAGCGCTATTGGCCTTGGGGTGGCGATCGGGCTGGGGATGAACGCCAAGTATGCGATGGGCTACTTCGTCCTCTGCGCGGCGCTGTTCTTTGTGGCTGTACCGGCGCAACGCGCGCTGCTGCGCCGACCACACCTCTGGGTCGCGCTGATGATCGCGCTATTGCTGCTGGTCCCCAATGTAGTTTGGAACGCCACGCATGGTTTTGCGACGCTGTCGCACACAGCGTCCAATGCCAACTGGACCGGAACGCTGTTCCACCCCGTTCGCGCGCTCGAGTTCTTTGCGAGCCAACTGGCGGTGTTCGGGCCGGTCCTGTTTGTCGCCTGGCTACTGGTGACAATGGGCGCGGCAAAGCGGGCCCGACGTTTGGACGAAACGGACATCCTGCTGCTGGCGTTCTCGGTGCCTGTGGTGCTCATCCTCGTCGTTCAGGGACTGCTGTCCGGCGCCAATGCGAACTGGGCCATAACGGCCTATGTGAGCGCGACCGTGCTGGTGGTGAGCCGTCTGGTGAGCCCGGCCCGGATTGGCTGGCTACGGGCATCGGCGGGCGTACATTTCGCAATTGCGCTGCTCGTGGCGGTTGGATCGTGGCAAGCGGGCAATTTCGTGCTGCCGGGTGGACTGGACCCGTTCGCCCGCGTTCTGGGGAGCCGCGATCTCGCGGCTGAGGTGCGCGCCGAAGTTGAAGCGGGAAGCTACGGTTCGGTGCTCACGACTGATCGAACCAGCACTGCCGCCCTGCTCTATTATGCGCGTGACATGACGGTGCCGCTCTATGTCTGGCTGGACGGCAAGGTGCCCACAAACCATTTCGAAATGACGCGGCCGTTCACCGCTCAATCGCAGATGCAGACCCTCCTTGTTAGCCGCAATGAGGATGTTGCTCGCATCACCGGCCAGTTCTCAAATGTGAAAGCGCTTGGCGAACGCCAAATTCCGGTTGGCCGGTTTTCAACGCGCAGAGTTTTCCTATATGCACTCTCGGGTTTCCTCGGAAACTGAAGTGGGCTCGCGCTCGCGCTGATGGAGAGTAGCCAAGATGAGACTGTCGGTGGTGGTTCCGGCCCTCAATGAGGCCGGCAATATCGGCCGGCTCGTCGCGGAAACGTATGCGGCTGTCCCTCCGGAGCTTCTGGCCGAAGTCATTGTCGTCGACGACGCCAGCACCGACGGCACCGTGGCCGAGGTCACGGACATGATGCGGACATGGCCGACGCTGCGCCTTATTTCACACAGCACGCGCTCCGGACAGAGCTCCGCGCTTCGGACCGGCATTCGCGCCGCAACCAGTGCAGTTATCGCTACGATGGATGGCGACGGGCAGAACGATCCGGCCGATATTGCGCCGCTTGCCGCGCTGTTGGAGCGCGCTGGCCCCGCCACGGCTTTGGTAGGCGGTATTCGCACCAATCGGAAGGATACGGGGTCTAAGCGGTTCGCCTCGCGCTTTGCCAACTGGCTGCGCGATGTGGTGCTGAAAGATGGGTGCCCCGATACCGGCTGCGGGATGAAGGTCTTCCGGCGCGATCCGTTCCTGGACCTGCCGTTTTTCAGCGGGCTTCACCGCTATCTGCCCGCGTTGTTCCAGACCTATGGGCATCAGGTGGCCTATCATCCAGTGAATGACCGACCGCGGCTGGCCGGGCAATCCAAATACACCAATTTGGGGCGGGCTATTCTGGGCATCCACGATCTTTTCGGCGTCAGCTGGATCCGCGAGCGCACGCGCCTGCCCGCCCAGGTCACCAATGTTACAAACACGCCGCCATCAGGGGCGGCAGACCAATCGGAGCAGCCGGCTTGACTACGTTTATCGAAAACTGGTGGACCTCGATCCTCGCAACCGACGGTATCTGGCTGGCGGTGGGGCTGTTCGGCCAGGTGTTGTTCACACTGCGCTGGATATTCCAGTGGCTGATCAGCGAGAAGAACCGGCGATCCACGATGCCGGCGAGTTTCTGGTACTCCAGCCTCATCGGCGGCAGCCTTGTGCTGGCTTATGGTATCCACAAGATGGATCCGGTGATCATCCTCAGCCAGTTTGGGGTTTTCATCTATGCCCGCAATATCATGCTGATGCGCCGTAACACTCAGCATGAAGCAGACGCTGGAGCTTCGCGGCCCGAGTCCGATCGCTAGCGGGGTTTGGTTCAGGGAGTGACTTCGACCGGGGTGCCGACGCGGACGCGGGCGAGCAGGTCGAGGATGTCCTCGTTGAACATGCGGATGCAGCCGTAAGAGACGAAGCCCCCAATGCTTTCGGGAGCGTTGGTGCCGTGGATCGCATAGCGGCCGCCGGCGAGCGTCAGCGCAGCCTTACCAAGGGGGTTTTGCGGGCTACCGCCCGCAACGAGGGCCGGCAGATCCGGATGATCCGCGCGCACCGCATCCGGCGGCTGCCAATTTGGCTCCAGAAAGCGACTCGGGACTGGTCGCGAGAACGGACGGCCAGCGCGAACAAAATGAATCAGAAGAGTTCGCCGACATCAGGTGTGCAGTGTTTTGAGCGTGAAGCTGGATACACCAGCACCTCGCCACCCTTAAAATCTTCACCGATATTGAGAAGAAGGGTGGCGCGAGAGACGGGGCTCGAACCCGCGACCTCCGGCGTGACAGGCCGGCGCTCTAACCAACTGAGCTACTCCCGCAGACGGCTTAGCCGCGCAACGTGGCGTCCGTTTAGAGGGCGTGCCGGGGAGTGTCAAGCGCCAATTCTACGTCCCGTCGAGCGACCTGCAACAAGTGCCAGAATCCGCCACTTTTCCCACAGTGGAGAGGCCTCTATTCGAATGATTCTGGAACGGCTTACGCGTGGACCTTCGTGCCCTAGTCACCCTCACACAGGTGAGTCTGGATCGCGCAGCATCGCGCTAGCCTGAGTGTCGTGGACTGAGGTGAAAATTGGTGGGCGGTGACGGTCTCGAACCGCCGACCCTCTCGGTGTAAACGAGATGCTCTACCACTGAGCTAACCGCCCTGCCGCAACGCTGTCGCGCCGCTGAGTGGCCCTAACTAGGGCGTCGAGTCGCAGTCGTCAACCCGCAGCACGCGCGCTGCAGTGAGTTGGCCTCAAATGACGAGTGGCCCCGGCGATCACGCACGGGGCCACGCATCGGTACCGGAGAAATACCGGGACTGGTGATCTTAGTTGATCGCGTCCTTCAGGCCCTTGCCGGGCTTGAACTTGGCCTGATTGGAGGCCGGAATCTTGATCTCGGCGCCAGTGGCCGGATTGCGGCCAATGCTGGCCTTACGCGCGGAAACGGCAAAGGTGCCGAAACCGACCAGGCGAACTTCGTCGCCGGCCTTCAGAGACGCGGTGATCGCGTCGAATACGGCGTCGACAGCCTCCCCGGCCTGGGCCTTGGTCAGACCCGCCTTGTCGGCGACTACGCCGATGAGATCGTTCTTGTTAGACATTGCGTTTCCTCACTGTGGGATGCCCGCCTTTGCTGGCGAACTAAAACGCCGCGACCCTTCTTCGATTCTGACCAGAACGCAAGGATTTCCGGGGCTTTCAGCTCGTTTTGGGCGTCAATCCTGTTAATGAACCCTCTATTTTGGCTCAACTTTGCGGCTCGTTTGCAACGGTATGGACAGCACGAGTGGTCCTCAGGCTCGCCATCAACGGCAAAGCCAAGGCGTAGACGGCAATTCCCACCAGCCAGATTGCACCCGGCCAAATGTCCTTCATGGCGAAATATACGGTCGAAAAGAACAGTGGCCCGAATATGGCCGAGAGGCTGACGAGGCTCGCCAGGACACCCTGCAGCCGCCCCTGATTGTCGGCATCGACCTGGGCGGTGATCAACGACTGCAGAGCGGGCATCCCAACTCCGGCGACACCGAACAAAGGCATGACCGCGAACATGACCCACCCATCCGTGGCAAAGCCAATGGCAGCGAGGGCTACCACCTCGGCGGAAAAACCGATGATCAGTGCCCATCTCTCGCCAACCAGTTTGGCGACGGGGCCGGTCAGGAGGATCTGCGCTCCGGCGTGACAGACGCCGAAGGCGGCGAAGCTGAGCCCGATCATCGAGGCGCTCCACTTGAAGGCGTCTTCGCTGAACAGCACCCAGACGGTGCCATACATGTTGCCGACGAAGTTCATGATCAGAAAGATCGCCATCATCGGCAGCAGCAGTTTCAAGCCGAGCGCCCAGCCGATCGAGCCGAGGGGATTGAGCTGGCTGAGCTTGAACCCCTGCCCGCGCTGCCCGGCGCGGGATTCGGGCAGCACGAACAGCGCCAAGGCGAAGTTGATGCCGTTGAGCAGTGCCGCAGCGATAAACGGCGCCCGCACCCAGAAGTCGCCCAGGACGCCGCCAAGGACCGGCCCGATGATGAAGCCGATGCCGAACATGGCGTGAAACAGGCCGAAGCGCTGGGCGCGCTGGGCCTCGGGCGTGATGTCGGTGAGGTAGGCCGTGGCCACTGCCATGTTGGCGCTAGTGATGCCGGCGATGGCGCGGCCAGCCACCAGCAGCCACAGGCTCGGCGCGAAGGCCATGATCAGGTAGTCGATGGCAGCGCCCGCCAGCGAGACCAGCAGAACGGGCCGCCGGCCAAACCGATCGCTCAGCATGCCCAGGGCTGGTGAGAACAGGAACTGCATCGCCGCGTAGATGGCGAGCATCACCCCATAAAGGATATCCACCTGCCCTGAATGAGTAACCTCTCGCAGCAGCGCTGGAAGAATCGGGAAGATCAATCCGATCCCGATGGCGTCGAGTGCCACCGTTGACAGGATGATGATCAGAGCCTTGTTCAAGTCGGGCCTCCCTTTGCACCGGCTTCTTGAGAGTTGCGTTCTATATTCGTTCTATCGCTCTGGAGCAATACCGACAGTCTGCTAGATGGCAGCGGACGCGGTGCTGCGTGGACCCAGCACTAAAAGCGGGCTGTCACCTTCCCCCATTCCGTGGCACGTCAGGCGGCAACCGCCTTGCCACTGCGTACGGAGAGAAATAGGGGCAACGCCAGCACGTAAAGGACCGCACTGACTACCCATACTGTGCCGAGCCAGATGTCGCGCGTCGAAAAGTAGAGCGCGGTGCACAGCACGGGGCCAACTACGCCCGCGAGACTTCCGAGGCTCGTCAGCACGCCGGCGAGTTGGCCCTGCTTATCGGGAGTGACCTTGCTGGTGAACAGCGACTGCAGAGCCGGTTGCGCCACGCCGCCCAAGGCAAACAGCGGGGTGACCGCGTAACCAATCCAGCCCTGGTCGGCAAAGCCCATGATCAGATACGCCACCACATCGAACGCGACACCCAGAATAACCGTGCCGAGGTCGCCCAGATGCTTGGCGAAAAAGCCGGTCAGCAAGGCCTGCGAGGCCGCCATCACCACTCCGAAGATTGAAAGCGACAGGCCGATGGCAGAAATGTCCCAGCCAAAACGGTCGGCCGTGTAAAGCACCCAGATGGTGCCGGGGACGGCGGCGATCAGTCCGAATACCACGCTCACCACAACCAGCGGCAGAAGCGACTTGAACTCCCACAGCCAGAGCAGGGGCGCGACCGGATTGAGGGCCTTCCAGCTTAGCTTCTCGCCGCTCCCCTTGCGCGATTCCGGCAGGACGAAGAGTGCGACAAGCAGGTTGAGCCCATTGAGCAAGGCCGCTGCCGCGAACGGGGCTCGCAGCCACCAGGACCCAAGCAGACCGCCCAAGGCCGGCCCGATGATGAAGCCAATGCCCATCATGGCGCCCATCAGGCCGAAGCGCTGGGCTCGCTGCGCCTCAGGAGTAATGTCGGTGATGTAGGCGGTCCCAACCGCCATATTGGCGCTGGTGATGCCCGCGATGGTTCGGCCCACAACCAGCACCCAACCCCAGGGCGTAAGGGCCATCAGCAGGTAGTCGACCATCACACCGGCCATCGAAATCAGCATCACCGGACGACGGCCATAGCGATCGCTCAGGGCGCCGAGCACGGGTGAAAAGACGAACTGCATGGCCGCATAAACCGCCAGCAGCACCCCGTAGAGGACGGAGATATCGCCGTCGGGCGACACCTCTTTCAGCAATCCAGGGAGGATGGGAAAGATCAGCCCTGCGCCCACGGCGTCGAGGATGATTGTTGCCAGAATGACCACGAGCGCCTTGTTCATCGCTTACCTCATATTCACTTATCGTTGATAAAGTTGCTTATCGGCGATAAAGTCGCTTATCAATGATAAGTCAAGAGGAAAGATCATGGCCATCGCCAAAGACCAGATCGTCGCTGCCGCGATTGACCTGCTGAACGAAGTGGGGATCGATCAGTTGACCACTCGGAAGCTCGCGACGCGGCTGGGTGTGGCGCAGCCGGCGCTCTACTGGCACTTCGAGAACAAGAATGTGCTTCTCGATGCCGTGAATGCCGAGATCCTCGCGCGGTACCATCTCGTCCGACGGCCCCGGCCTACGGACAACTGGCAGAACTTCACCCTTGCCTATGCCCGCAGTGCTCGCACGGCGCTGCTCTCGGTGCGCGACGGCGCCCGCATCAATTCCGGCACGCGACCGACCACCGACCAATTCGCAGACGCCGAAGCCGCGCTAACGCTCTATGTGGCGGAAGGCTTCTCTCCGGAGGAGGCGTTCAATATTTCGCTCTCGATCGCGCGCTACGTGGTCGGCTTCGTGCTCGAAGAACAGGGTGAGCGCGCCCGCGAGGCCACTGAAGTACCCGCGGCTGATACCAGTCCGCTCGATGACATTGCGCCCTTCCCGCTGCTCAGCGCTGCGCTGGAGCCGCTGACTCTCGAGGGCACCATCAATACCGAGCGGGCGTTCGAAGCTGGGCTCGGCTACATCGTCGCTGGAATCCGAGCGAGCATTGAAGGACGCAAGAGCCGCAACTGAAGGCGCACTAGGAGGCCGAAGCGCCATACCTCCGCTTTGGCTTTGTTCCTACCGGAGAGACCGGGCGCGTCACGCATGTGCGCACCCGACAGTGGACTCAGGCGTAGCGCTGGCCGGCGGCCCAGATGCCGCGGATGACTGGGAGGCCGTCAACCACCCGCACCCGCAGCAGATCGGCCCGGAGCCCCGGCGCGATCCGGCCGCGATCGGCAAAGCCGGACATCGCGGCAGGAGAAGAGGTTACAGTCGCAATGGCAGCCGGCAGGTTACCGGTCCGTTCGGCCAGAACGAAGCTGGCGTGGAGGAGACTCGCCGGCACGTAGTCGGAGGTCAGAACATCGAGCAGCCCGGCTTCCGCCAGTTCAAGCGCGCCGACATTGCCCGAATGCGAGCCACCGAGGACGACGTTCGGCGAGCCCATCACCACCTGTTGGCCCAGTTGCCGTGCGCGCTCGGCCGCAATCATTGTCGTGGGAAACTCGCTGATCGAGATGCCGTCATCCTGCGACTGCTCAACGTCGGCGAGGGTCGTATCGTCGTGGCTGGCGAGCCGGATGCCGCGTTGCTGCGCCGCCGCTACGATGCGCTCACGTGCCTCCGGTACCAGTTGCGCCTGGTGGGCGCGACGCTCGGCGAGGTAGACGGCGAATTCCTCATCGGTCCAGACGTTATTGTTCTTCTTGCGCCGGAAGGCGCGGTAAAGCCCGATATCGTGCCACTGCCGCTGGCCTGGCGTGTGATCCATCATCGAGAGCAGCCGCACGAAGGGGTCGTCGACATGCGCTTCCAGGATCGGCAGCAGGCCGGGATCGGAGAGTTCGCAGCGGAAGTGGAAGTAGTGATCAGACTTCAGCAGCCCGCCATCGCGCGCTGTGTTGATGCCGCCGATGGCAGCATTCAGCATGGCCGTCCGCGCCCCGCCGGTGTCGTAGTCACCCAGCGACAGGGAATCGAGCACTGTGGTGATGCCGCTTCCCAGCATCTGCCAGTCATGGGCCAGCACTGCCGCAACCGGTGACGGCCAGCGCACGCCCGGCCGGGGCTGGAAGTGGTGCTCGATGTTGTCGGTGTGGATGTCGACCAGCCCGGGGATGAGGTAGTCGCCCTCGAAATCAATCTCGGATGCACCAGAGTGCTCACCGGCGGCAATCACCCCATCGGCGATAGCGATATCGCCGACCACAACGTCGTTGGGCAGCACAATCCGCGCGTTGACGAGGGCAGTGGCCACTCCCGTTGTGTTGTCGTTGCGCACCAGCATCCCCGCTATCCCGATTCCGTTTAGTGTACGACGCTCGTTAGCGGGGCGGGGTGACGGATTTGCGACGCCCCTACCCACATCACTTGAGCGATTCGCAAAAGCAAACGGCGCCCCCGAGGGAGCGCCGTTGTCATTTCGCGCGGTAACTGCGGTCAGTGCGGCAGGCCGGTGGCTTCGTCGGCGTCGGCGGCGGGGTCCACAACCGGGACGGCGGCCTTTTCGTCGTCGTACTTCCACTCGATCGGCTCGGGCTGCCGGACCAGGGCGCGGCTCAGCACCTCGTCCATCCGGCTCACCGGGATGATCTCCATCCCCTTGGTGACGATCTCGGGGATTTCCTTGAGATCGCGCACGTTCTCTTCGGGGATCAGCACGGTCTTGATGCCGGTGCGGAGCGCTGCAAGGAGCTTTTCCTTGAGCCCGCCAATCGGCAGCACCCGGCCGCGCAGCGTCACTTCACCCGTCATCGCCACGTCGTGGCGCACCGGAATGCCCGTCATCACCGAAACGATTGCGGTTGCCATACCCACGCCGGCCGACGGGCCGTCCTTGGGCGTTGCGCCTTCCGGCACGTGCACGTGGATATCACGCGTGTCGAACAGCGGCGGCTTGATGCCGAGCTCGATCGCCCGCGAGCGGACATAGCCGTTCGCTGCGGAGATCGATTCCTTCATCACCTCCTTGAGGTTGCCGGTCACCGTCATGCGGCCCTTGCCATGCGTCATCACCGCTTCGATGGTCAGCGTTTCGCCACCCACCGACGTCCAGGCCAGACCCGTTACGAGGCCGACCTGCGGCTCCGCGTCGAGTTTGTCATTCCTGAAGAACGGCGGGCCGAGATATTCCTCGAGCCGCGCGCCATCGATGACGATCTGCTTGGACTTCTGCACGAGGATATCGCGCACCGCCTTCCGCATCAGCTTGGAAATCTCGCGCTTGAGATTTCTGACGCCGGCTTCACGCGTGTAGTTGCGCACCACCTGCATCAGGTGATCGTCATCGAGCACGAATTCCTTGGCCTGAAGCCCATTTTCCTTGAGGGTTTCCGGGATCAGGTGGCGACGTGCGATCTCGAACTTTTCCTCTTCGGTGTAGCCGGAGAGGCGGATGATCTCCATGCGGTCCATCAGGGGCGCGGGGATGTTCAGCGTGTTCGAGGTGGTGACGAACATCACGTCCGAGAGGTCGAAATCGACTTCCAGGTAGTGATCGGCGAACGTGTGGTTCTGCTCCGGATCCAGCACTTCGAGCAGCGCTGAACTCGGATCGCCACGGAAGTCCTGACCCATCTTGTCGATCTCATCGAGGAGGAAGAGCGGGTTGTTCTTGCCCGCCTTCTTCAGCGACTGGATGACCTTGCCCGGCATGGAGCCGATATAGGTCCGGCGGTGGCCACGGATTTCAGCCTCATCGCGCACGCCGCCAAGCGCCATGCGGATGAATTCGCGGCCGGTGGCCTTGGCGATCGACTTGCCCAGCGATGTCTTGCCGACACCCGGAGGGCCGACGAGGCAGAGGATCGGTCCCTTGAGCTTGCCGGTGCGGCTCTGCACGGCGAGGTACTCAAGGATGCGTTCCTTGACCTTCTCGAGGCCATAGTGGTCCTCGTCCAGCACCTTTTCGGCGTAGACCAGGTCGCGCTTGACCTTGCTCTTTTTGCCCCACGGCAAGCTGAGCAGCCAATCGAGATAGTTGCGGACGACCGTTGCTTCGGCGGACATCGGGCTCATGGTCTTGAGCTTTTTCAGCTCAGCGTCGGCCTTGGACCGGGCTTCCTTGGAAAGCTTGGTCTTCTTGATCTTGTCTTCGAGCTCGGTCAGCTCGTTGCTGCCCTCCTCGCCGTCGCCCAGCTCGCGCTGAATCGCCTTCATCTGCTCGTTGAGGTAGTACTCGCGCTGGGTCTTTTCCATCTGCCGCTTGACGCGGGAGCGGATGCGCTTTTCCACCTGCAGAACGCCGATCTCGCCTTCCATCAGGCCAAGGATCTTCTGGAAGCGCTCGCCGACTGCAATCGTCGCCAGCAGATCTTCCTTTTGCTCGATCTTGATCACCAGATGGCTGGCGATGGTGTCGGCAAGCTTGGAATGGTTGGAGATCTGCCCGACGGCGTTGACCACCTCGGCAGAGATCTTCTTGTTGAGTTTGACGTAGTTCTCGAACTCGGTCTGGGCCGAGCGGGCCAGCGCTTCGAGTTCGGTGCCGTCTTCCTCGGGCTCAGGCAATGCGGTCGCTTCGGCTTCGAAGTAATCCACCGTCTGCAGGTATTTGTCGATCTTGGCGCGGCGCAGGCCTTCGACCAGCACCTTGACGGTACCGTCGGGGAGCTTCAGCAACTGCAGCACTGAAGCGATCGTGCCGGTGGCATAGATCTCTTCTGGCGCCGGATCATCGTCCTGGGCATTCTTCTGGGTGACGACGAGGATATGCTTGTCGTCCCGCATCACCTCTTCGAGCGCCTTCACCGACTTCTCGCGGCCGACAAACAGCGGCACGATCATGCCTGGAAAGACGACGATATCGCGCAACGGCAGCACGGGATAAACCCGATCGCGATCAAAGCTCGCGCCGCCTGGGGTAACGTCCGACATAATAGGTCCTTTCCTGGAACGCGCTGGAAGACTTGGAGGACTTGGGAGCGCGTCCGTATAGCAATCAGGCTAACTCTCACGATGAGCCGCGAACCCGATTCTGACAATTAAATAGGGCTCCTGACCCAAAGGGCAAGTGAACCTACCCGAAATCACAGGCTTGGGTGAACGACGGGTGGCCAATGTGCCGTCAGAGCATCAGTAACACCGGTGAAACTCGCTTCCTGAGTTGAACGAGCGGGCGTGGCAGGTGGATCAGGCGATGCGGCATGCACAACCAGAACTTCAGTAGAAAAGGCCGTCGGTGGACCCTATCTATTGACGTGGAACCCGTCCAAACTGCCGAAGAACTGGGGGAGTGCCGCTTGCGTGCGGCGAAAATCAAGTGCTGCTCCCAGGCGCTTCTGAACATGCGCGACTTTGTCGTTCCGAATGTCTTGGTTGTGCCGTCCGCGGCCAATCGCCGAGACAACGGCGCACACCACCTGCCCTGTCCCGCCTCATGTTCAATTCCTCGCAAGGACCTGCCGCCGATGCCCGTGACCACGCCGATGCAGGGCACCACCCTGCCCGTTTCACCACAGCTTATCCGTTGGTGCGGCCTTGCCGCGCTTGTCGCTGGTGTCATCTTTGCGGGCATCCAGCCGATCCATCCGCCCGATGTGCTCGCTTCGGTCACGACGCCGCTCTGGGCCGTCATCATCACGCTCAAGCTTGTTATGTGCTTTCTGTTCCTGATTGGAGTGACCGGCCTCTACGCGCGTCAGGCACATGCTACCGGCTGGGTAGGGCTTGTCGGCTACGCTATGGTGATGGCCTCCTGGAGTTTGCAGATCGGGTTTGTGTTCGTCGAGCTGTTCGTGCTGCCGCCGCTGGCGAGCGTCGCGCCTGAGTTCATCAACACTTATCTCGGTGTGGTCAACGGCATGCCGGGGACCATGGAGATTGGTGCGCTCGTTCCGACCTATGCAGTGCTGGGGTTGCTCTATGTGATAGGCAACCTGGCCCTGGGCATCGCCACTGTGCGCGCCGGAATTCTCCCGCGCTGGCCGGCAATCCTTCTCGCAGCGGTTGCTGTAGCAACTCCGGTGGCTGCTTTCCTGCCCCACGCGCTCCAGCGTATGGCGGCAGGAATGCCCATGGGAATTGCGATGGCGTGGCTGGGCTATGCGCTCTGGTCCGAGCGCGGCGTCCTGGCCTCTGTTGCGGCCAGATGAGCCCTCAGGGCGCATCTTCGCCGGCCCGCACGTCGGACTGGCTCGTTCCGGCGGCACTGATTGCGCTGGCGTTCATCCCGATCGCCGGCGGGATCGTGCGCCTTGTCTCCTTGGGCAGCGGTGCGGTGACGCCGGAGAATGTCCGCTTCTTTGCGTCGCCGATTCCAGCGGTGCTGCACATTTTCAGTGTCGCGATCTATTGCGTCGTCGGGGCCTTGCAGTTCTCTCGAGGATTTCGGCGGCAACATATGGTCTGGCACCGGCGTGCGGGTCGCGTGTTGATCGGTCTCGGCCTCGTCGCTGCCCTTTCCGGTCTCTGGATGGCCAACTTTTACGCGATCGTGCCACCCGACAACTGGCTGCTGCACGGCTTCAGGTTGTTCTTCGGGTCAGCCATGGCCGCATCGATCGTCATTGGTTATCTTGCCGTCCGGCAACGCAAGGTTGCGCAGCACGAGGCGTGGATGCTGCGGGCCTATGCCATCGGCCAAGGCGCCGGATCACAGGCACTCATCCTGATGCCGCTGATCACCATCTACGGCCCGCTGGCGCCCGATCCCCTCGCCCTCGCCATGGGAGGTGCGTGGGTATTGAACCTCGCTGTGGCCGAGTGGCTGATATGGCGGCAGCGACGGCCAAGGGTCTTGAGACAGCCCACTACGACGGCCTGACCGCCGGTCCAACATAGTGTGCTCGCGGTCGGATCAGAGTGCCACTGGTGACCTGCTCGATCATATGCGCCAGCCACCCCACCGAGCGCGCCAGGGCAAATAAGCTTCGTGGCGCTTCGCGTGGCAGGCCGTAGGTGGACGCTAAAGCAGCCAGTGCGAAGTCGACATTGGGGAGTTCCCCGGAGAGGTTTTCGGCTGCGCTGCGGAAGGTGTTGTAGGATTTGGGCAGCTCAAGATTGGCCAGGAGGGCGCTGGCTCGGACGTCGCCGCGGGGGTAGAGGCGATGGCCAAAGCCTGGGATGGTGCGGCCTTCACCGACCCACTCCCGCAGCGCGTGTTCGGCGCCCTGGCTGTCATCGGCGACATCTGCCGCTAGCGCCATGATCGGCGCGGCAGCGTCGCCGTGGAGCGGGCCACTCAAGGCACAGAGGCCTGCCAACATTCCAGCCGCCAGCGAAGCACCGGCCGAGACTGTCACCCGCGCCGCAAAGGTGGAGACGTTCAGTTCGTGGTCGGCCAGCAGCACAAGCGCTCGCCGCAGGCTGTCGGCAGCCGCCGGTCGGTCCCAGCGCGCGGCTAACCGGACATGAATGGGTGTGTCACCGGGACTTGTCAGCTGATTTGCCACGAGGGAAAGCAACCCGGTTGCGTCGCGCAGCAGCAACACACGGCCGCGGCCGAGACTTGGCGGATCGGTTGCTGCGCGTTCCGCCAGAGCGCTGAAGAGGCGGTGCATGGAGGGACTTACCGGTAACCGTTCGGCTTCCAGTAGAGGAGCACCCGGCAGTGCCCACAATAGCTTGGCGATATCCTCAAGCGTAGCTTTCGCGGCTAGCTTGACCGCGTCCTGACCGCGATAGAAGAGGCGTCCGCCCGCCATGGTGGAGATCGCTGAGGGGAGCACCGGCTCGCCCCAGTTCATCGCTTCGGCGGCAACGGCCCCGGTCCGGCCGCGGCCCCTGGCGCGATGCGCCAGCCGATCGATGTCCTCCTCGCGATAGAGGCTTCTGCGGCTGTCGGCTGGGTCTGGCTTCGCCGCTACCCGCCCGCGGCTGACGCTGGCGTAAAGCGACTGAGGTTTGGTGCCGAGCCGCTCAAGAGCCTGTGCGGCTGTCAACCACATGGGGCGCCTCATATTGATCAATATCATCAAGATTGACGTCAATCATAACGCACCTATCTTCCGCTGCAAACGACGAGAAGGTGGCTGAAATGGCTGGTGGGCTGGAAGACGTGATTGCGGCGGAGACGGTGCTCTCCGATGTTGATGGGCTTGCCGGACGGCTGGTGATCCGCGGGATGCCGCTTGAAGCCATCGCCGGATCCTGGCGTTACGAAGACGTGCTGCACCTGCTGTTCGAGGGGTTCTTTGACGCCCTGCCCGCACCTACTGAGTTCACCGCAGCGCTGGCTGCCGCTCGTGCTGAGGTGTTCACTGCACTTACGCCGTTTGATCCGACGCTCGCTGACCTGCCTAATTATGACGGCATGCGTGCGCTGATGGCGCGCCTGCCGGATGGTACTGACCTCGCCTCAGCACTGCGGCTTGTCGCTGCGCCGGGCGTCATCGTGCCGGCCCTGATCCGGATGACGGAGGGCAAGTCGCCCGTGGCGCCGACGCCGGGGCTGACGCATGCCGCCGATATCCTCGCCATGTTGGCGGACGCAGCAGCCAACGCTGAGCGGGTCGCGGCACTCGACACTTACCTTGTCACGGTCGCCGACCATGGGCTCAATGCCTCGACGTTCACCGCGCGGGTTGTCGCGTCCACTCAGGCAGGTCTTGCCTCATCGGTGGTCGCGGCGCTTGGGGCGCTGAAGGGGCCGCTGCATGGCGGCGCGCCGGGGCCGGTACTCGACATGCTGGATGCAGTCGGCTCTGTGGAGAACGCCGCTCCGTGGATCGCCGGGGAATTGGCGCGCGGGCAGCGGCTGATGGGCTTCGGCCATCGGATCTACCGCGTGCGCGATCCGCGCGCCGATGCACTGAGCCGCGCGATCGACCGTCTGCGTTCAACCGGTAATGCAGATGTTACGCGTATGAGCCTAGCGCTGAAGGTGGAATCGATCGCACTTGAGGCGCTGAAGCGCCACAAGCCGGATCGGCCGCTGGCGACGAATGTTGAGTTCTATACGGCTCTGCTGCTCGAGGCGCTGGGCTTTCCCCGAGACACGTTCACCTCGGTGTTTGCCATCGGGCGCACCGGCGGCTGGATCGCCCATGCACGGGAACAGGCGACTACGGGCAAACTCATCCGTCCAAAATCAAGCTACGTTGGCCCGACACCTCTGGCTGCATAGGCGTCTGGGGGCGGGCACGCCTCGCCTCAGTTCAGCGGTGCGGAGATTCCTATGCGGCCCACAATAGTCTGGTAGTCGGCGGTTCCGATGCCGTCATAGGCGAGCGACAGCGCGATGCCGAGGCTGTCCGACTCGCCGAGGTGCAGGTCGGCAGCAATCCGGCCACGGATATTGCTCAGCCCGCCATCTCGATGGTCTGCCAAGGCGTCCATAGTGAGTGCTATCTTGCCATCGTCCGCGAGAGCGTAGCTGATCTCCGAGCCGGCCGAGATCCGGCCGGTACCGACGACCTGCGCTGCGACGTCATTGCCATTGCCGTCCACATAGAACTCAGTCCGTTCCTCCACATAGGCGGTACGCAGCCGGGGTGAGACGGTCCAGGCGTCTACCTGCCAGGATGCACCAACTGTGGCGTCAATGAGCCATCGGCTGCCATCGACCTCGTCCTCGAAACTGCCATCGGGGCTGAACATGTTGCGCGAGGTGCCGGCGCCAGCGAGAATGTCAAAATACAGGTTGTCACCAACTCTGCCGGTAACGGCTCCCCCCGTCAGCCAGCCGAGGCCGGACGCGTAGGCATCATCTGTTCCCGTCATCGCCAACCGGTCGACCTGCAGGAAGCTGCCCACCAGCAAACCGGTGGCCAGACGATAATCAAGCCCGGCCGCCAGCGTGCCGAAGCCGCCCTCATTGTCGTCGAAAGCAAACCGCCCGAAGTCCAGGTCTACCCATGGCAACAGCGTCGTATCCCCCCGTCGGTCCAGCGCTTCAATCGCACCAACTGCTGGGACGAGGTCGGGGCCTCCGGCATATGCAAGATGCTGTTGCGGGTCAGCAACCCCGTCAAGGCGGGAGAGGCGCGCGCCGGCATCTGGAAGCGTCGACAGCAGAAGGGTGCCCCGCGCCTGCAGAAACGAACCGACAAAAGCAACCGAATCGGCGCGCACGTATACGTACAGCGTGGATTCCTTCTGGATATTGTAGTCGGACAGCGTACGCCCGTCCTCGAGCTCGTTCCCAGCAAAAATCAGGCGCTGCTGGTTCGGGGGAATGCCTTCCTTGTCCTGTATCTTGGCTTTGACGTTGTCGATCGTGTCGTTCGGTTCAACCTCGAGCGCAATGGTCTTGCCGCTGGGCGGCTTGACAAAGATCTGCATAGCCATCGCCCCACTGGTGCTGGCCATGACAATCAAAGTAGCGAGAATCGCCAACAGCAAGCGAAGTCGAATCATACGATGTGCCCTCAACAGGCACATCGTTACATGGACGGGGTCACTGCGTCCTATGCTGCCTTCGGGGGCAGGTGCTGACCGGGCGTAGAGAGTGAGATAGCGAGCTCGGCCTCTGTCATTTCGGCCGGCACATCGGCAAACAAAGGCGTCGAGAGGTAGCGCTCGCCGGTATCGGGCAGCATGCAGAGGATGGTGGAGCCCGCGGGTGCCGTCTCCGCGACCTTCAGTGCTGCAGCGAAAGTCCCGCCGGCTGAGATGCCGACGAAGATGCCTTCCTGCTGCGCCAGTTGCATCGAGGCTTTCATTCCTTCGGGGCCAGCGACAGGGACGATCTGGTCGATGAGCTCCTCACTGACGGCCTCGCCCGTGATCTTGGGAATGAAGTCCGGGCTCCAGCCCTGGTAGGGATGCGGCTTCCAGGCGGGATGGCTGCCGGATGCGGGTTGCGGTTCGCCACTTCCCAGCATCGGGGCGCCATCGGGCTCGGTGACGATGATCTTGGTATCGGGGCGTTCCTTGCGCAGCACACGCCCGACGCCGGTCATGGTGCCGCCGGTGCCGAAGCCGGTGACCCAGTAGTCGAGGCGTTCGCCGGCGAAGTCCTTGAGGATTTCCTGCGCGGTGGTGCGCGAGTGCATATCGGGGTTGGCTTCGTTCTCGAACTGGCGAGTCTGGAACCAGCCATTGGCTGCCGCCAGCTCTTCAGCTTTGCGCACCATGCCATTGGCGCGCTCGGCCGCCGGGGTGAGGATGACCTTGGCGCCGAGGAAGCGCATGAGCTTCCGCCGCTCGACCGAGAAGCTCTCGGCCATCACCAGCACCAGCGGATAGCCCTTGACGGCGCAGACCATGGCGAGCCCGATGCCGGTGTTGCCGCTGGTAGCCTCGATCACCGTCTGGCCGGGTTTCAGGGCGCCAGATTTCTCGGCGGCCTCAATCACGCCAAGTGCCAGGCGATCCTTGACTGAGCCCAGCGGGTTGAACGCCTCGACCTTGACGTAGAGGGTCACGTGCTTGGGAGCGAGCTTGTTGATCTTGACCACCGGAGTGTTGCCGATGGTGCCCAGGATGCTGTCGAACTTCATTGTGCCGCCTCTTGGCTATTTGATGGTTCAGCGTAAACCGTCAGCGCGACAAAGGCAAAACCGAGATCGCCAGAGCTAGAGGGCGTCGCCCCAGTCCAGCTTTTTCGCAGCCTTGAAGGCTGGCTTGTCGCGGCTGGGCACCACGCGCTGCTCGAGTCCGGTGTCGGCGCAAACTTCCAGCGTCACAGAGACCTTGTTTTCGGCCGTCGGCTTGATGACCCGGCCGGACGCTGCCGCGCCGATCCCGGCGCGCGCGACGACCAGATAGCTGAACTTTTCGTCTTCATAGCCAAGGCTGGCGCCCTTCAGACGCATGTGATCCTTGGTGCGCGCCAGCCGCTGGGAGAAATGGCACCAGTCGGGGGCGACGAGTGGGCAGGGTTCATTGTGCGGGCAAGGCGCCAACACGTCCCCGCCGAGGCTCACCAGCCGCTCCCGCACCTGCATGAGCCTCTGGTAGTCGCGCGGGCGGCCGGGCTCGACGATGACCAGTACACCTGCCGTACGCGCCCAGAGGCCTTCGGCGACGCGAAGCACCCCCGCATCGTCGAACTCCGTCAGCAGATAGGCGGCTGCGACTGCTGCATACCGCTCGGAGGCGTCCGCCACGTTGGCACGCGACGAGAACAGGGCATCTGCCTCGTCGAACTCCAACGAGAGATGCGGAACGGTGGCCCCCAGTTGCCGTGCGAGACGCAGAAAGTCCCTGCTGCGGTCAACCAGTCGGGCCGACTGAAGCCCGGGAAACACCTCAGCAGCCGCCCAGGTGGCGGTGCCCGGCCCCGCCCCGATGTCGAGCAGCCGGTCTGGCGAGAAGCCCGGTGCCCGGGCTCGAACTTCTTCGAAAACGCTTGCGACGGCTGCGAATGTCGCGGGCATTCGGCTGAGCGCATACGCGACGGCATCCGTCCCGCGGCTGACGACGTTTATTGAACGGCCCTCGGCCCTGTAGTGATCGGAAATGCGGGTTGAGCTGCGCTTGAGCTCACCACCCTCTTCTTCAACCGCAAGGCGCCGGACGGCATCGGCCAGACCTGCCGGGAATGTCACTGTCATGGCGTCCCCCAAAATGACTTTGGGGAGCGCGAATGTCGCGCTCCCCAATTTGCAAGAACCTTACGAAGACCTCAGGCGCTGGTCGACAGCGCCTCTTCCTTCTTACGTTCGGCATAGATGTAGAGCGGACGAACGTCCTTGCCGTTCACCACGTCCTCGCTGATCACCACTTCTTCCACGCCTTCAAGCGACGGCAGGTCGTACATGGTGTCGAGCAGGATGCCTTCCATGATCGACCGCAGGCCGCGGGCGCCAGTCTTGCGCTCGATGGCATGCTTGGCGATGGCCTTGAGGGCATCCTCGTGGAACGTCAGCTCGACTTCTTCCATCGAGAACAGCCGCTGGTACTGACGCACCAGAGCATTCTTGGGCTCAGTGAGGATCTGGATCAGGGCGGGTTCGTCGAGATCAGTGAGCGTTGCCAGCACCGGCAGACGGCCGATGAATTCCGGGATCAGGCCGAACTTGACCAGATCTTCGGGCTGCACATCCTTCAGCAGATCGCCGACGCGACGGTCCTTGGGATCCTTGACGACGGCCGCAAAGCCGATGCCCGAACCTTCGGAACGCGCTGAGATCAGCTTTTCGAGTCCGGCGAAGGCGCCACCGCAGATGAACAGGATGTTGGTCGTATCAACCTGCAGGAACTCCTGCTGCGGATGCTTGCGCCCGCCCTGCGGCGGCACCGAGGCCACGGTACCTTCCATGATCTTGAGCAGTGCCTGCTGCACGCCTTCGCCCGAAACGTCGCGGGTAATCGACGGGTTGTCAGACTTGCGGCTGATCTTGTCGACTTCGTCGATATAGACGATGCCGCGCTGCGCCTTTTCGACATTGTAGTCGGCCGACTGCAGCAACTTCAAAATGATGTTCTCGACGTCCTCGCCGACGTAACCGGCTTCCGTGAGCGTCGTCGCATCAGCCATCGTGAACGGCACATCGAGAATACGCGCCAGCGTCTGCGCCAGCAGCGTCTTCCCTGTACCGGTCGGGCCGATCAGCAGAATGTTGGACTTCGAAAGTTCGATGTCCTGGTTCTTGGTCGCGTGGTGCAGGCGCTTGTAGTGGTTGTGCACCGCCACGCTCAGCACGCGCTTGGCGCGGAACTGGCCGATGACATAGTCGTCGAGCACCTTGCAGATGTCGGCCGGGGTCGGCACGCCATCAGAAGACTTCACCATCGAGGTTTTGTTTTCCTCGCGGATGATGTCCATGCACAGCTCGACACATTCATCACAGATGAAAACGGTCGGTCCCGCGATCAGCTTCCTGACCTCATGCTGCGACTTGCCGCAGAAGGAGCAGTAAAGCGTGTTCTTGGAGGATTCGCCGCTGGTCGTGTCCTTGGACATCCTGTCACTCCCGGGAGATCGGGCTCCCTATCCCGCGCCTTGCAACACGCTAACGCGGGGAACCTAAAGAAAATGTATCCGGGTTGACCTTATCGGCCAGCCCGGACCCACGCAATCACACGAGTGTCACACTCGCGTTGTCGATCGGAACAGCCTTAACGGCCGTACCCTTACTCAGCGTCCGGTGCCGCACGCTTCTCGAACACCTGGTCGATAAGCCCGAAATCCTTGGCTTCTTCGGGCGACAGGAACCGGTCGCGCTCCAGCGCCATTTCGACTTCGTCGTAGCTGCGGCCAGTGTGCTTCTCATAAATCTGGTTCAGCCGGCGCTTCAGACCTTCGACCTCACGGGCATGGATCATGATGTCGGTGACCTGACCCTGGAAGCCGCCAGAGGGCTGATGGACCATGATTCGCGAGTTCGGCAGCGAGCCGCGCATTCCGGCGGCGCCGGCGGCGAGCAGAAGCGAGCCCATCGAGGCGGCCTGCCCCATCACCAGCGTTGCCACCGGTGGGCGAATGAACTGCATGGTGTCGTAGATCGACAGTCCTGCCGTCACCACGCCGCCGGGCGAGTTGATGTAGAGGTTGATTTCCTTTTTGGGGTTCTCGCTTTCGAGGAACAGCAGCTGCGCCGTGATCAGCGACGCCATGCTGTCCTCGACCACGCCCGTCACGAAAATGATGCGCTCCTTGAGGAGGCGCGAGAAGATGTCGTAGGCGCGTTCGCCGCGGTTGGTCTGTTCGACCACCATCGGCACAAGGTTCATATAAGTCTCGACCGGATCTCTCATTGAGATTGCCCCTTTGGCGTAAAAAGAATCAGCGCTGCGGCCGATTGCAGGGATGTTCGCTTAACGCGCGGTAAACCGACACATAGGCGCCGATGCGGCGTGCCGCAATAGTGCCAAACATGCCGCAACCCCAGGCTCCAGGGGAACCTGCCCTTATGGTTAGGGGGCTTAGCGATAGATCTCGCTGCGATGCCCGATGCCAACCACCAGAACCACCAGGCGCTGGTCGATTATTTGGCAGACGACTCGATAGCCGCCGACCCGGTAACGCCAGAGTTCGCCAAATTTCGAACCCTGCAGAGGCTTTCCGACGGATCGTGGGTCGTCGATCACTGCCAGACGATCGCGAAGGAAGTTGCGAATCCGAGATGCTTCCGCCTTGCCGAGCTTTTTCAGCTGCTTGACTGCGGCCTGGTCGAGCTCAACCGTCCAGGCCAAGCGCGCTATCCAGTTCGTCTAGATTCACAGTGCGAGCGTCGCCCTGCTCGCGCCGCGCCAGAACGGCATCAGCCATGTAGACATCTTCGAGGTCCTCAAGGTGGGCCTCGATCGCCTCGCGAATGTAGAATGTCGCCGTACGGCCGGTCTTCTCAGCCATGGCTTGCAGCCGTTCGTAGGTTTCGTCCGGCAATCTCACGGCCGTCTGCTTCATAGCGCACTCCAATTGGGTATACATGTATACCTAGGGGGCCGAGCTGGCAAGTTTACGCCGCGAAAGTGACCGCAACTCCGCGCTTCTTGAAATAGGACTGCATGAGCTTGCGGCCCTGGCGGTTGTTCTGGGCAAGCTTGGTGGCGTCGAACACGGCCTCTTTGGCGCCCTCGGCAGCCATGGCGACCTTCAAGGCGGCGATGTGGGCGTCGAGGTCCTCGTTGTTGGCTTTCAGCGAGGCATAGATGTTCTCGATGGCAGCGCTCAGGGTGAGTTCACTCAAAGGGGCAACTCCAGAATTGGGTGTCGTCTGATCTGCGCAATGCACTAGCCGGTTTTTTCGTGGCGGCAAGGTGTTTCCGCACAGTGCACTTCACCTTTCGCGCGGCTCCCGTATAGCATGGGGACAATTACACTCTCTCAGGTTCGCCCGTTTTGACACAGCCCTTTAGCCTTGCCGACCGTCGCGCCACCGCTGCTCCGCGCGATGTCGCGTTCTATCGCGACCCCTACAGCTTTTACGACGCCGTCCATGCCAGCGCGCCCGCCTTCTTCTGGGAGAACTATGGGCACTGGTGCTTTGCGGGCTTCAAGGACGTGAACGCGCTGCTGCGCGACAAGCGGTTTGGCCGACAGATCCTGCACCTGATGAACCGCGAAGAGCTGGGGATGGCGCCACCCAAGGCTCATACGGCCGCGTTCGACCAGACCGAAAAGTACTCCCTCCTCACCCTTGAGCCGCCCACGCATACCCGGCTGCGCATGCTGGTCAACCGCGCGTTTGTCTCGCGCCATGTCGAGCAGCTTCGCCCCCGTATCGAGCGCCTCGCCCATGAGCTCATCGACGGGTTTGAGGCGGATGGCGGAGTAGAACTGCTGCGTTCGTTCGCCGCCCCGGTACCTGCGATCGTCATTGCCGAGATGCTGGGCCTGCCGGCCGAGATGGCGATGCAACTGGTCGATTGGTCAAACCGCATGGTCGCCATGTACATGTATGGCGTGACCTACGAGACCGAACTCGACGCGAACCAGGCCTCTATCGAGTTCATGGACTATATCCGTACCGTCATCGCACAGCGCCGCGCGCAGCCGCGCGAAGACCTGCTGACGCACATGCTGACCGCCGAAGTCGATGGCGAAAAGCTCACCGACGAAGAGGTGATCTCGACCGCGATCCTGCTCCTCAACGCCGGCCACGAGGCGACGGTCCACACCACCGGCAATGGCGTGAAGGCCATCCTCGAAAGCGGGCTTGCCCCCGAAGCGCTGTTTGCCGACGACACGGCGACCGAGGCCACCGTCGAGGAGGCCATTCGCTATGACGCACCTCTGCATATGTTCACCCGCTACGCGCTGCAGGACGTTACTCTGGAGAACGGCTTGAGCTTCAAGCAGGGCGAAACCATCGGGCTGCTGCTGGCGGCGGCCAACCGCGATCCATCGCGCTTTGCGCACGCCAACCGCTTCGATCCTGCCCGCACAGATGGCCAGAATGTGAGCTTCGGCGCCGGCATCCACTTCTGCATCGGTGCCCCGCTGGCGCGCATTGAAATGCAGGTGGCGATGAAGACGCTGTTCGATCGCCTGCCCGGCCTTAAGCTCGCCAACGCGCCGCAATACAAGAACATCTACCACTTCCACGGCCTCGAACGACTGGACGTCCAATGGTAATCCGCCCTGCCCTCGCCCTCGCCGCGCTCCTCCTCGCCGCACCAGCTGCGGCCGCCGAGCCGATCGAGTTTTCGACAACCGGTCCCGCCGTCAACATCGCGCGCACCCTGATGGGCCAGGAGCGCGGCGAGCCTTTGCACGATGATGAACTCGTTTCGGTGGGACTCGTTGATCTTGATGGCGATGGCACGCGTGACATCCTTGCCTTCGCCGATGCCAGCTACTTCTGCGGCACCGCCGGCTGCATCCCGCGGCTGTACCTGCTCGACCGGGACACCGGGCACTGGTCGGAACTGCCCATCGACACCGGCGCTTTCATCAATGGGGAGCCTTCGCAGTGGGCGGTTGCCGGCAAGAATGCCAGCGGCTGGACGGATCTGGTGTTCACAAATTCGGACATCAAGCTGGTGCTTAGCTGGAACGGGACGGCGTATTCGAACTAACGTCTGGATCAACCGCGACACTGGAAGTCGAGAGGCGTGGTCCTTTTCCGAGCAGCAATACAGTGGCCCATCCCAGCATGCGTACCCACACCGCATCAACGACCGCCAGCGGTAGCGCGGCCAGCAAGACGACGACGAACGTGGCCGCGAGGGTGACGTTGAGAGCTGTCCACCCGACGAGTCCGCTCTCAAGCGACCTCACCAACGCAAAGCACGAAAAGCTCAGAATGATGGGCACATGAACCAGGTAGATCGGGAAGCTCAAACGCCCCAGCAACAGCCCGATCCGTCCCCCCAGCGCTCTCGACACTGAGGGCCCCCCTACCAGGGCGGTGACAATGAGCGCAGAGCCAAGCGTGTTGAGAAGCAGCGCAGAGTGGCCGGCCCCGCCCCATATCCATTCTACCGGTGACAGCCAGGCGTAGTACTTGATGCTCTCGACGAACCCGAGCAGGTACAGCCCTATACCCAACATAACAAAGCCGGCATATCCCGGTACCCTAAGCCTGCCCTTGTGGGACACAACGCACAGCGACATACCAACCAGAAATGGGATCAGGTTCGGAAACACAAAGAGCGCCAGCGTTCCAATAAATGCAGCGACGATCAAGTAGGATCGCGACGTCTGCAGGGAGCCGAACATGGGAATGAGGGCGAAAACAAATATGCTGCCAAAGAACTCGTAGTACATCGTCCAGATGCTGGAGTTGTAGTATCTCTCGCCGGTAAAGAACGTCGTTAGCCCTTGCCGCACGGCGTCGAGATAGCTGGGCTGCAGGCCGGCGGGCATGAGGCCAAATCCTGCAGACGCAAGCCACGCGGACCCGGTTATTGCCGATGTTTCCGAGTAGAACAGCAGGTTTCCTTTCCAGAGCGCCACTGTCAGCACGAGCGACAACACAACCGGAAGGGCCAGTCGAGGTACTCGTTTCAGGATGCCTGCGGCCAGCACGACACTGTTTCGACTGTTCAGGTAACTGATGGACAGCACATAGCCCGACAGCACGAAGAAAAAGTAGACTGCTGCGCTGCCGTTAAAGACGGCGAAATACCACTCACCGACGATCGATTTTTCGACCCGGTCGGCTTGTAGCACACCCGTAAAATTCGGCGCAAACGCCAGGAAGAAGTGATGCAACACAACGAATAGTGCCGCGATGCCACGCGCCGCCTCCAAGGGGACATGCTTACTTGATTTGCTGATAACTTCTGACACGAGCGAGGCAGTTTTCTCTTGGAATCAACCATTTAATCGTGGTCACACAGCCGCTCTATCCACGTGCGGTAGTGGCAGCAAGTCGGAGGGCGCTTCAGGTTTGCAACCCGGCCAGAACCAGCGGCACCAGCTCCGGCAAATCCTCTGCAATCAGCCCAGGCTTGCCCCAGACGTTGCCGGCCTCGCCGTGAATCCAGACCCCGGCGCAGGCGGCGTCGAAACCCGCCATGCCCTGCGCCAGCAGCCCAGCAACGATACCTGCCAGAACATCACCGGAGCCCGCTGTGCCGAGCGTTGGCGGCGCGTTGGCGTTGATCACCGCCTGACCTTCTGGAGCCGCCACAACCGTGTCGCTGCCCTTGAGCACCAGCACGGCACCCGACACTTGCGCTGCTGAGCGAGCCCGCTCGACTTTGCCGCCGTTGAGATGACCGAACAACCGTTCGAACTCGCCTTCGTGCGGGGTCATCACAACCGGGCGCTCGTGCTTTGCTTTTATCGCGGCGAACAGGACCTCGGGGGCGTCCTTGAAGCTTGTCAGTGCATCGGCATCGAGCACTGCAGCGGCGCCGCTTGCCAGCACTGCCAGGACATTCGCCTTGGTCGCGTCGCCGACGCCGGCTGCGGGGCCGATAACGAAGGCGCGCACCTTGTGCTGTTCGATCAGCAGCGAAAGGCCCGCAGCGCCGTCCACTGGTTTCAGCATGATTGCCGTCACATGGTTGGCCTGCACCAGCAGTGCGGGATGCGAGCCGACCAGCGTTACCAGCCCTGCCCCGCTGCGCAGAGCAGCCATCGCCGTCATCCGGCTGGCGCCGGTCTGCAGTGGTCCGCCGGACATCACCACGGCGTGGCCGCGAGTGAACTTATGCCCTGCCGCAGCCAACGCCGGGACCTGCCAGAGCGTCGGTCCGTTCACCGCAAGCCGCGCGGCGATCTCGCGGAGCACCGCATCGGGAATGCCGATCTGGCGCAGCTCCACCTCACCGCAGAGGTCCCTACCAGGCTGCAGCAAGTGTCCCGGCTTGAGCCGGAAGAACGTCACGGAGGTGTCAGCCTGTACCGCCACGCCTCGCACCTGTCCGGTCGCGCCGTCGAGCCCACTCGGCACGTCAACGGCGACTACGGGCACGCCAGCAGCATTGATCGCGGCAATGAGAACCGCCAGTTCGCCTTCGACCTCACGATCGAGTCCGGCGCCCAGCAGCGCGTCGATAATCAGCGCGGTGCCCGCGAGGCTTTCAGGCCGTGCGACCTCGACCGGGCCATCCCAGAGATCGGCGAAGAACGCCGCGTCGCCCTTGAGCTTTTCGCGAGTGCCATACAAGGCAACCCGCACCTTGCGGCCAGCGTCGCGCAGCTTCTTTGCCGCGACGAAGCCATCGCCGCCGTTGTTGCCCGGCCCACAGAGGACGAGCACCTCACCCTGCGGATAGCGCTCCGCTGCCACCTCGGCCACTGCCGCGCCGGCCGCGTCCATCAGCTTGAACGACGGCACGCCGGAGGCAATTGCTAGCCCGTCGGCGCGCCCCATCTCGATAGGAGTCAGAAGTTCGGAGGGAGCTGTCATCGGGGCCCCGCATATATCGAGAACGCCGCTGTTCCAGCGACGAACCAGCCGACGACGGCAACCATGTAGAGCGCGATGCGCAGGCGGCCATCAAGTCCGGTCCGCGCGATTGCACCGATCGCAACGACAGCAACTGCGACCGCAATGGGTGCCCAGGGCGCAACGAACATGCCGACGAACGGCCCGATGATGGCGAAAAAGAACAGCGCCAGGGTCCACCAAAGCTGCAGGACCTGCTGAAACTGGATCAGTCCCCAGACGGCAATCAGGGCGTAGCAGAGGCTGAGCGCGATGCCGAACTCCTTGAGGAAGGAACCACGGGCATGAAGCCGCGCCAGTACCTCCGCCCTGTCCGGATCCGAACTCATCATAGTCTCCCTTGTCGACGAGGACTCTACCCCGCGTGCGCTCAAACAAAAAGGCCGCCCCGGAGGACGGCCTCATAGTCTTGTTTCGGCACCAGTGCTTAGTGGTGGTGCTCTTCCGGAACTTCGTCGTCTTCCGAGGCGATCAGCTTGGCCAGTTCGGCGCGGGTCATCGGCTTGTCAGTCTTCTTGGCCAGTTCGACCACGAAGTCGACAACCTTGTTCTCGAACACCGGAGCGCGAAGGCCGGCGAGGGCCTGCGGGTTCTTGCGGTAGTAGTCGTACACCTGCTGTTCCTGGCCCGGGAAGCGGCGGACTTCGGTGATCAGCGCCTGCTGATGCTCGTCCTCGGTCACTTCGACCTTGTTCTGGTTGCCAATCTCGGCAACGACCAGACCCAGACGGACGCGGCGCTCGGCGATCTTGCGATACTGCTCGCGAGCGGCCTCTTCGGTCGTGCCTTCGTCTTCGAAAGACCGGCCATGGCTCTCAACTTCATGCTGGACGCGCTGCCAGATGGTGTTGAACTCTGCCTCAACCAGCTGTTCAGGAACCACGAACTTGTGGCCGTCGTCGAGATGGTCAAGAATCTGGCGCTTGATGGCCTGGCGGCTCATCTGGTCGAGCGCCGTACGCATCTGCTCCTTCACTGCGTCACGCAGTGCCGGAACGTTCTCGAGGCCAAGCTTCTGGGCAAACTCGTCGTTGAGCTCGCCGGCCTTGGGGCCATCGACATGGAGGATCGTTACCTCGAAGTCAGCCTTCTTGCCCTGCAGATCTTCCTGAGCATAGTCCTTGGGGAACGTGACCTTGACGGTCTTGGTCTCGCCCTTCTTCATGCCAATCAGCTGCTCTTCGAAGCCCGGGATGAACTCGCCCGAGCCGACCGTGAGGTGCGCGTGGTCGGCGGAACCGCCGGGGAACGCTTCGCCCTTGATCGTGCCCTTGAAGCTCAGGCCGAGACGGTCGCCGTTTTCGACAACGCCTTCGTCACCCTTGTCCTCGTAGCCGCGCTGCTGCGCGAAAACGCGCTGCACTTCTGCATCGACTTCAGTCTCGACGATCTCGACGACCGGCTTGTCGACGGAAATGCCCTTGAAATCCATCAGTTCAACCGGCGGCAGCACTTCGTAGCTGACTTCGAACGAGAGGTCGGACTGGCCGTCAAGCACCTTGTTGATCGTGCCCTGGTCTTCCGGCAGGTCAACCTTGGGCTGGCTGGCAGCGCGTTCAGCGCGCTCGTCCAGGGTCTTGGCAACGGTCGCGTTGATCGCGTCGCTCATTACTTCCGACATCGCGGAACGGCCATAGACCTTCTTGAGATAGGTCATCGGTACCTTGCCGGGGCGGAAGCCCTTGATATTTGCCTGGCCCTTGATCTCGTCCAGCCGCACATCCAGCCGTTCGTTGAGATCGCTCGCCGGGATGACCACGGAGAGTTTGCGCTTGAGGCCCTCGTTGAGGGTTTCTGTGACCTGCATTGGGGTATCCCGTTGTCAAAAGCTCAAAAGATGGCCGAAGTTCGCGCTTGTGTGGCGAGCCTGGTGCGGGTGAGAGGGCTCGAACCTCCACGCCTTGCGGCGCTGGAACCTAAATCCAGTGCGTCTACCAGTTCCGCCACACCCGCAAGGTGCCCCATCGGCCGGGTGGGCGTGCATATATGGCAAGTTTGCTGCAAGGTCAAAGGGCGATGTCGGCTTAGTTTGCTCGCCGCCAATTTAGGGATGCAAAGTGCCAGGATCGCCAGCCGGTCGCCAAGGCGCTGCCGTATCTCGCGGCATTGGAAATACGGGAGTGCGCCCGCACGCTCTCAGAATGCCTATTCTTTCAGCAGTTCGCTCACGAATTGCGCATTGGCTGCTCCGGCACTCTCTCGTACTACGCGAAGTATCGCCATCAACTACCCGATAATACGGACGTTAAGACGGTTTGGACGGCGTGGCACGGCCCCTGCATACACACTGGCGGCACCTAACCGGTGCTAAAGTGGAGGCCTGAATGAAAAAGATCGAGGCTATCGTAAAGCCCTTCAAGCTCGACGAAGTGAAGGAAGCGCTGCAGGAAGTTGGTCTGCAGGGCATCACCGTCACCGAGGCCAAGGGTTTTGGCCGTCAAAAGGGGCATACCGAGCTCTATCGTGGCGCGGAGTATGTCGTGGATTTCCTGCCCAAGGTGAAGGTCGAGGTGGTTTGCCCCGACGATCTCGCTGAAAAGGCCATCGAGGCGATCCGCAACGCTGCGCAAACTGGACGCATCGGCGACGGCAAGATTTTCGTCTACTCGATTGAACAGGCGATCCGCATCCGCACCGGCGAATTCGGCGACGACGCGCTCTAGGGTCCTCCCCTCGAGATCGCCTAGCCCGCCTAACAAACGCAATTACCTTTACAGGGGAACTGAATGACCACTGGAGCAGACATCCTCAAGCGCATCAAAGACGAGGATATCAAGTACGTCGACCTGCGATTTACCGATATGCGCGGCAAGCTGCAGCACGTCACATTCGACCAGACCATGATCGATGAGGACATCTTCGAGGAAGGGACCATGTTCGACGGTTCCTCGATCGCTGGCTGGAAGGCCATCAACGAGTCCGACATGGTGCTGATGCCCGATCCGGATTCGGCTTACATGGACCCGTTCTTCGGCGCTTCGACGCTGGTGATGAACTGCGACATCCTCGAGCCCCTGACCTACCAGCCCTACTCGCGCGATCCCCGCACCACGGCCAAGAAGGCCGAGGCGTATGTGAAGACGCTGGGTATCGGCGACTCGGTCTATTTTGGCCCCGAGCCCGAATTCTTCATCTTCGACGACGTGCGCTACTCGAACACCACCTACAAGGTGGGCTTCTCGGTCGACTCGACCGAACTGCCGACCAACAACGACACCGAGTACGAGTCGGGCAATAACGGCCACCACATCGCTCTGAAGAAGGGCTACTTCCCGGTTCCGCCGCTTGATACCGCTCAGGACATGCGCGGCGAGATGCTGGCTGCCATGGGCGCTATGGGTGTGCCGATCGAAAAGCACCACCACGAAGTGGCTTCCGCCCAGCACGAACTCGGCATCAAGTTCTGCCCGATCATCAAGGCAGCCGACTCGGTGCAGATCTACAAGTATGTGATCCAGCAGGTGGCACAGGCCTACGGCAAGACCGTGACCTTCATGCCCAAGCCGGTTTATGGCGACAATGGTTCGGGCATGCACTGCCATCAGTCGATCTGGAAGGACGGCAAGCCGCTCTTCGCTGGTGACCAGTATGCCGGCCTGTCGATGGACGCGCTCTACTACATCGGCGGCATCATTAAGCATGCCAAGTCGATCAACGCGTTCACCAACCCGACCACGAACTCCTACAAGCGCCTGGTCCCCGGCTTTGAGGCCCCCGTGCTGCTCGCCTATTCGGCGCGTAACCGCTCGGCCTCCTGCCGTATCCCGCACGGCATTTCGCCGAAGTCCAAGCGCGTCGAAGTCCGCTTCCCCGATCCGCTGGCGAACCCGTATCTCGGCTTTGCCGCCATGCTGATGGCTGGCCTCGACGGCATCAAGAACAAGATCCACCCCGGCGAGCCGATGGACAAGGATCTGTACGAGCTGCCCAAGGAAGAGCTGAAGCTGATCCCGACCGTTTGCGGCTCGCTCCGTGAAGCGCTCGAGAACCTCGACAAGGATCGCGACTACCTGCTCGCCGGTGGCGTGTTCGAGAACGACCAGATCGATGCCTATATCGAGCTGAAGATGACGGAAGTCATCAAGTTCGAGCACACCCCGCACCCGGTCGAGTACGAAATGTACTACTCGGCCTGATCGCCGGATTGCATCACTGCGATATTGGAAAGGGCCCCGAGGGGCCCTTTCTGTTTATGGTGCGCAGAGAACCATGGAGCGGGGAGTGAGAGAACTCACCCTACCCCTTCGTCGCCACCCAGATGACGTGCCGGGCGCCCCTGCCGCCATGGGCGCGGGCTTTCAATTCCTCGACCTTCATGCCGGATTGGCTGAGGCGCTTGGTGAATTTCGGGTCTTGTGCCACCGACCAGATGGCGAGCATCCCTCCGGGCCTTAGCGCGGATTTGGCTGCCCCGATGCCGCCTGCTGAATAGAGCCGGTCGTTCCCGGGCCGGGAAAGACCTTCCGGGCCGTTATCGACGTCGAGCAGGATGGCGTCGAACCTCGAGGCGTCAGCGGCCATGACGTTGCCCACATCCCCCACTTTGAGAGTAAGTCGAGGATCATCCAGGCTCGCGCCGTGGAGGCCTGCGAGCGGTCCCCGCGCCCAGGTCACGATCTCGGGCACCAGTTCTGCGACGACGATTTCCGCATCTGGGCGGAAGGCGGCGAGCGCCGCGCGCAGCGTAAAGCCCATGCCGAGCCCGCCGATCAGCAGGCGCGCCTTGGGGCGCCCACCGATACGCTCAGCGGCAACATTGGCCATCACCTCTTCTGAGCCAGACTGCCGGCTGCCCATCAATCCGATCGTCCCGGCAAAAATGGTGAACTCGTCGCCGCGCTGCATCAGCCGGAACTCGTCGCCGCCGGGCACCCTCGCCCGGCCCAGTTCTACCCATGGCAGCACGGCGCACTCCTTGTTTCAGCAGTGCTTTACAGCGCATCCGGCGTGGAGCCTAGTGCGGGGCGTTTCAACCGAACCGGGCCGGCGAATAGGCGCTGGCGTCGATGAACGGCGTCTCGCCGGTGACCATCTCGGCGATCAGCCTGCCGGTCGATGGGCCGAGCGTCATGCCGTGATGGGCGTGACCGAACGCGAACCAGAGTTTTTCGTGGTTGGGCGCTGCGCCAATGATGGGCATCATGTCAGGGGTGCAGGGTCGCGCACCGCGCCAGGGGGCCGGGTCACTTCGGGCGCCGAGCGCGGGGAACAGTTCGCGCGCCGCCACCTCGGCTCGATCGATCTGGATGGGGGTCGAGGGTGCGTCGCGAAGGGCGAACTCGGCGCCACTGGTCAGCCTGATGCCGCGTTCCACCGGGGCAAGCATGTAGCCGCGTTCGGCATCCAGTACCCAATGGCGGAGTGGCGCGTCCTCGGGCTGGGCAAAATGCATGTGATAGCCGCGCTTGACGCCAAGCGGCAGCCGGTAGCCCAGCCGCTGTGTAAGGTCTCCGGCCCAGGGACCGAGCGCAATCACAGCCTCGCGTGCCTCAAGCGTGCCGCCTGACACAGGCAGTCGCCAGCCCGTCGTGCCCGCAGAGAGCTGCATCGCGTCGCCGGTGATCACGGTGCCACCCAGCGACTCGAACAGCCGGCGGTAGGCGACCACCAGGGCTCCGGGATCACGGATGCTCCACGGGTCGGTCCAGTGCAGCGCGCCAGCAAACACCGGGGCAAGGCCCGGTTCGCGCCCGATCATCTCGGTGCGGTCCAGCCGCGCATGGCGAACACCAAACTCGCGCTGCACCCACTCGGCTTCCGCCGTGGCCGCCTCCAGTTCCGCATCGGTGCGGAAGGCCCGGTACCAGCCGGCTTTCTCGATGAGCGCCTCGGCGCCGGCGCGCCGGATCAGGTCCGCGTGTTCGTCGATCGATGTCGCGATCAGGGGGGCATAAGCCCTGCCTATGGAGCGATAAGCATCAAGTCGGGAATGCCACCAGTAACGCGCGAGGAACGGAGCGATCCGTGGCAGCGCTGTCAGATGGTAGTGCATGTCGATGCGGTCGTTACGGGCATACCTGAGGAGTGCGCCGAGCCCCTGTGGGAAGCCGTGCGGCATGACGCCTTCGCTCTGGATCAGGCCGGCATTGCCGAACGAGGTCTCCTCGCCAGCCCCGCGGCGGTCCAACAGTAGAACCGAACGCCCGCGCATCTGGAGATGCACCGCAACACTCACGCCGACAATTCCGGCGCCTAAAACGATGCTATCCGCCTGCAATATGGTCAGGTCCTGAAATCAATTGGGCCACCACTTTAGACGTGCGCAGCGCTGGCGCGAAGCTAGACCAACAGGTCAATCAGAGAATTTGTTGTCGCGGGCGCAGAATTTCCCACGGGGTTGCGCCCGCCGAGGCTGCCGCCAAAGAGTACGCTATCCTCTGAGAACGCTGAAACGTCAGAAGAGGCGGTTGCCGATGCCTCTACCGGCTTGCCGCTGGCGAGGGCCTTTTGCTCGGCAAGGGCCGCTGCCTTCACCGGATCATCGTGCGGATTCTTGGGATCATGACCGGTCTTGGCCGCAGCGACATCGCAACTCGTCGCACACACGTAGCCGTTGACGATCTGCACTGCGGACCTCCGCTCATCCCAGCGCAGCAACTTCGATGATGTCGATTAACGGCTACTGACTGCACACGTACTCGTGAACAACCCGGCGTTGCATGGGAAAGGCCAGCTAAGCGCCGCCGCGCTTGGTGCGATGAATCAGCGCGTCGAACTCGTGGAGGAAGTTGGCGCGGTCCTTGGATGAATAGCTGGCGTTGTAGCCATTGCTTTCGCCGGTCTCTCGCAGGTGCTGGTTCAGTTCCCGCATGGCGAGCGCCATGCCGATCGAGTGCTCAGTGAACGGCTTTCCAGTCGGTCCCAACACATGGGCACCCTTCTTAAGGGCGCGTCCTGCCAGCGGGATGTCGGACGTGATCACCAGATCGCCCGCGTTGGCGTGCTCCACGATCCAGTCATCCGCGACGTCTGCGCCTTGCGGCACCATTACGGTGCGGATCATCGGGTCCCGTGACGGTCGCAAGCCGAAATTGGCGACAAAGGTCACCACCAGCCCATGCCGGCCGGCTACGCGCAGCACCTCGTCCTTGACCGGGCAGGCATCAGCGTCGACGAGGACCTGGGGATCAGCCAAAAACGAGCTCCATCCGGCGCGGCAGCAATTGGGAGCGGAATAGTCCCTGCCCCCGCCAACCGCAAGTGCGACGATGCATCTTGTGTCTGCGTGCGGCAGCGGCTTCCAACAGCAAAACTTTGTTGGCAGAATGCGTTACACAAGGAGCGATCATGGCCGATCAGACCCCCTTCCAGCGCATCACCGCAGCCGTCCAGGCGCAGATCCCGCTAGTGCGGGCTATGGAAGCGGAACTGGGAAAAGCCCGAGCGCATCAGTTGGTGCGCGAGGCGCTCGACACGGCCAATCGTGCCATTGTCGCCCAACGCGGCTCGCTGCTCGATATCCCCACTCTCGCTGCCGAGTTCGCGGGGTTCGGCAAGGGGGTGCGCTATGAGTTCGAGACGCTGGAGCAGACCGACACGCTGCTGCGCACCCAGGTGACGCACTGCGACTATGCCGAGTTCATGGAGCAGATTGGCGCGCGCGACCTCGGCGAGTTGCTGATTTGCAATGGCGATTTCGCCATGGCCGATGAACTCGGGCTACGGCTCGAGCGCAGCAAGACCTGCATGAACGGCGATGGGCAGTGTGATTTCTGCTACCACGTGAAGGCCAAGGCTGAGGACGCGGGCAAGTCTTAACGTCCCCATTTCTCCTGCCAGGTTGGCAGCATGTCGTTGGGCGCCGGGGTAGCGAGGTAAATCGCGCGGGCCATGGCGCGGCTTAGGCACACTGCGGCCGCGTGTCCCAATTGCAGAATGTTCAGCACCGGATCGACGATGGGCTTGCTGCCTGTCGAGACCGAAAAGATCAGATCGCCATCGACCTGAGTGTGCGCCGGGCTCGTTGCGCGCGCCATGCCGTCCTGAGCGGCGACGGCGAGGCGCTTCAGCTGGCTCTTGGTGAGGTCAGCGTCCGTCGCAACAATAGCGATCGTGGTGTTGGTGATCGCGCCCACCCAGTCCCGCTTGGAGCGTGCGGTTTCGCCAAATGCCATCGCGCGAGTGAGCGGGCCTCGCGCGCCATACTCGTCGCCGACCTCGAAGGGCGCCGCCCAGAAGTGCTCGGTGTCCCCCATGGTAACGCTGCCGGTGGGGTTGGCGACGACCAGAGCGCCGACCGTATAACCGCCGACAACCAATGAGGCGGAGCCGAGCCCGCCCTTCAGGTTGGCGGTCAGTGCTCCGACACCTGCTCCGGCGGTGCCGAGGGCAAACTCGGGACCGGCATTCTGAAGCGCCTGCAGGCCAAGCCCGCGATAGGGGTTTTCATCCCAGTTCTTGTCGCCCTGGTTGAGCAGGTCGAAGACAATCGCGCCTGGTACGATCGGCACGGTGACATGCTCGATGCGGAAGCCACGTCCGCGTTTTCTCAGTTCATCGGCAACGCCCGAGGCGGCATCGAGCCCGAAGGCGGAGCCGCCCGAGAGCACCAGCGCATCGATATCTTCCACCAGTTTGTCCGGCGCCAAGAGGTCCGTCTCCCGCGCCCCGGGCGAGCCGCCCATCACATCCACGGACGCCCGGAACGGACGGTCGGCGACCAGCACGGTGGTGCCGGTCTTGATGTGATGATCTTCCGCATTGCCGACAAAGAGGCCTTCGACATCGGTGATAAGATTGCGCGGTCCGGGTTGCATCCGGCTCTCCTTGTTGTTGTCAGGCGGGTGTGTGCAGCCGTTCGTTGACCAGCACCAGTGCCTTGTTCACCGGCACCCCATCGGGATCCCAGGTTCGGCGCATCTCCAGCATCTGCTGGGCGATCTGCCAATTGCCGAGCTTGAGGTGGGCATCAAGCAGCAACTGGCCGAACAGGTCGCGCTGCGCGTGGCTGCCGCCGATTTCGGTCATGCGGGGGTTGGCGACGCTCAGATACTTTGCCGCGTTCGCATAGTCGGCACGCGCATGCGCCAAAACGCCCCGCGCACCCGGCAACGCCACCTCCTGCCAGACCACGCGATCAAAGGCAGTCGATGACGCGGCCTTCTCTTCGACTGCCTGCATCAGCTGGACCGCCTCGGCCCGTTCGGCGCGGGCGAGGCCATAAAGGTATTGGAGCGTCAGGAACGGCTGCACGGTGTCGCGGGCGCGCACCTGCATATGCCGCGCTACGTCCTCCCAGCGATTGCCGACATCCATCCCCGCCACTTCCATGCGGGCGAGCAGTGACACGGCGCCAACTTGGTCCTGCGAATAGTCGGGTTCGATCCCCCAGACGTGCTGGTCATAGGCATCGAACACCGCCTGGTTGTCGCCCTGGCTGATATGGAAAAGCGCCTTGTGCCACCAGTTGTGGGTGTACATGAACGAGTTGAGGTCGACCCAGGTCTTCTGCGCCTCGCCGAGGAACGCGACGCCCTCGGCCACCCGTCCGGTCCCCAGCATGACATGCGCCAGGGCGTGTTGGGCCCACGGCTCCTTGGTCTTGAGCTTGAGCGCTTGGCGCGCCGCGCCCTCGGCAGCGCCCAGATCGTGCGACTGCTCGTAGGCGAAGGCCAGCATGCCGTGGAGGTGGGGATTGTCCGCATTCTCGGACTCGACCGCTTTGGCGACCCGCAACATGCTCTTCGCATCGCCGCGATTGAAGCTGAAATACTGGTGGAGCTTCATTGAAGCAAGGTCGCGCGGAAACTGCGTGATGATCTCGTCGCCGATCGCCTGTACGGCCGGGACATCACCGGCGATCCATCGTTCGAGCTGCGCCATCAGCATACGCTCGCGGGCATTGGCGGCTGAGGCCGCGGAATTGGCTCGCGCCAGATAGCGGGCCGCCATCTGCCCGGCGCTCTCCGCCTCCAGGAACATCCAGATGAACCCGGCGTAGACATTGGCTGCTACTGATTCCGGATCGGCGTCCGCAGCCGCAATAACGTTGCTGGCCTTTTTCTCGTAGCTGAGAAAACCGGTGACGAAGTCGTCTATCCCCTGAAGCGTCGCGCTCGAAGCGCTGCTCACTTCATTTCCGAGCGCGTCCTGTGCCATGGTTGAAATATACCGTCTTGCCAATGCCATCGACTATAAGCCGCCCGGCGCGGCTGTCCACGCGGCAGGCGAGCAAATCCATTTCAGGGTCCGATATGCCGCAGTTCGATCATCACGGTGCCAGCGTTCATTTCGAGATTTTGGGCGACGGACCGCCTTTGCTGCTGATCGCCGGAACGGCCAGTGACGGCGCGAGTTGGGGGCCGCTGCTGCCTCTGCTTCAGGGCCGGAGGCTGATTCTCATCGATAACCGCGGCTCGGGCCGGACCAAGGTCGAGGGGCCATTGACGCATGCTGACATGGTCGAGGATTGCGCCGCGCTGATAGACCATCTCGGCCTTGGCGCCGTGGATGTGGTTGGCCACTCGCTCGGCGGCTTTCTCGGGCTCTGGCTCGCAGCGCTCCACCCCGACAAGGTCAAGCGGCTCGTGACCATGGGCTCAGGTCTCATCGATGCCCGCAGCAAGGCGCTGTTCCAGGACCTGTCACGGCTCTACTTCACCGTGCCGCCTCAGGATTTCTTCCGGCTGCTCTATCCTTGGTTATTCTCCCCGCCGTTCTTTGCCGATCCGGCCAATGTTGCGGCAGCCGCCGAGGCCTCCACCGCCTACCCGTATCGGCAATCACCCGGCGATTTCGCACGTCAGGTCGCAGCAATGAACCGGCCCATGCAAGCGAACCTCGCAACCATCAAGTGCCCGGTTCTAGCCATCACCGGCGACGGCGACCTGCTCGCGCCGCCGTCGGCCGTGGCGGCCGGACATGCCGAAATCCCCGGCCATCGGCTGGTGGTCATACCCAACGCGGCCCACTCCATCCACTGGGAGCAGCCGCGGGCTGTGGCGGACGCAATCACCGCGTTCCTCAGCTAAATCACTCGCCCGCCGTCAACCTCCATCGCGACGCCGGTGATCATTGAGGCCTCATCGGAACAGAGGAAGCAGGCAGCATTACCCATGTCCTCAGGTGTCGAAAACCGCCCAAGCGGAATGGTCGCGAGGAACTTGGCGCGGATTTCGGGTGTGTCCTCGCCCATGAACGTCTTCAGCAGCGGCGTTTCACCCGCCACCGGGTTGATGGCGTTGACGCGGATGCCGAGCGGGGCGAGTTCGACGGCCATCGACTTGGTTGCCGTCACCATCCAGCCCTTACTGGCATTGTACCAGCTCAGCCGCGGACGGGGGCTCACGGCCGCCGTCGAGGCGATGTTGAGGATCACACCGGTGCGGCGCGCCTTGAAGTGCGGCACCAGGTGCCGGGCGGTGAGGTAGACCGACTTCATGTTCACGTTGAACACCCTGTCGAAATCGGCTTCGGAGATTTCATCGAGCGGTGCGGGCATGTGGGAGACGCCGGCATTGTTGACGAGGATATCGACCTTGCCGAACGCCATGATGGCTGCGGCGGCCATCTCATTGACGCTCGCATCCTTGCTGACGTCGACGCGGCCGGCCTTCTGCCCCAGTTCGCGTGCCAGCGCCTCGGCACCCTCGAGGTTGATATCGGCGATGAGCACCCGCGCGCCCTCGGCCGCGAATTTCCGCACAATCCCTGCGCCAAACCCCGATGCCCCGCCGGTCACGATGGCCGTCTTGCCTGATAGTCTCATGAGTAACCCCTCATCCGGCGCTTCGCGCCACCTTCTCCCCGACGGGGAGAAGAATAGTACGCCGACCTCGCGGCCGGGATTCCTCTCCCCGTCGGGGAGAGGGTGGATCGGCCAACGGCCGAGACGGGTGAGGGGTTTGTGGTCACCGTTCTACCCGTGCCACGCCGCCACGGTCTTCAACACTGAAAACCCATAGAGCGCCTCAAAGCCCTTTTCGCGGCCGTGGCCGGATTTGCCGACACCGCCGAAGGGCAGCTCGACGCCGCCGCCGGCGCCATAGTTGTTGAGGAAGACCTGACCGGTCTTGATCGCTTTGGCCATGCGCATCTGTCGTCCGCCATCGCGAGTCCAGACGCCTGCAACGAGGCCGTAGTCGGTGCCATTGGCGATGGCCACGGCCTCCGCCTCATCCTCGAACGGGATCACCACCTGCACCGGCCCGAAGATTTCGTCCTGCGCCAGCCGGTTGTCTGGGGACACGCCAGACAGCAGCGACGGCGCCAGATAGTGCCCGCCGCCCGGCGCTTCGCCGACAATGGTCCCCTGCCCGGCAATCTCGGCTCCGCCCAAATCGCTGAGGAACTCGCCAACGATCTCTTTCTGTCGCTCGGAGACGAGCGGCCCCAGATCGAGATCGGACAGTGCCGGGCCGACCTTCAGCGCCTTATAGCGTTCGGTCATGCGCGCGAGCAGTTCGTCATGGATAGAGCGCTGCACCAGGATGCGCGAACTGGCCGAGCAGGTCTGCCCGGCATTCTGGATGCCGGCATTGACGAGGAACGGCAGCGCACGGTCGAGATCGGCATCCGCAAACACCAGCTGCGGTGACTTGCCACCCAGCTCCAGCGTCACCGGCACGACGTTTTCCGCCGCGGCATGCTGGATCATGCGCCCGACACCGACAGAGCCTGTAAACGAGATGTGGTTGACGCCGGGGTGAGCAGTCAGCGCGGCGCCAGCTTCTTCCCCCAGCCCTGGTACGACATTCAGCGCCCCGGACGGCAGCCCTGCCTCTTCGGCGATCTTTGCAAAGGCGATAGCGGTGAGGCAGGCCTCCTCTGCAGGCTTCAGTACCGCGGCGTTCCCCATGGCCAGCGCGCCCGTCACCGAGCGGCCGATGATCTGCATGGGGTAGTTCCAGGGGATGATGTGCGCGGTCACCCCGTGCGGCTCGCGTAGCGTGTAGACCGTGTAGCCCTCGAGATAGGGGATGGTCTCGCCGTGGATCTTGTCGCAGGCGCCGCCATAGAATTCGAGGTAGCGGGCCAGCGCCAGCGCATCGGCTCGCGCCTGCTTCAGCGGTTTGCCCACATCCATGGCCTCGATGCGCGCGAGGTCATCGACCCGCTCCAGCACCTTCCGGCCGATGCGCGTAAGGATGCGCCCGCGCTCTGCAGCAGGCGTTCGCCCCCATTCCCCCGCCAGTGCGGCTTGCGCCGCTGCAACCGCCGCATCTATATCGGCCGCTGACCCGCGCGCAATCTCGCCGATCATTTGGCCAGTCGAGGGATTCTCGATCGGCAGGTAGGCGCCGCTCAACGGCGTCACCCAGCGCCCGCCGATGAAGCACTTTTTGGGGTCGAAGAAGAGGTTGAGGTCAGTCATGGTCGATACTTTCACGCGTGGGCAACCACGCTCCTAGTCGGCCAGCCCGGCTTCGCGCGCCGCGAGGGCCCGTTCGAGGTTTGGCGTCGCCGCAATCAGTTCCTTGGTATAGGCGTGCTGCGGATTGCGGAATACCTCTTCCGTCGGCCCCGACTCGACGATCTCGCCGCGCCGCATCACCAGCACCCGGTCGGTGATCGACCGCACCACCGACAGGTCATGCGAGATGAACAGGTAGGAAAGCTGCAGACGGTCCGAGAGGTCGGATAGCAGGTCGAGGATTTGAGCCCGGATCGACACATCAAGCGCTGACACTGCCTCATCGAGAATAATCAGGCTCGGCTCGATGATCAGCGCCCGCGCAATGGCGACACGCTGGCGCTGGCCGCCTGAGAACTCGTGGATGTACTTGTTCGCATCGGCAGAGGTTAGTCCCACTTCTTCGAGTGCCCGTGCGATACGCTTGTCACGCTCCGCTCCCTGAGGTGCCGCAGCGCCGAGGAGGTGGAACGGCTCGGTCACCAGCCGGTCAACGCGGTGGCGCGGGTTGAAGCTGCCATAGGGGTCCTGGAAGACCACCTGCAGATGCCGCCGTGTTGCAAAGCTGGCGCCGTTGCGCGGATCGATCGGCTCGCCGCCAATGACGATGCTGCCGCCCTGTACCGGCTCCAGAGCCATGATCGCGCGGGCAAGCGTGGATTTCCCGCAGCCGCTCTCTCCCACCAGCCCGACATTTTCGCCGCGCTCGATGCGGAGGCTGACGCCGTTGACGGCGCGGTTGGCCCGCTTGGGGCCAAACAGCCCCCGCCGTGGCAGCGGGTACTCGCGGATCACCTTGTCGACCGCCAGCACCGGCGTCCCGCCACTGACCGCAGGCGGTACGCGCGGCGGCACATGCGACGAGGCCTCGAACAACGCTCGCGAATAGGGATGTTGGAGATTGCGGAAGAGGGACACCGTCGGCCCTGCTTCCACCACCTCGCCGTGGCGCATGATTGCAACCTTGTCCGCGAGCCCCGCGACGACACCGAGGTCATGGGTGATGAAGATCAGCCCCATGCCGTCTTCATCGACGAGTTTTCTCAAGAGCTTCAAGATCTGCGCCTGCGTCGTCACGTCGAGCGCCGTCGTCGGCTCATCGGCAATCAGCAGCTTGGGCCGCATGGCGATGGCCATGGCGATCACCACACGCTGGCGCTGCCCGCCGCTCAACTCGTGCGGGAAGCGATCGAGCGGAAAACGGTCGGCCGGGAGTTCGACGCGCTCCAGTGTCTGCCGCGCAATGTCCATGGCCTCGCGCCGAGACATGCGGCCGTGCACCAGGGCAGTTTCCGCCACCTGCTCGCCGATGGTCTTGACCGGGTTCAGCGCCGTCATCGGCTCCTGGAACACCATGCCCGCAATACCGCCGCGGATCTTCCGCATCTCGGCGTCGGGAAGGTTCAACACCTCAGTGCCGTCGAGACGGATCGAACCACGGGTCGCCGAGCCGGTGGGCAGAAGCTGCATGATCGACAGCGCAGTCATCGACTTGCCCGAACCGGACTCGCCGATCACACCGAGAATTTCGCCAGCATCGACGGACAGGTCGATATCTTTCAGAATCTCGGTCGCGCCGATCGTCAGCACCAGATCCTTGACCTCGAGCAGAGCCATCAGCGCACCCGCCGCAGGCGTGGGTCGAACAGGTCACGCAGCCCGTCGCCCAGCAAGTTCACGCCCAGAACCATCAGCACGATGGTGAGGCCAGGAGCGAGCGCCACGTGCGGGGCGATGGCGATCAGCGTCTGGCTGTCGGCCAGCATCTTGCCCCAGCTCGGCGTCGGTGGCTGCACGCCCAACCCGACATAGGCCAGTGCGGCTTCGGCAAGGATGCCAAGCGCGAACTGGATGGTGGCCTGCACCACCAGGGTGTTGAGGATGTTGGGGAGGATGTGCTCTAGCGAGATCCTGGCCGGCCCTTTTCCGGCAACACGGGCCGCGAGGATGAATTCGCGCTGCCACAGGCTCAACGCCCCGGCCCGCGCGAGACGTGCGAACACCGGCATGTTGAACAGACCGACCGCGATGATGGCGTTGACGGCCCCGGGGCCGAACACCGCCGTGATCAGGATGGCGATCAGCAGCGCCGGGAAGGCAAAGATCAGGTCGTTGCCGCGCATGACGATGTCGTCGATCACCGTGCCGCGCTTGGCGGCCGCGAACAGTCCGAGCGGCACGCCGATCACCATGGCGACGGTGACCGCGATGAACGCGACCGCAATCGACGTGCGGGCGCCGACCATCAGCATCGAGAACACGTCGCGGCCGAAATGGTCGGTCCCCAGCCAATGCTCTGCGGTTGGGGGCTTGAGCTTGTTGGGGATGTTCTGGGCGACGAAGTCGTAAGGCGTCCAGACGAAAGAGAGCAGTGCGAGCGTCACGAAGATCAGCGTGATGGTCCCGCCAATCAACAGGTTGGGCGAGCGCAGCGCGGCCCTGAACAGGCTGTCAGTACGAGCCGGTGCGGCAATGGTCGTCATCGCGCCACCCGCCGCAGCCTGGGGTCGACGATCGCGTAGGTGATGTCGACGAGGAAGGTGACGAGGATCACCGCAAACACCAGCAGCATCACCACCGATTTGACGACGATCAGGTCGCGCGAGGTGATTCCCTGGAATACCAGACGGCCGAGGCCCGGGAGGAAGAATACGTTCTCGATGATGATGGCGCCCGCCAGCAGAAAGGAAAACTGCAGCCCGATGATGGTCAGCACCGGGATCAGCGCATTGCGCAGCGCATGCCGCCAGAGCGTCTGGCCCCGGCTCAGGCCCTTGGCGCGAGCCGAGCGGATATAGTCCTCGTCGAGTGTATCAAGCAGCGACGAGCGCATGACTCGCGCGAGGATCGATGCTTGCGGCAGAGCGAGGGCAATCGCCGGTAGTGTCAATGCCTTCATGGCCTGGAACGGGTCCTGCCAGCCCGGAAAGCCGCCGGCCGTGAACCAGTGCAGCGTGATCGCAAAGACCAGCACCAGGAGCATGGCGAACCAGAAATTAGGGATGGCGACGCCGAGTTGCGTTGCGCCCATGATGCCGACGTCGGCTGCCGAGTTGCGGCGCACGGCGGCGATTATACCGGCCGGAAAGGCGATCAGTGTCGATAGCGCCAGCGCGTAAATGGCGAGCGGAAGCGAGATCCAGATGCGGTCACCGATCAGTTGTGCCACTGGCACCTTGTAGGTGTAGCTGATGCCGAAATCGCCGTGCAGCAGGCCAAATACCCAGGTGAAATAGCGCTGCAGCAGCGGACCATCGATGCCGAGCGACTTGCGCAACGCGTCGGCCGCCTCGGGCGTCGCATTCAGCCCCAGCATGAACTGCGCCGGGTCTCCAGGCACGACTTCAAGCACTAGGAAGATGACAATACTCGCCGCGATCAGGCTGAGCACCAGCGATAGGATGCGTCCGAGAATGAAGCTGGGCATCAGATCCCCGCCCCTGTTCGGCACGCGCTTACCAACCAACACCCGATGTCATCCCTGCGAAAGCAGGGACCCAACTCCATACCTGCGCCGGCGGAGACGTGGGTCCCTGCTTTCGCAGGGATGACAGCGATGAATGGTGGACGTGTGGTGGTCAAGATAACAAGTTGGAGGCGGGCTTGCGCCCGCCTCCTGAACCTTACTGTTCCCAGTAGACGGCGGTGAGGTCGGTCGCCTGGGTCGGCGCGTTTTCCCACATGCCCTTGAGCTTGGCGTTTTCGACGCCAACCTTGGCGAGCTCGAACAGGAAGCCAGCGGCATAATTGTCCGCGAGGTTCTTCTGCGCGGCCTTCAGCAGTTCGGAGCGCTTTGCCGGATCAGAAGCCACCGCGAGATCCGCGATGATCTTGTCGAAATCAGCGTTCTTGTACTGGAAGTAGTAGTCCGGCCGCGCAAAGATCCCGATATCGTTGGGCTCGGTGTGCGAGACGATCGAGAGGTCGTAGTTCTTGTCGGTGAACACTTCGCTCAGCCACTGCGCCCACTCGACGTTGGTGACTTCTGTCTTGATGCCAACGGCGGCCAGCTGCTGCGCGATGATTTCACCGCCCTTTCGGGCATAGCCATCCACCGGCGGGAGCTTGAGGCTCAGCGTCAGGTCAGTGATCCCGGCTTCAGCCAGCAGAGCCTTCGACTTTTCGGGGTCGTAGTTCGACTGCGCGGTCAGGTCCACATAGTCCTTATTGGACGGCGGGAAGAAGGTGCCGATCGGCTGGCCGTAGCCGAACATGGCGCCATCGATGATCGCCTTGCGGTCGATCGCATGGGCAATCGCCTCACGCACCTTGACGTTGTCCAGCGGCGGCTTGGCGTTGTTCATCGAAAGCACGGTCTCGCCTTCGGTCGAGCCCACCACGACATGGAAGCGCGGGTCGCTGGCGAACTGCGACACGGTCTCGGGCGCGGGGTAGTTCGGGAAGCTGTCGACGTCGCCGGCCTGCAGCGCTGCGTAGGCAGCTGTCGGGTCGCCGATGAAGCGGAAGGTGGCGCTTTCGAGCTTGGCCGGGGTGCCCCAGTAGCTCTGGTTCTTTTCGATGGTGATGTGATCACCCTCGACACGATCCTTGAACACGAACGGGCCAGTACCGATCGGGTTGGTCTTATTGTTGTCGGCGCTCTCGGGCGCAACGATCACCGCATCGCCCCAGGCGAGGTTGTAGATCAAGTTGCCGTCGGGCTGCTTCAGCGTCACCTTGACGGTCGCCGGGTCAACCACTTCCACCGAAGCGATCGACGTGTAGAGCGCCTTCTGGGCGTTCAGCGAGCCTTCGGCATTGATGCGGTCGAGCGAGAACTTGACGTCATCGGCGCTAAAGTCGGTGCCGTCGTGGAACTTGGCGCCTTCGACCAGATGGAACGTATAGGTCAGCCCGTCCTCGGAAATGTCCCAGGACTTGGCGAGGTCGGGAACGACACTGCCGTCCGACAGGATACGGGTCAGGCCCTCGAAGATGTTGGCGTACACAACCTCATCGGTCGCCGCGGCGGCCTCGGCCGTGGGATCAAGGCTTGGTGGCTCGAGCACAAGGCCAACCTTCACATCGGTGCGCGCCTGCGCGAACGCCGGCGTCAAGGCGGTGGTCATAGCCAGAGCGCCGGCAAGTGCCAGCACAACCAGTGATTTGCGCATGATATACCCTTCTGTTGGCGGCCGCATTCCCTACGGCCTTGCAGTCATCCTAGGACGGTTCTGCCGCAAGGTGAACCGGTTGCGTGACGTGTTTTTCGCCATTCGAGGCGCTTTGGTAGAATCGCGTTCCAGTGCCAAAGCTCACTCCGCGCGATCTGGCCCGAGCAGGTCGGATAGCGTCAGCGCCATCACCTTTGCCGAGTCCAACATGTCATCCACCCCGACATACTCGTCGGGCTGGTGTGCGAGATCGAGGATGCCCGGCCCATAGGCGATACAGTTCTTCAACAGCCCGATGCGGTCGATGTGTTTCTGGTCGTAAGTGCCGGGCGAAACCACATATTCGGGCGCCAACCCGAGGACTTCGTGGATCGCTTTGGCGACCGAACGCACGATCGGCGCGTCCTTTTCTGTCATGGTCGGCGAGATGGTCCAGAGGTCCTTGATCTCGTAGGAGAACCCTGCCCGCTCGCGCTTCAGCTTTTCGAGCAGGTCGATCACCTCCTGCCGCACCGCCACCGGGCTCTCCTCGATCAGGTACCGCCGGTCGATGATGATGCGGGCCGAGTGCGCCACGACCGGCGCGGGAAAGCCGGTAAACCCATCTTCGGGCTCCGGTTGTCCGCCATGGATCGAGTTGATGTTCATGGTCGATTGGCGCGCGCCGGGCGGCACCACGGGCATCGCCGTATGCTTGTTCGCCAACGCAGGGTAGAGCGTGTCCTCAAACTCGCGCAGAAGCGCCGCCATATGGCGGATGGCGCTGTCGCCGAGGAACGGCATTGAGCCATGGGCGATGCGCCCGTGCGTTTCGATCTCGGCCCACCAGACGCCGCGGTGACCGAGGCAGATACGGTCCTTGTTGAGCGGCTCGGGGATGATGACGTGCTGCACCCGCTCGGGCGAGAAGTAGCCCTTGCCCGCGAGGTACGCGACGCCGCCGAAGCCGCCGGTTTCCTCGTCCGCCGTGCCCGAGATTTCAATTGCGCCGGCAAACTCCCGCACGAGGTCGCCGAAGACCTCGGCGGCGATGATTGAGGCCGCAAGGCCGCCCTTCATGTCGCAGGTGCCGCGGCCATAGATCTTGCCGTCTTTGAGCTTGCCGCCAAAGGGATCAAAGGTCCAGCCGCTGCCGGTCTCCACCACGTCGTGATGCGAGTTGAAGTGGACGGTCTCGCCCGGCCGACCGCCCTCGCGGCGGGCGACGATGTTCCAGCGCGGGTACTTGTCGCTGTCGCCAATCATGCCCTCGGCGCGAATCAGTTCAACGGCATAACCGGATTTGCTCAAGCGCTTGGCGAGGTACTCGCAGATCTCGCGATAGTTGTTTCCGGGCGGATTGACCGTGGGAATGCGGATCAAATCCTGGGTCAGCGCGATCAGGTCATCGCGGCGCGCGTCAATTTCGGCACAGAGCCGGGCATGTAGGTCGGAGGTGGTCATCCCCTCAGCCTGTGGTCCTTGAAAGGTCCTGTCAATGCGCCACTGGTTGGTCATCCTGCGACTTGCGAACGCAGCCGCTTCCGCTTACCCCTCGCCGGCCGACCCAAATCCCGGATCACCATGCCCTTCGCAAACCGCACCCCCGGCGCTCCCGAGATTCTCTATGTCATGGCAGTCGCCAATGAGTATGGCCCGCATCTCAGGTCTCGCATCACTCCGCTGATGACGGGCGTCGGGCCGGTGGAAGCCGCCATCGCGGTGACGCAGCGGCTGAGTCAGCTGTCTGCGGCGGCGCAGATGCCTGCCATCGTTGTCTCGCTAGGATCGGCAGGGTCAGCGGTGCTGGAGCAGACGGGCATCTACCAGGCCACCTCCGTGCGCTATCGCGACATGGACGCCTCGCCGCTTGGCTTCGAGCCCGGAGTGACGCCGTTCCTCCATCTTCCTGCCGTGCTGCCGCTCGGCCCGTTCGTTCCGGGGATCGAGAAGGCGACGCTTTCGACCGGGGCCAACATCGTCTCAGGCAAGGCCTATCGAAGCGCTGGCGCCGAAATGGTAGATATGGAGACCTATGCGGTGCTGCGCGCCTGCCAGCGCTTCCAACTGCCGCTGATCGCGCTGCGCGGCATTTCGGATGGCGACGAAGATCTGCGCCAGATCGAGGATTGGACGCAGTACCTCCACATCATCGACGAAAAACTCGCCCACGCCGTTGATCTGCTCGAAGCAGCGGTATCCGCGGGGACGCTCGAATAGCTATTTGTCGCGGCGTTTGCGGCGCCAGTTCGTCCACTTGCGCTGCGCCCACAGCGTCACGCGGTTCAGCGGGCCCTGGAGGAAGGGCAGGTCGAGTGCCAAGAGGAACAGCCCAAGCGGAAGCATCCAGACGCCGAGGACCGGCAGGAAGCTGAAGATCCCGCCCAGGACGAGCAGGATGCCAAGCGGAATGCGGAGCAGCCGCGACGACGGACGCCTGGCCCATTCGAGAAAACCGCTCGAGGCCGGCACGGCGCGCCCGATGCGGTCAAACTGCCTGTTGAGCCGTGCCTGTTCCTTTTCCGCCATGCGTCATCGCCTCCCGTTGTTGCTCGGACCGACATGGGGGCTGAAAGTGCGGAATGAAAGTGTGGCCCCAAAGTTTTTGGGGCACCCGATTGTCGCACTCTGTTTTGCCAAGCTCGGGGAACTTCGCGCCTCGCCCGACCGTTAGGCTGCTGAAAAGACACGGAGCGCTCAAATGTCCCGCCGCCATTCCCCTTTCGACATCAGCACCTACCAGCATCAGCTGAACGGGCAGCTCGCCAGCCTCTCGCGTGAAGTCGCCCACATTTCAAGCAACATGCGCCACCTTGCTTCGGGCGCCGGGCGCGATGTGAGCCATCTCGCACATGGCCTCGCCGACACCGCCTGGCATGGAGGCGCCGTGGCAGCGCGGGTGCTCGGCCGCCAGGCAAGCAAGGCCGGCCGCGCAGTTGGCAAGGACCCGTTTCCCGCCGTCGTCGCCGTGGCGGGCCTCGCCTGCCTCGCCACCCTGATCATGAGCAGCGGCAAGTCTCGACGCCGCTGATATCGCAAACGCCTTCTTAACTCTGGAACCGCTATTTTAGGGAGATCGGGCAGCGTCGGCCCGGCTCCCTAGTTGTTTTGTGTTCTGGAGTCACCGGTGACGAATTCCCTCAGGCTGCTCCTCGCAGCGTCCCTGATGGCAACGCTTTTAGGCGGCTGCTCGATCTTTTCCGGCTTCGGGAACCTCTCCTCGCGCGATTGCCTGGCGCGGGCGATGTACTTTGAATCCAACCGCTCCAGCGAAGAAGGCATGCTTGCCGTCGGCACGGTGGTGATGAACCGCCTCGCTGACCCAAAATATCCCCACAGCGTCTGCGGAGTGGTGGGCCAGCAAAACCAGTTCGCACCGGGCGTAATGTGGAAAAAGATGACTGAGAAGCGGTCAGCGGCGCTCGCTTACAGCGTCGCCGATCACGTATTGCGCGGCGCCCGGCATCCGTCGCTCAGCAAGAACGTCAAGCACTTCCACACGGCCGGGTACAAGTTCCCCTACGACAACATGTACTACGTGCTCGAGGCGGGCGGGAACTCGTTTTACGAGAAGCGCAAGGCCGGAACGTTCACCAACAACCCATTCGCGGCTTTGGCTTTTCTCAACTAGGCCCGGCTAGAAGTCACCGCCGATATCGAAGCCGTCATCGCCGCCAAAGCCGGCATCGCCCTGGCCAAAGTCGCTGTCCTGTTGCGAATCCTGCTGGTTGTCCTGCCCCGCATCGGAGCTGTTGTCGGACTGGCTGTTGTCAGGTGTCGCGGCATGAGCCGCCCCAGCGCCGAACATCGAGCCGATCATGTTGCCCAGCATCACGCCACCGGCAACGCCGAGCGCCGTCTGCGCGGCACCGGCGAGGAAGCCGCCGCCGCCCTGCCCACGTCCGTAGGATTCGTCGCGATCCCACGGGCCGCGATTGCGCTGCGTGTTGGCCTGCACCTGCCGGTCATCATAGCGGTTCTGACGACCGCGGCCGTCGTCGAACAGGCCCCCAAACATGCCGCCACGTTCGCGCTCGGCCAGCTGCCGCTCAAGCTTGGCAATCCGCTGCTCCGCCTGCTCCAGCGCCTGCTGCTGCACCACCACGGTCTGCGCGAGGTAGTACGGCGCTGCTGGTTGGCGGACCAGCTCGCGATTGATCAGCGCCTCAGCTTCGGCATCCCTCTGCGGAGCGCGGCGCTCCGCCTCGGCGAGGCGGGAAAACAGACCTTCAATGGCATTGCGATCTTCAGGGCTCAGCATGTTCGGCCTCCATCGTTTGGCTAGGACAGAGATGGGGACCAGCCGGGTGCCTAACAATGCCAAGCGCTGGGAAAATCGGACCATGCGGATTTGTGCATTGACTTGGGCGATGGCGGAGACAAGCTCAGGGCAAAGCGAAAGAGGTCAGCATGTCCGACGATATCCCAGAAGATTCCAAGCTCACCAAGACCAAGTCGCGCTGGGCGGAGCTAGGCAAGTTCCTCACCGGCCAGCAGTCGCGACCCGAGGACGCGCGCCTGCCGCCGGGCCAGCACCTGGTGAAAAACTGGCCGGTGCTCGATCTGGGGCAGACCCCCAAAGTGCCCAAGGAAGTCTGGCGGATGGATATCGCCGGGCTGGTGGACAACCCTCAGGCCTGGTCCTTCACCGACCTGATGGCGCAGCCGCAAACGCGCAAGGTGACGGACATCCACTGCGTCACCAGTTGGTCGCGTTACGACAACCGCTGGGATGGCGTGACCACCCACCAGTTGATGGATGTGGTCGGGGTGAAACCCGAAGCCAGGTTCGTCCTGTTCACCTCCAACGATGGCTACACCACCAATATGGCGCTCGAGGACTTCGCCAGTGCCGACGCGATGATCGTCCACAGCTGGGAGGGCGAGCCATTGACGCTCGACCACGGCGGCCCGGTGCGCCTCGTGGTGCCGCACCTCTATTTCTGGAAAAGCCCGAAATGGTTGCGGCGGATCGAGTTCGTCGACAAGGACCATCGTGGCTTCTGGGAAGTGCGCGGCTACCATAACCACGCCGATCCATGGACCGAAGAGCGCTACAGCTGAGGCTTCAGCTCATCCACGCCCGCGCATAGGGCGGCAGTGCCACCACGTCGCCCGGCGTCTCCACCTTAGCCTCGCTGAGGTGGTCCCAGAATTCCGCCACCCCGTTTGCCGCGACCCACGCGCGGCTCACAGGCAGCCAGTTCTCGGTGAAGTTGAACAGGCCCACCAGGTTTCCCGTTGGGCTGACGCGGCGGAAGGCGAAGACGCCGTCGATGCCAGCATCGAGGATCTCGGTCGGATTGTCCGCATGCAGCTGCAGAGTGGCCTTGCGCCGCGCCAGGATTCGGCTGATGCCCGAGTAGATTTGGCCTTCGACCGTGGTCTGGTCATGCCGGTGTTGGGCCCGCTCCCAGTCCATCTTCGGCCGGTGCATCCAGCGGCTGTCGTGGCTTAGATGCGGGTCGGCAAGGTAGCTCTGGTCGTTCGTCATCCCGAGTTCGTCGCCCATGTAGAGCAACGGCACCCCGCCGAAGCTGGCGATCAGCGCGTGCCCCATCAGTATGCGCTGGATGGCATTGGAGACAGCGTTGGCGTCTCCGGCCTCAAGCGCCGTCTCCAGCCCGCACAGCGATGCGCAGGAACCATTGGTGCGCCGGTCGCCGGTTGCAGGGTTCGATTGGAACGCCCCGCCCCGCGCAAAACTGCCGGGAAAGTGGCCTTCGTAGAAGTCGGCGAGAAAGCTACGGTGCCGGCTGCCGTCCATGCCGAGCGCGCCGGCATCCTCGTCGGTGATGGCCCAGCCGATATCGTCATGGCAGCGCAGGTACGTGCCCCAGGTTGCGTTGACGAAGCGCGAGGGAAAGTGCGTGCCCATCACCCTGGTCATCAGGGATGTGCTCCGCGTGGCGAGCGCTGACCAGAACTGCACCATCAACGAGTTGTGGTAGGCGAGATTGCCTTCCTTGCCGGTGTGCTCGCCGACTCCGAGATAGGGGATCAGCTGCTTGGGGGAGACGATCGCCTCTTCCTTGTGGATCAGCGCTGGCGCCGCAATGCGGCTCGCTGCGCGGAGCGCATGGAGGATCTGGTGCACTTCCGGCTCGTTCTGACACTGCGTGCCCGGCCGCTTCCACATGAAGGCCACCGCATCGAGCCGCACCGCCTCAACGCCCTGATTGGCGAGAAACAGCATTATGTCGATGATCTCGAGCATCACCTCCGGGTTAGACCAGTTGAGATCCCACTGGTGCTCGTTGAACGTCGTCCACACCCACTTTTGGGCATCTTCGTACCAGGTAAAGTTGCCCGGCGCGTGTTCGGGGAAGATTTCCAGCAGGCTCCGCTCATAGATGTCGGGCTGCGTGCGGTCGTCGAACATCCAGTAGAAGGCCTGATGCTTCCGATCGCCTGCGCGGGCCTTCTTTGCCCACTCATGCTCCTTGGCCGTGTGGTTCAGCACCAGGTCGATGCAAACGCTGATGCCGCGTTCGCGTAACGCTGCCGTTACGGTTTCCATATCCGCCATGGTGCCAAAGCGTGGGTCAATCTGGCGGTAGTCCATCACCGAATAGCCGCCGTCACTGTCGCCGGGGCGCGGCATCAGGCAGGGCATAAAGTGAACGTAGGTGACGCCGAGGTCTTCGAGGTAGTCGAGTTTGTCGAGCACGCCCTTTAGGTCGGCATTGAAGCGATCGAGGTAGAACACATACCCGACCATGTCGGGGCGCAGGAACCAGTCCGGCTCGAGGTCGCGCCTCAGGTCGTTCAGCTTCAGTGCGTCGCCGCGGTTGGCCCAGGCCGCAGCAAGGCGCCGAGCGAGCGCCAGCATCACCGCCTCAAATTCAGGAAGATGGCCGTAGAGCACCTGCAAAGGCGCATATAGGTCGGCAAAACTGCGGCGGAACCTCAGATCAAAGGTATTGCGATCCGATTTCGAGGCGCCGCCAAGCTCGCCCAGCGCAACATCGAGTGCGCTCTCCAGCAGTGTCTGCATCGATACCCTCCCCGGCATGTCCAAACTCTAGCACGGGATGCTATTGCCGCCAGTGCCCTAGCCGGCGACTAAAACGTCACAGGGCGCCCGCGGCAATCGCCGCAGGCGCCCCGCAAAAAAGACGTGATCCGGATCAGGCGCCGGTAAAGTCGCCCTTGCCGATCGGCACGCCGTTGTGACGCAGGATCGCGTAGGCGGCCGTGAGGTGGAAGAAAATCTGGGGAACGGCGTTCTCGAATGTGTGGCTGAACGCCGGAACCTGAACTTCCTGGCCGCGCTGGCGCAAACTCAGAGTCTTGGTTTCGCTGCCATCGAGTTCGGCCGGCGTGAAGGTCGCCACGTAGTCCAGCGCCTTCTTCACACGGGCGCGCAGTTGCTCGATCGTCGTTTCAGTGTCTTCCCAGGCCGGCGCCTCGCGACCGCTCAGGCGGGCCAGCAGCAGCTTCATGCGGTCGGTCGTCGACTGCACCTGGAAGCTCAGCGGCAGCATATCGGGCGCCAGCCGCGATGCAGGAAGCACCTCCGGCTTGATCTTGCGTTCGGCGGCATTCGCCTCGGCCTTGGCCAGCACTGCGTCGAGATTGGTGAGATAACGCGTGAACACCGGGACGGTGAGCGCATACATGGACAGTGACATCGATTTCCCTCTGACTCCGGGCCCAAACGACCCATCGGCAGGCGACGATATAGAGCCTGCGTCACAGGTTGTCGACGCCCTACCGCGGCGCATAAAGCGCGCTGGCTTGCCGCAGTCTATTGTCTATCCGAATTGATGGGGATGGCGGGGCGGCCGGCGCAGTTGACCAGAAGTGGTTCTGGCGTTTCACTGTGACCGGCCCAATATCGGTCCGAGATTGCTGAATACTGCGGGAGGAAAGTCAGATGCGGTTTGTGGAATTCGGAAAGCGCTGTCTGGTGGCGCTGTTGTTTGTTGCCTTTGCGGTCTCTTCAGCCTTCGCTGAAATGCCGGAGGCCCGCGTTGTGGTGCCCGGGAAGCCGGAGGGCGCCATCGTAAGGGGATGTTATTCCATCGCTCAGGACCTTTATGGCCCCTACCGAATGAGCTTTTGTCTCAAGGCAGATAGCACATACAAAGTGCGTGGCCGCGACGGACTGAAGTGCGACGGCAGGCTGAACTGGTCGGTAAGCGGGCGCGACGTTTCGATCAAACTGCGGCGGGCAGACTGCAACAAGGGCAAGGACTGGTCGGCTGATCGTCTCGATTGCCGTGGCCTCTCCGCTCTGGCGGCGATCATTGCCAAACTGATTAACCCCGACTACCCGGTCCTCGGTGCGATGACCTGCACTTACGACCCGCAGCCGGCGGGCCTGAAATCGAAGACCGTGACTGCCAAGCGCCGCGACTGAGTTGGGCGCCGCAGCCGTCGCTAAGCTGTCACGACAAACATCGTATGGGCTAAAATGAAGGGACCGCAGCACCGTTTCCGGTACTGCGGTCCTGAGAAGCGCCGGCCGCACTGTTGAGGGCTTGGGGGCAGCGGCGGGCAACTTCTCGAGGTTCACCGGTGCATGGGTCGTTTGCAGTAGTCCAGTGAACTGCCTCTAAAGATGGTGGCAGTTTGCGGCAGGAAAAGAGCCATCACTCAAACTTGAAACTCATGAACTGCCGTTAATGTCGGCCAGTTGCCGAAACCCGCCGAAGCCCCTAAGGATGGGCTGCAAAGCGGTGCTCCGCCCCTTCCCATGGGGAACCTGGCAGGCCTGCAATGCAAAGAGACCGTCATGGATACCATCACGCCGCCCCCGCTGCCGCAGAAGGCTTTTACTGACCCTCAGGCAGCCTGGGCCTATGTCTCCGAGATCTACCACCGCAACACAGGCTTCATCCGTGACCAGTTGCTGCGCCTCACCAAGGGACACGTGCCCAAGGGCCGCGTGCGCGCTTTCTACCCGGAGGTGCAGGTCACCTCCCGCAGCTATGGCAAGACCGACAGCACGTTGCCCTACGGCTACTTGCACACCCCCGGCCTCTATCGCACCACGATCACTGCGCCGGATCTGTTCAAGACCTACCTGATCGAACAGTTCACGGTGATCCTCCGCAATCATGGCGGGGCCATCGAGGTGGGCGAATCGTCGACCAAGATTCCGTTGCACTTTGCCATCCCGACCACCGAGCGGATTGACGGAGAGGCGATCAACGCGCTCCCCATCCCGCTCCGCGACCTGTTCGATGTGCCCGACCTCGCCGACACCGATGACGAAATCGCCAACGGCACGTTCGTGCCACCCCCCGGCGGCCCCTACCCGCTCGCCCACTTCACCGCACCGCGCGTCGACTATTCGCTGCAGCGGTTGAGCCACTACACAGGTACCGAGCCCGATCACTTCCAGAACTTCGTGATCTTCACCAACTACGGCTTCTACATGGATGAGTTCGCGCGCACCGCGCAGCGCTACATGGAAGAGGGCCACCCTGAATACGAGAGCTTCGTCGAGCCCGGCGGCTTCGTCACTCACAACAGCAGGCTTGGCGGCGGCACCTCGGGCACGCGGGCTACCCGCATCCCGCAGATGCCGGCGCTGCACCTGACCATGCCGCGTAACCGCGGCATCACGATCGTCAACATCGGCGTCGGGCCATCAAACGCGAAGACCGCGACAGACCATATCGCCGTGCTGCGTCCGCATGCCTGGATCATGCTCGGGCACTGCGCCGGCCTCCGCAATTCGCAGGAACTGGGCGACTACGTCCTCGCCCACGCCTATCTCCGCCAGGACCACGTCCTCGACGCGGATCTCCCGGTCACCGTCCCGATCCCAGCGCTCGCCGAAGTCCAGGTGGCGCTTGAAAAAGCAGTGGCCGAGGTCACCCATCTCGAAGGCATCGAAACCAAGCGCATCATGCGCACCGGCACGGTCGCGACGTTCGACAATCGCAACTGGGAACTGCGCGACCAGACCGAAATCACGCGCATGCTCAGCCAGTCGCGCGCAGTGGCGCTGGACATGGAATCGGCCACCATCGCCGCCAACGGCTTCCGCTTCCGCGTCCCCTACGGCACCCTGCTCTGCGTCTCCGACAAGCCGCTCCACGGCGAGCTCAAGCTTCCGGGCATGGCCTCAGACTTCTACCGCACCCAGGTCAACCGCCACTTCCAGATCGGCCTCAGGGCCATGGAAATCCTCCGCGATCAACCGGCGGAGAAGCTCCACTCGCGGAAGTTGCGGAGCTTTGCGGAAACGGCGTTCCAGTAGCGCGCTTGCAATACGCCGGGCGTATCCTATCCTTAAGTCAGGAGACTGTGAGATGCGCCCGTCCGAAGTATTCGAACAGAACAGAGCGTTGATCCGCGAGGTGGCCTCACGGTACCGCGTGGCCAACCCGCGCATTTTTGGTTCCGTGCTGCACGGGAAAGACAAGGACGACAGCGACATCGACATCGTTGTCGATACTGTGCCTGAAACAAGCCTTTTCGACCTGACCGGGCTTCAGAGCGACCTTGAAGAAGCTCTCGGTGTCCGAGTGGACATTGTCACATCCGAGGGACTTCACAGATTCATTCGCGACAAGGTCTTGGCCGAGGCCTTGCCAGTATGATCGACGAACGCGTTGCGCTGAGCCTCGACAGCATGAAGCGGGCTGCTGCGGATGCAATCTCGTTCGTCGCGGAAATGTCTGAGGGTGAATTCCTGGAGTCGGCGACCACACAGAAAGCCTGTGCCATGTGTCTGATCCTCATCGGTGAGGCCACCGCCCGGATCGAAAGGCGCTCGCCGGACTTTGTGGCGAAGCACCCTGACTGGCCGTGGAACAAAATCCGCGGACTGCGAAACCGGATCGTACACGACTATGATCAGTTGGAGATGTCGACAATTTGGGTGGTGATCCACGAGTCACTTCCAGACCTCCTATCGAAGATCGAAGCACTCGGGGAACTCGATCCCAGGCTGTCGTCGAAGGACTAGCCCCCTCACACCGGCACGTAGTCGATCTCCAGAAACGCCTCTACCTCGCGCTCCCAGCGTTCTTTGACGAACTTCACGTGCTTGGGGTGGACGTTGTAGGCCGTGTAGGCGGCCTGGTCGGCGAATTCCATTGAGAAGCCGAACTGGTAATTGTTCTTCGGGCTCACCTGCTTGAGCTGCTCGAATTTCTTTACGCCCGGAATCTCGGTCAGCACCTTGGCGTCTCGCAGGAATGCCTTTTCCTGCAGCGAGCCGTGTGCGTGCTTGAGTGTGAAGATCACCGTATGCCTGATCATGCTGTCCTCTCTCCCAGAGTCACCGCTTCGCTGGCGGCGATTGCAGCCATATTGACGATTCCACGGCTGGTGGTCGAGGGGGCGAGAATGTGGGCGGGCGCGCGCGGACCCATCAGAATCGGGCCGACGGCGAGCGCGTTGTTCATTTCCTTGAGCAGCGTCATCGACAGGTTGGCGCTGTCGAGGTTGGGAAACAGCAGCAGGTTGGCTTCGCCATGCAGCACCGAATCCGGAATGTAGCGGGCGCGCAGTTCCTCGTTGAGCGCCAGGTCCCCCTGCATTTCGCCCTCGATGATCATGTCGGGCGCCAGCACCATCAGCTTGTTGTAGGTCTCGCGCATCTTGAAGGCGCTGTCGCCATCGCGTGAGCCGAAGTTCGAGTAGCTGAGCAGCGCCGCACGGGCTTCGATATTGAAGCGCTTGAGGTGGTCGCGGGCCTGCAGCGCGATCGACACCAGTTCGTCGGGCGTCGGATCCATATTCACATATGTGTCTGCGAGAAAGAACGCGCCGCGCGGCATGATCAGCATCGAGAGCGCCGAGAGGTCCTTTACCCCATCCTGCATGCCGATCACCGAGCGGATGTCGCGCACGTGCTTGATGAACCGCCCCTGCAACCCGCAGAGCATCGCATCGGCATCGCCACGTTTCACTGCCAGGGCCGCGATCGTCGTGGTGTTGGTGCGGACAATCGTACGGGCGGTGTCCGGGGTCACGCCATTGCGGCCTACCAGCGAATGGAACAGCGCCACATAGTCGCGATAGCGCGGATCGTCCTCGGGGTTGATGACCTCGAAGTCGATGCCCGGCTTCAGCGTCAGCCCGAAGCGCGCAATGCGGCTTTCGAGCACCGCCGGGCGTCCGATCAGGATCGGCCGCGCGATACGCTCTTCGAGCAGCACCTGGGCCGCGCGCAGCACGCGCTCGTCCTCGCCATCGGAGAAGACGACGCGCTTGCCCTGCCCCTGCGCCCGGTCGATCACCGGCCGCATGACGAGGCCGGAGCGGAACACGAACCGGTTGAGGCTTTGGAGGTAGGCGTCGAAATCGAGGATCGGGCGCTTGGCCACCCCCGACTCCATCGCCGCCCGTGCCACGGCCGGCGCAATGCGCAGGATCAGCCGCTGGTCGAACGGGTTGGGGATGATGTGGTCCGGCCCGAACACCGCTGGCAGCCCGCTGGGCGACACTTCGAGGCCCGGATCATGCGCCAGCTTGGCGATGGCCTTGACTGCCGCCAGTTTCATTTCCTCGTTGATCGCCGTCGCGCCGACATCGAGCGCGCCGCGGAAAATATAGGGGAAGCAGAGGACGTTGTTGACCTGGTTGGAATAGTCGGACCGCCCGGTGCACACCATCGCATCGGGCCGCACGGCCTTGGCGACTTCCGGCATGATCTCGGGGTTGGGATTGGCGAGGGCCAGCACCAGGGGGCTCTTCCCCATCTTGGCCAGCATCTCAGGCTTCAGCGCACCGGCCGCCGAGAGACCGAGGAAGATATCCGCGTCTTCGATCACCTCGGAGAGCGCGGTAAAATTCGACTTCCGGCAGAACCGACCGCGCCACTTGTCGTTGACGTCGTCGCGCTTGTCGGTGAGCAGCCCGTCCTTGTCGGCCACCCAGATGTTCTCAAGCTTGGCGCCCAGCGCCACGAGAATGTTGAGGCATGCGATCGCCGCAGCCCCGGCGCCGGACGTGCAGATCTTCACGTCCTCGATCCGCTTGCCACTCAGTTCCAGCCCGTTGAGCACCGCCGCGCCGACGATGATCGCCGTGCCGTGCTGGTCATCATGGAATACCGGAATCTTCATCCGGTCGCGCAGCTCTTCCTCAATGGCAAAGCACTCTGGTGCCTTGATGTCCTCGAGGTTGATGCCGCCAAAGGTCGGCTCCAGCGGCCGCACCACTTCTACGAATTTCTTGGGGTCAGTCTCGTCGATCTCGATGTCGAAGACGTCGATGCCGGCAAACTTTTTGAAGAGCACCGCCTTGCCCTCCATTACGGGCTTGGATGCCAGGGCACCGATATTGCCCAGGCCCAGCACCGCCGTGCCGTTCGAGATCACAGCAACCAGGTTGCCGCGTGAGGTATACTTGGTCACGGCCTCCGGGTCGGCCGCAATCTCCTCACAGGGCGCCGCGACGCCGGGGGAATAGGCGAGCGACAGGTCGCGCTGGTTGCCGAGCGGCTTGGTGGCCTGGATTTCGAGTTTTCCGGGCTTCGGAAACTGATGAAAGTGCAGCGCCGCTTCGCGCAAGGCCTTCTTCTGCTCGGTCATATCGGCGGACATGGCTACTCTCCCCTTAAGTTCTTGAGTGAGTGCCACTAAATGGTGGCGATGGGAAGGACGCCGTTGGAGGAAACTGCACCCGCCAGTTTTCCCTACGCCGCCTCGGCCTCAACCAGGCTGATGCGCTGTGGCTGCGGGTTCAATGCCCGTGCCAGGTCGCGGAACGGGCCGGCGCGCAAGGCGGGTGCAAACAGATAGCCCTGCGCCATGATGACGCCGCGACCGCGCAGGTAGATCGCCTGTTCCTCGGTCTCGACGCCCTCGGCGACGATCTCGGTATTGAGCTCGCGCGCCATGGTGATCAGCCCATCGAGCACCGGCACGCTCTGGGTATCAGGCTTGATCATATCGACGAACACCCGGTCGATCTTGATCACGTCAACACCGAGGGTCTGCATATAGGCGAGGTTGGAATGGCCCGTGCCGGCATCATCCATGGCGAGGCGCGCCCCCAGCGCGTGCAGCCCTGCGATGACGCTGTGCGCCTGCATTTGCTTGTCGAGCGGCTGGCGCTCGGTGATCTCGAACACCAGTTGGCGGAATGAGATCGGCGAGCCGGAAAAGATCGACTGCACATCCTCCACGATGCTGCCGTCGCGGAAATGGCCCTCGAACAGGTTGATCGAGATCTTCAGGTCCGGCAGGTCGCGGCAAAGCGCGCCGAGGTCGGCCTTGACCTGTTGCATCAGGCTCAGGGTCATCGGAATGGCGAGCCCCGTGACCTCGGCATATTCGATGAACATGCCGGGATTGATGATCTCGCCGTTCTTCTTTTCCCACCGGCACAGAACCTCACACCCGGCCAGCGCGCCTGTCCTCAGATTGATCACCGGCTGGTAGTACGGCTTCAACTCCCCAGCGGCGATGGCACGCTCCAGATCGAAGGCCGGCAGGTCCGACTTCCGCACGTATTGCAGCGCGAGAATCAGGAATGCTGCGCACATCAGGCTGGTCAGGACGGTAAAACTCGCATCCAGATCGCCATAGTCAGCCCTCACGATGGCAAAGGGCACCGCCGCTGTCACCCGGATCGGCAGTTCGCCTGCAAAGGCCTCTGCCGTCAGGTATTCGGTGTTCCCCCTGTTGGCGTAGCCGCTTCGATCGCCGATTCCGAAAATCTCAGCGCCATCAGTCAGGTCCAGTTGCACCATGGAAGATGGCTTCAAACCGGCAAGGAGGCTCGCCGGATCGGCCGATACTACCGGCGCAAAGGCAGAGACTGTGCGGGTGGTTCCAAAGGCCTGCGTCACCTTGAGGGCCGGCACGCCCATCTCGCCATACTGCACTACCTCGATGGTCTCGGTATGGCCCGGCACCGACAGGACGCGTGAGAGCGGCGAGTAGTCGAGGTTCTGCCCCAGTCCATCGCAGTACTGCACGCCGTCGCCATTCTCGACCAGCACCTGCTTGAGGTAGACGCTCTGCGCCATCAGCTTGTGGATATTGGCGACAAAGGTCGGCGTGCACAGCGACGGGCTGTCCGCCAAGACATGCCGCAGCGAGGCGATGGTGTCATAGGCATTGGCCTGAACGCGCGACGCAATGGCATCTGCAGCCGACTGCAGATGCGCCCGTTCACGCACCCGCACATAGGAATCGAGCAGGAAATCCACAGCCATAACCGGCAGGAACGCGCAGATCGCGGCCAGCAGCACCAGGATATGGGAGTATTTCGATTTCAAGACGCGAATCCGGACCTGCCCAGTAGGCAACAAATGCCTAGCAGCCGGAGCTTTAAGAGAGTGTTAACGCTGATTAACCAGACCTTGCCGCGCGCCGACCGGTTGGCAGTCCCCTCTCCCCGTCGGGGAGAGGGTTAGGGTGAGGGGCAGAGCCCTTACTTCACGTCGGCGCTGACCCGCACATGCAGCTCGCGCAGTTGCTTGGCGCTGGCGGGCGACGGGGCGCCCATCAGCAGGTCTTCGGCCTGCTGGTTCATCGGGAACAGCGTGATTTCGCGGAGGTTCTGCGCGCCGCAAAGCAGCATCACGACGCGATCGATCCCGAACGCCGCGCCACCATGCGGCGGGGCTCCGTACTGGAACGCGCGGTAAAGGCCGCCGAAGCGATCCTCCACATCCTGCTTGCTCAGGCCGACCAGTTCGAACGCCTTCACCATCGTGTCGGGCTGCTGGTTACGGATCGAGCCCGAAGCGATCTCGAAGCCGTTGCAGACCGCGTCATACTGGTAGGCCTTGATGGACAGCGGATCCGGCCCGTTCAGCGCCTCAAGACCACCCTTGGGCATCGAGAAGGGGTTGTGGGCGAAATCGAGCTTCTTTTCTTCCTCGCTCCATTCGTAGAACGGGAAATCGACGATCCAGCAGAGCTTGAACTGGTCGAGCTGAGTCAGGTTCAGGTCGAGCCCAACCTTCACCCGCGCCTCACCGGCAAAGCGGTACATCTTGTCGGGGCTGCCGAGCACGAAGAACACGGCGTCGCCTGCATCAAGGCCCAATTGGGCACGGATACGCTCCGTCCCAGTGGGGCCAAGCGCCTTAGCGATCGGACCGGCACTCTCATTGTACTTTGCCCACAAGGCCTCAGCTTCGTCCATTTTGCCGTCGGCGATGAGCTTCGATAGACCCAACTGAAGCAACTTGATCTCAAGGCCAGATAGCTTCTGACCTGGCCCAGATATCGGCGTGCCGCCAGACTCTGCCAGTGTCTTCTGCCCCTCGTCCGTTTCAGCGATGGCGCCGATGCGCTTTACGAGTTCCAAATCTGCTTCGGAGACATTACGCCAGAAGATATAGCCCATGCCGGGCTGGCCCTGGCCCTGCGCCCAGGCGTTCATCCGGTCACAGAAGGCGCGGCTGCCGCCGGTCTTGGCCGGAATGGCCCAGACCTCGACCTTGTCGTCATTGGCGATCTGGTTGGCGAACACGCCAAAGCCCGAGCCACGGAAGTGCTCGGTGACGTTCTGCATCTCGATCGGGTTGCGCAGGTCCGGCTTGTCCGAGCCATAGGTGCGGATCGCTGTATCATAGGGGATGCGCGGCCAGTCGGCATTCACCGGCTTGCCCTCCGCGAATTCCTTGAACACCTCGGTGATCACCGGCTGCATCGTCTCCCATATTTCTTCCTGGGTGACGAAGCTCATCTCGAGGTCGAGCTGGTAAAACTCGCCCGGCAGGCGGTCGGCGCGCGGGTCTTCGTCGCGGAAGCACGGCGCGATCTGGAAATAGCGATCAAAGCCCGCAACCATCAGCAACTGCTTATACTGCTGGGGCGCCTGCGGCAGCGCGAAGAACTTGCCGGGGTGAATGCGGCTCGGCACGAGGAAATCACGCGCGCCTTCCGGCGACGAGGCCGTGAGGATCGGCGTCGAATACTCGGCAAAGCCGATGGCGTTCATCTTCTGGCGCATCGACGAGATGATCTTGGTGCGCTTGACGATGTTGCCATGCAGCCGCTCGCGGCGGAGGTCGAGGAACCGGTACTTGAGCCGGATATCCTCGGGATAGTCCTGCTCGCCGAACACCGGCAGCGGCAAGTCGGTCGCCGCGCCCAGCACTTCGAGTTCGCGGATGAACACTTCGACTGCGCCCGTCGGCAGGTTCGGATTTACCGTCTCGGGCGTGCGGGCCTTCACGTTGCCGTCGATGCGCACGACGAACTCGGCACGCAGCGCGTTGACCGCCTCAAAAGCCGGCGAATCCGGATCCACCACACACTGGGTGATGCCGTAGTGGTCGCGCAGGTCGATGAACAGCAGCCCGCCATGGTCGCGGATGCGGTGCACCCAGCCCGAAAGCCGCACATTATTGCCCACATCACCAGCGGTCAGCGCGGCGCAGGTGTGGGTACGGTAGCGGTGCATCTCGGCCATTTTTTTCAATCTCTAAAGCAGGCGGAATCCGGCGCGGACAAGCGCATGCGAGCCCCGTTTTGTCAAGTTTTAGACCCCTTTGTGCCACCCCGCCGGCTCGCAAGCCCGATTCGCTGCTGACAGCCGGGGGATTCGCCTGTTATGCAAAAACACTGAGTATTGAACTGAAAGACTGTTGATGGAGCTCATAGTTTCGACCGACGTGCTCGCTGCGTTCTCCAAGCGTGCCGCCGGATATGATTTCGTGACGGTCGATACAGAGTTCCTGCGCGAAACCACCTACTGGCCCAAGCTCTGCCTGCTGCAGGCGGCGACGCTCGATGAAGCAGTGCTCATCGACCCGCTCGCTCCGGGACTCGATCTCGCGCCGTTCTTTGAACTCCTCGCCAACGACAAGGTCCGCAAGGTCTTTCACGCGGCGCGCCAGGACATCGAAATCTTCGTCAAGCTCACCGGCAAGGTGCCGCTCAACATCTTCGACACCCAGGTCGCGGCCAGCGTCTGCGGCTTTGGCGACAGCGTCTCCTACGACAACCTGGTGCGCTCGATCACCGGCGTCGAACTCGATAAATCCTCGCGCTTCACCGACTGGTCGGCCCGCCCTCTCACCGAAAAGCAGATGGTCTACGCGCTCGCCGACGTGACCCACCTGCGCGACGTCTATGCGGCGCTTTTGAAGCAGGTCGATGATACCGGCCGCTGGGACTGGGTCGAGGACGAGCTCGCGGTACTCGAATCGATCCACACCTATGTGGTGCAGCCCGAGCATGCCTGGGAGCGCCTCAAGGCCAAACTGAACAAGCCGCGCGATGTGGCAGCGCTGAAGGCGCTCGCCGCCTGGCGCGAAAAGCGGGCGCAGGACGGCGACCAGCCACGCAGCCGGGTGCTCAAGGACGATGCTCTGGTCGAGCTCGCCATGCAGCGCCCGACCACGCCCGAGGCTTTTGACAAGCTCCGTGCCGTGCAGCGCGGCTATGGTCGCTCCAGTGCCGCCGGAGAAATCCTCGCCATTCTTCGCAACGTCGAAGAGATGGGGAAGACCGATCTTCCCAAGCTGCCCGAACGCTATCGTGGCCCCTCACCCAAGGGCGCCGTCGGCGATCTCGTCCGCGTGCTGCTGAAGTCGGTTGCGGAAGAACACGGCGTCGCCTCGCGCATCATTGCAACGTCCGACGAGATCGATGCACTCGTGCTCGACGATGACGCGGACGTGCCGGCCCTCAAAGGCTGGCGCCGCAAGCTCTTCGGCGACAAGGCCCTCGCCCTCAAGCACGGCAAGGTTGGCCTCGCCGCCAGCAAGGGCGGCATCATCGAGATCGACATCCTCGACGACGACGAGGAGTAGGCCGCCGCGCGGCTGGAAAACCCCGAGAAAAACAGCTATGTTGCTTGTGGTTCTCCGCGAGTAGCTCAGATGCGTGACATCGTCCGTGAACAATTACTGGCCGAGTTGCTGGCACTAAAGCCCGAGTTTGAGCGCCAGGCTGTGGTTCGCGTTGCCCTATTTGGTTCGAGGGCACGCAATGACAATCGTCCCGATAGTGACGTTGACCTGATGATCGACGTCGACGAAACGCGAAAATTCTCGTTGCTTGATCTGGTCGGCGTGGGACATCTCGTCGAAGACCATATCGGTCTTCCAGCGTCGGTGGTCATTCGCAGAGACATGTCGCCGGGTTTCGAGCGACGCGTGATGCGTGACGAGGTGTTGATATTCTGAGCGCTGAGCGTGGTGCTATTCGGCTCCATCATGTCCGCGAAGCTATTGGCAACATTCAGAAATTACTTGGCGACAAGACATTGGCGGAAGCGGGTGATGACGTCGTTGTCCGCGCCGCGTTCGAGCGATTTCTGGAGATTATCAGCGAGGCGTCGCGCCACATCCCCGATGAGTGGAAACTGCAGTTCGGCAGCCAGGTTCCATGGCGGCAGATTGCGGGCCTAGGCAACATCCTAAGGCATGCCTATGAGCAGGCCAGCTTCGAAACCCTCTGGTTGATCTACCAAAATGACCTTGAGCCGCTTAGCGTGGCTGTTGATGCCATGCTCGCCGCCCACGACCCTGATGGGACGTTCGCGCGCTAGCGCTACCGCGCCACCACGTCCGTTGCCTTGATCCCTGCAACGCCGGCCAGTTGATCCAGCCGTCCACGCAGGTGCTCGCCATCGAGGAAAGCGAGATCCTGCGGCAGGTAGAGCTTGAGCCGGCCGCCTTCGAGATCAAAGCCGGTGCGTGGCAGGACGCCGGGCATGGCTGCTGACATTGGATAGGCCACGCGGAACGCCGCACCGATCAGCCGGGCCTTCATGTTCGCTGCCGGACCCGCGAGATTGAGCAGCGCCTGGCTGATCGACTTGTGCTTAAGCCCCATATAGCGGACGGCCAGCACCTCGGCGAGGAAGGCGCGGCCAGGGTGGTCGACGCCGGTGGTCGAGCCATAGGCCACCATGTCCACGGCCTGTTCGCCGCGATAGTCCGGGTGTCCGCGCCAGGCGATATCGGCAAGGTAGCAGGCGACCTTGCGCAGGCGCTGCTCTTCCTCGGTTTCGCCGATGCCGATGGCGGTCAGGAACTCGGCGGTGAAATCGATAAGGTCGGTCGCGTGCGCCGGCGAGCGCGAGCGCAGCACAGACATCTGCTCGGCCATCTGGATCAGCGGATCCACGGCCCGCTCCGTCTCGTCAAGCTTTCCGAACAGGTAGCCCTCGCGGACGCCCAAAGCCGAAAACACCACGCTGTCGAACTTGCCCAGTTTCAGCACTTCGGCGAGCACCGCGGCGCCATAAGGCACCAGATCACGGCGGCCGGAACTTGCGTGTTCGGAGCCCACCCAAGGCTTGCCGGCTTCGGTGGCCGAAACGATGTCCTCGCAGAGCTTCAGCATGTCGGCTGCCTTGACCGAATAGTGCTGGACCATGTGCAGCGGATAATCGCGCAGCACCTGGTGCACCTTGGCGAGCGAGCGCCACGTACCGCCGATGGCGCAGAATGCTCCACCCTGCCCCGTCAGCAATTTCGACGCTTTCAGCCGCTGCTTGGCAAGTGCCATCGCCTTTTGCGGCGAGTTGCCGGAATCGTCCTGGATGCGGATGACGCCAAGCTCGTGCGTTTCGCCCACGGAATCATGTCCGCCGGCAATCGCCGACATTTCGAGGCTGCCGCCACCAAGATCGCCCACCAGGCCAGTAAAGCCCGGCATGCCGGAGAGCGCACCGAGCGCCGCGTAGTGCGCCTCTTCGCTGCCGCTGAGCACACTGACCTTGGCGTTCATGATCTCTTCGACCGCTGTCACAAACGCCTGCGAATTGGAGGCGTCGCGGACGGCAGAGGTGGCGAGAATGAACGTGTCGCCCACCTTCATCAGCCGGCATACCAGTGCAAAACGCTGAATGGCGGTGAGGGCACGGTCGATATTCTCGTAGGCAATGCGCCCGGTCTGCGCGAGCCCACGGCCAAGCGCACAGGATGACTTTTCGTTGTAGAGCGGGGTCAGAGAGCGCGCGTGCCGCTCATAGACCACGAGGCGCACCGAGTTCGAGCCGATGTCGAGCACCGCAACCGGCCGCGCCCCCTTGATGCGGCCCTGCGCCGTTGGATCGGCGTCAACGCCCCAGTACTGGTTCACTCGTCACTATCCTCAGTATCGCGCTGCGACGCGCTTCCTCGTCCCGACAGGCTCGGATTGGTCATGAAGTAATCATGTGCGTTGAAAGGTTCATCGCCTTCCTGCATCCGAATCCTGTCCGAACTGCCGTCTGGCAGCACTTCCCAGCTCTGCTGGTTGTCCTTGAAATAGGCTACCATCGTGCGGTCCAGGATCTGCTTATGCACGGTCTTGTTGAGGATGGGAACCATCACCTCGACGCGCCAATCAAGGTTGCGCTGCATGATATCGGCCGAGCTCATGTAGACTTTGGCGCGGCGCGACGGCAGCGGCGAGCCCTGGCCGAAGCAGAAGATGCGCGAGTGTTCGAGGAAACGACCGACCACAGACTTGACCCGGATATTGTCGGAGAACCCCGGAATCCCGGGCCTCAGGCAGCAGATGCCGCGCACGATCAATTCGATCTTCACGCCCTTCTGGCTGGCGTCATAAAGCGCATCGATGATCTCGGGGTCGACCAGCGCATTCATCTTCATCCAGATCGTCGCCGGCTCGCCCCGCTCGGCGTGTCCGACCTCGCGTGCAATGCAATCAAGCAGCGTCTGGCGGAGCGTCACCGGCGAAAAGGCGATCGCCTCCATGTCGGTAGGGCGCGCATAGCCGGTGATGAAGTTGAACACCCGGCTGACGTCACGGGTGATCGATGGGTCGGTGGTGAAGAAACTCAGGTCGGTGTAAATCTTGGCGGTGATCGGGTGATAATTGCCGGTCCCGAGATGGCAATAGCTCACCAACTTGCCGTTCTCGCGCCGCACCACCTGGCTCATTTTGGCGTGGGTCTTCAGCTCGATGAAGCCGAACACCACCTGCGCGCCAGCCCGTTCCAGGTCACGTGCCCAGCGGATATTGGCCTCTTCGTCAAACCGCGCCTTCAGCTCCACCAGCGCCGTCACCGACTTGCCAGCCTCTGCGGCCTGCACCAGTGCCTTGACGATCGGGCTGTCGCGCGAGGTTCGATAGAGCGTCTGCTTGATCGCCACCACATCAGGGTCGCGCGCGGCCTGCATCAAAAACTGCGCCACCACGTCGAAGCTCTCGAATGGGTGGTGGACGAGCAGGTCCTTGGCGCGAATGGCAGCAAAGATGTCGCCGTTATAGTCTTTGATGCGCTCGGGGAAGCGCGGAATATAAGGCGTGAATTTCAGGTCGGGCCGGTCGATGTCGCAGATCCGCGACGCATCGGCGAGACCGAGGAACCCCTCGACCTCGAACGTATCGGTGGGGCCGACGCCCAGCCGTTCCGAAATGTGCCGGCGGAGGGCGCGCGGCATCTTCTTGTCGATCTCGAGACGGATCACCTGGCCGCGCCGGCGCTGGCGCAAGGCCGATTCGTACTCGACCACCAGATCGGCCGCTTCGTCGTCGATTTCGATTTCGCTGTCACGGATGATGCGGAACGAGCCCGACCCGGACACTTCGTAGCCCGGAAACATCTTCGAAATGAAAAGGTTGATCATCGTGTCGACCGTCACCACCTCGACCCGGTTCTCGGTGGTGAGGTTGTTCGGCAGCGTCACGAAGCGATCGATGTTGGACGGCACGCGCACCAGGGCGGTCAACGTCTGCGCCGTCCCCAGCCGCACCATCTCGAAGGCGAGTGTGAACCCCAGGTTCGGGATAAACGGGAAGGGATGCGCCGGGTCGACCGCGATTGGGGTCAATACGGGGAAGATTTCTTCGCGGAACAGCTTCTGGAGGTAGCTGATCTGATCCGCCGACAGGTCGTCGGCTTCGTGGATCACGACGTCCTTGGCAAACAGTTCCTCGCGCAGTTGCTGCCAATGGTCCTGCTGCTCAAGGTGCAGGTGCTGGGCCAGCGTTGCGATCTCGTCGAGCTGCTCGGCCGGCGACAGGCCATCAGCGCTGAGCTTGGTCAGCCCGGCGCGCAATTGCCCCTTGAGGCCGGCAACACGCACCATGAAGAATTCGTCGAGGTTGTTGGCCGAGATCGAGACGAACCGCAGCCGCTCCAGCAGCGGGTGGTTGGTGTTCCCCGCCTCTTCCAGCACGCGCATGTTGAACTGCAGCCAGCTGACCTCGCGGTTGACGAAGCGCGCCGGGCTCTGGCGGAGTTCCGAGACATCCGGAGCCGTGCTGGTGTCGCTGGCGATTTCGCTCATCTCATTCATCGGTATCGCCTTCCAGGCCTTCGGCTTCGTCCGCACCGTCTGCATCGCTAAATGCGAGCGCCAGTTGATGATCGTCGCGCTTTGCGCCGCGCAATGCCAGTGCCTCGGCAGCGATGCCCCGCGAAATCGCCGTGCCGCGCTCCAGCGCCATGCGATCCATCAGGCCGGCCAGCGCCACCGCCTCGTCGGGGGAGCGCTCCATGCGAGCTACAAGGTAGGCGATGATCTTGGGATCCACCGACACCTGACGGTCCCCAAACAGCTTTACGAACATCTGTGACAATTGAATGTCACTGCTCAGCGCCACGGTAAAGTGTGCCGCAAGACGGGCGCGCGATTTGAGATCATTTGTCGTGAAGGGCCAGTTGGCAACCGGCTCCCGCGCCGTCAGCAACATCGGCCTGTGGTCACGCATCGACTGGTTGAGCAGGTGGAACAGCGCGGCTTCGTCGTAACCGGCCCTGTCGGCATCCTCTACCACAAGCGGACCTGCACCCGCGCCGCGCGACAGATCCTCGGCCGTCTCGGGTGTAGCATACGCGGCGTCGGCAAGTTCCGCCCAGATGCGCGCCAGGTGGGACTTGCCGGAACTCGCCGGCCCCTCGATCAGCGTCAGCGGGGCGGCCCAGCGGGGAAAAGAAAGAACATGCGCGTAGGCGAGCCGATTGCCTTCACCGACGATGAAGTCATCGGCAGCATGAGACGGCTCATGTCCGAGTTCGAGGGCCAACTGCCCCCTTCCCGGCGCTGCAGGTTCACCAACAGTCATTTGTCCGCCGCTGCTTTCCGGTCGGCAGACTTCGCTGTGGCCGCGCGCATCCGCGCAGGCGGCGGTGGAGGGGGCGTGTCCTGGCCAAGATAGAGCGCCGAAGCCTGGTATTTCGCGAGCGCAAAGCGCATCAGCACGCCCGATATAGCCGTCAGTGGCACAGCCAGCAGCAGCCCCACGAACCCGAACAGCAGCGCAAAGGCGAACAGCGCGAACATCAGCCAGACCGGATTGATGTTGATGCTCTGCCCTACAAGCTTGGGATAGAGCACGTTACTCTCGAGGAACTGGCCCACCAGATAGATGCCAAATACCACTAGGATCAGGATCCACTGATCCGGCCAGAACTGCACCAGCGCCACCGTCATCGACAGCGAAAAGCCGACAAGGAACCCGACATAGGGGATAAAGCTCAGCAGCCCGCCGATCAGGCCGATGGCGAGACCGAAGTTCAGCCCGCTCAGGGTCAGAGCCGTGCTGTAGTAAATGCACAGCACCAGGATCACGCCACCCTGCCCGCGGATCACACCGGCCATGGCGCGGTCGATATCGCCCAATACCCCTCGGATTTCCGAGTGGTACTGCCGGGGCAGCAGGTCATCGATTTTCTTGAGCATGCCCTCCCAGTCAACCAGGAGGTAGAAGCCCACCACCGGTGTGATGAACAGCACGGCGATGGTGTTGAGCACCGTCAGGCTGCTCTGCGCCAGTTGCGCGGTGATCCCAGCCGTCATTTCGACGCCACGTCCGATCAGGTCGGCAAGGCTGCTCTCAAGTTGCAGCGCGCGCTCGGGGCCGAGCCACTCGTTGAGCTGCGGCGCCCATTTGCGCAGCAACTCCTGCAAATCGGTAATGTAGCCGGGCAGTAGGGAGATCAGGCTCGCGCCCTGCGCCGCCACCAGCGGCACGATGGCGAGGAACAGACTGACTATCAGCAGCAGCACCAGGGCCAGCACCAGCATCGACGCCCACGGCCGGTTGATGCCCCAGCGCTGCAGCAGGTTGACCAGCGGGTTCAAGAGGTACGCCAGCGCCCCTCCGACCACGAAGGGCAGCAGGATTGAGCGGAACAGCCAGAGCAGCAGGATGGCCGCAATGAAGAAGCCTGCCCAGGCCAGCACTTGATTTCTAAGGGTCAGCAATACGGGCGTCTCTTGCGTGAGTGAGGTGGAGCGGCTATCAGCGCGTTGTTGCTTCATGCCCTTGGCCAAAGCGGGAAAGAGCCCATGTCCGACGCGCAAAACCTGCCATCAAACGGGCTCTCATACAAGCAGGCGGGCGTCGATATAGACGCAGGCAACGCCCTTGTAGAAGCCATCAAGCCCGCCGTTCGTTCCACGCGACGCTCCGGCGCCGACGGAGAAATTGGTGGTTTCGGTGGTCTGTTCGATCTCAAGGCCGCCGGATTTGTCGATCCGATCCTCGTCGCAGCCAATGATGGCGTCGGCACCAAGCTCAAGATCGCCATCGAAACCGGCAAACACGCGACCATCGGGCAAGACCTCGTGGCGATGTGCGTCAACGACATCATCGTCCAGGGCGCCGAGCCGCTGTTCTTTCTCGACTACTATGCCACCGGCAAGCTCGATGTGGCCGTGGCGACGTCGATCGTCGAAGGCATTGCCGAAGGCTGCCGCATCGCTGGCTGCGCGCTGATCGGCGGCGAGACCGCTGAAATGCCGGGCATGTACTCGGGCAAGGACTACGACCTCGCCGGTTTTGCCGTCGGCGCCGCGGAGCGTGGCACGCTTTTGCCGCGGGCCGATCTCCAGGCCGGAGACGTGCTGGTCGCCATTGCTTCGTCCGGCGTGCATTCCAACGGCTATTCGCTGGTGCGCAAGATCGTCGAGCTTTCGGGCATCGACTGGTATCTGCCTGCCCCGTTCGTCAAGGACCAGACCCTTGCCGATGCGCTGCTCACCCCCACCCGCATCTACGTCAAGCCATTGCTCTCTGCGCTGAAGGCGGGGATCAATCTCAAGGCTCTCGCCCACATCACTGGCGGTGGTTTCATCGACAACATCCCGCGCGTCCTGCCAGATACGCTCTCGGCCCACGTCGATCTGGGCAAAGTCACCGTGCCCAAGGTCTTCGGCTGGCTCGCCCGCGTCGGTGGCATGAGCGAACGTGAAATGCTCCGCACCTTCAATTGCGGCGTCGGGATGCTCTGCGCCGTCTCGGCAGAAGACGCGAGCAAGCTCGTGGCGCATCTCGGCGCCGCTGGCGAAACCGCAGCCATTGTCGGCGAGCTCCGGCCCCGCACCGGCGAGCCGGTGACTTTTGACGGCGCGTTGGCCCTGTGAGCAAGAAACGCGTCGCCATCCTGATTTCCGGCCGCGGCTCCAACATGAGCGCGCTGATCGAAGCGGCGCGCGATCCGGACTATCCCGCGCAAATCGTCGGTGTCTTCTCAAACAAGCCTGACGCCCCTGGCCTCGCCGCCGCCGCGACCTACAACATCCCCACAGCCTGGCGCTGGCACAAGGATTATCCCAGCCGCATCGGGTTCGAGCTCGCCATCGGTGACGTTCTGCGCCTCTGGCGGCCGGACTACATCTGCCTTGCCGGTTTCATGCGGCTGTTCACACCTGAGTTCACGAAGAAATGGCAGGGCCGGATGATCAACATCCACCCTTCCCTCCTGCCCCTTCACAAGGGCCTCCACACCCACGAGCAGGCGCTGGCCGATGGCGTGACCGAGCACGGCTGCACCGTGCATTTCGTCACTGCTGGCATGGATGAAGGCCAGATCATCGCGCAGGCCCGTGTCCCCGTGCTCCCCGGCGATACCGCCGAAACACTTGGCGCGCGGGTGCTGGCCGAGGAACACCGCATCTACCCCGAGGCGCTGGCCCGGCTAGCCCGCGGCGAGGTCACGTTCGAGGGCTAGTCAGTCACGCAGATAGCTGGCCCGCCGCATCGGCGCGGTGGTAGGCGAGCACATCGTCGGCAGCCTGCGGCCGGCCGAAATAGTATCCCTGGAAGATCGTCGCGCCCAAACCGGATAAAGTCTGCACCTGCTCCCAGGTCTCGACACCTTCCACCACACACGACAGGCCAAGGTTCTGGCAGAGGCTGAGGATAGTCTTGACGATCGCCTGGCTCGCCCGATCGGATTCAATACCAGCGACGAAACTGCTGTCGATCTTGATCCGATCGAGCGGCAGGGTCTGCACCCGGCTGAGGCTCGAGTGCCCCGTGCCGAAGTCATCCAGCGAAATGCGCGCGCCGTGCGCCAGCAGCATCAGCAGCCCCTGGCTCGCCTCGGTCACGTCGCGCATCACCGCGGTCTCGGTCACCTCGAAATCAAGCCGGCACGGCTTTGTCCCCGTACTCGACAGCATATGAGATAGCGCGCGCATGGCTTCCGTCGACGCCAGGTCGCGGGCCGAAAGGTTGACGGCCACACGGATTGGCTTGGGCAACTGGTCCACCAGCACGATAGCCTTGGCGACCATGGCGCGGGTGATCACCGGCACAAGTCCGAGCCGCTCGGCCATAGGGATGAACTTGCTCGGCGGCACATCGCCCAGCGTCGGGCTGCTCCAGCGGGCCAGGGCCTCGTAACCCAGCCGCTCGCCGGTGCGTCCGTCCACCACCGGCTGAAACAGCGCCGTCAATTCCGAAGCGAAATCGGCGTTCATCAGCGCCGCTTCCAGCCGATGATCGGCGGCGATCCGTTCGGCGTGGATGGCGGAAAACCGCACCATGTTCCCGCGCGCCGTCGTTTTCGCCTCATAGGCCGCGTAGTCCGCCCGGGCCAGCGCTTCCTCGGCCGTGTCGCCGGCGCGGGTGGCGGCAAACCCGACCGATCCCGAAATGCGCGCCACGGCGCCCGGAAAGCGGAACGGCTGCTGGAGGCTCGAAACAAGGATTGTCGCGAGGCCGTCGAGCTGATCATCGCGCGTCCCCGGCGCCAGAATGATGCCGAACTCGTCACCGCCCAGCCGCGCCACGACCGTGCCAACCTCGCCCAACTGGTTCAGCCGTGCTCCGGCCTGCACCAGAACCTGATCGCCAATGGCGTGGCCGAACACATCGTTGATGGCCTTGAACCCGTCGAGATCGATGATGCCGACAATCGTCGGCGGCACCGATGGCCGCTGCTCTCCAAGGCGCTCCTGCAAGAGGTGCAGGAAGTGGCGGCGGTTGGCGAGGCCAGTGAGGCTATCGATATTGGCGAGCCGCGCGTTGATCTCTGATAGTTCCCGCGCCGCCTGTTCGCGATTGACCGACTCGCGGCGCGACGCGATCAGCCGATCGAAATCCATGGAGTTGCGTACCAGCAGCGTTGCCATCACCAGCTCGACCAGGAGCATATTGATGGCAATCAGGAACAGCACATGATTGCCGCTGAAATAGAAGTAGACCAGCGTGGGGATGAGCACCACGATGGCAAGGATCAGCGCTGCCACGCGCAGATGCATCAGGCAGAACAGGCACGCGATGGGCGTAAAGCCCAGGTAGAACATCACGTGGGCCTGCTCGAACGGCCCGCCATATGGCGCCATGCTCAGCGCCCACCAGGCAAACATCACACCGAGGACAGCCGCCATCGCCATTGTCTGAGTGAGCATCCGGACCGCCTGCTCGGCTGAAAGCGGTGTGCCGCGCGCATGCCACCAGCGGACAAGCCGAAACGCGCACAGCACTGTCAACGCGAGCGGGAAATAGACCGTCAGGTAAACCGGCGCGGTGGTCCAGTGCGTCCAGACCAGGACGCCTGAGCAGATCAGCACCAGCAGATACATCATTGGAATTTGGGTCGACAGAGCGGCGGCCCGTGCCAGCAGCAGCTCAGGCTTCTGCAGGTCAATCCCGCAGATCCTCAAGATCCGGCGCGCCAGTGTGTTTTCAGCTTGGGACGTGATGTCTCTCCCGGCGTGCCTGCCAATGCTGGGCAAATCTCCTGAGCCAACTACTTGCACATGGGCTCGTTAAGAAATCGAAACTCACAGCGCAGGGCTTTGGGAAGTCAGGCCGAACTCAGGCGCCGTTATCACCACAAGTGATCGTCCTCATCACAAGTATCGGTTCGACACTGGGCGCCTCAGTACTTAGCGTCACTGGCCGCAAGGAGGCTCGTCATGCCATCAACTCGAATCGAAACCCGCACCGGCTGGATCAACGGCCGCCACGAGGCGCTGATCGCTGCCGTGCAGTCGGCGCTTGTAGAGGCCATCAGAATCCCACCGGCCGATCGCGACATCCGTATCCTCGAATACCCCGCAGACGCTTTCGCGCCACCCGCCGGCCGGGCCGACAATGCAGTCCTCATCGAAATCTCGATGTTCCGCGGCCGCTCGGTCGAGGCCAAGCGGAGGCTCTATGCCGCGTTGTCGCACGAGCTGGCGTCGTTCGGCGTCACCGGGGACAACGTCAAGGTCCTCATCCACGATGTCGATCGGGAGAATTGGGGACTTGGTGGCATTTCGTTCGCGGACATGGACCCCGGGTTCAAGATCGACGTCTGACAAGCGCTGCCACCTGGCCGGTCAAAATCGGTTCGACACGACTCTCGCCGGCCCCTAATCTGCGTACAAACGGAGAACACGTATGCCAATCCGCTATTGGGCGCTGATCATCGGTCTTGGGGCAGTCTGGGGCGGCTCGTTCCTTTTCAACGCCATCCTGATCCGGGAAATCGGCCCGCTCTGGGTGTCCGCAGGGCGCGTCACCATCGGCGCGGCCATCTGCTGGGTCTATTTCTTCGCTACCAAACGCAGCCTGCCGCGCGACCGCAGCCTCTACCCGCAATTGGTTGTGCTGGGCATTCTCAACTACGCCATCCCCTTCGCGCTGTTTCCCTTCGCCGAACAGCATCTCGCCTCTGGCATCGTTGGCGTCATCAATGGCCTCACCCCGATGACCACTGTGATCATCTCCCAGCTCTGGCGTGGTGGCGAGAAGGCGACGTGGAACAAGGTTGCAGGGGTGCTGATCGGCTTTGCCGGCGCGCTCCTTCTCGCGTCCCCATCGCTCGGCGATGCCGGCGCCTCCGGCCAAATCCTCGCTTACCTCGCGGCCCTCGGCGCCACCTGCTGCTACGCACTCACGCTCAACTACGCGCGCCGCTTCAAGGGCCTCGATTCGGCCACCATAGCCTCGAGCTCGCTCACTGCCGCCGCGCTCATCATGGTGCCGCTGGCCCTGCTGTTCGAGGGCATTCCGGTGATCACGAAGATCGAAACCTGGGGCGCCCTGTTCGGTATCGGCGTATTCTCGACCAGCTTCTCGTTCCTGCTGGTCTACTGGCTGCTGCCCAAGGTCGGTGCCACGAACCTTTCGCTCAACACCTTCATCACCCCGATCTCGGCTATCCTTCTCGGCGTACTCATCCTCCACGAGCGCTTCGAGTTGGTGCACGTGCTGGGCATGATCGTGATCTTTGTCGGGCTGGTCTTCATCGACGGACGCTTCGTCCGCTGGCTCCGGCCTGCAGCAGCATAGATGCAAGGCCGCGCTGGCGTCACCCGCGCGGCCTTACGTAACCGTTCTGTTACGGGCGACGGATCGAGAGCAGCGTGTACCTGTAGGGCCCGCTCATTCCGTTCTTGGGGTAACGCGACTTGCTGATCCGGTTGCCTTGGTTCCCACCAAGAACGAGAATGGTGTCGTCGTCCTGCTCCAGGTAGAAGCCGACATGGCCGCCGTCGTCCCCCGCGCCAACACGGCGGAAGACGACGATATCGCCCTCGCGCGGGTTAGCCGTCACATCGCTCCCCCACCTCGACTCGTGCCAGGACCGCGCCCACTTGCTGTCTGTGCCCACCAGTCCGGCGCGCTCGACGCAGTAGTTGACGAAAGAGGAGCACCAAGCGGTCTCGTCTGGCGCCGCTCCGCCGCTGGTGGTGGCGTGGTACATGACGATGCGCGGATTGTTCTCATCACCCGGAACCTCCTTCACCCCAATCGCCAGTTCCTGCCACGCAATATCGATCGGTGCCGTTCCTCCCGGAGCGCCGGGCGGCGGAGGTGGAGCCGGCAACGGCACACCGCCAGATAGCGCCTTGAGGTAGGTGCCGAACATGTAGCCATCCGCAGTCCCGTCACCCTTGAGATCGACCTTCAGCCAATCACTCTCCCGGGCAAGACCGGTCACGACGGTGCCATGCGGCACTGTCTCGATCACCTTGTAGCTTTCACCAGGTCCGCCGCGCAGATTGAGGCCCGACCGCGCACTCACCTCGAACAGCGCTGCCGTTCCAACGGTCTTGGGCGTGTCGAGCGGCCCGATTCCGGAGAACTGCCCAAAATTGGCATTGGCCGGGTTGGTGACGTTGCCGTCATAGCCAAAGCCGCCGATCGGCGAGGTCTTGTCGAGGAACTTCTGGAACAGCGACCATTTGCCTGCCGCCAGCGCCTGCTTGGTGCCCGACCAGCCGGTCGCACCGGCCAGCCAGACATGCTCCACCAGCCCCTTGCCAAGCAGAAAATTGCTGACCAACCCCGAGCCGTAGACGCCCACCAGATAGTTCCCGCCAAGCTCGGCCCGGGCCGCCGCGAAATAATCGCCGATGCTCTTGAGCTGCGCCTGAGTGGTGAAATCCCAGTCAACGGCGAAGTAGATCGCCGTTCCCGGCGGCTGGGCAAGCGTAGTGGCGAGGCTCATTGCGCGCCTGCCGTCGCGCGTGCCATTGGCCGCGCTCAGGTCGTCGATCACCCCGCCAGCGCCTGCGCGCTGCTCGAACACGACGGCAATCGACAGCCCCTCGGCGAACAGCGCGTCGCGTTCACCGGCGGTCAGGCACTTGGTCGGAAACGTGTTGGAATTCTTGTTGTTGTAGTAGCGGATGACGGTGTTGACCCCGGCAGCCTTCAGCCGGTGGGCATAGCTTGAGACATCCACCGGCACATCGATAATTGCTTCCATTGCGGCCTCCACGATTGAAGGCAGCAGAAGACACTGCAACCGCGGAGCAGGTCTATTCGCGCAAATCCCATTGGGTGAGTTCCGCCCCCGGGGCGCCTCAGTCGGCCTGCCAGACCATGTAGACGTCGGCGCGCTGGTAGTGGGAGGGCTCGGGCTTGGGCGTGTGCACGAACCCCGAGGTCTCATAGAGCCGGATTGCTGGTGCCAGCCGCGAGTTGGTTTCAAGGAACAGCAGCTTGGCGTCCATTCTCCGGTAGGCCGCGATGGTATGCTCGATCAACTTGCGCCCAATGCCCAAACCTTGCGCTGATGGATCGACCGCCATCTTGGTGAGTTCGAACACGCCGGGCGCCGTCGGCATCAGCGCGCAGGTCCCCACCACGCGCTCCCCAGACAGCGCGAAGAACACCGCACCGCCGCCGGCGAGGATATTTCCTTCCGGATCGGACAGCACCTGATGGTCCACCTCCTCGAGGTGGAAGAACCGGCGGATCCAGTCCGCATTGAGTTGGTAGAACGCCTCACGCAACTCCGGCCTGAATGGCACGATCTCTACGGCATCGGCCCGCAAGCCATCGGCCCGTGCGGCGATTGCTCCGGCCAAGTCCGCCTCGAAGGCGTCACTGAACGTCTCGAGCACTGCCACCGCATCGATCCCGGCGGCCGTAAACCGCTCGGTCAGTTCCTGCTGCAGCCCATGCCATATCGGCCGCGCCTCCCGCATCGCCGCGATCGCCTTGGGTGTCACTGCCAGCCGCCTTTCGCGCCGGTCGGTGCTCGCCACTATCTCCAGCCATCCCTCTGCGAGCAGCTTCTTGGCCAGCTGGCTCACTGCCGAATGAGTCTGCCCGATGGCTGTTGCAATCTCGCCAACGGATACCGGCCCCCGGTCATGCAGCAACCGCAGCACCGGCAGCCAGCGCGATTGCAGCGGCAGGTCGCTCCGCTTGTAGAGGTCATCAGCCAGCCCATAGAACCGATCGCTCAGCGCCCGCAACCGGCTGGCGATCGCCTGCAGCCCAAGGCTAGAAATATACTCCATACGGCACCCGTCAGCATTTATGTAAGCGCTAACATATTTGCGTCATTCGCGACGGGCAAGTAGTTTGTGACACTTTACGGCGCCGACAAGCTTGGCGGTCAGTTAGCGGCAGGGCTTTCGGAGGACCAGGGGAAATTCAGGTATGAAGCGCGGGTGTCGTAACAGATGCCGCCGTACATCCTGAGATACTGCTGCCGCCGCGCCGGATCGGCCCACACGGCATCGGGGTGGGAGATATCACCCTGGTACTGATCGACATTGTCCCGTGTCAGCAGCGATGGGAGAATATCCATGGCCTGTGGCACCACTTTGCCCTCCAGCCAGTCCGCCGAATACTGGCCCAGCGCATATCCAAAGACCGGCGAAGCGAGGCTGACACTGGCCTTATAGGGACTATCCGGCAATCGCAGCTCAGCGACCGCCTGCGGCTCCCCATCAATGCCCCCAAGGAACTGCTGGGGGTTAGCCTTGTTGGCTTCCCGCAGCGCGCGCAGCGCCCCGAGCACAACTGTATCGGCCCCCAGCACCACATCCACGTCGGGCTGCGCCAGAAGGATGGTCTTCATCGTGGCATAGCCGCCATCCTCGCTGACCGGCATCGGCGAAATGTCGGCAACAATGGTGACGCCCGGCAGTTGTGACAGCACATCGCGCATCGCGGTAAAGCGCGGCGCCAGAAACTGCAGGCTGTCATGGGTCAGCAGCACCACCTTCGCCCGTCCACCGAGTTTGGTCTGAATGTATTCGGCAGCGGCATCCGCTAGCGTCTTGCCGGTCAGATATTGCGGCGCATTGAGAATAGTCACCGCCGGTGGCGGGACCACCGCGCCGACATAAACACCATTGGCGATGAGATCCTGAAGGCTCGGCGTCAGGGACCTCGGATCGACCGGCGCAACAACCACGGCACCGCCCTTGGCAGCCCCGATGGCATTGACCTCGGCGATCATTTTGCTCCCGTCATCATCGGCGACAACGCTGCTATAGGCGAGATTGCGGTTCGCAGCGGCCAGAGATAGGCCCATACCAACCCCCTCGATGAAGTCGCGATGGTTGTCCTGCACAAACGTCAGCGACTTTTCGAGCCCGGGAGGCGCATTGCAACTCTGCCCAGCGGGGTCGAACGGCTGCAGCACGATGGGATTGACGATGCCCTGCGGTGCGTCGGCGACAGCGACCTGGCACGTCGCAGCGATCGCCACTCCGGCAATGAGAACGCCCATCCGGTGTCTCAAGTTCATCAATCTGTATTTCCCGTCGTCGTCGTTGACCCGATTGTTTATCGAGTCACGGCCAACGGAGATATACAGTTTCATGCACCGACGAGAGAAAACTCCAGGCGCGCAGAAAGCCCCGGATGGCGCTCCAAGTACTCGACTTTGCCCTGCAGGGAGCGTGCCATGGCGCTAACGATTTTGCTGCCCAGTCCGGTTCCTTGCGCAACGCCATCGCCGCGGCCCACGCCGTCGTCTTCGACTATAAACACTGCCTTTCCATCAGACCCACCGGCCAGCCTGACGCGAACTTCACCGGAGCGATCCGGATAGGCGTATTTGGCGGCATTCATCACCCATTCGGCGGCGATGACACCCAGATTGACGCTTGCGTCGGTTCGCAACAGGAGCGGCTCGAGGTCATAGCTCAGCACAACCTTGCCGGCGTTGCCCATGGTGGACTGGAACTGGTCGAGGACGGCACGCAGGTACTCGTCCAACGCCACCTCTTTGACTTCCCCAGATACGTACAGTCGCTGGTGCACCAGGGCCACCGCGTGGATGCGCGACTGTGTTTCGGCAAGAGCCGCCTTCGTCGCAGGATCCGTAAGCGCGTTGGCCTGCAGCCCCACCAGTGCCGACACCATCGAGAGGCTGTTGGCGACCCGGTGATTCACTTCGTGCATCAGCAACTCGGCCCGGTCCTTGGCCGCGCTCATCTCTTCGGTGCGCTTGGCAAGGTCCGCCGTGCGCAGGGCAACTTTGTGTTCGAGCTGCGTGTTGGCTGCTGTCAGCGCGTCCCGGGCAGTCGCAAGTTCCCCAGCGTACTTGAAGATCGTGAACAAGGCGGCGGCGGCAGCAGCGATCGCCACCAGCGCGCCCGTCACGGCGATCAGCCTTTGCAGTCCGGCATTGGTGGCCTGCTCGGTCGCCAGCGTTTCGATACGGTCGTCAGCGGCAGTGCTGATGCCGGCGATATAAATGTTCGCCTCATCCATCAGCGCCTTGCCGCGATTGGTCAGCACGCTGTCCAGCGCGGCCTCGGTCTTGCGATCCCGCGCCAGCATGATGCTGCCGTCCATTTCCGCGAATTTGGCGCTGATCGTCTCGCCAAGCTTGGCGGTGGCGGCAGCCAGTTGCGGGTAGGTGATCAGTCTGGGCGGCAGCGATTCGATGCCGCGCCTGGCCTCTGTCTTGGCCAGATCATAGGGCGCCAGATAGATTTCGTTGCCGGTGTAGAGAAACCCGCGCTGGCTGGATTCGGCGCGCTGCACCGTGGCGCCAAGCTCAACGACCGCCGCCTTCAGGTCGCGCGCCGCCAGTATTTCGTCACCCAGCCTGTTGGACCGCTCACCCAGCCACAGGGCGACGACAACAATCGCCGCGAGCGCCAGAAAGCCGACGGCGAGAAATATCGCTTGAGATCTGACAAAGGCGCGGGCGGAAATCGGCATGGCAGCACTTTCATGGCAGAACCGCGGTGGAATGCCAACTCAACGAAATGCCGCCAGTGCACATGTGAACGCACTACGTGCGCGTCAGTGCCTCGTCACGCCGCGTAAGCCACCCAGCCCCTGAAGCTGAGCCCGGCGTAGAACAGGCTGACATCCCGAAAGCCCGCCTCGCGCAGCATGGCTTCCTCCTCATCCGGCGCGAGAATGGTCAGCCGCGTGCCAATCGCCTGACGTGCGCTTTCCAGCGCCGCCGCGTCGGCGCCCTCCGTTGCACCGAAGGCGACATGCCGCGCAATCCACGCTGAGCGCTCGGGCTCGCCCTGCGGAAAGCTGATATGAGCCAGGACAAACGGCGCCCCCGGCCGCAGCCGTTGCCTGATCTTCTTGAGCGTCGGAAGACGCTCGTCGCGCCCAATAAAATGGAACGTCAGCAGCGAGACAGCACCATCGAAAGGACCGTCAGGCGCCGCATCAATCGTGCCCTCATGCAATTTCACGCGCGCCAACTCAGAACCCAGCGTCTCCTCGGCGATCCGAAGCATGCTCGCGGACGGGTCGACACCATCGAACGTCCATCCCGGTCGAAAGGCCGCCAGGGCCTTCAGCTCCAGCCCGCCGCCAGCCCCCACCACCAGTACGCGCCCATCGGGCGGCGTGGTCTCAGCCAGCAGCAGTGCGACCATCCTGTGCAAGCTCGCAAAGCCCGGCACCTGCCGCGGCGGACCGTCGACATAGGAGTGCCCGGATGGTGCGGTGAACGGCGTCTGGGTCATGGTGCCTGCCTTGCTTTATCGGCAGGCATTCCACGTTTCATGACTCGACGCCATCTCTCAGCTCATCGGCCACCAGCCAGCGCCGCACTTTCCTTTGAAATCCGCAGCGCCAGCATCGCGCCATTCAGCACCGTGAACAGCACCGCCACCCAGATCAGCCCGAGCACCATCGGTGTCACAAAGATTTCGGCGACGACCAGCATGTAGTTGGGATGCGAAACGAACTTGTAGGGCCCACGACGCACCAGTGGCTCATCGAGGATGATGATCCGCGTCGTCCAGCGCGCGCCAAGGCTCGCGAGGATCCACACCCGAAAGGCCTGCAGCACCGCATAGACGGCGAGCCAGACCAGCGAGACCTCCGCCTGCCACCCGAAGATCAGCAGCGCCGCGATCCAGCTCGCGTGCAACGCGACAATCAGCGGATAGTGTTCCGCCCCAACTTCTCGCGCTCCACGCGCCATAAGCCGCGCCGTGTTGCGCCGTGCCAGCCAGAGCTCGCCGAGACGCTGCAGGATGACAAAGCCGATGAAAAGCAGTGCTGGAATCGACGCCATCAGTCGAACCTCACCGGCAGCACCGATGCGGTAAAACCCGGCCCGAGTGCTGTGAGCAGCATGGTGCCGCTCGGCTGGTCGGCCATCACGCGCTTCAGCACGAACAGCGCAGTCGGGGCAGACATGTTGCCGAACTCGCGCAGCACTTCGCGTTCATGGTCGAGCACGCCCTGTTCAAGGTGCAGCGCCGATTCGATGGCTTCCACCACCTTCGCACCGCCCGGATGGCAGATCATCCGGCTCAGGTCCGACTGCTCCAGCCCAAGCTTTTTGAGGCTGCTCGTCACCGCGTCGGCGAGGTTCTGTTTGACGAATTCGGGGATCGAGCGGTCGAAGATCACGCCGAACCCGTCGCGATCGACGTCCCAGCCCATGATCGGTAACGTATCGGGCCAGGTGTGCTCAGCGCCCTGCCCCAGCACCGGCGCATCATCGCTCGCCGTCGAGACGCAGGCAGCCGCAGCGCCATCGCCGAACAGCACGGTTGCAATGATATCGGCCTTCTGCAGCCGGTCGGCGCGGAACGACAACGTGCAGGTTTCCACCGCGACCAGCAGCACCTTGCTCCCCGGCGAGGCGGCGGCGAGGCGAGCCGCCAGCGCCAGCCCGGTCACGCCACCGGCGCAGCCGAGCCCGAACACCGGCACGCGCTGCACGTCATCGCGGAACGCCATGCTGCGCATCGCGCGGGCCTCAAGCGTCGGCGTCGCGATGCCGGTCGAGGAGATGGTGACGATCGTATCCACATCCTCAGCGCGCCACCCGGACTCATCCAGCGCCTTCTGCGCTGCATCAATGAACAGCGCCGTCGCGCCCTCAAGGTAAGCTTTGGTGCGCGATGGCCAGTCCTGTACCTCTTCGAACCAGTCGAACGGCACCACCGAATAGCGGTTGTCGATACCGGCATTGTCGAACGACTTGGTCAGGCGGTCGAAATCGGCATAGCGGTCGCCCAGCACGCGGCGAGCGACGGTCTTCACCATGTCCTGCGGGCATTGATATCCAGGAACGGCCGTTCCCACTCCGAGCAGCCGGGCTGCTGGCATCGACGCATGGAAGTTCATGATTGGTCCTGTGTGGTGGCCCGGACAGATGACTTTTGGACCTTCCACTTCAACGGGCCCTGCATGAGACCGGTTCATTCACGATGTCGTCACCCCCGTTCACGGGGTTGTCAGCCAGTGCCGGACAACAGCGCTTGCGGTGATCGCAATTGCGCACCATCCGTAAGCAGTTGATCTTCCTCCTGATCCAAAGAGCTCCCCGCCATGTCTCTTGTCACTCCCTCGCGACCGTCTGCGGCCCCTTGGCTTGGATTTGTCGCCATGTGCGTGGGCATGTTCATGGCCATCCTCGATGTGCAGGTGGTCGCGACCTCGCTCCCCGCCATCCAGGCGTCGCTCGGCATCGCGCCGGACCAGTTGAGCTGGCTGCAGACCGCCTATCTCATCGCCGAGGTCATCGCGATCCCCCTCACCGGCTACCTCACCCGCCTCCTCACTGGCCGTTGGCTCTTCGTCATCGCCATCGGGGTGTTTTCCGCAGCCTCCCTCGGCTGCGCCATGAGCAACAGTTTTGAGACGCTGGTCACCTGGCGCGTGGTCCAGGGTTTCGCCGGCGGCACCCTGATCCCGTCGGTCTTCTCGGCGGTCTTCGTGCTGTTCCCGGTGCGCAGCCAGGGTCTCGCCACCACCGTTGCGGGCCTGCTCGCGGTCCTCGCTCCGACCGTCGGCCCGATCGTCGGAGGCTGGATCACCGAGACCTTCTCCTGGCACTGGCTGTTCCTGATCAACATCGTCCCCGGCATCCTCGCCGGCATCGGCGCCGCAAGCTTCCTGCCGCGCGACAAACCGGATCCCTCGGCGCGCGGCGCCCTCGACTGGCTGTCACTGCTGATGATGGCCGCCGCTCTGGCCAGCCTCGAGATCGGCCTGAAGGAAGCCCCGAGCCGTGGCTGGCTCTCGCCAAGCGTCCTCGGCCTCCTCGCCGCCTCCATCCTCATGATCGTCGGCTTTGCCCGACGCACGCTGAGTTCGAGCCAGCCCGTAGTCGATCTGACAACGCTCAAGGACCGTACCTTCCTCATCGGGTGCGTGCTGAGCTTCGTGCTGGGCATCGGGCTCTTCGGGTCGGTCTACCTGATGCCGGTCTTTCTCGGCTTCGTGCGCGGCCACAACGCGCTTGAGATTGGTACCATCATGCTGGTCACCGGCGTCGCGCAACTGGCGACGGCCCCGGTCGCTGTCTATCTCGAACAACGCGTCGACGCCCGCTGGCTAACCGCCGCCGGATTTGTCGTCTTCGCACTCGGCCTCGGCCTCAGCGCCTTCCAGACCGTCTCGACCGACTTCACTGAAATGATCGTGCCGCAACTGCTGCGCGGCGTCGCCATCATGTTCTGCCTCTTGCCGCCCACCCGCCTCGCTCTCGGCGCGCTGCCGCTCGACCGGGTCCCGGACGCCAGCGGGCTCTTCAACCTGATGCGCAATCTCGGCGGTGCCATCGGCCTCGCGCTCGTCGATACCGTGATCTACGGCCGCGCCGCCGGACATGGCCAGGACATCATCGCCCAACTCACCGCCGGCAACGTCGACACCGCCACCGCGATCGGCATCCCCGTCGCCCTCTTCGCCTCCCGCGCCCCCGGCCCCCTCGACAGCGCCACCCAGGCGATGGTCGCCCCACTGGTCGAAAAAGCCGCGCTGACCCTCTCGATCAACGAAGCCTGGGCCCTCGTCGCGATCCTGACAATCGCCGTCGTCGCCCTGCTGCCGTTCACGCCAAAACCAAAGGCCGGCGCAGCGGCCATCGCCGCGCACTGAGGTGCACCACAGCCGCCCGTCCCTTCTCCCCGTCGGGGAGAAGGTGGCGCGAAGCGCCGGATGAGGGGTCCGCATCGCAAAGCGATGCGCGATCCGAGCGTAGCGAGGAGCGAACCCTACTCCAGCCCCAGCTTCTTCTTCAAAATCTCGTTCAGCGCCTGCGGATTGGCCTTGCCGCCGGAGGCCTTCATCGCCTGGCCGACGAACCAGCCGATCAGTGTCGGCTTCGCCAACACCTTCGCCACCTGGTCCGGGTTGGCCGCGATGATGTCGTCGACAACCTTCTCGATGGCGCCGAGATCGGTCACCTGCTTCATGCCGCGGGCTTCGACAATCGCTGCCGGATCGCCGGTCTTGTCGTCGGTGATGATGATCTGCAGCAGGTCCTTGGCGATCTTGCCTGAAATCGTACCATCAGCGACGAGGTCGACGATCCCGGCGATCTGGGCGGGCGTGATGTGGGTTTCGTACATCGAAAGCCCGAGCGAGTTCGCATAGGCCGAAATATCACCCATCACGAGGTTCGCCACGGCCTTGCCGTCGCGTTTCTTGCCGCCATGGGCGACTGCGGCCTCGTAATAGTCGGCGCTCTCGCGCTCGAGCGTCAGCACCATCGCGTCATAGGGCGTCACGCCATATTCAGTGATGAACCGCTCCTGCTTCTGGTCGGGCAGTTCCGGCAGATGCTTGGCCAGTTCGTCAACAAACGCCTGGTCGAACTCCAGCGGCAAGAGGTCCGGATCGGGGAAGTAGCGATAGTCGTGAGCCTCTTCCTTACTCCGCATCGAGCGCGTCTCGCCGGTCTTGGGGTCGTAGAGCCGGGTCTCCTGGTCGATCGAACCGCCATCTTCCAGAATATCGATCTGGCGGCGCGCCTCGTACTCAATGGCCTGGCCCGCAAAACGGATGGAGTTGACGTTCTTGATCTCGCAGCGCGTCCCAAACGGGCCGCCCGGACGCCGCACCGACACGTTGATGTCGGCGCGCATCGAGCCCTGCTCCATGTTGCCGTCGCAGGTGCCGAGGTAGCGCAGGATCGTCCGCAGCTTGGAGAGGTACGTCTTGGCCTCTTCCGAATTGCGCAAATCGGGCTTCGAAACAATTTCCATCAGCGCCACGCCAGACCGGTTGAGGTCGACAAAGCTCATGTTGGGGTGCTGGTCGTGGATCGACTTGCCGGCGTCCTGCTCAAGGTGCAGCCGCTCGACGCCGATCTCGATCCGCTCGGTGCCCATGTCGAGATAGACGATGCCCTCGCCGACGATGGGGTCCTTGAACTGGCTGATCTGGTAGCCCTGCGGCAGGTCCGGATAGAAGTAGTTCTTGCGATCAAAGATCGAGCGCTTGTTGATCTGCGCCTTCAGCCCCAGTCCGGTGCGCACCGCCTGGCGGACGCATTCCGCGTTGATCACTGGCAGCATCCCGGGCATCGCCGCATCAACGAAGCTGACATTGGAATTGGGCGGACGGCCGAACTCAGTCGATGAGCCCGAGAACAGCTTGCTCTCCGAGGTCACCTGCGCATGCACTTCCATGCCGATGACGATCTCCCAATCCCCGGTCTGGCCCTTGATGAAGCTCTTGGGGTTCGGGGTGCGCGTGTCGATGAGGGTCAAGGGACGTACTTCCTATTCGTCGATGTCGGGCACAGGGCCCGTGTAGGGGGACAGGCGCTTTTCGAGCCGGACGCTGGTCTGCGCGTCGCTCCGGTGCGGCCCGTCGGGCTTGAGCACCATGATGCGATAGCCCTGGTGCTGGTAAAAGTTCACGGCGCGAACATTGTCGCTCAACGTGTCGAGCTGCACCCGTTCGGCGCCTTCGAGCTCGAGGATCGATTCCATCCGCCGCAGCAGCAGCGTGCCGATGCCGCGGTTCTGCAATGGCGGGGTCACGAACAGATACGGGATATAGGGTCGGCTCCGCGCCCGCGCGCACCAGCCAACGGCAATCTCGTCTGCCTCGGCGACAATCACCCGGTCGAGCAGCTCATGCACCACCTGGCTCAGCCGGCGCTTTTCTACCGCCGGGCTTGCCGCCTCGCCACTGAGGAACGGGCGCAGATCCCGGTCCCACGCCAGCAAGGCGATATCGGCGAGCCGTTCGGCTTCGCTCGACATGGCTTTGCGGATGGTCACACCTGCGGACGTCATCGGGTTATTCCTCGCTCGCGCCAGTTCAGCCCTGACGCTTCCGTGCGGCGATAATGCCCTTTTCGTAATTCACATTCCAGCTGATCAGCGTGCGCCAGATCAGCTCGGCCTGGTCCTCGTCTAGCTCCAGTTCCTCGGCGCGCTTGCGCTGCTTGGCGATGACGGCCTCGATCCGCACCGGGTCATGCGCCTCGTGCGGGTCGGTCTTGATCTCGGCCATCCGCGTCACATAGCGATGCCGCTCGGCGAGCAGCGTCAGCAGCCCCTGGTCGATGCGGTCGATCTCGGCGCGCACATCTTCCTTGGTCATGCAGTCGGCGGGGGCTTTGGTCACGATGGGTCTCGGCTGGGTCAGGTCGGTGTTGCTGGTTTGCACCGACAGGGCGTCGATTGCAACCGGGGGGCTCCTCCAAATGCCGCAGCTTTGCTATTCAGAAGTTGTTCATCGCCGGGGTTCGGCGATGGCAATTTCGTGATCAGGTGCTTTATGTCCAGCCAGCTGGAGACTGCGTAAAACCCCGTCCGCCCACGCGCCCAATGGTCGCGTGACGTGCCGTGACGGGGTTTTGGAACCCGGCTGCTGCCAGGCGTGATGCTGGCCGCGGCCCGCTCCGACGCATCCCCAAAGGCCTGAAATCATGGACATTTCCCGCGAAGAACAGCGGGTGCTGCATGCACTCGCGCAGGGCGGCAGCATTCACGCCCGCAAATCCGAAAACGGCAAGATCATAGCCGTCGGCTGCTTCACCCGAACAGGGTGGCAGATGGACGGCTGTACGCTCCACATCTTCAGAAAGCTCAAGAACAAGAAGGCCATAGCCTCATCGGGCGGCCGCCCATACCAGATCACCCGACGTGGCCTGGAACTGGTCAGAAGTGAAGTCGACAACCGCTAGACCGACTTATCCCCGCCTCGGCGTCCTGTGCTAAATTCACAGGACGTTGGGCGAGGAAAGGTCAGTGCTGGATGCAGCCAATGTCTGCCTTAATGTTGCGTGACGCCGCTCAGCGCGCGGGCTATGTGTTCCCACTCCGCCGAGACGCTGGCGGTCGCGCGCTTCTTGCCGGCGCGGCGATACCAGTAGTCGGCATTGCCCATGTCGGCTTCGATCCAGTGCAGCAGCGCATGCACCCAGTCGAACTCGAACACGCCTTCCATCGTCTGGATGATGGCATGCGCCTCATCCCATTCAGGGCCAACCTTGAAAGCCCCCTTCTTGATCCACCACAGCGCCTGCAGGGGCTTTGACATGTCCTTGGGCGGGGCCGACCAGTCGAGGGTCGTGAAAACATCGGCCATGGAGCCAGTCCTCTGAAACGAAATCGCCGGTTTGGCCGGCAGTTCGACAAGTCTCAATTTGCGCATGGGCGGGAAATAGGGCCCAAGCGCCCGGAATTCAAGGCGTTTCGGCTTACCACCACTTCGACGGCGAGAAATCGGTGGCAGCGCTGCGCTCGATCACCCGGCCCGCCGCGAACAATGTTTCCTCGTCAAAGGGCTTGCCGATCAGCTGCAGACCAAGCGGAAGACCTGCAGAATCCTTGCCGGCTGGCACCGCGAGACCCGGCAATCCGGCCATGTTCACGGTCACCGTGAAGACGTCGTTGAGATACATCTTCACCGGGTCCGCCTTCATGTCCTCGTCGCCAATTCCGAAGGCAGCAGAAGGAGTTGCGGGGGTGAGGATAGCATCTACGCCATCATGGAAAGCCGTCTCGAAGTCGCGCTTGATCAGCGTGCGGACCTTCTGGGCCTGCACGTAGTAGGCGTCATAGTAACCGGCAGACAGCACATAGGTGCCGATCATGATGCGGCGCTTCACCTCGCGGCCGAAGCCCTCGGCGCGAGTCAGCTCATAAAGGTCAGTGATGTCCTTGCCGCTAACGCGCAGCCCGTACTTGACCCCGTCATAGCGCGCGAGGTTCGAGGACGCCTCAGCGGGTGCCACGATATAGTAGGCCGGCAGCGCGTACTTGGTGTTGGGCAGCGAGATGTCGCGCACCGTCGCGCCCTCGGCCTTCAGCCAGGCAATGCCCTGCTGCCAAAGCGCCTCGATCTCGGCCGGCATGCCGTCCATGCGATATTCGCGTGGAATACCAATGGTCAGCCCCTTTACGCCGCGCTCAACCGCAGCAGCGAAATCGGGAACGGCCAGCTGCGCGCTGGTCGAATCCTTGGCATCAAACCCCGACATCGAGGTCAGCATGATCGCCGCATCCTCGACCGTGCGGGCGATCGGCCCGGCCTGATCGAGCGAGGACGCAAAGGCCACCACGCCCCAGCGTGAGCAGCGGCCATAAGTCGGCTTGATGCCAACCGTCCCCGTCAGCGCCGCCGGCTGGCGGATCGAGCCGCCGGTATCGGTAGCAGTCGCCGCGGCGCAAAGCCACGCAGACACCGCTGCCGCAGAACCGCCCGAGGACCCACCGGGCACCAGCTGAGCGTTGGAATCCTTGGCCCGCCACGGGTTGATCACGGGACCGTAGTACGACGTCTCGTTGGACGAGCCCATGGCGAATTCGTCCATGTTGAGCTTACCCAACATCACGGCCCCGTCGCGCCAGAGCTGGCTCGTCACGGTCGATTCGTATTCCGGCTTGAACCCATCGAGGATGTGGCTCGCCGCCTGCGTGTGGACGCCCTTGGTGCCAAACAGGTCTTTGATGCCAAGCGGGATGCCCTCGAGCGGGCCACCCTGCCCGGTCGCGAGCTTTGCGTCGCTCTGCTTGGCCTGTTCAAGAGCCGCATCCCCCGTCACCGCCACATAGGCGTTGAGCTTGGGGTTAGCAGCGTCGATCGCATTAAGATAGGCGCTGGTGAGCTCGGCAGAGGTGAAGGATTTGGCCTTGAGCCCGTCGCGGGCCGCAGCAAGGGTCAGGCGGGTAAGGTCGGTCAAGGCTTGGCTCGCGGTAGGGACGCGGAAATCTCGTTTGCCGTTCCTACAGAGGAAGGGCGCTTCTCGCAACCGTCAGGCGGTAGCGGGGGTGGTGAGCGATTTCTCGAAGAACGCCGACCACTCGCTGTCCGGGTAGTCGAGGAAGGCCCCGCGCGGCGCAAAACCGCTATTGGTGTAGAGCCGGACGGCGCCATCAAAGCCCGGCCCGGTGCCGGTTTCAAGCATCAGTTGCCCAATGCCCTTGTCTACAGCAAGTGCCTCGATGGCCCCCAGCAGCGCCGATCCGACCCGCTTTCCGCGCACTTCGGGCCGTGTGTACATGCGCTTGACCTCAGCCAGCTCCGTCGAATGCACCTTGAGTGCACCGCAGCCCACCGCCCGGCCCGACTCGTCTCGGGCAACAAACACCGTCGTGTCGGCACCGGCCATCTGCTCCACGGTCATCTTGAACTGGAACTCGATCGGCGATAGCGGCAGCAGATGCTCGTTGAGCAGGGCTACCAGTTCGCGCACATCGTCCTGCAGCGGGCTCTCGACCGCAACCGAAATCGCCATGACGCTTACTCGACGACCTTGGGCACCATGAAGAAATTGTCTTGGCTGAGCGGCGCGTTAGCGACGATCTTGTCCGGATAGCCACCATCGGCGACCTTGTCTTCGCGCTGACGCAGAACCATCGGCGTCACAGAGGTCATCGGCTCGATGCCGGTCACATCGACTTCGCTCAGTTGCTCGACAAAGCCTAGGATCGTGTTGAGCTCGGACTGATAAGTCTCGACCTCGGACTCTTCGATCCGGATACGGGCGAGGCGCCCGATGCGCTTAACGGTGGCAGCGTCGACCGACATGGGTGGCTCCGAAAGGCTTTAACGTCACCGGCTTCTAGCAATGAAGGAGCGAGAAGAAAAACGAAAAGCTTTGATGGGCTGCATCAAACTTCCAGCGCCAGCGCCTTCTCGAGGGCGACTAGCGCCGTGCCATCTAGACGATCCCGCAGCGCCGCAAAGGTCCGCTCCACGTCCGCATCGTCACCCGCCACGGCAATCAGGCGCGGCCCAAGCGCTGCGAGCGCCGCCTCTGCAGCGCGTTGGCCAAACGCAACAACCACCGCATCCCGCCCCCACCGACCGGCTGCCGGAACGTCGCCTGTCACCAGCAACAGCGGCGGCTCGCCCATCGCGTCCACCACTACCACGCCGCCCTCTGCCAGGAACGTGCGCGGCAATTCTAATGGGCTATCCTCAAGCACCGAGCCCGCGCGCCGTGGCTGCCAGCCCTTGAGATCAACCACCGGTCCCGGTGCCGCGACCTCAAAGGTCGCATCAGCCCCGCCGACCAGTTCCTCCGTCGCCACCCCACTTATCCCCGCGGGATCGGACACGAGTATACTGCCCCCAATATAGATGCGCAGCGTGGTGCCGCCGAACCAGGTGAGTTTCATCGGTCCTCAAGGGTGTGAAAGATGCGGGCAATCCAGATTTCGTCGGAGCGAACTTCATAGTGCATTTCGTAATCGCCGATCAGAAGCCGCCTAATCTCCCGGGATCCAGCGTGCTCAATCAGCTCGCCAATTCTGGGTTGATCGCGGGGGCGGGATGGCGCCGCATGAAGCATTTGCGCGACACGCGCGGCCGCCCGACGACTTTTCGGACGGAGGAACTCTGCGAGCCGAACGAGATCGGAGGACGCCTTGCCCGTCCAGCGAACCTTCATCTCTTGCGCGGCGCCGGAGGCGGAAGCGGGTTATCGGTATCAAGGCTCGCGGCCCAGGCTGCGACATCCTCGTCTTCGACGATGTCGCCTTTCTCGGCTGCATCTAGCGCTTCCAGACTCAGGCGAAGTTTGTGCTCTTCCCGTCCAATCCAGTTCGCCAGCGCCTGCTTCACGATCCAGCCACGCGAGCGTTCCATGCTCTTGGCGTAGCCGTCGACCTTTTCCGCCATCTCTTCGGGAATGTGTGCCGTCACTACGCGCGTGGTCATGTGCAGCTCCTAATCGTTATCAATCATAGTGATTGCTTCCGATTAAGTCGAGTTCGTGGTAGCGCAATGCCATGACCGATACTGCAGCCGATGCGCCCAATCCCCTCGCCGCCCTCCCCCCTACCGGCAAGCTCCTCGGGCTCGACCTTGGTACCAAAACCATTGGAATCGCTATCGCCGACGGCATGCGCTACTCGGCCACCCCGCTCGAGACCATCAGGCGCACCAAGTTCACGCAGGATGCCGAGCGCATCATCCAGCTGATCGCCGAGAATGCCGCGGTCGGCATCGTCATCGGGCTGCCGCTGAACATGGATGGCTCCGAGGGTCCGCGCGTGCAGTCAACCCGAGCCTTTGTCCGCAACCTGCTGCCCAAGATCAGCATCCCGGTGGTGTTCTGGGACGAGCGACTATCAACCAGCGCCGTCACCCGTACCCTGATCGAGGCCGATGTCCGCCGGGACAAGAGGGCAGAGGTGGTCGACAAGCTGGCGGCAAGCTACATTTTGCAGGGGGCACTGGAGCGCCTGCGCCGGGGATAATCGCCCCAGCGGCTTGCCAGTCTCGTGCACGCGCGCTAGACCCCCGCGAACATTGGGAACGGAGCGGCATGGCACAGGTTTCGCCAGCACAGGGAAGTGGCCTCAGGGTGCCATTTCGCCATCGACACCTCCTCGGCATCAGCCAGCTGAACCAATTTGAAATTGTCGATCTTCTGGATCGCGCTGAGGCGATGATCCCGATCTCGCGGCAGCCGCGCAAAATCCTCCCCACGCTGACCGGCAAGACCCAGATCAACCTGTTCTTTGAGAACTCCACCCGCACCCAGGCGAGCTTCGAGATCGCCGGCAAACGGCTCGGCGCCCAGGTCACCAACATGTCGGTCAAAACCTCGTCAGTCGCCAAGGGCGAGACGCTGGTCGATACCGCCGCGACGCTCAACGCCATGCAGCCCGACGTGATCATCGTCCGTCACTCGGCGTCCGGGGCGGTGGAGCTGCTCAGCCAGAAGGTCGGCTGCTCGGTGATCAATGCCGGGGACGGCTCGCATGAGCACCCCACCCAGGCCCTGCTCGACGCGCTGACGATCCGCCAGCACAAGGGCGATCTCGCGGGTCTCACGGTGGCGATCTGCGGCGATATCGCCAATTCCCGCGTCGCCCGCTCCAACCTCCTGCTGCTCGGCGCCATGCAAGTGCGCACTCGCGTCATCGCCCCGCGCACCCTTTTGCCGCGCGGCATCGAGGCCCTCGCCACCGAGGTCTTCACGGATATGCGCGAGGGGCTGAAGGGCGCCGATGTGGTGATGATGCTGCGCCTCCAGCACGAGCGCGCCAATGGCCGGATGATCCCCTCTGTGCGCGAGTACTATCATTTCTATGGTCTCGACGAGGAAAAACTGAGCTTTGCCAAGCCCGACGCCATCGTCATGCACCCCGGCCCGATGAACCGCGGCGTCGAGATCGACCCCGCCATTGCCGACGGTCCCCGTTCGGTGATCACCGAGCAGGTGGAGATGGGTGTCGCCGTGCGCATGGCGATCCTCGATACCCTGCTTGCCGACCCACAGCGGAACGAACCATGAGCGCGTCCCAGGTTATCGTCGGCGCGCGGATCATCGACCCGGCCACCGGTCGCGACGGCCCCGGCGCCCTGCTGATCGTTGACGGCAAGATAGCAGGCCTTTCCAACGGTGCGCCGCAAGGCGTGCCAGACGGCGCCGAGGTCATCGACGCCAAGGGCCTCGTCCTCGCCCCGGGCCTCATCGACATGCGCGTCTTCACCGGCGAGCCGGGCCACGAATATCGCGAGACCCTCGCATCGGCGGCGGCTGCAGCCGCGGCCGGAGGCGTTACTAGTTTCGTCCTGATGCCAGACACCAGCCCGGTGATCGACGATGGCGCGCTGGTCGATTTCCTGCTCCGCCGCGCCAAGGCGACGGCCTCGGTCAATATCCTCCCCGCGGCCGCCATCACGCGCGGCCTTCGGGGCGAGGAGATCACCGAGTTTGGCCTCCTCAAGGAAGCCGGCGCCGTGGCGCTGACGGATGGGCAGCAGTCGATCCAGTCGGCCGGCATTCTCCGTGCCGCCTTCACCTACGCCCGTAATTTTGACCTGCCCGTGCTCCACCATATCGCGGACAAGACACTGGTTGGCGACGGCGTGATGAACGAGGGCACCCTCGCTACTCTCTCCGGCCTTCGTGGCATTCCCGTCGAGGCCGAGAGCATCCCCCTCGCCCGTGACCTGCAACTCGCGTCCCTCACCGGCGTGCGCTACCACGCCGCTCAGATCTCAGCCGAAAGCTCCGTGGCTCTGATGGCCGCCGCGAAGGCGCGCTCTGCCGCAGTGTCCTGCGGCATCTCGATCAACAACCTCAGCCTCAACGAGAACGACGTCGGCGCCTACCGCACCTTCTTCAAGCTCGCCCCGCCGCTGCGCAGCGAGGACGATCGCCGCGCGGTAGTCGAGGGTCTGCGCGCCGGCACCATCGATGTCATCCACTCCGCCCACGATCCGCAGGATAGCGAGGTCAAGCGCCAGCCCTTTGCAGAGGCCTCAGACGGCGCGATCGGACTCGAAACGCTGCTCGCTGCCGCCTTACGGCTGGTACATTCCGGCGATGTGCCGCTGCTGACGGTGCTGCGCGCGATGACGGTGCGGCCTGCTGAGATCCTCGGACTTTCTGCCGGCCGTCTCGCGGTGGGCGCCCCGGCCGATCTCGTGCTGTTCGACCTCGATTTCCCGTGGGTGGTGAAAGAACAGTCGCTGCGCTCCCGTTCGCGCAACTCGGCCTTCGAGGGCGCGCGGATGCAGGGCGCGGTGATGCAGAGCTTCGTTGCAGGCAAGTCCGTCTTCCGCCATGCTGCGCTCAGTGGGGACTATTCAGCATGAACTACATCGTCGCCGTCGTTATCGGCTACCTCCTGGGCTCGATCCCTTTTGGGCTGCTGCTGACCCGTGCAGTCGGCATCGATATCCGGGCCGTCGGCTCGGGCAATATCGGCGCCACCAACGTGCTACGCACCGGCAACCGCTGGCTGGCCGCTGCAACGCTGATCCTCGACGCCGCCAAGGGCGCCGCCGCCGTGCTGATTGCGCGCTGGTTCCTGCTGTCGGTTCCGGGTGCTGAAACCATCCTCTCCGACAAGCTGGTGGTCTTTGCCGCCGGGATCGCCGCAATGGTTGGGCACGTCTTCCCGGTCTGGCTGAAGTTCAACGGCGGCAAGGGCGTTGCGACCTATATCGGCGTGCTTCTGGCCCTCAACTGGATCGTAGGTCTGGTGTTCTGCGCCTGCTGGCTGCTCATCGCCTTTGCCCGCAAGTACTCGTCCCTCGCCGCGCTGACGGCTGCCGCAACGGCGCCGCTCTTTGCCTACGGGCTCGATAGCCTCGAAATGGCAGCGGCCGTGAGCATCATGACGTTGCTGCTCTACTATCGCCATTGGGGCAACATCCGCCGCCTTTGGAACGGCACAGAGCCAAAGATCGGCTCGGAAAAGACCAAGGCGAGCTGACGGATGCGGCGCGACGGCACCAGCCTCACCGCCGCACAGCGCCTTGCGTGGCTCCGCCTGATCCGCACAGAGAACATCGGCCCGCAGACGTTTAGGCAGTTGATCAACCGGGAAGGGTCGGCGGAAGCAGCCTTGGCCGCACTGCCGGCCATCATGCAGCGGCTGGGCCGCCCGACGCGTATTCCGACGCTAACCGAGGCCGAAGACGAAGTGGCGAGGCTCGATCGCCTGGGTGGCCGCTTTGTCGGTTCGGGCGAGCCTGACTACCCGACACTGCTGCGCTACATCACGGGTTCTCCGCCGCTGATCGCCGTCGCGGGAGGCGAGAGCATCGACTGGAGCCGCACGGTGGCCATGGTTGGCGCTCGCAACGCCTCCGCCGCTGGCCAGAAGATGACCCGCATGCTGGCTGAGGATTTGGGTGACGCCGGTTATGTTGTCGTCTCGGGGCTGGCACGGGGTATCGATGCAGCCGCCCACAAGGCGACCCTACGCACCGGCACCGTCGCAGTATTGGCAGGCGGCATGGACCACATCTATCCCGATGAGAACATTCCCCTTGCGCGAGACATCCTCGCCAATGGCGGGGCACTCCTCACCGAAATGCCGGTCGGCTGGGAGCCACGCGCCCGCGACTTCCCCCGCCGCAACCGGCTGGTCTCTGGACTGTCGCTTGGCACCGTAGTGGTCGAAGCGGCCAAGCGCTCGGGATCTCTGATCACCGCCCGGCTGGCGCTGGAGCAGAACCGCGAGGTTTTCGCGGTCCCCGGCTCGCCGCTCGATCCCCGCGCCGAGGGCGGCAATTTGCTGATCCAGCAGGGCGCCAAGCTCATCACTGGTGCCGCCGATATCATCGAGACCCTGCGAGACGCTGATCCTTCTCGCACCAGCCTCCTTGAACCGGACTGGCTGCCGGAAGCGGAGCCGTTCGATTTCACGCCGCCAACTGGCGATGAGATGGCCCAGCTCCTCGATTCCCTGAGCGTCACTCCAACGGCAATCGATGACGTGATCCGCGCCACCGGCATCGGCAGTTCGCGCATGCAGTCGCTGCTGCTGGAACTCGACCTCGAAGGCAGGATCGAATGGTCGAGCGGGCAACTGGTTGCTCTGCGCCCCTAGCCCAACTTTTCTTCCCCCCTATAGGGGGAACACAGAGCCATGCCTTTGTGGCGGTTGACAGCCCTACCCCGCTTCACCATGTTGCGCCGCGTTTGCAGGCCACCGTTGAAAGTTCCCTAAATGAAGCTCGTCATCGTTGAAAGTCCGGCTAAGGCCAAGACAATCAACAGCTATCTAGGCAAGGGCTATGAGGTCCTGGCGAGCTTTGGTCACGTCCGCGATTTGCCGGCCAAGGACGGCTCGGTGCTGCCCGACGACGATTTTGCGATGATCTGGGAGGTCGACGCGCAATCCAAGAAGCGGCTCGCCGACATCGGCAATGCGCTGAAAAATGCCGACGAACTGATCCTCGCAACCGACCCGGATCGTGAAGGCGAGGCGATCTCCTGGCATGTGCTCGACGTCCTCCGGCAAAAGAAGCTGGTCAAGGACAAGCCGGTCAGCCGCGTGGTGTTCAACGCCATCACCAAGTCGGCGATTACCGAGGCCATGCTGCATCCGAGGCAGATCGATGAGCCGCTGGTCGATGCCTATCTGGCGCGGCGCGCTCTCGACTATCTGGTCGGCTTCACGCTCTCTCCCATCCTCTGGCGCAAGCTTCCCGGTTCGCGTTCCGCGGGACGGGTGCAGTCCGTTGCCCTGCGCATCGTCTCCGATCGCGAAAGTGAGATCGAAAAATTCAGAGCCCAGGAATACTGGAGCGTCGCCGCTCGCCTCAATGAAAAAGGCAAGGCTTTCGAGGCCCGGCTCTATTCGGTCGACGGCAAGAAGACCGACAAGCTGGATGTCGCGAGCGGCGCCGAGGCCGAAGCGCTCAAGGCTGCCATTGAAGGCGGCAGCTTCAGTGTCAGTTCGGTCGACAAGAAGCCGACGCGCCGTAACCCTTATCCGCCTTTCACCACGTCGAGCCTGCAGCAGGATGCCTCGTCGCGGCTGGGCTTTTCGCCCAACCGCACCATGCAGATCGCGCAGCGCCTCTACGAAGAAGGCGTGATCACCTACATGCGTACCGACGCCGTACAAATGGCACCGGAAGCCATCGAGCAGGCCCGCCGCGCCATCGTCAAAGAGTTTGGCGCCGAGTACATCCCGGAAAAGGCCCGCATCTACCAGACCAAGGCCAAGAACGCCCAGGAAGCTCACGAAGCGATCCGGCCGACGGATATGTTCCGCAATCCGAATACGCTCCGCGCCGATCCCGACCAGTTCAAGCTCTACGACCTGATCTGGAAGCGCACCCTCGCCAGCCAGATGCGTGCGGCGGAGATCGAGCGTACCACCGCCGACATTTCCGTCTTCGCCACCAGCCGCGACATCGCGCTCCGCGCCATCGGCTCGGTCGTGACGTTCTCCGGCTTCCTCGCGCTCTACGGCGTCGAGGCCAAGACAGATAGCGATGAGGACGACGAGGACAGCCGCGAGTTGCCGCCGCTTGCCGTCGGCGACCGACCCAAGCTTGAGCAGGCGCTTATCGAGCAGCACTTCACCCAGCCGCCCTCGCGCTACACCGAGGCGAGCCTGATCAAGAAGATGGAAGAACTCGGTATTGGCCGACCCTCCACCTATGCCGCAACCATTACCGTGCTGCAGGATCGAAACTATGTGCGGCTCGAAAAGCGCTCGCTGATCCCTGAGGATCGAGGTCGTATCGTCACGGCCTTCCTCGAAAATTTCTTCGCCAAGCTGGTCGAGTACGGCTTCACTGCCGGCCTTGAGGAAAAGCTCGATGAGATCTCAGCCGGCACCCTTGAGTGGAAGGACGTGCTGCGCGAGTTCTGGACCGACTTCACCAAGCAGACCGACGAGATCAAGGATCTGCGCGTCTCCGAGGTGCTCGACGCACTCAACGAGTCGCTCAAGGACCACATCTTTCCGGCCAAGGCCGACGGCTCCGATCCGCGCCGCTGCCCCACCTGCGGCACCGGCCAGCTGTCGCTGAAGCTCGGCAAATTCGGCGCCTTCATCGGCTGCTCGAACTATCCTGAATGCAAGCACACGATGCAGCTCTCCGATGCCGCGTCCGGCTCCGAGACGGCCACACCGGGCGACGGGATCCTCGGCGTTGACCCGGAATCCGGCCTCAACGTGCTCTTGAAGTCGGGCCGGTTCGGCCCATATGTCCAGCTTGGCGACGGTGACGAGCCGAAGCGCTCCTCCCTCCCCAAGGGCTGGACTCCTGACGGTCTGACCTTGGAACGGGCGCTTCAGTTGCTGGCGCTGCCCCGCGCGGTCGGCAATCACCCGGAAACGGGCCTGCCGATCAGCGCGGGAATTGGCCGCTACGGACCGTTCATCTTGCATGACGGCACCTATGCCAACCTCCCAGATGTCGAGGAAGTCTTCACCGTCGGCCTCAACCGGGCTGTTGACCTACTGGCCGAGAAGGCCGCCGGTGGCGGGCGCTTCGGCAAGGGCCGCGGGGCGGCGATTGCCGCGATCAAGAGCTTCGAGCACGAAGGCGGCGCTATTGCCGTCCGCGCCGGGCGCTATGGGCCTTACGTGAATCAGGGCAAGGTGAACGCCACGCTGCCCAAGACGCTGAAGCCCGAAGACGTAACGCTCGAGCAGGCGCTTGAGCTGATCATTGCCAAGGGCGGTGCACCGTCCAAGAAGAAGGCGCCCGCTGCCAAAAAGGCGCCTGCCAAAAAGCCCGCCGCCAAGAAAGCGACTGCGGCCAAACCGGCGGCCAAGAAGCCTGCCAAAGCGGCAGCAAAACCGAAGGCGGTAACGACCGCCTAAAAGAAAGAGACAATGGCGAAACCGCCGCAAGACAAGACCAAAACCAAAGTCCCACGGCAGTTCGTCGTGGGCACCCTCCCCTCGCGGGAGGCCATCCTTGAAGCCATGGCCGAGGACCCGAACCTCGACGGCAAGCGCGACCTCGCGCGCCATTTCGGGATCCACGGCGACATGCGCACCCCGTTCAAGGTGCTGCTGAAGCAGATGGAAGGCGAGGGCTTTATCGCCCGCACCCGCAAGGCCATCCGCCGCACTGCCGCCCTGCCCGCTGTCACCGTACTCGACATCCCGGCCGACGCCGACCCGGACGATCTCCACGCCTTCCCGGCCCAGTGGAACGAAGAGGAAGGCGAACGCCCGCGCGTCATCGTCGAGCAGCCCAAGAACGCCCGCGTCGTCCCCGCTCCGGGTGATCGCATCCTCGCGCGCATCGATGCCGGCGACGGCGACCTGCCCCACTACACCGCCCGCGCCATGAAGATCCTCGAAAAGCCGCGCCGCGGCCAGATCGGCATCGTGCGCATGGACGAAGACGGTGCCCGCCTGATCCCCATCGACCGCAAGCAGAAGGAAATGCGCATCGAGCGCGGCGACCTCGGCACGGCCGGCGATGGCGACCTGGTGGAAGTCGAGGTCAAGATCACTGGCCGCATGATGATCCCCAAGGCCAAGGTGGCGGCGGTGATCGGCAACCCGCGCTCGGAAGGCGCGGTGTCGATGATCGCCATCCACAACCTCGAAATCCCCTATCGCTTCCCCAGCGCCGTGCTGAAGGAAGCCGAGGACGCGAAGGAAGCCAGCCTCAAGGGCCGCGAAGACTGGCGGCACATTCCGCTGGTCACCATCGACCCCTATGACGCCAAGGATCACGACGACGCCGTCTACGCCGAGCCGGATACCGACCTGGCAAATGCCGGCGGGCACATCGTCTACGTCGCCATCGCCGACGTCTCGGCCTACGTAAAACCGGGCACTGCGCTCGATCGCGAAGCATATCTGCGCGGTAACTCGGTCTATTTCCCCGACCGCGTCGTCCCGATGCTGCCGGAGCGGATTTCCAACGACCTGTGCTCCTTGAAGGAAGGCGAAAACCGCCCGTCCCTCGCGGTGCGGATGATCTTCAGCGCCGACGGCCGCAAGCTTACGCATAGCTTCCACCGCGTGCTGTTCCGCTCGGCCGCCAAGCTCAGCTACCAGCAGGCTCAGGCCGCCATCGACGGCAGTCCCGACGACAAGACCGGCCCGATCCTTGATACCATCCTCAAGCCGCTGTGGCGCGCTTACGGGTCTATGGCGAAGGCCCGCGACAAGCGTGGCCCGCTCGACCTCGACCTGCCCGAGCGCAAGATCATCCTCGATGCCAAGGGCATGGTGGCCGATGTCCGCGTGCCGGAGCGTCTGGACGCTCACCGCCTCATCGAAGAGATGATGATCGCAGCAAACGTTGCGGCCGCTGAGACGCTGGAAAAGCACCGCAGTGCCCTGCTCTACCGGGTCCACGATACGCCCAGCCAGGAAAAGCTGATGGGGCTCAGGGACTTCCTCAGTTCCCTCGATCTGCCTTTCAGCAAATCCGACGCCGTGCGCCCTGTCGATTTCAACCGCGTGCTCGAAAAGGCCAAGGGGCTGGGCAAGACCCAGCAGGTGTCCGAGATCGTCCTCCGCACCCAGGCGCAGGCCGAGTATGCGGCGGAGAATTATGGCCATTTCGGCTTGAACCTCGACCGCTACGCCCACTTCACCTCGCCGATCCGCCGCTACGCCGACCTTATCGTCCACCGCGCCCTGATCACCGCGCTCGATTTCGGGCCGGACGGCCTGACCGACGCTGAAGTCACCAAGCTTCAGGGCATCGCGCAGCACATCTCCTCGACCGAGCGCCGTGCCATGCTGGCCGAGCGCGAGACCGCCGACCGCTTGCTGGCGCAGTTCCTCGCTGAAAAGATCGGTGTCGAATTCGAGGGCCGGGTCTCGGGCGTTACCCGCTCCGGCCTTTTCGTGAAGCTGAGTGAAACCGGCGCCGACGGCTTCATCCCCGCCTCCACCCTCGGACAGGACTACTATCGGTACGTCGAGGAAATGCAGGCCATGGTCGGTGACCGCACCGGCGAGACCTTCCGCATCGGCGATCCCGTCAAGGTCCGATTGCTAGAAGTCGCCCCGGTTGCCGGCGCGCTCCGCTTCGAACTGCTCTCCGAAGGCGGCCGCGGCGATCCGTCATCTGTGAAACGTGGTCGCAAGGGCCCATCTAGACCATCAGGCAAGGCGGGCGCATACCGGAAGTTCGCCAGGAAGAAGAGATAGACATGGCCATCGAGATCCAGGCGTTGCGTGAACCGAGGTCGCTCTGGCGCGGTATTGCCAACGGAATCATGTGCCGCTGCCCCAATTGCGGCAAGGGCAAGCTCTATCGCGCCTACCTCAAGATCAACGAAAACTGTTCCGAATGCGGCGAGCATCTGGGCAGCGCGCGCGCCGACGATTTCCCGCCCTACATCGCCATCTTCATCGTTGGCCACGTCCTGGTCGGCTGGATGCTGCATAGCGAAATGAGCGGCCCGGTCGATCCGATGTTCTACGTCTGGACGATGATTCCCATGGCGATCATTCTGCCCATCATCATGCTACCCTCGATCAAGGGTGCCGTAGTGGGCCTGCAGTGGGCCAACTATATGTATGGCTTCGATCCGGCTGCCCCCGAAACCAGCAATATCTAGCGCTTAGCGTCACCAGTTGGGCCGGTTCGTCGACCCTTGAGCCACACCAGGATATCGCCTTGACAATCGGCGGCAAATCCGTAGGTTGCGGCCAAATTTCCACGGGCCGCTGGGCCGGGTGAATTCAGTGCCGCGCGCCAATCGCGCGGCAAGCCGTTTAAGGATCACGACCATGGCCAAAGCCGTATCTCTCAAGATCAAGCTCGTGTCGACTGCCGACACCGGCTTCTACTATGTCACCAAGAAGAACTCGCGTACGCAGACCGAGAAGCTCAGCTTCAAGAAGTACGATCCGGTGGTGCGCAAGCACGTCGAGTTCAAGGAAGCCAAGATCAAGTAGTCTTCGGCTTCTCGCAGACCATTTGAAAACCCCGTGCCTTGGCGCGGGGTTTTTGTTTGCGCCGACCAGAAACGCAAAACGCCCGCTCCCAGGCAAGGGAACGGGCGTTTGCAAATAAGTGGCTGGTCCGGAGCGGCATGTCGAAGAGGCCACTCTTGTCCACTTCGGACCAGCCTCCCTACGGGCTCAGGAGTTGCGGCGGACCTGAGGAGAACCGTAGGGGTAACTGCCAGACACATCGTGCTGGCGTTTTTGCTAAGGCTCACCCTAGTCAAAACCACTGCGGCATCAACAACTAGACCACAGGATAACTAATCGTTAACCTTACCTGGCCCGCCTAATTACAATTGATTAAAGGTCTAGTCCTGACACGGTCCGACGACTTCGGATCGGCCTATGCCGCGTCGAAAACAACGCGGTTGCGGCCTTCGCGCTTGGCCCTGTAGAGCGCCACATCGGCGCGCTTGAGCATGACTTCGGGCGTATCGGTGTCGGATTCGTTGAGCGACACACCCACCGAAACCGTGATCCCCAGTGGACGGGCCCCATCGGCCTCGAAGGCGCGCTCTGCCACGGCGTGCCGCACACGCTCGGCAACCGCCTGGGCCTGCCGGAAGTCTGTGTCCGGCATCAGCACCACAAACTCTTCGCCGCCAAAGCGGCAGGCGAGGTCGACGCCTCGGATATTGCGACGCAGGCGGTCAGCGAACTCGCGCAGCACCGCATCGCCGATATCATGCCCGTGCGTGTCGTTGACGGCCTTGAAGAAATCCATGTCGATCAGCATCACGGCCATGTCGCGCTCCTGCGACTGGGCCTTCTCGAGCATGATCGAGAGGTGGCGGTCGAAATAGCGGCGGTTGTAGAGCCCGGTCAGCTCATCAGTCACGGCTAGGGCAAGAGTGTTGGTCACGCTCTGACGCAACTCGGCGGCGTAGCGGTGGCGCCTGATCTGCGTCCGCACCCGAGCCATCAGCTCGTTGCGCTCAACCGGCCGCATGATGAAGTCATTGACGCCCAGGTCGAGGCCGCGCACCACGCGGGGGCGATCGTCTTCCTCGGCAATCAGGATAATCGGCAGCGACCGCGTCAGTTCGGCCGTGCGCATCTGTGAGCAAACCCGCAGCGGGTCGAAGTCGCCCAGCGACATCGAGACGATCGCGAGCTCATAGTCACCACTGCTGACGGCCAGTGCCGCGTCTGCCGGGTTCGAAAGCACATCGACGCGGTTGGTCGCGCCGAGATAGCCACGCAGGCGTTCGGTTTGGCGCGCATCTATATCCACAACCAGTATCTTGCCGTCTTCCGAGCTGATCTGGTCCATCACGCGCATCGCTTCTTCGATGGCGATTTCCTGGCCGGTGCGTGCACGCGCCCGCAGCTCGTCTGTCAGCGCCTTGAGGCGCACCAGGCTTTTGACGCGCGCCATCAGCTGCACGTCATCTACTGGCTTCGTCAGAAAGTCGTCGGCGCCGACCTCGAGGCCACGAACGCGATCCGAGGGCTGATCGAGGGCTGTAATCATCAGCACAGGGACGTGGTGGGTACGCCGGTCGGCCTTCAGCCGCTGGCAGACCTCAAAGCCGTCCATCTCGGGCATCATTACGTCGAGCAGGATAATGTCAATTTCGCCTGCCTGGCAGATAGCCAGCGCTTCCGCACCCGAAGACGCGGTTACGACATCGAAATACTCCGCACTCAGGCGCGCCTCGAGGAGGCGCACGTTCGTAGGAATATCGTCAACGATCAGCACACGTGCCGTCAAAGACCTGCCGCCCTGTGATTTTTACGAAAAGCGTCCGAATGCCGACTAATTGGCAGTCCCAATGTAACGGGCAATCGTTTCCAAAAAGTGAGGTACGGAGATGGGTTTGGAGATGTACCCCTCACAACCGCCCTGCAGGATCCGCTCTTCATCGCCCTTCATGGCAAATGCCGTCACCGCAATCACCGGAATCGACATCAGGTCGTCGTCTTCCTTGAGCCATTTGGTGACCACCAGCCCGGACACTTCCGGCAGCTGGATATCCATGAGGATCAGGTCTGGGTGGTGTTCCCGGGCAAGATCGAGAGCCTCAAGACCGTTGCGCGTCTGGATGACCGAGTAGCCACGCGATTCCAGCAGATCGTTGAAGAGCTTCATATTGAGCTCATTGTCTTCGACGATCATCACGGTCTTTGGCATATCGGACTCGGCCCTGCACCTTTGCGGGGCCCAAGGCCCCTCGTGTTCTGCCTGAACTTCGGGGTAACATCAATCGATTACCGAAGCCACAACATGGCCCTGAGTCCATTGTCCAAGTCCATTGAACTGACGCCGAAAACACTGGGTGAGCTTTGCTTGCATCATCTGGCGGAAAACCCCGGCCAGCTGGCCGAATTCATGGGTGTGACGGGCTACTCCCCGGATGCGATCCGGAGCTCGGTGGGCACCACGGGCCTCGCACGTGGTCTGATCGACTATTTTGCCAGCAACGAGCCGCTGCTGCTGGCGCTTTGCGCCAATGCCGGCTTCCGTCCAGATGACTTCATGAGGGTCTGGGCCAAGCTGAATCCTGCGGGCTGAAATGCAGAGCGTCTGCCGCGACTGCTTTGCAACAAGCGAAAGTACCGAGCGGCCGTCGCGGTGCAAGCGCTGTGGCTCCCCTCGCATCGTTGCGCATGAGGAGTTGAACGGACTTTCCGTGGCGCATGTGGACTGCGATGCGTTCTACGCCTCGGTCGAGAAACGCGATGATCCGACGCTAGCCGACAAGCCCCTCATCATTGGCGGTGGCACGCGTGGCGTGGTGTCGACCTGCTGCTATATCGCAAGGCAGTTCGGGGTGCGGTCGGCCATGCCGATGTTCAAGGCGCGAGAACTCTGCCCGCACGCGGTGATCATCCCGCCCAACATGCAGAAATATGTCGGCGTCAGCCGGCAGATCCGGGCGCTGATGGATGCCTTGACGCCGCTGGTCGAACCGCTCTCGATCGATGAGGCCTTCCTCGACCTGTCGGGAACGGAGGCCGTGCACCGCGCCCCGCCGTCCATCAGCCTCGCCCGCTTCGCCAAGCGCGTCGAAGACGAGATCGGCGTCACGATCTCGGTGGGGCTGAGCCACAACAAGTTTCTCGCCAAGATTGCGTCAGACCTCGACAAGCCCCGCGGCTTTGCGGTGATCGGCAAGGCCGAAACCCTCAGCTTTCTCGCCGCCCAGCCGGTGAGCCTGATCTTCGGCGTAGGCAAGGTTTTTGCCGAAACGCTGCGCAAGGACGGCTACGAAACCATCGGTCAGCTGCAACAGGCCGAACCGGAGCAGCTGATGCGGCGCTACGGAGAGAGCGGCGCCCGACTCGCGCGGCTGGCCCGGGGTGAGGATGCGCGCGCGGTCTCCATCGACGGCGAGATGAAGAGCATTTCGAGCGAGACGACCTTCAACACCGATCTCAAGGATTTCGAGGCGCTATCCACCGAATTGCTGGCCCTTTGCGAGCGGCTGTCGGACCGCCTGAAAGCCAAATCGCTGGTCGGCGACACGGTGACGCTGAAGCTCAAGTCAGCCGGATTTCGCTTGCGTACCCGGGCGCGGCACTTGATGATCCCTACGCAACTGGCGGGCGTGATGTACGAAAGCGCCCTTCAGCTGCTGGCCCGAGAGATAGATGGCACTGCCTTCAGGCTCATCGGAATCGGGCTATCAGGGTTATCCGGGGCCGACGGTATTGATCAAGTCGATCTCATCGAACCCCAGATTGCGCGGCGCGCCGCAGCAGAACGTGCTATCGACAGAGTTCGTGAGCGGTTCGGCAAGGACGCTGTGATCCGCGGCAAGCTATATGACCGGGTGAAAGCCCGCGCCGCCCGGGCAGACGAAGATTCGAAAGAGCAAGAGAAGCCAGAATGACCACTCCCGTCGAAAAGCTCCGTGAATATGGTTACGAGCTCCCAGTGCCCAGCGCGCCGGTCGCCACCTACATCCCTGTCACCCGGACCGGCAACATTATCTATGTGTCAGGCCAGATCTCCCGGACTGAAGGCGGCGTGATCACAGGGCTGCTGGGTGACACGATGAACGTCGTGCAGGGTGGCAATGCAGCCGAGCTGGCTGCCGTGAACTTCCTCAGCCAGATCGTCTACAGCGCCGGCGTAGAGCTAACCAAGGTCAAGCGCGTGCTGAAGCTGACTGTCTTTGTCGCCTCCACCCCGGATTTCGCCGAGCATCATCTGGTGGCCAATGGCGCCTCCAACCTGATCGTCGGTGTCCTGGGGGACAAGGGCAAGCATGCCCGCTCCGCCATCGGCATGGCGGCCCTGCCGTTGGGGGCCGCTGTCGAAGTCGAAGGTATCGTCGAGGTCGAGGACTGACGCTTACAGGGCTGCGACGCGACAGTGTCACGGAGCGCTGCTAGCGCCAGCGCTCCTCTGTACCTACATAGCGAAAACCCATGTGCGCCAAACCCAACTTTGATCGTCCCATCGCCCACCGCGGTCTCCATGATCGCGAGCGTGGTGTCATTGAGAATACGGCAAGCGCCTTCGAGGCCGCGATCGCCCAAGGCTTCGCCATCGAGTGCGATGTCCAGTTGAGCCGTGACGGGGTCCCAATGATCTTTCACGACGACGAACTCGATCGACTAACCGGTGTCGCCGGCCCAGTTGGTGCCAGGAGCATGGCGGAGCTTTCCAGCTACAAGCTGCTCGGCAGCTCAGCGGGGGACACACCGCAGCGCTTTAGCGAATTCCTCGATCAGGTCGCGGGGCGCGTGCTTCTGCAGATTGAGCTGAAGAAACAGCCCAACATGCCAGCGACCCAGGTGCTGGCCCAAACGGTCATGGATGCCCTCAAGACCTATCGCGGTCCGGTCACCATCGAATCATTTGATCCGCGCCTGATCATGGAAGTCCGAAAGCGCGGTGCCCGGATGCCGTTGGGCATCATCACCTACGGGTACGACGAACCCGAGTGGGACACCGACCTCAGCTTCAGTGAGAAGCTGGTGCTGCGCAACCTGCTGCACTGGCCCCTGACCCGTTTCGACTTCATCTCCTGCCACGACAAGGCGCTGGACCTGCCGGCGGTGAAGCTTTTCCGCTCGTTTGGCATCCCGTTCACGACCTGGACAATCAAGACTCCCACTGCCGCGCTTGCCACCGTCGGCAAAGCTGACCAGATCGTCTTCGAGGGGTTTAATCCGCAAAGTGCCTGAGAGCGCCTACACGGCTAGCGTCGTTTCGTCCGTCGCCGAGATCCCGGCGGCGGTCTGGAATGGGCTGGCTCCCGGCGCAGGTGGCGTACCGGACAATCCATTCCTTGAGCACGCGTTCTTTCTCGCCGCTGAACAGTCCGGTTCCGCCACCCGCCGCACCGGCTGGCAACCGCAGCACCTGCTGCTCTCCGACGCCACTGGCGCCGCAGTCGGCGTCATGCCGCTCTATTTGAAGTCCCACTCGCAGGGCGAATATGTCTTCGATCACGGCTGGGCCGATGCCTTTCAGCGCGCCGGGGGCGAGTACTACCCCAAGCTCCAATGCGCGGTCCCCTTCACCCCCGTCACCGGCCCGCGCCTTCTCGCCCGTGATCCAGCCTCGCGGTCCGCCCTGCTTACCGCCGCCGCAACGCTCGCAAGCCAGAACGACATCTCCTCGGTCCACTCAACGTTCGTTCCCGACGACGAGGTTGAACTGGCGCGCGAAGCCGGATGGCTCGTGCGTCACGACACCCAGTATCACTGGCACAACGAGGGCTACGGCAGCTTCGACGATTTCCTCGGAACGCTCTCCTCCCGTCACCGCAAGGTTACGCGTCGGGAGCGGCGAGACGCTCTGGCGGCCGATGGCCTCACCGTCAAATGGCTCAGTGGCAGCGACCTCACCGAGGCCGTGTGGGATGCATTCTTCACCTTCTATCAAGATACCGGCAGCCGCAAATGGGGCCGCCCCTACCTGACGCGGAGCTTTTTCACCCAGCTCTCTGCTGCCATGGCCAACCGCATCCTGCTGATGTTTGCCTATGACGGCGATGAGCCGATAGCGGGAACCCTGAGCCTGATCGGCAAGGACCGGCTCTATGGCCGCTACTGGGGTTCTACCCGCGAGGTTCCGTTCCTCCACTTCGAGCTCTGCTACTATCAGGCCATCGACTACGCCATCGCGCACGGGCTCAAGGTGGTCGAAGCCGGCGCACAGGGCGAACACAAGCTTGCCCGAGGCTATGCACCCGCCACCACGCGATCGATCCACTGGATCGGCCACCCTGGGCTGCGCGAGGCCATCGCGCGCTTCCTGCAGCAGGAGCGGGCATCGGTGGAAAACGAGCAACGGATGCTGGAACGCTACACCCCGTTCCGTCATGGCGACGTTCCGGGTAGCGAGTGACGCATGAGCCATTGCTTCCGCGCCCGAGGTATGTTTCCAAGGTCTGGTCAGGTGACGTTCATCGGCGTGGCCCAATGATGGCCGACACAGCCGGAACAGAGACGGCACCAGGCGGGTTGAGGAGCATATGAGTAAACGCATCGCGATCGCCGCTATCGGAACGATGGGGGACGTGCAGCCCTTTGTCGCGCTCGCTCTGACGCTGCAGCGGCGCGGCCACTCGGTCGTTTTGAGCGCCACCAATGATTTCGAAGGCTTCGTCACCGGCCACGGCGTCGAGTTTCAGACCCTGGGCAGCGATATCCAGGCCTTCATGCGCCAGTCGCAGTTCGACAACGTAATGTCGAAAAACTCCCTGCTCTACGCCCCCAAGCTCCTGCGCGACGGGCAGAAGATCCTGAAGGAAGCCTGCAAGAATCTGTGGGTGACGGCCCAGAACGTTGACGCCATCGTCTTTCACCAGACCACGAATTTCGCTGTCGATATCGCCGAAGCGCTTGATATTCCAGCGATTATGACGGCCTTCCAGCCGATCAATCCGACCGGCGAGTTCCCCTATTTCGGCTATGAGGGCACTGCGCCCGAACCCCTCTTCAACCGCATCAGCCTCGACCCCCTGTTCAACCGTCTGAGCTACGTCGTCCAGGCGGCGCACCAGACCTACTACGACTTCCCGCGCGATCGCATGCGCGCCAAGCTTCTGGGTTTGCGCAGCCGTAAGCGCTCGGGCTTTTCGAAAAACTCGCGCGGCGAACCGATCCCGGCGCTCCACGCCTATTCCCGCGTCATCTCCCCGCCGCCAGGCGACTGGCCGGAATCGACCATTGTCACCGGCTTCTGGCGGCTGGACGACAACACCGGCTGGGAGCCAGATGCGACCTTCCGCGCCTTCCTTGATGCCGGCGAAGCCCCTATCTACCTGGGTTTTGGGTCGATGCCCTGGGGCGCGCAGCGCAATAGCGAGATCATCACCAAGGCCCTCCGCCAATGGGGCGGGCGCGCTGTGGTCGGTAAGGGCTGGGGCGGCATCAAGGCCGAGGACCTGCCCGATACCGTCTATTCCATCGACAAGGCGCCCCACACCAAGCTGTTCCAGCACGTCAAGGCCGTCGTCCATCACGGCGGCGCGGGCACGACCTACGCCGGGCTCTATGCCGGCAAGCCGACCTTCGTCGTGCCGCAGTTCTTTGACCAGCCCTACTGGGGCCGCCGCGTCTACGAACTCGGCTGCGGCCCTGCCCCGGTGCGCATCCGCAAGCTCACCCCGACCATCCTCGCCTCCGCGCTTGAAGAGCTTGCCACCGACACCTCGTTCGAGCTTGCCGCAAGCGAGCTTGCGGAGCGGCTGCAGCTTGAGGACGGCACAGGTCTCGCCGCCGATATCGTCGAAGACACCATCTCCGACTACCCCGGCAATTTTCACAATGACGAGCAGCTGATGGGAGCCGCCTCGTGACGTCCTACGACCAGTCCAATATCTTTGCCCGCATCATTCGGGGCGAGATCTCTGCCCACAAGGTCTACGAGGATGGCGATGTCCTCGTGATGATGGATATCTTTTCGCAGTCGCGCGGCCATGTGCTGGTCATCCCCAAGGCCGCATCACGCAACCTGCTCGACGCAGCGCCGGCAACGCTAGCGAACGTTCTTACGACTGTGCAGCGCGTCGCGCGCGCCGCCGAGGCAGCGTTTTCGGCGGATGGCATCCGGGTTCAGCAGTTCAATGAGGCCCCGGCCGGCCAGACTGTCTTTCACCTGCACTTCCATGTCATCCCGATCTACGCGAATGTGGAACTGGGGCGGCATGCGGGCCTGAAAGCAGACGATGCTGAACTTGCGGCCGACGCCAAGGCCATTGCGGCACAACTGGACTAGTTCACCATGACGCCGTTCCGGCAGCTCAGTTTTGGCTTGTTGCTGACTGCCGCCGCCGGGATGATCGACGTCGTCGGCTTCATCGAACTTGGCGGCTTCTACACCTCGTTCATGAGCGGCAACACCACGCAGCTTGGCGCGGGTATCGCCCGGCTCGGCCCGCAACTGTTGCTCCCCGCCGCACTGATTACGATGTTCTTCCTTGGTAGCTTTCTGGGCAGCCTCATCGCTCAGTCGCGCACTCGTGGCGGCGCGGTGGGTGTGCTCGTACTGATCCTCCTCAGCCTCGTCGTCTCGCTCGCCTTGCGGATGGCCGGTTTTTCGGCCGCCCAGGCGATGCTGGCGCTCGCTGCAGGCGCCGGGGCACAGAACGCGGTATTGACACCCAACGGCGCCGCCCGGCTCGGTACCACCTTTGTTTCGGGCACCCTGTTCGCGGCCGGGCAGGATCTGGCGCGCGCAGTGCGCGGTCAGGCTCCACCCTGGCGCTGGACGCAACACCTGATGGTCTGGGCGTCGCTGCTGGTTGGGGCGCTGATTGGCGCCCTGCTCTATGGCGTCTTTGCCATCTGGGCGATCCTGCTGCCAGGTCTCATCTACGTCGCAATGCTGGTCGTTCAGGCACGCCACAAGTAGAAAAGGCCGGGATCGCTCCCGGCCTTGTTCGTTGAAATCGCTCAGCGATCAGCTCTTTTCTTCAGCTGCCTTGTCCGTCGTCTTGTCGGCGGCCTTGGCCTTCTTGACCTTCGGCGCCGGGATTGCCTTGGGACGTGCCGGGCGCGGTGGAATTGCGATCAGTTCGAGCTTGGCATCCGGACCAACGCCAACGACCGCCACCGTCACCGAGCCACCGTTCACGAGTTCGCCAAACAGCACCTGCTCCGCCAGTGGCTTCTTGACGAACTCCTGGATGACGCGACCTAGCGGGCGGGCACCCATCTTTTCGTCATAGCCACGCACAGCCAGCCACTCGGCGGCTTCCGGCGTGAGCTCGATTGTCACGCCACGCTCTGCCAGCTGGCCTTCGAGCTGCAGCACGAACTTTTCCACCACGCGACGCACCACAGAGGGGGGCAGCGGGCCGAACGAGATGATCGCGTCGAGCCGGTTGCGGAACTCGGGCGTGAACATGCGGTTGATGGCTTCCTCGTCGTCACCCGCTTCGCGCTTCCGCCCAAAGCCAATCGGCGACTTCGACAGTTCCATGGCGCCGACGTTTGACGTCATGATCAGGATGACATTGCGGAAATCCACCGACTTGCCGTTGTGGTCGGTCAGCTTGCCGTGGTCCATAACCTGCAACAGGATGTTGAACAGGTCCGGATGTGCCTTCTCAATTTCGTCGAGCAGCACTACGCAGTGCGGATGCTGATCCACGCCATCGGTCAACAGGCCACCCTGGTCGAAACCGACATAGCCGGGAGGGGCACCAATCAGCCGCGAAACCGTGTGCCGCTCCATGTACTCGGACATGTCAAAGCGCAGCAGTTCCACGCCCAGCGTATCAGCCAGTTGCTTGGCCACTTCAGTCTTGCCGACGCCGGTGGGGCCGGTGAACAGGTACGAGCCAATCGGCTTTTCCGGTTCGCGGAGGCCTGCTCGCGCCAGCTTGATCGCCGACGCCAGCGCAGTAATGGCCGCGTCCTGACCAAACACCACCGTCTTGAGATTGCTCTCAAGGCTGGCCAGCATTTCGGTATCGGACTTCGACACCGACTTGGGCGGAATGCGCGCCATGGTCGCGATGGTCTGCTCAATGTCTTCGACGTCGATCACCGCCTTGCGGTTCTCCGGCGTCAGCAGCATCTGGCTGGCGCCGGTCTCGTCGATCACATCGATCGCCTTGTCCGGGAGCTTCCGATCGTTGATGTAGCGCGCGCTCAGCTCGACAGCCGCCTTCAGCGCCTCATCGGTGTACTTGATCTTGTGGTAGTCCTCGTAATACGGCCGCAGCCCCTTCACGATCTCGATCGCATCGGTGATCGACGGCTCGTTAACGTCGATCTTCTGGAAGCGACGCACCAGGGCCCGGTCCTTCTCGAAGAACTGGCGGTATTCCTTGAACGTGGTCGAGCCGATGCAGCGGATAGCCCCCGAAGCCAGCGCCGGCTTCAAGAGGTTCGAAGCATCGAGTGCGCCGCCCGAGGTTGCGCCGGCGCCGATCACCGTATGGATTTCGTCGATGAACAGGATTGCGTCGGGGTGCTTTTCGAGCTCCTTCATCACCGCCTTGAGCCGCTCTTCGAAGTCGCCGCGATAGCGGGTGCCGGCCAGAAGCGAGCCCATATCGAGCGAGTAGATGATCGACTCGCGCAGCACTTCGGGCACGTCGCCTTCGGTGATCTTCCGCGCCAGACCTTCGGCAATAGCAGTCTTGCCCACGCCAGCGTCGCCGACATAGAGCGGGTTGTTCTTCGAGCGCCGGCAGAGAATCTGGATGGTCCGGCGCAGCTCGCTGTCGCGGCCGATCAGCGGGTCGATCTTGCCGGCCTTGGCCTTCTCGTTGAGGTTGACACAGAAATCGGCAAGCGCCGAACTCTGCCCATTGCCCGGAGCGCGCTCGCCCTCTTCGTTGTGACCGCTTGCGCTGGCGTTCTCCGCGCCGCGCACCCGACGCTCCTCATTGGGGCCCGACTTGGTGATGCCATGTGAAATGAAATTGACCGCGTCGAGCCGCGTCATGTCCTGCTGCTCGAGGAAATAGGCCGCGTGGCTCTCGCGCTCTGCAAAGATCGCGACAAGCACATTCGCTCCCGTAACCTCTTCCTTACCGGAAGACTGCACGTGGATCACCGCACGCTGGATCACGCGCTGGAACGCAGCGGTCGGTCGCGCGTCCTGGCCATTCGGCACGACGAGACTGTCGAGTTCCTCGTTGATGAAATCTTCGAGGTCTGACTTTAGCGCCTCGATGTCGACGTCGCAGCCATTCAGGACCGCGATAGTGTCGCGATCGTCGGTCAGCGCCAGCAACAAATGCTCCAGAGTGGCGAACTCATGCGCCCGTTCCCGGGCCAGGTTCATTGCCTGATGGAGGGCCTTTTCAAGTCCGCGCGAGAACGATGGCATATCGGGTTCCTATTGCTTTTCCATCACGCATTGCAGCGGGTGCTGGTTCTTGCGTGCGGCATCCATGACGCGGGTGACCTTGGTCTCGGCCACCTCAAACGGAAACACTCCACACTCCCCGACGCCCTGATTATGGACGTGCAGCATGATCTGCATGGCTTCTTCACGGGTCTTGTTGAACACGTCCTGCAGGATCAGCACGACGAATTCCATTGGAGTGTAGTCGTCATTCAGCAGCAGCACCCGATAAAGGCTGGGGCGTTTGCTCTTGGTCTTGGGCTTGGTGATGGTTGCTGTGTCGAGCTTGCCACCAGAGCCGCCCTTGCCACCTGCGTCGCCATCGTCTGCCCCGCGCAGAGGTACGCCTCGTGTGGCGGACATCTGGAGCGGATACGCAATGGCGACACGCATGGTTCGGGTCTCGAGTGGATTGGGTCGAAGCAGCATGGTGACGTCATTATGTAGGCAAAACGCGCCCACTGTTAAGTAGCCATGCACCTATTCTTTAGCGCAGGTCGCCGGGCCTGCGACCCTTTGACCCCGCTGCCGAAACTGATCGCATTTTACGGAATGGTAACGCCGCCGCCCTAAGGTCTCAGTGCGCAGGAAATGAGCGGTCCCGCTTTTTGGGGAAGCCTCGTCCACTCTCCTGCGGTGTGTTGCGTACGGGCGTTGTACTGCCCGATGTGAGTTGGAGTATCGGGTGCTTTCCCAAAAGCCATTTTCCCAGTTCCGCCGCCTTTTGGCACGTTGCTTTGCTGCTGCGATCACGGTCGTGGCTCTGCTGGCACCCATGGCTGGCGAAGCCAACGCTGCCGCCGCTCCGCGAAAATATGCGGGCATTGTCGTCGACGCGAAGTCCGGCAAAGTGCTCTACGAAAGCGCCGCCGACGCAGCCCGCTACCCTGCCTCCGTCACCAAGGTCATGACGCTCTACATCCTGTTCCAGGAATTGGCGGCGGGTAACATTACTTTGAAGACCAAGTTCACGGTGTCGAAGTACGCCGCGGCAGCCTCCCCGACCAAGCTCGGCCTCAAGGCCGGCTCCACGATCACGGTCGAAAACTGCATCAAGGCGATCGTGACGATTTCCGCAAACGACATGGCGCGCACCATTGCCGAGAATATCTCGGGCAGTGAGAGCGCGTTCGCCAAACGCATGACGGCCACCGCCAAGGCCCTCGGCATGAGCCGCACGACCTACCGGAACGCCTCGGGCCTTCCCGACAAGGGCCAGGTCACGACGGTGCGCGACCAGGCCAAGCTTGGCATCGCGATCTACGAGCACTTTCCGCAGTACTACGACTATTTCCAGACTCGCAGCTTCTCGTATGGCAAGCGCAACTACGGCAATCATAACCGGCTTCTCGGTAGCAACGGCATCGACGGCATCAAGACCGGCTACACCAATGCTTCGGGCTTCAATCTGCTGACCGCCGCCCGCACCGACGGGCGCCACATCGTCGTTGCAGGCTTCGGATTCGACTCCGGTGGCTCGCGCGACTCCAAGGTGCGTGACCTCGTCAAGACTTACCTGCCCAAGGGCCGGTCGGGTTCTTATCTCGAAGCCGCGCTCATCCCCCAGCCGGGCCGCAAGGGCGCAACGGTCATGGTCGCGTCAGCTGATCCGGTCGAAGTCATCCCCATGCCATACCCCGCCTTCCGCAGCTCGGGCGCGGCGGTAGCGGCGATCCCCGCTGCCGAGGTGCTCCCGGTTGCCGCGGCCCAGCGCCCGGACGACATTATCGTCGCCAGCATCGACGCAAACGCCCCGCTTCCGGCCGCTCGGCCTGCCGATCTCAATCCCGGTGGTGCAATGGCCGCGGCAAATCTCCTTGCTGAACCAGACGTTCAGACACCCAAAGGCAAGAAGCGTCCGCTCGACGTCATCGGCGCCTGGCTGAGCGATACCTTCTCACTCGGCGCGGCCCCAGCTCCACTTGGCCAGACTGCCCCCTCGGCGCCCCTGCTGCCGCCGGTTGGCATCGGCGATACGGGTGAACCGATTGACCTGATGACCTCGGGTGCTATTGGCGACAACGCGCCGGTTGCCGTGCCGAACCAACCCCAGCCTGCCCCGCTCGCCGTAGCGGCCGTTCAGGAGCAGGTCATCAGCGGGTCATGGATCGTTCAGATCGGCGCCTCTCCCACTGAGAACGGCGCGAATTCCCTGATCTCGGACGCCTCCTCGAGGGTTGGCGATCTCGGGACCTTCAAGCCATACGTCGAGCGTTTCGAGAAGAACGGGCAAGTGTTCTTCCGGGCCCGCTTCGGCGGTTTTGGTGGCCGTGACGACGCGGCCAGCATGTGTAGTGCCCTCAAGAAAGTGAAGATGAGCTGCCTCGCGATGCAGTCGTGACACGACGAGCAGCCGACTAGAATCGGGGAAGCAAATTTGTGGCCTGTGTTGGAGTAGCCCAAATGAGCGATACGTCTAGCCTATCGGAACTGGCCCGATTTATCGGCCAGTCCGCACTATCATCAGAAGACGCCGGCGTCCGGCGTCGTGCTGTCAATGCCATCACCTCACGCATTCAGCCAAGCTCACAACGCCGGGGCGTGAGCGAATTGCTGGCCACTGTGCTGGCGTTATCGGCCCGTACCCGGCGCATGATCCTGCCGCCTGTCGCGATCGAACTCGACGTGTTCAGCCCGGCTGGCGGCCGCGCCGTGCGGGTCAGGCTTCCTGCACGGGAACTCTGAGACGCTCTGATCAGGGCGCCATATGCTCAAATCGCGTTGGTTCTGCAGCGGTCTGAGCCAACACTTTGTTCGCAGCAATACGCGCCGCCGTACGGTCGTTAATCGGCAGCCGCAGTGCCTCCACCAGCGCGCGATACTCCTGCCGAGCACTGAGGTGCGACATCGAGGGCAGGCCGCCGAGCATTTCCTCGTCGAGCGGATCGAAAACGGTCATCCCAGTCGGGAACAGCGAGCGGAAGATCACGCGTTCCGCGATCCCCTCAGCCACACGGCAGCCAAGCCGCACGGCAATCTTTTCGATCGCCCCCTGCACAAGCTTGGTCGAGCGGGACGGCAGCATCGAAATGCGGTTTCGGACAATCACCCAGTCAATGGTGCGCCCATCGATCGACAGTCGCTCGGTGCGGGCCCGCTGTACCAGCCGGGCATAGTGGCTCATCTCGCGCGGATCTCCGGTCACCGGATCGAGGTGCGCCATGACGTCGAGATCGATGATCGAATCGTTGAGCGGCGTCACCAGCGTATCGGCGAGCGAGTGCGCCAGCCGCGTCAGGTGCGTATCGAAGCCCGGTGTATCGACGATCAGGAAATCCGCCTCGCCCTCCACCTCGATGATGGCTTGCCGAAACAGGTCGAACTCAAGCTTCTGGTTTTCCTTGATCGAATCCGATCGCGACAGCGGCAGGTGGTAATGAGAGGCATGAGGTACTGCCAGATCGTGGGCCTGAGCCCAGTTGCGGCGGTTCCGGACGTATTGGGTCAGCGTCTGCTGGCGGCTGTCGACGTCGATAGAGGCGACCCTAAAGCCTTGATACATAAGATAGACGGACAGATGGAAAGCGGTCGTCGACTTGCCCGAACCGCCCTTCTCATTGCCCACGACAATGACATGCGTCCCCGTGCTTGCCATTGTTACTCCACCACCCCTTCCCACGCTGATGTCTCGCGGGATTCGGATACGACCTGTTCAAAAAGGAGCATGATGGGATCGCCCCCCCGGTTCAAGTGGCAGAATTGAGCCAACGGGTGACAAGCGTGCGACTGTGTCCCCAGAGCCGCGCTATAGCAGGCCGAGCTTGGCCAGTTCCTCGGCGAGTTCGAGTGAACCCGCTTCGTCAAAGCCGCTACCGCCGATGTCCTGTGGCGCGTCCTTCGGCTCAAGATAGCGCCACCCCTGAAAGGGTGACTTGGGCCGCGGCACCGTGCGCACCAGATCGGGCGCCATGATGATGTCGCAGCACTTCAGGCCCTGCTCGTCCACGGCCTCCGCCAGCCGCAGGATAGGCTGGCGGCACCGCACGACCCCGGAAATCACCCAGTAGATCGAGCCCTGCCCCTCGATCTCGTCCCGGCGCTTGGGCATCGTCCGCGTGCGGTGCACATGCGCGTGCTCGCCATAGTTGGCGCCCCACCAGTGCGCGCGTTCATCACGGTAGGATTCGAGCTCCTCGAGCGTCGCAACGCCCACGCAGAGCTTGATCATATGCATCATGCGCCGACAGCAGTCCCGCTCTTACCCTGGATGACGTCGATCTCATCATGATCGACGACCCAAGGTTCCTGCTTTGCGGCCGCCAGCCACTCCTTGAAGGCCGGCAGGTCGTAGATCGCGTCGACATAATCCTGCGCCGCATCCGAGACCGGCAAGGCATAGGTGCGAATGCGGCTGGCCACGGGGGCATACATAGCATCGACACCCGAGAAGTTCCCGAACAGGAACGGTCCGCCGGAGCGCTGCGTCAGGTCTCCCCAGATCTGCTCGATCCGGCGCAGATCGGCCGCAACGACTTCAAAGTCGACCCGGCCTGGGTGGGAGGCACGCAGATTCATCGGCGCGGTGTCGCGAAGGGCGCCAAATCCTCCGTGCATTTCGGCAGCAGCCGAACGCGCCGCGGCACGTTCGATGCGGTTGGACGGCCAGATGCCTTTCGCGGGGTATTTGTCATGCAGGTACTCGATGATGGCGAGGCTCTCGTGAACGACCGCGTCGCCATCTATCAGCACGGGAACCTTGCCGCTGGGCGATTTCTTGCGGATGATCTCTTTCCACCCCTCGCCGTTCAGCAGCACCTGCTCTTCATCGAACGGAATGCCGAAGTGCTTGAGGACGAGCCACGGGCGGAGCGACCAGCTCGAATAGTTGCGGTTGGCGATGATCAGTTTCATGGGAAGACCTCAAAAGCAAAGGGCGCCGAGTGGCTGCGGCGCCCTTTGAAATCCAAAAATCTCATCGGACATTCGGTCCGAAGTGCGCTCCGGGAGGCTTAGCCCGTAACGACAGAAAACACGAGGGCCATTGCCAGCAGGCAGACGAGTGTCCATGTCACCGTCGGCACTGCGGAACGCCACCACTCAACCTTGGAATGGCTGCGCATTGATGCTCCTTCCGGTCCGTCCTCTTCCGCCGACATCGTCAACTATGACGAAAATGCGACGGTAACCAATCGTTAACCCGACCAACCCGGTCTTGTAAAGCGGCGCAGATGCCACAGTCGGGTTGTGGAAAGAGTGTGGTTAACGACGGCTCAGAACATGCGGAACCAGATCGCGGCGATGCCTAAAAAGGCAAAGAAGCCAACGACATCGGTTACTGTGGTGACAAACACCGAGGAGGCGATGGCAGGGTCGATCTTGAAGCGGTTGAGCGCCAATGGGATCAATATTCCAGCAGTACCCGCCGCAATCATGTTGATGATCATGGCGAGGCCGATGACGACGCCCAGGCCGGGGTTCAGATAGCGGGCGGCCGTCACCGCGCCGATCATTACCGCAAAGATCCCGCCATTCAGCAGCCCGACCGTCATCTCTCTGGCGATCAGCCGGCGCACGCGCCCACGGTCAAGATCGCGGGTAGCGAGGGCGCGCACCGTGATCGTCATGGTCTGGGTGCCGGCATTTCCCCCCATTGAGGCAACCATCGGCATCAAAGCCGCGAGCGCCACCATCTGCTCGATCGTGGCATCAAACAGGGCGATCACCGAGGAGGCGAGAATAGCCGTCAGGAGATTGACGAACAGCCACGGCGCGCGGCTCCGCACCGTGCTCAGCACCTTGTCGGACAGCTCTTCGTCACCCACGCCGCCGAGGCGCTTGATGTCTTCCGTCGCCTCCTCGTGAATGACGTCAACGATGTCGTCGACCGTCAGCACGCCGACGAGGCGCTTGTTTTCATCGATGACGCCGACTTCCACCAAGTCATAGCGCTCAAAATGGCGCGCCGCCTCTTCCTGGTCCTCTGTCGCTTCGACCGTCATAAGGTCGCGGTTCATCAGGTCTTCGATGTGCATCTGGCGCTTGGCGCGCAGAAACTTGTCGAGGGGGATGGTCCCCAGAACCCGGTAGCTCGGGTCAACCACATAGAGCTGGAAGAACTCGTCGGGCAGTTCCTTTTCGCCCCGCAGATAGTCGATGGTCTGGCCGACAGTCCAGAACGGCGGAATGGCGATGAAGTCCGTCTGCATCCGCCGCCCGGCGGATTCTTCAGGAAAATCGAGGCTACGCTTCAGGCTCAGCCGCTCGAAGGCCGGCAATTGCGCAAGGATCTCCTCGCGGTCTCCGACATCGAAATCCTCGAGAATATAGACGGCGTCGTCGCTATCGAGGGTCGACACGCCGCGCGCGATCTCGTCGGTCGGCAGTTCGTCCATCAGGTCGGAACGGACGTTCTCGTCGACCTCGGTCAGCGCCTCGTAGTCGAACTTGTCGCCCAGCATCTGGACGAGCTTCAGGCGTTCGTCGGCTTCCAATGCCTCAAGCACGTCGCCCGCGTCGGCGGCGTGCAGGGGCTCCATCATGTCGGCGACGTCGGGCTCTTCGCCGGCAAGCAGATGCTCGCGCAGGCGTTCGATCCATAGCGGATTCAGGTGATCGTCGGCGTCACGAAACGCGTTTGGATCGAGCCGGGCGTCGCCGCCGTCTGCAATGCTGGATTCTTCGGTCATGGAGACCCCTCAGACTGGCGCTTCGGGTTGTAGGCTGGTGTAGCCAATCGATGTCCGAAGCGCCAGACGTAGCGGCGTTCCGAAGAACGTTTTTGCGTTACCGCACCAGGTCCTATCAGGGGGTCAGATCACTGGGGGGAACCAGCCCATTAATCAAAGATGCGGTTGTCACCGTGTTGGCCAGCAGGCAGGCGATCGTCATCGGCCCCACTCCTCCGGGTACCGGCGTGATCGCAGCGGCGAACTCGGCGGCGCCAGCATAGTCGACATCGCCGACCAACCTGGTTTTGCCCTCACCCTTTTCGGGGGCTGGCACGCGGTTGATACCCACGTCTATGACCGTTGCTCCAGGCTTGATCCAGTCGCCCTTGATCATCTGCGCCCGGCCTACGGCGGCAACCACAATGTCAGCCTGACGCACAACGCTCGCTAGGTCTCGGGTGCGTGAGTGCGCGACGGTCACGGTACAGTTTTCACGTAGCAGCAGTTGCGCCATGGGCTTACCGACCAGATTTGACCGTCCCACGATGACCGCGTTGAGCCCAGCAAGGGATCCCAGCGTGTCGCGCAACAGCATCAGGCAGCCGAGCGGGGTGCACGACACCGGCCCCGGCAGGCCGATCTGTAGCTTGCCGACACTTGCAGGGGTGAAGCAGTCGACGTCCTTGTCCGAGGAGATGGTCGCGATGATCTTGTTGGGACCGATATGATCGGGAACCGGCAGTTGCACCAGGATGCCGTGGATGGCGGGGTCCGCGTTGAGCTTTTCGATCAGTGCCAGCACCTCGGCCTCGGGTGCATCGGCGGGCAGTTCGTATTTTTCCGAGTGCATGCCTACTTCGACCGTCTGCTTGGCCTTGTTGGTCACGTAAACCTGGCTTGCCGGATCGTGGCCGACGATTACTACGGCGAGGCCGGGCGTGATGCCATGCTCGGCCTTGAGGCGTGCGACGTGGCCGGCGATTCTAGCGCGCAGGCCCTCAGCGTAGGCTTTTCCGTCGATGATCTTGGCGGTCATGTCGGCTCCTCGGTTTGGCGTCGCCGATATGGAACAGATCGGCTCAAGTCGCAACCATCAGTAGGGTGCCCGCACCACGATGCCGCGGGTTTCCAGAGCCGTGCGGACGCGGCGCGCAATCTCCACCGCCTCCGCCGTGTCCCCGTGGATGCACAGCGACTGCGCCTCGGTCGCGATGACAGTGCCATCGATGGCGACGATTTCGCTCTTCAGCGCCAGCCGGACTGCCCGCTCGGCAATGGCTTCCGGGTCGTGCAGGACCGCCCCCGGCTCCGCGCGCGGCACCAGCAACCCGTTCGGCAGGTACGCCCGATCGGCATAAGCCTCACGAATGACGGGATAGCCGAAGGCGGACGCGACTTCGACCTGTGCGCTGTGGTCGATGGCAAGCACTGAGAGATCGCGTACGAGGCCCGCAATCGCGGTGAATGCAACCGCGGCTACTGCCGGCTCTTCGGCCGCCATGTTCGCCAGCGCGCCGTGAAGCTTGACGTAGCGAACCGGCACCCCCTCCTCCAGCGCCAGTTCGCAGAACCGGCTGACTTGCCCCCGGACCTGCGCATCGAGTTCCTCGGGCTCCAGCAGCAGGCGCCGGCGGCCAAAGTGTTCAGGATCGGCAAAGCCGGGATGGGCACCAACCGCGACGCCGCGCGCCTTGGCGCCGCGCAGAGCCACCCGCATGGTCGTCTCGTCGCCCGCATGCCCCCCGCAGGCGATCGAGGCGGAAGATACGATCTGCAGCAGCGCGTCATCCGCGCCGATGCCTTCACCTAGGTCTGCGTTGAGGTCGAGAGTCGTCATCCTTTGCCTCCGGACAAGGTCTGCGCATGGGCCACCGTCACCGGCACGAACCTCAGCACGCTGCCCGGGCGCATCTGGGCGAGCCGATCGAGATCGGCGGTGATCACAGTGGCAATGCGGGGGTAGCCGCCCGTAGGCTGGTGGTCGCGCATCAGGATGATGGGCGTACCTTCCCCAAGGATCTGGATATCGCCCGGAACGATCGCATCCGAGACCAGCGACAGCGCTCTCGAGGCGGCAAATATCGCAGTCGGATCTTCGAGCCGAATGCCCATCCGGTCGAGATTGGCCGAGACTTTCAAGGTGCCTGAAATAAAGCTCTCGCGAACCGATTGCGGAAACCGGTCCGCATGCAGCCCCCAGATCACCCGTAGCGGCTCATCTTGCACATGGGCCTTGGCGCTCGGGTGGGCAGACAGCGTCCGAGGCACCTGCGGGCCGAAGCTAAGCCGGCCGTTCGCTGCCAGCGGCCTGCCTTCGAGGCCGCCAAGTCCGGCAATGGAGTTAGTCGCCCGGCTCCCCATCACCATGGGCACGTCGACCTCCCGGTCGAAGCGGAGATATCCGTAGTTGCCAGCCGGACCCGGTGTGATGTCGACGATATCGCTCGTCTTCAGCACCACCCGCAGCGGCCAGCGCTTGGTTGTACCATTGATCCTGATTGAGAAGTCACCGCCGTCACCGGCAATCGCCAGCGGCCCCTGTTCTACCCTGAACGCCAGCCCCGCCTGCGTGAACTCGAGGCCTGTGGACCCTGCCCCACCGAGCCAGTCGCCGGCCCGCCGGAACGCACCGTTATCCATTGGCCCTGATGCACTCACTCCATGAGCAAGCATCCCCGGGCGCCCGGCATCCTGCAGCGTCACCAGCGGTCCCGCCCGCTCTATCCGAATTGTGGGAGTCACCACGCCACCTCGAACTGGATCGCGTCGCCGGCTCGTACGGTTGTGGGCGGCAGGTCACCTGGGGTGAAGTTGCGAAAGGCGGTGTGCCCGATCACATGCCAACCGGTGGGAATGGGTGTCGATGTGATCGCAGTCTGTCCCGCAGCGAACAGTACGGTCCCCGGCGGGACCTGCCGGCGGACTTCGGCGCGGCGCGGCACATGCAGAGGCTTGGGGTGGAACCCGCAATAGAGGAAGCCGGGCGCAAACCCGGTCGCCAGTACCTTCAGCGGCGCCGAGTTGTGCGCTTCGATGAACGCCGCAGCAGTGAGCCCCAGGCTTAGTGCGACCTCTGCGATATCCTCACCATCGAACTGCGCCGGAACCCGATGTTGAGCCGTCTCGCCCGCCAACGTTACCGGCCCCGAGACCAGCAAGCGCACCTCTCCTGCAAGGCGGTCAAAGCTCACGTTCTCCGGCGCGTAGTTGAGCAACACGGACACCAGATTTGCAACTACCTCAGTAACCCCTTGCAGCGCCGCAGCTTCGGCAGTCCGGGCAAAGCTGACCGCCGCGTCGTTGGCCGCCTTCGACAGGCTGTCACCAAAGCGCACGAGTAGTCCGCGATCCCCCAGCGGCACAATCAGCGGTATGATCTCGGTTGCGGACATCCGGCCTCACAGAGTGACGCCATCATCTAGCATCGCTTGATGCGCTGAACAGCGGATTTTGTGTTGGCCGAAGCCTTCCGGATCGGTACGAGACATCCACCCGGAGTTCGCCCCAAGCATGCCGCGCCAAACTCTCATCAGCTATGAAGGCCACGCGATCGTCTCGGTGGACGGCATGATCGCCGAAGCCGACGGCTCGATGCCTTCGGCTCTAAGCAGCGAGGCCGACTGGACGCTCTTCCAGGCAGCGCTGGCTCGATCCGCGCTGGTCGTTCTCGGGCGCATCGGCCATGCCCGCCACCCCAATCCTGGCCGCCGCCGGCTGGTGCTAACCCGCTCGGTACCCGACTTGGTTGCTGATCCCAATGATCCTCTTGCCACCTTCTGGAACCCTGCGGGCATGCAAATCGACCATGTGCTCGCGCATCTAGGGATCGACCAGGGGACGGTGGCAGTGACGGGCGGAACCGGAACTTTCGACCACTTCCTGCCGCTCTATGATCGCTTCGTGCTGTCGGAAGTCCGCGGCCTGTCGCTGCCTGATGGCATCCCCTGCTTTACCAAGGGACATCCCCGTTTCGTGTTGCCGGGCCAAGGCCTCGTGGCGCGGGACATGGAGACCATTGACCGCGGCGTCGTCCAGACGCAGTGGATCCGGCCCCAGCCCCCGTAGGGGCTAGTTCGGCCGCTTCTCCCCGGCCTCGATCCGGAACGGCAGCACGTTCTGCGGTGGCGGCAAGGGGCAGACCGCATGGTCAGTGAACGCACAGGGCGGGTTGAACGCCTTGTTGAAGTCGAGCACGATCGAGTTCTCAGTCAGGTCCTCGCCATAGACAAACCGCGCCGCACCATAGGTTTCGGCTCTCGATGTCAGGTCACGGATGACGAATTGCGGCTTCTCGGCCGTACCGTGCGTCGGCAGCAATTCGTAGCGCACGCCGTCATGGGTGAATGCCGCCAAATGAGTGACCTGCACGGTGGTCGCGACGCCCGCAACGGTATCGATCCCCAGTTCCTCTGGCGCCGCGAGCCGGCTCCATTCGGCCGTGATGCGCCAGTTGGGGTCAGTCGCAAAATAGTCGAGCCCCGGAAAGTTCAGGCGTTCGGGTGCATCGATATCGCGGATACGCAGGGCATTGCGACCGTCCATGGTGGTGACCTCGAAGCGCAGGCTGCCGAACGAGAACTTCGGAGGGCTCGCAGGATTCGGAACCAACGATACCGACGCCTGGGCTGGGTCGGCCGGTTCGAAAAGCACCAGTGCGGGCTCCTGCGTCACGGTGCCGAGATGAGCGGGCCCGGCAGGCAAGATCAGGTCATTGTCGGCGGCCGAGCCGATAGTCACCGACCCGTCGTCAAGCCAGAACCGGCCGATCACGTTCAGCCAGCCGTCCCCTGCCGTCAGGTGCGCGAAGCGCTTGCCATGCCACTCGGTGATGCTCGTCTCGTAGTCAGTGCTCATCTCGACCTGCCAATAGGACCGCCGCTCAGGCGGGCATGCGGGGAACGCTGGCAATCAGCGCTTTGGTATACCGGTGCTGCGGCGCATCGAGGACATCTAGTGTCCGACCGCTTTCGACAATTCGCCCACGTTCGAGAATGACGATATCCTCGCAAAGCGCGGCGACCACCCCCAAATCGTGGGAGACCAGCAACAGGGTCATGTCCTGGGCCAATGCCCGCAGTAGTTCGACGATCGTGACGCGGGTGGAAAGATCGAGCGCACTCACGGCCTCGTCCGCCAGCACAAGCTCCGGCCGGGCGACGATCGCGCGCGCGATGGCAATACGCTGACGCTGTCCACCGGAAAACTCGTGCGGATAGCGCTCCATCGCATCCTCGGTCAGGCCCACCGACAAAAAGGCTTCGCGCACAGCCTCCAGGTGCGGCCGATTGATACGGAGCGACCGCAGCGGCTCAGCGACGATGTCCCTCACCTTCTGTCGCGGGTCGAGCGATGAATAGGGATCCTGGAACACCGCCTGCACCGATCGGCGGTATCCACGCATGAACCGACGATCCGTGGAATCGAGGATCGCGTCGCCAAAACGGATGGTGCCGGCGGTAGGACGTTCCAGCCCCAGCAGCAGGCGCAGCAGCGTGGTCTTGCCTGACCCGGATTCTCCGACGATGCCAAGATTTCGGCCGCGCGCGATGCTCAGCGACACATCATTCAGCACCAGCCGATTACGCGCATAGCCGAAGCTCACATGGTCGAGCTCGAACAGGTTCACCGCGCCCCCCGCAATGCATCGTCGAACGCCCGCGCCGCATGAACGAGGGTCTGGGTGTAAGGGTGCGCCGGATGATGCAAAATCTGGCTGACCGGCCCCTGCTCGACAGCCACGCCCTGGCGCAGCACTGTCACCTCGTCGACCACGCTGCCAACCACAGCTAAGTCGTGACTTATGAACAGCAAAGCCATGCCTAAATCACGCACCAACTCGTCCAGCAGCAGAAGCACTTCGGCCTGCGTCGTGACATCAAGCGCTGTCGTCGGCTCGTCCGCAATCAGCAGTTGAGGGCGGCAAGCCAGCGCCATGGCAATCGCCACGCGCTGCCGCTGTCCGCCGGAAACCTCATGCGGATAGGCCCGCGCGATCCGTTCCGGATTCGGCAGCGCCACGCGCTCCAGCAGTTCGAGCAAATCGCGCTCGACTGTCTGCAGCTCGAGCCCCTGCCGACGATATCGCCGCCGCAACGGCTCCTCGACCTGACGGCCCAGCCGCATCAGCGGGTCCAGCGCCGTCATCGGCTCCTGGAAGATCACGGCACTGCTCACCCCACGCTGCCGCGCGAGGGTCTTTTCACCAGCACCAACAACCTGATGTCCGCCCAACACAATCGAACCACTGACTCGCATGGTGCGTGGCAGGAGCCCCGTAATGGCCAGCGCAGTCAGGGACTTACCCGACCCTGATTCTCCGATGAGTCCCATGCGCCCGCCCGGTGCGACACTGAACGAGAGGTTCGAGACGAGCGGCGACGCGCCAGCGCTGATGGTCAGCCCTTCGACCGAGAGCAGTGTCATCGCCGCCCCCTGCGGGTCGGATCGACGATGTCGCGCAACCCATCCGCGGTCAAATTGATGCCGATCACCAGCAGCAGCAGCGCCAGGCCGGGTGCAATCGCCCCAAATGGCGCCGTATACATAGTGCTCTGCGCCTCCTGCAGCAGACGCCCCCAGGAGGCGTTGGGCGGCGGGGCGCCCAGGCCGAGGTAGGATAACGAGGCCTCGGCAATGGCCGCGAGCCCGAATTGCAGGGCGAAGCTCACCAAAAGCGTCGGCCAGATATTGGGCAGCACGTGGATGAAGACGATCATCGGCCACGACGTGCCGGACGTCCTAGCGGCAGTTATGTAATCCATCCTCAGCACGCGTTTTGCGAGAATACGCGTCAGCCGCCCGACGATGGCAGACAGGGCCAGCCCGAGCGCCAGGATTGCTGACCACAGAGTCGCCGTGTCGCTCGCTGCAACCACCAGCATGGCAAGAAGCAGCGTCGGGAAGGCGATCAGGATGTCGAGCGCGGCGGCAAGCGCGTCATCCAGCCATTTGGTCGCAAACGCCGCCAGAACGCCCAGCGTCACTCCAATGGCTGCGCCGATTGCGACTGCCCCGGCACCGACCATCAGCGCGATGCGCGAGCCGATCATGATCTGGGTGAAGAGATCCCGCCCCAGCCTGTCCGTCCCCACCAAGTGCACCCAGGACGGGGCCTCGAGGCGACCGCCGACGGTGCTAGATGGGTCATATGGTGTCCACACCAGGGTCAGCAACGCCGCGATCACATTGATGCCGACCAGGATGAGTCCGATCCAGAACGTCCAGGAGCGCTTAGGCCACGCAGCGACGCGCTTTGCCAAATCCGTGCCAGGCGCGGTCATGAAGCGCCTCCGGTGCTGCGGTCGCGGAGGCGTGGATCAATCAGTCGTTGGATGACGTCGGCCGCAAAACCGATCAGCAGCACCAACAGCGTCGAGGTGAACAGCACCCCCTGTACATTGGGATAGTCGCGTTGCGAGATGGCGAGCAACAGCATCGACCCAAGCCCGGGCAACGCGAACACCTTCTCGACGACCACGGCGCCGAGAAAGGTAGATGCCAACTCGATCCCGAGAATGGAAATCACCGGAACGGCGCCGTTGCGAATACCGTGGCGCACTAGGGCCTCAAGGTGTCCAGAGCCCAGTGCGCGCGCCGTCCGGAGGTAGTCGCTGTCAAGCACGTCCTGGGTTGCGGAACGGACATAACGCAACACCGACGATGCCATGACGATGCCCACCGTGAGCACCGGGAGCGCCAGATCTCGCAGCGCATCCATTGGATCGGCCCAGCCCTGCCGCGGAAAGCCGCCCGAGGGAAAGAGCTTGAGGTTGATGGCGAAGACCGTGACGAGAAGGATGCCTACCCAGAATACAGGGATGGCGATCCCAAGCTGAGAGACCGTGGAGATCACCACTCCATACCAGCGGTCGGCGCGCACCGCTGCCACGATGCCCAACGGCACGGCAAGAACAAGGGCGAGGGTAAAGGCCAGCAGGGTCAGCGGCACTGTCACAGTCAGCCGATCGAGGATTTCACCAGCCACCGGCGCCTTGCTGACGAACGAGTTGCCGAGCTCGAATCGAGCCATGCTGCTGACGAAACTTATGAACTGGCTGGCCAGCGGCAGGTCTGACCCGACCTGCTGTCGCGCAGCCGCGATCTGCTCTGGAGTGGCCCCTACCCCAACCAGCGCATTGGCAGGGTCCCCGGGCAAGAGACGGAGCAGGACGAAGAGCACCACGGCCGCAAACAGCAGCGATATCAGGAGGATGACGAGCCGACGAAGGATGTAGCGAAGAATATGCGGATCCTTTCGTCGGCTCGCCAGAGCTTACTTTGCAGCTTTTACGATGTTGGCCGCATAGAACTGCGAGTTCAGGCCATTGACCGGATAGCCCGAGACATTTGAGGCCGAGACCACGATCTGCGGATAGAGATACAGCCAGCCGCTCGCTGCGTCTTCAGCGATCAGCTTGTTGGCTTCCGTCAGCTTGGCGTTCTGGTCATCAATCGTTGCAGCCGATTCAGACTGCTTGATCAGGTTCACCACCTGCGGGTTGTTGTAGCCCCAGTAGAAGTCCGGGTTACCGTAGAACACGATATCGCGGTGGTTCACGTGTTCCTGCAGCGTCGCCTGGAAATCCTTGGCCTGATAGACTTTTGTGTACCATTCATTGGCAGTGATGATCTTGATGTCGACCGTCACACCAACCTTGGCCAACTCGCTCTTCAGGAATTCCGCGACGACCGGATGCGGATCGTAGTCGGGCGTGTCGAGCGTGAAGGTGAAGCCATTGGCGAAGCCAGCCTCGGCCAACAGCGCCTTAGCGCTCTCGGGGTCATATGGGTCTACGCTCGTCAGGTCGACGTACCAGGGATCGGTCGGCGGCACGAACGAGCCGATCAGCGTGCCATAGTCACCCCAGATCGACTGCAGCAGCTTCTTCTTGTCCACGGAGCGCGCGATCGCCTTGCGCACCTTGAGGTTGTCGAACGGCGCCACGCGGTCGTTGAAGGCCAGTACTTCCTTGGTCGTCGACTGGCCGTTGGTGACAGTGAAGCCGGCATTGTCCTTGAACTGGCTCAGGGCATCAGGGCTCTGGACCGAAGTGATGATATCGACAGCACCTGTGAGGAGCGCGTTGTTGAGCGCGGTAGCGTCGGTGAAATAGTTGAACACCACACTGCCATTGGTCGGGGCGGCGCCCCAGTACTTGGGGGCGAGGTCGAGCGCCAGCGACGAGCCGCGGCGCCATTCGCCCAGCTTGTAGGGGCCGGTACCGTCTTCTGCGTCAGTCAGGCTCTTGGCTGCGTCGTTGACGATCCAGACGTAGCTCAAGTTGTAGGGAAGCGAGATCGAGCGCTCGGACAGCGTAATCACAACGGTCTGGTCATCCGGCGTTTCGATCTTGGTGATCGTGGAGAGGCTCTTCTTGCGCGAGCTCTTGGACGTCTCGGCCGTGACGCGTTCAATGCTGTACTTGACGTCGGCGGCGGTCAACGGGTCGCCGGAATGGAAGGTGACGCCGGGCTGCAGCTTGAAAGTGTAGACCAGGCCGTCGTCGCTTACCGTGTAGTCAGCGGCGAGACCCTTCTCAACCGTGCCTTTGTCGGTCAGCGTGAACAACGCCTCGTAGACGTTGCCGTTGAAGGCTTCGTTGATGCCCTGCCCGGCGCCCGCCGTATTGTCGAGGTTCTGCGGCTCGTAGAGCGATCCGATTTCGATGACGGCGGTCGCCTGCGCCAGCACGGCCGGGCTCACCGCCAGCATGGCCACCATCGCTGCGGAAGCAACAAGCGCGCGAGTGCCGAACTGGCGGCGAGTAAGTCCGCCGATCAAATTGAATTTCGTCATTTATAGCTCCTGGTACATGAGCTTCCTGGGCGCTCTACCGGGCATCGAGCCCTACACCACCCCTGCGAAGCGGCACAACAGATATCCGGCGTGCAGGGCAAAGCCCACTCACAAGCGGGCGCGCACATTCCAAATTGGGGAGGAAACGCGAAACCGATAGCTTCAATCCTAGCCGCTTTTGATAAACCCGTTCTGGCTACTCGTTTTCAACTCTTCTCGGCTTGCGGCCGGCCACATAACGACCCATTTCCGCCCTCGGCTTTACCCCTCGAAACCGAATATGAAAGCATCCTGATGGTCACTCTAGTAACCCGTCCCACCGCGGTTAAGGCCACTCTGCCAAAAGCGGAGCAAGGCTCTGTATTGGCTAAATCCGGGGCGGGCGCACAACTCGCCAACCTTGCCAGCGATGCAGGATTTACGCCGCTCGAATTTATGGATGCGGCGCTTTCCGGTTGCCTCGTGCTAAGCGTTCGCATCGCCGCCCGCAAGTTCGGCTGGGTAGACCGGCTGGACACGGTCGAAGTCGAAGTCTATCACGAAAAGGCGCACGACTTGCCCTCGCGTGTGGCGGCGTTCGACTGCAGCTTCCAGATTGCGGGTGATTTTTCCGCTGAGGAACGCGCTGAGTTGATCGCCGAGGCGCACCGCATCTGCACGGTCGGCAATACCTTCGAGCAAGGCGCCACAGTGCGTGATGTCACGCCGGGAGCGGACCACTGATGCCCAATATCGAGCAGCTCGACTACGCCGCAGCTACTTCAGAGCAACAGGCTGCCTATGACGAAGAACTGCGTCTGCGCGGCCGCATGACCAACATGAAGCGCACCCTGCTGCACTCGCCAGCGGCACTCCGCGTCTATGGCGAGTGGTTCACGTTGCGCGACGAACTGCGTCCGGTCCTTGGCGATCGCGCGATCTGGCTCTTCTGCCATGCGATCTGTGTTGCATCCGGCAGTCCCGTCGGGACCGGCTTCATGCGCCGCGCCCTGATCGAAGGCGGGGATAACCCGGATGTGCTGAAACTCAATCCGACAGAGACCTTGCTGGTCGCAGTGGCGACCGCTCTGGCGAATGATCCACGCTCTATCGGCGAGGACAACTGGCGCGCACTCCGGGCACTCTACCCTGCCAAGACCCTGGTCGATCTGATCGCCTTCGCGGGCCAGATGGTGGCGACAAACGTCTTCACAGACGCGGTAGGGACCACCATCGATCCGGAACTTCAGAAGTACCTGTAGCAACAGGCAATGGCGGGCAGGGAGGGATTCGAACCCCCGGAACGCTTTCACGTTCGCCGGTTTTCAAGACCGGAGCAATCAACCGCTCTGCCACCTGCCCGACTGCCCGCATTTAGCTGCTAGGACGGAGGAGAGCAAGGGCGACATCGGCCCCTGCCCCATGCTCCGTCCCCGGAGCGCCTAACCTCAGCTAGTCTCGTGCCCGATCACGTCTTCCTTCTGGGTGCGGACTTTGGCCGCGCGTGAGCACGTGCTGCCGAGGTCGACTTGGGCTTCGCCTTCGATGGCGAGATCGCCTCGGCGGCCATGTTGGCTGGAACGGTCGCTGCTGCGGCTTCGTGCAGGGCCTGCGGGGAGGAGCCCTGCCGAGCGGCACGGCGCTGCTTGGAGATAATGTTGATGGCCTCAACCAGGACTGAGAAGCCCATCGCTGCGTAGATGTAGCCCTTTTCGATATGGAATCCGAGGCCGTCGGCGGCGAGCGACACGCCGATCATCAGCAGGAACGCCAGCGCAAGCATCTTGGTCGTCGGGTGCTTGGCAACAAAGCTGGCGATGGGGCCAGAGGCGATGAACATCAGCCCGACCGCGACGATCACTGCCGCAATCATCACCTCGACGTGCTGTGCCATGCCGACGGCGGTGATGATCGAATCCACAGAGAACACCATGTCGATAATGATGATCTGAACGATGATCGCAGAAAACGCGGCGCCTGCCGTCTTGCTCAGAGACGGCTCGTGCGGCTCCTCGATCTCGGCATGCATCTCGTGGGTGGCCTTGTAGATGAGGAACAAGCCGCCCGCGATCAGGATGATGTCTTTCCACGAAAAGCCATGCTCAAACAGCGTGATGACGGTGGTGTCGAGCGCAATAATCCAGCTCAGTACCAGTAGCAGTGCAATCCGGAAGATCAGCGCCAGCGCCAGACCAAGGCGACGCGCGCGGTCGGCCTGCTCAGCGGGGAGTTTTGAGACCAGGACGGAGATGAAGACAATATTGTCGATGCCGAGCACAACCTCCATGACGGTCAGGGTGGCAAACGCAACCCAGACACTGGGATCGGAGAGTAAGCTGAGCATCGGCATCGTCCTCGTCACAAAGGGAGGGGTATATTTAGGGTGCAGCGGCCCGGCATGGAAGGGCAAGAAAGAGGCTTGATACGAGTGAGGTTTTTTACCGCACCCCCGCCTCGTTGGCATGAACCAGTCGTCCGTCGGCTGGCCGCACTGCCCCGCACCTGCTAGAATCGGCACTTGCAAAGTGGATTGCTTCCCATGGACTCCTTTTCTCCCGTTCCCGCGCTGGCAGGTGGCCTGCTTATTGGCCTGGCCTCGGCATTGCTGTGGTTGGGCAACGGCCGGATCGCCGGTATCTCTGGTATCTTCGGCCAGTTGCTCCCGTCATCTCGTGACGCAATCTGGAGGTTGGTCTTTCTGGCTTCCCTGGTTGTTGGCGCCTTGGGCGCGTCGTGGCTGTTTCCGGCGCTCGGCGTTGGTGGGGCAAGCGGCAAGCCGGCTGAGTTGGCGGGCCCACCCAGCGCGTGGGGGATCAATCCGATCTTGTGGATCGCTGTTGCGGGTGTCCTGACGGGGCTCGGAACGCGGATTGGCAATGGCTGTACGTCGGGCCATGGGGTGTGCGGTATCGCACGGCTATCGCCGCGATCCTTCGTGGCAGTGGGCATCTTTTTCGGTGTTGCCATTCTGACCGTCGCAGTCACGGGAATTGTCTGAGATGAGCACTTCAAGCCGCCTACCCTATCTTGCCGTTTCGGCCGCTTCTGGGCTCCTGTTCGGCGCCGGGCTCTACATTTCGCAGATGGTCGATCCGCTCAAGGTCCTGCGTTTCCTCGATTTCGGCGCGATCCCGACTGGTGGGTGGGATCCGAGCCTGGCGTTTGTAATTGTGCCCGCGATCGCGGTGATGTTTGCGGCGGTCCGCCTGGGACGCCGGCGTGCTGCTCCAGCGTTCGAGGTTCGGTTTCATGAGCCGGCCTACAAGAAGATCGATGCGCCGCTGGTGATCGGCTCGGCGCTGTTTGGCGTCGGCTGGGGCATGTCTGGCATTTGTCCCGGACCGGCGATCGCGCTGATTGCCTTCTGGCCGAGCAATATCTTAGTGTTTCTCCTCGCCCTGTTTGTCGGCTCTTACGCGGGCGGTCTGTTTACCAACAGCAGCCATTCCCGTCGGCTGGCCCTGGCGCGGTGATCGGCATGACGGAAGCAATCGTCGTTGGCGGTGGGCTGGCTGGGATCGCAGCTGCGGTGGCGGTGGCACAGGCGGGCCTCCAGACTCTACACGTTGCCCCGAAGGGTGCGCCCGACCGGCGCACTTCGGCACTGATGCTGCCCAGCGTGGCATACCTCGAGGCGGCTGGGCTCATCGGCGATCCGGCAGACCTCGGGACGGCGCTGACCCAGATCAGAATCATCGACGCGACTGGTCGACTGATCCGCTCACCTGAAACCCTGTTCGACAGCAGTGAAGCCGGTCTGCCCGCCTTTGGCTGGAACTTCGCAAATGTGCGCCTGCTCGCGGAGTTCGAGGCGGCGAAGGCGAAGCTTGGGAACATCGAAACGGTGGATTCGACGGTTGTCGATATCGAGCGGGTCGCGGACGGTTGGCGCCTCAGCCTTGGGAATGGCGACACCTGCACCGCTCCATTCCTGGTTGGGTCAGACGGCAAGAAGTCGTTCATCCGCTCGGCTGCCGGGTTTCGGTCCCGCGAATCCGGGTTCACCCAGGCTGCGCTGGTCGCGGATCTGGAGCTTGCCCGCCCACTCGTCGGCGCCTCGGTGGAGTTCCATTATCCTCAGGGCCCGTTCACCCTCGTTCCTGCAGGAGGAACGCGGGCTAATCTCGTCTGGATCGATGATCGTGAGGCGCTGAGAGCGCTGCAGGCGGAGGGGTCTGACGCGCTCAGGGCCGCTGTTCTCAGCAAGTCCCAGCACCTGTTCGGGGACATCAGGCTCCTGACACCAGCGCACATGTTCCTGCTCTCGACGCTCAGCGTTCCAGAGGCTGGCCACGACGGCGTAGTGCTGGCCGGAGAGGCTGCACATGCGTTCCCGCCGATCGGAGCGCAGGGTCTCAACCTTGGGCTACGCGATGTGGCGGACCTCGCGGCGGCCCTCAAGGAGACGAACCGTTCCGAGGCCGATTGGGCGAGGAAGGCCAGCGAGAGATATTCGCAGCGGCGCGCCGCTGATCTCGTGCGAACCGGTGGGGTGGTCGATACGCTGTTCCGCTCGCTGCTGAGCGACCTGCTGCCGGCGCAGGCGGCACGGGCGGGCGGGCTTTGGGCCCTCAAGCTCCTGCCGCCGCTGCGCAAGCAGGCTTTCGGGCTGGGAATGGGCAGTAGGTAAGAAAAAGGGCGCCAACCGGCGCCCTTCACGTTTCCAATCAATATCTTCCGCTTATTGCGGGGCAGCGGGCGCCGAGGTGGCGCCATCAGCCGGCGTGCCAGCGTCGAGCTGCTTGCGCAGTTCCTCGGCGCGGTCCTGGAGCTGCTTTTCGAGGGCGGTTGGGCCCGTGGCGCTCTGCTTGTTGAATTCGTCAAAGGTCATGGCCGCATCACCATCATAGACGGTGGTGAACCCTGCCAGATTGATCTCGATGACGAGGTCCTTGTTCTGACGGTTCTTGGCAACGAGCTTGAGCACGCCGCCCTTCTTTAGGCTGGCCACATAGGCTTCGTTGATCACAAGCTGTGTGGCGCAGGAGGTCGGATCGCACAGCATGAAGGGCACGCGAATCGGCTTGCCGCCATCGATCTGCCAAGTCAGGCCGAACGGTAGCAGAACCCCAAGGGGAACGGCCGCAACGGCCAGCAGGCGGCTCTCCTGGCCGGGATCGTCGCGCAGGAGGAACGAGCCAAGGAACTGGTTATTGGCGACGACGACCTGGCGCATGATGCAAGCTTTCTTGCCATCAGCCAGCGGATCACAAACCTTCAGCCAGTTCTTGGTCGGATCTACAGGAGCCGCAGGAGCGGCCGCGGGGGCGGCAGCAGCATCTGCCGGCGCGGCCGGAGCGGCAGCATCCTGCGCAAGTGCGCCGAATGACGGCAGCATCAGCGCGGCGACCGCAAAACCGGCGACTACGAGCTTCTTGAGGGACATCGACATTCCTTGTGGTTTCCTAACCAGCGGCGACTCTTGTGGCCACCCTGAATTCCCGCGCTCTTCAAGGCACGAAATCGGGCAATAACATGACTGAATGACATTCCGGAAGCTTTATCCCGCGAGTGTTGCCGCGACGCCTACTTCCGTTGCCAAACGCGCCATCTTCGACAGAATTGCCGCAGTTCCCTTGAGCCGCGCCTCCAGCGTTGGCCAGTCGCGGGCAAAAACCAGTTTCTGGTCCGGCTTTATCCGCACCTGCATCTGCGGATCGGAAACCATGCGCACCAGGCCAGCTGGATTTGGGAACTCGCGGTTGCGCAGCGTGATGACCGCACCTTTGGGGCCAGCATCCACCTTCTCGACGTTCGCGGTGCGGCACAGCGCCTTGACGAGGATCACCTTGAGCAGGGCTTCGACTTCCTCAGGCAATGGTCCAAACCGATCGATCAGTTCGGCGCCTGCTCCGTCGATTTCGCGGGCGTCAGACAGGTCGCCAAGGCGGCGATAGAGCTGCATGCGAACTTGGAGATCTGGCACGTAGTGCTCCGGGATCATTACCGGCATGCCGAGCGAGATCGTCGGGCTCCACTCGTTGCGGTCTTCATAGTCCGCATCGCCATTGCGAAGCGCAGCAACCGCCTCCTCCAGCATCGCCTGGTAGAGCTCGAAGCCGACCTCGCGGATGTGACCCGACTGCTCGTCGCCGAGCAGGTTGCCTGCACCGCGGATATCGAGGTCATGGCTCGCCAGCTGGAAGCCTGCCCCGAGCGTTTCCAGCGACTGCAGAACGCTGAGCCGCCGTTCCGCCGTATCGTTAAGTTTACGGTCGGCAGGAACCGTGAAGAGCGCATAGGCGCGCTGCTTGGCGCGTCCGATACGTCCACGGATCTGGTAGAGCTGCGCGAGACCGAAATTGTCGGCGCGATGCACGATCAGGGTGTTCGCGTTTGGGATATCGAGACCCGATTCGACGATTGTGGTGGCCACTAATACGTCGAACTTGCCGTCATAGAAGTTGTTCATGATGTCATCGAGTTCGCCCGGCGGCATCTGTCCATTGGCAACGACGAACGAGACTTCCGGGACGTGGGTACGCAGGAACTCAGCGATGTCTGGCTGATCCTTGATCTTGGGCACCACATAGAACGCTTGGCCACCGCGGTATTTTTCGCGCAATAGCGCTTCGCGCACACTGAGCGTGTCGAAGGGTGAGATGAACGTCCGGATGGCGAGGCGATCGACTGGGGCTGTGGCAAGCAGGCTCAGATCGCGAACGCCCGTCAGCGCCAGCTGCAATGTGCGCGGGATCGGTGTGGCGGTGAGCGTGAGGACGTGGACGTTGCCCTTCATCTCCTTCAGCCGTTCCTTGTGGCCGACGCCGAAGTGTTGCTCTTCGTCGATGATCAGCAGGCCAAGGTCCTTGAAGGACACCGACTTGCTGAGCAGCGCGTGGGTACCGACGACGATATCGATCTTGCCGTTTGCAACGCCCTCCTTGGTGGCCTTGAGCTCCGCCGAGGACACAAGGCGCGAGGCTTGAGCGACGCGCAGCGGCAAACCAGAAAAGCGCTCACGGAAGGTCTTGAAGTGCTGCCGGGACAGCAGAGTGGTCGGAACGACGACGGCCACCTGCCGACCGGACATGGCGACGGCGAAGGCAGCGCGCAGGGCGACTTCGGTCTTGCCAAAGCCGACGTCGCCGCACACCAGGCGGTCCATCACACGACCGGACGCGAGATCCTCGAACACGGCGCTGATGGCGGTGAGCTGATCCTCTGTTTCCTCATAGGGGAAGCGAGCTGCAAACTCCTCATATAGACCCGGCTGTACGTCCATGGGTGGCACGGTGCTGATCTGGCGCAGGGCGGCGATCTTGATGAGTTGCTCCGCCATCTCGCGGATGCGCTTCTTGAGCTTGCTCTTTTTAGCCTGCCAGGCGACGCCGCCCAACTTGTCGAGCTCTATGACTGCGTCGGCGCCGTAGCGCGACAACAGCTCGATATTCTCCACGGGCAGGTAGAGCTTGGTGTTGCCCGCATACTCGATCTCGACGCAGTCGTGCGGCGCGCCTGCCACCTCGATGGTCTTGAGGCCGAGGAAGCGGCCGATGCCGTGATCGACGTGGACCACCAGGTCACCAGCTGCGAGCCCGGTAGCCTCGGTCAGAGCGTCAGAGGCGCGCTTGCGCCTCTGTGGTCGCAGTAGACGTTCGCCAAGAATATCTTGCTCAGAGAGCACCAGCATGGTCTCGGTCTGGAAACCGGTTTCGAGACCCAGAACAACCAGCGCCGTGGTTTCAGACGAGGTGGTCTCAGCGTCGCGCCAGTTTTCGGCCAGCCTCGGGTGCGCGAGGCCATGGTCGGCCAGCACCTGCGCCATGCGATCGCGTGAGCCCTCGGACCAGCAGGCGATGATGGTGCGGCGGCCCGCCTTCCGCTCAGTTTTGAAGAGCTTGACCACCGCCTCGAAGAGATTGACCTCCTGCGACTGCCGTTCAGCGGCGAAACTTGGTGCCATGCGCCCGCCGGCGTCATCGGCACGCTTCGCATCCGGCGCGAGGAACGGCGACAACTGCAGCACGCCTTTGGCCGGAGCCAGGGCGTAGGGCGCGGCAGTCATTTCGTAGAGCTGCTCTGGCGGAACAGGCTTGTAGGGGGCAACGGCAGTGGGCGACTGCTTTTCGTGGCGCGCCTGCTCACGCGCTTCATAGTAGTCCGCGATCTGCTTCTGGCGATCGGCGAACGCTTCACGGGCCTGATCGTCGAAGACGTATGGGGCATCAGCCGAATAGGCGACGAGATGGTCGAGATGGTCGTAGAAGAACGGCAGCCAGTGCTCGATCCCAGGGAAGCGCTGCGCGGCGCTTACAGCGGCGTAGAGCGGGTCGTCGACCGTATTGCCACCGAACATGGTGGTGTAGCGGTTGCGGAAGCGCTTCACGCATTCGTCGTTGAGCAGCACCTCGCTCATCGGCGCCAGGGCGACGCCCTTGAGGTTGCCAGTAGTGCGCTGCGTATCAGGATCGAAGGTGCGGATCGACTCGAGCTGGCGACCGAAGAAGTCGAAGCGGAGCGGGAAGTCCACGCCGGCGGGATAGAGATCGATCAAGCCGCCTCGCACCGCATATTCGCCGGTCTCGCGCACCGTTGGCACGCGCAGGTAGCCATTGCATGAGGCCCACTTGATCAGCTTTTCGCTGTCGACCACCTGCCCCGGCGTGGCCGAAAAACTCATACGCGCCACGATTTCGCGCGGCGGAAGCTTTTGAACCAGTGCATTGACCGTGGTGAGCACGATGGCACCCCGTGCGGCGCCACTGGCGATGGTCGAAAGCGTTGTCATGCGCGCCGCGATGGTGACGCCATTGGGCGAGACGCGGTCGTATGGCAGGCAGTCCCAGGCGGGGAGTGTCAGCACCGGGTGCCCAGGCAGTAGTTGTTCCAGGATTTCCGACATGCGCTGCAGCCGGCGGCCGTCGCGGGCGACAAAGACCGCGCTGACAGGGGCATCCGGCGACACCTTGAGCCGTTCTTCGACCAGCCGCGCAAGGACGACCGGCTGCATGCCATCGGGCACATTGGAGATGGTGCGGTCGGCGCGCTGTTCAGCCATGGGTTTCTCTGCGGAAGGCGAGGAGGCGGTCAAGAAAGTCCCGGTCGGCGTCGGCGGGGGTCGGTTCCTGGCCCATCAGCCACTTGAGCAAGTCGGTGTCAGCCTCTTCGAGGAGCTGCTCGAAACGATCGAGATCGGGCGGTGAAAGGCTTTCGAGCTTTGCGTCGGCAAAGGGCCCGAGCATCAAGTCCATTTCCTTGGTCCCCCGATGCCAGGCGCGATAACGCACGCGGCGAATCCGAATAGCCAAAAGTTCACCGGCGTTATCTAGGGGGGCCATGAGCGGGTCGTCTCAATGATGTGGAGGCCGTTCTTAGGCTGTTCGAACGAGCTTGTCATCCCACCCGTCTTGACATCCAATAAGCCTGCACTTATGTATTTTCTATAAGCCAATACTTATGGAACGACATGCAACCGTACACCGCCCCCTCCGACCCGAGCGACGTCATGCGCACCCTCGCCGATCCGACGCGACGCTCGCTCTATGAGGCGATCGTCACGCGGGGTGAGACCTCGGTTATTGACCTGACGAGAGGCACCGATGTCTCCCAACCGGCAGTCTCTCAGCACCTCAAGGCTCTGCGAGCCGCTCGACTGGTCAACGAGCGGCGCGAAGGCCGCAACAACTTCTATAGTGCCACCCCCGACGGTCTGGCCCCGCTTGTCGACTGGGTCGGCCACTACGGCGCTTTCTGGCGCGACCGCATGACCGCTCTTAGAACCCTGCTCTCGGAGATCGACCCAAAATGAACACCGCCACTCCCGCTTCTGACTCATTCTCGACGCGTGCCATCGTGGTTGAGGACGTGCTTCCCCACGCTCCGGAGAAGGTCTGGAAGGCCCTCACGCACCGTGCCTATCTCAGCCGATGGCTGATGCAAAACGACTTCCAGCCGGTCGTCGGCCACAAGTTCACCTTCAAGGCGCAGCCGATGGGTGACTGGGATGGCATCGTTCACTGCGAGGTATTGGAATGCGACCCACCCCGGCGCCTCGTCTACACCTGGGTCGGCGGCTCGCTGACCAACCCGACATACGGCTCGGCACTCGATTCGGTGCTCACGCTGTCGCTCACCCCGGTGAATGGGGGCACCCTCCTCAAGCTGGTGCATGACGGCTTCAAGTCGCCTCAAAACGATGCCGGGTTCAACGCCATGAGCAGCGGTTGGGGCACGATCATCCAGCGCATCAGCGCTCTGATTGCGGAAATGCCGGACTGAGCGGCTTCCACTGCTACTCCGGGCGTTGATGGCCTGCTAGGCTGGTTGAGACATAACCAACCAGCCCACATGCCGCGCCCGACCTCACTCGATCCAATGTTCCGTTCGCTGCACTCGATCAAGGGTGTGGGCCCGCAGCTATCGGCTCTGCTGACACGCTTCTTTGGCGCGCCCGAGGGGCAAGAATCGATCGCGCTTGATCTGCTCATGCACATGCCGTCGGGCGTCATAGATCGGCGGCGCATGGATGGCGTGGCGCGGGCGGTGCACAACAATGTTGCGACGCTGAAACTCCACATCGACCGGCACCAGTCGCCACCCCGTGGCAAGGCGCATCTCCCGCACCGGGTGTTTACGCATGACGAGACCGGTGAGATCCAGTTGGTCTATTTCCGCGCCCAGGGCGGCTGGGTGGAAAAGCTCCTGCCAGTCGGGGAGGAACGCTACGTCTCGGGGACGATCGGGTTCTTCCAGGGCGAGAAGCAGATCACGCATCCGGACTTCGTGGTGGAAGTCGGCAAGTTCGAGGACATGCCGCTGGTCGAGCCGGTCTACCCCCTCACCCATGGGCTCAGTTCGCGCGTGTTGATCAAGCTGACGCGGCAGGTGCTCGAAAGCCTGACCGATCTGCCGGAGTGGGTCCCGGAAGAACGGCTGGAGCAGTTCAAATGGCCGAGCTTTCGCGCCGCAATGTCATCCGCCCATGCGCCCGAAACGCCCGAGGAGGCCGAGCTCTGGTCGCCCGGCCGTATGCGGCTTGCCTATGACGAATACCTCGCGGGGCAACTCGCGCTACTGATCGTCCGTTCTCAGCTTGTTGCGCCGCGTGGCATTGCGCGGCAGTTTGACGGATCGATTTCTGCACAAGTCGAAGCGGCCCTGCCGTACCAACTCACCGAGGGCCAGAAGCTCGCGGTTGAGGACATCCGGCGCGATCTGGCAGCGCCGGAGCGCATGTCGCGACTGCTGCAGGGGGATGTGGGCGCTGGCAAGACCGTCGTCGCTTTGATGGCAATGGCGGCCATGGCCGAGAGCGGGGCGCAATCGGCGCTGATGACGCCGACGGAGTTGCTGGCAGCGCAGCACTTCCGCACGCTCAAGCCCATCTGCGATGCTGTCGGTATCGGCATCGTGCTGCTGACTGGCAAGATGAGCGCTGCGGAGCGCCGTGCGGTACTTGCACCCATTGCCAGCGGGACGACCAGCATCGTGATTGGGACACATGCGCTGTTCCAGTCCGGCGTCGAGTTCCACAATCTGGGCCTCACCGTCGTCGATGAGCAGCACCGGTTCGGCGTGCACCAGCGGCTGGCGCTGAGCGAAAAGGGTGCGCATGCCGATCTTCTGGTGATGACGGCGACACCCATTCCGCGCACCCTGGTGCTCACCCATTTCGGCGACATGGCGGTCAGCATCCTCCGCGAGAAGCCACGAGGCCGCCAGCCGATCGATACGGCGGTGCTATCCATCGGCGAGTACGCCCGGATCGTTGGACGGCTGCAGGCGCGCATCTCCGAAGGTGCGCAGGCGTTCTGGGTCTGTCCGCTGGTCGAGGAGAGTGAGACGCTGGATGTGGTGTCGGCAGAGGATAGGTTCGCCGAACTGAAGCAGGTTTTCGGCGACGATCTCGCGCTGGTGCATGGCCGAATGAGTGCCGCCGCCAAACAGGAGGCGATGGATCGGTTCCAGCGCAACGAAGCCAAGATTCTCGTCGCTACCACGGTGATCGAGGTCGGCGTCGATGTGCCGAACGCCTCGATCATGATCATTGAGCACGCCGAGCGCTTCGGCCTCGCCCAGTTGCACCAGTTGCGTGGACGCGTCGGCCGCGGCTCGCAGCGGTCTGCCTGTCTGCTGGTCTATAAGGAGCCCCTCAGTCTCACCGCCACCGAGCGGCTGGAGACGATCAAGAGCACCGAGGATGGCTTTGTGATCGCCGAAAAGGACCTTGAGCTGCGCGGGCAAGGCGACGTGCTCGGAACGCGGCAGTCGGGCATGCCGGGCTATCATCTGGCGGTGCCAGATGTGCATCGGCATCTGCTGGAATGGGCGCATGACGACGCCAAGGCGGCGCTGACCGGTAACCCGGGATTGACCGGTGAGGATGGCGAAGCCTTGCGGACGCTCCTCTACCTCTTCCGCAAGGACCTTGCGATCCCGCTGCTCCGAGCCGGCTAGCTCAGGTCGAGCGCATACTTCTTCAGAACTTCGATTTCGATGTGGCGCAACACCGACTGATGAGTTGCGCCCAAAACGATGCGTGGGGCCATACCCGCCTGCAGCGCCTCCATCCAGCGCAACGCGACGAGGCACCAGCGGTCACCTGCCTTGAGGCCCGGGAAGGCGTATTCGGGCATTGGGGTCGAGAGGTCGTTGCCGCGCGATTTCGAGAACGCCAGAAAGGCGTCCGTCATCTCGGCACACACAGTGTGGCGGCCTTCGTCTGCGGGACCGGTCGAGCAATTGCCGTTTCGAAAGAACCCCGTCACGGGGCTAGTCGAGCAGGGCTGCAAGGGTTGGCCGAAGACGTTGAGCTCCGGCTCCTGCTCGTAAAAGGGCTTATTCAACCGTCACACTCTTCGCCAGGTTACGCGGCTGGTCCACGTCTGTGCCCATGAAAACTGCCGTGTGGTAGGCCAGCAGCTGTACCGGGATGGTGGCAAGGATCGGGGCCACGAAGCTCGACACCTTGGGCAGGATGATGATGTCGGCGACGCCGTGACCCACGGCCGCTGCACCAGTCGCGTCGGTGATCAGGATGATCTTGCCGCCGCGCGCGGCGACTTCCTGCATGTTGGAAAGCGTTTTTTCCATCAGCTCGTCCGACGGCGCGACCACGATCACGGGCATGAGTTCGTCGACCAGCGCGATCGGGCCATGCTTGAGTTCACCGGCTGCATAGCCTTCGGCATGGATGTAACTGATTTCCTTGAGCTTCAGAGCACCTTCCATGGCGATGGGGAACATCTGGCCGCGGCCCAGGTACAGGACGTCCTTGGCTTTCGAAAGGCCCTTGGAGATGCGCTCGATCTCACTTTCGGTGCCCAAGGCCGCGGAGATGGCGCTTGGCAGCGCTACCAGGCTGCGCACCAGTTCGGCTTCCTGCTCGCGGTTGATGGTGCCGCGAGCGACGCCGGCAGCGACAGCGAGGCTGGCCAGCGCGGTGAGCTGTGCAGTGAAGGCCTTGGTCGAGGCGACGCCGATTTCGGGGCCGCAGAGCGTCGGGAACACCACCTGGCTTTCGCGGGCCATGGTGGATTCCGGTGAGTTCAGCAACGACGCAACGTACTGGCCCTGCCCGGCGCAGTAGCGCAGCGCAGCCAGAGTGTCGGCGGTCTCGCCGGACTGAGAGATAAAGAGGCTCAGGCCGTTCGGCTCCAGCGGCGGCTCTCGGTAGCGGAACTCGGATGCCACATCGACATCGACGGGTAGACGGGCGTAGCGCTCGAACCAGTATTTTGCGACCAGCCCGGCGAAGTATGCCGTACCGCAGGCGGAAATGGTCAGCCGGCTAAGCTTGGCGAAATCGAACGGCAAAGTCTCGCGCAGCGCCACGCGCTCGCTGCCCATGTCGACGAAATGGCTCAGGGTGTGGGAGATGGTCTCCGGCTGCTCGTAGATTTCCTTGGCCATGAAGTGGCGATGATTGCCCTTGTCGACCAGCATCGCAGAGGCGGCCGACACGAGAGTCTCGCGCTGCACGACTACGTCCGAGCCGTCGCGGATGGTGACGCCGTTCTTGGTCAGCACTGCCCAGTCGCCATCGAGCAGGTAGGAGAGTCGGGACGTAAACGGCGCGAGCGCCATGGCGTCCGAACCCAGGTACATTTCGGTCGCGCCGTAGCCGATGGCCAAGGGGGCGCCACTGCGGGCGGCGATCAGCAGGGCGTCCTCGCCCTTGAACATGAAGGCCAAGGCAAACGCGCCGCGAAGGATCTTCAGAGTGCGTGCTACGGCCATCTCAGGGTCGAGGCCACGATCCAGTTCGCGGGTCACCCAGAGCGCCACCGACTCGGTGTCGGTCTGCGTCTTGGGCAGGTAGCCGTCCTTGGCGAGGTCTTCGAGCAGTTCGCGGAAGTTCTCGATGATGCCGTTGTGGACGACGGCGACCTTGTCGGTCGCGTGCGGGTGGGCATTGCCCTCGGTCGGGGCGCCGTGGGTGGCCCAGCGGGTATGGCCGATGCCGATGTTGCCGGCGAGAGGTTCGAAACTCAGCTTCTGGGCGAGGTTCCCGAGTTTGCCCTCGGCGCGGCGGCGGCTGATCTGGCCACTCTCAAGCGTTGCGACGCCTGCGCTGTCGTAGCCGCGGTACTCAAGGCGCTTCAGCGCATCCACGAGGCGTGGAGCAACTGGTGCAGTCCCGATAATCCCGACGATGCCGCACATGGCGTTACCCCTTGGTCTTGGACTTCTTGATGGCTTCAGCGCGGGCGCGCAGCTTTGAAGCGTAGCCCGGCTTGTTTTCCTGTTTAGCTCGCGCAATCGCGAGATCGTCGGCCGCAACGTCGCGAGTGATGACGCTACCCGAGGCAACGTAGGCGCCATCGCCGATAGTCACCGGCGCGACGAGTGACGAGTTGGAGCCGATAAAGGCCCCTGCCCCGATCACCGTCTTGGACTTGTTCACGCCATCGTAGTTGCAGGTGATGGTGCCCGCTCCGAGGTTTGCCTTGGCGCCCACCTCGGCATCACCAACATAGCTCAGATGGGGAAGCTTGGCGCCCTTGCCGATCTTGGCGTTCTTGACCTCGACGAAGTTGCCGACTTTGGCACCTTCGGCCAGATCAGCACCGGGCCGCAGGCGGGCGAATGGACCGACCGAGACGCCAGCACCGATGGTGGCGCCCTCGATATGCGAGAAGGCATGGATGACCGCGCCCTCACTGATCTTCACGCCGGGGCCGAATACCACGTTGGGCTCGATGACGACGTCTTGAGCGATCTCGGTGTCGTAGCTGAAGTAGACGGTCCTGGGGTCCTTGAGCGTCACCCCGGCCTTCATGAAGTCGTCGCGGCGCAGGTCCTGGAACTGCGCCTCGGCCTTGGCGAGTTGGGCGCGGTCGTTGACGCCCAGAACTTCGCTTTCGTCCGCCCGCGTGTATGCGACGCGGCGACCATCGGCATTGGCAATCTCGATGACGTCCGTGAGGTAGAACTCGCCCTTGGCGTTCTTATTTTCGATGCGATCGATCACCTGGCGCAGGGTCTCGGCCTTGAAGCCAATAATGCCGGAGTTGCACAGCGTGACCGCGCGCTCTTCTTCGCTGGCATCCTTATGCTCGCGGATGGCCAGCAGTTGATCGCCGGACGTGAGCATGCGGCCATAGCCTGTCGGATCGGCAGCGTCGAAGCCAACCACTGCTATGTCGGCGCCTGCGTCGAGCAACTCTGTCACAGCGGAAATGGTCTTGGCACCAATCAGGGGCGCGTCACCGAGGAGCACCACCACGTTACCCGTCGCCGACTCGAAAGCAGCACGCGCTTCGCGCACTGCGTGACCAGTCCCCAACCTAGACGTCTGGCTGACAAACTGAACCGACGGCATCCTCGACTGCAGATCGTCCGCAATCGCCTCGTGATTGGGTCCTATCACTACGGTGACTGCGGTCGATCCGGCTCTAGTGGCAGCATGCAGCACGTGGGCGGCGAGCGGCAAACCACCCACCGGATGCAGCACCTTGGGTAGTGCAGACCGCATGCGGGTGCCTTCGCCCGCAGCCAGTATGATCGACAGTAGTTCAGTCATGAGCCCCCCTCAGTTCGGGCGAGGTTTCCCCCGTGTTTATGGCAGTAAGTTGTTGGGAATCCGATAACGCGGTTACGGAGTGGTAAACTGGTTCAAACAGCCTGATTCGTAAGGCTTTGTGAGGACGACACTTGGCGAAGGCAGCAGACCAGTTCCGGGCATCCGATGTCACGGTGTGGGGAATCGTGGCGTTGAGCATCTGGGCGGTCGCGGTGCTTGGCGCCAACGTGTCTGCGCTGGTACCGGCAGGGGTGTATGCGGCCATGCATGCCTCGCGGCTCGAAGGCAGCACGCTGAACCAGTTGCGGACGCAGGTCGCAGCGCTTGAGGAGCAAGCCGCCAAAATGCAGCAGGCCAGCAACCTGATGCAGCAGCGGTTCGCCATGAGCGAGGAAGCCTCGGGAGCTGTGACCAAGCGTGTCGGTGCACTCGAGGTCAGCCTGCCCCGAATTGTCGAAGCCCAGTCCGCGATGAGCCAGCCAGTTGACACGACGACGACTGGGTCGATCGATGATGGCAAGACGCTGACGTTCGACGTCGATGGTGGCAGCGTTTCTGTGCAGCAACGCCCGCTCTTTGGTGGTTCGGGTGAGGTGACATTCCGTCCAGTGCAGCAGGCTGAGATTCCTCCGATGGTAACCACTGGCGATGCGGCGATGGGCATTGCCATCGGATTTCCAGTCGGCAACGACGAAGCCGAAGCTGCTTGGCAGGAGACGTTGTCGCAGGTGGGCACTTTGCTGGTCGGGCTTACGCCTGTGCTGAGCCACAACGAAGGCAGCAGTGGTTTGCGCTTGGTCGCAGGTCCCCTCACCGACAAGGCCGCCGCTATCGACCTCTGCAGCAAGCTCGATGCGGTTGGTATACCCTGTGAACCTGTACCTTACGCGGGAACGCCGGTGCCTTTGCTGAACTAGCATTCGGTGCGGACCGCAATTGCGGTTGACACCCGACGTTCTACGTCTATGTTCCGCGCCGACGCGTCCTGCGCCCTTTCGCGCCCGTAGCTCAGTGGTAGAGCATCCGACTTTTAATCGGATGGTCGATGGTTCGAATCCATCCGGGCGTACCACTCCTCTCCTTACATCATTGCTCTCATCGGGAGAGGCGGACGCTTCTCTCTGAAGCAGTCTCGCCGTTCTTCTTGGGCCATTTTTGTTTCCCTGAGGCAACCAAATCCGGGGCCGGTCTTTGTTGTGACGAAACTGCGTCAACAAGGAGCGCGCAATGAACGGGATTATCTATCTGGTCGGCCTCGTGGTGGTCGTCCTCGCGGTTCTGTCTTTCTTCGGCCTGCGTTGAGGGCGCCATGAGCATTCCCGCAATGAACGAAGTTGTCGTAACCGCAGAGCAGGACACCTCCGGAACGTTTGTCGACTGGGCGGCCATCATAGCCGGTATTGTCCTTGCATCAGCTATCTCAATTGTCCTCCTGAGCTTCGGCTCCGCTATCGGCCTTGGGTTTGTGAATTTCCGCGCCGGTGCGGATGTGCTGCCCTTCTGGGTCGCCTTGGCGGCGGCGTTGTGGCTGCTGTGGGTTCAGGTCTCGAGCTTCATGGCAGGTGCCTACCTAACGGGCCGGCTGCGCAAGCGTCACGAAGGGGCGACTGAGCACGAAGTCGATGTCCGTGATGGCGCACATGGCCTGCTCGTCTGGGGCGGCGCCTTGGTCGTCGGTGCTATCATTGCCACCGGCGGGATCGGCGCGGCTGCCTCCGCCGTGGGCTCCGCAACTGCTGCCGTCACCACTGCAGTGTCGAACGCCGAGCCGGACGCCTACTTCGTCGACACACTCTTCCGCACACCGGCGACTGCAACGGCAGCTCCGGTCGCAGATAGTACGGCAGTCCGTGCCGAAGCTGGCCGGATCATCGCAACTGGCGCTGTGAGCGGCACCGTGTCCGACGCCGACAAGGCCTATCTGGGGCAACTGGTTGCGAGCAATACCGGCCTCAGCGCTGATGAAGCCACGGCACGCGTCAATGACGTGATGACGGCGATCGACACCGCTCGTGCCGAAGCTGCCCGTGTTGCCGAAGCTGCACGTCGTACAGGCGTCATCGCGGCGTTTCTCGTTGCCGCCTCGCTGCTCGTCAGCGCAGCAGGTGCGTTCTGGGCTGCCCAGCAGGGTGGCAACCATCGCGACAAGGGCACGGCCTTTGTCTCCGTGTTCCGCCGTCTTTGAACCAAGGGAGATCGTGAAATGCTAAGAGGACTCGGACTTTGGCTCCTGGGCGTGCCCATCTGGCTGATCATCATCATCGTGTTCTTCATCCACCGGTGAAGACCTGAAAGGCGGGCCTCGGGTCCGCCTTTCTTCATTGGACAGGCGCCGGTCCGCTCCAGATCAGGCGCTGCTCGCCGGTAGTCCCGGCGTAGACATCGGATCGGCGCGTATCATCACCGTAGGTCAGCGCGATCCGCTTGGCTGCGACTGCGGCTTCAGCCGAGGTATCGAACGGGCCATAGGCTTTGCCTTCGCAATCCACCCACCATGCGCCCATGCTTTCGATGACGATGAACCAGCAGGTCTTCACGGCGCGACCTCAGAGCCGACCGGTGGCGAGGCGCTGTGCCTCGGTCATCGGCGCAAAGAGCTGGGCGATGCGCATGGCGCCCATGTCGTCTTCGAGGCGTGCAAAGAGTTCGGCGATTTCGGCGTCGGTAACCGCCTCGCGCTCCAGAACCGCCTCAACGCGGAACCAGCGTCGGGTGGAATCGAGAGTAAAACTCGCCGAGATCAACCGACGACCTGCGGAATCCGAGGACTCCAGTTGGACCCGAAGATAGCCGCAGCGATCGAGATTTCTGGCGACGAAGCGGCTCTTTTCTCTATCGAGCGCCTCTTCGATTTCGTTTGTCCATTCAGGCACGGGAGTGCCGCGCTTGGGTCGTCTGGACTGCATCGGTAGCCCCCCGATTGCCGCTGGAATCACGGAAAGCTAGAGAGGCAGTGTGTCGGTGGCTGGACCAGAATGGGGCAGAACCGCGATGCTGAGACTTGTACGGAAACCGCTAACCACAAGCCCCTGACGGCGATCGATTATTGCTCGGCAGTCGTGACTACAATCGCGCCGCGGCGTGTCGCGACGATGGTGTGTTCATACTGGACGCAGGGTGCTGCGGGCTTGCTTATGAGTGTCCAGGGGTCATCTTCGGACTTCTCATCGGCCATGCGGCCGCCGAGCGACAGGAACGGCTCGACCGTGAAAACGAGGCCCTCGGTGATCCGCCGGCGTTCACGGCGATCGGGCCAGGTGGAGATCTCGCCGGGCTCATCATGGAGGCTGTCGCCGACGCCGTGGCTAGCGAGGTTTTCGATCAGCGTGTAGCGGTTCCGCTTGGCGAAGGCGCCGATGGCGTTGCCGATTTCGGCGAGCCCGGCGCCGGTGCGCACTGCCCGGATACCCTCCCACATGGCGCGCTTGCCGTCGCGGCAGAGCGCAACGAGCCGGGCGTCGGCGTCAGGGACGACGAACGAGGCGCCGGTGTCGGCGAAGACGCCATCCAGTTCAGCCGAAACGTCGATATTGACCAGGTCTCCAGCGCGGATGACGCGGTCGCCGGGGATGCCGTGGGCGATCTCCTCGTTCACCGAAATGCAGGTGGCACCGGGGAAGTTGTAGGTGATTTCCGGCGCCGAGCGCGCGCCGTGGGCATCAAGGATGGACCGGCCAAGATTGTCGAGCTCGATGGTGGTGATCCCCGGCTTCAGCGCAGCCGCCATCGCGTCGCGGGCGATGGCGCAAATACGGCCGATGGCTTTAAGGCGTTCGAGCTCGGCTTCGGTCGTGATGGTCACGCTGCGGGTCAGCCCTTCATCTTCAGATAGGCATCCACCAGCCCCTTGGTGGAGCTGTCATGGCCATCGGCCTTGGCCTTGCCCTCGACCTTGGGGAGCAGCGCCTTGGCGAGTTGCTTTCCCAATTCGACGCCCCACTGGTCGTAGGAATTAACGCCCCAGATTGTGCCCTGGACAAAGACCTTGTGCTCGTAGAGGGCGACAAGGCTGCCGAGCCGTTCAGGTGTGAGCTTGGGATAGAGCAACGTGTTGGACGGGCGGTTGCCCGGGAACATCTTGTGCGGGGTGAGCGCTTTGATCTTGGCCTTGTCGAGGCCCTGAGCGGTCAGTTCGGCAACCACTTCGTCCTTGGTCTTGCCGAGCATCAGAGCTTCGGACTGCGCCAGCACGTTGGCGACGAGCTTATCGTGGTGCGGCGGCAGCGCTTCATGGGGCTGGGCGGCAACGAGGAAATCGACGGGGATCACCTCGGTGCCCTGGTGGATCAACTGGTAGAAGGCGTGCTGGCCGTTGGTGCCGGGCTCGCCCCAGATGATAGGACCGGTCGGGTAGTCGACCGGCTTGCCGGCGAGGGTTACCGACTTGCCGTTCGATTCCATATCCTGCTGCTGCAGGTAGGCGGCAAAGCGCGAGAGGCGCTGGTCGTACGGCAGGACGGCATGGGTGGGGAAGCCCCAGGCGTTGCGGTACCAAACGCCAAGGAGGCCCATGATGACCGGCAGGTTCTTTTCCAGCTTGGTCTTCAAAAAGTGCTGGTCCATCTCGTAGGCGCCCCTGAGGAACGCCTCGAAATTCTCGTAACCGACGACGATGGCGACCGAGAGGCCGATGGCCGACCAGACCGAGTAGCGGCCGCCGACCCAATCCCAGAAGCCGAAGATGCGATCGGACTTGATGCCGAACTTGGCGCAGGCCTCGAGATTGGTCGAGAGAGCGGCGAAGTGATCGGTCACAGCCGCTTCGCCCAACGCGTTGGCTACCCAGGCGCGGGCCGTGGCCGCATTGGTCATGGTCTCGTCGGTGGTGAAGGTTTTGGATGCGACGATGAACAGCGTGCGCTTGGGGTCGAGCCGCTTCAGCGTGTCGTGCATGTGGGCGCCGTCGACGTTCGAGACGTAGTGGGCGCGGAGGTCGGGGCGGGTATAGGGCTCGAGCGCCAGCGTCACCATGGCGGGGCCGAGGTCGGAGCCGCCGATGCCGATGTTGACGACGTCGGTGAAGGTCTCGCCGGTAGCGCCCTTGATCGAGCCGTCGCGGATCTGATCGGAGAAGGTCTTCATTGCTGCGAGAACGGCGCGGACTTGCGGCATGACGTCGGCGCCATCGATCATAACCGGCTTGGTGCCCATGTAGCGTAGCGCCATGTGCTCGACGGCGCGGTCTTCGGTCGAATTGATATGGTCGCCTGCCCACATGCTGTCGCGGCGCTCTTCAACCTTGGCGGCACGCGCGAGCTCGAACAGAGCTTCCATCGCCTTGGCGTCGATGCGGTTCTTGGAATAGTCGAGCAGCAGGTCGCCGGCCTTGACCGAGAAGGTCTTGAAGCGCGTCGGGTCCTCGGCAAACAGCTGCCGCATTGGCGTTTCGGAGAGCCGCTTGACCGACTTCATCAGCGGATTGAGCAGGGACTTGTTGCCGGCCATGTCGTTGATCTCCGATAGAGCGTTCAGAGCGCGGGCAGATCGCCCGCCACCCATGCTGCCCGGGTTTGTGCCGCATAATCGGCGAGCGCACCAGCCTCGATGGCGGCGCGGGCACCGATGCACAGCTGCTGGTAGTAGCTAAGGTTGATCTGGCTGAGGATCATGGCTCCCAGCATTTCCTCAGTGCGGATCAGGTGGTGCAGGTAGGCGCGGCTGAACCGCCGGCAGTTCGGATTGGGCGACTCGGCATCCAGCGGACGTGGATCGTCTTTATGACGAGCGTTCTTCAGGTTGATGACGCCGAAGCGGGAATAGGCATGGCCGTGACGACCGGCGCGGGTGGGATGGACGCAGTCGAACATATCGACGCCGCGCTCGATGCCGCCGAGGATATCGTCCGGCTTGCCGACGCCCATCAGGTAGCGCGGCTTTTCCGTCGGCAGATCGGGAGTGATTTCGGAGAGGACGCGGAACATCACCTCCTGCGGTTCGCCGACGGCGAGGCCGCCGATGGAATAGCCCGAAAAGCCGATCGACTTGAGCCCGGCCGCGGAACGAGCGCGGAGGTCCGGGTCATCGCCGCCCTGAACGATGCCGAACAGGGCGCGGTGCGGCTGGTTGCCAAACGCGGTCTTGGAGCGCTCGGCCCAGCGCAGCGACAGTTCCATCGCGCGCTGCATTTCCACCTTGGTCGAGGGCAGCGGGATGCACTCGTCGAGCTGCATGATGATGTCGCTGTCGAGGAGCGTCTGAATTTCGATAGAGCGCTCGGGTGTCAGCTCGTGCGCCGAGCCATCGATGTGCGAGCGGAAGGTGACGCCGTGCTCGTTGAGCTTTCGGAGTTTGGCCAGCGACATCACCTGAAAGCCGCCAGAGTCGGTGAGGATCGGGCGCTGCCAGTCCATGAAATCGTGAAGGCCACCCAGAGCGGCCACGCGCTCGGCGCCGGGGCGGAGCATCAGGTGGTAGGTATTGCCGAGGAGAATATCAGCGCCGGTGTCGCGCACCTGCTCTGGGTACATACCCTTGACGGTGCCGACCGTGCCCACTGGCATGAAGGCAGGGGTATTGATTTCGCCACGGGAGGTGTCGATGCGGCCGCGGCGGCCCATGCCATCGGTGGCGAGGAGGGAAAAGGAGAACGGGATCATGCGGCGGTCTTACCCGCCACATGATGGAATGTGAAGGGCAGGCTAAATGGCGGCAACGATCTCTCGATACTCGCTCGTCTCGAACAGGCGCATGTTCGACATGTGAATCGCGCCAACCGCTTCAACTGCGGTCTTGTATTTCGCCATTGCGATCTCGTCGGGCGCGTCAATGATGGCGATCTGATCGTAGTGTCCCGTGGTGAAGTAAAACTGGCTGAGGACGCATCCGAATTTTGCTGCAAGCGCAGTAGATGCGTCGAGTCGCGCTGGGCCATCCTTGATCGTCTTGCGACCTTGGTCCGTACGATGGATGAGAGAGATGTATTTCGGCACGATCTGGCTCCTCCGTTGTGAACTTGTCCGTTCTCGGACACCGATACACTAACAGACGACGACCGATCGGCCCACAGGGCCAAGCCTTTGATTGAAATAGCATGTAACATACTGCGGCCTTACTGCCCTGTGCGGAACAGCAGGCTGGCGTCGCCGTAGGAGTAGAACCGGTAGCCGGTTTCAATGGCATGCGCATAGGCGGCGCGCATGGTGTCGAGGCCGGAGAAGGCACTGACCAGCATGAAAAGGGTTGAGCGCGGCAGGTGGAAGTTGGTCATCAGCATATCGACGGACCGGAACTGAAAGCCGGGCGTGATGAAGATATCGGTATCGCCGATGAACGGCTGCAGCGTGCCGGTGGCACGTGCTGCCGTTTCCAATAGCCGTAGACTTGTCGTTCCCACCGCGACCACCCTGCCCCCCTTGGCCTTGGCGGCGAGTATACGCTCGACTACGGAAGCGGGGATATCACCCCATTCGGCGTGCATGACGTGGTCGTCGGTATCGTCGACCTTCATGGGGAGAAACGTGCCGGCCCCGACATGGAGGGTGACGCGTTCGATGGTGACGCCGAGGTCTGCAAGGCGTTGCAGAAGGGTCTCGGTGAAATGGAGGCCGGCCGTGGGGGCTGCTACTGCGCCGTCGCGGGCGGCGTAGACGGTCTGGTAGTCGGTGTTGTCGCGTTCTTCGGCGTGGCGCTTGGCGCCGATATAGGGCGGTAGCGGCATGGCGCCGTGGGCCTTGATGGCCTCGTCGAGTTCCGCACTACCGAGGTCAAACTCGAGCGTCACCTCGCCGGTGTCGCCTTTGCCGGCGACCGTGGCGAGGAGACTGCCGTCATCACCCAGTTCGAGGCGATCAAGGACGTGCAGGCGCTTGGCCGGACGGGCGAAGGCGCGCCAGGTGTGGGCATCGACGCGCTTGTGGAGGTTGAACGAGACGCTGGCGCGGTTGTCGCCGCGAATGCGGGTGCCGACCAGTTCGGCCGGCAGCACGCGGGTGTCGTTAACGACGAGGACGTCACCTGCATGCAGCAGGCTCAGAAGATCGGTGACCTGGCGATCTTCCAGCGGCTCGCCGGGGCGGACCACCAGGAGGCGAGCAGAATCTCGCGGCTCGACGGGGTAGAGCGCGATGGACTCGTTGGGAAGTTCGAAATCGAAATCGTCGACGCGCATCAGGTGCCCGTGCAGCTCACTGCCCAGGCGCCGTGGCCGGGGATACGGAGCGTGCCGCCGTATACGGCGTCGGCATCGCCTTCGGCGGCCTTGAACAGGCGGAGCTCCGCTATATGGGTGCTCATTGCCTCATCGACAGCATCGATGAGGATCATCTGGTCGTTTTCGTAGGCCTGGCCGACGATGACCGGCTCACCAGGACCATAGGCAGCAGAACTGGCCCAGACCTTTTCGCCGACCGAGATGTTGAGGCCGGCGATGGCGAGGACATCGACGCTGCCGACGAGGAAGTCGAAGGTGGCCAGCCCCTGGGGATCAGCGCAGTTGACCCACTCGGTAGCGACCGAGGGGGTGGCGAGGCCGCAAAGGCCGAGGGCGATTGCGGCCAGCCGGATCATTCGGCGATGTCGGCAGCGACCTTGACGGTCACCATGCTGTCGGGGTCACGCACAGGCTCGCCGCGCTTGATCTTGTCGACGTTTTCCATGCCTTCGATGACCTTGCCCCAGACCGTGTACTGACGGTCGAGGAAGCGGGCGTCGTTGAAGACGATGAAGAACTGGGAATTGGCGCTGTCCGGGTTCTGGGCACGGGCCATCGAGGCAATGCCGCGGACGTGCGGCTCGGCGCTGAATTCCTGCTTCAGGTTCGGGTACTTGGACGAGCCCGTGCCGGTGCCGGTCGGGTCGCCGGTCTGGGCCATGAAGCCGTCGATGACGCGGTGGAAGACGATGCCGTCGTAGAAGCCTTCACGTGCCAGCTTCTTGATGTGGGCGACGTGGTTGGGCGCGAGGTCAGGGCGCATGGCGATGACCACCTTGCCCTTGGTGGTTTCGATGACGAGGGTGTTCTCGGGATCGGCGTAGGCCATTATGGGCTCCTTACTCGTATTTGATGGTGGCGGAGATGATCTTGTCGGGGCTGACCACCGGCTGGTCGCCGTCACCCTTCTTGATCTTGTCGACGATATCCATGCCGGCAACGACCTTGCCCCAGATGGTATACTGACCATCGAGCCAGGGGGCGTCGGCGAACATGATGAAGAACTGGGAGTTGGCGCTGTCGGGGTCACTGGAGCGCGCCGCCGCGACGACGCCGCGGGTGAAGTGCTCGGTGGTGTTGAACTCGGCCTTTAGGTCGGGGAGGTCGGAGCCGCCCATGCCGGTGCCGGTCGGATCACCGCCCTGGGCCATGAAGCCATCGATTACGCGGTGAAAGACGATGCCGTTGTAAAAGCCCTTTTCGGTCAGCTCGATGACGCGCTGGACGTGGTTGGGGGCGAGCTCGGGCAGCAGTTCGATATCGACCGTGCCGTCCTTGAGCTCGAGGATCCAGTGCGGCTTGCCTTCGGCTGCCATGGCGGCGCGGGGCGTGACGATCTGGAGAGCGAAATAGGCAGCAATGGCCGCCACGATGAGGCCGACGATGAGGCCGGCGCGAGTCAGGGGATTGGTCATGCTTTGTTGAGAGCCTTTAGGACAATGGCTGGAACGAAGGCGCTGATGTCGCCACCGAGCTCGGCGATTTGCCGTACGAGCGTGGCCGAGATGTGGCGGACATGCGGGCTGGAGGGCAGGAAGACAGTTTGCAGGTCAGGCGCCATCTGGGCGTTCATGCCGACCATCTGCATTTCGAAATTGTAGTCGGTGGTATCGCGGAGGCCGCGAATGATCAGCCTGGCGCCAGCCTGGCGAGCTGCGGTGACCATGAGGCCGGAGAAATCGACGAACTGGAATTCGGTCTCCGTTCGCTTGCCGATCGGCTCCAGCACGGCCTTCAGGAGGGCGAGGCGATCCTCGTGCGAAAACAGCGGCTTTTTGGCGTGGTGTGTGCCGATGGCGACCACCAGCGTATCGACCAGCTTGCAGGCGCGCTCGATCACATCGAGATGCCCGTTGGTCAGCGGATCGAAGGAACCGGGGTAAAAGCCTACCAGTCTCGCCATTTCGGAGCGCCCTCCCCTCGGTTTTCTGCGCCGGGGTTGTGTCACGGCTGAAAACCGATGGCAAGCCGAAGCGCCCGACAGCCGTTCGGCTTCTGGGTTTTGAAGTGGACGGATCCGGCGTGGCGATTGCCGACGCGGGTAGACCGCATTTTTGGATGGCCGTCGCCACGCCGGATCATCGGGGTCTGAGTTAAGCGTCTGACATCGGGGAGCGTACTGGCAAGCACTCATCGCGACTTGTTACCAAGACGAATCCTGACTTGTCGGTCGGTTGCCAATGCCATCGGCCCGCCAGGGAACGACTTCCCTGGCTCCCGATATCCCCCACCGTTCGTTCGTCGCGACCGCGTCCGTGTGGGGAACGGGGAGGAATGTAGCACTGCTGGAAGGTGTGGGGATAAGTGGTGCCAAGTCACTGACCTAAAACACAAACTCGGTGTCATCCCTGCGCACGCAGGGACCCAACTCACCACCTGCGCGGGCTGATGCTTGGGTCCCAGCTTTCGCTGGGATGACGGCTGGTGGGAGGGGCGACTCTTGGCGGAACCTATGTGCGGTGCTGCGCAACCAGCCAGACAGCGGCGGCGATGAGGATGACGCCGGCGATGCGGTTGACGAGGAGGAGGCGGTTGCCGGCGAGGGTGCTGGCGGCTTTGGCGGAGAGGATGATGTAGGCGCCGTCGGCGAGCAGGCCAGCGGCCATTTCGATGAGACCGAGGACGATGACCTGCGGCCAGGCGGGGTAGCGGGGATCGACGAACTGGGGGAGGAAGGCGCCGAAAAAGATCAGCGCCTTGGGATTGCTCCAGAGCACGACGAAGCCGGCGACGGCCTGCTGGAGCGGCGACCGCGTGGCGATGGCGCGACCGGCGGCGAGGCCGTGGCGGCTGGTGAGGTATCCCCAGCCGATCCAGACCAGATACGCCGCGCCAACATATTTGATGATGTCGTAGGCGGCGGTGACGACACCCGTGACCGCTTCAAGCGCCAGCGCCACAACGAGCACCATGGTGAAGCGCGCAACCTGGACACCGGCTTCCATCCAGAACCCCGCCGCCATGCCGCGCGCCAGCGAGGTGCCGACGACGGCTGAGACGGTGACACCGGGGACGATTACCACCACGAAGGCGGCCACGATGAAAGAGAGCAGGACGGGTAGATCGGGCATGGCGAGGTCTCGGCGGCGCGCTGGGGTAGCACCCGCACCTGGATCACGCCAGTGCCCTGCCCTCAGGCCTTCTTGAGCAGCGCAAGCCAGAGCCCACCGCACATCAGGATAACACCGGAGATGCGGCTGACCAGTTGCACGCGGGTGCGCGTCAGGAGGCCACGGGCGCGCCCAGCGACGATGGCGTAGAGCGAGTCGGTGGCGCCGGCGATGGCCATGAAGAACAGGCCGAGGACGACGATCTGCGGGAAGGTCGGCTGCTCGAGGCTGACGAACTGCGGCAGGAAGGCGCCGAAGAAGATCAGCGCTTTCGGGTTGGCCCAGATGACGAGGAAGCCTTCGAGGATCAGGTCGCGGTAGCGCCTGGTCTTCTGCACTTCGGCAGCACCAAGATCGCCGCTTGAGCGCAGCATCTTGAAGCCCAGCCAGATGAGATAGGCAGCGCCAAGCAGTTTGATCCAGTCAAAGGCAAAGCCCATGAACGCCACAAGCGCCTGCATGCCGCTGGCGACGACGAGGATCATAGTGACGAGGCCAAGCTGCGTGCCGGCGATGATCGAGAGGCCGGCCAGCGTGCCGCGGGCCAGCGCATTGGCGATGATGACGGTGACGGTGGGGCCCGGGACCATCGCGAGGATGAAACAGGCGCCGAGATAAGGGATGAGGGTGGAGAGGGAGAACATGGCTTGGTCCGGAAATAGTTGTGACAAAAATGATCAAAATCGCTGCTGGCGCGGACATGATGTTAACAAGCCGCTCTTTTTACGTCAATTCTCGTCCATACCGCTGTTCGCCTGACTCGAGTTCCAGTTCCCAAGCGAAGCCTAGACTGAGGAGCAGTTGTCGCGAGCCCTCGTTTTGGCGATCTATGGTCGCACTGGCGTGGCGCACCGCATAGACCTCCGCAAGCTCAGTGAGCATTGCCGACACTGCCGCTCGCCCATATCCCCGGCGCCAATGATTGGCGCCGATCACATAACCGATGGACGCGGTGTAGTCTGGGAAGATCGTGGCCTGGACGTAGCCGACGAGAGGTACACGGGCACGGACGACCCAGTTCAGCCAGCGTTCTGTTCCATCTGGCGATTGCCTTGCCTCCAGACGAACGAAGCGAGCCCGCAGGCTCGCCTCGTCAAGGGGTGGTTGATCATCGAGATAGGTGTACAGCCGCGCGTCGGTGAGGAGCGCGAACAGCTCGGAGGCGTGTGCGGCAACCTGCGGTTCGAGGGCAACGCCCTCGCCGGCAAGTACCCGCATCAGCCCTCGCTGCCCTCGCCTGAGGCGGTGGGGGCCTCGCCATCGTCGGGCTGCTCTTCAGGCTCGCTGATGCGCTCGACCGAGACGACCTTTTCGCCGGCCGCTGTCTTGAAGACGCGGACACCCTTGGTGGCGCGGCTGGCAAATCGGATGCCATCGACCGGGACGCGGATCAACTGGCCGCCGTCGGAGACCAGCATGAGCTGGTCGGTCTCGTCGACCGGGAAGGCCGCCACAAGCTGGCCGATCTCATCGAACTTGCTGAGGTCGGTCGCCTGGATGCCTTTGCCGCCGCGGTTGGTCATGCGGAAGTCGAAGGACGAGGAGATCTTGCCGAAGCCGAACTCGGTGAGGGTGAGGACGAACTGCTGCGAGCCGCCCATTTCAGCGTAACGCTCGACCGACAGCGCGACCTCGCCGGACTCCTCTTCGGACTCCTCGACAGGTGCCGTGGCTTCGGTTTCAGCGCCCTCCCCGCTCTGGGCACGACGTGTCGCGCCATATTGCTTGAGGAAGGTGTTGCGCTCGGCCGGTGTCGCCTCGAAGTGGCGGAGGATCGACATGGAGATGACCTTTTCGCCATCGCCGAGAGTGATGCCACGCACGCCGGTTGAATCGCGGCCCTTGAAGACGCGAACATCGCCGACTTCAAAGCGGATGGCGCGGCCGCCGGAGGTGGTGAGCAGCACGTCGTCATTGGCCGAACAGGTGGCGACATCGACGATGCCGTCGCCCTCTTCAAGCTTCATGGCAATCTTGCCGTTGCGGTTGATCTCGACGAAATCGGCCAGCGAGTTGCGGCGTACGGTGCCGCGCGTGGTCGAGAACATGATGTCGAGCTTCTGCCAATCAGCCTCATCCTCGGGCAGCGGCATGATCGAGGTGATGCGTTCGCCCTGATCGAGCGGCAGGATGTTGATCAGTGCCTTGCCGCGCGCCTGGGGCTCGCCCATGGGCAGGCGCCAGACCTTGAGCTTGTAGACCTGCCCGGCGGACGAGAAGAACAGTACGGGCGTATGGGTGTTGGCGACGAAGAGGCGCGAGACGAAATCCTCGTCGCGGGTCGCCATGCCGGAGCGGCCCTTGCCGCCACGGCGCTGCGACCGGTAGGTCGAGAGCGGCACGCGCTTGATATAGCCGCCGTGGGTAACGGTGACGACCATATCCTCGCGGGCGATGAGATCTTCGTCCTCGAAGTCGCCAGCGCTATCGTCGATGGTGGTCTTGCGCGGGGTCGAGAACTGGTCGCGGATTTCGACCAGCTCGTCGCGGATGATAGTACGGACGCGTTCGCGGGAGCGGAGGATCGCGAGACAATCCTCGATGTCGGCGCCAAGCCCGTTCAGTTCGTTGCCGATTTCGTCACGGCCCAGCGCGGTCAGGCGGCTGAGGGTGAGGGCGAGGATGGCGCGGGCCTGCTCGTCGGAAAGCCGGAAGGTGCCATCTTCGCCGATCTTGTGACGCGGATCGTCGATCAGCGCGATGAGTGGCGCCACTTCGCGGGCCGGCCAGTCCCGCAGCATCAGGCTTTCGCGCGCGGCATTGGGATTGGGCGAGGAGCGGATCAGCGCGATGACTTCATCGACATTGGCCACCGCAACTGCGAGACCGACGAGGATGTGGGCGCGATCGCGCGCCTTGTTGAGGAGGAACCGCGTGCGGCGGGTCACCACTTCCTCGCGGAAGTTGATGAAGGCCGTCAGCATGCCGCGGAGGTTCATCAGCTCGGGCTTGCCGCCGTTCAGCGCAACGAAGTTGCAGCCGAAGGATGACTGGAGCGGGGTGAAGCGGAAGATCTGGTTGAGGACGACGTCAGGAACCGCGTCGCGCTTCAGCTCGATGACGACGCGCATGCCGTTACGGTCGGATTCGTCGCGGATGTCGGAGATGCCTTCGATGCGCTTTTCGCGCACCAACTCGGCGATCTTTTCGATCATCGTTGCCTTGTTCACCTGATACGGAATCTCGGTGATGATCAGGGCTTCCTTGTCCTTGCGGATCTCCTCGGACGCGACCTTGCCGCGAATGAGGATGGAGCCCCTGCCCGTCTCGTAGGCCTGGCGGATGCCGGAACGGCCGAGGATGATGCCCGCAGTCGGGAAATCCGGACCGGGCAGCACCTGCATCAGCTCTTCGACGGTGACGAACTCGTTCTCCATCATGGCGAGAACGGCGTCGATCACCTCGCCCAGGTTGTGGGTGGGAACGTTTGTTGCCATGCCGACGGCGATGCCGCTGCCGCCGTTGACCAGGAGATTGGGGAAGCGCGCCGGAAGAACCACCGGCTCGCGCTCGGAACCGTCGTAGTTGTCCTTGAAGTTGACGGTGTCCTTGTCGATGTCATCGAGCAGAGAATCCGCAACCTTGGCCATGCGGACTTCGGTGTAGCGCATGGCGGCCGGCATATCGCCATCAACCGAGCCGAAATTGCCCTGGCCGTCGATAAGCATGACGCGCAGCGAGAAATCCTGCGCCATGCGGACGAGCGAGAAGTACACCGCGTCATTGCCGTGCGGGTGATACTTACCGATCACGTCGCCGACGACGCGCGCCGACTTCACGTAGCTCTTGTTCCAGACGTGGCCCTGATCGTGCATGGAATAGAGAATGCGCCGATGCACCGGCTTCAGCCCGTCGCGCACATCGGGGAGCGCGCGGCTGACGATCACGCTCATGGCGTAATCGAGATACGACTTGCGCATCTCGTCGGAGATGGAGATCGGGGCGATGTCGGACGGCGGCATTGAGCCGGTCGGGTCTTCGGTCTTGTCTGTCACTGGCCGTATTCAGGTTGTCGAAGATTGTGAGGGTCTATGCGATTCCTCGCGGCAAAACCAATGGCCGCATCGGGGATGGGTGCTTTAACACATGGTCTTCCACTGCAAACGTATATCGGCTGCAATGATGCCGAATTCGAGGCCCTTGCACCAAATGGAGTGGGTTTGCGGCAACGGCGGGTGGAAATCGGGTCTCGCGGGGCAAGCAATCGGGGGTGAGCGGCTGGACGCGGGCGGATTGAGGCCTTAGTAATCCGCGCCAAATTCGGGGCGGCGACAGTTTAGGGAGTTGATTCTATTGTCCAAGGATTCGTTGGGATCCCGCCTATGGAATTGGGCCTTCGGGCATGATCGCACCATCGGTTTCGGCCTTGAGCAGCTCGGCCATCTCACCCTGAAACGCCCACGCGCGGTGGCACTGTTTGTGCTGCTGGTCTCGATATTCTGCGCGGTCCAACTGCCGCGCATCAGCGTTGATGGCGACTTGCTGCGCGTCTACGCACATTCAGGCCCGGAATATGACGCCTACGATCATCTGTCGCAGACGTTCGGTACGTTTGAGAACGACATCTATATCCTGGTCAAGACCGACCGGCTGACCGACCCGGAGGTGCTGGAGAACATCCGCACCATGGCGCTCGACCTTGCCAACTCGGACTATATTTCGGGAACAATGTCGGCGTTCACGCTGAGAAAACCGGCGGCGGATGGGACCACCCTGCCTGCTGTGCCCGAGGGGATGACGAGCCCGGAGGAGATCCGGCAGGCGCTGACCGACCTGCAGCAGAACGACCCGATGATGCGCAACCTCATCAACCCGGACCTCTCCGGTGTGGTGGTGATCGTGTTCCCCAAGCCGGAAGCTACAAAGGGCAACGGCACCAAGGCGATGATCAAGGATCTTCGCGAACTGGTTTCGGCCTACCAGATGGATGGCGTCGACATCCAGCTCACCGGCCCGCCGATCTGGACCTCGGAAATGCTGACGGCCGCTGTGGGCGACCAGGTAAAGTTCACGGTTTACGGCTTCGTGCTGGGCGCGCTGATTGCGCTGCTGTCGCTGCGCTCGCTGGTCGGCGCGCTGCTGGTGGCGGCGACGCCGTTTGTTGCCGTGATGTGGGTGATGGGCGTCGTGATTTTCGCCTTCGGCTCATTCTCGTTCCTCACCATCATCGTGACGACGATCGTCTTGGTGATCGCCTTCGCCGAAAGCCTGTTCTTCATCTTCAACTGGCTCGCCTACTGGCGCGATGGCATGGATCCATACAAGGCTGTGGACGAGACCGTGCGGGTGGTGGGTCCGGCGAGCTCGCTGACCATGCTGACGACGCTGGTGTCATTCGCCTCTCTGTCGCTGACCGCAGGCCAGGGCATCCAGGAATTCTCGATGGCCGGCACGATCGCGTCGCTGACCAATTTCGTCTGCCTGATGACCTTCCTGCCGCTGCTGCTGAAGCTGGCGGTGCGGATGGGGTTCAAGGCGCCCAAGCCGAGCTTTGCGATCAGCGCACCGATCCCGGTGGCCTGGTTTGTGGCGCGGAAGTTCGGGCGTGCCGTGGCGGCGCTGGCGATCGTCGGCACCGGGCTACTGCTGATCCCCTACTTCCTGATCCAGCCGCACTTCTCTTTCGAAGACTTCATGGCCAAGGATTCGACCGCTTTGACGGCGGCCGAAAACATCGACCAGGGCGTGGGCGGTGTGGCGCCGCTCTATATCAGCGTGCCGCTCGACGAAGGCATCGCCAATGTGGGCGACAAGGACTTCGAAAAGGTCAAGGTCGTGCATGAGATTGCCGAGAAGTATCTCGGCAAGAACAAGGTGATCTCGGCGGCAGCATTCACGCACTACGCCGAATCCGGGTTCACCCGCGAGCAGATTTTCAACGCGGTGGGCGACCTGAAGCGGCGCTTCGTGACGGACGCTGGCGACAAGGCGCTGGTGACCGGCTTCATGCCGACAATCATCAGTTCCGAGGAACTGATCAAGCTCAAGGAAGGCATTCAGAACGACATCAAGGCGGCCGGTATCGAGGGCGCTGAGGTGGGAGGGTTCCGGGTGATGACCACGTACGCGACCGACAATATCGTGCGCGGCCTGCAACTCGATCTCACCATCTCGGTGATCGTCAACCTGTTCCTGATCGGCTTTGCGTTCCGCTCGCTCAGGGTGGCAACTGCCACCGCCATTCCAAACCTCTTCCCGATCCTTGGCACCGAGGCCTATCTCTATTTCTCAGGCTCGGGACTGCAGTTGACGACTGTGCTGTCGCTGACGATCGCGTTCGGTATTGCGGTGGACGACACCACGCACTTCCTGTCGCACTATCTGCATGCGCGGCGCGAAGAGGGCTACAGCCACATGGATGCGGTTCATCACACGATGGAACGGATCGGCGGTGCCATCGTTGCTGCAACGCTGATCCTTTGCTCCGGCACGGCGATCGTGATGTTTTCGGAACTGCCGCAGGTCGCCTTGTTCGGGACCTTGTTTGTGATAACGCTCGCCCTTGCATTGATCGGCGATGTGTTCATTCTGCCGGCTCTGCTTGTCGCCGGGGGGCGATACTTTCATCCGCTTGGAGGCGTTAGGAAATGAAATTGTTCGGACCCCTGCCGCGTGCTGTCGCGCTCGCTGGTCTCGTGGCTCTTACCCCGTTGGCGGCAAGCCCCGTCTTCGCTGCCAAAGCGGATGTGGAGTTGCTGAAGTCCTATATCGGTACCTGGAAGGGCCGCGGCGAAATGATCGGCGCCGAAAAGGAAGCCGTGGTCTGCCGCATGACGCTGTCGCCGGGCAATGACGACAAGGTCAACTATTCGGGCCGCTGCACGCTGGCGGGCACCACTCTGTCGGTCAATGGCACGCTCGCCTACAACGACAGCGCCAACCGCTTCGAAGCGGCGATGACCTCGAACGTGACGTTCAACGGACTCGCCGTCGGCAAGCGCCAGGGCGATGGGCTGGTGTTCAACCTCAAGGAACGCGACAAGGACGAGGAAGGCAACGATCTGACGATCAGCGCGGCGATCACGCTGAAGCCGGCAAAGATCAATGTCGATTTCGACGTTCTGTTCAACGCCAACGGCAGCACGCTGAAGGCCTCGGTACCGTTCACGAAGTAAGTGCGCCTATAAGCGGAAAATATAAGGGCGGTCCCAAGGGCCGCCCTTTTTGTTTGACAATTCGCTGAGACGAACTCTCAGAACGGGATGTCGTCATCCATGCTGCCGGACTGGAAGGCGGGGGCGGATGGGGCTGGACGGCGGCCTTCGGGGCGGCTGCCGCCGGTCGACTCGCGCGGCGCAGAGAAGCCGGTCGACTGGCCTTCGCCATCACCACGGCCATCGAGCATGGTGAGGGTCGAATTGAAGCCCTGCAGCACGATTTCGGTCGAGTACTTGTCGGCGCCGGATTGATCCTGCCATTTGCGGGTCTGCAGCTGGCCTTCGATGTAGACCTTGGAGCCCTTGTGCAAATATTGCTCGGCGACGCGGACCAGGCCTTCCGAGAAGATCACCACGCGGTGCCACTCGGTGCGTTCCTTGCGCTCGCCGGAGTTCTTGTCACGCCACTGCTCGGAGGTCGCGACCGACAGGTTCACCACCTTGCCGCCATTGGGCAGGTTCCGCACCTCGGGCTCGTTGCCGAGATTGCCCACCAGAATGACCTTGTTCACACTACCAGCCATGGCATTTCCTTTCTTTCCCGGAGCGCGCCAGCTTTGGCGCACGTCCTACCGCACTGAAGGGCGTATGTTATCGGGTTCACCGGAGCAGCGCCCCAACAAAGCGTTAGCACCCACAGGAACCGCTGTTTGTTCCTTATATGTTCTCTTTTGCTGCTACAGAGTCAATAGCTCGACCGCGTGATTTCACGCGCTTGGCTGCGAGCCGCCCATCAGGGCCGCAACACGTGCCGCGTCCACAGGAGTGGCGGGGGTGTAGACCACCATCTCGAGATCAGGCCGGCCATCGACGGCAAAGGACGAGTATTCGAGGTTGAGCAAGCCCGCGCGCGGGTGACGCAGCGTCTTGATGATCTCGCCATATGTGCTGCGCACCTCGTTTTCGGCCCAGATCGCTGCAAATTCGGGGCTGATGCGGTGGAGTTCATCAACCAGCGCCTGCACCTTGTCGGCAGCGCCGGCTCGGGCGACGTCGGCCCGAAAGGCAGCAACGACGTAGCGGGCTGAAGCCAGCCAATCCGCTTGCGCCTCACGCATGCGCGGATCGCAGAACATCATGCGCAGGACGTTGCGCCGCTCCGGTTCAACCTGGCTGTAGTCGATCAGCACCGCCCTTGCGGCCTGGTTCCAGGCGATTATGTCCCAGGTCGAGGTGCGGATGGTCGCCGGCGTGGCGACGAATGCATCCAGAACGCGTTGCAGGCGCGGGGTCACGGGGTCGGGCGTGCGGTAGAGCACCTGTGGCGGGCGGCCGAGGCCGAGGAGGAACAGGTGCTCGCGCTCTACTTCAGTCAGCAGCAGAGCGCGGGAGATGCGGTCGAGAACGTCGGCCGAGGCCGCGCCGCCGCGTCCCTGCTCCAGCCAGGTGTACCAGGTGGGGCTGACATTGGCGCGCTGCGCCACCTCCTCGCGACGCAGACCGGGCGTGCGCCGCCGCGTCATCGGCAGCCCGAACGCCGTGGGGTCAAGCCTGGTCCTGCGGTCCTTGAGAAAGGTGCCGAGAAGGTTTTCGCTGATGGCAGACATGGAGGCCTGTTGGTTCTTATACCTGGATAATGTCACTACTTTACCCGGATAAGAGGAGGCATCACAAGGGGACAACTTAAATGGAGAAGTGTCCCATGCGTGTTTTCGTGACCGGCGCGACCGGGTTTGTCGGCTCGGCCGTCGTCAAGGAGTTGTTGTCGACTGGGCATCAGGTGCTGGGCCTGACGCGGTCGGAGGCAGGTGCCGAGGCACTGTTCGCTGCTGGCGCAGAGGTCCATCGCGGCAATATAGATGATCTCGAAAGTCTGAGGGTAGGCGCGACTGGCGTCGATGGCGTGATCCACACGGCCTTCAACCACAATTTCTCGACCTATCTCGCTAACTGCGCCGCCGACCTTGAGATCATCAAGGCGCTTGGGGCGCCGCTGGCTGGATCAGGGCGTCCGCTGATTGTCACGGCAGGGACGGGCTTCTCCGCCGATGGAGTCCGAGTCCCCGACTATGCCGCGCATCCGCGTCTTACGTCGGAAGGTGCCGCTGCGGCTGTCGCAGGCACCGGGGTCAACGTCTCGGTTATGCGGCTGCCGCCCTCGGTGCATGGCGAGGGTGACCATGGGTTCATTCCAATGATCATCAGGTCGGCCCGCGAAAAGGGCATTTCCGCTTATCTTGGGGACGGGCAGAACCGCTGGCCGTCGGTGCATCGGCTGGACGCCGCGCGGCTGTTTCGGCTGGCACTGGAGAAGGCGGAGCCCGAGGCCTGGTATCACGGGGTCGCTGACGAGGGTGTGGCGTTCAAGGATATCGCGGGGGTGATCGGGCGGCAGCTCGGCGTTCCCGTGGTGAGCCTCACGCCGGATGAGGCCGCTGCGCATTTCGGCTTCCTCGCAGGTTTCGCCGGGATGGACCTGCCCTCCTCAAGCGCAGCAACGCGTGCTTCGCTTGGGTGGCAGCCGGTCGAGTCAGACCTGTTGGCCGATCTTGGCGAAGGGCACTATTTCACGTCCCGCCCGTCTCACTAGAGGGGAAATCCTGCCCGGGAGCCGGAATATTCGGAACGCTCCGCACTGGGGCGCCGCAATTGGCGACGCCGCCCGGTACCATGTTCGCGCGACTGGCCGCCGGGCACACTTTGGGGTCAGCAGGCACCAGCAGGCCAGTCAGGATCGGTGGGTCATCGTCAAAATAGTACATGCCTGCAAGATTTTCAGTCGTGAGGCCGGATACGCAATTCAGTTCACTACACAGCGTTGCTCCGCTGATATTCACCTCGAACATAGAGGTGCCCTCAAAACTGGTGCGCCTCAGGTCGGCGCCAGCGAAGCTCGATGATGAGATCTCACAGTTTTCGAATGACGTATCCTCGATGTAGGCGTCGTTGAAGACGGACGACTCAATGCGGCAGTGATTGAACGCCACCCGTGAGAAGTTGCTGGAGTAGAAGCGCGCGTCGAACAGCCCTACTCCGTCAAACGTGCTGTCGTAGAAGTTGACCCCATCGAATTGAGAGCGCTCGATGACATAGCGCATGGTTTGCCGAGGCGGGAGATCGGCGACCGAGACGGCCTTGGAAGGCGACTCCAAAAGCTCGATTTCGCCAATATACATCGTCGGCTGGCACCGCGGCCCCGGTGCTGTCCTGGCCACCAGACCTGTGCCGCAATTGAGCTGCAGGCCGGTAAGATTGCGCCCACTCGACAGAATGGTCCGCGCGGCCTCGCCGATGTCGAAGAGGCCCGGTGGCGGATTGAGCAGCATTTGACGCGCCTCCGAGACCTGCTGGTCCCGGCGCGTCTCGTTAGCGACGTCCAGCGCTTGCGCTGCGTAATAGACACTCACGGCGCCAACGATGAACGAGCTGAGTTCAACGGCAATCAGCAGCAGGCGAAACGGTGGCGACTCGATCCAGAGATCGATCCATCCCTTGGTCCAACTCTGCTGGCGCCCTTCAACGGCGGGCGTTGCGGTCGCTTCTGGCAAGGTCTCAGACATCTGCACTCCCTGGGAAGCGGGCGCCGTCTGGGCAATCTGGCACCGGATATGCTTTTTACGCAACCCGGCAGCTTAGGCGCGGATTTGAGTCGGCGAAGAACACAGGCTGGCGGCCGGCCGAAGTGGACCTGCTCACAGACCCGTGACGCGCGGCACTTACTTCGATCCTGCTGCCACCCGCGCGTTTGGCACACCAAGGAGGTCCACCATCATGCGCCGATAGAGGACATAGGCCGCGCGGTTGGCGCCTAGCCTCGATAGAAGCACGGCAGGCACTATCACCTTCCAGTAGAGCTGCAGCAGGCGCGCCCTGCCCTCGTGCGTTGCGGCGAGGGCTTCAGCAACGGCGGGCGCCTCGTCATAGTAGCGGGCAATCTGGGCACGCCCTTCGGCGAACTGGCTCATCCAGCCATCGCGAAATTGCCGCAGGCTGCGCAGTTCGAAGCAATCGTCATTGAGGCCGACAACCGCACAGCAGGCGGTGGTGAGGAAGCACCCGCCGTCGTAGTTTATGGCGTTGGGGTCATAGTGGCATGGCGATGCGAGGTCGGCCTCAGCCATGCTCTGCATCGAGGGGAGCAGGGTTGAATTGACGAACTCGGCAAAGGCGCCCGTCTCGACCGTCAACTGGCTGTAGACGGTCCCTCCGGCGACGAGATCGGCACGAAAAGCACCGTCACGCATCAGGTTCTCGTAGATCTTCTGGGCGGCGTCGCCAGTGAAGCTGACGTCACGGCTGGTCGGATCGAACTCGCCCTTTTTCAGCTCCCACTCACCAAACTCCGTACCGTCGAGATACATCGCCAGCCCGATGGGGACGCCTTGATCGTGCGAGAGTTGCACGATGCCATAGTACTGCCCGTCCTTGCCGTAGGCGGTCAGCGGCGTTTCGAAGGCTATGCTGGATGCCGTCAAGGCATTGGTGGTGACATCGCGAACCAGGCTGCCTTTCGCCAATGCGAGCCCCTGAGTCTGCAGGCCGCCATGCGCGTCGTCCGCAAACAACACGATATTTTCGCCGCTCGCTTTGATCTGCGCGACAAAAGCAAACTGAGCGCCGGTCGCGGTGACGGTGTAATTATTGGCGGGATTGCTGAACGTGCCGGAGTTGGAACCGGTGCTGCAGGGCACCACGTCGGTGGTCGTCTCCTCGGCACGAGTTGCCGAAGGGAGGAGCCCGGTTGCGCCGAAAAATGCCAGTCCCGCCAGCAAGCGGCGGCGTGACGCCTGAAATACCATGATACTGCCCCCCGAGGATGATCCTATTGCCTGGCTAGGACGGCGGCAATCGAAAGCTCCTTGGGCCGGACAGCCAGCGCCCTTGACCGAATCTCGTTTGTTCTGCTTATGTTCTGTTGTAAACGTCACTGCGGTCCAATCCGTCGCGATGACAAATGCGTATCGGTCGTGGTTAGATTGTAAGTCCGGTGACGAATACCCAGATGAGCGGCCCGGCACCCCACTTTTTTTGAACCCTGACACGATCTGGCACATTGCGGCTGTATGGTCGCGCGCCCTGCAGGTGGAAGTTTTTTGATGGCCAACCGACCGAACCCGAACCGCGACCTCGTCATCCGTGGCGCCAAGGAGCACAACCTCAAGAACATCGACCTGAGGTTACCCCGCGACAGCCTGATCGTGATGACCGGGCTTTCGGGCTCGGGCAAGTCATCGCTGGCGTTCGACACGATCTATGCCGAAGGGCAGCGGCGCTATGTCGAGAGCCTTTCGGCTTACGCCCGGCAGTTTCTCGAGATGATGCAGAAGCCCGATGTCGAGCAGATCGACGGGCTGTCGCCGGCCATCTCCATCGAGCAGAAGACCACCAGCCGCAATCCGCGCTCGACCGTGGGAACGGTCACCGAAATCTATGACTATCTGCGCCTGCTGTTTGCGCGCGTCGGCATTCCCTATTCGCCGGTCACCGGCCTGCCGATCCAGGCGCAGACGGTGTCGCAGATGGTGGACATCATCATGGCGCTGCCCGAAGGCGTGCGGCTCTACCTGCTGGCGCCGATCGCGCGGGGGCGGAAGGGTGAGTATAAGCGCGAGCTGAACGACCTGATGCGCAAGGGCTTTCAGCGCGTCAAGATCGACGGGGAATTCCACGATATCGAGGATGCGCCGAACCTCGACAAGAAGATCAAGCATGACGTGGAAGTCGTTGTAGATCGAATCGTAACCGGTCCGGACATTGCCGGTCGCCTGGCGGAAAGCCTCGAGACCGCGCTCAAGCTCGCCGATGGCATCGCGTTTGCGGAATATGCCGATGAGCAGGAGGCGGACGGGGCGCCAAAGCGCATCATCTTTTCGGAAAAGTTCGCCGATCCGATTTCGGGCTTCACCATTCCCGAAATCGAGCCGCGGCTGTTCTCGTTCAACAACCCCTATGGCGCCTGCCCGGTCTGCGATGGCCTCGGGACCGAGCAGAAGATCGACCCGAACCTGATCGTCCCTGATGCGTCGCTGTCGCTGCGTGACGGCGCCATCCTGCCGTGGAGCAAGACCTCGGCGCCCTACTACCAGCAGACGCTGCAGGCGGTGGTGAAGCATTTCGGTGCGTCGCTGGGGACTGCCTGGGAAGAGCTGCCGTTCGATGTGCAGCATGCGGTGCTCTATGGCACCGGCAAGACGGCGATCAACTTCGTCTATGACGACGGTCTCCGCACTTACAAGAGCACCAAGCCCTTCGAAGGGGTGATCGGCAACCTTGAGCGGCGCTACAAGGAAACCGAGAGCGCCGGCATGCGCGAGGAGATCGAGCGGTACATGTCGCAGGCGCCTTGCCTAGCGTGTAGCGGCTTCCGGTTGAAGCCCGAGAGCCTCGCAGTCAAGATCGACGGCCTGCATATCGGGCAGGTTTCAGAGAAGTCGATCCGCGCGGCTGCCGAATGGTTCAAGGACCTGCCGGCAAAGCTCAGCGTGCAGCAGAACCAGATCGGCGAGCGTATCTTCAAGGAGATCCGCGAGCGGCTGGGGTTCCTCAACGATGTGGGGCTCGACTACCTGACGCTGGCGCGCAATTCTGGGTCGCTGTCCGGGGGGGAGAGCCAGCGCATCCGGCTCGCCAGCCAGATCGGCTCCGGGCTGACGGGCGTGCTGTATGTGCTCGACGAGCCCTCGATCGGGCTGCATCAGCGCGACAATGCGCGGCTGCTGGAAACGCTGCGGCGGCTGCGCGATATCGGCAATACGGTGATCGTGGTCGAGCACGATGAGGATGCCATCCTCACGGCCGACTACGTGGTCGATATCGGGCCGGGTGCGGGTGTCCATGGTGGGCATATCGTGGCTGAAGGCTCACCCGCCGATATTCTCAACAATCCCAACAGCATAACCGGGAAATATCTCTCCGGCGTCATGCAGATCCCGATGCCGGTTGAGCGGCGCACGCCCTCTAAAACGCGGAAGCTCCATATCGATGGGGCGACTGGCAACAACCTCAAGAACGTCTCAGTCGATGTGCCTCTTGGGCTGTTCGTGGCGATCACGGGTGTGTCGGGCGGCGGCAAGTCGACGCTGATGATCGACACGATGTACCAGGCCGTGGCGCGGCGGCTGAACGGCGCGCGGGTCACCCCCGCCCCGCACAATCACCTCACCGGGCTCGAATTCCTCGACAAGGTCATCGATATCGACCAGTCACCGATCGGGCGCACGCCGCGCTCGAACCCTGCGACCTATACCGGCGCGTTCACACCGATGCGCGAGTGGTTTGCCGGGCTGCCCGAGGCCAAGGCGCGCGGCTACGGGCCGGGGCGGTTTTCGTTCAACGTCAAGGGCGGGCGCTGCGAGAAGTGCGAGGGTGATGGCGTCATCAAGATCGAGATGCACTTCCTGCCAGATGTTTACGTGACCTGCGAAGTCTGCAAGGGGCACCGCTACAACCGCGAGACGCTGGAAGTGCAGTTCAAAGGCAAGTCGATCGCCGACGTGCTCGACATGACGATCGACGAGGCAGTGGAGTTCTTCGCCGCGGTGCCGTCGATCCGCGAGAAGTTCGCGACGCTGCAGCGGGTGGGCCTCGGCTACGTCAAGGTTGGCCAGCCGGCGACGACGCTTTCAGGCGGCGAGGCACAGCGCGTCAAGCTATCGAAGGAACTGAGCAAGCGTGCGACGGGCCGGACGCTTTATATGCTCGATGAGCCGACGACCGGGCTGCATTTCCACGACATCGCCAAGCTGCTGGAAGTGCTGCACGAGCTGGTGGACACCGGGAACTCTGTAGTGGTGATCGAGCACAACCTCGAAGTCATCAAGACCGCGGACTGGATCATCGACATGGGTCCTGAAGGCGGCGATGGTGGTGGCGAAGTGGTGGGCATCGGCACGCCCGAGGACATCGCTGCCAACAAGCGGTCCTATACCGGCAAGTTCCTCAAGGAAGTCATGGAGCGACGCCCGCAGCGGACGCAGGCGGCGGAGTAAGAGTATGACCAGCCTGCCTCCTGTTTTCGACGGCCACAACGACGTACTGCTGCGGCTTGCCAATGACGCATCGGCGGATCCGGTGGCGGGTTTCCTGAAGGGTGGCGGGCCGGGGCATATTGATATGCCCAAGGCGCGAGCCGGCGGGTTTGCGGGCGGGTTGTTTGCGGTGTTCTGCCCGTCGCCGAACGAGGCCACGAACTTTACAGCGCCGCGCGACATGTCGAACACGCCGCTGCCGCCGGAACTGCCTATGGACTTGGCGCGGCGGCTGACGGCGCACCAGATTGCGATGCTCCTCCGCGTCGAAGCTGCCTCCGACGGTGCTTTCACCGTGTGCAGAAGTGTCGCTGACATCCGGGCCGCGATGGCGAAGGGGTCGATTGCGGCAGTGCTGCATATCGAAGGCGCCGAGGCGCTGGATGAGGATCTCTATTTCCTCGACGTACTCTACGCCGCGGGTCTGCGCTCGATCGGGCCGGTGTGGAGCCGCACGAACATCTTCGGGCATGGCGTGCCATTCCGATTCCCGCATTCGCCCGATATTGGGCCGGGGCTGACGGAGGCCGGCAAGCGCCTTGTTGCGGCGTGCAACGCCAAGCGGATCATGATCGATCTCTCCCACATTACAGAGCGCGGCTTCTGGGATGTCGCGGAACTTTCGACAGCGCCGCTGGTGGCCACCCACTCCAATGTGCACGCGCTCACGGCGTCGCCACGCAACCTGACGGCGGAGCAACTCAAGGCGATCCGCGACAGCGACGGCATGGTGGGGCTGAACTTTGCGACCGGCTTCCTGCGACCCGATGGGCTGATGCGGGCGGATACCGAGATCGAGGTGATGATCCGGCATCTCGACGCCATGATCGAGGCGGTGGGCGAGACGCGCGTCGGGATTGGCTCCGACTTCGACGGGGCGCTGATTCCGGCAGCGATCGGCGATGCATCGGGGCTGCCGGTGCTGTTCGAGGCCATGCGCCAGCATGGATATGATGATGCGCTGCTGACACGCATTGCGCATGGCAACTGGTTGTCACTGCTGGAGCGCACAATCGGCTGACCAGGGCGCTGCGGCTGGATTGTGACTTCCGTGTGAAACTGCCATGCGTCTGCCGCATGTCTTAACTGCGACGGCAACGGTTACCCTTCTACGCAAATCACCCCATGTTCAGCGGGTAGTGATCCGGAAAGGGAATACGCAGATGTTCGTGCGTGCCGTCTGGCGCCTCAAGCGACTGGTCGACATCAAGCAGACACTGCGGGAAATGGACGTGCCTACAACCCGAGACGCCTTAGGGCTTTCGGGGCAGGACTTCCAGAAGATGACCCGCGGACTGTTCGACCGCTGACCGTTGCAAGCGCGTAAAATCGAAATCGAGATGGCCGCCGGCGCCCACCGGCGGCCATTTACCATTCCGGGGCCACGCTGAAATATTAAGCGAGAATGAACGGTATCTGGACAAGCCATGCGTTCATCGCATAACGGTTCTGAGACATCAGCCCCTGCTCATCGGCGCCGACCACGCCTATCTTCCTAGTTGTAAGAAACGAAGGAGACACCCAATGGGTATTCGTACGACGATCAAGAAGTGGGCCGCCTACCAGCAGACCGTCCGTGAGCTTGCTGCTCTCGACAACCGTCAGCTGAACGATCTGGGCATCAGCCGCACCGACATCCAGCGTATCGCCCGCGACCATGCGCGCACCATCTAACGGTTCGCGTTCTGGTTCTTGCGGAATACTGAAGTCTTGAACGCTCGCTTTCACCAGGAAGCGGGCGTTCAGCTTTTTCGGGCAGCCTAAAGGTCGAGGCGCAGAATGATATTGCGATGCCCGTCCGGCCAGCCTTCCAGCTCGGCGACGCGAATGAACCCCGCTCGTTCATAAAACTCCGGAGCCTGGAAGTCGTAGCTTGCGGTGAAAACCCGCCGCGCTCCACGCCCGGCCGCGGTGGCGACGAACGCCGCTAGCAGTTGACGGCCCAGCCCCTGGCCCCGGTGAGCCTCACTTACCCACAGTTGCTGCAACTCCGCGGAGCCGGCCCACGAGTAGCCGGCCGCCGCCCCGATCAGCCCTTCTGTTCCAGATTCGACGACGAAGCCGATCCCCTGCGCGTCGTCCTGCCCGGTTGCCTGCGAGTTGTGAACATAGAGCCGATCTTCAAGCGCATCGACCTGCTCTGCGGTCATGTTGTGGGCGGGCAGCAGAGTGTACATCAGCGACGTTCCAGTTTGAGTGGCATGTGAGCCAATTCGCTGCGCATCGCGGAAGGTTACAGGTCAGCCCCCGTTGTCGTCCACCACTGCCAGGATGGGCGCTCAAAACGCCAGCCGGCCCACCAACTCCTCGTATGACACGTTGACCGCCTTGCGGAACGCCGCGCGCTCATTGAGCCGGGCGTGCCAGGCCGTGAGGTTAGGCAGCGTGGGACCGGCGATGCCCATGGTCGTCCAGCGATACATGGCGACTCCGGCGACGATATCGGCATAGGTCAGCTGATCGCCGCCGAGAAATGGCGCTACGCCCAGCCGTGCATCCATGATGGCGAAGCACTTGAAGCTGGCGGCGACGGCCTTGTCGATTGCGGCCTGATCCTGCTGGGCCAGCGGCGTGCGCACCTTGAGCCAGAACACCGGCAGCCAGGCGAGCTGGAACGTCGTCGCGACCCAATCGGTCCATTGGTCGACCACGGCGCGCTCGCGCGGGGTGACGGGGAACAGTAGCCCGCTGCCGTATTCGGCGCTGAGATAGCGCACGATGGCGTGACTCTCCCAAACGGTAAGGTCACCATCGCGAAGCGTCGGCACCAGGCCATTGGGGTTCATGGCCAGATAGTCGGCCTGGTCATTGCCTTTGAACTTGCCGCCGAGTTCGATGTGCTCATAGGCGAGTTCCAGCTCATCGAGCGCCCAGACGACCTTTTGCACGTTGCCTGAACTGCGGCGGCCCCAGAGTGTGATCGACATGCGGCGCTCCTCAAGTTGCGTGCTGGTGGTGCTCCTGTTATCTCCCGCACCATGGCAAAACAACACTCTCAACCCATACACATCATTGGCGGCGGGCTCGCCGGATCCGAGGCGGCCTGGCAGGCAGCCGAGAGCGGCGCGAAGGTCGTGCTGCACGAAATGCGGCCGGTGCAGACCACCGACGCGCACCAGACGGACGGCTTTGCCGAGCTGGTGTGCTCGAACAGCTTTCGCTCCGATGATCACCAGCACAACGCCGTCGGACTGTTGCACGAAGAGATGCGGCGTTGCGGTTCGCTGATCATGCGCGCGGCTGACCAGCATGCGCTTCCGGCCGGTGGTGCGCTGGCGGTGGATCGAGACGGATTTTCTGCTTCAGTAACGCAGGCAATCCACACACATCCAAACATCACGATCGAGCGCGAAGAGATCGCCGGGCTGCCGCCCGAGGAGTGGGAGAACGTGGTGGTGGCGACCGGGCCGCTGACCTCCCCCGCGCTTGCAACGGCGATCCAGGCGCTGACGGGCGAGGATTCGCTGGCGTTTTTCGACGCCATTGCGCCCATCGTTCACGCCGAAAGCATCGACCGCGACATCGTCTGGGCGCAGTCGCGCTATGACAAGGTCGGGCCATCCGGAAACGGCGCGGACTATCTCAATTGCCCGATGACCCAAGCGGAATACTATGCCTTTGTCGATGCGCTGATCACAGCGCCCCTGCACGCCTTCAAGGAGTGGGAGAAGGTGCCGTATTTCGACGGCTGCCTGCCCATTGAGGTGATGGCGGAGCGCGGACGCGAGACGCTGCGGCATGGGCCGATGAAGCCGGTGGGCCTCACCAACCCGCGCGACCCGCTGGTCAAGCCCTACGCCATCGTGCAGTTGAGGCAGGACAACGCCCTCGGGACGCTCTGGAACATGGTCGGGTTCCAGACCAAAATGCGCTACGGCATCCAAGCGGACATCTTCCGGATGATCCCAGGGCTGCAGAACGCGCAGTTCGCTCGGCTGGGCGGGCTGCACCGCAACACGTTCCTCAACTCGCCCAAGGTGCTGACACCCGAGCTGAAGCTCAAGGCCGCGCCGCGGCTGCGCTTTGCAGGGCAGGTCACGGGCGTCGAGGGCTATGTGGAAAGCGCTGCGGTCGGGCTGATGGCGGGCCGGATGGCAGCCGCCGAGTCGCGCGGCGAACGCATCGGCGCGCCGCCGTCGACAACCGCGATGGGCGCGTTGATCAACCACATCACCGGCGGGCACCTCGAGGCCGAGGCCTATTCGGGCGCGCGGAGCTTCCAGCCGATGAACGTCAATTTTGGGCTGTTTCCAGCGGTATCGATCACGAAGCCTGACGGCTTGGTAGGACGCTGGAAATCGACCGACAAGACGATGGCGAAGAAAGAAGCAATCACCAGCCGGGCGCTTGAGGACATCGGGAGCTGGGCGTAGGGACGACTACGTCATATCCAGACATCTTCTTGCAGTATAACCTGACACCACATGGCCTAGGGGGAGGTTGATGTGGACTTCATTATTTCGCATTGGGGCGTGATAGCGACGACGCTTGGCGTGGTCACTACTATCTGGGGAATAGTTGCAATAATTCCAGGACTTATGGATATTTTGGCGCGACCCGGCAATCGATTTCACGTCAGACAAATTTTGTCGCGAGCAGACCCAGATCTCGTCGGGATCGACCTACTTCAATCTCGCTTCTTCTCTTCCGATGTAGCCGATGAGATGGGAGAGATACGACGCTATGTCAGCGGCTCTAGACAAGGTCCCGCTGATAAGGAGGACAGCCGACCTTTTTTCATTGCCCTGGCTCTCAAATATCGAGGGATCGTCGTTGGTTATCTTACGGCTGAGTATTTCCAGCACTCGCAAGTAATATTCCTATGGTATCTCCTAGTTGATCACACTGCCGTCCCACAGTACACGCTACAGCAACGGGGATCGCTCATGTTGATAGAGGCCCTGGTGAAGGCCGCAGATGCGACCGGCGTTCCGTGGGAGCACGTGGTCACGGAAGTGGAGTCCGCACCCACAGACATCATGACGGCGAAAGCCAAAATGCTATTGTTTAGCAACGCTGCAGAAGAACTCAGTCGACGGCACAATCGGCCCGTAGTCAGGGTTTTTCGCCTTCCAATCAGATACCGGCAGCCAATACTCCACATTGAGCAACTGGCCAGCGCTCGGGAGCATGAGGTGCCAGAGTGGCTGCTCTACGCTCCGAGGTCGATTGGTGGCCGGCTTGTGGAAGAGAACGGAAAAGTCATCATGACACGGCCAATGGCGACCGAGTTGCTCGACACCCTGCTAATCAAGGGATACGCCCACGCGTTCGCTCATTCAGCTGAATACGTTGCGTATATCCGCAAAATGTTTGACGAGTATGTCGCCCAACTTCCCGAACAGCTTGCGCTTGAGGACAATCCAAGAGCCCTCGTCGCCATATAGTAGCGGTATATCAGGGTTCACCTTAGGACTGTACGACAAGGTAGCCTAGTCCTGACGGAACATCCACCAGCCCATCGCCGCGATCTTTCGCCAGTCGGCGAGGTCGGTGGCTGAGGCGAAGGGGTGGCGGTTGCGCTGCGCCTGGGCGAGTTGCAGGTCCAGCACTGCGATGGGTGCGAATGCAGGCCTCAGTGGCTTAGGCAGGGCGCGGATGGCGGCGCGGGCCTTGCCGAGGTGGTCGTTGGCCAAGTCGGCGATCTGACCGAGGGCCGCAAACAGCGCTTCGCTCTCGGCTCCGGTGAAGAGTTCTCCTTCGGCCACGCCATTGGCAGCAAAGATGTTCCAGGGGAGAAAGAGCCTGCCCTGACTGGCATTGTAGCCAAACGCACGGAGGTGGCCGATCAGGGCATGGGCGACACCGAGGTGACCGGCTGCGTCGCCGGTCTCAATCTCTTCGCCGCCGTTGAGGATCATCGCTGCGAGCTGGTAGAGCACGGAGACGGTTTCGCCGGCATAGCCCTCGAAACTTGCCGTGTCCGGCATCGGGTCTTGGTAGAGATCGAAGCGGCGCGCCGCGAGCAGGCGCAGAAGCGGCACGGCAGGCAGGTTGTAGCGCGCCATGGTGTCGAGCAATGCCGCTGCCAGCGGGTTCTGGCGTACATTGCCGTAGCCCTCGCCCTTCAGGCCATCTACCCACCATTGCAGGCGGATTTCACCGGCGGCGGGCTCCCGGGCGCGGTCGCGGATGGCCGCAACGTCGGCGCTGAAGGCGTAAAGCGCCTGAACGGCAGCGCGCGCGTCATCCCTGATCAGCAGCGCGGCGAAGTAACGGTCCCGGTCGGCTTCGCGCAGAAAGCTCGGCACATAGTCCGGTGTCTCGGTCATCGGGCGCGCTCGACCGCGATCAGGGCGGCGCCCACCGCGCGGCTTTCGCCCATCAGGATGTTGTAGGTACGAACCGCGCCGCCGGTTCCGATGGCCTCAACGATGATGCCCCGCTCGCGCAGCGCGGCGCGGATGGCCGGATCAAACCCGGTCACATCGTTGCCGAGGCCCACCATCAGCACATCAAGCTGATCAGCCACGGCGAAGATCGGCGCGAGGTTGTCCATCGTGATCTCGACAGGGGTCGTCGCCTCCCAGGCGTGCATGCCGCTTGGGAGGCAGAGGACGGAGCCCTTGTGCGACATGCCCGCGAAGCGGAAGCCGCCATTGCCATAGGCATCGATCAGGGCCTGATAGGGATAGAACCCCTGCCCCGGCTCCGCCATGCGCTAGACCGCAGCGCCGTCGGCGCGCTTGACGACCACCTTGTCGGCCGGCACATCGGCGCGCGACTTGAGCCCGAAGAAGATCAGGATCGGGCCACCCACGATGATGGACGAGTAAGTGCCCACGAACACGCCGAAGGTCATGGCGATCACGAAGCCACGGATGGCCTCACCACCGAAGAACACCAGCGGGAACAGCGCGAGGAAGATGGTGAAGGCTGTAAGCGAGGTACGCACAATCGTCTGGTTGATCGAGAGGTTGATCAACTCGGGCAGCGGCATCTTCTTGTACTTGCGCAAATTCTCTCGAATTCGGTCGGAAATAACCACCGTCTCATTGAGTGACAGGCCCACCAGAGTCAGCACGGCCGCAATGGACGAGAGGTTGAACTCAATCCCGGTAATCGAGAACAGGCCAATCGTCATGATCACGTCGTGGGTGGTGGTGGTGATTGCTGCGAGCGCGAACTGCCACTCGAACCGGAACCAGACGTAGCAAAGGATAGCGCCGAGAGCGACCAGCACGGCGATAGTACCGTGGAGGGTCAATTCACCGGAGACCGACGGGCCCACCGTTTCGGTACGTCGGATGGTGTAGTTCTCACCCGCCAGGGCGGTACGAACCTTTTCCACCGCGACACCCTGAGCGGCGTCCCCACCGGGTTGCATTTCCACGCGAACCAGCACGTCCTGCGGCGTGCCGAAGCCCTGCACCTGGATTTCGCCGAGGTTGAGCTTGTCGAGCAGTTCGCGCAGCAGCGCCGGGTCGGCTGGACCGTCCGCGGTGTGCTGCACTTCGATAGCGGAGCCGCCCTTGAAGTCGATGCCGAAGTTGAAGCCCTTGAACACCGCCGAGCCGATCGAGATGAAGGTCAGCACGATCGACAGGATGATGACGGTCTTCGAGATCTTCATGAAGTTGATCTTGGTGCCATCCGGGATGAACCGGAAGTGCTGGATGCGCAGCGTCTTGGGACGACGGGCGCGGAACCAGATGCCGACGAAGAACAGCGTCACGGTGTAGGCCGTAAACAGCGAGGTCAGAATGCCGAGCGCGAGGGTCACGGCGAAGCCCTGCACGGGGCCGGAGCCGAGGAAGTAGAGCACCACGGCGGCGATCAGCTGGGTCAGGTGGGAGTCGACAATGGTGCCCCAGGCGCGCTGGAAGCCCGCATTGATCGAGGCGAGGACCGACTTGCCGGAGTTCTGCTCCTCTCGGATGCGTTCATAGATCAGCACGTTGGCGTCCACGGCCATACCGATGGTCAGAACGATACCGGCGATGCCCGGCAGCGTCAGCGTCGCACCCAGGGTCGACAGCGCGCCGATGATCAGGATGACGTTGAGGACCAGCGAGATGTTGGCGAAGAGGCCGAAGAGGCCGTAGGCGACCACCATGAAGGTGACGACGAGCACGCCGGCGATGATACCGGCGGTGACGCCGGACTTGATCGAGTCTGCACCGAGGCTGGCGTCAACCTGACGCGACTCGACGACGTCGAGCGAGGCGGGCAGCGCACCGGCGCGGAGCAGGACGGCGAGGTCGTTGGCGCTGGCGGTGGTGAAATTGCCGGAAATCTGACCGCTACCGCCGGTGATCGGACCATTGATGACCGGCGCGGTGATCACCTTGTCGTCGAGGACGATCGCAAAACGCTTGCCGACGTTCTTGGAGGTGATTTCGCCAAAGGTCAGGGCGCCGCGCGTATCAAACGAGAACGACACGACCGCACGCGAGGTCTGTGAGTCAAAGCCCGGCTGGGCGTTGGTCAGCGATTCGCCACCGAGCTCGATATTCTCGTTCAGCAGTTCCTTGCCGCCATCGGAGCTGGGGAGAATGTAGTAGCCCGAGGGTATGCCCTGCGCTTCGGCGGTAGCCGCCGACATGGTGGGGTGGACGAGATGGAAAGTCAGGCGGGCGGTCTGCGAGATCAGGTCCTTCAGCCGTGTCGAATCCTCAAAGCCCGGTACCTGGACGAGGATGCGGTCGGTGCCCTGACGCTGGATGGTCGGCTCGGTGGTGCCGACCTGATCGATACGGTTGCGGATGACTTCGATGGACTGCGCCACCAGCGACGACATGCGCTCTTTCACGCCATCGTCGGTAAGAGCCACGACGATCTTGCCATCGGGGGTTTCGGAGAAGGCCAGTTCCGGTACGCCGCCGACGCCTAGCGCTGCGGCGGAAACATTGGTCTGGAGCTTTTCGACGGCCGCCATGGCGGCGTCTTTCTGGGTGGGATCGGTCAGCTCGACGGTGATCGAGTTGGCGCCCACGGTGATGATATTGCCGATGCCATTGTCATTGGCGAGGGTGGAGCGAACGTCGCGGCGCAAATCCTTGATGCGCTCGGCGATGATCGAATCACGGTTGACCTGCAGCAAGAGGTGCGAGCCGCCCTGGAGATCGAGACCCAGGACCATCGTCTGCTTGGGGAGCCAGCTTGGCCAGGCGGCCAGCATGTCCTTGGACATGAAGTTCGGGATCGACATGAAGATGCCGAACAAGGCGACAATGGTGATGATGGCGGTGCGCAGGGGCGAGAATTGCATGCTGGATCGTAGTCCCGTGGTGGGCGCGGCCCTTGCGGCTTTGCCTCTGGCAGAAAAGCTGAGGCCGGCCTCGCGGCCGGCCAGAACTCAAGGTGTTGCGGTCAGGCCTTGTTGTCGTTGACCGGGGTCGACTTCGACCGCACATCGGCAATGCCGGAGCGGGCGAGCTTGACGCGGGTGCCCTGAGCGATTTCGACTTCGAGGTCTTCGCCGTCAACCGCCTTGGTCACCTTGCCGATGAGGCCGCCGGTGGTGACGACGGTGTCGCCACGATTGACCGAGGACAGCATCGCCTGGTGCGCCTTCATGCGCTTCTGCTGCGGGCGGAAAATCAGGAACCAGAAGATCACCACGAGCAGCAGGATCGGGGCAAACTGGATCAGGATATCGCTGATGCCACCGGTTCCGGTGGCAGCGCCGGCGGCCTGGGCGAAGGCGGGAGTGACGAACATTGTATGTAGGCTCCTTGCGAAATGGCTGTCGGCACGTCGGATCGGCCGCTGGTTTACCCATATGGGGCTCTTGTCCGGCGATGGGCAGTCCCACCCGGCAAAAATCGCGCGGAATATAGAGGCGCAGCCACAGGATTGCAAAGCCAATCGGGCTGGCGCAAAACGTGGGCGAAGAGTGGAGGATAAGCCTTTGATCAGCGACGAACATTCGGCTGCCATCGTGGCAGCCCTGGCGCGCATTGCCGACACGCTGGACGCCCTGCGCCCTGCCCCTGCAGCCGCACTGCCAGTGCTGGGTACTGCCGACGCCTACCACTGGGACGCCGCTGGCGGCGTGCTGGCGCCGGTGAGGAAGGTGTCGCGGGTACCGTTCGAGCTTTTGAAGGGCATCGACGACGTGCGCGGCATCCTGCTCGCCAACACGTTGCAGTTTGCGCGGGGCTATGCGGCCAACAATGCGCTGCTGTGGGGCGCGCGTGGCATGGGCAAAAGCTCGCTGGTCAAGGCGGTGCAGGCGCATATCAACGCGATGGGGGACGCGAGCCTCAAGCGACTGATCCTGATCGAGATCGCGCGCGAAGACATTGAGAGCCTCCCCAAGCTGATGCGGATGATCGCCAATGAGGATGCGCGGTTTATCGTGTTCTGCGACGACCTGAGCTTCGACAAGGACGAGACGAGCTACAAATCGCTGAAGACCATCCTTGATGGCGGGCTCGAAGGGCGGCCGGAGAATGTGTTGTTCTACGCCACCTCGAACCGCCGCCACCTGATGGCGCGCGAAATGGTGGAGAACGAGCGCGCGACGGCGATTTCGCCGGGCGAAGCGGTGGACGAGAAGGTATCGCTGTCGGACCGGTTCGGGCTGTGGCTAGGCTTCCACAATTGCGACCAACCGACGTTCCTTGCGATGATCCGCGGCTATTGCGACCAGTATGGCATTGCGATCGACGATGAGGACTTGCGCGCCCGGGCGGTGGAGTGGTCGATGACGCGCGGCGCGCGGTCGGGGCGCGTCGCGATACAGTTCGTCAGGGCACTGGCGGGGGAACAGGGGAAGGCGATCTAGATGACGATGAAATCACATACACTGCGCTGGTCGGACGGCGAGGCAACTGTGGTCACCACTGCAGCGACGGTCACCGACGCCACCTTCATGCTGCCGAACGGGCCGTTCAAGCCATTCGCGCGGGCGCCGTGGGTCGGCAAAGTCGACGATCCGTCAATCACCGGGCACCTCAGGGTGCTGTCGGGGGATTTTGTCGGGCTGCCGTTCGGCACTGGCGGTCGGGAGGCACCGACCTTGTCGCAGTGGGGCGACCTCCTCACCCAGCCTGCCAACGGCACCATCCATGGCCCGTCGGCGCATGAGGAGTGGACCATCATTTCCGGCGACGACAAGAGCGTGACGCTGGCGCTGGACTATGAGCCGCACTCGCTGGTGCGGCGGCTCGAGCGCACGATTTCGGTGCGCGACGGCGCCCCTGCCCTCGATTTCACGCTGCGCATCTTTGCCCGGCACAAGGGGTCGGCCTCGCTTGGCCTCCACCCCAACTTCCGGATGCCCGAGCAGCCGGGCCGGCTGGAGCTGAAGTTTCCGTTCCAGTTCGGGCTCACCCACCCCGGCCAGACCGCTGCGGGCGATCCGCAGGAGTTTTCGAGCCTTGCGTCGGTGCCCAAGGATGGCGCGCGGGTGGATATGTCGCACCTGCCGCTGTCGCCGCGCACCGACAAGAACGTGCAGCTTTGCGGCGTCACGGGGCCAGTGATCGGCACCTATCTCGATGAGGGCGCCGGGTTCGAGCTCGACTGGGACCATGCGTTGCTCCCCAGCCTGATGATCTGGCACACCGATGGCGGCATTGGTGGCGAGCCCTGGAACAACCAGTTCCGCGGAATAGGGCTCGAACCGCTGGCCTCGGCATTCGATTTCCACACCGATGTGTCGAGCGGCCCCAACCCGATCAATGCACGCGGGGTGAGGACCTCGATCGATCTCGATCCGGCGCAGCCGCTCGTCGTCCGGCACTCGATCCGTACATTCGCGGTCTAGCAGACGCAAAGAAAAACGCCCCGGCTCGTGTTCCGGGGCGTTTGCAGTAGGCTCTCAGGAAGCTCAGCTGGCAAGCAGCGGGATCGGATCGACCGGGGTCGCGCCCTTGCGGAGTTCGAAGTGGAGTTGCGCCTTGGCGACTGATCCGGTCTTGCCGGCGGTACCGATCGAGTCACCGCGGTTGACTACGGTGCCCTTGGCGACATTCATATCCTTGAGGTGGGCATAGGCCGAGACGTAACCGTTTGGGTGGCGGATCAGGATCAGGTTGCCGTAGCCTTCGACGCCCGAGCCAGCATAGATCACCTGACCGTTTTCGGCGGCGCGGACCACAGCACCTTCCGGCGCCTCGATATTGATGCCCGTGCCCTTGGAATTGGCAAAGTCGGTGATGACGCGGCCCGAGATCGGCCAGCGGAACTTGTCGGCGCCGGACAGAACCGGCTCAACCTTGGGCTGCTCAAGCGGCTTGGCTTCGGCAACTTCTGCGGGTGCGGGCTTGGCCGGCGCAGCGAGCGGCGCGGGGGCAGCAGCCAGCTTGGGTTCAGGCTGGAGCGAGGCGACCTTGGTGGCGGGGACGACAGCTTCCGGAGCGGCCAGAGGCGTGACTGCGGGAGCGGCGGTATCAGCAACCTTGGCCGGGCCCATCTTGGCGAGGAGATCGGCGCGGCCGGGGATGACGATCTTCTGGCCGACATAGATCTTGTCGGGCGAAGAGAAGCCGTTGGCCTGGATAATCGCCTGAGCCGTGACGTTGTAGCGCCGGGCAACGGTGTAGAGGCTCTCGCCGCTCTCGATCACGTGGACGTAAGCGTCCGACGGGACGGAGACGAGAGTGTTTGCCTGGGTCGCAACCTTTGCGGTGGCCGGGACCGGGCTAAGGGGCTGGACTGCGGGCATCATCTGGTTGGTTCCACTGGCTGATGAGGTGAGGACTGGCAGGTCTTGGGTCGATACGGCGCCTTGTGGCTGCTTGAGTCCCGGCGGTGCCGATCCGATGACCGTCACGCCGGCACCGCTGCCGCCGATATCGTTGGGTGGGATGAACGCGACCTGGGTCGGAGCCGTGAGCGTCTTCGGCATCGACTGGGTGTTGCTGACCTGAGCGTTTGGATTGACAGAACCAGTCGCGGTTCGATCAAACCCGCCAAGGGAACTACACCCCGACAGTGCCGATGCCCCTGCGAACAGGGTCACAATTGCAGCGGTCTTAAGCGCCTTACTACTCATCAGTTCACTCGTACGCAGGTACTCAATGACCGTGAGATTAGGCCGTTAAGGTAAAGAGTGATTTAAATGCGGAGCGATTTGCGCGCGAAATGCAAATGAGGATTCAGGGCTTGGTAGGGTTAAGAGGCGGGGGCTAAAACCTTCCCCTCACCCGGCGCTGCGCGCCACCCTCTCCCTCAAGGGGAGAGGGAAAGAGGGGGCGAGATTGTGCCACAACTCCCCTCTCCCCTTGAGGGAGAGGTTGCCCGAAGGGCGGGTGCGGGGAAGTTCAACCTAAGATCAGCTTGCCCTCAAGGCTCGCGACCACGTCCATATCCGACTGTTGCAGCCTGAGCGGCGTGACCGTCACCGCGTTGCTGTGATGGAGCAGGTGAAAATCCATCTCGGGGTCGAGCGGGGTCGGGGTTTCCGGGATGGCGATGAAGAATCTTCCGGCGTTGTCGCTCGGGTAATAGGCCATCGGCGAGCGCGAGAAGCGCTGGGCGCCGGCGACGCGGATGCCGCTCACATCCTCGGGGGCGCAGAACGGGAAGTTGACGTTGTAGTAGTGGTCGCGGCCGGTGGCGTGGGCGAGGAGGCTGCGCACCACCTCGGCGCCGTAGCGGCGGGCGTTGTCCCAGTTGATCTCGCGGCGGGTCTCGTAATCGGCGGCCTGGCTCATGCCGATGGCGAGCGCGCCGTGCAGCGCCCCTTCCCGCGCCCCGGCGGCGGTGCCGGAGCAGTTGATGATATCGCCGAGGTTCTGGCCATTGTTGACGCCCGAGAGCACCAGATCGGGCCGATGGTCCTTGCAGACATGGGTGAAGGCGGCGACGACGCAATCGGCGGGCGAGCCGCCGACCACGGCGAAGGTGCGCGGATCGCGCTCATCCAGCTCAAGCTCGATGCCGAAGGTGAAGCGGTGCGAGGCGCCCGACTGGTTGCCGGCGGGCGCCACCACCCAGACGTCGTCACTGATCGCCGCCGCGATCTCTCGCATCACCTGCAAGCCCGGCGCATCGACGCCATCGTCATTGGTGATGAGGATGCGGGGCTTTTTGGTCACGAGCGGCCGCCGATGGACTTGAGGCCCTTCATGTAGGGCTGCAGCACGTCGGGGATGGCGACCGAGCCATCTTCCTGCTGGTAGTTTTCCATCACCGCGATCAACGCGCGGCCGACGGCGACGCCGGAGCCGTTGAGCGTGTGCACATGGCGGATCTTGCCGTCCTTGGACTTGAAGCGCGCATCCATGCGGCGGGCCTGGAAATCGCCGCAGACCGAGACCGAGGAGATTTCGCGATAGGTATCCTGCCCCGGCAGCCAGGCTTCGAGGTCGTAGGTCTTCTGGGCGCCAAAGCCCATGTCGCCGGTCGAGAGCAGCATGACGCGATAGTGGATGCCGAGCTTTTTCAGCACGTCCTCAGCGTCGGCCGTCATCTTCTCGTGCTCGTCGCCCGACGCCTCAGGCGTGGTGATCGACACCATCTCGACCTTGTTGAACTGATGCTGGCGCAGCATGCCGCGCGTATCGCGCCCAGCCGAGCCGGCTTCCGAACGGAAGCACGGGGTGAGCGCAGTGAAGCGGAGCGGGAGCTGCTCTTCGGCGAGAACAGACTCGCGCACTATGTTGGTCAACGGCACTTCGGCAGTGGGGATCAATGCCAGGCGACCGTCACCATGCGGAACGAAGAACAAGTCTTCCTCGAATTTCGGCAGCTGGTTGGTGCCATAGAGGGCGTCATCCTTCACCAGCAGCGGCGGCAGCACTTCGGTGTAGCCGTGTTCGTCGACATGCAGATCGAGCATGAACTGGCCGATCGAGCGCTCCAGTCGTGCAAGGTGGCTTTTCAGCACCACGAAGCGGCTGCCGGAAAGCTTGGCGGCAACTTCGAAATCCATCTGGCCCATCGCCTCGCCGGTTTCGAAGTGCTCCTTGGGCTTGTAGGAAAAGACCGGCTTTTTTGGTCGCGCGGCCGCTGCGGTGGCGGGGCTGCCGTTCGGGCCGAAATACTCGACATTGTCGTGCTCGTCGGCGCCGGCGGGCACCTCGTCGAGCGGGATGTTCGGGAGAACAGACAGCGCGTTGCGGAGCTTCTCCTCAGCCTCCTTGCGGGCGGCTTCGCCCGACTGGATGGCGTCCTTCAGCGCGGCGACCTCGGTCATCAGCGCTTCGGCCTTGGCCTCATCTCTTTGCGCCTTGGCTTGCCCGATCTGCTTGGACAACGCATTGCGCCTGGCCTGCGCTTCCTCGACGGAAAGGATCACGGCGCGCCGCGCATCGTCCATGGCGATCAGATCGGCGGACGTGAACGGCACGTTCTTGCGCGTGCTGCGGGCCCGATCGTAGGCATTGGGGTTGGCTTTGATCCAGTTGATGTCGAGCATGGCAAACCTGTTCCGGAAGCGCTTTGCTTTACCGGTTTGGGGAGATCAATCAAGCCGTTTTGGTTGCGAGACTATTCGGCCTTGGCCACATCCGAGCCGACTTCCGCTGCCGCGGCGGCATCGGCGGCGGCGATTGCCGCTTCGCGACGACGCTGCACGTAGCCAACCGAGAGAATCGAGAGCTCGTAGAGCAGGTACATCGGCACCGCGAGGCCGATCTGCGAGATCGGATCGGGCGGTGTGATGAAGGCAGCGAAAATCAGGATGCCGACGATGGCATACTTCCGGCCAGCCTTCAGCGCCTTTGTGTTGACGAGGTCGATCTGGGCCAGAAGCGTCAAGATCACCGGTAGCTGGAAGCAGATGCCGAACGCCAGAATCAGCGTCATGGCGAGCCCGAGATATTCGGACACCTTGACCAGCATCTGGATATCGGGGGTCTGCATCGACTGGAAGAAGCGCATCGCCATCGGCAGCACGGCGAAATAGACCATGCATGCGCCCATTACGAAAAACACCGGCGTCGCGATCAGGTACGGAATGAACGCCCGGCGTTCCTTCTTGTAGAGGCCCGGAGCGACGAAGCCGTAGATCTCGACCGCAAGGTAGGGGAAGCCGAGGAACACCGCGCCGAACAAGGCGAGGCTCAACTGGGTGAAGAAATATTCCTGCGGGGCCGTGTAGATCAGGTGGAAATCGGCGAGCTGGTCGGCCGGCACTACCGAGCGGTAGGGCTCGAGCAGAATGTTGAAGATGCTGCCGGCAAAAAAGAAGCAGACGATCAGCAGGCCGACGATGACCAGCATGGCGCGGATCAGCCGCGTGCGCAGTTCGATCAGGTGGTCGAGCAGTGGCGCTTCGCTGCCAGCCAGCTCGTCCTCGACCTTGGGGCCCTCGATCTTGAGTTGCTCGGCCATCGGTTAGGTTTTCTTCCTGGTGGCGGGCTTTTTGGCGGCGAGTGGCGCTGCCGGTTCAGCGGCAGGCGCGGCCGCCTTTGGCTTGGCTTTGGCTGCTGGCGCAGCCTTCGTTGCGACTTTGGCAGCGGGCGCCTCGGTTACCGTCGCGACCTTCGCAGGCGCTTTCGGCTTCGGAGGCGCGGCCTTGGTTGCGGCGGGCTTTGCTGCGGCTGGCTTGGCAGCAGCTTTCGCGGCTGGCTTGGCGACCTTCGCGGGCGCGATCGCTTCGACCGGAGCGGGAGACTCGATCGGCTTTTTCGAGGCCTTTGCCGGCTTCGCTGCAGGCGGAATATCAGCGACTGCCACCGGAGTAACGGGCGGCACTTTCACGCGCGGCGTACGCTTTGGCTTGGCGGGCACGGCAGTGATTGAGAGTTCGGGCGCAGGCGTTGTCAGGGGCGTCATTGCAGGGGCGGCAGGCGACATGCCGGCCGCAGCCTTGATCTCGTACACTACGCTCTCGACCTTCGGATCAGCCGGTTTCAGCGCGCCGGAGGGCTGCACTGCGCCGGTCGAGGTCGTGGTGTTGAATTCCTTGCGGATCGCATCGGCAGTCGCCTTCAGCGGCGCCGTTACGGAGTTGCGCAGGTTGGTGATCTCGTTGAGGCCGGTGGTCTTGTTCAGCTCACGCTGAAACTCCGAACCCATACGGCGGATGGTGGCGGCAAACTTGCCGATCCGGCCCATCACCACCGGCAAATCTTTGGGACCAATGACGATCAGCGCCACCACGCCGATGACAAGCATTTCGGTCCAGCCGACGCCGAGCATGACTTTGGCTCCTCAGAGCAGCAGACGGATCAAACGATCAGACGTCTTTGGACTTCTGGGGGTCCGCGGCGGTCGCCTGGGCGTTGGCGTCAAGCTGCGGGGAGGGCTTGGTGTCCTCATCGCGCATGCCCTTCTGGAAGGACTTGATGCCGGAGGCGACTTCACCCATGAGCCCGGCAATCTTGCCACGCCCGAAGAGCAGGATCACGACGATCGCGACGACGATAATGCCCCAAATGCCTGGTGCGTGCATGGACGGTCTCCGAAGTTGGCCTAACGCTTTACACTAAGGGGGAGAAATAGGTTCAATCCTTGGCAAACACAAGGACGTGTTCGCGTTCACGCCCGTGGAAATCGTCGCAGACGCTTGGCGGTCATTCGTCTTCCACCGGCTCGGGCTCACCCTGATCGTCCGGCTCGAGCGGATCTTCGTCCTCGCGCAGAGGCCCGTCGAAGGGCAATGGCACCTGAAAGCCCGGCGGCAACTGGCTGGAGAGGAGCCCTGCCCCCTTGAGTTCCTCAAGCCCCGGCAGGTCCGACAGGCTCTCCAGCCCGAAGTGATCGAGAAACGTATCGGTGGTGCCATAGGTGACCGGGCGGCCCGGCGTCCGGCGGCGCCCGCGCATGCGGATCCAGCCGGTCTGCATCAGGATATCAAAGGTAGCGCCGCCGCTTTGCACACCGCGCACTTCCTCAACCTCGGCGCGCGTCGCGGGCTGGTGGTAGGCGATGATCGCCAGCACTTCGAGCGCGGCGCGCGAAAGCTGGCGGCTCTCGGTTTCTTCGCGGCGGAGCATCAGAGCCAGGTCGGAGGCGGTGCGGAACGCCCACTTGTCGCCCCGGCGCACGAGATTGACGCCTCGCCCGCGGTAGCGCTCGACGAGACGTTCGAGCAGCAGCGGCACATCGGCACCCTCCCCCAGGTAAGGCGCGATGTCTTCGGGCGTCAGGGGCTCGGTGGAGGCAAACAGCAGGGCCTCCAGCACGCGCAGATTGCGCTCCGCCACTTCGGCCAAGCCATCCCCGAACGGCTCGTCAATCATGGCTTGCTGTCCCCGCCCTGCGGCCCATCAGTGCGGCGCCGCCGCATGAACAGCGGGCCGAAAGTCAGGGTCTGGCGCAGCTCTATCTGACCCTGCCGGGCCAGTTCAAGGCTGGAGGCAAAACTGGATGCCGTGGCGGTGCGGCGCTCTTCGGGCGTGTTCAGATACTGATCCAGATAGGTGGCAAGCGGCACCCAATCGGCGCTCTCGCCGATCAGCCGGGTCAGGATCTCTCGCGCTTCCTGCAGCGACCAGACCGAGCGGACGAACAGCTGGTAATCAGCCGGAACATTGGCCTCGCGCTGCGTCGCATAGGCCTTGAGCAAGTCGTAGAGCGTTGCTTCCCACAGGTTGCGCCGGTGCACCATCACGGGCTCCGGCTGGCCGCGCGCATGCACCTCGCGCTTCAGGCGCGGCAGGTTGACCAGTTGCATCGCCGCCTTGCGCATGGCTTCGAGCCGCTTCAGCCGGAACTGCAGCAGCATGGCCATCATCTCCCCGCTCGGCTCCTCGTCGGAGGGGGCGCTGGGGACCATCAGGCGACTTTTGAGGTAGGCGAGCCAAGCGGCCATGACGAGGTAGTCGGCCGCGATCTCGAGGCGCTTCTCGCGCACGGTCTCGATGAAGCTCAGATATTGCTCGGCCAGCGCCAGTACCGAGATGCGGGTCAAGTCGACCTTCTGGCGGCGTGCCAGATCGAGCAGCAGGTCGAGCGGGCCTTCGTAGCCGGCGACGTCGACATACATGATCTCGTCGTCACGCGGCTTTTCCGGTGTCGCGAGCCAATCGGCCGAAGGATCGTTCATTGCTGCTCAGCCCGCCCAGTTGGGCGAACCTTGGCCCGTGACACTGAACGCGTCAAGCAAGCCGATGGCGCCTAAACGGCACCATCACCCCTTGATAGCCACGCAATCGACGCCCTGGGCCTTCATTGACGCACAGGTCTGCGTGGCCGTCTGGAACGACGCCGTCGGCAGCACAACGCGGTACCACGTGCCCTTGGCGCCGAGATTGACTTGCCGGATTTCGAGACCGGCGTCGTTGACCACATTGCCCAGGCGCTTCTGGGTGGCCCGCAGCGACGCCTGCGCATCGGCTTCCGTCGGCTGCGAAGACAGCTGCACATAAGAGCCGCCGCCACTCGATACGGGCGCAGCCGCCGCTGGTGCCGCGTCGGTAGCAGGCATCAGATCCACTGGTGCAGCAGGCGTCGCCACTGCCGCAACCTTGGCGTTGGAACCGCCGCCGAGCGTCGAGCGGTCCGCAGGACGCGCCATGGGAACCGGCGCGACGATATTGGGATTGATCACGGCGTTGGGGTTGGGCGTATAGGACGCCGACAACCCGTTAGCCGAAGCATCGGTAGTCGCTTGCGTGGCAGCTGCCGGGGTGTCGTTGGTCGGAACCGAGGCCAGCAGTTCGGACGGCTGGACATCGCCACCCGGCAGATCGGGTACGTTCGGCCGATCGACCGGCAGTTCTTCGTTGCCGGCAACCGCCTCGTCGCCGTTCACGATTGTACCGTCGGGACGAACGGTAACCGTGCGCACCTTGCGGTTCGCCAGTTCGCTCTCGCTGGATGTGTCGCCATCAGTGCCCACCGTGCGCGCCACGTCGGCGACCGGGGTATCGGTGGTGCTGTCGCGCGAGACGAGTTGTTCGTTCGGGTCAGCCTTGACCCCGTCCATCTCGTTGAAGACGACGGAGCCCTGCGTATCAGTGGTCGCGGTGGCGGGCGGCGTTTCCTTCACCGGCGTAGCGTCTGCCTTCAGCACGGGCGCTTCGCCATCGTTGCCGCGGCCCATGCCGATGACCCAGTAAAGGCCAAAACCAGCGGCGAGCAGCAAAGTACCGGCAACGGCCATGCCGACATACTGGCGCATGCCGCCAGCCATGAACGAGCGCTTTTCCGCTTTGGCGCGCGGGCGCTTATAGGGGCTCGGCTCAGCTGCAATGCGGCTGTCGGAGCGCAGTGTATCTGAACCGGAAGCGGCGGCGGCGGCAAGGATGGCCGACTCGCTGCTGGAGTTGCGCGGCTCAGCGTCCTTCAGCGAAGCCCTACGCGGGGCAAAGCCGGTGGTCAGGGGAGGCACGACAGGCGCGGCAGAAGCCGCGACTGGCGCAGGCATCTGAGGAGCGGCGCGCTCTGGGGAGGACAGCTCGACCCGAACCGCCTCACCAATCAGGCTCTCGATCTCTTCCATCGGGTCACGCTCGACCGGCGTATGCGGCGCGGTGGCGACAGCCTGCTGCATCGGGGCCCGTTCGGGCAGACGCGGCGGCGGGGCGGGCATCGGGCGTGCCGGAACCGGCGCCTGGCCGAGGGGACGTTGCGCTGCGGGTTGCGGAAGCGGGCGCGGCGCGGGCTGCGGCGGAATGGACGGACGTAGCGCGACCTGCTGCTGCGCAGGCGCCACCGGCTCATCGAACCCGGCATCCAGATCGGCGGAGATCAAATCGGCGATAGGGTCATCGCTGTGTTCGGCGGCGTGCTGCTCGACGGGCGGTGCAGACCCAAAGCCAAAATCGAAATTGAACGCGTCGCCTTCAGGCTGCTTTTTTGGCGAAGCGACGACAGGCTCGGCCGCGACCGGCGGGGCACTCGCAATCACAGGAGCGACGCGAACGGGTTCAGGTGCCTCTGGCTCGTAGCGCGGCTCCGATACGGGAGCAGGCTGCGGCGCAGCTTGCGTCACTGTGGCAGCGGGTGGCGCAAAGGACGGCGCCGGCGGAGCCGAGACGGACTCGATGGCAGCCGGTCGTGCTGCGGGACGCGGAACTTCGCGATCCTGCCAGTTGACCAGCGGCTCGGGCTTCATCGCACTTGCCGCCGGCAAGACACCAAAGTCGAATGCGGCGGGTTTGGCAGGCGCAGCCTCGGCAGGCGGCGCGACGGACGCAGCAGCGGACGGCATTGCCGGCGCGGGCGATGCAGGCACGGGCCGGTCCATGCCCGGAATACGCAATGCCGGAGGCGGTGTCATCGGTCGAGCGGCTGCCGGCTGTTGTGCAGCCGGAGCGACCGGCGCATCCATGCCGGGAATACGGATCCCGGCAGGCGGCGCAGTGCCCTCATCGAGCGTAACCAGCCGCGGTGCTGGCTTCGCATCGGGCTCGGCCCCACCGGCACCACTGGCCATCAACTTGGCCAGTTCTGCGATCAGGTCGTCGGATTTATCCTGGCCATCAGGCATCTGCTGCGGTCTCGCTGTCATGGAAAGCAGCGCCCTCCGGGTCCCCAATGCTCGCCTCGACCCCCGCCGAGCGTTGCTGGGTTATCGTCACACCAATGCGCCGGAATTATGAAAGCTCATCTGGTGCCGATACTCCAAGCAACGCCAAGCCATTGAGGAGGACCTGACGAACGGCGCCGACGAGGGCGAGTCGGGCCAATGTCAGCTTTGAATCATCGGCGTTAACAAATCGTAAGGCAACGTCATGACTGCCCTTGGCCCAGAAGCCATGGAAGGCGCCCGCCAACTCATAGAGGTAGAAGGCAATCCGGTGCGGCTCGTGGGCCAATGCAGCGGCAGCGACGATACGCGGCCACTGCGCAACAGCGCGGATGAGTTCCAGGTCTGCAGCAGAATCTAGACGCCCCACATCGGCGCCAGCGAGCGCTGCCACAGACACGTCCAGCCCAGGCATCTCCTTGGCAACATTGCGGAAAATCGACCAGGTCCGGGCGTGGGCGTACTGCACATAGAACACAGGATTGTCGCGGGTCTGCTCTTTGACCTGCGCGAAATCGAAGTCCATCGACGCGTCGTTCCTCCGGTAGAGCAGCATGAAGCGGACGGCATCGGGGCCGACTTCCTCAACCACATCGGCGAGCGTAACGAGGTCGCCGGAGCGTTTGCTCATCTTGAACGGCTCGCCATTTTTCATCAGCCGGACGAGCTGACAAATGCGCACGTCGATCTCGGCTTCGCCCAGCGAAACCGCCTTCACCGCCGCCTCAAGCCGCTTCACATAGCCCGAATGGTCGGCGCCGAGCACGTTGACCATGTGCTTGAAGCCGCGCAGGTACTTGTTCCGGTGGTACGCGATATCAGCGGCGAAATAGGTATAGCTGCCGTCGGATTTGACCAGCGGCCGATCGACGTCATCGCCGTAATTGGTGGCGCGGAACAGGGTCTGCTCGCGGTCTTCCCAGTCCTCGGGCGTCTTGCCCTTGGGGGGCTCGAGCCGGCCTTCGTAGATCATGCCCTCGTCGCGCAGCCACTGCAGCGTGAGGTCGATATCGCCCCCCTGCCCGTGCAGCGTCTTTTCCGAAAAGAACACGTCATGATGGATGTTGAGCTTGGCGAGATCGGCCTTGATCAGTTCCAGCATGGCCTTCAGCACCCGATCCTTGACGATCGGAATGACTTCGCTGTCGGGCTTCCCAATGAGGCTCGGGCCGAATTCGGCCGCCAACGCCTGGCCGACCGGGATCAGATAGTCGCCGGGATAAAAGCCCGACGGGATATCGATGGTCTCGCCCAGCGCCTCGCGATAGCGCAGCACGGTGGAGCGGGCGAGCGTCTCGATCTGGCTGCCCGCGTCGTTGATGTAGTACTCGCGCGTTACATCGTAGCCCGAATAGGCCATGAGCGAGGCCAGCGCGTCGCCAAACACCGCACCGCGGGTATGGCCCACATGCATCGGGCCGGTCGGGTTCGCCGAGACGTACTCGACATTGACCTTCTCACCGCCACCGACATTGGTGCGGCCGAAATCGGCGCCGAGCGTCGCGACAGACTGCAGCGCCTTATGCCAGATCGGGGCGTTCAGCCGGAAATTGATGAAGCCGGGGCCGGCGACCTCAATCAGCGCCACATCGGCGTCGGACTTGAAGTGCTCGACCAGCGCCGTTGCCACCTCGCGCGGGTTCTTGCCCAGGGGTTTGGCGACGACCATCGCGGCGTTGGTCGACAGGTCGCCATGCCCGCTATCTCGCGGCGGTTCCACCACAATGCGCGACAGGGCTTCACCCGACAGATCGGGGTAAAGCGCCTTGAGGGCGTCGGCGACACGGGTGTGGAAAAGCGCGAAGACGTTCATATCAGTCCCTGATGGCCCGAATTGGCCGGTTTTTGGGGGGACGTGTGCCCTACCCCAACTGCGCCGGGGCGTCAAACAGTCGGGCGTGCTGCTCGAGAGCGTAGGGGTCGGTCATGCCGGCGATGAAATCGGCAACGAGCCGCGCCTTGGTGCCCACCCAGGGCGCTGCACGGGCGGACTCGCCCCACCGGCCTGGCATGTCCGCATGGGCAAGATAGTGGTCGAAGAGTTCGCTGACGACGATCTGGCTGCGCCGCACCGGCTCCATCACCGCCTCGCTGCGATAGACACGCTCGAACATGAAGCGCTTCAGCGCCTCCTCGGCGGCTGCGACGGGAGGCGAAAAGCGGATCAGCGTTGCACCGGCATGGCGGACATCGTCGGCGCTCTGCGGGTTGGCGGCGCGGATGGCGAGCGTACTCTCGGCGATCACATCCTCGATCATCATGGTGATCAGCCCGCGCTGCACTTCATGCGCCTGCCGATTGGGCTCGATGTCGGGCCAGCGTGCCAGAACGCGCTGGACGATGGGGCCGACCAGCGGCACGTCGGCAAGTTCACGGATGCTGAGCAGCCCAGCGCGCAGGGCATCATCAATGTCGTGGGCGTTATAGGCAATGTCATCGGCAATCGCCGCGCACTGCGCCTCAAGGCTGGCGAAGGTCGCAAGCTGCAGGTCCTCGCTGGCCGGAATCTCGTCGATCCCTGCCGGCAGTCCCTCCTTGAGGTAGCGGCCAACCGGCCGATCGTCGGCGTCGAGCAGCGGACCATTGTGCTTGAGGATGCCTTCGAGCGCCTCCCAGCTGAGGTTCAGCCCATCATGCTCGGCATAGCGGTTCTCAAGCCGGGTGACGACGCGGATCGCCTGCATGTTGTGGTCGAACCCGCCCCACTCGGCCATCTTTTCGTGGAGCACGCGCTCGCCGGCATGGCCGAACGGCGTGTGGCCGAGGTCGTGCGCCAGCGCCACCGCCTCGGCGAGGTCCTCATCAAGCCGCAGCGCGCGGGCGATGGAGCGGGCCATCTGGCTCACTTCCAGCGTGTGCGTCAGCCGGGTGCGATAGTGCTGGCCCTCGTGATGCAGAAACACTTGCGTCTTGTACTGCAGACGCCGGAAAGCCGTGGAATGGATGATGCGGTCACGGTCGCGCTGAAACTCCGAGCGCGTCGGACTGGCGCCGGTGTCGAAGAGCCGGCCACGGCTCAGCGCGGGATCGGAGGCATAGGGCGCGCGGTCAACCATCAGGCGGCCAAAATCCTTTTCACGTCCAAAAATCCTTTTCGCACCCCAGCCCTTTTCATCGTCACAATACGATATTAGGTTTATGGGTGTCGGCACCGGCTCGAACGGCGCCTGAAAGGCAATTCATGACTGACGCTGCTGTAGCATCCAATGATGTCGTTTTGACAGACCGCGCGGCGCGCAAGATCGCCCGTATCCTCGCCAAGCAGGGCGAAGGCACGGTGCTGCGCATCGTTGTGGCGGGCGGCGGCTGTTCGGGCTTCCAGTACGAATACAAGCTCGTCAAGGAAGTGCCAGCCAACGACGACCTCGTGCTCTCCAAGGAGAACGCGACGGTGCTGATCGATTCGCTCAGCCTTGAATTCATGGGCGGCGCAGAAATCGACTATGTCGATGACCTGATCGGGCAGAGTTTCCAGATCCGCAATCCCAACGCGGTGGCGTCTTGCGGCTGCGGCACCAGCTTTGCCGTCGCAAGCTGATTGATCTTCAACAGATAGCATCCTAACTTTCTCCCAAAGGGAGAGAGTCATGGGACTACAACAAACCGTCGACGCGGCGATTGAAGCTGCGCTCGTCAACCGAATCGTGGGCTGTGTCGTGCTGGTGAACCAGAACGGCAAGGAGATCTACGCCAGCACAGCGGGGCTCGCGGACCGCGAAGCCAACCGAAAACTTGAGCGCAATGCCATCTGGCGACTCGCCTCGGTGACCAAGCCAATCGTCGCCACGGCGGCGCTCAGGATGATGGAAGAGGGTCTGCTCCAGCTCGATGACCCGGTGAGCAAGTACCTGCCTTATTTCACCCCGCCGAGCCCGGATGGCGTCGTTCGCCCGATCACGTTGCGGCACCTGTTCGCGCACATTTCGGGGCTTTCCTACGAGACCGTCCCAGCCGACGTGTCCCCCGGCATGTCCGGGCCGTTCATTCCGCTGGACGAGAATCTCCGGCGCCTCGCCAAAGCGCCGCTGGTGTTTGCGCCCGGCACCGGCTGGACCTATGGCACGAGCATCGACGTGCTGGGTGGCGTGGTCGCGGCCATCAACAAGTCGACGCTGGAAGCTGCTGTCGCCAAGTATGTCAGTGGTCCACTGGGCATGGTCGATTGGCGCTTCACCCCGACGGACGCGGCGCGCGTGACCGCGAACTACGCCAACGGCAATCCGCCGATTGCGCCCGTGGTCCCGCCCGCCCGCATCACCGAAGAGAATCTCCAGGGCACGAACTTCCATGTCGACCGGATCTTCCGCGCCGATGCGACGCAATCTGGTGGCGGCGGCTCGTGTGGAACGGCCGACGACGTCATGAAGATGCTGGAGGTCTATAACGGCAGCGGCACGCTGCTGAAGCCGACGACGATTGCCGAGGCTCTGAAGAACCAGATCGGTACCCTGCCGCGACGCGCGGACGATGCCGGAAAGCGCTTCAGCCTGATCGGCGCCGTCATTGATGACCCGAAGGCGGCAAAGAGCCCATGCCCAGTTGGTACCGTCGATTGGGGCGGCGCCTGGGGACACAACTGGATTATCGATCCTACCAACCGGCTCACCGTGCTGGTCTGCTCCAACACGGCGCCCGAAGGCTGCAACGGGCCGTTCCGCGACGAAGTCCGCGACGCGGTTTATGCGGGGCTCGGCCTCAGCTAAGCTACGGCTACAAAGGGAGTCTCTGCATGCGCATCGCGACGTGGAACATCAACGGCATCAAGGCGCGGCAGGGACTTCTTCTCAAATGGCTTGAAGAAGTCGCGCCCGACATCGTCTGCCTCCAGGAAATCAAGACGGTGGACGAAGGCTTCCCGCGTCTCGAGATCGAGGCGCTGGGCTACAATATCGAAACGCACGGCCAAAAGAGCTGGAACGGCGTCGCGATCCTCTCCAAGCACCGCTTCGACGAGGTCAATCGAGGCCTCCCGGGCGACGACACAGACGAGCAGTCGCGGTTGATCGAGGGCGTGTTCTCGGTTGAAGGCGGCGCCATCCGCGTCTGCTGCATTTATCTGCCCAACGGCAATCCGGTCGATACCGAGAAGTTCCCCTACAAGCTGGGCTGGATGGATCGGCTCAATCGCTACGTCGAGGGCCGGCTGAAGCTTGAGGAGCCCTTCATCCTGCTAGGCGATTTCAACATCATCCCCGCCGCCATCGATGCCAAGACGCCCGACAAATGGGTTGGCGACGCGCTCTACCGGCCCGAAAGCGCTGCGCGCTGGCGGACGCTGAAGAACCTCGGCATGACCGATGCGCTGCGGGCCGTCACCGATGAGCCGTCCTATACGTTCTGGGACTTCCAGGAGGGCGCCTGGCGCCGTGACGATGGCATCCGCATCGACCACCTGATGCTGTCCCCGCAGGCAGCAGACCGGCTGATCGACGTCACCGTGCACAAGGACGTCCGCGGCTGGGACAAGCCCTCCGACCACGTGCCGGTCGAGGGCGAGTTCGCGTTCTAGGCGGAGGCGGCCAAGGCTGCCTTGCGCTGGGAGAGCGACGCGGCGACTTGCATGCCGGGCTTTTCGATGAAGCGGTAGCTGACGGTGGAGAGCAGGAAGGCGATGGCGATCGTTGCTCCATAGTTCAGCGCGAGTTGCAGCATCGGTGGGATCTCCAGCTGCCGTGTAAGGGCCCAGACCAGCCCGATCACCACGAAATGCCACAGATAGAGGCTGAAGCTGACCGTTCCCAGCGCGCGCAGCACGCGGGTGGTCAGCAGCGAGGTTGCCGAAACAGCACCTCCGATGACCAATCCGAAAAGCAGGAAATCGGCTACGAGGTTCGATCGCAGCCAGGCGATATCCTCGCAGCCGACGGCGACCAGCCCCACAATGCTCAAGATCATCAACGCCGGGCCCGCATAGTCTGGCAGCCTGAGTGAGGCACGGCTTTCCAGCACCCAGTAGCCGACGATACCGAGAAGGAACGCCGGGGCATTGGCGAAAAAGCCAAACTCGGCGAAATCATCGACGAGTTCTCTGTGGGGCACCTGCGAAAAGACCGCGTGGATCACAGGTGGGAACAGGATGGCCGCCACAACTCCTATCACCAGGAGGAACAGCGACCGGTGAAGGTTGGTGGCGAACATCAAGGTCAACGGCAGCAAGGCATAGAAAATGACCTCGGACGCAACGCTCCAGCCGCCGGGCACGACGCTGTTGATGCTGGTCAGCGAGAAGCCGTGCAGCATCAGGAAGGTCAGCGAGATATCGAGCGGGCTGATCCCGTCAGGCGCAAACCGCGATGGGCCGGTGCCGCCAAGGATCAGGTAAAATACGGCTGCGAGGTAGAACATCGGCGCAATGCGCAGCAACCGCCGCAGGGCGTATCGCCGGAGGTCCGTCGGACGCCGCCGCAACGACGCCGTCAGCGTCAGGGCGCTGACCATGAAAAACAGCTGTACGCCGCGAAAACCATAATTGGTGAAGTTAGCGAGCACTGACGGAACGGCTGACGAATAGAGCTGGCCGACATGGATCAGCACCACGCCAAGAATGGCGAAGCCACGCAGGCCGTCGAGATAATCTGATCGTTCCGACGCCACTTCGAGCCACCACTGCCTTCTGTCCGCCGACTATGACGAACACAGGTCGTCGCGACAAACGGAATGCCCGGTCGTGCTTTAGCGAACGTTGCTGATGCTGTTTTTGACGGTATCATGCCGGGTCTTCAGAACCGTCGCGCTGTCCAGATCGGCGCTGCTCAGATCTGCAACCTGGGTGGTCTCGGACGGTTTGGCTGTCAGTTGCGCCACCATCTGCTGCGCCTTGCCCAGGGCATCGAATGTGATCTCACGGATGTTGGCCGGAGTGAACACGATGACAGCAAGGGCAAGCAGGATGGGCAAACGCATGACAACCTCCACAGGGTTCGTCATATGCCTAGCGCGGTGTGGCTGAACCCGATCTGAATTGCTCAGTCAGGAACGAGGTGACGGAGGGGCTGGTTCCCCACCGTGATCACATGGTGTCAAAACCGGCGGATGGGCAGCCTAGTTCAAGCCGCCGAACTTGGTGCCGAGAGAATCTGCCAAGGCCGTCGCCTTCTGGCGATCGTCTGCCGTGGCGAGCGACATGGCGCTGTTCAGCAGTTCATCGATCCAGGCCTCGTCCGCAGTGCCGACGGCGCGGCGCGACGCGACAGTGAGCCACATCAGGCCTTCAACGCGGTCGGGGCCGAGCCCTTCGCCGTTGAACAGCATGCTGCCGAGCTTGGCCTGCGCGCCGGCATGCCCCTTGCGGGCGGCGAGGTTGAGCCAGCGGGCGCTCTGCAGCGGGTTGTCGCCCAGTTCCTTGTCGTCGAGATAGAGCTCGCCGACCTTATACTGCGCGTCCGCGTCGCCGAAATACGAAGCGGCGTGCATGATCAGCTTGTTGGAATAGGCTTCATTCTTCTGGATGCCGGCTTCCGGCAGGCCCGTGCGGTAGTACTCGCCGACCTTGAGGAACGACTGCGCCACGATATCGGCTTCAACGCCCTTGGGGGCGGCATCGGCATGCTCGTCGGCGATCTGGCTGAAATACCCAAAAGCCTTGACCGGATCCTTGGCGACGCCTTCGCCGCTCTCATACATCAGGCCGAGCTGGTAAAGCGCCATGGGCTGGCCGGCCAGTGCGGCGTCTTCGAGCGCCGTAACGAGATCAGTGCTCGAGATGCCGCCACCGGCGCCATCAAGCGAGTTGGCCATCTGCAGTGCGGCATCAGCCGCGGTCTGCGGTTCAGCCGGCAAAGACGGCAGGACGCCGCTTGCCTGTGCGTTGGCCGGGATGGCTGTACCCGCAACAGCGAGTACAGCCCAGAACGCAACGGCTACAATGGACGACGCCCGGGCATTGGCCCTAGATGTCCGCATACTGCTCCTTTTCGCCCTTGGCTCCCGGGTTGGTCAGCGCGCCGTAACGCGCCGGACCCACGAGCTGGGCATACTTCCAGATAGCGCCAGAGCCGAATTCGGTCTCGCGCGGCTTCCAGTCGGTCTTCCGCCTGGCAAATTCTTCGTCCGACACGTTGACCGAGATCTCGCCGGTCGTGGCGTCGAGGGTGATGATGTCGCCGTCCTTGATGTGGGCGATCGGGCCGCCGATGGCTGCTTCGGGGCCAACGTGACCCACACAGAAGCCGCGGGTAGCGCCGGAGAAGCGCCCATCGGTGATCAGAGCAACCTTGTCGCCCATGCCCTGGCCGTAGAGCGCCGCCGTGGTGGACAGCATCTCGCGCATGCCGGGGCCGCCCTTGGGGCCTTCGTAGCGGATGACGAGCACTTCGCCTTCCTTGTAGGTCTTGGCGTTGACGACTTCGAAGCACTTCTCTTCGGTATCGAACACACGCGCCGGGCCGACAAAACGCAAGTTCTTGAGGCCAGCAACCTTAACGATGGCGCCATCGGGCGCGAGATTGCCGCGCAGCGACACGACGCCGCCGGTGGGCGAGATCGGGTTCGAAGTCGGACGCACGACGTCCTGCTGGTCGTTCCAGCGGACCTTTTCGAGGTTCTCGGCAATGGTCTTGCCGGTCACAGTCATACAATCGCCGTGGAGGAAACCGCCGACGAGCAGCGCCTTCATCACCTGCGGGATACCGCCGGCTTCGAACATGTCCTTGGCGACGTATTTTCCGCCCGGCTTCAGGTCGCCGATATAGGGGGTCTTCTTGAAGATCTCGCCGACGTCGAACAGATCGAACTCGATACCGGCCTCATGTGCCATAGCCGGCAGATGCAGCGCGGCGTTGGTCGAGCCGCCGGTCGCGGCAACCACCATTGCAGCGTTCTCGAACGCCCTGCGGGTCACGATATCGCGCGGGCGAAGGTTCTGCTTGAGCAGTTCCATCACCTGTTCACCCGCCTGCGCACAGAGCGCATCGCGGATTTCGTAGGGTGCCGGGGCGCCGCACGAATAAGGCAGCGCGAGGCCGATGGCTTCGGCAACCATGGCCATGGTGTTGGCCGTATACTGGCCGCCGCACGAGCCGGCAGAGGGGCAGGCGACGCGCTCGAGCTCATCGAGCGTTTCGTCGTCCATCTTACCGACGGAATGGAGTCCCACGGCCTCGAAGAGGTCCTGCACCACCACATCGCGGCCACGGAAGCGGCCCGGGAGGATGGAGCCGCCGTAGATGAAGATCGACGGCACGTTGAGGCGGATCATCGCCATCATCATGCCGGGCAACGACTTGTCGCAGCCAGCCATGGCGACCAGTGCGTCATAGGAGTGGCCGCGCATGGTGAGCTCGACCGAGTCAGCGATCACGTCGCGGCTGGCGAGCGACGACTTCATGCCCTGGTGGCCCATGGCGATGCCGTCGGTGACGGTAATGGTGGTGAATTCGCGTGGCGTACCACGGGCAGCGGCGACGCCTTTCTTGACGGCCTGCGCCTGGCGCTGCAGCGATATATTGCACGGCGCGGCTTCGTTCCACGCGGTGGCCACGCCGATCAGCGGCTGGTGAATCTGCTCGCTGGTCAGGCCCATGGCGTAGAGGTACGAGCGGTGCGGTGCACGCTCGGGGCCCTCGGTCACATGCCGGCTGGGGAGACGCGATTTATCGACGTAGTTGCTATTCATGACCTCGTCCTGCTTGTCTGGCCGGAGCACTCCGGCGCCCCTCGAAGGCGCCGTTTATGATCTGCAGCCCGACAAGCCACAAGGGCAGAGAGCGCGTGATTGGTACTGTCGGAGCCAATATTTGCCCGGCCGTCCTGCGCTTTGCCCGTGGGTTCGTCCTCGGCTTCGTTTAGGGTCACAATGTGGCAATGGTCATCAGCAAATCGTTGATCGCCGATGGGGCTATCGGGATTCAATACTGCTGTTGCAAAAACGTCACGGACGATTCATCCGGCGTTCAGATTGGCGTCGGTTTACCACGACGCAGCCGGCCTAGAGCCACTTCCGCTTGCGCATGAACCAGACCATGCTGCTGCCTAGGGCGGCGAGCCCCAGCACCACGAACCAGAAGGCGTCGGGGTTCTGGGCGAACGGAATCCCAGCAACGTTCATCCCCAACAGACCCGACACAACCGTCATCGGCATGGCAATGACGGTGGCCGCCGTCAGCACCAGCATGGTGCGGTTCATCTGCTCAGCGCGGGTATCCAGAATCTGTTCATGAACCAGCACCGCCCGTTCAGATAGCGCCTGCAGTTCGTCGCCCAGTCGGGATGTTCGGGTCGCCGCCTCGCGCAATCGCACGCGATCACGGTTGGTGAGAAACGACAGCTCTTCGATTTCCAGCGTGTTGAGCACGTCGCGCTGCGGCCAGATCAGTCGGCGGAGGTTGATCAGAGTGCGGCGGAGGTGGGCGAGCTTGTGGGCGATGTCCCCACTGCGCGCCAGCATTAGCGATTCCTCGATGTCATCGAGACTGTCGCCCATCCGTTCGATCAGCGGTTCCATACGGTCCGCCGCGCGCAGCCCGAGCCGCGCCACAAGGTCAGCCGGTGAAATCGGCGCGTGGTGCGTCTGCTGCCACTGCGAGATGCCGAGGAACTCGACGATGTTGAGCTCCGACGCGATGATGACGCGGCCCTTTTCGAGCCACAGGCTCATGAGCTGGCGGCCAACATCCTCGGGCTCAGCTCCCGGCCGCGCCACGCGCAACACGGCGAGTGCCTTGTCCTCGAACACCGTGCAGCGGCTGCGGGTCGAGGGTACGGTGATCAGGTCGGCGTTGAAGTCGCCCAGTTGGTGCTTGAGCCAGACCTTGAATTCAGGCGCTCGCGAATTGCCTGAGACCAGGGCGAAGCCTTTGGCAGGCGTGACGAAATCCACCTCTTCGGCTTCGGTGAGCTTGCGCACGCCGCCGCGGCCGTCGAACTCGACGATGGTGAGCCAGTCCTTGACGGGGGCACGCTGGTTGCTCGCCCGGATTGCCTCGCCCATCGTCGTGGTGCCTTTCCCTAGCTCAGCCGTGCCAGTGCCTCAGCGAGACGGGCCCGGCGATCGAGCGCCTCGGCGCGACGCGCCCGCTGCTCTTCGATCACCTCGGGCTTGGCCTTGCTGACAAACTGCTCGTTGCCGAGCTTCTTGTCGATCTTGTCGACCTCATCATCGATCTTGGCGATGTCTTTGGTAAGACGGGCCCGTTCGGCGGCGAGATCAATCACGCCGGCCAGCGGCAGGGCGAAGGTCGCTTCGCCCAGCACCAACTGGGCAGAATCGGGCGGCACGTCGTCGACATAATCGACCGTTTCCAGCCGGGCCAACCGGGTCAGGGCAGCCAGTTGCGCCTCGAGCCGGGTACCGGTCTCGGCCCCTGCCCCGACCACCACAAGCCGGATCTTGGCGCCTGCCGGCACGTTCATTTCCTGGCGCACTGAACGGATGCCGGTGACGAGGCTCAGCAGCCAGTCCAGTTCTGCATCCGCCTCGGCGTCTTCGAGGCCCGCCAGGTCCGGCCATTCCGAGATAACGAGCAGCCGGTCGCGCGCCGGGCCGGTCTTGCCGGTCTCGGCCCACAGCTCTTCGGTGACGAAGGGCATGAACGGGTGCAGCAGCTTCAGGATCTGGTCGAGGACGAACGCTGCCGTCGCCTGCGTCTCGGCCTTCTCGGCCGCGTTCTCGCCGGTCATGACGGGTTTGGCGAGTTCCACATACCAGTCGCAGAACGTGCCCCAGACGAAGTCATAGGCGGCGTTGGCGGCTTCGTTGAACTTGTAGTCCTCGATCGCCTTGGTCACCGAAGCGACGGCGCGCGCCGTTGCGCCGACGATCCAGCGATTGAGCGCCAGGGTGTTGAGCTTGGGGTCAAACCCCTCGACGCGGCCGCAGCCGTTCATTTCGAGGAAGCGCGCGGCGTTCCAGAGCTTGGTGACGAAGTTGCGGTAGCCTTCGACGCGCGAAATGGCGAGCCGCATATCGCGGCCCTGGGCCGCCATTGCAGCGAGGGTGAAGCGCGTGGCGTCGGCGCCGTATTCGTCGATGAGCTTGAGCGGGTCGATGACGTTGCCCTTGGTCTTACTCATCTTCTGGCCCTTTTCGTCGCGGACCAGGGCGTGCATGTAGACTGTGTGGAAGGGCTCTGTGCCGGTGAATTCGAGACCCATCATCATCATCCGGGCGACCCAGAAAAAGATGATGTCGAACCCTGTGACCAGCACGTCGGTGGGGTAGTATTTGGCGAGTTCCGGCGTCTCGTGCGGCCAACCCATGGTCGAGAACGGCCACAGCGCCGAGGAGAACCAGGTGTCGAGCACGTCCTCATCGCGGTGCAACGGCACCTTGGAATCCGAATACTCGGCAAACGGGTCCTTCTGCTTGCGCACCGCCCAGGTCTCCGCGTTCAGCCGATCGCGCTGCGTGGTATCGAAGCCGTTGTAGGCCTTGATGTAGTCCACCGAGTTCAGCCCAGCGGTGAACACTTCGATCTGCCGGCCGTAATAGGCCTGCGCCTGCTTGACCGCCTCTGCCTCGCTGCCGGCAACAAAGAATTTCGGGCCAGCCGCGCCGTTGTTGAAATCGGGGTCGGTGTTGAGCCGCGGGCCATACCAGGCCGGGATCTGATGGCCCCACCAGAGCTGGCGCGAAATGCACCACGGCTTGATGTTCTCCATCCACGCGTAATAGGTGTTCTCGTAGCTCTTGGGGACGAACCTCGTCCGCCCCTCCCGCACCGAAGCGAGCGCCGGCTGGGCGAGTACTTCGGCATTCACGAACCACTGGTCGGTCAGGAACGGCTCGATGACGACCAGCTTGGTCTTTTCGTCATAGGGCACCATGATCTTCTTCTCGTCGATCCAGACGAGCACGCCCGAGGCTTCGAGTTCGGCCACGATCTTGTCGCGTGCCACGAACCGATCGAGCCCACGATAGGCCACTGGCACGGTATTGTTCAGCGTCGCGGTGCTGGTGAAGATGTTGATCGGCTTCAGGCCATGCCGCTGGCCGACTTCAAAGTCGTTGAAGTCGTGCGCCGGGGTGATCTTGACCGCGCCCGAGCCGAGTTCGGGGTCTGCATATTCGTCCGCAATGATCGGGATGCGGCGGCCCACCAGCGGCAGGATGACGTGCTTGCCGACCAGGTGCTTGTAGCGCTCGTCTTCCGGGTTCACTGCCACGGCGACGTCGCCCAGCATGGTCTCGGGCCGGGTGGTGGCAACCGTAATGGTCTCTGTGCTGCCCTCGATGGGGTAGCGCAGATGCCACATCTTGCCGTTGGTCTCGATGTTCTCGACTTCCAGATCGGAGATCGCAGTTTCGAGGCCGGGGTGCCAGTTCACCAGCCGCTTGGCCCGGTAGATCAGGCCCTTTTCGAACAGGGCCACAAACACCTTCTGCACGGCCTCGGAGAGGCCCGCATCCATGGTGAAGCGTTCGCGCGACCAATCAGCCGAGGCGCCCAGGCGCTTGAGCTGGTTGAGAATTGTGCCACCCGACTCGGCCTTCCATTCCCACACGCGCTCGAGGAATTTCTCACGGCCCATCTCACGACGGCCGGGCTGCTGGCGCTCCATCAGCTGGCGTTCGACGATCATCTGCGTCGCAATGCCGGCGTGGTCGGTGCCCGGCTGCCACAGCACATCCTTGCCGCGCATCCGCTCGAAGCGGATCATGATGTCTTGAATGGTGTTGTTGAGCGCGTGCCCGATATGGAGCGAGCCCGTCACGTTGGGTGGCGGGATGACTATGGAGAAGGTCTCAGCGCCGGGCTTGGCCCCTGCCCCGGCCTTGAAGGCTTCGGTGGCGACCCAGGCCTCATAGATGCGCTGTTCGACGGCGGCCGGTTCGTAAGTCTTCTCAAGCATTGTCGGATTCCAACAGAAGCGGCCCACCGTGCACGGGGTGGTGCTGGCGGGCCCTGAAACTTAGTGCACAGGTCTTAAGCAAAGGCGGATGGGGGAAGTCAACACAATCGCGCAGCGTCGTGTTGCGCGCGACCCGCCAGGCGAGGCAGGGGAACGTCACACGCCCCGGGCCGCAGACTTACAAATTAACGCCCGCCGCGCGAGACCCTGGCGATTTCGCTCTCGACCATCCGCTCGACGATTGAAGGCAGGTTCTCGTCCAGCCAGTCCTTGAGCATGGGGCGCATCATCTCACGGATCATGGCCTCGATGGTGACACCGGAACCAATTGTCGAGAGATTTGAAAGCCGGGCAAAGGTGCTGGCCACAGCTGACTGGGTGGTCGGCTCGAGCAGTTGCTCTGCCATATCGGAAGACAGATCCGGGTCGGGCATTGGAGCCGCCATCGATACCGGCGCTGCCGGCCGCGGCGTCGGCCGCTCCATCGGGCGCGGCGCCACAGGAACCGGCGCGGGCTCTGGCTCACTGTCAAAAGCAATATCGTCAGGATCAATCAACGAAGCCGACGACGACGAGTCGCCGAGCATCTGTTCAAAGCTGAGACCCGGCCCTGCACCATCCTCGGCGGCGGTATCGCGCAAAATTTGCTCCGACGAAAGCGCCAGCGGCTCTGGATCGGGATCCATCATCGGCGCAGGCTGCGACATCACGGGGCGCGGCGGCGGCGGCGCAAAGCTGCGCGCAACTGGAGCGGCAGCGGGAATCGGAGGCTTGCGCGGCGCGGCGCCTGCATCGTCATCGGCAATGATCTGCCGGATGGACGACAGGATTTCGTCCATCGAGGGTTCTTTTGGCGCCGGCTTGTTCATAACTGCCTCACATTGCCTGCCAGATACACGGCTGCAGGATCGGGACGAACTCGGTCCGCCGCCGAATCGCCTCAGACCAATGTAGTCCAACCCGTGGCGCTTTGTGAATCGGCGGTACACCACCACTAGCGTCATCAACAGGAGTTTTGCCGGCGAGGCGGGCCCCGCCGGCGGCTGCTGCCCGTCAGACCGTCAATCCGGCGCGATTGCGGAACACCGTCACCGCAAAGACGAGTGCTCCGAGTATGGTCAGCAGCGAGGCGATGATGGCCAGCACCTCACCCTGCCCGCTGATCGCCATCGCGATTCCTACGCCGAAGGTCGCGGCGCCCAGTGCAGAGAGCCAGAAGTGCACAAGGTCCAGCCGGGTCACCGCTGCCGCAGGTACCAGCTTGTAGTAAAAACCGTAGATGGTCATCGACACAAAGCCGATGAGGTTGTTGTGCGCATGGGCTGGCGCCAGATCGAAGTTCTGCGTCATCGACATCTGAATGCCCCAGGCCATGCCGACCAGCGCAAACAGCGAGGCCAACGCGACGAACCAGAATGGAAGTGCTTTCATTTATTCCCCCTCATGCCAGCGGCAGGAGCACCGCCGGCGCCAAACAATCGGGCCGCCACGCTGATGCATGACGGCCCGGATAAACTAACGGTCAGGCGAGGTGCCGTCCACGGACGGCGCGCGTCAGTCGTTGATGACGCGCAGCTCTGCCCAGACTTTTTCGACGCTTGAGATGTAGCCATCCGCCGACTTCACTTCCACATTGAGCTTCATGTCTTCGGCCGACAGGCGGCCGGAGGCAGCGAGCAGCGCGAAAGCGGCAATCATCTTGGTGGCGCGGGCGGTGATCAGCGTCTCGCGGGCCGAGGTCAGGTCCGCCTGGGCGTTCAGCACATCGAGCGTCGTCTTCTGGCCGACGTCGCGTTCCTGGATCGTGCCGTCGACCACCAACTGGTTGGAGGCAACGCTCGACTGCGCGGATTCGATCTGCGAGGTGGCGTTCTGCAGCGTGCTCCACGACGAGATCACCGACTCGCGGATTTCGTCACGGGTGGAGAGTGCATCGACCTCGCTCTTGACCTGCTCGAGGTTGGCCTTGCGAAGGCTGCCGCTCAGTGCCCCACCCGAATAGATCGGGATCGAGAGCTTCAGATTGACCGACCCGGTCATGCCGGTGACGGAATTGTCGTTGAAACAGCCGATGGCACAAAGCGAGCCAATCAGGTTGAGGGTGGGCCCAAAGGCCGCCTCGGCCGCATCGGAACCGGCCTGCGCCACGCGAATTGAGGCGCGCGCCGAAAGCAGCGCCGGATGATGGTCATCGGCCGAAGCAATGGCGCTGTCGATTGAGGTGGGGAGCAGCTTGCCGAAGGTGAATTCGCCGGTCAGGCCCTTGGGCTTGTGACCGACCCAGCGCTGGTAGCTCGCCTGGCTGGTCTGCAAGGATGCAATCGCCGACTTGTAAGAAGCCACCGCCTGCGCCTGGCGCGCCTGAGCCTGGCTCACATCAATCTTGGTGCCCTCGCCCAACCGCAGACGGTCAGACGCAGAGTTCACCTGAGCATCGAAGAAGGAGATATTCTCCTGGCGCAACTGCACCAGCTGCGTGTCGCGAATGACACCGAAATAGGCCTGCACCACCGAGAGCAGCACGTTCTGCTCGGCATTGCGCAGCGAGTACTTGCTGACCTCGGTCAGCGCCCGCGCTTGCTCGATCTGGGACTCGGTCTTGAAGTTGTCGAACAGCGTCTGGCTATAGCTCGCCCCAGCGCTGTAATTGTAGTCGGTGTGGAAGCCATCGCCGTAGGCAGCTTCGGAGCCCGGCCCAGCAGCGAAACTGCCGCCCACATCACCCGAAAGCGCGATGGTGGGCAATTTGCCCGATTTGGCAATGGCGATGCCTTCGGCTGTCGCTTTGACGCTCAACAGCGCCGACATGATGTTCGGATTGTTCTTGTAGGCGCTTGCAAGCGCCTCACGCAGCGTCTCTGCGTGCGCCGCAACCGGCAACATGCTCAAGGCAACAGCAATGGTGGCCGCCCGCACGACCCTTAGGGAATTCATAGTCAAAACCTCCGACAGCGCCCGAACTGTATGCCCGCCACATGGGGGGCACAACCGGATTGGGCAAGTCCTACCAAATATTAACGTTCGATTTCGCGGCGGAGTGATTCGCCGGCAACACTGTTAACCGCCGGTCAGTAGGCGGACGGCACGACACTTAAAAGACGAAAGCCTCGGACCGCGGCGCCAGTGCCAAAGGCGGCAGGCTGGCGTTGAACTCCGTACGCGCCGCCACATCAGCGCCGGAGCGGACGTAGACATGTGCCTCGGCGGTTGCTCCCTTGCGGATGAGAGCCACCAGCCGGCCGCCGTCACGCAGCGCGGCAAAATAGTGCGCCGGTGCGGTCTCCAGCGCCCCTTCAACAAGAATGACGTCGAACTGGCCCAACGCTGCGATGCTGGCGTCGAGCGCGGCGGTCACTACCTTTGCATTGGTGGCGCCGACAGCGGCGAGGTTGCGGCGCGCTGCCTCGGCGAGTGCCGGGTCGCTCTCAATGCCGGTCACTTCAGCGGCGAGTTGCGCCAGTACTGCGGTGGAGTATCCGGTGCCAATCGCCACGTCGAGAACGCGATCAGAGTGCTCGATCGCCGCCAGTTGCAGCAGCTTTGCGAACGGCGCCGGAGCGCCCAGAGCGCGACCAGCGGCAATAGGATGCACCGCGTCGGCATAGGCCAGATCCTGCTGCTCGGCCGACAGGAACGTCTCGCGCGGCACTGCGCCCATGGCAGCGAGCACGCGGCGGTCCGTGACATTGCTGGTGCGCAGTTGATTGTCGACCATGCGTCGACGGGCAGTCTCGAAGTCAGCCATGTCCGATCCTTGGATTGGGTTCAGGCCAGCTTGGTATCCCTGCCGGCCTCCACGTTCAAGCACGTGCAACGCCGCAGCGCGGCAAAACCGGTATGCCGAAATATCAATGCTGAAGGGAGCTTGGCTGAAGGGAGCTTGGAGGCCACGTCCGGAATCGAACCGGAATACACGGATTTGCAATCCGCTGCGTAACCACTCCGCCACGTGGCCTCACCGCGCGGGTTCTTATGACAGGGCAGCCGTTTACGCAAGCTGAACGCGTGGCCGTGGCGGAGAGCTTTTGCGCGGGGCACTTCCAACGGCCTGCTCGACGAACACGACTGTAGACGGGAGTAGGGAATCGCGGGCTTCCTAGCGCCAAGCTTCTGCTGTCCCGGACACCGACTTGAGCACCACCGATACATTGCCTCCTGCAGACCACGGCATTGCGCAGCCGGTTCTGGCCGGAATGCTTGCGGCGATGGTTGGCTATGCCAGTTCGTTTCCGCTGGTTCTTGCTGCGTTGGCAGCAGGGGGCGCCACGCCGGTTCAGGCGGGGACCGGGCTGCTGGTCACGACGGTTGCGGTGGCGCTGCTCAATCTGGCGGTGGCATGGCGTACGCGGCGGCCGCTGAGCTTTGCCTGGTCGACGCCCGGAGCCGCGTTCCTGATTACGGTCGGGGCGCCTACGGGCGGGTACCCTGTGCTGTGCGGGGCGCTGCTGACCACCGCGGCGCTGATCGTTCTGGCCGGACTTTCGAAGCATCTTGCCCGGGCGGTCGCCGCCATCCCGCCGGCCATCGCCAGCGCCATGCTGGCGGGCATCCTGCTGACACTTTGCCTCGCGCCGCTTCACGCGCTGCAGCAGGAACCGCTGCTGGCGCTGCCGATCATCGGTGTGTGGGCCATTATGCTCAAGCTGGCGCGGCGCTACGCTGTGCCGGCTGCGGTGGTTGTCACCATCGTGGTGCTCGCGGTGACTGCACACATCCCACCGGGCAGTTTCGACATGGCCCTGTCGCTGCCGGCCTTCGTTCTCCCCCAGTTCACGCTGGAGGCGACGATCCGCATTGCCCTGCCCCTCTTTATTATCACGATGGCGTCCCAAAACCTGCCGGGCTTGGCCGTGATGCAGGTGAATGGTTACAAGGTAAGCCCTGCCCCGCAGTTTCTACTCTCGGGCGCCGCCAGTGCGATCAGCGCTTTGCTGGGGGGTATCACCGTGAACCTCGCCGCCATTACGGCGGCGATTTGCGCCGGCCCCGAAGCGCATCCCAATCCGGCCCGTCGCTGGATCGCCTCGTTTGCCGCCGGCTGGACCTATCTGGTGCTGGCCGGGCTCGCGGGCTACGCGGCGGCGTTCGTCGCGGCATCCCCTCCCGTTCTGATCCAGACTGTGGCGGGCCTAGCACTCTTTGCCAGCCTGTCGGGCGCCCTTGCGCGGGCGCTGGCCGATGAAGCGGACCGGTTGCCGGCGATCCTCACCTTCGTTACCGCCGCGTCGGGTATCACGCTTCTTGGCATCGGCGCGGCGTTCTGGGCGCTGGTTGGCGGCATCGCAATGTGGTTTTTGCTCCGGCCGAGGGCGGCATGAGGCCGGTTGCGGCGGTCATTCTCGCAGGCGGGCGCGGCGAACGGCTGGGTGGGGCAATCAAATCAGAACTACGGGTCGGCGGAGAACGCCTGCTCGATCGGGCGCTTGCGGTCCTCGCCCAGTGCAGCCCGATTCTGGTGGCGCATGGGCGGCTCGATCCTGGGTTGCTCGCGCTTCCGCCAGGCGTGGAGCCAATCGCTGATTTGCAGGGAGACTATGCCGGGCCGCTGGCTGGCGTTGCGGCCGCCATCGACGCGTTGAAGCGTTGGGACAAGCCGCCCGCGCATCTCGTCGCAGTGGCTGTCGATTCCCCGCTGCTGCCCGCCGATTACGTGTCGCGGCTGCTGGAAGGGATCGGCGAGGCGGATGCCGCCATCGCCAGCTATGGCGGCCAGATCTACCCCACCAACAGCATCTGGCGGGTCGCGGCCTTTGCCGACCTCACAGATCGAATCGTCGCAGGCACGGCACCGCACAGCCTGAAGCGGCTGGCCTTTGAGGTCAGTGGCCGGGAGATCGCCTGGCCCCTGAGCGCGGATGGCGACCCGTTCGCCAACGTCAACACGCTTGAGGATCTGGCCGAACTCGAACTCCGCGCCGCACGACAAAACCCCAGCCGCCGGTGATCTTCGCAACAGGGGGAAATTCGGGCTTGGCAAAGGAAATCAAACCCGCTAAACGGGCGCTGCCTTTGCAAAGAGGCGACGTGTTCCGCGATAGCTCAGTTGGTAGAGCATTCGACTGTTAATCGAATGGTCCTTGGTTCGAGTCCAAGTCGCGGAGCCAAACTTCCCTTTTCGAACGACTTCGCGGCGTAGGCAGTTCCTGTGCCGGTGGCATCGCGCCTGAACCGTTCCAGCGGGCCAGTTGCCGCGCTCCCCCACTCTCCTCCCTCACCTAACCAGCCTTGCCCCTGCCATTCCGCTGCCGCCTGCAGGCGTCGGAGCAGTACAGGACCTCGTCCCAGACCTTGCTCCACTTCTTCCGCCAGGAGAATGACCGCTGGCAGACGGCGCAGATCTTCGTCGGTAGATCGGCTTTAGCGACGCGCTTGTTGGGCAACGGGATGTTCTCGCGATAGAGTGCATGTGAGGGCGCTGTGCACGCCTCCTCCTTATACGCACCACGACGCCAGCGGATCGGCACCGCGCCCCGCGGTCCTTACGAGCTCGACGCCACTACTTTCATATCAACTTTAATCACGTCGCCCGCCGTCACCCCCGCCTCGCGACGCACTGCGTTCTTCAGTGGCAGATAGTAAGTGCCGTCTTTGGGAAAGAGCGCGGTGGTGAAGCGCACGCCGTTCAGTTCCACCTCGACCGGGATCATGCCCCAGCCATAGCTCACCTGCCGAGCCACCTGCGCCACCCCTGCCGCCACCGTGGCGGGAAGCGGTGCGTAGAAGAACGGCGACGGTCCGCGCCAATAAATCACTTCAGTCTCGAAGCTGAGCCAATCCACGCTGACCTCGTTGCAACCGATCCAGTCGCTTGCCCCCTGCCGAAAACCCTTTCGGCAAAGGCCACGCCCGCCCCCTATCGTAGCCAGCCACTAAGGCGGCTGCTACGTAGTTAACGTTATCATCCACGAGGCGGAACGCTGACCCTGGCCCGGGGTACGGCACCGATCAGACCGAGTTCTTCGAGCGCGCGCTCAATCTGGGATAGCACGTAGGGCTTTTCGAAGTACCGCGCGCCCAGTGGCAGGTCGTCCAGCTCGACCGCTGCGCGACGGCCGGATACCGCGATAATCTCTATCGTTGGCCACCTGCCCCGCACCAGCCGGGCCAGCGCGGGCCCATCGAGGCTCCCAGGCGCATCATACTCGGCAAACACCACCGCAATGCCGGAGCGCCCCTCGAGATGGGCGATGGCTTCATCAGTAGTAAAGGCCACAAGTGCGTCAAAGCCTACGGCTTCGAACATTTGCACGGCACTCAACATGACCATGGGCTCGTCCTCAACGATGAGGGCGAGTGGCCGGCTGCTTCCGGTTGCTGTCAAAGATAAGACCCGTCATTTCACCCAGCGCTGCACAGACCGCAGCGCACAATTCGAGACAAAGGGAGTGCCCCTTCGACTCGGCCCATAGCGATCTTCAACACCAAGCACGGCAAAACAGCGGCCGGTCCCGGCTCATCTCGCCATTCCGTGCGCGACGTGGCCCGAAATCGCTTAACGAATCCCGGTGGCAGCTACGTGCCTTTCGTTAAAGACTCGTACAAATTAACCAAACCCTTGCTGCATCAGCACTTCCTGGCCCCGGTGAGCGCCGTGGCGCGGGGCTGACACGGGCCTGTCATCTCGTCGTCATCCGGCTCGGGTCGTTGCAAAACATGCTCAAGATTTAATCACGCGCCGGTCACGAAGGGGTTGGCGGCACGATTTTGCCGTAATCCAGCCAAGCTGCGACGCAGACCGCTTCATCCCGAGCGGCTGCCGAGGCCCGCTGTCACGCTGCGATTTCCGTGAAATTTTCGGTCCCAGGCAACCGCGCCCCTGGGGGCGAGAGCTATGCATTATTTGCATGGCAACTATGGCCCCCGGTTTCTTCTCAGTCTTCCCCCTGACGAACACGCTTAACCCATCAGACGAACCAATCATTCGTCGAACACCGGCAGTCATACCGGAACTAAGTCTTAGTACTCAACGTCCTCTTCTTTGAGAGGAACACGGAAACAGACTTATAGGATTTAGAGCCTGGGGCTTTCTGGCTCTGTGTTTGTACTTAGTCGACCTGAAACACTTGCCCCTGGGGGCGAGAGCGATACCGCTCACTCTACTGGAAAGAGGGACTATCTTGGCCAAAATCAGCGTCTTCGGAATTGGGTATGTAGGGGTCGTGTCCGCGGCATGCCTCGCAGATGATGGACACGAGGTCATCGCTGTCGACGTCGATCCCGCGAAGGTCGCCGCCGTCAACGCCGGCATCTCCCCCATCGTCGAAAACGGTCTCGACGAGATCATCGCCCGCGCCGTCAAATCCGGCCGGCTCCGCGCCACCACCGATGGTGCGCAGGCGGTGCTCGACACCGACGCAAGCTTCGTCTGCGTCGGCACGCCCAGCGACGACACCGGCGCGGTCGGTCTCAAATACGTACGCAGCGTCTGTGTCGATATCGGCCAGGCCCTGAAGTGCAAGGCGAGCTTTCACTCGGTGATCATCCGCTCGACCATCGTGCCCGGCACCATGGACGAGGTGTGCATCCCCACCCTCGAGGAAGCCAGCAACATGCTTGCCGGCCAGGATTTCGGCGTCGGCTACTACCCCGAGTTCCTGCGCGAAAGCACAGCGATCGCCGACTACTACGATCCGGGCCTCATCGTCTTCGGCGCGCTTGAAGACAAGACCGCCGCCATCCTCAAGGACATCAATGCCCAGATGCCCGTTCCGTCCAATGTGGTGACGCTGAAGACCGCCGAGGCGGTCAAGTACGCGTCCAATTCCTGGCGCGCCGTAAAGGTCACCTTCGCCAACGAGATCGGCAACATCGCCAAGGCCTCAGGCGTCGATGGCCAGCAGGTGATGAAGCTCATCTGCTCGGATGTGAAGGTGAACATCTCCCCCTACTTCATGCGCCCCGGCTTCGCGTTTGGCGGCTCATGCCTTCCCAAGGATGTCCGCGCGCTGCAGCACCTGGCGCACAAGAAGGGCGTCCCCTCCCCGCTCCTCGACTCCGTGCTAAAGGCCAATGCCGCGCAGATCGACCGCGCTGAACAGATGGTCGCTGATTCCGGCGGCAAGTCGGTGGGCCTCGTCGGCATCGCCTTCAAGCCGGGCACTGATGACCTGCGCGAAAGCCCGCTGGCCGAGCTGGCCTCGCGGCTGATCGCCAAGGGTATGGAGCTCAAGGTCTACGACCCCTTCGTCACCCAGGCGGTGGAAGGTGGCGTCAGCGCCATGGGCCGCGGCAATGACGTGGTGCCCGATCTTGCCTCGCGACTGGTTGGCCGCATCGAGGACCTGATCGCAGGGGCCGACGTGATCCTCGTGGGCAACCGCTACGAAGAGGCGATCGCGCCGCTCAACGCGGTGTCCGAATCCCACTCGCTGGTGGACCTGACGCGCATCAACACGTCGCTCCGCTCCAACGGCACCTACGAAGGCATCTGCTGGTAACCGCCATGCAAATCCTTGCGCACGCTCTCTACATCCTCGTCGCTGCAGCCATCGCTGCCGCAGTCCCCTCGAGCGCCTTTTCCGGCGGCGCGGGCATCTTCCTGACGCTCGGCTTTATCGGCCTGTGGCGTTACAGCTGGGCGTTGATCAACTTCCTGCGGGCGCACTACTACCTCCGCATCGCATACCCTCGGCGGCGCGCTGCCGCCGAGGCGCTCTATTCGGGCAAGCGCCAGGCACACGCGTTCTTCCTTGCCACCAGCTACAAGATCGACGCCGAGATTACGGCCCGCGTCTATCGCTCGCTGTTTCTCGCCGCCCGCCGCTCACCCGGTGGGGCAACGGTGGTGGCGTCGGTGGTTGACGCCTCCGATGAACGCCTGATCCGCTCCGTCGCGACCCAGGTCCTGGCCGGCATCGACACCGTCGAAGTAGTGATCGACCGCATCGCCGGCACCGGCAAGCGCGATGCACTCGCGACGTCCCTCCGCTCCATCGCCCGCCGCTGCCCGTCCGCCGATGACGTCGTGCTGCTCGTCGATGGCGACACGCAGATCCCCGTCGATATCGTCGAACGCGCTGCACCGTTCTTTGCCAGTGGCAAGGTGGGGGCGCTGACCACGAACGAAGCTGCCGAGATCGATCAGCCGTTGTTCCGCGACTGGTTCAAGCTGCGCTTCACCCAGCGGCAGATGATGATGTCGGCCATGGCGGTCAGCAATCGTGTGCTGACGCTCACCGGCCGCATGTCGGTGTTCCGCGCCGATCTCGCCACGCGCCCCGATTTCATCGCCTCGATCGAGGAAGACTATATCGATCACTGGCGCCTGGGCCGGGTGAAGTTCCTCACCGGCGATGACAAGTCGACCTGGTTCTGGCTGCTCAAGCACGGCTACCAGATGACGTACCTGCCCGATGTGGCGTGCGTTTCGATGGAGACCCAGCCCAAGCCGGGCTTTATCGAGAGCGCCGTCACGCTGATGCGTCGCTGGTTCGGCAACATGCTGCGCACCAATGGCCGGGCGCTTGCGCTCAGCCCCACGAAAATTGGTTTCTACACTTGGTGGTCGATCCTCGATCAGCGGGTCTCGATGTGGACCACGCTTACGGCTCCTGTCGGCATCATCCTGTTCTCGCTGTTCGTTGATCCGCTGGTCGCCCTGGCCTACGTCGCCTGGGTGATGGCCACCCGCTACATTTACTGCTGGCTGCTGGCCAGCTTCGGCGGACCGTTCCCGATCAGCTACCCGTTCCTGCTCTATTTCAGCCAGCTGTTCGGCGCCGCGATCAAGACCTCGGTCATGTTCCGCCTCGACCGCCAGCGCTGGACCCGGCAGTCGACCGCCGGCTCCGGAACCCCTGTCGGCAAAGCCGGCCAGGTCCGCTCCCTATCCTCGTCCTACATGCACCTGCTGGCCCTTGGCCTGCTCGTGGTGGGCGTCGTCTTCGCCACGGGGCTGCTCAGCCCCTTCCCGATCCAAGCCAATTGAGGGCTATCGCCATGACCGAAGTGCTTGCTGAACTCGAAAAACCCAAAGCCACGGCTAGCAGAAGCGCGCCTCTCCCCTCTCCGGCCGACCTCGCCGGCCACGGCGAGCATCCGGTGATCCGGATCCCGTTCAACGTGGTGATCAATGGCCGGTCGTTTGTCGGCAACGGTCTGTCGATCGTTGGGGCCGATGCCACCGGGCTGATCGATCCGCAGCTCCATGGCCGCGTACAGGTCGTGATGCTGGTGTTCAACTTCCCGGGCTACTCGATCAGCCTGCCTGTTGATGCGGCGATCGGCGCCGGTTCACCGGAAGCCGGCACGGTGTCGCTGCGCTTCCTCGAGCCGACCGGCCCGCACCTGCCGCAGTTGCGCTACATCCTCAATGCCTATGTCGGCGGAGATCTTGCTGGCGTCGATGGTTTGATCCGCAGCGCCGATCACTTCGAGGCCCCTAGGGCCTCCGCTGCCGCGCCAAGCCATGCAGTCGGCGGGTTCACCATCGGACAAGGCCTGCGCTGGGGCGCCATCGCTGCCGTCGGCCTGCTGCTCGCCGGCTTTGTCGGAGTCAAGCTCTATGAACGGCTGTTCGTTTCGCCGGTCACGGGCCTTTCGACAGTCAGCCTCGACGGCATGGACCTGAGGGCGATCAGCCCGGGCCAGCTCGATTTCGTCAACGCCGATGCCAAGAAGGGCGACATCGCTTTTGCGATCCGCACCACCTCGGGCGAAGTGCTCGCGGTCTCGATGCCGTGCGATTGCGTGGTCGCTCCGGGCTCGGCCCAGAGCGGTTCCACGGTCCTTGCCGGCGACACGGTGATGACCGTGGCGCCATCCGATGCTCCGGTGGTGATCTCCACCAAGGTCGACGGCAACGGGCTCCGGATGCTCGCCTCGGGCGCCCATGCCGACGTGCACCTGCCGGATGGCAGCACGACCGTCGCAACTCTCAACACCGCCGACCTGCCTGGGCTGCTGCGCGGCAACACCGATGGCGTTGCCATCCCGGTCAGCCTCGTGCCGCAGACGCCGCTCCCGGCGACCAGCGTCGGGACGCCGGTTGAGGTGCTGATCACCGCCGACCCGTTTTCAGCAGTGGGCCGGTTCTTCTCCTTCAAGGGTCAATCGAACGGGGCACAGAAATGAACGCTATCCATCCACTGATCCTCTGCGGTGGCGTCGGCACGCGGCTCTGGCCGCTCTCACGCGCCGAACAGCCAAAGCAGTTCCAGCCGATCGACCAGGAGAGCTCGATCACCTTCTTCCAGACCACCGTGCAGCGTCACGGCGGGGAACTCTTTCATGACCCCGTGGTCTCGGTTGCCCAGGGTCACCTCGGCACCGTCCGCCGCCAGTTGCGCGAAGTGCAGCGCAACGCCCGCATCATCGCTGAGCCTGTGGCCCGCAATACCGGACCGGCTGTGCTGTCGGCAGCACTCCTCATCACCCGCACCGATCCCGACGCGGTTATCCTGATCTGCCCGTCCGATCACGTGATCAGCGGCGACCTGAATTCTCGCATCCGTGAATCGCAACTCGCCGCCCGCGACGGCCTGATCGTCACCTTCGGCATCAAGCCGCGCTACAACGAGACCGGCTATGGCTACATCATGGATGGCGGGGAATACTCCACCTACCGTGGTGTGCACCGGGCTGAGCGTTTCGTCGAAAAGCCCAATGCCCAGGTGGCGCAGCAACTGATCGAAACCGGCCTCGCTTACTGGGCGTCCGGTATCTCTCTGATGCGCGCCGACACGGTCATCGAAGAATATCGCCGCTACGATCCGGTGACCTTCGGTGCCGTCAGCGCGTCCCTCGCCAATGCCGAGCAGATCGACAACGCGCTGGTGCTGGAAAACGCGAGCTTCAGCACCGCAGAGAGCCTCCCCACCGAGCGCGCCGTGTTCGAGAAGTCCAAATCCGTGGCGCTCGCTCCCGCCGATGTCGAATGGGACGACGTGGGCGCCTGGGCGGCGTTTCACACCATCGGCAAAAAGACCGCCGACGGCAATGTCGTGTCGGGCGACGTGATGATGATCAACAGCACGGACTCTTATGTCCGCGGCAGTGACCGGCTCGTCGCCATCGTCGGCGTCAGCAACCTGGTGGTTGTTGACACCCACGATGCGCTGCTGGTCACCACCAAGGACCAGTCGCAGGACGTCAAGAAGATCGTCGAGCAGTTGAAGGCACAGAATCGCCGCGAGGCCGTCGACCATACGTTTGGCGCCACCGATTGGGGCAAGCAGGGCAAGCTCGCCTCGGGCTCCGGCTATACCCTCAGGCACCTCACGGTGAACCCCGGCCTCACTCTGCCCGTCGAGAGTGGATCGGATTTTCGCCGCCTGATGGTCGTGGCTTCCGGCTCGGGCACGCTGCAGATCGGCAACCGCAAGCGCGAGCTGAAGACTGGGGCGACCTTCGAAATCGGCGCCGCGCAGTCCGCCAGCGTCACCAATGACGGCACCGGCCCGATGCAGGTGATCGAAGTTGCCTGCCTCATCGACGGACCTCTGACCCACCTCACCCCGCTGGTTGAGCTGGCCTCGGTTGGTGACGGGAGCCGTGAACATGCGTAAGGCCTGGGTCCGCGTCAGTCTGCTGGCATTGGCAATATCGGCCCCTGCGGTCGCCGTGGCGGCGGACTATGCGCGGACCCTCGCCTACGAGCAAACCGTCGCCGGGATAACGGCGATGGTGGTGGCTGGCGGTTCCGCACACGACCTCCAGGCGGCCGCCGCGCCGCTGGGGCTGACGCTTGCGAGTTCCCGACGCGAAGCGCCAGCCCTGCCCCAACTGACCGAGGCGCATGTGAGCCTTGTCGCCATCGACCTGGTGCTGTCGCAACTCGCGCTGCAGGCCGGCGCCAACTATCACGTGGCCCTGCGTCAGGCGCAGAGCCGGCCCGAAGTACTGCTGCTCGACGCGGGCGTTACCAGCCTCGCCGCTCTCTATGAGGCAGTGACGGCAGCGGGCCTGACGGGGGTGCTCGACAAGACTGACGACGGCTACGTCCTACACGTGCCTCTCGCCGTCTGGAATGACGCGACACTGTCGCTGCAGCCGGGTGAGACTTTGCTCATCGACCGGTCTACCGGCGCGTTCGTTGTTGCGGCAGGCACGCTGGCGGGCACCGATGCCGCCATCCGCGCCACGGGTGCCGAGAACCCGCGCCTCAGGGACTTCAACCCCTTTGTCGTGGTCGCGCTCTCCGGCTCGGCCCAGTTCGACCGGATGCGATTTTCCGATCTCGGCTACGGCATCTTCGCGCCCCTGACCGGCGTAACGCTCGTCGAGGGCGGGTTCTATCGCAAGGGCACCCCATCCCACATCAGCAACAGCATCTTCGACGATGTCGGCTCGCTGGCGCTGGTTGATGCGGAGAATGCAACAGTCGACGGCAACGTCTTCCAGAATTCGAGCGGCCCGGCCGTGCTGATCAGCGGCGGCAAGAGCCTCGCCATGAGCGGCAATGTCATTCTCGCAGGACCTACAGCGCACGGCATCAAGGTCACAGCGGGCGCCCGCGACGTCCAGATCATCGACAACATCGTGGTCGGCGCGGGGCTGAACGGTATCTTCGCCGACTCCGGCGCGTCGGACCTGATGATCAGCAACAACCTGATTTCCGGCAGCCATCGCTCAGGAGTCAGCATTGCCTCAGCCGACTGCATCAGTGTCGGTCGCAATCTGTTGCTCAAGAATGTCCAGTCGGGCCTCGCGGTCCGCGACAGCGCCGGGCTGCAGGTCGTGGGTAACCGACTGATCGACAACGGCAATGCGGGGATCAGCGTCACCCATCAGCCCGACTACGGCGTCATCGCCATCGCCAGCAACGAGCTCGATGGCAACCAGGTCGGCATCAAGGGCTCGACCACGGCACGGCTCAGCTTTGCCGCCAACGACTTCTCGGGCCAAGCCCCGCGCCTACTCGATGGTGAACTGGTGCAGTTCACCGACAAGTTCCTCAATCTCAAGGGTCTCGGCGCGCCGACGGTCATTGATGGCCTCGATCTCAAGTCGACCCCCAAACTCACCCCGTCCGGCGCCCTGCGCCCGACATCGTGCTCATTCCCAGGGGATGCGTGATGGTTTTTTCGTCTGAAACGTTCCTGTTTCTGTTCCTGCCGATGTTCCTCGGCGCCTACTACCTGACGCCGGTCAAGTATCGGAACATCACGCTGCTGGTTGAATCCTACCTGTTCTATGGCTGGTGGCGGTTCGACTTCCTGGTGCTGCTCGTCGCCAACACGCTCTGGGCCTATGTGTTCAGCATGCTGGTGGGCAAGTACCAGGGCACCCCGCGCGCCAAGTTGATGGTGGGGATCGGCGTCGCCGGCCACCTCGCCGTGCTCGGCACCTTCAAGTACCTAAACTTCTTCGTCGACAGCTTCGCGACCCTCTGGGGCACGACGCCGGAGCACCTCGGGATCCACTGGCAGCTACTGCTGCCGATCGGCATCTCGTTCTACGTCTTCCACTCGATCAGCTACCTTGTCGACGTCTACCGCGGCGATGCCAAGCCCTCACGCAATATCATCGACTTCGCGGCGTTTCTTGCACTGTTCCCTCAGCTCGTTGCCGGGCCGATCCTGCGCTACAAGGATCTCGCCCCGCAGTTCGCCCACCGGGTCCATTCGTGGGAGCTGTTCAACGCCGGCTGGCAGCGCTTCCTGATCGGGCTGTCGCTCAAGGTGCTGATCGCTGATCCCGTAGCGCCGCTCGCTGACGCCATGTTCTCGGTGCCGCAGCCGACGCTGGTCGAATCCTGGCTCGGTGCGCTGGCCTACTCGATGCAGCTCTACTTCGATTTCGCCGGCTACTCTGCGATGGCAATCGGCCTCGCCCTGATGCTTGGCTTCCGCTTCGCCGAAAACTTCAACATGCCCTATATCAGCCGCTCGATCACCGAATTCTGGCGCCGCTGGCATATCTCGCTCAGCGTCTGGCTGCGCGACTACCTCTACATTCCGCTCGGCGGCAACCGGAAGGGCGTGGCGCGGACCTACGTCAACCTGTTCCTCGTCATGCTGCTTGGCGGGCTGTGGCACGGCGCCAACTTCACCTTCATCCTGTGGGGTGTGTGGCATGGCGGGATCCTCGTCGTCGAGCGCCTCACCGGCCAGGACAAGCGCGCCCCGACCCTGTGGTGGTCGCTGCCGGTCACCTTCATTGCGGTTGTCCTCGGCTGGGTGATGTTCCGCGCCCCCCACGTCACCGATGCGCTGCAGATGTATGCGGGCATGTTCGGCTTTAACGGCATCGGTATCCGCCCCGAGACGGCGTGGATGGTGAGCCGCGAGGCGCTGACCATGCTGGTCGTCGCGGTCGCCGTAACCATCGCCGAGCCCCGCATGCGCCACATGTGGGAGCCCCAGATCGGCGTTGGCCCGGATGGCGCGGCAGTCATTTCGACCAGCCTCGTCAAGGCCACCGCCCTTAGCGCCCTCGCCGTGTTCTGCCTGATGCGCCTCGCCGAGCAGACCTATTCCCCATTCCTCTACTTCCAGTTCTGAGGAGGCCCAGATGCAAGTCAAAGCCATGAACACCAAGTCCTTCGCCGCCGCGGCTCCCGCCTTTGCCCTCCCGGTGCTGTTCCTCGGCTATGCCGTGGTCGCCAACTACGAGTTCGTCACCGGGCTCGGCCGCGACATCGCCGAAATGCCGAAGTCGGCCTCGGCCTATCTCGATGGCCAGGCGGCGGTGCAGATCGACGCCTACTACAAGAAGATCATGCCGCACCGCCTGCCCTCGATTGATGCGATGGGCGCGGCCCGTTACCTGCTGTTCCGCGAGGGCCGCTCTGGCGTCGTGGTCGGCACTGACGGCTGGCTGTTCTCCAAAGAAGAGTTCGATGCCTCGCTCCGCCGCTCGCCCGATCTCGGCGAGGCAGCAAAAGGCATCGCCGCTATCCGCGACACGCTCAAGTCGCAGGGTATCGAGCTCGTCGTCGTGCCCCTCCCGGCCAAGGCCGATATCTACCGCGAGCATGCCGGTGCTCCGGCGATCTCGGATGACCTCACCAAGCTCTATGCCGATTTCGACACCGTGCTCGATACCGCCGGCATCCGGCATATCGATGCGCGCGGCCCGCTGCTGGCGGCCAAGGATCAGGGCGCACTGTTCCTCAATACCGACACGCACTGGACGCCACTCGGCGCCTCGATCGTCGCCGATGCCGTGGGCCGGGCGCTAGGCCACGGCGACACCGCCTACACCATCAAGGACCTCGCCCCCGCCCCGCGCGACGGCGACCTCTCGAAATTCATCGTTACCGGCGAGATCGCACCGCTCGTCGGTCTGGGCCCGGAGACCGTTGTCGCACGCGAAGCCATTGCCCCCGAGGGCGGCGCGGGCACAGCGGATATCTTCGGGCCCTCCAACATTCCCTACGTCCTCACCGGCACCAGCTACAGCGCCAATCCGCTGTGGAGTTTTGGCGAAGACCTCAAGGTCCAGCTTGGCGCGGACGTCCTCAACCTCGCCGAAGAAGGCAAGGGCCCGGTGGCACCGATGCGGGCGTTCCTCGCCAGCGACACGCTGCGCGACACCCCGCCCCAGACCGTCATCTGGGAGTTTCCGGTGCGCTATCTCGGCAACCAGAAGCTCTGGGATGCTCCCCCGGCGACGGAGGCGGCCAAATGATCCGGCGTCTCCTCCTCGGCCTCTCGCTTGCGGTCCTTCTCGCCACTGATGTGAGCTCGGCCGCGGCAGCGGAAAACGGCTTCGACGCCTGGCTCAAGGGCATCATGGATGCCCCCGGACGCCATGCCGGCAGGCACTATCGCGAGCCCCGCGTTCCCAAGGCCCCGAAGGTCCTGTCGCCGATGGAAGTGCTCCGCCACAAGATGGTGACCGGCGCCAAGGTCACCGACACGCAGCTCAAAAAACTCGCCGATTCCGGCGACTCCCTGGGGGCGTACAACTACGCCAAGCGCCTCACCGAAGCCGCCGATCCGGCACAGTTGCCTACCGCGCTGCAGTACTACTTCAAGGCGGTCAAAGGCGGCCGCGCCTTCGCCCTGCGGCCGATGATCCGCCTGCTCGATGTCGGAATCGGCATGGACGATCTGGCGCTGATGACCGACGTGCAGGCGCTGCTCGAAAAGAAGGCGCTCAAGGATCCGCTCTACCGCGATGCCCTGGTTCGCTACTACCGTTCGGGCAAGCCTTTCGGCCTCGATACTGCTCGGGCCGACACGCTGATTGCCGATGCCGCAAAGGCCGGCGACACCAAGGCGGCGCTCGATCTGGCCTATGCGCTCCTCACTGGCGTGCCCGAACCGGAGCAGGTCGAGGAAGCCAAGGGCTACCTCCAGATCGCCGCTCTCTCGGAAACGCTCAGTATCCGCACTGTCGCGGAAAACCTGCTCCGTGACCTCAATTCCCAGCCCATCACCGTTGCGACGGAGACCGTGCAATGACCCGTTCCCTGATCCTTGGAGCAGCCTTCGCGGCGCTCGCTGCCTCCACCGCTCCCGCCTTCGCCGACTCCGCCTTTGGCTGCAAGCATCTCGAAGACAACCCGACCCTACCGTCCGTCGAGGGTAAGGACGGTTTCTTCTTCCGTATCTTTGCCGACCTCCGCATGCAGCATCCATTCACGGAAGAGACCGTGTCGCAGATGAGCGACCTGTCCGCTGCCCTGAAGGCACACGGCACAACGCTGATGTATGTGCCGATCCCCACCAAGAGCGTGACGCTGCCGACATTCCTGCCAGACGAGGCCAAGCTCTTCGGCTTCGACGAGACCGTCGCGTCCGACGTCTACGAGGACCAGATCGCGCGCCTCAAGGCCAAGGGCGTCATGGCGGTCGATTTGTTGTCAGTGCTGAAGACGACCGATGGCGAGCACCCGCCGTTCTTCAAGTCGGATTTCCACTGGACCTCATCCGGCGCGCGCCTCGCGGCACAGACCATCGGCAAGCTCATCCAGTCGCTGCCCGACTATGCCGATGTCACCCCGGTGCAATATGAGAGCAAGCCGCTCGGCACAGAGCTCGCCGTCTCGGGCATGCGCCGCACTCTGCAGGCGTTCTGCGTCCTCAACCTGCCGCCGGTGGTCAGCGATGCATTCGAGACCGTCGAAGTCGCGAGCGCCGATGCCAGCCTCGACATTTTCGGTGATGGCAAGGCCAAGGAAGGCCCGGCAGATGAAGTGGCCCTGGTCGGCACCAGCTTTTCCGATGCCCAGGTGCCCAATTTCGGCGGCTTCCTCGCGCAGTATGCCAGCCTGCCGGTCGCCAACATGGCCATCACGGGCGGCAACCAGTTCGGCGCCATCACGTCGTACCTGACGTCCCGCGAGTTCGCGACCACCCGGCCCCGCTTCATGGTCTGGGAAAACCCGATCTACAACAACCTCGCCCAGTTCGGCACAGGCTCAATGACCGAGCTCATCGCCGCGGCGCGCAACGACTGCACCCCACTCACTGGCACCCCGACGATCGACGCCGCCAAGAGCCTTTACGAGATGGATCTCTCCGGCGTCGCCATCGGCGAAAAGCAGGTGCTGCTCGCCGATGCCGGCGACGACGGCAGCCGCGATGTGGTGCTCAAGTTCACCAGCAAGGATGGCCGCGTGTTCCAGCGCGAGATCCATCGCGGCGACCGTTTCCGCGCCACCGGGCGCTTCTTCATCCCCCTCGAATCCCTCGACAGCCTCGATCTGGCGAAGGTCTCGATCCAATACGACCGGCTGACCAAAGACACGGCAGCGGTTTCGCTCTGCAACATCTAGGAGACCCCTCATCATGTTCCGTCCCTCCCGCCCCCTCGCCACGCTCTCGCTGCTTGCCGTGCTTGCTTCCAGCACCGCCATTTTCGCACAGGACGATGGTCTCTATGACGCACCGGTCGATCCCAACACCGCGTTCATCCGCGTGCTGTCACCAGGCGCCGCAGTGGCCGTGGTCAACGGCACCACTGTCGATCAGGTGACCGATGGCCTCTCGGCCTATGTCAACGTGCAGCCCGGCGATATCGATGTTGCCGCCGGCGACGTCTCAGGCTCGGTCTCTGCCCAGCCTGGCGCCTACTACACCTATGCCTGGAGCGCCGCAGGCGAGCCTGTCGTCCTGACCGACCAGCCCGCCAACGACCCATCCAAGGCGACCGTCTACTTCTACAATTTCTCGGACCTGCCCAGCGTCGACCTGTTCGTGCCGTCGGCCAAGGTGAAGGCCATCGAAGGCGTCGCCGGTGACACCACGAAGTCAGTGGCGCTGAAGGCGCCGTTGACGCTGGACTTTGAAGTCCAGTCGGACGGCACCTCGGTCGCCAAGGTCGCAGCGCTTGATCTCAAGCGCCGCGGCGGCGTGTCGATTGTGTTTACGGGGACTGCCGGCAACTACACCGCCTCTGCCGTGCAGAACCAGTTTTTTCGGGCCCAGTAACCAAGAAAGGAAGCCAAGATGCCGCTTCCCCTTTCCCGGACCCAAGGACGGTTTATCGGAACCTTCCTGTTGGGCGCCGCCCTGAGCATGCCGGCCGCCTACGCGGCTCCTGTGACCGTCACCTTCCTGCCCCCCGACATCCCGTCGCAGGACGTGTGCGTGGCCAAGAAAGCCGATCCGGACGTCGTCGCCCGCTGGAACGCCTGGGATGGCACCAGCGTGCCGGAGGGGGATCCAGACGTCGTGCTGCGTGACGCAAGGCGGCTTCGCGACCTGAACCCCACCGGTAATTTCGAGCTGGTGGACAAAATGCTGGCGATCGTCGCCAAGATGCCTGCGCCCAAGGTCCCCGACACCTCGATCGACCGGATCAATCTCTACCTCAAGGCGGGCAAGATCCCGCAGCTGCGGCAGACCGGCATCCTTGACCAGATGGAAGCCTCGGAGGCGAGCCTTGCGCCCAAGGCGCTAAACCTGCTTGCGACGCTCTACCTCGACGGCATCGTGGTAAAAAAGGACAAGGCCAAGGGCCTCGGATTCCTCACGCGCTCCGCCATGGGCGGCAACGCGGACGCCTTGCTCCGTCTCGCTTCCATCAACCTCGCTGGAGAAACCATCGAGGGCTGGGATCTCGATCCCAAGCTCTCCGTCACGATGGCGTTCGGCGCCCTGGTGGGAAAGCTCGATCCCGAGATCTGCGACCGCATCGGCCGCATCGCCCGCGAATATTCGAAGGGCGAGGTGGTCCAGCAGGACCACGCGATTGCTGAAAAATGGATGCGGCTTGCCGCCGATCTTGGTGATGCCAGCGCCGCCTGGAAAGTGGCGCAGCTTCATCTCGAGAGCGAACTGATCGTCAAGAACAACGACATCCTGCTCAAGTACCTGAAGCTCGCCTCCGATCGCGGCGTCGCCGCTGCGGAAGTGGAGCTAGGCAAGCTCTACGAAGCCGGCGCGCTCCTGCCGCTCGATATGGGCAAGGCCGAGGAACTCTACGCCGAAGCGTCAAAGACCGGCAGCCGCAATGCGCTGTTCCGTCTGGCGACCATGCTGGAAGAGCAGCCTGCTGAGGCCAAAACCGCAAGCCGTTACAAGGAGACGCTCACGCAATTGACCTCGCTGCCCCAACCTCCGGGCTGGGCCTTTTCAAAACTCGCCGACGTCGTGCTGGCCGAAAGGGGCCGCTGGGCCGGCGAGAAGGAAGCGCAGGCGCTGCTCGAACGTGGCGTGCAACTGGAAGATGCTGACTCGGCTCAGGAGCTGGCTTCGATCCTGCTGCGCCACCGTGACGAGCCGGGCATTTTCGAACGCGCAACCGAACTGCTCGGCTTTGCCGTGACCTATGCGGGCAAGATCGACCCCATGACTGATCTCCGCCAGGCCTATCTCTGCCGCGCTCCCAAGGGCGCCGACATGCGTCTCGCGAGCTTCTGGCAGCGCACGGAAGACGCGGCCGGCAATTCCACCGTGTTCATGACGCCTGAAGATGTGGATGGGCTCGATATTGAGTCGAAGCCGCTCGAACTGGCGCGGTTGCAGACCCACGCCCTCTACGGCCGGCCGAACTCCGTCGCCTATTATCTGGACTATCTCAAGAAGAACGGTGCCTCGCAGGACATCATCGACTTCTGGCAGTCCCGCGTGGACCCGGTTCCCGCCACGATTGATGCCGTTGCCCGGTTCTCCGTCATGGCCTCGCCGACGCCCGAGGCGATCGAAGCGACGCTCGAGGCTCTCAAGAAGGCCAATGCAGCCGGGCTGCCCCGTGCTCCTGTCGACCTTGCAACGGCTCTGCTGGATTATTTCCCCAACGATGCCGACAAGCGCAACGAGGCCATCGCTTACCTCGAACAGGCCGCTGCGAACGGCAACGGTGCGGCGATCCTGCGTCTGCTGCCGATGATGCAGGAACAGGGGATCGGACCCGAGAAGCTGTTCGAGCAGTATGCTCAGGCGATCGAAGATCGCGGCGACGCCGACGCCCTGATCTTCGCGGCAGGCGTCACTGGTGACGCGGCCAAGAAGCGTGACTACCTCTATCGCGCCGCCAGCGTGGTGGACTGCACGTTCCAGAACACGGTCAAGCTTGCCGGGGCGTTCGTCGCCACCGCCGACGACGCCGAAACCGAGCACTGGTTGCAGGTCAGCCTGCGGCTTGCCGGTGACGATGGCTGGCGCCAGGTTGCGATCGGCGATCGCTACATGGCCATGGGTGGGCCAGAGCGGGCCAAGACGGCAATCGCCCTCTATGAAAAGGGCGTCGAGCTTGGAGACGACACGGCAGTCAGCCGTCTGGTGAAGATCTACTCCGATCCCGATAGCCAGGACTATGCACCCACCAAGGCCGTCGCCATGTTCAAGCGCATGATCGATGATGCCCCGGTGGCGAAGCTCGCCGAGCTGCGCGAGAAGGTGCAGAAGGCACCGACCGCCATCCGTACCGCCCTTAGCGAGGAGATCGACTGGACCGCCCGGTACGCCGCTTCCGCCGCAACCGGAGATGTCATCGCAATGCGTGAGCTGGCACTCTATCTGCGGGAAACCGGAACCACCGCCGATGACGCCAAGACCGCCAGCCAGTGGCTGATCCGTGCCGCCGACGGCGGGGATGCGACCGCCATGGTTGAGCTCGCCAAGGCATACGCGATGGGCATTGGCCTCGCTCCGTCCATCAAGCAGGCGCAATTGCTCCTCAAGGATGCTGCAGGGCTGGGCAACGAAGAAGCCCGGCACCTCCTCGTCACCATGGCCGCCGCGCCGGTGGAGAACTAGATGCGGGTCCCCCTTGGCATCGCCCTCGCGATGACCGCTCTCCTCGGCGCGCCAGTTCCCTTGCGCGCCGCGGAGACCTCGTTCAGCTGCCCCGCGGCACCTGAGCCCGTCGTCACCCTCACCTTCGGCAGCCGCTATACCGACAACAGCAAGACCCGGTCGGACATCGACGAAGCCTCCAACGCCGAAGTCGACAAGGCCCTGCAGCCGGTCGAAAAGTTCATCAACGCGCTGTCCAAGATGGCCAACTCGGCGCTTCTCGACAAGGACGCTGCCAAGGCCAGTTGCGTCCTCGATTGGCTCGATACTTGGGCCCAAGCGGGGGCCCTCGCCAAGCTTGAAACCATCAATGTGCAACTCGCCATCCCTGCCCGTTTCTCGGGCTTGGCGATGGCCCTGCTGCAGGCCGAGACGACGACCGAGCTCGAACCAGAAAAGCGCACCCGCGTGGTCGCCTGGCTCGACCAAGCGGCCGAGGCGACGATGAGCTTTTTCGACAACGACGCGCCCAAGAACGCCAGCAGGAACAACCTGAGGGCCTGGGCCGGACTTGCCGTCGCGGCAACCGCCCGGCTCAACGGCACGCCGGGGCTGATGGATTGGGCCAGGTCGACGTTTGAGCTCGTCACCTGCCAGGCCGCCGACGATGGCAGCCTGCCGCTCGAGATGGGTCGCGCTGACCGGGCGCTCAACTACCAGCTCCACGCCACCGCTCCGCTGGTGGTGCTCGCCGACCTTCTGAAAGCCACCGGCTACGATGGCTATGCGGCGTGCGATGGAAAGCTGTCGAAGATCGCGGCTTTCAGCCTGAAAGCTGTTCAGGATCCGTTAATCGTTGAGGCCATTACAGGGAAAGTGCAGACGTTCACTACCGGTGAACAACCCCTCCAGCCCTACATGCTGGCCTGGGTCGAGCCCTATCTTCGCCACGCGCCTGACCCCGCTATCGACGCCTACGTGGAGCCCATGCGGCCGCTGTCGCATGCCAAGCTTGGTGGCAATCTTACTGAACTTGGCGATTGGGTTGCACTATTGGCGATACCAACTCCTTAACCCTCCCTGCCGAATCACGCTACGCCGCCCGTCTACACTGCGGGCGGCGCTTGTTTTTGGGCCATGACTATCGCTAGGTTGCTCGCGCGGTAGAAAGCTGCGTTTGGGTTGTTGCGATACGCAACAACCGCTTTCCAGAAGAAAAGCGATATTCATGTTGTCGAAACAGACAAAATCCAGAAAATCGCAAAATAGTCCGCGCCCAACACGCCGGGGGCTTACCCGGCTGTCACCTGAGCGTAGTGAGAGTGTTGCCGTGATTTCCCAAACATCTGTGAGCGCACCTGCTGATTTGACGGGGCGCTTTGCGTCCGTTCTGAATGGCCTCAACAATCGCGAAGTCGGCGCCGACGCCCTGTTTGAGACGCTGAAGCTTGAGGCTCTCGACTGGGGCATGGACCAGGGCATCGACGCCAAGATTGTCGACACCCAGGAACAGCCCGTCACCGCCGAGAGCGAAGACAGCCACTAACCCTTTCTAGACTGCAGGCGTTGCAAATCCGCGCTGCTCCAGCAGCCCGTTGATCTGCGGGTCACGGCCACGAAACAGTCGATAGGCCTCCGAATAGTCACGGGAGCCGCCAGCCGAGTAGATATATTTGTACAGTCGGTCCGCCGTGGCAGTATCGAACGGGTCACCCGCGTCGGTGAACGCCCCAAACCCGTCCGCGTCAAGCACTTCCGACCACAGGTAGCTGTAGTAGCCACCCGCATAGCCGTCTCCAGCGAATATATGCAGGAAATGCGTGCTGGCGTGCCGAAGCACGATTTCGCGCGGCATGCCGATCCGCGCCAACGTCGTGCCCTCGACAGTCGCCACGTCGCCGCCAGAACCCGAGTGATAGTCGAGATCAAGCAACGCTGACGCGGTGAACTCCACCGTCTCAAACCCCTTGCCCGCCTTGCGCGCAGCCTTCATCCGCTCCAGCAGGTCTGAAGGGATTGCTGCCCCGGTCTTGTAGTGGGTCAGGCGCTCCAACACGGGCGGCTGTTCCAGCCAGTGCTCATAGAGTTGCGACGGCAGCTCCACAAAGTCCCGTACGACGCTGGTGCCGGAAATGCGCGGATAGGTGACGTTCGACAGCAGACCATGCAGCCCGTGGCCGAACTCGTGGAACACGGTGCGCGCTTCGTCCAGCGAGAGCAGCGCCGGTTCGCCCGCGGGCGGCTTGTTGAAGTTGCAGGTGTTGACCACCAGCGGCAGCACCTCGCCGCCAAGCTTGGACTGTTCGCGGAACGAGGTCATCCAGGCGCCGCTGCGCTTGCCGGCGCGGGCGAAGAAATCGCCGTAGAACACGCCAATGGTCTTGTCCTGACGCTCGACGGTCCAGACCTGCACATCTGGGTGGTAGCCTGGGATATCCGGACGCGGCACAAAGCTGACGCCGAACAGGCGGTTAGCCGTGTAGAAGGCGGCATCCACCACCTTGCCGAGTTCGAAATAGGGCTTCAGCTCATTCTCGTCGAAGTCGTAGCGCGCGAGCCGGAGCTTTTCGGCGTAGTAGCGCCAGTCCCAGGCTTCGAGGGTGATATCTGCCCCCTCCTCTGCTGCCAGCTTTTGCAGCGCGTCCCGGTCTTCCCCGGCTCGTCTGACGCCCGGCTGCCATACCGCATCGAGCAGATCGCGCGCTGCCGCCGGGTTGCCCGCCATGCTGTCAGCGAGCTTGAAATGCGCGTAGGTCTCGTAACCGAGCAGCTGCGCGAGTTCGGTGCGCAGCGCGACAATCTCGGCAATGGTCTTGGTGTTGTCGAAGGCGTTGCCATTGGCCCCGCGCTTGACGAAGGCTCGCCAGACCTTCTCGCGCACAGCGCGATTGGTGGCAAAGTGCAGCACCGGCTCGACGCTCGAGCGGGAAGGCGTGACAGCATATGGCGCATTGAGCTTGCGGTCCCGCGCCGTCTCCGAGGCTGCCGCGCGCGCAAAGTCCGGCAGCCCGTCGACTTCCGCCTCGGTGAGGCCAAACGCGGTCGACTGCTCGTCGCCCAGCACGTTTTGGCCAAACTGCGTGCCCAGCACCGCCAGTTGCTCAACGATCGCCGCAAATCGCAGCCGCTCGTCGGCGGAGAGTTTGGCGCCAGCGCGCACGAAATCGAGGTGGTACCGCTCCAGTACGCGCAGCGCTTCGGGCGTCAGGCCAAGGCTCGCGCGCTGCTGGAACAGCGCGTCGATCCTGGCGAACAGCGCCGGATCTAGAAAGATCGCGTTCCAGTGCCGCGCCACGAGGGGCGCCATGTCGCGCTCGACGGCCTGTAACTCATCGTTGGTATTGGCCGACGCCAGCTGCGAAAACACCGCATCGACCCGCCGTAGCGCCTGCCCGCTCAACTCCATCGCAATGATGGTGTTGTCAAAATTTGGCACGCCTGGCTGCGTTGCAATCGCGGACACTTCGCCCCGGTGTATGGCCAGCGCCTCTGAATAAGCCGGCTTGAAATCTGCCGTGGAAATCGCATCAAACGGCGGCGCTCCAAATGGCGTCGTCCAGGTCTCAAAAAACGGGTTGCTCATACCGAACTCCAAATCACGCCGCACGATGGCGCGACAGAGGCTGGAGGGCAAGGCCGACGCAATCAGGTTCGGGCCCTGCCAGCGCTTGACGACTCCCAGCCCTCACGTTCACGAGAGTGTCGGCTGCCCGATATAGGCGAGGCTTCTTCCAAAGGTCATCCTATTGCCCCTCGAACCCGCCCTCACAGTCCCGCCGCACCCCACCCTCCGCGAGGCCACCGCGGTCTGGGCGCGGATCGGGCTGCTGAGCTTTGGCGGCCCTGCGGGGCAGATCGCGCTGATGCATCGCGAACTGGTCGAAGAGCGCCGCTGGATATCGGAAAGCCGGTTCCTCCACGCGCTCAACTTCTGCATGCTGCTGCCCGGCCCCGAGGCCCAGCAACTGGCCACATATGTCGGCTGGCTGCTGCATGGGACGCGTGGCGGGGTGATTGCCGGCACGCTGTTCGTCTTGCCCGGCTTCTGCGTCATCCTCGCACTGTCGATAGCCTACGCCCTGCTGCACGAGGCGCACTGGCTGGAGAGCCTGTTCTTCGGATTGAAGGCCGCGGTGCTGGCGATCGTCATTGACGCGGTCCTTCGCGTGGCTAAACGCACCCTCAAGAACAAGATGCTGGTCGGCCTGGCGGCGCTCGCTTTCGTTGCCTTGTTTGCTGGCAACGTGCCTTTCCCGCTGGTGGTAATCGGTGCCGGTGTGTTTGGCTATTTCGGCGCACGCGCGCGGCCGGATATCTTTGCCGCCGGGGCGCACCGTGCAGCGGAGCCCGACCTTCCCTCAGTCATCGGCGACGGCGACGCCGGCCCGCGTCCTGGAGTTTTGAGTACGGTGCGCACCATCGCCATCTGGTCGCTACTCTGGGCCGCACCCTTGCTCCTCATCGTGCCGATGGCGGGCCTCAACAACACCTTCGCAGCCCTGTGGCTGTTCTTTTCGCAGATGGCGGTCGTCACCTTTGGCGGAGCCTACGCGGTGCTCGCCTACGTGGCGCAACAGGCGGTGCAGCAGTTCGGATGGCTCAACCCCGGGGAGATGATCGACGGGCTGGCGCTGGCAGAAACGACGCCCGGGCCACTGGTGCTGGTGCTCAACTTCGTCGGCTTCCTTGCCGCCTTCCGCGCGTCATCGGGGCTCGACCCCCTGCTCGCCGGGGTGCTGGGCGCGACGCTGACCGCCTGGGTCACGTTCGTCCCCTGCTTTCTTTGGATATTCCTCGGCGCACCACACATCGAGCGGCTGCGCTCCAATAAGGCACTGTCTGGAGCGCTGACCGCAATCACCGCTGCTGTCGTCGGCGTGATCCTGAACCTTGCGATCTGGTTTGGACTGCATGTCCTGTTCGGGACAGTCGGGACTTTCAATGCCGGCCCGTTTGTCGTCGCGTGGCCCGAGTGGCCGACCCTTAACCTGGCAGCTCTTGCCCTCAGCCTCGTGGCGACGCTGTGCCTATTCCGCCTGAAGCTGGGCGTGCCTCTTACACTCTCCATCTGTGGCGGCATTGGCCTCGCCCTCAGCCTCCTGCCAAGCGCCGGCGCTAGCTGACCTCCCCGCTCCACTTCATCCGCATATAAACGCCGCCAGCCTTCAGTTCCTCAAGCATCTGGTCCAGCCGCTTCTGCCGCGTCTCGGCGCGCTTTGCCCGGGTGATCCAGCCGATATAGTCGTTCTGCTGGTAGGCCGGCCGGGCGGCGTACGCTGCGACCATGCCGTGCGCTGCGAGAGCCGATTGAATATCCTCCGGCACGTCGTAGATTTGCCGCTTCAAGCCGCTAAACTTCGTCAAAGAGTCCATGACACTGCTCCATTCTTAAGAACAAATCACGAACATTTTTGCCGGTCAATACCCAAGGCGTCACAACGTCGCGCGACGGCAGATCGCGCGTCCAACCACCGCAGCGTAGTCTGGTCGTAATATGTGACCGAGTCGCCTAAGTCTCAGCCAGCCAATCGGAGGCCGAAATGTTTTTTGGACTTAGTGCCGAACTGCTGGCGCGCTTTCAGTTCGCGTTCACTGTCTCGTTCCACTTCATCTTTCCAGCGTTCTCGATCGGGCTCGCGAGCTATCTCGCCGTGCTCAACTGGCTGTGGTTGATGAAGCGCGACGCCGCCTATCTGCGGCTGTTCGACTACTGGAAGACCATCTTTGCAGTGACATTCGGCATGGGCGTCGTATCGGGCATCGTCATGAGCTACCAGTTTGGCACAAACTGGGCGAAATTTTCCGACAAGGCCGGCCCCATCATCGGACCGTTAATGGGCTACGAGGTGCTGACGGCGTTCTTCCTCGAAGCCGGGTTCCTAGGCATCGCGCTGTTCGGTCGCAAGCGCGTCGGCGAGGGGCTGCACATGTTTGCCGTTGCCATGGTGGCGGTCGGCACGCTCGTTTCAGCCACATGGATCCTTGCAGCCAACAGCTGGATGCAGACGCCGGCCGGATACACAATCGGCGCCAATGGCCAGTTCCTGCCCGCTGACTGGTGGCAGATCATCTTCAACGCGTCCTTCCCGTACCGGCTGGTGCACACGGTGCTCGCCGCGTTCCTCACCACCGCGTTCACCGTCGGCGCGGTTGGCGCTCTCCACCTCTTGCGTGACAAAACGAACCGCCAGGCGCGCATCATGTTCTCGATGGCGATGTGGATGGCAGCCATCGTCACCCCACTGCAGATCGCCGCCGGTGACCTCCACGGGCTCAACACGCTTGAGCACCAGCCGGCCAAGATCGCGGCGATGGAAGGCCATTACGAAACCCACAAGGGCGCGCCGCTGATCCTGTTTGGCATTCCCGACGACAAGGCCGGCGTCACGAACTTCGCGATCGAAATCCCGGTGCTCGGCTCGCTCATCCTCACCCACTCCGTGGACGGCGAGATCAAGGGTCTCAACGCCTTCCCGGCCGACCAGCGCCCCAATGCGCTGATCCCCTTCTTCACCTTCCGCATCATGGTGGGGCTGGGGTTCCTGATGCTGGGGGTCGGGCTCTGGTCGCTGTGGGCGCGGTTCCGCAAGAGGCTCTACGAGAGCACGTGGCTGCATCGCGCCGCGCTGGTCATGGGACCATCCGGGTTCATCGCCGTGCTCGCGGGCTGGTACACGACGGAAGTGGGTCGGCAGCCCTATACGGTCTATGGCCTGCTGCGCACATCCGACAGTCTCTCCAATGTCGATGCGCAGGCCATCGGCGCCTCGCTGATCGCCTTCATATTGGTCTACTTCCTCGTCTTCGGCGCTGGGACATTCTACATCCTGCGCCTGATGTGGAAGGCGCCGCTGGGCGATGACGGCGAACTCGAACAGGCACCCGTGCGTGCCGGCGGCATCACGCCCGCCATCCAGATGGAAGCCACAGGAGGCGACAATGCCGTTTGATCTGAGCTTCATCTGGGCCGGGCTGATCGCCTTTGCCGTGCTCGCCTATGTAGTACTCGACGGGTTCGACCTTGGCATCGGCATATTGTTCCCGCTGTTTCCCGACCGGCACGACCGCGACGTGATGACCAATTCGGTTGCGCCGGTATGGGATGGCAACGAGACCTGGCTGGTGCTGGGCGGTGGCGGGTTGATGGCGGTGTTTCCGCTCGCCTATGCCACCGTGCTGCCAGCGCTCTATATCCCGATCATCCTGATGCTTCTGGGGCTGATCTTTCGCGGCGTGGCATTTGAGTTCCGCTTCCGTACGACGCGGTGGCGTCCGGTGTGGGATTGGGGGTTTGCAGCAGGTTCGATCATCGCTGCAGCCATGCAGGGCATTGCGCTCGGCGCACTCGTGCAGGGCATTCGCATCGCCGACCGGCAATATGCCGGCGGCTGGTGGGACTGGCTGACGCCGTTCAGCATCCTGACCGGCGTGGCGCTGGTGGTTGGCTATGCGCTGCTCGGCGCGACCTGGCTGAACCTGAAGACGTCGGGCGCCCTGCAGGCGCAGGCGCGGCGCTATGCCATGATTGCTGGTGTCGGCACCTTGGCCCTGATTGGCGCTGTCAGCATATGGACGCCGTTCCTCGACACGGTCTATTTCCAGCGCTGGTTCGGGTTCCCGACGGCCTTCTTTTCGGCCTTTGTCCCTCTGCTCCTCGCTGCCTGCGCTTTCGCGCTCTGGCACGGGCTGACAACAGACAAGCACTTGCAGCCGTTCCTCGCTGCTCTTGGCCTGTTCGTCCTGAGCTTTATCGGGCTGGGGATCAGCTTTTACCCCTATATCGTCCCCGGCGCGCTCACCATCGCCGAGGCGGCAGCGCCGGACAGCTCGCTGTCGTTCCTCCTCGTCGGAGCGGTGTTCCTGATCCCGATCATCCTTGCTTATACCGGCTACGCCTACTGGGTGTTCCGCGGCAAAGTCGACCCCGAGGAGGGCTATCACTGATGCCCCGGCTCTCCTCGCAATTGCTGTGGTTCGTCGGACTCTGGTTCGCCGGGGTGCTGGCCGTTGGCATCGTGGGCTATGGCATCAGGCTGATGCTTGGGCACTGAAGTTCGGCAGATAATTGGCCTCTAGATCAACGGCTTGGCACCACTTATCCCCGTGTCCTGGGCCTCGTGTATGATGCGCTCACCTTTCCGATGCGAGGTGCCGACGGGGCATCGCGGAGGGGGATCGGGCTGGGGGCGAGCCGTTGCTCCCAGGGTTTCGGGACTCTGCACGCTTCAGCGGTAACCCCGGGCCAAAAGACCGTTCGCAATGGGCGGGGCGATAGTCCCACCGTATCAAGTTCGCGGGTCTACCCGCACCGGGACGAAGTCCCGCCCATGCCGCACCCAAGGGCGGCAAGACTGACCAGAAACCCGAAACCAGATGGCTGGCGGGCACTTTTTGCTGCTATGAACCGGTGCTCATGACGTAGCAGCCGCCACCGCCCGACTTGATCGCGGTACAGATCGTGTTGGCGCGCTCCACCGATTCCGTTGGTAGCCGGACGCGGTAGACCACCCCCTTTGCGCCGAGGTCGTCCGTCTCGATCTCCAGCCTCGCACCGCCAAACAGGCTGCCCCAATGGTTCTGGGCATAGCCGAGCGACCTGGTCGCCTCTGCCACAGAAGTCAGGCTCGACAACTGCACGAAGGCCGGGCCGTCAGTACGTGCAACCGAAGGAACCGACTCGGCCGGGTCATCCATCGCCACCTTCACAGTGATCGGCGGGCCGTGATTGATGCCGTATTCCCGCAGTTCATGCGGCGAGAACACGTACATGTCCTCCGGCGGGGTGCGCAGCATGTGCGAAATCACCTGATGCTTGACCCCAAACTCCTCAAGCGCATCGAGCAGATCGCCGAGTGTCGTCTGCGCCAGCACAAGGTCAGCGACATCCGCCGAGATCTGGTGCACGCCGAGCTCGCCATCAGCCTCACGATCGACGCCTGCAAAGAAGATGTAGCTGCACGCCGAATAGCACCCCATGTCGCGAGGCACGTAGGTCGAGAGCCCCAGCCGCCGGATCTGGCGGGCCATGGCGAGGGCGCTGTCCACGGCGCCTCCGGGACTGTTGAGAACGACGATGCGTGCCTGGGGCCGCGCCTTCAGCGCCTTGTCGAACTCGGCCGGCGTCGCCGCCGTGATATCGGCATTGAGGATAATGACGTCGCGCTCGTCCTTGGGCAGGCGGAAGGCGCTCTGCTGGTCGGGAGGCAAATCGGTAGCCGAGGTCTTGTCGCCCTCGCCCGGCGCGATGCTGCCAACCGGCGAGAAATGCGAAGCAAGATAGACCGAGGTGATCGCCCCCTCGTTGGAGTAGCCCTTGCCCCACGCCAGCGAATACCCAACCGCCTCGCCGCCCGCGGCGAGGAACATGGTGTAGAACGAATACTTGCCGACGGTGCCGGTGACCACAAAGCGCGTGTCGCTGAAACTCTGATAGCTGATGACACGATCCGCATCAGGCTTCAGAACCGATGCGTAGAGGTCCGCAAAGGACTGCTCGGTCAGGCTCGCGTGCATGGTCTCGAGCGAAAACTCGCCATCATTGCTGGCATAGGACGTGCCGGCGTCGGTCGGCTCGCGCTTAGTCAGCAGCGCGGTCGGAATGAACATGTCGACGTGCCCGGCGGCGTCGTTGACCGGCGCGATGCCGAGCCTGTCGTTGACCTTGGCCGCAAGCTCATTGAGCGACGCCCGCTCAGGGGCGGTCAGAACCCCGGTATCGGGTCTGCCCTGGCTGCGCTGAAAGGATGTGATGGCGTCGAATGTGCCTCGACCAAACTGGCCATCGACGAGGAAATCGCAGTGGCCGAGAAGGAGGAGATCCGCCTGCGTCGCCTCGCGGTCATCAATGCTGAGATCGTCGAACCAGGCTTGGCTATCATCGAACGCGGCAAGCACTGGCTGCGCTTGAAAACAGGCAAGCAGCAGCCAGATAGTGAGCCGAAGGGCCGTACGCATGGAGGGAAAACCGGTGGTCGATCCGCCGATTCACCCTGCCACCAAACGGGGCGCCGCACAATGGAAGCGGCGCCCGTCCACAATCTCAAATCGAGTAGCCGGAGTCCCAATCGAAGATGCGCGCGTAGAGTTCATCAGCCATCTGTACCGGGTCATACAGCGCACCGTGCAGCACCACATCGGCGTGCTCGGGAGCTTCATATGGGCTCGAAATGCCGGTGAAGTTCTTGATCTCGCCACGCCGGGCTCGGGCATAGAGTCCCTTCGGATCGCGCGCTTCGCAGACCTCAAGCGGTGTGTTGACGTGGACCTCGGTGAACTTGATGTCCCCGGCGATCTCGCGAGCCAGGCGGCGCTCGTTCTGGAACGGGGAGATGAACGAAACGAGCACGACCAGCCCGGAATCCGCCATCAGTCGCGCGACTTCGGCAACACGCCGGATGTTCTCAACGCGGTCCTCATCGGTGAAACCGAGGTCCTTGTTGAGGCCGTGCCTGACGTTGTCGCCATCGAGAATGTAGGCGTGGCGCCCCTCGGCAGTGAGACGCTTCTCGACGAGGTTGGCGACGGTGGATTTGCCCGAGCCCGAGAGCCCGGTGAACCAAACAACCTGCGGCGTCTGCCCCTTCATTTCGGCGCGCACCCTGCGGTTCACGTCGAACGACTGGTAGCTGAGGTTCTGCGCCCGGCGGAGGCCGAAGTCGATCACGCCTGCGCCCAAGGTCGCGTTGGTGATGCGATCGATGAGGATGAAGCTGCCGGTCAGCGGATTGTCGGTGTAGGCGTCGAACGCCACCGGCTTATCCGTGGCGATCGTCACGGTGCCGACCTCGTTCAATTCGAGAGTCTTGGCAGCGGTTTGTTCGAGCGTATTGACGTTGGTTCTGAACTTCAGCGCGGTGATCGAGGCGGGAATGGTCTGGGCGCCCATCTTCAGCAGGTAGGACCGACCCGGCAGCGCCTGCTCTTCGTTCATCCAGACAAGGCGCGCCTGGAACTGGTTCGAATAGTCTGGCGTCTCGCCAGGATGGACAAGAACGTCGCCACGAGAGATATCGACCTCGCGGTCGAGGACGAGCGTCACGGCCTCCCCCGCGATGGCTTCATCGCGGTCACCATCCATCGTGACGATGCGGGTGACAACAGCAGGCGTCCGCGAGGCAGCGACGAGGAGTTCGTCGCCGACCTTCACCAGCCCCGACGCGACCGTGCCCGAAAAGCCGCGGAAATCGAGATTAGGCCGATTCACCCATTGCACGGGAAAACGCAACGTTTTGCTGCTTCGGTCGGTCGCGACCTCGATGGTCTCGAGGTAGGGCACCAGCTGCGGGCCGTTGTACCAGGGCGTCGCCGGGCTAGGCGTCAGGATATTGTCGCCCCTGAGCGCAGATAGCGGGATGGCGACTAGAGTCTCAAAGCCAAGATCCTTGGCGAAGGCGCGGTACTCTGCCTCGATGGCGTCGAATACCTTCTGGTCGTAGTTGACCAGATCGATCTTGTTGACCGCCAGAACCACGTGCTTCACGCCGATCAGCGACAGGATAAAGCTGTGACGACGGGTCTGCGTCAGGACACCCTTGCGCGCATCGATCAGGACGATGCCCAGTTCGGCGTTCGAGGCGCCTGTCGCCATGTTGCGGGTGTACTGCTCGTGGCCGGGAGTATCGGCGACGATGAATTTGCGCCGTGCGGTGGAGAAGAACCGGTAAGCGACATCAATGGTGATGCCCTGTTCGCGCTCGGCGGTCAGCCCATCCACCAGCAGCGAGAAATCGATCCCCTCGTCGCCCGTGGTCCGGTTGCGACTCTCCTTGCGGAGGCTGGCCAATTGGTCATCAAGAATGAGCTGGCTGTCATAAAGCAGCCGGCCGATCAGCGTCGACTTGCCGTCGTCCACAGACCCGCAGGTCATGAACCGGAGCAGGCCCTTCTCAGTCTGCTCGGAGAGCCAGGCGTCGAGCGTGGTGGCGGTTGAAGCATTCATCAGGGGGGCCGACATCAGAAGTACCCCTCCTGTTTCTTCTTCTCCATCGAGCCGACCTGATCGCTGTCAATCAGCCGGCCCTCCCGCTCAGACGTCCGAGAGGCCTGCATTTCCATAATGATCGATGGCAGATCGCCTGCGTCGGACTGGATAGCACCGGTCAGCGGATAGCAACCGAGGGTGCGGAAGCGGACGACCTCCTCGCGCGGTTTTTCACCCGGCGCTAACGGCATGCGATCATCGTCCACCATGATCAGCGTGCCCTGGCGCTCAACCACGGGCCGCGGCTTTGCGAAGTAGAGCGGCACGATCTCGATGTTTTCCGAATAGATGTAGGTCCAGATGTCGAGCTCGGTCCAGTTCGAGATCGGGAACACCCGCATGCTCTCACCGGGGTTGAGGCGGGTATTGAAGATGCGCCAAAGCTCAGGGCGCTGGTTCTTCGGGTCCCAGGCATGCTGGGCGTTGCGGTGCGAAAAGATACGTTCCTTGGCACGCGACTTCTCTTCGTCGCGACGAGCACCGCCGATGGCAGCGTCGTAGCCCCCTGCCGTCAGCGCCTGCCGCAGGGCCTGCGTCTTCATGATATCGGTATAGCGCGACGAGCCGTGGTCGAACGGATTGATATTGTTCGCCTTGCCCTCGGCGTTGGTGTGGACGATGAGCTCGAAGCCGTGCTCACGCGCCATCCGATCGCGAAAAGCGATCATCTCGCGGAACTTCCAGGTGGTATCGATGTGCAGCAGCGGGAAGGGAATGCGGCTGGGGTAGAACGCCTTGCGGGCGAGATGCAGCAGGACGGAGGAGTCCTTGCCAATCGAATACATCATCACCGGGCGCTCGAAACTCGCCGCCACTTCGCGGAAGATTTCAATGCTCTCGGATTCGAGGGACTTTAGGTGGCTGAGTGCGCGCGGGCCGATTGCGGTCATGCGAAGGCGGTACCCTGTGTGTTTGCTGTCAGATACGCGCTTGGTTGGCCCCCGGCAAGGTCATCAGAGCATTGCAAAAGCTGAACCATTCCCCTGATTTTCGCGTATGACCCCATCAAAAGGCGGTGCTTGTGCGCGGCTCGTTCGGACCAGAATGAGAGCGCCCCAGACGGCGCGAAAAGGAAAAAGCATTCCATGGCTTCAACTGCACTCGTTTGGCTGCGAAATGACCTCCGGATCGCTGACAACCCGGCACTTGTGGCCGGTCTGGCACACGGGAGGGTGGTAGCGCTACATGTCGAAGCCACCGACGAAACCTTGCGCCGCCGAGGTAGTGCCTCCCGCTGGTGGCTGAACCGGAGCCTTCGCGCGCTCGCTGTCGATCTGGCCGACATTGGTGTCAGGCTCGTTACTGCGGAAGGCGAGAGCGAAGAGATCGCGTTCGAGACCTTACGGGCGCATGGGGCCGACGCACTGTTCTGGAACCGGCGATACGGCCCCGCAGAGCGCGAAATCGACGCGGCAATCAAGCTGCGTGGGCGGAGCGAGGGAATAGCGGTCGAGAGCTTTCCCGGTAGTGTCCTCGTCGAGCCCTTCGACATAGCGACCGGTTCCGGTGGCCCCTATTCCGTGTTCACCCCATTCTGGAAGACGCTGCGCACCCGAAACATTGCGGCACCAAGGTCAGCGCCGAGCGCTGCGCCTCCGATCAGCCCAGATGCCGTCGATACCGGCTACAGAACGCCAACCTGGGCCACCAAATTTGACGAGCATTGGCAGCCGGGGGAGCGGGCTGCGCTGGCCCGACTGCATAGCTTTCTTGAACACCAACTCGCTGGGTATGCCGACCAGCGGGATTTTCCGACCCACAGCGTCACATCGCAGCTATCGCCTCACCTGGCGTTCGGAGAGATTAGCCCGCGCCAGATCTGGCACAGCGCGCAGTCAGTGGCCCACTCGCGGCCCGAGGCTGCAGCGGCCGTGGACAAGTTCCTGTCTGAACTGGCTTGGCGCGATTTCAACTACACGCAGTATTTCCATCGCACGGACATAGCCAATGTGCCGATGCAGGAGCGGTTCTCCCGGCTTTCCTGGCGAGAAGACGATGCAGCCCTTGCTGCCTGGAAACAGGGGCGAACGGGGTTCCCCATCGTTGATGCGGGGATGCGGGAGTTGTGGGCAACGGGCACGATGCATAACCGGGTGCGGATGCTGGTGGCGTCGCTGGTTTGCAAGAACCTGCTGCTTGACTGGCGCCTTGGCGAGCAGTGGTTCTGGGATACGCTGGTTGATGCCGACCCGGCGAGCAACCCTGGCAACTGGCAATGGGTGGCTGGTTCAGGCCTCGATGCTTCACCGTTCTTCCGCATTTTCAATCCCGTCACCCAGGGTGAGCGGTTTGACGCGGATGGTCGGTACGTCCGCCGATGGGTCCCAGAATTGGCGCTGCTTCCCAACGAGTGGCTGCACGAGCCGTTCGAAGCCCCGCCGGCGGTACTCCGCGCAGCGGGCGTAGACCTTGAAGCGAACTACCCCGCACCGATCGTCGATCTGAAAATGTCTCGCGAGCGGGCACTCGAGGCGCTCAAACAGCTCTGATCCCACGACACTCACCGTTGCTGCAGCAAAATTGTCCTGCAGTGCCGAATTCCAAGACTGCCGCTCACCGCTATTGACGTGCTATGTGCAAACTTGGAAATCGCGGCCTGCCGCTTTCAGAATTGGGCTGACGACGGAGTTGCGCTGTGAGAATTGCCGCCGTGCTCTGCGGTTTGATCGCCGGGCTGTTTGTACTGCTCGCGCCTTACGGCCTGGGCATCGACCTCCTCTCTCCGTTTCTTAAGTTCTGGAGCACCACCCGGCTACCATCATCGATTGGCACGGCGATCTGGTTCGCGGTCCCGATAGCGGCTGTCCTTGGCGGGCTGCTGACACTGGTGATCCCCGGGCTAGGGACGCTGCTGCTGACGATTGCCGGTTTCGCATGGATTGCAATCGGCGTCGGCGACGCCGAACTGCTGCGATACGAACTCCTGGCGCCTGCTGGATTGGCGCTGCTTGGAGCAGTGCTGGCGTTTATCGGCGGTGAACTCGCAATACGCCGCCGCAGAGTAGCACGGCGGGCTGACCAGAAGTCGACTGTGGAGTGGGAAGCGGAGGAAAGTGACAACGTAGCGGCGCGGGAGGCCGCGCTGAAGCTGGCACCGCACATGGTGCGCTCCACTCCCAGCAGAGGAACGCCGCTGCGAGAAATTCCTCTGACTCTTGACGACCTGTCACCGCCCGGCTCGGGATTTTCAACTCGTCGCAGCGCTCAACCCGCTCCTGGTATGGCGTTTGAACCATCGATCGGTGCCCGACCGCAGTCCGGACCTGACCTGACGCGCAAAGCGGCGCTCTCGCCGGGACCAATTGTGGCAGAGATTGAGAGCGTGGACCGCGATCGCCGATTGGTGGCACCGGAAATCGAGCCTTCGAACTCAGGCCATGTGATGTGGCTGTCGATCATCAACTCGGTTGCCTTGCTGATCGTGGCGGTGGCGGTGGGAGCGCTGTTGATCCGCGCATATCCGGAAGTTCTGCCCCTCTTCAGCAAGACCACCACCGAGGTTGCTTCGGCAGCACCACAGGACATTGGAAAGAACAACCCTGCCACTTCGCCCGGCGCGATGACGTTGCAGCCAGCGCTATCGGCTTCAGCTGCGCAGTTGTCGAACCCCTATGACTATTGCAGTGCTGTCAAGAACATCGACTTTGTAGATAGCCGGTACACTGGCCCCAGCTTCACGCCGGAGATTGCTGCTGCGCTGAAAGTGCCGGCGACCTCGACGCCCGACAAGGTGAAATGGCGTTGCGTCGATGGCGCGGTGTATGCCTGTAGCGCTTTTGGATGGCCGGCCTGCGATGTGACGCCGACTGTTGCGCAGATGCAGGAATTCTGCTCGCGCAACCCGGAGGTGAAGCGCCTGGTGGCGCCGCATGGCGTCTGGGCTTGCGAGGGCGGGATACCGCGTCTGCCGGACGCTTCCAGTTGGCCCGTCGATGCGCGAGGTTTCTACCCCGACGCCTGGATAAGGGTCGTGCCAGCAAATCTCCGGTCGGACGGCTAGTTGCCGAACCTGCGCGGCAGGGGACAATTGGGTAGTTTTGCTCGATTGTAGCACCGCAACGCGGCCATCTTCCAAGACTGGGTGCTACATCGAAACGCCTTACCATTCCGGGACTTATCCCTTGGCATCGCCAAGGGGTGGTCTTACTTTCAGATTCAGTTCACCCAGTTCTGGCTCATGACCAAGCACCTCGACGTAATCTCTGCGATTGGCAACACACCCCTCATCCGGCTCAATCGCGTTTCAGACGCGACAGGGTGCGATATCTGGGGCAAGGCCGAGTTTCTTAATCCGGGCCAGTCGGTCAAGGATCGGGCGGCGCTCTACATCATCAGGGACGCAGAACGACGTGGCCTGCTACGGCCGGGCGGGACCATCGTCGAGGGAACGGCGGGGAATACCGGAATCGGGCTAAGCATGGTCGCTAATGCTCTGGGCTACAAATCCGTCATCGTCATTCCCGAGACGCAAAGCCAGGAGAAGAAGGACGCGCTGACGTTGTTGGGCGCGACGCTGATCCAGGTGCCGGCTAAACCCTACAAGAATCCGAACAACTACGTGAAGCTGAGCGGCCGGTTGGCCGAGAAACTGGCTCGCGAGCTGCCCCAGGGCGCGGTCTGGGCCAACCAGTTTGATAATGTGGCGAACCGGCAGGCGCATATTGAAACGACAGGCCCGGAAATCTGGGAGCAGACTGGCGGCAAGGTCGATGGTTTTGTGTGCGCTGTAGGTTCAGGAGGCACGCTCGGCGGCATCTCCATGGCCCTCAAGGCACGCAATAGCGATGTTCAGATCGGCATTGCAGACCCAGAGGGCGCAGCGCTCTACAGCTACTATAGCACCGGCGAACTCAAATCTTCCGGCGGCTCGATCACCGAGGGGATTGGCCAGGGACGTATCACGGCCAACCTCCAGGACGTGGTCGTCGACCGGGCCTACCAGATTTCGGACAGCGAGGCCCTGCCCTACGTCTTTGACCTGCTGGAGCACGAAGGGCTGTGTCTCGGCGGTTCGTCGGGGATCAACATTGCCGGCGCGGTGCGGCTGGCCCGCGACCTCGGGCCGGGCAAGACCATCGTGACCATCCTTTGCGACTATGGCAACCGGTACCAGAGCAAGCTCTACAATCCCGAGTTCCTGAGGTCCAAGAACCTGCCCGTTCCGCACTGGCTTGAGGAAACGCCGTCCATAGACTGGCGTACCGTGCTGGAGCCCGAACCGGCTGCCTGACGGGGCTATTCTACCGGCGGCGCGTAGAGCAGGCCGCCATTGACCCACAGTGCGTTCTGGCCACGGACCACCGCAGCACCGGTTTCAGGTCCGAAGCTCCGCTCGAAGATCTCTCCATAGTTGCCCACAGCCTTGATGACGTTGGCGATGAATTTCGAATCGAGGCTCAACGGGCTGCCGAAATCTCCCTCGAGCCCGAGGAGCCGCCGGATACGGTGGGTCTTGGCGGCCGCAAGCGAGCCGATGTTGAGCGAGGTCACTCCCGCCTCTTCAGCGTCGATCAGGGCGAACAGCGTCCACTGGACAATGTCGAACCACTGATCGTCACCGGCGCGGACAACCGGGCCAAAGGCGCCCTTCGAAATGCGCTCGGGTAGGATGCGGTGGGTTGCCGGGTCGGGGAACCCGCGACGCATGGCGTTGAGCCAACTGGCCGGGCCGGATACCGCGTTGCAGATGCCGGAGCGATAGGCATACGACAGGTCCTCGCGGTCCTCATAGAGCACCTCGGTGTAAGCCGCCTGCGTGGTGAAGAAGAACTCGCGCAGGTTTGCTAGAAGTTCGGGGTCGTCGACGACGCAAACCGAGACTTTGTCGAGCTCATAGGCTGAGACGAAGCCAAGCGATTGCGGCACCATGATCGCCTGGCCATCGAAGAACGACGTCGCGACATAGCTGGCACCGAAGCCGATGTCTCGACGCATGGTCCATGATGCATTGCGGGCGATCAGGTCGATGTCGCCGGTCTGCAATTGCGCAAAGCGGCTGTCGCCGGTGAGGGCAACGAACTCCATCTTGCTGGGATCGTCGAAGATGGCGACGGCGACGGCGCGGCAGAAATCCACGTCGAACCCGGTCCAGCGGCCGTCGGCGCCGGGTTGGGCGAAGCCCGGCAAGGGATCGGCCGAAGCGCAGATGAGGTGACCCCGGTCGCGCACCGCCTGCAGCGTGCGGCCCGCAACTGCAGCTTGTTGACCGTATGCAACGGTCGGGAGCAGGAGGCACAAGGCGGCCGCAATAGTTCCCAGCAAGGTCCGGGTGGCACCAAAAGCCGAAGTCAAATCACTCACTCCCGTTGGCCCCGCGGCACTATCGTGACGCGGATGCCCAGGGTCAAGGCGCGAAAAGCGCGCAGCCGCTAGTGCAGGATCTGGCTGAGGAAGAGCTTGGTACGCTCATGTTGCGGATTGGAGAAGAACGGCTCCGGCTCGTTCTGCTCGATGATCTGGCCCTGGTCCATGAAGATCACGCGGTTGGCAACCTGCCGAGCAAAGCCCATTTCGTGGGTGACGCAAAGCATGGTCATGCCTTCTTCGGCGAGGCTGATCATCACGTCCAGCACTTCCTTGACCATCTCGGGGTCGAGGGCGGAGGTCGGTTCGTCGAACAGCATGATCTGCGGGTTCATGCAGAGCGAACGCGCAATGGCGACACGTTGCTGCTGGCCGCCAGAGAGCTGGCCGGGATACTTGTTGGCCTGCTCGGGGATCTTGACGCGCTTGAGGTAAGTCATAGCCGTATCTTCGGCCTGCGCCTTGGGGATACCGCGGACCCAGATCGGCGCGAGCGTCAGGTTCTGGAGGATCGTCAGGTGCGGGAACAGGTTGAAGTGCTGGAACACCATGCCGACTTCACGGCGGACCTCATCCACCCGCTTGAGGTCGGAGGTGAGTTCTGTACCGTTGACGATCAACTGCCCCTTCTGGTGCTCCTCAAGGCGGTTGATGCAGCGGATCAGCGTCGACTTGCCCGACCCTGAAGGACCGGCGATGACGATACGCTCGCCACGCATCACCTTCAGGTTAATGTCACGCAGCACGTGAAAGTCAGCGTACCACTTGTTCATGTTGATGATTTCAACCGCCACATCGGTCTTGGAGACCTGCATGTGGGAGCGGTCGATCTGATGATCGGGGGCAACGGAGTCGTGCACGGGATTACCTCTTGTGGCCGACGCGCAGGCGCTTTTCGAGGAAAAGCGAATAGCGCGAAATGGCGAAGCAGAGAACGAAGAATAGTAGCGCGGCGAAGACGTAGCTGGTGACTGCCTTGGTCGGTGTCGCCCAAGCCGCGTCGGAGTTGATGGCCTTGACCGCGTTCAGTAGGTCGAAGATGCCGATGATCGCCACCAGCGACGTGTCCTTGAGCAGCGAGATGAAGTTGCCCACGATACCGGGGATCACCAGAGTGAGCGCCTGCGGCATGATGATGAAGGTCATCGATTTCCAGTAACTGAGGCCAAGGGCAGAAGCAGCTTCATATTGACCGCGTGGCAGCGCCTGGAGGCCACCACGGATCACCTCGGCCATATAGGCACTGTAGAACAGTGTGAGACCAATCATGGCACGCAGCAGGCGGTCGACGTTAGTGCCCTCGGGCATGAACAGCGGCAGCATCACCGAGGCCATGAAGAGCACGGTAATCAAGGGCACTGCCCGCCAGAGCTCGATGAAAAGGATGCAGAACGCCTTGACGATCGGGAGCTTGGACCGTCGACCGAGAGCGAGAAGCACACCGATGGGGAACGACCCGGTGATCCCCACCACCGACAGCAAGAAGGTAATCAGCAGGCCGCCCCACTGATCGGTCGCGATCTCGCTGAGCCCGAAAACACCGCCGTGCAAAAGGAAGAAGGAGACGATCGGGTAGACGATGAAAAACAGTGCGGCATTGGTGCGCTTGAACGGCGCTGAGGGCCAAAGCAGCGGCACCAGCAGGGCCAGTGACAGCGCGAAGAACACGTTGACGCGCCAGTACTGGTCGGTGGGGTAAGGCCCATAGATCAGGAACGTGCCGCGCGCCGAAATGAAGGCCCAGCAGGCGCCCACGTTTTCCACGCGACAGTCATCGGGCGTTCCCGCCCAAACAGCGCGTTGAAACAGGAAGCCAAACAGCGCGGGCAAGAGCCAGGCGAGGAACAACACTGAGAGCACGGTCAGCACTGAACTGCCAAAGCTCGAAAACAGGTTCTTCTTCAGCCAGCCAGTCAGGCCCACGCCACCGGGGGGTGGGCCCATGGGCTGGACGAGTTCACTGCGGACGAAAGCTGTATCGGTCACGGCGCCGCCCCTTATCTTTCTACCAACGCCACGCGGGCGTTGAACCAGTTCATGAAGGCGGAGGTGACGAGCGAGAAGATCAGGTAGACGAGCATGGTCATGCCAATGATCTCGAAGGCCTTGCCGGTCTGATTGAGCGCGGTACCGGCGAAGACGTTCACCAGTTCGGGGTAACCGATGGCAGCGCCGAGCGAGGAATTCTTGGTGAGGCTGAGATACTCGCTGGTCAGCGGCGGGATGACCACGCGCATGGCCTGCGGCAAGACCACTAGCCGCAACCGGTCACCGTCACGAAGGCCAAGAGACTGCGCCGCCTCAGTCTGGCCGTGGCTGACTGCTTGGATGCCGGAGCGAACGATCTCGCCGATGAATGTTGCCGTGTAGAGCGTCAGACCCACGATCATCGCGGCCAGTTCGGGTGGTATGTCGATGCCACCCTTGAAGTTGAAGCCGGAGAGGACAGGCGGGTCGACATTGATCACTGAGCCCGAGGCGAGGAAGGTAATCGCCGGAATGGCTATCAGGATGAGGATGGCAACGATCAGCGTGGGGAAGCGCTTGCCGGTGGCGAACAGTCGTTGCTTGGCCCACTGGCGCACGCCGAAGGCCGCGACGATCGCAACGAGCACTGACCCCAGCACCCAAACGAAGCGCTCGTCGAACACCAGCTTCGGTACGAAGATGCCGCGCTGGTTGAGATAGAAATCGTTCCACACGACCATGCTGGTCTTAACCGGTGGCAGCGTCTTGAGCACCGCAAAGTAGATCACGAACAGCCACAGCAGCAGCGGAATGTTGCGCGTGACCTCGACGTAGACCATGGCCATCTTGGCGACGATCCAGTTCTTGGACAGGCGCGCGATACCGAGGAAGAAGCCGAGAATGGTGGCGAGGATGATGCTTATGAAAGAGGCGAGCAGCGTGTTCAGCAGCCCGACGACGAACACCTCCCAATAGGTCGAGGTACGATCGAAGTCGATAACCGAAAAGCCGATATCGAAGCCCGACGTGCGGGTAAGGAACTCGAACCCCATGTTCTTGCCCTGCGCGGCAAGATTCTGGATGGCGTTGAGAACGAGCCAGGCACCGCCGCCAACGACAAGGGCAATGACGACAACCTGGTAGATAATACCGCGTATGGCGGGATCGTTGAAAAGCGAGGTCCGGGGTGGTGCCTGCCGCACCGCGTCCTGCATTGCCATTCAGTTCACTCCGTCGGCCGAAGCCGGATAAACCCTGCCCATCTACCCGCCAGCACCCCCATGCCAACGGAGCAATCGAGCCCCGGCATCTTGCGATGCCGGGGTTGAGGTTGGGTTTTAGCGGATCGGCGGAGCGTACTGGATGCCGCCGTCCTTCCAGAGGGCGTTCAGGCCGCGAGCGAGCCCGATCGGGGTCGCCGGACCAACGTTGCGGTCGTACATTTCGCCGTAGTTACCAACGCCCTTGATGATCTGGAGCGCCCAGTCCTTGGTCAGGCCCATCGGGGTGCCGAAGTCGCCTTCAACGCCGAGCAGACGCTTGATTTCCGGATTGTCGGAACCGACCATTTCGTCGACGTTCGACTGGGTGACGCCCAGTTCTTCAGCGTCGAGCAGAGCGAAATAGGTCCAGCGAACGACGTTGAACCACTTGTCGTCACCCTGGGCGACGAGAGCAGCCAACGGCTCCTTGGAGATGATTTCCGGCAGAATGTCGTAATCGGCCGGGTTCGCAAATTCGCTGCGGTTGGCGGCGAGTTGCGAGGAGTCCGAGGTCATTGCGTCGCAACGGCCGTCTTCGAAGGCCTTCAGGACTTCGTCCTGACCAACGAAAGTCACCGGGGTGTATTCGAGCTTGTTGGCAGCGAAGTAGTCAGCTGCGTTGAGCTCGGTGGTGGTGCCCTGCTCGATGCAGAGGGAGGCGCCCGAGAGTTCGAGGGCGGACTTGATACCGGCCGCCTTCTTCACGAGGAAGCCCTGGCCATCATAGAAGATGGTGCCGACGAATTTGACGCCGAGATCGGTGTCACGGCTCATCGTCCAAGTGCTGGTACGTGCCAGAACGTCGACTTCGCCCGATGTCAGAGTCTGCCAACGGTTGGTCGAGGTGGTGGGCGTGAAGCGCACTGCCTTGGGGTCGTTGAAGATTGCCGACGCGACGGCGCGGCAGAAATCGACGTCGATGCCCGACCATTCATTATTGGCGTCCGGCTGCGAGAAGCCGGCGACACCTTCGGTTACGCCGCACTGCAGAAAGCCGCGTGCCTGCACGTCAGCGAGCTTGTCGGCGAATGCGCTGGTCGCTGTAAGAGCGAATGCAGCCATCGCAACAAGCCCGAGAAGTTTCTTTGCCATTGTTTGTGCCTTTGTTTCCTGACCCGATTTTTTTGCCGAACATAGGGTCGTAGCCCTGCCCGGCGGCACCTCCGCCTTTGATTGCGGGAGTGATGCTGGTATGCATCGAAGCGGCAATTACCGCTTGCGTCAAGCGTTATGGCCGAATTGGGGCAGCAAACCTGACTGTTTTTTGATCAGCTTCGCCCTCTGACTGGATTTTAAGCAGGACATCAAATGCTGAAAAACACAGGGCGCAGCGGGGCTTCCGCCTCGCCGGAAACCCTTCTGACCCACTCCGGAAGAAATAGTCAAAATCATCTGGGCTATGTGAATACTCCAGTTTTTCGCGGCTCGACCATCCTGTTTCAGGACCTCGATGCGCTTGAAGACTACACTGCTCCCTACCGCTACGGACGCAATGACAGCCCGACGTCCAAAGGTCTTGCAGACCTCGTGAGCGAACTTGAGGGCGCCGCCGGAACAGTTCTCGGCCCGTCGGGATTGTCTGCCGTGACCACTGCGTTGCTTTCGGTCCTTTCGGCTGGTGACGAGGTGCTGATAACCGACACCGCATACGACCCAACTCGCAATTTTGCGCGCGATGCGCTGTCGCGCTGGGGCATCTCGACGCGCTTTTACGATCCACGGATCGGCGCAGGTATTGCCGATCTGATCAGTGAAAAGACCAGGGCGATTTTTGTGGAAAGCCCGGGTTCGCTGACTTTCGAGGTGCAGGACCTGCCGGCGATTGCCGCAGTAGCGAAACCGCGCGGCATTGCTGTGCTGGTCGACAATTCCTGGGCGACGCCGCTCTATCATCAGCCGTTGGCCCTTGGCGCCGACATCGTCATCCATGCCGGGACGAAGATGTTCGTCGGTCACTCTGACACGATGCTGGGTACCGCTTCGGCAAACGAGGCCTATTGGCCAAAATTGCAGCAGACGCAGCGGCTGCTTGGAGTGACGGTATCGCCCGATGACTCGTTCCTCGCGGTACGTGGGATGCGCACACTTGCGATTCGCATGAAGGAGCATCAGGTCAGGGCACTGGACCTCGCGACCTGGCTGCAGGGGCAAGCGGGCGTGCTGGAGGTGTACCACCCTGCCCTTCCGAGCCATCCTGATCATACGATGTGGAAGCGTGACTTCACTGGCTCGGGCAGCCTGTTCGCGGTGCGGCTCAAGGCAGCGCCACGCACAGCGATCGAAGCGATGGTCAATGGCCTGACGTTGTTTGGCATGGGCTATTCGTGGGGCGGCTACGAAAGCCTGTTCCTGCCGATCAAGCCGGAGCGCACCCGTACGGCCGTGCCGTGGACCGCAGAGGGCAACATGTTCCGTGTGCATGTGGGTCTTGAGGACCCGGCAGACCTGAAGGCGGACCTGGCGGGCGGCCTCGCCCGGTATCTCGCGGTTTAGCGGGAAGCCTGCCGACGGCCGCGCACCAGCCTTGTGACCGCACTCAAAGGCCTGGGGCGGATGTGGCCGTCGGCTGCGCGCTTGAACGCCCAGCGGCGTTTGGCGAAGAGGTTGCGTATCCAGTAGGCGCCGAGCGTGCCCAGAATGGCGCCGGACAGGGCATCGGTCGGGTAATGTGCACCGACGATGACTCGGGACAGCACGATCCCGACTGAGAAGACCAGCATTACCGGGAAGGTCCGCGGCGACAGGAAGCTCACCACGAGGCAGAAGGCCATCGCCGTAGTGGAATGACCCGAGGGAAAGCTCTCGTACTTGGCGCTGTTGATAATCGGCTGGAACGCAAAGGTGCCCACCGTGTCCATCAGTTGCGGACGTGCACGCCCGATCAGGCTCTTGAGAAGGTTGCTGACGAGTCCCGGCAGTCCGACGCCAAGCAGGATGAAGCCAAAGGTGGCGGCCATCTGCTTGAGGGCGAGACGGGCGGTCCACTTGTTGCCAACGCGTGCCAGCAGCGTGCAGACCAGCCAGAACGTCAGGGACGGGTAAAGAATCCAGCCCGACTCGCCGAAATCGGTGAGCCACTCGAAAAACCGGATGACGGGCGCCGGCAAGGCCTGGGCGAGTCGCGAGAGCGGCGCATCCACCCACCAGAGCGCAAAGAGCAGCAAAATGACGGCTGCGAGCGCGGGAAATGCTGTGCGGCGGTTGAGGCCGAAGGGCCAGGGCTTGGTCAGGTCGAGCATGGGCTTGTTTTGGGTGGATTTGCAGCGATCCGTCAACAGCGCCGCGTTCGCTCTCCAGCAGCCTTGCGCTTTGAGCCAAGTGTCGATAACGGAGTACCGCACGTTCGGGGTATAGCTCAGTCTGGTAGAGCACCGGTTTTGGGAACCGGGGGTCGAGTGTTCGAATCACTCTGCCCCGACCATGTGCACCCCCTCGCCCGTTTTTGCGGTGGGGTTTGCGCTGCGGTTGATTTTTCGCGTGATCGCTTGGCAAAAGTCTCATAGCTTTTGCGCACACGCTCCGACGAGGCACTCATGACGGCACGTATCTTCCGCCCTGCACCGAACGCGATGCAGTCCGGCCGCGGTAAATCCAAGGATTGGGTACTGGTCCATGAGCCGGCAACTCCTCGCGAGATTGAACCCCTGATGGGTTATACCTCGAGTTCGGATACGCGGGCACAAGTGCGCCTGACATTCGAGACGCTGGAAGAAGCCGAGGCCTACGCCCAGAAGAACGGGCTCGCTTATATCGTGCAGCCGGCGCACCAGTCGACGCCGAAGCGGTCGAACTATTCGGACAATTTCCGGTCGGATCGCAAGACGCCCTGGACGCACTAAGGCGATGGCGGTGAACATGCTTCGCCGCCTGACGCTCGCCTCGATCCTTGCGCTGCAGCTTGCTGTTCCGGCACTGGCTGCTCCCGCGATGTGGAAGGTTTCCGACGCGGACAGCGAGGTTTACCTCTTCGGCTCCATCCACGTTTTCTCCCATCAGGTCGATTGGCGCACGCCGCAGTTCGATGATGTGCTGGCGCAGGCGGACCACGTTTATTTCGAGCTCGTGCTCGACATCCAGGCCTATTCGACGATCGCCCAGCTGATGCTCCTCGACGGGCGGATTCGCGACGGCAGTACGCTGTGGGATCTGCTGGGACCGGAGCGTACCGAAATCTTCAAGGCTGCGGTCGAGGGTGCCGGCACGCCGGCGGCGACGTTCGAGCGGATGCAGCCCTGGATGGCGGAGATCATGCTGAGCGGCGGTTCAATCTCTGGCATGAAGGCCGGGGTGGAATTGGTTCTGGATGCCGAGGTTGAGGCGGAGCGGAAACGCGGGTTCGAGAACATGGACGAGCAGATGAAGATTTTCTCCGGGCTTCCGCTCGACGAGCAGATCGACAACCTGATGGAGTCGGTCAGCCAAGTGGGGGCTGGGGCCGGCGACCAGATCGAGCAGTTGACCAGCGCATGGCTGGCGGGGGACGTCGTCGCCCTGCAGGCCATTCTTGATGACGGGCTGGGTGGGGTGGACAGCCCGCGCTACAGCCGGCTGCTCACCGAGCGCAACAGCCGCTGGGTGGGGCAGATCGAGAAAATTCTCGCCGACAATGACGAGGCGCTGATCGTCGTTGGGGCCGGGCATCTTGTCGGGCCGGTCGGGGTACCCACGCTCCTTGCGGCGCGTGGGTATAAGGTGGAGCGGGTGGATTACCCGGTCTCTGAACCGCAGCCGCCGCGGCTGGATCCGCGGGCGCCGGAGCCGGTCAGACCTCGCTGAACTTGGTCCACTTGCCGTCGTTCTTCGAGGAGGCGACGGAGGCCATGATGAACTCGATGCCTTCAACGCCATCGGCGAGGCTCGGCAGCAGGCCGGCCACGGCTTTGCCCTCGCCGCGGATGACCTGGGCGAACTGGCTGTAGAGCGTGGCGAAGGCTTCGAGATAGCCCTCCGGATGGCCGCCCGGGATACGGACGTTCATCGAGGCGGCGGGCGGAGCGGAGATGGCGCCGCCGCGGGTCAGCAACTGGCGCGGCTTGCCGAATTCGGTGAACCACATGTAGTTCGGGTTCTCCTGGCTCCACTCGAGCCCGGCCTTGTCGCCATAGACACGTAGCTGCAGGCCGTTTTCTTTGCCGACCGCGACCTGGCTGGCCCAGAGCATGCCACGGGCGCCGCCCTGGAAGCGGAGCAGGATGTGGACGTTGTCGTCGACCTTGCGGCCCTTGACGAAGCTCTGAAGGTCCGCGCTCACCGCCTCGGTCTTCAGGCCGGTGACGAAGCGTAGGAGGTTATAGGCGTGGGTGCCGATATCGCCGATGGCGCCGCCGGCGCCGGAGCGTTTCGGATCGGTGCGCCATGAGGCCTGCTTGTTGCCAGGATCGGCGGCATTAGTCAGCCAGTCCTGCGCATATTCGGCCTGGACGACGCGGATCTTGCCGAGTGCGCCGGACGCCACCAGTTCACGGGCCTGACGGATCAGCGGATAGCCGGTATAGTTGTGGGTGAGGAGGAACTTCGCGCCCTTTTTGGGCTTGATCGCGGCGAGCGCACGGGCATCTTCGATGGTCGAAGTCAGCGGCTTGTCGCAGATGACGTGGATGCCGGCTTCGAGGAAGGCCTTGGCCGGACCGAAATGGACGTGGTTTGGCGTGACGATCGAGACCGCCTGGATGCCGTCCTTGCGGGCGGATTCCTTGGCCGCCATTTCCTCATAGGAGGTGTAGATGCGGTCCTCAGCGAGGCCGAGGTTCTTGCCGGACTCGAGAGCGGTCGCCGCGTTGGAGGACAATGCTCCCGCGACGAGGTCGTAGTCGCCATCGATGCGGGCGGCGATGCGGTGCACGTAGCCGATGAAGGCGCCGGTGCCGCCGCCGACCATGCCCAGACGAATGCGCGGTGCGCCATTTTCTGCCATTTTAGTTCTCCTCTCGCCTGCTCAGAGCCCAAGAATCTTGCGGTTGGCCGCAGTATCGGTGCCCGACGACGCGAAGTCGTCAAAGGCCTTCTCGGTGACGTTGATGATGTGGCTCTGGATGAAGGGCGCACCCTCAGCTGCCCCCTGCTCCGCGGACTTGATGGCGCATTCCCATTCGAGCACGGCCCAGCCGTCAAAGCCGTAGGCGCTGAGCTTTGAGAAGATGCCGGCGAAATCGACCTGGCCATCGCCGGGCGAGCGGAAGCGCCCTGCCCGGTTCACCCAGGACTGGAAGCCGCCGTAGACGCCCTGCTTGCCGGTCGGATTGAACTCGGCGTCCTTGACGTGGAACATGCGGATGCGGTCGTGGTAGAAATCGATGTACTGCAGGTAGTCGAGCTGCTGCAGAACGAAGTGGCTCGGATCGTAGAGAAGGTTGGCGCGCGGGTGGTTCTTCACGCGTTCGAGGAACATCTCGTAGGTGACGCCATCGTGCAGATCTTCCGACGGATGGATCTCATAGCAGACATCGATGCCCTGCTTGTCGAACTCGTTGAGGATCGGCGTCCAGCGGCGGGCAAGCTCATCGAAGGCTTCTTCGACAAGGCCTGCCGGGCGCTGCGGGAACGGGTAGAGAAAGGGCCAGGCGAGCGCGCCGGAGAAGGTGGCATGGGCCTTGAGGCCGAGGTTCTTGGAAGCGGCCGCGCAGTGCATGACGTGCTGCACCGCCCACTCCTGCCGGGCCTTGGGATTGCCGCGCACGGCGGGGATGGCAAAGCCGTCGGACAGCGTGTCGTATGCCGGATGCACGGCGACCAACTGGCCAATGATGTGGCTGGCGAGCTCGGTGATCTCGAGGCCGTGGCTGTTGACGGTGCCCTTCACTTCATCAGCGTAGGTCTTTGACTTGGCTGCCTTTTCGACATCGACGAAATGGGAGACCCAGGTCGGGATCTGGACGCCCTTGTAGCCGAGGTCGGCGGCCCACTTGCAGATGTTGTCGAGGGTATCGAACGGTGCTTTGTCGCCCGCAAACTGGGCGAGGAAGATCGCCGGTCCCTTGATGGTGCGCATGAAAAGTCCTCCCTTTAGCCGTCTCAGGCGGCTGATTGTGCACGTACCTCAGTCGACCTGCCCAGTGGCATCTCTCGCAAAACTCTTGCTGCTGTGATGCTGGTTGGCCGCTGACATGTCAGAGGCTTACCTTGCCGCTTGGCCCTGAACTGTCAAGGCATTGGAGGGGTGGGAAGCAGAAGATGTGCAAAGGTGCCCGACTGGCTCGCGCCCTCGGGATTTGGTGGTGGACGGGTTCCGGCGTGGCGATTGCCGACGCGGGTAGTCCGCAATTTGTATGGCCGTCGCCACGCCGGAACCATCAGGGTCTTGGTGAGACCTCCAGCTTCGGGGAGCGTACTGGCAAGCACTCATCACGACTTGTTACCAAGACGGATCCTGACTTGTCGGTCGGTTGCCAAAACCTTCAGCCCGCCAGGAAACGACTTCCCTGGCCCCTGATCTCCCCACCGTCCGTTCGTCGCGACCGCGTCCATGCAGGGAGTGAGGGAACTATACACCGGGTGGAGAAGGCGGGGATAAGTGGTGCCAAGTCACTGACAGCGAACGCAAACTCGATGTCATCCCTGCGTAAGCAGGGACCGAAGTATCCCGGGCGCAAGCGGCGAGTTGGGTCCCTGCTTTCGCAGGGGTGACGTGCGGTGCCAGAGGTGTGCCCCCTCCCCTGCGAAAGCAAAAGGCCCGGGTTTGGCCCGGGCCTTCAAGTTCGTTGCGATGCTTCCGCTTACTTCAGCAGGGCGCGGGCTTCGTCGGGGCCGAGGGCGGCGGGGCGGTCGCAGGTGGTGGAGAGCGTGATCACCTGTCCGGTCTCGCCCGCCTTGAGGATCGAGGTCATGACGTCGATGGCGTGAAGCGCCACATCGATGTCGCAACGGGCCTTCTTGCCGGTTTCGATCGAGTCCATCATGTCCGCGAGGCCCGCATTGCGGTAATTGGCGCGCGGGTTGGGCTTGTCGAGATCCTGGTTGGCGACGCCCAGCGGATGATCCCACGGGGTGACCTTTTCCTTGTCGCCGGCGCGATTGGTGGTGACCAGGTCGCCGTTGAAGAAGTTGGGGTCAGGCACATAGAGCGAGCCTTCTGTACCGTAGAGCTCGATATTGTGGTGGCCATGGCTCGACACGTCCCAGCTGGCGCCGAGGGTGACGATGGCGCCGTTGTGGAATTCCAATACGGCGTGGATGGTGGTGGGCGTGCCGACCTTGACCTTGGTGCCTTTGAACGGGCCTTCGGCGGTGACTTCACGCTCAGTGCGGGCCATGCCGGTGAAGGCGGTGACGCGCTTTATCGGGCCGATGAGGCTGATCAGGTCAGTGATGTAGTACGGGCCCATATCGAGGATGGGGCCGCCGCCGACCTGGAAGAAGAAATCCGGGTTGGGGTGCCAGTGCTCCATGCCGCGGCTCATGATGTGCATGGTGCCCGACGCGATGCGGCCGATCTTGCCGGAATCGATGATCGAGCGGGCCTGTTGGTGCGCGCCGCCGAGGAAGGTATCAGGAGCGGAGCCGACTTTGAGCTTGCGCTCATCGGCCTGCTTCTTGATGGCCTTGCCCTCTTCGACGCTGAGGACGAACGGCTTTTCCGAATACGCGTGCTTGCCGGCCGACAGGATATCGGTGGTGACCTGGTAGTGGGTCGCCGGGATCGTCAGGTTGACGATGACATCGAGCTCGGAGTTCTTCAGCAGTTCGTCCGGCGTCTGGGCCCGGACGTTGAACTCGGCGGCGCGCTTTTCAGCGGCGGCCGGGACGATGTCCGCGACGGCGCGGACTTCGAGGTTCTTGAACAGCGGGGCGAGGCGAAGATAGGCGGCAGAGATATTGCCGGCACCCATGATGCCGACGCCATAGGTTTTTGCCATTTTAGCTTAGGCTCCGAGGGCTTTGATGGTGGCGATCGCGCGTGACGCGAAGCGATCGATGTCGTTGGGATTGTCGTGCTCGGCGATGAAGTAGCCGGCGCGGGTCTTGGTGCGGATGATCGGCCAGAGCGCCTTCCACGGCACAGTGCCATGACCGGCATCGGCCCAGCCACCTTCGTCCTCGGCGGTCCCTGCAGGGGCGAGGTCCTTCACATGGATGGCGATGATGCGCTGGCCATTGGCCTCAAGCCACTTGGCCGGATCGGCGTTGCCGCGGACGATCCAGGCGACGTCGGCTTCGCAATCGACAGCCGGAGCCGCCTCAAGCAGGTAGTCCATGCCGTAGCGGCCGTTGTAGCTGACGAACTCGAAATCGTGGTTGTGATAACCGAAGCCAAGGCCGGCATCCTGGAAGGGCTTACCGATCTTCTGCAGCTTTTCGCCAAACGACGTCCAGCCTTCAGCAGACGTCGGGCGCTGCTCGGGGGCGAGCCAGGGGCAGACGACGACCTTGATGCCGAGGGTTTCGGCAAGCTTCAGGGTCTTCTTCGTATCCTCAAGATCGCCCAGCGAGATGTGGGCGGTCGGCATGGTGAGGCCATTCTGGTCGAGCAGAGCCTTCAGCGCCGCCGGGTCGGGGTTGGCGTAGAGCGCGCCATAGCCTTCGACCTGCGTGTAGCCAAGCGCGGCCACTTTCTTCAGTACATCCGCCAGCGAGTAATTGCGGGCGCTGTAAAGCTGGAAACCGATATCCATATGAAAACTCCTCCGAGTAAATTCGCGGCTGATTGGTCGAGGCCGGGTTACTTCCAGGCCTGAACCGCTGCCAGCGAGCGGCTGGCGAAGCGGTCGATGTCGGCCGGGTTGTCATGTTCCATCACCCAATAGCGGGCATTGGTGTGCGTTTTTATGGCGGTAGACAGCGCCTGCCAGTCGAGGGTACCGTGACCGACATCGGCCCAGCCATCCTCATTGAGGTTCTGGCCGGCCGGGGCGAGGTCCTTGACGTGCACGGCGTTGATGCGCGGGCCGTATTTCTTGATCCAGGCGATGGGATCCTGGCCGCCCTTCACCACCCAGGCGACGTCCATTTCCCACTCGTTGTTGCCGGCGGTCTCCAGCAGCACGTCCATGGGCAGCTTGCCGTTGGAGAGCGGGCTGAACTCGAAATCGTGGTTGTGCCAGCCAAAGCCGAAGCCGCGCTTGCGGAAGGCCTCACCGAGTTTGGCAAGGGTTTCACCGAGTTCGATCCACTTGGCCTCGTCCTGAACGCGGTCTTCCTTGGGGATCGCCGGGCAGTAGAGGAACTTCATGCCGAGCGTTTCGGCAGTCTTCAGCGCCGCGTCGGTGTCCTTGAGCTGGGTGAGGCCAAAATGGCCGGTGGGCATGGTGAGCCCGTGCTGCTTGAGGCTCGCCGCGAGGCTATCGGCCTCGGCGTATAGACCGCCGAAGCCTTCCACCTGCCGGTAGCCGAGTTTGGCAATGCGAGCGAGGACGCCATCGAGCGGCGGGAAGTTGCGTGCGCTGTAGAGCTGGAAGGAAAAATCCATGAAAACCTGCCTCAAGAGTACGACCACAGCCCGCCCCGGCATTTTGCACCGAGGCGGGGCGTTGCGATCGGCAGTAGTGACTAGATCATTTCACGGTTTGGTTGAAACACTGAAATGATCCGGGTCCCCGGCAAATGCCGGAGGATGCTACATGCGTTCGCCGCTGGCGGCGTTGAAGACCGAACCGCGGCCCGGATCGAAGCCGATCAGCACCTTCTGGCCGGGCGACAGCTGCACTTCGGCGGCGGCGCGGAAGGTCAGCGACTGGCTGGCGATCTTGGTCCAGGCGATGGTGTCCGATCCCATCGGTTCGACGATTTCGATTTCGCTCTCGATCTGAACCGGCATGTTGCGCGCCTCGTCGCCGAGCACGATATGCTCGGGGCGGACGCCCAGGACGACATCGCCATTGGCCTGGGCCACGAACGGATAGTTGGCAAGCGGGATGTTGGCTTCGCCATCGACGCTGAGCGTGGTGCCGTCGAGCTTGCCCTTGATGAAGTTCATCGAGGGGGAGCCGATGAAGCCGGCGACGAACAGGTTGACCGGCTTGTTATAGATGGTGTGCGGATCGGCCAGCTGCTGGATCACGCCGTTCTTCATGATGGCGATGCGATCGGCGAGGGTCATGGCCTCGATCTGATCGTGGGTCACGTAGATCATGGTGTTCTTGAGCCGCGCATGGAGGCGCTTGATCTCGACGCGGAGATCGGAGCGGAGCTTGGCGTCAAGGTTGGAAAGCGGCTCATCGAACAGGAACACGTCGACGTCCCGCACCAGGGCGCGGCCGATGGCGACGCGCTGGCGCTGGCCGCCGGAGAGCTCCACCGGCTTGCGCTTCAAGAGCGGTTCGATCTGCAGGATTTCCGAGGCGCGCTTCACGCGGGCTTCGATCTGATCCTTTGGCATGCCGGCGACGCGGAGGCCGAAGCTGAGGTTCCGTTCGACCGTCATCTGCGGATAGAGCGCGTAGGACTGGAACACCATACCGATGCCGCGGTCCTTGGGCTCATCCCAGGTGACGTTGCGGCCTGAGATGAAGATCTGGCCGTCGGTGACGTCGAGCAGGCCGGCGATGCAGCTCAAGAGGGTGGACTTGCCGCAACCCGATGGCCCGAGCAGGACGACGAACTCGCCCTCCTCGATCTGGATGTTGAGGCTCTCGAGTACCTTGACCGATCCGTATGCAACGGACAGGTCCTTGATTTCTACGCTGTAGGTCATGATTACCCCTTAACCGCGCCCGCTGCGATGCCGCGTACGAACCACTTGCCGGACACGAAATACACAATGAGCGGCACCGCGCCGGTAAGAACCGTCGCTGCCATGTTGGTGCTGTATTCGACCGTTCCGGTCGAGGTGCGCACGATGTTGTTGAGCTGGACGGTCATCGGCAGATTGTCATGGCCAGCAAAGACCAGACCGAAGATGAAGTCGTTCCAGATGCCGGTGACCTGCAGGATGACCGCGACGATGGTGATCGGCACGGACATGGGCAGCATGATCGATATGAAAATGCGCCAGAACCCTGCCCCATCGACACGTGCTGCCTTGAACAGTTCGATCGGCAGGGAGCCGAAGAAATTGCGGAACAGCAGCGTCAGGATCGGGAGGCCGAAGATGGTGTGGACGATGACGATGCCCGGCAGGGTGCCGAACAGGCCGACGCGGCTCAGCCCGAAAATGATCGGGTAGACCAGCACCTGGTACGGCACGAACGCGCCGAACAGCAGGATGGTGAAGAACACTTCCGAGCCGCGATACTTCCAGAAGCTCAGCGAGTAGCCGCTGAGCATGGCGACGATGATCGAGATCGGCACAGAGATGACGGTGATCTTGACCGAGTTGAAAAAACCTGGCGCGAGGCCGAAGCAATCACGGCCGGTGCAGGCGCTGCTCCAGGCCTTGACCCAGTAATCGAAGGTCGGCTCCGTCGGCAGGGCGAAAATGTTGCCACCGCGGATCTCGTTCATCGATTTCATGGAGGTCATCAGCATGACCCCGAGCGGGATCAAAAAGAAGATCGCCGCGATGATAAGGAAGGCATAGATGCCGATGCGACCGGCGGTGACATGGCGGGGTTTTGGGCCGCGAGGAACTACCGCGACGGTGCTTGCGAGAGAGGTCATACGTTGGCTCCCTTGCGCTTGGCGGCGGCACGCAGGCCGACCTGCAGCAAGATAAGGGTGAGGATTGGGAGCAGCATGCAGACCGCAGCCGCCATGCCGTGCCCGACGTTGCGGGCGTTGATGCTATCGATGACGTAGGTGGCGGGCATCTGCGTGGCGATGCCGGGACCGCCGCCGGTCATAGCGATGACGATATCGAAGGTGCGGACGGCACCGACGGTGAGAAGCACCAGGGCGGTGGCGATTGAGCCGCGCATCATCGGGATGACAATCGACACGTAGGTGCGCCAGGCGGGAATGCCATCGACGCGGGCCGCCTTCCAGATTTCGTCATCGACGCCGCGGAGGCCTGCGAGCAGGATTGCCATGGTGACGCCGACGCCGTTCCAGACTGCGGCGATGACCATGCCGATCAGCGCCGTGTTGCCATCGGCGAGCGGCGCGAAGGTGAAATCGGGGAAGCCCCAGCTGCGCACGGCAGCCTGCAGGCCCCAGATCGGATCCAGCATGAGATTCCAGACCAGGCCGGTGATCACCGCCGAGAGCGCGAAGGGATAGAGGAAGATAGTGCGGAACGTGTCCTCGCCCCGGATGCGCTGATCCATGGCGACCGCGAGCAGGAAGCCCAGCACCATGCTGATTCCGATGAGGCCGAAGCCGTAGAACCAGATGTGCTTGACGGACTCGACCCAGCGCGGGGTGGACCAGAGACGGTCATACTGCATCCAGCCGACGAAATTGAACGTGGGGAACAGTTTGGAGTTGGTGAAAGAAAGCACCACGGTGAACGCGATGCCGATGACGAAAACCCCGATGGCCACGGCTGCCATGGGCAAAGTGCCAATTACGGACGGCCAGCGCCCCAGGAAACGGCGGAACATGGCCCGCGACTTGACCCTAGCGGCCTCCGACCGCTCGTCGTGCGTCAAAACGCTCGTCACGCGATATCACCCCTAATCTGTTCGGAAAGGTATTAAGCGCCGAAACGGCGGAAAACGGTAGCCCGGTTGCCCGGGCTACCGCTTCACTTATCAGTCGGCGTTCTTGATCAGATCGACGAACTGGGCCTGCGCTGCTTCCGGAGTGGTGGCAGCGTTGTAGATCAGGTCGGAGAAGATAGCGTTCTGGGCAGTGGTGAACGCTTCGTTACGCCACTGGTTGGCGTCGGGGACAACCGAACCAGGCTGCTTCAGAACGCCGATGGCCTTCTTCATGCAGTCATTGGCGAGCGACATATCGACGTCGTCACGCACGGGAGCCGAGCCCTTGGCGTTGTTGAACAGCGCCTGGGTGCGGGGGTTGACCATCAGCGAAGCGAGCGAGAGCTGCGCGCGTTCGACTTCAGCGTCCTTCTGCTTGAAGAACACGAAGATGTCGCCACCGGTGCGAACATACTTTGCATCGGGAACCAGAGGCCCGAGCAAGCATGCGTAATCGACGCCCGGCTTCTGACCAGCAACCTGGAACTCGCCCTGAGCCCAGTCACCCATGACCTGCAGTGCCGCGTCGCCCTTGATGACGAGAGCAGCGGTATCAGCCCAAGAACGGTTCGGCGAACCGGAGTCGGCATAGCTGCCGAGGGTCTTGAGGGTCTGGAAGGCCTTCAGGACTTCCGGGCCACCGGCCAGAGCGACGTCCTTGTCTTTCCAGATCTTCTCGACGGTCTCGGCACCCAGCTGAGCAAGAATGAGCTGGTTCGCGAGCAGCGAGATCTGCCAGCCACCACCATCACCACCAACGGCGAAGGGGATGACGCCAGCGTCCTTCAGCTTGGGCAGGTCAGCAAGATATTCGTCCCAGGTCGAGGGAACATCGAGGCTGGCCTTCTTGAAGGCAGCGACCGAAGCCCAGGCCCAGTTCTGCATGTGGATGTTGACGGGGACGCACCACCACTTGCCGTCGATCTTGCACGGCGCCTTGATCTGGTCGGGACGGATGAAGTTGTCCCAGCCTTCCTTCTCGGCCAGCGGCGTGAGGTCGAGCAGCAGGCCGGCAGCGATCAGGTCTTCGTACTGACGGCCAGGGTTGAACTGTGCGGCATCCGGGGGATCGCCGCCTAGAGCGCGCTGCATGATGGTGGCGCGAGCGGTTTCGCCAAGCGCGATTGCACCGTCAACCCAGTGATCGCCAGTCTTGTCGAATTCGTCGGCGAACACTTTCACGGCAGCCTGCTCGCCGCCTGACGTCCACCAGTGAACAACTTCAACGTCAGCCGCAAAAGCAGACGTAGAACAGAGCATCGCGGCCGCGAAAGCGGCCGTCGTAAAGAGCTTCATAATGTAGTCCTCCCATATTCGTCCCGGCACGACGCCGGGAACGAAAATTCGCTTGTCGCTCCTGAGACCCCTAGGGGCCCCATCACCTTCGACAGCTACTACTTTGGTACACCACCGCAGAAAATAGTCAATGTAATCGATTGCAGATTCTTGCACCGATGTGTTCTCACTTGCGCTATGTCTGCATAGGCATTGCAGTCGGCGACCGTGAGGGGGCGGTTCAAGACGATGATCACACCCAGAAAAGCTCCTACGATTCAGGATGTTGCACGGCAGGCCGGGGTATCCGCAGCAACCGTTAGCCGCGTGCTGAGCGCCCCTGGCCGGGTGAGTGAATCCACACGCGACCGGGTACATCAGGCAGTTCGGGAGACCGGCTACACGATCAACCAGGCAGCGCGTTCACTGCGGCAACGAACCGCGCGAGCCCTGCTGCTCGTGGTGCCGGACCTGGGCAATGCGTTTTATTCAACCATCGTGGATGCGGTGATCCGCGAGGCGGCGGTGAGCAATTACAGCGTGACGGTGGCAACGAGTATTGCTGACGATCCCAACCGGTGGATTGGCGACTACCTACTTTCCAGCCGGGCGGACGGGATGTTGCTGTTCGACGGCTCTCTTGAGACGAACAGGCTGCACGGGCTCGACGGCGAAGGCACCTTGCCCCTGGTGGCTGCCTATGACGAAATCCCGGATGAAAAGATCAACTCGGTGATTACTGACAACCGGTTGGCTGCAATGCGCGCTGTGCGGCATCTGGTTGAATTCGGGCACCGGGATATCGGGCATATCATCGGCCCCTCGCGGAATGCCAATCGCAACGAGCGGCACCTGGGCTTTCTCGCGGCGATGGCGGAGGCCGGGCTGCCGGTGCTGGACGAGTGGGTCTATCAGGGCGACTACCGGGTGACCTCTGCCGAGGCGGCGGCAGAGTATTTTTTGACCGCACCGAAATTGCCGACGGCCGTTTTCGCAGCCAATGACGAGATGGCTTTGGGCCTGATCCATCGGCTGCGCCAGAATGGCGTAGACTGTCCGCGGGACATTTCGGTCATCGGTTTCGACGACATCCCCATGTCGCCATACATGACGCCGCCTTTGACCACGATGCGGCAACCGCGCCAGCAGATCGGCGAGGTGGCGACGCGGGCGTTGATCAACATCATCGAGGGCAACTCGCTTGCCGACGCCCCAGTGCACATCGTGCTCAAGGCCGAACTGGTGGTGCGCGAGAGCACACGACGGATCAACTGATGTTCGGACGCACAAGACCTGACAAGCCGCGCCGATTGCGCTACACCGCGCCCACGGCCTCGTAGCTCAGGGGATAGAGCAGCAGCCTTCTAAGCTGTTGGTCGGAGGTTCGAATCCTCCCGAGGTCGCCATTGCGGCGCACTGCCCCGCGTTCGGCGCGATCGTTTTTGTGCATGGTGGTGCCCGATGTTCCCTTATCTCACCAAGCTGTTCTGGGTTCTGTTCAGCCCGCTGTCGGTGATCGTGATCCTGCTGGTGGCAGGGTTTGCGTTGAGCTTTTCGCGGTTTCGGCGGCTGTCGCGCTCGCTCACGGGATTGGCGATCGTACTGCTGTTCGCCGTATGCGCGACCAATGTAGGCGCGCTGGCGATCCGGCCGCTGGAGCGACAGTTTCCAATCGTGGGGGAGCCGGCGCAGATTGCAGGCATCGTCGTGCTGGGCGGCGGCATGGATAGCGATCTAAATGGTGCCAATCGCGGCTGGGAACTGAACCAGTTTGGCGATCGATTCGTCGAAGCGCTGCGACTGGCTCTGCGGCACCCCGAGGCCAAGCTGCTAATCGCGGGCGGGATCGGTATCCTGTCGGAGACGAAAGAGACCGAGGCCGCGGCCGGGGCGCGCTTTTTCGAGGCGTTTGGCATTGACCGGAGCCGGCTGCTGCTCGACGACCGATCGCGCAACACCGAAGAGAATGCGGCGTTTTCTCTAGACTTGGCCAGACCGCAACCGGGCGAGACCTGGGTGCTGGTGACCTCGGCCTTCCATATGCCGCGCGCCATGGGACTGTTCCGGCGCGCCGGATTCGATGTGCTGCCGTGGCCTACCGATTATTTCACGGCGGGCGACGCTTGGCTGGCCTTCAGGCCGGGATCGGCCAGCGACAACCTGGCGGTGGCGAGCGTGGCGGCGCGCGAGTGGGCGGGACTGGTGGGGTATTACCTCAGCGGGAAGATCGACCAGATCCTGCCGGGGCCGTGAGAGTCCCGATCTATAGGTCGAACGAGAGCTGCGGCGGGGCGGACGCAGCCTGAGGAACTGGCGCAGGCGCTAACTTGCGGGCGAGCTTTGGCGCCAGCTTCGGTAGTGGAGCGATCGCTTCCGGAATGACGGCCGGGGCGTTGGCGACCGCCGGGACGACGTTGACGGGAGCCCGCTTTGGCGTCTTCTCCGGCTTATCGGGTTTGGCGCGGTGTTTTTCGAGCCAATCCATCGCTGGCTTCAACCGACTGCGCTGCAGGGCGTAGACGTTCTCGCGGCCACGCTTTTCTTCCTTCACCAGGTCAGCCTCCTTGAGGACTTTGAGGTGGCGGGAGATGGCGGGGCGGGAGATCGAGAAGGCGGCCGCCAGTTCGTGCACCGGGCGGGATTTGGCGCTCAGCAGTTCGATGACGCGCAACCGGGTGGGATCGGCAAGCGCGGCAAACTGATCGACCGGGGACATAACGCATTCTCTACAAAGGGTTCCGGCGCACAGTTGTAACAACGGCGTTACCTGTCAAGCCGTCGGGCGCCGTGGCGCTTGACTGTGACAGTCAGATGACGGGAATGTCACGGCTTGTTCACAGAAAAGGTGTGCCGCGTGCCCGCAGACATGGTGATTGCCCGCAGTTGGTGGACCAGGGGACGGCCGTTTACGCTCGCCGAACTGGTGGCCGATGGCGTGGTGCATGGCATCGGCATTGCGGCGACGCTGGTGCTTGGCGCGCTGCTATTGCGCTGGGCGGGCCCGACGGCGTCGGTGCCGGAAATGGTGGCGCTGATCACCTACCTTACGACATTGCTGGCGGTGCTGGCGATCTCGATGGCGTTCAATCTCTGCCCGATCACCTCGCGGTGGAAGCGGCCGCTGGCGCGGCTCGACCAGGCGGCGATCTTCCTCTTGATCGCGGGGACCTATTCGCCGTTCCTGGTATTTCTGGGCCCTACCCCGCTCAATATCGGGCTCGGCGTCGTGATCTGGACAGCGGCGCTGACCGGCGTGGCGCTGAAGCTGACTGTGCCGCACCGATTCGGACGTGGCGCGCTGGCGCTGTATCTGGCGATCGGCTGGAGCGGCGTGCTGATCCTGCCGGCGCTCGCCATGCACCTGCCACCGATGGCGCTGTGGCTGCTGATCGGCGGCGGGCTGACTTACAGCGTGGGGGTGATTTTCCACATTTGGGAAAAGCTGAATTTTCACAATGCGGTGTGGCATGGCTTCGTGGTCGTGGCGTCGTGCCTACAACTGGTTTCTATGCTCGACGTGATGGTGCTGAGCCGGGTCTGAGGCGCGTGTCGTTTTCTGGAATGGGGCTCATCACCCCCACCCAGCTTCGCTAAGGGCCTGATGGCCCAAGCTGCGCTACCCTCCCCGCGACGGGGAGGACTGCGCGGCTGGTGCGGACCTAAAGATTACTTTGCACCGGTGATCCGGTCGTGGACTACGGTGTCACCGGCGGCGATACCGAGTTCGACCGAACGGCCGCCGGGGATCTCGAGGACGAACTCCACCGGACCATCCGACGGGATCGAGGTCGGATCCTGTGGGCGGGCGTTGACGTGGATGTTGGCGACCTTGCCCTCATGCGTGACGAACAGCATGTCGAGCGGGATCAGGGTGTTCTGCATCCAGAATGAAACCGGCCGGATTTCGTGAAAATCAAACAGCATGCCTGCATCTGGGGCGAGCGCGGTGCGGAACATCAGGCCCTTGGCCCGTCCTGACGGCGTATCGACCACTTCGACGGTGAAGGGGTGATCGCCGTTAGCGGACTTGATCACCAGATGGCTGTCATCAGCGCAGGCGGCCAGCGGAAGGATGAGGAGCAGCAGCAGGGCGCTGGCTGTGGTCTTGAGGAGGTGCATGCGGCGCTTTCGCCCGGTTGGTGGTGGCCGAACGATAGCGCGCCAATTCTGGCGCGCAAAGGGCGGCCTTGCGGCCGCCGCAGCGATCAGTGCGAAGACGGAGCGTCGCCCCAGCCGTCGGGACGGATTTCGGCAACCATCAAGCCCTTCGGGCCATTGCCGTAGCGCACCAGCACATACTGGCCGGGGCGCAGTTCGGTGATGCCGAAGCGGCGCAGGGTTTCCATGTGGACGAAGATATCCGGGGTGCCCTCGCCCGCTGAAAGGAAGCCGAAGCCGCGGATGCGGTTGAACCACTTGACCTCAAGCCGCTCCAGCTTCGAGGTCGGCTCCACGGTAACGTGTGTGCGCGGCGCCGGCATGGTGGCCGGGTGCTTGGCGGTGGAGTCATCCATGGAAACGATGCGGAAGGCTTGCAAGCCCCCTGGACGGGCCAGAGCCTCGACTACGATGCGGGAGCCCTCGTAGGCGGTCTGGTAGCCATCCCGCCTTAGGCAGGTCACGTGGAGCAGGACATCGGGGCGGCCGTCGTCCGGAACGATGAAGCCAAAGCCCTTGCCGACATCGAACCACTTGATGGCGCCGACAATTTCAATGACGTCCAGACCGGCGTCTTCACCCGCCGGATGGTTGTGATCAACGGACTCGTGCGCAAGCGCCCCGGGCCCGTCGCCCTCGGGATTGTATTTGGCCCCCATGCCTTTCAGCCTCTTCGTACTCGCCCCGCCGCTAGTCGGGGTACGCTACTTGAAATGCCACAATGGCCGATCCACGGGCAAAAGTTAAGGACTGGTTACCAAAATCGCAGCTCTTATACACTGCGAAAGCAAACATCGCGCCTTGCCCGGTTAGCGAACCCGGCTCTACAGTTCGCGCCCCGGGGTTGAGGCGCCGTCAGAGCACAAGAGGAAGCGCAATGAAGTATCTGCACACCATGGTGCGCGTCACCGATGTCGAGGCCAGCCTCAAGTTTTATCGCGACGGACTGGGACTTGAAGAGATCCGGCGCTCGGACAATGAAAAGGGCCGCTACACGCTGATCTTCCTCGCGCCCAAGGGGCAGCCCGATGCGCAGGTGGAGCTCACCTATAACTGGGACCCCGAGGTTTATACGGGCGGGCGCAATTTCGGCCACCTCGCCTATGGCGTCGAGAACATCTACGCGTTCTGTCAGCACCTGATGGACATGGGCGTAGTGATCAACCGGTCGCCGCGCGATGGGCGGATGGCGTTTGTGCGCTCCCCGGACAACATTTCGGTCGAGATCATCCAGGAAGGCGCGGCGCTGGCACCGGCCGAGCCATGGCTCTCGATGCCCAATATCGGCGCCTGGTAACGCCCCGTTCACCACGCGGCTTAGGCTGCGATTAGCCAAGAGTTTGTAGCGTCTCCAGCACGCATCGGCCGGGCAAGGCCGGTGCGCGGCCAGTTGTGGCCGGACGGGGACCTTGCGGATGATTCGACTGATCGTGGTGCTGTGCTGCGCCTCGCTGCTGAGCGGCTGTTTCTTTTTCGGCGACAGCAGCAGTCTCTATGGCGGCTATGGACAGCGGGCGGGGATGTATCTCGCGTCATCCGACGTCGACAATTCGTGCATTTCGCCCCGGCTGCGGTCGGCGCTCAATACGTTCGAGCAGCACTATGGCCGCAAGATCGTGCTCAATTCCGGCTATCGCGACCCGATCCGCAATATCATCGCGGGCGGCAAGGAGAGCAGCTACCACATGCGCTGCATGGCCGCGGATTTCTTCATTCCCGGCGTCAGCAAGCAGGAGCTGATCGCCTACGCCAAGCGAAATGGCGCGGTGGGCGGGCTGGGCTGCTATCCGGGCCACAACTATATCCATGTCGACGTGCGCGACCGTCCGCGCGGGGCGCGCCAGCCGGTGTTGTTTTCCGGGTGCTGAAAAGCACAAGATTTGCACTTGCCAGCTTTTGGGAAGCCCCCTATACGGTCCGCACCGCGAAGCGCCCTTCGTCTATCGGTTAGGACGGCACCCTTTCACGGTGCAGAGAGGGGTTCGACTCCCCTAGGGCGTACCAATCCCCAGCATAGGCTGGTATGATTGACGCGGTCGGCGTGATCGCTGATAGACTGTGGCTTCGGCCAGCGGCAGAAATGCCCAAGACATTGATGACTGCGACGGCTTAATGCGCCCTTCGTCTATCGGTTAGGACGGCACCCTCTCACGGTGCAGAGAGGGGTTCGACTCCCCTAGGGCGTACCAAGCCAAGTCAGGCTGCAATTTTCCAAGATTGAGACGCGAGCGCGCCGCACCGCGCCACCGTTGCTGTTGGTCTCTCACCTCCCCCGCTTCAAATCCACCCAGACCGGCGCGTGGTCGCTGGCTTCGGGTTCGCCGCGGACGTCGCGGTCGATACCGGCGGACTTGAGGCGTTTGGCGATCGAGGGGGAGAGCAGGACGTGGTCGAGGCGGAGGCCGGCGTTGCGGAGCCAGCGGTTCCGGCGGTAGTCCCAGAAGGTATAGAGCGTTTCATCCGGGTGCTTATGGCGCAGGGCGTCGGTCCAGCCTTGTCCGAGCAGCGTGGCGTAGCGGGCGCGGCTCGCGGGCTGGATGAGCGCGTTATCGTCGTAGGAGCGCGAGGGGTAGATGTCGCGCGGCTCGGGGACGATGTTGTAGTCGCCGGCGAGGATCACGGGGAGTTCGGTTTCGACGAGGCTCTCGGCATGGGCGATGAGCCTTTCGGTCCAGGCGAGCTTGTAGGTGAATTTGGGACCCGGCTGCGGATTGCCGTTGGGGGCGTAGAGCGAGGCGACGAGGATGCCGTTGACGGCGGCCTCGATGTAGCGCGCTTCGCGATCGGCGGGATCGCCCGGCAGTTCGTCATTGGTGAGGATCGGATCGAGCCCGCGCGCGAGGATGGCGACGCCGTTCCAACTGGTCTGGCCCTTCCAGACCGCGCCGTAGCCCGCGTCGGCCAAAGCGGCGCGGGGGAACTGGCGGTCTGTGGCTTTGAGTTCCTGCAGGCAGACGATATCGGGCTTGGTGGCGGCGAGCCAGGCGAGGAGGTTAGGCAGGCGCCGGGTGATGCCGTTGACGTTGAAGGTGGCGAGCTTCACCGGATCAGGGCGCGATGCGCGCGGCGAAAGCGGCGACCGCCTGGGCCATGGTCTTCAGATGCTGGGCGGCGGTGAAGCCTGAAATGGCCTTGCGCGGCTTCAGATCGTGGTCACCGTCTTCCATCCACAAGACCTCGATCTGGTCGGAGAGCCCATAGCCCGGCACCTCGTCGCTGGTGCCGAAGGGGTCGCGGGTGCCCTGGACGATGAGGGCGGGTGTGGTCATGCCGATGAGGTGTGCCGTGCGCAACTGTTCGGGCTTGCCGGGCGGATGGAAGGGGTAACCGAGGCAGACGAGGCCGGCGATTTCGCCTCGGGCATGAAGACCATCGGCGACCATGCTGGCAACGCGCCCGCCCATGGACTTGCCGCCGATGAGGAGCGGGCCTGCAACCGGGCCGAGGGCGGCGACGGCGGCGAGGAATTCGGGCATCACTTTTTCGGCCTTGGGCGGCGGCTTCGGCCCGGCCGGAGTGCGGCGGCTCGCCATATAGGCGAACTCGAAGCGGACGACGCGGATGCCTTCGGCGGCCAACGCGGCGGTGGCGGCGTTCATGGTGCCTGAGTCCATGGCCGCGCCGGCGCCGTGCGCGAGCAGCAGGGTGACGCGTGCGTCCTCCGGGCCATCAAAGAGAAAGTCGACCATAGCGCCCTACCCGGCTGATTTCCTGAGTTCGCGATCGGCGTAGGCAATGCCGCGGGTGGCGGTCTTGGCCCATTCGGAGGTCTGGTCGAGCTCGAGATAACGCAGCCACCAGCGGCGCGCGGCGGCGAGGTCGTGCTGGTCGTATTCGAGGGTCGCGAGATTATAGACCGCGTCGGCGTAGTCGGGATCGATGCGGAGCGCGGTTTCGAGGTGTTTCCGCGCAGCGGCGATCTTGCCCTCTTCGCGCAGGAGGCCCGCATAGTTGAACCACGCTTCGACGAATTCGGGGTCGCGCTTGATGGCGAGGATGTAGGCGGCGGCGGCCTCGGCGAGGTCGTGCGTATGCCTGAGGCAGTTGGCGCGGTTGAAGGCGGCGACGGAATCGTTGGGATCGATGGCGAGGCAGTGGCCGTAGAGCACCGCGGCTTCGGCAAAGAGCTCTGAGGCTTCGGCTGCTTCGGCGAGATCGAAATAGCTTTCGGATTCATCGCTGACCGCGTCGAGCGGCAGGAGCCGCTGGCCATCGAGTTCGAGGCGTGTGTCGCCGTCGAGGGCATGGATGCGGCTGGGTCCGCCCGGATGGAGCGACTTGGCGGTGAGCGAGGCGATGGGCCCGGAGCGATGCACTGAACGCACGATGGCGCCCCAACTGGCACCGCCCGCTATAAGTCCGGCATATTTGCGGGAGAGGATCAGATCGCGGAACGAGAAGGGTTCGAAATCGCGCTCGAAGGCATCAAAGAGTGCCAGGCGATCAAAGGTGATGGCATCGAGCCCGGACTGATCGAGCAGCGCCTGGCGGGTGAGGTTGGCGCTATCGGCGGCGGGCAGCAGGCCGAGGGTGCGGAGGAAGCCGTTCTCGCTCAGCAGCGTGACATGGGACTCGGCGAGCGCTCTCAGGCGGTGCTCGATTTCGGCGTCGGGCAGCTTGTCCAGCAGCGTCCGGCCGATCACGACGTTTTTGGTATGACGGGTGATACCACGGCGGAGCCGGCCGCCCTTTGATTGCAAAGCCCGCGCCGCCAGACGTCGCGGGAAAGCGCTGAGCGCTCCCACGATGCCGAAGGTGGTGTCGGGCTTCCGCATCGCGGCGATCAGGCTTTCTTTTTCGCCGCAGCGGGCTTGGCGGTGGATTTGGCAGCAGCGGCCTTCGAGGCCTCGACGGCTTCCTTCAGCGAGGGCTTCTTGGCAGCGGGCGCGGGTGCGTCGGCCTTGCTCTTGCTGGCGGCGGCGGGCTTGGCCTGGCCGAGGCTCGCCTTCAGCGCATCCATGAGGTTGACGACATTGCCACGCTCTGGAGCGGCGGCGATGATCGGCTTGTGACCCTTGAGCTTTTCGCGGATCATCTGCATCAGCGCCACTTCGTAGCGATCCTCATAGGCCTTGGGATCGAACTTGGTGACCTTCTGCTCGATCAGCTTTTCAGCGAGCTCAAGCATTTCCGCCTCGGGCTTGCCGACCGGGATATTGCCGAAATACTCGGCGGTGCCGCGCACTTCAGATGGGTTGCGCAGGGTGCAGACGAACATGCCGTTCTCGCGGGCACCGATGGTGACGACGCGCTCGCGGCTTGAAAGCACGAGGCGGGCGATGGCGAGCTTGCCGGAGCGGCGCATCGCCTCGCGGAGGACCACGAAGGTCTCCTCGGCCATGGCGCCGTCGGGCGCGAGATAATAGGGCGCGTCCTGGTAGATGACGTCGACCTCGTCCTCGTTGACGAAGGCCTCGATGTTCATGGTGTGGCTGGATTCGATCCGCACGGCCTCAAGATCAGCGTCATCAATGATGATGTACTGCTTGTCTTCGTACTCGTAGCCCTTGACCAGATCGGACCGCTCGACCAACCCCAGTTCGGGATCGACCGGCTTCATGTTGATGCGGTTGTGCGTATCCTTGTGGAGCTGATTGAAGCTGATGCGCTCCGACGTGCTGGTTGCCGGGAACATCTTGACCGGGCAACTGACCAGACTGAGCTTGATATAGCCCTTCCAGCTTGCTCTTGGTGCCATCTTCGCCTCCTACGCGCGGATACTTCGACCTGACTTCGATGATGCAGGTAGATCCCGAGCTGACTGGTTAATTTCGGCCCACGGATCGCCTGACGTGGTTAAAAGTCCCGGAAGGGTAGAATAGTTCAAATCTTCCGGAGCGTCGATGGATTCAAGGTCCCGCCAGTCGAGCGGGGTGGAGGCCGGCAGGTTGGTGCGCGCCCTGAGCGAATAGGGTGAGACGGCGGTGGCACTGCGGGCATTGCGGTGAATATCGATCAGGATCCGGCGCTTGCGGTTCTTCTCGCCGATCACCGTGACGAAGGTCGAGGGCGCCGTGGCGGCCAGCGCAGTGGCGATATCGCCGGTGGCCGCGTGCACCTGCTTCCAGGTGAGCTTGGACTTGATCGGGACCACCAGGTGCAGGCCCTTGCCGCCCGAGGTTTTGATGAAGGGGACGAGGCCCATGGTTTCGAGCCCGGCCTTGATGTGGACCGCCGCCTCGACGATTTCGCGCCAGGCGATCCCCTCGCCCGGATCGAGATCGAAGGTCACGCGGTCGGGCTTTTCGAGGTGCTTGAGGTGGGTGCCCCAGGCGTGGAACTCGACGACGCCGAATTGCGCCAGCGCGAGATAGCCGCGGGCGTCCTCGACAGTGAGGTAGGTGCGGTCTTCCTCGTCGGAGTTCTGCGTTTCGAAGACATTGATGGTGGGCGGCATGCCCTTGAAGGCGTGGCGCTGGAAGAAGCAGTCCTCCGGTTTGCCGGTGGGGCAGCGGACAAGGGACACCGGCCGGTTGAACAGATGCGGCAGCATATAGTCGCCGACGGCCGCGTAGTAGACCGCGATATCCAGCTTTGTCGGGCCGGATTTGCCGAAAATGCGGCGGTTCGGGTTGGTCACGAAGATCGAGGCGAGGTCGGCATCGGTAACCAGACGCTTACGCGCGGGACCGACAGGCGTTGAGAGCGCTGCCTCGCGCAGGCCCTTGAACACGGCGTGGCGCAGTGCGTTATCGGTGGTGCGGGTGGCGTAATGGATATGCGCCTTGTGGACAGGGCGGACCCAGACGATGTCCCTGGGCGCACCATCGAGCGCCACGGCCCCTTCTTCCAGGGGTTCGAGGCGCTGCAGCAGCATGGGGATGGCTTTGGCGTCAAAGCCGGTGCCGACCTTGCCGCGATACTGCAGCTCGCCATCGACCCATTCCCCCAGCGCCAGGGCGCCGAGCCCGCCATTGGAGGGGGATCTGGTGTAGCCAGCGATGACGAAATCGTCGACGTTGAGGGCCTTGGTCTTGGTCCAGGTGGTGGTTCGGCCTGAGACATAGGTGGAGGATGCGCGCTTCGAGACGATGCCTTCGAGGCCGATCTCGGAGGCGCGCTCGAAGAGCCCTGCTCCATCGCCTTCTACATGATCGCTGTACTGGATGGCCGAGCGGGGCGTGGTGTGACCGGCGAATAACTGCTCGAGGAGGAGCTTGCGCTGTTCGAGTGGGGCGGCGCGAAGGTCCCAGCCGTCGAGGTAGAGGAGGTCGAAGGCGTAGAACACCAGTTGCTCGCCAGCGCCGGACGAGAGCGCGTCCTGCAGTGCGGCGAAGCGGGAGATGCCCTTGTCGTCGAGGACGACGATCTCGCCGTCGATCACCGCCTGCTTGCAGCCGAGTGCTTTGAAGGCGGTAGGCAGGGTGCCGTAGCGATGGGTCCAGTCGAGTCCGCTGCGGGTGAACATGGCCGTGCTGGCGCCGTCGATACGGATCAGGGTGCGGTAGCCGTCGAACTTGATTTCGTGCAGCCAGTCGTCGCCCGCGGGTGGCGCGGCGCTGGGGCTGGCGAGCTGAGGTTCGAGACCATCGGGGATTGGGCCCGCGACGGCGCCTTTGAGTTTTGCAGGCAGCAGCTTTGCTGCGCGGGGCTTCTTCGGAGTGACCAGTTCCTCGATGCGGCGCCCGGTTTTGACGCTTTCGGGGCGTGTGGCGAGGATATCGATACTCGTGTCGGCCGACTGGTCGTGCTCCTTGAAGAGTATCCAGCCGACCTTCTCCTCCCCCGCTCTGGGCTTGAGGCGGGCGAGCATCCAGCCGCCTTTGAGCTTTTCGCCCCAGAGCCGGAACTTGAAGGCGCCGGTGCGGAGGCTTTCCTCGGGGTCGCCCATCGGAGCCCAGGTGCCGGTGTCCCAGACGATCATCGGGCCGCCGCCGTACTCGCCTTCGGGGATGACGCCTTCGAAATCGATGTAGTCGAGCGGGTGATCCTCAGTTTCGGCAGCGAAGCGTTTTTCGGCGGGGTTGAGCGACGGGCCCTTCGGAACGGCCCAGCTCTTGAGGACGCCGCCCAGTTCGAGCCGCAGATCGTAATGGTCGGCGGTGGCGGAGTGCTTGTGGACGACGAAACGATTGCCCCCGGGCTCCGCCTCGACGCCGGCCGGTTCGCTGGTGCGGGCGAAATCGCGCTTGCCCCGGTAGGTGCGGAGTTTTTCGTTGGCCATGGCGAAACTATCGAGGAATGGCGGCGGGAAATCAAATAGCGTGGCGGCTTCTCACCGCATCAACTGGAGCCCTGCCCCGTGACCCGCATTCCCTTTGGCCCGCCGATCGACCTGCCGCTGACCCATGCCATCGGAACCGAGGACTTTGTGTTCGTGACGGGCCAGGTGGGATCGCGCCCGGATGGCTCGTATCCGGACGATATGGCGGTGCAGACGCGGGTGGCGCTGGAGAAGATGGGGGCGTTGCTGGCCGCTGCTGGCAGCTCGTTTGACAAGGTGGTCAAGACCACCGTCTTCATCACCAACATCGAGGAATTCGCTGAGATGAACGCGGTCTACAGGACGTTTTTCCCCAACGTACCGCCAGCGCGATCGACGATTGGCTGCAAGCTGGTGGATGCGGGCGCCAGGGTGGAAATCGAGGCGATAGCGCTGCGATAGGTCGCATTCAGTTAAGGGGCGCCTTAAGCTATTGACGGCGATCCGATAGCGATATACTTAAGGCTATGCTTAACCAAAGCGACCCACTTGACCAGATGTTCCAGGCTCTTGCCGACCCGACGCGACGCCGGATCGTCGAACGGCTGACGCGGGGCACGGCCACTGTCAGTGAACTGGCGGAGCCCTTCGCCATGTCGCTGCCGGCGGTTGTGCAGCATTTGCAGGTGCTGGAGCAGAGCGGGCTCGTCACGTCAAAGAAGGTGGGGCGGGTCAGGACCTGCACCATCGACACCGCCGCGCTGAGCCAGGCGGAAAAGTGGATCAATGACCGCCGGGTCGGCTGGGAACAGCGATTGGACCGGCTGGGGGCGTTTCTGGATGCCCTGCCCGACGGCGAGACGCCGACTGTAGAGACCTAGAGGAAGCCATCATGACCGACCGCTCAATCGTCCACGGCACTTTCACCGTGGAACGCACGTTCTCCCACGCTCCGGCCAAGGTGTTCTTGGCCTGGTCCAACCCTGAGCACAAGCGGCAGTGGTTCGGCTCGCCGGATCCGGCCAACCCGACCAATGTGTTCGAGTTCAAGGTGGGTGGGCGTGAGTACAATGCCGCCACGATGGGCAACGACGCCTTCACCTTCGACGTGCGCTACCAGGACATCGTTCCTGATAACCGCATCGTCTACACCTACGAGATGACGATGAACGGCAAGCGGATTTCGGTGTCGCTGGCGACAGTCGAGCTGTTCACTGCTGGAGCGGGGACGCGGATGGTGGTGCGTGAGGACGGAGCTTTCCTCGATGGTCTCGATCAGCCCAAGCAGCGCGAAGATGGGACCAACTACCTCATGGACCAGTTGGGCGCCTATCTCGACCGTTCGTAACAGCCAGACCTAGCCGGCTACGCGCCGCGGGACGAAGCTGGCTTCCCCGCCCTTGTCGTGGGCACTCGACCAGATGACCCAGTACTTGCCGGCTGCATCGGGCACGAGAACTTCGCTCTCACGGCCGCTATGCGCCTGGAAACGTGCCATCGAGCGGGCTTCGAGGGCAGCATTTTCGCGCGAAGTGAACGGGCCGAAAGCTTTGCCCTCGAGATCAACCCACCAGTTATCCTGACTAAGTAGAACCAGGTAGAGCGCTTTTGCCATGCGTGGTTACTCCGTCCGACTACAATTTAGACTATACCGATTCCGCATGCGCTCGCTCTGCGTTTTCGTTTCGCACAAACGGCTGGCTTGACGAAAGACTGCACAACGCCGCAGGCTGAAAAGCAATCCTGGCTTTGATGATCCGGATCGCCCGTACCCCCGTAAGACACTTCGCAGGGCACGGAGCAAACGATGCATGCAATAGTGATGGGCAACGCGGTGACTTCACCTGGACCTGATCCAACCGCAGACGATCCTGCCGAACTTGTTCGTCGGGTGGCAGAGTCGCGCGACCGCGCGGCGCTGACGGCGCTTTTCAGCCTGTTTGCTCCGCGGCTGAAAGCGATGTTGCTCAGGCTTGGCCTCGAAGGCACGCAGGCGGAAGATCTCTGCCAGGAAGCGTTGCTGACGGTGTGGCGGAAAGCGCATCTCTATTCGCCGGAAAAAGGCGCGGTGAGCACCTGGATTTTCACCATCGCCCGCAACCTGCGGATCGACCTGCTGCGGCGCCAATCCAGCCGCCCGTATGTCGACCTCGAGGGCATTGAGGTGGCGAGTGACTCGCCGCTTGGTTCGACCTTGGTCGAGCAGAGCCAGGTGGTGTCGCGGGTCACACAGGCACTGTCGGCACTGCCCGATGAACAACGTGAAGTGGTGCGCCTGAGCTTTGTTGAAGAGCTGGCGCACTCGGAAATCGCAGAGCGGATCGGAATCCCGCTCGGCACAGTGAAATCGCGGATGCGCCTTGCCTATGACAGGCTGCGGCCGCTGCTGGAGGACTTGCATTGACGATCGCGTTCCACCCGGACATCGCGACCCTGATGGCGTTTTCGGCCGGGTCTCTTGAAGAGCCCTATGCCGTCGTGGTGTCGACCCATATCGCGATGTGCGAGGCCTGCCGCGAGCAGGTCAAGCGCACCGACCTGATTGGCGGCGCGCTGCTCGCGGCTGAGCCCAAGGCTGCAATGTCAGATGGCGCTCTTGATCGGCTAACCGCTGCGCTGGATGCTGCCGATGTAGCTCCTGTGCCAGTAGCGCCAAGTAGTACCGTCCCCGCACCGGTTGCCCGTTACCTGCCCGATGGCATTGACGGCATCCGATGGCGGTTCTCCGGTCCCGGCGTGGCGGTTGCAGACCTGCCCTCCAGCAAGACGGCAAAGGGGCGGCTGATGCTGCTCAAGGTTGCCGCGGGGCGCAAGGTGCCCGAGCATAGTCACGGCGGGCAGGAACTCACCTTGATCCTGCGCGGCGCCTATCGTGATCGCTTCGGGGTGTTTGCGACTGGTGATATTGCCGACCATGACGAAGACGTGGAGCACCAGCCGATCGCAGAGCCCGGCGAGGATTGTATCTGCCTCGTCGCAGTGGACGCAAAGCTCAGCTTCCGCAGCCGGCTCGTGCGGACCCTGCAACCCCTGTTTGGTCTGTGATCACCCCACCGGGCGTTGCCTGGATCATCGGCGGCGGGTCAGGCATCGGTGCAGCAATGGCTCTGCAACTCGCCCAGGCGGGCTGGATGGTGGCGATCTCGGGTCGCCGCATCGAGCGCCTCAATGAGGTTGCGGCGAAATCGAGCAGGATCAAGCCTTTTCAGCTCGATGTGACTGACATCGCGGCGATCGAGGAAGCTGTCACGCGCGTTGCGAGCCAATTCGGCCGCATCGACTTATTCGTGTTCGGCGCCGCCGCATGGCAGCCTTCGCGGCTCGCCGACTACGATTTCGAAGGCTTTCACGCACTGGTTGACACCAACCTTCTGGGTTTTGTGCGGATGGCCAACCCACTGGTACGGCAGATGGAGCGCCAGGAGGGTGGCGGACAAATCGCAGTGATCGCCTCAGTGGCCGGCTATTTCGGCCTGCCGCGCGCGGCCGCTTACAATGCCACCAAAGGGGCGCTGATCAACCTGCTGCAGACCATGCGCACTGAACTCAAGCCCAAGCGCATCAGGGTGCGGATGCTGGCGCCAGGGTTCTTCAAGTCCGAGCTTACGGCCAAGAACGATTTTCCGATGCCGTTCCTGATGGAAACCGACGCGGCAGCCAAGCGCGCGATCGATGGGCTGTTGCGGTCCGAGCGCTTCGAGATCGCCTTCCCGCGTCGGCTGGCATGGCCAATGAAGCTGTTGCGGATGCTGCCTTATCCGGTGTTTTTCTCGATCACCGACAAGATGATGCCCAAGCCGTAGCGACGCGGTGGAAGTCTGTGCCAGACTGGGGGTCCCGAAGCTGTTGGACCCCTTCTAGATGCCCAAACTCAAAGTGATTTACGATACTGATCCTGGCGTCGATGACGCCATGGCCCTGCTGCTCATTGCGCGGCACCCTGACATTGAACTGGTCGGCGTCACCACTTGCTTCGGCAATGGAACGATCGAGACGACCACTCGAAATGCGCTGTTCCTCAAGCAGCAGCTGGGGTTTGGCGCGCCGGTGGCGCGCGGCGCGCCAAAGCCCCTGGTGGGCGAAGCTGACCCGCCACCGACCTTTGTGCATGGCATGAACGGCATGGGCGATATCGACCTGCCGGCGATCACCACTGCGCTGGACCCACGCCCTGCGCATCAGTTGATCATCGATCTGGTGCGGGCCGAACCCGGCGCCATTACGATCATTGCCGTGGGGCGGATGACCAACCTGGCGCTGGCTCTCGAAGCCGACCCGGAGATCACCGGACTGGTCAAAGAGATCGTGGTGATGGGTGGCGCATTCGGCCGCAATGGGCACACGGGCAATGTGACGCCGGTGGCGGAGGCCAATATCTGGGGCGATGCCACGGCGGCCGATATTGTCTTTGGCGCCTCATGGCCGGTTGCAATCGTCGGGCTCGATGTGACGCAGCAGACGATCATGAGCGAGGCGTACCTCGCGCGCTTTGCTGTCGAGGCTGGCGAGGACGGGAAGTTCGTGCGGGCAATCTCGGCGTTCTACCAGGACTTCCACCGCCAGAGTTCCGGCCTCGAAGGCATCTACACCCACGATTCGAGCGCGGTGTTCTACGCGCTGCACCCTGAGTTCTATGAGACGGAGCGCGGCGCGATCCGGGTGGTGACCGAGGGTATTGCTATCGGTCAGACGATCATCAAGCCGGAGGGGACCAACTACCCGCCGGGCGCCTGGGACAACCGGCCGATGCAGACGATCTGCGTAGGCGTCAACGCGGACGCCGTGCTGGAGCTCTACCGGACAACCATGGCGTCGCGCTGAACGGCAAACGCCCCTCCCGCGGCCTTACGTTAGGCCGCGGGCTACTCAAGCTGGACGGCGGTACTGGTAGATTCCGACGTCGATCGAGCCTTCGGCAAAGCCCGCTTCGCAATAGCTGAGGTAATAGACCCACTTGCGGCGGAACTCTTCGGAATAGCCGAGCTTCTTGATCTCCTGCCAGCGCTCCAGGAAGCGCTCGCGCCAGAGCTTCAGCGTTTTGGCGTAGCTGAGGCGGAACAGGTCGACGTTTTCGAGCACCAGTCCCACACGATCGCCCTGCTCTTTCATGGCCGACTTGGTCAGCAGCATGCCGCCGGGGAAGATGAAACGCTGGATGAAATCGGGGCGGGCGCGATAGTCGTCGAAATCGTTCTCGTGGATGGTGATGGCCTGGATGGCGGCGGTGCCACCGGGCTTCAGGCGATCATGCACGGTCTGGAAATAGCTCGGCCAGTGCTCCTCGCCCACCGCTTCGATCATTTCGATCGAGGCGACGTGGTCGTAGCTGCCGGTGGTATCGCGATAATCCTCGAAGTGCATGACGGCGCGGTCGTCGAGACCCTGACGTGCCAGGCGCTCGTTGGCATATTTGAGCTGCTCGGCCGAGAGCGTGATGCCGTGGACGCTGGCGTTGAAATCCTTGGCCGCAGTTTCGGCAAACCCGCCCCAGCCGCAACCGATCTCAAGCACTGCATCGCCCGGCTTGACGCCTGCCATTTCGGCGACGCGACGGTATTTGACATACTGGGCGTCCTGCAGCGTCTGATCGTTGGAGGTGAAGATGGCCGACGAGTAGGTCATCGAGGGGTCGAGCCACTCCGAATAGAAATCGTTGCCGAGGTCGTAGTGCTCGGAAATGTTCTTCTTGGAACCCTCTTTCGAGTTGTGGCGCGACATGTGGTAAGCGATGTCGTGCGCCGCCCGGCCGTACCAGCTGCGCTCGGAATTATCGAGCACCTCGCGGTTCTGTAGAAAGTAGCGGAACAGCGCGGTGAGATCGTCGATTTCGACGTCACCATCGATGTAGGACTGCGCAAAGCCGACGGTGCCGCGCCGGATGGTGTTGATCAGCACCCGGAAGTTGCGCAGCGTGATCTCGGCATGTTCGCCCGTCTCGGGAGAGCCGAAAGTGCGGCTCTTGCCATTGGGAAGAACAATAGTGACAGCGCCGTGCTTGGGGCGGCCTACCAGGCGCTCCCCCACAAACTCGGCGATGCCCGACATGATGTGGGTCCACAGCGACGGCGCTGAAGCCCTGGGTTCGACAGCAAGCTTATCCATTACCCAACATTCCAGACTACAGCGGGATTGCGCTTCGTTGAATCGCACTCCCGCTCTAAACGTTTGTTTTGTCACGAGATCGAACCGGAAAAGTCTGCAACTTTTCCTGATCTCGCTCCTAGCGGCTCGTTGCCCGCGAGCCGGTGAGAGAGCGGCGGAGCCAGAGGGTCAGGGGCACTCCCTTGAGCCACAGCAGCAGCGCTTCCCAATGAATACCTGACAGTACTTTAGCCGCCATAAGTGGATATGCAAGCATCAGTTTCAAGAGCCGCCGGTCGGTCAGAGGACTTCTCTCGCCCTCGAAATAGGCCGTGAGAACCGGCCCGTCACCAGTGGTCAGAACGATGCCGGTAAAGACCGACTCGGTCGGCGGTCGGATGGAGAAGCGATAGGAGCCCTCAAGAGTATTGAAGGGCGAAACGTAGAAGGCCTTTTTGGCGGAATGTGCCTTGAGCGCATCTTCGCCAACGAGCGGCACGTCGTAGAAGTGATGTTCGCCGAATGTGTTGTGCACCTCGTAGATCATCATAGCGGTCTCGCCTGCGGCGTTCTCGATGAAATAGACAGTTAGCGGGTTGAAGGCGTGGCCGAAGATGCGCGGGTATGCGAGCATGCGAACGCGCCCAACATTGCCAACTCCGGAGGCAGCCGCCCGGCGGCGGATGAAGGCGGCGATTGAGCTGCCGTCGTGCGGGCCAAAGTCTTTCTCGAACAGCGAGAAGACGTTCAACCGGTTGAGCGAGAAGAGCTTCAGCGCGGTGTCGAGTTCTGCCAGCCGGTCCAGGTCCACCAGCATCGAAAAGACGCGATAGCGGAGGCTATGACGTTTGGGGCGGGCGCGCTTGTGCACCACGTCACCCTCGTAGATCGCGCCAGGCGAGGCGAGCGCGGCCCCGCCGCTGTGGACTGGCTTGTCTACTCTGCCGCCCATTTGAGGTGCTCCTCGCCAGCCCAGTTGTGGGCAATGCGGTCGCGGGCGCGCCCCACGGACCAGGGCCGCTCAAGACCGCCGATACGTTCGGCGACTTCGAGCCCCGATTGCAGGCCGTCCTCGTGGAAACCGTAACCGAGCCAGGCACCGGAGAACCAGGTCGCGTTGCGACCCTGGATGCGCCAGAAGTCGCCCTGCGCGGCAATGGCGGCAGCGTCAAACACCGGATGATCGTACATCACGTCATATTGCACCGAGCCGGGTGCGAAATCATGGCCGGGGTTAAGGGTCACGAAAATGTCGGTCTTGGTGGCGAGGGGCTGCAGCTTGTTCATCCAGTAGCTGAGGCTCAACTGCGCCTCGCCGGTCGCCTCGTCCCGCAGATAGTTCCAGGCGCTCCACAGGCGCTTGCGGCGCGGCATGAAGCGCTTGTCGGTGTGCAGCACGGCGCGATTGGGAGTGAAGCGGAAGGCACCGAGGAGACGGCGCTCTTCCGGGGATGAGTCGCCCAGGAGGCGCAGGGCTTCATCGGCGTGACAGGCGAACACCACATGATCGAAGTGCCGACGGGAGCCGTCTTCAAACGTGAGCTCAGCGCCTAGTGGGCCGCGGATGACCCGCGCAATCTGGGCGTTGGTGCGGGTCTCTATGTCCGCATCATCGAGCAGGCGCGACACGTATTGCTGCGCTCCGCCCGTCACGGTGCGCCAGAGCGGACGCTCGTTGACCTTGACCTCAAGCAGGCCGTGGTTGGCGAAAAAGGCGATGAAGCTCTTGGCGGGGAATTCCAGCATGGTCCGCGCCGGGGTCGACCAGATCGCCGATGAGATCGGCAGGATGTGATCTTCGACGAAGACGCGTGAGTAGCCGAACTTGCTGAGGAACTCGCCTATGGTCATCTCGTCGCTGATGCCATTGGCCTGTGTCTCGGCCTCGCGGAAGAAGCGGAGGATATCGCCAACGAGTTTCCAGTGCTCCGGGCGAATGATGTTGCGGCGCTGGCCGAAGAGACCATTCAGGTGCTCGCCACAATACTCCATCCGGCCGGCCTCGACCGATACGGCAAATCCCATCGACGAACGGGAGGTCTCGACGCCGAGATGTGAAAAAAGCGCACAGAGGTTGCCGTAGTTCTGCTCGTTGAAAACGATGAAGCCGGTATCAACCGCGACCGGTCCTTCGGGCATGTTGGCGATGACGGTGTTGGTGTGCCCTCCGATCCGCCCGCTCTTTTCGAATAGCGTCACATTTGAGGTGCGGGACAAGAGCCAGGCGGCCGAAAGGCCGGAAATTCCAGATCCGATGATGGCGATGGTGGCAGGCGTCATGCGGATAGAAATCCCCCGTTTTCGAGATACTTACGCCTCCAGCAACGGGTTGGATCAGCTAGAAGTTTCGCGGTATCGCGGCGTCGACGGCCCGAAACTGCACTTCTTCCCGGCCCTGCCAGTGATTGAGGGTCAGGTTTCCTGCCAGATGCAGCGGCCTGTCGTTGCCTCCTCCCAGAAGCACCTCTCCAAGTGCAGTGTTTGCAGCTCGAAAAGCAATGCCCTTGAGCCGCGCGCCGTCTTCGGAGGTCAAGACGAACTTGACGTGCCCACCCGCGCCGACCACTTCGGCGAACTTGGCGCGGTGCGCGGGGAAGGCAAAAACCGGCTGCGGGCTGCCGGAACCGAAGGGCCCTGCCCGCTCGATTTCCTGCACCAGCTTGGTGGTGGCGCCGCGTGCGGTGATGGCCGCGTCGATGGCGAGGTCGGTCAGGGCACGCGCGGCTGAAACGCTAGCGCCAAGGACTTCGGTAACATGAGTGCGGAATGGGCCGAGCTGGCCGGGCTTGAGCGTGACCCCCGCGGCCATGGCGTGGCCGCCGCCCTTGGCGGCAATGCCGAGGTCCACGGCCGCGATGACGGCGGAGCCAAGGTCTACGCCCGGCATGGAGCGCCCGGAACCGGTGCCGGTGCCGTCAGGAGCCAGCGCAATGGCGAAGGTGGGACGCTCGAAGCGTTCGCGGAGGCGCGCCGCGATCAGCCCGACGACGCCGGGGTGCCAGTTGGCTGAGGCGAGCACCAGAACGGGCGGGCCCTCGCCGTTGCCAATCTCGGCTTCGGCGACCTGCGTTGCTTCCTCCACCGCCTCGACTTCGATGCGCTGGCGTTCGCTGTTGAGCTCATCGAGTTGCGCCGCGATCAGCATGGCCTGCTGCTCATCGTCGAGGGTGAGGAGGCGCGTGCCAAGGGCTGCATCGCCGATGCGGCCGCCGGCGTTGATGCGCGGGCCGATCAGGAAGCCCAGATGGTAAGGATTGAGTGGGCCGCTGATGCGCGCGGCAAGACCGAGGGCCGCGATCCCACGGTTTTTGCCCTCACGCGCCACCTCCAGCCCTCGGGCGACGAAGGCGCGGTTGAGGCCTTTGAGCGGGACCACGTCGCAGACGGTGGCGAGGGCGACCAGATCAATCATGCCCATCAGATCCGGCAGACCCGCGACGCCGCGCTGACGCAGCAGGCGGTTGGTCGCGACCAGAACCATGAATGTAACGCCGGCGGCGCAGAGGTAGCCGAGGCCCGAGATGTCATCGGGCCGGTTGGGATTGACCAGAGCGGTCGCTGGCGGCAGTTCAGCGTCCGACAGGTGGTGGTCGATCACCAGCACATCGAGGCCGCGCTCGCGGGCATGGGCGATGGGTCCGTCGCTGGTGGTGCCGCAGTCGAGCGTGATAAGGAGCTCGGCGCCGCCATCGACCAGCTTGTCGATGGCACCGATATTGGGGCCGTAGCCTTCAAATATGCGGTCCGGGATATGGACCTGGGGTGAGAGGCCGAAATGGTCGAGGTAGCGTGCCATCAAGGCAGAGGAGCAGGCGCCATCCACGTCGTAGTCACCGAACATTGCCACCGCTTCGTGGCTGGCGATGGCCATGGCGAGGCGCTCTGCAAGCTTGTCCATATCGGCGAGGGTCGACGGGTCGGGCATCAATTCGCGGATGGTGGGCTGGAGATAGGACTCCGCCGCCTCGGGGGCCACTCCGCGCGCGGCCACGATGCGGGCGAGAATTTCGGACAGGCCGGTGCGCTGGCCGATAGCGAGCGCGGCGCGCTGGGCGGCTGCATCGAGCCGATCGGTCCAGGCGCGGCCGAGCACTGACTGCGATACGTCGAGAAAGTTGGCGCGCGGCTCATTCATCGCCCGGGAGCTAAGCAGAATGGACGGCATAGTCGAGGGGCAAGGGAAGGTTTTCCCGTCAGGGTCGCCAGACTTAATCGGACATGGAGGGCTTGCGAGGTCTAAAATCTCGCCAACAGGTCCCCATATATCGGCTCATGTTCAACACGGGGACGACAATGTTCGCATCACGGGGCTTCAAACTGACGGCCCTTCTTGCCAGCCTGGTCATGGCCTTTTCCATGGTGGCGGTCGATACGGCCGAGGCGCGCCGCGGCGGCAGCTTTGGCAGCCGGGGCTTCAACACTCAGCGGGTCATCCCCGCGACGCCGACCTCGCCCAAGGCCACAGCGCCGGTCGAGCGCACGATGACCAATGGCACGACCCGCAATAACGGCCTCGCCAGCACGCCTGCCCGTCCGTCCCTGTTCGGCGGCTTCGGCGGCGCGCTGCTCGGCGGCCTGCTGTTCAGCGGGTTGTTCGGGATGATGTTCGGTTACGGTTTTGGTGGCTTCGGCGGCATGCTGGCGCTGTTGGTGCAGCTTGTCGTGGTGGGCCTGATCATCAACTGGTTCTTCCGCCGCCGTCAGGCAGCGACAGCTGGCGGCGCTCCGCTCAACAGCTACCAGATGGGCAGCGGGTCATCGGCCGGCGCCTCAACTGGCGCCGGCCCGCGCTCCAGCGCGTCGCGCAGGGCGGGTGGACGGGACCAGGTCGGGATCACCGACCGGGATCTCAGTCTGTTCGAGACGCGGCTCGCTGAGTTGCAGGACGCCTACTCGCGGGAAGACTATGCCGCGCTGCGGCGGATCACGACGCCCGAAGTGATGGGCTATCTTGCCGAAGAACTGGGCGCCAACGCCTCGCGCGGCGTGCGCAACGAGGTGTTCGACGTCAAGCTGCTGGAAGGCGACGTGGCCGAATCCTGGCGTGAAGGCAACCGGGCTTTTGCCACGGTGGCGATGCGCTACGAATCTCGCGACATTACGCGCAATCGTGCCACGGGCGAGATCGTGGCGGGTGACGACCGCGTAACGCCGATGACCGAGATCTGGACTTTCGTACGCGATGGCAACGGCCCCTGGCTGGTCAGCGCCATCCAGGAAGCCTGATCAAGGCTGAAAAACAATTGGGCTCCCGAGATCGTCTCGGGAGCCCTTTTCTTTAGTCGGCCCGGAGCGGTGGCCCGACGACTTCCATGCCGTGCTGGCGGCTCAGGATCTTGAACTCTTCTGAAAGCGGATGCGGGGAGCCGCCCGAAAAGAACGCCTCCATGGTGCCCGCCGGCTGGAACGCGACCATCAGCCGCCCGGTCTCGCTGCGATTGACGAAGGCGTGCGAAATCTTGCGCGGCCCGAAGATCGAGTCACCCGGGCCAAGGTCATAAGCCTGGTCGCCGATCTGGAACAGAAACCGCCCCTCCTCAACAAAGAACCACTCGTCCTGTTCGTGATGCAGATGCAGCGGCGGGCCGCCGCGACCCAGGCGGATCGTATCGATGACACAGAGCGCGCCACCGGTGTCGCGGCCCGATATCTTCAGGTCGAATCGGCCGTTCAGAAAGCTTACCGGCGCAAGAAACCGGTCCTCATCGTGGCGCACCACGAATGGGGCCACCTCGCTATCGATGTTCATCGTCTGGCCCTCCGCCAGCCTTGACTATGTCAGGCGTAGCGGCGGGCACGCAATGCCAGCAAGCGCTTATGCTAGCGGCGGTGTTCCGCCGTGATCCAGCGGACCGTCTGGCTCCAGGAGCGCATGACAACCGTATTGGTGCTGACAGAGCCCTTCCGGTAGCGGACGCCCTGGAGCAGGCTACCATCTGTGACGCCGGTGGCGGCAAAGAGCACATCGCCTGAGGCGAGTTCGTTGACCGCGTATTTTCGATTGGGATCGGTGATGCCCATGCGACGGGCGCGCTCGCGCTTGTCGTCGCTGTCTAGGATTAGTTTGCCTTGCATCTGCCCTCCGATGCAGCGCAGCGCTGCTGCAGCCAGCACACCCTCGGGCGCGCCACCGGAGCCGAGGTAGATATCGATGCCGGTATCTTCGGTGTTCACCGCATGAATGATGCCGGCGATGTCACCATCGGAGATGAGTTTGATGGCAACGCCTGCTGTGCGCAGGTCATCGATCAACTGCGCATGGCGCGGGCGATCGAGAACGCAGGCGGTGATCTCGTGCACCGGCACGCCCTTGGCCTTGGCGAGCGCGTTAACGTTCTGCATGGCGCTCTGGTCGAGATCTACTAGGCCGGCCGGGTAGCCTGAGCCGATGGCGATCTTGTGCATGTAGACGTCCGGAGCATTCAGCAGCCCGCCGCGTTCGGCCATCGCCAGCACGCAGATCGAATCCGGCTGGTTCTTGGCGCACAGTGTCGTGCCCTCGAGCGGGTCGACGGCGATATCGACGGCGGGGCCGTCGCCCGCGCCAACTTCCTCGCCGATAAAGAGCATCGGCGCCTCGTCGCGCTCGCCTTCGCCGATGACGATGCGGCCCTCGATGTGAACCTGGCCCATCTCGGCACGCATCGCCTCGACGGCAGCGGCATCAGCAGCCTTTTCGTCGCCCTTGCCGCGCCACTCGGCGGCGGCGAGTGCAGCAGCTTCGGTGACGCGCACCAGTTCGAGTGTGAGGCTGCGATCGATCGCGGCCTGGCGTTGATCGCTTTCGGACTTGTTGAGCTTCATCAATCCCCCTGCCCCGCCGCAGGGGACTTGGACTAGAGTTGTTCGATCCGGATCATTTGCGGATCGCCGACAGTGAACCCGTCGCCCGCGATCCGCGCAAGTGCGTCGCGAACAGTCTGCTCCATGGTGGAGTGCGTGAGCAGCACCACCGTGCGGGTTTCGACGCCCGCCGCGGCCGGATCGCTAACACGCAAATCCGGACGCTGGATGACACTCTCGAGCGAAATGCCCGCTTCACCCATACGAGAAGCAATAGCTGCTAAAGCCCCGGGCACATCCTTGGCATTTAGTCGGATGTAGTAGCCGCCTTCATGGGCGCGCATCGGCGCCTGGCGGTAGGGCGTGAGTTCGGCGCTCGGCACGCCCAGCGGCGGCACGCGTGTGCCGCGGGCGATGTCGAGAATATCGGACAGAACCGAGGACGCCGTGGGCGGTCCGCCGGCACCGGGACCGGAGAGCAGCAGTTCATGCACGTGGTCGGTTTCAAGCGCGACTGCGTTGAGCACGCCATCGACGCCGGCAATTGCCGAGGTCTTTTTCACCAGGGTGGGATGCACGCGCTGGTCGATACCGTCGGCCGAGCGCTGGGCAATGCCGAGCAGCTTGATCTTGTACCCAAGGTCTCCTGCGACCTTGATATCGGCCTGGCTGATCGAGGTGATGCCTTCGACGAAGATTTCGTCGGGCGCGATTTCACAGCCGAAGCAGAGGCTCGCGAGGATGGCGAGCTTGTGGGCGGTATCAAAGCCCTCGACGTCGAAGGCGGGATCCGCCTCGGCATAGCCCAAAGCCTGCGCGTCCTTGAGGCAATCGGCAAAGCTGATGCCCTCGTTGCCCATGCGGCTGAGGATGTAATTGCAGGTGCCGTTCATGATGCCATAGACGCGGGCGATCCGCGCGGAGCCCAGGCCCTCGCGCAGCGTCTTGATCACCGGAATGCCGCCCGCCACCGCCGCCTCGAAGCCGAGCTGTGCGCCCGATTCCTCGGCCAGTTTGGCCAGCGCCACGCCGTGCCGGGCGAGCAGCGCCTTGTTGGCGGTGACCACCGGGCGACCGATTTCCAGGGCCGCCTTGACGGCCGCAAGGGCGGGACCATCTTCGCCGCCGATCAGTTCGACGAACAAATCAATGCCATCGGATTTGGCCAGCGCCACCGGATCGTCGAACCACTCGAGTTCCGAAGCGTCGATGCCGCGGTCCCGGCTGCGTGAGCGGGCACAGACGGCGGTGACAACGATCTTGCGGCCGAGCTTGCGGTTGAGCTCCAGCCCGTCCTTCTGGATGATGCGCACCAGCGTGGCGCCGACGTTGCCGAGACCGGCGACGCCGATCCTGAGCGGCGCCTCGAGCGCGGCGTCGGCATGCTCCTGCATCTGCTTGAGAATGCGGGTACGGGTATCGGAACGCGGCTCGCGGCCCTCGCGCAGGTCAAAAACGAAGAGCGGATCGCCAGCGATGGTGCGTCCAAAGCGGGTCGGGGTCCAGCCGCGGGCGGCGATAAAGGATTCGACGGCTTGGCGGAAGGACTGGATATCGCTCATGAAAAAAGCTCTCGGACAGGGTCCGAGAGCTATGAATAGGAAGTGGCCTACGCGTCAATAGGAGAGTTGAACTCCCCTACCTGCTTACTTGGCGACCGGCAGTGGCACAACATTGCCGAGGCTCGGGGAGCCGGCGAGGAACTTCTTGATGTTGCGGGCGGCCTGACGGATGCGCTGTTCGTTCTCGACTAGTGCAAGACGCACATACTGATCGCCGTACTCGCCGAAGCCGACACCTGGGGCGACGGCAACGCCAGTCTCCTGGATCAGCAGCTTGGCGAATTCGAGCGAGCCGAGGTGTGCATACTGATCAGGGATGGGAGACCAGACGAACATGGTGGCCTTCGGCGACGGGAGGTTCCAGCCAGAACGGGCAAAGCTCTCGACCATGACGTCGCGGCGGTTCTGATAAATCTGGCGGACTTCGGAAATGACAGAGTCATCGCCATTCAGCGCTGCGGCGGCGGCGACCTGGATGGGGGTGAAGGCGCCGTAATCGAGATAGGACTTCACCCGTGCCAACGCCGCGATCAGGCGTTCATTACCGACCGCAAAGCCAACGCGCCAGCCGGGCATCGAGTAGGTCTTGGACATCGAGGTGAACTCGACGGTGATGTCGATGGCGCCGGGCACTTCAAGCACCGAGGGTGGCACTTCGCCGTCGAAATAGATTTCGGAATAGGCAAGATCGGAGAGGATGAAGATGCTGTTGGCCCGGCAATAGGCGACGACTTCCTTGTAGAAATCGAGGGTCGCCGTGTAGGCGGTCGGGTTGGCGGGGTAGTTCAGCACCAGCGCGATCGGCTTCGGGATCGAATGACGCACCGCCCGATCGAGCGAGCGCATGAAATCCTCATTCGGATCAGCCGGCATGGAGCGGACCACGCCACCACTCATGATGAAGCCGAACGAGTGGATCGGATAGGTCGGGTTGGGCACCATCACCACGTCGCCCGGCGCGGTGATGGCCGATGCCATGTTGGCGAAGCCTTCTTTCGAACCCAGCGTCGCAACGATCTGGGTGTCGGGGTTCAGCTTCACGCCGAAGCGTCGGCCGTAGTAGCTCGCCTGGGCCTTGCGCAGGCCCGGGATGCCCTTCGAGGAGGAATAGCGGTGGGTGCGCGGGTCGTTCACCGTCTCCTTGAGCTTGTCGACGATGTGCTGCGGGGTCGGCATGTCGGGGTTGCCCATACCCAGATCAATGACATCGACGCCGTTGGCGCGCGCCTTGGCCTTGATTGGGTCGATATGCGCGAAAACATAGGGCGGCAGACGGCGGATACGGTGGAAATCGTCGTTCATGTGAACCTCGGTGGACCGCGACGCAGCTGACGCATCGGCACGTTGCTGTTGGGCGCCGGGATTATCGCGGAATTATGGTTTTGACTCGGTTAAACGATCCACAAGGACCGCTGGCTTGGCTTGCTGTTCCGCCCTCCCCAGCCGCATTGCGGCGCGCAGGGAGAGCTAGAGAGCGGCGGCCCGAGCGCGCAAAAGCGCCGCACCGGCAAAGCCGGGCCAGGCGGACAGCGCTGCTACTCCCTGAGTCATGGCGCGATTTAGGGGCGGAAAGGGTAGCGGGTCAAGAGAGAAGGCCCGGTCTGGGGCCGAGTTCATCAGTCGTTTCTGTCGGTGGGGTGCTCAGCCACCGGCAGAAAGCTGAGGAACTGGTCGGTGCTGGCAGCCCAGGAAAATAGCTCTGCATAGTCCCTGCAGGCCTGCCGTGGGATATCAAGTGCCTTGAGCGCGGCAGCGCGCAGGTCTTCATCGAGCACACCAACCGGCGCGTTGCCGATCACGTCGATCGGGCCAGTGACAGGGTAGGCAGCGACGGGGGTGCCGCTCGCCAGGGCCTCCAGCAGCACCAGACCAAACGTATCGGTTTTGCTGGGGAAGACGAAAACGTCCGCGCCGGCAAACAGCCGGGCGAGGTCCTCTCCCTGTTTGGGGCCCAGAAAGACCACCTGAGGGTGCTCGGCTCGCAGCTTTTCGAGGCTCGGCCCGCCGCCGACGACCAGCTTGGTTCCGGGCAACTCCAACCGCAGGAATGCGTCGATATTCTTTTCCACCGCGACGCGGCCGACATAAAGAAACACCGGCCCCGGATACGGCAGTGGGGCGCGCTTGTCTGGGTGAAACAGCCCGGTATCGACGCCCTTGGTCCAGACCGCGACGTTGGTGAAACCACGCTGCTCAAGCAGCGTCTTGAGGTGCGGCGTTCCCACGAGACACCAGGTTGCCGCGCCGTGGAACCAGCGCAGAAACCGGTAGGACCAGCGCAACGGAACCGGAAGGCGGGCGCGCAGGTATTCGGGGAACTGGGTGTGGTAGGCCGTGGCGAACGGGAAGCGATTCCGGCGGCACCACCGGCGCGCGATCAGCCCCAGCGGGCCCTCTGTCGCGATATGAATAGAATCGGCACCGCTCGCCTCAATTCGCGCAAAGACCGGTCGCATCAGCGTGCGGGAGAGCCGGATCTCGCCATAGCCAGGCATCGGGAAGGTCTTGAACTCGGCCGGGGTCAGGAGCTTGACGACGATCCCCCGCCGCTCAAGTTCCCGCGCCACAAGCTCGATCGAACGCACCACGCCGTTGATCTGCGGATGCCATGCATCAGTGACGATGAGGATGGTGCGGGGCGTCGTCATGGGGCGCTCGGTTCGGGGGAACACGGTTAGCCCGGACAAGGGTGAGCGACAAGGGGCAGGCCCTCCCCCTCTGTCGCAAATAGAGCTTCTTTGGGACAATCTTCCGAGGTAGGACCCCTGCATCCCTACCCGCCCTCCTATAGCCGGGGAGTCAACTTGGCCGCCTCTACGCTCCGCAAGATCACCTACTTTTGCCCACCAGAGCCCAAACCATCTGGTGGCATCAACTACCTCCTTCGCCACAGCCGGCTCGTAAATGAGCTTTCAGGCGGCGAGGTTCAGTCTGACATATTCTTCATTGGGCCGTTTGCGTCGCCGCCGCTCTTTTCGAGAGAGGGGCTCTCCATCAAAACTGACAACGTCTTCAACCGCTTCACGGACTTGGTCGTCATTCCCGAGGTCATCGCACCAACCTGGGCACCTTTGGCCGCCCAGCAGGGAGTCCGCTATGCCATCATGGTTCAAAACGGCTACTATATTTTCAATAACTTCCCGCCAAATGTGCAGGTACCGCCCGTGTACGAAGGCGCAGTTGCTGTCCTTTCGACGAGTAACTTGATTAATGAGACCATTGCAAAGGTTATTCCTTCGGTCGCAGATAAGATATCTTACGTAAATTATTCTATTGATCCTAATATTTTTGCGCCCTCCGCGCAAAAGTCAGACATCGTATCTTATATGCCGCGGAAGTTGCCCTATGACTCCGGTTTGGTCATTCGGCACCTGATGGCGCGGAATCTCAAAGGATTCAAGTTCGTCCAAATCGACGGGCTGGATCAGCAGGGTGTTGCCAAGCTGCTTGGCAGTTCCAAGATATTTATGTCGTTTTCGAACTTCGAGGGGTTCGGGCTTCCCCCCGTGGAAGCCGCAATGGCTGGCAACAAGGTGATTGGCTACACCGGCCAGGGTGGGCGCGAGTATTGGAAGCAGCCACTGTTCGAGGAGATCCACGCAGGGGACATCATGGCCTTTGCCGACGCCATTGAACGTGAGGTCCTGCATCAAATCGCGCATCCAGATGCCAATGCTGAGGCATTCCAACAGCCAATTGCAGATCTCGCCGCCCGGTATTCCGTCGCAAACGAACGCAAAAACCTGACTGCATTCGTAACAAAGATGGCTGTGCTCTTTGCAAAAGGGATCTAGCTCTACTCGGGTTTCAGATAACAAAAAGGGCCGGATTGCTCCGGCCCTTTCGCATTTCTGATCCAGAGCGCTTAGCGCTTGGAGAACTGGAAGCTCTTGCGGGCCTTCGCCTTGCCGTACTTCTTGCGCTCGACCACACGGCTGTCGCGGGTGAGGAAACCGCCGGCCTTCAGCACGCCGCGCAGTTCGGGTTCGAAATAGGTCAGCGCCTTGGAGATGCCGTGACGAACGGCACCGGCCTGGCCGGAGAGACCGCCGCCAGAAACCGTGGCGACGACGTCATACTGTTCCTTGCGGGCGGCAGCGACGATCGGCTGCTGCAGCACCATCTGGAGCACCGGACGGGCGAAGAAGGCGTTGAAGTCCTTGCCGTTGACGGTGATCTTGCCGGCGCCCGGCTTGATCCAGACGCGGGCAATGGCGTTCTTGCGCTTGCCAGTGGCATAGGCACGGCCCTGTGCGTCCAGCTTCTGAACGTGGACCGGAGCCGGGTTGGCAGCGGCAACAGCGGCCGATGCGGCGCCGAGGTCTTCGAGCGAATTGATGGTCTCGGCCATTACTTGACCCTCACGTTCTTGGAGTTGAAGGAGCCAACGTCGAGCTTGACGGGCTGCTGGGCCTCATGGGGATGAGCCTCGCCGGCATAGACGCGAAGGTTGCCGTACTGCTTGCGGCCGAGCGGACCCTCGGGGATCATGCGCCGCACGGCGTTCTCGAGCACGCGCTCGGGGAAACGACCTTCAAGCAACTGACGCTGCGTCCGGTCCTTGATGCCGCCGGGATGGCCGGTGTGCCAGAAGAACTTGCGCTGATCGAGCTTCTTGCCCGTCAGCTTCACCTTGTCGGCATTGATCACGACGACGTGGTCGCCGGTATCCATATGGGGGGTGAAGGTCGGGAGGTGCTTGCCGCGCAGGCGCATGGCAATGATGGACGCGACGCGACCAACCACCAGATCCTTGGCGTCGATCAGGATCCACTTCTTCTGGATCTCGTCCGGCTTGGCCGTGTAGGTGCTCATTTGGTTTTCCTTGAAAGCGGGCAGATTGACCCCTGCCCCGTATTCGTGGCGCGGATATACGTTTGCAACGCATATGCGTCAAGCTGAAAGATTTTCGCTATATATATCAATATCTTATACTTTTGGTATTATGATACCACATATTAAGCCATTGAAATTGCTCAGGTACGCCGAGAGCTGTCTGCCAGGTAGGCAGTTACCGCACCGGCGAGCATGAAGGCCAGAGCCTGGTGGCCGAGCGCCAAGGAGATGGGGACATGCATGAGGAGCGTGCCGATGCCAAGGACCACCTGAAGGACGACGAGCGCGGCTATCCGCGGTATCCAGCCATGCACCCCGTCGAACCCGCCGCGCTTTGCCTGCCGCCAGACCAGCCAGCCGGCATACAAGACGACAAGATAGGCGATGGTGCGGTGGATGAACTGCACGGTGAGCGTGTTCTCGAAGAGGTTCTTCCAGAACGGATCGATGGCATCGAGGCCCTGCGGGATCAGGGCACCATCCATGAGCGGCCAGGTGTTGTAGCCCATGCCGGCGTCGAGGCCCGCCACAAAGGCTCCAGCAACGATCTGCAGCAAGATCAGAGGTAAGAGCACCGCGACCGGCCAGCCGGGGGGTGCAACCGCGCGGGCCGGCTCAAGGCGGCGCGCGACCCAGATCAGCGCGATGAACAGCAGCGAGGCGGCAAACAGGTGCACGGCCAGGCGGTATTGGGACACGGACGTGAGCTGGCTGAGACCCGATGAGACCATCCACCAGCCGAGCAGACCCTGAAAGCCGCCGAGAACGAAGAGGCCTGCCAAGGGGGCGGCAAGCTTCCAGGTGAACCGGCGCTGGACCAGAAACACCAGGAACGGAATGGCGAAGGCAAAGCCGAGGATGCGTCCCAGCAGGCGATGCGCCCATTCCCACCAGAAGATGAATTTGAAGTCCTCGATGCCCATCCAGTTGTTCTGGACGCCCTGGGGGATCTGCTTGTAGGCGGCGAACTCGGCCTGCCAATCAGCGTCGGACAGTGGCGGGATAACGCCGGAGATCGGCTTCCACTCGGTGATCGACAGTCCGGATTCGGTCAGGCGGGTGGCTCCACCGACGACCACCATGGTCAGCACCAGCAGCGCCATCACGTATAGCCAGATCCGAACCGGCCCCAGACGGTCCGGCGCGGGTATGACGGTTTGATCGGTTGCGCTCATGGCCAAGATGCGTTCCTTAGTGACCGGCGACTGCTACTGCCAATGGCCCGCGGCTGACAATGGTCGCGTTGCCGCATCCCATCACGAGAGAGCGATGAGCCAGAATACCCGCAAACTCCTCGGCACAGTGCTGCTGCTCGTCTCCATCGTCGCCTGGTCGGTCGGCGGCATGTGGATCTACATGAGCTTTCTGGGCGCCGCCGCCTGGTGGGCGCTGATCGGGCTTTTCGCGATCATGGGGATGGGCTGGTTCTTCCCGGCCGCATGGATCATCCGCTGGATGTCCAGGCCAGATGCTGAGTAGGCTCTTGTTCTGCCGCGTTTCCGAACCGGAAAACCGTTGCCACTTTTCCTGGAAACGCTACGCAGCATCCTCCCAGTGGACCTTGGCGCCCAGCGCCGTCAGCTTTTCTACAAAGTGCGGATAGGCGCGGCGGATCGGATCGGCGTTCTTGATGCACGACTCGCCCGGGATCTGGATGGCGGCGAGTAACAGCGCAACGACGACGCGGATGATATAGGGCGCTTCGACAGTCGCAGGGCGCAGCGGATTGCCGCCAAACACGATCAGGCGATGCGGATCTGAGAGGTGCACGCGGGCGCCGAACTTCAGGAGTTCCGCGCTCCAGCCCAGCGCACCCTCATAGACCTTGTTCCAGAACAGGATGTCGCCGACGCAGCCGACCGATACGCCGATAGCATGGGGCAGCAGGTCAGCAGGGAAATAGGGCCACGGCGCTGCTTCGATCTTGGGAAGCATCTCGGCGGTGAAGGGTTCGGTAATCCTGCGCGTCCAGCCGGTGACGGTGACGGAGCCCTCGCCGATTTCGAACTGCATGCCGAGCTTGCTGAACTGGCGCAGGATCAACGTCATGTGCGGGCCCATGTCAGTCTCGACCGTCAGCCGACCGCCGGTGACTGCGCCGATGGCGAGGAAGGTCGCGACTTCGTGGTGGTCATCGGGAACACGGGCAACGGTGCCGCCGAGCTTCTTGACGCCGCGAATAGTGAGCTTTGAGGTGCCAATGCCGTCGAGATCGGCACCCATCGCGGCCAGCATGTCGCAGAGGGACTGCACATGTGGCTCCGAGGCCGCGTTGTTCATGTGCGAGGTGCCCTCAGCGAGAGCCGCGATCATCACGAAGGTCTCAGTGGCGGTGACCGAGGCGTAGTCGGGCCACATGTCGGCGCCCCTTATGGGGTTGCGCCGCTCGATGCGGTAGGGGTGCGTCGAGGCAATGGTGCCACCGAAACGCTCGAGAATGTCGAGATGCGGATCGATCTCACGAACGCCCAGCGCGCAGCCCTTGGCCTCGGTATCAAAGATCAGGTGATCGCTGCGCAGCAGCACCGGTGCCAGCAGCAGCACGGCGGCGCGGATACCAACCGGCAGGTCGGCATCGGTCGCGGCGAAAGCGGTGAAATCGTGCTGGATGACGAGGGTTTGCGCCTTGAGGTCGCGTTCAACCCGCGAGCCCTTGGAGCGGAAATAAGCAACGAGCTTGTCGATATCGCTGATCTCGGGGACGTTGGTCAGCGTCACCTCTTCCTCGGTGAGAAGGGTCGCGCAGAGCATCGGCAGCACGGCGTTTTTGTTGCCCGAGGGGCGGATGGTACCTGACACCGGGTGGGCGCCATCGACGATCATATCGGTCATGAGGTTCTCTTCAGGGCGGCTCGGGCCGCTTCATAGCCTAGTTTCATGCCAGCGACAGTACCGCCGGCGTTGCGAGGACGTCGAAGTAGCGACGCGCCTGGAAATTGCCGTTGAGGGAGACGCGTGGCAGCGCCTCTAGGTGATCACGATGACGGGCGTAGATACCGCCGACCCGGGTGGTGACGGCAGAGCGCAGCCCAAGGTCGCGGGCGAACTGGAACTCGCGCTCACCCGCCGACGCCGCGCCCCCGTAGGGGTAGCTGAAATGGACAGGCGCCTTGCCGAACTGTGCCTTGATGATGCGGATAGACTGCTCCATTTCGCTGCGCGCATCGGCGGCGTTGAGCTTGGCGAGTTCATAGTGATGCACCGTGTGGGCGCCGATCGTGCACAACTGTTCCGACGCGAAGATCCGCAATTCGTGCCAGTCCATGATCAGTTCGCGACAGTGCCGGCTGAGATCAAAGCCATATTGTGTGGCGAGTTGATGGATGAGCGTGACGCGGTCGGCTTCGGGCATGCGGCGCAGGCGATGATAAAGATTAGCGAAGGCGGCGCGCTTTTCCTCGACATTCGCGGTGGGTAGGTACTCCGTCTCGCCCATGTAGGTAACCGCCAGCGCGCTCTGAGCGGCGATGATTTCCTCCAGCGCTTGCCACCAGACATCGCCGACGCCATCGACCAGCGCCGTCGGTACATAGAGCGTAAACGGGCACTGCTGCCGGCGCAGAATCGGCAGGGCGTAGGTGAGGTTATCTCGATACGCGTCATCGAAGGTGAAAACGGCGAAGGGCTTTTCGGGCACATCGGATTCGATGCGACGCACCGCTTCATCAATATCCACAATCTGGTAGCCGAGCTTCCTCGTGCGTTGAATCACGTATTCGAGGTAGTCCGGCTTCACCTGAAGGATGGCGTTTGGGGAGAAATCCGCCGGGTCGTCTGGCAGCACGCGGTGGAGGGTAAAGATCACACCACGCGCCTTGGTGACCCGCCTTGCCAGCCGGGTCATCTGCGACAGCGAAAGGGCCTCAAGAGCAGCGCGAATGACGGTGTGCTTGAGTCCTGCCATTGCTACGCAACGTTTGCCGAGCGATCCGGCACAGTGAGAATGGCGCGGACGGCTAGCCCCTGGGCCGTCAGCTCGCGGCGCGCCGCCGCCGACACAACCGGGCTGACACTGGTATCGCTGATCAGCAACACGGCGGCGGAACTGCTGGCAAACAGCGACAGGCTGGAGTCCTTTCCAAGCGCGCCGGTATCCACGACGACGAGATGGTAGATGTCGGCCAGCGCTTCGATCAGGAGCTTGGGCCGGGCCGAGCGGCGATCAATTGCAGCGAGCCGGCCCCATTTGACCTCGCCCAGCACATCGTCGATCCGCTGCACGACGTCACCGTAGTCGGCGCGTTCGGCGCTGAGGTCTGAGAGGCCTGGGTCGAGGGTTACGCGGGCGGTGCCAGCATCGACAGCCACCGCACTCAGCCCGGCGCCAATAGCGGCGTCGATCAGTTCCACGCTAGCCCCAAGCCTTGCATCCTGGGGGCCAAGGCCGGCTAAAAGGACGATTCGAAGGCTTCCACTGACGACATCAGCGATCACGTCTTCGAACTCGGACGGGACGACCGGAACTGCTGGGGCGATGTGCTGCATCTCGGCTGGAGTTTCTGCCATTAGTGGAGCCGAGGCCTCTTCAATGACGTCCTCTGCCTCGGATTCCCCGGGCTCAGCCACAGTATGTACGTCAACTTCAGCATCGACTTCAGCCTCATAACGAGAGGTCAGCGCCCTGCCCGACATCAGCTCGCCGAACAGCACCATGCCAACCTGCAGCGCCAGTGCGACAAAGCCGACAGCGCCAAGGATCAGCGGCACCTTTGGCGAGGCCGGCTCGATGGATGGCGCCGCATCGGAGATCACCCGCACGTCCGGCAGAGCGGAGTTGGACGCGGACCGCGAGGCTGCATCGGAATACTTGGCGAGGTAGTTTTCCAGCAGGTCGCGCTGCGCTTTGGCTTCCCGCTCCAGCCCTTCGAGGGTGACATTGCCACGCGTGGCATCGGACGATGCCAGCTTGGCGCGTGTCAGGTCTTCGCGGAGCTTTTGCTCCAGCCCATCCTCTGCCTGGGCCTCGGCCGAGAGAGACGCCGCGACGCGGCGTCCCTGGTCGGCGATCTGGCCGTCGATCTCGCGAATCTGCGCCTTCAGCGCCTTGATGGTGGGATGGTTGGCCAACAAGGTAGTGGACTTCTGCGCCAGTTCAGACTGCAGGCTACCCTTGGTCTGCAACAGCGACTGGATCACCACCGAGTCGCGCACGTCGGCGACACTTTCAATAGACTTGCCGGAGGCGATGAGACTGTTGATCAGATCGGCGCGCGCCTGGGCAGCATTCTTGCGCTGCTGCGCCTCGGCGATCTGGGTGGAAACGGTCGAGAGCTGCTGGTCCGTGACGGGGGTCGCGCTGGCGCCCATGAATAGGTCGTTGTCGACCTTGAAGTTGGCGACGGCGGTCTCGGCGGTGTTCACCTTGGTGCGGAGCTTTTCGATCTCCTGCTGCAGCCACACCGTGGCCTCAGCGGTATCGGTGATCGATTGCGCGGCGCGGCGCTTCACATGCGCGGCGGCGATGGCATTGGCAATCCGCGGGGCCAGCTCCCGATCCGTCGAACGTACATAGACCGAGATCACCGACGAATCGCGTTCGCGGATGACAGTCATCCGGTCGGCGAGATTGGCGAGGACGATCTCGTCGATGCTCTGGGACGATCGGCGCCCCACGAGGTTCATGGCAAAGCCGGTGAGCGAGAAGCCCGCGCTCGCGAACTCCGGCACCGACCGCAGCTTTTCGGACTCGACCACATCGAGCAGCAAGTCGCGGGACTTGATGAGCTCGATCTGGCTCGACATCAGTGCGTCGGCGTTGACGCCGTTGTCGGTGGCAGCCGACTCGTTGGCGGCGCGCGTGTAGACGTTGTCGCGCGGCTCGACCAAGAGGCTCGCCGAGGACTCATAGACACGCGGTACGAACATCAGCAGCCCAGCCACGCCGACGAGCAGCGCCGCCGTCACCAGGAAAATGCGCAGCCAGCGCGACAGCACCGCTCCAAGCAGCGCCCCGATATCCATTCGCAGATCTTCAGCGCGCTCTTCGGCAAGAATCATTGGGCTTCGCCCCTATCGTTACCCCTCAGCTATGGGGCGCACGTGGTAAGCATTCAGTTAAGCCGGGTAGCAATTTGATGAATCCGCACCGGCGACATAAGCGGAAAATTAACCATGAGGCGGCGACACTTGGGCGAGAGTTCATGTGTCGAGATTCCCATGCGTTGGTTGCGCCTCCTGCTGCTGTTGCTCGTGCTGCCGCTGAGTGCGTGTGCGCTGAGCGCGCGGCCGTCGACCTATCAGGTTGATACCAAGGGCCCTTATGCGCTCGATACGGGCGACGTGGTTCGCATCACCGTTTATGGCGAGCCGGAACTGACCAAGAGCTATCGGGTCGAGGATTCCGGCGCATTGGCCATGCCTCTGGTGGGGCTCGTAAAGGTGCGCGGCAAGACCACTGAAATGGCGGCGGCGGCGATCACTGCGGCGCTCGCTGCGGGCTATATCCGGGAGCCGAGTGTCGCTGTTGAAATCGAGACTTACCGGCCCTTCTTCATCCAGGGTGCGGTTAAGAACGGCGGTCAGTTCCCCTATGTCTACGGCATGACGGTGCGTGCCGCGATCTCCACGGCCGGCGGGTTCGCGGATACGGCCGAGCGCACCAGGGCGATCGTCTATCGCCGCCAGGGCACCGAGATGATCAAGAGCGTCGTCGATCTCGATTTCCCGATCTACCCCGGCGATACGCTGGTGATTTCGGAACGCTGGCTCTAGTCGATGGCGGATCGTCCGCTGCGTATTCTGCAGATCCTGCGTGCCCCGGTCGGGGGATTGTTCCGGCATGTCTACGACCTGACGCATGAGCTGGCGGCGCGCGGGCATCAGATTGGCATCGTCGGCGACAGTCTCCACACCGACGCCCTGACAGAGGAGCGCCTGGGCAAGCTAAGGCCCCTGTCACCGCTCGGAATCCACTCCCTGCCGATCCCGCGGGTATTCGGGGTCGGCGATCTCACGACGCCATTTCGGGTCCGGGCGCTCGCGGACAAGCTCGCGATCGATGTGCTGCACGGGCATGGCGCCAAGGGTGGGTTCAACGCGCGCGTAGCGCGGATCGGGGCAAAACAGCGTGTCGCACTCTATACGCCGCATGGCGGGGTGCTCAACTACGCGGCGGGCTCTCCTGCCGGTGTCGCCTTCCGGCTGATCGAGCGGGCGCTGATCGGTGTGACGGATGCGTTTGTATTCGAGAGCGCGTTTGCGCAACGCGCCTTTCACAAACAGATTGGCGTACCCAAATCGCCCAATCCGGTAATCCATAACGGCGTTACACCGGCCGAATTCGAAGCGATCACGCCATATTCCGATGCGGCGGACTTCGTGTTCATCGGCGAGTTCCGTCCGGTCAAGGGGATCAAGTTCCTGCTGGACGCGTTGGTGGGCGTGCGCGCTCCTGATGGGCGACCGGCAACGCTGGCCATGGCTGGAGGGGGACCGGAGCTCGAGGCGATCAAGGCCCAGATTGCGAGCCTGGGGCTGCAAGAGCGCGTCACCCTGCTCGGCGTGAAGCCTGCACGGCCGACGCTGCATCTTGGACGTTGCCTCGTCGTCCCCTCTCTTGCCGAGTCCCTGCCCTACGTTATCCTCGAGGGGGCGGCGGCAGGCCTGCCGGTGATTGCTACCGACGTCGGCGGCGTCAGCGAGATTTATGGCCCCACCGCAGCAAGCCTCTTGCCCGCTGCCGATGCTGGAGCCCTGCAACGCACCATGCAGGCGGCGCTCGATGACCCAACTGCGGCTGCGCATGAGGCCGAACTGCGCCTTGCGCATATCCGCGCCGGCTTCTCGGTGGCCCACATGGCGGATCAGATCGAGGCGCTCTATCGTCAGGTTCTGGTAACCAGACGCCAAGACTAACCGCCGGTTTCACCGACTGTTCACGCCTGCCTCCTAGAGTTTTCGATGAACTCAAAGATCGGCAGACCCCACCAATGTTCCGACTAGACCCCAAGCAAGCTGTCCTTGACCATGTCAGCACGGGTGCCAAACGCGCGGAACCCTCCGAACTCTCGCCCCTGGCGATCGAGATCGCGGCGCGGCCGGTTGAGCCGACCTATTCCCCTGCCGTTGTCGTCGGCGTCGCGCAGGGCGTCGAGGCTGCGCTTCTCCTTCTCGCTGGCTTTGGTCTGATGGCGCTCGGCGGCGGCGATCCGCTTGTCCATGCCATCACCACTCTTGCCGTGGTCGCTTTGGCGCATCTCGGGCTCAATATCGCGGGGATGCACCGCATCGCCGCGTTCCGCACGGTGACCGTGCAGATCTGGAAAAGCGTAGCCGCCTGGACTGGCGCTTTCGCGGCGCTGGCGCTGCTCGTGGTGCTGTTCGACGGCGGTCAGGCGCTGTCGCGCTCGTGGATCGTAGCGTTCTGGGCGACCGGCGCAATCATCCTGGCGGGTTACCGCTTTGCGCTCGGCACGCTGGTGCGCCGGTGGACGGCGCAAGGCAAACTCAAGCGGCGGACAGTCATCGTCGGCGGCGGCAAGGACGCCGAAATCCTCATCGACGCGATCCGCGTTGGCGCTGCGGACGACATCACGTTGTTTGGCCTCTTCGACGACCGCAACGATGATCGCTCGCCGGAATCGGTCGCGAGCCTCCCCAAGCTCGGGCGCGTCTCCGACCTGATCGAGTTCGCCCGCCGCACGCGCGTCGATTTGGTGATCGTCTCGATGCCGCTATCGGCAGAAACGCGCGTCCTCGATATGTTGAAGCAGCTTTGGGTTTTGCCCGTTGATATCCGGCTCTCGGCCCACATGAGCAAGCTGCGCTTCACGCAGAAGGCCTATTCCTATGTCGGCGATGTGCCCGTGTTCGATATGGCTGACCGGCCGATTTCGGACTGGAACCGCGTGTTCAAGTGGTTGTTCGACAAGGTCGTAGCCATTGTCTCGCTCGTCCTTCTGAGCCCGGTGATGATCGCGACCGCCATCGCCATCAAGCTCGAGAGCAAGGGGCCGGTGTTCTTCAAGCAGAAGCGCCATGGCTTCAACAACCAGTTGATCGAAATGTACAAGTTCCGCTCGATGCGGACGGACATGACCGACGCCAACGCCGTCAAACTGGTGACCAAGGACGATCCGCGCGTCACCAAAGTCGGCAAATTCATCCGAAAGACCTCGATCGACGAACTTCCGCAGCTGTTCAATGTTTTGCGCGGCGAGCTCTCGATCGTCGGGCCGCGCCCGCATGCGCTGCAGGCCAAGGCGGATAACCAGCTCTACTACGAAGCCGTGGAAGGCTATTTCGCCCGCCACCGGGTGAAGCCCGGCATGACCGGCTGGGCGCAGATCCACGGCTGGCGCGGCGAGACCGACACGGTCGACAAGATCATGCAGCGAGTCAATCACGACCTCTACTACATTGAAAACTGGTCGCTTTGGCTCGACATCAAGATCGTCGCGCTGACGCCCGTGTCGCTGTTTACCCAGCGCAAGAACGCCTTCTGACGTGAGCATTGCCGCCACAACCGCCGACCCGCGGCTCGCGGGTGCCGAGTGGATGCGGACGCGGATCGCCGCCCTGCTCCACGCCTTGGTCAGCGTCTGGATCTTCAGCGGCGGTATGGTGATGGCCGAGCCCTCGCCCTACGAACTGGCATTCGTTCTGGTGCTGGGCGTCTCCATGCTGAGTGGGTTCAAGCTCCACCGCTCGACGCTGGGCCTGCTGGTGCTTCTGGGCAGCTTTGTGCCCTTCGCCGTCATCGCCGCCTTCCAGGTGCGATACAGCACTGTGCCCGAGGCGCTGATCTACCAATCGGTGACGATCTTTCTGTTCTTCACCGCCTACTGGATTGCCAACTGTGTCGCCGATGCGCCGCAGAGCCGGATGCGGGCGGTCATGGGGGCATATCTCGCGGTGGCGTTGATCTCGGCCGTGCTGGGAACGCTCGGCTATCTCGGCATCGGCCATGACCTCTTTACCCGCTACGACCGGGCCAAGGCGCTGTTCAAGGACCCCAATGTCTACGGCCCTTTCCTGATCCTGCCTGCAATGTACGCGCTGCAGCGGGTGCTGGTTGCAATGCCGAGGCGGGCGGTCTGGGCGGCGATCGCTTATGGCATCCTGCTGGTCGGCGTGTTCGCCAGCTTCTCCCGCGCCGCCTGGGGGCACATTGTGATTTCAAGCGCCTTGGTGTTCGTGCTGCTGTTCGCGCTCGAAACCCACGCGCGCGACAAGGTTCGGATGCTCACCATCGCGCTAGTGGGGCTATTGATGCTGGTGGTTGCGGGGGTCGGCGTCTTCTCGATCCCGCAGTTCCGCAACTTCATCGAGCAGCGTACCCAGGAACAGAACTACGATACCGGCGAGAGCGGACGGTTTGGCCGACAGGGGTATGCCTTTGATCTCGCACTCGAGCACCCGCTTGGGCTCGGCCCTCTCGAGTTCCGCAACCTGCGGGTGAAGGAGGAGCCGCACGATACCTACGTCAACGTGCTCCACGCCTATGGCTGGGGCGGCGGGCTGGCGTTCATCGGCTTTGTCCTGGTCACGATCTGGCGCGGCGCGCGCTTCCTCGCCATTCCAGGCCCGAACCGCCTGTTGCTGATCCCTCTGTTTTCAGTGTTCGTGCCATTGGCCGGCGAGGCCGCGATCATCGATATAGACCACTGGCGGCACTTCTTCCTCGTCGGCGGGCTGATCTGGGGCGTCACCGCAGCCTACGGCAAAGCCAACACTGCCGAGAGGCAACGACACGCTGCCCTGATCTAGCCGCGCGCCAGGTAGCGCCGCGCCATGGCAGCCGTGTCAGCCGCAAAGCGATCGGCATGGGCCTTGGCGAGGTCAGTGTCGGCGTGGGAACTGATCCAGGCGAGCAGAGCCATCCTGCGCAGCAGGATCAGCGTGTCGATCATCGCCACGTCTTCGGTCTTCAACGGTCGCACCTGCATATAGGCGGTGAGCCAGCTGCGGATCAGCGCCGGGACCTGCGGCGAAGTTTCAAAGAACGAGAGGCTGGCGGCGAGGTCGTAGAGAAACCAGCCAAAGCCGCAATCATCGAAATCGAGCAGCGTGACTTGGTCCTCGTCGACCAGAAGGTTACCCAGCCGCATATCGGCGTGGATGAGCCCGAAGCGGTCGATGTCGGTGCCGTAGGCATGGAGGCGCTGGCGCAGCGCAGCATCGAGCGCCAGGAGATCCTCCAGCACCTCGCCCTCGACATGTGGCGCCTTGCGCCAATCGCCCCAGAGGCCGGCGGGCTCGAGGAGCCCGATGGCGTCCCAGATCGGCCGCACGAAGCGCTCGGGCTGTTCCCAGGTTTCGATATGGAGATGCGCGGTGGCGGCGTAGCGGCCCAACACGGCAAACAGCGGCGCAAGGTCCTCATCGGGCTTCGGCTCGCGACCCTGCTCAAAGCGGAACAGCGCGGCAAATCGATCGGGCGCGACTTCCTGCAGCAACTCGCCGTCGATGGCCAGCAGCGGCTTAGGCACGGGGATATCGGTCGTCGCTGCGAGCGCCTGCAGCCAGGCGAGTTCGGAGTTGATGGCAGTGCGCGACTGATAGTGCGGCCGGTGGAGGCGCAGTATGTGCTGTGTACCGCCGGTGCCATCGATACGGAAAGTGTGGTTCTCCGAGACGTTGATCAGCACGGTAGTGCCGCCTGCGGTCTCGGCCCAGAGCTTCAGGCTATCAGCAACGAGGGAGAACTCGGCGGTGAGCGGTTCGCTCTTGGCACCGTTCATCCCGCTGGTCCTTCAGAGATTGGGAGAAATGGTCGGAGTGACAGGATTTGAACCTGCGACCCTTTGTCCCCCAGACAAATGCGCTACCAGGCTGCGCTACACCCCGACTGACGGGAGGCCTACAGAACCCGGCCTTTTGAGGCAAGAGGCAATTTTGCGGCAAGGCGAACGAAAATCGGTCTCATGCGTTGCATATTGGCTGCATGGGGCGGCTTGGAGACTTTCATATGTCCGTATTGATCGGAATTCTCATCACCTTCCTGGTGGTTGTGTTGATCCTTTGGCTGGTTCAGCGCCTGCCTGTCGAGGCGCGGGTCCGCCAGATCATCCAGATCGTGGTGATCATCATCGGCATCATCGCGCTGCTGAAATACCTCGCGGTATTCTAAGCAGCGTTACGCTGTCAGATCGCTGAGTTTCGCCTCGGCGGCGCGTATGGCGTCGCCGGGGCGCAATCCCAGAAGCAATCCGCGCTGGCCGCCATTGATCAGCACCTCATCGAACAGTTCTGCGGTTTCATCTACGGCGGTAGGCACCTTACGGCGCTGGCCGAAGGGACTGATGCCCCCCACCTTGAAACCCGTCAGGCGCTCGGCGTCGGGCGGCTTCATCATGTTGGCGGCTTTGCCATTGAACGCCGCTGCCAGCTTCTTCATGCTGACTTCGCAATCCGACGGCACCACGACGCACACTGGTTTTCCGTCAACTTCCGCCATCAGCGTCTTGAACACCTGATCAGGCGAGCGCCCAAGCGCTTCGGCGGCCTGCAGCCCAACCCGCGGCGCATCCGGATCGTACTCATACGGAAACAGGGTGAAGGCCACTCCGGCCTTTTCAAGTGCTATTGTCGCTGGGGTGGTTTTTGACATGACTAAGCGCAGTTCGTGGGTTCGATAGCGACTGAGGATACTCGTCTGCCGGGTAAGCCAGTCATCCCCTCACTTTGTGCTCACCACCTGTGCTGTCAAGCAAATCGGCGAAGGCTGTGACCTCGGCGCGAATGCCCGTTGCGCCGCAAGACCTGCCATGCCTAGAACAAAACTGCGCAACCGAATGGCCGTCATGCAACACCGCAGTGAAATCGACGGCCTTCGTGCCCTGGCCATATTGCCCGTCGTGGTCTACCACGCCAACGCAAGTCTTCTGCCTGCCGGGTTTATCGGCGTAGATATCTTTTTCGTCATCAGCGGCTACTTGATCACTCAGTTGCTTGTCGGCGAGCTGCGCGACACCGGAAGACTGAATATCTGGGGGTTCTACGAGCGGCGCGTACGCCGAATATTGCCAGCGCTCGTTGTGACCATGGCGCTAGCGGCCGGCGTCTCGGTCGTGGTGCTGTTTCCGCACGAACTTGTCGATGTGGGGTCCCAGCTCACATTCACGTCACTGTTTGCCGCCAACTACCTCAGTCTCGGCCGCGACTATTTTGACGCGGCCAACACGCTGCAGCCGCTTATGCACACCTGGAGCCTGTCGGTCGAGGAGCAGTTCTACGTCGTGTTTCCGTTGGCACTCGTGCTCCTCTCACGATTGTCTGGCAGGCTGGTCTGGTGGCTGGCGGGGATAGCGCTGCTATCGTTCGGAATCGCCATCATTACCTCCGGCGTCGCGCCGCTGGATAACTTCTACTCAAGCCTTTCAAGGGCCTTCGAGCTTTTGGCTGGCGCCATGAGCGCGACCCTTGGCCGGCTGCCGCTCGGACGATTTCGGCAGGGTCTGTCGGCGCTCGGTGTTGGTCTTATTGCCGTGAGCTATGTTCTGTTTGACGGCCACACGCCGTGGCCCTCCCTGCCCACCATCCTACCAGTGGCCGGCACCTGCCTTGTTCTGCTATATGCCACCGAAGAAACGCTCATTGCACGCCTCTTGTCCTTTGCGGGGCTACGCTGGTGCGGTCTGCTTAGCTATAGCGCCTACCTCATTCACCAGCCGCTTTTCGCGTTCACGCGGGTCCTTGCCGGCGGCGATGTGCTCTCCAGTTCGAGCTATGCGCCGCTGCTTGTGGTCGGGCTCATCGTTGCGACATTTGCCCTAGCGGCATTGAGCTGGAGATACGTCGAACAACCTTGGCGACGCGGACGGTCCAGAAGAGGTCGGCAGCGCGCGGTACTCCTGGTCGGCGCGGCAGCGACCCTACTGGCTTTCGCAGGGCTCGGCCTCGTGTTCAGTTTCAGCGGGGGTCTGCCACAGCGGCTGACACCGCAGGTACAGGCGATCCTTGCTGTGGCGGACGACCGTTCGGCTGAATGCCCGTCCACCAGCAAGCCCCCAAAAACTGTACAGACCTGTGCATTCGGCAATACTGAGAACATCACTGTCGCTCTGATGGGCGATAGCCACGCGGCCGCCCTGGCGCCGCAGCTTGGCGACGCGTTGGCCGGCCGGGGCGTGGGTCTCACGGTCTTCAGCCGTAGTGGTTGCCCCGCGTTGGTTGGCCTTGATCGAGTTGATGAAAAAGGCACCGTAAGGGACTGCCCCAAAGGCCTCGACGCAGGGTTCAGCATCCTCGAACAGCATCCAGAGATCAAAACCGTGATTCTGCTGGCGCGCTGGACGCAGTGGGCTGAGCTGTCAGGCTTCAATAACCTCGAGGGCGGGGTGGAGCGTCCCAATGAGTTCATTCCGACCGTCAACGGTACGGCCTACCGGGTGCCAGACACCGCGTATCGCAACGCCCTATCCTCAGCATTTGTAGCGACCATCGATAGGTTGCACCGCATGGGCCGACGCGTGGTTCTGATTCAGGCCGTGCCGGAGACCGCCTGGAATGTTCCGGAGCGCGTTGCACGAAGGTTCGCGGCTGGGGCCGGTGCCGTCTTCCCGCTCGCGACTTCATTCGACGTGTTCAAGAGCCGCGCCGACACAGGCCGGCAGATCCTGCTGGGCGCTTCTCAGAGGGGCGGGGACGTACTCGTGCTGGATCCTTCAGTGCTGTTCTGCAACTCGATTGTCCCCAACCGTTGCCTTAACGAGCTGGATGGCGCGCCGCTTTACCGCGACGAAGGTCACATCAGCGCCAAGGGTGGACGGATGATAGCCGACATGGTCGTCGCTACATTGGCCGGAAAAGGCTGGATGTAGCTATTTGGCTTCAGCAAAGGCCGAGTTTTCGGCCCTTTCGTCGGCTTCCATGCTCTTGCGAATAGCCTCGGCAGACCGATGGATGCCGTCACTGTCCGTGGCCCAGCCGGAAAAACGCTCGAACAGCAGCGCAAAGGTCACGAGGTCGGCCTCGTTCCACTGGCCCAAGGCGCTGGCAAGCCTGTTCCATTTGTTCTGTCGCACCGCCTCAACGAAGCGCTTCCCCTTAGGGGTAAGCTCGAGGCAGATGCGGCGGGCGTCGAGTTGTGAGGCAACGCGGCGCACGTAGCCCCGCTCCACAACCTCGGCGCTGAGACGGCTCGCGCGCGACGGGTCGATGGCCAACCGCTCGGCAATGAGGCCGACTGTGACTTCCTCAGGTCCAGCTTCGCCCCACACTGTTGGGCCATGTCCGATGGCGCCAATCACGTCGAGGTGGGCAACATCCAGGTCAGAGTCAAGCGCTGCCATGAGCTGCCGGCCGTACTCGCGCCGCATCACCGATCGCCGCACCTTCGCCATCACCGCGTCGATGGCGGCAACCGCGTCCGCGGCCTCTGCACCAAGTCCATTGGCGCGCGCCAAGGCCACCAAATTCTGGTCGCCCTGGGTCTGGCAGATCATGTGCAAATTCACAGCCGGGTCGGCGCGATCGTCGGTGCTCATAAAGCGTCCCTAGCAAAATTACATGCTCCAGTCAATTGCATGCACATGACATATATATGCTATTGACATACATGTGACCCGGGCACATTAAGTGCGCCTGTTTTGGAGATTTCCGATGGCTACAGATTCCCCATCCCTTTCCGGCGTCACGTCCGAAGCTCCCGCGCGTCCCGATCGCGCGACGATGCTTGTCTATTTCGGCGCCCTCATTGCGATGTTCATGGCCTCCATGGACATGCAGATCGTGGTGACAGCGCTCCCAACCATTGCCGGTGAGTTGGGCAATCTGCACCTCTTCGGGTGGGTCGGCTCTGCCTACCTTCTCTCCACTGCCGCTGTGTCGCCGTTCTACGGCAAGCTCGGCGACATGTATGGGCGGAAGATCGTGGTCATGACCGCCATCGTGCTGTTCCTCATCGGCTCAGCGATCTGCGGTATGGCGTGGTCGATGGAAAGCCTGATTGCTGCCCGGGTGCTGCAAGGCATTGGTGGCGGCGGGCTGATGGTCTCGGCTTTCGCCATGATCGGCGAACTTTTTGGCCCGCGCGACCGAGCCAAGTACCAAGGCTACACCTCAGCCGTCTTCGCTTTGAGCTCGATCCTCGGCCCTGTGGCCGGCGGATACATCACTGACCTGTTCGGCTGGCGCTGGGTGTTCCTCGTCAACCTGCCGATCGGCATCGTGGTGCTCTTCGTCATCGGCGCCGCAATGAAGCGCAAGTTCGTTGAAAAGCAGCACAAGGTCGATTGGCTCGGCGGCGTGCTCATCGCGATTGCTACCACGGCCATCGTCTACTGGAGCGACCACGTCCTCGATCCAGGCGGCCCTGACCTCCTGACCTTCATCCTCCCCGTCATCGGCATTGCCGCGGGCATCGCCTTCGTGCGGGTGGAAAACCGCTCGGTAGAGCCGATCATCCCGCTGCGCCTGTTCAAGAACCACACCATCTCGATCGTTTCGGGCGTGTCGGTCCTGGCCGGCGCCTCCACCCTCGGCATGTTCTTTTACTTCGCGCTCTACTTCCAGACCCTCACCGGGCTCGGGCCGGCCGAAGTCGGTTTCCTGTTCCTCCCCGCGTCGGCCACGTCCATGGTGGTGTCGGTCATCGCAGGACGGATCATTGCCACTACCGGGCGCTACAAGTGGATGCCGGTCGTCGCAATGGCGGTTGGCGCCGCACTGATGGTGGGCTTTACCTTCATCAATAGTGCCACTTCGCTTTGGGTGCTCGGCATCATGATGGCGGTGTTCGGCATCAGCATGGGCCTGCAGTTCCAGGTGCTGATGGTCGCCATCCAGGCCGCGGCGCCGCCGAGCGATATCGGCGCCGCCACCGGCGTCGTCACCCAGGCTCGCACAGTCGGCGCCAGCCTCGGTCTAGCGGTCAACGGCGCGGTAATGACCTGGGCGCTCAATGTCCAGAACAGCCTGCTGCCCGCCGATGCGGCTGCTGCCCTGCCCGGCGGCCTCACGGGGCTTTCGCCGCACATCGCGGCTGCCCTCTCTCCCGAGGCGCGGCAGGTTGTGCTGGGGCACTATTCGGCGGGCATCAACGTGATGTTCCTCTGGGTCGCGGCAATGTATGTGGCTGCGATGGTGCTGACGATCCTGCTCAAGGACGTGCAGATTCCCAAGCGAGCGTAAAATACAAGCAACCTGGAGCCGCAACCGCGCGGCTCCGCATTTATTCATGCGCGTTTTGCTGCAGATCAAAAACGCAAATCGATAATGGGCTCAGTATATCGCGGACACAAAGAGAAGCTGCGTCCACAGTCTCTAGTGTTGGGGCGAGGGGATTTGCGCAACATGTGCAAGTCTCCTCGTCGCCTTCGACTAGATCAGCCTTCGCGAGCGCGCTCCAGCAGGCGCTTGGCATCCAGCAAGTCGCGCAGCACGTTCGACAGCTTTTCGCGATCCGATGCGTTGAGGCCGCTGCGAGACACGGGACGGGGGGAATCTTCCGGATCTACGTGGCGCACTTTCGGTGCGACTTCAGGCAGATCGGCCGATTCAGTTTCGAATTCCTCGTCGGCAGGGCTCGGCGGAGGCAGCGAGTCCAGCGATCTGCCGTCACCAATCGCGATAACCGCTCGGATGCCCTGATCCTTCAGGATCCGCTGCACACCCTTGATGGTGAAGCCCTGATCATAGAGCAGATGGCGGATGCCCTTGAGCAGCAGCACATCTTCGGGGCGGTAATAGCGCCGGCCGCCGCCGCGCTTAAGCGGCTTTATGGTCGAAAACCGCGTTTCCCAAAAGCGCAGCACGTGCTGCGGCAGGTCGAGTTCATCGGCCGCTTCAGAAATGGTTCGAAAGGCGTCTGGAGATTTGTCCAAGGACTCACCCGTTCCGGAAAGAGTCTTATTTTCCAGAGCGGACCATAGATTTGTTGATCTTGGATTTCAACACGTTGCTGGGTTTGAACACCAGAACCTGGCGCGGCAGAATTGGCACCTCTTCGCCCGTCTTCGGGTTGCGGCCAATACGCTGATTTTTGGAGCGCACCTGGAACGAGCCAAATGAGGATAGCTTGACGTTTTCACCCTCAACAAGCGCATCGCCGATCATATCTAGAACGCGCTCGACGAGCTCGGCCGATTCTGTCCGCGACAGGCCGACGGCTTCGTAGACCGCCTCTGCCAGGTCCGCTCGGGTTACTGTTTTCTGTACCATGCACTGCCCCCTCGTTCCGCCAAACCGTATTCCGTCCGCGAGGCGCCCCCACCCACGGTACGGGGAGACTAACGCGGCGCTAAGCTACTGGCAATCTCACTTAACAATCAAAGGCTAGGGACTAATGCGACTACGCAATGACACCAAAACAACGCTGCTTTCGCTGCAAATTACCAGCGGATGAGCGAGGCGCCCCAGGTGAATCCACCGCCCATCGCTTCGATCATCACCAGATCACCGCGTTTGATCCTGCCATCGGCAACGGCGGTATTCAGCGCCAAGGGCACCGATGCGGCAGAAGTATTGGCGTGGCGATCCACTGTGATCACCACCTTTTCGGGCGGCAGGCCCAGTTTGACCCCTGCCCCGTCGATGATCCGTTTGTTCGCCTGGTGCGGCACGAACCAATCCAGGTCTTCGATGGTGTGGCCGGTGTCTTCGAGCACTTTGTAGACTACGTCGGTGATCATGCCGACGGCGTGCTTGAAGACTTCCTTGCCTTCCATGCGGACGTGACCCATGGACTGCGTCGAGCTCGGCCCGCCATCGGTATAGAGCTTGTTCCAGAAATGGCCGTCCGAACGGAGCGCAGTCGCCAGCACGCCACGCTCGGGTTCGCTTGGCTTTCCCATTTCCATCACCACCGCACCGGCGCCATCGCCGAACAGCACGCAGGTGGTGCGATCGTTCCAGTCGAGCAGGCGGGAAGCGGTCTCGGCGCCGATGACGAGGGCGCGCTTGCCCATGCCGTTCTTCAGAAATGAGTCCGCCGTGCCAACGGCATAGACGAAGCCCGAGCACACGGCCTGGATGTCGAAGGCCGCGCCGTGATGCATACCGAGCTTTTGCTGGACGATCGCGGCGGTGGCAGGAAACGTCATGTCCGGCGTGGTCGTGGCGCAGACGATCAGATCGATATCGCCGATCTCAAGCCCGGCGTTCTCCATGGCGCGCCGGCCCGCCGCAGCGGCGAGATCGGAGGTGTTTTCACCTTCGGCGGCGATATGGCGCTGCCGGATGCCGGTCCGCTGCACGATCCACTCGTCGGATGTGTCGACGGTTTTCGCAAGTTCTTCGTTGGTGAGAATGCGCGCCGGCAGATAGGCACCGACGCTGCGGATGATGGTTTTGCGGTCGGTCACGCGGGTTTTGCCTCTGCTTCGGGGATGGCGGTGGGAGCCGCGTTCAGGGTGGGGAATTTGCGCATGCCCTCCCCGATCTTGTCCATGACGCGGTTGCGCGCCATTTCATAGCCGAGACCCAAGGCGCCCTTGAAACCGATCTCGTCGGTGCCGCCATGGCTCTTGATGACGACGCCATTGAGCCCCAGGAACACACCGCCATTGATATTGCGCGGATCGAGCTTGCGGCGCAGCGCCTGCAAGGCCTGGCCGGCGATCAGCGCGCCGAGCTTGGAGAGGATATCGGCGGTCAGCGCGTTGCGGATATAGGTGCCTACCTGCCGCGCCGTGCCCTCAGCGGTCTTCAGCGCGATATTGCCGGCAAAGCCCTCGGTGACCACCACGTCGACCGTGCCCTTTCCGATATCGTCGCCCTCGACAAAGCCGTGGTAGATGAAGCCAGAGCCACTGGCGGCGTGCAGGATGCGCGCGGCTTCCTTCACCTCGTCGTGGCCCTTCATCTCTTCGGTGCCGACGTTGAGCAGCCCCACGGTCGGCAGTTCCTGGTCGAACAGCGCCCGCGCCAATGCTGCGCCCAGAATCGAAAAATCGCACAATTGCTTGGCATCGCCGCCGACGGTCGCACCAACATCGAGTACGATGATGTCCGTCCTGAGCGTCGGCCAGATTGCAGCGATCGCCGGGCGTGAAATCCCTTCGATCGGCCTCAAACAGAACGTTGCCATCGCCATCAGGGCACCGGTATTGCCGCCTGAAATGGCAAAATCCGCCTCGCCGTCTTTCACCGACTGGATGGCAGCCCACATCGATGAACTGCCCCGCCCCTTGCGCAGCGCCTGCGACGGCTTGTCGTCCATGGTGATCACCACGTCGCTGTGCGCGACCCGCGAAATCGGCTTCAGATCGGGGAATTCTTCAAGCAGCGGCTCAAGTTCGGCCTGCCGTCCGTGGAAAATGTAGGTCGTGTTCCGGCGCTCGCGCCAGAACAGACGCGCGCCCAGCATTGCGGCGCGGGGACCCTTGTCGCCCCCCATCGCGTCTACGGAAATCCTGATGGAATCGCTCATTGCCGCCTGAACCAGCGTCCCCTTTTGGGGGCGTGCGCCACATTACTCATTCGCATATGCCGTGCAACCCCTGCCCGTCAGCCCTTGTCGTCGGGCAGTTTCAGGACCTTCAGGGCAGCAAAGGGCCGCTCCGCCTCAATATCCCTCGCATCGCCAACCTCGCCCACGCTCTCGTCGCCAATACGCGGGTACGGATCGATAGCGAGGGACAGGGTTTCAACGATCAGATCTGAGAGGTCTGCTTCGTTGCCCTCGAAATGGTCCGGAATGTCTTCGCCATCAGGGTCCACGAAGATCTCGGCATTGGCCTGTTCGGCAAAGGACTTTTCGCCGCCGGGCAGAAACACCCGGTCAATCGGCTCGGCGATCTGCTGCCGCACCGGCTCGAGCGATACAACGCTGGGCTGGACGATCGAAGCAACGAGGCGGCCGGTCACCCGCATGCCACCGCGGAAGCGCACAGCGTGCAGGGTGACATCGAGCGCCTCGACGGTAGTGATGTTGAGAAAATCAGCGATCGCTTTGCGATCGTCTTCGCCGACCTTGAGCTTAAGGTCACGCCCGTCATTGGGCATCGAATCGAGCCGGATGCTGGCATCGGCGATTCGCGTGCGATCATATGGCCCGCTCATGCAGCGACTCCCGTATTCAGTTTGCCGCCCATGATGTCCGACGCCGCTATGGCATTCATCTGTTCCGATTGGGCAAACAGGTAGTTGCTCAACACTTCCATCGGAGGCGCCTGTCCGGGCTCGAACAGGTTGCGTTCCAGCACAGCCTCGACGCCCGGCCGGTCATCGCGATCCATGGCCTCATTGAGGCTCGTCATCAACCCAAAGAACGCGGTGCTCATTTTCTGGATCTTTTTTGGCACGCCGAGGTCCGTGACCCCAAGCTCGCGCAACGAGCGGTCCATGTCCTTGAAAAAGAGATCGAAAACCAGCTGGCTGAATTCGACGCCACCGGGTTTTTCCCGGCGCAGGCGCCTGAAGAGCAGAGCGAGGTGCAGCGAAATCATGTCAAATCGGCCCGTCACCGTATCCGGCACGCCCCATTCGGCATAGAAGACCGGCTGCCGGGATTGCGCCACAATGGCGCGATAAACGGCAGACACTGCTTCGGTCTTCGGGGATTTTCTGAACAGGTTCAATATCATCGGTCTCGCTCCGGTTGTGTGTCGGAGGGTTTACTTGTGGTGTGGACGGGTCAGAGCTTGGGGCCAAGCCAGCTTGCCAGAAGAAGGTTTTGGCAGCTAAACAGTCCGGCGGCCGACGAGGTCGTGGTATTAGTCGACAGCCATCGGGAAAGTCAAATTGATGCCTTTGCGCACCGTTCTCCGCCGCTCCACCCCGATCGCTATGGCCGCCCTGGTCGGCCTGACCCTGACTGCCTGTACAAGTGGGCTCAGCCTTACGCAGAACAAGGCGCGCGGCTACGAAATCTCCGAGGATGCGGTAAAGCAGATCCGTGTTGGCCAAAGCGCCCAACTGGTTACAGCCGTGCTCGGCTCGCCGCAGGCGACCAACAATTTCGGCGAAGAAACGGCCTGGTACTACCTGGGTGAAAAGGTGGTGCAGACCGCCTTCGGCATGCCGCTCTCCAAGGAACGTACGCTGCTTGCCATCTATTTCGACAAGAACATGAAGGTGAAGGATACCGAGCGGCTGGGCATCAAGGACGGCAAGGCGTTCAACATCGAGAGCCGCCGCACCCCGTCCTACGGCCAGGACCGCTCGTTCATCGACTCCCTGGTTTCGTCGTTCTAGCCGGAAGGCGCCCTGGGCTCAGCTCGGGGCGCGCCGCAACTGCCACAAGCCGAGGACGAGAACCCCGGCCGTCGAGACTGGCAACACCAGCACATTGATCGACTGCCAGCCGATCAATTCCAGCAGCAGGCCTGACGCGATCGAAGCCAGCGCCATGACGCCGAACACGACCTGTTCGTTCAGTCCCTGCACCCGCGCAGCTTCCTCTGGACGATAAGCCGAAGCCAGCATCGCGGTTGAGGCGATGAATCCGAAATTCCAGCCAACCCCCACCAGCACGAGCGAAACCACAAAGTGCATTACGGTGATGCCGTTGAGGTTGACCAACGCTGCACCAGCGATGAGCAGCAGACCAATGGCTGCCGTCAACTGCGCGCCGATCTTGGAGATGACGCCGCCAGTGACAAAGCTCGGCGCGAACATCGCCACCACGTGCCACTGGATAGCCAGCGCGGCATCCTCGGTCGTCAGCCCGCAAAGATAGACCATCGCGACGGGTGCTGCGACCATCACCAGCACCATCAGAGCGTAGCTGACGGCGGCGGTCAGCATGGGGATGATGATCGAGGGTGTACGCAACAGCACCACCAGCGGGCGTCCGCCTTTCCGATCCTCGGTCCGGCGCACCGTTGGCGCCAGCTGGGTCTGGCTCAGCAGCGCGACGGCTACCGCAGCCAATGCGGCCATCGCGAGATAGGTGCCAGTGAACGTACGGCCGGGGATCAGGTCCTTGGTCAGGATACTCATCCAGGGGCCGATGAAGCCCGATAACACACCGCCGAATAGCACCCAGGAGATGGCCCGCGCCTTCAGCGCCTCCGGCACGCTGTCGGCAGCTGCAAAGCGATACTGATTGGCGAATGCACTGCTGGCGCCAAGCACAGCCAGGGCGAGGCCGAAGAGCCAGATATTGCCAGTGAGCGCTGCGTAAGCCGCAAGCAGGGCTGCGGGGATTGCGGCGCCCGCTCCCAGCATGAAGCCGGTGCGACGGCCAAGGCTGTGGATCAGCCATGCGGCGGGCCCCGTCATCAGCGCGGCGCCGATGATCATCAGGCTTACCGGAACGGTAGAAAAGCGTTTGTCGGCGACCATAGTGATAGTGGTCAGCGAGGCGATCGCGCCAAGAATCGCCTGGTTGGAGCCAAGGGCCGCCTGCGACATGGCGAGCAGGCCGATATTGCGCAACGGCGAACCGGTCTTGCTCTCCATATCAGTCATCGCTGCTTACTTCGATTTCACCGCGTCATCATCATCGCGGCCAGCGGCTTCGGCCACCGCGTTGAGCACGCCGTTGACCATCTTGGGGGCGTCATCCTCGTAGAAGGCCTTGGCGACGTCGACATACTCGGTGATCACCACCCGCACGGGAATGTCCTTGCGGCGCAGCAGCTCGAACGTTGCGGCACGGAGGATGGCGCGGAGCGTCGCGTCGATGCGGCCCATGGGCCAGCCATCGACCAGCGCGTTGTCGACCGCCGGGTCAATCTGCAACTGGCTCTTGATCACGCCGGTGACGATCTGGCGGAAGAAGTCCGCATCGGCCGGAAGATATTCGTCACCCTCGATCTCGCGGCCGAGATGCACAGCGCTGAACTGGCTCAGCGTATCCTCAAGCGTCTGGCGGCCAACGTCCATCTGGTAGAGCGCCTGCACTGCAGCAAGGCGAGCGGCGCCGCGCTGGTTGGCGGTACGCGTGCTGTTGGGATCGCGGGGGCTGGGCTGCGCCATATCTGGAGAGTCATTTCGTTGTGCGGGGGTTGCCCGCCATGGATTGCCACTTTGGCTTACCCATCGAAGGCGTTGACCGCAATCTCAATCGTCTTCGCGGTTGGGCTTGCTGCGCTCGTCATTGCCCAGTTCGGTCAGAAACGACCGGAAATCGTCGGCAGCCGAGAAGTTCTTGTACACTGACGCGAAGCGTACGAACGCCACGTCATCCAGGCCCTTAAGGCCCTCCATGACGAACTGCCCCACCGTCTCGGAGCTGATCTCGGTATCGCCCAAGCTCTCCAGTTGGCGCACCACGCCCGAGATCATGCGCTCGACCCGCTCTGGCTCAACATCGCGCTTTCTCAGCGCCGTATTCACTGACCGCGCCAGCTTGTCGCGATCGAACGGCACCTTGCGGCCCGATTTCTTGACAATCAGCAGCTCGCGCAACTGCACCCGCTCGAAGGTCGTGAAGCGTCCGCCGCAAGAGGGGCATATCCTCCGGCGGCGGATCGAGTTGGAATCCTCGGTCGGCCGGCTGTCCTTGACCTGCGTGTCGTCATTTCCGCAATAGGGACAGCGCATTGGCTCGCCTCACTTGTTGAGTTTCAGAACCCCTCAACCGTCTCGGCCTTACGGCCGATCCACCCTCTCCCCGACTGGGAGAGGAAAAGAGTGGCTCGATCTGGCCACCGCCCATTCTTCTCCCCGTCGGGGAGAAGGTGGCGCGCGGCGCCGGATGAGGGGTGCCGCCCCAGATCATCTTAGTTGGAGTAGATCGGGAATCGCCCGGTCAGCGCCATCACCTTGTCGCGGACGGCCGCTTCAACGGCGGCATTGCCCTCGTCGGAGTTGGCCTCTCGCAAACCATCCAGCACCTCGACGATCAGCTTGCCGATCTCGCGGAACTCGGCCTCGCCAAAGCCGCGCGTCGTGCCCGCCGGGGTGCCAAGGCGCACGCCGGAGGTCACGAACGGCTTTTCGGGGTCGAACGGGATGCCGTTCTTGTTGCAGGTGATATAGGCGCGCCCAAGCCCTTGCTCTGCCCGCTTGCCGGTGGCGTTCTTCTTCCTGAGATCGACCAGCATCAGGTGGTTGTCGGTGCCGCCGGAGACGATCTCGAGCCCGTCTTCCTTCAGCGTCGCCGCCAGCGTGCGGGCGTTGGACACGACCTGGTGCGCATAGGCCTTGAATTCGGGCTGCAGCGCTTCCTTGAAGGCCACCGCTTTGGCGGCAATCACATGCATAAGCGGCCCGCCCTGGAGGCCAGGGAACACCGCCGAGTTGATCTTCTTGGCGATCTCTTCGTCATTGGTGAGGATCATGCCGCCCCGCGGGCCGCGAAGGGATTTATGCGTTGTGGTGGTCGTCACATGCGCATGCGGCACCGGCGAGGGATGCGCGCCACCGGCAACGAGCCCGGCGATGTGGGCCATGTCGACCATCAGGTAGGCGCCGACTTCATCGGCGATCTCGCGGAACCTCGCCCAGTCCCAGACGCGCGAATAGGCGGTGCCGCCCGCGACGATCAGCTTGGGCTTGTGCTCGCGAGCGAGCCGCGCCACTTCGTCCATGTCGAGCAGGTTGTCGTCGCGGCGCACGCCGTAGCTGACGACCTTGAACCACTTGCCGCTCATGTTGACCGGCGAACCGTGCGTCAGGTGACCGCCCGAGTTGAGATCGAGCCCCATGAACGTGTCGCCCGGCTGCAGGAGCGCGAGGAACACCGCCTGGTTCATCTGGCTGCCCGAGTTGGGCTGCACATTGGCGAAGTTGGCGCCGAACAGTTGCTTGGCACGAGAGATCGCCAGCGTCTCGGCGATATCCACATACTGACAGCCGCCGTAGTAGCGCTTGCCGGGATAGCCCTCGGCGTACTTGTTGGTCATGATCGAGCCCTGCGCTTCAAGCACTGCGCGTGACACGATGTTTTCGGACGCGATCAGTTCGATCTCGTGCTGCTGGCGGCCGAGTTCCAGTTGGATCGCCTCGGCGATCTCCGGATCGGTTTCACTGAGGGTGTTCGAAAAGAACTTCGGAAAGAGCGGGGAGCTCTGGACGGCGCTCATTGGCATCTCCCGTTCAGAAAATGGGGGCTTGTGGGTTCGGCTGGCTGTAGCACGCCGGTTCCGGCGATTCCAAGGCTGACACGCAGCCGGGAAGGATGTTGGATTGCACTGGTCATGCGGGCTCCCTGTGACGTTCAAACGGGTGCCCAGGCGAGCGGCATGCTCTCGTTCGCGTTCCCCGATGGTGCCCCATCTGATCTCGCCAGTCGCGCGAACGCTATTGGTATCGCAGATTTCCACGTCCGAAGAAAGACCCGGCGCCTGCCTTCGGTGCCGCAGCCGTGACGCAACCAAATCGCGCTCTACGGGTTTTCCCTCCACTGGGTCGGTACACAAAACCCAAAGGAGAACAAAAAAATGAAGAAACTTTTCGCCGCTGTCATCGCCACCGCTCTCGCTGGCGCCATGGCCCTGCCCGCTCCGGCCAGCGCGGCCTCGTTCAACATGAACTCCGGCTCGCAGGAACGCTATGTGCAGCAGCAGTGCAACATGCACCCGAACCTGCGCGGCTGCGATGACTGGCACCAGAACCGTCACCACTGGTCCAAGAACAATTACCAGGACTGGTACCGCTGGAACCGCCCGACCGTTGGAAACTTTGCCTCGGGCCTGTTCGGCTTCGTGATCGGCGCAGCTGTGGCCAATGGCCTGAACAACTCCAACGAAAACATGTCGAGCAGCCATGTGGCCCGCTGCGAGGATGCGTACCGCTCGTACAATTCCCGCACCGACCAGTTCCTCGGCTATGACGGCAAGTATCACTACTGCAATCTCTGATTGTAACGACCGGCGGGGGAGTGCTCAGCGCTCCCCCGCTCTCGGTTGGGGATGCGGCGGCGCCAAAGCCCCGCAAACGCCCGGAACCGCTATAGTGCAGCGATGATTCGCATGCTCAAGACGGCCCATGGCTGACGACCCCGACCTGATCCCTCCCGGCGACGACCAACGCATTGTCGACCTGCGCCAGGCGCTCGAAGAGCGTTACCTGTCCTATGCGCTATCAACGATCACCCAGCGCGCCCTGCCCGATGCGCGCGACGGGCTGAAGCCCGTGCACCGCCGTATCCTCCACGCTATGCGCCTCCTCCGGCTATCGCCGAACGAGCCCTACAAGAAATCCGCCAAAGTGGTCGGCGACGTGATCGGTGGTTTCCACCCGCACGGCGACCAGTCGATCTATGACGCCATGGTCCGCCTCGCGCAGGACTTCGCCATGCGCTACCCGCTGGTCGATGGCCAGGGCAATTTTGGCAATATCGATGGGGATGGCGCCGCCGCCTATCGCTATACCGAAGCGCGCATGACCGATGTGGCGATGCGCCTTCTTGAGGGCATCCAGGACGACGCTGTCGATTTCAAGCCCACCTATGACGGCTCGAACGAAGAGCCGGTGGTGCTGCCGGCGAACTTCCCGAACCTCCTCGCCAATGGCTCGCAGGGCATCGCCGTCGGCATGGCCACCTCGGTGCCGCCGCACAACGTTGCCGAAATCTGCGACGCGGCACTGCACCTGATCATGAACCCCTCGGCGACCGTCGCCGAGCTCATGCAGTTCATCCCCGGCCCGGATTTCCCCACCGGCGGCATCCTCGTCGAAAAGGCCCCCTCGATCCTCAATGCCTATGAGACCGGCCGCGGCTCGTTCCGCCTTCGCTCGCGCTGGGTACGCGAGGACAAGGGACGCGGCGTCTACCAGATCGTCGTCACCGAGATCCCTTATGGGGTGCAGAAGTCGAAGCTGGTCGAAAAGATCGCCGAACTGTTGCTGGCGAAGAAACTGCCGCTCTTGAAGGACATCCGCGACGAAAGCGCCGACGATGTGCGGCTCGTCATCGAGCCCCGCGCCGGCACGGTCGACCCGGTGATCCTGATGGAGCAGTTGTTCAAGCTCAGCGAGCTCGAACAGCGCATTCCACTCAACCTCAACGTGCTCGATCGCGGCACCGTCCCCAAGGTGATGAGCCTCAAGGAGGCGATCGCCGCCTGGCTGCAGCACCGCAAGGACGTGCTGGTGCGCCGCACCAACAACCGGCTGGGCGAAATCTCGCGCCGGCTGGAAGTGCTCGACGGCTACATCATCGCCTACCTCAACCTCGACGAGGTGATCCGCATCATCCGCGAGGAGGACGATGCCAAGGCCTCGCTGATGGCGACGTTCAACCTCACCGATGTGCAGGCCGAAGCCATCCTCAACATGCGCCTGCGCTCCCTGCGCAAGCTCGAGGAGATCGAACTCCGCACCGAGCACAAGGCGCTGACCGAGGAGAAGGGTCACCTCGAAGCCCTCCTCGCCTCCGAGCGCAAGCAGTGGGGCGAGATCGCCCGCCAGATCGGCGAGCTGAAGAAGGACTACGGCAAGGATACGCCGCGTGGCCGCCGCCGCACCGATTTCTCCGAAGCCACCGAAGTCGACCTCGACGAGGTGGCCACCGCCATGATCGAGCGCGAGCCGATCACCGTGATCCTCTCCGAAAAGGGCTGGATCCGCTCGATGCGCGGCCACACCACTGAGATCGACGAAAAGGGCTTCAAGACCGGTGACCGGCTGAAGCTCTTTGTGCACGCGCAGACGACCGACAAGCTGCTGCTGCTCTCCACCGGCGGCAAGGTCTACACCCTCGCCGGCGACCGCCTCCCCGGCGGCCGCAGCCAGGGCGAACCGGTGCGGCTTATGGTCGATATCGAGGAGGGCCAGGACCTTGTCGATCTCTTCGTCTATCGCCCCGGCAAAAAGCGCGTCATCGCCTCGCGCAAGGGCGACGGCTTCATCGTCTCGGAAGACGAGCTGATCGCCAATACCCGGAAGGGCAAGCAGGTGCTCAACGTCACGGGCACCGAGGAAGCGCTGCTCCTCGTTCCCGTCGATGGCGACATGGTCGCGACCGTGGGCCAGAACCGCAAACTCCTGGTCTTCCCCCTCACCGAACTGCCCGAAATGGGCCGCGGCAAGGGCGTCCGGCTGCAAAAGTTCAAGGATGGCGGGCTCTCTGACCTCAAGACGTTTGCGTCAGCGACCGGCCTCACCTGGACCGACTCCTCGGGCCGCACCTACACCAAGCCGATGTCCGAACTCCCCGAATGGATCGCCGACCGCGCCACCGCCGGCCGCCAGGTGCCAACGGGGTTCCCGAAGAACAACAGGTTCGTGGGGTGATGACCTGACCCGCCGCCAATGCCACAGGAACTAGATGTTCCCAAGCCGAAAAGACTTCAGCTTCCAAGTGGCGCCTTCTGATCGCCAACTATGGGCGATCGGAATGATTGTGGTCCAGTGGAGTTCATTGGAGATGCTGCTAGGCGTCGCCACCGAAGCACTACTACGGGATGACGAGGAGCAACTGGAGGCGTTTCGCAGTGACCGCTCGACTAAGGGCCGTCTCGATACGCTACAAAACCTAGTCTCCGGAGAGTTTGCACAGCCGCACAGGGACCGCTTCCTTGCTCTGATAAGGGAGACTCGAGATGCGCAGTTTCTACGTGATCGAGTGGCTCATGGGTCATGGTCCTCAGCAGAGCAGGTTGTGCTAGAGGATCCCGAGGCACGATCTGCGTTCAGTTGGCTAGGACCAAGGCACCCGTTCGAGTGGAAGCTAACTTTTGGAACACTCAAGGAATTGGCACTGCGCATTGAAAGTCTGAATGTACGCTTCCAGAACGCCATCCTAGACGAACTAAAACCAGGCGATACGCAGATCCTACTCTCGGACGCGATCAACAAGAAACGGCTGTTGCCTCAGTGAGCGAGGTCGCCCCCCTCCCCTATTCCAGCAGCCGCCACCCCAATGGCCCGCGTTGCACTTCGAGTGGGCTGAACCGGCCTTTGTAGGCCATCTTAGGCGAGTCCTTGACCCAGTAGCCGAGGTAAACGTAGCGCAGCCCGGCGAGCTTGACCTGTTCGATATGGTCGAGGATCAGGAGGTTCCCGAGCCCGCGGGACGCGAGGTCGGGTTCGTAGAAGCTGTAGACCATGGAGAGGCCGTCCGGCATCACGTCGGTCAGCGCCACGGCGACCAGTGGCCGGCCGGGCACCGAGTTCAGCCGATACTCCACCAGCACTGTCTGCACCGGGGTATCCTCAACCATGTACTCATAGTCGACAAAGCTCATCTGTGTCATGCCGCCGCCCGAGTGGCGGGCATCGAGATAGCGCTTGAACAGCGCAAACTGCTCGGCCGTGGCGCGCGGCTGGCAGACTTCGACGGAAATATCCGCATTGGCCTTCTGCACCCGGCGATAACGTGCCGAGGCCACAAACTCGGTGGCGACGATCCGCACCGACTGGCAGGCCGCGCAGCCGTCGCAGGCGGGGCGGTAGATCAGGTTCTGGCTGCGGCGGAAGCCGTTGTCGCTCAACAGGTGATGGAGCGTTGCGGCGCGCCGGCCGGTCAGATGGGTGAAGAGCTTCCGCTCCTGGCGGCCCGGCAGATACGGGCACGGCATCGCCGCTGTCAGAAAGAGCTGGGTATTTTCGGGGGTCTGATCGGTCATTGCCGCCCTGCAATCGCTGTCATCACACTAGACGCGAGTGTCACAGGCGGCAATGGGTCAGCGGGTCTCAGGCGGAAAGGCCGCCCAACATCCGCCAATGGCGCTCCATCGGCGAGCGGCGCACCATCAGCGTGCCCGTCACGAGGTCATGCAGCAGTTGCTGGCGCGGCGTGAACAGCACGATGAGAATGGTGAAGGGCCACGAAATCCACACCGTCACCCAGAACAGGATCGGGTGGATCAGGATGGTCCAGCCATCGAGCGGCTGGCCGCGCGCCGGCGTCAGAACGATATCCATCGCCTGCATCCCCAGCGTCGCGCGCTGGGGCGAGCCGAGCGTCGCAGCGTAGTAGGCGAGGATCGCGAGGGGAATGACCACCGGCAGCGCCAGCCAGGCAAGCCCCAGCGTCGGAATGCCGAGGATCAGGCCAGCGAGCGCGGTGACCGTGCTGATCGCCGCAATGATCACGACGTCGATCAGGTACGCCATGGCCCTGCGCGCCAGCAATCCCTCGAACAGTTCGGGGTTGGAAACCGGGTCGGGAAGCGCAGTGTTCATCGTGGTGCCCTCAGGCGTCGCGTCAGTCATACGCAACAAATGGGGACCCCTGGGGTGCACACAAGGGATGGGGCGCAAATAGCTTCGGCAGCGCGACTTTGAAGAGGGAGGAAGGCCCCCTCACCCGACGCTGCGCGTCGACCTCTCCCCCAGAGGGAGAGGTGGCGAGGTGGCGCGATCGAGCCTTACCTCACCTCTCCCTTCGGGGGAGAGGTCGGCCGAAGGCCGGGTGAGGGGGCCTTTCTCGAGCCTCTCTCCAGAAAAGCTGTGATCACTCGTTCAGCAGCCGCGCCGCTTCCAGCGCAAAATAGGTCAGCACACCGGAGGTCCCTGCCCGCTTGAACGCCACGAGGCTCTCCATCATCGCCGCCTCGCCGTTGATGGCGCCCGCGTCGCCAGCGAACTTCAGCATCGCGTACTCACCGGACACCTGGTAGGCGAACACCGGCACTTCGAACGTGTCCTTCACCCGCCGCACAATATCGAGATAGGGCATGCCGGGCTTGACCATCACCATGTCGGCACCTTCGGCGATATCTTGCGCCACTTCGCGCAGGGCCTCGTCACTATTGGCGTAGTCTAACTGGTAGGTGCGCTTGTCACCCTTCAGGCGCGAGCCCGAGCCCACCGCCTCGCGGAACGGGCCGTAATAGGCCGAGGCGAACTTGGCCGAGTAGGCCATGATGGCGATCTGGTCAAAACCCTCGCCATCTAGGGCCCGGCGGATCGCTGCGACGCGGCCATCCATCATGTCGGAGGGTGCGATGATGTCCGCCCCTGCCCGGCTCTGCGCCAAGGCGGATTTGACCATCACCTCAATTGTCTCGTCGTTGAGGATTTCGCCGTCCCGCACCAGCCCATCCTGACCGTCACTCGAATACTCATCGAGCGCCACGTCGGCGATCAGGCCGATCTCCGGCACGGCCGACTTGATGGCGCTCAGTGCCCGGCACATCAGGTTGTCCGGGTTGTGGGCTTCCGAGCCATGCTCGTTGCGGAGGTGATCGGGCGTATTGGGGAACAACGCCAGGGCCGGGATGCCCTCGGCCGCGGCGGCCCGCGCCGCTTCCACCGCCAGATCGATGCTCAGGCGCTCGACGCCTGGCATAGTCCGGATCTGGGTGCGCTCGTTCTGGCCCTCGATGATGAACAGCGGCCAGATGAAATCGTGCGGGGTTAGCACCGTTTCGCGCAGCATGTCGCGCATCCAGCCGGTGCGGCGCAGGCGGCGCTGGCGCAGCCCACCGAGAAACGACATGTCGTGCTTTGGCCAGCTGGCGCTCATTTGTGACTCTCCGGAACGTGGCGCTGTTTATCAGCCGCGCCGCCCTTCCGCCAAGGCCACGCTTGTCGCATCCCCCTATCCGCGCTAATTCACATTCCGCCCACGAGAGACCGCAATGGATTTCAAGAGCCCACTGGCCGCGCGCTTTCTGAAGATCGTCGCCATCATCACTCTGCTGCTCGGGCTGTCGGATGCCTCGCGCCTGCTTGGCGTATCGACCGGTGCCACAAGCCCCATCGATATCTTCGGGCCGGTCGGCTTTGCCTATCTCACGACGTTCTGCCTTGCGCGCCTCTTCGCCTCAGTGGGTCTCTGGATCCGCGCCAGCTGGGGCGCTGTGCTGCTCGCGAGTTCAACCATCACCGAGCTGCTGATGTATGTTCTGGGCAGCAAAGACGTGCAGATTTCGCCCTTCGGATTTGCCGTGCGCGTGGTGCTGGTGGCCAGCATCACCGCCCTCTTCGTCCTCAGCCTCCGGATGCGCCGGGCACACGATTGAGGCCGTCAAGGTCAACGTAAAGGAAGGATTCAGGTTACAAATTCCTGACCCCTGGTTACCTCTTGTAAAGCCAATTTCTCGAACTTTTTCAGTAAGATAGTTTTAAGTGTGCGGCTTAAGGCGATCTTATTTGGGCCCTCCTAGATTGAGTGGCATGAGACGCGAACAAATCGCGCATGAATGCAAAGACAGTGAGGCACAGATGGCAGTCAAATCCAACGCCGCAGAGGCAATGGTTCCGGAAGAAGCCCAGGGGCTGAAGCCGCTCTACCTCGAAGCCGTCAGTCGCGTTGAGCGTCTGCACCGCCGGCTTCTTGACCTGATCAAGGACGAATTCGACCGCATGGGTTGGGACGATATCAACCCCGTGCAGGCGCTGCTGATGTTCAACATCGGCGATGCCGAGATGACGGCCGGTGAGCTCCGCTCGCGTGGCTACTATCTGGGCTCGAACGTCTCGTACAACCTGAAGAAGCTGGTAGAAACCGGCTACATCTTCCAGGAACGCTCCCGCGCCGACCGCCGCTCGGTCCGTATCCGGTTGACCCCCAAGGGCGAAGAAGTCGCCGAGGTCATCGACGAACTTTACGATCGCCACCTCAAGTCGATCGAAAAGGTTGGCGGGCTCAACAACGACACCTTCGAAGGCCTCAACAAAGCCCTCGGCCGCCTCGAGCGTTTCTGGGTCGATCAGATCCTCTACAAGCTCTGAGCCCGCCCTCGATACACATGTGGCTTTTCGGCCACAGGCATCCAAGCAAACGCCGGCTTTAAGCCGGCGTTTCTTATTTGTGCCGTAAATTCGGCTAATGCCTCATTGTGTTGCATGGTGCCCTCCCAGCCCCCGCAAGCTCCACTTGTTGATGCGTCGCTTGCGGTTGGTTCACAGCCGCTTGACTTCGTTGTTTGGCGCGGTGGACGCGTGTATGGGAGGATCACATGCTGGATCCGGACTTGCGGGTGACTGAATGCGCCTTTCTCGACGCCATCTTCTGACCTCCGCCGCAGCGGCAGGTGCAACGCTCGCCATGCCGGCGATCGGTCGTGCCGAGGACGGTGGCTTTGACCTGTTCGCCAAAGACCGCGCCATGCGCAATGTCGATCGCGACGGCAATACCGCGACGGCAGTGAGCCTTGTTGAAACGATCGAGCCTATTCTCTCGTTCGATACTGCTTACAACCTGCAGCTGGCCATCCAGAACTACGAAGCGTTCATTGCCGCTAACGGCAGCTGGGACGAGCCGACGCGCGAGACCTTCGGGCTTGAGCTCGGCAAGTCGCGCAAGGCCGTGTCGCAGCTCAAGCGCCGCCTGATGATCAATGGCGACATGGCGCTCGAAAAGCGCATCAACGACGATTTCGACGCCAAGCTCGATGCTGCCGTGCGCCTGTTCCAGGCGCGGCACGGCCTGATTATCAATGGCAAGGTGGATGAGCCGACGTTCTACGCGCTCTCCGTGCCGGCCGATTACCGCCTCAACCAGCTCCGCCTCAATGCCCAGCGCGTCGAGCAGTGGGCCTCGACGCTCAGCGATCGCTACGTGGTGGTCAATATTCCGGCCGCGACCATCGAAGCGGTCGAGGAATCGCAGGTGGTGCAGCGCCACACGGCGGTGGTCGGCAAGGTCGATCGCGCCACGCCGATCCTCAATTCCAAGGTCCACCAGGTCAAGTTCAACCCCTACTGGACGGTGCCGCAGAGCATCATCGAGAAGGACCTCGTTCGCTACATGAACGAGGATATGGAGTACCTGACCAAGTTCCACATCCGCGCTTTCGACAGCAAGGGTAACGAAGTCTCGCCGACGACCATCGACTGGTCCACGGCGCAGGACCCGCTGCGCTACACCTTCCGCCAGGATCCGGGCGGCGAGAACTCGATGGGCCACTGCAAGATCGACTTCTACAACAAGTACGACGTCTACATGCACGACACGCCGCAGAAGGCGCTATTCGGCGAGAACGCCCGCTTCCACTCCTCTGGGTGCGTGCGCTGCGAAGGCATCGACAGCCTTTCCGCCTGGCTGCTGCGCGACAATGGCGACTGGGATCTGCCATCCGTCCAGGCAGCCTTCGAGAATGGCCTGCGCGAAGACGTGCCGCTCAAGGTGCAGGTGCCGATCCACACCACCTACATCACCGCCTGGGCCAACCGGCAGGGCACCGTCAGCTTCCGCGACGATGTCTACCAGTTCGATGCGCAGGGCCTGGTGAACTTCGCGGACGCCTGACCCGTGGCCGGGCGCGACGACAACAGTTCGCCCGGCAATGTCCTCTTCGAATTCTCGCCCATGGGCGGGCAGATGCGCGTGGTCGCAATCGATGAGGCGACCGGCATTGAAGTGGTGCTGATCGCGCCGCTCCGCGCATCGCAGCACCAGATGCAGACCCTCGCTCTGGCCAAGCTTCGCCGCCGTCTCGGGGGAATCGAGCCCGAGCCAGCGCCACCTCCCACGCCAATCCGGGGCAAGCTGGTTTAGTCCGACGTCACCAGCGCGACGACCGACTCGCGTGTCGGCGGGGCGTCGATCTGGCGGGTCATCCAGACGTGCAGGTCGAGGAAGTGCCCGGTGAGCACGAAGGCGTCCTTGAGATCATCGACCGTCGGATCGGCGTCGCTGATCAAGAACTGCGGCAGTTTCAGCAGCCGGTTGCGATAGGGCTCAGCCGCCGCCGTGCTCACCGCCCTGCCCGATTTGGGTGAGACAAAGGTCAGGTCGCGCGTCGTGCCAGTCGCCGCGCAACTGGTAAGATCGAGCCCGAAGCCGAGCTCTTCGAGCAGGATCAACTCAAACCGCGCCAGCGTAATCCCTAGATCACGCGGGTTGCCGTCGAAGTCCATGATGCGCAGCGCAATGCCCAGCAGCCGGTCATGCGGATCGCGCTCGGGCAGCAGCCGCAGGTGTTCACACACCAGTTGGCTGGCATAGAGGCGCAGGCGATCAACGATCAGCGCCGCGGCACGGGCTTCAAGCAGTTCGAGGGTAAAGGTGCCGAGGTGCTCCTCGAGCCTGGCGCGCCAGCTGACTTGCACACTATTGCCCGGCTGCAGCGTCGCCGAGAGCTTCGACGACCGCCCACCGCGCACCAGCCCCAGATTGCGGCCCCGCCCCGCCACCATTACTTCGGCAATGATGCTCGACTCGCCGTGCCGCCGCACGCCAATGATCAGCCCCTCACCGTCCCATTGCATGTCAGCGGGTCCTCCTGCTTCCCTCTCCCCTTGAGGGAGAGGGTGGCTCGGCCCAGCCGAGACGGGTGAGGGGCAGTTCGCGATCGTCCCCTCACCCGCCCCGCGATGCGGGGCACCGCCTCCCTCAAGAGGAGCGGGAAGGCGTCACTTCTGCTGCGGGTATTCCAGCCCCATCTCGCGATAGCGCTCCGGGTCGTCGCTCCACTTTTCCCGCACCTTCACGAACAGGAACAGGTGCACCTTGGTGTCGAAGATTTCCATTAGCTCCTTGCGGGAGTCGGCGCCGATGGCCTTGATGGTTTGCCCTCCAGCGCCCAGCACGATCTTTTTGTGCGTGTCGCGCGTCACGTAGACCACCTGGTCGATGCGGTACGAGCCGTCCTTCTGGATGGTGAACTTCTCGGTTTCGACCGTGGCGTTGTAGGGGATCTCGTCGTGGATGCGGAGGAACAGCTTTTCGCGCGTCACTTCGGCGGCCGTGATCGCCAGCGTCAGGTCCGTGAGCTGATCCTCGGGGAAGTGCCAGGGGCCAAGCGGGATGCGCTTTGAGGCCCAATCGAGGAAATCCTTCACGCCATGGCCCTTCATGGCCGAGATCATAAAGGTCGCCTCGAAGGTGAGCCGCCCGTTCAGATCAGCCGCGAGGCCGAGCAGCTTTTCGTGCGGGATCAGGTCGATCTTGTTGAGGATCAGCACGCGCGGATGGGTGATGCCCTTCAGCCCCTCGATCAGCGACTCGAGTTCGGGGGTGATGCCGCGCTCGACGTCGACGATCAGCGCCACGAAATCCGCGTCGCCGGCGCCTGTCCAGGCGGCATCGACCATCGCCCGGTCGAGCCGGCGCTTGGGCGCGAAGATGCCGGGCGTATCGATGAAAACGATCTGCGCCTCGCCCTCGGTGACGACGCCACGGATCTGGGCGCGGGTGGTCTGCGCCTTGTGCGTGACGATCGACACCTTTGCGCCAACCAGCGAATTGAGCAGCGTCGATTTGCCCGCATTGGGGGCCCCCACCAGCGCGACAAAGCCGCAGCGGGTGTTCTCGGGCATCGGAGTGGTCACATCTTCAGTTTCGGTCATTGCGTGTCGCGCCAGACTCTCTCGCGGATGAGAAACGCCTCGGCGGCCTTATGCTCGGCCAGCTTCTTGGAAGCGCCGGTCGCGGTGATGGTGTCGTATGCGCCCACGCGCACACTGATGGTGAATTCCGGCGCATGGTCGGGGCCGGTACGTTCGATCTCGGTGTAGAGCGGAGGCTCATGCCCCTTGCCCTGCGCCCATTCCTGCAGCGTCGTCTTGGCGTCCGGCCGCACGTTCGAGGCCAGCCCGAGTTGCGGGCCGAACAGCCGCTCGATCACCTCGTAGGCCTTGCCGAGCCCGCCGTCACAATAAATCGCACCGAGCAGCGCCTCGGCGACGTCGCCGAGGATCGCGTCCTTGTTGGCGCCACCAGTCCGCGCTTCGCTTTCGCCGAGGTTCATTTCAGCGCCGAGCCCGAGGTCGCGCGCCACCGCCGCGCAGGTTTCCTTGCGCACCAGGGTGTTGAGGGAACGGCTGAGTTCGCCCTCATTGGCCTTGGGCAGCTGGCGATAGAGCAGATCGGCCACCACCAGCCCGAGCACCCGGTCGCCCAGGAACTCAAGCCGCTGATACGACCGATCGACGCGCTTGCCCGGCGAAACCGCGCTCGAGTGGGTCAGAGCGCGGTCGAGCAGGTCTGGGTCGGCAAAGCGATAGCCCAGGCGGGCTTCCAGTTTGTCGTGTCGCTTCGGCTTTACGCTCATGGAGCCGGAGTTTTGGTGTAGGTCTGGTTGACCGCTTGGAACATGCGATCCCAGCGGACGTTCGCCGGCCATTCCCAGAGCTGCCATGGCGGCAGGTTATTCTTGATCGAGAAGAAGCGGGCCTCGGCTTTGCCGATGAACGCATCGAGAGGCACGTAGCCCACCTGCTGCAGCACGCGGCTATCGGCCGAACGGTCGCGGTTGTCACCCATCATGAAATAGTGGCCGGCGGGAACGATGTACTCGGGGGTATCATCGAGCTGATCGCTGTCGCTGATTTCCTGGATGGTGTGCACCACGCCATTCGGCAACGTCTCGTTGTAGATGGTCACCGGCACGCCGGTCTTGCCGCTGTCGATATCTTCGCCGGTCCCGACCTGCTGGCGCTCGATCATCGTGCCGTTGATATAGAGGCGCCCCGCCTTCATCTGGATCTTGTCGCCCGGCATACCGATCACGCGCTTGATGTAGTCGTCGCCGGTGATGTTGTGGAACACCGCGATATCGCCCTGCTGGGGCGTCGCGAACGACAGCAACCGGCCATTGAACGGCAGCGGCAGCGGGAACGAGTATTTGCCGAAGCCCCAGGCCCATTTATTGGCGATGAAATAGTCGCCGATCATCAGCGTCGACTGCATCGAGGCCGTCGGGATGGAAAAGGGCTGGTAGAGGAAGGTGCGGAAGAGCAGCGCGATGATCAGCGCTTCAATGACGACAACGATCGTTTCGACCGCCTCGTTCTTCTTTTTGCCCACCTTGGGTTCGGCTTTCGACATGGATTGGCTCATTTCTGCCTCTGCCCCTGCGGGCCAAACTGGTTACGGGAGCGCTGGGGCCTGGTCAATCGGCAGCGCTTCAATGATGACAAAGGCCTGGGCCATTCCGCCATCGTCGGTGATGGTGAGGTGGATATGCGGTTTCATCCCCTTGGGTACAAGCCGCTCCAGGATGCGCGCCGCGCCATTGGTGAGTTTCATGGTCGGCTTGCCCGATGGCAGATTGACCACGCCCATGTCGCGCCAATAGACGCCAAAACTAAGGCCGGTGCCGAGTGCCTTGGAACAGGCCTCCTTGGCGGCAAATCGCTTGGCATAAGACGCCGCCCGCTGTGCCCGCCGATCCGACTTCTGCCGCTCGATCTCGGTGAAACACCGCTGCGTGAAGCGCTCCCCATAACGGTCCAGCGTCTTCTGCACCCGCGAGATATCGCAGAGGTCATTGCCGAGTCCGATGATCATGACGTCACCTCTTCCTTCCTTCTCCCCTTGAGGGAGAAGGTGGCGAGCGAAGCGAGACGGATGGGGGGAAGAATCGCGAAACGTCCCCTCACCAGCCCTTCGGGCACCCTCTCCCTTCGGGGGAGAGGGAAGAAGGTGAAATCCCCCCTCATGCCAACCCCCGCGATCCCGGCTTGATCGCAGGGATCGCCGCAAGTTCCGGTGGCAAGGCGTCGGCGGGATAGGCCGGGACCTTGTAGCGCGTGAGTGAAATCAGTGGCACGCCGATCTCGGCCTCGCCGCCCGAGCGGTCGATCAGGCACGCCGCCGCCACCACATTGGCGCCCAACTTGCGGATCGCCTCGATGCACTCGCGGATCGAGAGCCCGGTAGAGACGATATCCTCGACCACGATCACCCGCTCGCCCGGGGCCAATTCAAAGCCCCGCCGCAGTTCGAACACGCCGTTGACGCGTTCTGTGTAGATCGCCGGCACGCCGATATGCCGCGCCGTCTCGTAGCCGGGGATGATGCCGCCCACTGCCGGCGAGACGATCTGGCTGACATCACCATAGCCTTCCGCCACGATCTTATCAGCCAGCGCCTTGCAGAGTTTTTCCGCCTTGGCCGGGTGCATGAACACGCGCGCCTTCTGCAGAAAGACCGGCGAGCGCAGGCCCGAGCTCAGGATGAAATGGCCCTGCAAAAGGGCGCCACTTTCGCGAAACAGCTCCAGCACTTCTTCGGTGGTCACGCGTGTTCCTCTGGCATTTTGGGGGCAACCCAATCGGCGCGATTGAGCGAGCGCGCCTCGTTGACGGTGCCGCGCCGCACTTCGGAGAGGCTGGTGGTCAGCTTCAGCGAGTTCAGCACGTCGGTAAGCTGTGCGAGGTCCCGCACTTCGAGCTGGAAGATCAGCTTGTGGAAGTCCGGCGATTCCATGCGCATCACCAGATTATGGATGTTGGCACGGCACGCGGCAATCACCGTCGCGATCTTGGCCAGCGATCCCGGCTGATTGCGCGATTGCAGCGAGATGATGCACTTGTGGTCCCGCTCCTCGCGCCCGAATATATCCCAGCGCACATCGATCCACGCGACGTCGCTGTCATAAAGCTCGGCCAACGCATCCGAATGGATCGGATAGATGATGATGGGCGAGCCCGGCGTCATGATCCCCACCAACCGGTCGCCGGGGACGACACCCTCGGGCGAGACTTCCGCGGGCGTGTTGAACCCGAGTTCCGCCAACGCCGCCTTCGCGTTGGGGCCCGAATCCGGGTTGCCGGGTACGCGAAAGCGGAAGAGATCGGTGGCTTTGAGCGCAAACCAGCCCTCGGCCTTGTCGGGCGCCGGCATGTCGATGCTCTTCCGCCGCTTCAGCCCCTTGGCTTCAAGCAGCGCCTCGGCCAGCGCGCCGGTGGTAATCTTGCCCTCGCCCAGCGCCACCAGCAGGTCGCGTTTGTTCGCCTGCCCCAGCGCTTCTGCCAGCACTTTGTACTCAGCGTCCTCGAGTGTCGCGCCTTCACGTTCGAGCAGCATCGAGACCATGTGCTCGCCCAGCGCATGCGCGCGCTGCTGCACCTGCAGGCGAACGGCACGGCGGATGGCGGCGCGGGCCTTGCCGGTCGCGGCGATGGTTTCCCAGTTGGAGGGCGGCAGGTGGTTCTGGTCGCGCAGGATTTCGACTTCATCGCCCGAGCGCAGCTGGGTCACCAGCGGCACGATCTGGCCATTGATCTTGGCGCCGACGCAGGTGTCGCCGATATCGGTATGAAGCGCATAGGCAAAATCGATCGGCGTCGCACCCCTCGGCAGCGCGATCAGTCGCCCGCGCGGGGTGAAGCAGAACACCTGGTCCTGGAACAGCTCAAGCTTGGTGTACTCAAGAAAATCCTCGGTCGAGGCGCCGGCCGTCAGGTGCCCGATGGTCTGGCGCAGCCAGGTGAAGGCCTTGGATTCATTTTCGATCTTGTGGATGTCCGTCGCGCCCTCCTTGTAGAGGGCGTGCGCGGCGATGCCGAACTCGGCGATCCGGTGCATCTCTTCAGTGCGGATCTGCAGTTCGGCGCGCTGCCGCCCCAGCCCGACAATGCTGGTGTGAATCGAGCGGTAATCATTGTGCTTGGGGACCGAGATATAGTCCTTGAAGCGCCCCGGCACGACCTTCCAGTTGGTGTGGACGATCCCCAGCGCCCTGTAGCAATCGGCCACCGTGCCGACGATCACGCGGAAGCCGATCATATCGGAGAGCTGTTCGAGCGCGATCTGCTTGCGTTCGATTTTGGAAAAAATCGACCACGGCGACTTCACCCGCGCGCTCACCCGCGCATCGATGCCCGCTTCCTTGAGCTTGGTCCCGAGTTCGGTCTTGATCGTGCTGATCGTGTCGGCAAAGCCCGACTTCATCTCCGCCAGCCGGTCGGTGATCGCCGCATAGTGCTCGGGCTGCAGCGTCTTGAAGCTCAGGTCCTCAAGTTCCGAGCGCATATCCTGCATACCCATGCGGCCCGCGAGCGGCGCATAGATATCCATGGTCTCGGTAGCGATGCGCTTGCGCTTTTCGGGTGGCATGAAATCGAGCGTGCGCATGTTGTGCAGCCGGTCAGCGAGCTTGACCAGCAGTACGCGAACGTCGGCTGAAATCGCCAAGAGGAGCTTGCGCAGGTTCTCCGCCTGCGCCTCTTCGCGCGTGACCAACTGCAAGCGCTCGATCTTGGTCAGCCCATCGACAATCGCGCCGATTTCGGCGCCGAACAGCTGGTCGATCTCGGCGCGGGTGGCGTCGGTGTCCTCGATGGTATCGTGCAGCAGCGCCACGGCGATCGAGGCATCGTCAAGCTTCAGTTCGGTGAGAATCGCCGCCACTTCCAGCGGATGCGCGAAGTACGGATCACCCGATGCGCGCTTCTGCATGCCGTGCTTTTGCATGGCATAGACATAGGCCTTGTTGAGCAGCGCCTCGTCGGTGTGCGGGTTATAGGCCTGTACCCGCTCGACCAGTTCGTACTGACGCATCATGGGTTTGCCGCACTCCTACGCGGCGCCGCAGCGGCCTCAGGCGGCTCCGCCTGTCGCTCACAAACAAAAAGGCGCCGGGCGGAAGGCCCGACGCCGAAAGACTATATATGCGGGATCAACTTGCGATCAATCGCGGCCGTGGAGCAAAGCTCAGTCGTCGCGACGCTCCGGCGGCGCAAGGCTCTCGATGCCGCGCAGCAATTCGTCTTCGCTGATGGTGTCGAACGTGTCGCCATCCTGCTCGGCGTTGACGTCGAGCAGCGGCGCTGCATGGCGCTCGGGCTCGTCGACCTCGACATACTTCTGCAGCGAGTGGATCAGATCCTCATGCAGGTCTTCAGGAGAGATGGTGCCATCGCCGATTTCGCGCAGCGCCACAACCGGGTTCTTGTCGTTGTCGCGGCTGACCGTGATGGACGAACCGGCTGAGATCATGCGAGCGCGATGGGCTGACATGAGCACCAGGTCAAAGCGGTTATTGACCTTCTCGATGCAGTCTTCGACTGTGACGCGGGCCACGAACGTCTCCGGGATTGATGGAATGAGCGGCCCTCATACACGAGCGATGCGCCGTGTACAAGGATTTCGGCCGGTTTGCCGATCAGGCCTGTGTGAGCGACCGTCCACAGCCCCGCTACGGTCCGAAAGTTATCGCCGTTTCAGGGGCTTGGTGGCGTATGCATGCCCTTATGCAAAGCATACCAAATTCCTCCTGATTTATAGTTGTTGCAATCGGCCCCGATTAAAGGCGTATTCGGAACTTAGCGAGACGTGTCTGAAATGCGCGGCTCGAGGGGAGATAATCCAACGATAATTTGTCTGAGCCGCCGAGACGGCGCACCAGCTCAGCCAGGGGGTATATTTTATGACTATTGATCCACGCGAAAAAGTGGTTCTCTTCATTGACGGCGCCAATCTTTATGCCACCAGCAAGGCCATTGGTATTGATATCGACTATCGCCGTTTGCTAGTAGAGTTCCAAAGCAAGGCATTTCTTCTACGTGCCTACTATTACACAGCACTTGTCGAAGATCAGGAATACTCGTCTATTCGCCCGTTGATTGATTGGCTTGACTATAACGGCTTCACGGTCGTCACCAAACCTGCCAAAGAATTTACCGATGCCATGGGTCGCCGAAAAATCAAGGGCAATATGGACATCGAGTTGACCGTGGATGCGCTCGAAATGAGCGAGCACTACGATCATTTGGTATTGTTCTCCGGCGACGGTGATTTCACGGCCCTCGTCGCGGCGCTGCAGCGCAAGGGCAAGCGGGTAACGGTCGTCTCGACATTGACTACCCCAACTCCGATGATCGCTGACGATCTCCGACGCCAGGCCGATTTCTTCATGGATGTGGCCGAACTCGCCAAGATCGTGGGCCGCGCCCCCTCCCCCGACCGCACGCCGATCGACCGGACGCCGGTTGACCGTACGGTGATCGCCGTAGAGCCTAAGGTCACCTGAGTCCCCGACCGCTAGGCCTGCTCTTTGCCCGAAACCAATCCGCCGCACGATTGCCCGCGCTGCCCGCGCCTTGTCGAGTTTCGCCACGACAATCGCCGGAACTATCCTGATTTCTTCAACGGGCCGGTGCCTAACTGGGGCGATGCGGAGCCGGGGCTGATGATCGTCGGCCTCGCCCCCGGCCTCAAGGGCGCCAACCGCACCGGCCGCCCGTTCACGGGCGACTATGCGGGCGATCTGCTCTACGCCACGCTGCGAAAGTTCGGCCTCGCCGCCGGGCTCTATGACAAGCGCCCCGATGATGGCCTCGCGCTCGAAGGCGTGCTGATCGCCAACGCGGTGCGGTGCGTGCCGCCGCAGAACAAGCCGACCGGCGACGAAATCAAGACCTGCCGCCCGTTCCTCGCGGCCACCATCGCCGTGCACAAACCCCGCGCCTACCTCGTCCTCGGCCGCATCGCCCACGACACGCTGCTGACGACGCTCGGTGAACGACGCGCCAGCTTCCCCTTTGCCCACGGCGCCGAACACCACCTCACCAGCGGCGCCCGCCTTTTCGACAGCTACCACTGCTCCCGCTACAACACGAACACGGGCGTGCTGACCACGGCGATGTTCGAAGATGTGGTGGGACGTGCGGCGCAAGCGGTGGGAGAGTAGGCAGGAGTGCGGGGGTGTCAGTGGTGGGCCCAACTGTAGTTAGGGTGAGGTGTATTTCAGCCGTAGTTGCCGCAAAGGATATTCAGAGATAATTGATTATAGCGCTGGGGGAGGATTCCGGACGGATGCGAGAACTGATTGCTCAGCTTGGCCGCCGGTTTCTGGCCCACCTTGGGATAATTTTAGCAGTTGCAGTTATTGGGTACGCAACCAGCGCGGCAGCCTCAACTGACTGCCCCACGCTCGATCTGGAGGTCGTCTCCCTTCCCGCGCCGCCGCAGGCACAGTCTTGGAAGCAGTACAAGGCTGGCTTGTTGCATCCGGCAAATGTGGCGCTGCTCGGCGACTCTCACGCTTATTATTGGCCGGCGGATATATTCGCGCAGGCGTTTCCAAACACCCAGTCCGTCAACCTTGGGGTGCCAGGAGATAGAGCTCAGAACACGTTGTGGCGTCTTGATGACGACCGACTCCGCCAGATATCGCCTCGCAGCACTGTCCTGTTCATTGGAACTAACAATCTGATCGACGGCACTGCGCCTTGCGCTATTGCACATGGCACAGCTCTGATAGTGGCTAAGGTCCATTCGCTGTGGCCAGCCTCCCGACTGATCATAATAAAGCCGTTCAGGAACGGCGGCTTTGGCGAGCGGTTCAGAGACGAGGTAGCTGACTATTGGACACGCTTGGCCTCAGAAGAACTACCGAGCGGCACGGTTCTACTCGATCTCAACGCAGCAGTATCATGCTCCGAGGAGAGCTATTTTAGCTGGTATGTTTATCCAGAGGACATACGCCCGGTAAGCCCTTGTCCAATTATTACAAAAGATCTTGGCCACCTGACTGGCGAAGGATATCGCAAACTCGGGAACGCCATGGCTGCTGCTCTCTCCAGCATAGCCGTTTCACCGTAAGGACATCGGATGCTCAGTTTCACGAGAGTGAACGGACGACTTTTCGAGCTAGAGGCTTTTCGGGGTTTGGCGGCCATCTATGTCGTCTTGCACCACACGCTCAAAGATGCCGCGGCGGCGGTTCACCCTTTGCTCGGCACGGCGCTGTCTTTTGGCCAAGAGGCAGTAGTCATATTCTTTGTACTCTCGGGTTTCGTTGTCCACTACTCGACTGTCAGTGCCAGTTCGCCGTCCTGGCGCAGATACGCTTGGGCGCGTTTCCTTCGCATTGAGCCGATTTACCTTCTTGCCTTGGTGGCTGCATTCGCCGCCAGGTCCGTTGCTCTCGGATCGGTCGTGGCCATCGACGGATGGCAGTTGCTTGGGAATTTGGCGTTTCTCCAAGATCTCGATAGGCCGGGAACGATCGTCACGCCGTTTTCGGACAACTTGCCGCTGTGGTCGCTTTCATATGAAATCTTCTTCTATGTCGCCTACCCACTGGTGGTTCGATATGTCTCTGAAGATGTGCGGCACCGCGTTGTGGGTGGGGTGTCAGTACTGTCGCTCGTGCTCCTCGTTTTGTTCCCAAACCAACTTTTCAGGTGGATCGGCTACTTTATCATTTGGTGGACCGGCGTTGTTTTGGCAGATTGCTATGCTGGTCGAGCGAGCTATCGGCGACTTGCAGAGACCATTCTTGCCCTTGCCGTGGGTGCATTTATCTGGGTGGGCGTGGCCGTACTGGGGCACTACCCGGTGAACGGCACGACGCTCGGCGTGTACCCGATATTGGAGGCGCGCCATTTTGTGGCCGCCATTGCATTCACGGGTCTGGTTACGCTCTGGTCTCTTGCAAACTGGGTAGGGTTCAGATGGACGATAGGACCGTTCGCCATTTTGGCACCCATTTCGTATGGTATCTATCTGCTGCACTTCCCCATCATGAATACTATCTCCGCAAGGACCGAATGGCTTGGACTGGTCCAGTGGCCTGTGATGTTTTGCGTGACCCTGGCTCTGGCATGGCTTTCAGAGCGTCGCCTTCAGCCTTGGATACGCGAGTCTAGTCGGAGTTGGCGTAGCCGCAGTCGGAAAATGCAGGACGGTAGATAGCCGCAGCGTGGCTCCTCCTGTGCCTCTCCAGTATTGGCAGAGGCAGCGCCTGATCTGAACCGCTGTCCCCATCACGTCGGATTTGGCCAGATCTCGGACAAAATAGGATGCCGCACGAATGCCCGCGCTGCGCGCGCATACTATACCGTCGATGACAGGTAGCCCCGCGTCGGCCGATTGCGCTGGCAAGGTCGGGCGGGCAGGCGCGGCCGAATTCGATGGTGTCGCAGTGGTTCTGGTCACCCGCCCTTCGGATCCCCCGAGTGCTGTCCGCGCAGGCACCGCTACTGGGGTCCCGATGAAACCTGGGACACAGCCTAACTAACCTTTCCGCCCGACAATCGGCGCGACGCCATCCGCCGCCCTCACCCACGGCGTGTCATAATTTGGCGCCCGCGCGTACCGCTTCATCGAAACCTCAAGCCGCGCTATCGCCCCGGCCTGGAGCCGCACTGCCAGCCACGGGCCCTCTGCCTCGAATGCCACCCCATCCAGCGCTCCGCCTGCAAAAACGTGCTCCCCGAATGTCCTGGCCTGCACGATCACCTCACGTGCCGCTCCAACATCGGTGTTCACCAGCGTCAGTGACGCCCCGTCATCTCGCAAACCATCGACCAGTGCCGCTACGCCCTCCGGCAACCCCGGCCGCTGCCCTGCCGGATCGAAATACCGGAATCGCGCATGCTGCAGCCCGCCGTGATACACATGCATCGGCCCACCCAGCGTCAGTTGGGTCAGCCCCTCGATGATCATCGGGGTCAGTTGCTGCCACATGTGGATGGTCATCGACTCCCGGTAGTGATCCATCGTCAGGGGATTGTTCTCTTCGGACCGATACTTCGCGATCTGCTCGGCGATCACCGTCAAGTTCGCTTCGAGGATCCGCTCTGGGTAGTCCGGCAACTTCCCCCGCATGAACCTGAACCACTGCGCCGTGTTGCCATTGAAGCCCATGTGCCCGCCATTTGTCTTGCCATAGCCGTGGTAAGCGGGATTCACCGAGTCAAACAGATCATGCGCCCAGCCACGCTCTGCCCGCTCGGCGTCTTCCTCGGCCATCGAGACGTTCCACAGATACACTCCATACATCGGATGGAAGCGGCGATAGTCGCGCCACCCCTCGTCGTAGTGCCGGTTCGGAACGAACTGCTGCCCGTCCTCTTCCTTCCGTAATCCCCAAAGCATGTCGAGTTGCGAGCGCGGCAGTTGCAGGTGCCGCATGTCGCCGGTCAGCGCTGCGGCATTTGTCCCGGCCACCGACAATGGCTCGAGCAGCGAAAACGAGCCGTGTGGCCAGCGCCAACCGTAATAGCCGCCCCACCACTTGCCGTCATTGTATTCGCCGATCTCGCCCGAAGGGCCGATATTGTCAGGCGTGATCCCGCCATTGCGCGCCGTGCGCTCCACCCACGCATCGAGATACTCGACCACCCAAGCCCGGTACTTCTCCTCGCCCGTATAGGCAAAGGCGTGCATCATCAGCGAGGTGGCGCCGAGGTTCAGCGGGACGTCGCCGCGCGATTGCCGCGAATTGATCCGCTTCAGGATCTCCTCGTACACCGCATCGTCCGACCACGGTGTCTTCATCCCATAGCGGTCAATCCCCGGCAGGTCCTCGAACGGCGGAAGATACCCGTCGAGAATCTCTCGATGCGTCGACCAGTCTTCGGCCGTCTGGTGATGCCGCGGACCGCGGCTGCCGTTGATCGGCGAGCGGATCAACTTTTTCTCGGCGTCCCAGTTCAGCGCCTCCTTGTCCTCGCCGTTGTAGAACCCGGCAAACCGCCGCGTCCGCTGCCGGTCCTTCGGCACATTGGGGTCGGCAAGACCGAGGAAGTAGAAGAACAGGTTGCTCTCGCCGTGATGCATCCAGTCGTAATAGGCGTCGAACTCGCGGTGGATCTGGCCATACTCAGTCCACTGCCAGGTAATCCCGTCCCAGATCGTGCGCGAGCGCTCATAAACCTCGCGCGATCCGCCCAGCGCATAGAACAGCGGCATGTTCATGAACCCCTCATAGGGGTCGTCCGAGCCATCCATCCCGGGCCACTCGTCGCGCCAGATCAATGTCCCGTCGTCGCGCGTATAGCGATCGGCAAACTCGATCGCCGCCTTGTCAAGCACGGCGAAAATCTGCCGCTGCAGTAGCGCCCACCGGGGCATGGGAGCAAGCCGGCTCGCGATCACCCGCGGCAGTTCGGAAGTCGTCATGATGTCACTCGTAAACCGTAGTCCCTGTGGCGTGCTTGCGCACCCAGTCCCAGTTGATATTCGCGCCAAGTCCCGGCCCCTGCGGCACCGGCACGCAGCCGTCGGCATCCACCGCATCGAGGTCGTCCGAATAGTCGTCGGCATGCACCTGATGCTGCGACTTCCACCCGGCGACCTTCGGGTTCACCAGACCGAGTTCGTAGTAATTGGTGTTGCGGATCGCCGCCATGCAGTGGCGCGGCGCGTGGCCGGGCGCATGGATTTCGCAGTCCATGCCGAAGCCCTCGGCCACATGCGCCAGCTTCATCACCCCGGTGATGCCGCCATCGTAGTCGACGTCCGCACGCACGAAATCCGTGCCCTCGGCGATGAGATTATCCACCCGGGACTCTATCCCGCGAATATGCTCGCCCATCAGGATCGGCGTCTTGATCAGCTCACGCAACCGCTTGTGCGAATAGGCTGAGAGCCCGCCATCCTTGTAGGGGTCCTCGTACCAGAAGTAGTTGGCCTCGTCGCAGGCCTGCCCGACCTTCAGCGCGTCGCCCCACGTCTCGTACTCGCAGCCGGGGTCGATCATCAGGTCCATGCTGTCGCCGACCGCCTTGCGCGTCGCCAGCACCGCCTGCGCCTCGCGCCGTATCGGCCCATGCCCCCAGCCATGGATCTTGAACGCCGGATAGCCCATCTCGCGGCACTGGACGGCGAACTCGCCGAACGCTTCGGGGCTGTCGAGCCCGCCATTCTCGTCGCCGTGGAAGGTCGAGGCATAGGCCGGCAGCTTGTCTCGCCAGCCGCCGAGCAGCTGGTATACCGGCTGGCCCGCCACCTTGCCGGCAATGTCCCACAACGCGCAGTCGATCGGCCCCATGCCAAACTTGTCGTGCTTGCGCAGCGCCCGCTTCAAATCGTTCCAGATCTTTTCGCGCTCGAGCGCGTTCTTACCGATCAGGTACTCCGCCGCCATCGCCACCTGCGCGTACGAGACGCCGACGCCTCCGACATACTCCCCGGTGACCCCAGCCTCGGTCTCCACCGTCAGCACATAGTCGGTGAACTCGACCTCGCCACCTTTCAGGTAGACGTGGTTGAAGCCGTTATAGTCGCCCGTCAGGTCTCGCCGCTTCCACTTGTATTGCGTTACGGTCAGCCGCTTGATCCGCAGATCCTTCATCGAAATCCCCTCAAATGCGATCGCGCTAGATGCGCATGCCCGTTTCCGTGTCGAACAAATTCACCGCCGACGTATCGACCGCCACGCTCAGCGGCTGCCCAAGCCCGGGCCTGTCGCGCGAGCCAAGCCGCGCGCTGATTAACTGCCCGCCGACATTGACCAGCACCATCGTGTCCGGCCCGGTCGGTTCCACCACCTCCACCATGCCGTTGAGCGTCGCCACGCCCTCTCCCGCGCTGAGGCTTTCGGGCCGTATTCCGGCCACCACCTTGCGCCCGACAAATCCTGCAACGTCCTGCACCAGCCCGTTGAGCGGCAGCGCCCCATCGCCATGCATCAGCGCGAACGTGTCGCCCACCCGCTCCAGCGTCCCACCCAGAAAGTTCATCGTCGGCGAGCCGATAAAGCCCGCCACAAACATGTTGGCCGGCCGCTCGTAGATGGTCTGCGGGTCGGCGATCTGCTGGATCACCCCTTCGCGCATTACCGCAACCTTGGTGCCGAGCGTCATCGCCTCCACCTGGTCGTGCGTGACGTAGACCACCGACGTGCCGAGCCGGTCATGCAGCCGCTTGATCTCGGTCCGCATCTCGACGCGCAGCTTTGCATCGAGATTCGATAGCGGCTCGTCGAACAGGAACAGTTCCGGATCGCGCACGATCGCCCGCCCCATCGCCACGCGCTGCCGCTGTCCGCCCGACAACTGCCCCGGCTTGCGCTCCAGCAAATGCCCGATCTGCAGAAGCTCCGCCGCCCTCTGCACCGCCGCCTCTCGGTCGGTCTGCTTCACCTTGCGCATCTCAAGTCCGAAGCCGATGTTCCGCTTTACCGACATGGTCGGGTAGAGCGCGTAGCTCTGGAACACCATGGCGATGTTGCGGTCCTTGGGGTGCACGTCGTTGACGTTGCGCCCCCCGATCACCACGTCGCCGCCCGAGCTCGGCTCGAGCCCGGCGATGATCGACAGCAGCGTCGATTTCCCGCAGCCCGACGGCCCCAGCAGCACCAGGAATCCGCCGTCGTCGAGCTCGAGGTCGATGTTCTTGAGCACTTCCAGCGCCCCGAAGCTCTTGCGCACGCCCTTGATCGATAGAGTGGCCATCGGCGCTATCCTTTGACTGCGCCGGCGGTGATGCCGGCAACCATGACGCGCTGTACGAGGGCGAACAGCACGATCACTGGAATGATGGAAATGATGCCGCCGGCCGCCAGCATGCCCCACGGCAACTGGAACTCGCCGACCATTAGTTGCAGGCCGACCGGCCAGGTCCGCGACCCGGTAGACGAGGTCAGCATCAGCGCGAACAGGTACTCATTCCAGGCCGCGATGGCGACGAACACGCAGGTGGCGGCCAACCCGTTCCGGGCGATCGGGATGACGATGCGGAACATTGCTCCTATCCGCGTCGAGCCATCGATCCGCGCCGCCGATTCCAGCTCCTTGGGCGCCGCATCGAAGAAGCCTTTCAGCATCCAGACGAACAGCGGCAAGAGGAAGCTGGTGTAGGCCACCGCCAGGCCGATGCTGGTGTCGAACAGCCCGAGGTTCCGCATGACGATGAACAGCGGAATGATCATCAGCACCGCCGGGAACATGCGGACCACGAGGTAGCCCAGCATCAGCGGCGTGCGGCCGGGAAAATTGAAGCGCGAGAAGGCGTAGGACGCGATCGTGCCGGTGAACAGGCAGATCGCCACCGTCATCGCCGTCGTCACCAGCGAGTTGACCACCAGCACCGGATAGCCCGACTGGTTCCATAACTTGGTGTACCACTCGAAGGTGAAGCGGGTCGGGAAATACACCATCGTTCGCGTGACGATGTCGTCCTCGACCTTGAACGAGGTCAGCAGCATCCACAGCAGCGGCCCGACACTGAGCACCGCCAGAAAGATCAGGATGGCGTAGCTGAGGATGTTCCAGCCAAGGTTTGAGCGGGAGCGGGCCTGGGCCATGGCGCTAGTCCTGGTTGACCTTGCTGAGCCGGATATAGGCCCAGGCGAACAGCATCAGCAGCACGAACATCACGGTGGATAGCGCGCCCGCGTAGCCGAAATTGAAGTCCGAGTAGGCGTTCTGGAACGCGTATAGCGAGAGCACCTGCGTGGATCGCCCCGGCCCGCCCTGCGTCAGGATCAGCAGCAGATCCGGCGAGTTGACGAGACCGATCACCCGCAGGATCACCGCCGCCGCGATGATGGTGCGAAGCATCGGCAGCGTGATCAGCCGCAACTGCGCGAACGCCCCTGCCCCATCGATATCGGCCGCCTTGTAGAGATCGGTCGGGATGCCCTTTAGCCCCGCCATGATCAGCAGCGTAAAGAACGGAAAACTGTGCCACGCCTCGACGAAGATCGCCGTCGCCATGGCGGTATTGGGGTCGGCAAACCACGCCTTGTATTCGGCGAGCAGCCCCAGCCTGACCAGCAGGTCGTTGACGACCCCGACGCGGCTATCGAGCATCAACCCCCACATGTTGCCCGCCACCACGTTGGGCAGGAAATACGGGATCAGGATCAGCACCGCGAGGATCTTGGTGCCTGGTAGATTGCGGTTGAGCGCCAACGCGGCAACCAGCCCGACGGTAAACTCGATCAGGATCGAGAACGTCACCCACACCGCGGTATTGCGCAGTGCCAGCCAGAAGATCGGGTCCGACAGCATTCGCGCGTAGTGCTTGAACCCCACCAATGCGCCATTGCCCGCCGGCCGGTTCAACCGCATCTCGGTGAACGACAGCTGGAAGCCATAGATCGTCGGAAATAGCACGATCGCGGTAATCAGCAGCGCCGACGGCAGCAGCAGAAGGTACATCCAGTACCGCGTCTCGGAGAGCTCACCGAGCAGCCGCATCGGATTGATCGCGTCCCAGATGTTACGCGGCGGCGGCATGGCAGAAATGGCAGGGCCTCGGCTCATCCAAGCTCCAAACGCTTATGACTGGTCGGGGGAAGAGGCGACCGGGGTACAACCCGGCCGCCTCAGATAAATCAGGCAATCGCCGCAGCGAGGCCTTCGACGATCTGGTCAGCCGCCTGCTCGGGCGTCGCCTGCCCGATCAGGATCTGCTGCAGCGCCGGCAGTACGGTGTTCTGCGCCCAGCCCGCCGCTCCCGGGAAGCTCGGCTGCGGAATGCCGAAGCCCAGTGTGTCCGAGGCCGCCTTGTACATCGGGTTGCCGCCGATGCGCTGGTCCTGCGCTGCGACGTTCGAGGCCGGGAAGTAGCCGGTCTTTTCAAGGAAGGCGACGGCCGAGTCCGGCTCGCCCCAGAACTTGATCCACTCCCACGCTGCGTCCGCACCCTCTTCCTTGGTGATGCAGTTATAGGCATAGGCGAGGCGCGCCACCCGCGTTGCCGGGCCGGCCGGCATCGCAAACGTGCCGAACTCGACGCCCGGTTTCAGCTTGGACGCGATGTCCTGGTATGAGCCGGTGTGGTGCCAGATCATTGCGGTCTGTCCGGTCTGGAAGCCCGAGATCACCTGCTGGAACCCATCGTTCGCGGCGCTCGGCGGCACCGCCTTGTCCTTGACCAAGAGGCCCGAATACCAGTCGAGTGCCTTCACCACGATGTCACGGTCGAGCCCGATGGTGCCGTCGGCTGCCTTCACTGGCGAGCCAAACGCTTCGATCACGTTGACCACATAGTTCTGTCCGCCGGGGCCACCGCGCAGACCGAAGCCGTACCGGCCCTTGGCCGGGTCGGTCAGTTTGATCGCCGCATCACGGAACTCGTCATAGGTGGTCGGCGCGGCCAACCCGGCCTCGTCGAACCAGTCTTTGCGGTAATAGCCCCAGTCGACAAACGTGAAGCCCGGCACGCCATAGGTCTTGCCGTCCTTGGTGATCGAGGCGAAGCGCTTGTCGTCAAAATCGGCGCGGCGCTCCCATGCAGCGATCCGGTCCGTCATGTCGATCAGCGCGCCCATCGCGAGCAGATCCTCGAACCGCTCCGAGGACACCATCGTCACGTTCGGCCGAGCATTGCCGACCACGGCCGCGGTGATCTTGGCCATGAACTCGGGGTTCGGAATGTTCTCGGGCGTTACCGTGATATCGGGCTTGGCCGCCTTGAACAGGTCAAGCACTGCCTGCAACCCCGCTGCTTCCGACTGCGAAGTAAACGTGTGCCAATAGTTGATGCTGGCCGCCTGGGCGAAGGCCCTGCCGATCGGCGTCAATGCCGATGCCGCCAGCAGGCTACCGCCCATCTTGAGGACCGATCGCCGGTCAAACCTGGTCGTCATGTGTAATCCTCCCTTAATGATCGTTCACTTATGCAAACTGATATATCAGTGCCACGGTACTAGAGTGCGATGCGGGGTCAAGCGCTCGTCCACCTCGACTTTCGTCAGGCAGGTTTCGTCGAGCTTCTTCCAGTCGAAATTATAGCCGATGCCAGGTTCGTCGCTGACAGTCAGGTTGCCGTCGACAATCGCCAGCGGACCGAGTTTGCTGAGCCCCATGATCTGGTCCTCATCCATGATCAGTTGCTCATAGTAGTCGTTGTTGGAGATCGCGGCGCAGATCTGCGCATTCTCGAGCCCCATGCCGTGCACCTGCGCCCGCATGCCATGGCTTTCCGACAGGTGAGCCACCTTCATCGAGCCGGTGAACCCGCCTTTGTAGAAGGTGGAAACGCGCGTCATGTCGAGCGCCTTGTTCTCGATCCAGGTCGCCATGTTGCCATGCACGCCATCGGAGGTTTCCGCAGCCAGCACCGGGATGTCGAGCTTGTCGCAAAGCTTAGTGTACGAGCCAAGGTGGAACTCGCGCATCGGCTCCTCGTACCACAGGAAGCCCAGGTCCTGGATCGCCTTGCCGAACTCGAGCGCGTTGACATAGTCCCAGCCCGCCGAGCCGTCGAACATCAGGTCGGCATCGTCGCCGACCCACTTGCGGAGGTTCGTGCAAAGCTCGATATCGCGCTTAACCGGCCCGCCCCAGGCGTGGAGCTTGAACGCCTTGAACCCGAGGTCGCGGCTCATCTTGATGTAGCGTTCGTACTCGCCCATCGTGGGCCAGGTGACCGTCGAGGCATAGGCCGGCACCACGCGGTCGTCGCCACCCAGCAACTGGTAGATCGGCATTTTGGCGTGCTGCGATTTCACGTCCCAGCACATCATGTCGAGCATGCCGAGGGCTCGCATGTGGATTTCCTCGATGCGATCGATCTCCCAGATCAGTCTCCACATGCGCTCGGTCAGCAGCGGATTTTCACCGAGGAACTCGTGGTAACGCCGGCGTACCAGGTCGACCACCGCCTCGCCGCGCCCCATCTCGATCGAGCCGAAAATCCCGGCGTCGGTTTCCATGCGGATTACCGCCTTGTGCGGCTTGGTCCCGCGCGGGATGTCGCCATGCGAACCCGGAATGCCATCGCGCCAGATGAACCTCGGCCCTGGCTCGTGCTCGACAAGCCAAGCGGTGAACCCGGTGATCTTCATGCAGTCCTCCTGAAACTTTGAATAGGTGTCGCCATCAGCCCTTCTCGGCCCCTGACAGGGTGCCCGAGCGGACGAAGCGCTGTGCGACGATGAAAATGAGCAGCACCGGCAGGATCACGAGGATCGCCGCGAGGATGACCTCGGGCTTCTTGATCGGCACATCGTTTGCCGGCAGGTTGCTGAGGGCGCCGGAGGTCGAGATCAGCACTGTGAGACCGACCGGCAGATTGTAGAGCTTGTCGTCGCTGAGCAGCACGAAGGCGAGGAAGTAGTTGCTCCAGATGCCGATGAAGCTGAAGAACGCCACCAGCGCGACAATCGGCCGGGCGAGCGGCAGGGCGATGCGGGTGAACAGCTCGAACCGGTTGGCGCCATCGATCCGCGCCGAATCCATCACGCCCTTGGGCAGTGAGGTCGAGAAGTAAACGTAGGTGAGATAGACGCCGAACGGGAAGAATCCGGAGGCAAGGATCAGTCCTGCGTAACTGTTGTTGAGCCCCAAGAGGTTCATCTCGAGAAAGATCGGTAGCACCACTGCCGTACTTGGCGTGATCATGGCGATGAGGGTCACCACGAGGATGAGCTTGCGCCCAGGGAACTCCGAGGCTGCCAGCGCGTAGCCGGCGGGAATGGAGGCGACCAGCGCCAGCAGCACGCCGCCGACCGAATAGATCAGTGAGTTCGTTGCCCAGCTGACGATCTGGAAGTTGTTGTAGGTGGTGAGATTGTTCCAGGTTGCGAGGAACGAGTCCCAGTTGCCGAGCGCAAAAGGCGGGTCGGCGAACAGGGACGATTGCGAGCGCGTGCCGGCGATCAGCAGCCAGAGCAGCGGGATGCCGTAAAAGCACACCGCGAACGCGAGGAACGCGAAAACGACGAAGCGACCGAGACTAAATCGAAATGGCGCAGTGCGTACGTCGGCCATGGTCCCCTCAATCAAGCTTGTAGAAGCGGGTAGCGAAGACGATCACCAGCGCGATAACGATCGAGGTACCGACCAGCATCGTGCTGAGCGCCGCTGAGGCGCCGAAATCGCCCATCCGAAAAGCGTACTGGAACGCCATCTGGTTGAGCGACCAGTCGTTCTGCGCCGATTGCGGGCCGGCCAGTTGCATCAGTTGCGGTTCGACGAACAGCTGCAGCCCGGCGGCGAAGCTGAGGATGCCCATCAGTACCAGCGAGCGCCATATCATCGGCAGCTTGATGCGGGTGGCGAGCTGGAATCGGTTGGCGCCATCGATACGTGCCGCTTCCAGCACTTCGGTGGGGAGGCTCGATAGCGCGCCGCCAAACACCACGATCCAGCCGCCTGAGCCGGAAAAGAACGCCATAAGCGCGAACACGCCAGCAAGGCCGATGCCTGAGATCACGTCGATGCTGTAGGTCCACCCCGCCGCATGCAGCAGGCCCTGGAAAGGGCTGACGCCCGGATCGAGCAGGAAGAGCCAGAGCACGACCACCGCCGAAGAGGTCACGGCGCCGGGGAGGAAATAGATGGTGCGCAGCGTCGTCGCGGTGCGGCGGCCGACGCTATCGAGCATCAGCGACAGCGTTGCTACGCCGATCATCGTCATCGCCACCCAGATGACGACAAACCAGATGACGTTGACGGCAGCAGTGGGCACACGGAAATCGTTGAACACGAACTCGTAGTTCGCGAGCCCGTAGAAGGCGTTTTCGATGGTGTCGACGAAGCTCAAGCCGAAGGCGTAAGCGACCGGGAACACGCCGAACATGATCAGCAGCACCAGGTATGGCAGCAGCAGCAGATAGGCCATCCGCGTGTCGCGCTGGCCCTTGCGCTTGGCGGCGCGAGCCCGGTCAAGGAGTGCGGTCGGCGATGCTGGGTCGGCGATGGCGCTCATCTCGGTCCACAAGGCAGATGAAACAAAGAAGGGCCGGCCGGGCGCGTTGGGACACGCCCAGCCGGGGGAGGTTCGCGTTACTCGACGGTATAGCCGTTGAGCTTGGCGAGATTGACCAGTTCGGTTTGCAGCGCTGGCAGCGAGGCTTCGACTGTTACGCCCTTGGCAATGTTTGCCGAGACGATTTTGACGATCGCGTCCTCAACCGAGAAGCGCAGCGAGACATAGCCCGGGTGGCTGAATGCGGCTGCGGCGACCTGCACGTCGAACGCGTCCGGCGACGCATAGAACGGGTCGCTCTTGAGACGCGCGCCCCAGGCGATCGCCGACGGCTTATGGGCCGGCAAGGTCACGGCGGTGGTCTGGTTGGTGACGTCGCTCGACATCCAGGTGATCAGGTCGGCGACTTCCGCCGGATGGGCAGTGTCCTTCCAGCCGCCATAGACGCCACCGCCCCAGCTCCAGGTGAGCGGCTGCGTCTGGTCGTCCCACTTCAGCGGCAGGGCCACGGCGAGCTTGCCGGGGGCCATTTCATAGGTCGCCTTGATGACGTATTCGCCGAACCAGGTCGGGCCGATCATCAGCGGCACCTTGCCGGTCTTCACGAGGTCGACGACGGCCGGATCGAACGGGCCGACCTTGGAAAGGCTGCCGGCGGCGATCATGTGGTCGATCATCCGGGCGGGCTTCAGGCACTTGTCGGTGGTCAAGTCGATCTTGACGGTATCGTCCTTGCCCTCGACTGGCATCACCATGTCGCAGCCATCGGAGACGAGAAACGCTTCGAACGGCACCATCGGCGAGCCCAGCGAGTAGCCCTTGTCAACCAGTTCGTCGCCCAGCGCCTGGTACTCTTCCCAGGTGGTCGGAACCTTGGCGCCGAGGCTTTCCATCAGCGGCTTGTCGTACCACACCACGTCATGCGCGATGTCGTTGCGCATGCACATCAGCTTGCCGTTGATGTAGCAGGGCGAATTGGCGTTGGGGTAGAACTCGTCGAGCGTCGCGTGCGGCACCTTGCCGGTGAGGTCCAACAGGTAGTTCGACCGCCGCGTCGACAGCTGCGCAGCGTAGCCGATATCGTTCATGAAGATGACGTCGGGCACTTCCGACTTCGACTGCATGCCGAGCTGGATCTTGGCCACGAGACCCGCCGGATCGATCGTTGTGACATTGAGCTTCACGTTGTCGTGGGTCTTGTCGTAGAGATCGAACATCGTCAGACGCACGGGGTCCGACCAGACGTTCAGCGTTACCGGGTCAGCCGCCAGCGCGCCGTGGGCGAGCACACCGAGGGTCATCGCCCCGGCCAGCGCCACCAGGCTGGTTTTCAGAAATGGCATAGACGTTCCTCCTGTTGTGGTCCGGCTCCCCGCCGGACGTTTTGTCAGCCGGCAGCAACCGCGATGGCGGTACCCCCGGCGTCAAAGACGTGCATCTGGCTGGTGCGCAGCCCGACCTGAACCTCCTGGCCGCCCGCGAGCGGCGAGTGCCCGATCACCTGCACGGTGATGAGTTCAGGTGTGCCTGCATCGAGATAGGCGAAAGTGATGTTGCCCAGCCGTTCCACCGACTCGACACGCGCTTTGAGCAGTTCGAGCCCGGCGGGCGCAGGCGCGCCGGATGGCACGATTTCCATGGCTTCCGGCCGCACCCCGATGGTGACCGGGTCGCCGACCTTGAGCGTGGCGCTGGGAATAACCAGACCGGCCGCGCTGCCATCGACCTTGATGCTGGCCTCGGTGCCGGTCGAGTATTGCACCCGGCCGGGCAGGAAGTTCATCTTTGGCGAGCCGATGAACCCGGCCACAAAACGATTGGCCGGCCGCGCATAGAGCTCAAGCGGCGGGCCGACCTGCTGGATGACGCCGGCATCAAGGGCGACGATGCGATCGGCGAGCGTCATCGCCTCGACCTGGTCGTGCGTGACGTAGATCATCGTGGTGCCGAGTTCACGGTGCAGCCGCTCGATCTCGAGCCGCATCTGCACGCGCAGCGCCGCATCGAGGTTGGAGAGCGGCTCGTCGAAGAGGAATACCTTGGGGTGCCGGACAATGGCGCGGCCGATGGCAACACGCTGGCGCTGCCCGCCTGAGAGCTGCGCCGGCGAGCGCTGCAGCAGCTCATCAAGCCGCAGGATGCGGGCGGCTTCCTTCACGCGGGCGGCGATCTCGGACTTGCTGAATTTCGAGAGCCGCAGGTTGAAGGCGATGTTGTCGTAGACATTCATATGCGGGTAGAGCGCATAGGACTGGAACACCATGGCGATGCCGCGGTCGGAGGGCTCGGCGAAGGTGACATCCTTGCCATCGATCAGTATGTCGCCCCCGCTGACCGTCTCCAGCCCGGCAATCATGCGCAGCAGTGTCGACTTGCCTGATCCCGAGGGCCCGACAAAGCAGACGAACTCGCCCTTTTCGATGGTGAGATCGATCCGTTCGATCACCTTGACCGAACCGAACGACTTGGTGACGTCTCTGAGTTCCACGCTCGCCATACCGCGGTTCCTCAGCTGACTCGCTCAGTCGATGCGACCTTCTTCAGCGCCGCGCGGTGCCGTTCGTCCCAATCGGGACCAGGCTCGCTGCTGACGCTGAGAAGGCCATCAACTATCTCGACCAGCCAATTGGTGGACCCCGTGACCTTCATAGATATCCCCTCGACGGCGCGCCGTGAGATATCAATGGCGCGTTTGAATGTATCAGGTCAAGCTTTGGTGGTGTCGTTTACGGCTTCCTTGATGTATACCTTTGGCTAGATGACCCGAGCACCAGCCTTGGGGATGACGCGAAAACGAGCAACGAAGCAGTTTCCAAACCGAAAATCCTTGTGATAGGGCTCCCTGGGAAACCCGCTACTTCACTGGTGAAAAATGGCCGAGAACCGGCAAGACAACGAAGGCTACCGCCTCTTCCGCGAGGCCCTGCAGGCTGGGACGATCAAGGCTGGTATGATCGTTACCCAGAATGAGCTCTGCGATCTCCTCGGGCTCTCGCTCTCACCGCTGCGGGAGACGCTGGTGCTGCTCGAAGAGTTCGGGCTCGTCGAGATAAAGCCGCGGACAGGGATCCGGATCGTCTATCCGGAAGTGGCCTTCATCCGTGAGAACTTCCAGTTCCGCAGCATGATCGAAATGCATGCCCTCACCACTTTCGGCGACCAGGTCAGTGCGGACTGGCTTGCCAGCATGCGAGCGGGACACGAAGAGTGCATGGCGGAACTGGCTGGCGACACACCGTTTGAACCAGCCCAGAGCCGCATCCTGACGCTCGATCGCAAGCTGCATCGCGATATCGTCTCCCTGCTCGACAACCAGGCTATCCTCGCTACCCACGCGCGGCTGCAGGACAATCTGAGTATGGCCCGGCGCGTCCACCAACGCTCGGTGTTCCGCGGTCAGCTCATCAGCACCGTCGGTGAGCACATGCGGATCATCGACAGCCTCGAGCAGCGCGATATTGCCGGGGCGGTGGCCAACCTAGAGGCCCATTTCCGGGCCTCGACGCACCGCACCTTCGCCGTCTGATGCGTCCAGCCGACCGACGGCTGTCAGTCGATGTGGAAAACCTCGGTCATATCGGCCCACCATTCGCCGGGCTTGCGGGTCGCAAGCGGCGCCTGCATCGGGTTGCAGACGGCCCACCACTCCTGCGTCCTGGTATCGGCCGACATCGCCGCCATGTCAGCGGCGAAATCGGTGCCGTGGTACTCGAAATAGGCGAACAGCAGGTTCTCGGGCTCCTTGAGGAAGATCGAGTAGTTGCGGATGTTGGAGCGGGAAATCTGCGCCAGCACGTCAGGCCAGACCGCAGCGTGCACCCGCCGGTATTCGGTAACCGCCTCGGGCTGCAGCCCGATCACCGATCCAAAGCGCTTCATCGTCATCCCCCCAAAATCGTGCCTCGCCCTGACGGCCCAAGACGGCGTTCCCCCACGGGTAGACCGTTCATCGGCCATGGATCAATGCTGCTTTGGGACAGCTTCCGCGCGCGTCCGGGCTGTGGCTAATGCTGGAGGCGAATTGAGGCTGAAAGCGAGGGGCACGTCAGATGAGCAGGATCGAGCGGGTTGAAATCCTGATGGTTGACCTCGTGCCCAAGGTCAAACGGGTGGACGCGATCCAGTCCTTCGTCAGCCAGGAAACGCCGATCGTCAGGATCACTGACAGTGATGGCGCCATTGGCACCGGCTACAGCTACACTATCGGCACCGGCGGCCCCTCGGTGATGGAACTGCTCAAGCGCACCCTGGTGCCGGCGCTGATTGGACGCGAGGCGATGGAGATCGAGCGGATCTGGCGCGACCTGCTGTTCCTGACCCATGCAACCACCACCGGGGCGATTACCTCGATCGCGCTTGCCGCCATCGATACGGCCTTGTGGGACCTCAAAGCCCGCAAGCTCGGCCTGCCGCTGCATCTGCTCGCCGGCGGGGCGCAGGCCTCGATCCCGCTTTACACCACCGAGGGCGGCTGGCTGCATCTGTCTGAGAGCGCCCTCGTCGAGGATGCGCTGCGGGCAAAGGCCGATGGGTTCGGCGGCTGCAAGCTGAAGGTTGGCAGGCCGCTTCACGAAGACGTCAGGCGGATCGCGGCGGTGCGTGAGGCTGTCGGTCCGGGCTTTGAGATCTTCACCGATGCCAACCAGCGCTTCAACGTCGATGAGGCCATCCGGCGGGCACGCGCCTATGAGGCGCTCGACATCGGCTGGTTCGAAGAGCCGCTGACCGCCGAGGACATTTCCGGGCACACACGCCTTGTCTCCAGCACCTCGATCCCGATTGCAGTGGGGGAAAGCCTCTACAGCGCGATGCATTTCCGGGAGTATCTCGAGCGGCACGCCTGTTCGATCGTCCAGGTCGATGTCGGCCGGATCGGCGGCGTAACCCCCTGGCTGAAGGTCGCGCATATGGCCGAGAGCTTCAACATCGCGGTCTGCCCGCACTTCCTGATGGAACTCCACGTCGGTCTCTGCGCGGCGATCCCCAATGCGCGGTGGGTCGAATATATCCCTCAGCTCGATGACCTCACCGGCGAGAAAATGAAGATCATCGACGGCCGCGCCGTCCCCTCAAGCAAGCCCGGCCTCGGCATCGACTGGGATTTCGCCGCTATCGCAGCGCAAACCGTCGAGGGCTCGCACTCGATCCACTTGCTTTGATCTGGTCAGGCTACAAAGCCCTTGCCGCGATCTCGTGGGTGCTGATCGGCAGTTTGCCCTGCTACGCGAGAACACGAGCAAAGGCGCTGACTGCGGCGATGTTCAATCATGCGGAGGGGCGGATGGCGGAGGCGGTGGAGCAAATAGTTGAGCAACCTCCTGGTGTCCCAGCCTTGACCGGCAGCGCATCCGCCTCCTAACTCTCTGTCCATGCGCATCGAACGTCTTGTCACATTGCCAGCACAGATGGACACGCTTCGGGCGGAGGCACGCTCGGAAGGCTTCCGGCATATCGAAGATTTGTGGCAGCAGTGGCAGGACCAGAAGGTGCGATTTGATCGTCCCGGTGAAATCCTCGTTTGCGCCTATGCGGGCGATGAACTGGCCGCAGTCGGCGGCATCACCGAGGACTTCATCGATCCCGCATGGCTCCGGATGCGGCGGTTCTACGTCCGCCCGCAGTTCCGCCGCCAAGGGGTGGGCAAAGCCATCGTTGATCATCTGCTTCCAACCGCCCTGCCCTTGGGCCGTCCGATCGCTCTCTACACAGATACACCCCAAGGCGCGGCGTTCTGGGAAGCGCAGGGCTTCGTTCCCATTGCTCGCGAGAAGACCACCCACGCCCTTCCGGAGCGAGGTAGGCCATTGAGGTGACGTGCCTCCCTTCTGGTCCAATACGGACTTTCCCAAAGGAGGTGGCGTGCCATGATACGGTTGCAGTCTCTCACACGCTCGACCGTGCCGTTGGCGCGTTGAGTTTGACTACAAGGGTGATCAGAAACCCTATGGTCAGCAGGTTTGCAAAAAAGGTGGCGAAGAACCAACCAGTCACCACTTCATCGGTACTTAGTGTCTCATTATACAGTAGCGGCGTAGCGATAGCTGGGACCAGTGGTAATGCACCCCAAGCGAGGTGCTTTCCTCCGTCGCGCAACCTCCTTACGATCGCTGCGCTGAGGAGCACAGCAGCGGCAGAAACCGCTGCTAGGTAAAGTGGGATCATGCTCAAGAAGATGGCCCGTACGAATTCGCCGAAATCTACTGTTGCGAAATCTACTGCTGTCAAACTGCGCTGGAAGCTGGATTGCATGGTCACTTGCACGGCAACGAGCAGAGTGGCGCTCACCAGGAGCGCATATGGCCAGAACAGCCGTGATGAATCTCGACCATGAAAGCGCAAGAGCCTTGCCAAGTTATGGCGTAGCGAGGCAACGATCATTGAAAGCTCTCCAAAGCACTGATACCGGTCTGCAGCCTTTCTATACAGTATCGTGATCGATTTCCTATCAAGCTAATGCCCTGCAAATGATGTAACCTGACGTCAGCTTCACAATCCCTGTGGCAGCCATTGGCTAAATTACCAGTTCTGACGCTTTCGAATTCGGCGTCAATGCGGGTCATCGCACCCTCCCCCTCCCATCATCCCCGTTGACACCCGCAAACCCGGGATGACAACCTTGTCACCGATATTGACGAGACCATTCAAAAGGAAAGCACTGATGCGCGTGATGAAGACTGGGATGACGATGCTGGCCACCCTGGCGTTTTCGCTGGCGGGGGCGTCGCTGGCTCTGGCCGAGACAGTCACCGAAGTGACGGTCATGAACGGCGCGCGCGCTGTTCCGGCGACAGTGGTCGTGCCCGATGGCGCCGGCCCGTTCCCTGCTGTGGTGATGAACCACGGCCATGGCGGCGGACGGCAGGAAGGCGGCGGTTTCACCAAGCTCGCCAAGGCCCTGGCGGATGCCGGCATCATCACCATCCGCATGGATTTCCCGGGCACCGGCGACAGCAAGGAGCCCTTCACCGAGGGCTACCTCAGCAACATGATCTCGGATTCGAACGCCAGCCTCGCCTATATGCTGGCGAACTTCCCGGCTGATCCCAAGCGCCTTGGCATCCTCGGCTACTCGATGGGCGGCCGCATCGCGCTCACCATCGCGGCGACGGCGGACAACCCGTATAAGGCCATCGGGCTGCTGGCGCCCTCGTCCGACCCGGGCAAGACGCTTGCGCTGTTCTTTGCGGGCTCGGAAGCCGAGTTCGAACGGCTCTATGCCGAAGCCTCGACCGACAAGGGCTATGCTGATTACACGACGATTTATGGGCAGAAGCAGCAACTCGGCAAACGCTGGTTCGACGAGTTGCTCGCCTCGCATCCCGACGAGACGATCGCCGTCTACAAGGGCCCGATGCTGGTGGTGCATGGTGACAAGGATACGGTGATCAAGCAGCCGGAAGTTGACATGCTGCTCAAGGCCTATCCCGCCGCCGAACTCGTCACCGTCCCCGACGCCGACCACGGCTACGGCTTCTACAGCGACCAGCCCGCCGTCACCGCGCTGGTCGAAGGATCGTTCGCCAAGTTCTTCAGCGAAAACTTGAAGTAAGGGGCGCAAGCCACTCGTATCCCTCTAGCTCCCTCCCCATTCTGAGGGGGAGGGTGGGGGTCAACACGCACTTGGGTGGGGTCAACACGCACTTGCCCTGGTGGTGAACGCGCCGGTGCTCGACCGACGATCTGGAGCGTGCTGACCCCCACCCCTGTCCCCTCCCCCTACCGGGGAGGGAGACCAAGACACGGACAGAGGCAGACCGGGGCGTCCGCATGGTGCCGAACTCCCATCGAACGTCATCCCAGCGTCGGCTGGGACCCACATATCAGCCTGCTCAGACGGAGAGTTGAGTCCCTGCCCGCGCGGGGATGACACCGAGTATGTGTGCACTGTCAGTGACTTCGCACCACCTAGGACACCAGCCGCCTCCACCTTCGCCCGCCTGCCGCCCCCAGCGACCAGACCGCCCTGCCTCCATTTCTGCAAATCGGTCCTAATTGCATTTGGATCAGTTATCGCTACCCGTCGTCCAGCAGCGGCCGCTCGGTCCCCTCCACCCTCACGGGCACTTCCATTTGAGCAAGAAAAGCCATGAGAGTTATGCTCGAATGGCTAGGAACGTGGCCTTAGTGCATTGAAACTCAATCGAATTCCTGAACTTATCCCCGCTTCGCCAACCTGAGCTATTCTCATCCCGTCCCCTACACGGACGCGGTCGCGACGAACGAACGGTGGGGGTATCGGGAGCCAGGGGAGTCGTTCCCTGGCGGGCCGATGGTATTGGCAACCGACCGACCAGTCAGGCTCCGTCTTGGTAACAAGTCGCGAGGCGCACCGGCCAGTACGCTCCCCGATGCCGGAGGCCTAACTCAGACCCCGATGATCCGGCGTGGCGACGGCCATACAAAACTGCGGACTACCCGCGTCGGCAATCGCCACGCCGGATCCGTCTACCCCCACGAACCCCGATGGCGTGAGCCAGCCGGGCGCATCTGCACGCCCTACCCCTCAAGCACCAAGCGGATCCTGTCCCGAAACGCCTCAGCGGTGGCCTTGGAGCCGAAGTCGCGCGTGTGATAGCGCTTGCCGTCCACCGTCTTCAGCACCACGCCCCAGGTTGGGCCGGAGCTGTCCCACTCGATCTCGCGCAGCTCGAAATCTGCTACCGCACCCGGAGTGATAGACACCGTGCGTGCGCTGAACGGGGTGCGCAGTTCAATGTCGATCCGACCCTTCGCGACCGTCCAGGTGGCCGCCGGGGCGAGGAGGCCTGCGGCGATCATCGGCACGCCGACCGAAAACGCGCCAACCACGATGATCAGGAAAAACAGGCTCACGAAGCTCGGCGGCCACAGTCCCCGCCCGAGTTCGCCGAGTGTCAGCACCAGAACGATGAGCCCGCAGACAATCAGGAACACCCTCAGGGCGTTGTGCATGGGCACAACATGGCGCAGTCGTCCGTCGGTTCCGACTTCGTCCATCTGCCTCGGCTCCAGGCGCGAGGGGTCAGCCGTGCTTGAGCAAGCGGCTCTTCTCGCGGTTCCAGTCGCGGTTCTTTTCAGTCTCGCGCTTGTCGAAGCTCTTCTTACCCTTGCCGACGCCGATCAGCAATTTGGCTCTGCCCTGCTCGTTAAAGTAGAGTTTCAACGGCACGATGGTATTGCCCGCGCGCTCCACATCCTGGCTCAGCCGTGCCAGTTCCTTCTTCTTGACGAGGAGCTTGCGCGGCCGCTTTTCCTCATGGTTGAAGCGGTTGGCCTGCAGATATTCGGGGATATGGGCGTTGATCAACCACAGCTCGCCACGCTCGGGCGAGGCATAGGCCTCGGTGATCTGCGCCTTGCCCACGCGCAATGACTTCACTTCGGTGCCGGTCAGCATGATGCCGGCCTCGAGCGTGTCGATGATCTCGTAGTCGTACCGGGCCCGCCGGTTCTCGGCGATCGGGCCCGTGACGATCATTGCGGGTTTGTTGGGCTTGGTTGCCATCTTGCCTTCTTACTGGTCGGGCGCCCGCAACGCAAAGCCGTTTCCGCCTTTATCGAGCGCCCACCCTTAGTTAGGCAGCAGCCCCGCATGCGACAAGGCGAAATCGATGGCCTGTTCGTTGGCCTTCGAGATCGGCGTGAGCGGCAGGCGGAACTCGTTGCGGCAGAGGCCAAGCTTCGACGCTGCGTATTTGACGCCGCCCGGGTTGTTCTCGAGGAACAGGTTCTTGTGCAGGTGCACCAACTTGTCCTGCAGCGCCAGCGCCTCGGCGTAGTTGCCCTGCTGGCAGGCATTCTGGAACAGCGACGACAGCCGCGGCGCAACGTTCGACGTCACCGAGATGCAGCCCGAACCGCCATGGGCGTTAAACCCCAGCGCCGTCATATCCTCGCCCGAGAGCAGGATGAAATCGGCCCCGAGCTTGGCGCGCTGCAGGCTCGCCCGCTCCATGCTCGCGGTCGCGTCCTTGACGCCGATGATGTTGGAATGCGCATCGCGCAATCGCGCAATTGTGTCGATGGTCAGGTCGACAACCGTCCGGCCCGGCACCGAATAGAGCAGGATCGGCAAAGCCGTCGAATTGGCCACCGCCGAAAAGTGCTGGAACAGCCCTTCCTGGGTCGGCTTGTTGTAGTAGGGCACGACGGAGAGCACGGCATCAGCGCCGACTTCCTCGGCAAAGCGCGCCAGCGACACCGCCTCGGCGGTGGAATTGGCGCCGGCACCAGCCACAACCGGCACGCGCTTGTTCGTCACTTCGACGCAGATCTCGATGACGCGGCGGTGCTCTTCGTGGGTGACGGTCGGGCTTTCGCCCGTCGTTCCCACCGGCACGAGGCCATGGCTCCCTTCGGTGATTTGCCAATCAACAAAATGCGAAAAGGCTTTCTCGTCCAGCGCTCCGTTGGCGAACGGCGTCAGGAGCGCTGTAATCGAACCTCTCAACATTTCAGGCAAATTCCTCGGTTTGGCGTCCGTATGGCGGACTTGGTTCTGGTTTGGTGGGCCGAAATGGCCAGATTGCGGCCATATCGGGTTCATGCCCTAGCCACAGTCGCGCACCATAGTTGGCCTCGTGCGGCGCGACAAGCGAGCTATCGAGCGATCTCGCGCCGCACACCCACAAGGACCGAGTGGCTAACCAATTGTTCACGACAAGGGAGCAATCTTAGGCTGCAAGGGTGGGGGCACCTTGTTGGATTTGTACTGAGGACCAACAGGACGGTTACCATGTTCTTTGCGAAGAGGCCCTTTGGCCTCCTAGCTGGCGTTTTCGTCGCCATACTGATCGTCGCTGCCCCCTTTCCGGCAGACGAGGCGGTGCGCGCGAACGACGGCATAGACGCCCTGATCACCGGCTCGATCGACAAGACGACGCCCGCATCAAGCGATGCTGCGTCCAATGGGTTTCAGGCTGCGCTGAAGGTGCTCGCTGACGGCGACGCTGCGGCCGCCTATGAGCAGGCCCGCGCCCTCCCTGACCCCACCGAACGCCGCGCCCTGCAATGGGCCGCGATTTATTTCGGCAATGGCGAAGTCCCCTCGGCCTCCATCGAACGCTTCATGGCCGACGCGCCCAGCTACGCCTCCGGATCGGTGTTCAAGACCCGCCTCGAACAGGCGCTGGTGAAGGAAAACGCCGCCGGCAGCGACGTCATCAAGTTCCTCGGCGGTGCCGTTCCCAATACCATCGACGCGCGGATTGCGCTCGCCAGCGCCTATGCCGCTGGCGGCCAGACCGACCGTGCCGCGCGCCTCGCCCGCAGCATCTGGGTCGATAATTTCCTCGATCCCAAGACCGAGGCCGAGGTGCTGGACAAGCTCGGCACTCTGCTTAACCGCGATGCCCACTGGGCCCGCGCCATGCATCTGATGATGAACGACCGCGCCTCAGCGGTCAACCGGCTGATGAAATACCTGTCGCCGGCGCAGCAATCGCTCGCTGTGGCGCGCAATGCGGTGTCCCGTAACGGCAAAGACGCCAAGAAGCTGCTCGACAAGGTCGATCCGTCGATGCAATCGAACCCGGTCTACCTGTTCTCACGCGCCCAGCGCGCCCGGCAGTTCGAACTCTGGGACGATGCCATCGCCTGGCTGGGCAAGATCAAGGGTGATGTGCCCGATAGTGAAGATGTCTGGTACGAACGGCGCGGCCTCGTCCGCCAGTTGCTGGCGCTCGGCGAGGTCAAGCGCGCCTATCACGCCGCCGATGGCTATCGCGGCGGACCGGAAGGCCGCCAGGTCGAGGCGCATTTCCATGCCGGCTGGATAGCGCTGAGTTTCCTCCATGACGCCAAGCTGGCGATCCCACATTTCGAGGCCATGACGAAGCTATCGACGCTTCCCGATTCCGTGACGCAGGCCAATTTCTGGCTTGGCCGCGCGCTCGCCGCCGCTGGCGACACGGCAGGCGCCAAGGCTGCTTACATCGCAGCGGCAAAGTACGGTACAATCTATTACGGCCAGCTGGCGCGTTCGGCGCTGGGCGAAAAGAACGTCGCCCTCCGCCCCCTGCCCGACGCCAAGAGCGCCGAACCTGGTTTCGAGTCGCGTGAACTGGTGCGCGCCGTCCGCCTCCTCGCCGACAATGGCCACAAGGAAATGGCGGTGCCCTTGCTCCGCAGCTTCGCCTTCGGTTTCAGGACCGGCGGCGAACTGCTGCTTGCGGCGCGGCTGGCACAATCGCTCGACGCCCACCATCTCGCGATCACAATCGCCGATACCGCCGAGCAGCGCGGCTTCCCGCTCGATCTGTTCAACTTCCCCAAGGACGGGCTGCCGTCTACCCAACTCGCCAGCATCGACCACGCCGTGGTCTACGCCATTGCCCGCCAGGAGAGCCGCTTCCAGGTCGACGCGGTGTCGTCGTCCGGCGCCCGCGGCCTGATGCAACTGATGCCGGCGACCGCCAAGGAGACGGCCGGCAAGATCGGCGTCGCATACTCCGCCAACCGCCTCACCACCGACCCCGCCTACAATGCGCTGCTCGGTTCGACCTACCTCAAGGCACAGCTCGAACGGTTCGATGGCTCGCTTCTGCTCGCAGCCGCCGCCTACAATGCCGGGGGTGGGAATGCCAACAAGTGGATCGGCACCTTCGGCGATCCGCGCTCAGAGACCATCGACCCGGTCGTCTGGGTCGAGCTGATCCCGGTGCAGGAGACGCGCAAATACGTGCAGCGCGTGCTCGGCAATTATCTGGTCTATCGCGCCCGGCTCGGCCAGAACGACCTCGACATGGAGCAGGCGCTGCGGCGGATTCCGGGGTAGTTCGCCCGGCCCGATCTTGCCCTCCGCCCTGCCTGTGCTAGGTCTTTGCCCATGCTGTTTGGCCCCCGCCCCGTCCCCGCCGACCTCCGCGCCTTCGCGCACCTGCCGGTCACCCGCTATATCGTCGGCCCAGCCAACGAGCAGATGGCCGTCCACGTCTCGGGGCAACTGGTCATCGGCCGCACGCCGCTGATTTGCCTCGCCGGCTTTCAGCGCAACATGTCGGATTTCGCCGATTTCGCCACCCAGTTCCGCCGCAGCTTCGGCGAGGACTGGCCGGTCATCCTCATCGACCTCAAAGGCCGCGGCCGCTCATCGGACCGCAGCGACAAATCACGTTACGTTTCCACGATCGACGCGATGGACGTGATCCAGCTGATGGCCGCCCTCGGGGTAGAAGCGGGACTATTCGTCGGCCAAGGCCACGGCGGACAGGTCGTCATGGCGCTCGCCGCCGAGCGACCTGTACTGGTGGCTGGCACGGTGCTGATCGATGCAGGACCTGTCTCCGATCCCCGCGGCCTCGTCCGGCTCCGCAACAACCTGCATGATCTCGAAGGGCACCGCAGCGAGATCGGATTTCGCTCGATGTTCCGCCGCATGCTGGCGCCCGATCATCCCGGCCTCACCGACGATGCCCTCGATGCGTTGGCAGGCCGTACGCACTTTCTCGACAAGCGCGGCAAGGTCCGGGCGCTCTACGACCCGCAGATCCTCAAGCCGCTCGAGGCCTTCGAGCATGACGACATCCTCGTGCCGCAGTGGCCGCTTTACGAGGCCCTAGCCCATGCGCCGTTGCTGCTGATGCGCACCCAGTTGACCGATCAGCTGCGGCGCGAAACCTTCGAGGAAATGCTCCGCCGCCGCCGGGACGTCCAGGGCTACGTGATCGAAGGCCAGGGATCCCCTGCCCTCCTCGCCACCCCAGAAGATGTCGAGCCGATCGCTGAGTTCATCCGCTCGATCGTCAAGCGCCGCGGCAGGGCAGCCGCCTGATCAGGTGTCTGCCGCGACCTTTGCGTTGGTCAGCGCCGCCAGCTCGACGGCCTGCTCACGCCAGTGCTCGCGGCTGATGCGGCCGTCGATGCCCAGATGCGTCTCGACCCATGCCATCTGCTTGTCGTTCAGATCTGCAACCTGATCAAAGTGATAAATGCCGAGCGTATTCAGAGCGGTCTCGATGATCGGAAGAATGCCGATGACGTTCGTCAACTCGTCCCGCTGCCCATTGCGTGGGGCGGGAATACCCTCCGGCTTATTGGGGTCGGGAATGGCCTCCACGACTGCGTTGGCCGCCTCGGCTGCGGCGGCAACTGCCGCGCCAGACGCCTTTACTGCATCTCCTGCCTCGGCGATGCCATCGGGCACCGGCGCAGCACGCCTAGGCTTACTTCCCTTCTGCCGTGGCGACCAGTTTCCCTCGATAGCGCGCATGGCCGCCGCCTCATCCTCTTCGGGCGAGCGCTTCGCCGGCATCGGCACTGGCGTTTCGGAGGGGTGGCTATTTGCCTCGACGGGGCTGTCGACCGGGACCTTGATCTGACTTTCGGCCGGTGCCTCGACCGCAACCTCGGCAGGCCCGGCCTGAACCACTTCGACGACCTCGTCCGATGCGGTCGCCGGCGGCTGCGCATCCGGAACAACGACCTGCTCGGCAACGGCCAAATCGACTGGCACCACCCCCTCAGGACTCACTTCTGCCGACGCCACAACATCGGGCTCCGCTGTCGTCTCTGAGACTTCTGCAACTACCAAGTCGCTCTGTTCTGCGGGCGCCTCTTCGGCAACGGTGAGCACCACAGGGGGTGCAGCTGGTACTGGTGGGGCTTCTTCCAGCTCGATACCCGCCGAACCGGATCTGTCCACCGCGACAACGGGCGCAACAACCTCAGTCTCTTCAGACGGAGAGTTGCTGGATTTGGGGGCCTCAGCATCTGCCGCAACCGCCTGCGTGAGCAGGGACTCAAGCTCTGCCGCCACGTCGGTGAGGCTCGGTGAGGCCGTCGCCTCAATCGGAAACGGCAGGATGTCAGCGGATTGGGTCGTCTCCGAGGTCACCAGCGTTCTGGGCTGCGCCACGTCAAGCGGTGACGCGATATGCCGGCCAGACGTCGTTTCACCTGCCGTCCGCGCCGGTTCGATTTGGGCTTTAGCCACTGCCGTTGGCGCTGCCCCTTCCACCGGAGGCAGTGGCGCAATGGTCGGCATCTGCCGTATTTCTGGGAGCGGCGCGTTGGCGAGCGCAATCATCGTTTCGGCAAAATCGGGAACGGGCACCTCCTTGGATGCCACCGGCACCGCAGGGGCGTTGATCGGATCGACCACCGGAGCGGTCACCAGCGCCGGTCCCGCCGCCGCGATTGGTGCAACCAGTGCAGGCGATACCGTGGCAACTGGCTTCGGCCTGAGCGTCCTCACTCCCAACCTGATCAGCGTACCCGCGGCCGCACCGATCAGAAATGCCACCAGCATTATGAGCGCAGTCTCAAGGATGTGAGCGGCGTTGAACATATCGCGCCTAGTCCTTCTTTGCGGGCAAAGACCACCAGCCGGTGGCAAGGCCGGCGAGCAAGGCTGCCAGCGCAAACGGCCAGTAGATTTCAAGCAGGTAAATCAGCGAGCTAATGAACATCGGTAAAGTCAGTGGTCCGTAATGCTGAAAGCGATGCGGCGGTTGGCCTGCTTGCCGGCGCGTGTTTCGTTGCTAGCGATCGGTAAGCTCTCACCATAGCCGACGGCATAGAGCCGCTCGGGGGCGACCCCCCTTACGATCAATGCGTCGACGACGGCCTCGGCGCGCGCCACCGACAATGCCAGATTGGCGTCGGCATCGCCGTCGGCGTCCGTATGGCCCTCGACATTAACCGTCGCTTCCTTGCAGGCAGCGAGATCGTTCGCGAGTTCATCAAGCGCCGTCAGCGATTCCTTCAGCAGCTTTGCGCCCCCGGACTCAAACCGGATATCGTTGCGCGCCGCGAGCGCGGCAACCTTGTTCTGGCAGACCTCCAACCCAGGCAGCAGGGAAACATCAACCTGCCAGTCCTTCGCAGCCGGCAAGCTCGCCAACTCGTTGATCGCAGACTGCCGCACCACATCGGTTTCCGCTCGTCCGGAGAGAACCCAGGTCTGCCCATCGAGCCCTAGCTCGCCGTCGGTGAGCATAGCCAGCGCCCGTGTCCCCGCCGCAGCACTCTCAGAAAAGTTTGGTGGGAGACCGGGGCCAACAGCGAGGGCGGCCGGGGGCTTGGTTCCGGCTGCGGTGGCCAGCGTTGACCGATCAGCCTCCACCGCTACGCTCCCTACAAACTCCAGCTTTCCATCGGCGGATTTCTTGACGTCAAAGACGAAGTTGCGCGGGACAGCGGCCACCTTCGGTTCTGCGGGCGGCTCGACCGGCGCAACTGGAACAGGAGTGGTTGCGACAGCGGCGGTCTCAGCCGGAACTGAGGCCGACGTTGTGGCGCTCTCGGGGGCTTTGGTTTCCTCGTCGGCCTTCGGCGCTCCGGCAGGAGGAGCAACCGGGGCAACCGGAGGCAGTTTTTCGATATCCGGAGTTGGCTCAACCGCTGCAACTACTGGCTCGGGTGCAGTCACCGGCGCCAGAAGTGCCAGCTGCCAGCTGGCCCCGCGATCCGAGGCTGCGGATATCGCGTCCTTTACAGCCTTCGCGTCGGCCTCGGTGCCCGGTTGCCCCGAGACCGACCAGGCGCGGCCATCATAGTGGACCTCGCCGCTTACGAGTTTTGTCAGTGCCGCCAGGCCTGCCGACACATCGGCGGCAAAGCCCTCAGGCTCACCAGAGCCGACAAGGCTGCGATCTTCTGAAACCTTCCCTGCCTGGGCCGCCAGCGCAGAACGCAGTGTCTCGGTTGGAACATAGCCTGACAGGGCAACGCTGCCATCGGCGGATTTGGTGGCGGACCACACGAATGGCGTCACCACCGGCGCGGCGTCCTTTGCCTGGATGGAGATATGCCATGTCGATGTATCGACTGCGGCCTGGAGCTCGCCCTCGACACTGTGCCGATCAGCGGTGGTCGCAGCCGTCCCAGTCAGAGTCCACCCACTTGCCGAGTAATCTGCAGTGCCACTTTCGAGGCCAGCCAGAGCACGCGCCGCAGCGATGGATGCTGTTCCGAAACTCTCGGGCGCCCCTGCCCCCAGACTCGTCCCATCCTGCAGTTTGTCTTTCACCTCTGCGGTCAGTTGGGCCTTCACGTCCTCGTCGGGCACGAAGCCCGTCACAGTCAGCGTTCCGTCAGACGCCTTCTGGGCGTGCCACACATACGGGTCAATGACGGGCAAGGCGGGGACGGCGGGCTGAGCTATGTTGACGGTCCAGTCCGGCCCGCCGAGGCCGGCCTGGTCGACCGCAGCCTGAAGAGCCTTCGCATTGGCGGCAGAACCGACCGCACCATCAAAACTCCAGTGCTTGCCGTCGAACTGGATCAGTCCGTGATCAACCAAGCCCAGCAGCTTTACCGCCTTGAGACTGACGCTCTCGAAATCGGCCGGATTGCCGTCGGCGATTGCGACTTCGGCTTTGCCGACCTTGGCCGCGTCGGCCTGAAGTCGGGTGAGCAGGGACTGGTCGGGCACGAAGCCGCCAAAGGCATAGGTCCCGTCTGCCGTCTTCTCCACGGCAAATGTGAACGGGTTGGCTATCGGTGGCCGCACCTCACTCGACCCCAAGGTCAGGCCTTGTGGCGCTCCGGCGGCCAGAGCACTTTCGACAGCAGCATAGGCGTCTACACTTGCCGCACGGCCCTTCACGGTAAGCACTTCGCCCGAAATTGAGGCCTCGCCTTCCGACATCTTCTGCACCGCAGCGAGAACGAAATCGACGCCGGACTGGAAGTGATCCGGTTCGCCGCGGCCAAGCTGAAGGCCACCCGTATCAATACCCGACTGGGAAGCGAGCCGCTGCAGCGTCTCCTTGTCAGGCACAAAACCATCCAGCCTGACCTTGTCGCCAGCGCGGCTGGCCTTGAACACGTACTGGGCCACTTTGGGGGCGCCGAGAGACAGCTCAACATCCGAAGCAGCAAGCGCCGTCTGCACAGCCTTTGCCGTCATCTCGTCCGCGGGCGCACCTTCCAAACTTAACTTAGTATCTGAGATCGTCGCGCTACCATTCTCTAATAGCAGCAGATTCTGCAGCAGCACTTTGGCGTGATCAGCAAACTCTTCCGGTGCCCCAGACGCCGGCGTCAGGCTGTTTGTAATGGAAATTCCTGCCGGCACTAACGCCGCGAGATCGCGCGCGACATCGGAATTCGGAACAGAGCCCGAGAGATCCAGGTGCTTGCCGTCAAACACCGCGTGCCACTCGAATGGCGATGCCAGAGCCGGCTGGATCTCGTGGAAGGCCATCTTGACCCCCGGCGGCGCTAGTTCAGTGACGAGCAGCAGGTCGTCATATGCCTCGGGTGACTTCGCGCGACCGGAGAGCGTCACATCCAGATCGGCTACCGCAACCTCTCCTTCGTCGAGGTCCTGGGCCTGCTTCAATGCGAAAGTGACGGCGGCCAGCCAGGTCGCGCGATCGGGCGCGCCGGAGAGCGGTCGCGTCTTGTCGGCTGCGGTGTTTCCGGCGATTTTGAGAATGTCGTCGCGCGCACTCGCATCGGGCACCCCACCACTCAGCGTGATGCGACCATCAGCGACCGTCGCGACAAATGGATACGGCTTTGCAAATTCGGCCAGCACGATATTTGAAGTCACAGAGCGAACCCCGCGTACCTCTGCAACTCGGGCAATAGCCTCATCCACCATTTTCTGTGTGGTGGCCGTGCCGTTCAGAACCGCATCCTGCATATCGAACGACACCTGAGCCCACGAAAGCTCCGGGGCGGTCAGCGCTGCAGCGGCGCGAGTGGTCAGATCATTTGGAATTGTGCTTGCGCTGGTAGCGATCGCGGCTGCCGTGGTGCTGATGACGGTGATGAAAGCCGGGATGCCCCAGCGCAGGAAGATGCCGCTCATACCGTCCTCAACCCAACAAGACCACCGATGCACTATCAAGCCATAGCGCGTCGTACTGAATCGCAGAAGTACGCCAACTCTTTGTCAGCAGGCGATTTTCTTAGCGTTGTGCACAGTTGAGCCTAGTCGGGCCTCAATTCAGGACCCTGCCCCTGCGAGGGACCCAAAAAGAGAAAGGCCCGGCAAAAGCCGGGCCTTCCAATTTCTGAGAGCAGAGAACCTTACTGGAAGGTCTTCTTGAACTCGGACTCGATCTTGTAGCCACCTTCCGAGTTGATGGTGCCCTTGACCGACGACGTGAAGGCGTCGCCACCAGGAGCCCAAGCCAGCTTAGCCGAACCGTAGAACAGGTCGCTGCCAGTCTCGTCGTTGGTGTTCACATAACCAACCGTACCGGTAAGGGTCAGGTTCTCTGTTACGCTGGCAGCAACAGCCGCTGCGACTTCGTAGCTATTGTCGCCCCAGCTGTCGTGAGCCCAACGGCCGCCAACATTCAGCGTCACGCCGTCAGCAACTGCTGCAGTGATGGATGCGCCAGCACCATAGTAGTCGTCGCCACCACCGGAAGTACCGTCCGCAGCCTCAACCGAGGCGGCGATGGTGAACATGTCGAACGTCGCGGAAGCCGACGCCAAGACGTTCCAGTAGTCGGTGCTATCAAAGGCGCCTGCTGCAACAATCTTGAAGTTGTCGAACGTGCCGGTGAAGCCAGCATGGACACCCCAATCCTGGATTTCGCCAGCGAGGACACCATTAGCAGCGACCGTGATGTGAGCCGAGAGGCCATCACCCGAGTAGGCGAGAACGCCAACCGCAGTACCAGTCGTGTCGCTGGCGCCGCCATTGAGGTTTTCAAGACCAGCCTTGGCAGACAGGCCGTTGCCAAGATCGGTTTCGATCTGGATAACATGGCCGCCATCACCGATCAGGTCCGGCGTCCAACCAACACCCGCGTCGACGTTTTCAGAGTTGAACAGGCCGAGCCAGTTCAGGGGCTCGTCGTCGCCCTTGTTCATGATCGAGCCCTTCTTACCGGCCGAGATGACCGTAGAATCGCCGATCGAGACATAGGCTTCGTCGAGAACCACACCGTCGGTGTCCGAACCCGAGTAGGTTGCGTACGACACGCCAGAGGCGTAAGCCGCAGAACTGCTGGACGTCGAATACGTTACAGTGCCGCTGGTGCCGCCAGAAAGGCCGGTTGTGGTGATGTAGGTGTACGAGACGCCCGAAGCATAGCTAGCGCCCGAAACGCGGCTGTTGTCTTTTTCCAGCAGCTTGATGACAGCCTTGGCCGGGCCAAAGTCGCTCGAAGCGGTCGCAACGAACTTGATCCACGCGTCAAAACGCGATTCCCAATCGTTGCCGCCGTTGTCGTTGTTGAACGTCGTCAAGTCGTCGGGCGTGTGGATGTGAGAAATCTCGTATCCACTGGTTTTGTAATCGCCCCAGCTGAACTTGTACTTCACTTCGCCGGTGATCTGCAGGCAGTTGGTGTCGGACGAGATCGTCAGACCCGAAAGGCCCAGGTTGTCGCAGACGTCAAGCGACGTCAGAACGCCAAGATCGGCTGCATAAGCGGCACCGGTCGAGAGACCAGCTGCTGCCACAGAACCCAGAAGAAGGCTCCTGATTTTCATTATTGACCTCCAAAGTCAGTCATTCGGTTTGCCGTTACCGGCGGTTTGTCGAAACGCGAACACACTTAGTTGTGTGTGTTGTCGACGCGTTTGCGACCGACAAACGATCCCATGCATGGATTCGCAAGACCCACTCTACGCATGCCTTGACTGGGCGCAATCGCAGAATGGCCGAAATTGGGCACGGGCAACGTGGTTGCGATGTGGCTGTTGCAGATTCAGCACAGGTTTGAAAACCAAGTGTTAACCCGTGTGAACAACACCTTACCAATCAGGCCTTTGCGCCCTGCAAAGCTCTGAAAGATGGCTCTCACGCCCATAGCTCAGGGTGCCGCAGCATCCACTCAGCCCTGTGCGCCGCCCAATTTGCAGCGCGCATTTCAGCCGTCCAGTTTCCGAGCTGCGGCTCGGATTCTACCACTGCCAGGCACGCCGGGTCCCATGGAAGCCCCGCAAACCCTAGCAAATCCGCGACCGGCTTTGCTGCTTGTCCGGAGAGCGTCGCCACGTCCACATCAAGAATGAAGCCCGGAAACAGGCTGTGCCACTGCGCCATCAGTTTGCGATAGGCGCGATGATACGCGACGATCTCAGTGAGATCGGAAGCGAACTCATAGCCAGAGCGTGGCAGGAATTTCTCGAAGATCGCGACGGCATGGTCGCCAGAATCGCGAACACAGTGGATCACCCGGGCATTGGGGAGAGCCGCGCGAATGAAGCCGAGCAGGCGGAAATTAGGCGGCATGGTGTCGATGATGCGCTTGCCGCCGCCCAGTTCGCGGCCGAATCTGGCGTATTCGACGCCAATCTGCCGCAAACCCTCAGGACCGCCTGAACCGTATCGATCCACCAACCGGCTCAAGAGGCGCTGCTCACCGGCGGCGTAGACGTCGGCATGCCGGGCGAGCACTGATTCCACGGTGCTCTTGCCCGAGCGTGGCAGCCCGACCACAAAGATCGGCGAGTCTTCTACAGAATCGCTGGCTTGATTGCCCGCCGCGCCGCTGAACATCTCGACCAGTCGGGCAAAATCCGCCTCCACAGCCGGGAGCGAAAAATTCAGCCGCGGCCGATGCAGTGCATTGACGCCTATATATGTCGTCACCGAGCGCTCGTGGTCCCCAGCGTCGCCCAGCGCTTTGGCGAGTCCAAAACCGGTATAGACGCGATCGTCAACTGGCGCAGCGGCGTTCGAGTAGATCGCCTCCATCGCCGCGATCCCGTGATCAGTTGCCGACCACCGCCGCATATGGGCAGCGTGGAAGTGCGCTTCGCCAAACGCTGGCCGCAGTTGCAGCGCGCGCTGGGAAGCCGCCAGAGCCTCTTTGAGCCGACCGAGCCGGTAGAGCGCGCGACCCTTCCAATAGTGAAAATCGGCCTCGTTCGGCGCCTTGGCCAAAGCTTCGGCGCTTACCGTCAGTGCGTCTTCCGGTCGGCCGAGGAGGTCAAGGACCCCAGAGAGACCGGCGACCGCAGCCGGATAGACCGGGCGCAGCCGCAGCGCCTCACGATAGGCACTCTCTGCTGCATCGAGTTCACTCAAGTCGCCAAGGACGTTCGCGAGGTTGAGGTAAAAGCCCGGCTCCGCAGGCGCCAATGACACAGCCTGCCGGTAGCTGGCTGCGGCGTCATCCAGCCTCCCCAGCGCTTTCAACGCCATGCCGCGATTAGAATGCGCCCCCGGAAACGCTGGCTTCAATGCAATCGCGCGGTCCAGCGCCTCGACTGCCTCGGCCGGGCGCCCCGCCGCATTGAGGGCTGCGCCGAGATTGGCGAAGTACTGCGGGTCACTCTTATTCACGCTGGTGGCGCGGCTAATCAGGCGAACTGCATCGTCGGGCTTTCCCTGCTGCAACCGAACCAGCCCGAGCAGGTGGTTGGCTGCCGGCTGCAAAGGTTCGCGCGCCAGCACCTGCTCATAAAGCCGTGCCGCCTCGTCGCCACGGCCCGCCTGGTGCAGTCGCAAGCCATCCTGCAGCACGTCAGCTATCGGAGCGCGTTGCGGCAGGTTAGTGCCGGGACGATTGGGTTTTGGCGGTTTGGACATGGGTTCGTCGTCGTTGGTCGGGGCGACCATAGCTACGGCAGTTGGGCTGTCAAACGAAGCCTAGCCGATGGTCTGCCTTGTCTCTGCCGCATCTTGCCGCCCATATGAACGAAAAATGGGGTGAGATAACCAGATGACTGAAGTGAAGGTAGCCGTTGTCAGCGGCGCAACGTCCGGCATTGGGCGGGCAACCGCGATTGGCCTTGGCAAGGCCGGCTATCGTGTCGCCATCCTGGGCAGGCGCGAAGCCGAACTCAACGAAACCGCAACGCTCGCCGGCGCCCGCTACTCGGGCGTCTGCGACGTCACCGATCCCGCCGCTGTGCACCGCTACTTCAGCGACGTACGTTCCAAGCTCGGCCGCATCGACGTGGTGTTCAACAATGCCGGCAAGTTCATGCCGCAGGCGAGCTTTGGGGACACCGACATCACGTCCTGGCAGGACATGGTCAACGTCAACCTCAATGGCGCGTTCTATGTGGCCCGAGAAGCGTTCCGGGCGATGCGCGATCAGAGCCCGCAGGGCGGCCGCATCATCAACAATGGCTCGATTTCGGCCTATGTGCCGCGGCCCGGCGCTGCCGCCTACACTGCCACCAAACATGCGATCACTGGCCTGACCAAAGCCATCTCGCTCGATGGCAGGGCGTTCAGCATCGCTTGCGGGCAGATCGATATTGGCAACACGGCCACCGATATGACCTCGAAGATGACCACCGGGTCATTGCAGGCAAACGGCACGATGATGCCGGAGCCGACTTTTGACGTGAAGCACGTTGTCGACGCTGTCCTCTATATGGCGGGGCTGCCGCTTGAGGCCAATGTGCAGTTCATGACCGTGATGGCGTCCAGCATGCCCTATATCGGGCGCGGCTAAGCCTTCATCAGGGCGAAGTTGAACTGCCCCGTCCCAAGCACCGAGTAGAGCCTGACCCATAGTGGCAACATCTGCTCGGTGGCGCGGGCGGAGGTGATATCGCCAAGATCGATGATCGACTGCCAGCCGAAACTGCGCAGCAGATCCATCGCGCGGCCCTTGGCACCCTTGTCATTGCCCGAAACGAACACCGTATGCGGGCCAGGAACCGAGGCCGGGTCGATCATCACCGAGGCGGTGACAGTGTTCAGCGTCTTGACCACCAGTGCGTCCGGAAACGTCCGCTGGATCAGTTCCCCCAGCGAATCCGTGTTCGAGATGGAGAGCGATGGCGGGAAGCCGTTCGAGAAATCCAGCGGGTTCGAAAGGTCGATCAAGAGCTTCCCGGCGAGGTTGGCCGCCCCAGCAGCAGTCAGCACTTCTATCGCTGAGTCGCCGCGGGTCGCGTGAATGACGATCTCGCCGAACTCAGCCGCCTGGGCAAATGTGCCGGTCTGGCCGCCGGTCCTCGCCGCAAAGGCCAGAGCCTTTTCGTTGTCGGCGCTGCGGGCGCCCATCATGACAGAATGCCCCAGTGCGACCAGTTTGCCGCCGAGCGTCTGACCAACCTGTCCAGTCCCCAGAACACCGATCTGCATGCGATTCCCCCCTGCCGGCGCAACGATAGCAGCGTCGCGACGCGACGTAAGCCTGCAAGAACGGGCAGGTCAGTTGGTGAAGGCGCGCACAACCACCACCGAGCGCTCGTCCCAGCCCTCGCCGTCAATATCCAGTCGGCAGTGAAAGCCTGTCGGATCATGACGGGTCATACGGTTTGGGTGATCTTGTTGAGGTGCGGGGGACGATCGGGATCGAAGCCGCGACGGCGGGACAACGCTTCGACCAAACCATAAAAAGTGACACCAAGGGCAAGCGCGTCCGTTATGGGGTGGCCGGACGCCGCGAAGGGAAGCCGCTCGGCCTTCTGGGCATTGACCGATGTAATGAACACCCTCGCGCCCTGCCCTGCCAGCCGTTCAGCAATCTCGGCAATCGAGCTCTCGGCCGCGTCACGCGCGGCGAGCGCCAGCACCGGAAAATGGTTTTCGACGATTCGCGCCGGACCGTGCACGACTTCGGCGGAGCTGTAGGCCTCCGCGTGGATCCCACAGGTCTCCTTGAACTTGAGCGCTGCTTCGCACGCGATGGCGAAGCCTGGGCCGCGCCCGAGCACGTAGAGCGACTGGTGCTTGTCGAGCGCGCCCATCAGCGGCGACCAGTCACAGGCGATGGCCTGTTCGAAAAGCTGCGGCGAAGATTCCAGAGCCGCCAGCAAGGCCTTGTCTTCCAACCAGTTTCCAACGACGGCCAGACCCGCGACAATCGAGGCAATGAACGTCTTCGTCGCCGCAACGCTCTTTTCCTCACCTGAGCGCAAGGCGATAGTGAGGTCGGAGGCCGCAGCGAGCGGCGAGTCTGGGGTGTTCGTCAGCGCAAAGGTCAGGGCGCTGTTTTTCCTGGCCGATTGGGCCATGGCGACGATATCCGGGCTCTTGCCTGACTGCGAAATGCAGATCGCGGCAGCATGCGAGAGTTTGAGCTCGCGCCCGTATATCGAAACGATCGATGGGCCAACCGAGGCAACGGGAACCCCGGCGAGGAGCTCAATGGCATACTTCAGAAACGACGACGCATGGTCGGACGAGCCGCGGGCGATGGTAACGATGGTCGACGGGTTCTTTTCGCGCAGCGCTACGCCAGCTTTCGCGAAAGTCTCGCGTCCGTCATCCAGCAAACGTCGGATGGCTAGGGGAATCTCTTCGATTTCCTGGCGCATGTAGCTGGCATTGGTCACTTGCGGGTTCCTTCCCCAACTCTGAGTTCGGCGACGAAGTCGTAGGTGTCACCGCGATAGACTGAACGTGTGAACTCGACGGCCCTGCCCGAGGCAAGGTAGGCGATCCGCTCGATGTGAAGCGCCGCTGCGCCCTCGGCGATTTCGAGAAGCTTGGCATCGGCCTCGCCCAGGTTGGCGGCGCGGATGCGCTGAATGGCGCGAACCGGCCGATTTCCGCTGCGCTCAAGGTGCGTGTAGAGCGAAGTGCCGACTTCGCCCGGGTCAGGCAAAATCGAGGATGACAGCGAAGCGCGCTCGATCGCCAGCGGCGTGTCCCCGGATATGCGCAGACGCTCGATACGGGCCACGCGCTCGTTGGGCGAAAGACCAAGCGCCATGGTCTCCTCGGAACTCGCATCATAGAGGCCGCGATCGAGCCAGACCGACCGCACGGCGATGCCCCGGCGGGCCATATCCTCGGCGAACGAGGTCAGCTGGCTCAGCGACTGCTCGAAGCGATGCGGCTGCGGCGCAACGAAAGTACCAGACCCATGGCGCTGCACCAGGATGCCATCGCGCACCAGATGCTGCACGGCCTTGCGTACGGTCACACGGGAGACGTCGACCTTGGTGGCGAGATCGCGCTCTGACGGCAGCGCGTCGCCCGGCTGGATCGTCCCGCGGGTAACGGCATCCTCGATCCAGCGTTTCAATTGAAGGTAGAGCGGCCCGCCCTGCGGCAGGACCACCGGACCGGTGCCAAACAAAGCTCCGCGGGCATCAGCCATGACAGCCAACCGAAATTATCGGTGCGCCAAAATGGTGGTGCACAAGCGGCTTGGCCATCGCATCGAGCCGACGAGACATGCGGAACTCCTTCTCGCGGTATGATACCAATAAAAGACCATTCCCCAAGTGGAAAATGGCAGCTCACTTCGTTTGAGTATGGCGCCGGACCGGCTAAGCCACAGCTTCTGCCCGACTATTGGCTGACTTCCGTCGTCTTTCGAACGGCCTATGCTAACGTTGCCGCTTAGTTCAGAGACCCAGGCCAACCTATGCGAATCCTCGATACCCACCTCCACCTCGTTTACCCCGACCGGTTCTCGTACCCCTGGCTCGCGAACGCGCCGGAGATCAACAGGCCCTGGAGCATCGAGGCCTACTGGGCCGAAGCGGCACCACTTGGGATCGAGGCAGCACTCCACATGGAGGTTGATGTCGCCGAGAGCGATATCGCAGGGGAAACCGAGTTTGTGCTGGGGCTGGACCGCATCGTCGGCGCCATCGCCAATGGCCGCCCGGAGCACGCGGATTTCCCGGCGCACCTCGACAAGATGGCGGCCTTTGGGGGCGTAAAAGGCATCCGGCGGCTGCTGCAGTTTCAGCCACCGGAGCTCTCGACCACTGAGACGTTCATCAACAATATCAAGCTATTGCCACGCTACGGGATGAACTTCGATATCTGCGTCAAGAGCCACGAACTCCCCTTCGCGCCACCCCTGATCCGCGCCTGCCCTGACACCCAGTTCATTCTCGATCACTGCGGTAACCCCAAGGTCGCCGACCGGGAGTGGGAAAGCTGGACGACCCGGATGGAGGCCATAGCCGAACTGCCCAATGTCGCCTGCAAGGTCTCGGGCATCCTCTCCAACGTGGATGCCACCTGGACCGTCGATGACATCAAGCCCTACGTCGAGTTCGTGATCGAGACCTTCGGCTGGGACCGGGTGGTCTGGGGCAGCGATCATCCGGTGGTGACTCTGTTCGCGGACCTGACGCGATGGGTGAAGGCGACAGAGGCGATTATCGCCGGCGCCAGCGAAGATGAACGCGCCAAGCTGCTATATCGCAACGCCGAGCGCATCTACAGCGTGGCTTAACAAACCGGACTTTCCCTTGTGCTTCATCGCTTGCGCGAAGGGGCGCCGTCGCCTTAACTCACTCAGGGAGAAGGAGTTAAGGCAATGGCGGGACAATCGCATTTCGTCGTCGTCGGTGGCGGCACGGCCGGCTGGATCAGCGCGTTCATCATCCAGGACAGCATCAAGCGCCTGAAGCTCGACGCGAAGGTAACCGTCGTCGAATCGACGAAGATCCCCACTGTTGGGGTCGGCGAAGCAACCACTGCGGCGTTCCACGTGTTCCTGCGCCACTTCAACATCGATATCTTCGAATTCTTCCGCGCCACCGAAGCCACCTACAAGCTCGGCATCCGGCACGAGGACTGGCGGCGCAAGGGCTTTACCTATTACGGCCCGATCGATGACCCGCACCAGGTGGTGAAAGCCCCGCCCGGCGCGCCATCCGACTATCTCAACGTCTATGCGGTATCGGCGGGGCACAAGGTGCAGGACATGCACCTGTTCGGCCCGCTGCTCGAAAAAAAGAAAGCACCGTGGGCGAAGAAGGATGACGGCAGCCTGATCCCGCTCGGCCCGTTCATTCCGGCCTACCACTTTGACCAGTCACTGGTGGGCGAGTTCCTCAAGGCCAAGTCGCAGGGCGTTGAGATCGTCGACAACGTGCTGAGCACGGTGGAGCGGGACGCTGTCAGCGGCGATATCACGGCGCTGGTGTTTGAGGATGGCGAGCGGCTGGCCGGGGATTTTTTCATCGACGCCACCGGCTTCCGCAAGCGGCTGATCCTCAAGGAAATGCAGGCGGGCTGGGTTTCTTATGCGCATGAGTTGCCGGTGAACCGGGCACTGCCCTTCTGGCTCGATATCGCCCCGGGCGACGAAATCCCCAACTACACCCGCGCCTGGGCGCAGGAAGCGGGCTGGATGTGGCAGATCCCGACGCAGACGCGCTTCGGGTGCGGCTATGTCTACTCAGACGAATTCCGAACGCCGGACGAAGCCCATGCAGAAATCGAGCGGGTGCTTGGCCGGAAGGTCGACGTGCGCGGTGATATCGTCTTCCAGATCGGCCGGCTGGAGAAGGCGTGGATCAACAATGTCGTGGCGGTCGGCCTGAGCTCGAGCTTTCTCGAGCCGCTGGAGTCGACCTCGATCCATGGCACGATCGTACAGATGATGATGTTCGCGGGCCAGTATCTCCGCGATCCGGCGCAGATGACGCAGAAGCTGCGGGATGACTACAACGCCCGGGTCGGGCGCCAGGTCGACGATTTCCGGACCTTCGTCAACACGCACTACATGACCGAGCGTGAGGACACGCCGTTCTGGCGGGAAGTCCGGGCCAATCGCATCCACCCCGAGACCAAGGAGCGGCTGGCGCGGTGGAGAACGGAGATGCCGCGGCGCGAGCACTTTGCGGACTATCTGTTCGGGCTGCCGCATGTCGAAACGCAATTGCACTACCCCGTGCTTGATGGGCTGGGGCTGCTCGACCCGGCGGTGGCGAAGGCGGAGATGGCGCGGGACCCGAAATTGCGGAAGTTTGCGCGCGAGACCCATGACAGTCTGGTCAAGGAGTACAAGCTCGCATCAACACGCGCCCTTGGACACGCCGAGTTCCTTGCCGCCGTGCGGGCCGGGGCGCAGTATTGATCAGGGGCATCTCGCTCCGTGAGAGACTGCAATGAGTTCTCCGCTGGATAGCTGGCTGTTCTGGGCGCTGCTCTCGGCCGTGTTCGCTTCGCTGACCGCGATCTTTGCGAAGATCGGTATCGCCAATATCGACAGCGACTTCGCGACGCTGATCCGCACGGTGGTGATCCTCGTCGTGCTCACGGGGATTGTGCTGGCGATGGGCAAGTTCCAACCCTTGGGGAGCATCGGGGGAAAGACCTGGCTGTTCCTGGTCCTCTCCGGACTTGCGACCGGGGCTTCGTGGCTCGCCTATTTTCGCGCGCTGAAGCTCGGACAGGCGGCGCAGGTGGCGCCCGTCGACAAACTCAGCGTGGTGCTGGTGGCGATTTTTGGGGTGTTGTTTCTGGGGGAGAAGCTGACACTGCAGGGCTGGGTCGGCGTTGCGCTGGTCGGGGCCGGCGCGGTGACGCTGGCCATCAAGCTTTAGGGAGAGGGAGGCAGGGCGCTAGCGCCCTGCCCCAAAGCATCAGGCGACGCGCTGCTTTTTCGGCACGCGCGCCCAGGCCGGCAGCATGTCACCGTGAGCGGCGAGCAGGTCGTCGACGAGGTTCCAGATCTGCTCGAGGTCGAGCTCGGCCGCGGTGTGCGGGTCCATCATCGCGGCGTGGTAGATGTGTTCCTTGTTCTCGGTCATGAGCGCCGCGACGGTCAGTTCCTGCACGTTGATGTTGGTGCGGATCAAGGCAGTCAACTGCGGCGGCAGGGCGCCGATATAGGTCGGCTGAATGCCCGAGGCATCAACGAGGCACGGCACTTCCACCGCGGCATTGTTGGGCAGCGAGGTGATGACGCCATTGTTGCGGACGTTGCCGTAGATCACGCCGGGCTCGCCGGTCCACACCGAGTTGACGATCTCGGACGCGTATTCCTTGGATTGCTTGACCTCGATGGTGTTGGCCTTGCGGTATTCTTCCGACGTAGTCTTCCACTTCGCGATCTGCTCGATGCAGCGCTTGGGGTATTCGTCGAGCGGAATGCCGAACTTTTCGATGATGTCCTCGCGGCCTTCCTTGATGAAGTACGGGGTGTATTCAGCGAAATGCTCGGAGCTCTCGGTGACGAAATAGCCGAGCCTCGTCAGCATCTCGTAGCGCACCTTGTTGGGGCAGCGCGGGTTCCAAGTCGGCTTGGGCGCGCGACCTTCGCGATAGGCGCGGACCAGGTCGGGATAGAGGTCACGGTAGGAACCGTCGGCCTGGCGGTGTTCGAACTTCAGGTAGAACGCCATGTGGTTGATGCCGGCCGAGCGGTAGCGGATCTCGTCATAGGGAATATCGAGATCGTGGGCCAGTTCCATCGCGGTGCCCTGCACCGAGTGGCACAGGCCGACCTGCTTGATGGTGGGGTATTTTTCGGCAATGGCCCAAGTGTTGATGGCCATCGGATTCACGTACTGCAGCATGATCGCATCGGGCGCCACCTGCAGCATGTCCTCGCAGATCGACCACAGGTGCGGCACAGTACGGATGCCGCGCATGATGCCGCCAACGCCGAGCGTGTCGGCAATGGTCTGGCGTAGGTTATACTTCTTGGGCACGTCGAAATCGACCACGGTCGAGGGCTCGTAACCGCCGATCTGGAAGCAGACGACCACGAAATTGGTGCCGTCTAGGGCTTCACGCTGGTTCGAATAGGTCTTGACGGTTGCGGGCACACCAAGCGTCTGCACCAGCTTGCCGGCGATGATGGCGCTTTCTTCGAGGCGCTGCGGATTGATGTCCATGAGGCGGATTTCGGCTCCGGTCAGCGCCTCGCGCTGCAAAATGTCGCCGACGATGTTCTTCATGAACACCGACGAGCCTGCGCCGATAAAGGTGATCTTGGGATTAGCCATCAAATGTCTCCGTAAGGCTGTAGCGTGGCCGTCAGGCCGCGATTTCGAAAGCGGCCCTAACGAGCCGTGATGTGTATTCAGTTTGCGGGCGTTCGAGCACGTCGGCGACGAGCCCCTGCTCGACGATTTTGCCGTTCTGCATCACCATGACCCGGTGGCAAAGCGCTTTCACCACCTTGAGGTCGTGGGAAATGAACAGGTAGCTCAGCCCCTTCTCGTCCTGCAGCTTGCGCAGCAGTTCGATGATCTGCGCCTGCACGGAAAGATCGAGCGCAGAGGTGGGCTCGTCGAGCAGAATGAACTCTGGTTCAAGCGCAATGGCACGTGCGATCGCGAGACGCTGGCGCTGGCCGCCCGAGAACTCATGCGGGAAACGTTGCAGGATGGTGTCGGGCAGCCCAGCATCGCGGAGGGCTTCACGGACGCGGTCGCCGCGCTCGCGGCTGTTGCCGCCGAGGCCGTTGACGATCAGGCCCTCTTCGATGATCTGCCGCACCGACATGCGCGGGTTGAGCGAGGCGAAGGGGTCCTGGAAGACAATCTGCATGCGGCTGCGCAATGGCCGCATCGCCTGCCGGTCCTTGGTGTGGATCGCCTCGCCATTGAAGTAGATCTCGCCGCCTTGGGTGCCGATGAGGCGGATCAGTGCCTGCCCGAAAGTAGTCTTGCCCGAGCCACTTTCGCCCACAAGACCCAGCGTCTCATGCTTTTGAAGCTTGAGGTCGAGGCTGTCGACAGCGACAAGTTCGAAGAAATCCGGGCTGAGGAAACCGCCGCGCTTGAGAGTGAAGGCGACTTTGACCTTCTTGCCCTCAAGCACCGTCGGCGAGTCCGCCGCGATCGGCTTGGCCGAGCCCTTGGGTTCTGAAGCCAAGAGGTGCTTGGTGTAGGCGTGGCGCGGATTGGAAAACAGCGCCTCGGTGGTGTTGTGCTCCTGCACGCGGCCGTTCTGCATGACATAGACGTAGTCCGAGAACTGCCGGACGATGGTCAGGTCGTGGGTGATGAGGATCACGGCCATGCCGTACTTGGCCTTAAGATCCTTGATCAGGTTGAGGATCTGCGCCTGCACCGTGACGTCGAGCGCGGTGGTCGGCTCATCGGCGATCAGCACGTCGGGCCGATTGGCCAGCGCCATGGCGATCATGACGCGCTGACGCTGGCCGCCCGACATCTGATGCGGATACTGGCGCAGACGCGCTTCGGGCTCCGGAATCTGCACCTCCTCGAGCAGCACGCGCGCCCGTTCCATGGCCTCGGCGCGGCTCATCTTGTTGTGCAGGTGCAGCACCTCGCAAAGCTGCTGGCCGATGGTATAAACCGGGTTCAGCGAACTCATCGGCTCCTGGAAGATCATTGTCAGATCATTGCCACGGAGCTTCCGCATCCCCGCATCGGACAGCCCCAGGATGTCCTTGCCCGACAGGGTAATGCGCGAGTTCTTGCCGATCTTGGCCCGCTTGGTCAGCAGCCGCATGATGGTGCGGGCCGTCACCGACTTGCCCGACCCGCTCTCGCCCACGATGGCGATGGTCTCGCCCTTGTGGAGCTGAAACGAGACGTCGCGGACGGCGTTGACGATGCCGCCTTCGACCTTGAAATCGACGGCGAGGTTGCGGGCGTCGAGGATGAGCTCGCGTCCATGGGCGCCCAGATCGTAGCGTTCGGGTGGGCTCAGGTCTTCGTTGCTATCGGTCATGGTCATGGCCTCAATAGGGGTCAATAGCGTCGCGAAGGCCGTCGCCGAGCGCGTTGAAGGCAAACACTGTGATGAGGACGAACATCACGGGCGAAAGGATCCAGGGATAGGAGCCGATCACCGAGAACGTACCGGTATCCTGGAGCATCAGGCCCCAGGAAATCAGAGGCGGCTTAACGGCAAAGCCCAGGAAACCAAGGAAGCTCTCGAGCAGCACGACGGCGGGGATTGCCATGGTGACCGCGACGATCAGGTGGCTCGAGACGTTGGGCAGGATGTGGCGGGTGATGATCCGCATGTCCGACGAGCCGACTGCGATCGCCGCCCTGACGTACTCGATCCGCGCCAGTGCCAAAGTCTTCGATCGCACTTCGCGGCTCAGTTGCGCCCAGCCCAGCACCGACATCAGACCGATCACGAACGCGATGAACACGTTCGACGGTGCCGTTACTGGGATCAGCGAGGTCAGGGCGAGGTAGAGCGGCAGTTGTGGGAACGCCAGCACGAACTCGACGAAGCGCTGCACCCAAACGTCGATCCTGCCCCCCATGTAGCCTGAGAAGATGCCGACAAACGTGCCAATCACCGAGGTGAGCAGCACCACCACAAGCGCGATGGTCAGCGTGATCTGTGAGCCGATAATGCCGCGAGACAGGATGTCCCGGCCGAACTTGTCGGTACCGAGGAAGTGAATCGGACGACCATCAACTGAACCGAAGAAGTGGGTGTCGCTCGGGATCAGGCCCAGCACATTGTACTTGTGGCCCTTGACGAAGAACCCCAGCACCGTCGGGTTGCTGCGGTCGGCACCCGTTAGCGGCTGGAAGGTGATCGGGTCAAATTCGCCGGTCTCGACGATTGGGTAGATGTACGGGATCAGGCTGAAACCGCCGTCCGGTGCCGTAAACTCGATATGGTCAGGTGGCGCGAAGCCGATCTCGGTCCGCTTGGGATCCATGGGCGCGAAGAAGTCGCCAAAGATCGCCATCAGGATCAGCGCAACGACGAGAACCAGGCCGATCATCCCCATTGTAGAGCGGCGGAAGCGACGCCAGACGAGGGCGGCGTAGGTCTCGTTGCCATAGGCAAAGCGCGCAGATACGGCGGGCGCCGGGGCGGCCGTTTCGGGCTTGTGTGTTACCTCGCTCATTCGCGTGCTCCCCCGCCAAGACGTACGCGCGGATCCAGCGCCACCAGCAGAAGATCGGCAATTATGTTGCCGATGATCAGCGTCACCGCGAGCACCATCATGAAGGTCGCGGTGACATAGACGTCACCCACAGCCATCGAACCCACGATCGCAGGGCCGACAGTGGCAAGGCCGAAGACGATCGCGACTTCGATTTCGCCAGTCAGCATGTAGGGCAGCACAACGCCTTGATAGGCGACGAGAGGATGGAGCGCGTTCGGAACGGCGTGCTTGAGAATGACCGCGCCTTCAGACAGGCCCTTGGCCCGGGCGGTTTCCACGTATTGCGCATTGAGCACGTCGAGCAGGTTCGCCCGCATCACACGCATGTTGTAGGCGAGGCCGCCGAAGGTGGCGATGAAGACCACCGGCCAGACGTGACTCACGAGATCGACGAACTTGTCCCAACTCCACGGCGCGCCACCATATTTCGCCGAAAAGAAGCTACCGATCTCCTGCACGTTCAACTTGAAGGCGAGGATGTAGATGATGATCAGCGCCAGCAGGAACCTGGGTATGGTCATACCGAGGAATGAGAAGACGCCCAGCAGGGTATCCACCCAACTGTATTGACGGGTGGCGGCGACAATCCCCAGCGAGATGCCGATGACGGACGCGAGGATGTGGCAGGTCAGCGCCAGCAGGATGGTGCGCGGCAAGCGCTCGGCGACAACGTCGCCAACCGGCTTGTTGTAGTAGAGCGAGTGGCCGAAATCGAAGCGCGTGAGGATGCCGCCCATCCAGTTGAGATACTGCACCGGCAGCGGGTCATTGAGGCCGTTTGCCTCGCGATAGGCGTTGGCTTGAGCCTCGGCCTCGTCGGCGGTCGCGCCGCCCTGATTGATGAGCATGGATCGGATGTAGTCGCCATAGTCGCCAGGAGGCGCCTGAATGATGGCGAAGGTCACGACACTGAGCGTGAACAGGATGGGCAGCGCGGCCAGAATGCGCACGACCAGGAAGCGCAACACTTGAACCATCTTGAGGCCTCACCCAACGCGCCGGATCTGAAGTCTTGGTCAGCGAAGGATGCCGGCGGCGCACCCGAAGCCGATTTTTGTGAAGGTGGCAGGGGGCGCGAGCCCCCTGCCCTAGGCTAGATCAGACCGACTAAAGAGATTCCGGTCCGGCCGAGCCAGGTGCACCCGGGAGGGTGTTGGGAGAGAGCTCGAGGTTCTGCTGCTTGTCCTTGGGCACGAAGACGCGCTCACGGATGATGTTGTCTTCAGCCCAGTTGAACATGAAGATCGGAGCGCCGGCCGGGATATTGGCAAAGCGCTTGTTGATGATCAGTGCACCCGGATACTGGGTGAGACCAATCGCTGCCACGTTCTCGGTGAACAGCTTCTGGTACTGCTTCATCAGGTCGACACGAGCCGCAGCATCTTTGTTCGCGATGAACTGATTGACCACGTCCACCATCTGCTGTTCCCACGGCAGGAGGTCGAGCGTGCCGTCAGTACCAGCACGATGGTTCGATGCGATCTGGGGACCGGTCGGCGCAAGCGCCGGCGTGCCCTGAACCACGGAGATCAGTTCCGAACCGTTACGACGAACCGTCCAGTCAAACTTGCCCGACTGCTCGGTTGCGTCACGCTGGGTACCGGGCAGGAAGGTCGGGATGACGCGCAGGCCGAGCTTTTCGAGCTGTGCGATCACGCCTTCTGCAAGGGACTTGTCGGTCTGGTAGTCGGCGTTGGCGAGGATGGTGATTTCCACGTCCTTGCCACCAACTCCGGCGGTATCAGCGGGGAAGTTCACGATGCCGTTGCCGTCCGTGTCCTTGAGCCCGATTTTCTCAAGCAGCGCCTTGGCGCCATCGAGATTGTACGGGTAGTAGACGGTCGACGCCTTGTCGTAATAGGTCGTGCCGGCATAGAGGCCGCCCGGATAGATGGCGGTGAACGGGCCCTTCACCAGGCTTTCGCCCAGAGCCTTGCGGTCCAGAGCGGACGTGACGGCCAGACGGAAGTCGCTGTTGCGGTTCAGTTCACGTACGGCTTCGCCGCGTGCGTCGGGTTCGCCCCAGCCATTGGCCGAAAGGTTCGGCAGCAGCGAATAGCCGATGGTGCGGGCACCGAAGGCGAGACGTGCGGGAGCTGCAGGATCTGCCGAGCGCTTCAGGGCTTCAACATAGCTCTCAGCCTGTTCAAGGTTGGAGAAGTCGCCCGTACCGGCAACTGCCTGCACGTCACGATCGGCCCAGGTGGAGAGCTTGTACTGAACTTCGTTCAGGTACGGCAGCTGGTTACCCTGGTCGTCGACCTTCCAGTAGTAGGGGTTGCGGCGCAGCACGATGATATCGTCGGGGCGGTAGGTCACAGGAACCCAGGCACCCATCACCGGAATGTTCATCCAGTCTGGCGGGACCGCATTCTTGTACTGATCGTAGGTCTGGCCAGCCTTGTACTTGGGATGGAGCGGCTTGAAGATATGAGCCGGACCCGGGCAGAACGTGCCGTAGGCCATCTGGTAGATGTACTGGGCCGGGAAGGCTTCCTTGAAGGTCCAGACGAGCGTGTACTTGTCGGGCGCTGCAAGGGTCGTGCCTTCGCCGAAGCTCTCCGGGGTGGCGCCGTTGAGCGGCGATACGTTGGGGTCAACGACGTTGTCTTCCCAGTAGAACATGGCGTCGTCGGAGGTGAACTCCACGCCGTCCGACCACTTGGCGCCTTCAACGAGGTGCATGGTCAGCGTGTGGCCGTCCGTGCTCCATTCCCAGCTCTTGGCGAGGTTGGGCATCGGGGCGAGTTCGTCGGCCTTGATCTCGAACAGCGGACCGGTACGGGTCAGGCACTCCATGGTGCCGATATCGATGCCGCCCCAGCCCTGCGACTGGCCGGCCATGTAGTTCCAGCCTTCCGGACGGCCGCCGATGACGTGACGCATCACGTCGCCATAGACGCCGATACCGTCAGGCATGTTGCTTGCCTTGAAGACCATCGGCTCCTTGGGCAGGCGGTCCTTCACGGGCGGCAGCTTGCCGGCATCGACGAACGCCTTGACGAAATCGGGTTCGTGGTACTCGGGCAGCGCCTTGTATTCGATGATGTCAGAGACGCCGACAAAGTTCGGTGTCCCCTGGGCGTCAAACTGCGGTGGGTCGGGCAACTCGCCCGGAGTCACCGACTGAGCCTGCGCGGCGAGCATCGACACGCCAAGCAAAAGGCTTGCCCCGCCAAGGGCAATAAGGTGTTTTCGCATGATTCCTCCCTATGCATGAGACGGCGCGACGCGCGCTCGCGGCGGGCCTCCACCCACCGACGATTGTCTCCGCTACAAAATGGTAGCCCTTGCCAAGGCAGGAACAATCCGATTATCTGAATGAGTATTTCCGGTTTTTAAAGACAAGATGAACGAAGCTCTCCAGCACTTCCCTCCGGCACGCCCCCGCGAGAAGGCCGCTGCGCCGGTTCCCCGCCCCGACCGGCAGTTCTATGCCCAGACGCAGGCGTTCGGCCGCTTCGGCATCCGCTGGTTTGATCCGCAGATCATGCCGCATGAGCATCTGCATGGTCATATCGAACTGAACTGGCTGACCGACGGCAGCATGGATTACGTTATCGACGGGCGCCCGATCCGCGTGCCGTCGCAGCGGCTGGTGATGTTCTGGGCGGGCATTCCGCACCAGACGGTGGCGCTTGATACCGGGGCAAATGGCGAGAGCCGGCAGTGCAACGTCTACCTGCCGCTCGACAGTTTCCTGCACATGCACAATCTGGGCAAACTCACCGAAACCATGATGGGGGGCGGTGTGGTGGCGCTGAATCCTGGAACGCTCGGTGCCGACACGCTGCAGCGCTGGTATCAGGATTATCGCAGTGGCGACGCTGAGCGCGCGGACATCCTGAAAGAAGAGATTGCGCTGATGCTGCGCCGAGCGGCAGTAACGGGTTGGGACATCTTGATGGCGCCATGGATCGAGAGCGTCGGCACTGCGGCGCGCGCCGCATCGCCGCTCCGCTACGTTGTGGCGATGATCCGGCACATTCTTGAAAACCTCAGTGAACCCTTGCGCGCAGAGGACGTCGCCAAGGTCGTTGGCCTCCATCCGAACTACGCGCTGAACCTCTTCACCGAAGTCATGCGCGTGCCCTTGCACAAGTTCGTGGTCCGGATGCGGCTGATCCGGGCCCGCTCGCTGCTGTTCGAGGGCAGTCTGTCGATCGAGAACGTGGCGTTCGAATCGGGCTTCACCGCGCTGAGCCAGTTCTATGTGCAGTTCCGCAACGCTTACGGGCTCACGCCTCGACAAATGCGTGCCCACTACCTGCGCTGATGCACCGCTTGCCTCATTGATGGATCTCAGCTTGATAGGCGCGACTTCGGGAGGCGCCTTCTCGTGACGGATCCAGTCCTATTTCTCCTGGCGGTGCTCACGCTGCTGGGAACGCCCGGCCCCACCAATACGCTGCTGGCGACCTCGGGGGCCCTTGCGGGCGTGCAGCGATCGCTGCCGCTCCTCATTGGTGAACTGGCCGGTTATCTCATTGCGATTGCCGCGATCTGGCTCATTCTTGCGCCGGTGTTTCACAGTTTTCCGCTGCTGGGTGCCGGGCTGAAACTGGCAGTTGCGATCTACCTCGTGTGGACTGCAGTCCGGCTCTGGCAGCGAAATGGGACACTGACGGCAGCCACGCAGGTGGTGGGCGTAAGGACGGTGTTTATTGCCACGCTGCTCAACCCCAAGGCCCTGATCTTTGCGCTGAGCATTATCCCCCTCGCTTCGCCTTCCGTCGCCTGGTTCCTCGTCGCTTTTGCCACTGCCGTGCCATCGGTCGGCTTTTGCTGGATCGTCCTGGGACGGTCGATTGGAGCGCTGTCTGGGAGCACGCGCTCGCATCTGCTGCCCCGTGTGGCCTCGGTCGTGCTCGTCGGTTTTGCCGCCTTGGTCGGGGCGTCTGCTTTCAGCTAGGCGAGCATCTGCGCAGTATCGATATTGACAAGCCGGGAAACCACGCGCTCAAATGTGGGATCGATCTCATGGCGAGGCGCCCATGCCCACAATCACCGACGTTTCGAGAAAGGCAGGGGTCTCGCGCTCCACCGTCTCTCGTCTGATCGCGGGCAGCGGCTACGTCTCCGAAAGCGCCAGAAAAGCCGTCGAAGCAGCGATTGCGGAATTGGGCTACCGGCCCAACACGATGGCGCGCGGCCTGCGCTCCAACCGCTCCAATCTCATTGGTGGCGTGGTGGTCAATGTCGGCAGCCCGTTTTATGCGCAGATGATCGGCGGCATCCAGCTGACCTGCCGCAGCGCCAACAAGAGCTTTCTCGTCTCCTCGGGCTACGCCGACCCGGACCAGGAGGCGCGCGCCATCCTCGAGCTGATCGACCGCTCATGCGACGGGCTGATCCTCTATCTCGAGAACCCGCTGGGCGAGGATGTGCTGGCGGTCATTGAGCAATCAGGCATCCCGGTGGTCAGCATCGGCGGCGACGAGTGCCCGGCGGCGCGGGCGGCGATTGCCATCGACAACTTCTCGGGCGCCCGCGACGGCATGGAGTTTCTGCTCCGCGCCGGTCACCGCAACATCGCATACCTCTCGGGCGGGCTGGTCTATCGCGACATGCGCGAACGGCTTCGGGGGACGGCAGATGCGTTAGCGCGGCATGGGCTGACGATTGACGATATCCTCGTCATCCACGGCAATTTCGAGGAACGGTTCGGAGCAGAAGCGACTGCCACGTTGCTGGTCGAGCATCCTGGAATCACGGCGATATTCGGGGGTGACGATGACATTTCGGCCGGTGCCCTGCTGTCGCTGAAGCGCGCCGGCAAGCGTGTGCCGGAGGATATTTCTCTCCTTGGCTTCGATGACAACTTTCATGCCCGGCACCTGACGCCGGCGCTGACCACCGTCCGACAGCCCGTCGATGAGGCTGGGCGGCTGGCGGCACGGCTGTTGCTGTCGCTGCTCGACGGTGAGGCCCCTACGGCACGTGAATTCAGCATTCCCACCGAACTGATCATCCGTGACAGTGTGGGCCCCGCCCCAGCCAGCCTGTCTGGATAGCCCCTCGTGACTTCGCCTTTGCCGTTCTGACACTTTAATGAGATCGATCCCATAGGAGACCTGAAATGAGCCGACTGCGCCTTCTGACACTCCTCACTGCCACGGCACTGACCGGAACCGCGCTGACCAGCGCTGCAAACGCGGTAGTCATCATCCGCATGGCGCCGGTGCACACCGATGCGATGGTTGAGAACTACAACCCGTACAATCTCGCCGGCCCGCACGCCTACGTTCAGGATTTTGCATACGAACCGTTGTGGATCGACAACGTCTGGCACCCCGACCACGATTTCCCGGCGCTCGCAAAGTCATATGAACTCGGCAGCGACCTGAAGAGCGTCACCTATCACCTCCAGGAAGGGGTTAAGTGGTCCGACGGCGAGCCGTTCTCGGCGAGCGACGTGGTTTTCACCTTCAAGTACGCCAAGGCCCACCCCGATTTCCCCGTCGGATATGACATCTACAACGCGGAAGCAGACACCGGCAGCCTGGTGAATGTGGTGGCCGTCGACGATCACACGGTGCGTTTTGAGCTCAAGAAGCCAGATTCCCTGGCACGGCTGAACATCGGCCCCGTCTTCCCGCTGCCAGAGCATATCTGGAAAGACATCGCCGACCCGGCGAACTACGCGAACCCCAAGGTCGTGGCGACCGGTCCCTTCACTGAAGTGCGCGACTTCTCCCGCAACTCCTTCAAACTGTGCAAGAATCCGCTCTATCGGGAAGCAGCCGACGTGAAGATCGACTGCATCGAGTATCCGCAGCTTTCGGACAATCTGCAGGTGATTGCAGCGATCACCAATGGGGATCTTGATTGGGCCACTGACGGCATCACCGATCCGGACGTGACCTTCACCGCCAAGAGCGCGGACAATCACTACTGGCTGCCGCCAGACGCGGGCACCAACCTGCAGCTCAACACCACCAAGGCGCCGTTCAACAACCTCGAGTTCCGCAAGGCCATGTCGATGGCAATCGACCGGCAAACTCTGGTCGATGTGGCGACGTTCGGCCTGACCACACCTGCCAAGTACCCGATCGGCGAAGGCATGTTCTACAAGGACTGGATCGATGATGCGGCGCTGGCCCCCTACCAGTACCTGATGAACTACGACCCAGAGGCCGCCAAGAAGGTGCTCGACGATGCCGGGTTCATCGACAAGGACGGCGACGGCTGGCGCGACGAGCCCGACGGCACGCCCATCGCGTTTTCGATGGAAGTCCCTGCTGGTTGGGACGACTGGGTGAACACCCTCCAGACCGTCTCGGAGAACCTCCAGGATATCGGCATCAATGCCGACATGAAGACGCCCGATGAGGGTGCCTGGTTCGACAACATCCCGACTGGCAACTTTGACGTCTACATCATGTGGACCAACCTCTCGTCGACGCCGTGGTTCACCTACTACTCAATGTTCAACCCGCGCTCAATGAACCCCGGCACGCTCAATGAGCAGGCCATGCACCAGATGAAAATCCCCGCGATCGAGACCGATCTGGCCGATATCAGCGCCACGGCCGACGTGGCCGTGCAGAAGGCCAAGATCACTGATGTCATGAAGCAGGTGGCCGAGAACCTGCCGCTGATCACGCTGTTCTCCAATCCCGCCTGGTACGAGTACTCGACCCGCAACTTCACCGGCTGGCCGGATGCGTCGAACGCCTGGGCACGGCCGAACAACCCGTCGGGCGTGCACGAGCGCGTCAAGGTGCTGCTGAGCCTCACCCCGGTAGCGAAGTAGCCTTCAACCGGCCCTGCCCCCATTGGGGACAGGGCCATCTTCCTCGTATCCCTCAGGTGAGGGACCGGTAGCGGGCAGCTTGATCGAAGATGCGATTTCTGGCGCGACGACTGGGTTTTTATCTCGCAGCGTTCTTCGTGGCGGTGACCCTCAACTTCTTCATTCCGCGCTGGATGCCGGGCGATCCGACGACGCGTATCCTCTTGGCGCTGCGAGGGAAACTCCGTCCCGACCAGGTCGAGGCCATTCGCAAGACCTATGGTTTCGAAGGGTCGCTGTGGGACCAGTACTGGAACTACCTCTGGAAGCTGGCGCATTTCGATTTCGGCATCTCGACGGTGAATTTTCCGGAGCCGACGTCTGACCTGTTGTTCTACGCTGCCGGCTGGACGCTGCTGCTGGTTGGCATTGCTACAGCCATTTCCTTCGTCATCGGCATCACCATGGGCATCTACTCAGCGTGGCATCGCGGCGGGTTCTTCGACACCGTGTTCACACCGATCAACGTGATGATGAATGCCTTCACGCCCGCAGTGGTGGCGCTGCTGCTCTGGTACGGCTTCTCGCTCGAATGGGCGATTTTTCCGCTCGGCCGCGCGCACGACATCAACCTCACGCCTGGCTTCAACTGGGAGACGGTCGCCAGTGTCTCGTGGCATGCAGTGCTGCCGGTGGCGTCGATCGTGCTGGTCAATTTCGGCTCGTGGCATCTCGGGATGCGCAACACCATGATCAACCTCCTGAACGAGGACTTCGTGGTGCTGGCAAAGGCCAAGGGCCTCTCGGACCGCAGGGTGCGCTACCGCTACGTGGCGCGGAATGCCATCCTGCCGCAGATCACCTCGCTGGCCCTCTCGATCGGCTATGTGCTTGGCGGCGCGTTCATAACTGAGGTGGTGTTCAACTATCCGGGGCTGGGAAAGTTCACCCTCAATGCCATCCAGGCGCGTGACTACACCTTCATCCAGGCACAGCTGATCCTCCTCACCGGAAGCGTCCTTGTCGCCAACCTCGCGTCGGATGTGCTGAACGTCATCTTCGATCCCCGCCTGCGCTCTGGAGGGCGTTCGTGATGAATGAGCACATGAGCACCGCAAGGGCTCCGGAACCCGCTGCATTGATGGCTGAGCTTGGCATCCACGTCAAACCCAGCCTGATCAGCCGCTGGCCAGCGCCGCTGCAGACATTTGTGACCAATCGTAAGGGCCTGTTCGGCCTGGCGATCCTGCTGATCTTCGTCGTGCTGGCGGCACTCGCGCCGCTGATCACGCCGTACGATCCCTACAGGCGCTCGGGCAAGCCGCACATCCAGCCTGGCGTGGAGCACTTTCTGGGCACGTCGCGACAGGGCAAGGATGTGTTCAGCCAGTTGCTGGAGGGCGGACGCACCAGCCTCACGGTGGGATTTGTTGCGGGCATCAGCGCAACGCTGATCGGGCTCGCGGTGGGGATATCGGCGGGCTACTTCGGCGGCAAGGCCGATGAGATCCTGACGTTTTTCGTCAACGTGTCTCTGGTGTTGCCAGCGCTACCGCTGATCATTGTGTTTGCCTCGTTCATCGAGGAGGCGTCGCCGACGATAATCGGCCTCGTCCTCGCCTTTACCGGGTGGGGCTGGAGTGCCCGCACCATTCGCACGCAGACGCTGGCGCTGAAGAACCGCGAGTTCGTGCTGGCGGCCGAGCTGATGGGCGAGAGCAAGTGGCGGATTATTCTGATGGAGCTCCTGCCCAACATGAGCTCGTTCGTGGTCGGCGGCTTCGTGCTGGCGACAATCTACGGCATCCTCGCGGAAGCCGGGCTGGAGTTCATCGGGCTTGGGAGCCCCAACTCCGTGACGTGGGGCACGATGCTCTACTGGGCGATGCGGGCGCAGGCTTTGCAGACCGGCGCGTGGTACGAGATCTGGCCACCGGCGATCGCCATCATGATCACCGGCGCGGCGCTGGTGCTGATCAACTTCGCAGTGGACGAAATCACCAGCCCGCAGCTGCGAGCAGCACGCCGCGCCGGACCGATGCGCCGCTTCCTCCGGCGCCGTGGCAGGAGTGTGGACGTTGTCTGATCCCGCACTGGTAGAAGTTCGTGACCTAACAGTCGACTATGTCGGCGACAATAGCGTAGCGCGCGCCGTCAACGGCATCAGCTTTGACATCAAAGCGGGTGAAGCGTTCGGTCTGGCCGGAGAAAGCGGCTGCGGCAAATCCACCGTCGCCTTTGCTCTGGCGCGCCTGACGCGGATGCCGGGGCTGGTGACCGGTGGAGAGGTCCGCTTCAACGGCGAGAACGTGCTGGCCTTCAGCAAGGACCGCCTCCGCCGCTATCGTTGGGGCGAGGTGAGCTTTGTGTTCCAGAGCGCCATGAACGCGCTGAACCCGGTGATCCCGGTGTCCGAGCAGATCGAGGACGGCATCGTCGCCCACCGCCCGCATCTCGGCCGCGAGGCTGTCAGGGCTCGCGCAGCGGAAATGTTCGAGTTGGTCGGCATTAGCCCACGACGGCTCGACGACTATCCGCACCAGTTCTCGGGTGGCATGCGGCAACGCATCTGCATCGCCATGGCGCTAGCGCTGGAACCGAAGCTGATCATCATGGACGAGCCGACCACCGCGCTCGACGTGGTGGTGCAACGCGACATCATCGAACAGATCTGCGATCTCAAGGCGCGGTTTGGCTTTTCGGTGCTGTTCATCACCCACGACCTCGGGCTGATGATCGAATTCTGCGACCGCATCGGGGTGATGTATGCTGGCGAACTGGTGGAGGTGGCGCCGGCCAGTTCCATCCTCACCGCGCCGCAACACCCTTATACTCGGGCGCTTGGGCGCTCGTTTCCGCCATTGACCGGACCGCGGGTGCGGCTCGAAGGGATTGAAGGGACGCCGCCGAGCCTTTCCGCGCTGCCCGGGGGCTGCAGGTTCTCGCCGCGCTGCGGGGAGGCAATACCGATCTGCATGACGCGGGTGCCCCTGCTCCAGCCCACGCCAGTCACGGGAGGGCAAGCGGCATGTCATCTGCTGAAGTGAGCGCCGTGCTCGAGATGCGCGCCGTGGACATGGAGTTCCAACTCGGCGGGCTGGTCGGCAAACGCACGACGTTGCGCGCGCTGTCGGGCGTATCGCTGCGGCTGGAGGCAGGACGAGCGCTAGCGCTGGTGGGCGAATCCGGTTCGGGCAAGAGCACCTGCGCGCGGCTGTTGTCGCGGGTCTATTCGCCCGCTGCGGGCCAGGTGCTGTTTCGCGATGGCGACGTGGCGCCCCTCAGGGGCAAGTCGCTGGATGCCTATCGGGCGCAGGTGCAGATGATCTTCCAGGATCCGTTCGGCTCGCTCAACCCGACGCAATCGATCGCCTATCATCTTGAGCGGCCCCTAAAAATCCACCGGCACGGGCTCTCCAGCAAGGAAGTACGCGAGGCCAGCGAAGCGCTACTCTTGCAGGTCGGGCTGGTGCCCGCGGCGGAGTTCCTCAAACGTCGGCCACATGAGCTTTCGGGTGGGCAGCGGCAGCGCGTGGCGATTGCAAGGGCGCTGTCAGTAGAGCCGTCGGTGCTGCTCGCGGACGAGCCGACCTCGATGCTGGATGTGTCGGTGCGGCTGGGGATCCTCAACCTGCTCGAGGATTTGAAGCAGCAGCGGAAGGTCGCGAGCCTCTACATCACGCATGATATCGCGACGGCGCGTTACTTCGCGGAAGACACGGCGGTAATGTATGCCGGGCATGTGGTCGAACAAGGACCAAGCGAGGCGATCACCGCCAACCCCCTGCACCCCTACACGCAGTTGCTGATCGAGTCCGTGCCCAACCCGAAGAACAAGATCACCGGCTCAAGTGCCCGCCGTGCAACGGATATTCCGCTGTGGACCGCTGAGAGCCGGGGCTGCCCCTTTGCCTCGCGCTGTCCCCGGGTCACCGACATCTGCCGCGAGACCATGCCCGAGGCCACGGTGGTGGGCGATGGACACACGGCGCGGTGCCATCACCTCTAGCGCCCGCTTAGTGCTTGCGCACGGGGCCCGAAGAGCGTAGGGGTCCGCCTGCCGGTTCGAGACCTCGCCGTCTCGAATTGGTTAGGCCCAGCGGGAGTCCACCTCCTTGCTGGGCCTTTCATTTTTTTGGTGGGCGAGCCAGATCACCCACGCGGACCACGCCGCGATTCCTTGGAGCCGCTGAGGCGGATGTTCAGCAGCTCGGTGGTGACCGAAAACTCGGTGCCACACTGCATCAGACTCAACTCAATGCCACCACCGGGATCTTGGTTGATCCAATTCTAGCCGTTAAATCAATAGTTTATGCGCTACAGGCATTGTTTCACGACGCGTCGACCCTCTCGCGAAGAGGCAGGGGCGGTGGTGGGTCGAAGCTGTGGATGGAGTGGCGGAGAGGATGGGAATAGTACATAGTCTATAAGTATATGTTTTTGTTAGCTATTTGTTCCTACTGTTTGGTTTCTACCAACAAATGCACCAACACTCTCGTTCTCCTCGTGTCGGAACTGCCTTGCCAATGCGGGGGGCTCGAGTTGAAGGAGCAAAGACGACGAGCAGCCGCTGATTGCACCAAGCTATCACCGCCAAATTCTCATACCCCCCACCCCCATGTTCTTTTGCAAGGCAGGAGGCCTTTCGCTGGCCCCACCCCCCTCCTTCGCGCTCCATGACCTGCTGAAGAAATGTGAAGTTGACGCGAAATGGTTGCAAGAAACTTTGGGCCTGATTTGGCAAATGCGCGCCATCGCGCCCATCGCAAGGGACTAGGAAGCCGTCAAATCAAACTACACGTCCTTTGGGTCTGCCGAATGGTCGCGAAGCTTCCATGTCTTGTCCGAGGGGGCCTGCTCAACGACGCCCTCAGCTTCCATTATCGCGAGCAGCGTTCGGGATATATGTCCCTCATGTCCAACGTGCCCGGAGTAGATCCCGAGAGAGCGTCCTATCACGGCATTGGTCAGCCCGCTTGGTGACTGGCTGAGCAGAAGCCAGATTGCAGACTTGAGCTGGGCCATTGCCTGCTGAGCTATTGAATATGGTTCACTCATTGCGCCGCCCTGCTCTCAAGAAACTGCGAGAACTCAGCCGGCAGCAGCTCAAGGATTCGTTCTGATGAAAGATCTGTCATGTCCCAGGTAACGTCGAGTTGTTTCCGAACCGCGGCTAGCCGGCGGCTGGTACCGGGCAGCTTCTTAGAGGAAACACCGCGTTTCACCCGTGCCGCCTTCTCATCGTAGTAGAGTGCACGGCAGGCACGCTGAAAATTCAGCGTAAACATGTCCTGCTGACTGGTCAGTTGCTCACGGATCTCCGGGCCGATGTATGGCTTTCCGCAAATCATATGATCAGCATCGTCACCGAACGCCGCGTAGAGCAGCACGGGCATTCGCACGAGGTGTCTTTGGGCAACGTCGTATTCATTCGGAGGACTGGGATACCAGCGATAATAGGCCTTGAACTCCCGAACAGCTTTCGTCAAAGGGAAAATGACGTCAATCATAACAAAGGTCAGCCACGCCCAAAGACCTGTATTAGAAGCACTTTCTTGCGGATCGAGTTTGTCGAAGGCGGCACACACAGCGACTGCCATCTCCTTGGCGGTCTTGAAGTCTTTGACCTCGAAAGAGCGGGTGCCCGCTACCGGAGTTGCGTGTAGCGGATTGGCGATCTCCAGAACTTCCTCCGCAATCTGACGCGTCATCACGAGTTCGTAGAGCCGTAGACCTTCGGACGTAAGTTGATAGAGCGATCGGTATGTTGTCATGGCTGGGCCTTCTCTCCAGTAGTCGCGAGATTTTGCAGTACGTTGCCTGACAGGTTGTGACGAGCGGCAAAGGCGCCCACCAGTTCATCGATCCAAGCTTTTTGTTCTTGTGCAGATCCCTTGTACGGGGGCACGCCGCCGGGCATGAAATCATCGGCCCATTTCATCCAGTCGGATTCCCAGCCGGATTCCGGCGGCTCGTCGGAATCGAGGATCACGCCCATGAGCTCGGCTATCACCGCCGGCAGAACGCAGGCAGCGAAGATCGGGTCCGTTTTGGCCCACAGGGCCGCGTCAGGGATCTTCTCATCGATGTAGAGAACCGGCTTGTCCTGATCACGAATGTCTAGCTTCCATAGACGCGGCGCGATCGCGGCGGGCTGGAAGAGAAGAATTCCATCTGGATCGCCTGCCGATGAAAGTGTCCAAGTGTTAGTGCTTCCAAGGAGCAAACCGTCCTTGTCCTTGGACCGGTCCACGATGCGTACCTGACACGATGGCGCGCGGAACGTACCACTGTCGACATCACAAACAGTGACCGGGCGACCCACGGTCCCGAAGCGGAGAATCCGGACCAGCTTGTTCTCAGAAATCTTGACGCGGATTTCGGAGTCTACCTGAAAACTCTTCAGTGCAGCCAGGTCCGCCACGGCCAGTGTCCCGACCTGCCGGCCGTTCACTTCCGAGAACCGGAATTCGAACGCCGACTGGGCAAGTTGCTTTCGCCCGGTCAGCCGGATGGTCTTACGCATTGCGGAACCCTTTCACGTTAGTGATGAGTTCGCGTCGCGCATCAAAGCCCCGAATTTCCATCTGGAAGTCGGAGCCACAATCGCGAACGATCAAGACATTCTTGGTAATAGTGGTTTTGCCGGCAGCGCCCTGCTGCTCGGTTGGCAGCTTGTTCAGGTCAAAGTCAAACTCGCTCCAAGCCGGGCTGCGCGAACCATCAGAGTAAGCAACCTGAGCCCAAAGGTTGGCAGGCCAGTTGGCCTGTTCCTTGTTCGCACGAACGCGAAATCCGTCGGGAAGTTCATCGACGATGAAAATGGTCGGTTGCTTCGGCACAACCGGCGGGGTTGGAGGAGGTGGCGGATTGCCCTTTGGCCCCTTGACGCCACCTTGTCCCTTTTTGGTCACGCCATCTAGTTTCGGCAGCGAGAAAAAAGTGCTGAATACAGACGCATCGGGCTTTGTTGCATCGGGAAGGACCAGCGCCCGCAGTGTGTCCATGAGGTTGCGCACGAAACGTTTGATGGTAACATTGTCACCAAATCCGTTCTCGATGAGCTTTTCTCGGACCTCCTTATTCTCCATCAGGCCAAGGTGGGCCTTGCCCTCGCAGAAATTGAGATAGGAAACGATCTCGCCGTCATCTGACTGAATGGCAAGATCAACATCAGCAGAGTTTCGGGCAGACACCTCAGGAAGACACATACCCTCCCGGAAAAACAGGTCGGCCGGCCGACGCGCCATCGGGGTATGACCAATGGCAGCGTGCAGCCGCGAGGTTGTGGTCTTTCCATTGCGGGTGACAGGAATGTCGATTGCTAGGCAGAGTCGATCTGCCTGCTGGAAGTCGGCACGCAGCTTTTCGTGCGCCTCCTGCGTCAATGACTTTTCCAGGTTCATGCCGGCGACTGCGATCACCAGATGGGGGGGCTGACTCGAATGGCGGATTAGGGCCAACAACCGAACAGCATCTTCGCGCATCGGGCCTGGAGGAAACTCCGCGGCAACCCTCTGGGCCTGAACGTCGATGCTGGAGTGGTCGACAACCTGGCCGTTGACTTCAAGAGCCAGGCTTCCGGAAATGATCGCAGGGGCAAAGTGTGCGATTGCTGCTGCTATCAGACGATCGGGAGTAAGGCTCTGGTGCGGATACGGAACGATCAGTGAAAGGCCGCTCTTCCCCGAAGGTCTGTAGTCGGTGACCTTGAAACTTTCGATGAGCGCCTGCAAAAACTTTGGGTCGTCATAGAGCGGATAAATGCTGCCGGCCGGTGGCTTGGCAAGATAGGCGAAGCTGCTCTTGAAAGCCTCTCCTTCCATCACCGGTTTTAGAACACTCATGCCACACGCGGCAACACTGCCATCTGCGCGACGAGTGATGCCAATGACTGTGCTGATGCCGGACGCGATGAGGAACGTTACACGGCCGATACCGCGTCCGCCTCGCCCTGCCCCCGTCTTGTTTGATATGCCGAAGTTGAGCCAGTAGTTCCAGAAGTCGCTGATGCGACTGGTCAAGCTTCCCTTCAATCCGGACGTATTGCTGTCCTCGACGAGAAGCCACGACATGCGCCCCTCCGCCCATTCTTCGGGCCATGACAGACCGCAGCTATGCTTATGAGCTTGGAGATCCGCCAGAAACGCCGCGCGGGGGCCGAGTGGACCATCGAAGAAGCCAAAGCGGACATGCACCGGCTGTTTCTTGTCCGCGCGTGCATCGAGGCTATTCTGGATCGCCTCGCGCACAAACGTCTCTGCATGCGGAAACTTTTCCGAGTCATAGATCTCGGTATCGAGGCCATAGCTGACCGGCGTCGGACCCGTATCGGGCCACTGCCAGGCGTGCGCGCTGCTCATAGTCTGAATCCGCCCCCGCCACTCTCCCCGTCATTTGTGAACCGGCTCCTAGCCCCATCAATCGCTTTCTGTAGCGCCGCAAAAATCTTCTTCGCGTCAGCGTCAGTAAATTCGTAGGCCGCCTTGTTCGAAAGGTTGCCAATAAGCTGCAGGTCTTTCAAGGCCTTGCCAACGCGGGCCTCGGCTAGTTCCACAAACTTTTGTCTTTTATCACGCACAGATCTTCTCCTTGTTTGCAAGAATGTAGCTGTTTCCAGAAAGATTTTCAATATGGACACGATTCCAGCTTCATACATTTTGATAATGTATCGAAACCACCGTCTGACCTCTCTCCCTTCCGGCAAATCCGTGACGGTCTGAGGCGCCCAAAAATGAAATGGATGCCATTGAATTCGTTGTGGATTTTCAATTTTTAACTATTGTTCTTTCTTTGTTCTTATGACACAATGTCATAAATCGACCCAGCGAATCGTGCTGAGGAAAGGGTGGCCTATGACGTTGTTTTCAGACCTTCGGCTTCAAGCCGGCCTCACCATTAGGGAGGCAGCGCGCCAACTTGGCTACACGGAGCGCCAAGTTTACCGGTTTGAGGCGGGAGAGCAGGAGCCAAGAAAGAGTGTCCTTGATCTGCTTCGCATCATGGGACAGCCGCAACCTCCCTCTTCCAGCTTTACCTTTGTTGACCTCTTTGCCGGCATCGGCGGATTCCGCCGCGCGTTTGAGCCACTCGGGGGGCGTTGCGTCTTCACGTCAGAGTGGGACCGTTTTTCGCAAGAGACCTACCGCGCGAATTACCAGCTCGATCATGAACTCGCGGGCGATATCACGGCAATCGACGCGGCTGATATCCCCGCGCACGACGTTCTGCTCGCAGGCTTCCCCTGCCAACCCTTTAGTCTCGCCGGCGTATCAAAGAAGAACTCACTGGGCCGTGCGCACGGCTTTCAGTGCGACGTCCAGGGAACGCTGTTCTTCGATGTAGCCCGCATCATCCAGCATCACCGCCCCAAGGCGTTCCTTTTGGAGAACGTCAAGAACCTGAAGAGCCACGACAAGGGCCGCACGTTCGACATCATTATGAAGACCCTCAGGGAGGATCTTGGCTACCACGTCGAGACGCGGATCATAGATGCCCGCAGCTTCGTGCCCCAGCACCGCGAGCGCATCTTTATTGTCGGCTGGCGTGAGAAGAATGCGTTTGATTTTTCAAAGCTTGAGCTTCCCGATTCACGGCCAACGCTGGCCTCCATCCTTCATTCCGAGGACGGCAGCATCGAAGGTGATGAGCGTTATACATTCGGCCCAGAAGGCAAGGTGCATGAGCGCTATACGCTTTCAGATCACCTCTGGAGTTATCTCCAAGCTTATGCCGAGAAACACCGTAAGGCGGGAAACGGCTTTGGTTTTGGGCTCTTTGGAAAGGGCGATGTCGCACGTACCCTTTCCGCTCGCTATCACAAGGACGGCTCGGAAATCCTCATCGCTCAGCCGCTCAGAAATCCGCGCCGGCTCACGCCACGCGAGTGTGCGAAGCTGATGGGCTTTGAGAGTCAAGGTAGCGGGCCTTTCAACATCGTAGTCTCAGACACCCAAGCCTACCGGCAGTTCGGCAACGCGGTTGTTGTCCCCGTCGTCGAAGCTGTTGCAAAACACATGCTACCTTTCGTACTGGCGCCGGAAGTGCGCATCGTCGAAGAGGAGAAGGCCCACGAAATTGCCTGATGTCGTAGACCAGCTTACACGCAGCCGCATGATGTCCAGCATCAGGGCCGCGAACACGCAGCCCGAGCTGCAGATTCGAAAAGGACTTCATGCTCGCGGCTTTCGTTTTCGATTGCACGCGAAGGACATTCCAGGCAAACCGGACCTTATACTGCCACGCTGGCATACCGCGATCTTCGTCCATGGCTGCTTTTGGCACGGCCATGATTGCCACCTCTTCAAGATGCCTTCTACCAGACCAGAATTTTGGAGCGCCAAGATCGAGCGCAACCGAACCCGCGATGCAACGGTAAGAAGACAGCTCGATGCCGCAGGCTGGCGCGACCTAGTCATCTGGGAGTGCGCTCTCAAAGGAAAGACACGGCCTGCTTTTGGGGAGGTTGTGGACCGCACGGAAACCTTCCTGCGCGGCAACGCCGTGACTGGCGAGATCAGAGGCTACTTATGAGCCAGCAGAGCGAATTTGCGTTTGAGCAATCAGGCCCCGATGCGGACCTTCTTGTCGCCCTTATTGGTAAGGCTGACCTCGTCTTCGTTAAAAAGTTGTCGAACAACGATCGAGATTGGGCGCGCTTTGCCAACAAGCACCAAGCCGGTGTCTATATCCCGCACCGCGAGCGTGACAGTGGTTTCTTCCCCGAGCTCGCCGAGAAGCCCCTGAGGGACCCGGATGGCCATACTATCCGAGAGACATTCTTTCGAACCTTCTGGCCGCAGGTAAATGAGGTTCGCGAGACAAGGCTCGTCCACTACACGAGCAAGGGACAGGAGACCCATCTGACCCGCCTGCCTCAGGAAAACTTCAGCGATCTCCTTCCCGCTTCTTTCATTGTGATAGGACGCATCACAGGCAAGACCGGCCACGAGTATGAGTGCCTAACCATCGACTCAGGCAGCGACGAAGCGGAGCTGCTCGCCGAGAGTTTTAGTCTCGATCCCGAGTTTCTGGTGCAGGTCTTTGATCCTGCCGCCGTCCGCGGCGCTGAACGCGACAAGGTCTTCGACTTTGCCGATCAGGTCATCGCGGCCTGGCTCGATGGGAAAATCGCCTCTTTCGCCAGCGGCCATGCCGCGATGCCTACTACACTGCAGCTCGCGTTGAAGGCGCAAGGCGCTTGGCTCGAAAAGACCGGCCAACCAAATATGGATCCCTTCGCCCTGCACAATCCTGGCGATGTTCTGCGTGAGATCAGCCGCAGCATCGAATGGGAACTCTTTCGTGAATATCAACGCCGCGAACGCTCTGTCGAGCTGGTGCGTATTGTCTTTGGTGATACGCCTAACAATCTCAGCCCCTCCGAGATCATAAGAGCTCTCGTCGACGAGTTTCCGCGCGTTGATGCGCTCATGCTCTCCGCCAGCCAGCAACGCAAATCACGCGCCGGCTACTCCTACGAACATCACATCGAGGCAATGCTCCTCGGGGGCAACATCCCCTTCGAGAAGCAGGTGGTCATCGAGGCAAAGAAGCGGCCCGACTTCATCCTTCCCTCTCTCACCTTCTTGAGCAGCAAAAGCGATAGCGCCGCAACCGGCCTGATCCTGAGTGCCAAGACCACCCTACGCGAACGCTGGAAGCAGGTAGAGCGTGAGATGGGCGGCAAGCGCCGCCTTTTCCTCTCAACAGTAGATGAAAACATCGCCGGCAACGCTATCGAGGACATGGCAAGCCTCGGAGTTCACCTCGTTATCCCCGAGAGCCTGAAGAAATCAAAGCTCGCCGAGTACGAAGGCCACTGCAACGTGCTGGGCTTCCGGGAGTTCTGCGAGAGCCAGATCAAACCAAATCTAGTGTTCTGGCGCACATAAGTCTCCAAGCGGCGGCTTTGCTCTTGTGCGCGGCGGCCTGCCGCCGTCGCAGGTACTAGCAGTAGACGGTCTGCAGCGGTGGAAGGTCTAGCGGCAAGGGGCAGTCGCCAGGCGACCTTGGCGCGAAGGGAAATACAGGGTGGTGTCGACTAGTTCGCGCGATTTCGCTTTCGAAGTTCGACCGCCAGAGGGCGCATCCGGGATCAACTGCGCCATCACTTCCCATCGTGTCCGCCAGTCCGTCTGAGAAATGATCAGCACCTCAAACGGGAGGAGCGTCGCCAATAGTTATATCATCCAGCGTAATTGAACTCGGATAACAAGATATAATCTCCATAGTCTATAAATGTTATTATTACGTTTGAATCGTCATCATTCTTACCGTTACATATTATGTTTAGCGTTAACTTATCTTCGAGTTTTGTTTCAATGTATTCAACGTCTCCACTGCAAGGAGTAACCGACGAAAGGCCCGATACGACAGCAGCTAGCAAGGCTGGATCCGATCCGTAGCGACCGAAATCTAGTTTCGTATCTCCTGCCATCGCGGGAAAATGGACGATAGAAAAGCAACAAACTAATAGGACGCACAGCACACTCACCATATATCTGTTCATCGCTCGATCTTTCGAATTTATGTTTCACAAGTGAGAGTTGGTCGGTCCCCGTAGGGTGGTCCCAGTTTGACATTAGTCATAGCAAGCCTTTGGGCCAAGGTGGGCGTCGCCGCCACGGCCCCTCCGGTGGACGGGCCAAACGAGCGTCTCTACCAGGTTCATCATCCGGCATTCCAAATCGATCTAGGGCTGCAAAACCATAAGGCGCCGCCACAAGCGTGACGCTCGACATCGAAGATACGTCTCATTTGACGGACGCACTATGGTGATCGGGAAAGGTGACATTCAAAGACACCGTGCGAGGAAAGGTCGATGCAGTCCACCGCTATCAACAGCTGTCGCGCTCAATTGCCACCATGATGAGCGTCAGGAGGAAGGCGCACTTGGAATCACCGCAAAATGTGGTAATATAATACCGTTGAAACCCGGAAAAGGTTCGCCTATGGCCTCTTCACCGACAAAACGCACCGGCAACTACCGCGCCGGACCAGGCCGTCCGCCTGGTCGGAAGAACAACCGAACCTTGGAACTCGAAGCGGCCGCCGCCCAAGCAATCGCCGACTTGCCTGACGTCTTTGAAGGCGACGCCCACGCCTTCCTTTCGTCGATCTACAAGAACACGAAGCTTCCCCTCGAGATCCGCATTCTAGCGGCCGGCCGTGCACTGCGGGTGGAGAAGCCTGTGTTGTCAGCGGTGCAGGGTCGAGTCGATATCACCTTTGACTTTGCTGACCGGCTTGGTGCGGCGCGCAAGCGCGCAGAGCAGGCACGAGGTTTGCTAGAAATCGACGGGACTGCCAACCATCTGACGGACTCTTGAGATGCTGCCGGTTTGATGGACGATCAGAAAGGATACGAGTGTCCAGCGCGCTTTGTAGCGGCATGCTAAGAGGTTCACCACAAGAAGGAGCCTCTCGATGAAGTTCAGCAAGGTTGTCGGTGCCCTTTCCATCTTTGTCGGACTTTTGGTTGTCTCTGGTCCTGAGGCGGTGATCGGGCAGGAAGTGGTCTCTGAGATACCGGAGATCATGGCAGTAAAGGCTTCCAAACTTCCAGAAGGACCTCATCCATCTAGGAGCGACGACAACTGCTCAAGCGACTTGTCGAGTCCGACGACCGATGCCGGTCGGTACGTGCTGCAACGCGGTTGGGGTGTCTTGTCAGAAGTCGACATCGGCGAATATCAACTGGTGAGCTTTGCCGGTGAGTTCATTCCCGGCACCAGCGGGACCTGCGCCGTTCGACAAGGCAACATCGGCGTCTTTGACGGATCTCGACTGAAAGCCATCCTATACACCGCAAGTAAGTCTGACGCAGTCATCGGTGCCCTCGTTCCGCTTGAGGGAGGCAACGTTCGGCTCTGGAGTGGCGACTATCTTGGCTACCCGGTGGCAGATATCTCGGTGGGCAGCATAGGCCTGATTGTCGACAAGGTCGCTGCCGAGGACACTTTCTGTAAGGGCACAGTCGTGGTGCCAAACGTCTACGAGTTGCCGATCCCAGAAGCTCGAGACAAACTGCAGGCGGCGGGATGGGAACCGGTCCCGCAGGCTAGGGAGGAGTTTGGCCAGCAGGTCGACTTGCATGACCTCGGTATCACCGAGGCGGTGTTCTGTTCTGGCACCGGCTTCGCTTTCTGCAGCTACGCATACAAGATAAACGGTGCGCACCTCGATGTGACGACGGCCGGCGAGTTATTCGATGGCAATGTGCCAGGCGTCGTCTCCTACGCTGTGACCTGCTCGCCGTAAGTTCCCGCCCGCTGCTCGCGAGATAGTCCAAACTCTAGGTAGCTATTTTCGAGGCTTGCTTCTAGCAGCGTGCCAACGCGACCTTGTGGTCCGGCCGGTTGCCCCTATAGTTTCGAAGTGTACATTTTGGGGGCGCATTTAGTCAGTCCCAGCCGTCATGTTCGAATTGGAGCGACCATCCTTCAACATCCGTCGCCAGGGCAACTGGCTACTTGGCCTGTCCACTTATCCAGCCGCATTGCAAATGCCTGACCCGTTGATATCTCATACCTAGATAGCCAGGCAAAAACGAGGATCGCGAGCACGGCGATCACCATCCAAGCGGTGTTGTTGTTCACGGTAGCTGGACCTCCCAAACTAGAAATAGCCTAACAGCCTACGCTCTCTGATCAACACCCCTAAAGTGGCTTTGGCGAAGGCTGCCCTGTGAAAGGTTGCAACTAGGCGTATGCACTTCGCTTGCAAGCCCGTAGAGCCCGAAACTCTTACCAGCCAGCTTATATGCGCCTGCCGTGTTTCTCGGTCGCATGGCGCCACATATGGCTTCGAAAAGCAGCGGTACTTGTCTAGGGAGCCTCCGCTATGTCGCGCTCTTGGTGTCAGTGTCACCCCCTAGAGAGGGGGGTGACATGACACTAGTTTGAGTAGGTGTCTGATACTGGTTTGACACTGGATTGACACTGACACTGCCCGTGAAGATCAGAGCCTTGCCACCGACCCGTTCGAGGCGCACGCGGGCGGTGTCCTTCAGATCCCTCCAAGCCCGATCGAACTTCGACTCCGAGCCATTTCCTGCAGCGACAAAAGCCTTCTTCAGAGCCCCATGCGTCGCACCCTTGTCCGCAAATTGGGTTTCGAGGATCCAGATGATCGCGTCGGCGTGGGCGCTCTCCAGTCCGAACGCCTCGGCAAGTCCCCCGAGCACAAGGGAACTGGCGCCGTTCGACAAGTCAACCTTCTCCAGAAATGCCGTAACTGTCTTGAATGGCTCATCGTCCTTCATCTTGGAACATGAGAGACTTACCCTCGACATGTCGTCGCCAGACTTTTCACATTGGATCATGACGTCGGCTGCACCCCGAAGGGCGCCAGAGCCGCGTTCCGAAACTCCATCCTTACGGGTGTGATGGATCACCAACACCGTAGCGTCAGTCGCGCGCTTAAGGTCGTCAAAGCCGGCGATGACGACGCCAATCTCCTTGGCGCTGTTTTCATCGACTCCGACTGCCACTCTGGCCAGCGTGTCGACGATGATGAGGCCAGGCGCGAAGCCCTCCGCTGCTAGGTCGCGGACTAGAGCAATAACTTGAGTCGAGTCAGCGACCATCACGGGGTCCGCTACAAAGCGCAGATTCTCTTCACTTATCCCTCGAAGGCGACGATTGGCGCGAAGCCGGTTTTTCAAACCGAGCACGCCCTCTGCGGCGACATAGAGCACCTTCGCCTGCTTCACTGGACGACCAAGCCACTCACCGCCGCTCGCGACGGCCAGAGCCATCGAGAGGGCGACGAACGACTTGCCGCAGCCTGGCTCGCCGTACAGCACAGCGAACGCGGGCGCAGGCAGCACCCCGCGGACCAGCCACTCCAAGTCAGGAAGAGCCTCGATGTCCGCGGGGGAGAGAAGTTTGAAGGTCGATGTGGTCGGCATCAACGATTGTTGGGCTCTGCGGACCAGTCGCAACACCAGTCAGAGTCCTCGACTTTTGGCCAAACCCAAGCCGTACGTTCGAAGTCATCGCAGGGTTTGGGCGGGTGGAGTCTGCACCGTCCGTAGGAGCCGTTGTGGCCGCCCCGTTGAGGCTGCGGTTCGAACGCTCGGCAGTTCGCACAAGTTGCCGCTCGTGTTACGTTTTCCTGGTTCATTTGGCCGCCCCGCCGGTTGAGGCGTTCCGGCCAGCAATGAAGCCCTGAACGTCGGACTCCCGAAAGCGGGTCGAGGCACCTAACTTTACGGGTTGGGGGAAGCCCGGACGGGCTTTTATGAGTCGATAGATTGAGGCGCGGCTTGTGCCTCCAAGCAATCGCGATACATCACGCAAAGTCAGAAGTCGGTCAGTTTCCATCTTGATGCCTTCCTAGATGAGTTGCGCCGGACAGAGGTGCGCGGCGTCATCAGGGAAGATCGGCTGTCAGCGGCTCGGGCGGTACCTGCACGAACTCAATAAATCGGCGCAGTTTATGCCCCGGCCTCGGTACTTGGCCCTTGGCGCCTTTTCAACTCCTCGATCGCGTAGGCGCACGGGCTACGGAATGAGACCTCAACGCCTAACAGCTTGAAGACGGCGCTAACCGCACGAGTAAACGGAGTCGTGGGCTCGTATGAGTTCTTGCCGATGCTGGGTGTTTTTCCTGGCCTCAGTTCGACATATATCTCGGCAACTTGGACAGCGATCAGCCGAGCCTCCATATGGGGGCTCTTTCCAGACCCCGACCAATATTCATTCCTCTCCTGCGTCACCCGATCGCGCTCAGCCTGGAGTTCTGCCTTCACCGTCTGCATGAGGTCGCGATACGTTTGGCGTCCATTTACTGCCAGTCTTGCTTGGCCCCGCTCGTCGAACTCCCCGACAATGATTCCCAAATGTTCATCCAGCCGCTCAAGCACGGATGGTGGAAGTGAACCGAGCTCGACGCTGAGCTGGCCCGTAAGCCCGATCGCAGTTTCTAGGGACCTTAGTGCCTCGGTGGCATCGCCCCTCCTTTCAAAGGCCAAATCGCTACCGAGCCCAAACACCAGGAGGTGTTTGTCGTCGAGCCGGGGCCCGCCGCGCACCTCCAACTGTTGGAGTGCTTGCCTGACCTTTTCTTGCCACTCGACTAAGCTTCTGCCGAGTACCTCCCCCTGTAGAAAGTGTACTTCGGTCATTCCCCACGGTCTCCTACTACGGCATGTTCCGAGTCAGTCACGCAGAACGCCGCCCACCGCGCCATTAGGTCGCGTCGCTTCTCGATGAGGTCGGATCGTCGGTAGGCTCGCTCAACGGCGTTGCCCACCTCGTGCGCCAAGCACATCTCGGCGATTTCCCGCGCCACGTTGCCCTGTTCCTCGGCCCAGTCACGAAAGCTCGACCGAAATCCGTGAACCGTCACATCGCCGCGCCCTAGGCGCCGCATGAGCTGGGTCATCGCCATGTTGGAAAGGCCGCTCTCCCGCCGGGCGCCGGGGAACACGAAAACAGGGTCTTGGTCACTGACCTGCTCCAACACCGCCATCGCCACGTCGCTCAGCGGAACCTTATGTTCACGCTTCGCCTTCATTCGATTGGCGGGCACGATCCAAAGCCTCTCGTTCCAGTTGATCTCGGACCATCGAGCGCCGATCACTTCGCCAGTTCGGGCGGCGGTCAGAATCAAAAAATGCAGCGCCAGCGCCGCAGTGCTTCCACCGACAGTGGGCAGAAACGCCGGCACTTCGCCCCAAGGCATCGCTGCATGATGGGTGACACGATCACGTTGCCGGGCTAGGCCCTTTTCGACCCCTTCGACTGGGTTTACGCCCTCGAAGTGCCCAGCCGTCCTGGCCCAGTCGATAACGGTCCTGACGCGCTGGCGGACCCGGCGTGCGGTCTCGGCCTTCTCGGTCCAGATGGGCGCCAGAACCTTAAGCACGTCCGCCTGCACAACATCTCGCACCGGGATCGACCCGATCAAAGGAAATGCATAGTCGCGGAGCGTATTGATCCATTGCGCCCGGTGCTTGTCGTTCTTGGCCTGCCCGATAACCTGCTCGGCATGGACCTGTCGCGCCGCCTCCTCAAATGTCGGGCACGCGGCCTTGCGCACAAAGAGAGGATCACCGCCGTCCCTGGCGATTTTGCGAGCAATCCGCGCCTTCTCACGGGCCTCAGCCAGTGACACCCACGACACGCCTCCTAGTCCGATATCGCGACGTTTGCCCCTGACCATGGTGCGCAGGATCCACGACTTCCCACCACGTGGACCGATGACGAGAGCGAGTCCCTCGCCGTCGACGTGGTGTCCAGGCGCTGTCAGTGACGCGACGGCCCTTGTCGTAAGCTTGCCCAAACCGGCCGTCTCCTAACACTTCTCCCAACACAGGTTATGAGATCCGGAGCGTTCTGTCGACACAGAATGAGTCGCGCCGAGAACGCTAAAGCCTGATTATGCTGGGCTTTCGAGACGTGCTGAGAAGCTGTGAAACGCAGTGATGTGTGGGGGTGGCGGAGAGGATGGGATTCGAACCCACGAGACCCTTTAGAGGTCTGCGCCCTTAGCAGGGGCGTGCCTTCGACCACTCGGCCACCTCTCCGTCGATGGGCGGTCTAGCCGTTGAACCGGCGATGGGCAAGCGGTTTTTGGCCGATGGGGCAGAGCTGGGGAAAATGAATGGTTTGCCCCAGCTCTGCCCTATCGATGAATGGTAGTTGAACAGCGCCTCAGCGCTGGTTGAAGAGGACCTTTTGGGCGTCCTTGTCGGTGGCGAGATCGGACGTCGGAACGTCACGCTTGATCGCCAGTGCACGCTGCACGGCGGGGCGTGCTGCCATGCGTTCGCGCCACGTGGCGAAGTTTGCGAACTCGACCGGATCGATCTCGTAGCGGAGATAGCTCGAGGACCAATCGAAGGTGGCGATGTCGGCGATGGAGTAGTCGCCGGCCATGTAGTCCTTGCCCAGCGCGAACTGGCGTCCTAGCTGGCCATCGAGGACGCGGAACAGGCGGTGGGTCTCGTCCTGGTAGCGCTTGATGGCGTAGGGAATCTTTTCGGGGGCGTAGACCGAGAAGTGGTTGTTTTGGCCGAGCATGGGGCCGAAGCCGCCGACCTGCCAGAAGAGCCACTCGTCAACCTTGACCTGGTCACGCGTGCCGGCGGGGTAGAACTTGCCGAACTTCAGCGCGAGGTACTTCAGGATGGCGCCGGACTCGAAGATCGAGATCGGCTCGCCGCCCGGACCCTCGGGGTCGACGATGGCGGGGATCTTGTTGTTGGGCGAAATCGCGAGGAACTCGGGCTTGAACTGGTCGCCCTTGCCGATGTCGATCCAGTTGATGTGATAGGGCACGCCCAGCTCTTCGAGGATGATGGAGATCTTCTTCCCGTTGGGCGTCGGGGTGTAATAGAGCTCGATGGGCTTGGTCTGGGTGGTCATGGACAAATCCGGGCTGGTTGGAAGGCGCTGTCCGCCATGTATCGGCATTTGCCGATGGAAAGACAAGCGCTGAGGCCCGAAAATCGTTGACGGCCGCTCGCGGCCGCCGTCAACGCTTGGTGATCACAGCCGGCTGATCCGCATGTGCGGCTCGCGATCGCTGGTGTGGGCGGGCGAGATGCCGTGGATATCCACCGTGGCGGTGACGCGCTGGCGGAAGCTGGAGAACAGCTCGGAAGTGACCACATCGACGGGTTTGTCGAACTTCACGGTCACCTTGTAGTGCTGCATGTCGCTGAGCAGCTGCACGCCGATGACGAGGCCGGTGAAGGGTTGCTTCAGGTACGTGCCCTTGACGCGCTGGCCGACCTGCACGGGCGTGGCTACCCGCTCAGGCAAAGCCGCGACCGCAGTGTTCCAGTCGCGGTAGCCGTGGCTGTGGGCGACTTCTTCGAGTGCGGCACCGTGGGTGAGCGGCGCGCCAGCGAGAGCCCGTTCGGCACGGAGGTGCTTGGCCTCAGCCTTTAGGGTGGTGGCGCTGGGGGTATCGAGTGAAAAGTTCATGACAGTCCTCTTTGACGAGGCGGATCATCCATGGGGCTCGCCTTGCCATGAACCGCCTCACAAAGGGGAGCGATCACGAAAGGGACGCGGGGGTTCCGCGGCTGGACTTCACCATCGGGTTTCCCCGGCGAGCGGCAGGCGCCAGCAGCACGAGGCGTAAATGGGCCCCTGCCCCACAATTGTCAAGCCGGGCCCATTTGCGATGGCGATGGCAGAGATCAATGTTTTGAGTTGGCCGCGCCGCGTCGAGGGCACTAGACAGGCGGCTCGCCGAGGGCTCCCAAGTGTCTGAACTGCTGTTGCTGGTCGCCGGGCTGATTGCCGGAGTGTTGAATACGCTGGCTGGGGGCGGCTCGTTTGTGGTGTTTCCGGCGTTGCTCGCGGTTGGTGTGCCGCCGGTGATTGCCAATGCGTCCAACACCTACGCGGCGCTGCCGGGCTATGCCAGTGGGGCGCTGGGGTTCTGGAAGGACCTCAGAAAGTACAAGGAGCGGTTACTGCCCTATTCGGTGGTGGCGCTGATCTTCGGCTATCTCGGTGCCGAACTGCTGCTGCACGTGTCGAATGCGACGTTCAGCAAGATCGTCCCCTGGTTGATGCTGTTTGCGACGCTGCTGTTTGCCTATGGCGGAGCGATCAACCGGTTTGTGGTGCGGAAATCTGCCGGAATGCGCGGTGCGAAGCTGACCGGGACAATCCTGATCCTGCTGCTGCTCGCGGCGCTTTCGGTCTATGGCGGGTTCTTCAATGCCGGCTTCGGCATCCTGCTGCTGGCGTTCGTTGCGGTGGCGGGGATGAGCGACATCCACGCCATGAACGGCATGAAGCTCTGGATCTCGACGGTGGTGGCGATCGTCGCGGTGATCCGATTTGCGGTCTCGGGCTCGATCGACTGGTACCATGGCTCGATCGCGCTGGTGGGGGTGACCGTGGGCGCCTACGCAGCCGCCCGCCTCGCCCACCGGGTGCCGACGCAATACATCCGGCTGCTGGTGATTGTGTATAGCGCCGGGCTGACGGCGTGGTTTTTCTGGAAGGAGTATGCAGGGTGAAGGGGAACTCCCTGGACTGCAAAGGCAGCCGAACTTAGTTCGGCTGTGGCCGCTCTTAGCCCGAAGCGGACATCACCCCCACAGACGGTGTGGGGGTGTACGAGCCGATATTGGCACGATCCAAAGCCGTTGGACTACACTCATGGCGCGCTTGTACCCAAGTCGGCTCTGGCTGCCGGCCCCAAGCGAAGATTTAACCTTTTCGTCCGGGAAGCATTTTGATCTCCCCGTGAAGCGTTTCGGACTGGCATCGCGGGACTAGCCCGCCCCTTCTCGGATCATCGAGCTAGATGCCAGTTCCGGCGCAGCGGTCATTTCTCGGATGTGCGGGCATTCTGAAGAACCTGTTCAATGTACGTCGTGAAAGTGCGGGCCTTCGCGCTGGCAAGACGTCCTGTCGGGAATACCGCCGACAATTCGAGAGGCGGCAGGGCCCAGTCCTGCATGACCCGACGAACTTGACCGCTCGCCAGCTCCGACGAAAAGAGCCATCCGGAACTAGCAGCCAAGCCCAGACCGGCAAGCACCGCCGAGCGCAGGCCATCAGCTACGAGCTCAACTGCGGATTGAGTGCGAGGAAGGCAGGCAGATGCGCGATCACGTGCAAGCGGCCAAAGGTAACGGCCATCGAGCAGCTCGGAATTTCCGAGAACGGAGTTATTCTGCGAATTTCAATGAGATTTTGGTGCGCCCTAAGAGACATAGATGGGCACTGTAACAATTGGGAGATTTTGGTTGATGTCCCGACGAGATGACGACGCCCCTATGGTATTACTCGTGTCGAGATTGCCGACCTTCAGCACATGAACCGAGTGTTGCGATCTCATTTCATCGAGCTCCGACAAGGCGATCTATCTCGTCTGTTCCGCGCACTGTTGCCTACCAATTTTGAACCACGCGGCATTTGCGCCAATAACGTTGTGTCTGGCGCTGACAAGCCAAAATGGCCAGGTTAATAGTTGAAGTGCGAACTGATCATGAAACGCCAAGCGCTGAAATTCAATCTGCAAGAGTCTTAGCAAACCGCGCAATATCTTCCATGAACCGGGCAATCGTATGCAGGTTTTCTGCAGAGAACGACTGGGTAACTTCGTTGTAGCTCTGTTCGATTGCCTTCAGGCGCTCAAGCGGCTCAGCCGCCTTATCGATATCTAGCTCAATCAGCAGGCTTCTGCGGTCTTCCGGGTTTGGTAGCCGGCGGATGAAGCCGACTGTTTCGAGCCGGTCTAGCAGTGCCGTGCCAGATCCCGACGTCAAGTTTAGATGGGTGATGATCTGCTTAGGACTCACCGGCATCCCCACTCGTTGTAGATACCCGATACAGGCAAGGTCGGTGGGATGAAGGTCCAAGGCTTTGGCAGCGCGATCTCTGGCTGTCTGAGCAATGTCAACGACCTCACGCAGCGCAATTTGGAGCCGCTCCAACATGATCTGGTGTTCGGACTGGTACCTTGACGATGGCTTGTTCATCTATTATCTTTGTGTTCAAGTTAATGTTCGGCCGAGTTAATACGGTCGAACGTTCAGTGGCAAGCGAGAGTAGCGACATGGGTGACAATAGTACGGAAAGGCTTCCACAGACGAGCCCGCCGATGCCAACCCCGGCAGTTCTGGATCAAGCCGGCTCCGCGGTCGCGCATGCCGCCGCGTTGGATACCCCCATCGGATCCGATAAGAAGCGCAAAGGTGGGGCTGGAAAAATTGGCCTCACCATCATCGCGCTGCTGCTTAGCACGATCGCTTGGCATGTCGCTGCGGATCAACTCGCCCCCACTAGCTCGACCGGATCGGTCACGGCCGTTACCGCCCTCGTAGCGCCTCGGGTTGCGGGCCAAGTGCTCGAAGTGCTCGTTGCAGACAACCAAAGCGTCAGGGCCGGGGATCCATTGTTTGCCTTGGACCCAGCGCCCTTTGACCTTGCCGTGCGGCAGGCTGAGGCCAATCTGGAATCCGTGAACCAGACGGTCGGCGCGTCCGTGATCTCACTGGCATCGACCGAGGCAAAGGTTAATCAGGCGCGGGCAGCCCTTGAAAGTACGCGGGTGACCACCGAGCGGACCAAGGGCCTTTTTGATCGTGGGCTGACCTCGCAGGCTCAACTCGACGCAGCCAACGCGCAGCTGGTGTCGGCGGCTTCGGCGGTGGCCGCAGCGGAAGCCGATCTCGGCAGTGCCACGTTACGGGCCGGCGGAACGGCATCGACCAATCCTCAGGTCGAAACTGCACAGGTGCAATTGGAGCAGGCGCGGCTGAACCGCTCTTTTGCTACCATTGCCGCCCCCGCTGACGGCGTTGTCACCAATCTTAAACTAGCCCCAGGCCAGTTCGTGAATGCCGGCACACCCGCATTGACCTTTATCGAAAGCAACAGCCTGTGGGTGATCGTGGACATGCGGGAAAACCAGCTCGCCAATGTTGAAGTTGGCGACGAGGCCAATCTGGTGTTCGACGGCGTGCCCGGCAAAAGCTTCGAGGCCCGGGTGCGAAGCGTCGCCTGGGGCATCGATCCGGGCCGGACTGCCGCCAATGGTCTGCCCCAGAACCAGGCCATGAGCCGCTGGTTCGAGCCAGCCCGCACCATTCCGGTTCATATTGAATTACTCGACCCCCACATCTGGCCCGCAAATGTGCGCGTCGGCTCCAAGGTCAGCGCGCTGGTATTCTCTGAGGGCCGTGACAATTTCGTCGCTGCTGCATCCGCCATGATGCAGAAGTTCTCGTCCTATCTCTCGTTCTTGTACTAACCGGCGATGTTTCTCGCGCCACGGCCGTTGTTGGACGAAGACCCACATTTTGCCTTACGCGCAGCTCTCATGCCGCTCATCGGCATGGTTCTGGCCGCATTCATGCGTTCGCCCCTGCCGATGATCTATCCGGCGATGATGTTTTCCCTCATCGCCGGCAATCGCGGCGCCTTTAATCCTACGAGGGTGTTTGCCGCACCGATTGCCTTCGGCGGCACCATCTGGCTGATGTCAGGTATTGTCGTTCTGCTTCAACCCATTCCTGCCGCCTTGGTACTGGTCATCGGGACAATTTATTTCCTTGCCTTCTATCTGATCCAGAAGACCGGCAATCCGATGGGCATTCTGATCATTGTTGCGGGCGTGCTGATGTCGGTTATGGGGCTAGGGTCCTATCCCGCGATGAATTTTCTGCGAGCGGAACTAACCAAAGCAGCGCTTTGCAGCGCAGTGGTTATTCCCATTCTTTATACGCTGTTGCCGCCGACCACCGCCGAGCTAAAGGTCGACAAACCGGAGCCTGCAGTTGGTTACGGCTGGGGTACTCGTGCCGCCATCCGCACCGGCGTGCTGCTGTGCTATTCGGTGTTTCTCTACACCTTCATCGACTTCTCCAACATGATGCTGGCCGTCGCCGGCATGTTCGTGCTCGCTCATTCGACGCGGCGCTCAATCTGGGCCGAGACCGGGCAACGGATGTTCTCGGTGTTTCTGGGCGGCACTATCGGGCTGTCCATCCTGACGATCATGACGGTAGCCGGCCATCTCAGCGTGCTGATGTGCCTGGTTTTCCTCGGAACCTATTTTCTGGGCCACAAGATGATGACCGGGCGCCTGCCGCCGATGGCTTATCAGGACGCCACTTCGGTCATGTTGTCGCTGGTCTTCAGTGCCTTGGCCACCGCAGAGCCGACATTCGCCTTCGTTCAGCGCGCCGGCCTGACCATAGCCGGTACGCTTGTGGCGGCCCTTGTCGTCTCCATCCTCGACATCCTTTTTGTGAAAGAACCCACCACTATGTCCGAGGCTATCGCCGATCGTAACGCGGTCGAGAACCTGTAGCGATCGCCCAAACCAAATATCCGGGTCCACGCGGACACGGCGCGTCTGTACCGAACGAGCGAGCGGCGGCGTGCGTGGTTCCTGGCGCCTGCCGTTCCGGCTAGGTCTTGTTCAGTCGAGCGAGCACCGCGTCCGTTACGTCGGTGCCGAGCCGATAAGAAAAGGCGGTGACACGCGTGAGGTCGTCGCTGAGCGTGCAGTCGAAGGCGAGGCCATACCACCTTTCTCCGGAGCGGAAGATCGCGCCGCTCGCTGCGAGGCGCGTGCTTGTGATCTCTGACCTGGCATAGGCTTCCGCCATCACCACGTCGGGCGCGAAGCCCTGCCCGGCATTGCCGATTTGGGCCAGGGCCTCAATATTGCAGGTTTGCGCGAGCCGCTTTTCGGGCGACAGCGTTTCGAGCATCGCGCGCGCCCGCGCCATGCTGGGCACACTCAGCATCGACTTGAGATAGAAGTGTTTGGCGCTGTGCAGCGCGCCCAGTTCAAGGGTCGCGACATCAGGCTCCGCAGACGGGGCGGGCGAGGCTGTTCCTTCCACCACCTCGCCGGTGTCGGCCGTGACCGCGGCGACGGCTTGATCCGGCACGCTGGCTGGGGCCGTCAGCCCTTTAACTCTGGGGCGCATTAGCGGGATCGGCGGCACCTCCGCTGTGGGGGTCTCCGCACCCCGCACCGGCTCCGATGCTTCGGGGGCTGGGGCCTTGGGTACGGGCTTGGGGGCCGCCGTTTCGGATGGCGTTTCCGTTGGAGTTATCACCGCCGCCGATGCAACTGGAGGCGGTGCTTGCTCCGCCGGTGGCGGTTGGGCCGAAGTCGGCTTGGCTGGCGGCGCGGTCGCCGCCGACTCTTCCTCCTTTGGCTTTTCCGCAGGCTGCGCGCTGGCGCTGACGGGATCGGGCGGCGGCACCAGTTCCACGTCGATGGCCGGCGGTGGTGCGGCATCGGCGCGGCCAGGCGGCGGCTGCCAGAGAAAGAACGCCAGCAGCCCCACATGCAGCATTGCTGAGACCATCGTGCCCCAGACGGTCGAGGAGTTACGCCTTGGCGGCTCGGGGAGCGTCGGCTCGGGCGGCGTGAGTTCGCTCATGGTTCAGCCTTTGCCATGACGATTGTGTCGCTTGCGGGACGTCCGGTGGGAGGCGCAACGACATTTTGCGCTCCCTAGGGACTAACTGGCAATGGCCAATAGGGACCAGAGCAATGCAAGGGCGTGTGGGCGTTCGCTGCTGGCGCGAAGGGACCCTGCCCCACGCATATTGACCCGGCGTAGAGTGCACTTGTCGGGTGGTGTCGGCGCGAGGTCCGGCATAGGCTCGACGACATTGCAGAGAGACTGGATTACAAGATGGCGTGCTCACTTCAGTTCGTCACGGCCGGGCAATAAGCTGGCATGACAGACCTTGTTTATGCATCGGCGCATGTGCTCGCGTCGCAAATTGCTGCGCGTGAGATCAGTGCGGTGGAGGTCGTCTCCGCTGCAATCGAACGCGCCGAAGCGGTGCAGTCGCGCGTCAACTGCATTGCCATCCCGCTCCATGACGAGGCGTTGGCGGCGGCGAGGGCGGCGGATGCGAGGCAGGCGCGGGGCGAGGTGCTCGGGCCGCTGCATGGCGTGCCGATCACCATCAAGGACGGCGTCGCTACTGCCGGGCATGTGAACAGTTTCGGGTCGGCGTCAAAGCAGAACGACATCGCCGCAGTAGACGACATCGTGTGGCAGCGGCTGAAAGCGGCTGGCGTCATCCTGATCGGCAAGACGACGGCGCCCGAGTTCTTCCACAGGATCACCACCGACTCCCCTCTCTACGGCGTGACGCGCAATCCTTGGTCGCTGGCGCACAGCCCTGGCGGCTCGAGCGGCGGCGCGGCGGCAGCGCTGGCGGCGGGGGTTGGCGCGCTGGCGGTGGGGTCGGATGGTGGTGGATCGCTCCGCTGTCCCGCGGCATGGACGGCGACGGTGGCGATAAAGCCGACCATGGGGCGCGTGCCGCATGGCAGCTTTTCCAACACGTTCTCGAATTACTCGACGATCGGCCCGATGGCCCGAAATGTCCGCGATCTGAGCACCATGCTCGATGTGATGGCGGGACCGGCAGCGGCCGACTCAGCAAGCATCGGCCGGACCGTGGTGGCGCACGACGCTGCCCAGCGGTTGAGGATCGGCGTGCTGCGGTTGGCGAATGTCGATGCAGAGGTGGGGCGAGCGACCGACGCGGCCATCGGCCAGCTGGCGGACGGCGGGGCGGAGATCGTTGACTTCGATGGCAGCATCCTCGATGGCGCGTTCGACTGCTACCGGGTGATCTCGTCAGTGGGCCAGGCGACGCGGCTGCGCACCACGCCGGCTGCGGCCCAGGCGCTCTGGACGGAGAGCTTTCGGGCCCTGGTGGCCGAAGGGGTGACCTACTCGGCGGTGGACTACGAAGTCGCCCAGCAGCGGCGGACGGGGCTGTTTCGTGCCATGCAGGCGCTGTTCGAGAGCATCGACGTGCTTGCGTCGCCCGTATCGACGACGCCGCCGTTTCTCGTTGAGGCGGAGAGTTCGGTCGGCAGCGACGCATATGCCGTTGCGGCGGCGGCGCTCTATCCGTTCAACCTGACCGGGCATCCGGCCCTGTCAGTTCCGTGCGGGTTCACCGGTCAAGGGCTGCCGGTCGGGCTTCAACTCGTTGCGCCGTGGTACCACGAGGCCCGTCTGCTGGCGCTGGCGGCACGGCTTGAACCAGACCAGCTCTGGGATGGAAGGCGGCCGGAGCTATGATGGCTCTATGTCCGTGAGGCTGCTGGCGGCTGCCTGCAAATTGGTGCTCGAACGATGCATGACGATCAGCTTCACATAGACGCGGCGATGGCGCGCGAGATGATCGCATCGCAGTTTCCGCACTACGGGAGCGAACCTGTCGTGCAGCTTCGCGGCTTTGGCACCGTCAACGCGATCTTCCGTGTGGGAGATAGCGTCACCGCGCGATTTCCGCTGCAGCCGCAAGAGCCGACAGCAGCGGCAGCTCAGCTGGCGGCTGAGGCCGCGGCGGCCGACGAGTTTGCTGACAATGCCACTGTTTCGGCACCGCGATCGCTTGGACTCGGTCGGCCCGGGCCTGGCTATCCGATGCCCTGGACGCTGCAGAGCTGGATCGAGGGCGAGATGACAACGCCGGATAGGCTTGCCGCATCGGATGCGTTCGCGACCGATATTGCCCGGCTGATTGCCAAGTTGCGCAGCGTTGATGTTCGGGGACGGCCATTCAGCGGTGTGGGTCGCGGCGGCGACCTCAAGAAACATGACACGTGGATGGCAACCTGCTTTGCCAACAGCGGCGACCTCAGCGACCTGCCGAGGCTGCGCGAGCTGTGGGCGCGCTGGCGGGACCTGCCCGCCGGTGGCGCGAACCGGATGAACCACCAGGACCTGATCCCAGCCAACCTCCTGGTGCGCGACGGCCGGCTCGTGGGCGTGCTCGATGCTGGCGGTTTCGGGCCGGCTGACCCGGCGCTTGATCTGGTCGTGGCCTGGCATCTCTTCGACGGAGACCGCCGGAGGCTCATTCGCGACTACCTTGGCTCCGACGATGTCGAATGGCAGCGCGGCGCGGCGTGGGCCTTTGTGCAGGCCATGGGCCTCCCCTGGTATTACTGCACCAGTAACCCGCCGATGGCTGCGCTTGGCCGCAACACTTTGGCGCGGTTGGTGACAGGTGTGTGAGCCGGTGCCCGGCCCGCTTTGGCACGCAAGTATCTCAGCGGTTTTTGGTCCGGTAATGGCTTTCTGGTTCATCTGTCTTGGCCTTTTCGGCCTAGCACAGATCGTCGGTCAGCCGCAGATTCTGTTGAGTGTGAGCCCCTACCTGTCCCGTCGCACCCTCAAACCCTCCTCGAAGGGTGGCATGCCACTCTGGATGGACCGGGTCTTTATCGCCCTGTCGAAGAACGCGACCGATGCCACGGAGTACTTCCACATTCCGACAGGTCGGGTCGTCGAAATCGGAACGCAGGTCGTCCTGTAGGCTGCTCGCCTCGGTATGACAGATCTAGAAAGACAGCCGGACCCGAGTATTTCTGATCCGGCAAAGCTCGCTATTTTTCAGGTCCAGTTGTAATCGAGCAGCGTTTCGGCAAATCCTGGGCGGGGTTATAGATCACCGTTAACCCCTCACTAGTTTGCGACGTCTAGAGTGCCTCAAGAAAAGAGGCCGTCCGATGTGGCAGACGCTGTTCGCAAACTTTGCCGTAGTGGGGCTGTTCGTGTCGGCATGGCTGCAGGCACAGGACAGGCTCAGGACTGTGCGGCGTCGCGGCCGGCGGTTGCTGTTTGGACTGTTCATGGGTTGCGGCGCGATCGCATCGATGTTGCTGGCAATCGAGTTCCAGCCTGGCGTGTTCTTTGACCTTCGCTCGACGTTCATTGCCCTCGCAGGATTTTTAGGTGGACCGCTTGGTGCCGGAGTCGCGGCGATCATTGCGATTGCCTATCGGGTCACGCTGGGCGGTGCGGGCCTTGCGGGCGGACTGGTCGGTGTCGCGGTTGCGGCTTTGACCGGTTTGGCCGCGCAGCGGCTGATTGGGCGAAAGACCCCTACCCTCATTCAAACCATTGCGTTTGCTGCGGGTTCAGCCACGCTGCCGTTGGTGAGCCTTGCGGTGCTGTCGCCGGTGGTGAGAGACCACGCGCTGAGTGGGGCGGTGCTGCCCATGGTTCTGGTCGGCTTTGCCGCCACGCTGTTTGCGGCACTGAGCATTGCGCGGTCACGGCGGCATGTTGAAGAGCGCAAGCTGCTACTGGCAGCGCTGCACCAGGCGCCGGACTACCTTTATGTGAAGGACCGCGAGAGCCGGTTTGTGGCGGTCAATGAAGCGGTGGCGAGGGTCAACGGCGTGACCTCTCCCGATCAGCTGTATGGAAAGACGGATTTCGACCTGGTGGCACCAGAGCGCGCCGCCCGGCTGTTCGCCGAAGAGCAGCGCGTCATGGGATCGGATGGAGCTGCCCTTGATGTCGAGGAGATGGTCGAAACCGACGGTGTCGACCGCTGGTTTATCACATCGAAGTCTGCTGTTCGGAACATTGACGGCGAGGTGCTCGGGCTGACGGGCGTGACGCGCGATGTCACCGAGAAAAAGCGGCTCGAAGAGGCGTTCATCCGAAGCGGCGATCAGTTGAACCTGGTGCTTTCGGAGATGTCGGACGGCATCGCGCTGTTTGAGGACACAGGCCGGTTGGCTTTCGCCAATGACCAGTATCGCAAGTTGTTCCCGCTGACGTCGGACCTCCGAGTGCCGGGGGCACAGCTGCGTGACATTTTGGACGCCGCCTATCGGCGCGGCGAACAGCTTAGTATCCCCCCGGCCGGACTCCAGCCCTGGATTGAGAGCGTTCTGGGCGCGCTGAAGACAGGCGGAGTCGAGGAAGTGCACCTCTACGACGGCCGCTGGCTCTATGTCCGCACCAAGCCGATCGAGGCGGGTGGCGCGACGGTTATCGTTTCCGACATTACCGAGATCAAGCGGGCAGAGGCCGGCCTGATGGCACTTACGGACCAGCTACAACTGCTGGCGCGCACCGATGGCCTGACAGGGCTGCTGAACCGCCGCAGTTTTGATGAGGAACTGGACAAGGAAGTCGCCCGAACGCGCCGCAACGGGATGCCGATCGGACTGATCATGGTGGATATTGATCGCTTCAAGCTGTTCAACGACCGGTATGGCCACCCCGCCGGCGATGAATGCATCAAGAAAGTCGCGACAACGCTGCGAACTGCGGCGAGGCGGCCGGCGGATCTCGCAGCGCGATATGGCGGCGAAGAGATGTGCCTGATCCTGCCTGACACCGACGACGCTGGCGCTTTCGCGCTGGCAGAGCAGTTGCGGCTGGCGGTGCGGGGGCTGGCGATCGAGCATGCGGACAGCGAGAAGGGTCTCGTGACCATCAGCCTCGGGGTCGCCACGTACTCCGCCAACGAACCCGCACGGTCGGGTGAGGTGCTGGTGGCACGCGCCGACGAGGCGCTCTACATCGCCAAGGACGCGGGCCGTGACCGGGTGATGGGGTGGAGCGACCGCCACACAGCGCGGGCGGCGCATCAATAGCGTTGCGGGCAGCAAGTAACGGCCAGATTGGCCGGGAGACCGAGTCAGGCGGAGAGCGTGTTACCCCCTCCACCGTAGACAGTCCCCCTCCACCGCCTTTGGCGGTTCCCTCCCCCCGTGAACGGGGGAGGATCAGGAGGGGGCCGTTACTGGACCCGTTTCACCCAGACTGACGTGTCGTGGAAGGCGGCGCCGCCGAAGGGGCGGACGGGGTCTGAACCGATGAGGGTGTTGATGCCGTTGCCGTTGCGGTGGGCGGCGTTGGGGTGAAGCCCTTCAGCAATGAGGACGCCGCGTTGCATGCCGTCGAACAGGGTGGCGGTGAGTTCGACTTCGCCACGGTGATTGCCGACCAGCACGGGGGTATCCTGGCCAATGCTGTATTCCGCTGCGTCGGCAGGGTGGATCATCAGTGTGGGCGTCGGGTGGCGCTTCTGGCTGCCGGGGGTTTCGGCGAAGCTTGAATTGAGGAAGGCGCGTGCCGGGCTGGTGGCGAGGCGGAACGGGGTGATGGCATCGACGCGCTCGGTGACGTCCCAATGGTCGGCAAAGCGCGGCATTTCCGAGGGATCGCAGACCCAGTTGTAGCCCTTTTTGACCGCGACCTCACGCCAGGCGGGGGCGAACTTGTAGCGACGGTCGGGCCAGGCAAAGCCATTGGCAAAGCGGGAGTCGGCGTCGGACACCTTGCTTTCGACAAAGCCGGTTTCGGCGATGGTGTCGAGCTCGCCGAGGCCGGAGCGGCGGAGGGTATCGGCGACCATTTCGCGGTCTGTCATATGCAGTGACGGATGCTCGACGCCGAGGCGGCGGAGCAGCTCGTTGACGACCTCGAAATTGGAGCGGGCCTCGCCCGGCGCTTCGATGACCTTGGGGCCGAACAACACGCGGGTATGGCCGCCGCGGCGGTAGTAGTCGTTGTGTTCGAGGAACATGGTGGCGGGGAGGACGATGTCCGCCATCTTCGCCGTATCGGTCATGAACTGTTCGTGGACGACGGTGAACAGGTCTTCGCGAGCGAAGCCGGCGCGGGTGAGCCCCTGCTCCGGGCTGACGTTCATGGGGTTGGTGTTCTGGATGAACAGCGCCTTGACCGGGCCGCCGCCGCGCAGGGCTTTCGGATCGCCGGTGAGGACGGGGCCAATCTCGCTCATATCGAGCTCGCGCGGGTTGCCGTGCTTGAGCGAGATGCCTTCGAGGAGGGATTTGTCGAGCTTCCAGGCGCCGGAATTGGTGTGGAACGCACCACCGCCGCGATGCTGCCAGGCACCAGTCATGGCTGGGATCGACAGCGCGGCGTGCATGGCGGTAGCACCGTTGCGTTGGCGGGTGAAGCCATAGCCGAGGCGGAAGAAGGTCTTTGAGGTGGTGCCGACCAGGTGGGCAAAGGCCTCGATTTCGGCGACCGTGAGGCCGGTGATGGCGGCTGCCCATTCGGGGGTGCGGGTTTGGAGGTGGGCCTCGAACTCGGGCGAGAAATCGGTGTGGGTGGCCATGTAGGCGCGATCGGCAAGGTTGTCGCGCAACAGGATATGCATGACGGCGACTGCAAGCGCACCATCGGTGCCGGGGCGAACGACGAGGGCGAGGTCGGCCTGCTCCATGGTGCTGTTGCGGTAGATATCGATGGCGACGAGCTTGGCGCCGCGCTCCTTGCGGGCGCGGATGGCGTGGGTCATGACGTTGACCTGGGTGGTCACGGCATTGGTGCCCCAGATGACGACGCAATCGCTCTCGGCCATCTGCTCGGGATTGGGGCCGGCGAGGAGGCCGGTGCCGGCGAGATAGCCGGGCCAGGCGGTGCCGGTGCAGATGGTATCGTATTGCAGCGAGTAGCCGCGGGCGAGGCGCAGGCGCTCGATGCCGTCGCGGTGCACATGGCCCATGGTGCCGGCGTAGAAATAGGGCCAGATCGCCTCGGGGCCATCCTCGGCCTCGATGGCGAGGAATTTCGCGACGATCTCGTCCAAAGCCTCGTCCCAACTGATGCGGGAGAAGCTGCCGGAGCCCTTGGGGCCAGTGCGGCGCATTGGGTAGAGCAGCCGTTCGGGATGATGGACGCGCTCGGCGTAACGGGCAACTTTTTCGCAGATGACGCCGGCGGTGTAGGGATCGTCCTTGGCACCGCGCACCCGGCCGATGGTGTTGGAATCAATGATCTCGACGTCGAGCGCGCAGGTGGAGGGGCAATCGTGCGGGCAGACGGAGCGGGCGATGCGGGGCGTGGTGATGGCGTTCATGGCGATGAGTTTAGGCGCATGGGGACGCGTTGTCAGTGGGTGCGGCGATGAAATGGTGTGATGGGAGCGATCAACGAAACGCCGTCAAGCAGATGCTGCCAGCGGCAGGGTCACGGTGAAGATACTGCCGCCCCCTGCCCGGTCGGTGATGGTGATGGTGCCTGAGTGGCGGTCGAGGATCTGGCGGACGATGGCGAGACCGAGGCCGGTGCCGCCGTGCTCGCGGCTGCGGGAGGTTTCGAGGCGGTAGAAGGGCTCGAAGATCAGTTCGCGTTCGGCGGTGGGGATGCCGGGGCCACGGTCGGCGATGGCGATGCTGGCCGTGCCGGCGCTGGCTGAAACGGTAACATCGGCGGCGTGGCCATACTTGATGGCGTTCTGGACGAGGTTGTCGAGGAGGCGCCGGAGCGGGGTTTCGCCGATAGCGAGGACCAGCGGCGGGTGGCCGGACCAGTCGATGGCGTCGGGGGATAGCGCGGCAATGGCGTCGAGCAGCTTTGCCACGTCCGTGCGGCCGCCGTCGGCAGAGGAACTGGCCGAGGCGAAGGCCAGGGTCTCTTCGATGAGCGCCTGCATGGCCTCGACATCGGTGATCGCCTTGTTACGGGTCTCACCCTCATCGAGCAGTTCGAGGCGCAGGCGCAGGCGGGTGACCTGGGTGCGGAGGTCATGCGACAGGCCAGCGAGGATGAGGGCACGATTCTTGAGCAGCGCCGCGATCTGGCGCTGCATGGCATTGGTGGCGCGGATCAGGGTGCGCAGTTCGGGGGCACCCCGCTCTTCGAGCTCAACCGGCACAGCGCTTTTGCCAAAGGCGTCGACACTGGCGGCGAGAGTTTTGAGGGGGCGGGTTTCGCGAAGGACGGCGAGGACAGCAACCAGCAGCACGATAAGGCCGAAGACACCGCCAGCCACGGTGAGGATTGAGCCGAAAACGAAGGAGTCCACCTCGCTATCTGGGACGATGACGAGGTAACCGTCATTGTCCTTCAGCGCGACGGTGATGCGCATGTGGCTGCCGAAGAGGTTGGCGAGGGGGCCGCGCTGGGTGGCGGTGTCGGGGGTGTTGGGCAGATAGCTGACATCGAGCCGGCGCGCCGCGATGCCCTCGTCGGCGATGCGGCGGGCGATGGATGAGGCGGTGAAGCGCAGAAGCACGCCGCGATCCTGATGCGGAGGCGCCTCCTGCACCAGTTCGACCGAGAAGCGGCCGGCGTTTAGAAACTCGAGCGCGAGGGCCTGGCGGCGGGGTGGAAGGCGATCGAAAAGACGGACAAGGCCTGCAACTTCGCGTGCAAAAGACGGGCGAATTCCCCCCAAAGTCAGTCCATCGTCGCGCGAAAGCTGTACCGCTAGCGCCACCATCTGCAAAAGGAAGAGCGCTCCGGCAACGATGAGGACGAGGCGGACGGGAAGCGAGATGCGACCCATCACGCTGTCTCGATGGAGATGGCGAAGAGGTAGCCGCCATTGCGCACGGTGGTGATGGCGGCGACGACGCTGGGGGCGGTGTCGGCGAGCTTGGAGCGCAACCGCGACACTGTGACGTCGATGGTACGGTCGAGCGGATCGGCCTGGCGGCCACGGGTCCAATCCAGCAACTGGTCACGGGTGAGAACGCGGCGCGGACGCTCGATGAAGCAGGCGAGAAGATCAAACTCGGCGGTGGTGAGAGAGACCGTGGCGCCGGAATGAGTGGCGACGCTGCGCCCATCCAGATCGACGACCAGCTCGCCGCAGAGGCGCCGGGTGGTACTGGGTGGTGCAGGCTCACGGTGGTTGGTACGGCGCAGCAATGCGCGGATGCGGGCGAGCAGTTCGCGCGGGTTGAAGGGCTTGCCGAGATAGTCATCGGCGCCGAGTTCGAGGCCGACGATCTTGTCGATATCACCGGATTTGGCGGTGAGCATTATGATGGGCACCATGCTTTCGGCGCGGATGCGGCGGCAGATGGAGAGGCCGTCTTCGCCCGGCAGCATCAGATCGAGGATGATCAGGGCCGGACCGAAGCTGGTGATGGTCTGGGTGGCGAGCTTGCCGGAGTCGAGCGCGCGAACAAGGTAGCCCTCACGCGAGAGGAACTCGCTGAGCAGCGCCCGGATGTCGGGATCGTCTTCGATGACGAGGAGGCGCGTTTCGTCCATACCGACCTTTTTGGGCGCTGGGGGCGGAAGGGGCAATCGTGGTCCCCGGCGCTGTAACAAATCGTTACACGAGAGGGCGTTGCTGCAAAACCGGTGCAAAGGACGGCGCACAGTCTCATGGGCATCGAGACCCCAGCAAGGAGACTTCAAATGCGCAACATTCTCATCGCTTCTATCCTCGTCGGTACGGCGGCCTTCGGCAGCATTGGCGAGGCAGCCGCCTTCCAGCGGAATGGCAGCCTGCAGACCAGCCGTGGCACGATCACCAGTTCGGCTGACACCTACTGCTTTGAAGGCACCTGCTACCGCGAGGCGCAGTTGACCGGGATCAACGGCAACACGCTGCAGCAGAGCGGCCAGTGCACCGTGACTTCGCCCGGTGTCTGGGCCTGCGAGGGCAAGTGGGTCGGGCCGAAGGGTGGTTCAGCGTCGCATAGCGGCACCTGGATCCACAACTGATCGAGGTTCCGCAAGGAGGACCCAATATGCACAAGATGATTGTTGCGGGGGCCGCGACGCTGTTCACCGCCCTCGCCGGAATTGGCAGCGCTTCGGCGTTTGAGCGGCACTTCACGATCCAGACGGCCAACGGCGTGTTGACGGGAACCGCCCAGATGCATTGCTCGAATGGGAAATGCGAGCGGCAGCTGAAGATCAAGACGGCTGATGGCGAGACGCTGCTCAGGACGAGCTCGTGCGTCAAGGATGCGCCCAGGGTGTGGACATGCACAGTGAAGGGCTCGACTCCGCAGGCGGCCGGGAGCGGCAAGAGTTTTACGCTTACGGTCAACTGACCGTGCGAAGCGGCCGATGAGGCCGTGGGAGCGGGGCAGAGCAATAGCCCCCGAAGCCGCCACGGCTCCGCTCCCGACTCTAGTGCTCCAGTGTGTAGCCGAAGGACCCCCACCCTTGATCCCTCCCCTCAAGGGGGAGGGAGACGACTGCGCGTCCGCGGCTCAGCGCGCCAGGGCACGGATTTCGGAGTTGGCGCGGCGGAGGCGGTCGGAGAGGCTGGAGCCGACGGCATGGAGCAGCGCGGTATAGGTGGCGCTGTGCTTTTCTTTCAGCTCTTCCACGGCGCCACGATGCAGCACCAGAGCTTCGCCAGACGTAGCGGCGATGATGTCGGCGGTGCGGGGCGCGGTGCCGAACAGGGCCAACTCGCCAAACATTGTACCTGAATCAATGGTGCTGACACGATAGCTCGGGCCATTGCCGATGCGGACCGCGACATCGACGCGCCCTTCGGTCAGGAAGAACAGTTCATCGGCGCGGCTGTTCTGCGCGATGAGAGTTTCGCCGGCAACAAAGCTGCGGGTTTCGAGGTGGCTGGCGAGGGTTTGTAGGGCCCCCTGATCGAGGCCCGCCAGCAGGTCGAACTCCTCAAGCGGTACCTTTGCGTCGGTGACCACCGCCTCGGCGCGTTCCAGCAGCCGATCCTCAAAATACTCCATGGCGGCGTCGATATTGGAAAAGTGCATGTGCTGCTGGAAGGCGGCCGGGATATCCTGTGAGACGCTGACAATGGCGAAGACCTTGCCGGCGGCCTGAAGGTTGGTGCGGGCAGTGTTGAGCAGATCGAGCGCGACGGCATCCATGCGAAGCACGCGGGTGATATCGAGAAGGAAATAGTAGGCGCTGGAGGTGTCTTCTATCATGCGCCGGGTGACGCGCTCGGCCTCGATGAAGCCGAGTTCGGATTGCAGTTCGTAGACCGAGATCAGGTGGCCGAAGCGATCGATGACGCGGGCCTGCTCCTTGCGTCGGACGCGCTTGGAATGCACCTCGTCGCCGCGATACATGCGGCGGAACGGCTGGAGGCCACTGCCGCGGTCTTCGAACAGGTGGAGGCCGAAGCCGCCGGAGATATCTTCGCAAACCTTGACGCCGCGCAGGCTGTTGCCGACCGCATCAAGGCGTGGGGAGAAGACGCCGATGCCGAGTTGGCCGGGGAGCACGGCGGTGATGCCGCCCCCTACCCCGCTCTTGGCGGGCAGGCCAACATCGAACTGCCAGCCGCCGGCATAGTCGTACATGCCGCAGGTGTTCATCACCGAAAGTACCGAGCGGACATTCGCCGGACTCATGGCGCGCTCGCGGGTCAAGGGATTGAGGCCACCATTGGCGAGCGTTGCGCCGATCATGGCGAGATCGCGCGTGGTCACGAGGAGCGAGCACTGGCGGAAGTAGAGATCAAGATGTTCATCGACGTTGCCATCGATCATCCCCGAATTGAGTTCCAGATAAGCGATGGCGCGGTTGCGGTGGCCGGTGGCGCTCTCGGAACGGTACACGGCGTCATCGATATCGAGCACGCGGCCGGTGAAGCGGCGGAACATATCGATGATGCGATCCATGCGCTCGGCGTGGTCCTTGCCGCGCACAAGGGCACTGGCCGCGATCGCACCGGCATTGACCATTGGGTTGAACGGGCGGTTGTTGCGTTCATCGAACGTGATGGAGTTGAACGCGTCGCCTGAGGGTTCGACACCAATCTTCTTGAGCACTGCCTCCTGCCCGTGATCCTCGAGGGCAAGGCCATAGATGACGGCTTTCGAGATCGACTGGATGGTGAAGCGCGTGCTGGTGTCGCCGACCTCATAGATGAAGCCGTCGGTGGTGGCGAAGGCGATGCCGAACTGGTCCGGGTTAACGGCGGCCAGTTCCGGGATGTAGCTCGCGAGGGCGCCGTCGGTGTTTGGCAGATGCCGCTGATAGAGGGCTTCCAGGTATTGCCAGACCGGCAATTCCTGCGACACGGTGGGCGCGGGCGGCGTAGGCGCAAGCTGCATATCGTTGACTCTAGTGTGCCTGAGATTTATGCAGATTATGCGCTGCTCTATTCTTTGGGCAAGTGCATGGTTTGGACGCCGTCATATTAGCTTGATCGTATTGCGATGGGATTGGCTCGTGGGCCAACCTGTCGATCTGTTTGGACGCATGGAACGGTCGGCTTGGATGAGCCTGCCAGGGCGAGGGAAAAATGAAGCTATTTGCGGGTACGGGTCGCTTATACACAGCTGTGGCAGTTTGCGCGGTGCTGGCCGCCGTGGGGGGCACCACCGGTGCCCTCGCAGCGGGTGGCAAGGCGCTGGGGGTAAATCCGGCGGCCAATGTCCAGACAAAGACCGATACCAAGGTGCTGACGGTCGGATCCGACCTGTTCATCGGCGACAGAGTGATCACGGCTGAGTACGGTCAGGTGCAGATCAAGTTCGATGACGGCACCGAACTGGTGGTGGGGCCGAACTCGTCGATGCTGCTCGAGGACTACCTGCTGCGTAGCGACGGATCAGCCGGAAAGCTGGCCATCAACGCGCTGGCGGGGACATTCCGGTTCGTTACGGGCTCGGCGCCGAAGGACAAGTATCTGATCAAGACGCCGACTGGCACGATCGGGGTGCGTGGAACGGCGTTCGATTTCAACGTGACATCCGAGGGCACCAAGGTGCTGCTGTACCACGGCGGCGTCATCATGTGTAACCTCGACAACACCTGCATCAAGCTCGATGGCACGTGCGAGGTTGGTACGTTCGATCTGACAGATGCGGAAGTCATCGGGCCGACCTCGAACGTCACCGGACAGGACCGCCGCGACCTTCAGGACCAGTTCAAGTACGCGCAGTCGCAATCGCCGCTGCTGAATGAGTTCTGGATCGAGAAGGCGCGACAGTGCCTGAACAAGCCGTTTGTCGGTGGGACGCCGGAGGGGCCAGGGGTAACCAACAGTGCCCCTGTCGGCGATGAGCCTAACCATGACTGCTATGATTACGATGGTGAGACGTACTGCGGGGGATTTTGATCAGCCGATGGTTTGTAGACCGAGCCTGAGCGCCACTAGCGTTCACTGAACGGGATTCCACCGCGCGATTTGCTGTCGCGCGGTGATTCGACGATCTGGACCACGACGTTTTCGGCCGGCACGGCGAAGTTTTTGACCACGGCAGCGGTGATGTCGGCCATCAGCGCTTTCTTGGTTTCGGCGCTGCGGCCTTCGACGGCGTAGACGATGATCTCGGGCATGGGCCTGCCCTATTTTTTGGGTTTGGACTTCGGCTTGGCGCCCGATGCGGCAGCCTTGGCCCGCTCTTCGGCTTCGGCCTTCCGGATATCACTCACCAGGATGCCTTTGTGGCCCCAGTTGTCGGAATCCACTTCGTCGATGACGACGAAAGTATATTCCGGGTTCTTGTTCAACACTTTCACCAGTACATCGGTGATGCCTTTGACCACGGCGAGCTTTTGCTCGCGCGTGGCGCCGTCGGTAATTTCAACTCTTACGTATGGCATTGGTTTTCCTCCTCTAAGGCCATGAGGATGGAATACTGATGAACGTGCGTCAACTCAGCGGATCGTAGGATGCCTTGGGTTTTTTGCGTGGCTTGATCCCCGCATCTGCAGGCGGATCGATCTTGGCGCGGTTCTTGTATTTGGGCTTGCCCTTATCCTTTGGATTGCCGGCCGGCTTTTCGAATTTCTTCTTGGGCTTGAAGCCTTCGGCCGGAGCGGCCCGCGGCGGACGCGGGGCATCGTTCACCGGCGGAGTGATGTCGCGGGCGGGGCGGGTATCCAGCTTTTCGCCGCGATCAGAGCGGACCTTGTAACGCGGACCATCGTCGCGGGCGGGCCTGGCCGCTGCATCCTCGCGCGGCTGGTACTCTTTACGCGGCGCATCCTGCTGGGGCGCAGCCTCACGTGGCTTCCACTCCTTGCGTGGCGCCTCGTCCCGGGCGGCATACGGCTTGCGGGGGGATTCGTCGCGCGGCTTGTACTCTTTGCGTGGGGCATCTTCGCGGGCCTTGTAGGGCTTGCGATCCTGGCGGGGCGGAGCGCCGTCGGCGCTGCGGATGGAGATGCCGTTTTCGATGTTGCCGCCGTTCCGCGCGATGGCAGCGGCGAAGGCGTCGGCCTTGTCGGCGGAGATCTCGAAGCGGGTTTCCTCGTCGAGGATCTTGATCGAGCCGATGTCGCGCTTGGTGAGATCACCGGCCTTGCAGATCATCGGCAGCAGCCACTTGGGGTCAGCGCGACGGTTACGGCCGATATTCATGGAGAACCAGGCGCCGTCCTGCATGGGCGGTGCGCGTTCGCCAAAGCCGGCGGCGCTGGCGCCTTCCTGGGCCTCAATGAAGCGCTTGTCGCGGCGCTGTGATTTTTCGGTGAAGGCGCCAATCTGCTGGTCGGACACTTCCTCCGGCGCCGGGCGGGCGGCGAGTTCGCGGCGGAGATAGGCGGCGGCGAGCTGCTCCGGGGTGAGACGGGCGAGAAGCTCGGCAACGAAGGGCGCTTCGGCTTCGGAGGGGGCCGACATGGCGGTGGCGGTGGCGAGGATCTGTTCGCGGTTATGCGCCTCGATCTCGGCCATGGTCGGGGCGCCACGGGTGGACGCTTCGAGGTTGGCGGACCGCAGCACGCGGGCGGCGACGGAGCGGCGGTGCAGCGGAACGATTAGCGCGCAGATGCCCTTGCGCCCGGCGCGGCCGGTGCGGCCCGAGCGATGCAGCAGCGTATCGGGATTGCTCGGCACGTCGGCATGAATGACGAGATCGAGATTGGGCAGGTCGATGCCGCGGGCCGCCACGTCGGTGGCGACGCAGACGCGGGCGCGGCCATCGCGCATGGCCTGCAGCGCATTGGTACGCTCGGCCTGGGTGAGTTCGCCCGAAAGCGCCACGACGGCGAAGCCGCGATTGGCGAGGCGGGCAGTCAGATGCTTTACGGATTCGCGGGTGTGACAGAAGACGATGGTGTTGGAGCCATCGTGGAGCAGCAGCATATTGATGATGGCATGCTCGCGCTCGTCGTTGCGGACGGCGACGATCTGGTACTCGATATCGGCATGCCGCTCGCTGGCGGCGGTGGCAGTGACGCGGACGGCGTCGCGCTGGAAGGTCTTGGCGAGTTCAGCGATGGCGCGCGGCACGGTGGCCGAGAACATCAGGGTGCGACGATCATCGGGAGCGGCGTCGAGGATGAACTCGAGATCTTCGCGGAAGCCGAGATCGAGCATCTCATCGGCTTCGTCGAGGACGACGGCGCGGATCGACTGAAGGTTCAGCGCCCGCTTAGTGATGTGGTCGCGAAGACGACCGGGGGTGCCGACGACGATATGGGCCCCCTTCCCCAGTGCAACGCGCTCGGCGCGGATATCCATGCCGCCGACGCAGGAGATGATCGTGGCGCCGGTGGCCGCGTAGAGCCACTCGAGTTCGCGCTGCACCTGCATGGCCAGTTCGCGGGTTGGGGCGATGACGAGGCCTAGCGGCGCCGAGGGACGGCCGAAATCGGCTTCATCACCCAAGAGCGTCGAGGCGATGGCCATGCCGAAGGCGACGGTCTTGCCTGAGCCGGTCTGGGCGGAGACCAGCAGATCCGATTCCTCGATCCCTTCGGCCAGCATGGAGGTCTGCACGGGGGTGAGCGTCGCGTAACCGCGCGCAAACAGGGCCTCGGCAAGGGCGGGATGAATGGTCTCGGGAAGGCTCATGGTGCTCTTTCAGGTGGGCGGTGTTTCGTCCCTGTGCCAAATGGCAAAGGGTGCCCGACGGGCGCGTGAGGCGCAGACGCTCCTCACTTCGTTTGGATCACGCATCGGAAAGCGACGCGGACCCCGGTTCGGCCTTCGGCCACATTCTCGAGGACGGCGAGAAGGGCATATCAGGCCTTATATCACAAAAGCGAAAGGGCCGCCCGGAGGCGGCCCTCACAGCTCGGTGTTGGAGACCTGTCAGGTCAGCCGACGATCTCGGTGTCGGAGAAGAAGTAGTGGATCTCCTGCGCAGCCGTCTCAGGCGCGTCGGAACCGTGGACCGAGTTCTCGCCGATCGACAGGGCGAACAGCTTGCGGATGGTGCCCTCGGCAGCGTTTGCCGGGTTGGTGGCGCCCATCACTTCACGGTACTTAAGGATGGCGTTTTCGCCTTCGAGCACCTGGACGACGACCGGAGCGGCGCTCATCTGCTCGGTGAGTTCACCGAAGAAGGGGCGCGCGGCGTGAACGGCGTAAAAGCCCTCGGCCTGCTTCTTGGACATGTGGATGCGCTTGGAGGCGACAACGCGCAGACCAGCTTCCTCGATGGTGGCAACGATCTTGCCGGTGAGGTTGCGGCGCGTCGCGTCGGGCTTGATGATCGAGAAGGTGCGTTCGATGGCCATTTGATGGTCCTTGATCGATTTGAAGGCTTAAGGAGGAGGCGCCTTGTACCCAAGCGCCGTGACGGACGCAAGACGGGCGTTTGGCGCGGGACTGAACGAGGTGAACGACCGTTGTTGGACAGCGGCGGGACAAAGGTCTATCCACCGCCCATAATGCAGACATCCGAAAACCATGCTGTGACGATCCGCGCCGCGGTGCCTGCCGACCAGATCGCATTGCTTGAGGTGATGCGGCGGGCTTCGTTGGCCAATCCTGGGGACCGGGAGGCGTTGCTGGCTAACCCCGATGCGTTCGAGTTGCCGGTGGAGCAACTGGATGCGGCGACGGCGTGTGTTGCGGTGCGCGACGGCTTGCCGGTGGGATTTGCGGTGGTACTGCGGCGTGAGGACGGCGACGCGGAGCTCGACGGGCTCTTTGTTGAGCCGGCGTTGTGGCGGATCGGGGCCGGCCGGATGCTAGTGGAGCGCGCGAGGGAATTGGCGCTGGACCTGGGCGCAGGAGCGCTGCACGTGATCGCCAATCCGCATGCCGATGGGTTCTATCGCTCGGTGGGGTTTGAACCGTCCGGGACGTTTCAGACGCGGTTTGGGGTTGGCACGGTGATGCGGCTGGGGCTGTGAACTTGTCCGAATGCTGCGCTGCCCGACAAGGTGGCTAGTGTGCCGATCCGTGGCTTGAAACGGTCGGCTCGTTGGCCTGAGCTTCGGCTGCCCTTTCTGCCATCACCTTGACGAATTCGCCCACAGCGACGGGCTTGCCGAATAACCAGCCCTGGCCGAAACGCACTCCGAGTTCCCGCAAGGTGACGCGCTGCTCGGTGTGTTCGATGCCTTCGGCAATGACTGTGAGACGGCGTTTGCTCGCGATGGCGATGATGTGCTCGATGATGCCGCCCCCAAGGTTGCCGCGTGTGGCGTCGGCCACAAAGACCCGGTCAATCTTCAGGTAGTCGAGGGTTAGCCGGTCGATATAGGCGAGGTTAGAAAAACCGATACCAAAATCATCAATGCCGATGGCAAATCCCAACCCGCGCAACTGGCGGATGCTTTCGAGCTCAGTCTCCAGCTTGACCTCGACACGCTCGGTTACCTCGAGGTGAAAAGCTCCCGGAGACAGGCCGCGATCGTGGCAGGCGCGCGCCATTTCGGCCGGGAACTCCTCTGCAGCCAAATCGGAAGAGGAAATGTTGATGCTGAGGAAAAAGTCCGGCAGCTTGGAGAAATGGGCGGCGAAATCTGCGGTGCACCGATCGACCACAAAGCGCGTCAGAGGGCGGATGACGCCGTATTGCTCTGCGATTGGTATGAACACATCGGGCGAGACCCACTCGCCGGTGGGCCGGCGCCAGCGCGCCAGAACCTCTGCCCCAACCCATCGGCCGGTCTCCAGATCGACAATCGGCTGATAGACGACATCTACCTCACCGCGCTTGAGGCCCTCGCGCAGCAGAACCGGCAGCGAGGCCCGAGCCACGTCCAGCCGGCGACCGACCACGAGGCTGAGAATGCTTCCGAGCAGTCCCAGGGGACCGAAAATGAGGCTCATCGAGATGAAGACGTCCTCGAGACCGGCCTGTGACACCGCAGCATAGGCGAAGTGGTCCCATTTCGTTGAACGCTTCCAGGCGATGAAATAGCCCTCAGCAGAGATAATGCCTTGGAAGGTGGCGCCGTCGAGCGGCGCCACGCGCCAATCGATTGCCACCAAACCACGCGAGATGATGGTTTGCCGGCTGGCATAGGCGACAATTCCCTCGGGGACAGAGTCCTCAGCTAGATCGAGCGAGAACAGCAGCGAAGGGTGAACAAGCGCGGTGTAGCCATCGGCATCGCTGATCAACAGCAACGGGGTGCGACGTGCCTCGGCCAGCGTGCGCGCGCGACGAAACGCGGTACCGGTGGCGCTGACATAGTCGGGCGGCCCGACGAAAGTGGGTACCGTTCCCAGAGACGAGCATTGCAAGGCGTTGCGAGCGGTGTAGCCGACGCCCTGTAAAAGGCTCGAACCAAGGTCAACGCTCCGCATGAAATCGACAGCCGCCGCGGAGCAGGCAATCGACGGCGCATAAACGTGCATGGCCCTGAACGCCGACGAAATCTGCTCCGTGATCTGTCCTGCGCGATCAAGCGCGGCTCCAGCCATGAGTTCGGCGCGCTGCTCCATTTCGCGATAGCTGAGGAAATAGGCAAGCCCCAGGCTGAGCGCTAGCGGGACGACAAAGAGCAGCAAATTGACAAGCAGCCGACGGGCGAGCGAACGCCACGAGGCGACCGCCTCCAGACCGGACCGCGGTCGCGCTGCCACGCCAGGTGCGGGCATCTCGTTGGCCATACGCATGCACCCTCGCAGCATTTTGGCAGCAGCGTCGCCCGGACTGGTTCCGACCGCCCTGCCCGCAATGAACTGACTCCAGAATGGTACGATAATACTGCTTAAGTTCAGATTGAAAATATCGGCGTGTCTTTAGTGCCTCCAAGGGACTTGTTGTGATGCAGTCGCCGACGTCTGCGGAGGAAGCCGACCGAGCCGGGGCGATACCTCAGGTTCTACTTCACCTTACCCTTGTCGTATCGCACCCTGCCGGACATGCATCGCTGCCGATCCCATGGCGCGTTGGACATTGCGGCTCTGAGTCGCTATTTGGCGACGCACCATGTTGACCATTACTGACCTCACCTACCGCATTCAGGGACGGGCCCTGTTCGAGAACGCTTCGGTTGTGCTGCCTACGGGGAGCAAGACCGGGTTTGTCGGCAAGAATGGGACGGGCAAGACGACGCTGTTCCAGCTGATCCTCAAGCAGATTTCGCCCGAGGGCGGATCGATCGAGGTGGTGAAGAAGGCGCGAATAGGCGCCGTGGCTCAGGAAGCGCCGGCGGGCAGCATTTCGGTGCTTGACGTGGTGCTGTCTGCCGACAAGGAGCGTACGGCGCTGCTCGCTGAGGCTGAGACGGCGCATGATCCGCACCGGATCGGGGATATCCATACGCGGCTCGCTGAGATCGATGCGCATACTGCAGAGGCGCGAGCAGCGACGATCCTCAAGGGACTGGGGTTCGAGAAGGACCGGCAGATGGCGCCGACTTCGGAGCTATCGGGCGGCTGGCGGATGCGCGTGGCGCTGGCAGGCGTGCTATTTTCGCAGCCGGACCTGCTGCTGCTCGACGAGCCGACAAACTATCTCGACCTCGAAGGCACGCTGTGGCTCGAAAAGTACCTCGCGACCTACCCCTACACGGTGTTCATGATCAGCCATGATCGTGACCTCCTCAACAAATCTGTCAACTCGATCGTCCATCTCGAGCACAAGAAGCTGACGTTCTACAAAGGCAATTACGACACGTTTGAAGAAACGCGCCGGATGCAGATGGAGCTCAACAACAAGAGCCGCGAGAAGACGATCGACCAGATCGCGCACCTGCAGAAGTTCGTTGACCGGTTCAAGGCCAAGGCATCCAAGGCCAAGCAGGCGCAGGCGCGCGTCAAGATGATCGCCAAGCTCAAGCCGCCGGCGGCGATGTTCGATGAGAGTTCGGCGCCGTTCACCTTCCCCAACCCCAAGAAGGAGCCGGCGTCGCCGATGCTGACCTTTGATGGGGTGTCGGTGGGCTATGGCGACAAGGTGATCCTCAGGCATATCACCAACCGCATCGACCCCGACGACCGGATTGCGCTGATTGGCGTCAATGGTAACGGCAAGTCCACGTTTGCCAAGCTGCTGGCGGGCGACCTGAAGCCAATGGGCGGCGAGATGCGCAAGGGCAAGGGGCTCGATATTGCGTATTTCGCACAGCATCAGCTCGACAAGCTGAAGCCGGAATGGACGCCGTTCGAGCACATAGTCGAGCTGATGCCTTACGACAGCGAGGCCAAGCGGCGCTCGCGGGTGGCGCAGATGGGGCTGACGACATCGCGCATGGAGACCAAGGTGAAGAACCTTTCCGGCGGCGAGCGGGCCCGGCTGCTGCTCGGGCTGATCACCTTCGGCGGGCCGTCGATGCTGATCCTCGACGAGCCGACCAACCATCTCGACATCGACAGCCGCGATGCGCTGGTGGCGGCGCTCAACGACTATCAGGGCGCAGTGCTGATCATCAGTCACGACCGCCATCTGATCGATGCGACGGTGGACAAGCTCTGGATCGCGCAGAACGGCACGATCGAAGAGTTTGACGAGGACCTTGATACCTACCAGCGGCTTCTCACCCAGAACAGCAATGGCAAGGGCAAGAAGGACAAGGGCGGCCCTGCCCCGGTCGAGGACCGCAAGCTGGTACGGCAGGACGCGGCGGCCAAGCGCGCCGAGGTGGCCCCCTTGCGTAAATCCATCAAGGATGCCGAGCAGAAAATTGCGCGGCTGAAGACCGAACTGGCGCGGGTCGATGCGATCCTCGCCGACCCCAAGATCTACGACGGTGCGCCAGAGCGGGTGATCCTGCTGGGGAAAGACAAGGCGCGCTTTGAGGGCGACATTGCCAAGATCGAGGAAAGCTGGCTGGAAATGAGTGCCGCACTCGAAGAGGCTGAAAAGGCACAAGCATGAGTTCGCTGACCGCTGCCGAAATCATCAAGCTGCTCGGGCTTGAGCCGCATATCGAGGGTGGCTTTTATAAGCAGACCTTCGCCGACGGGCCGGGCTTGGGCGGACGGCCGCACTCGACGATGATCTACTACATGCTCACCAATGCGCAGCAGAACAGCTGGCACCGGGTGGATTCGTCCGAGGGCTGGCACTGGTATGCCGGGGCGCCGATGCTGGTGCGCTATTCGCGTGACGGCAAGACGGTGACCGAGACGATACTTGGGCCGGATCTGGAAGCGGGCCAGCGGCCGCAACTGATGGTGCCCGGCAATGCCTGGCAGCGCTCGAAATGCCTAGGCGAATGGTCGCTGGTCGGGTGCACGGTGGCGCCGGGGTTCCAATTTTCGAAGTTCGAGCAGGCGGCACCGGGTTGGGAACCGAGCTGAGCGCCCTCCCCCGCCCCTCAGCGGATTGACAGCGGCGCGGCTTTGCCTTCCGGCTTCGGCGAAATGGGGGCATCGCAATGCGGGTGTGGGCGATACTGGCGGTGGTGGCAGGCCTCGGGCTTGCACAGGCGGCCGGGGCGTCACCTGCCCCCGTGCCGACCGCAGGGCCTCTCCCCGAACCCTCGCCTGAAAAGCGGGCGGAAGCAGAGCAGTTTGCCGTCAACAATACTCTGAGCGCGCTCTACCACGAGTTCGGACACCTGTTCATCGACCAGTTCCAGCTGCCGATCCTTGGCCATGAGGAGGACGCGGCTGACGCGATCTCGACGCTGCTGCTCCTGAAACAGAACAACGACCAGGCGGCCGAAGTGTCCTACGACACGGTGGACGGATACTTCATGTCGTCAGACCTCTATGGCGAGGCCGATGCGGGCAATGTCGACTTCGCGGACGAGCACGCGCTCGATGTGCAGCGCGCCTATGAGATGGCGTGCCTGCTCGTAGGCGGGAACCCGGCTGAGTTCGAGGGGCTGGCCGACGATGTCGGACTCGGGGCCGAGCGGATCGAGTCCTGCGGCGAGGAATATGCCACGGCGCAGCGCGGCTGGGACGCGATGATGGCCGCGCATCTCCGCAGTGGTGGCCCGGAGGGCGCTGCGATCAACGTGATCTATGAGCCGGCCGGCGCGATCTTTGGCGAGGTGGCAGCGCTGCTGAAGGGACGTGCGGTGCTTGAGCAGGTGGCCGACACTGTGCGCCGCCAGTTTGTCCTCAAGTCGCCGGTAACACTCAGGGCCAAGCTTTGCGACGAGGAAAACGCGTTCTACAACGGCGAGGTCGGCGAAATCACGTTCTGCTACGAGTATGCCCGGTTCTACTACGACCTGATCTTCGATCCGGCGCGGCTAGGGCTGGAGGAGTGAGGTCAGGCCGTTGGGGCCTGACCGGTGCCTGCTAAATTGCGGCTTCAGGTTTACGGCCGAAGGACAGGCGCGGGATGATCCGCGGGACGCGCTGGGCGTAGGCGGTATATTCGGGGAAGACCTGCGTGAGGATGCGTTCCTCGTTGATCATGCGGCGCCAGAGCAGCAGCACGACGGCAGCGGCAATCAGCAGGGCCCAGACCGAGAAGTTGATGAGGGTAACGCCCGTCACCAGCACGATTTCACAGAAGTAGAGCGGGTGCCGGACGATGCCATAGGGGCCTTCGGTGACCAGTTTGCGGGCGCTGGCCATGATCGAGTAGGACCGGCCAAGCCACGACAGGCTGTAAGCCGAGGAGCCGAGGCCGACAATCATGATGCCGACGGCGACAAGGGACCAGAACTCGCCGATTTCACCTGATGGCATGAGCGGGATCAGCAGCAGCAGGTAGGTGCCGAGCAAGGCGGTGATGCGAGGCTCAAGCCCGGTGGCGATGCCCTTGGCCGGACGGCGGGCCAAAGTGAACCCGACGGCGATCAGGCTGAAGATCAGCAACAGAATGGTTTTCGAGAACTCGGCGATGACCATCGAACCGGACTCGCCATCGACGAGGATCGCCACGAGGTGTGTGCCCTGGATCTGGACCACGTAGAACAGCCAGAGCAGCATCAGCGTGCGGCCGGCGATTTCTTCGAAGGCCTCCCAGAAAGAGGGCTTCAGGGATGGGCCCTGGGGGAGAACTTCGTCAATCGTCGCGATACTCATACTCAACCTCGCTCAAACGCGCGTTGAGTTAGTCCCTGCCAGCCTTATGCAAGGGTTAAAATCCGGAAATATTTCGAGCTATGGCGCAAGATGTGATCGAATTTCCGGTTATCCGCGCTTGGTCCAGCGACCCTCCGAGTCCTGCTGCCAATAGGTGAGCTCGTTGCCGGGGCCGAGGGCGCGCCATGCAGCGCGGGCTTCGGTGACCGCATCCGGGTCGTGCCCGGAGAACAGGAAGACGATGCGCTGGTAGCCGTCGCCCGCTTGCGGGACCGCCCGATCGACGAAAAAACGCACGTTTGCACTGTTAGGATTGTGCGGCCGGCTGGTGATCAGCACAGGCTGCAATTCGTCCGCGTCGCCCTCTGCCCGCGCGTGGGGCAGGAAGCTATCGTCACGGTAGGTCCAGAGCAGGAGATCGAGCACTTCGGCGCGCTCCTCCGACCCGGTTTCCACCACCACTTTCCAGCCGCGCTCGAGGCTTTTTTCAACGAGCACGGGGAGCACCCGCTCAAGCGGATGGTTTTCGAGGTGGTAGAACAGGATCTCCGTCATTTTGCCTTGGCCGGTGCAGGTTCGTAATTGTCGCGGACGAGACGGTCGAGCAGCGCGACGCCGAAACCCGAGGTCCAGGAGGTGTTGGTTTCAGTCGTCGGCGAGCCGAGCGCGGTGCCGGCGATATCGAGGTGGGCCCAGGGTACGTCGTTGACGAAGCGGAGCAGGAACTGGGCGGCGGTGATGGAGCCTGCGGGACGGCCGGCGCTGTTCTTGATATCGGCGAAGCGGCTCTCGATCAGCTTGTCGTAGGCGGGACCCATCGGCATGCGCCAGAGTTTTTCACCGGTGGCGAGGCCAGCAGCGAGGAGGTTGGCTGAGAGTTCGTCGTTGTTGGAGAACAGCCCCGCGTGATCGTTGCCAAGTGCGACGCCGATGGCGCCAGTAAGGGTGGCGAGGTTGATCATGAAGCGGGGCTTGAAGCGCTGCTGCGTGTACCAGAGGGCGTCGGAGAGGACGAGGCGGCCCTCTGCGTCGGTGTTGATGATTTCGATAGTGGTGCCGGACATGGCCTTGACGATATCGCCCGGCCGCATGGCGGTGCTGGAGGGCATGTTTTCGACGAGCCCGATGACGCCGATGGCATTGACCGGCGCCTTGCGGGCAGCCAGCGCGTGCATAAGGCCGGTGACGGCAGCGGCGCCACCCATATCGCCCTTCATATCTTCCATGCCGGCAGCGCCCTTGATCGAGATGCCGCCGGTATCGAAGACGACACCCTTGCCGACAAAGGCGAGCGGGGCATCGCCTTTCTTGCCGCCGTTCCAGCTCATGATGACGAGGCGCGGCGGGCGGGCAGAGCCTTGCGAGACGACGAGCAGCGCGTTCATACCGAGGGCCTGCATGGCGGGCTCGTCAAGTTCTTCGACGGTGACACCGAGCGATGTCAGCTGCTGGGCGGCGGCGGCGAATTCGAGGGTGCCGAGCACGTTGGCAGGCTCGTTGATCAGGTCGCGGGCGAGCAGTGTGCCGGAGACGGTGGCGCCACGATTGGCGATGGCGGCGTCGGTGGCTGCCGGGTCGGCGACGTGGAGAGTGATGGCCAGCACGGCAGCCTCGCCGGGTTCGTCTTTCTTGGCGCGGTACTTGTCGAAACGGTAGTGGCGGAGGCGCAGGCCGGCGGCGAGTTCGGCGATGCGGTCGGGGGTGGCGCCGGCCTCTTCGAGGAGGACGGCGACCTGATCGGCCTTGAGCGCCATGAGCTTGCCAGCAAGGGACCCGCCGCGATCGGTCCAGGCAGAGGGACTCGCGGAGGCATCGGGCTTGCCGGCGCCAAGGACGAGGAGGCGTGCAGCATCGAGTCCGGTGGGAGCAAGCAGATCGAGCATCTGGCCCTGCTTGCCCTTGAAACCGGCGGCTCGAGTGACGCGGGCCCAGTCGAGGCCAGTGGCGGCCCAGATCGTGGCAGCGCCACCAGTGGGGGCGGCGCCCTCCGCCACATAGATGACGAGCGTGCCTGTGCTGGCGGGAATGCCCGCCGAGGTTTTGATCTCAATGGTCTGCGGCATATGGGGGCGAACCTTAGCTGGCGCTCGAGCGATTGGCGCGGGATTTGGGTTGGGTCAGTGAGACACCGGCTTGATATGCCGCGTCAATCCCGCAACACCGACGCACCGAACTGGTGTGCGGAAGATGTTGCACCCGGCTTTTCCTTGCCAAGCGAGGGTCAGGGCGGGCAATCTCCGCCCGTTGTCGATCCGGGGCTGACCGGGCGGCGGCGCGCGTCGGCCGCAGAATGACACATGAATCGACTAAACCTCTACCTGATCAAGCTTTTTTCCCGTGACGCACTGGCGCTCCTGGCAGTTGCCAGCGTCATCATGTTCATGGCGCAGAGCCTGCGCGTGATGGACGCAGGCTCGCTGCGCGGGCTTGGTCTGACGGTTCTGCTGACCCAGGCGCTGCTGTCGATGCCGACGGTTGCAGTGAGTTTTCTGTTTGTTTGCGCCGCTATGGGCCTCGCCCGTGGGCTGCGGACCCTGCAAGCGACGCGTGAGTTGCACATCATCCACATGGGACAAAGGCTGTCGGCGCTGCTGGGCGCGATTGCGATCTATACGCTGATCGCAGCCATGATAGCGCTGCTCCTTGCACATATCCTGGCCCCCGCAACGACGCGGGCGGCCAACGTGATCCGGGCGGGAATCGCGGCGGACCTGGTGGGTCGATCGCTGGTTCCGCACCGGTTCGCCACGGTGGTCGAGGGCGTGACCATTACGGTCGGGGGACGCAAGCCCAATGGTGAGATTACCTCGTTTTTCGCCGATGACGACCGTTCGCCCGATGTGCGGCGAACCTACATTGCCGATTCGGCGCTGCTCACCGCCGACGAGCGCGGCTATGTGCTGCAGCTGATCAACGGCACGATCCAATACCGCACGAAGGAAGGGCGGTTCTCGGAAATCTCTTTCAACCGCTACGACATCGCGCTGGAACGGCTGACCGGAGAGCAGGACGAGGAAAAGCACGGCGGAAGCTATTCGAGCCTTTCGATTCTCCAAGACTATCTGGAGACTGGCGAATGGACGCGCGACATGCTCAAGGACCTCATCGGTCGAACGATTGAGGGGCTGCGGGTTGTTGCGCTCTGCCTGTTCGTGACGGCAATCGCAGCGTTTCCGAGTGGCCGGCGGCGTGACCCGCGGCTGCCGATCGAGTTGACCGTACTGTTCGTGGCGTTCGTAGAGCGTGGCATCAGCACTTATCCCCCCTCCTCCGGCCTGCTGGCGCCGGCGACCGGATGTGTCGCACTGATTGCGGTCTCACTGGTTATCCTCATCCTCAGGATGCGGGCGCTGGCACCGCTGCCGCGCGAGGCCCACTCATGAGGCGGATCGACTGGGTGATCGTGAGCCGGCTGGGCGCCAGCATCGCACTGAGTATCGCCGTGATGTCGGGGATCGTGGCGCTGGTGGAATCGCTCAACACCTCGCGGTTCGAGGCGCTGTCGGCGAGTGGCGGGGCACCGCTGGCGCTATTGGCAATCGTTGCGAGTTCGGCGCGGTGGGTGCTGGATGCACTGCCACTATTGGTGCTGATCGGGGCGATCATCGGGCTGCTGCAGTTGCAGAGCTCGCGGCAGCTGACGGTGATCAAGGCGGCCGGCTTTTCAGTGTGGCGGATCATGCGGGCGCCACTGGCTTTCGCGGTGCTGCTTGGGATCGTAGTGGCGCTGGCGCTGGATGCCGGGACCGTGGTGCTGAACCGCAACCTCTCACCCGGGGGGCAGCAGACCAATCCGGGCAGGCTTTGGTTCGAAGAGCGGAAGGCCGAGGTCCACTACATTGTCGAGGCAGAGTATGTGCATCCGGGCGGAGGCCAGTTGGGAAGCGTCAACGTGTTCCTGCTCGAGGCGCCGCGTGACCGGATCGAGGCGGAGACGGCGCAACTGACCGGCGGGGAATGGGTGATGGCAAAAGCCACCCGCTTCCGATCAAACAGCAAGCCTGAGCCTATCACTGACTTTCGCTTGCCCTCGTCGCTCTCCAGTGGAGATGTCCGCGCCAAGCTCGCATCGGTCAATGACATGACGGTATACGAGCTGGGAGAGGCAATCGCTTCACGGCTGACCGATCCGACAGACCGGGCGCCAACGCTCACCCGGTTTCTGAAGTTGCTGGCGCTGCCGCTGACGCTGATGGGGTCGGTGGTGATTGCGTTCGCGTTTACTGCCGGTTATCGAAGGACGAATAAGTATGGTGCTGCGGTGCTTTATGGCATCGCTCTTGGCTTTGTGCTTTATGTGCTGGCCGAGATGGCAAACCGGGCGGGATCTGCGGGTGCCATGCAACCAGCAGTAGCGGTGATCGGGCCGGCAGTGCTAGCTATCGTTATGGGAGTGACGGTGCTGCTGAACAGGGAAGACGGGCGGACGTGACGATGCTGCGCCGCGACCGGTGGCTGGTGACGAGCCTGCGCAGGATCTGCGCGGGGCTTTTGCCGTTTGCCGCGATGCTGGCGCTCGGCGTTGGCAGCGCCTCGGCGCAATTCGTTCCCGAGAACTTTTTCGATTCGGTTCCTGCGGCCGGTGCGCCTGCCGAGGTGGAAGCGAACCTGCTCTCCTATAACGCCAATACCGATGTGATCAGCGCCCAAGGGCGGGTGATCATGCGCTATTCGGGCTATCGGCTGGAATGCGACGTCCTGCGCTACGTCCAGGGTACCGGCGCCGTGCTGTGCGAAGGCCATGTGCGGATTGTCGACCCGGTGGGCACTCAGTTCACCGCTGACAAGGTCGATGTGACAGGTGGGATGAAGCAGGCCTTCATCGAGTCGCTGACGCTGACTACCATCGACGGCGCGCGGATCACCGCGCATGACGTCAACTACGATGCCGAACTGCGCAACGTGCTCACGGACGCCACATACAGCCCCTGCGGGGACTGCATCGATGTCAAGGGCAACCGCATTGGCTGGAAAGTGCATGCGGCGCGCATGGTGCAGGATCCGGTGACCAACCAGATCACCATCGAGCAGCCGCGCCTTGAAGTGCTGGGCGTGCCGATTGCGTGGCTGCCATGGGTTTCGTTGCCCGATCCGAGCAAGCCGCGCTCCAGCGGGTTTCAGCTGCCCACTGTCAACTACAGCAACAGTCGTGGCCTGATCGTTGGGGTGCCGTACTACATCGCCGCTGGTGAAAGCACCGACATCATGCTGCGGCCGCAGTTGATGAGCCGGCAGGGCTTCCTGATGGCTGCAGAGTGGGAACAGCGGTTCGACTACGGCCAGATGAACCTCAGCGCCTCCGGGCTCTATCAGCTCGACCCGGGCGCGTTTTCCGGCGAGGTCGGCGACCGGCAGTGGCGCGGCGCGATCCAGAGTTCGGGTCACTTCCAGGTGGCGGAGAACTGGACGGCGGGCTGGTCTGCCACGGCATTCTCGGACGCGAACTACCTCAAGGACTACAGCATCGATGACTCGGACTCGCTGATCAACGAGCTCTACACGACCTACCTGACCGATGACTTTTATGCCGATCTGCGGATCCAGCAGTACCTCGTGATGGGGGACTACACCGAGGCCGACCAGGACCAGCAGGCGCTGGCGATCCCCAACCTGCACGCCGATCTGTACAATAACTCAGAGGCTTACGGGCAGCTGCATGTGACATCGAGTGTGCTGGGCGTGTCTCGCGACGCGGATTCGACTGACAGCTATGCCGGTGTTCCCTACACCTTCGGATATGCCGGGCAGAAGCTGCACGCCATGGTGGAGGCCTCGTGGCAGAAGCAGTTCATCATTCCCAGCGGGCTGGTTGTGACGCCGTATCTAGGCCTGCGCGCCGATGCGGCGACGTTTGACAGCACGGGCAGCGGTGTTGATGCCTCGCTGCTCACGGCGACGCCGATCGCGGCGGTGGATGTGCGGTTCCCGCTGATTTCAACCAATGGTGTCGATTCACAGTTGCTCGAGCCGGTGGCCCAGCTGGTGTACCGCGGTTCTGACACGACCCTCACCGGGATCACCAACGACAACGCGCACAGCTTCGTGCTCGATGAGAGCAACATCTTTTCGTACAACCGTTTTTCGGGCAGCGACCGGCAGGAAACGGGCCTGAGGGCCAATATCGGGGCGCGGTATCTGGCGACACTGGGCGACGGCCGCTGGCTCGAGCTGCTGGCAGGAGAGTCGTTCCACCTCGCGGGTGTGAACGCATTGGCGATCGGGGACGAGGTCAATACCGGGATCAGCACGGGACTTGGCGACGATGCCTCGTACATCGTGCTGGCGGCACGTGGCTCGCCATCGGATGGCACGGTTGTGGGCGCCAAGCTGCAGATCGACCCCAACGGACCGCGGATTGCACGGGCCGGGCTGGGCGGTGACATCGACCTGGGTAACAAATACGGCCTTGGGGCCGACTATATATATCTGCCTGCTGATACGGCGACCGGCGTGCTGGCGGACCAGCATGAGGTCACTGTGCGCGGCTCTGCGCCGCTGCCGATGGACTACTGGTCGGCCAAGGCGAGCCTGTCGTGGGACCTCGGCACCAATGCCTGGCTCGAAACGACCGGCGAAGTCGACTATGACGACGGCTTCTTCTTGGCTGGAGCCTATGCGGGTGCAACAGGCGCAACGCATGAATCCGGAGAGGGGTTCACCTTCGGGATCAAGTTGCAGCTGAAGGGTCCCGCTGGCAAAAGCGCGTTCTGACCAACCGATTTTGGCCGTAATCTTCGAACATGAGAACGTGCGCCGGGGGCTTGCCGGCAAACTTGAAAACCAATGGTGACGACATGCTCCGCCTGATCGCTGTAACCCTTGTGGGATTGATGCTGACCGTTGCGCCGACGTTCGCGGCCACCAAGGCGACGGTCAACGGCGTGCCGATCTCCGACATTCAGATTTCGCAGCGCGTCAAACTGATGAAGCTCGAAGGCGGCGGCACGAACCAGAAGGCCCTGGTGCAGCTTATCGAGGATCAGCTCAAGCTGCAGGAAGCCAAGCGGCTGGGCGTGACCATTTCCGACGCGCAGGTCGACGATGCCTTCCAGACGGTGGCGCGCAACGTCAAGCTCTCGACCGACAAGCTGCGTGCCGTGCTGTCACAGAATGGCGTCAACATCGACACGATGAAGGAGCGGCTGCGGGCCGCCCTCGCCTGGCAGGCGGTGAGCACCCTGGCGATCAAGGCGCGCGTGCAGATTTCTGACGTTGAGCTCGACAAGGAAGCCGAGGCGGCGCTGACGCCGGACAACAATTTCGACTATATTCTCAAAGAAGTGCTGTTCGTGAGCACAGGCAAGGCTTCACCCGCTTCCCGCACTGCTGACGCCAACCGTTATCGCAGCGCCTACAAGGGCTGCGACAGCGCTGTGGATGTATCGCTGGGCTTTACTGATGCGGCGGTGCGCGACATGGGCCGGCGGCACGCGACGCAGTTGCCCGACGCAATTGCTGGGGAACTGGCCAAGCTCAATGTCGGTGGGATCACCAAGCCCCGCGTGGTTGAAACCGGCGTCTCCATGCTGGCGATCTGCGCCAAGGAGGCCGCCAAGGACCTGACGTTCGTCAAAAGCAAACTGCGCAATGAACAGGGCAGCAAAGCCATGGAAACCGAGGCGGCAACTTACCTCGAAGAGCTCAAGAAGAAAGCTCAGATCGTCTATAACTAAGCGGTACTTGGTAGCTGTTCACGCAATTGCTGGATAAAGCTTACAGGTCTCTTATTTTGTTGCTGGCATACATTATTTCGTCGCCCGACAGGATTGGGTGACATTTGATGCCGTTTCTTGCGAGGCGCATTGTGGTCGATACCTTGCCTTTGCCGCTGGCCGTCAGCATGGGAGAGCCGGCCGGGATCGGGCCTGACCTGATCCTGCGGCTATTTGCCAACCGGGCGTGGCTGAACCTGCCGCCATTCGTGGTCTACGGACATCTGGGTTTCCTCAAGGCCCGCGCCGAGCGGCTGGGGCTTTCGATCGTGTTCGCCGAGAGTGCCCCGATTGGGGCGAACGAGATTTTCGCCACTGCACTGCCAGTTGTGCACGTGGAGGGTCTGGTGCCCGACAAGCCGGGCGATCCCACACCGCTTTCAGGCAAGGTGGTGATCGAAGCGATTGCGCGGGCGGTAGGCGATAGCCTGACGGGAGCCTGCCGCGGGCTTGTGACGGCGCCGATCCATAAGGGCGCGCTCTATGCTACGGGGTTCAAGCACCCCGGCCATACGGAATTTCTGGCGGCGCTGTGCGCCAACAGCACCGGAACCCCCTTCCCCGTGATGATGCTGGCCCACGAGGGTCTGCGCGTGGTGCCGGCCACAATACATGTGCCGATCAGCAAGGTGCCGGCGATGATAACGGCCGAACTGCTGGTGACCACGGGGCGGATCGTGGCGCACAGTCTCAAGACTCGATTTGGCATTGCTGAGCCACGCATCGCCTTTGCGGGCCTCAACCCGCATGCGGGTGAGGGTGGAGCGATCGGGATGGAGGATCTTGATGTCGTTGCGCCAGCGGTGGCGCAACTGAATTTCGAGGGTTTTTCGGTGGTCGGGCCGTTGCCGGCCGATACGCTGTTCCACTTGCCGCATTGGCGCAAATACGACGCCGTGGTGGCGATGTATCACGACCAGGCACTGATCCCGATCAAGACCGTGGCGTTTGACGAGGCGGTGAACGTGACGCTGGGGTTGCCCATCGTGCGCACCTCACCCGATCACGGCACAGCGTTTGACCTGGCTGGCACAGGCAAAGGATCGGACGCCAGTTTTCTTGCTGCACTGAAGCTGGCCGATCAACTGACCAGCGGCGAGCTCACCCAGCAGCACGCCGCATAGCAGCCGCCGTGCCTTGAGGCGGGTTGGTTACGCGGCGCGGGTCCGGCGTTGCGGAGCTTCGATGTGGAAGCCGGCGGCCAGCTTGTCGAGTTCGACGGCCTGGGCTTCGGTCTGCTCAATGGCGGCGTTGGTTTCCTCGACAAGCGCAGCATTGTGCTGGGTCATCTCATCCATCTGACGAATGGCAACTGTGATTTCGCCGATGGAAGACGCCTGCTGATTGCTTTCGGTCGAGATCGATCGCATCAGGTCGCTGTTGCGTTGCACGGCGTCGACCATCTTGCTCAGATTGCTGGTAGCCTCTGAGACAAGGCGCGAACCCGCCTGCACCTCAGATGCCGACTGCTGGATGAGGGTTTTCACCTCGGTGGAGGCCTCAGCAGCAGACTGAGCCAGACGACGCACCTCTACCGCAACCACGGCAAAGCCCTTGCCGGCCTCCCCTGCCCTCGCCGCTTCGACCGAAGCGTTCAACGCGAGGAGATTGGTCTGGAAGGCGATATCGTCGATCATGCCGATGATATTTGAAATCTTGCCTGAGGATGCGGTGATGCGTTCCATGGCACTGTTGGCCTGCTCCATCACCCGGCCGCCATCCACGGCGGCCTTCGCAACGGCTTCGGCATTGACCGATGCGTCATCGGCGCGCTCGGCGTTGGTGTTGACCATATGCGCGAGTTGCTCCATGGCGGCCGAAGTTTCCTCGATGGTTGCAGCCTGGCGCGTGGTGCGCTCAGCAAGGTCATTGGCCCCGCTTAAGATCTCGCCGGTGGCGACACGCAGCGTCCCAGATGTCGCCTGCAGGTTCTCGACGATCTGGCGGAACTGCATGACGGTGTTGTTGAACGCGATACGCGATTTATCGAGCGCACCCATGAAGTGCTCATTGATGCTGAGCGTCAGGTCGCCCTGAGACAGATCTTCGAGGTACTTGCCGAGCGCCTCGACAGCGCGCCGGCGGGCGACGGCCTCGGTGGCGTCGGTCGCAAACTTGATGACCTTGTACGGCTTGCCGCTCAGATCGAAAATTGGGTTGTAGGACGCCTGTATCCAGACCTCCTTACCGCCCTTGCCGATGCGGCGGTACTCAGCCTGAAACACTTCGCCGGCGCGCAAACGGGCCCAGAAGTCCCGATATTCGGTGGATCGGGCATAGTCAGGCTCGACGAACATGGAGTGGTGCTTGCCCACGATCTCCTCAAGCGTATAGCCGACAGCAGCGCAGAAATTCGAGTTGGCCTTCTGGATGACACCCTCAAGACTGAACTCGATCACCGCCTGAGCGCGGGAAACGGCTGCGATTTCGCTTTCGAGTTCGTTGGCGTGCTGGCGCTGATCGGTGACGTCGGAAGCGATCTTGACGATTCGGACCGGCTTGCCGGCCTTGTCTAGAACTGGATTGTAGGACGCCTGGATCCAGACCTCGCGTCCGCCCTTGCCGATCCGCTTGAATTCAGCCTGCTGGAACTTGCCCGCACGAAGGCTGTCCCAGAACGCTTTGTATTCAAGCTTTTCGGCTTCACCGGGCGGCATGAACATGCGGTGGTGCTTGCCGACGACCTCGCTTGCCTCATAGCCCATGGCTTTCAGGAAATTTGGGTTGGCCTCCAGGATCGTGCCATCCAACGCAAAGCTGATGATGGCCTGCGATCGTTGAAAGGCTGCAAGTGTGGCGGCATCTGCACTGGATTTCAGCAAGCGTGAAATGATGGACACTGCGATCTCCCGAGGACTTCACATCCCAGCTTTGCTCCAACATTCCTAACGATGACTTTCAATCCTGTCTCATGCACGCCATTTGTTTTTGACATGATGTTTTTTGCTAAATATTTAGCTCCGGCGGACCTTGTATTTCTTCATCGAGAGCCCGCCGGCGGATTTTAACTTACTCGTCTGAGTTTACTACTATTTTTGCGTCGCCAGCCAAGCGGTCATATCGGCGATTTCCTTTTCCTGCGCCGCGATAATCTGTTCGGCCAGGGATTTAGCCCAAGCATCGTCGCCATTGGCGAGTTCGGCCTTGGCCATGGCGATGGCGCCACGGTGGTGAGGGATCATCGAGCAGACGAAGGCGACGTCGGGGTCGGCGGCGGTGGCGCCGACCATCATATCGGCATTCATCTGGGCCATGCCCGCCATCAGGTCGCCATGCGCCTGATCTGCTGCCATGGGAGCCATGGCCATGTTGCCACCCATGCTGGTGTCACCCATCGACATGCCAGCGTGACCTGCATTGGCGAGGCAGATGGCCGGCAGATCTACCGGAGGGGTGGCGCTGCCGGCGGCAAGTGCACCGGACGTTAGGGTACCTAGGGCCAGTAGCGTTGCGAGCACGGTCTTTGACATAGCGGTTTCCTGAATTTGGTGGTCACCAAAGGGTGAGCTAGCACTTTGATGCGCCTTCCCACCGTGGGAAGGTCAAGTCCTTTTCGATGAGGCATTTTCGGGAGCCGACAAATCCGCTATGGGCTCAGCATGCAGATCGACAGTCTTCCCCCGCTCCGCGAGGTTATCGCCACCCATGGCCTCCGCGCGCGGAAGGAACTGGGACAGAACTTCCTGCTCGACCTCAACCTGACGGCGCGCATTGCCCGTGTGGCCGGGCCGCTTGAGGGCGTGACGGTGATCGAGGTGGGCCCTGGACCCGGAGGGTTGACGCGGGCGCTGCTCGCCGAAGGCGCGCAGAGGGTGATTGCCATCGAGCGCGACGAGCGCACCCTGCCCGCGCTGGCCGAGATTGCAGCGGCCTATCCGGGCCGGCTAGAGGTGATTGCGGGTGATGCGCTGGAGACAGATTTCGCGGCGCTGGCGGATGGACCGACACGCATTGTTTCGAACCTGCCGTACAATATCGGTACGGAGTTGCTGACGCGGTGGCTGACGGTGGAAACGTGGCCGCCGTTCTTCGAGAGCCTGACGCTGATGTTTCAGCGGGAGGTGGCCGAGCGCATCATCGCCAAACCGAGCGAGGACGCCTATGGGCGGCTGGGCGTGCTGTGTGGCTGGCGCACGGAGGTGCGGATCGCCTTCAATGTCGGTCGCGAGGCGTTCACCCCACCGCCCAAGGTGACCTCGAGCGTGGTCCACTTGCGACCCAAGGCCGTAGAGGATGGTGTGGCGGTGCGCGACCTGGAAGCGGTAACGCGCGCGGCGTTCGGGCAGAGGCGGAAGATGGTGCGGCAGAGTCTCAAATCGCTCGGGGTGCCAATGGAGGCACTGCTGGCAGCGGCAGGGCTCAGGGGTAATGAACGGGCAGAAACACTGCCGGTCGAAACATTTCTGAAGCTGGCGAAGGCACGGCGCTGATGGGCGGGATCTTTGCCCTGATCCTGGCGTTCGTGGCGTTTGCAGTGGCGATTGCGATGCCGCTGTTCGCTCAGCGCTGGACAACCCTGGCGATCATGGTGGCTGGTGCCGTGCTGTTCTTCGGGTTTGTGACCTACGACCTGCCGCATCCTGATGGGATCACGCAGGTGCTGGGGCCGTTTGTATTCGGGCTGATGCTTTTCGGATTTGCAGCCGGGGTCATCGCGAAATTCGTGATGCTGCTTGGCCGGCGGCCGGAAGATGCGTCGGAGATCGAGTAGGGAAGGTAGGCAAGGGCCCCCTCACCCGGCGCTACGCGCCGACCTCTCCCCCGAAGGGAGAGGTAAGTATTCGAGTCTCAGCCGGAGAGCGATGAGGGCGGGACGCGGCCAGTGCCTTCGGCGTCGAGTTCGGCAATGGCGACGGTGCGCTTGAGGATGCTCGCAGCCTTGACCAGCAGGGCAGTGTTGACCTCGTGAGGGCTCATCCGGTCGTTGGTTTCGGCCCAAACACGCAGCGTGAGGTTGTGATCGAAAGTCTTGCGGGAGAGGACTTCGCGCAGCATGACCTTCACCTTGGCCTGCGTCCGTCCGCCCAACGTCGGATGGCGCCGAACTTCGTCGATTGTGCAGGCTTTGATTTCAAATGGCATAAAATTCGTCCCCCTGAGGACCATCTAGCCGCCTGATTCCGGCATTCCGGGTAGGCATGGGCCGGGACAATTCACCGGTTTGAGGGGCTTATCCACAGAGCGCTGGTTGTAACCTTAATGATCAAGCTTAAGGCCAGGCGCGAATTATGAGTAAGTGGCTGGCGCGCCGATGAAGATGTGTGGACCGGCTGTGACAGGATGCCGTTGATGCGCTTTACCGACCTGATCTCCTACCAAGCACTGCTTGAGCCGAGCAAACCTGCGATCGTCGCCGGTGGCAAGATCGTGACCTTTGGCATGCTGGAACATGCAGTGCGCTCCCTTTCAGGACGTATCCATGCGCTGGGACTGCAGCCGGGGAGTCTCGTGGGGCTATCGATTGAGGTGCCTAGCCGGCATGTGGCGCTCAGTCTGGCGCTGGCCCGGTGCGGGCTCGTCTCGGTGCCCTATGCGTCGGCGGCGACACTGTCGCAATTGCCGCCGCTGGCCCTTGGTCTCAGTGACGGCGGCTTGGTGGTCGGCAGCGCGGCGATAAACCTCGTTGTTACCGATGAGTGGTTCGCACCCTCGGAGCAACCCGTGCCCGACGTGGCAATCGCCGACGACGCCGATTGCCGGGTATTCATGTCGTCGGGGACCACGGGGACGCCGAAGCCAATCTTCCAGAGTTTCGGGGGTATGGATGCACAGGCGCAGGTGGTGGCCAATCATCATCTGCTCGCCGGCCGCGTGTCGCGTATCCTGTGCGCGATGCCGCTGAAATCGGCATGGGGGTATCGGTCAACCATTGCGGCGCTTGCCAATGGAATTGCGGTGTACTTTGCGGCGGGCACCGCGGATATCCCGATGACCCTGGCCGCCTATGGCTGCGAGTATCTCATCTGCTCGGTCTATCAGTTGCAAGAACTGGTCCGGCTGCAGAGCGAGACGATGATTCCGCTGCCATCGCTGGCAGCAGTCTGTACCGGAGGCAGCCTGGTTCCGGCTGAACTCGTGCGCTCGGCACAGTCCCTGCTCTGCTCGCGCATTATCCTGATCTACGGCTCATCGGAGGTGGGACATAGCGCTCTCGAAGTGGCGGGCATGCACCCCTGGCAGGACGGCGCAACGGGCTTTGTGACGCCCTGGACAGAGATGGAGGCGATTGCCGAGGATGGGCGGGTGCTGCCTCGCGGCGAGACGGGCGAACTCAGAGTGCGCTCTTTCGCGCAGGCGCGCTTCGGTGGCCAACCTGCGCCGGACGGTGAACTGCCGTGGTTCTATCCAGGTGATCGCGGCTCGATTTCGCCTGATGGCCGGCTGACGATCAGCGGCCGAACGGTCGACATCCTCAATATCGGCGGAACAAAATTGTCCAGCGAACGGATCGAGCACGCGCTGAAGCGGCATCCGATGGTGATTGACGCCGGGGTGATGGGTGTTGCTGACCGTCAGGGCCTGACGGAAGTCCGCGCGGCTGTGACGGTGCGTGGAGCCGTTGCCGAGGCGGAGCTTAGGTCTTTTGTGGCCACCAGTTTCCCGGTTGCCGCGCCACAAATGATCAAGATTGTAGCCGCGATCCCCCGGGGTGATACAGGCAAAATTCTGCGAGAGGAGTTGCGGGCGCTGCTGAACTAGCCAGTTGGCGACCTGTCACAGAGAATCGATCTGATCCTGCAAGTCCTTGACGAAGTTATCCAATTGGATGAAACGCGGACGAGCCAAGCGGGCGGCGGCGAGGATGGTGCGGACGCGGCTGGTTGAGTCCTCGAGATCCTCGTTCACCAGCACATAATCGTATTCATTGTAGTGCTGCATCTCGATGCGGGCGTTCTTCAGGCGCTTCTCGATGGTGCCGGCGCTGTCCTGGGCGCGGCGTTCAAGGCGCTTGCGCAGTTCCTTGATCGAAGGCGGCAGGATGAAGATGGTGACCATGTCAGAGCGGCACTTCTCGTACAGTTGGAGCGTGCCCTGAAAATCGATATCGAACAGGATGTCTCGGCCGGCAGAAAGCCGCTCTTCGACGCGCGAGCGAGGCGTACCGTAGAAATTGTCATGGACGCGGGCCCATTCGAGCAACTCGCCATCTGCACGCATCTTGTCGAAGGTGGGCACGTCGATGAAGTGGTAGTGCTTGCCGTCGATCTCGTCGGTGCGGCGGGCGCGGGTGGTGACTGACACCGAAAGCGCGATGTTGGGATCGTCTTCGAAGAGCGCGCGCGAAATCGAGGATTTGCCTGCGCCTGATGGCGAGGCCAGAACCAGCATCACTCCGCGTCGGGTAAATTCCATGCGATCACTCGATATTCTGCACTTGCTCGCGGAGCTGATCGATGGCCGCCTTGAGGTCGAGGCCGATCGCGGTCAGCGCCACGTCGTTGGACTTGGAGCACAGGGTATTCGCCTCGCGGTTAAATTCCTGTGACAGGAAATCGAGCTTGCGACCGGCAGGGCCACCGGCGGCGAGCAACTGGCGCGCGGCGGCGATGTGGGCGGTAAGCCGATCCAGCTCCTCGCGGATATCGGCCTTGGTGGCGAGGAGCACGGCCTCTTGCGCCAGCCGCTCCTCGCTGAGGGCTGGGCTGGCGTCCATCAGTTCGGCGAGTTGCTGGCGCAGACGGGCGAGAATCACCTCCCGGCTGCGGCCTGGGTGCGTTTCCGCAGCGCGCGAAAGGCTGGCTATCTCGTCTATGCGGGTGGAGAGGATTTCGGCGATGCGGGCGCCTTCCTCCTGTCGGGAAAGGGCAAGGGCAGCGATGGCCTGATCGACGGCGGCGAGGATGGCGGCGTTCAGCGCCTCTTCGGCGTCGCCGGTGAGCGGGGTCTGGTGCTGTTCGAGGACACCCTTCAGGGCCAGGATGCCATCGAGAGTGGGCGGGGTGGCCTTCATCTGGGTGTCGAGCCACTTCAGGCCGTCGAGCACCGCATCGAGGGCCTGGCGGTTGATGACGACGCGGCCGCCCTCCCCTTCGCGATCGACGCTGAGGGAGACGGTGAGCGAGCCGCGGGTGATGGATTTGCCGATGCGGCGGCGGATTTCGCTTTCCAGCGCATCAAAACCGGGGGCGAGGCGCATGCGCAGGTCGAGCCCGCGGCCGTTGACCGATTTGAGTTCGACGACGAATGCGATCCCCGGCACGGCGCCGGACGCGCGGCCGTAGCCAGTCATGCTGGCGAGCGGCGACGCCATTATGGCGCGGGCTCGACAGCCTCGCCGGCGTCCTTTGCCGCCTGGGCCTCAAGCGCCTCGCGCGCGGCTTCCGAGTCAGCCTCGGCAGCGGCCTTGCGGTAGGCGGCAACGTTCTTCTTGTGCTGGGCGTAAGTCGCGGCGAATAGGTGCCCGTCAGCGGGGTCGGCGCTCTTGGCCACGAAGTAGAGGTCGTTGGTCGGCGCCGGATGGGCGACGGCCATGAGGGCATCCTCGCCTGGATTGGCGATCGGACCGGGCGGCAGACCATCGACCTGATAGGTGTTGTAGGGCGTCTTCTGCTTGAGTTCGTCGGACGTTGGACTGCGGCTCAGCACCGACTTTCCGCCAGTTACGCCATAGAGAACTGTTGGATCGGTCTGCAGCCGCATGTTCTTTTTGAGCCGGTTGATGAAGACCGCTGCAACCTGCGGGCGTTCGGTGGCGATACCGGTCTCTTTTTCGACGATCGAGGCTAGCGTCACCAGTTCTTCCGGAGACTTGATCACCTTGTCGATTGCGGTGTCGCGGCCGTCCCATATGGCTTTGAGGCGGGCCGCCATTTCGGCCTGCATCTTTTCGAGCACGGACTGACGGCTATCGCCGGGGAAGTAGTCGTAGCGGACGGCGAGCAGCGTGCCCTCGGCAGGCGCGACGACGGGGGCGCCGGTGAGGTTGGGGCCAACAGCGTTTAGCTTTTCCGCGACCTGGAACGAGGTATCACCGGGAATGACATTGACGAAGAAATCGAGCGGCTTGCCCTCGGTGATCTCCTTGAGGACATCGGACATCGAGGAGTTGGCCTTGAGCAGGTAGACGCCGGCCTTGACGTCGCCTTCCTTCTTGAGGGCACGGGTGCCGGCCCAGAAGATCCAGTGATTGCCGATGAGCCCCTGCTCTTCGAGCCGCTGGGCGATAGTCTGGACGGATGAGCCCTTTTCGACCGTAAAGTTGGTGTCCGTCGCGATGCTGCCGGCCGAGTAGAACTGGTTTGCGCCGTATAAGAAAATGCCGACACCCGCCAGCATGCCCAATACCAGCAGCGTCAGAAAGCCGTTGATGACGCTGACAAGAGCGCTGCGCCGGCGGCGAGGGCGTTTTTCGGACCGGTCTTTGGCCATGAGACGAACCTCCCCGAGGCAGCTAGCGCGTTAAGTGTTGTTATCGTCCGCGCGACGCTGCGGCGGTCAGTTCATCCTGCGGAAGATCAAAGACGCATTGGTGCCGCCAAACCCGAAGGAATTGGACAGCGCGACGTTGATTTCCTTCTTGAGCGGAGTATGCGGCACAAGATTGATCACGCTCTCGACGGATGGATTGTCGAGATTGATGGTCGGCGGGGCGATGTTGTCGCGGATGGCGAGGAGCGAGAAGATCGCTTCCACCGCTCCGGCAGCGCCCAAGAGGTGCCCGATCGACGACTTGGTCGAGGACATGGCCGCGCGCGGCGCAGCATCGCCCAGAAGGCGGGTGACGGAGCCCAGTTCGATCTCATCGCCGAGCGGCGTCGAGGTGCCGTGGGCGTTGATGTAGTCGATATCGGCAGGTGAGATGCCGGCGCGCTTGACCGAGGCCATCATGGCCCGATAGCCGCCATCGCCGTCCTCGGAGGGAGCGGTGATGTGATGAGCATCGCCTGAGAGGCCATAGCCGATGACTTCGCCGTAGATGTGGGCGCCACGGGCTTTGGCGCGCTCGTAGTCTTCGAGCACGACGACACCCGCGCCTTCGCCCATGACGAACCCGTCGCGATCCTTGTCGTAGGGGCGCGAGGCCTTTTCAGGGGCGTCGTTGAAGTTGCTGGAGAGCGCACGCATGGCCGAGAAGCCGGCGAGTGCAATGCGGTTGACGCAGGACTCGGCGCCGCCGGCGACCATCACATCGGCATCGCCCATGGCGATCAAACGCCAAGAATCGCCGATGGCGTGGGCGCCTGTCGAGCAGGCCGTGACCACCGAGTGGTTCGGGCCCTTGAGTCCGTGCTTGATGGAGACGTAACCCGAGGCGAGGTTGATGAGACGGCCGGGAATGAAAAACGGGCTGACGCGGCGCGGTCCCTTTTCGTGTAGGATCACCGAAGTCTCGTAGATGCCGCCCAGACCGCCGATGCCGGAGCCGATCAGTGTACCGATCCGCTCCTGCTCTGCTTGGGTCTTGGGGGCGACACCGGCGTCGTCGATGGCCTGCTGTGCAGCGGCCATCGCGTAGATGATGAAGGGATCAACCTTGCGCTGATCCTTCACATCCATCCATTCGTCGGCATTGAACTTGCCCTCGGCATAGCTCCCGAGTGGCACCCGATGGGCGACCTGGCAGGCGATATCGCTGACCTCGAAGTCATCGATCCGCTTTGCCCCGCTCTTTGAGGCGAGAATGTTGTTCCAGGTGGGTTCGACACCGCAGCCCAAAGGACTAACGATCCCCATCCCGGTGACGACGACGCGGCGCAATTCCATCGAGTACCAGCCGAGTTTTACCGAGAGCGGGCGATCAGCCGACGGCTTTGGTCAGATAGGCGACAGCATCGCCGAAGGTCTGGATCGATTCTGCGGCATCGTCGGGGATTTCGACGCTGAACTCTTCTTCGAAAGCCATCACCAGTTCGACCTGATCGAGCGAATCCGCGCCCAGATCGTCGATGAAGCTCGCCTTCTCGACGACCTTCTCCGCCTCAACGTTCAGGTGTTCCACCACGATCTTGCGGACGCGATCAGCGATATCGCTCATATTTTGACTTCCCTTGTTACCAGACGGTTTTGTTGGTCTTGAATTCGGCCGCGTAGCGGGCTGGCATTGCCTTGAACCTTGGCAGGCCGCTGCCGTTAACGGCTGACTGTAGGCGCGGTTCCCCACCCTCGCAAGTGCGGCCCGATCCCGAAATCAGGGGCGGAGGTAACACACTTCTTTCGTGTTGGCCATATTGCCAGGCGCCCCATTTCCCCAGGCTTCGTCGCCAATCGGGTTACAAATTGGCAATTTCAGCAGGCGTTACAGCATCACCATGCCGCCGTTGACGTTGAGCGTGTGGCCGGTGACGTAACCGGACTCAGCGCTTGCAAGGAACACCACGGTTGCCGCGACTTCTTCGGCCGAGCCGAACCGATTGGCTGGCACCTTGCCCAGGATGGCCTCGCGCTGCTTGTCGTTCAACTCATCGGTCATGGCGGAGGAAATGAAGCCCGGCGCCACGGTGTTGACGGTGATATTGCGCGACGCAACCTCATAGGCGAGCGACTTGGACATGCCGATCAGACCGGCCTTGCTGGCCGCGTAATTGGCCTGCCCGGGGTTGCCAACGACGCCGACCACCGAGGTGATGCCGATGATACGGCCATAGCGCTGCTTCATCATCCCTTTGAGCACAGCGCGCATGAGGTGGAAGGCGGAGGTAAGGTTGACCGCCAGCACCTCGTCCCACTCGGCATCCTTCATGCGCATGAAGAGGTTGTCGCGGGTGATGCCGGCGTTGTTGACGAGGATATCGATGCCACCGAGCGCGGCCTCAGCGGCCGGGACGAGTTGATCGACCGCCGCGAGATCGGAGAGGTTGCACGGCAGGATCGGGTGATCGGTGCCGGTCATCTGCTGGTGGGTTTCCTCGAGTGCGGAAACCCGGGTGCCGCTGAGAGCGACTCGAGCGCCGTGGCTCGCCAGCGCCTTGGCGATCTCGCGCCCGATGCCGCCCGAGGCGCCGGTAACGAGGGCGCGTTTGCCAGTAAGATCAAACATTTGACGGCTCCTTTGGAGAGTCTGATTCAATTCGTGAGGAACGTCCCCTCACCCGCCCTTCGGGCACCCTCTCCCTCAAGGGGAGAGGGATGTGTCACTGAGGCAGCACGGCTAGCCTGCGAGGCTGGCCACATAGGCTTCGACGTCCGCGGCTGTGCCGATGGAGACGGCGGGTACTTCGGGGGCGATGCGTTTGGCGAGGCCTGAGAGGACTTTGCCGGAGCCGAGTTCGACAAGCTGGGTGACGGCGCCATCCTTGACCAGCCAGTTCATACATTCGGTCCAGCGGACCATGCCGGTGACCTGTTCGACGAGGCGCTTCTTGATTTCGACGGGGTCGGTGATGGGCTTGGCGAGGACGTTTGCTACCAGCGGCACGAGCGGCACGCGCACGGCGACCTGGTTGAGGGCGTGGAGCATGGCATCGGCGGCGGGGCGCATCAGGGCGCAATGGAACGGGGCACTCACAGGCAGGAGCAAGGCACGCTTGGCACCGGCGGCCTTGAGGGCTTCCATGGCGCGGGTGACGGCGCCGACATGGCCGGAAATCACCACCTGGCCGGGGGCATTGTCGTTGGCGACGCTGCAGACTTCGCCATCTTCAGCATCGTTGACGGCGGCGAGGACGGCTTCGAGATCGAGACCGAGAATGGCGGCCATGGCGCCCTGCCCGACCGGCACGGCCTGCTGCATGGCCTCGCCGCGGATCTTGAGGAGACGGGCCGCATCCCCGAGGCTGAAGGCACCGGCCGCAGCGAGTGCTGAGTACTCGCCGAGCGAGTGACCCGCGACATAGGCGGCGTGGTTCTTGAGTTCGACGCCGCGGCTTTCGAGGACGCGGGTGACGGCGACGGACACGGCCATCAGCGCGGGCTGGGCGTTCTCGGTGAGGCGGAGGGTTTCGTCGGGCCCTTCAAAAATGATGGTCGAGAGCTTCTGGCCCAGCGCCTCATCGACTTCGGCGAAGACGTTGCGTGCCTCCTGGAAGGTATCGGCAAGATCCTTGCCCATGCCGACGGCCTGGCTGCCCTGGCCCGGAAAGGTGAATGCGCGCTTGGTCACGAAAAGCCCCCGCTTTTGTTCTTGTACTTTTGGCCAGCCTAGGCCCACGCCGGACGCCCGTCCAGTTGGCGGCGGCGTGTGCGGGATGGATGCGGCAAAGTCAAGGCGGGAGGGGTGGGCATTGAATAACGCATCAAATGATGCTAATTTTGATGCTCAGGAGATCTTGCAATGCGGACAACAATTACGGTGGACGACGAACTCATGGAGAAGGCCGCGCTCTATACCGGGATCAAGGAACGGTCGGCGCTCGTGCGCGAGGCTTTGCAGCAGTTGGTTTCGCGGGAAGCAGGCCGACGGTTGGCGGCCATGGGCGGTACCGAACCAGAGTTCATGGCGCCTCCACGGCAGCGCTTTCCCGCCGAATGATCCTCGCCGACACGTCTGTATGGGCTGACCACTTAAGGCTCAGTGACACGCGGCTGGCTGAACTCCTGGCCGACGGCCAGATTATCATGCACGCATTCGTGCTGGGAGAGATCGCTTTGGGCTTCCTGCGGCAGCGAGCCAGCATATTGGCGTTGATGCAGGAGCTTCCTGCAATGCACATGTCGGAGCCGGAAGAGGTGCTGAGCCTGATCGAGGGGCAGAGGCTGATTGGGGCGGGGATTGGCTATGTCGACGCGCACCTGCTCGCGTCCTCAATAGCCACACCGAATTGCCAGCTTTGGACCAGAGACAAGCGACTACTCAACGTAGCGTCCCGACTTGGCGTCGCAGCCCTGATCGATCACTAGCGGAGTTCGGCGGTGTTGATGGCTACTCGAACTTCACGGCCGTCGTATTTGCGCCGCAGAGCAGGACCCCCACCCGTTCGCCCGGTGCCGGGGTGTAGGCGCCGGTGAGGAGGGCCGCCATGACGGCGGCGCCGCCGGGTTCGGCGACAACGCGGAGGACGTCCCACACGGCTTTTTGCGCTGCGACGATTGCGTCATCGGAAACAAGAACAGACTGATCGATGTGGCGGCGGAGGGCTAAGCTTAGTTCGCCGATCTTGCGGGCGCCGAGGCTATCGGCGGCAACGCCGCTGACCGGGACGTCGACGGGATGGCCGGCTTCAATGGCCTTGTTGAGCGAGGCAGCGTTGATGGGCTCGACACCGACAATCTTGACCTTGCCGCCGACGGCAGCCGCTATGCCGCCGATGAGGCCGCCGCCGCCGACTGCGACAAGCAACGTATCGAGTTCGGGGGACTGCTCAGCCCATTCGAGCGCCAAGGTGCCCTGCCCCGCCAGCGTCTGGAAGCCATCGTAGGCGTGGACTTCGAGCATGCCGTGCTCGGCTGCAAAACTGCGACTGGCGGCGTAGGCGTCGAAATAGGTGTCCCCGCCGACGACGATTTCGGCACCGTATTGCTTGATGCGGGCGATCTTGGCGGGGGACGAGATTTTCGGAACGTAGATGTGGGCCTTATAGCCCAGGCGCATGGCGGCATAGGCGACGGCAGCCCCATGATTGCCACCTGAGGCCGCAACGACGCCGCGTTCGGCGCCGGGATTGAGCAGGAGACTGGCGAAGGCGCCGCGGGCCTTGAAGGTGCCCGAGTGCTGCATGAACTCGAACTTGAAGGTGAGGGAGTTCGCCGCGAGGTCAAAGTCCGCCCCTGACGTGCTCATCACCGGGGTGCGCCGGATGTGGGGCCGAATGACGGCCTCAGCGGCGAGAACGGCGGCGAGATCGGGGATGGGCGTCGACATGGGTGACTTTCAAATTTGGAGCGCACCTCGGCCGGAAAGCATGGCGAGGCGCGGCAATGTCATTGGGGTAGCGCTCCGTTTGAGCCAGATCAAGGCAGAGCGGTGCGATCTGTTGGCTGTGTTCCCGAAGGACCGGGAGGCGTCAGCATGGGCAAGATAAACGCGGCGTGGCATCTTGCGCATTCGATGCCCAAGAACCCCACTCCGCAGCAGCGGGCAGAATGGCACTATGAGCATGCACTCCATTGCGGGTGCCGCGAGATCACGCCATCGATCGCCGCGCTACTCGAGGAGCATGGCTTTGAGGTGCCGGGGCGGCTGGAGGCGAAGTAGCCCTCCATGCTTGCGTTCTCTGGGGTTATCGCCTATAGCCCCGCTCGCATTCGTTCGGCCGGGGGCTGAACGGAGGGTCTGCTTTTTGCAGATAGGGCATTTGAAGTGATGTGCCCGGCCTCCCGTGTTCCCGCTCTTTAGAAGACTGCTTTGCTGCCTTTCCGGCTTCAAAGGGGCTCCGCGCCGCGCGGAATGCGTGTTGAGAACCAACTCAAAGGAAGGTGCCTATGGCCCTCTACGAGCATATTTTCCTGGCCCGCCAGGACGTCTCGCCCCAACAGGTCGAGGAACTGACCACGGCGCTGACCGGTGTGATCACCGAAGGCGGCGGCAAGGTCACCAAGAACGAGTACTGGGGGCTGAAGTCGCTCTCGTACCGCATCAAGAAGAACCGCAAGGCTCACTACAGCCTGCTCAACATCGACGCTCCGTCGGCCGCCGTGGCCGAGATGGAACGCCAGATGCGCATCAATGAAGACATCCTGCGCTTCATGACCGTGCGTGTTGACGAGCTTGAAGAAGGCCCGTCGGCAATGATGCAGAAGCGCGATCGCGAAGATGGCGATCGTCCGGGCGGCGGCCGCCCGGATCGTGGCGGTTTCGACCGCGGCGATCGTCGTCCCCGCCGGTTCTGATTGGAAGGATAAGCCCAAATGGCCATCAAAGAACTCACCACTGCCACGGCTCGCCGTCCGTTCCAGCGCCGCCGCAAGACCTGCCCGTTCTCGGGCCCGAACGCGCCCAAGATCGACTACAAGGACGTGCGGCTGCTGTCGCGCTATGTGTCGGAACGCGGCAAGATCGTCCCCTCCCGCATCACGGCTGTTTCAGCCCTGAAGCAGCGCGACCTGGCCCGTGCCATCAAGCGCGCCCGCTTCATCGGCATCATGCCCTACGCGGTTCAGTAAACCTATTTGGTGGCTGGCTCTGTTGGGCCAGCTTCCTAGGTGAATAAGGCCCCCTGGCCCGGCGCTACGCGGCGACCTCTCCCCCACAGGGAGAGGTAAGGGGGAAACGCTGGGGTTGCGGATGGTCCGCGACTCCTAACCGCCCCCGAGGCGGGACAGCAAAGGAAACGACATGAAAGTCATTCTTCTCGAGCGCGTTGGCCGGTCCGGTCACATTGGTGACGAAGTCACCGTGAAGGACGGGTTTGCCCGTAACTATCTGCTGCCGCAGCAGAAGGCGCTGCGTGCCACCGAAGCCAACCGCAAGCGGTTCGAGCGCGATCGCGCCGACATCGAGCAGCGTAACCAGGATCGCCGCGAGGCGGCTGCCGGGATCGCCTCGGGCCTCAATGGCAAGTCGGTGGTCATCATCCGCCAGGCCGGCGAAACCGGACAGCTCTATGGTTCGGTGTCCTCGCGTGACGTTGCCGACGCGCTGTCGGCTGACGGCTTCACGGTTGCCCGCTCGCAGGTCGACCTTGCCAACCCGATCAAGACGGTCGGCGTGCACACGGTCGCGTTGCACCTCCACGCTGAAGTCGCGGTCACCGTTTCGGTGAACGTGGCGCGTTCGGAAGACGAAGCCGAGCGCCAGTCGAAGGGCGAAGACGTCACCGCGGTCAACTATGACGACGAGGCCAACTCGGCCTTTGCCGACATCCAGGCTGAAGTGGGCTCTGCCGCCGAATTCGGCGACGAGTAAGCTTCACTCCAATCGTATGCATGAAGGCCGGGAGCGATCCCGGCCTTTTTGTTTGGCTGCCGCCGCAGGGCTCGCGGCAGTCTCGTGCCACAGCCGATTCGCAATGGCCGGTTATGGTTTCCCCCATTATCAACACTAACCACAGCGCGACTCGGGTATGGGGTCGTGGGGTCACGTGGCCGTCGCAATTTCCTCCCCTGGGCGGCCGTGGCTAGTTAAGAACGCGTTAACACCACACGGGGAGAATTTGAGTCGTTATGGTCGACGCCAATGTCCATCGCCTGCGTCCGGAAGACGACAAGAGCTTCCGTCTCGCGCCCCACAACGTGGAGGCGGAGCAGGCGCTGTTGGGCGCAATCCTGGTCAATAACGAGGCCTACTACCGGGTTTCGGACTTTCTGATCCCCGAGCATTTCTATGAACCGGTGCACCGCACGATCTACGAGGTGCTGCAGAAGATCATCCGGGCCGGCAAGACCGCGACGCCGATCACGGCCAAGACCTATCTGCCCGAGGCGCTGGTTGCCGACGTGACGATGCCGCAGTACCTGGCGCGGCTTGCCGCCGAGGCTACGACGGTGCTGAACGCTGGCGACTATGGCCAATCGATCTATGACCTCGCGATCCGGCGCAACCTGATCCAGATCGGTGAGGAGATGGTGCAGACGGCATACGACTCGGACGTCGACGCCACGGCCAACAAGCAGATCGAAGAAGCCGAAAAGCAGCTGTTCGACCTTGCGGAAAAGGGCCGTTACGACGGCGGCTTCCAAACATTTTCGGCGGCGCTGACCGAAGCCATCAAGATGGCCGGAGAGGCCTATGGTCGCGACGGGACGCTGTCGGGCACTTCGACCGGGATGACCGACCTTGACCGGCTGATGGGCGGGTTGCAGCGCAGCGATTTGATCATTCTTGCGGCGCGACCCGCGATGGGGAAGACGGCGCTTGCCACCAACATTGCCTTCCACGTGGCGCGGACTTGGAAGGGCGAGATCACACCTGACGGCCACCGCAAGACGACAGACGGCGGCCAGGTGGGGTTCTTCTCGCTCGAAATGAGCGCCGAGCAGCTGGCGACGCGTATTCTAGCCGAGCAGGCGGAGATCTCCTCGTCTGATATCCGACGCGGCAACATCCACGAGAGCCAGTTCAGCCGGCTGGTGGATACTTCCAACCTGATGGCGCAGATCCCGCTTTTCATCGACGACACCGGCGGCATCTCGGTAGCGCAGCTCGCGGCCCGCGCGCGGCGGCTGAAGCGGCAGAAGGGGCTGGACCTCCTGATCGTCGACTACTTGCAGCTGCTTTCTGGCTCATCAAAGAAGTCGAGCGAGAACCGCGTGCAGGAACTGACCGAGATCACGACGACGCTCAAGGCGCTCGCCAAAGAGCTGGAAGTGCCGATCATCGCGCTCAGCCAGTTGAGCCGTCAGGTGGAAAACCGCGACGACAAGCATCCGCAGCTTTCCGATCTGCGCGAATCCGGCTCTATCGAGCAAGATGCCGACGTGGTGCTGTTTGTGTATCGCGAGGAATATTACCTCAAGAACAAGGAGCCCAAGGAAGGCTCGCCGGAGCATCTGGCGTGGCAGGGCGAAATGGAAAAGGTTCACGGCAAGGCCGAAGTGATTATCGGCAAGCAGCGTCACGGCCCGACCGGTACAGTGCAGCTCAGTTTTGAGGCGCAGTTCACGCGGTTCGGCAATCTGGCGCGGAGCGACTACCTGCCGGAGAGGATGGAATAGTGATGCCGGCACCGGCCATCGCGACGGGATATGGCGGCAAGCTGACCGTCGACCTGGGCGCGCTCAAGCGCAACTGGCAGGCGCTCAACAAGGTGAGCCGGGGCGCGCTGACGGGCGCCGTGGTGAAGGCGGATGCCTATGGCACGGGGATCGTGCAATCGGCGCGGGCGCTGTACGACGCGGGGGCGCGATTCTTCTTCGTGGCGACGCCCGATGAGGGGATTGCCGTGCGGGCGTCGCTGCCCGAGGACACGCATATCTTCATTCTCGATGGCCTCTTTCCCGGCGCGGCGCCGCTCTATGTGGGCGAGCGGCTGATGCCTTGCCTCTGTTCGCTCCCAATGCTTGAGGAGTGGCTGCAGGCGTGCCTCGCCTCCAACCAGGCGCTACCGGCTGCTCTCCACTTCGACACAGGTATCAACCGGCTGGGTTTTCGGCTGAACGAGGCGACGATCGTCAAGCGGATGGTCGACGGCATCGGCTATGCGCCGCAGATGATCATGAGCCACCTCGCCTGCGCCGATATTCCGGCGCACGAGAAGAACCGCACGCAGCTGGCGCTGTTCACCACCATCATGGCGCAGTTTCCCGGCGTGCCCGCCTCGCTCGCCAACTCGGCAGGGCTGATGACGGCGCGCGAGAACCACTTCCAGATGGTGCGGCCGGGGATTGCGCTTTATGGCGGCCGTGCCGTCGCCGGGCGGCGCAACCCGATGTCGCCAGTGGTGACGCTTGAGGCGCCGATCCTCCAGGTCAAGGAAGTGAAGACCGGTGAGACGGTGGGCTATGGTGCGCTGCAGACGATCCAGCGGGACAGCCGGATTGCCGTAGTGGCGATTGGCTATGCGGACGGGTTCTTCCGCTCGCTTTCGTCGGCCAACAATCACCGGGGCACACATGTGTCGATCCGCGGCCAGCATGTGCCGGTGATTGGGCGGGTGTCGATGGACATGATCGGGGTGGACATCACCGACCTGCCCGAGCCGCCGAAGCCCGGCGAAGTGGCCGAGATCCTGGGCAAGACCATCAGCGTGGACGACCATGCCGATGTGGGTGGCACCATCGGATACGAGGTTCTCACCAGCCTCAAGGGGCGCTACACAAGGCAGTATGTGGAAACGGCGGCGCAAACGACTGCCTGATACACAGGGAGGACGTTGACTTGGCTGCTTTGACCTTTGCAACTCGGCTCAATTCTTTCGCATCGCGCCCTGAGGCCGCGTGGCCTGGGCTGAAGGGCAAGCCCGGCGTGCTGCAGCTTTCGGCGCGGGCGGCGTCGGTCAGCGGGCTGACGCACGTGGACCTCAACTATCCCGATCATCTGGGTGCGGGCGTCGCCGAGACGGGGCGTGGCATCCGCGACCTGGGGCTCGAGATCAACGGGCTGGCGATGCGGTACTACACCGAGCCGGCGTTTAAGATCGGGGCGTTCACCAACCCCGACCCCAAGATTCGGCGGGCGGCGATCGAGCTGACCAAGCGCGGTATTGATGCGGCGCTGGAAGCGGGCGCGCCGCTAATGACGCTGTGGCTCGGCCAGGATGGCTACGATTACGCATTCCAGGCGGACTATGCCCGGCTGTGGGACCTTGAGATCGAGGGCATCCGCGAGGTGGCGGCATATCAGCCGGAGTGCGAGATCAGCATCGAGTACAAGCCGAACGAGCCGCGCTCCTATTCGCTGCTGCCCGATTGCGCGACGACACTGCTGGCGATCCGCGAGGTGGGGCTACCCAACCTCGGCGTGACGCTGGATTTTGCGCATTCGCTCTATGCCGACGAGCAGCCGGCCTTTGCGGCGGCGCTGATCGGCAAACAGAGCAAGCTGATGGGCGTGCATCTCAACGACGGGTATGGCAAGCGCGATGACGGCTTGATGGTGGGGGCGGTCAATACGCTGAAGACTGTAGAACTGCTGCGCCAGATGCGCCGCGATGGCTATGACCGGCCGATCTATTTCGACACCTTCCCCGATATGACCGGGCTCGACCCGGTGCGCGAATGCGCGGTCAATATCGCGACGGTGCACCGGCTGATGGCCGTGGTGGACCGGCTGGAGGCATCGAATAGCCTCGAGGTGGCACTGGCGGAGCAGGATGCGGTGGCGGCGCAGGCGATCGTGCAGGAAGCCCTGAGCGGGCCGACAGCATGACCCGCGATCGCGTGGTGGTGCTGGGGAGCCTCCACTACGACATCACGGTAGCAACCGCGAACTGGCCGAGCCTCGGCGAAACGGCCGTGGGCAGCGCCTGGGCGCCCAAGCTGGGCGGCAAGGGGCGAAACCAGGCCGTGGCCGCAGCGCGGGCCGGAGCCCTAACCGAGATGATCGGCGCGGTGGGTGTGGACCAGTTCGGGACGGAACTGGTCAACGATCTCGAGGTTAAGGGCGTGGGGCATCAACGGCTGCGCGCGACGTTTGCGGCCGGCTCGGGGATGAGCGTGGCGCTTTTCCAGCCGGACGGCGACTATCGGGCGGTGATTGTTTCGGGCGCCAACCTGACGCTGGACGGGGACGATATTCCGGGCGCGCCGTTCTGGGACGATGTGGCGGTGCTGGTGTTGCAGAATGAGGTGCCGGATACGGCCAATGCGGCTGCGGCAAAGGCCGCGCGCGCGGCAGGGGTGACGGTGCTGCTCAACGCGGCGCCGGCGCGGGAGCTGAGCGTGGAGCTGGCGGCGGAGGTTGACCTGCTGGTGGTGAATGCCGTCGAGGCGGCAATGCTGGCGGGCGGCGCGGAGCCGCATACGTTGGACGAGGCGATGGCCGCGGCGCGCGTGCTGGCGAACCGGTTCCCGGGGGTGGTGGTGACCGCGGGCGGTTCTGGACTAGCGTACGTCGGAAACGGCCTCTCGCTGAGAGTGGCGGGCGAGAAGGTCGCGGTGGTCAACACCCACGGCGCGGGCGACGCGTTTGTGGGGAGCCTTGCGGCGCGGCTGGCCGCGGGAGACGCGATTGAGGTGGCGCTGCGGGCGGCGAACCATGCTGCGGCGGTGCTGGTGGCAACGCCGGAAGAGCGGCGGTAGCGCTGTTCTCTTTTTGTTCTTGACCGCGTGCGACACCTATCCTTATCATGGCCGCTATGAGGTGCGGGTGTGCCAACCTTTGTGATCTTGCTTCGGGCGATCGGGCCAGTGACCCATCGGTTGATGTCTATGGAGCAATGGCGCGCAGAGAGTGAGTTAGCCTGCCTAGTGCAGCCGAAAACTTACGTAGCGACCGGGAACATGGTGGTCGAAGCGGCGATGGAACTGGCCGAGGTTGAGGCGAGGACGGACGGAATCTTGCGGGGGTTTGGTCTGCCGGCCGGCGTCACGGCCGTGGTTCGCCGGCCTGTGGATATTGCTGGGCTGATTGCAGGTAACCCGTTCGTCGATGAGTCCAGAACGCGACCGAGTCAGGTCGCTGTGTTTTTGGCAAAGGGCGCCGGTGAGTTCTCCTGGGTTCAGGAGTGGCAGGGGGAAGAACGGGTGCATGTGGTGGACGACCGGCAACTGATTGTGGACTACCCGATGGAGGTCTCGAAATCGCGGCTGTCGCCGGGGCTGATCGAGCGACGCTCCAAAACGGTTCTGACCGCAAGAAACTGGAACACGATTGTGGCGCTCAACCAGCGTGCACTGGAAAGACCGAACTGATGGCCAAAACCAAATCCTCCTTTGTCTGCCAGGCTTGCGGCGCGGTTTCGGCGCGGTGGGTGGGGCGCTGTGAGGCGTGCGGCGAGTGGAACACCATCGTTGAGGAACTGGTCGACTCGGGCGTCGGCGCGGGGCCAAAGTCGGCGATTGCCGGTGGACGGCCGACGCAGCTGGTGCCGCTGGCCGGCGAAACCGAAACGGCTGCCCGGGTGGTTACGGGGCTCGGTGAACTCGACCGGGTGACGGGCGGCGGGTTCGTGATGGGCTCGGCTGTGCTGGTGGGCGGCGATCCGGGGATCGGGAAATCGACGCTGCTGCTGCAAGCTGCCGCAGCGATGGCGGACCTGGGGCGGTGCGTTGTCTACGTGTCGGGTGAAGAAGCGGTGGCGCAGATCCGGCTGCGCGCACAGCGGCTGGGGCTGGGCGGCGCCAATGTGCAACTCGCCAGCGAGACCAATGTCGAGATCATCCTCGCGACGCTGCAGAGCGGCCCTGCCCCCGACCTGGTGATCATCGATTCGATCCAGACGCTCTGGACTGACCGGGTGGATTCGGCGCCGGGAACCGTGACACAGGTGCGCACTTCGGCGCAGGCGCTGACACGCTTTGCCAAGAAGTCGGGCGCGGCGGTGGTGCTGGTGGGTCACGTGACCAAGGACGGGCAGATCGCCGGGCCGCGGGTCGTCGAGCACATGGTCGATGCGGTGCTGTATTTCGAGGGCGACGCCAGCCACACGTTCCGAATCCTCCGCGGGGTGAAGAACCGTTATGGGGCGACCGACGAGATCGGCGTGTTCGAGATGTCGACGCTGGGGCTGAAGGAAGTGGCCAACCCCTCGGCGCTGTTTCTCGACCAGCGCGACAAGGACGCGGCAGGCTCGGCGGTGTTTGCGGGCATGGAGGGCACGCGGCCGGTTCTGTGTGAGATCCAGGCGCTGGTGGCGCCCTCCCCGCTCGGCACGCCGCGGCGTGCGGTGGTCGGCTGGGACTCCTCGCGGCTCTCGATGGTGCTGGCGGTGCTGGAAACGCGCTGCGGGGTGCGCATCGGGGCTAACGACATTTATCTCAATGTCGCGGGTGGGCTGAAGATCAACGAACCGGCGGCGGACCTTGCAGTTGCCGCGGCACTGATCTCGTCGTTGACCAATTCGCCACTGCCACCCGACGCGGTGTATTTCGGCGAGATTTCTCTCGCAGGGGGGGTGCGGCCCGTGGTGCATGCCTCGCTGCGGCTGCGCGAAGCGGGTAAGCTGGGCTTCCGCACGGCGGTGACCGGGCGCCTTGCAGCGGGGGACCACGGCAGCGGGCTCGAAATCGGCGAATATTCGGAGCTTGCGGAACTCATCGGGCGGATCGCGGCGGGTGGCCGGCGCGCGGCGGCGGAGTAGCAGGCGTGCAACGTGCCGCGCTTTCCGTGAACATCAGCCATCCGGTGTGCCGTCCACGCTTGGCAGCGCCACGATTAGCGGCTAAACGGGACCACAAGCTGATCCCCAGGCGCGGATTCTCTATATGTTGACTGCATTCGACGTTGGCGTCGGCGTTCTTGTCCTGATTTCTGCGCTGTTGGCGACGGCGCGCGGCTTCACCCGCGAGGTGCTGTCGCTAGCCACATGGCTAGGCGCAGCGGCGATTGCCGCGTACCTCTATTTCTATCATGGCGACCTGCTGAAGAGCTATTTCTCGGAAGAGCTGATCGGCAAGATCGTGCTGGTCGCGGGCAGCTTCATTGTCGCTCTGATCATCCTGCACCTGATCACCATGCGGATTGCCGATTTCGTGGTCGACAGCCGGATCGGCCCGCTGGACCGGACGCTGGGCTTCGTGTTCGGTACGGCGCGCGGCATACTGATTGCCGTGGTTGGCGTGGTGTTCTTCGTCTGGCTGATCGGCGACAAACTGCCGACATGGGCGACCGAATCCAAATCCCTGCCGATGCTGCAAAAACTTGGCGACGATCTGATTGCCGCGCTGCCGCCGGATATGGAAAAGCAGGTCACCGACCTGATGCATAAGCGCCAGGGCGAAGACGTGGCGCCGGACGATACCACGCCCGACGAGACAGCCCCGCCAGACGACAGCACCGATGCGCCCGAGGACTCTGCGCCGCTCGCCCCAGCGACGCCGAAAGCGGGCACGAGCACTTGATGACTTTGTGCTGAATGTATTGCCAATACGAGATTGGGGCCGCATAGCGGTCCCAATTGCTTTGCAGGCAGACCATTGCTGAGGACCCCGCGATGACTGACCACTCCAATGCCTCCGCCAAGGCGGTTGCCGAATGGGACTATGATACGCTGCGCGAAGAGTGCGGCGTATTCGGGATCCTGGGGCACCCGGAGGCGGCGACCCTGACTGCACTGGGGCTGCATGCCCTGCAGCATCGCGGGCAGGAAGCGGCAGGTATCGTCAGCTTCGATGGGCGGCACTTCCACACCGAAAAGCGCATGGGCCTCGTGGGTGACCACTATACCGACCCAGCGACGCTGGCGCGGCTACCGGGTTCGATCTCGATCGGCCACACGCGCTATTCGACGACCGGCGAAGTAGCGCTGCGCAATGTGCAGCCGCTGTTTGCCGAACTCGAAGAGGGCGGCATTGCGATTGCGCACAATGGCAATTTCACCAATGGTCTGACGCTGCGCCGGCAGATCATCGCGACGGGCGGCATATGCCAGTCGACGTCGGACACCGAAGTGGTGCTGCACCTCGTGGCGCGCTCACGGCACAGCTCGTCCACCGACCGCTTCATCGATGCGATCCGCCAGATGGAAGGCGGTTATTCGATGCTCGCGATGACCCGCACCAAGCTGATTGCGGCGCGCGACCCGATTGGCATCCGGCCGCTAGTGATGGGCGACCTGGATGGCAAGCCGATCTTCTGCTCGGAGACCTGCGCCCTCGACATCATCGGCGCCAAGTATGTGCGCGATGTCGAAAATGGTGAAGTGATCATCTGCGAACTGCAGCCGGATGGCTCGATTTCGATCGACGCGCGGAAGCAGCAGCGGAAGCAACCCGAGCGGCCGTGCCTCTTTGAATATGTGTATTTCGCGCGGCCGGATTCAGTGGTGAGCGGACGTTCGGTCTACACGGCCCGCAAGCGCATGGGCATCAACCTTGCCAAGGAAGCGCCGGTCGAAGCCGACGTCGTGGTGCCCGTGCCCGATGGTGGCACGCCGGCAGCGATCGGCTTTGCGCAGCAAAGCGGCATTCCGTTCGAGCTCGGGATCATCCGCAACCACTACGTGGGACGGACCTTCATCGAGCCGACGCAGTCCATTCGCGCGTTTGGCGTCAAGCTGAAGCACTCGGCGAACCGGGCGGAGATCGAAGGCAAGCGCGTGGTGCTCATCGACGATTCGATCGTGCGCGGGACGACCTCGCTGAAGATCGTGCAGATGATGCGCGAGGCGGGCGCGCTTGAGGTACATATCCGGGTGGCGAGCCCGATGATCTACTATCCGGATTTCTATGGGATCGATACGCCGGATCCGGAAAACCTGCTGGCCAACCAGCACAAGGACTTGGCTTCGATGTGCCGGTTCATCGGTGCGGACTCGCTGGCGTTCCTCTCCATCGACGGGCTTTACGATGCGGTAGGCGGGGTGAAGCGCAACGCCCTGGCGCCGCAGTTTACCGACCACTATTTCACCGGGGACTACCCGACGACGCTGACCGACCTCAACGGGCGGAACAAGAAGGTCGACCCGCGGACCGGCGCGGTGATGCGGGAAGCGAGCTAAGGCAGGGTTAGGGCTTTCCCCCTGCGCCCTACCCGAACCTGATTTGCCGCGTTTCCGAACCGGAAAACCGTTGCCACTTTTCCTGGAAACGCTCTAGAACCGCGTCACATTTCAGCGGAACTCACTGATGACCTCCACCCAGTCCCTTTCGGGCAAGATCGTTCTCGTCACTGGCGCCTCGCGCGGCATCGGCTTTCACGCAGCGCTTGAGGCCGGGCGGCGCGGCGCGCATGTGATCGCGGTGGCGCGCACGGTGGGCGGGCTCGAAGAGCTGGATGATGCGATCCAGAAGCTCGGGAGCACAACGACGCTGGTGCCGGTTGATCTGCGGGATGGCGACGCTATCGACCGGCTGGGCGCGGCGATCTTCGGGCGCTGGAAGCGGCTAGATGGCGTCGTTGGTAACGCCGCCATGCTCGGCACGCTAAGCCCGGTGGCGCATGTCGATCCCAAGGAATTCGACAAGGTGATGGCGCTTAACGTCACTGCAAACTACCGGCTGATCCGTTCGGTGGACCTACTGCTGCGCCAGTCGGAAGCGGGGCGCGCGGTGTTCGTGTCGTCGTCGTCAGCGCGCTCGGCACGGGCGTTCTGGGGCCCCTATGCCGCCAGCAAGGCGGCGCTCGAGGCGCTGATCAAGAGTTACGCGGCGGAAGTCGAAGGCGCGACCAAGATCAAGGTGAACGCTTTCTACCCGGGCGCGCTGCGCACTGCGATGCGAGCGCGGGCGTTTCCCGGTGAAGACGCGGAAACGCTGCAGAGCCCATCGGTGGTGGCGCCCAAGCTGATCGACATGATCGAGCCGGGTTATGCTGAGAACCGGATGCTGTTCGACTGGGAAAGCTCGGAACTGCGGGCGCTTTAGCTCAGCAAGAAAGACCCCTCATCCGCCCTTCGGGCACCTTCTCCCCAGGGGGGAGAAGGTGCGGAGGAAGTGCAGGCCCCCTCACCCGGCGCTGCGCGCCTACCTCTCCCCCAAAGGGAGAGGTGACGAAGCCGGAGCTAGCTCTTTCGCGACACCAGCACCTTGTCGATACGGCGACCGTCGAGGTCTAGGACTTCGAAGTGCCAGTGGCCGCGGTCGAAGGTTTCGCCGACGTTGGGAAGATGGTTCATTTCGGCCAGTACGTAGCCTGCGACAGTGGCGTACTTGGCATCCTTGGGGATGGGCACGCCGATCTTGTCCTGGAACTCGTCGACCTGCATCCAGCCGGACACGAGGAACGAGCCATCCTCGCGCGTAACGAAGGCAGATTCGTCGCCCTCTTCTTCCTGGAAAGCGCCGGTGATGGCCTCGAGGATGTCACCGGGCGTGACGATGCCTTCGAAGTGGCCGTATTCGTCGAAGACCAGCGCCATGTGAACCAGCGAGGCGCGGATGGCCTTGAGGACGTCCAGCGCATCTGAGCGATCCATGACAACCGGCGCCTGCTTGACCAGGGCGCGAACATCAAGCGTCTCGCCGCTGAACAGCGTATCCAGTAGGTCTTTCCTGACGATGACGCCGACGACGGAATCGACGCCGCCGTCCTGCACCGGGAGCACGGAATGGCGCGTCTCACGCAAAGTGGTGACCAGTTCTTCCTGGGTGGACGACAGGTCGATGATTTCGACGTCGAGGCGCGGGGTCATCAGGCCGCGAGCGGCGCGGTCGGCGAAGCGCATAACGCCAGTGATCATGTGGCGTTCCTCGCTTTCGAGGACGCCGGCATGTTCGGCTTCGGCGATGATGGTCTTGACCTCTTCGTCCGTGACACGCTCGCCGGTGTCGCCGGTCTGGCGCAACAGCGCGAGGATGAGGCGGCCGGAGACGTCGAGCAGCCAGACCAGCGGCGCGCCGATGGAGGCGATCAGCGCCATTGAGGGCGCAACGCTCGACGCAACCCCTTCGGGATCGCGCAGTGCAATCTGCTTGGGCACCAGTTCGCCGATGATCAGCGACAGGTAAGTGATAATGATGACGACGATTCCGACACCTAGCGGCATGGCAATTGACGCATCAATGCCGGCGCCTGTGAGCCCGAGTCCCAGCCGCTCGCCAAGGGTTGCGCCTGAGAAGGCGCCAGACAGCACGCCGACAAGCGTGATGCCGATCTGCACCGAAGATAGAAATTTGCCGGGATCTTCCTGAAGCTTCAGGGCGACAGTGGCGCCGCGCCTGCCGTCGGCAGCGAGAACCTTAAGGCGCGCCGGGCGCGAGGAGACGACGGCAAGCTCAGACATCGAGAGCAGGCCATTGACGAGCGTCAGAACGATGACGATGAGGATTTCGAGGAACACTGGTCTATCGGGGTTGCGGCCCCGCACTCAGCATCGGGTCGCTTGGGAGCGACCAGATATAGCGACGCGATCCGCAATTGCGAATAGCCAATCGGAAATGGCTCAGTCCTTCTTCTTGCGCTTGTCTGCGAAGGGGTTATCGCCGCCGCGAATCCAGAGCCGGATCGGCGTGCCAGGCATGTCGAACGCGTCGCGCAGGCCATTTACCAGATAGCGTTGGTAGGCGTTGGGCAGCGCTTCGGGCCGTGAAGCGAACAGTATGAAGCTCGGCGGCCGGATCTTCGCCTGCGTCATGTAGCGCAGCTTGAGGCGGCGGCCGGAGACGGCCGGAGGCGGATGGCTCTCGGTCATGCCGGCGAGCCAGCGGTTGAGGCGCGCGGTGGAGACGTGACTGTTCCACTTCTGCTCCACGGCAAAGATGGCGGCCATCAGCTTGTCGATATTGCGGCCCTGGAGGCCGGAAATGGTAACCAGCGGCACGCCCTTAAGCTGCGGCAGATAGCGATCAAGCTCCTCGCGCAGTTCGGCGAGCTTGGCGTTCTTGTCCTCGATGGTGTCCCACTTGTTGATCGCGATAACGAGACCGCGGCCTTCGCGCTCGACCAGATCAGCAAGCGTCAGGTCCTGCTTTTCGAACGGGATCTGTGCATCGATCAGCAGCACCACGATCTCGGCGTACTGGATGGAGCGCAGCGAATCGCCGACGGCGAGCTTTTCGAGTTTTTCGGTGACGCGGGCCTTGCGGCGCATGCCTGCGGTGTCGACGAGGTTGATGACGCGGCCTTCCCACTCCCAGGGGACCAGGATGGAATCGCGGGTGATGCCTGCTTCCGGGCCAGTGAGCAGCCGGTCTTCGCCGACCATGCGGTTGATCAGCGTCGACTTGCCGGCGTTGGGGCGGCCGACGATGGCGACATTGAGGTAGCGGCCGGGATCCCAGCGCTTGGCGACGCCCTCCTCCGTGCTGCCGTCGTCTTCGGGCAGATCGATATTCACCTCGGGCAGGACATCGACCGGCATGGTGTGGTCGGTGACCTTGGCGGCAGCGGCATCAACTGCCTTCGAGACAATGGCGTGGAGATCTGCAAGACCGAGGCCATGCTCGGCGGAGAGAGCGACAGGTTCGCCGAAGCCGAGGTTATAGGCTTCCATCAAGCCGGGATCGGCGGCGCGGCTTTCGGCCTTGTTGCCGATCAGGTGCACGTCCTTGCCAGCCTTGCGCAGCACCTGGGCGAAGCGCTCGTCGAGCGGTGTGACGCCGGCCTTGGCGTCGATCATGAACAGGATGACGTCGGCATCGCGGATAGCGATCTCGGTCTGCTGACGCATGCGGTCTTCGAGCGACCCATCGGTGCGGTCTTCGTAACCAGCGGTGTCGAGGACGCGGAATTTCAGGTCGCCGATGTGGCCCTCGGCCTCGCGGCGGTCACGCGTGACGCCGGGGGTGTCATCGACCAGTGCGATCTTTCGACCCACGAGCCGGTTGAACAGGGTGGATTTGCCGACATTGGGACGGCCGACAATGGCAACGGTAACGCTCATGAAATGTTCCGCACGTGGCTTTTACCACGACTTCATATCACCGGGGCATGCCGGCGGCTGAGAGAATCGCACAGGGAGATCCTCCAAAAGGAAACGGCTCCCGCGCCTGGCGGGAGCCGCACAAAGACGTCGGCGGCCTTATTTGGCCGGCGCAGGCGCTGCCGGGGTTTCGGCGGCGGGCGCAGTGGTATCCATAGCCGGTGCATCGCCAACGGCCGGAGCCGCAGCGGTATCTGCGGCCGGCGCCATGGTGTTGGCATCGGCGGCTGGCGCCATGGTGTTACTGTCGGCGGCTGGCGCCATGGTGTTAGTGTCGGCGGCTGGCGCCGCCGGGGTGGCAGGGGCCTCGGCTGCCGCGGCAGCGGGATCAACCACGCCCTGCGCCACGAGCTGGGCGATATAGACCTGCATGCGCTGGCGGAGTTCCTGCGATGCCAGCGGATCGGCTATGGCATCACTGAACGCCTTCATGGCGCCATCGAGATCGCCGGCCTTGTATTTGACCAGGCCGAGGGCCTCTCGGGCCGCGTTGCGCATCGGGTTGATGCCATCAATCAGCGCGCCGACGCGCTGTTCAACCTGGGCAACGTCGCCGCCATCAACCAGCAACTGACCGGAGAGGACGTAGGCGAGGTCGCGGATATGCTTATTGGTTTCGGCGGTGGCAATAGCATCATACGCGGCGACGGCGTCAGCGGTCTTGCCCTCCTTGGCGAGCAGCGCTGCTGCGCGGAAGCGGGCAAGCGTGGGGTAAACGCCGGAGCCCTGCTTTTCCAGGTCATCAAGGGCCTTTTGCGCTGCGGCAGCATCGGTGCCGTCGGCAAGCTGCAGGGCGGAATAGAACTGGTCGGAAGAGCGTGACGAGCTGGAGCCCTGCCACCAATCCCAGGCTTCCTTGCCGGCCACGCCAACCACCACGAGGACCATCGCGATGATGACCCAGGAGCCGTAGCGCCGCCAGAAATTGCGGAGGCGATCGCTGCGCAGCTCTTCGTTGATCTCGCTGATGAAGTTCTCGTTGGACATGGAAGGCTACTAGTCTCCGGTCAAATGCGGCGGCACCATAGTGACCCGGCCTGCCGAATGCAAACCCAACCATGCGGTTTGGAGACCCTTGCCTCACAACGCTGTGAGCCGGCAGGCCGTTAACGGCGTGGCAATTGCGCTAGGGCAAAGTCTTTCCGGGTTCGTTGAGAGTGAGTGAGTAAGATGTTGCGTCGCGTTGCCGCCCTGTTGGTCTTCGGTTTACTTGCAACACCTGCACTCGCCGGGCAGATTCTGGTCGATGTCGATATCCAGACCCAGCAGATGCAAGTGCGTGTCGACGGCCGGCTCACCTATACGTTCGATGTGTCGACCGGCCGCAAGGGACACAGCACGCCCAAAGGCAGGTATGAAGTGGTGCGCATGTACGAGCGCTACTACTCCAAGAAATACGACAACGCTCCGATGCCCTACGCGATCTTTTTCAATGGCGGGTACGCGATCCACGGCACCAATGACATCAAGCACCTGGGCAAGATCGCCTCGCATGGCTGCGTGCGTCTCCACCCCGACAATGCGCGCATGCTCTACGATCTGGTGCAGCAGGAAGGTCGCGACAGCGTAACCATCAAGATCACCGGCTGACCATAGCAGCTACTTGCGCCGCCACTCGCTGGTGAGCTTGCGCGCCTGTTCGATTTTCTCGGGCGTCATGCGCTCGGCAAGGGACGCCAGGGCCTTGGTGGCACCGGCGTGGCCCTGTTGGGCGGCAAGGTTGAGCCACTTGTAGGCAATGACATCATCCTGCGGAACGCCGTAGCCAGCCTTGTACATCAACCCCAGGCTGTTCTGAGCGTAGGGCTCGCCCTGGTCGGCCGCCAGCGCGTACCACTTGACCGCCTGCTCATCATCCTGCGGGACGCCCTGTCCGTGATCGTAGAGCAGACCAAGATTGGCCTGAGCCGCGGCATAGCCCTGTTCGGCGGCCATCCTGAACCATCTGGCGGCCTCGACATTGTCGGCGGGAACGCCCCGGCCGGTATTATAGGCCACGCCCAGGTTGTACTGAGCCTCGGCGTGATGCTCATGCGCGGCGAGAGTGAACCACTTGACGGCCTCCGCTTCGTTGCGCGCCACACCGCGCCCGTCGAAATAGAGGGCCCCGAGGCTAAACTCGGCTTCGACGTCCCCCTGCTGGGCTGCGAGCATGTACCACTTGGCCGCCTCTAGTTCGTCCCTGGGCACGCCTGACTCGCCTGTCTGGTAGATGTTGGCGAGATTGAACTGGGAGTCAGCCCTGCCCTGGGCGGCCGCAAGCTTGTACCATTTCACGGCTTCGAGGACATTTCGCGGCACGCCCAAGCCAGTGTCGTACATATAGGCCAGGTTATGCTGGGCATCGACATTGCCCTGAGGCGCCGCGAGCCCAAACCACTTCAGCGCCAGCGCATTGTCCTGCGGCACACCCTCACCGTTAACGTACATGAATCCCAGAACGGTCTGCGCCATGGGGTCGCCAGCGTCCGCTGCGAGTAGCAGTTCGTGAAGTGCCGCGCCGTAATTGCCGGACTGATATGCGGAAATGCCCTCGTTGGTCCCAGCGAGGGCCGGGGTGGAGAGAGAAACGAGGACGAACAGTGCAGCAGCCAAGTGTTTCAACATGCTCTCAGCATAGCGCCGTACGTCTGGGTGAGTAAGGGGGACGCGATTGCGCCTATCAGATTGCTTCGATCTCGATCAGACCGGACTTTGATCAGGAAGCCGCGATGGCGACTGCAGTGAATGGAAACGCTGACAAAGGCGGGCTAGAACGGCGCTAATGGAGATCCTGATGGCTCGGTTCATGCGTTTTGCGCTTTGCGTGCTGGTTGGCGCGAGCATGTCTTCACCGGTATCCGCCTTAAAGCTGATCGAGCCCACCTTGCATATTGCGCCGGGCGGCGTCGACGGCCCCAGGGTGGCATTGACGCTGGACGCCTGCACCGGCGCGGTGGACGAGCGGATCCTGACGACGCTGGTGGACAATGACGTGCCGGCGACGGTCTTCGTGACTGGGCGGTGGTTACGGCACAACCCTGGTGCGTTGAAGGTGCTGCTGGCGCACCCGGACCTGTTTGAGCTTGAGGACCATGGTGAGAACCACATTCCGGCGGTGATCGGGAGCGAGCAGCCTTATGGGTTGATACCAGCAGGCACGCCGCAGGCCGTTACCGCGGAAGTGGGAAACGGGGCGCATGACGTGCTGGCGGTAAGTGGTCGGCAGCCGGTTTGGTACCGTGGGGCGGCGGCGCTCTATAGTGCGGACGCGATGACGCTGATCAACAGTATGGGCTACCGGATCGCCGGGTTTTCGCTCAACGCGGACCTGGGGGCGAGCCTTTCGGAAAAGGGCGCAGCAAAGCGGTTCGAGACCGCCGTCGATGGCGACGTGATTATTGCCCATGTCAACCAGCCGACACGTCCCGCTGGTGCGGGGATTGCCGAAGGAATTCTGGCGTTGAAGTCGAAAGGGTTCCGTTTCGTTCGACTGGAGGATGTGAACGAAATCGGCGGCTAGGCCGCAAAGGAGCCCCTATGGATACCCGCGATGATGACCTGATGCGATTTGAGGCGGAAGGGCCGCCTGCCCTTCCCACCGAAGTCGCGGGCCATATCGAAAATGACGGCGCCCACATCTGGTATGCGCGTTACGGCGCAGGACCGGCGGTCGTGCTGCTGCATGGCGGTCTAGGCAACGCGGGCAACTGGGGTTTCCAGGTGCCGGCTCTAGTTGCAGCCGGATATCAGGTCATCGTCATTGACAGCCGCGGGCACGGCAGAAGCACGCGGGACGACCAGCCCTATAGTTATGAACTCATGGGCTCAGATGTATTGACGGTACTGGACGAGGTCCGGGTGCAACGCGCTGCCATTGTGGGCTGGAGCGATGGAGCCTGCGTTGGGCTGATTCTCGCACGGCAAGTGCCAGAGCGGATTTCGGGAGTGCTGTTCTTTGCCTGCAACATGGACCCCAGCGGCACCCTGCCGTTCGTGCTGACGCCGGTCATCGAGCGCTGCTTCAGCCGACACCAGAAGGACTATGCGGCGCTCTCTGCAACCCCGGGTGCCTTCCAGCGCTTCGTCGACGCGGTGAGCCTGATGCAGCAGACGCAGCCGAACTACTCGACGGCGGACCTTGCCGAAATCACCGTGCCGGTCACTGTGGCATTGGGCGAAGGCGATGAATTCATCAAGCCCGAGCACGCCGATTATCTGGCGCGGAGCATCGCGAAGGCACGACGCGTGACGTTGCCTGGAGTCACGCACTTTGCGCCGGTGCAGCGGCCGGCGGTTTTCAATGAGGCAGTGCTGGAGTTCTTGGCAGCGTTGCCCGCCTAGCCCAGATCGGAAATCCTCGCGTCATTCCCACTCGATCGTGCCCGGCGGCTTGCTCGTAACGTCGTAGACGACGCGGTTGATGCCGCGGACTTCGTTGATGATGCGGGTCGCGGCGCGGCCGAGGAAGTTCATGTCGTAGGGGAAAAAGTCGGCGGTCATGCCATCGACCGAGGTGACAGCGCGAAGCGCGCAGACGAACTCGTAGGTGCGGCCATCGCCCATGACGCCAACGGTTTGCACCGGCAGCAGTACGGCGAAGGCTTGCCAGATCTTGTCGTAGAGGCCGGCCTTGCGGATTTCATCGAGATAGATGGCGTCGGCGCGGCGGAGGATGTCGAGCTTTTCGCGCGTCACGCCGCCCGGCAGGCGGATGGCAAGGCCGGGGCCGGGGAACGGGTGGCGTCCGACAAAGCGATCGGGCAGCCCCAGTTCGCGGCCCAGCGCGCGGACTTCGTCCTTGAACAATTCGCGCAAGGGCTCGACCAGTTGCATGTTCATGCGGGCAGGCAAGCCGCCGACATTGTGGTGCGACTTGATGGTCACCGAAGGTCCGCCGGAAAAGCTGACGCTTTCGATAACGTCGGGGTAGAGCGTTCCCTGGGCGAGGAACTGCGCGCCGCCGATCTTTTTGGCTTCATCCTCGAACACTTCGATGAACAGCCGGCCGATGGTCTTGCGCTTGGTTTCCGGGTCAGACTCGCCTTCGAGCGCGCCGATGAACTTGTCGGCAGCATCGACGTGGACAAGCGGGATATTGTAGTGGTCGCGGAACATCGAGACCACTTCGTCGGCCTCGTTCATGCGCATCAGGCCGTGATCTACGAAGACGCAGGTGAGCTGCTCGCCGATGGCTTCATGGATCAAAATGGCAGCCACTGAACTGTCGACGCCGCCGGAAAGGGCACAGATCACCCGGCCTTTGCCGACCTGGGCGCGGATCTTTTCGACAGCGCGCTGGCGATAGGCATGCATGGTCCAGTCGGATTTAAGCCCGACGATATTGTGCACGAAGTTGGCGAGGAGCTTGCCGCCATCGGGCGTGTGCACCACCTCTGGGTGGAACATGGTGGTGTAGTAGCGCTTGCGCTCATTGACCGCGACGGCAAAAGGCGCGTTTTCGGACGTGCCGACAACGGTGAAGCCCTCGGGCAGTTCGGTGACGCGGTCGCCGTGGCTCATCCAGACAGGATAGTTGCCGCCGACCTGCCAGACGCCGTCGAACAGCGGGCTGGTCTCATGGATATGCACATCGGCGCGGCCAAACTCGCGGGCATGGCCACCTTCGACGCGGCCGCCGAGCTGCAGCGCCAGTGTCTGCTGGCCATAGCAAATGGCGAGGATCGGCACGCCAGAATCGAACACGGGCTGCGGTGCTCGAGGGCTGCCCTCATCGGTGACCGAGGCTGGGCCGCCCGAAAAGATGACCCCCTTGGGCCGCAGCCGGGCGAAAGCCTCGCCGGCGCTTTGGAAGGGGTGGATTTCGCAGTAGACTCCGGTCTCGCGCAGGCGGCGCGCGATCAACTGGGTCACCTGCGACCCGAAGTCGATGATGAGGATGGAGTCGGCGGGGGGGACGGCGGCAAGCTCTGTCATGGCGGGGAAATAAAGGGCAGCGGCAGATTCCGCAAGCCTATCTTGAGGCAAGGCAGCGTCGTTTCCTACGCAACGCTGGGGAGTTCTCCGGCATCGTTGGCGCGCACCAGTTTGCCGGCGAGATTGCGATTGAGTGCGGATTCCAGCGTGCGGCGCAGTTGCGCGTCAGCTTCGATAGCGGCGGTGAGCTTTTTCTGGTCGAAGGACAAGATGCGGGTAGGCTTGACCACCGTGGCGGAGGCGCTGGCCGGAGAACCGGAGAGAAAGCTCAACTCACCGACATAATCGCCCGGGCCGCAGATCGCGACGATGCGGTCGCCTCGTTCAATCTTCACGATGCCATCGGCGAGATACATCAGCTTTTGCACGGGCTCACCCTCGGTGGTGAGGGTGGCGCCGGGCTCGAACTGCACAAGTTCAGCGTGGTCGAGCAAACGCTTGACGGCGCTGCGGTCGACGCCGCCTGGCATACTTTCGGCAAAGTGCTTTTCGTCCTCGGCAAAGCTGTGCTGGTACTCGTAGTACCAGATGAGGAAGAGCTGGACGACGTTGACGATCACGAAGATCGCTTCCCAGAGCACGCTGACAGGATCGAAAACGAAGAAGGCCCGGTAGATGATCTTTGCCACACCGGAGGCGACCGCCAGCGAGCGTAGAAGCACCATGCGCCGCATCAGCATCGAGACGATCAGCAGCAGATAGGTGAAGTGGCCAAACAAAATCGCGGGGTTTGAAAGCCCCGCGAGGAGTTCATTGATCCAAGACGTCATTGGCAATCCCGATAAGAAACAGAACGTGCGCTTGATCGAAATCGCCGTAAAACGGTCAGGCGCCAGGCATAGACTCGTTAGCAGCACGCAGACGCTGCACCAGCACCCGCATCAGGCTCAAGGCGAAGTATGGCGCCTCGCTGCTCATGAACAGGAATTGCTTTTCACCAACCGGCACCAGAACGCAATCGGTCTCGGCAATGACAGTGGCGCTACGCGGCTCGGAATCAATCAGGGCCATTTCGCCGAATATGCCACCTTCGCCAATGACCTGCAGCGTACGATTGCGCAACTGCACGGCGACGGTGCCGGACTTGACGACAAAGAACTCGTGGCCCGGCTCACCAGCCTTGAAAATAGTCTCGCCGGCCTTGAATGACCGGGTCTCGGTAGTCGCACGCGCCAGCAACGCAAAATCAATAAACGGTCGGTCCATCTTGCCCCACTTTCGGCTGGCGACGCAGTCGCCCAGCTCGTTTCCAATGCCCGAAGGCGATGACTGTTTTCTGACTTTTCCGTGACGGTTTGCTGACAGCGCATACCCTTTCATTCCAATGACTTACGGTGATCATCCGACGAAACGAGGTCGGGCTACTTGCATCGAAAGCCCTACAACCTCTAGACACTAGAACTCTTGCGCCTGGAGGGGCGACCTGGGAGGGCACAAGATGACCGATAACCGTCTGGCGGGCGCAGATTTCGTGCGCGCTGCGGCGTGCACAACTGTGTTGCTGCATCACTTGATGCAACGGTTGAACGCCGACGGGCCGCTTGATCCGATCTTGAGGGGGCTCAAGGTATTCTCCCATATCGGCACGTTCGGCGTTGCGATGTTCTTCGTGCTGAGCGGGTTTCTGCTGGCGCGGCCATTCTGGGAGGCGCTGGATGAGGGCAGACCCCTGCCCTCGCTAAGGGTCTACGCGTTGCGCCGCGTTGCCAGAATCGTGCCCGGGTTCTGGCTGGCGATGACTGTGACGTTCCTGCTGTCAGTGACGGTGTTTGCCGTCCCGTTTGATGGGCAACTGCTGCTGCGGTTTGCGTCAGGCATGTTGCTCGTTGCGGACTGGCATTGGGTGACGTTGTTTCCAGTCGAGATCAACGGCCCTTTGTGGTCGATCAGCTTCGAAGCCACGTCGTACGTCCTTATGCCGCTCGGCTTCATGCTGCTGTTCGCTCTGACTTGTGTGACCGGCAGGGGTTGGGGCGCGCGACTCGGTTGGGTGGCGGTGCTGGCGCTCACCCTCGCAGCGCACCTCGCATTCAAAGCCTGGTTCCCGATGGATGAGTTGCGGCGCGGCTGGGACTTCGGACTGATGGGCGGGGCCAAATCCTGGATGCCCAACTACAATCCGTTTTCGCTGTTTGCGATGTTCGCGGTTGGCTCCCTGGCGGCGGGACTGGAGGTGCGATGGCGGGGGCTGAGCAGTTGGGTCTTCGACCTGCTCTCGCTCGCCGGGATAGTGCTCGCGCTTTTTGTGCTGGCCGAGCAGATGAAGGTAGAAGAGGACAGCGGGTACGGGCTTCTGGGGATCCCCTACGCCTACCCGTGGATGGTGCTGAGTGTGGGGGTGGTGCTCGCGGCAACGCCGCATGCAGTCCTATTGGGCCGCGTGCTCGACAATCCAGTCACGCGTTATGTCGCGAAGATCTCGTTCGGCATCTATATCTGGCACTATGTCGTCATCGAACTGGTGCGGCAGTTGTGGATGCCGGGATTTACCTACGGCAACATGGGAGCGAGCGGCTTCGTCCCCACGGCACTTGGGGTAACTGCTGTGAGCGTGGTGCTGGGGCACCTGTCGTTTGTGCTGGTCGAACGGCCGGCGGTAGCGTGGGCGCGAAAGCGCGAGATACCGGCGGTTGCCGGAAGGGCGCCAACGGCCAACCTCAGTTGAGGATAGCGATCGAGAGATTAAGCAGGTTCGCAAAGCCCACCCACGCGGCGTAGGGCACGAACAGCAGCGCCGATACGCGATCCCGGTACCAACGATTGGCGATGAACAGCACGATCAGGGCCAGAATGGCGGCGATCACCACAAAGGCGGGCCAGAGCAGGTGCAGCGTGAACCAGGTAGGCGACCAGAGCCAGTTGAGCACCATCTGACCGACCCAAATGAGCATGGCGTGGCCGCGCGGCTCGACCATATAGGTGCGCCATCCAGCAACCGCGATCATGATGTAGAGCACTGACCACACCGGGCCGAACACCCAATTGGGCGGGTTGAAAGGTGGCTTGTTCAGCGTGGCGTACCATTCGCCCGGTGCGGACGAGACCCCGATCAATCCGCCTACGGCAAAGACGACAATGACGAATGCGGCCAGCAGAAACAGGGCGCGCGGGGACCGGTAGTCGGGGGATGCAATGGTGCTCATGCGGCCTAAACGCGCAAACCCCGCTTCTGGTTCACTCCGCCTTTCGCTGCAACTGGATGACGTAGAAACCATCTGTGCTGGTGAGCAGCGGGGTGATTGAAACACCACCTTCGGGAGAGAACCGGGCGCGTGCCTTGGTGCCGGAAAACTGGCTCATCCAGAGTTTGTTGCCGGGTAGAGCGACAAAATCGGGATGGTCGGCGAGAAAGGTCGCAGCCTGGCCGGCGTTCTCCTCAGGCAGGACCGAGCAGGTGATGTAGACCAGCGCGCCGCCCGGCTTCACATAGCGTGCGCCATCGGCGAGGATCGCTTGCTGCTCGGCAACGCGGGCGGCGAGCTGCTCGGGTGTGAGTTTCCATTTGGCCGTGGGCTGGCGACGCCAGGTGCCGGTGCCGGTGCACGGTGCATCGATCACCACACGGTCGAGTTTGCCAACGAGGTCGTCGAGCGCGCCCTTGTTGGGCGGGCGGACCTGGACGTTGCGGACGCCGGAGCGCTGCAGGCGGTCGTAGATCGGGGCGAGACGGGCGCGGTCGCTGTCATAGGCAAAGATCTGGCCCTTGTTGCCCATGACGGCGGCCATGGCGAGCGCCTTGCCGCCAGCGCCTGCGCACATGTCGAGCACCTGCTCGTTCGGCCGCGCCCCCGCCATGGCGGCGACAATCTGGCTGCCGAAGTCCTGCACTTCGAAGCCGCCTTTGATGTAGCCCTCGTCGGTCTGGACATTGGGCGTACGGCTGTCGCGGGTGCCGGCAGGAAAGCGGACGCCGTTGGGGATGAGCGCCTCGGCCTCGGGGGAGAGCCTTTCGAGGTCGCGCAAGACCTTGTCGCGGTTGGATTTGAGCGTGTTGACGCGCAGGTCCAGAGGGGGGCGGCCGGCGAGTGCCTGGGCTTCGGCGACCCAGTTCTCACCGAAGCTTTCGGCAAGATGCGACGCGGTCCACTCAGGGACATCAGCACGGACATGGTCGGGCGCTCCGGCGAGCGGGTCGGCGGCGGTGAGGCGGGCGGCCTCTTCGTCCGTGATTGCAGGTGGCGCGTGGGTGTCGCCTTCGAACTGGGCGTTGAGGCCTTCGACGGTCTCGCCCCACTCGCGCACTGCGACGCTGAGGATCAGGGCGCGCGGGCTGTCCGAGCCCATCGACCAAGCGTGCGAGCTTTTGCGGCGGAGGGCGTCGTAGACGAGGTTGCCGATGGCGGCCCGGTCTCCTGCCCCGGCGAACCGATTGGCGAGGCCCCAGGCCTTCAGCGCCTCGGCCACGGGACGCTTGTGTGCATCGAGATCGGCAAGCACATCGATGGCGGCGGCGATCCGGCCGGGCAGACGCATTAGTTCACTCCGAAGGCAGCGAGGGCGAGGCGGACCACGAGGTCAAGCCAGAGCCCGGACAAGATGATGAGGCCTGTGAAGAAGGCCCAGAAGCGGCGCAGGACGTGGTTGTGGGTCACGTGGATATAGGCATGGGCGTAGCGGGTGACGACGAAGGCCCAGGCGAGCAGCAGTTCCAGAAACGTTGTCCCGAACCAGAGAGCCAAGAGGCAACCGGCGTAGAACAACACCGGAAGCTGGAACTGGTTGTCGACCGCGTTGGCGACGCGGTGCTCGCGCTCCGGCCAGGCACCGCGATCGACGGCTATATCGCCCATCTTCACTTCGCCCTTCAGCACCAGCGGCACGCGGATGGTGCCGAGGTAAATCATCAGGCCGATGGCGAGGGCCCCCAGTGCCAGCATGGCACCCACTATGCCCAGGGCACTCGCCGTCATGGTCAGTTGCCGCCGCGATAGTTGGGGCTTTCGCGGGTGATGGACACGTCATGGACGTGGCTTTCGGACAGCGCAGCGCCAGAAATCTTCACAAACACTGCGTTGTCGCGGAAGTCGCGAAGGTTGTGCGCACCTGTATAGCCCATGGCGGCGCGGAGGCCACCGGCGAGCTGGTGCAGAACATTGCCGGCGGCGCCTTTGTAGGGCACCTGGCCCTCGATGCCTTCGGGCACGAGCTTCAGCGAATCCGAGACTTCCTGCTGGAAATACCGATCCGCCGAGCCGCGGGCCATGGCGCCAACCGAGCCCATGCCGCGGTACATTTTGTAGGAGCGCCCCTGGTAGAGATAGACCTCGCCCGGACTTTCATCGGTGCCTGCGAGGAGCGAGCCGACCATGGCACAAGAGGCGCCTCCGGCCAGCGCCTTGGCCAGATCGCCCGAGAACTTTATGCCGCCATCGGCGATGACAGGCACGCCCTGCTTGTCGGCTTCCTCGGCGCAGGCCATGACGGCCGCCAGTTGCGGCACGCCGACGCCGGCGACGATACGGGTGGTGCAGATCGAGCCCGGGCCGATGCCGACCTTGATCGAATCCGCACCGGCATCGATGAGGGCGCGGGTGGCTTCGGCGGTGGCGACATTGCCAGCGACGATGCGGGTGGAATTGCTCTCGCGCTTGATGCGCTCGACGGCCTCGGCGACGCGGACCGAATGGCCGTGGGCCGTATCGATGACGAGGAGGTCAACGCCGGCATCGATCAGCGCCATGGAACGCTCATAGCCCTTGTCGCCGACCGTCGAGGCGGCGGCAACCCGCAGGCGGCCCTGGCTGTCCTTGACGGCGCTGGGGTGAAGCTGGGCCTTTTCGATGTCCTTGACGGTGATGAGCCCGGTGCAGCGGCCATCGGCGTCGATGACCAGCAGCTTTTCGATGCGGTGCTTGTGCAGCAGCGTCTTAGCTTCTTCCTTGCCGACGCCATCACGGACGGTGACGAGGTTCTCGAAGGTCATCAGCTCCGAGATCTTCTGGCGATCGTTGGAGGCAAAGCGGACGTCGCGGTTAGTCAGGATACCGACCAGCTTGCCGGTGGTGCGGCCGCCGAGGCCGCCGTTCGAGACCACCGGGATGCCGGAGATACGGTTGGAGCGCATCAGCGCCAGCGCATCGGCAAGGGTCGCATCAGGGCCGATGGTGATGGGATTGACCACCATGCCGCTTTCAAAGCTCTTGACCTGACGGACCTGCTCGGCCTGCTGATCGGGCTCAAGATTGCGGTGGATCACCCCCATGCCGCCGGCCTGAGCCATGGCGATAGCCATGTTGCTCTCGGTGACCGTATCCATCGCCGAGGACAGGATCGGCATGTTGAGCGCGATGTCCTTGGTGACCCAGGTGCGGATGTCGACCTCGGTGGGCAGAACGTCCGAACGGGCGGGCTGCAACAGCACGTCGTCAAAGGTCAGCGCGCTATCGCCGGTGATGGATGTAATGATCTTTGCCAAGGGGTGGGCCCTTCCCATCTGAACGTCAGAAAAACGGAAGCCCGTGGGCGGGTCGACTCGACCCCGGCTCACGGGTTGGCGAGGGTGATTAGCACCGGGTCATGGGTTTGGGAAGGGCAGTTGGCGCATGGCGAGCCATGCGCGCTGCTGCCGCCGCTGGCTCAGGGCTTCGCGGCCAGCGCTTCGACCTCGTCAATCAGCGTTTCAATGCGGCCGACCATCTCGATGTGGCGTGCTTCCATGACGAAGTTGAGGGTCATGAACTCGCGACCGGGGCAGAAGGTGCAGATGTTCTGGGCGGGGTGATAGGCGCCGCAATAGATTGGCTCGATCATCCACTCGGTCACCGGCCCCATGGAGTGGTGCGGGGGCACCAGGGTCAGCACCGTGTCGGTCTGACCCGAAAAGCGCCAGAAGCGGGGACCGTAGAGCCACGGAAACAGCGCGTGGAGTTTGCGGTGCATGGTGAAGAGGGCAAGGATCGCCAACTGGAACTTGGTGACGTCCTTCTGCTCGATATCCCCCATCACCTTGTCGACGCTGCGCGCGTAGTCGACGAAATCATGGTGGAAGGGGAACTTGGCCTGAAGTGCGCGGACGCGGAAGAAGTCGTCATCGGCGGCTGTGCGCTTGGTATCGAGCATGGTGTAGGCGGCGGCGATGACGGCCTCGTTGTAGCGCCGATCGCTGTCTGAATGCAGCGCATGGGTGACGAGCGCGAAGTAGAGCGAACGCTGACGCACGCCCAGATTGTTTGCCAACTTGCGCAACCGGTCGCGCGGTAAGGCCAGCGTCTTGAAATGCATCGGCTTGTCCTTGGGGGACAAGATGTGCGCAAAGAATAGGTGGATCGAGGCTGAGAGCACCCCACTCAGAGCTCCCTTGATCCGGGCGCCGACTGAAACCTTGTTTTCCTTGTTAGACTGAACGCCGTGCCCGGCGGATTGCGACCGCGAAAGCAGTGCGGAGTCCGAGCCTTCCAGGACGCAGTGAGCCGACCGCACCTGGATCACCGAGGCGCGCCCCTCGCCGTCCGGCCCACCCTTTAGCGTGGCGGCCATGAAGCGGAAGAGCGGCAGATCGGGGTGATCGAAGATATCGGCGCTGGTCGAAAGCCACTTGTCGGGATAGCCCTCGAAACTGTCGACCATCTCGACGGAGGTGATGGCATCGAGCTGGCTTTCGGTGAGCGGATGTCCCGGACGGGCGCCCACAAAGCCGTGGGTCAGTTGCGGGGCTAGCGCGATGACCTGAGCCGCCAGATCCTTGAGCTTCTGCTTGTGGAAAGCGGCCTTGGAGAAGGCGGTGAAAAAGATGGTGTCCTTGCCCGCGAAGAGGAACCACTGGAAATCAGTAAAGAGCGCCTGCGGGTCTTTCTGAACGGCAGCAAAGGCCAGATCGAGTGACTCAGTCTGGCTGCCGGCAAAGCTTGAAGCTGAAAAACTCTTCATGGAACACCGAAAGGACGCAAGAACAAATGGCTCAGGCAGTAGGGCATCATCTGCCGCGCTGGTCAACGTCTCGCGATTGGTAAGGTTCAGGGTTGCGCGACGCGGGCGTCAGTCCTACACCAGTGCAGATAGTTTCAATCCTAACAGTGCCTCATTCGAGGCTGGTCCCTTGCGCATAGTTCCCCTGGTTCTCGCGGTTGCCCTGTTCATGGAGAACATGGATTCGACCGTGATCGCGACGTCGCTGCCCGCCATCGCCACCGATATCGGCGCCGAGCCGATTTCGCTGAAGCTGGCGCTTACCGCCTATTTTGTGGCGCTGGCGATTTTCATCCCGCTCTCAGGCTGGATGGCGGACCGGTTTGGAGCCAAGTCGATCTTCCGCGTCGCTATCGTGGTGTTCGTTGTCGGATCGATCTGCTGTGCGTTTTCGGATTCGCTGCTGACGTTCGTACTGGCGCGATTTCTGCAGGGCATCGGAGGGTCGATGATGACGCCGGTGGCGCGGTTGGTGCTGGTGCGCTCGACGCCGCGAAACGAGCTGGTCTCGGCCATGGCGTGGCTGACCATCCCTGCCCTGATCGGGCCGATCACCGGGCCTCCGCTGGGCGGATTCCTGACCACTTACCTAAGCTGGCATTGGATTTTCTGGATCAATGTGCCCATCGGGATCATCGGCATTATTCTCGTGACGCGTTTTCTCAATGAGGTTGAGGTACGGAACGAGAGACCGATCGACGTGCCAGGGCTGATCCTTTCCGCCGTCACCTTTGCGGGTATCATGTTCGGATTTTCGGTGATCAGCCTGCCGGCGATCCCGACGGTGGCTGGCTACACAGCGATCGCCGTAGGCGTGGTGACTGGGCTGCTCTATCTCAGGCACGCCCGGCGGGCGGAATACCCGATCCTCGATCCGAAGATGTTTCGCCTGCCGCTGTTCCGCAACGCGATCATCGGCGGCTCGCTATTCCGCATCGGCATCGGGGCGTTCCCCTTTCTGATGCCGTTGATGCTTCAATTGACGTTTGGGCTGACGCCATTTGAATCCGGGCTGACGACATTTGTCGCGGCAATCGGAGCGATCATATCGAAGTTTGGGGCGGAACGGCTCTATCGGCGGTTTGGCTTTCCACGCACGCTGATGATGACGGCGGTGATCGGCTGCGGCTTCCTTGCCATCAATGGGCTTTTCACCCCGACGGTTCCGCATTGGCTGCTGATGGCCTCGTTGCTGATCGGCGGGCTGACGCGCTCGTTCTTTTTCACTGGGGTCAATGCGCTGGTGTTTTCCGATGTGGATGAGGCTCGAACCAGTCAGGCGACCGCGATCAACGCGGTGAGCCAGCAGCTCAGCGTGGCTGGGGGCGTGGCCGTAGCCGGCGGTGCATTGGAGCTTGCCTCGCGTACCCACGCCGGCGGACTGATCCTCGCCGACTTCCATATTGCCTGGTTCGTGGTGGCGGCGGTGGCCGTTTCCAGTGCCATCCCCTTCCTGCGGCTGCCGCCCGATGCCGGCAGCGATGTATCGGGGCATCGCGCCAAGATTGCCAAGGGCATGAAGCCCGCCGGAACGCCTGCCTGACTCTTAGCTGAAAGTTGACGCCGTGACGGCCCTTCGCCTTACCCCACTCATTCTCGCCGTTGCCCTGTTCATGGAGAACATGGATTCTACCGTGATCGCGACGTCGCTGGCGGCGATTGCACATGACATAGGCACCGAGCCGATTGCGCTGAAGCTGGCGCTGACTGCCTATCTGGTGGCGCTCGCCATCTTCATCCCGATCTCGAGCTGGATGGCCGACCGGTTCGGGGCCCGGCACGTATTTCGATGGGCGATGATCGTCTTCATCCTCGGCTCCATCTGCTGCGCCATCTCGAACTCGCTGCTCACCTTTGTTCTTTCGCGGTTCCTTCAGGGTATGGGCGGGGCGATGATGACACCGGTAGCCCGGCTGGTGCTGGTGCGAGTGACGCCGCGCAACCAGCTTGTCGACGCGATGGCCTGGCTATCGATCCCCGGGCTGATCGGCCCGATCGTCGGACCGCCGATCGGTGGAGCCATCACCACCTATCTCAGCTGGCACTGGATCTTTCTGATCAACGTGCCGATCGGGCTGCTCGGCGTAGTGCTGGTGAACCGGTTCCTGCCGGAATGGCAGCGCAATGCGCCGCGAAAGCTCGATTTCATCGGGTTTGTGCTGGCTGGCACGACCTTCGCAGGTTGGGTGTTTGGTATCTCGGTGCTGACGCTGCCGGCCCTGCCCGCGAGTTTTGGCTATGGTGCGCTGATCCTTGGAGTGATCACGGCGGGACTCTATTTCTGGCACTACAAGCGCACCGAGCACCCGTTGCTGGATTTGCGTCTGTTCCATTTTCCGCTGTTTCGGCAGACAGTTATCGCCGGGGCGTTCTTCCGCTTCGGCGTGGGCGCGACGCCCTTCCTGTTCCCGTTGATGCTGCAGTTGGCGTTCGGCTTTACGCCGTTCGAAAGCGGCATGGTGACGTTTGCCGGCGCGGTGGGCGCCTTCATTGCCAAGTTCGTGGCCGAACGCATCCTCCAGACCACCGGCTTCCGCGCCACGCTGGTGTGGTCGACCCTCGTGACGGCGCTCGGCATTTTCGCGCAGGCCAACTATGCGCCCGAAACGCCGATCCCGCTGATGCTCGCCGTTCTGGTGGCTGCCGGGTTCTTTCAGTCGATGTTCTGGACCGCCACCAACGCCTTCGTCTTTGCCGATATCGAGGACAAGGACGCCGGCCAGGCCAATGTGATCAGTCAGGTTGCCGTGCAGCTGTCGCTGGCTTTTGGCGTGGCGCTCGGTGGCGGAGTTCTGGAGGGCGCGCGACTACTTGGCGGCGGCGGCGCGCCAACTCTGGCAGATTTCCATCTGGCCTTCTGGGTCGTGGGCGCAGTGACGCTGGTGTCGACCGCCATGTTCCTGCGGGTGCCCAAGACGGCGGGGCAGCATATATCAGGGCATGGAAGGGCTGCGATTTCGGCGGAATAGTGCTTCGCCTTCGGTAATACCGAACAACCTGTTCATCGGCAAAGTCTCAGCGACTTGATCTGACGCAAGTGTGGCAAGGCATCGAAGGCGCATCACTGCGGGGTCGATTTCACTCACACCCCGGAGTTACTTTAAATGACTGATTTTGCGGCATTTGACACGTCGCGCGAGCACCTGACCATTCCAGCGCTCAGCGGATTTTACGACAAGATCGCCCAGCCGATGGCGTGGGCCCTGTTCCGACTCGCAGTCGGCGGCATGCTGGTAATCGAAGGCTGGCCCAAGATCATCGCTCCACTCGGGCAGGTCGGCTTTGTGGAAAGCCTCGGGTTTTTCCCCGGCTGGTTCTGGTCGCCGGCGCTGGCCGCGATGCAGTTTTTCGGCGGCATGCTGATCGCTGCGGGGCTCTTTACCCGTCCGGTGGCGCTGGCCAATGGCGTGATGCTGGCCATCACCCTGTGGTTCCACTGGGCACACCCTTATGGCGACGCGATGCTGACCCAGGCCGGCATCGACGCGCTGAAGGCGCAACCTGAGCTCTTCACCGCTAATGGCCTGACTCGGCTTGCGGATGGCGGTGGCAAGTTCCTCGCCCAGGTGCAGGACAAGGCGATCCTCGCCTCGCTGTTCTGGACCGGTGGCACGTTCCTCTTTGCAGCGTTTGGTGGCGGCTACCTGTCGCTCGACAACCGGCTGAAGAAGCACTTCTGATCGGCACGATCACACGAGGCTATGCAGGGCCGGCGTCAATGCCGGCCTTGCCGTTTTATGAATCGGGATTTGCACCCTTGAAGCCGCGAGCCAGAAGATAGGTCTCGGCTGAATCTGCCCGGCTCGCCTTCGGTTTGGCGTGGATGGTGGTGGCGAAGTGGCGCTTGAGCATGCCGAGCAGTTCGTGTTCGGTGCCACCCTGGAACACCTTGGTGATGAAGGTGCCACCGGGCTCTAACACGCGAATGGCGAAATCGGCGGCAAGCTCCACCAGCGCGATAATGCGCAGGTGGTCGGTGGCGCGGTGGCCGGTGGTTGGCGCCGCCATATCGGACATTACGATATTGGCCTTGTGCCCGCCCATCGCCGCGATCAGCGCGTCGGGTGCGTCCTCGTCGTTGAAATCCTTCTGCAGCAGGATCACGCCGGGAATGGGTGCCATTTCGAGATAATCGATGCCGACGATCAGCGGCTTTTCATCGGTGGAGCCGATTATGGGCGCCGCAACCTGGCACCAGCCGCCAGGGGCTGCGCCGAGATCGACAATGCGCTGGCCCTTGTGGAACAGCTTGTAGCGCTCGTCGAGTTCCTGGATCTTGTACGCGGCGCGCGACCGAAACCCTTCGGCCCGGGCCTTGGCGACATAGGGGTCGTTGAGCTGGCGTTGTAACCAGAGCGTCGAGCCGATCTTGCGCCCCTTCGAGGTCTTGACCCGCACCTTGAGTTCGGTGCGGCGGCCGGGGCCACCCGTCTTGACCATCAGCGGTTCCTTTGCGGAGCTGGGCGACTGCCGCGATCGGCATCGATGAGAGAAATCAGGATGCCTTCGCGGAGGCCGCGATCGGCGACGCGCACACGGTCAGTGGGCCACTCGCGCCTTATGGCCTCGAAGATGGCGCAGCCGGGCAGCACCAGGTCGGCGCGATCCTTGCCGATGCAGGGATGCGCAACGCGGCGATCGAACGACATGCCGAGCAGCGCCGACATGGTGGCGTCGATCTCGACCTTTGACATCCAGAGACCATCGACCTTCTGGCGCTCGTAGCGCTCGAGGCCGAGATGCAGCCCGGCGAGCGTAGTGACCGTGCCTGAGGTGCCGATGAGGTGGACTGGATGCTCGGCGATCATCTGGCGCAGCTTTTCGCGGCCGCGAAACTGTCGGAGGTGGCTTGCGACAAACGCTACCATCGCCTCAAAGCTCTCGTGGGTGACATCGACGCCGCCGAACTTTTCGGCGATCGACACCACGCCGACAGGCAGAGATTGCCAGGAGCGGATGGAGGCGGCCATGCGGCCCTGCCGCTTGGGGCGGCCGCCGCGGAAATCGAGCCAGGCGAGTTCGGACGACCCGCCGCCGATATCGAACATCAGCGCGCCAGCCGAGCTTTCTTCGATCAGATCGGCGCAGCCGGTGACTGCGAGCGAGGCCTCGGTCTGACGATCGACGATTTCGAGCGCAAGGCCGAGTTCGCGCTCGACCCGCGCGATGAACTCTTCGCCGTTCGAGGCTGCTCGGCAGGCCTCGGTGGCGATGAGGCGCATGCGGGTGGGCTCGTGCTCGCGCAGCTTGTTGCGGCATAGCCGGAGTGCTTCCATGGTGCGATCCATCGCGGCATCGGACAGCCGCCCGCTGGCCGACAGACCCTCGCCCAGCCGGACAATACGGGTGAAACCATCCAGTACGCGAAAGCTCTGCTCATGCGGACGGGCGATCAAAAGGCGGCAATTGTTGGTGCCAAGGTCAAGCGCCGCATAGAGCGGGCCGCGTGGGCGACGCGGGTGGGATGGCCCCGGCGGGTGCGTCCGCTGTTCCGTCGCGCCTGGTCCAGGATGCCCCCCGGTTTTGGCGGTCGTCGCGACGGGACTTGCGCCCTGCCCCGGACGGTGCCGTTCAGACCCAATGAGGCCCTCTGCGGCGGCGGACCGATCAGGATCGGTCAACCTTTTGCTCCGTGTTCTGCCCGGTCGCTCAGCGCGGTCGAAACCGGAGGCGCCCTTGGCAGTTTGTTTCAGTGTCGGAACAAAGGTAGTGGATCAGGGGGTCTGGCGCAACGCCACAAATGCACAGGGGTTACCCGCTACAGCCGATGGAGCTCGAAGGTGCGGCAGAAGACGCCGGAGCATGATTGGAGGCGCAGTGTGTTGGTATCGACCAGCGTGACTTTGCCGTCATAAGTCTCGCCGTCATAGGTCACCGTGCCGGTCCAGGTGTTGGCCTCCACCGGAGCGGCGCCGCGCACGACGTAATTGCCCAGCAGCGCCAGATTTTCCAACGTGCGCGCATCGTCGCGCAACCATGTCAACCGTGCGCACAGCTTCTCGCCCTCACCACAAAAGCTGACGCGGTAGCGCGATTCGCCCGTCGTCACTTCCCACTGGCCCACCGGCGTAGAGCCGGCCGCGATGGCAGGCAGGGGTGCGGCAAACGCGAGCAAAGCTAAGCCAAGCCGGATGAGCGGATACATGGCAGTCCTCCAGGATTTGGGGGCGATAGAAATATGGGATCATCCATACAACTGCGGCCAAGGGCAAAAGGTTCCCTGCCATCAGAACCTGCGGCAATCGGCCCGGAAGCGCCGACAAGAGCAGTTCCCTTGGCTATGGGAAACCATGGCGAAGATTGCTTGTGTCAGGGTGTTGATCCCGCGCACAAATGCCGCTAGAAGGCTCGCCGAAATGCACGGGGCACCACTTGTCGCCCGCGCATTCCAGGCCTGAAGCGCTTGGGGAATAGTTCAACGGTAGAACTACGGACTCTGACTCCGTCAATCTTGGTTCGAATCCAGGTTCCCCAGCCAGCCTTTTTGTCAAATATTTCAGTTACATACCCTAGAACACTGATGCGACGTGGCGGCGCGCTGTAGCTACACCGGTCGGTAGGCGCGGCAGCTGGGTCCGACGCGCCACGCACAGGGCTTTCTCCGCAATCTGGCTGAACGGCGTGGCGGTAGCTGGCACCAGTCTTGCGCCAAGGCTACGCTGACGCCGCCGTGGCTTCCCGGTTGCAATCTTGCTTTTCCTGCGGGAGCATGTGGCGCACAGGATAGCGCACTTGGCACCCTCGACCATTGGCAAGCAGACACTTCGAGTCGATCGCGAGCGAAAGCGACGCGACCTGCTTGCAAGCCAGCAGTCCATCGTTCTGCTTGAAGCTCCGGCAGGAATGGGAAAATCGGTCCTCCTGGGACAATTGGCGGCTGAACTCGGTATCTCGGTTCATTGTTCTGCGACGGCGCCCCCCGATGGCTCAGCCGCAGTTACGCTGTGGGATATCCCACCCGGGAGCGTTCCTGCGCCTCTGCCCGAGGTCTTTGTGTCTGGTACGCGGCGGATTGTCATTGCGAAGCGACCCGATACGCTTCTGCCCGGGCTGGATCGGGCCAGTGTCTACGGGCGTGTTCGCCGATTTAGCATACCAGAACTGTTTCTCGACCGAGAGGAGCTCCTGGCAGCCATGCCAGTCAGGCTCGTCAACCGCGTGCTCCAGCAATCGAGCGGCTGGCCGATATTGGTAGGCGAGTCTGCCCTCGATGCAGAGCAGTTAGAATATTTCCTCGCCAACGAGTTCCTAGCCCCGATGAGCGCCCTGGATCTCGTTGCGCTGGACACCTGGCTCAACGGACGTCTCATCGAGCTGACTACGCCTGCGCTTCTGCCGCTGTTCAACCTCGTCCGCCCAGCACTGCGTGATGCCATGGTCGAGACAATGGCTTACCGGCGCAGCCTTCCTGAACGCGCTGCCGAGCTCGCAGCGGCCTACGCCACTCTGGGCATGCTTACAGATGCCATCAGTACATGGCAGTCGATCGGCCGCTTCGAGGAGGCATTCGCCGCATTTGATGCCGGCGGGGGGCGCTTCTATCTCTACCGGCATGGGGCCGCGGCTTTCGACCGGGTTCTGGCGGGCTTTCCCGCAGAATACGCGCTCGGCAATGACACGCTGGTGATGAGCCTTGCGATGCAGGCGCTCAAGCATGGCGAGGTGACACGCGCTCGGCGCCTTATCGCTGAGCGTTTCGGCAGCGGTATCAATGACCTTCACAGCGTCTTCAGCCATCGCGGGCGCTACAGTACCGACCTCCTCGCATTCCGGGTCGTCATGCTGATCTACGAGGATTATCTGCTCACAGAGGATCTGCTCGAACAGGTTTTCAGCACCCTTGCCGACCTGTCGATCGACGATCACATCGTGCGGGGCAGCTTCTACAACTCCGTTCTGGAGTTTTATATCCGCGGTCGGCGCCTCGCGGCAGCCGAGGACATCGCCCAGCGTGCGCTCTACCACTACGAGCAGGCGAGCGTCCCAATGCTCGCCTTTTACATCAGCCTGCACCAAGCCCTGATGCGGCTGCTGATGGGCGATGCCAACAGTGCGCGTCGGCACGCCGAACAGGCAGCACGCTACTTGGACGCTGTGGACTTCGACAGCCCGGGCGATGCGCGCCTGCTCGCCCTGCTCAATGCCTGCATCGACTATGAGGGCGGAAAGCCCGAACCGCTGGCCCGTTTTCTCAGCACCGAACTCGACGGCTTCGTCCACGGGGAAATCTGGCCCAGCCTGATCGAGTTTGCCCTGCACTACGGCAGCCAAGCGCTCAGCGAGCACTTCTCCACCCTGGCAGCGCGCAACTTCCTCGACCGGTGGCGCGTCTACCAGGTCTCGAACCGCCAGTTCGGAGTGATGATCGAGCTGCGCGAAGCGGCCATTCTGCAGAACGCAAATCGCTGGCAGGAGGCGGCGGAAAAGACAGCTGCAATCGGTACACGGATCACCCGCGCCTGGGTCGCCGCCGCCGGTGAGGAACTGGAACGGCTGAAGAACCGCGACGACATCGTCCAGGCGATGGTGTGGCTGCGCCACATTGTCTACGAGCAGCCGACCCGACCTCACCTTGAGCGGCAGCTTGGCTTTATCATCGGCAATCTCAACCTTACAGGCCGACAACGGCTAGGCGCTGAGGTCTGGCTGGCATTCGTCTACAAGCGGCAGCGCAACCTGTCCCGGGCGCGCGCCCTGCTGCAGAAGGTTTTCGAGGAGGCAGCGCGGCTGGGCGCAATTGCGCCCCTCGCCGAAGAGCGGGTGTTCCTCAGCGAGCTGATCGAGCAGCGCCGCATCGGCGAGTATCTCGAGATTTCTGCCCCCGTCCGGCAGGTGCTGCGCCGCTTGCGTGATGGTGGCCTGCCCAACTCGGCGCTCGGCGCCCAGAATGGCCTTAGCCGGCGTGAGACCAAGGTGCTGATCATGATCTCCGAAGGCTCATCGAACAAGTTCATTGCCAACGCCCTCGACCTTAGCGAGGCGACCGTGAAGTTCCACCTCTCCAACGTATATCGCAAACTCGGATGCTCGCGGCGGCGGGAGGCCATCAGTGCCGCCCGTGCGCTTGGCCTTCTGAGCTAGAACCTAGACGTTTTAGTCGAAAACCTAGCCTTCGTTGCGCCTTGAGGGCAGCGCCTGCGGCGCGCCAAGCTGGTCTATCGGGCTGGCGCGACCGCAAGGCGACGCCAGACCTACAGGACGCCGGCGTAACCGGCCCATCCTCCCGCTGCGGGGCAATTGCAGACGGGGCGGTGACAAACGGGACAGGGAACTCAGCAATGACGACGTACAGGCTACTTGCAACGACTGCACTCTCAGCTCTTATGCTGGGCGCGGCGCCCGCCATGGCGGTGACCGTGACCATGAACACGGTGCAGATCTTCGGCACCATCGATCCGGCCAAGATCTCGGACTACACGGACTATATGGCTGCCGTGAACCTCTATGACGCGCTGGTCACCGTGAACGCCAAGGGCGAAATCGTCCCCAAGCTCGCCGAGAGCTGGACTGTTTCGGACGACGCCAAGGAAGTCACCTACAAGATCCGCGACGACGCCAAGTTCTCGGACGGCTCGCCTGTCGAGGCCAGCGACGTTGTATATTCCGTCGAGCGCCTGCTCAAGATCAACCAGGGCCCGGCAAGCCTCTTCGCCGGCGTGCTCAAGTCCGGCTCGGTCGTTGCCGTTGACGCCAAGACCGTGAAGTTCACCCTCGAAAAGACCTTCGCACCTTTCCTCACCACCGTGCCGGCCTTCATGATCGTCAATGCCGATGAGGTGAAGGCGAACGAGGGCACCGATGACGGCCAGACCTATCTCGCCGACCATGTCGCGGGCGCCGGTGCCTACAAGCTGACGAGTTGGGATCGTGGCGCTTCGATGGTGATCTCGCGCAATGCTGATTACTACGGTGGCTGGGGCGAAAAGCCGATCGACGAGGTCCACTGGGTCATTACCAATGACGAAGCGACCGTGAAGTCGATGGCCGCTTCGGGCGAGCTGACCATGACAAGCTCGGCCCAGGCGCCCGATACCTACACTTCGCTCGGCCAGAACGAACGTTTCGTCATCCGCACCGAGCCGACCCAGACCGTATTCAACCTCAAGCTGAACACCAAGACCGCGCCTACCGACGATATTCATGTCAGGAAGGCCATCGCGCTCGCCACCGACTACGACACCATCCGCTCGACCATCTTCCCGGGCGGCGAGCTCAATGGCCCGCTGCCGCAGGCGTTTGCGACTGCCTATGCCGAAGACCTGCCCAAGCCGGTCTACGACCTCGAGGCCGCCAAGGCCGAGCTTGCCCAGTCGAAATATGCCGGCCAGCCGATCAAGGTCAGCCTCGCCTACGTCGCAGGCCTGAAGTTCGAGGAAGAAGTGGCCCTGCTGATGCAGGCCAATCTCGAGCAGCTCGGCATCACCGTCGATGTGCAGCCGGAGCCGTGGAACCGCATCACGGAACTCGCCACCAAGGTCGAGACCTCTCCCAATATCGCGGAGATCTTCTTTTCCCCGACCTATCCCTCGCCCGACTCGATGTTCTTCACCCAGTATCACTCGAGCGCGGCCGGCACCTGGGCCTCGCTGGAATGGCTTCAGGACGCCGATGTCGACAAGCTGATCGACGACGCCCGGGCGACCGGCGACACTGCCAAGCAGGCCGACCTCTACAAGCAGCTGCAGCACAAGCTGGTGGACCTGCAGGTCGATGCGTTCATGCTGACGCAGAACGAGCAGCACGCCATCGACAAGTGCCTTACCGGCTATGAATACGTGCCGATGCAGTCGTTCCAGTATGAGTTCCACAACTACAGCTGGACCTGCTGAGCCGGAACAGCCGCCACGGGAAATGATCGACGGCGGCAGCCGGCCTTCAGGTCGGCCGCCGCCACCTCCCGGCTCGCCGGGGTTCCTGGGCTACGTTCGGGGACGGAGTGTGAATGACGTTCCTCCGACACCCGTCTCGACTGAGCGCTAGCTCATAACAAGGTATCTCGCTTGGAATTCCTGCTGTTTCTCATTCGCCGGGTGTTGTGGTCGCTGCTGGTGCTCGTCGGGCTCTCGGTCGTGATCTTCACCATCGCGCGGGTGATTCCGGGCGATCCGGCGCGCATGGCGCTTGGCCCCACAGCGACGCAGGAACAGGTGGTCGAACTCCAGAACAATCTGGGCCTAGACCGGCCGATCATCGAACAATACGGGCTTTTCGTGGTGGGCCTCCTGCGCGGCGATCTCGGCCGCTCGCTTTTGACCGAGCGCGCCGTGAACGAGGATATCCGCGAGACCTTCGCCGCCACCTTCGAACTGGTGCTTTCGACCATCACCCTTGCCTTCATCGTGGGACTGCCGCTCGGCATCATCGCCGCGCGCTGGAAGGATCGCTGGCCGGACAATCTGGTGCGCCTCTTCGCGATCTTTTCCGCCGTTACCCCAAGCTTCTTCCTCGCGCTGCTGCTGCAAATTCTCGCGGGCTACGTGCTCCACATCCTGCCTACTACCGGGCGCATGCCGCATGATTTCGGCTTCACACCCGACATTTCCGGCCTCGTGCTCCTCGACAGCATTCTGAAGCTCAGGTTCGATGCCTTTCTCGAAGGGCTGCGCTACCTGCTGCTGCCTTCCATCGCGCTCGCCGCCGCCACCATGGGCCAGATGGCGCGCATTACCCGCTCGGCCATGATCGACATATCGAGCCAAGACTACATCGAGGCGAGCCGCGCCTTCGGCGTGCCCGAAACGGTACGAGTGCTCAAATACATGCTGCGGCCGAGCTTCGTTGCGCCGCTCACCATCCTCGGGCTCGAGTTCGCCTCGCTCATCGGCAACGCCTTTGTCGTCGAACTGGTGTTTTCCTGGCCCGGCATGGCTGCCTACGGCATCCGCACAATCCTGCAGAAGGACCTGAACGCCGTGATGGGGGTGGTGATGGTCTCCGGGGTATTCTTCGTTATCGTCAACCTCGTCATCGACGTGCTGGTCGGGTTCGTCGATCCGCGCATCCGCATCCGGGGGCGCCGCACATGAGCGACCTCGTGGCCGCGCAGGCCGAGCCCAAGCGGCTCTCCAACGCCTACCAGAACTGGTACCGCTTCTCGCGCAACCCGACTGCCGTAATCGGCGCGCTGATCGTCATCTCGGTCATCCTTGCGGCGATACTTGCGCCCTACATCACGCCCTTTCCCAAGGACGCCGGCTCGGTGGTGAACTTCAAGGCGCGGCATCTGCCACCCAGACTCGAACACTGGTTCGGCACCGACAATGTCGGGCGTGATCTGTTCACTCGCGTCATCTTCGGCTTCCGCATTTCGTTGCTGCTCGTCCTTGTCGTGCTCGGCACCGCCATTCCTATCGGCACGACGCTGGGCCTTGTTGCCGGCTATTTCGGCGGCTGGGTTGAGATCGTCATCATGCGGCTGACCGATGTCGCGCTCGCCATCCCGCCGCTGGTCATGGCGCTGGCGGTCACGGCCGTGCTGTCGCCCGACCTCATCAATTCCATGCTGGCGATCGCCGCCTTGTGGTGGACCTGGCACACCCGGCTTATCTACTCGATCACCCGTCAGCTCCGCTCGCAGGAGTTCGTCGAGGCGGCGGAAACCCTCGGGGCCAGCAAGCTCCACATCCTGTTCCGTGAAATCCTGCCCAACTGCGTCTCCGCGCTGGCGGTCAAGACTTCGCTCGATGCGGGCTTCGTCATCCTTGTCGGAGCGTCGCTCAGCTTCCTTGGGCTCGGCATCCGTCCGCCGACACCGGACCTCGGTACCATGGTGGCGCAGGGCGCGGCGTTCCTCCCCGATTTCTGGTGGGAGTCGGTTCTGCCCGGCTGCGCCATCCTCTATGCCGCGCTCGGCTTCAACCTGCTGGGCGACGGCCTCCGCGACCTCTTTGCCGTGGAGGATGTGCGATGAGCGCGCTCCTCTCGGTCCGCGACCTGTCGGTCGAGTTTTCGACTTACGGCCAGGTCAGCAAAGTGCTCCATTCGGTGTCGCTCGACGTACCCGAACGCAGCCAGATCGCGCTTGTGGGCGAAAGCGGCTCGGGCAAGTCGGTGACGATGAAGGCCATCATGGGCCTCCTCCGCCATCCACCGGCCACCATAACCTCGGGCGAAATCACCTATGGTGGCCGCGACCTCCTCACCATGCCGCCGCGCGAGCGGCTGCGACTGCGCGGAACAGAGATGTCCATGGTGTTCCAGGACCCGATGAGTTCGCTCAATCCGGTCTTCACTATTGCCGACCAGATGCGCACCATCCTCAAGTACGCAGACCGCCGGCTCGGACGCGTGCGCAATCGCGCCGGCCGCATGCAGCGGGTCCATGAGGTCCTGGCGCAAGTCCGCATGCGCGACCCCGAACAGGTGGCGAGGAGCTATCCGATCATGCTCTCGGGCGGCATGCGGCAACGCGTCCTGATTGCCATGGCGCTGCTCTCCGAGCCGCGTCTGCTCATCGCCGACGAGCCGGGCACAGCGCTCGACGTCACCACCCAGGCGCAGATCCTCAAACTCCTGAAGGACCTCGTCGACGAGCGCGGGCTCGCGCTGCTGATGATCACGCACAATCTGGGCGTCGTGCGCGAAACCAGCTCCTACGTCTATGTGATGAACAAGGGCGTGGTCGTCGAAAAGGGCCCGACCGCGCAGATTTTCGAGGCGCCGAAGGACGATTACACCAAAGCGCTGATCGCCGCCGTACCGAGGCTCACCGGCGGCACCCGCTTCGGCGCGAAGGCGGTGGTCCAATGACCACGCCCATGCTCGAACTGGTGAACCTCTCCAAGCACTTCCCCACCCGTAATGGGTTCGGCCGCCAGATAGGCCTGGTAAAAGCCGTCGATGCTGTCAGCCTCCGGATCGAAACGGGCGGTATCTATGGGCTGGCTGGCGAAAGCGGCTCGGGCAAATCCACGATCGCCCGCATGATCATGGGCCTCGCGACGCCTACCTCCGGCGACATCGTTCTGGATGGTGAGAACGTCAGCGGTCAGTCCGGCACCCGCGCCTATGGCCGCAAGGTGCAGATGGTGTTCCAGAACCCGGGCTCCTCGCTCAATCCGCGCCGCAGCATCGGCGCTTCCATCGCCGTGCCGCTCGATGCTCATGGACATCCGCGCGCGACCCGCCGTCAACGCATCTCCGAGCTGCTCGAAATGGTGCAGCTTCCCGCCAATTTTGCCGAGCGTTACCCGCATGAACTCTCGGGCGGGCAGAAGCAACGCGTTGCCATCGCCCGCGCCCTAGCGGTGGCGCCGAAGCTCCTCGTCCTCGATGAGCCCACCTCCGCGCTCGACGTCTCGGTGCAGGCCCGGGTCATTGATCTGCTTGTCGATCTCGGGCGCGAGCTTGGCCTCACTTACCTCTTCATCTCGCACGACCTGAGCCTGATGCGGAATTTCGCGGAGCGGGTCGGCGTCCTCTACCGGGGCCAGATCGTCGAGACCGGGCCGGTCGACCAGGTCTTCGAGCACCCGCAGCACGACTACACCCGTCTCCTCCTCGCTTCCGTCCCGGTGATCTCGGCTGAGGAAGAGGCGATGCGGCCGAGGATCCCCCTGATCGACGGGGAAATTCCAACCGCAGAACAACTCATCGCGCTCCGGGCCGGAGCGGCATCAGCCTCCCAAAGGACAGAAAAATGATCAGAATTGGCATCGATGTGGGCGGAACCAATACGGACGCTGTCGTCATGGACGGCGCGACCGTCATTGCCGGCGTGAAGGCCGCGACCACTGCCGACGTGATGACCGGCGTCGTCAATGCGCTGAAAGCGGTGCTCGAGGCCAGCAAGATGGAGGCCTCGGCCATCGATGTGGTGATGATCGGCACCACCCATTTCACCAACGCGGTGGTGCAGCGCCGCGACCTTGCCAAGACCGCTGCGGTCCGTCTTGGGCTTCCCGCCACCGCCTCACTACCGCCGATGGTAGACTGGCCTGACGACCTGAAGGTCGCGATCGGTGGAACGGGCTACCTCGCCCATGGCGGCAACGAATTTGACGGCCGGGTGATCTCCCCGCTCGATGAGGCGGAACTCCTGGGCATTGCCGAGGACATCAAGTCCAAGGGCATCAACACCATCGCCATCAGCTCGGTGTTCTCCCCGGTGACCAATGATTTCGAAAAGCAGGCCGGCGAAATTTTCGCCAAGGCGCTGCCTGGCGTGCACATCACGCTGTCGAGCGATATCGGCCGCATCGGGCTGCTGGAGCGCGAGAACGCGGCGATCATGAACGCCTGCCTGCGCGATCTGTCGCGGCACGTCATCGAGGCCTTCCGCAAGGCAATTACGGAGATCGGCATTCGCGGCCGGTTCTATCTGACGCAGAACGACGGCACATTGATGGACGCCGAGTTCGCCGAGAAATTCCCGGTGCTGACCTTCGCGTCGGGTCCGACCAACTCGATGCGCGGCGCAGCGTTTCTCTCGGGCGTGGCCGACGCGATCGTTATCGATATCGGTGGTACCACCTCCGATGTCGGATCGCTGCACAAGGGGTTCCCCCGCCAGGCTACCGTTGCCGTGGAAGTGGGCGGTGTCCGCACCAATTTCCGCATGCCCGACGTATTCTCGATCGGGCTGGGCGGCGGCTCGCACGTGGTTGAATCGGGTGGCGACATCAAAGTCGGTCCCACCTCGGTCGGCTATCGAATTGTCACCGAATCCCTGATTTTCGGCGGCAAGACACTCACCACTTCCGACGTCGTCGTTGCCTCCGGCCGCTATGAGTTGGGCGACAAATCAAAGGTCGCACACCTGACGCCGGACTTCATGCGCCGCACGCAGGCCAAGATCATGTCGATGCTGGAAGATTGCGTCGAGCGCTCGCGCCTGTCGCCCGATCCGCTGCCGGTGATCGTTGTCGGCGGGGGCTCGATCCTCGTCGATGGCCCGATCGGCGGCCTCGAGGTGATCAAGCCGAACCACTTCGCCGTCGCCAACGCCGTTGGTGCCGCAATCGCCCAGGTTTCGGGTGAGGTTGACCGCGTCTATGCCCTGGCCGAAATCAGCCGTGACGCTGCCCTCGCCGATGCCAAGCAGCGCGCCACCGATGCGGCGATCGCCGCTGGCGCCAGGGCCGACACCATCGAAATCGTCGATGTGGAAGATGTGCCGCTCGCCTATCTGCCTGGCAATGCTACGCGCGTCCGCGTCAAGGCGGTGGGTGAATTGCATGTCGCGTAAACCGCTCAAGGAGAGCTATCGCCTCGGGTTCGATGACCTTGAGGCCTTGACCATCGGGGCAGCGCTTCTTGGCACCGGCGGTGGCGGCAATCCGTATATCGGCTTCCTCCGGGCCCGTGAGGTATTCCGCCAGGGCGCGACCGTGCCGGTCATCCCGCTTGAGGTCCTTACCGAAGAGGATTGGATCGGCGAGGTCGGAGGCATCGGCGCTCCCGTGGTCAGTGCCGAGAAATTCGAGCAGGGCGACGAAGGCACCCGCGCACTGACGGCCGTGGAGGCCGAACTCGGCATCGAGGTGGCGGCCATGATCTCCGGCGAAATCGGCGGCGCCAACGCCATGGAACCGGTTATCACCGCGGCCAAGCTCGGCATTGGCGTCGTCGACGGCGACGGCATGGGCCGTGCCTTCCCCGAGGTGCAGATGTGCACCTTCTTCATCTACGGGGGCAGCGTCTCGCCGGCCGCAATCGCTGACGAAAAGGGAAATGTCGTCGTCTACAAGCACGTCATCGACATGTTCTGGCTCGAACGTATGGCGCGCCATACCACCGTCGATATGGGGGCAACGGCCATGCTGGCCCTGCCGCCCATGCGGGGTGATTTTGTCCGCAAGACCGCCGTTCCCGCCACCGTCACCCAGGCTGTCCAGATCGGCCGCACCGTGCTCAAGGCGCGGAAGGCCCGCCAGAACGTCGTCGAAAGGGTTGTCGAGGAGACGGGCGGCAAACTGTTCTTCACTGGCAAGATCACCGACATCCGCCGCCATCTCATTGGCGGCTTCGCCCGCGGCGAGGCGATTCTGTCCGGCATCGGCGGCTGGGCGGGCTCTGAGGCGAAGATCGCCATCCAGAACGAGAACCTTGTGCTCTGGGTCGATGGCATTCCGGTGCTCATGGTGCCCGATCTGATCATCAACCTCGAGCTTGACACTGGAGAGCCCCTCACCACCGAAGTGCTGCGCTATGGCCAGCGCATCGCCGTGATCGGGCTTCCGGCGCATGATCTGATGAAGACACCCAAAGCCCTGGAGGTCGTCGGTCCGGCGGCCTTCGGCTACCCCGAACTCACCTTCAACCCGCTGCAGTCCCAGCCCAAAGTGGCCTGAGGCGAAAGGAAGCGCATCATGAAGTTTCTTCGCACCATCCATGCCGAAGATATGGAAGACATCGCTACTGGCGGAGCAATTCTCGGCACCGGTGGCGGCGGCGATCCCTATATCGGCAAGCTGATGGCCCAGCAGGCGATCAAACAGTACGGCCCGGTCAACCTCGTCGATATCGACGAACTGCCCGATGACGCGCTGGTTGTCCCCGTGGCGATGATGGGCGCGCCCACCGTGATGACCGAGAAGCTGCCGCAGGGCGAGGAACTGATCAACGCTTTCCGTGCGCTCGAACAGTTGCTCGGCCGCAAGATCGACGCTGTGCTCTGCGGCGAAGCTGGCGGGGTCAACTCGACCACGCCGTTCGTCGTTGCCGCCATGGCCGGCCTGCCGCTGGTCGATGGCGACGGCATGGGCCGCGCTTATCCCGAACTGCAGATGGTCACGTTCACCATGCATGGCGTCTCCGCCACGCCGATGGTGCTGTGCGACGACAAGGGCAACTCGATGGTGCTCGAGACCGTCAGCAATGCCTGGACCGAGCGCCTTGCCCGCGCGGCGACGGTGGAAATGGGCGGCTCCGCCCTCCTCGCCTTTTATTCGATGTCCGGTGCGGTGGCCAAGAAAGCCATCGTGCGCGGCACGCTCACGCTCTGCTCCGAACTCGGCCGTACCCTGCGCGAGGCCAAGGCCGGCCATGTCGATCCGGTCAACGCCATCGTCGAAAAGCTCGATGCCGAAGTGGTCTTTCATGGCCGCATCAAGGACATCGAGCGTCGTACCGTCGGTGGCTTTGCGCGCGGCGCCGCTCGTTTCGAAGGCGTCGAGGAATGGAAGGGTCACGAATTCCGGCTGGATTTCCAGAACGAATTCCTGATGGCGGAGCGCGACGGCAAAATCATCCTTACAACGCCGGACCTGATCACTGTGCTCGACGCAGAATCCGGCCTGCCGGTGACCACCGACGCGCTGCGCTACGGCCTTCGCCTCAAGGCACTGGCTATGCCGTCCAACCCGCAATGGCTTACCCCGGCCGGCATCGCGCTCGTCGGTCCGCGGTACTTCGGCTACGATACCGACTATCGCGAGTATTTCGCACGCTGAGCCTCTTGCGCCGGCGGGGAAATCCCGCCGGCCCAACTATCCGAGCAGGTTCCGCGCAACCCGCAAGAACACGCGCGCCCCGATGGGGATCAGATCGTCGGGAAAATCGTAGTCCGGGTTATGCAGGGCCGGATGACTGACACCGGCACCAAGAAAGAACATGGCGGACTTTGCTCCAACGCCAAATTCTCCGAAATCCTCGGAAGCACGCATCGGCAAACCCTCCTCACGATGCGTGATCGCTTCCTGGTCCAGCGCTGCTGCGAGATGCTGCACCGCCTCGTGTGCATTTACGCTGGCAGAGAAGATCTCATGGTAGTCGAAACGAAAGGTGAGCCCATGCGCCTTCGCGGTCTCTACCACCAGTGCCTCGGCGGCGGTACAAAGTGCCGCCATACGACCGTCGAGTCGCGTCCGCAACGTCGCCCAAATCTCGGCCTTACCCGGTGCGATACCGAACACGGGCTCGCCCATCTTTGCGTGGGTGACGGTCACCATTGCAAAATCGTCGTCCTCGAAGGTCCCGCTGCCCAATCCACCGAGCGCAGGAAGCAATCCGCCCAGCGCCAGAAGAGGCGAGACACCCGTTTCCGGCATCGAGGCATGAGCGGTCTTTCCGTCGAGGCTGATCCGCATACCGCGTGAGGCGCAGTTTACGACACCAGCCCGCAGCAGCACCTCCCCCAACGGCTCGCCAGGAAGGTTGTGCAGCGAGAAAGCGAAATCGGGCGCGATATCGGCGAACCGTGGATCAGACAATACCGCGCGAGCGCCTGACCCTATCTCTTCTGCCGGCTGGAACAGCAACACTATTCGACCGATCTCCGGACGCTGACGCCCCAGCAGCCGACCAACGGCTGCGAGTATGGTAGTGTGCCCGTCATGTCCGCACATGTGCGACTTACCGTGGACAAGTGAGGCGTAAGGCACTCCTGACACCTCCTCGATCGGCAGGGCGTCGAGTTCGGAGCGAAACAAGACGGTTGGTCCAGGTGCGCGGCCTTTATAGACCACCGCCACGCCATGGCCGCCAAGGCCCGAGATCACGGCGTCAGGGTGGCTCTCCGAGAGAAATTCGACTACCTCGCGCGCGGTGCCCGCCTCCTCGCCGGAGATCTCGGGATACCGGTGCAACTGATGTCTGAAGTCAGTAAGTTCGATCAGGTCTCTATTGGTCAGATCCATAGCTCTCTCGGAGCGGGGCAGCGGAGCAAACTCGGCAATTGAGCTCAAATCTCAATGGATAAGGGACGCAGGAAATCTCGTCCAAACGCCAGAACGCACAGGCCTAAAGAAGCGCCCCACTGCTTGAGCACCCGATCCGGCCCACGTTTCGGGTCTGCAAAATTGCCGTTCATCGCGTTGAACGACCCTGCCCCCGCACAAGGCGCGGGGGCCAGCCGGAGAACCAGTGTGCACAGCCTCTGGAGCAATAGGCCTGCCCGACTAACTGCTTTAGCCGGTAATCTGCCACTGCTCGTCGCGAGGGGCGGTGGGGTGGAAGTCGTAGCGATCGACGCCCAGGCCATGCAGTGTTGCCAGCTCGATCAGCGAGAAGTCGGCGGGGTTTTCGCGGTTGAGGTTCATCGGTTCCTTGAGCACGACCGGCGGGTTGGTCATGAACCGCACGTTTGGCGAATGGTTGTTGGATGAGGCATGCAGCATGAACGGGTGGAGGATGATGAAGTCGCCGATCTCGCCGGTGACTTCGACAAACTCTCCGCACTGGTCGATCAGGTCGCCGAACGTGTCGCCGCTGTTATCCACGCCTTCTGGGTGATCGGCGAGGTAGCGCGCGACGTGCTTGATCGAGTCGGGTGCAATGAATGTGCCGCCGCCTTTATGCCCGACGTCGGACCAGTAGACGATGGTGAGAAGGCCCTGCTCGCGGCTATCTAGGAAGTGACGGAAGAAGCTGCCGTCCTTGTGCCAGCCACCGGCTTCCGGGGACGGACTCATCCACGGCTTGTCGGCGCCGCGGCGGAAGTTGACGATGAATGCATCGGACCACTCGGTTGAATTGATCGTGGTGAAATGCTGCGATTCGATTTCCATGATGCGGTGATCGATGCGGTCTTCGCCACCGGTGACATCACATAGAGCGCCCCAGGCCTTGGGGGAAATTTCGGAGATGGGCGCGACGTTCTTGCGATCCATCCAGACGATTTCCTTGGCCCAGGTCGAGCGATCATTTGGATCGTAGCCAAGCCTGCTGTAGGCTTCTGTCACCCATTTCTTCGCGAGGTCAGGGTCTAAACACCCGCTGACGCGGACGTAGCCCTTCTCGACAAAATGCTGGGCTTGCTCGGGAGTAAGGACCTGAAATGGCTTGGGCGACATCGATTGTTCCTGGGTGGCTAAACTGGTCGGAGGAACAAGCAGGCATCCTCCACACGCGTGGACGGTAGCGCGTCGGCCCTATCCTGTCATTGGTACAAAGGGCGGAAGTTGGCGCGGTTCCGGGTGCTCATGGGACCCCACAGGAAAACACCCCGGGCATTGCTGACCGGGGTGCCGAAGTTATCGCCGAAGATAGTCCTGTCAGTAGTCGAACTGCTTGGCCAAAGTCAGTTTGAAGGTACGTTCCTTGCTGCGTTCGTAGGAGAGGTTCTCGCGGTAGTCGGCGTTGAACAGGTTCTCGACCGAGGCGGTGATCGAGGTGCCGGCGAGGAAACCGTCCACCGGCTTATAGGTGGTGAACAGATCGAGCGTGCCCCAATTGGTGGAGTCGCCATTGGCGCCGGCGGCGGAGGTTATTTCGGTCAGCGGCTCGGCGGCGAGGGTCACGGTGGCTCCGTATTCGAGCTGGCCTTCGAGGGCACGAGCGCCCAGCGTCATGGTCAACTTGTCCTGGGCGATCGAATCCAGCACGGCACCCGAGAGTATCGAGGCGCTGACATCCTCAAGATATTCACCGCGGGTCAGGGTATAGGCGACGCGACCGAAGATGTTTTCGGATTCGTAGGCGCCTTCGAGCTCAAGGCCCCATGTGGCGTAGTGCGAGACATTGACGAAGTACGGCAGGCCCGGAGTCGCCGAAGCGCTGATGTAGTTGGGGTTCGACCGGATGCCGTTCTTGACGTCGTTGTAGAAGGCCGTGCCCTTGAAGGTGACCGAGTTCTCTTGGCCAAAGAGGTCGTAAAGCTGGGTCGAAGCGCCAAGCTCGATGCTGTCGGCCTTTTCCTTTTCAAGGTCGAGGCTTGGGGTGCGGGTGATGATCGTGCCCGCCGAGTTGGTCGAATACTGGAACATCTCATCGAGTGAGGGCACGCGTTCGGTATGGGCGAGAGAGCCGAACAGGTTCACCGAATCGTTGAGCTTGTAGAGCGCGGCGAGCTTGGGCGAGAGCGCGACGTCGTCCCTGGTGTCGACATCGGCCGAGATCAGCTCGGACGGGTCAAGGTGGATGAAATCGGCACGGAAGCCAGGGGTGAGCGTGAAGCGCCCGTCCCAGGTGATTTCATCCTGCGCGAACAAGCCTGCCTTGGTCTGGGTGCCTGCCGGGTGGGTAGTGATGATGCCGCCGGTGATCGGCTCGGCTGTACGATCCTGATAAGCCAGCGCCGTGCCGTAGGTCAGATAGTGCTCTGCGCCCAGCGCATCGAAGTGCGAGGTGTTTTCGAGCGTGCCCTGGTACGTGGCATAGCCGTAGTCCGCGTTGCCGATGGAGCCGATGGCGGCGCTCGCGTTGCGCTGTTCGACGGCGGTGCTCGAGAAGCTGAGCGTGCCCTTCAGATCGAGCAGGTCGTTGCTGGCCACGGGATTCTCATAGGTCAGCACGACGGTGTCGTCCTTGACGTGCCGGTCGATCGTGCCGAAGGCGGAGAAATCGGGCGAATAGCCGTTCTGGACGTAGGGCTGGTCGTTGGCGTCCGAATCCCAGTGCTGGTAGCTGAGGCGCAGCACCTGCTCGAGATCATCGCCGAACCGGTAGGTGCCCTTGATCAGCCCTGACCAGGTCTCGAAATCGCTACCTGTCTGGTCGTTGCCGTTAGCAAGGGACTGGATCTGGGACTGGCGGAAGTTGCCCATGGCCAGCACTTCGGCGTTCTCGCTAAGCCGGTGGGCCAGAATGGCCGAGAGCATCGTGCCGTCGCCGTTGGACGTGTACTGAGTCTTGAGCTTGAGCGCGCCGGTCTTGCCCTCCTGGATGAAGTCCGAGGCATCCTTGGTGGTGAAGTTGACCACGCCGCCGATGGCGCCTGAGCCGTAAAGGGTGGAACTGGCCGGGCCGCGCAGCACTTCGACGGCCTTGTAGAGTTCCGGGTCCGAAAAGAACGAGCCCATGCGGTACTGCTCATAGAACTTGGGCGCGCCATCGATCGTGACGATGATCTTGGAGGCGTCGCCCGAACTCGTCGGCGAATCGAGGCTGCCGATGCCGCGGATGTTGAAGCCCTGCCCCATCGGGTTGTCGGATCCGACCACGGTCACGCCGGGCACACTCTCGAAAATCTCGCCAATCGTGCCGGCCTGCTTCTGATCGATATCGGCCTGGTCGACGACGGTGACCGATTGTGGCGTATCGACGGCTACCTTGGGCGCGCCGGCGCCAATCACCAGCCGCTCCAGCAGCGTGATGTACTGCGAATTGTCGGTCACGGTCGCCGCCGTCACCATGCCAGCGCTCACCGCACCGAGGGCAACGCCCCCCATGATGATCGCGGTCCTGCGTGTCACGAGCCCCATCGTCAAAGTCTCCAGTTTCAAAGTGCAGGCCCGAAATGTCCGGTTCTGCGATCCACAATGCGTGCTGGCTGGCGGTGGGCTGGCTGGCATCGGGGTGGGGAAAATTAACATGACTCCCACACTCCACTATTGCAGCAGGTATAAATCATGAGTAGTGGTGTCAACATAAAATTGGCATCGGGCGACCGGATGCCGCTGGACAAGGAGACCGCCGCAGTGACGCAAGCCCACCCCCTCCCGCCCGCCGAAATCAGGCACCTGCGTGCCCAGCACGCTGAGATGCGGGAACGCGATTTCGCCCGCATCCACCGGATTTCAGAGGCCGAACTGGTTGCCGCGTATGTCGGCGAGGGCGTTGTGGCGTTGCGTCCGGACGTAGCGACGCTGCTCGCCGGTGCAGCGGCCTTGGGCGAGGTGCTGGCACTCACACGTAACGAAAGTGCAGTGCACGAAAAGATCGGTCCGTTCGAAAAGACCAATTTCGGCGAGGCTGCCTCGATCGCTCTTGGCAAGCAGATCGATCTCAGAATTTTCCCCAAGGCCTGGGCTTCGGGCTTTGCAGTCGAAAAAGCGGACAAGGAGGGCGCCACCAAGCGCTCGCTGCAGTTCTTTGACGGCGCCGGCGATGCGGTGTTCAAGATCCACCTGCGGCCCGCTTCGAACCTTGAGGCTTATGACCAACTGGTGGCACAGTTGCGGACCGAAGAGCAGTCACAGACGGTGAGCGTTGCGCCGATCGAAGAGAGCGAAGCGGTTCGGCCGGATGCGGCGAGCGCCGGCGAGTTGCGCGCCCACTGGGAAAAGCTCACCGACACACATCAGTTCTTCCCCATGCTGCGCAAGCTGCACCTGACGCGCCACCAGGCGGTCAGCATGATCGACAGCGAATTCGCAACCTCGCTCGATCTGGGCGCGACGCGGGCCCTGTTCGATGGTGCGGCAGCTTCAGGCGTGTCGATCATGGTGTTCATCGGCAGCCGTGGCTGCATTCAGATTCACACAGGTCCCATTCACAAGGTCGCCCCCATGGGTCCATGGCTCAACGTCATGGACGAGACGTTCCACATGCACCTCAGGCTCGACCAGATCACCGAGGTCTGGGCCGTGCGCAAGCCGACGGCGGATGGGCATGTGACCTCGTTCGAGGCCTATGGCGCTGACAAGAAGCTGATCATTCAGTGCTTTGGCGAGCGCCACGAAGGCGACGCCGAACTCACCGGATGGCGCGGCCTTATAGCCGGTCTGCCGGCGCTCGACCGCTCCAACGCCGCCTGAGGATTATCGATGCTTCGCTCGCTCACGCTCGCCCTTGTGGCACTCACTGCCGTGTCGGCTCCTAGCTTGGCTCAGGATCCGGTGCAGCCGTTTGCCGACGCTACTCGCGTGGTCGTCGTCGGCGGCTCGCTGCTCGAAATGGTCTATGCGCTGGGAGAAGAAAAACGCCTCGTGGCGCGTGATTCCACCGGTGTGTACCCGCCCGAGGCGCAGGCGCTGCCGGATGTCGGCTATATGCGGGCGCTCTCTCCCGAGGGGGTGCTGGCCGTGAACCCGACCGCCCTGCTCGTGGTGGAGGGAAGCGGCCCGCCGGAGGCTCTTGAAGTGCTCTCCAAGGGTTCGGTGCCGTATGTCACGGTGCCGGAAGATTTCAGCCATGCAGGCATTCTTGCCAAAGTCCGCGCCGTTGGCGCAGCGCTTGGCGTGCCGGACAAGGCCGAGGCGCTGGCACAAAAGCTCGATGCAGAACTGACAGCGGCAGAGGCGGCAACCAGCGCGATTCCGGCCGATGAGCGGCAGCGCGTGCTGTTCGTGATTTCGGCCCAGGACGGCAAAATCCGTGCAGCGGGCTCACACACGGCAGCCAACGCCATCATCACGCTGGCGGGCGGCATCAACCCGCTGGCTGATATGCAGGGCTACCAGACGCTCTCCGACGAGGCCCTGCTCGCGGCAAACCCGGATGTGGTGCTGATGATGAGTAATGGCGGGCAAGGCGATTTTTCGGCCGATCTCGCAGCAAATCCAGCCCTTGCAGCCAGCCCGGCGCTTACCAATGGCCGTATCCTCAAGCTGGATGGCGCATATCTGCTGGGGTTCGGGCCGCGCACGCCTGCTGCGATCCTCGAACTTGCGGCAGACCTCTATGGTGACAGGATCGTCAGGCCGTGACCGCCCTCTCCTCCCCCGACCTCGACGTGAACGCTCCGCAAGCCGGCGACCGCTCGGCCCTGGCGCGCAACGCGCTGTGGGTGCTGGGGGCGGTGCTGCTGGCTGCGATGGCGCTCAGCCTCTTGACCGGGGCGTCAGGTGCGTCGCTGGAACGGCTGTTCATCGGCGGGTCCGATGATCCGCTGGTAGCGCGGGACCGGCTGGTCTACTTCGATATCCGCCTGCCGCGCCTGCTGCTGGGCATGCTGGTCGGCTCGGCGCTTGCCGTGTCCGGCGTGGTGATGCAGGGCCTGTTCCGCAATCCGCTCGCCGATCCCGGATTGGTGGGGGTGTCCTCCGGCGCGGGGCTTGGAGCCGTATTGGTGATCGTGCTGGGCGGTACCGTGCTGGCGCCGGCGATCGCGGCGCTTGGCAACTACAGCCTCCAGATTTTCGCCTTTCTCGGCGGGCTGGCGACGACCATCCTGATCTATCGGTTGGCGACGCGGCGTGGACAGACGCAGGTTGCGACCATGCTGCTGGCAGGTATCGCAGTGGCTGCGCTGCTTGGCGCAGTGATCGGGGTGCTGATTTACATCGCCGACGATGCGCAGTTGCGTGACGTGACATTCTGGAGCCTCGGCTCCTTGGCCGGCGCTAACTGGCAGAAGGTGTTGTCGTCCGGCCCATTCATCGTCCTCGCCATCGCCGGATGTTTCTCGCTGGGCGCCGCGCTCAACGCGCTCACGCTGGGCGAGGCGACGGCCAACCATCTGGGAATTCCCGTCGAGCGGTTGAAGCGGCTCGCCATCGTCTGTGTTGCCGCAGCGACCGGGGCTTCGGTGGCGGTGAGCGGCGGAATTGGCTTTGTCGGTATCGTGGTGCCGCATCTCCTCCGCCTGGTGATCGGGCCTGATCACCGCTACCTGCTGCCGGCCTCAGCGCTGCTCGGTGCGGCATTCCTCGTTAGCGCCGATGCGGTGGCAAGACTGATCGTGGCACCCGCAGAGCTCCCCATCGGAATTGTGACAGCTATCGTCGGCGGGCCGTTTTTCCTTTGGATCCTCCTCGCCCGCCGCGGCGGCCTCGCATGGTGATGGCATGATTGAAGCGCGCAACATTTCGGTCAATGTCGGGCGGCAGCGGATCGTCAATGGGGTCGATTTTACTGCCCAGTGCGGAGAAATCACGGCAATCATTGGCCCAAGTGGTTCGGGAAAGACGACTCTTCTCAAGGCGTTGTGCAACGATCTTGCGTTTTCGGGCGAGGTATCGATCCACGGCCGCTCGGCGCGCGACCTCAAGCCTTATGAGGCAGCGTCACAGCGTGCCGTGCTGCCGCAGGCGTCCGCGCTGAGCTTTCCGTTCACCGTGCTCGAAGTGGTCCGCCTCGGCCTTGTCGCCGGGTTCAGCGGCGTTTCGCCATCGCAGGAAGCATCATTGCCGCAACAGGCGTTGGCGCGTGTGGATCTGCCGGGGTTCGGCGGACGGTTCTACCAGGATCTGTCGGGCGGCGAGCAGCAGCGGGTGCAACTGGCGCGGGTACTCTGCCAGGTCTGGCAGCCGGTGTTGAATGGCAAAGGGCGTTTCCTGCTGCTCGACGAGCCGGTCTCGAGCCTCGATATCCGGCACCAGATTGCTGTGATGGACGTGGCGCGGGCCTTTGCCAAGGCCGGTGGCGGGGTGATCGCGATTCTCCACGACCTCAACCTGACCACGCTTTACGCCGACCGCGTTCTGGCCATGCAGGACGGGCACGCTGTGAGCTTCGGCACTCCCGGTGAGATCATCAGCGAGGCCATGGTGCATCAGGTGTTCGGGTGCGCGCTGCAACGTCATGCCCTGCCGGGTGGGACCAGTCTCTTTGCACCCTACGCACCTCTATGACCGAACCATCCCCACCCCGGCCCGTGCCCGCTGAGGCAAAGAACGAGCACGCCGCGGCCGACCTCGACACGCGCGAGTTGTTCGGCCGGCGCAGCGAAATCCGTATCTCCCACGATGCAGCAATTTATCGGCTGCGCATCACGCGCGCCGGCAAGCTGATCCTAACCAAGTAGAGACCTCAAGATGATGCTCCACCGCACCGCGAGCAGCCTCGCAATTGCCCTGGTACTTTGCAGCCACGCACAGGCTGCAGACGGCGGACTTGCCGTTGAGCTCAACGCGCTGAAGCCCGACACGGACAACTGCCGGGTCACGTTCCTCGCCACCAACGGACTAACTGCGGAACTGGGCAAGGTGACGCTCGAAATCGCCCTGTTTGACGCCAGCGGCGCCATCGACCGATTGGTGTCGCTGGACTTCAAGGCGTTGGCGCCGGGCAAGACCAAGGTGATGCAGTTCGCTCTCGCGGGCCTTGCCTGCGAGAGCGTCTCGCGGGTGCTCATCAACAACGTTACAGCCTGCGAAGGCGACGGAATTGACCCCGGCGCCTGTCTCGAGGGGCTGAGGACCACAAGCCGGGTGAAGCCTGAGTTCGGGGGCTGACATGCCGGCTGAGGTGGTAGCGCAAATCGATATGTCGCCATTTGCGCTGTTTGCGCAGGCGGATTGGGTGGTGAAGTCGGTAATGCTGGGGCTACTGGCGGCTTCGGTCGTGTGTTGGGCGATTATCTTTTCGAAGCTGGCTGCTTTCATGGGTGCGCGCGCCGAAATGCGGCGTTTCGACAAGGCGTTTGGGGCGGGCGAACCGCTGGACCGCCTCCACCAACGCCTCAGGAGCGGCAAAACCCATGGCCATTCGGCGCTATTTGTGGCGGCGATGGATGAGTGGGAGGGTAGCCACGCGGTGGCGGCGGCTAACCCGGCGGGCCTCGTGGCGCGGCTTCGGATCGTGCTCGATGCTGCAATTGCACACGAGAGCGACCGGCTGGAGCGCGCTTTGCCCGTGCTGGCCACGGTAGGGAGCGCCGCCCCGTTTGTTGGCCTCTTCGGCACTGTGTGGGGGATCATGAACGCCTTCACCTCCATCGCGTCCAGCAAAGACACCAGCCTAGCTGTGGTGGCGCCGGGGATTGCAGAGGCGCTGTTTGCGACGGCAATGGGTCTCCTCGCCGCTATCCCCGCAGTCATTGCATACAACGCACTCTCCGGCAGTGCCGGACGGCTGATGGGGCGACTCGAGGCGTTTTCAGACCGGCTGGCAGTGCTGCTGTCACGACAACTCGACAGCGGAAAGAACGCCTGATGGCGATGTCGATGCAGGCACGTTCGAAAGGCGGGCGTCGGCGTACGGCGCCGATGAGCGAGATCAACGTCACACCCATGGTCGATGTGATGCTGGTGCTGCTGATCATCTTCATGGTGGCCGCGCCGCTACTCAGTTCTGGAGTGCCAATCGACCTGCCCAAGGCAGAGGCGCGCGCCATTGAGACTGAAGCCCGCCCGATTACGATCTCCGTCACGCCTGAGGGCGAGGTGTTCCTCGGCAAGGACCCTGTGGCGCAAGCAGACCTGGTGGCACGAGTGCAGGCGCTCGCGGCAGGGGACAACAGCCAGCGGCTGCTGATCCGCGGCGATGCGACAGCTCAGTACGGGGCGGTCATGGAGATCATGGCGGCGCTGTCCGGCGCTGGGTTCGGGCGTATTGGGCTGGTTACCGAGGCGGAGCGAACCCCCTGAATGCGTCTCGCGCTTCCCGCATCGATGGCACTGCACGTCGCGCTTTTAGCCGCTGCGTGGATGGTGGTGAGCGCCGCTGCACCGAGTGACGACCAGTCGCTCGAAGCCGTGGCGGTGGATATCGTCAGCCTCGAAAGCTTCGTCACCGTCGCAGCCGAGAGCGTGCCGATGTCGGCGAGCCAAACCCTTGTCAGCGCCGGCTCCGCTAGCGCGGTGCAGCCATCCAAACCTACCGAAATGCTGGAGCCAGCGGAGCACGAACCGGCCGAGGCCGTGCCCCCGAGTTCCGTCAAACCGGTTACTGCTGAAGCCGTTGAAGCGGACGCGCTCCCGCCCGTGTCGGCTCTCGCTGTGGCAGAGGCGGTGGATGCGGCTCCCGTCGCGGCTGCGCCAGTCGCAGAATCCGTGGCGGTCACACCTGCGGTTGCTACTGACGCCGCAAAACCGGTGGAGACGACAAAGGTAGCCGCCATTGAGCCCCCACCGTCACTGGATGCGCAGGAAGAGCCGGAGGCCAAGCCGGTGAAAGAACCGGTCAAAAAGGCCGCAAAAAAGACCGAGCCCAAGAAGGTCAAGAAGCCCGCAGCGCCGGTTCAGCAAGGCAAGGGCGGCACGGCTGACGCAGATGCGGCGAGTTCTGCGGCTGCTGCATCCAAGGCCTCCAAAGCTGGCGAGGGCAATGGCGAGGTCAGCAAGTATCCCGGGCTGGTGCAGCGGAAGCTGCGCCGCGCGCTGCGGGCGGCAGAGGCCCGTGGTGAGGTCCTTGTTCACTTCGTCGTTGCGCAGTCTGGGGATGTTTCGTCGATCAGCGTGGTCAAGAGTTCTGGCAACCCTGCACTCGACAAGGAAGCGATCGCCACGGTGAGGCGGGCCGCGCCGTTCCCACCGATTCCGGAGAGTGCGAACCGCGCGACCTGGACCTTTTCGATGCCTGTGGACTTCGTGAAAGGGTGACCTAGGGTCGATTGAAACGGATCATGCCATGGGCAGCAAGGCGGATGTCGGCCGCATCGCCGATCAGTTCCCCCACCAGACGTGCGGTCTTTGCCGCGTAGCTCAGACCATAGTGGCCGTGGCCCACGGCGTAGAATACGGCCGGATGCCTGAGCGAGCGTGAAATGACTGGCACGGAATCTGGCATCGATGGGCGATGTCCCATCCACTCGACCGCCGGAGCTGTCTCGATGCCGGGGAGGATAGCGGCGCTGATGGCGCGCATCTTGGCCCAACGAGCCGGATTTGGCGGTAGGTTGATGCCGCCGAGTTCGGTCCAACCGCCGATGCGCAGGCCGGGTGAAAGGGCAGTCGCGACCACGCCTCGATCAGCGAGAACCAGCGGCCGCTGGATGCCCACGGGGGCGCTGGAGTAGGTCACGTTGTAGCCGCGCTCCGCCTCGACCGGCAGGTATTCTTCCAGTGTCTTGGCAAGGTCGCGCGACCAGACCCCAGCCGTGACCAGAACCGCATCATAGGTGCGCGTTGCGCTGTCGATACCCAGGCTGACCCGTTCGCCTGTTGGCTGGATGGCGGAGACCCGCCCCCGCTCCAGTGCCACGCCAAGCCGTTGCGCGGCTGCGACGAGGCGGGTGACGATCTCGAAAGGATCGGTGACGATTGCCCATTCTTGGCTCAGCATGCCGTGGATAAAAATTGGCGCCAGATCGGGCTCAAGCCGCCGGATTTCGGCGGCATCCACCTGTGTCGAGACCAACCCTGCCCTGTCGCGGTCGGCCCAGCCCGAGAGCGAGGTACGCCAGGAGGCTTCGCTCTCGTAAAGATAGAGGGCGGGCGCGCGCTTCAGTTTTTCGGACATGCCGGCGCGGGCGAACAGGGCCTCGGTTTCGTCGACCGCTCCGGCGTTGAGCGCGGTGAGCGCCGTGCGGGACTGTTGATAAGCAGAGCCGGTGCTAGAGCGCCAGAAACGCCATAGCCACGGCGCGATCCTGCCGAGGTAGGCGGCAGGAATCTTCAATGGCGCATCGGGGTTGGCAAGCATGCGCAGGCCGTCCAGCGCGATACCGGGCTCCGCGAGGGGATGGATGGCCGAGCCGACGACATGACCGGCATTGCCAAAGCTTGGCCCTGAGCGGCCCGGCTCGGCGCGATCGATGAGCGTGACCTTGTAGCCGCGCTCGGCGAGGACGAAGGCGGCGCTGGCACCGATGATGCCCGCGCCGACAACCGCGATCGTCGCGCCGGATGGAAGTGGCTTGCCCATCAGTTCAACAGATCGAACGCGTCGCCCCAGGTGTCGGCAACGGAGTAGCCGTGCGGATAAGGGTCGGTGGGATCGACGCCGATCTGATGGATACCGTGGATCCAGCCGCGGCCCGAAATGGTTGGCACTACCGCCGCGCGGCCGGCAACGGTGGTGTCGGCCGAGTAGCCGACCTCGAAAGTAGAATCGATGATGGAGCGCGCGGTAAACCGGTCTCCCAGCTTCGCCTCTCCCCTCGCTGCGGCCACGGCGAGGCGCGCAGAATTGCCAGTGCCGCAGGGTGAACGGTCGATGCGGCCAGGGGGAAGGATGGTCGCGCCCTTCAGCTCGCCCGCAGCATTGCGGCCGGTGAACATGGTGTAGGAGATGCCCCGGATCGCCTCGATCTCTGGATGCCTGATGTCAAGCGACGCATTGACCGCGCGGTGGATCGCCGTGCCAGCTTCTACGAGGCGCTTGGCCATATCCGGCCTGATCTCCAGCCCCAGTTGGGCCGCATCAATCAGGGCATAGAAGATGCCGCCATATCCGATGTCGAGCTTCACTTTCCCAAGGCCGGGGACATCAAGTGAAACATCGAGGTCATAGGCGAAGGACGGGTTCATAGTCAGCGTCACGCGCTCGCAGCGACCGTCCCGACACTGGGCGCGGGCGGTGACGAGGCCCGAGGCGGTCTCGATGCGAACGATGGTCTCGGGTTCAACCATTTTCAGCATGCCAGTTTCGAGCAACACGGTGGTGAGGCAGATCGAGTTGGAGCCGCTCATGGCATGGGCCTTATCACCCTGCAGGATGAGGAAGGCGATATCGGCGTCATCGCGTGAGGGCGGAAAGATCAGGTTGGTGCTCATGGCGGCAGCGCCGCGTGGCTCGAACACCAGGAAGCGGCGCAGGCTGTCATCGACCTCGTTGATGTAGCGGAGCTTGTCGGCGATCGACTTGCCCGGGATGTCGATCACCCCGCCGGTGACGACGCGGCCCACTTCCCCTTCGGCGTGCGCTTCGACCATGGTAACTGTCTTTGCCCAGCGCATTGCCTGCCCTCTAACCAAGATGTGCCCCGAGCGGCGTGGCACGAAATTCACCGCTATCAGAGACTTGCCCTGAACGTGATGCGACAACAAATTCGCCTTCCGATCTAGCTGATCCTTACGTTGTCGACAACTTGCCGACAACGAAATCGGAACCGTCGATTGCTGACGATGCGGCTACCGGCTTTCCACGCCGCTAGGGGGAACGGGGTGCCGTCCAGTGGCGTTTCACCTCAGTGCGTCAGGTGCACCGTTGACAATATGGCCCCGGCACCGCTCCGGTCTCTGCGTGCACAATGTGCTGTTGCGAGGAACCTTGGCCGTGATCCATCCCAGAGCCACTGAACCAGTTCGGTGCCCCGAATCCCTGATCTCACCGGCGCGTTCGTGAGTGCGCATTTGGTCGAATCGCGTGAACTGTCTGATCTGGGCTGGTCGAGTTTCTTCGCAGACCAGATCGGGACCGACGAGACTATGCTCATCCCATGCCGCATCTCGGAGGTGCATCGGGCGCGGCTTGTGGGGATCGGGCAAGAAGACGGACTGCTAACACTCCCCCCGAAGGCCCACACCGGCGACTATGCCGTGGGCGACTGGGTGCTGACCGAGCCGATGACCCATCTGGTCGTGCGCCGACTCGAGCGGCGGACGGTGCTCCGGCGCAACTCTGAAGGCAGCCGCGCGCCGCAACTGGCCGCGTCCAATGTCGATAATCTGTTCATTGTCACCTCTTGCAACGAGGACTTCAACGCTGCCCGGCTCGAGCGCTACCTGGTGTTTGCCAACGAGGCGGGCACGACGCCGGTGATCCTGTTGACCAAAGCCGACACATGCCCCGACCCGGAGCGGTTCAAGGCGGAGGCCGAGGCGCTGCAGCGCGACCTGCCGGTGCTGATCATCGATCCCAAGCATGGCGAGGTCAGCGAACCGCTGATTCAATGGACCAGCGGCAGCCAGACGGTAGCGGTAGTAGGATCGTCAGGCGTTGGAAAGTCGACGCTGGTCAACCGCCTGATCGCTGAGGAAACCCAACTGACTGGCGGCACGCGGGAAGGCGACAACAAAGGGCGGCACACGACGACGTCCCGCTCGCTTCATCGCATTGCGGGCGGCGGCTGGGTCATCGATACGCCGGGTATCCGGACGCTGCAGGTGACCGACGCCGTGTTCGGGCTTGAAATGCTGTTTGCGGAAATTACCGAACTGGCGCCGCACTGCAAGTTCCGCAACTGCACGCACCGGCACGAGCCGGGCTGCGCCGTGCTGGCGGCAGTGAAGGCGGGAACGATCGATCCCGCCCGATTTGAACGCTGGCGCAAGCTGCAGGATGAGGGGGCGCCAAAGCCGACCTACGGAACCGGCCGGCGATGACACCTTGAAACGGATCAGTCCTTGTCAGGCGTCGGGGCTGACTGCTCGGTTTCTAGGCGCTTTGCTTCTGCGCGAGCGGCGGCTTTTTCGTTCTTGATCCGCTCGCGTTCCTTGCGCTCGAAATCGTAGTTCGGCTTGCGTGCCATCAAGAGTGCTCCTTGTGAGAAGGCTGGATGCGCTCATAAGCTTGATGCGTCAAGGAAAGCCTCGTTCTGGTGACGAGCTCGCCAAGAGGTGCGCGGGCCGCGCACATTCGTGAAGTCCAGATTGCCAGCGGCGCCGTACAATCAACAGAACACCAAGGGAGCACTCCAATGATTTCTCGCCGTTCGATCCTCATCGCCGCCGCCACCGCGCTGGCACTATTGAGCACTGGTGCCGCAAACGCGTTTGAGTTCAAGGCCTATGACCAGGCAGTCGTCAACAAGGCGATTACCACGGGAAAACCTGTGGTTGTCCATGTGTTCGCGCCGTGGTGCCTTCAGTGCCGTGCTCAGGAGGCGATCCTCAATAGGCTTTCGACTGACAAAGCCTATGATGGAGCGAGCTATTTCCGCGTCGATTACGACAATCAAAAGGATGTTGTCGCCGCCCTTGGCGTGCCGCGCTCGACCTTGATCACCTACAAGGGCGGCGCTGAGGTGGAGCGGAAGTCATGGGGCACCAGCCAGCAATGGGTGGTGGACGTGCTGGCCAGCGTCAACTAGCCCGCAATGATCGCGCTTCTCCTCGCGTTCGTTGCCGGCCTTCTGACAATCCTGAACCCTTGCGTGCTGCCGCTGGTGCCGATCGTAGTGGCCGGAGCGGCGGCGAAGGACGCCAGGGGACCGCTGGCCTTAGCGGCGGGACTGGCTGTCACTTTTGGCATAGCTGGGGGCGTCATTGCGTCGCTTGGCGCAGAACTGGGCGACAACCTGGCGCTGCGGATCGTCTCCTCGATCGCCATGATCATTGTTGGCGTCGCTATCGCAGTGCCCGCCGTTGCCGAAGTCGGAGAACGCGTGCTTGCGCCAATGGTGACGCTTGGTCACCGGCTGTCCAACGCCATGCCGGCGACTGGCCTCGTTGGGCAGTTCGGGCTTGGAGCGCTGCTGGCGCTGGTGTGGGGGCCCTGCGTCGGACCGACCTTGGGTGCGGCTCTGGTGCTGGCCGCAGGGTCTGGCACCCTGGCGCTGGCCATGCTGACCATGGCGATCTTCGCACTTGGGGCAGCAACTTCGTTGCTAGTTGCCGGTTTTCTACTAGGCCGGGTAACCCAGAAAACGCGGCTAGCTACGCGCCAGGGCGCGCGTCTCGGACGGATGATCTTCGGTGCGGCGCTGGTGGTGATCGGCGTTGCGGCGTTGACCGGAGTGGACCGCATCATCGAAGCCTGGCTCGTGCAGATCATGCCCGAATGGCTGGTGCTGTTCGCCACGCAGATCTAGGACATATCGCGGGGCCTTCGTTCAGGTCAGCTTTGCGCCAACCTTAGGCTGCGAACTGGCGCGGGCGACGAGGCGGGGCGTGACAACATAGTGCTCAGCCTCGGTTCGGCCTTTGATGCGCTCGATCAGGAGGCGCGCCGCTTGCAGGCCAAGCACCTGGCCCGATTGGTCGATGCTGGTGAGGGCGTTCTGGGCGAGGTCACAGTACGAGGTGTTGTCGTATCCGACTACCGCCAGGTCGCCGGGAACTGACAGGCCAAGTTCCTTGGCCACGCTCAGCACTTCAAGTGCGATAAAGTCGGTCCAGCAAAAAATCGCCTCCGGCGCACCGCGGCTGCGCAAGAGTTGGCGCACGGCCGCCTGAATTTCGCGTGGCGTCTGCTCAGCCAGAACTACCTTGGTGTAGTGCCGCAAGCCTGCCTCATCCATCACTTGCCGATAGCCGTTTTCGCGGCGCACCGTCACTTGAGTATCGTCATGGTTAGGTACAGCGAGGCTGACCATGGCGATGTTGCTATACCCAGCATGCACCAAGTGTTGCACAGCGAGGGTACCGCCTAGAAAATCGTCATTGTTCACAGTGTCATAGGCATCGATATTGGCGTGATGTGCGATCAGCACCATGGGAATTTGGTTGGCAACCGATTCAAGCATATCGAGCGGCATACGTGGTCCAATGAAGATGATCCCATCCATCTGGCGATCAATCATTGCGTCCATCAGTGCCTGTTGCGTGGTCACGCTGGACTGACTGATCCCAACGAGCGTTTGATACTGCGTCCGTTCAAGCGCCGTGTTCATCCCGGACATGATGTCAGAGAAAAACGGATTGTGAATGTCGGGCAAATGCACACCAAGTGTGTAGGTCTGCCCCCGCATCCCACGGGCCGCCGCATGAGGGCGGTAGTCGAGTTTGCGCATCGAGTCCCTGACCCGGCTACGTAACGATTCGCTGACCCCATACGCATCGCGCAATACCTTCGACACCGCCGCCACGGAGACGCCAGCATCTTCGGCAACCGTCTTGATTGTCACCCTTTCGCTCTTGGGTCTTGGCGCCATTTTTCCTCGCTCCTGTTCCGTCTCTAGCAGGCCACCTGCCCTTCGTCGACGCATCGCAAGATGGGGATTGACGGGCGGCGGTCTTTGTAGAACGATATACATAGAACGATACACATTGAGAGGCCATCAAGGTCTCCTGGAGGAAATCGATGAACGAGCGGCTGGCGCCGCACGCCCTCACCCAGGGTGTGCAGCAGGTTCCGTTTACAGCGGAAATGATCCACCCTACGACTGATCCCGGCGTTGGCGGGCAGTCACCGTTTGTCCGCAAAAGCTTCACGGTTTCCTCTGGCGCTGGTCCCAAGACCCTCCGGATCAGCGCACTCGGGCTCTATCGAGCTTTCATCAACGGCCAACGGGTGGGCAACGACCTGCTGACGCCGGGCTGGACGAGCTACTGGGACAGGTTGAGTTACCAGACCTACAATGTGACCGCGCTGCTCCGCGACGGCGAAAACACCATTGATATCTGGCTCGGTGATGGCTGGTACCGGTCGCGGATGATGTGGCCGCGTCAGGAAATCCTGAACACCTGGGGCGACAAGATCGGCGCCATTGCGGAACTGCGCAACGCGGCCGGCGATGTGCTCCTCGCGACCGACAGCACGTGGCAGAGCGGCCTCACCCCCATCATGAGGTCAGGCATCTACTTTGGTGAGCGGTATGATGCGCGCGCTGAAACCGGCGCCGTGATGGGCGGCACGTCGGTGCTCGCCGCGTTCGACAAGTCGACATTGATTGCACACGAAGTTAACGGGGTGCGTGAGCTCACCAGTCTGCCGGTGGCGGCGTCCTTCGCCGATGCTGAAGGGCGCATGGTCTATGACTTCGGGCAGAACGCCGGCGGCTATGTCGCCTTCACCGTCGAGGGCGAGGCGGGTGCATCGCTTCTGATCGAACATGCAGAGTTGCTCGATCATCTGGGGCAGTTCGACCGGGCCAGCATGAGGTCCGCAGAAGCCCGCGTAGAGTATGTGCTCAAGGGCGGCGGGCCGGAATCCTATCGCCCGACCTTCAGCTTTTTCGGGTTCCGGTACGTGCGGGCCGCGATCACCGGGAAGGCTCGCATCACAAAGATCGAGATGCTCCCGATCAGCTCGGCGATCACCCCGACCGCCGCATTCACTTCAGCGAACCCGCTGGTCAACCGGCTTGTGCAGAACACCATCTGGAGCCAGCGTTCGAACTTCATCGAGGTACCCACAGACTGCCCGCAGCGCGATGAGCGGCTGGGCTGGACCGGGGACGCGCAAGTGTTTGCGGCGACTGCCTGCTACTTGCACGAGAGCCAGGGCATGCTGCGCAAGTATGTGCGGGACATGATCGCAGACCAGCGTCCCGATGGCGCCATTCCGCATGTCATCCCCGACCCCACGCGCAACCACGAAGACATCATTCCTGGGTTCTATGGCTCGACAGGCTGGGGCGACGCGATTTGCGTGATCCCGATGGCGCTATACGAGCACTACGGTGACCGCGAGATCCTGGCGGAAGCCCTGCCCGCGATGGTCAAGTGGAACGACTTCGTCTGGTCGATCAGCAACGGGCCAATCGTGCACCCGCCGTCAGGCTGGGGTGGGCGCGGCTTCACGTTCGGCGATTGGCTGCAGCCGCAAGGTGACTTTGCCAAGCCCTACCCGACTATCGGGGACGATGCAGCTGCAACAATCTACCTCTACATTTCAACGGTGCTGACGGCCAAGGCTGCCGAAGTCATCGGCAACGCTGCTCAAGTGAAGCGCCTGCAGGAACGGGCCGCAGCGGTGAAGGCCGCCTTCCAGCGTGAGTTCATCACCGCTGCTGGGCGCATCGGTTACAACGATCAAACCTCATACGCTTTGGCGTTCCTCTGGGACCTGATCCCCGCTGAGCATATCGCCGCCGCCAAGGGCTATTTCCTCGAGACGGTGGCACGGGCCCATGGCCGGATCGGCACCGGCTTTATCGGCACCCCCGCGCTACTGCCCGCGCTGGTAAAGGTCGGTGAACCGGACCTTGCAGGGGCTGTGTTCCTGCAGGAGGGACTACCCGGCTGGCTGTTCCAAGTGAAGATGGGCGCCACCACGATCTGGGAGCGCTGGAACGCCCTCAACGAGGACGGCGTGGCGTTCGATCCGCAGATGAATTCGTATAACCACTACGCCTATGGCGCCGTGTGCCAATGGCTGTTCGAAGCCGTCGCCGGCTTCAAACCGGATGTGGAGAACCCCGGGTTCAAGCACGTGATCTACGAGCCCGTCATCCTGCCAGCATTGTCGCCGGTGGCCGCCAGCCATGATGCAGCAACCGGGCGTATCGAGGCCGGTTGGAGCGTCGCTGGTGACAAGGTGACCTACGATCTCGTCGTGCCGGCCGGTGCGACCGGAACGCTAGTGCTCGCAAAGACTTACCGCGAAGCGACAGTCGACGGCGCGCCGCTGGCCCAATCCGAAAACGCAGAGAAAACGCGCAGCCCGCTCGCGCCGGGGTCACACAAGGTGACCTTCCGGATCAGCAGGTCCTGAGAGCCCAATTAGCTCGACGGCAAACGCAACAGGCCCACTGCAAACCCAGGGGCCGCCAGGGGAGGACTAACTATGTTGAAGCGAAAGGCGACGCGCGTCGCGCTCGCAATCCTGCTGTCTACCGTCGCGGGCTCTGCGCTCGCACAGGACAAGGTCAAGCTGACCTTCCTGTTCGACAATGCCCCCTCGACCGTCGCCATGGCAGAAGCCCTGGCCACGGCCTTTGAGGCCAAGCACCCCGATATCGATGTAGAGACCGAGAGCCGCCCGGGCGGCGGTGACGGCGACAACATCATCAAGACGCGCCTCGCCACTGGCGAGATGAGCGACGTTTTCCTCTATAACTCAGGCTCGCTGTTCCAGGCGATGAACCCGACGCAGAACCTCGTCGACCTCAGCGGCGAAGCGTTCCAAGCCAACGTGATCGACAGCTTCAAGACCGTTGTTACCGGCACCGACGGCAAGGTCTACGGCGCGCCGATCGGCACCGCCATGGGCGGCGGCATTCTCTACAACATCCCCATCTACAAGGAACTCGGGCTTTCCGTACCCAAGTCCTGGGCGGAGTTCGAGGCCAACAATGACAAGATCAAGACGGCCGGCAAGACCGCGGTGATCCAGACCTTCGGCGCCACCTGGACCAGCCAGCTGTTCGTCCTCGGCGACTTCTACAACGTGCTGGCCTCGGACCCGAACTTTGCCACAGACTATACGGCCGGAAAGGCCAAGTACGCCTCGACGCCCGCCGCGATGAAGGGTTTCGAGCGCCAGGAGGAAGTGTTCAAGGCCGGATATCTCAACGAAGACTTCGCCGCGGCCACCTTCGAAGACGGCGTGACCAAGGTCGCTACCGGTGAAGGTGCGCACTATCCGATGCTGTCGTTCGCAGTCGCCAACATCAAGGAACTGGCGCCAGAGCACGTCAACGACGTCGGCTTCTTCGCAATCCCCGGGGATGATGCCGCCAACAATGGCCTCACCACCTGGATGCCAGCAGGCCTCTACATCCCGAAGACCACCAAGCACGAAGCAGAGGCCAAGGAATTCATCGCGTTCGTCGCCAGCGTCGAAGGCTGCGATATCCAGACCCAGTCGGCCGGCGCGACCGGCCCATACCTGGTGAAGGGTTGCACGCTACCAACTGACGTGCCGCCGGTGGTGTCCGACCTGCTGCCCTACTTCCAGGACGGCGGCCATTCGGCCCCGGCTCTTGAGTTCCTCTCCCCGATAAAGGGCCCTGCGCTCGAGCAGATCACGGTTGAAGTTGGTTCAGGCATCCGCTCTGCCGCCGATGGCGCCGCGCTTTACGACGAAGACGTCAAGAAGCAGGCCCAGCAGCTTGGCCTGCCCGGCTGGTAATCGACCTAACTGCGTGTGAGACTGGGCGTCCGGCCGAAGGGTCGGACGCCAAATCCTGAGGAGGACGGGTATGGCTGTTGCGGTTGCCGAGGGCTCAATGCCCGTCACCAAGCCACGACGCAGGTCGCGCACAGCCGGGCTATACCCGAGCTGGTTCTACGTCCCGGCGGCCGCGATATTTGCCTTGCTGTTCATGCTGCCAACCTTTGCGTCGCTGTTTTTCAGCCTGACCCGATGGAGCCTGCAGAAGGCCGACTTTATTGGCCTCGATAACTTCGTCCAGTTCTTCCGCGAGCCGTTTCTGTTCCAGGGGCTCGTCAACACGCTGATCTACGGGGTCGTCACCTCCGCCTCCAAGGTCGTGCTCGGAATGCTGCTGGCGCTGCTTCTAACCTCCGACATCTTCGGGCGCGGTTACCTTCGCGCCGTGGTGTTCTTCCCGGTGCTGGTCTCCACGGTCGGCGTCGGCATCACGTTCACCGCGATGATGCACCCCACCCAGGGTCTCATCAACGAGTCTCTGGCGGCGATCGGCATCAAGGGGCCGGGTTGGCTGACCGATCCGCGGTTTGCCCTCTACTCCGTCGCGCTCGTTGACGTGTGGAAGGGCGTGGGGCTTGCAACCGTCATCTATATCGCAGGCATCGTCTCCATTCCGCTCGAATATTATGAGGCGGCGCGCATCGACGGCGCCACCGCGTGGCAGCGCTTCTGGACCGTGACGATGCCGTTGGTACAACCTGCGACGGCGACTGTGATCATCCTCAGCTTCATCGGCGGCTTGCGGTCGTTCGACATGATCTGGTCGATGACCAAGGGCGGGCCGGGCTTCACCTCTGACGTCATTGCCTCGGTAATCTACAAGCAATACCAGGCCGGGTTCTACGGGCTTTCGACCGCCGGCAACGTGGTGCTGTTCGCGATGGTGGCGCTCATCATCGTGCCGCTCTCCATGTTCCTCAACAGCAGGGAGGTCGACCGGTGAGGCACGTCCAGCGCTATATCTATGGCGGCATCGCCATCGCGGCCTCGGTGGTCGTATTCCTCGTGCCGTTCGCCTTCATCATCCTGACTGCGGTCAAGGACCGCCGGCAGGCGGCAACGCGCTCGTTCGACTGGCCGACCAGTTGGCACCTGTGGGACAATTTCGTCGAAGTGCTGAAAACGCAGGATTATCAACTGGTGACGGCGTTCATCAACTCGATCATCCTGACTGTCGCGAGCGTAACGCTGCTGGTCGTGCTCGGCGCAATGGTCGGCTTTGTGCTGCAGCGCCGTCTGTCCCGATGGACGCCGATTGTCAATTTCCTCATTCTGGCCGGGCTGATCATACCGCCGGCGGTGGTTCCGACGATCTGGGTGCTGCAATCAGTCAATCTGTTCAAGACCTTGCACGGAATGATCTTGATCGAGGTCGCCTACGGTCTGAGCTTCACGATCCTGCTGTTCCGCGCCTTTATCTCGACTATTCCGCGCGAGCTCGACGAAGCCGCGATCATTGATGGAGCGGGGCCGATCCGGCTTTTCTTCCAGGTCGTGCTGCCGCTGCTGAAGCCCGTGGTGGTGACAGTGATCGTGGTGCAGTCGGTGGCCATCTTCAACGACTTCACCAACCCGCTCTACTACCTGCCGGGCAAGCAGAACGTCACGGTGCAGCTGACGCTGTTCAATTTCCAGGGGCAGTTCAATACGTCGCTGCACCTGCTCTTCATGAACATCCTGCTGATCACCATCCCACCGTTGCTGGTCTATCTCTTCTTCAACCGGCAAATCGTGGCCGGCATGACGGCGGGAGCTGTGAAGGGCTAGCTGAGCTCCACCTGGCGGCGACCGATCGGGAGGTAAGCCAGCCCGGCGTCCTCAACCAGTTGAGGGTCGAAGAGGTTACGCCCGTCAAAGATGATCTTCTTTGAGAGTGCGCGCCAGAGCGTCTCGAAGTCGGGCGTGCGGAATATCTTCCATTCGGTTACGATCACGAGAGCGTCCGCGCCTTCGAGCGCAGCATCGGCGTTTGGCACGAAGTCGACCTGCTCGAGTCCCCCAGGGGTCGCGGCAAGATCGAGCGTTAGGACACGTTTTGCTTCGTGCATTGCAACTGGATCAAAGGCACGAATCCGAGCACCTCGCCGCACCAGGTCGGTGATCAAAACCCGGCTCGGGGCATCCCGCATGTCGTCGGTGTTTGGCTTGAACGCCAGGCCCCAGACGGCGAAGGTCATGCCGGACAGATCGTCGCCAAATCGCGCGCGGATCTTGGTGCCGAGCACCTGCTTCTGGGTGGAGTTGACTGCCTCAACCGCTGCCAGGACCCTCAGGTTGTGGCCGTACTCTTCGCCCGTCTTCTGCAGGGCCTGTACGTCCTTGGGGAAGCAACTGCCGCCGTAACCTGTTCCGGCATAAAGAAAACTGTAGCCGATGCGCGGATCTGACCCGATACCACGGCGAACGAGTTCGATATCGGCACCGATATCCTCAGCCAGGTTGGCCAACTCGTTCATGAACGAGATGCGCGTGGCGAGCATGGCGTTAGCTGCGTATTTGGTGAACTCGGCCGATCTTACATCCATGACCAGAGTGCGATCGTGATTGAGCGTGAGCGGGGCGTAGAGTGCCTTCATCAGACGAAGAGCCCTGCTGCCAGCCTCGGTTCCATCGACGCCAATGATGATGCGATCAGCGCGCGTAAAATCGGCGACTGCCGCGCCTTCCTTGAGGAACTCAGGGTTGGAAACAACGGAAAAGTCCGGCTCGCCGCGTGCCTTGCGCTCCACCGGATTGGCGGAAAAACCGCGCGCCACCAACTCCTCGGTGATCGCCGCTGCCACCTTGTCGCCTGTGCCAACGGGCACGGTCGACTTGTCGGCAATGACCTTGAAACCGGTCATGGAGCGACCGATGCTCCGGGCTACCGACAAGACATATTGCAGGTCCGCCGACCCATTTTCATCCGGCGGGGTACCGACGGCAACGAACAGGATGTCGCCTGAATTGACGCCATGGGCAATATCGGTCGTGAACAGGAGGCGACCAGCGGCACGGTTGGCGGCGACGATCGACTCGAGACCGGGCTCGTAAATGGGCACTTCACCGGCATGAAGCCGCGCGATCTTGGCCGCATCGATATCGACGCAAGTAACGACATTTCCCGCCTCTGCGAGGCAGGCGCCCGTTACCAGTCCGACGTACCCAGTACCAAATACGGCGATCTTCATTGGAAACTCTTCTTCTGGTGAACCGGGCGGCTATTCACAGGGTTCAAAGGTGCCCGTAAGGTAGTTAGCTGGTTCGACGCCGTAGGTAAAAGTATCCTGCGTGCATGAGGACGTTGCCCTCATGGAATGGCTGCCTGGCACGAACAGTTCCGAGCCTACCAACGGTGCCACCCGATCCCTCTTCCCAGGCGGAAGGTCATCCCGAAAACAAAAAAGCAAACACAATTCAATCGATTGCATCGGGCGCACCACGGTTAACCCGGAGAGAGAAATTTCGCCAATACCACTTTACCCTCATAATGGGGACTCAAGCTGAAACGCATGATTGGCGACCACGCACCGCTGACGGGCGGACGTAAGTCCCTGACGAACCATGCAACGCCGATGTCGCGCTGCACGTGCTCCACGCACATGGGTCTTTGCCGCCCGATGCAAGGCCCTGCACATCGGCATGGCAGGGCTGCGAAAATCACAGGTCTCGGTTAAGGAGATGGCGCCAGTCAGCGGTCGATGCGGCCCCCCTCAGGTGCCAGCGCTGCGCTCGGCCCGCTCGAGGAAGGGTGGGTGCAAGCCCACAGACGGGCCCCACAAAGCGTTGGTTTTGCGAAGGTTAACTATTAAACGAACCTTACCTGCCACCCGAACCTCCTCGTCGCGCCGGCGCCCCAACATGCGCAAAACAGCTGCTGCCGAAGCACGCGGAGACGACGCGGACCGGCTTTTGCGTCGCATGTTGTTCACACTACGGGACTTGCCAAGGACACAAAACTGCGCTCGTTATTCAATTGTTAGCTTTAGGTGCCAGATGGCGCTCGATAAGTGATCCGAATTCCGCTGACTAAATCGAGGTCCGTGACATGACTGATGCAGTGGATGGCTTTGACGACCAATTTCGTACCAATCGCCACCTAGGCGTAAGTGCGTATTTGACGACAGATCATGAGATATACCGGCGTGACGGTGCTGGTTATTATGTCGAGCGCGATCAAAGCGGCCTCTCACTGACGTTCATCGGAGGACAGCCGGCCGCGCCGGTGGAAACGCGGAAGCGGTCAACGCAGCTGGCATTGAAGCGCGTTATGGACGTAGTGCTGGCCGGGGGCGCGCTGGTGGCGCTGTCCCCCCTGCTCCTGATCGTGGGACTTCTGATCAAGCTGACAAGCAAGGGCGGGGTGCTGTTTCGGCAGACTCGCCCTGGGCTCAACGGAGAGCCGTTTGAGCTTCTAAAATTCAGAACAATGCGACAGGATTCCTGCGACCTGTCGGGCATCAAGCAAACGACCGCCGGTGATCCGCGCGTGACCTCGGTCGGTCGTTTCCTGCGGGCTACGAGCATTGATGAGTTGCCGCAATTGTGGAACATCGTAAAGGGCGACATGTCCATCATTGGCCCGCGGCCGATGGTATACGGCATGCTGGCAGTCGGGCGCGACTACCACGAGTTAGTCCCCTACTACGATTACAGGCTACTGATGAAGCCGGGACTGTCGGGCTGGGCGCAGGCCAATGGCCTCCGCGGCCCCACCGACCAGGCTGCCAGCGCCAAGGCGCGGATCGATCACGACTGCGCCTATATCCAAAATTTCTCGGTGGCTCTCGACATCAAGATCATCATCCAGACACTACAACGCGAATTCGTCAGCGGGTCTGGCCTGTAAGGTTTGCGCAGGTATTGCCAATCCTAACCGTAGTACTTGAGTAGAGGGTATCCGTGGATAGAAAAGTTGCACTCGTTACCGGTATCACCGGGCAAGACGGGGCGTATTTGGCGCGGCTTCTTCTCGGGAAGGGCTACGAGGTTCATGGCATAAAGCGCAGGTCCTCGTCGTTTAACACCGGGCGTATTGAGGACATTTATCAGGATCCTCACGAGCCGGATCCGAGATTGGTGCTTCACCACGGCGATATGACCGACGCAACTAACCTGATCCGCATCGTGCAGGAAGTGCAGCCGGACGAAATCTACAACCTTGCCGCGCAGAGCCACGTGCAGGTCAGCTTCGAGACGCCCGAGTATACCGCCAACGCCGACGCTATCGGTACTTTGCGGCTGCTCGAAGCGATGAGGATCCTGAAGCTCGAGCAAAAAACCCGCTTCTACCAGGCATCGACTTCGGAGCTTTACGGGTTGGTGCAGGAAGTCCCACAGAAGGAGACGACCCCCTTCTACCCACGCTCGCCATATGCTGCCGCCAAACTCTACGCCTACTGGATTGTGGTGAACTACCGCGAGGCCTATGGGATGTATTGCTGCAACGGCATCCTTTTCAATCACGAGAGCCCGTTGCGGGGCGAGACTTTCGTCACTCGTAAGATCACACGGGCCGCGGCGGCTATCCGCCTGGGCAAGCAGGATAAGCTGTTTCTGGGTAACCTGGACGCACGGCGCGACTGGGGCCACGCCGAGGAATATGTGCGCGGCATGTGGATGATGCTGCAGCAGGATCAGCCAGAAGACTTCGTGCTCGCGACCGGCGAGACGACGCCGGTTCGCTCGTTCGTCGAGTGGGCATTCTCTGATGTTGGCGTAACGCTTGAATGGCGCGGCTCCGGGGTTGACGAAAAGGGCTACGATCAGCGCACGGGGCAGTGCCTCGTTGAGGTTGATAAGCGCTACTTCCGGCCAACGGAGGTGGATCTCCTGATCGGCGACCCGACGAAGGCACACACCAAGCTCGGCTGGCGACACGAGAAATCGGCTCGGGAAATCGCCCGCGAAATGGTGAGCGAAGACCTCAAGCTGATGATGACGGCGTCCGTTCTGAAGGAGGTGTGATGTACGCCCTGCCCGGCAAGCGCATCTGGATCGCTGGCCACACCGGAATGGTGGGCAGCGCCGTGCTGCGCCGACTTGCTGGCGAAGGGTGTACATTGCTGACGACGACGCGTGCCGAGGTTGACCTGACGCGGCAGGTCGATGTGGAGCGGTTCGTCAAGGACGCGCGACCCGATGCGATCGTGCTGGCAGCGGCCAAGGTTGGCGGCATTGTTGCGAACGACACCTACCCCGCAGACTTTCTGTTCGACAATTTGGTGATTGAAACCAATGTGTTCGGAGCGGCGCATGCCAACGATGTGGGGCGCCTGCTGTTCCTGGGATCGAGCTGCATCTACCCGCGGTTGGCGGAGCAGCCGATTGCGGAGGATTCCCTGCTGACAGGCCCGCTGGAGCCGACGAACGAGTGGTACGCGGTCGCCAAGATCGCAGGTATCAAGCTCGCCGAGGCGTATCGTCGGCAGCATGGGCGCGACTACATTTCTGCAATGCCGACAAACCTTTATGGCCCGGGCGACAATTTCGACCTCAAGTCGAGCCATGTCATGCCGGCACTTATCCGCAAGGCGCATGAGGCCAAGATGCGCAACGAAGCGACGCTGACCATGTGGGGCACGGGGACGCCGCGTCGGGAGTTTCTGCATGTGGATGACTGCGCCGACGCGTTGGTGTTCCTGCTGCAGAATTACTCGGCGGCACAACATGTTAACGTCGGATCAGGCAATGACCTCAGCATCCTCGAGTTAACGCAACTGGTGTGCGAGACGGTGGGGTTTCGGGGCGAAATCGTACACGACCTCAGCAAGCCAGATGGCACCCCGCGGAAACTGATGAGCGCAGACAAGCTGAGGGGCATGGGCTGGGCACCGCGCGTGGCGCTAGCAGACGGAATTGCAGAGACTTACAGGTGGTTCCTTGAGCATGACGCGAAGGGGAAAGCGGCATGAGGGTCCTTATCGTCGGTCTCAACTATGCACCTGAACGGGTCGGCATTGCCGTCTATACGACCGGCATGGCCGAGGCTTTAGCGGCCAAGGGGCACGAAGTTCGGGTGGTGGCGGGGCAGCCCTATTATCCGGCTTGGCGGATTATGGATGGGCACAACGCCTGGAGCCTGACGCAGACGGACGAGAATGGCGTGTCGGTGACGCGCGTGCCGCACTACATTCCGGCGGTGCCAACGGGACGTAAGCGCCTGACACATCACGTTAGTTTCGCCGCGGCAGCCCTTCTGCCGGCGCTATGGAATGCCCTGTTCTGGCGGCCGGATGTGGTGATGACCGTAGCCCCGTCGCTGATTGCGGCACCGGTGGCAAGAGCCGCGACGTTCGTCGCCGGCGCCAGGAGCTGGCTGCATATACAGGACTTCGAAGTCGAGGCATCGTTCGCGACTAAGCTGCTGAAAGACGGTGGAAGTCTGGCGAAAGTCGCGTTGAAGTTTGAGGCGGCGGTGCTGAGGAGCTTTGATCGGGTGAGCGCGATTTCGCCTGAGATGTGCCGGCGGCTGATCGACAAGGGCGTACCGAGCGACAAGGTGGTGGAATTCCGCAACTGGGCTGATGTCGACGCGATCCGTCCGATGTCGGTACCATCGCCCTATCGGGCGGAGTGGAAGATCGCGACCGAGCAGGTGGCGCTCTATTCCGGCAACATTGCGAACAAGCAGGGCATCGAGATCGTTCTGGATGCGGCGCGGAAGCTAAGGCACCGGAAAGACTTGACTTTTGTGGTGTGCGGCGAAGGCCCAAACCGGCAGCGGCTGGAGGATTTGGCGGCGGGACTGAGCAATATCAAGTTCCACGACCTGCAGCCCAAGGAGCGGCTGAACGAGCTGATGGGCCTCGCCACGATCCACCTTCTGCCCCAGATGGCGGGCGCGGCGGACCTGGTGCTGCCCAGCAAGCTGACGAACATGCTGGCCTCTGGCCGGCCCGTGGTGGCCACTGCAGCCGCGGGTACCGGGTTGGCGCGCGAGGTCGAGGGGTGCGGCATGGTGGTTACGCCCGGCGATGCGGACGCGTTCGCAGACGGCATCGAGCGGCTGATCGACGATCAGTCAGCGTGGGCCGAAGCCGCGCGGGCGGCGCGAGCGCGGGCTGAGGATTGGTGGGCGAAGGACAAGGTGCTGGGCCGGATGGAGGCAGCGTTGCGCTCGCCGACGCTGCCATATGCTGCCGTTGCCACAAAAGTACCACTGGAATGAACGGATTATGAGCGGGGTCGGCCTGCTCGCCCGTTCGGGTCCTTCGATCGTTGTCGGCACCTCGCGAGGGGATAGCTGATGGAGCGGGAGGTGGCATCAGAGGTGACCGTGTCCGGCACGGTGCCCCCGAGCCAGACGCGCGCGCGCAAGCTGGTGAATCTCGGCCTGCTGATCGGCAGTTTTGGGGCTGGGCAAGGTGCGATCTTTCTCGTCCAGACGCTGTTGGTTTCGTACGGCCATCTCGAGCTGCTGGCGACGTTCGGCACGCTGTTCTCGTTTGCGATCCTGGCGGTGCTGCTGATCGATTTCGGCGTGCAGACAATCCTGGCGCGGGAAACGGCTGCGGCGGTTGCAGGTGATCGAGACGAGGTGATCTGGACGGCATACGGGCGGGCGACTGTCGTGCGCCTGTGCGCGGGTCTGGTGGCGGTGGTGGGGGCGGCGATCTTCCTCGTGAGCTCGGATGACGCGTTTGCGCGCAGCTATGTCATCTGGGCGCTGCCGGTTGCGGCGATCTGGCCGTTCAATGCGGCTGGTATTCTCGATGGGCTGCGGATGAGTGGGGTCGCGGGCGTGGTGGGCGCCCTGCCCTATGTGCTTTCGGCGGGCAGCCTCGCAATTGCGATGAACCTTGGCCGCGCGGATGGCGGGGCGCTGCTTGGCGGGGCGCTGACGCTCGGCTACGCGATCTCGGTTGTGGCGCAGCTGGTCGCGGTTGGGATGGCCGGGCACCGGGTGCGATGGGTGAAGCCCAACCGGGCGGGCGTGCTCGGCGCGGCACGGGATGGCGCGGGCGCGTTTTTCACCATGCTTCCCGGGCAGTTGTATTTCAGGTTTCAGTTGCTGCTGGCGACCCTGTTCCTCGGGACGCATGGCACGGCGCTGTTCTTGTATTCCAAGCAGATCGCCACGGCCTTTGCGCAACTGATTGCGTTTCTGCGACGCATCGAGTTTCCTGATCTGGTGGTCCGGCTGACGTCCACGAAGGGCAGCCTCGTCCGCGAGACGTTCTCGTCACAACGGGTGGGGACCTGGGTTGGAATTGGCGGTACGCTCATCATGATTGCCGGTGGGCTGATCCTGCAGGGGTGGCTGACGGGAACCCAGGCTGCGGCGGCGATGAGCGCTGCGATCATGGCGCCGACTGTAGTGGCCGGAGCGGTAGCGGCGGCGGCCGTACAGGGCCTGCAGGCGATAAGGCGGTTCCATACCGCCGCCCTGGCCATGACGGTGGCGACGGCCTGTGCGGCGGCGGTCAACGCCTGCGTTGGCCTCGTGCCGGCGCTGGCAGTGTTTATGCTCGCGGATGTGATTGTCAGCGTTGTCGCGACGGCGATATGCTTGCTCGTCTTGAAACGCGTCGAGGGGCCGGATCGATGAGCGCTGTCCGCTGGACGTCTCCAGGCGTCAGGACTGGCGAAGCAACTGGTCACTCGTCATGATCTACTATTTGCTTATAACTATGCTGTCCGCCTTGATAGCAGTCGCACCTTCCAGATCTAGCCCGCTGGGACGCGGACTCGCGTTTCTGACAGCAGTCGCGGGGTGGCTCTATTACTCTGCTCTTAGTGAGGGAGGCCCATCCAACATGATGGGTGCTCTACGTAATTTCGTGCAGCTCAGCGATAGCCCGTTTTCGGCGGAAGGCGTAAGTTTTGCAATGAGCTTGATCGTTGTCTTGGCCGCTTCCAGACCAACAACAATTTCATTCGACCCAACCGGCATTGTGTCGTTGCCTAAGTGGCTTTTGTATCTGTTTGTTTTCTTCTGTACTGCCCTTAGTTTCTATACCGTCGCCGTGGTTGGAATAGATCAGCTGATATCCTATACCGGCTACGGGTCGATCAAAGGCGGCGAGGGTGAGGCGGCCAACGCAAGCAGAATCGTCGGCAGCATGCTGCGACTATCAACTGTGGTACTCATTCCCATTGCCCTGACCCACCTGCTGGTTGGTCGGAATGCGTTCTTCTTGGCAGCCCTTCCAGCAATCCTAACGGCGATCGTAGTGGGCTTTTCTGAAGCGAGTCGGATCACGGCCATATATTTCGCTATCGCCGCAATCAGCGCCATGCTCTTGAGGCGCAAGGTCCTGACGCTCTGCGCAATCGCCCTCACCATCTTTTCGGTTGGCTATTCGCTGGAAGCGCGCAGCCACAACACCCTTGGCCTCCAATACCTCGCGGAGTACGCAGGCAAGTCGTTTGAGACAACCGATCTGCTGCTCGACGTAGCCTACAATGTGGCCGCATGGCCGTTCGTTACCGCAGCCGTGGCCCGATCAGGCAGTCCAGATAAGTACACCGAACTGTACAAGGTGCTATCCTTCCTCCCTACGGTCGACGCAATTGATGGCTTTCAGGCGGAAAAGCTGACGTCCGAGCAGCGGATCCTGGCCTTTGTCCCCTTCAACTCCTTCGGGGAAGCATGGCTTTTCGGCCCCGTCTACTTCTGCGCCTTTTGGTTCGTTCTTGTTCTCGCGGCATATCTCGCTGCCAGATCTTCAAAATACGGCGGGGTGTGGACAATCTTCATGAGCGGACTCTTTATTGTTGGCTGGGTGTTTGCCTCTCAGTATCCTATTCGCAATAGCCTGCGCTATTTCTACCTTATTATTTTGGTCTACAGCCTTATACCAACACTATCGACTCTCTACATGAGACGTAAATCTCGTTTTATTAATGATGTTAACGATGTCGCGACTGGAGCGGAAAACTAAATGGACATTGATTTTGTAGTTGGGTCCGTTACGCGATCTGCCGGCGGGCTATACTATTCTGTATCTGGGCTTGCTAAGTCGCTATCGAGTGCTGGCGTTCGCGTTCGTGTCATAGGCCCGGCCGACCAATTCCATGAGGCTGACCGCCACATGTGGAATGGCCTCGATCTTGCAACCTATCAGGCAGGCAACTACGGCCTGGCCTGGGCTGGCGTGAACGCGATGCTCAGCAGTAAGGCTGATGTGGTGCATGTTCACGGTGCATGGAATGCTGTCTCAGTCTATGGCCGCATAGCCGGCCTCAAGGGGATACCTGTCGTTGTATCGCCACATGGTATGGTCGACCCTTGGATTTTGAAACGGCGGCGGGTGCTTAAGTCTATCCACGCGGCGCTGTTTGAGCGCCACCTGGTAGGGCGAACCAACCTACACGCCCTAAATATTGCCGAGCTGGACGCCTGCCGAAGCTTTCTCGGTCGGCAGGAGCGCAGCTCGCTAATACTTCCAAACGGCATCACCTTTGTGGATTCAGCGGCTGGCCCTCAACGCTCAGGGGCATTGTACCTAGGCCGACTGCACCCCAAGAAACAGGTGCTCGAGCTGATGACAACGTGGGCTGCCTCGAGCGCCCTGCAGAACGAAGTCCTCACGGTGGCGGGCTGGGGAGACCCTGAGTACGAAGCAAACGTCAGATCGCTGGCGCAGCGTCACCAGAACCTCAAGTTTATCGGATCGCTTTATGGACCCGAAAAGCACCAGGCATTTCGCTCGGCTAAAGCGCTTCTGCTGCCCTCCCTCAGCGAGGGGCTGCCTATGGCGGTACTTGAAGCGTTGCAGTTTGGGTGTGTACCGATCATAACGGACTACTGCAACTTGCCTGAGCTTTTTGCAGCCGGCGTCGCAAGACGGATTTCCACGGATCTATCTGACGTGGCAGCGGTCACCAGTGGAGTGCTCCAACTCCCGGACAACCAGCTCACTGAACTGAGCGAAAAGGTGAAGGCGTACTCCACCCGCTTTCTTTGGCCCCAGATCGCTCAGGACATGATCGTGTACTACCAGAAAGTTCTCGAGGGAGAGAGGCCTGTAGCCGCCGCTTAGCCCTATGTTTTGACCCCACCAAGCTGGCCCTGCCCCACGAACGGCGGTTTGAAACTCCTCCAGATGGGTCCGTGAGCCATCTAGAGAACACCGATGTTCGCCTGCCTAGTTGGGGCCTATCGGTCTGCGTTGGCTGCCGGTCAGGTGCAGCTCTGGCGTATACACTTGCCATAGCATCAGGCTACCGATGCAAACCTCCCGACGTACGATCACCATGAATGATTGTCCGAGCGGCAGTCATTAAAGGTGAACAAAATATTACACCAAAAATGGAGGATACGATCTGGCGATGCAGAGCTGGTTAGAACTGGCACTCCGCATGCCGGTCGACTGCTCCCGTAATTAACCAGATCGCACCAATTCCGGCTCGAATCTTCCCCTATTTACTTGATATCTTGCACATAAGTACGTATACGTATCCATATTGTGCGCGATAAGTTGGTCTCAGTATTTTTCTGCTGGTTGCTTTTTGCTGCATAACTGAGCCGGCGTTGGGGCTGGCAGGGTAGTATCGGCAGCGTGCTGGGAAATTCATGAAGATAGCCCACTTCATTGCGATGGTCACACGTACTGCCGGCGGCGTTTTTGGTGCAGCTTCCGGACTGACAGTTTCGTTGAAGGATTCTGGTGCCGACGTCATGGTGTTTGGCGGTGCTGACGAACACTTGGCAGAGGATGCTTCAGCATGGGGGAACGTGAAAGTTCAGAGTTTCCCTGCACACGGCGGCTACGGCTTTAATCCTAGCGTGATGGCCGCCATACAAAAATACAAACCCGACCTGCTTCATATTCACGGAATATGGGGCGCTGGGTCACTCTACGGGCGCGTTGCGTCCATTGTCGGAATACCGACGGTCGTTTCCCCCCATGGAATGCTTGACCCCTGGATCCTGGCAAGAAGAAGCCACCTTAAAGCTGTTCACGGAGCGCTGTTTGAGCGGCCCTTGATGCGCAGCGGGCACATACATGTCCTGAGCGAGGCAGAGCGCCAAGCGACGGTAGCGTACTTGCCAGAGACCGAAGCCCGGACCTTCACCATACCCAATGGAACCATTGAGGCCGCCCCGGTCGCAGGTCGGCGAGAGCAGAGCGTGCTCTATCTAGGGCGGCTTCATCCCAAGAAGCAGACACTGGGACTCGCAAAGTCCTGGGCCGACGACGATCGCCTCCAACACCTGCCGCTGGTCATCGCTGGCTGGGGTGATCAAGGGTATGAGACTGGTATCCGGTCGGCCATTGGGACCGCAAAGAACGTCTCTTTTGTGGGATCACTGTACGGCGAGGCAAAAGCCGATGCTTTCAGCCGTGCGCGATTTTTCGTTCTTCCATCACTCAGCGAAGGCCTGCCGATGGCGGTTCTGGAGGCGCTGCAGTACGGTTGTATCCCCGTCATCACCGAGCAATGTAACCTGCCAGAACTGTTTGACGACCAGATTGCGATACGCATTTCTGCTGATTTCAGCGATCTTCACGCTACTTTCGCTAATTTGTCACGACTGGGTGACCAAAAGCTGGAGACAATGTCGCTGAATGCCCGCATATATTCCAAACGGTATCTGTGGTCCTCAGTGGCCCAACGCATGATCGAGCGATACGATAGAATCCTCGCAGTTAATCCAAGCTGAGGCGAACACCCCCTGAAGATGTCGGGCCATATCTATATCCGCGACGCATCGCAGCATGACCCGTTTTCGGGCGCTGCAACGTTCACGTTGAGGCATAGGTTGGTGCGGGCGCTGTGGCAGGGGGTGTGGGGGATTTTCGCCTCGTGGACGCCGCCGCCGCTTCGGCCTTGGCGCGTCTGGCTGTTGCGGGCGTTTGGGGCGCAGGTGGATGCGCGGGCGAATGTTTATGGCAGCGCGAGGATCTGGTACCCGGCAAACCTGACGATGGCGCCCTATGCGGCGCTGGGGCCGCACGCCAATTGCTACAACATGGCGCCGATTTCGATCGGAGAGCGCGCGGTGATTTCGCAGGGTGCACATCTATGTGCGGGAACGCACCTCATCGACGAGCCCAGCTTTCAGCTGGTGGCAAAGCCGATAATGATCGGGGCGCGCGCGTGGGTGGCGGCAGAGGCCTTTGTGGGACCGGGCGTAACCATCGGCGAGGGCGCGGTCCTTGGTGCACGGGGCGTGACAGTGAAAGATCTGGCGCCGTGGACCGTTTACGCTGGCAACCCGGCGAGGTTAATCCGTACACGCAGACAGGGTGGCTAACGTAGTGTCCGCATCTATCGCCGTCCTGATCCTGACCCACAACGAGGCGATCCATATCGGGCGGTGCCTGCGGGCGCTCGAGGGGGTGGTGCAGGAGGTGTATCTGGTCGATTCAGGATCGACCGATGGTACCGTGGCGATCGCCGAAGGGTTGGGAGCCAAGGTTCTGCACCGCAAGTGGAAGAACTATGCCGACCAGTTTCAGTGGGGGCTGGACAACATGGCCACCGAGGCCGCCTGGATCATGCGGCTGGATGCGGATGAGGTGATTGAGCCTGATCTTGCGGCGCGGATCGTCGCCGAATTGCCCTTGCTGCCGGCGGATGTAGTGGGGGTGAATATCGACCGCAAGCACATCTTCATGGATCGCTGGGTGCGGCATGGTGGGCGGTATCCGCTGACGCTGCTGCGCATTTTCCGGCGGGGGCATGGGCGGATCGAACAGCGGTGGATGGACGAGCACATTCTGGTGGAGGGTGGCCGGACGGTGCATTTTGCCGGCGGGTTTGCCGACCACAACCTCAACGACCTGACGTTCTTCACCGACAAGCACAACAAGTACGCGACGCGCGAGGCGATCGACGTGCTGAACCAGCGGCTGGGGCTGTTTGCGCGCGATGTGGAGCTGGAGACGGACAGCGTATCGCGGCAGGCGGCGCTGAAACGGTGGATCAAGGAGAAGGTGTATAACCGGATCCCGTTCACGGTTTCGAGCCTTCTTTATTTCCTGTTCCGCTACATCTTCCAGCTCGGATTTCTGGACGGGCGCGAGGGGCTGATCTATCACTTTCTGCAAGGGTACTGGTATCGGTTCCTGGTGGGCGCCAAGCTGATGGAACTGGAGCGCGGCATTGCCGGGATGAGTGACAAGCAGGCCATCATTGCCCGTATTGAAGAGATGACTGGGCACAAGCTCGGCTGAGGGTCTGCCCCCGCCGATGGGAGCAGATATGCGCAAAGACAACATCATGCCAAAGCGCATCCTCGTGACCGGGGGGGCAGGGTTTATTGGGTCGCACCTGTGCCGGAAGTTGCTGGAGCGGGGGGACGAAGTGCTGTGCGTGGACAACTTCTTCACCGGCACGCGCAGCAATATCGAAGAGCTGGTGGGCAACAGGCGGTTCGAGCTGATGCGCCACGATGTGACGTTTCCGCTCTATGTGGAAGTAGACGAGATCTACAACCTCGCCTGCCCGGCCTCGCCGGTGCACTACCAGTTTGACCCGGTCCAGACGACCAAGACCAGCGTCGTGGGGGCGATCAACATGCTGGGGCTGGCCAAGCGGCTGAAGGTGCCGGTGTTCCAGGCCTCGACCTCGGAAGTTTATGGCGACCCGCATGTGCACCCGCAGACCGAGGAATATTGGGGGAACGTCAACCCGATCGGCATCCGCTCGTGCTACGACGAGGGCAAGCGCTGCGCCGAGACGCTGTTTTTCGATTATCGGCGGCAGCATGGGCTCGACATCAAGGTGGTGCGGATCTTCAACACCTATGGCCCGCGCATGCACCCCAGCGATGGGCGCGTGGTCTCGAATTTCATCGTGCAGGCGCTGCGCGGCGAGGACATCACGGTGTTCGGCGCGGGCGACCAGACGCGCTCGTTCTGCTATGTGGACGACCTGGTCGAGGGCTTCATGAAAATGATGGCGACGCCGGGCGAGGTGACGGGGCCGATCAACCTCGGTAACCCGAACGAGTTCACCATCCGGGAACTGGCCGAGTTGGTGATCGAGATCACCGGCAGCGGCTCAAAGATCGTCACGCGCCCCCTGCCCCAGGATGACCCGAAGCAGCGCAAACCCAATATCGAGAAGGCGCAGCAGACCCTCGGCTGGGAGCCGAAGGTGCAACTGCGCGAGGGGCTGGAGAAGACGATCGCCTATTTCGATGGGCTGTTGAAGGGCGTGGCGGCCTAGGCTGGAAGCGATCCGGCCATCACCACCCTTTCGCGTCGTTCGCGGCTTTGAACGTGGCGGCGACGATGGCGTAACCGGCGTCGTTGAGATGGATGCCGTCGGAGCGGAGGGAGCGCGGGATGTAGCCGGCCGCGAGATCGGCCAGGTCATTGGCGGAGCCGTTGTTGGCGGCGCGAAGGGCGGTGTAGACATCGACGAAGCGTGAGCCGTAGGTAGCGGCGAGTGTGGTGTTACGGGTCTGGATCGCGGCGATGCCGCCGGCGTCGTCGCCCGAACCGGTCAGGATCGCGCCCACCAGGTAGCGGGTATGGCCGAGAGTGGCGACGGCCGCCGCGATATCGCCCTCGACGGTGTATCCGCTCTGTGCGCCATTGCGGCCCAGCCAGAACCACTGGACGCGGTTGCGGGTGCGGATGGCGAGTTCGGGGAGAAATGCTGAGCCCGCAGGGCAAGCGGTGACGGCACCCGGTGTGGCGCGAGTGAACGTCCAGTTGCCGGCGGCATCGGTCGACATGGTGCCGTAGACTCCGGCGAGCCAGCCCATCTGCACGCCGTAGAAGTTGCCGGAACCGAACAGGACGTTGATGGTCTTGCCGGTAACAGCGACGCCGCCCGCTGCAGGGATCTGGTTGGCGGCTACGGTGCAGGCGATGGGCTGGGCACCCATGCGGGCGGCAATCTGGGTTGAGGTCTGCCCGCCGATGCCAAGATTGAGGATGCTGCGCTCGGCGGTGTAGGCCTTCGCAGCGACGGTGGGGTAGTTGGCCGCTTCGGTCGTGGCGTTGGCACCGGCGGTGAGGCTATCGCCCCAGGCGACGATGGAGGTGGCGTCGGCCTGCTGCTCGTAGAACTCGGCCTCGCTCCAAGGCGTGGGGAACAGCGTGAGGCGACCCAAGGTGCCATCGAAGGTCGCGCCCGGGGCGTTCTGGCGCTTGAGGTAGAGCTTGGCGAGGCCCGGCAGATCACCGGCATTGTCCGCCGCTATGGGGCCACCAAGCAAAGAGGCGCGGAAATCGTTGGCCTTGACCGAGAGCAGCGCCCGGAAGGGGGTGAGCGGGGCGACAATGCCGAGGTCGAGGTTGGCGACGTCGGTGCCGATGTTGGTGACGAGCAGGCGAAGGTGACTGCTGGCATCCCACTCGAGCCGGATGCGGTTGCGTTCGTGGCCGACAAAACCAGTGTCGAGACCGCCGCAACTGGCCTCGAAGATGGTCTTGCTGCCGGATGGCGTGGCAGGGGTCATGCCGGAGACGATGGCCGCAAACCCTGCCTGGTTGAAGCCGGTGAAGGGCAGGACTTCCTTGACCGAGGCGTCGTCGAACTCGGCGGTGCCGCTAGAGGGGTTGGCGACGAAGCGGCCGCCGACATTCATGGTGTCGGCGTCGGCGCTGAAGGTGCTGGCGACCTCGTGGAGCGTCGTCAAGTTGTCGGGAAGGTGGCAGGCAGTGGGGTCAAAGAGCGCTGGGTGGGACGAAATGGTCCATGAGGGGTTCTGCGAGATGGCGCGCTGCTTCCCGCGGAACTGGTAGGCGTGGCCTCTCTGAAGTACCAGGGTCTGCTGGAAGCGCGGGATATTGCCCCCATTGCCGGTGAGGGTCAGTACTCCGCCACTGGTGGCGATCGAGCCGCCGCTGGCGGCGGCCCAGCCCTCAACATAGAGCAGTTTTGGCGCGGTGATGGTCAGTGACTGCCCGGGGCCGGTGGCGATGTCAGCGAAGTGAAAGGTGTTGTCGTAGTGGGACTTTGCGACCGGCGCGCCGATATAGGGACCATTGGCGCTGATGCCGGACGTCGCGACATCACAGAGATCAACGGCAGCGGCGCCGGTCAGCGCCGAAACGGTGCCAATAAAGACCTGATAGGCCCGACCATCGACCATCGAGGCCAGGGGGAAATAAAACCGGCCGGTACTGTTGGTGCTGATGGTGAAGGTACCATCGCCGTTATTGGCAAGGGCGCCGATCACGGCGGCCGCACCGTCATGGGAGAGCAACTGGGTTGCGCCAGAGAAATCGCCGTTGCTGACCATTTCCGCCGCGCCAGGCAGTGCGCGAGGACCGATGGTCACTGCACCGCCGGCTTCTGTGCCACCTACGGCAGCCAGAAACTCATCGAGGGTCGAAAATAGTGTACCGGCCAATGCGAAACGGACGCTTCCGAAATCAGCATCCAGCACGGCGCCACGCCGAGCCCACTGGCGGGTCAAAGGGCCCCATGAGAGGCCGATGCCGAGCCCGATGGCCGCGGCTCCTGCTGCGGCGCCCATCAGCACTGCCCTCCTATGCGGTCGCCAGCCTTGCAAATTGACTCTCCGTTCCTTTGCATCAGTAGAGCCCCACCAGTTGGGACGCACTGGTGCCAGTAGCCTTGACGCGCCGCGCCCGGACCGGAAGCAGCATGCCACCTGCAACACCTGCCAGGGTGACCTGATCTCCCGATGCAAGAACCAGAGACAGATCGCCTCCGGTTCCGACATAGATGGCGCGTGTCTCCGCCGTCAGATCGGTCGCGTCACTGGCGGCAATGGCGAAACCGCGTCGCGCCGGGGCGCTGAGCTGGTCGGCGCGCCCCTGAAAATTCTCGGTCATCTTTTGCTCCAAAATTGTGGAGCATCACTATAGGACCGGCCTGAAAGGCGGGGATAAGTGGGCCTTATCTGACGCTATCAGGCGCGGCCAAACTCGTCCTCAATACGAATAATGTCGTCCTCCCCCAAGTATGATCCAGTTTGTACTTCAATGAGTTCGAGCAAAATCTTGCCGGGATTGGCGAGGCGGTGCACGGAACCGAGCGGCAGGTAGATCGACTGGTTTTCGCTCAGCATCGATACGGTGCCATCGATGGTGACTTCGGCGGTGCCGGAGACGACCACCCAGTGCTCGGCACGATGGTGATGCTTCTGGAGGCTGAGCTTCTTGCCGGGTTTTACGAAGAGCCGCTTCACTTGAAAGCGGTCGCCGCTGAGGACCGAGGAATAGCCGCCCCAAGGGCGGTAGGCGGTCTTGTGGATTTCGGTCAGGCCCAGTGTCGTGGGGCTGGTCTTGAGGTGCTTGACGACCGCGCCGACGCGCTGAGCCTCCGACAGCCGACCGACATAGATGGCATCCTCGGAGGCGATGACGAACACATCATCGAGCCCTTCGATGGCGACATGGGCACGTTCGGTGACCACCAAGGAATTGCGCGAGTTGCCGGCGGTGACACTGCCGACCGTGACGTTGCCCGAGGCGTCCTTGGGGGAGACTTTCCAAACGGCATCCCAGGCGCCGAGATCGGACCAGGAATAGTTCACGGGAACCAGGGCGACCCGCTTTGACTTTTCAAAGATCGCGTAGTCAACCGAGATGCTCGGGGCTTCGGCGAAAGCGGCAGCGTCGAGACGAATGAAATCGAGATCATTGCGTGCTGCTGTTACAGCGCCCCGCGCGGCAGAAGCGGTGGCGGGGCTGAGGGCTTCGACTTCGGCGAGGAAGCTGCTGACGCCGAGCATGAAGGTGCCCGAATTCCAGTAGTAGCCGCCCGTGGCGAGCATCTTTTCGGCGGTGGCGCGATCGGGCTTTTCGACAAAGCGCGCGACTTCCCGCACCCCCTCCGAGAGCTCGCCGGCTGCCTCGATATAGCCGTAGCCGGTTTCTGGCGCGGTGGGGGTGATGCCGAAGGTGACCAGTCGGCCAGAGCGCGCAGCGGCAGCGGCCACCAAGACGCTCCAGTCATAGTTTTCGTCGACCGTTACGGCGTGATCGGACGCAAGGACGTGGATCACCGCATCCTGACCAAACGTCCGGGACACATAGACGGCGGCGGCAGCAATGGCTGCGGCCGTGTTGCGGGCGACGGGCTCAAGAAGGACTGCGGAGGCGGTGACACCGATTTCTAGCGCCTGTTCGGCGACGAGAAACCGGTAGTCGGCGTTCGTTACCACTACCGGGGCGGTGTAACGTGTGCGATCGGCGACGCGTTGCAGGGTCTGCTGGTAGAGCGAAGTTTCGCCGAGCAGCGGCAGGAACTGCTTGGGTCGGGCCGAGCGGGACATGGGCCACAGGCGGGTGCCCTGCCCCCCGGCGAGGATGACAGGTACGATCAGGCTTGAAGTGCTCATTGCAAAGACACCGTGCTTATCCAACTGGTCCCAAAGAATGCCGCGTCAGCGAGCGCGGCAGCGTGTCTGTTACTCAAGCCTCGCCGTAGTAGCCCGCGTATTTTGCGCGGTAGGCGCGCGGATTGGAATCCTGCTGGTTCAGAACCGCGAGAATTGCCGTTTCGGGGCGCTTGGCACCGAGCAACGCGGCAACGGCCGAGCGCACTTCCTGTTGTGGCGTGCTCGACCATTTGACGACGAACACGATCGCATCCGCCATGCTGGCGAGATAGAGGCCATCGACGACCGGGCCAACTGGCGGGGTATCGAGCACGATGACGTCGAAGTTCTTTCGCGCGGCTGCGACGAGGCGCGAGAAGGTTCGTCCCGCAATGAGCTGATCGGTGGCAATGTCGCTGCGGCGCGAACCGAGGATCACCTGGGCGCGGCTGCCGGCATCGATGGTCATGATGGACCTGAGGTCAGCGGAATCGCTATCGGCGACCAGATACTCAAGCAGGCCTTCGGATGCCTCCATGCCCAATTGCCGGTGAATGCTCGGCTTTCTCAGGTCGCAGTCGATAATCAGTGTCGAGAGACCGGACAGCGCGTAGGCGCGGGCGAGCGACAGAGCGGTGGTGGTCTTGCCTTCGCCAGGCGCGGCGGAGGAAACCACGATGACGCGCCCTGCCCCGGTCTCCTCATCGTGAGGCACGCTGCGGCGCGTGGCTTGATCGACGCCAACCCGTACCCTTCGGATCGATTCTGAAAACACCGAGAGCGGCGCCATAATGAGAGCGTCGGCCACGGTGACCATTTCACCGCCGCCGCGCTTAGTTTCCTTGAGGCGCGGAATGGTGGCGGCGACGGGGAGCTTTAGGATGGCTTCGGCCTGCCCATCGGAGGTGAAGCCGCCGAAATAGTTCTCGATCAGCACCGCGATGCCGATGCCAAGCGCGATGCCACCGAGGCCGGCAAGAATGAGGATCAGGCGCGGGTTAGGAAAGGATGGGGCTGCTGGAGTCGTGGCCTCAGCGACCAGCCGTCCGTCGGGCACCTGAAGCGCGGCCTGGGTATCGAGATCGTTCTGCCGGGTGAGCAGCATCTGGTACTGGGCGCGCGCGATGCTGCCGGCCTGCTGGGCGCCGTAAATACTGGTCAAAATGTCAGGTGGCAGATCGCTGCCAAGGACAGACGTTCGCAGCTGGCCACGGAGGGTGGAGACCTGCCCCTGAGACTGCTGCACATCCTGCTGCAGGTTGGACAGCGCGGCGGTCGCCGTGGTTTCGAGGCTGGCCTCAATCGCCTTGAGGCTCGCCTGAAGATCGACCGCAGCCTGGGTGCCTTTTTCCGCCTGATCGAGGCTCGCCACCAGGGCTTCGCGCTGGCGTTCGAGGTTGGCGACAGCCTGATCCTTGAGGCTGGAGGCGACCGAGGCCCAGTCGCGCTGCTTGAGGCTCTGTTCGGCAGTTGCGGCGGCGGACGCTGCATCGGTGCGGAACTGGGCCGCGTCATCGATCTGTCGGCGGAGATCGAGGAGGTCTGTGCGGCCAGTGGACTCGCTGATCCGCGACAGGTTCTGGTCGATCAGGTCGTCGAAAGCACTTTCGGATCGGGCGACATTGGCACTGGCTTCCGACAGGGTCGCCTGGATCTTGTCGCGTGAGGCGAGGGTGGAGGCGATCTTTGCCTCCAGTTGCTGATCGATGTAAGTGCGCGCCGCGGCGTTGGCGAGCTTGGCGGCAAAATCGGCCCGCGCGGAGCGTCCACTGACGGCGATGAGGAAGGTGAGGCCGCGCCGCTGCACGGTGATGGCGTCGCGCAGGTTGGACATCACCGAACGAAGGGCCTCGTCGCCTGACGGCAACTTGGGCTCGGCGATGCGGAAGAACGACAGGAGCATGTCGCGCAGCGCGATGCGCGGACCGAACTCAACGTCGTTGGCGAGATCGAGTTGCCGGGCGACCTCCAGCAGCGTGGTCTCGGACTTCACCAGTTCGACTTCGCTATCCACCCTGAGGGAATCGGAGCTGGAGCCCGCCAATTGGGCATCGGCATCGAGGAGGTTCTTCTTGCTCGGATCGATCAGCACCAGGGCTGTCGCGGTGTAAACTGGCTTCAGAGCAAAGAGCGCCGCTCCGGACAGACCAAGGCAGACCAACGTCGTCAGGACGATCAGCCAGATACGGCGGCGCAGCAACTGGAGGACGCTTCTCAGGTCTATGCTATCTGCGCCCATGTTTTCTTTCCGACTGATCTGACACGACTATTTGGCATTACTTACGCAAGGGAACTAGGCGAAACCGGCAGCGGCAGTGAAAATCAGCGGAGGCTGGCCCGGGATCAGCCGGACGGCGGTGAGGCGGCCAGTGTTGGACGCTCCTGTATCGATGGAAATCCGGTGGGCGGTGACCAGCGGCTGTTCGCGAGGGGTGTGGCCGTGCACCACGATCTTGCCGAACTCGGCGAAATCGTCGGCAAAGCCATCGCGGAACCACTGTAGATCAGTGGTGGACTGCTTTTCGATCGGAATGCCGGGGCGCAGCCCGGCGTGGGAGAACAGCATGGTGGGCGTTTCGATGAGCACCGGCAGGGCATCGAGAAAGATCCGGTGCTCTTCGGGGATATAGCTCTCGAGCAATTGGCCGATGGCGCGCGGGCTGGTTTCGGTGAGCAGCTTCTGGCCCGGGATGCCGTAGGAGAGCAGGGTTTCGCGCCCACCCATGGCCAGCCAGTCACTGTCGCGCCGGGGGCGCGCCATGAACTCGAGCATCATGGCTTCGTGATTGCCGCCGAGGCAGAAGCGGCGCAAACCGGCGGGCGGCTTGTTCAGCAGGTGATCGAGCACCTGGGCGGAGGCCGGGCCGCGATCGATGACATCGCCCAAGAGGATGACCCACGCCTCGTGGCCCAGTTGCGCAGCATCATCTGCGATTTGCCGTTCGAGCGAGCGGAGCAGATCGAGGCAGCCATGAACGTCGCCGATGGCATAGAGTGCGGCGGGGTCCGCATCGAAGCTCAGGCGGTGGGCGGACATGGGTTCGGCGGGCGCAGAAATGGCGCCGGTGAGCTTATCGATCAAGTTCTTCAACAGCATGAGAACATTACGCTTTCTGCTCTTGCTCGGAAGGCGCCCGGGCGCCGGCGCCGAGCGCCAGAACGGCGATGAGCAGGAAGGCATTGGCCATGATCTCGGCGCTGAAATCAACGATCGAGTGAAGGCCGAAGACCACGACGACACCGACTGCCGACAGCGCGAGGAGATTGTTGGACCGATCTTTGAATCCCAGGACAGAGCGCACCGTGAGCGAAGCGATGATCAGGAGCGGAATAGATCCGAATACCAGGCCCATTTCGAACCAGAGCGCCAGATAGGTCGAATGCGCATGATCCCAGACGACTTCGCCGGCAAGCGGGGCATGCTGGAAGACCGGAAAAGTCGATGGGAAGCTACCGCCGCCGTAGCCGAGCCACGGGCGCTGCAGGATGGCTTGCCACACCTGGGCATAGAGTTCGCCGCGCCCATCTTCATCATGGGTGAAGATCAGCCGTTCCATGACGCCACTGCCATAAAAGATCAGCAGCGCGCCGGCGGCGACGATAGCCAGCAGCACAAACACCAGCCGGGAGCGGCCGAGGTTGCGGATGGTGAAGAGGCCGATGCCGAAGGTGACCAGGGCCCCTGCGCCGCCAGCGAAAACGCCCATGCGGGAGCCGGACGCCAGCAAAGCGGCGACGATGAAGACGATGCCTGCGGCAACGACCCCAACGAAGACCCATTGGCGCGACGACTTTTCGGCAAGCGCTGTTGAGACGCTATCGAGCAGCACAGGGATGCCGATGGCGAGACCGGAGGCGAGGAAGGTCGCGAAGGAGTTGCGATTGACGAAGGTGCCGGTGGCGAAACCGAGGTAGTAGCGTTTCTCGAAGCCGAGCAGGGTGTCGCCCAACTGGGTCAGGCTGATGAGCGCGAAGATTGCCGAGGCGGCGATGATGAGAAACAGCGCGCGCAAGGCGATGCGGGCGCGCCGGCGGTTTGCCGCGACCTGGGAGAACAGGAAGAAGAGCAACGCGAACGTGCCCATCGTGACCAGCATGAGGGCGGTGTCGCCGGGGGCCAAGCTGATGCTCGGGGAAACGATCTGGCTGCCATCGGCGAGGGTGACAGGCGCCGGGAAGAAGCCGGCGAACGGCAGCAGTTGCACGGCTAGATATAGCCACAGCACGCAGATCAGCGCGCATTCGAGAGCGAAGCGCTGGAGGGGAACCCGGGCGGGGGCGCCCATCAACAACAGGCGCGCGCCGTAGAGGAGGCCAATGGCCGAAACGACAACGCTCCAGATCATCCACAATGCGGGGCGGTTACTGGCGAGCGGAATGGTTGCGAGACCGACAACGGCGACCAGCGCCACGGCGAGCCGGTTATTGAGGCGATGATATTGGCTGTTGCTGAGGCCACGGGCTGAAGGCTGCGGCCTGGATCGGACGACAAGACGCTCCGGCGGGGCGACTTGGGGGAACATCACGCTGTTGCCGTCTTCTGACGATCCGCCGGTTGCTGTCATCGGGTTTGCTGGGCGATCTGCTTGAATTTGGCGACAAAATCAGTCTGTGCGTCAGCGGGCGCCTTGGCGATGACCGATTGCAACCGGCCCCGGATGGCGGGCCGCTGGAAATAGCGCTTGGCGAGGGCGCGCCGGCCGACGTCACTTTGCATCATGACCAGTGTATCCGCATCGAGGTTCGCCAGAGCCTCGGCATCAAGAACGGCAAGGTGGCGCTCCGCAAGTTCGGACCGACGCTCTGCGAGCCACTGCACGGAGGGGGCGGCTTTGGTGGCCATAGCCAGATCGGCGAGGAACGCTTCGGGGTGCTGAAGTTCCATGTCTACCGCGGCTGCGACGAGCCAGGCGCGGGCATATTGCGGCATTTCTGCCGTAGCTTCCCTTGCCTGAGAGAGGCAGGCGGTGAGGAAATCGAGCCGACGCAACCCGGGCTGCGCCTTGGAGAACAGGCTGCTGCTATCTGTGAGGCAATCGCGGAAGATCAAGTCCTTCGACCAGAGCGACTCGCCCATGACGTATTGCCCCGAACCGATCGACGCAAAACGACGCTCGCTCGAAAAGCCTGCCATAAAATATGGCGACACTTCCGAGTAAGCAAAAATCACTGACGTGAATAGAATGCCGCTACATGCAGCGACCAACGCGATTGCTGTCCCGCGCCCACTAGACACTTGAGACCCCGACCAGCAAAACCACAACCAACACGCGAGCCCCCGTCAAAAGTGGCGGGGACAGCTGACGACTTAGCTCGGGCTAGCCGGATCTTCGCCGATGGAACCGAGATCGCCAAGGTCACCAGGGGAAGTGGCATCGGCAACGGTCTGACCGATTTCAGCGAGGCTCGCAGCAAGCGTGGGATCGGAAACCGATGAGGCGACCGTGGCGATGGCGTCTGCCACTACTTCCTTGATCACCGCGAAAACGTCTGGCGGCAAGCCAGATGCAGCAGTACCAAGCGCAACGACGAGATCTGAAAGAGCCGCATCAACCTGCGCCGGGGTCAGCCCAAGCTTACCGAGATAGGCGACGTAAGCGGCGAGGACAGCCTGACAACCCGTCTTTGTCGCGCCCTCGACCGCACAGGCCGCAATCACATCCGCGCGGCTGGTAAAACCTTCAGGCGTCGCCGCAACAGGAGCAGAACCTGCAGGCAGCACGTCGTTCGTCGCTGCCAAAACAGTCGGCGACAACAGCAAAGCGGCCACCAGAGCAGGCATCATAACGAATTTCGACATTCTGAGCACCATCTAGATTGATTGCCGTGACGAATAGTTGGCGGATTTGCTAGCTCAGGTCAACCGCGTTAAAGCCCTCCGTCGGCAATCATCGCGGTGGAAAAGTTGTTAGCAATACTTTTCATTGACTTAGCAACTTCGTCCGCCGAAAATGCACACCTGCTATCTATTGGACGCATGGCTCGACCCCGTTCTGCACAGCAAAACGAGGGGAAACCCTTATGCTCGAATGAGTTGGCTCAGCTCCACGAACGCGGGTTTGCCCCAGCCATGGAAACGACGCGGTAGCCGGTCTGGCTCAGAGGACGGATGCTGGCCGATAGATTATCGAGAACCAGGTCTTTGCCGTTGGTCTTGACCACAAGTATTGCGTGATCTTCTCCTGACCGCGTCTTGACGTAGGCGATCCGCAGCGAACTGGCGGGAACACCGGCCCGGATCAGCGCCCGGCGCTTGGTGAGGGCATAATCCTCGCAATCACCGTACGTGGCACCAACGGTCCACACGTCGGCGCCACTGTCGCGCCGCGGCTTGATCTGGCGATTGATCTGGCCGTTGACCCGCTTGAGGGTCACCATCAATTCATTGGTGACACTGACGTGAGCCGCTCCGCCGCCGCGGCATTCGCCCGGATTGCGCAGACACATGATCTGGTAACCGAGCGGCGCGTGCTTGCCTGCGGCCCAGGCGGGAACTGTCGGGGCTGAAGACAACAGCGCCAACGTCAATATGGCTGCTGCTTTGTGCAACGGCCCAAAACCAACTCCGGAAGTCTTCTGCATTTCATTGCCCCGATACGCCTTCTGGCGCTCCATGGCAGCAATGTGGCAGGTCGAGTTTTCGGGACCGTTTGAGAAATAGATGCAATTTTAGCGAAACACACAATTAGCGCGCCCGCTTCCAGAATGCTGGGAACGGAGCGGCAGGAAGACTGCATTTCGACTGCATGCCGAGCGCCAGATGCCGATTCTTCGGCTTCGCTTTCGGACCGGCTCTTTGAGCCTCGAAGCGGGACGCTCGGGGGTTATTCGAGACCCCGCCAGAAAGCGGCGTTGGCCCCTAAAAATTCGCATATCTGATATGCAAAAAACGAATAAAAGGCTATTCGTTAGCCTTGTTGTTTCCGTTTCATTCATTCAGGCTTCGTAAACTTTATGCGCATTGGGCCAGCGAGAGTCGTTGGCAGTTAGTGTAGATCGGCCCTGGGGTAAACTGTTCCGCAGATTGGCAAATACATGAGACAGACGGCTCGCTCAAACACAGTGGGCGCCAGCGGCAAGCTTGATGGTCAGGTCGGGGCGAAGCTTCGAATGTGGCCAAATCTTGTGGGGCGCCGAACGGCGGAGTGGATCGGGCGTCAGCCGCGAGGGCTCGTAATCTTGGCCATGGCAGCTTTGTCCTGGGGAGCCGTTGGTCTGGTGGCGCGTGGCGCGCTATCGATGCTGGGCTAGACGCCCCAGCGCAACGCCGGTGTAAGCACCGGTGCATCCCACAAGCGGCTCATTTCATCGTCGAGCACCGTCAGTGTGATCGAGCATCCGGCCATATCGAGTGATGTGACATAGGAACCGACAAGCGAGCGGGCGATCTCGATGCCGGTGCCGGCAAAGAGGCGGCGGGCGGCGTTGTACATGACGTAGAGCTCCATGGCGGGGGTACCGCCGAAGCCGTTGACGAAGAGCAGCGCGGGCTTACCCTTCAGATCGTCGAACTCGCCGGAGATGGCGGCGCATATCTCCTCCGCGATGGCATCAGCGCTCTTCAGTTTGTCGCGGCGGCGGCCAGGTTCGCCGTGGATACCGACGCCAAACTCCATTTCATCGGGGCCGATTTCGAACATCGGCTTGCCGGCGGCCGGGACAGTGCATGAGGTGAGCGCGACTCCCATGGAGCGGGTGGCGCGGTTGACGCGATCGCCCAGCGATTTGAGAACACCGAGATCGGCGCCCATTTCGGCAGCCGCGCCGACCAGCTTTTCGACGACCAGAGTGCCGGCAACGCCGCGGCGGCCGGTGGTGTAGAGGGAATCCTCGACGGCGACGTCGTCGTTGGTGACGACCTTTTCGACGGCGCCGGAGGCCATTTCGGCGGCCATCTCGAAGTTCATGATATCGCCCTCGTAATTCTTGACGATATAGAGGACGCCGGCGCCGGTATCGACCGCTTCAGCGGCGGCCAGCATCTGGTCGGGCGTGGGGGAAGAGAAGACCTGCCCTGGGCAGGCGGCGTCGAGCATCCCCTGCCCTACAAACCCGGCATGGAGCGGTTCGTGACCAGAGCCGCCGCCGGAGATCAGGGCGACCTTGCCCTGCCGGAGGTGGCGACGGCGCACGAACTTGCGCTCTGCACCGAGCTCGACGATGTCGGCGTGAGCAGCGGCAAAGCCGTCGAGGCTTTCGCCCAGGATCGTATCGGCACCATTCATCAGTTTCTTCATTCGTCCCCTCCTGTTCGTCGCATCAGGCCGCTCATCTTGCCGATGAATTCGGTGACCGCCTTGTCGAAGGCGGCATTCTGCTTGGCATCCCCCAGCTCGGGCACCAGCAGCGTCAGGTGCCGGGTGCGCGGGGCGGGATCACCAATATCGAGCTTTCCCCGATGGGCCTGGCGATAGGCTGCCATGAAGGCGTCGCGTTCGGCCGGGCTGAAGTGGCAGACCGCGAAGATGGTGGCGACATGCTTTTGCGGGATAGGTGTCGAATAGCTGGCGCTGGTGATCTGGGTTACGAAGCTGCGGTGCTTGCCCAGCGCATCGGCGAGGCGCTGGCGCGCGCCGGACGGGCGGGTTTCGAGGACCTTGGTCAGCACTTCCTTATAGGCACGGATATGGGCTTCGAGCCCTTCGACGGGCGCTTCAGGCTTTGCCATCGACCACATCCGTGGTGCGGGACTGGGCAATGGCGGCCTTGGCCAGCGGCAGTTGTGCAGGGGTGACGGAGAGGGCGCGGAGGCCCGCGGCGATGAGGGACGGAATGGCGGTGGGGTCGCCGCCGGCGTCACCGCAGAGGCTGGTTGGAATGCCGTTGGCTTCGCCAAAGCTGGCGACCTGATGGATGAGGGCCAGGACAGCGGGATTGCGGACATCGTTGAGGGCAGCGACGGCGCCGTTGTCGCGGCCGGCGGCCATGACGTACTGGGTCAAGTCATTGGAACCGATGGAAAAAAACGCGACGTCGCGGAATGACTCGGGCGCGATGGCGACGGCAGGGACCTCGACCATGATGCCGAGCCGGGGCATGGCGTGAGGGATGCCGGCGGCGGCGAGCGCTGCGGCCTCTTCGGCAAAAAGCGTAGCGGCGGCAATGTATTCGCTGACGACGCTGATCATGGGGAACATGACTTTGAGGTCGCCGTGCGGGGCAGCGCGGAGGAGCGCGCGGATCTGAACGCGGAAGATGTCGGGGCGGCTCAGCGAGAGGCGGATGCCGCGGAGGCCGAGGAAGGGGTTGGTCTCTTCGACGGTGTAGCCGGGGACGGGCTTGTCGCCGCCGGCATCGACGGTGCGGATGGTGACGGGCTTGCCGTTCGACCAGTCGAGCACCTTGCGGTAGGCGGCGAGCTGGGTCTCCTCGTCGGGCAGGGATTTGCCGAACAGGAACTCGGTGCGCATGAGGCCGACGCCATCGCAGGTGGCGATGTCGATGTTTTCAACGTCGGCAGGTTCGGCAATGTTTACAAGCACTTCGATATGCGCGCCATCGGCGGTGACGGCGGGATCGCGGAGGTGACTGCGGGCGTGCTGCAGAAGGTGAAGGTGCGCGGTTGAGGCCTTGAGGAACTCGTGACGCGCCTCGGTATCGGGCAGGATAACGACGCGGCCGTGCTCTGCATCGAGAAGGATGAGGTCGTCGCTGGCGGCGGTGATGGGGCCGGTGCCTACCAGCATGGGGACGCCGCGAGAGCGGGCAAGCATGGCGACGTGGCTGGCAGAGCTGCCTTCGCTAAGGACGATGCCACCGCCCTTTGACCAGTCCATGGCGAGGAACTGGGTGGGGGTGATGTCGCGGCCGTGGATGATGGCGCCGGTAGGGGGCTGCTGGTCGCGGGTGCCGGTCAGGGCGCGGAGGACGCGCGCGGCGATGTCGCGAAGATCGGCACTTCGGGCTCGAAAGTAGGCGTCTTCGGCGGTCTCATAGCCATGAACTTCTGTTGAAAGACTGTTGTTCCAGGCGGTGGCGGCGTCGGTGCCGGTTTCGATGGCGGCGAAGGCGGGTTCGGAGAGGCTATCGTCCTCGATCATCGCCACCTGGAACTCGAGAATGGCGGCGGACTCCTCGTCGGAGCGTTCCATAAGCGCGCCGAGGTCGATGGCGGCGCGGGCGAGTGCGGCGCGGAGGCGGTTGGCTTCGGTGACGGGGTCGCCGCTCGGGGTGTAAGAGGCGTCTTCAGTGTCGAGGCGGAAGAGCGGGCCGGAGGCGTAGCCGATGGAGGCTACGGTGCCGACCACCCTGCCCGCGCTAGCCGTGGCGCTGGGCATGGGCTTCGCCTTCATCGAAATCGCGCTCGACCAGACCGACGAGGGCCGCGACGGCATCGCCGGCGTCGTCACCTTCGGCGCGGAAATAGAGCGTCGCGCCCTTGGGGGCCTTGGTGGCCATGACCTTGACGATCGACTTGGCATCGACCCACGGACCGGCTTCCGCCAGCGACAGCGACACGGCGGACGAAAAGCCCTTGGCGAGCTTGGTGAGCTTGACCGAGGGCCGGGCGTGAAGGCCCACATCGTGGGTTATGAGCACCTTTGCGTCAGCCAAGTCGGTTCGTCCTTCTTCATTATATAGTTGGCGCGGGGACGCGCCCGTCAGGCAGGCGAGAGTTCTTCAGCGGTCGCGCGGACTTCGGCAAGCGAGGCGCCGCCCGAGGCTTCGGTCGCAGCCATGACCGCACCTTCGACGACCGGTGCATTGCAAACGACGACCTTGGCGGCGCGGTTGCCATCGAGCATTTCGATGGCCATTTCGGAATTGGTTTCGGCTCCGCCCAGATCGACCAGAATGGCAACGCCGCGTTCGGACCAGGCGCGATCGATGGCGGCCATGATGGCTTCGACCGAGGTGCCGAGGCCGCCTTCGGGATTGCCGCCACACCAGGCGAGCGGGACTTCGTCGCCAACCATCTGGCGCACCATATCGGCGGCACCTTCGGCAACGAGGGCCGAGTGGGAAACGATGACGATGCCGACATTCTGCATCTAGAGTACTCCCGCTACGGCTTCGGCGAGCAACTGGGTCGATCGGGCGCCGGGATCGATGTGGCCGATGGAGCGATCGCCGAGGAAAGAGGCACGGCCGCGGATGGCCTTGCGATCTTTGGTGGCGGCGACCTCCGTGGCGACGATGGCGAGAATTTCGGCTTTGGACTTGCCCGCCGCCAGGGCGTCGGCGAGCGGATAGAGGACGTCGAGCATGGTCTTCTGACCAGTTTCGGATTTGCCGCGAGCGGCCACCGCGTCGACGGCGCGGCGGAAGGCGCCGGCATAGTCGGCGGGGGCGGTGGCGAGTTCCTTGCCGAGGGTGAGGAACAGGGTACCGTAGAGTGGGCCGGAGGCGCCGCCGACGGTCATCACCAGCTTGGTGCCGATGGCTTTGAGCGCATCGGGCAAGGGCTTGGCGACGATGGTCTCGAGATCGGCGGCGACCGCATCGAAGCCGCGCTTCATGTTGGCGCCGTGATCGCCATCGCCGATGGCGGAGTCGAGATCGGTCAACTCAACGGCATGCGCCGAGATAGTACTGGCGATGGCGAGGATCGCGGCCCGGAGTTGCACCTCAGAGATCATTGTGCGCCTCCCAAGAGTCGGTCGCCATTGCCATCGAAACAGAGCGGATTGTTGTAGCGGATCAACACGCGATCGCCTGCGCTGAGTGGCGTATCAGGCGGGGCGAGTGTGATCAACTTGCGCTCGCCGATGCGCACATGGAGATAGTTCTGGTCGCCCAGATGTTCGATCCAGTCGACCGTGCCATCGGCGTTGCCATTGGCGGCCTTTTCGATGGTCAGGTGCTCGGTGCGGGCGCCGATGGTCTGGGCGGCATCGGGCAGCGCCGCATCGGCGATGAGGCCGCGCGGCAGGAGGTTGATCGCCGGCTGGCCGAGGCGAGTTGCAACATAGGTACTGGCGGGGGTGGTGTAGATCTCGCGTGGGGTGCCGATCTGGACCAGTTCGCCGGCGCGGAGAATGCCGATGCGGTCGGCCATGGTCATCGCCTCGATCTGATCGTGGGTGACATAAAGCAGAGTCGCGCCAAGCTCTTGCTGGATGCGCTTCAACTCCAGCCGCATGTCAGCGCGGAGTTTTGCATCGAGCGAGGAGAGCGGCTCATCCATGAGGTAGATGGCGGGCTGGCGCACCAAGGCGCGGCCTATGGCGACGCGCTGCATTTCGCCGCCGGAAAGCTTGGTGGCGCGGTTTTCCAGCTTGTGGTCGATGCGGACGAGTTTCGCGGTTTCGCGCACGCGGCGATCGATCTCGGCCTTGTCCATGCGGCGGGCGGGGGAGCGCAGCGGGAAGGCCAGGTTTTCGTACACAGTGAGATGCGGGTAGAGCGAATATTGCTGGAAGACGAAGGTGACGTCGCGGGCCGAGGGCGGCAGCGCGGTGACATCCTCGCCACCGATGCTGACCTGACCGGCATCGGGCTGTTCGAGCCCGGCGATCAGCCGCAGGGTGGTGGTTTTTCCGGCGCCGGTGGGGCCGAGCAGGACGACGAACTCTCCATCGGCGATGGTGAGATCGAGACCCTTGATGGCGTGGTTGGATTTGAAGGATTTGGCGACGTTGCGGAGGGTGATTTCAGCCATGGTGAGGCTCCTGTCGCGCGCCCTGAGTGTGCAGCCCCTCACCCGTCCCGGCTTCGCCGGTCCACCCTCTCCCCGACGGGGAGAGGAATGGTGCCACGATCGACCCACAGCGGTACTTCTCCCCGTCGGGGAGAAGGTGGCGCGTAGCGCCGGATGAGGGGTGGTTGACCACGATCTCAGCCATGAGCCCCTCCCTCGTAGAGCGCGGTTTCGATGGCGCGGCCGGTGGATTTGTCGAAGAGGGAGAGGTGGGGGCTGTTGAGGGCGAGGCCGACGTTTTCGCCGACGGTGACATGGTCGCTGGCGGGGATGCGGGCCTTGAGGCGGCCTTCGCCGGTTTCGACGACGACGATCTGGGTGGTGCCCAGATACTCTGCCCCCAGCACTTCGCCGCGCAGTTTGGCGCCGTCATCGAGGCGGATGTGTTCGGGGCGGATGCCGAGGGCGAGGTCGGCGGGGGCGCGGTCTTCGTTGATGCGGGGCACGACGATATCGGCGCCGCGCACGGAAACTGATTCAGAGCCCCTGGCCAAGCCACTGTGAAAGTTGAGGAAGTTCATCGGCGGGGAGCCCATGAAATCGGCGACATACATGGTGCGGGGGCGATCGTAAATCTCTCGAGGGGAACCGAACTGCTCGATGATGCCGTGGTTCATCACCGCGATCTTGTCGGCCATCGACATGGCTTCAAGCTGGTCGTGGGTGACGTAGACGGTGGTGGCGCCGATGCGGTTGTGGAGTTCACGCAGTTCGTGGACCATCAGGTCGCGGAATTCGGCATCGAGCGTACCGAGCGGCTCATCCATCAAAAAGCACATCGGACGGCGGACGATGGCGCGGCCAAGCGCGACGCGTTGGCGGTCGCCACCGGCGAGACCCGATACGGGCTTTTCGAGGATGTGATCGATGCGGAGGAGTTTTGCGACCTCGTCGACGCGGGCCCGGATTTCACTGCGCGGGGTGCCCTGGGCGAGGAGCGGGAAGCCGATATTCTTCCTGACATTCATATGCGGGTAGAGCGCGAAGAGCTGAAAGACGAAGGCGATATCGCGCTCGCGGGCACGCTTCATGGTGACATCTTCGCCGCCGAGCAGGATGCGGCCGGAGGTGGGGAGTTCGAGCCCGGCGATCATGCGGAGCGTCGTGGTTTTGCCACAGCCAGATGGCCCGAGCATGACGAAGAAATCGCCGTCTTCGACGATGAAGGACGAGTTCTGCACGGCGGTGAAGCCGGAGAATTCCTTCCTGAGATTTTCAACCCGGATCTGCGCCATGGCTATTCGGGAAACTTCGAGACGACGATGAACATCAGGGTGCCGATCAGCATGGTGATGAACGAGTAGCCGTAGAGCGCGAGCAGGAACGGCTGGAACAGCATGAAGAAGCCGAGCGCAATGAGCGCGATGGCGGTGGTTTCCATCGGGCCGCGACGGAGGAATTTGGGCCAGCGGGTCATGGGGAAGCCTCCAGTCGCCCTTCGCTTGCGCTCAGGGGTCGCATCGCTTTGCGATGCGACCCCTCATCCGCCTGTCGGCACCTTCTCCCACAAGGGGAGAAGGACGACGGAGCCGAGGCATCTCGATGATCGCCTTCTCCCCTTGTGGGAGAAGGTGCCCGAAGGGCGGATGAGGGGTGGGGAGCCACAATGGTGCTCATTTCCGCACCGCGCCGAAGGTGATGCCGCGGAGGAGTTGTTTCCTCAGGAGGATGGTGAAGACGAGGATGGGGACGAGGAAGATCGTCGTGCCGGCGGCAACGGCGGGCCAGTCCTGGCCGCCTTCGCCGATGATGGTTGGGATGAACGGCGGGGCAGTCTGGGCGGTGCCTGAGGTGAGGAGTGCGGCGAAGGCGTACTCGTTCCAGGCAAAGATCAGGCAGAAGATGGCGGTGGCGGCGATACCTGTGGTGGCCTGGGGGAGGACGACCTTCCAGAAGGCCTGGAGCCGCGTGTAGCCATCGATCATGGCGGCTTCTTCGTACTCGCGCGGAATCTCATCGATGAAGCCCTTGAGGAGCCAGACGGCCAGCGAAACGTTGACGGCGGTGTAGAGCAGGATCATGCCGAGGGCTGAGTCCGAGAGGCCGAGTTCGCGGTACATCAGGTAGATCGGGATGGCGACCGCGATGGGCGGCATCATGCGGGTGGAGAGGATGAAGAACAGCAGATCGTCGGCGAGCGGGATCTTGAAGCGCGAAAAGCCATAGGCGGCCAGCGTGCCGAGGAAGACCGCGCAGAAGGTCGAGCCGAAGGCGATGACCAGCGAGTTGATGAAGCGCGGCACGAAGTTGGACGGGCCAGCGATGACCATGTTGCGCTTGCGGGTCACCTCGTCGCAGAAGTTGGTCGGGGCCGGAAGGCTGTTGATGTAGTCCGGCGTCTGGCGGGTGCGGGTGGTGAAGAGGTTGCAGTAGCCCTCGATGGACGGCTGGAACATGATCTTGGGCGGATAGGCGATCGAATCCGGCGGGGTCTTGAAGCTGGTGGCAAAGATCCAGAACAGCGGCACGATCGAGATCAGCGCGTAGGCGATGACGAGGACGCCAGCGATACGCTTGCTCATCGGGGTGGGGACGACGACGGAATGTGCGGTGGTGAGGCTCATCGTTGTTTCACCCGGTTGAGCGCCTTGACGTAGATGTTGGCGAGGCCAAAGACCGCAACGAAGAGGATGATGGCGAAGGCCGAGCTATAGCCGGTGCGCCACTTCTCGAAGGCCTCGCGCTTGAGCGTGATGGACGCTACCTCGGTGGTTGAGCCGGGCCCGCCACCGGTCAACAGGTTGACCATGTCGAACATCTTGAAGTTCTCGATGCCGCGGAACAGCACGGCGAGCATGATGAAGGGCAGCGCCATGGGTAGCGTGATCGACCAGAACTGGCGCCAGGGTGAGGCGCGGTCCACTTCGGCCGCCTCATAGATGTAGTCGGGGATGGAGCGCAGGCCCGCGAGGCAGATCAGCATGACGTAGGGCGTCCACATCCAGGTATCGACGATGATGATCGACCAGGGCGCGAGCTTGACGTTGGCGAGCATCGAAATTTCGGTTGGCGGGATGCCGGAGACAAAGCTGACCGCATAGGCGAAGAGGCCGATCTGCGGCTCGTAGAGGAAGCGCCAGAAATTGCCGACGACGGCGGGGCTCAGCATCATCGGGACCAAGATGATGGTGGTCCAGAAGGCGTGGCCGCGGAACTTGCGGTCGATGAGGTAGGCAAGGCTGAAGCCGATCAGGGTCTGGAGCACAATGGTCCAGAAGACGAAATGCGCCGTGGTCTGCATGGCGATCCAGATGTCCTGGTCGCCGAGGATACGCTCGTAGTTCTGCAGCCCGACATTCTTGACCACTTCATTGGGGCGGTTGGCGCGGTAGTTTGTGAAGCTCAGCCCGATCGCCCAGAACAACGGGAAGATGTTGATGGCCAGCAACAGGGCCATGGTGGGGCCGATGAAGAGCCAGGCGACCCAGCGGTCGGAGAGGCCGGTGACGCGTTTGACGACGCGGATGGGGGTGGAGCGGGCGGCGGCCTCGGCGGCGCGATCGATCATCGATGTTCTGGTGTCGGTCACGGGGGATACTCGATCAGTTGGGCGCGGAGGCCGGAACATTTGTGCGTGGGGCACCCCCACCCTTGATCCCTCCCCACAAGGGGGAGGGAGACGACTGAAAGACAGTGGTCACAGGATCGGAGGTTCCTGCGCCTCCCTCCCCCTTGTGGGGAGGGACTGAGGGTGGGGGTGGGGAGCCACGTTGCCTAGATTGTTCTAGAGCTTGCCGTCGTCCTGGAACACTTCAGTCCAGTCGGCGACGAGCCCGTCCAGAGCTTCCTTGGCCGTGCCCTGGCCGGCGACGACGTAATCGTGGAAGCGCTTCTGCGACGCCTGGAGGAGCGAGGCGTAGCTTGGCTCGGCCCAGAAGTCCTTCACGATGGCCATCGAGTCGAGGAAGGTCTGCGCGTAGGGCTGGGTGGCGGCGAAGCCGGGGTCGTTCACGACGGCCTTGAGGCAGGAATAGCCGCCCAGCGACCACCACTTGGCCTGCACCTTGGGATCGGCAAACCACTTGATGTACTTGAGCGCGGCTTCCTGCTTGTCCGAGTAGGAGACGACCGAGATGCCCTGGCCGCCGAGCTGGGCGAACTGATCGCCGTTGGGGCCCTTGGGATTGGCGAAGTAGCCGATCTTGTCGCCGCCGACGGCTTCGTCCTTCTGCAGGCCCGGCCAGGTGAAGGCGAAGTTCATCTGGAGAGCGACTTGGCCGGATTTGAAGGCGTCGACGCCTTCGCCCATGTAGCTGTTGGAGGCGCCCGGAGGCGTGCAGCAATCGTAGAGGGACTTGTAGAACTCGAGGCCGGCAACCGACGCATCGGAGTTTACGAAGCCCTGCATGTCATAGGGCTTTTCAGGGTTTTCGTACTTGAAGCCGTAGCTGTAGAGAACGTCCATGGCGCCCATGGTGATGCCTTCAGAGCCGCGCTCGGTGTAGATCGAAGCGCCGTAGACGGTCTTGCCGTCGATCTGGCGGTTCTGGAAGAACTCGGCGATCTGCTTCAATTGGTCGAAGGTGGTGGGCGCGGCGAGATCCCAGCCGTACTTGGTCTTGAACTCGGCGGCGAGCTCGGGGTTGGTGAACCAGTCCTTGCGGTAGGTCCAGCCGACAACGTCACCCATGGCGGGGAGCGCCCAGTAGTTCGGCGTGCCCTTGGGCCATTCGGAATACCCCGTGACCGTTGCCGGCACGAAGTCATCCATAGAGATGCCTTCCTTGGCGAAGAAATCGTTGAGCTTGACGTAGTGGCCGTTTTCCGCCGAGCCGCCGATCCACTGGCTGTCGCCGATGATCAGGTCGCAGAGCTTGCCCTTGCTGTTAAGTTCGTTGAGGAAGCGGTCCGCGTAGTTGGTCCACGGCACGAACTCGAATTTCATGTCGATGCCGCTCTCGGTGGTGAAGTCTTTCGAGAGCTCGACGAGCGCGTTGGCTGGGTCCCATGCGGCCCAGCACAGCGTCAGTGTTTCGGCTTGGGCCGAGGTCGCTGTGACCAGCGGCGCTGCGGTTCCCAGAGACAAAAAGGCTACGGCCGCCAAAGCGGTCCGGATCGTCCGATTCATGATGTCCTCCCTGTGGCGAGACCGGCACCCGGCCCCGATACGAACGCCCCTCAGCGCCCGGTATTGCTCCTCTGACACGCTTGGCGTGTTTAGTTGTTGTGTTTAGTTATGCGCAAATTACTCAACATTGCAAGAGGGCGCGACGGGGAGGTGTGCCGAGGGCAAAAAGCTCAAGCGACAGAACAGCGTAAACGAAATGTTAGTGGGGAATTGCGAGTCTGAAGCTGGTTGGCAGCGTCGGGGGAATTGATGAAAACGGCCTTGGCTCTTGCGGCCGCACTGATGGCAACGGCGAGCGTTTCGGCCGCGGAACTGTCGATCGATCTGTCGGGTACGGCGTTCGAGGGCGGGCCAGCGTTTGAGTTGCGCATGGGCAAGACCGTGATCGGCAGCGGAACGATCGACCCGGTGCCCCCAGACGGGCAGCCGGCGTCATTTCTGTTTGACGTACCCGATGCGGTCCTCGCCGAGGGCAAGGACCTGGTGGTGCGTTTCACCAACGATAAGTGGCAGGGCGCCGGGCAGGACAGGAACCTTTACGTGCTGTTTGCGCGGGTCAACGGCAAGGAACTCTCGCCTGAGGACTTCCATCTCATGAACAAGGACGGGCCGGTGGCCCGCAAGGTGCGCCAGGGGCGGCTCGAGATCTGGTCTGGGCTGGAGACCGCTGTGGCTCCACCGCCAGCGGAGGGATGGATTGCTGGGGTGGCACAGGCGGCCCCTGCCCCGGAACCTGCTCCCGCCGCTGCCGCCCCGGTCGATTGCAGCCTGAGCCTTGCGGTGACGGGGATTGCGTCGCGCGCGGCCGCACTGACGGAGGCCCAAGCCCAGCAGCTCGAGCCGTTGCTCGCAGCGGCCCGCAGCGGCAAGTGCGCCGTGGTGTTGACGGGATATGCGAGCCAGGGTGGGGCGGAGGACCTCAACATCAAGGCGTCGGGCATAAGGGCACAACTGGTGCTCGATTACCTGACCTATCAGGGCGCCAAGTTCACCACGCAGACGATTGTGCCGTTCGGTTCAACGTCGACCTTTGGAAGCGACGACGCCTCAAACCAGCGGGTTAACGTGCGGCTTGAAACTACGCAATAGCGCTTAGTTTTTGCCTCAAGGTTGCGCACTAGCGCTTAGTCTCCCAGGTGTCTTGTCTCTGATTTTCTGAAAACGTGATCAATTGGCACCAATCATGTCAATCAATCTTCAACAGGTCTGACGCAACCTCTCACACGTGGACGTGCCTCCTATTTAGAGAGTTGTGAATGCGGAACAAAAAATTGAAATTACTCGCAGCGGCGATCGCTGCGACTGCATTGCTAGCCGGGTCCATGGTTCCCGTTTTCAGCCTTGAAACCTCGGCGGTGCAGTTCATTGCGGATCTGAACACGACCGTGTCGAGCGGCAAGATATCGGACGCACGCGCGGCCCTGGTGAAACTCTCCGATCTCGGCGTCAAGCAGCTCAAGGTCGGCGGCAAATACTACCAGATCGCCCATTTGATCGCCATGATGGACGATCCGGCGATGGCCCTCAGTATCGTCCAGCAACTGCTTGAAGCGCTGAGTGCTGCAAATCAGGCCGCCTTCGTGATGGAGAATCGTGTCATCGTCTCGCTGGATCTCAGCAAGACAGCGGACCAATTTCCGACCAGCTCTACTGCCTGATTGCTGGGCTCCCCCCAAGGAGCATGAGGCCACCATTGCTGACCCTGATCATTCCAGCGCGTAACTGGTCGCAGGACCGCATCGACTACTGTGTACGTAGTTTTACTGAGCTCGGATCGAAATGGCTTTCCGAGTTTGTGATCGTTGATTTCGGCTCCGCCGTACCGATTACTGCACCTGACAGCACGCTGCCGGTTCGCCTGCTGCGGCTGGAGGCTGCGGTATGGAGCAGCGCTGAGGCCACCAACGCAGGTGTGTTGGTGGCGCAGAACAGCGTCGTCGCGAAGGCGGATGCCGATTTCATCATCTCGCGGCGCAGCCGCGCCGAGTTCGACGCGATGGCCGAGGGCGTGGCGAATGGCACGTACGGGCTCGCCATTGGCCAGGCCTGCGACCTGCCATCGGGCGTGTCGACAGACGAAGCATATGAGCTGATCTCGAAATCCACCAAGGGCACCTCCACGCTTTCGGCACAGGCGCTTGGTCGCTTGCGGCCGCGCTGGGGACAGGGCGGATTGGTGATCTTTACCCGCTCTCGCTGGGACAGGATCGGCGGCTATGAGTCCCGATTTACCGGATGGGGCAACGAGGACAACGACTTTGCCGAGCGCATGCGGTTCGGCGGGGCTAAGACCTATTGGGGCAACCGGTCAAGGCTGGAACTTTTCCATATCTGGCACGCGCCCAGCGTGCACGCGACGGGCGTTGTCAGCCTGCGTAACCAGAACCAGAAGCTAGCCAAGGACGACAAGAGTGTCTTCCGGCGGCTTGCATTCCGGCACTCGAACTTTCCGAAACTGGCAACACCACAGATACTCTCGGGCGCGTCGCCACTTGTGACTTTGGCCGTGGCCACCTCGGCGAGGCCCGGGCGTGACCGGATGATCCTCGAGGCCATCAACAGTTTCCGCGGGCAGATCGACAACGATTTCGAGGTGGTGGTGGTCGACAATGGATCACCAGCGTCCGACTCGCTGGCGCTTGAAAAGACCCTCGCGAAGATCCGCTGGACCAAGTTGCGGCTTGAGACGACAGACCGCGCCTCGATCCCTGCGGCACGCAATGCGATCTCGCAGATGGCGCGGGGACGCTATACTTGCGTGGTGGACGATGACGATATCGCGCTGCCGAACCGATTGGCGGACCATATGCTCGCCTTCCGCAAGGACGGCAATGTGCATGGCTCGCATGGCGGCTGGATCGATTTCGACGAGTCGAGCGGCATCATCGAGCGCAACCAGGGCAAGCGGCGCTCTATCGCGACCCTGATGAGGGGGACTGGCAAGGTCACCGCACACCCCGCATGCCTTTATCGTACGGACGTGATGCGGGCGGTGCCCTACGACGAGAGTTTCCAACTCGGATCGGACCTCGACCTGGCGCTGCGGCTTGCCAATAACGGCTTCGACGTGGTGCACACTGGGACTTACCTGACGCTGCGGCGGTTCCACTCGACCAATGTGACGATTACCGGCCAATCCAACCAGGTGTCGGGCGGTGCGACGGCGCGCAGCAGGGTGCTGGCGAGCTTTGACTGGGCGCGTATCGGCGGCCTCGAGGAGGAGGCCAAGGCGAACGACGCCGAAGTCTACTGCCGCAACCCGATGTCGATCGATAGCCTTGCCGAAATGATCCCTGGCTATACCGGCAGCTGGCGGGTGCTCGTGCCAGTTGCCGCGCTGCGGCCGGACGAAGGACTTGATGCAGAGCTTCTGGAGCAATTGTCGGAGATTATCGAGGGCGACCTGTTCACCCGTCGCGCAGGCCTCAACCAGCCGATCTATTTCCGCTCTGTGCCCGTTACCGGGCTCAAGAAGGGACGGCGGATCAAGGAGGAAGCGGAGGCCCTGGTGGGGGTGCCACTGCAGCTCAACTCGGTGCGGCAAACCGAGATCGACCGCGCGATACCATTCGACTGGAAGGCGATGAACATCAAACCAGGAGAGCGGGTGCTGCGCTCGGAACGGTATAGTGAACTGGCGGAGCTGCTGGTTCTGCTGTCGGGGCTCGATCCGAGTTCACTGCTGCGCAGCCTGTTGTCGGTGCTATCGGACCACGACGAGGACGGTGACTGCTACTATCTCGTGACCGCGCCGCTGAAGGGCTATGACGATTTGCGGCAGACGGAGTTCGAACTGGAGCGGCAGCTCAAGATACCGTTCCGCCACATTGCATCGAACGGTCTGCCGAACGAACTCACGCTCAGCCAGAGGTCGCATTGATGCGCTACGCGGCCACCTATCACGCGCCCCTGGGCGAGACCCGAATTGACCTTGTCAGCAACACCCACACGGACGGGGTGCCGCTGCTCAATAGGATGCAGTTCCGCCGGACCAGCATAGACCTCAACGCGCAGAGCCTGCCGCTGGCGGTCGCTATCCTGACCTCGCACCTGTGTTCAGAGGTCTTTGAGTTTGGCAGCATGAAGATCGCCAATGACTATGCTGCGGCCATTCGCCATGTGCTCGGTCCGGATGTCGCGATCAGCAATGTTGACGGGCTGAACCGCAATTTTTCCACCGGCGAGATCGACGTGATTGCCGGGCGGGCCGGCGGGACCGGCAGCATTCCTCCTTCGAGCGATATGGCTGCGATGCGGGTGGACTGGAACGGGGATTTCGTTTCAGCAGAGACGCGCACGTCGGCGAGCTTTTCATTCGGGGCCGTGCAGACGAATGCACTCTACTTCGCCGATGCGACGCGGGTGTCGATTGCGGTGGGATTGATGGCGGGTAGGGACCGTATCCGCACGCTTTATGTGCCGGGTACGGTAAGCCCGCAACTGGAACTGATCAGCACGGCTCTGTTCATGGTCGGGATCGAACTGAGACTCGTCGGCTGAGGTCTATTCCAGCATGGCGCGCAGGGCGGCGTCGCCGTGGGTGTAATCGGCGCGCTGCTCGGGTTGGGCGGCGATGATCTGCATGGTGAAATAGCCGACCACGAGGAGGGCGGCGATGATGCCCGCACCGGTAAAGCGGTGGCGCTTGGCGGCGCCTGCCAGCCGCGAGGGCAGCAGCAGCAGCCAGAAGATCGGCACAAGCAGAACGAGGAAGAGCAGTTCCATTGTGGAACTCCCATGGCGCACAAGCGTAATTGTACTTAACCATGGTTAATATCTGGTGTGTACAATGGTCACTAATGCGCCACAGGCGCGATAGATAACCCAGTAGGGCGTGCCAGAGTTGGGGATGAACACGCTAGCGTTACCGGAAACGCTGCCTTGCCGTGGTAACTTTTCCAACCCGACGCCTGGCGGGCAGGAGACCCTTGGTTGTTTAAAGTCTTGTTTCTTGCCATGGCGCTGGCAGCTGCTTCCACACTGGTTGAGGCGGCAGATTATGTGGCATCGACCCGTACTGCAGCGATCCTGCGCGCGGCGCCGATGTTGGCCTCTGCACAGCTCGGCATAGTGCCCGCCGGAACCAGCCTGCAGGTGATCGCGTGTTTTGACGAAGGCACCTATTGCAAGGTGGAGGGCGAGGGCATTGCCGGGTTCGTGGCCGGGCAATTGCTGTTTGTCGAGGGCACGGGCGAAAGCGTGGACGCGGCAGAGCGCGCGCGTTGGGAGGCCATCCGGGCGGCGCCAACTTACTGGGAAGCGACGCTTGGCAAGTTTGGCAGCAAACCGGTGGCCAAGGATGCGCCCGCTCCTTAAGGCGACTCTGCACCAGGCGCAAACCGCGATGATCAAGTCAATTCTAGCCGTTGTGACGATGGTGCCGGAGGGCGGCATCGCGTAGTTTGCCGGGCATGCGGGCGGAGACGCCTGAGTAGCAATAGATGCGGAGGGGCGGCCGGATTGTGCGGTGCGCTGGTACCGCACGGGGGGAACGATGACGCTGAAGCAATGGCTGGTCGACCTGATGCTGATCCCGGGGCTTTCGGGCCACGAGGGACGGGTGCGCAAGTATCTGAAGGCGGCGATGGCGGGGCTCGGGGTCACATCGCGCACCGACCGGATGGGCAATCTGATCGCGACGCTGGCGGGCGACAAAGGTGCGCCGAGCGTGATGCTGTTTGCGCATATGGACCAACTGGGGCTGATCGTCAGGAAGATCGAGGCCAACGGGCTGGTGCGGGTGGAGCGGCTGGGCGGAGTGCCCGAGCGGGCGCTGCCGGCGCAGGAGGTGCTGTTCTGCGTGGGCGAAGGGCGCGACGTGGTGGGGCTGATTGCGCACAAGAGCCACCATGCGACGAGCCAAGACGAAAAGTACAAGGTGTTGCCCTACCCCGAGCTTTATGTCGATGCGGGGTTCGGGAGTGCGGCGGAAGTGCTGGCGGCGGGGATCGATGTGGGAACGCCCATCGTTTATGCGCCCAAGGTGACCGAACTCGCCAATGGCCGGATCGCGGGGACCTCGGTGGATGACCGGGCGGCCTGCGCGGTGATGATCGAGGTGGCCAAGGCGCTGGTCGAGGTGAAGTCGCGCCCGACGATCCACTTCGTGTTTTCGGTGCAGGAGGAGTTCAACCTGCGTGGGGCGGTGACGGCGGCGCAGGTGTTGATGCCGGACGTGGCGATCCAGCTCGACCTGATCCTTGCGACCGATACGCCGGACATGGCAGCGCGCGGCGACGTGAAGCTCGGCGGCGGGCCGGCGATGTCACTCTATTCGTTCCATGGCCGGGGGACGCTGAATGGCACCCTGCCCCACCCGGCAATGGTGAAGCTGTTCGAGGACAGCGCCGCAGCTGCAAAGCTGCCGCTGCAGCGGAGCGCGCATATCGGGGCGCTGACGGATTTGAGCTATGTGCAACTGGTTGGCCAAGGCGTGGCGTCGATCGATGTGGGGTTCCCGATGCGTTATTCGCATTCGTCGGTGGAGGTCTGCGACCTCAGGGACCTCGAACAACTGACGGCACTGCTGGTGGAGGCGCTGCCGCGGATCGACAGCAAGTTCAGCCTCGATCGGGACGACTACGTGTGATGCGCTACTATCTCGGCATCGATGTCGGGACGTTTGAGAGCAAGGGCGTGCTGGTCGACGCTGAGGGGCGGATCGTGGCCAGCGCCGCCAAGCCGCACAAGATGATCGTGCCGCAACCGGGCTGGGCCGAGCACAGGGCGGACGAGGACTGGTGGGACGATTTCACCTTTTTATCCAACAAGCTGCTTGCCGATAGCGGCGTTGCGCCCGGGGATATCAAGGCGGTGGCGACCAGTGCCATCGGCCCGTGCATGCTGCCGGTGGACGAGGCGGGCAAGCCGCTGATGAACGCGGTGCTCTATGGGGTGGATACGCGGGCGGCCAAGGAAATCGAGGAGCTGACGGCGCGAATTGGCGAGGATGTGCTGCTCGCGCGCTGCGGCAATGCGCTGACGTCGCAATCGGTGGGGCCGAAGATCCTGTGGCTGAAGCGGAACCGGCCGGAGATTTTTGCGAAGACCGCGAAGATCCTGACCTCGACGACCTATCTCGTCCACAAGCTGACGGGGCGTTATGTCATCGACCACTATTCGGCAGCGAACCTGTCGCCGCTTTATGATGTCGAGACGCTGAGCTGGACGGACGAACTGGCGGACGACATCATCGGGCTCGACAAGCTGCCCGAAATCATCTGGACGACCGAGATTGCCGGCACGGTGACCGAGGCCGCTGCGGCGGCGACGGGACTTGCGGTGGGGACGCCCGTGACGGCGGGGACCATCGATGCGGCAGCGGAGGCGCTGAGCGTCGGGGTGCTCGACAGCGGCGACATGCTGCTGATGTATGGCTCGACAATCTTCGTCATCGAGATCACCTCGGTGCGGGTACCGGATGCGCGGCTCTGGTATGCGCCATGGTTCTTTCCCGGCCAGCACGCGGCGATGTCCGGCCTCGCGACCAGCGGCACGCTGAGCCACTGGTTCCGCGAGCAATTTGCCAAGGAGCTTGATCCGGAAACCGCGGTGATCAGCCTGGCGCAGGAGGCGGAGGGTTCGCCGCCGGGGGCAAACGGGCTGGTGCTGCTACCATATTTTTCGGGCGAGCGGACGCCGATCCACGACACCGAGGCCAAGGGCGTGCTGTTCGGGCTCGACCTGACGCACACACGCGGCGACATCTATCGCGCGGTGTTCGAGGGGATCGCGTTCGGCACGCACCATGTGTTCGAGACCTATGCCGATGCCGGGCAGCCGCCGAAGGCAATCCTCTCGGCGGGGGGCGGGACCAAGAACCGGGTGTGGGCACAGGCGACATCCGATATTTCGGGACGGACGCAGATCGTGCGGGAGAAGACGGTGGGGGCGTCGTATGGCGATGCGTTTATCGCCGCGCTGGCGATCGGGGATGTGTTGCGCGACGATATAAGGCGGTGGAACCAGGTGGCGCGGGAGATTGTGCCCAATCGGGAGTTAGCGGGGCTCTATGAGCGGCGGTACCGAGTGTTCCGGGAGCTGTATGAGCGGAACAAGGACCTGATGCGGGCTTTGGGGTAGACGCTGCCCCTCACCCGGCCGCTGCGCGGCAACCCTCTCCCTCAAGGGGAGAGGGAAGGCAGTGCGCGTCAGGCGGCGTTGACCAAGGGGGTGGCGCGGTTGATGCGCTGCAGTTCGGTCGGGTCGTTGGTTGCCTGCCAGAGGTCGGTGCGGCGCTGGACGTTCAGCCAGAACTCCGGGCTATTACCGAACACCCGGGCGAGAATAAGCGCGGTGGCCGCCGTCACCGCCCGGCGGTCGTTGCAGAGTTCGTTGACGTGCTTTCGCGGCACACCCATTGCAGTAGCAAGTGCTGTCTGGGTCAGCCCAAGAGGGTGCATGAACTCCTCGACCAGGATTTCACCGATAGTCGCCGGCTTGCGTTTGGTGGTCAGCATTTTAGTCACCTGTAGCTGTGGTCATCGAGGTAAAGGCCGCTGGCTTCGCCCTTGCGGCTGTCCCAGCGAAAAACCAGCCGCCATTGCTGGTTGACGCGAATGGAGTGCAAACCGGCCAAGTGGCCCTGCAGTTTCTCGAAGTGATTACTCGGCGGCACCCGTAGATCGGCATCGGTCGTGGCATCGTCAATCATTTGAAGCTTCCGAAACACCCGCGACTCCAGGTCGGGTGGAACGTGCCGCGTATGGCGATCCTCGATGAAGAAGTCGCGAAGCCAAGCATCCCGAAAATCACCGATCATCTCGGCACTCCACTATGTACCAATGTACCGCTCCATGGGGCAGAATGCAAGATTGGCGTGGAGAAGATGAAGCACTGGACAGTTACCGAGGGTTTGTCAAAATCCGCGGGGCTCGGCCGACAGTGTCGACGAGGCACAAGGGAGCAGGCTGATGCTGTCGATTGCGAGTTACAAGCAGGACTATGTGGACACGGTCCGGGGGCGAATCGGGGGGAGTTTGGAGGCTTTTGCGGCGCTGAGGGAGAGCGTCGGGGCCGAGGCGGTGGCCGGGATTGAGGGGCCGTATTTCGCCAATCTGGTGCTGGCGCTGGATCATTATTTCGATCACCGGGCGCGTGGGCAGGAGGGGAAGGACGGCAATGCGTTGAATGAGTTGCGCATGCTGTGTAACTCATTGATGCATGGGGATGGCAAGCTGGTGGGGGACAGCCAGATCAAGCTTGATCCGAAGAAGTCGGCGCTGGGGATTGCGGTGGGGGAACCCATTGTGATCGGGCACGCGGGGTTTGTGCGGCTGGCGGCGGCGGTGTTTGCGGAGGTGGAGAAGCGGTATCCGTAAGGCGCTGATCGCGCACGGGCTTCCCGCCCCCATCCTTGATCCCTCCCCACAAGGGGGAGGGAGACGACTGGCAGCTTGGCGCTAGCCACCACAAGTGCTCCCTACCCGCTGAGGGAGGGAGATGAAGCGGTCGTGCCTAGCCTTTGACTGAGCCGGCTGTCAGGCCCTTGATGATGTAGCGTTCGAGGACGATGCCGATCAGGACCAGGGGGGCGATGGCCGCGGTGGAGAGGGCGGCCATGCTCCACCAGTTGATGCCTTGCGAGCCGGTCTGGCTGGCGACCATCACCGGCAGGGTCTTGGCCTGCGAACTGGTGAGGAGCGCGGCGAAGAAATACTCGTTCCAGCAGAGGATCAGCGACAGAATGAAGGCGGCGACCATGCCGGGGAGCGCCATGGGGACGATGATCCGGAAGAAGGTGCCCCAGGGGCCGAGGCCATCGACCTGGGCGGCTTCATCGAGTTCGATCGGGATGGTGTCGAACTGGTCCTTCATGATCCAGATGACGATGGGCAGCACGGTGAGCGTGTAGAGGAGGATCAGCCCGATCGTGGTGTCGAGCAGCGCCAGCTCGCGGTAGAGGACGAGAAACGGCAGCGCGAGGACGACGGGCGGCAGGATCAACTGGCTGAGGAAGAAGAAGGACAGGTCCTGATTCTTCATCCAGAGGAACTTGTAGGTGAAGCGGCTGAGGCCATAGGCGGCGAGCGCGCCGATCAGCACCGCAAGGAACGAGGCGCCGAACGCGGTGTAGATGGAATTGAGGAAGCGGTTGACGAACTCGTCGCGCACGGTCGAGACCGCGCCGATGGTATCTGGGGAGAGGCCGAGCGAGCGCCAGCCGAGCCAGTTGGGCTGGAAATCCACCCAGGGGATCAGGTGGCCAAGCTGCACATCCTTGGCGATCTTCATCGACGTGGTGAGCGTCCAGTAGACCGGGAACAGCGACACGAACGCCCAGAATACCAGCGCGGTGTAGATGCCGATGCGGCCAAGCAGCCACTTGGTGCGGCGCGCTGCGGCGCCGCTATCGACATATGAGGTGACTTCGGCGGCCATCAGGTCATCCTCCGCATACGCTTGGACAGGGTGTTGAGGAGGAAGGTGATGAAGATCACGATCGCGACGAGGTAGAACATGGCGAGCATGGTGCCGTAGCCGACGTTCGAGCGATCGCGGTACTCGCGGTAGATGAAGCTCGACACGCTATCGGTGGCGCCGCCCGGACCGCCCGAGGTGACGGTGATGACGATGTCGGCGAGCTTAAGCTTGAAGATGATGCGCAGGACGATGGCGGTGAGCGATACCGGCAGCATCAGCGGGAAGGTGATCTGCCAGAAACGCTGCCACGGCGAAGCGCCATCAACCTTGGCAGCCTCGATGACTTCCTTGGGCATGGCCTGAAGGCCGGCGAGCAGCAGGATCATGACGAAGGGAATGGAGACCCAGCCGTCCATGATCTCGATCCAGATGCGGGCAATCCAGGGATCGGTGAAGAAGCTCGGGTTCTGGAAGCCCAGCCAGCGGGCGAAGCGGGCGACAGGGCCGAAGCGGTATTCGAGCATCGACTTGCCCACCATCCAGCTGACCGCGACAGGCGACAGCATCAGCGGAATGAGGAAGACGACGCGCCAGAATTTGCGCGCGCGGATTTCGGCATTCAGCAGGAGAGCCAGGGCGAAGGCGATGGCGTATTCGACCAGCACAAAGAGCAGGTAGATCACCATGTTGAGCATGGCGTTCCAGTAGAAGGGGTCGTGCAGCAGCTGCCACAGGTTATCGAGGCCGTTGAACTTCTGCCCAGTTAGGGACGCAAGGTTCCAGTCGGTGAAGGCGATGGATAGGCCGAAGAGGGTCGGGAAGATCGCCATGGCGGCGGTGAAAAGGCCTGCCGGGAGGATGAAGAGCGCGCGCCAGCCGGCCTGGCCGCGCATCAACACCTGCCCGGCGCCGAGGGCGACGGAAAAAAGCAGGAAGGCGAGGAGGGTTGGCCGCCAGTTGGTGAGCCCGAGCTGGAGAATCCCCGCAGCGTTGAGCGCCTGTGCCAGTGCGGTGAGGATAAGCAGCAGTACACCGCCGATGATCAGCGCCCTGCCCCATGCCCTGCGCAACGGCGCTATGGCGCGATGATCGGTTCCGATCGCCATCCTTGCCCCAGTCTAAAAACCATCGTTCCCAAAGAAATCGGCTGGTAACGGTCTGTCACCAGCCGACGGTTTGTCAGTCAGCTCTGCCGCGAGGCACTACATGCCCAGCGAGGCCTTGTAGAGCTTGATCTGGTTGTCACGACCGATCTGGTCGGTGATCTTTTCCCAGGCGGCGGCAATCGCGTCGGCGGTTTCCTGAGCCGACTTGTATTGGCCGTTGATGCCCTTGACCAGTTCGTCCTCGGCGATCGAGTAGTACTGGAAAATGCCGGGAATACGCGGCTCGATGGCGCCATTCGGGTGGTTGTAGCTGTCGAGGTTAGACCCGAGATAGTCTTCCACGAAAGCACGATCGTAACCGGCGGCCACCCACTCGTCGTACTGGAACTGCGAGTTGCGGTAGGGCTGGAAGCCTGACGGATAAGCGGCCATCCACAGCGAGATGTCCTTGCCGCCGAGATGGGCAGCTGCGGACCATGCGGCCTTGCGCTTCTTTTCGTCGCCGGAGACGCGGCTGGTGACGTAGACGCCCCAACCGAGGTAGGCGAGGTTGGGAGCGAAGTTTTCCTTCTCTTCCCAGGCGGCGGTCTTTGAATTGTAGACCTTGTTGGCGCCGGGGTTGATCGAGAAGCCGACGACATCGCCGACGACCGAAGTGTCGGAGGTACGGGCGTTCGAGCCCACATCGCCCCACCAGGTGAGAGCTGCACCGGTGCCGCCGAGGAACTGGCTGAACGCGGTGGTGTTGGGGTCGGCATTCAGCTGATCCGGCGGATAGGCGTTGGCCTTGACCAGATCGAGAACGTCCTGAATGGCCTGGACCCAACCCGGGTTGTTGACGCGGGGCTTCATCGTTTCAGGATCGAACAGCCATGCCGGATCATCCGGATGCTTGGCATAGGCGGCAGCGCGGTCGCCCAGGAAATAAAAGCCGAAGCCGCCCCACTGGTACTTCAGGGGGTCGAGGAAGCCATAGGCCTGGGTGCCGGTGATCGGGTCGTTCTTGCCAGCGAGGGCGGCAGGAAGCGTGGCGATCTCTTCCCAATGGGTCGGGACGGCCTGGCCGCTGATCGAGCCATCGCCGAAATAGTCCTTGCGGTAGGCGAAGGTGTGCGTGTCACCATCGAGGTTGACGCGGTAGGTCTTGCCATCCCAGGTGCCGACCGGCGGCTGCAGGTAGCCGACGAGGTCGGTGGTGTCGATCTGCTTGGCGACCCAATCGGGCATCTCGTCGAGCAGGCCCTTGCCGGCGGTGTCGCCTTCGAAGGGTGCGCCCATTTCGGTGATATCGAAATCGACGGTACCGGTGGCAATCGACTGCTGAAGGCGGGCATTGTAGTCGGCCTGCGCAAGGTCGATCCAGTTGATCTTGGCGCCGGTATAGGCTTCCCACGGCTTCAGGAAGCCACGGAAAAGGAAGTTGTGCAGGTTCTGGTTGTTGAGGCCCATGAAGGTGAGCTCGACGCCTGCGAATTCACCCTGCGCCACATTGGCCTTGGTGGCCTCGAGGCACATTTCGCCGACCTTCTGCCAATCCGCATCGGTGGGCGAGCCCTTGCCGACGCCCGGAATCTGCAGGATCTGGGCGCGGAGACTGTCCTGCGCCAAGGCGCGTCCCGCCATGGTGCTGGTGAGCGCCGTGCCGGCGGCAAGAGCCGCAGCGCCGCGCATGAAACCACGGCGGCTGGCCATGATCTGGTTATAGAGTTCGACTTTCACGAAAATCCTCCCATTGTCACACCGTCCCAAGGACGGCGAGGTCTTTGCCCACGCTTTGCCGCTTTGCCGGGAGGTTCAACGATCGGTTCAGCGCCCCATCGTCGATGGGTGGTAAACCGGTTGCTCACCCCTCCCAGGGAGCGGTCCCATTCTGCGTGGGATTAAGTCAATGGTAGGAATCTAACCTGTGCGAAGTCAATCAGAAGATGGGGTGCTGAACCCAACCAAGTGCCATTTGACAGGCGAATATTCATTGGCAAGCGAATATGTTCTTCACCCATAAATGAAATCCATTGCATTGGCTGGAGCGACGCTGACCGGCGCGGGAAGTGGTGCCGGCGGTACTTTTCCATTAGGGGCCATCCCGCTACCCTGAGAGGCGAGGAGACCTTCGATGCGTTATGAACTGATGCTGCCGCACCAAATCCGGCACGCGATTACCGAGAACTGGCCGGTGGTGCTGCCGCTGGGTGTGCTCGAATACCATGGCGAGCACATGGGGGTGGGCATGGACACGCTGGTGGTGATCAAGGTGCTGGAGCGGCTTGAGGACGAGTTGAAGCTCATGATCCTGCCGCCGTTCTACTATGGCGCGGCGAGCTACGCGGTGGAGCCGCCTGAGGGGAATGGCTCGATCCAGGTGGGACCGACGGCGCTGACGCCATTTGCGGCGGACCTGTTCACGAGCCTGCTGCGAGTGGGGTTCCGCAATATCCATTTCTTCATCCACCACCAGTCTGAGAATTTCGCGGTGGGGATGCCGACGGACCTGTCGTTCAAGGCGGCGGCGCGGCAGGTGATCTTTGCATGGCTCGAGAAAGCGCGTGGTGAGGGCTGGTGGGGCAAGGGCGAGATGGCGGATTACTATGCCCAGCAGGCGACTGGCGATGATCCGTTCAACTGGATCAAGGGGCACCCGATGCTGACGGCAGAGATGATCAAGCAATACCCGTTCGACCATGCCGGGATTGGGGAGACCTCACTGATGCTGGCGCTCTGTCCCGAGGTGGTGGAGATGGACAAGCTCAGCGACGAGCGCTGGTACACCCGCTCGGCGCGGCAGGCGACGGCGGAACTGGGCTGGAGGGGTGTCGGGTTGATGGAAGCGCATCTCAGAGCTGCACTCGGCCGGCCGGCGTGAGCGAGGCGGGGTTGGTCGCCATTCTGCTGGCGACGCGAAATGGGGCGGGCTTTCTCGACGAGCAGTTGCAGTCGGTATCAGCGCAGGACTGGGCGCGGATTGACGTCTGGGCGTCCGATGACGGCTCGACCGATGATACACCGGCGCTGCTGGCGAAATGGGCGGGGGGATGGACCAAGGGGAGGTTCACGCTGCTCGCGGGGCCGCAGCAGGGATTTGCAGGCAATTTCAGGGCACTGGTTGCGAGCCTGGATATTGCGGCCGACTATGTGGCGTTCTGCGACCAGGATGATGTGTGGTTGCCAGGCAAGCTGAAGGCCGCGGTGGCGGTGCTGGAGATGAGCGGCGACAGGCCAGCGCTTTATTGCGAGCGGACGATCATTACGGACGGAGCCGGCAAGGAGGTGGGCCGGTCGCCGCTGTTTTTGGAACCGGTGGGATTTGCCAACGCGCTGGTGCAATCGATCGCTGGCGGCAACACCATGGTGATGAACCAGGCGGCGCATCAGTTGATGCGGGAGGCGGCGCGGCGGAGCGACTTCGTCAGCCATGACTGGTTTTGCTACATGATGATCAGCGGCGCGGGCGGGACGGTGACCTATTCGACCGAGCCGCATGTGCTGTATCGACAGCACGGGGACAATCTCGTGGGCTCGAACACCGGTTGGGCGGCGCGGCTGGAGCGGTTGAGTGCGGCGATGGGCGGGCGGTTCACGCGGTGGACCGACCACAATCTCAAGACCCTCGACGCCTGCGCTGACCTGTTGACTGAGGAGGCGCGGGCGCGGATCGCGCAGTTTCGTGCGGCGCGCAGCGGGTCCCTGCCCGCCCGGCTCAGGGCATTGCGGCAATCAGGAGTGTACCGCCAGAGCCGGGTTGGGCAGGCGTTGCTCTATCTGGCGGTGGTGCTGGGCAAGCTTTGAACAATGAGGCGGCGGGGTGGCACGGGGGCAGCAATGTCGCTATGGTCGCGCCGCCTTGAAGAATAGAGTTTCGCAATGACCATACTGGTGACCGGCGGTGCCGGATTTATCGGCTCCAACTTCGTGCTCGACTGGATCAGGACCAATGGCGAGCCGGTGATCAACCTCGATGCGCTGACCTATGCGGGCAACCTCGCGAACCTGGCATCGCTGCAGGGCAACAACGCGCATCATTTCGTGCGCGGCTCTATCGCCGATGGCGAGACGGTGGGCCAGTTGCTCCGGGACAACGCGGTGCGCGCCGTGGTGCACTTTGCGGCCGAGAGCCATGTCGACCGGTCGATCTCCGGGCCGGCGCCGTTCTTTGAGACCAATGTGATGGGCACGCTCCACCTGCTGGAGGCGGTGAAGGCCTATGTGGGAACGCTGGATGCGGACTCGAAGGCGGGATTCCGGTTCCTCCATGTCTCGACCGACGAGGTCTATGGCACGCTGACCAAAGACGAGCCGCCGTTTGCCGAGACCAACCCCTACAAGCCCAACAGCCCTTATGCCGCGAGCAAGGCGTCGTCGGACCATATTGTGCGCGCCTATCACGAGACGTTCGGGCTCAACACGATCGTTACCAACTGCTCGAACAATTACGGGCCGCTGCAGTTTCCTGAGAAGTTGATTCCGCTGATCATCCATAACGCCTTGAAGGGCAAGGATTTGCCGATCTATGGCGATGGTCTGCAGGTGCGCGACTGGCTGTATGTCGGCGACCATTGCTCGGCGATCCGCCGGGTGCTGGAAGCGGGCAAGCCCGGCGAGACCTACAATATTGGCGGCGACAACCAGAAGACCAATATCGAGGTGGTAAAGCGGATCTGCGCGCTGCTCGATGCCAAGCGGCCGAAGGCGGATGGGTCGTCGTATACCAGCCAGATCACGCATGTAACGGACCGGCCGGGACATGACCGGCGCTATGCGATCGATGCGCGGAAGATCGAAAGCGAACTCGGCTGGACGCCGGAAGCGGATTTCGATGGCGGGATCGAAAAGACCGTCGACTGGTATCTCAACAACGAGAGCTGGACGGCGGAAGTGACCAGCGGAGCCTATCGCGACTGGATCGCGAGGCAGTACGCATGAAGCTGCTGGTTCTCGGCCGCGACGGTCAGGTGGGCACTGCGCTGCAAAAGCTGCTGCCGGCGGTGGGCGACGTGGTGGCGCTGGGGCGCGAGGGCGCGGATTTTGAGGTGCCGGGACGGCTGGCCGAGATCGTCAAGCGCGAGCGGCCGGATGTGATCATCAATGCGGCGGCTTACACGGCGGTGGACAAGGCCGAGCGCGAGCCGGAGCGGGCGGCGCGGATCAATGCCGGGGCGCCGGGTGAGCTGGCGGAGGCTGCGGCCAAAGCGGGCGCTTGGCTGATCCACTATTCGACGGACTATGTGTTTGACGGCAGCGGCGACAGGCCGTGGGTGGAGACGGACGCAACGGCGCCGCTCAGCGTCTATGGCCGGACCAAGCGGGATGGCGAGGTGCTAATTGGGAAGAGTGGCGCCAAGCACCTGATCTTCCGGACGAGCTGGGTGCATGCTCCGGGCGGCAACAACTTCATCGCCAAGATGCTGAAGCTCGCGGCTGAACGTGACGAGCTGAAGGTGATTGACGATCAGGTGGGGGCGCCGACCAGTGCGCTGTTGATTGCAGAGGTGACGGCCAAGGCGATCGAGCTGATCGGCGAGGGCCGCGCGCCGGCGAGCGGGATCTATCATCTGGCGGCGGCGGGTGAGACGACGTGGAACGGCTATGCGCGGTTTGCGATCGCTGACGCGATGGCGCGCGGCGCAAGGATGAAGGTGACGCCGGAGCGGGTGCTGAAGGTGCCGACGACGGCGTTTCCGACACCGGCGCAGCGGCCGCTCAACTCGCGACTTTCGACCGGGAAACTGCGGGAGGCGCTTTCCATTGTGCTGCCGGACTGGCAGGACGACGTGCGCCTGACTCTCGACGCGCTGATTGCGGAGCCGACATCATGACACGCCGTGGCATTATCCTCGCCGGAGGGGCCGGCACCCGCCTGCATCCGGCGACACTGACTGTCTCCAAGCAACTGCTGCCGGTCTACGACAAGCCGATGATCTACTATCCGCTATCGACGCTGATGCATGGCGGGATGCGGGAGGTGCTGATCATTTCGACGCCGACCGATCTGCCGCGCTTCGAGACGCTGCTCGGCGATGGCAGCAAGTGGGGCATGGAGCTTCGCTATATCGTGCAGCCGAGCCCGGATGGGCTGGCGCAGGCGTTCATCCTGGGGGCGGATTTCGTCAAGGGGCGGCCGTCGACGCTGATCCTCGGCGACAACATCTATTTCGGCCACGACCTGAGCAAGCTGCTGGATAGCGCCGATGCGCGGACGACGGGGGCGAGCGTTTTCGCCTATCACGTCAACGACCCCGGCCGGTATGGCGTGGTGGAGTTTGACGAGCAGGGTACGGCCGTTTCGATCGAGGAAAAGCCCAAGGTGCCGAAATCAAACTACGCGGTGACCGGGCTCTATTATTACGACGAGCAGGTGGTTGAGATCGCCAAGGCGTTGAAGCCGTCACCGCGCGGCGAGCTGGAGATCACAGACCTGAACCGGGTGTATCTTGAGAAGGGCGAGCTCAACGTCGAGCGGATGGGGCGCGGCTATGCCTGGCTCGATACGGGCACCCATGACTCGCTGCTCGAGGCCGGGCAGTTCATCGCGACGCTCGAAAAGCGGCAGGGGTTCAAGGTCGCCTGCCCCGAGGAGATCGCGTGGCGCAATGGCTGGATCAATGATGAGCAGTTGGTGGCGTTGGCCAAGCCGCTCGAAAAGAGCGGCTATGGCACGTATCTGATGAGCCTCCTCGCCGGAGACGGCTTCTGATGCAGGCGACCAGGCTGGATATCGACGGGCTGGTGGTGTTCGAGCCGAAAGTGTTCGCGGACGATCGCGGCGCGTTCTTTGAGAGTTTCAACGAGACACGGTTTCGCGAGACGACCGGCGCGGACGTGCGGTTTGTGCAGGACAACCACTCGATTTCGAAACAGGGCGTGGTGCGCGGGCTGCACTATCAGCTGGAGCCACATGCACAGGGCAAGCTGGTGCGCGTGGCGGTTGGGGCGGCCTATGACGTGGCGGTGGATATCCGCAAAAGCTCGCCGACTTTCGGCAAATGGGCGGGCATCGAACTGAGTGCGGCCAACCGCAAGCAGTTCTGGATCCCCGCCGGGTTTGCGCATGGGTTCCTGGCGCTCGAAGAGGGCACCGAGTTCTTGTACAAGACCACCGATTTCTGGCACGGCGCGAGTGAGCGCTCGATCCGCTGGGATGATCCGGCGATTGGGATAGACTGGCCACTGGGTGTGGCGCCGATCCTTTCCGGAAAGGATGCGGCGGCGCCGCTGCTCAGCGATGCCGAACTCTTCAAATGACAGGCACTCCGTGAAGTTCATCCGCTTTTTCTATGTGCATGTGTGCCTGCCGCTGCTGCGGCTGATGATCCGTACGGTGCTGATGCCGGGCCTGATGCTGGATGATCTGGCGGCGCGGATGCGGCTGGCGCGTCAGGGCGACGTGGTGTCGATCGAGCAGATTTCGAAAGACGACGGCGGCGTGTTCTGCGTGTTCCACCTCTACCAGCCGCGTGGCCTGTCGGCCAATGTGGTGCGGGCGATCGCAACACTGGCGGAGCTCCAGGTGAAGGTGGTGGCGGTCAGCAATGTGCCGCTGCAGCCGGGTGACCTGGACGTGCTGCGGCCGCACATCCACACGTTCATCCAGCGCCGCAATTTCGGTCGGGATTTCGGCGGTTACCGGCGCGGCGTGCTGCACGTGCTCGACACACACAAGCCGGACAGGGTGATCCTGCTGAACGACAGCGTCTATTACGCAGCGCGCGGGTTGAAGGCGTTCTTCACCGGGCTTTGCGGTGGCGGACCGTTTGTCGGCGCAAGCGAAAATCACGAGTTGCGGCACCATATCGGCAGCTACGCGGTGAGTTTCGGCAAGCAGGTGGTCGCCGATCCACGCTTTCGCCAGTACTGGGAAGATTACCGTTCGACCGAGATCCGCCCCACCGTGATCTGGAAGGGCGAGGCGGCGCTCAGCAAGCTGATCCTCGACACGATGAAGATCCGGCCAAAGGTTATCTATTCGCTGCAGCGGCTTGAGGCGGCGCTCAATGAGGCGGACTGGCGGCAAGTTGCGGTTTCGGCGGCCAAGATGCCGCGCGACTATGAGGGCCTGAATCCGCTGCGGCAGCTGGTCCGTGAAGCGCGCCGGCCGATGCGTGACGAATTCCCGATCAGCCGGTCGGCGCTGCTCGATATTGCCAGCCTGACCCTGCCCCTGCCCACGGACGCGCTTGCCGCAGAACTGAGCCAGCAGAACCGGCGCGAGCTGCAGCGCGACCTGCTCGGCTATGTGTATCGCGGCAGCCAGATCCACTGGGGCTCGCTGCTGCTGACACAGTATCTCGAGATGCCGATCATCAAGCTCGATCTGGTGCTGCGCTCGATCTACAAGATCGGCGAGCTGGGCAATTTCGCGCCCTTCCTCAGCGAGGAAGAGTTCGCGGAGTTCCACGCGCTGGTGACATCGCGCGGCGAACCGCTGACGCACGGGTCGCTGAAGCAGAAGCTGATGATGATGACGGGGCTGATGTAGGCCCGGAACGCCTCCCGCAGGTCGCTGACTAGCTGGGTCGCCTAATGGCGTCACACACGCCCACCCCCACCCTTGATCCCTCCCCTCAAGGGGAGGGAGTCGACTGAAGAGCCGGCGTCATTCAGCGTCACAGGTGTCTACGTGGGCGAACTGCCGAAGTAGTCGGAGGCGGTGGTGAAGCGTTTGACGCGGCCGTGTTCGAGTTCGAGCACCTTGTTGCAGGTGCGGGCGACGAGGTCGTTCTGGTGGCTGGCGAGGACGATGATGCCAGCGTGATCGGCGAGGCGCTGCATGCGCTCCTGCGCCTTGGCCTGAAAGCTCGCGTCGCCAGCGCCAATCCACTCATCCATCAGCAGAATCTGGGGCTCCAGGGTCGTCGCGATGGCAAAGGCGAGGCGCGCGGCCATGCCCTGGCTGTAGCTCTTGAACGGCAGGTCGATGAATTCGCCGAGTTCGGAGAAGGCGATGATGTCGCCCATTGAGGCGTCAATCTGATCCATGTCCCAGCCATTGATCAGGCCGCGCAGCACGATGTTGCGGCGGCCGGTGGCTTCCTGGCGAAAGCCGAGATCGATGTTGAACAGGGCATCGACGCGGCCGGTGATATCGATGCGGCCGCCGGTGGGCTCATAGATGCCGTAGAGCACCTTGAGCAGGGTGGTTTTGCCGGCGCCGTTGGAGCCGACTAGGCCGAGGCGATCGCCGGCAACAAGGTCGAAACTCACGTCGTCGAGCGCGGTGACGTAGCGGCGGCGGCGGTTGCCGGTGATGGTACCGCCAGTTTGCGGCAGGCGGCGATCGCGGGCGGCGAGGGTGAGCTTTTCGCGCACCTCGTAAGTCAGCTTCAGGCCTTCGACGTGGATGGCGACCATCAGAGGATCAACGCGATCTGGCGGCGGAAGCGGCCAAGGAGATAAAGCGCGAGGGCCCAGGCGACGAGCGTGATGGCGGCGCAGAGCGCGAACGCGGCATGCGGCATGAGACCTTCGACGATCGGGATGCGCACGATTTCAAGGAAGTAGGTGAAGGGGTTGAAGTAGTAGAGCGCGCCACGAAGACCGGTCTCGCCAGCGCCGGACCAGAAGACGGGGGTAATGAACATGCCGACGCGCATGAAATTGCCGACGAGGAACTGGCTATCGGGGAACCAGGCGCCGGCAAACGCGAAGATGGTGATCATGGCGGGGGTGACCAGCACTACGAGGGCCAGGCCGGGCAAGGCCCAGAGCCAGGCGGGGTTGGGCGCCACGCCGGCCATGATCAGGATCATGACGCAGCCGATGAGGCCGTAGGCCGCACGGATGAGGCACTGGAGCGCCGTGCGCATCACATAGACCGAGATGGGCAGCGTGGTGCCGCGAATGAAGCTTTCCTCGCGCTGGAACAGACCCGCGGCGAGGGAGAGCGCTTCCATCAGGTAGTACCAGACGAGAAGACCGGTCGCGACGTAGATGGGATAGCTGTGATCGGCGGGGTTGGGGTTGAAGAGGAAAATGAAGGTGCCGGCGAACAGCAGGTAGTTCACCAACAGCCAGAGGGGACCGAGCGTGGTGCGGCGGTGCTGATCGCCGATATCTTCGGCGGCGAGCGCGAACCAGACGCGGCGCAGCACGAAGCCGGTGCGAATATCGGTGATGGCGCTGCGGATGACCTGCTGCATGGAGGGTGGCTAGCATATGGGGGCGGCGGGGCCAAGCTGCGACGCAGCAGCGGCTGGGCAAAGACCCCTCACCCCATCCCTCTCCCCGACGGGGAGAGGGGGCGATGCGGCACTCGCAACGTCTCACGGCAAGATCACGGACTAGCTGACGACGGCGCGGTCGGTGACGCGGCGCCAGGTGGTGCCGTCGGAGAAGGCGGGAACGGGGCCGCCGGATTCGTCAGTGACCATGATGAACTGCCCTGCCCCGGCGGCGGCGCTGGGGAGCGTGGCGACGGTGTAGGTTTTGACGCGGACGGGGCCATCGACATCGAGCGCTACGGTGGGGCTGGCGATGCCGATGCCGAGGTGGCCGGTGGCTGGATCGGCGACGAGGGCTTCGTGCCAGGCGCTGCCGTCGGGGCTGATTTTGAGATGCAGCTTGTCGTCGCCGGTAAGGCCGAATTCAGCGCGGCCGGACCAGTTGGACTGAAACAGCAACGCAGCGGTGTTGGCGGCGGCGAGCTTGTTGAACTTGAGCCGCAGATCGCCCGAACCGGGGGTGACGTCGTCGTGGCTCAGCAGCACCGCATCGGACTTCACCGCAAGGCGGTTGGTGGCGTCGGCGGCGGTGTTGATGCCGAAGGTGTGGGTGGTGGCAATGGCAGGGACCCAGGCGGCGCCGTTCCAGAGGACGAGGGCCGCCTCGTCGACCACATAGGCGGTCCAGCCGGGTTCGGGCGGGTAAAATTGCCAGATGGCGCCATCGAAGGCGGCAATCTGGTTGGTTTTGGTGGACCAATCGCCGGTGGGAGCGGCGCCGACGATGTAGCGGTCGCCTTCGGCGGGGGTGAGGGGCGGAGCGGCGAGGTCGCGGTCGAGGACGGCGAGCTGGGTGAGCGTATCGAGCGCGGCGACCGCCTCGTTGTGGGTGATGTGCTTTTGCGCCTGGGAGGGGAGGATGAAGGGGAGTTTCAGGTGGGTGGAGGATGTCATGTGCGTGCCTCAGGTTTGGTATGCTGAGGATACGGCGGGTTTTTGGGGTGGGGATAAGTTGGGAGCGTCGCGGCTGTGGCCCCCACCCTTGATCCCTCCCCACAAGGGGGAGGGAGACGACTGAAAAACCGGAGACTGTCAGGCGGGTTGGAGGTCGGGTTTGACTTCTTCGAGCTCGATCAGGGTGCCGTCGAAATCCTTGGGGTGGAGGAAGAGGACGGGGAGGCCGTGGGCGCCGAGCTTCGGCTTGCCGTCGCCGAGGATTCGGGCCCCGCCGGCGACGAGGGTTTCGGCGGCACTGGTGATATCGGCGACTTCGAAGCAGACGTGGTGCATGCCGCCGCCGGGATTGCTGGCGAGGAATTTGGCGATGGGGGAGTTCTCGCCGAGGGGGCTCATCAGCTCGATCTTGGTGTTTTCGAGCTGGACGAAGACCACGGTGACGCCATGCTCGGGGAGCGCATGTGGATGATGCACCTCGGCGCCGAGGAGATCGCGATATCTCGCGGCGGCAGCGGCGAGGTCGGGCACGGCGATGGCGATGTGATTGAGACGGCCGATCATGGGGCGAACCGAGCGCTGGGGCCCCCCCTCCACCATGCTTCGCATGGTCCCCGTCCCCCGCTCCGCAGGGGAGGATCACGGCGAGATCGTGCCATACGCAGATCCTCCCCCGCAGGGCGGGGGAGGTGCCGGCAAAGCCGGCGGAGGGGGGAACGATCGGCGGTCATCTGTTGCTCAACCTTCCCTCGATCTGGCTCAGCACCGAGAAGGCGGCTTCCAGCACGTTGGTGCCGGGGCCGAAGATTTCGGCAACGCCGGCGGCCCGGAGGAAGGCGTAGTCCTGCTCGGGGATGACGCCGCCGACGATGACGGTGACATGGCCAAGGCCCCTGCCCTGCAGTTCGGCAATGAGTTCGGGCACCAGTGTCTTGTGGCCGGCAGCGAGCGAAGAGACGCCGACGGCATCGACCTTGAGATCGGCAACGTGGGTCGCGACTTCCGATGCGGTTTCGAACAGATCGCCCATGTGGACGGCAAAGCCGAGATCGGCGAAAGCCGACGCAATGACCTTGGCGCCGCGATCGTGGCCATCCTGGCCCATCTTGGCGATGAAGATGGCCGGCGGGCGCTGCTCGCGGGTGGTGAAGGCGCCAAGGCGGCGCTGCATTTCGGCATATTGCGGGTCGCCGGCATAGGTTTCGGCATAGACGCCGGAGATGACGCGGGTGATCGCGGCGTGACGGCCGAACACATCCTCAAGGGCGGACGAGATCTCGCCGAGGGTGGCGCGGGCGCGAGCGGCATCGATCGCAAAGGCGAGGAGGTTGCCGGAAGAGCGGGCGGCGCCGCGGAGGGCCTTGAGGGCGGCTTCGACCGCAGCCTGGTCGCGGCTGCGGCGGATTTCGGCGAGGCGGGCCACCTGTTCGTCGCGGACTTTGGCGTTGTCGATATCGCGGATCTCGATCGGCGGCTCGTTCTCCAGACGGTAACGGTTGACGCCGACGATGACATCTTCACCGCGATCGACGCGGGCCTGGCGGATTGCGGCGGCTTTCTCGATTTCGAGCTTGGGGAGGCCCTGTTGCACAGCAGCGGTCATGCCCCCCGCGGCCTCGACTTCGGCGATCAGCGCTTCGGCGCGGGCGACGAGATCAGCGGTGAGGCTCTCGATGTAATAGGAGCCGCCGAGAGGATCGACGACATCGGTGACGCGGCTTTCATGCTGCAGGATCAGTTGCGTGTTACGGGCGATGCGGGCCGAAAATTCCGTCGGCAGCGCAATGGCTTCGTCGAAAGAGTTGGTGTGGAGGCTCTGGGTGCCGCCGAGCACCGCAGCCAGCGCCTCGATGGTGGTGCGGACGATGTTGTTATGCGGATCCTGCTCGGTGAGCGAGACGCCCGAGGTCTGGCAGTGGGTGCGCAGCATCAGAGAGCGCGGGTCCTTGGCGCCGAGACCGGTCATGATTTTGGACCACAGGGTGCGGGCGGCGCGGAGCTTGGCGACCTCCAGTAAGAAGTTCATGCCGATGCCGAAAAAGAAGCTCAGTCGGCCGGCGAAGGCATCGATATCGAGGCCATTGGCCTGCGCGGCACGGACGTACTCCCGGCCATCGGCTAGGGTGTAGGCCAGTTCCTGCACCGCCGTCGCCCCGGCCTCGTGCATGTGGTAGCCGGAGATCGAGATGGAGTTGAATTTCGGCATGTGCTGGGCAGTGTAGGCGATGATGTCGCCCACGATGCGCATGCTCGGCTCGGGCGGGTAGATGTAGGTGTTGCGGACCATGAACTCCTTCAGAATGTCGTTCTGAATGGTGCCGTCGAGCTGGGCCTGTTTGACCCCCTGCTCTTCCGCCGCGACGATGAACATGGCGAGGACGGGGAGCACTGCGCCGTTCATGGTCATGGAGACCGACATTTCGGCGAGCGGGATGCCGTCGAACAGGATCTTCATGTCCTCGACGGAATCGACCGCGACGCCAGCCTTGCCGACATCACCGGTGACGCGCGGATGGTCGCTGTCATAGCCGCGGTGGGTGGCGAGGTCGAAGGCGACGGAGAGGCCTTTCTGGCCTGCGGCGAGGGCCTTGCGGTAGAAATCGTTGCTCTCGCGGGCGGTGGAGAAGCCGGCATATTGCCGGATGGTCCAAGGGCGATTGGCATACATGGTGGCGCGGACGCCACGCGTATATGGCGCGACGCCGGGAATGCCGGGATCGGCGGTGACGTCGTCGGGGAAGTAGGCGGGGCGAATTGGGAGGGCGCCGTAGTCGCGGTTGAGCGCGGTGACGGGGGTGTCGCGGAGTTCGCGGGCGGCGAGATTTTGCCATTCATCCAGTGATTTAGGCATGAAACGTCCCCTCACCCGCCCCGCTCTGCGGGGCACCCTCTCCCTCAAGGGGAGAGGGAAGATTGGGCACCATCTCACTGCCTCTTCCCCTCTCCCCTTGAGGGAGAGGGTGGCGCGCAGCGCCGGGTGAGGGGACGATTGCGTTCATACCGCCTCGAACTCCAAAATCACTTCGTCCACCGCCAGCACCGAGCCGGGGGTGACCCTGACCTTGCTGATCCGGGCGCGCTTCTCGGCTTTGAGGACGTTTTCCATCTTCATGGCTTCGACGATAGCGAGGGTTTGGCCGTCTTCGACGATATCGCCTTCGGCCACGTCGATGCGGACGACCTGGCCGGGCATCGGGCAGAGGAGGAATTTCGATAGGTCTGGCGGGAGCTTAACCGGCATCAGCGGCATCAGGTCGGCGATCCGCGGGAGGAGGACCTTGGCGATGAGATCGGCGCCGCGATGGCGGAGGCGGAAGCCGCCGGTGACGCGGTCGATGCGGGCCTTGTGGACGAGCCCGTCGACGCGGCCGATGCAGAGCGACATGCCCGGCTTCCAGCCGGTTTCGACGAGGAGCTTCTTGCCGTCCGGCGCGGTGAGCCAGTACTCGATGCCGTCGGCGCGGACGGCGAAATCCCAGCGTTTTCCGCCCATCAGCACCGCACGGTTGTGGTCGATGTGGTGCATGTTGAGGGTTGAACCATCGGCGAAGCCGCGGGATTCGAGCGCGAAGGCGGAGCAGCAGGCGAGCGCGGCGAGGTGCGTCAGTGATTCAGGATCGAGCTCTACGCCGCTGAAGCCATTGGGGAATTCCTCGGCGATGTAGCCGGTGGTAAGGCGGCTGGAGCGGAAACGCTCCTGCCCCATGACGGCGGCAAGGAAGGGGATGTTATTGCCGACGCCTTCGAGCTCGAATTCGTCGAGCGCGTCGCGCATGGCATCGATCGCTTCGATGCGGGTGGGCGCCCAGGTGCAGAGCTTTGCGATCATCGGGTCGTAAAAGGTCGAGATTTCGCCACCATCCTGAACGCCTGTGTCATTGCGGATGAACGGCTGTTCAATGAGGTTTTCGGCGGGCGGGTGATAGCGGGTCAGCCGGCCGGTCGACGGCAGGAAATTGCGGAACGGATCCTCGGCGTAGATGCGGCTCTCGACGGCCCAGCCGTTGAGTTTGACCTCGGCCTGGGTGAGCGGCAGCTTTTCGCCGGCGGCGGCGAGGAACATCAGTTCGACGATATCGAGGCCGGTGATCAGTTCGGTGACCGGGTGCTCGACCTGGAGCCGGGTGTTCATTTCGAGGAAGTAGAAGTTGCGGTCCCTGTCGACGATGAACTCGACGGTGCCGGCCGAGGTGTAGCCGACGGCCTTGGCGAGGGCGACGGACTGCTCGCCCATGGCCTTGCGGGTCGCGGCATCGAGGAACGGCGACGGCGCTTCCTCGATGACCTTCTGGTTGCGGCGCTGGATGGAGCACTCGCGCTCGGTGAGCCAGAGGACGTTACCGTGCTGGTCGCCGATCAGCTGGATTTCGATGTGGCGCGGCTCGGTGACGAATTTTTCGATGAAGATGCGATCGTCACCGAAGCTTGAGGCGGCTTCGGATTTGGAGCGCTCGAAGCCCTCGCGGGCCTCGGCATCGGAATGGGCGATGCGCATGCCCTTGCCGCCACCGCCGGCGGAGGCCTTGATCATCACCGGGTAGCCGATCTGGCGCGAGATGGTGACAGCCTCTTCGGCGTCCGCGATGAGGCCCATATGGCCGGGGACGGTGGAGACGCCGGCGGCTGCGGCGAGCTTCTTGGAGGTGATCTTGTCGCCCATGGCCTCAATGGCTTTGACCGGGGGGCCGACGAAGATGATGTCTTCGGCTTCCAGCGCAGCCGCAAAGAGCGGGTTTTCGGAGAGGAAGCCGTAGCCGGGGTGGACCGCTTCGGCGCCGGTCTCCTTGCAGGCAGCGACGATTTTTTCGATCGAGAGGTAGGAGTCGCGGGCGGCCGAGCCGCCGATGTGGACGGCCTCATCGGCGAGCTTGACGTGCACGGCGTCGCGATCGGCGTCGGAATAGACCGCGATGGTGCGGATGCCCATGCGCTTGGCGCTCTTGATGACGCGACAGGCGATTTCGCCGCGATTGGCGATGAGGATGGAGGTGAACATTACTCGTTTCCTCCGCGGTTTGAGCGCGCGGCTGCCCCCGAGGTGCCGACCTGTGCTTGAGGCCCGACTGTGCGACCCTCACCGGCGGGCACCCTCCCCCTTGCGGGGAGGGTTGAGGGGGGCGCGGCACGCTGGTTGGTGCAGCTTGTCTCCAAGACGTTTGAAATCACCGTGTAGACGCCTTCAGGGTTGGTCATCACATCGTCATTGCCGAACCGAGGACATGGAAACCCCGGCCACGAAGGTAGTCGTCTCGAACTGCATCGTTCGATTGCGCAATCTCGCCGCCATGCGTCTCGCCGTCGACTTCGATGATCAATCCGGCATGCAGGCACGCGAAGTCGACGACGTAAGCTCCGATCTGCTGCTGCTTGCGGAAATGGAAGCCGTCAGTGCGGAACGGGAACAACAAACGCCAGAGGCGGCGCTCTGGGGCCGTCGACTGAAGACGGAGTTTCTGCGCCAGGGTAGCGGGGCCGGAGCGAGTTGCGCCCCCCTCCCCAGCCCTCCCCGCTAGGGGGAGGGTGTCCGGCTGGTGGGCTTGGCTAGATCGAGCTGTCACAGCGGAATGTTCCCGTGCTTTTTCAGCGGAATGGTCGCTTTCTTCCCCCTCAGCATTTCGAATGACCGTGCCACCCGCCGCCGGGTCTCTCTCGGCAAGATCACGTCGTCGATGAAGCCGCGTTCGGCTGCAACGAAGGGGTTGGCGAACCTTGCTTCGTAATCCGCCGTGCGCTGGGCGATTTTGGCTTTGTCGCCTAGCTCCGAGCGATAGAGGATTTCGGTGGCGCCCTTGGCGCCCATGACGGCGATTTCGGCGGTGGGCCAGGCGTAATTGACGTCGGCGCGGATGTGTTTCGACGCCATCACGTCATAGGCGCCGCCATAGGCTTTGCGGGTGATGACGGTGACTTTGGGGACGGTCGCTTCGGCATAGGCGAAGAGGAGCTTGGCGCCGTGCTTAATGATGCCGCCATATTCCTGGGCGACGCCGGGAAGGAACCCGGGGACGTCGACGAGGGTCAGGATCGGGATCGAGAAGGCGTCGCAGAAGCGGATGAAGCGGGCGGCTTTCTTCGATGAATTGATATCGAGGCAGCCGGCGAGAACCAGCGGTTGGTTGGCGATGACGCCGACGGTTTCGCCGTTGATGCGGATGAAGCCGACCAGGATGTTGCCGGCGTGGTCCTTCTGGATTTCGAAGAAATCGCCTTCATCGGCGAGCTTCAGGATGACTTCGCGCATGTCATAGGGCTTTTGCGCGCTATCGGGGATGATGGTGTCGAGGCTGGGCTCGGCGCGATCGATCTTGTCGTTGGTGGCGACGCGCGGTGGCTTCGTCGAGGCGTTGAGCGGCAGGAAATCGAAGAGGCGGCGGATTTCGAGGAGGGTCTCGATGTCGTTGTCGAAGGCGCCATCGGCGACAGCGGAGATCCTGGTGTGGGTGGAGGCGCCGCCGAGCTCTTCGTGGGTGACGATCTCGGAGGTGACGGTTTTCACGACGTCCGGGCCGGTGACGTACATGTAGGACGTGTCCTTCACCATGAAGATGAAGTCGGTCATGGCGGGGGAGTAGACGGCGCCGCCGGCCGAGGGGCCCATGATGACGGAAATCTGCGGGATGGCGCCCGAGGCCTGGACGTTGCGCCAGAACACTTCGGCATAGCCGCCGAGCGCCGCGACGCCTTCCTGGATGCGGGCGCCGCCCGAATCGTTGAGGCCAATGACCGGGGCGCCATTCTGCAGCGCGAGGTCCATGATCTTGCAGATTTTCTGGGCGTGGGTCTCGCTGAGCGAGCCGCCAAAGACGGTGAAATCCTGCGAGAAAACGTAGGTCAGCCGGCCGTTGATGGTGCCCCAGCCGGTAACGACACCATCGCCGGGGATGATGGTCTTTTCCATGCCGAACTCCACCGCGCGGTGGGTGACGAACATGTCGTATTCTTCGAAAGAACCGGGATCGAGCAGCACATCGATGCGCTCGCGGGCGGTGAGCTTGCCCTTTGCGTGCTGGGCGTCGATCCGCTTCTGCCCGCCGCCAAGGCGAGCGTCGGCGCGCTTCTGATCAAGCGCGGCGATAATGGTGTTCATTGCGTCCCCTGTCCTGCCCCTCTTGGTGAACATACACGCGCTTGGGGCGTGGGGGAGGCAGGATGATGCAGAGAAAGCTAGTTTTTGAAAGTTTGCAAATTGTGAAGTGAGAACGTCTCAAGCTGAAGAAGGCCCTCGGCTATTTCGCTCGAAGGAAGGCCCCCTCATCCGGCGCTGCGCGCCACCTTCTCCCCGACGGGGAGAAGAATAGGAGCGGCCCCTCCCCAGACGCGGCGCGTTATCGCGACGCCAGACCTCCCGCCAAATCATCCGGGCCGATGTCGAGTTCGAAGTGCATGGAGTCCTTGAGGGTGCCGAAGTGGCCGCCCCATTTGAAGAGCTGGAGGCCGGTGGCGGTGCACAGGGATTCGATTTCGGCGATCATCGCTTCGGTCATATCGGTATCGGCGCGGCCGGCTTTGACGTCGAGGGCGCGTTCGGCCTGGGTGGGTTTTGGGGAGAAGCGCGGGCCGCGGGTGCCCGGGTGATCGACATAGGGGTTGGTGGACCAATTGACGTCGAGCGCGATGCCGTAGGCGTGGAGGCTTTTCAGCGTGCCTCCGGTGATGGTGCGGCAGTTGTAGCTGTCGGTGTCGGCGGGGCGGATGAAATAGCGGTAGCGCGTCATGGTTTCGGCGAGCGCGGTGAAGGCGCGGGCTGCGGGCCGGGCGACGCGGATGCGATCGGGGCCGAAGCCGATGGCGGCCATTTCGGCCTCGTTGCACTCATAGGCGCGCCAGAGTTGACGCAATTGGGCGGTGGTTTTGGGCATAGGCTCCTCGCGGGTTTTCTGGAGCCGATTTTAGGTGGGGGTGGAGGCGCGGGGATAAGTGGGGGGCAATGACGGCCAATGCCCCAAGGCGCAGTCAAACGATTGCGCGCCACCGCCCGCACGCGTAAACCGGCGCCGGAAACCTGCACGAGAGTTGCGATGAGCGAGACGACCGGCATCGGGGCCCTGCCCCCTCATCTCGTCGAAGAAGCGGTGCGGCGTGCTTTGGCGGAAGACCTGGGGCTGGCGGGCGACCTGACGAGCCTTGCCGTGGTGCCGAAGGGCGCAATTGCGACGGCGACGCTTTCGGCGCGGGAACCCGGGATCGTGGCGGGGCTGGCGCTGGCGGCGGAGGCGTTCCGGCAGGTGGGCGGGATCAGTTTTGATCCGCAGGTTGCGGACGGCGACCGGCTGGCGCGCGGCGACGTGGTGGCTGTGGTTTCGGGCGATGCGCATGCGTTGCTGGCGGGGGAGCGGACGGCGCTAAACTTTTTGAACCATTTGTGCGGGATTGCGACGCTGACCGGCAGGTTTGTCGAGGCGGTGGCGGGGACCGGGGCGCGGATCTGCGATACGCGGAAGACGCTGCCGGGCTTGCGGGCGTTTGAGAAATACGCAGTGCGCTGCGGCGGGGGCTGGAACCACCGCTATGCGCTTTCGGATGCGATCCTGATCAAGGACAATCATGTGGCGGTGGCCGGCGGGGCGGGCAAGGCGTATAGAGCCGCGCGGGCGGCGGCGGGGCATCTGGTGGCGATCGAGATCGAGGTCACCAGCCTTGAGGAACTGGCCGAAGTGCTTGAGGCCGGCGCGCAGATCGTGATGCTCGACAATATGGACAATGACCTGCTCAGCGCGGCCGTGGCGATGAACAAAGGCCGGGCCCGGCTCGAGGCTTCGGGCGGCGTGACGCTGGAGCGGGTGCGGGGGATTGCAGAAACCGGCGTCGACTATATCTCGTCGAGCCAGATCACCATGGGCGCAAAGCCGCTCGACCTTGGACTGGACGTGGAAATCCGATGACCGACAGCCTGACCGAACTGATGAACCGTGCCGCGATTGCGGCCGCCGACGTGATTATGCAGGTCTACGGGCGCGGGTTCGTGGCCGATGAAAAGAGCGACGGATCACCGGTAACGGAGGCGGATGAGCGGGCCGAGGCGATCATCCTGTCGATGCTGGCACGGACGCAGATCCCGGTGCTGGCGGAGGAAAGCGTGGCGGCGGGGCGGATACCGGAATTGGGGGCCCTCTATTTTGTGGTCGATCCGCTGGATGGGACCAAGGAGTTCATCAAGCGCAACGGCGAGTTCACAGTCAATATCGCGCTCTGCGAGAATGACCGGCCGGTGCGTGGCGTGGTGCTGGCGCCGGCGACGGGCGATATCTACTGGGGCGACCCCGATGGCGCGTGGGCCGGGAAGGTCGAGGACGGCGAGATCGTCGATGCGCAGCCGCTGGCAGTGCGGATGGGCGGGCCGATCCGGATCGTTGCCAGCCGGTCGCATGGGCATGCGGCGCTGGCGGCGTTTTGCGCCACGCTGAAGGTGGAAGAGGACGTGTCGGTGGGCTCGTCGCTGAAGTTCTGCCTGTTGGCCAAAGGCGCCGCGCAACTTTACCCGCGGTTTACCCCAACCTCAGAATGGGACACGGCGGCGGGGCAAGCGGTGCTCGAAGCTGCGGGGGGTGTGGTACTGGGGCTGGACGGAGTGCCGCTCACTTGTGGCCACCCGGACAGAAGGTTCCTGAATCCCTTCTTTGTCGCGGCTTCCAGCCAGGAACTGGCGCTTGAAGCGGTGACGGAAATGCGCCGGCTGGTGGCCTGAGCGGCCCCAAGGCCGGATACAGACGGCGCGGCGGCATGAAAATTCCGCATGGCTGATCCTCCTCCGCCCCTGTTGCGTATTACCAAACGTCCATATATAGCCCCGACATATGCTTGTCCGGCATATGCCGAACGGATAGGGGTCCATGAACGTCAAAACCATCTGCCTTGCCATTCTCTATGACGGCGAGGCTACCGGATACGAAATCAGGAAGTTGAGCGTCGAAGGCGAGTATTCGTACTTCATCGACGCTAGTTTCGGCTCGATTTATCCGGCCCTGGCGCGGCTCGAACAAGAAGCGCTGGTGACCTCGCGGGTTGAACAGCAGGACGGGAAGCCCGCCAAGAAAATTTACTCGATCACAGAGGCCGGGCGTTCAAGTTTCATTCAGTCGCTGTTTGAAAAACTTGGCGATGACGAGTTTCGCAGTGAGTTTCTGCTGTTCCTCAGGTTTGCGTCGGAACTGCCGCAAACGCTGGTCGACCAGCGACTCAACGAGCGGCTGGTCGAGATTGAAGAGACGCTTGGCGACTTCGATCGCATGAAGCAACCGGACACTCACCCCGGCGACTGTTGGGTGATCGATTACGGACGCGCTTGCATGACAGCGGCGCGTGACTACATCCGTGCCCACAGGGGCAAACTGATTGCGCTGGCGCGGCCCGATGTGGCCGCTGCTGACGCCGCTGAATAGAGGGCTTTTCAATGCGTGCAGTAATTTCATACGGCGTGGCCGGGCTGGTCGTGGTTGCAGGGGCACTATGGCTGGGCAGCGGAACGCTGGTTGCCGGCGGCTACGGGCCGGGCAAGGGCGAAAAGCCGATCGTGTCGCTGTTGAGCAAGGACGGCGACCAGCACGTGGCTGAAGCCGAGACCCATGCCGCGGGCGAAATCGACCCGGCCAAGACGATTGCCGACCGTGTTGCCGAGACCTCCGGGTCGGCGACGCCGCCGCAGTCGGTGCGGACCGAGACGTTCACGGTTCAGGCTTATCCGATCGAGGTGCCGCTGCGTGGGCGGACCAAGGCGAAGAATTCGGTGACGATCACGCCCGAGACCTCCGGTGTGGTGACGGCGGTCAATGTCACCAAGGGTCAGACGGTGAAGCCGGGCGATTTGCTGTGCACGCTAGACCAGGGTGACCGGGCGGCGGCAGTGGCGCAGGCGGAAGCTTCGCTGGCGCAGGCGCAAACGGATTTCGACACCAATGCCGCGTTGCGCAAGAAGGGCCTCGCAGCGGCCAATACTGTCAATCAGTTCGACGTGGCGCTGAAGGCCGCGCAGGCGGCTCTCGACAACGCCAGGACCGAGTTCAACCGCACCAATGTCATCACCAAGGTGGCCGGCGTGGTGCAGGACCCGCTGGCGAGCGTGGGTAACATGCTGACGCCGAGCCAGGCTTGCGCAACGGTGGTGGAGCTTGATCCGATGCTGTTCATCGGCACGGTGCCGGAGGCTCGCATTGCGCTGGCCAAGACCGGGCTCAAGGCTTCTGTCACGACGATCAACGGCCAGACGGTCGAGGGCAAGGTGAGCTACATCGCCTCGATCGCGGACGACTCGACCCGCTCTTTCCCGGTTGAAATCGAAATCCCGAATGCGGATGGCAAGGTGTTTTCGGGCGTGACCGCAACGGCGACCGTGTCGCTGGGCACGCTGCCAGCGCACCTGTTGCCGCAGTCGGTGCTGACGCTTGACGATGATGGCGTGCTCGGCGTCCGGGCGGTCAAGGACAAGATTGTGTCGTTCTACCCGGTGACCATCGTGTCGGACTCCCGCGAGGGCGTCTGGGTTACGGGGCTGCCGGCCACGGTGGACGTGATTACCGTCGGCCAGGAATATGTCACGGCGGGCCAGACGGTCGACGCCACCAACGTCACGGGAACGCCGGCTGCACCTGCAGCGGCTGCTGAAGGGGTGCAGTCATGATGGATTTCCTCGAGCGCGTCCTGCGGATGCCGCGGGTCGTGCTGACGGTGATGGCGCTGCTGCTGTTCGCCGGCTTCTCGGCGTACACCACACTGCCCAAAGAGAGCTTCCCGGCGATCGACATCCCGTATTTCTACGTGTCGACCAGCCAGACTGGCGTTTCGCCTTATGACGCGGAACGGCTGCTCGCCAAGCCGATCGAGGACCGCGTGAAGGATCTCGACGGGCTGGAGAATTACACCTCGACTTCGTCCACCGGCCATGCGTCGGTGTTCCTTGAGTTCAACGTCAACGCTGACAAGGATAAGGCGCTGGCCGATATCCGCGCCAAGCTTGATGGCGTCGCGACCGAGCTGCCCGATGATGCGACCGCCCCGACGGTCACCGAGATTTCGTTCACCAACACGCCTTCGATTTCGGTGGCGCTCTATGGTTCGGTGCCGGAACGTGAACTGGTCAAGCGCGCCAAGGCGCTGCAGGATGCGCTTGAGGCCATCCCGACCGTGCAGAGCGTGACCCTGTCCGGTTCGCGCGACGAAATGCTCGCGGTCACCATCGATATGAACCGGCTGGAGGCTTATAACCTCACCGCAAGCCAGCTGCTCGATGCACTGGCCAAGAACAACATGGTGGTGCCGGGCGGTACGCTCGATACCGGACAGGGTTCATTCAACGTCGAAGTGCCGGGGCTGATTACCTCGGCTGCGGACGTCTATTCGCTGCCGCTGAAGGCTGACGGGGACAATATCGTCACGTTTGGCGATGTGGCGACGGTGACCCGCACGTTCAAGGACGCGACAGAATATGCGCATGTGAATGGCGAGCCGGCGATCACGCTGGGCGTCATCAAGAAGCTCGGCACCAACGTTATCGATATCTCGGACAAGGTCCGGGCGATCACCGCCGACACGGTCAAGGACTGGCCGACTGGCATCGGCCACAGTTTCCTCGTCGATCAGGCTGAGACAACCAAGAACCTGTTCCGTTCGCTTGAAGCGGCGGTGCTGACGGCGGTTGCGCTGGTGATGGTGGTTTGCGTCGCGACGCTTGGCGTTCGCCCCGCGCTGATGATCGGCACCTCGATCCCGATCTCGTTCATGATAGCGTTCCTGATGGTGCAGGTCATGGGCATGACCATCAACATGATGATCATGTTTGGCCTGGTGCTTGCGGTGGGTGTGCTCGTCGACGACCCAATTGTGGTGGTCGAGTATGCGGAACGAAAGCTGCAGGAGGGGGTTCCCAAGAGGGAGGCCTTCATCATGGCGGCGCGCAAGATGTTCGTGCCGGTGGTTTCGGCCACCTTCACGACGCTGGGTGCCTTCATCCCGCTGCTGTTCTGGCCGGGGATCATCGGCAAGTTCATGAGCTACCTGCCGATCATCGTGATCGTGGTGATGGTTGCCTCGCTGCTTTCGGCCCTGGTGTTCATGCCAGTGATCGGCGCGATCATTGCGTCGACGCATGTTGACCCCAAGGCCAAGGAAGCGGCCGACGTGGTGATGTACGCCGACAAGTTCGATGTGAAGAAGGTGAAGGGGGCGACGGGCGTTTATGTGCGCACGCTGCAGCATCTGATCCGGCATCCGATCATCACGCTGGCGGTGGGCTTTGCGCTCGTCGTTGCGGCCTTCGCGACTTATGCAATGCATCCGACAGGCGTCGAGGCGTTCCCCAAGTCCGAGCCGGAATTCGGCACGGTCAACGTGATCGCGCGCGGCAACTACTCGCCGATCGAAATCCGCGACTTCCTCGTCGAAGTCGAAAAGCAGATCCTGCAGGTGCAGGGTGTGCAGGACTCGATCATGACCTTTGCCGGGACCAACGGCTCCGGCCCGCCGGACACGATCGGTCAGTTCAGCCTGCAGCTGCAGCCCTGGGCCGAGCGCGTGAAGGCGGAAGAAATCTTCCAGAACATTCGTGACCGGGTGAAGTCGATCTCCGGCCTCGAAGTGCAGATTGCTGCCGAAGAGAATGGCCCACCGGCGGGCAAGGCAGTGAACGTATCGGTTGAGAGCACGGTTTATGCGGACCTGGTGCCGGTGGTGACCAAGCTGCGCGACTTCGTGCAGAACGATCTGGGCCAGACCATTGACGTGGAAGATGGACGCCCCTCCCCTGGCATCGACTGGGAAGTGACGATCGACCGCGCGGCGGCTGCCAAGTACGGTATCGGCGTGCGTGAGCTCAGCCCCTATGTGCAGTTGGTGACTTCGGGCGTGAAGCTCGGCAGCTACCGGCCAGACGACTCGACAGACGAACTCGACATCCGGGTGCGCCTGCCGCTGGAGGAGCGCAGCTTCGACAGCCTCGACTCGCTGAGGATCGTGACGTCGCAGGGCCTCGTGCCGGTGTCGAACTTCATTAAGCGCGAGGCGGTGCCCAAGGTTGCCAACATCACCCGCAAGAACGGCCTCTACCAGATGACGGTGGCTGCCAACCTTGAGCCGGGCGTTGCGGCTGACGAGAAGGTGGCCGCGGTGAAGAAGTGGGTGGAAGCGCAGACGTTCCCATCGACCACCAAGATCGTGTTCGAAGGCGCCGACAAGCAGACCAACGAAACCTTTGCCTTCATCGGCGCAGCGCTGCTCGCAGCACTGGCCCTGATCGCGATGGTGCTGCTGCTCGAGTACAACAGCTTCTACCAGGTTCTGGTGACGCTCTCGACCGTGGCGATGTCGATTGCGGGCGTGATGCTGGGCATGGTGGTGACCGGGATGAGCTTCTCGGCCATTATGACCGGGCTAGGCATCGTGGCGCTGGCGGGCATTGTGGTGAAGAACGGCATCGTGCTGATCGACACCTACAACCACTACAACCGCGGTGACGGAGTGGAACCGACCAAGGCGATGCTGATCACTGCCGCGCAGCGCGTGCGGCCGGTGCTGCTGACGGCAACAGTGACGGCGCTGGGCGTGATCCCGATGGCGCTGAACATCGAGTTCGACTTCATCCGCCGCGAAATCGTGATGGGTGGCCTCGCCGGCTCGTGGTTCACGCACCTTTCGGCAGCGCTGGTGTCCGGCCTGTTCGTCTCCACTGCGCTGACGCTGGTGATGGTGCCAGTGATGATCACCGCACCGAGCGTGATCCGGAAGGGCTATGTCGGCCGGGCGTTTGGTTGGGTTTTCATCACTGTGCTGGGCTGGCCGTTCCGCCAGCTTTCGGGCAAGGGCAAGCATCAGGTTGCAGTGACGCCGGAGGGTGCGGAGATCGCGATCCCGGCCGACCTCGACAGCTCCAAGCGGTTCATCAAGACCGAAGGCGCAGGACTGGTCGAGACCGAGCAGGATGGCGTGACCGTGGTGACGCGGCAGGCTGCCGAGTAGGCAGAAGCCAGCGAAAAGATTTGAAAGGCCCGGGGGCGACCTCGGGCCTTTTTGTTTGAGCCAAATTAGCTATTGTAGCTGACAGCTAGAATGACTATTTTGGCGGCGTTACGCGGAGTGCCCTAAATGGCCGAGATGACGGCGACAGACGCCAAGAACAAATTTGGACAGGTGCTCGAGATGGCGCAGTCCGAACCGGTTGCTATCCAGAAGAACGGCCGCGATGTGGCTTTCGTGGTGTCGGCAGAGCAGTTCAATGCCTTGAGGGCCAGCGCTGCCGCCCCAAAGGTCCGACCGGCCATCGAAAACCTGATGGCTCGCAGTGTGGAGCGTCGCCGGTCTCTCTACGAAGCCCTCGCTAAGTAGTACAAAGTGACGCTCTACATCACCCTTGATGAGGCTCTTCGCATCCACGAAATCCTGCTTCGGGAGTTCGGGGGTGCGAAGGGCGTTCGCGACTTGGGACTAATTGAATCGGCACTTCTCAGACCGCAGACGGGATATTATGCCGACCTAATAGAGGAAGCGGCCGCGCTGTGGGAGAGTCTGGCGATGAACCACGGCTTTGTGGACGGCAATAAGCGCGTCGCATATGCGTGCGTCGAACTGTTTTTGCAGCTCAACGGCGCCGATATCGCTGCGAGCAACGACGAACTTGAGGCGTTTATATACGGGCACCTTGAGGCAGGCACTTTCCGCAAAGAGGTGCTCGAGGTCTGGCTGAACACGCATACCGCGCCCTTCGACGACAACGCTGACTGAGCAAGCCGCGAACTCGGAGTAGGCGGAGAGAACCCCTCATCCGCCCTTCGGGCACCTTCTCCCACAAGGGGAGAAGGCAATGTCTCGAGTCATGCGCCAGTTTGACCGTAACCCCCTACTCCGCCGCAGGCACGCCGCGGTGGATGAAGCCTTCGGGGTCGTTGGCGACTTTGCGGGCGAGGGCTTCGATTTCGGAGGCTTCGCGCTGGCGGTTCCACATCTGGGCGTAGAGGCCGGCCTGTTGCAGCAGGTGGATGTGGGTGCCGCGTTCGGCGATTTCGCCGCCGCGCAACACGATGATCTCGTCGGCGTTGATGACGGTGGAGAGCCGGTGGGCGATGACGAGGGTGGTGCGGTTGGCCGAGACCAGATCGAGGGCGGACTTGATGTCTTCCTCGGTCTTTGAATCGAGCGCCGAGGTGGCCTCATCGAGAATGAGGATGGGCGGGCCCTTGAGGATGGTGCGGGCGATGGCGACGCGCTGCTTTTCGCCGCCTGAGAGCTTCAGACCGCGTTCGCCGACCTGGGTGTCGTAGCCCTTGGGCAGGCTTTCGATGAACTTGCCAATCTGGGCGAGGTCGGCGGCACGACGCACTTCCTCATCGGTCGCATCGGGACGGCCGTAGCGGATATTGTAGGCGATGGTGTCGTTGAACAGCACTGTATCCTGCGGGACCATGCCGATGGCGGCGCGGAGGCTCGCCTGGGTAATATCGCGCAGATCCTGGCCGTCGATGGTGATGCGGCCCTCAATGACATCATAGAAGCGATACATGAGGCGCGAGATGGTCGACTTGCCAGCACCTGAAGGGCCGACCACGGCGATGGTCTTGCCCGCCGGGACTTCGAAGCTGATGCCCTTGAGGATGGGACGATCGGCGTCGTAGTGGAACCTCACGTTCTCGAACTTCACCACCGGGCCGGTGATGGCGAGGGGCTGGGCGCCGGGCTTGTCTTCGATTTCGGCGGGCTTATCGAGGAGCTTGAACATTTCCTCGATGTCGGTGAGGCCCTGGCGGATTTCGCGATAGACGAAGCCGATGAAATTGAGCGGCCGATAGATCTGCATCAAGAAGGTGTTGAGCAGGACGAAATCACCCAGCGTCAGGGCCTTGTTGATGACGCCATAGGCGGCCATGACGCCGATGATGGCGGCGCCGGAGTAAAAGATCAGCGCCTGGCCGAAGTTGAGGAACCCGAGCGAGGTCCAGATGCGGATGGCGGAGCGCTCGTACTTTTCCATCGATTTGTCGAAGCGCTGCGCCTCCATCTTCTCGTTGGCGAAATACTTCACGGTCTCATAGTTGAGCAGGCTATCGATGGCCTTGCCGTTGGCGTCGGTATCGCTGTCGTTCATGTCGCGACGGATGGAGATGCGCCAGTTCGAGGCCTTGATGGTGAAGTAGAGGTAGAGCCAGACCGTCACGACGAGGACGCTGAGATAGCTGATCCCGAACATGACGATGAAGATAATGCCAGTGATGATGAACTCGACCAGCGTGGGGGCTGTGTTGAGCATCGTGAAGCGCACGATGGTTTCGATGCCCTTGGTGCCGCGCTCGATGACGCGCGACAGCCCGCCGGTGCGGCGGCCGAGATGGAAGCGCAGCGAGAGGCGGTGAAGGTGCTCGAAGGTCTGGAAGGCGAGCTTGCGCACGGCGTGCTGGCCGACCGAGGCGAAGAGCACATCGCGCAACTGCTGGAAGCCGGCGTCGATGACGTTTGTAAGGCTGTAGGCGACGACCAGCACCACCGGCACGGCGATGCCGAGGATCAGTGCGCCATTGGGGCCGGTGCCATCAAGGCCATCGATGATCCCTCGGTAAAGGAACGGCACGGTGGTGGTGGCAACCTTCGAAACCATCAGCGCGGCGATGGCGAGGATGACGCGGAACTTGAGGTCCGGGCGCCCGGCTGGCCACATGTATTGCCAGAGATTGCGGATGGTACGAAGCAGATTGCCTTCTTCGGCGCTCACCGTGGAGCGCTCGCCATTGGTCTTGGTCGCCATGATTTCAGGCCAGTTCTTTGATCGGGGAATCGGAGACGAGGCCGGAGATCAGGCCTGACCAGGCGCTGCCAAACTGCGCAAGGCGATCGGAACACAGCGTGTAGCAGTTGCGCGTGCCCTTGGGGTGACGTTCGACGAGGCCGGCATCGAGCAGCACCTTGATGTGCTGGCTGACGGTAGACTGCGCGAGCGGCAGGCATTGGATGACGTCGGTGCAGCAGCAATCGCCCGAGGCCTGTTCGGCGAGGATGCGCAAAATGCTCAGGCGCACTGGATGGCCCAGTGCCCGCATCACATTGGCGATGTCATCGTCCTGCATCTGCTGCTTCATCGTCTTTGAGCGATAGAAGATCGGCCGGTGCAAGGCAAGATCAAACCACCTGCCCGTGCGGCTAGTTGAGAGTTTGCACAGAGGGCGCGGTGGGGCCGGCGCGGCGCAGGGTTGGGTAGGCGTCAGCCTTGGGGAGTGGCAGCACGCTGACGGAGGCGGAACTCTTTCGGGGACTGATGGGGGTCAGCTTGGGGATCGCGGTCGGCGCGGCGGTGGGGGTTTTGGCCGGACGCGCCGGAGGGATGGGAGGCGACGCCGGGACAGCGGGCGTGACTTCGGCTTGCTGATCGTTGACTGCCTCAGGCGCGGCCTCTGGTTCGGAGGGTATCGCGGACAGCGGGGCGACAGGCGGATCAGCGGGAGGCGGGGCGGCAGGGGCTGGGTCTGGCGGCGCGATTGGCGCAGCGTCGGCGGGGAGCTCGATTTCGACGCTGACCGAGGTGGTGCCGAGGATTTCGCCGGTGGCAGGATCGAAGGCTTCGATGCGGAGGACGGAACTGGGGCTATCGAGCAGGTTGACGCCTTCGATCAGCCAGCGGCCTTCGATAACTTCGCTGTCGTCGATGAGGCGGTCGTTGATGTAGAGCCGCACGTGTGTCCCCTCGGGGCCGGTGCCGGCGACGAAGTTGCTGTCGCCCTCGATCTGGATGGCGTCGATGGTGGGGGCGAGGACGGGAAGCCCGGTGATCTGCGGCGTTGCGGGTGGGGTGACGGGGGCGGTTGCGGCGACCTGGAGGGGGAACTCAGGCGGCGCGGACGGCGCCAAAGCTGGCGGCTGGGGGAGCTGCGTCGCTGTGGCGTCGGGCAGAGCGGTTGGTTCCACGGGTGCGAGGGCTAGGCTGGGCGGCGGCAAAAGCGATGATGGGGCTTCGGTGTAGATGGGCCAGCCGTCAGGGAGCTTGGGAGCCGCAACGGTGCTTGCCGGTTCTGCGAGGGGCAGCGCCGGCTCAGCCGCAGGAACAGGGACTGGCATTGGAGCAGCAGCGATCTCCGGGGAGAGATCGGCGGAGTGGACGGTAATTGCGGGCGGCTCGGAGGCGTGGGCGCTTTCAACGAGGCTCATCGACACCTCGGAAACCGGCGCAGCAGGCGGAGGGGACTTCGGTGGCGACGCTGGACCCGGAGTGCCGAAGGATGGGCGGAGGCCTTCGTCTGAAAGCCACGTCAGGTTGAACTTGCGGTCAATCTTGTCGCGAACACAGTCAACCAACCCGTGCGCATCGGAGGCGCAGGAATCGATGGTGGGAATGCCGATGACGGCCGCCATTGCGAGCAGCGTCAGCCCGGCAGCTGCCAGGGTGAGATAGAGCGGGCGTCGATCAACGATCCGGCTCAGTCCGGCCTCCGCTTCGTCGCGAAACGGCCCTGCCCCCGTTTGTTCCAGACGCGCTTCAGGCCAGTTCGGTCTTCATCAGCTTATAGGTAATCGACTCGTAAAGCGCCTCAAATGAGGCATCGATGATGTTGGGGCTGACGCCGATGGTGTACCAGCGCTCGCCGGTGCTATCGCGGCTTTCGATCAGTACACGGGTGACCGCGCCCGTGCCGCCGTCGAGAATACGGACCTTGAAATCGACCAGTTCGAGATCGGCGATGCGGGCGGAGAAGCCGCCGAGATCCTTGCGCATGGCAAGATCGAGCGCGTTGACCGGGCCGTTGCCTTCGGCCACCGACATGAACAGGTCGTCGCCGATGCGGATTTTCACCACGGCTTCGGTGACGGTGATCTGCTCGCCGCGGGCATTGTGGCGGCGCTCGACGCTGGCGCGGTAGCTTTCGACCTCGAAGAAGGTCGGGAGCGAGCCGAGGACGCCATGGGCGAGCAGCGCGAACGAGGCGTCGGCGCCATCGTAGGAATAGCCGCGCGCTTCGCGTTCTTTCACGAGGCGCAGCAGCTTTTCGAGGCGCGGATCGTCCTTGGCCAGCGTGATGCCGTGGCGCTTGAGGGCGGTGAGGAGGTTCGACTTGCCGGCCTGCTGGCTGACCATGATCGAGCGTTCGTTGCCCACCGTTTCAGGCGGGACGTGCTCGTAGGAGGAGAAATCCTTGGCCAGCGCCGAAGCGTGGATGCCGGCCTTGGTGGCGAAGGCGGAGGTACCGACATAGGGCGACTGGCGCGCCGGGGCGCGGTTGAGCAGGTCATCGAAGGCGCGCGAGATCGAGGTGAGGCGCGCCAGTTGATCGGCATGGACGCCGATCTCGAAGCGATCGGCAAAGCCGGGTTTCAGCATCAGGGTGGGGATGAGGGTGACGAGGTTGGCGTTGCCGCAGCGCTCGCCGATGCCGTTGAGCGTACCCTGGATCTGGCGGACGCCGGCGGTGACGGCGGCGAGCGTGTTGGCGACGGCCTGGCCGGTGTCGTCATGGGCGTGGATTCCAAGATGATCGCCGGGGACGACCTTCAGCACTTCGGCAACGATCGACTGGATCTCGGCCGGCATGGTGCCGCCATTGGTGTCGCAGAGAACGACCCAGCGCGCGCCAGCCTTGTGGGCGGCGGCGACGAACTTCAGTGCGTAGGTGCTGTTGGACTTGAAGCCATCAAAGAAGTGCTCGCAGTCGATCAGCACTTCCTTGCCCGCCTCGATGGCTGCCGAGATGGTTTCGGTGAGGTTATGGAGGTTCTGCTCGGGGGTGATTTCGAGCGCGATTTCGACCTGACGATCCCAGGATTTGCCGACAAAGCAGGCTGCGTCGGCTGCGGAGTTGAGGATGGCCTGGACACCGGGATCGTTGCCGACGGAACGGCCGGAGCGCTTGGTCATGCCGAAGGCGGTGAAGTTGGCGTCGCGGGTGCGGCTTTCTGCAAAGAATTTGTCGTCGATGACATTGGCGCCCGGGTAGCCGCCCTCAATGTAGTCGACGCCCAGTTGCTCGAGCAGCGCGGTGACCGAGATCTTGTCCTCGAGGGAGAACTCAATGCCAGCCGTCTGCGCGCCATCGCGGAGCGTGGTGTCGAAAAGGTAGAGGCGTTCTTTGCTCATTCGTAGGTACTCAGTGACGGGGCGGCCATTCAGCCGTGTCGTGGTCGGGATGCTGGTGATTACTGGCGCGGATGGTGGCCGCGAGGTCTGGGGCCACGTCCTCGATCGGCGGGATGTTCGGAAGCTCGGCGAGGGCACCGACAAAGGCAAGATGTCCGGTCCAGCCGGCCTGCTCGGTCGGCGGATACGCCTCGGGATGGTCGAGCGACCCCATGGTGACGCTGATTCGCTTGCCGCCAACCCGCGCAAAGGTCAGCGGCGTGCCGCAGGTGGCGCAGAAGCCGCGCTCAACGCTGTCGGACGAGCGAAAGAGGTTCAGCGTGCCGCGGGTCACCTCGAAATTACCGCGGAAGCCGCCGGCGAAGGCGCCGAACAAGCCACCGGTCGCCTTCTGGCACATGCGGCAGTGACAGAGGCTAACTTCCTCAAACGGGAGACTAAAGCGGTAGCGGACGGCGCCGCACTGGCAGCCGCCGGTGGCAAACTCGCTCACGATCCACCCCCGTCGGTTGGCCAAGTTTCGGTGTCGTGATCGGGATGCTGGTGGCTGGTCTGACGGATGGCGGTCCACCAGGTCGGGTCGTTTGAGTCTTCGGTGGTGCCGACGACCTCGACGCTATCGAGCGCAACCAGCGAGGGGTGCTTGCCCTCCATGCCCATCTGGTAGAGCACGGGGATGAGGTGGGGCGTGTCGAAGGCGCCGATGGACATCGAGACGTGTTTGCCTTCGGTGTTATGGTAAAACAGCGAGGTGCCGCAGTCGCTGCAATAGCCGCGATCGACCTCTCCCGAGCTGCGGAAGCGCGCGGGGGTGCCGCGGGTCCACGTCAGGTGTTCGTAGCGGATGCCAACGAGCGCCGCGAACAGATTGCCGGTCGCCTTCTGGCACATGCGACAATAGCAAAGGTGCGGGTTGTCGACCAACTGGGTGGCGTGAAAGCGCACGGCGCCGCACTGGCAGCCGCCGGAATACTCGCGGAACCGGTAGTCTTCGTTCATTTAGCCCCTCCGGCAAAACGGTCCGTCGCTTCGATCAGGTGATGCAGAATGCCCGGCTGGCTCAGGGCATGGCCCTGCCCTTCCACCATGATGAACTCGGCCTCGGGCCAAGCGCGATGGAGATCCCACGCGGTCTGCGGCGGGCAGGCGATATCGTAGCGGCCCTGGACAATGACGCCAGGGATGTCGCGGAGCTTGTGCGCGTCGCGGATCAACTGGCCTTCCTCAAGCCACCCCTCATGGACGAAGTAGTGGTTTTCGATGCGGGCAAAGGCCAGCGCGAACTCTTCGCCATAAAAGGCGTCGCTGACCGAGGGATCGGGCAGCAGGGTGATAGTCTCACCCTCCCAGCGCGACCATTCGCGGGCGGCTTCGAGGCGGGTGGCGCGATCGTCGCTGATGAGGCGACGCCGATAGGCCGAGATCATATCGTGGCGTTCAGCTTCGGGGATGGGGGCGACGAACTTTTCCCACTTGTCGGGGAAAAGCAACGAGGCGCCGTGCTGGTAGTACCACTGGAGCTCCCAGCGGCGGAGCGCGAAGATGCCGCGCAGCACCAGTTCGGTGACGCGATCGGGGTGGGTCTGGGCGTAGGCGAGCGCCAGCGACGAGCCCCAGGAGCCGCCAAAGACCTGCCATTTGTCGACGCCGACCATGTCGCGCAGCCGCTCGATATCGGCAACGAGGTCCCAAGTGGTGTTGTGCTCAAGGCTGGCGAACGGGGTGGATTTGCCGCAGCCGCGCTGATCGAACAGCAGGACGTCATAGCGGGCCGGATCGAAGACGCGGCGCTGGTTGACCGATAGACCGCCGCCCGGCCCTCCGTGGAGGAACACCGCAGGCTTGGTACCCGGCGTGCCGATGCGTTCCCAATAGACCTGGTGGCCGTTGCCGACATCGAGGTGGCCGGAGGCGTAGGGTTCGATCTCGGGATAGTAGGTGCGAAGGGTGGTCACGCGGAAGCGCCTTTTGCGGGGGGCCAGGTTTCGGTGTCGTGGTCGGGGTGCTGGTGGCTGACGATCTTTGCAACGAACGCGTCGGCGCCGGGGGCTTCGCCCGGCCGGCGGGTAGGCAGCGCGGTGAGGCTGTCGAAAAAGCTGAGCTTGTCGTGCGGGTTGACCTGCAGGACCGGGGCAGCGCGTTCGGGGTCGTCCAGCGCGCCGATGGCGACTTCGACGGCGGGATCACCGTAGTCGTAGGCGAGCGGTGTGCCGCAGGCGGCGCAGAAGCCACGCCGGACCTGATCGGAGCTCTGAAACCAGGCCGGAGCGCCGCGGGTCCAGACGAGATCGTGCGCGGTGACCAAGGGGCCGAAGAAGCTGCCAAAAGCTTTCTGGCACATGCGGCAATGGCAGATCGAGGCACGGCCGAGACGGCCGACCCGGAAACGCACGGCGCCGCACTGGCAGCCGCCGGTCAGCGGCGCCTTACTCGGGGACATGGCAGACCGCCTCGATGTTGTGACCATCGGGATCGAGGACGAAGGCGGCGTAGTAGCTGGGGTGGTAGTGCGCGCGAAGGCCGGGGGCGCCGTTGTCGCGCCCGCCCGCTGCCATCGCTGCGGCATAGAAGGCGTCAACCTGGGCGCGGTTGTCGGCGCGCAAGGCGATATGCAAGCGCCCGGTCAGCGCTCCGCCGTCACCGATCCACAGGAAGGGCTGATCGGAACCGAGGCCGGCGACGTTGCCATCGGGGCCTTCGAACTTCATGTGCGTGGTGACACCAAGCGGCGCGAGCGCGGCTTGGTAGAAGGCGAGCGAGGTGGGGTAATCGGCGGTGGAGACGGAGATGTGGTCGAGGGTGGTCATGCTGATGCTCCGAGGTGCGATTGGCTATCCGTCCCCTCACCCGGCGCTGACGCGCCACCCTCTCGCTCAAGGGGAGAGGGAAGAACGGTGGGGTGAGATGGCGCCGCCTCATCCCTCTCCCCTTGAGGGAGAGGGTGCCCGAAGGGCGGGTGAGGGGAAGGCTGCAAAGCTTGCCAGATTGCTTCGAGCACGCCGTTGCGGTTCTTGGTCAAGTCGTTGTTCCAGAGGCGGAGGATGCGGTAGCCGTGCGCGCGAAGAACCGCATCGCGTTTCTCGTCGCGAAGGCTCTCGGCATGTTGGCTGCCGTCGAGTTCGATGATCAGCCGAGCCGAATGGCAGGCAAAGTCAGCGATGTACGGCCCGACAGGCACTTGCCGCCTGAATTTGTAACCGACCAGCCGGCGATCCCTAAGCAAATGCCAAAGCAACTCCTCGTGTGGGGTGGCGGCGGAGCGGAGCCGCTTTGCAAAGCTCCGTGTCTTCGCTTCCACCACTTTGCGCTGCGCTCTCGGCTGCCCCTTCTCCCCTTGTGGGAGAAGGTGGCGCGAAGCGCCGGATGAGGGGTCCGCGACGATTTCGTCGCGCGGCTCGAGCGTAGCGAGGGACGGCGGAGCGGGGGGAGACAACCCCTCATCCGCCCTTCGGGCACCTTCTCCCACAGGGGGAGAAGGCGATCGCGGAGGGGGCGGTGTTGTGGTCGCGTGGGGGTGGGGGGTCACCGCTTGACCTCCCATTTGGTCTGGCGCTGGCCGGATTCGTCCTTGTAGTCCATGAGCTGGATGCCCTGGGCGAGGAGGTCGTTGCGGATCTGGTCGGCTTTGGCGAAGTCGCGCGTGTTGAGGGCGGTTAGGCGGGCGGCGATGCTCTCCTGCACTTGCCCGTCGTCGGCCCCCGCTTGGCGGTCGAAAAGCAGTAGATCGTCGCGATCGATGAGGCTGGCATCCAGTAACCCCAACGCCATCATCCCTTCCCCCAGTGCGCGTGGGTTGGTTTTTGCGGCGGCTCGCAGATGAGAAATTGCGAGAGGAGCATTGAGATCGTCCGCCAAAGCGGCCCACACTTGCGGGGCTGCTTTGGAGGTTACGCCAGCGTCGAATGACACATCGCGAAGCGTCTCGTACCAGCCCATCAGTTCCTCTCTGGACGCGTCGAAGCGTTTCTCAGTCCAGTCGATGGGTTCGCGGTAGTGCGTCTGCAGCATCGAAAGACGCGCCGTCAGCCCATTCCAGGTGTGCCGAAGTTCGAAGTGGTCGCCGGGCACGGCGGTCAGAACAGGGACTTCTGTGCGCAAGACGTCATCGATGGTGATGAAGTTGCCGAGGCTCTTGCTCATCTTCTGGCCTTCGACCTGCAAAAAGCCGTTGTGTAGCCAGTAGTTGGCCATCACGAGGGTGCCGTGGGCGCAGCGGGATTGGGCGATTTCGTTTTCGTGGTGGGGGAAGATGAGGTCGAGGCCGCCGGCGTGGATGTCGAAGACCGGGCCGAGGTAGCGCTCGCTCATCGCCGAGCATTCGATGTGCCAGCCGGGGCGGCCGCGGCCCCAGGGGCTGTCCCAGCCGGGCTCTTCGGCCGAGGACTGTTTCCAGAGGACGAAATCGGCGGGGTTCTTCTTGTGGGCGTCGACGGCGATGCGGGCGCCGGCGAGATTTTCGTCGAGGTTGCGGCCGCTGAGCTTGCCGTAATCGGGCATGGAGCTGACGTCGAACAGCACTTCGCCGGCCGCCTCATAGGCGTGGCGGCTGCCGATCAGCGACGTGATCAGCGACTGCATCTGCGGGATGTTGTCGGTGGCACGCGGCTGGACAGTGGGCTCGAGTGCGCCCAGCGCGAGCGTATCCTTCTGGTACTGCGCGGCGGTGGTTTCGGTGACCTTGCGGATCGCCTCGTTCAGCGGCAGGCCGGGAAAATCGCGGACGGCGCGGGCGTTGATCTTGTCGTCGACGTCGGTGATGTTGCGCACGTAGGTGACGTGCTCGGCGCCATAAAGATGGCGCAGTAGGCGGAAGAGCAGATCGAAGACGATGACCGGGCGGGCGTTGCCGATGTGGGCGAAGTCATAAACGGTGGGGCCGCAGACATACATGCGCACATTGGCCGGATCGATGGGGGCGAAAACCTCCTTGGTCCGGGTCAGCGTGTTGTAGAGCCGCAATGAAGTCGTTTCGCCCAAAGCCCCAATTCCTTCGCGCACGTTGTTGAACGCTCGCGGCCGGTTCTTCGGGAATAAATTTTCAGGATGAAGAAAACCGCGCCGCCAGCAGATGCCTAGCGGATAATAATGCAGACCGAAATACAGATCGCGGTGCCGGTTTTCATGGGCGGCAATCTGACTGCAATGGCGCGGGAAATCAAGGGGCGAGCGCGGGGTTCCGCCGCGCTCGCCCCGGCTCGATTACTGAGCGGCGGGAGCGGCAGGCGCTGCCGGCATCAACGACTGGATCTCGGGGTTCGAAAAGCAGCTGGTGAGGCCATCGCGGGCCTTGTTCTCAAGGGCGGCGTAGTCGGTATAGGCCGCGTGAGTCTCTTCGGTCGACTCGCCGCGGAGATCGGCGGCAAGCATATCGACTTCGGGCTGGGTGAGAGGCGCGAAGGCGGTGACAATGCAGGCGCAAAGCGGGGTGAGGATGGTCGTGGGGTCGGTGCCCTCGGGGACTTCGCCGATCAGGAAGGTCTGCGCGCCAAGGCAGGCTTCGGAAAACTTGGTGAAATCGGCCGGGGTCTGCGCCGAAACGGGCGCCGAGAGGGCGATGGTGAGCGAGCCTGCCAGGATGGCAAGGGCGATGCGGAAGGTCATGTCAGGCTCTCCGAGGAGTGGGGGCGCCTCTGGCGCGGTGGGCCGCACCTAACCATATTTCCCCAGCGTGGCCAAACGCATTGAAACGAAAAAGGCGGCCCGAAAGCGGACCGCCCTTCACATTTTTGCCTGATACTTACTGGCCGCGGTAGGTCTGGTGGCACTCGCCGCAGGTGCCGCCGATAGTCTTCATGGCTACGCCGTAAGCTGCCGCATCACCCGCCGTCGCCGCGACCTTCATGGCCTTGGCGCCTTCTAAGGCCTTGGCGAATATGGCGTCGAATGCATCGACATTGTCCCAGATCGCCGGCAGGGCCTCGGAACCCGCCACGTCCTTGGTGTCGGCGGTGAAGTAGGCGGGGAAGTTGGTGAAATTCTTGATCAGGGTGTCGGCAGCGGCTTCAGCATCCGCGCCGGTGAGCTTGGCTGCGCCCTTGAGGATGCCGCCGTCTTCCTTCATGGCCGCCTGACGGGTCGCTACCTTCTGGTCGGGGGTCATGGTGGCGATGGCCGGATCGACAACCGCGTCCTGCGCCACTGCGATAGCCGCGACCGAAGCCAGGGAAAGGCCGGCGAGTGCAACGGCGAGAATTTTGAGACGCATCAAAGGCTCCGGTGGTTATTGACGATAGGGTCGGCGGCAGTTTTGCCAGCGTTTTCGCGAGGTTGGCAATCGATAGCTGAAACGTTAGCGGCATGATGTGAAAATGACATCGGCAATCGGGTCAAAATCGGCAACAGGATCTTCACAGCTGCGTTATCTCGTGTGGCAATCTGACGTGCCGATCGGAGAGGTGAGGCTGTGATAGCGTTGCGGACGAATCCTCGGCTTAGGACCTCGCTTTAGGCGCATTGGGGAGATAAGGGAGCTTGCAAATAGGGTTTCCGGCGATGGCTCGCGTCAACACATATGTACTGCAGGTGCTGATCCTCGCGCTCGCGGCGTTTGCCGGGGTGCTGGCGGATGTGACCACGGCCTATGCGCAGGCCAATAGCTGCGCGAGGCTGCAGGCGACATTGCAGACGCTGGAGCGCAACAACGATTTCCAGCAATCGAACGGCAACCGCGGCGACGCCAAGCGGATGCAACGGGACCTGCAACGCTCCGAGAGCTCGTATGTGCGGCAGGGCTGCAATGACGACGCCAAGGCGGGGCGGAAACTCAACGCGGAGTGCCGGGCACTCGCCAAGACCATCCTTCAGGGCCGCAAGGACCTCGAAAACGTCAGCAAGGCAGTCGATACGGCTGACGCCGTGTCGCAGCAGCGCGAAGCGGTTTTGCAGGAGATGGCGCGGTTTGACTGCGATGGCGGGTCGAGCGCCAATGTGAACCGCACCAGCCGGGGGAACCTCTTCGAGCAGTTGTTTGGGGCCATCAACGATGGGATCAACGGCGGCGCCGATGCCGAAGTGCGCGGCGACGAGTTCAACCCCTATGGCGACTATCACACTGTGCGCACGCTCTGCGTACGGAAATCGGACGGATTCTACTGGCCGATCAGCTATTCGACGTTGGTCGACTATGTGGGGAACGATGCCGAGCAGTGCCGGGCGCAATGCCCGAGCCTCGATGTGGACCTCTATTATTACGACAACCCCGGGCAGGAGCCGGCGCAGGCAGTCAACCAGTTTGGCGAAGGCTATTCATCGTTGCCTTCGGCGTTCAAGTTCCGCACCGAGTTCGACACGACGAGCAAGTGCGTGACGACGGAGAATGGCGGTGCAATTTCGCTGGCGCAGTTACCGGATGGGTCGACGCGCGCGATGATCGACTTCGAGGGCGCGACGTTTCCGTTGCCGGTGCGTGATCCGCGTGGGCGCACCACCAATATCATCCAGGCCCCAATCCAGGTCGCAGAGGCCTATGTCGATGTGCCGATGCCGCGCGTGCGTCCGGCGGCGCCCGGCGAGACGCCGAAGCCAGTAGCGGTGGTGACGGCGCCGGCAGCGACGGGGGCGCCGCAGCAGGTGGTGAGCATCGGCGGCAAACGCGTCAGGATAGTCGGGCCAGTGACGCCTTACGCCCAACCAGCGGCAACAGGGACCTAAGCTCTGGCCCCTGTTCACGGCCGGTGAGTGCGAGCCGCAGCGGGTGAAACAGCCCCCTGCCCTTGCGGCCCGTTTCTGACTTGAGGGCAGCGGTCCAGAGGTCCCAGGTGGAGAGATCCCAAGGCTCTGCGGGGAGCAGTTCGCCGGCCTTGGCGATGAACTCACGATCTTCGTCAGCGATCACCGAGGCGACAGGGCCGTCGATCAGGGTCTTGAGATCGGCGATGTCGTCGAAGCGCTTGAGGTTGCCGCGCAGGGCCAGCCAGACGGGTTCGGATGTGATGCCGAGCGCGGCTAGGCGCGATGCGGCGGTTTCGAACGGCATCTGGTGGAGAATGCGGGCGTTGAGACTATCGAGTTCCGCAGGATCGAAGCGGGCCGAGCCATGGGAGATCATGGAGAGCGTCAGCGCATTGCCGAGGCTCGCGAGGTCCGGATAGGGCTCGAGGGCGACGCTGGTGCCGGTGAGGGTGGCCATGATGGCGACGGCCATGGGCTCGTAACCGGCGACGCGAAGTTCTTCGAGGGAGAGCGAGCCGATGCGCTTGGAGAGGCCTTCGCCATCGGCACCAGTCAGGAGGTTGTGGTGCGCGAAAGCGGGCACGGTGCCGCCAAGCGCCTCGAATATCTCGATCTGGGTGCCGGTATTGGAGACGTGGTCTTCGCCGCGGATGACGTGGGTGATGGCGAGGTCGATGTCATCAACCACTGAGGGAAGCGTATAGAGATAGCTGCCATCGGCGCGGATCAGCACCGGATCGGACATCGAGGCGGTGTTGACGGTCTGGGGACCCTTGATCAGGTCGGTGAAGTGCACCGGCTTGCCATCGAGCTTGAAGCGCCAATGCGGTTTGCGCCCCTCGGCTTCGAGCTTCGCCTTGTCCTCCGCAGTCAGTTCGAGTGCGGTGCGATCATAGACGGGCGGGCGGCCGAGGAGACGGGCGCGGCCGCGCTTGATTTCGAGTTCTTCCTCGGTTTCGTAGGCGGGATAGAGCCGGCCGGAGGCAACGAGCTTGTCGCGCGCCGCATCGTAGAGCGCGGTGCGGTCGGACTGGCGGACCTTGAGGTCGGGGGTGACGCCGAGCCAGGTGAGGTCGGTTTCGATGCCCTTTGCGAAGCCTTCGGTTGAGCGGGCGGTGTCGGTGTCATCGAGGCGGAGCACATAGGTGCCGCCATTGGCCTTGGCGAAGAGCCAGTTGATGAGGGCCGGGCGCGCGTTACCGAGATGGAGCTTGCCGGTGGGGGATGGGGCGTAGCGGACGGTGATCATGGGCACTCTCTTTTATCGAGTGTGCTGCACACCCCCTCCCGGCCTCCCCCGTCAAGGGGGAGGTGCTGATCGCGTTTGTGGCGGGTGGTGGCGACACCCACTCTCATTCGAGACCCTTGCTATTGATCGTGCCAACGGCCTCAACCTTCGTATGTTCGTCGCGATAGCCGTTGGTGATGGGGTAGCGGCGGCCGAGGCCGAAGGCTTTACGGGTGATCTTGACGCCGGGGGCGGACTGGCGGCGCTTGTATTCGGCGATGTTGAGGAGCTTTTCGATGCGCTTGACCAGCGCGAGATCGAAGCGCCCCGCACCCTTTGCCACAACTTCAGCGACCGACAGTTCCTGCTCGACCAGACCGACGAGGATTTCGTCGAGGATCGGATAGGGCGGGAGCGAGTCCTGATCCTTCTGGTTGGGGCGGAGCTCGGCGGTCGGCGCCTTGTCGATGATATTCTGGGTAATGACTTCGCCATCTGGACCAAGGCAATCTGCCGGGCGGTGCTTGTTGCGCCAGTCGGCCAGTTCGTAGACACGCATTTTGAGCATGTCCTTGATCGGGTTGAAGCCGCCGTTCATGTCGCCATAGATGGTGGCGTAGCCGACGGCCATCTCGGACTTGTTGCCGGTGGTGAGGAGGAGCGAGCCGAGCTTGTTGGAGACCGCCATCAGGTAAACGCCGCGCATGCGCGACTGGATGTTTTCTTCAGTGAGATCGAGCGGCCGGTTGCCGAACACCGGCTGAAGTTCGGCAAGGGCAGCCTCCACCGGGTCGCCAATCGAAACCACGTCGTAGCGCACGCCGAGGCGCTTGGCGCAATCGTGCGCGTCGGCAAGGCTCTCGGGCGAGGTGTAGCGGTAGGGCAGCATGAGGCAGTGCACATTGTCGGCGCCGATGGCATCGACGGCCATGGCGGCGACCACTGCGCTGTCGATGCCGCCCGAAAGGCCCAGCACCACGGTCTTGAAGCCGTTCTTTTTCACATAGTCGCGCAGGCCCATGACACAGGCGCGCCACGGTGCTTCATCGACCGAGGAGAGCGGGGCGACATGGGGGTCGCTGCAGCGCCAGCCGTCGGCAGTGCGCGCCCAGTTCGACATCAGCAGTTCCGGCTCAAAGCTCTTGGCCTGGACTACCAGCCGGCCGCCGGGCTCCATAGCAAAGCTCGCGCCGTCATATACCAGTTCATCCTGGCCGCCGACCTGGTTGAGGTAGAGCAGCGGCACGTTGTCCTCGGCGACGCGGTCCTTGACCAGCTTGTAGCGGGTGGCCTGCTTGTTGCGCCAATAGGGCGAGCCGTTGGGGCAGAGCAGGATGCGTGCGCCGTTGTTGACCAGATGGGCGCAAACGTCGGGGTGCCAGACGTCCTCGCAAATCGGAATGCCGATCGAAATGCCCTTGATGGTCACGGGCTCCTGCAGGTCGGCGCGCTCGAAGTAGCGCTTCTCGTAAAAGATGTCGTCGTTGGGCAGTTCACGCTTGTAGCGACGGGCGGTGATGCCGCCGTTCTCGCAGACCAGCGCGGCGTTAAAGAGCTTTCCGTCTTCTCGCCAGACGGTGGGCAGAATAGCTGTGACGGTGGTGCCGGCAGTGGCGCTCGCGAAGTCCTCGGCGGCGGCCATCGCGTCGGCGACAAAGCGCGGTTTGAACAGCAGGTCGTCGGGGAAATAGCCGGTGAGAAACAGCTCGGAAAACAGCAGAATATCAGCGCCCTGCCCGGCTGCATCGGCCAGCGTCTGTTTCGCCAGTGCCAGATTTTGCGCGATGGCGCCCACGGTCGGGTTGAGCTGCGCGAGGGCGATGCGAAGACGGTCTGTCACTGGAAAAATCCGCGTCGGGAGAACGCGGCAAGACTTATCCGCTCACCCCGGTGAGGGCAAGCGGACAGCCGGTCGCGGCAAAACGCGAAGATCAGAACTTGTAGGTCATCTCGGCGAGGAGGCCGTAGCGGAAAAGCGAGAAGGGTGTGGCCGTGTCGATATAGCCCTGGTTGCTGACCGTCGGCGGCGTGTCGTAGTTCGGCGCCGCGGTGACGTCGCTGTCGCTGGGGTCGGTCAGTGTGATTGCGGAGTATCTCTGATCCGCCGTGCCCTGGACATACCAGGCGCGCCCACCAATGCGGAACGTCAGGTTTTCGACTGGTGTGATGCCCAGCATGACTTCGCCCGCAGCGCCATAGCCCCAGCCATCAATGGTGGTTTCGGACGATTTGACGAAACTGTAGTTGCCGAGCGGCGTAGTCGTCGACGGATCAAAGCCGGAGCCGCCGAGGATGCCGTGGATCGAGGCGTAAGGGATCGCTGCGGCTTCTGCCGTGATGTCGAACATGCCACCGAGTTCAGCGCGACCGGAGACGCCCATGCGCAGCATGTGGAGATCGAGATTGTTATCGGCGCTGTCAAACGGCAGGAAGACTTCGCCGGTGCTGGGATCGTAGGACACATCTTCCGCAGACTTTGCGGTGGTGAAATTGGAGCGGCTCGTGCGGGGCGAGTCGTTCCAGTATTGGTAGCCAGCGAACACCCCTACTCCCGATCCCTGACCATCGCCAAAGGCGTTCCAGCCAAAATCGGCACCGACGTAGCCGATCTTGCCATCGGAAATGGTCGCGTCGGTGTGGTCCGCGTCGGTGTAGGTGCCGTTGATGGCGGCGGAGTAACCGATCTTGGATGTGATGTAGGTGCGGCTGGCGTCGTCGTCGATCCGAAGGTGGAGCTCGACCAGAGACGCCTTGTCGTTGTTCTCGAAGTCGGCGCCGAACGATTGAAAGTTCTGCTTGCCCATCGAATACCAGTAGCGAATGCCGGTTTCGAGATGGACGCCATCGGAGGGATCGCCGAGTCCCGACCAATCCTTGGGCTCGTCGGAGTAAGAGCCGCGGAAACCACCGCTGTCGTCGGTATCCTCGGCCCAGTCGGCTGCGAGGACCGGGGTGCCGAGCGCCGCCAGGACAATGGCGAGGCTGGTGGCAAGGCGTGGGGCCAGGATGGACATAGGGAACTCCGCAAAACAAACGCGTGTGAGACACTATTCATGCCCCGTTAGGGTTAATGTTCCGCTAAACGCAGTTGCTGGATGCAAATGCAATCGGAGCTTTCCGTTGCTGCAGCCGCCGACCCTCCACGTTCCGGTAACTATGGCAGCGGTTCGCCAAGGTCTCGGCTGGTATGCGTAAAATTGGTGCAACCATCGGCGCGCTAGACAGTTGGGATGGTGTAAATGCTCTGAAAATCATCGTGCAGGAATAGGATTATGAGTTGCCGGGTATTGGTCGTTGAGGACGAGATCCTCGTGGCAATGGAAATCGAAAACATCGTCGAAGATATGGGACACCTGCCCATCGGCGTGGCCCAGGACAGCAAGCGCGCCAGGGAACTGGCCAAGGACGCCGAACTGGCGTTCGTCGACCTGAACCTTGTGGACGGCCCGACCGGGATCGAGTTGGGTCGCGACTTGGCGCTTTGGGGCGTGACCGTACTCTATATGACCGCCAACCCAGCCCAGCTTGGTGATGGCGTGCCGGGGGCGATCGGTGTGTTGCCCAAGCCGGTGAACGACCAGGAGCTGAAGCAGGCGCTGGATTATTGCGTGTCGGTGCGTCGGCAGACCGGACCAGTCACCCCTCCCCGACGCCTCAGGCTTTTTGATCGGCCTTCGGCTCAGGCGACGGCCTGAGATCGGCTCGGCGCTTCAGCGCATCGAGCGGAACGACAAGGTCAATATCCAGCCCCTCTGGTGTCCAGTTGCGTTGCAGCGTGCCGCGTAGCTGACCCTCGACGCTGAGCTTTATCAGCCGCGAGCCGAACCCCTGCGTTCCCTCTGCAACGGCCGGACCACCGCGTTCGTGCCAGTGAAGGCTGTAGTTTTCTCCGAAACTTGAAGCCGCAATCTCGATCCGTCCCTCTGGGCGGGAGAGAGCGCCGTATTTGGCGGCATTGGTGGCAAGCTCATGGAAGAGCAAGGCCAGCGGCGTGGCCGCGCCCTCATCGATGGTCGCGTCGTCGCCGGAAAACGTGACACGGGACTGGTCTGCGTCCTGATAGGGGTCGAGCAGTTCGAGAACCAGCGCCTTAAGTGAACTCGGGTTGGAGCGCGGCTGCGACGCGCGCGAGTGGGGGCGCACGAAATCGTGGGCGCGACCAAGCGCCAGAATCCGGCTTCGCAGGCGATCGGCGAAGGCGGTGGCCTCCGGATGCTGGCGAGCGGCAAGGCTGACGAGGCCGCCGATTACCGCGAAGATGTTCTTGATGCGGTGGCTGAGCTCCTGCGCGATGATTTCGCGTTCCTCTGCAGCGAGGCGCCCCTCGTGGATATCGGTGCAGGTTCCGATCCAGCGGATGATCTCGCCGGTAGCGTTGCGAACCGGCAAGGCCTGGCCGAGCACCCAGCGGTAGGCGCCGCTGTGGTGGCGCAGCCGATACTCGATGCGATACGGCTCGCCCGTGGCAAGCGACATACGCCAGACGGACCAGGCGCGCTCCTGATCTTCAGGATGGAACATGCCGTTCCACCCTTCGCCATCGGTGGATCCAACGGGGACGCCGGTGAACTCGTACCAGCGCGCATTGTAGTAGTCATGGAACCCGTCCGGGAGCGTCGACCACACCATCTGCGGCATGGCATCGGAGAGCGTGCGGAAGCGGGCTTCGCTTTCGGCGAGGCGTTCTGCGGTGAGCCGCTGCTCGGTGATATCAACGACGATGCCCGGAAACCGCAGGCCCTTCGGCGATGAAACGGCACCCGAGGCGGCGACCCATCGGATGGACCCGTCGGATTGGAGCAGCCGAAACTCAAAACGAGCCTGCCCTCGCGTCGCGACGGCAGCCTGCAGCTCGGTTTGCGCCCTCTCACGATCATCGGGATGGATGGCAGCCAGAAACGTGCTCATCGGGAAGCCACGCTCTGCCTCGTCAGGTGCAAGGCAGTAGAGGCGGGCAAAGCGCTCATCGGCGGTGACTAGGTCTGCGCCAACGTCCCAATCCCACGTCCCCACCATGCCAGAGGCGGTGAGCGCCATGTTGAGTTTTTCCTGGCTCTTGGCGAGAGCCATCTCGGCGCGAACACGAGCGGTGGTTTCTACCACAAGGACGACAACGCCGAGTGGCGTGCCGCTCTCGTCGAGAACAGGGGAGTAGTTGAGATTGAGCCACAGCGGTTCAAAGCGGCCGGTCCGGTTCAAGACCAGTTCCTGATCCGCTACATACCAGGACTCTCCCAGGAAGCCGCGCCGCATGACTTCGCGATTGAAATCGGCGATCTCCGGCCACGCCTCAAGCGCTGGCTTGCCAAAGATCAGAGGGTGGCGGTCACCGGCAAACTGGGCGTAGCCGCTGTTGTAGATCAGCACGCCGTCGCGCTCGCCCGCCAGCATAACCATCGGAACGTCCGACACCATCATCAGGCGTACGGACGCGCGCAACGCCTCCGGCCAGGTCGCGATGGGGCCGAGTTCGGTTTCCGCCCAGCCGAAATTATCAGCGAGCCGCACCAACTCGTCCGCCTCGAGCCGCGCTTTGGTGGCAGCATCGGCGCGGGGGAATAGCGTATGGGGCAAGTGGGTCTCCGCCAATGCTTGCAAGGTGGCGACACACCATGTCCCGCCACTTCACCAAGTCACACTAGTCGATGTGGTTCGACTGGCTATTAAAAATGTTAATCCGCGATCTCAGGCAAACGCTACCCTGGCCGAACGCTCCGGACGTTGCGCACGCAGTTCCTCGGCCACTAGGAAAGCCAGCTCCAGAGCCTGCGAGGCGTTGAGGCGCGGGTCGCAATAGGTGTGGTAGCGATCGCTCAGATCGGCTTCCGTTACCGCAGAAACGCCGCCGCCGGTGCACTCGGTGACATCGTCGCCGGTCATTTCGATGTGGATGCCGCCGGGGTAAGTGCCCATGGAGCGATGCACATCAAAGAACGACTTTACCTCGGACAAGACGCGGTCGAACGGGCGGGTCTTGTAGCCGTTGGAGGCCTTGACGGTGTTGCCGTGCATCGGGTCGGAGCACCAGACGACCATGCGACCACCCTGCTGCACCGTCTCGATCAGGCGTGGCAGGTGGTCGGCGACTTTATCGGAGCCGAAGCGGCCGATCAGCGTGATGCGGCCGGCTTCGTTGAGCGGGTTGAGCTTGTCGAGCAGGCGGTTCAGGTCGTCCGAACTGAGGCTCGGGCCGCACTTGATGCCGATGGGGTTCTTGATACCGGCAAAGTACTCGACATGCGCACCATCGGGTTGCCGGGTGCGATCGCCGATCCAGAGCATGTGGCCGGAGGTTGCGTAGTAGTCGCCAGTGATGGAGTCGCGACGGGTGAGCGCCTCTTCATAGCCCAGCAGCAGTGCTTCGTGGCTGGTGTAGAACTTGGTTTCGCGCAGCGACGGCGTGTTGTCGGGCGTCAGGCCGAGGGCGCGCATGAAGTCGATGGCGTCGTCGATCTTCTTGGCCAGCTCCTCGAAACGCGGATAGGCGCTGGTGTCCTTCATGAAGCCCATGGTCCATTCATGGACACGGGTCAGGTCGGCATAACCGCCGGAGGCGAAGGCGCGGAGGAGATTGAGGGTGGCGGCGGACTGCCGGTAGGCCAGCAGCAGGCGCTCGGGATCAGGGATGCGCGATGCCTCGGTGAAGGCGATGTCGTTGATGATATCGCCACGATAGCTCGGCAGCGTCACGCCATCGATGGTTTCGGTGTCGGAGGAGCGAGGCTTGGCAAACTGGCCAGCGATGCGGCCGACCTTGACGACGGGCTTGGAGGCGCCGTGCGTCAGGACGACCGCCATTTGGAGGAAAACGCGGAAGAAGTCGCGGATGTGGTCGGCGCCGTGCTCGGCAAAGCTTTCAGCACAATCGCCGCCCTGCAAGAGGAAGGCGTCGCCACGGGCGACTTCGGCCAGTTGATGCTTCAGGTCGCGCGCTTCTCCGGCGAACACCAGCGGCGGGAACTTCTGGATCTGAGCTTCGGCCGACCTGAGCTTGTCCGAATCCGGATAGGCCGGCACCTGCGAAATCGGTTTCGATCTCCAGCTTGTGGGCGTCCAGGTGTTTGTCGGCATAACGCGTACCTCTGTTTGGCGCGGCATAGCAGGGGATGGGGTGGCTGCCAAGCCGCGGCAACGCTAGTGCTTTACCCCGGCGCGGTAGACATAAGTCGGGGCCTTGAACGTCACCAGTTCTTCGGCGGCGGTGGGATGCATGGCGATCGCGCGGTCAAGATCGGCCTTAGTGGCATTCATGCCGATGGCGACAGCAGCGAGTTGAACCATTTCGCCTGCCTCGGGGCCGAGGATGTGGAGGCCGAGCACCCTGCCCCCATTGGCCTCGGTGATCAGCTTCATGATCACGCGGTCGCTCTTTTGCGACAGGGTGTTCTTCATGGGGCGGAAGCGGGCGATATAGACGTCGATGTCGCCTCTGGCCGCCGCCTGCGTCTCGGTGAAGCCGATAGTGGCGATCTCAGGCTCGGAGAACACGGCGGTGCCAATCATCGAGTGATCGACAATGGTGGGCTTGTTGCCGAAAACGGTATCGGCAAAGGCGTGCCCTTCGCGGATGGCGACGGGGGTCAGGAGGGCCCGGCCGGTGACGTCGCCGACGGCATAGATAGAGGGAATTGAGCTCTGCGACCGGTCATCGACCGCGATTGCACCGCCGTCGGTGAGCTTGACGCCAACTTCGGCGAGGCCGAAGCCATTGACGTTGGGAACGCGGCCGGTGGCAAACATCACCGCGCCATAGGGGGCTTCGACGCCATTGGCAAAGCGCGCAACGACGTCATCTCCATCCTTGCGCAACGCGGTGATGGTGGTCTCGTACATCAGGTGGATGCCGCGAGACTGCAGACCCGCTTCCAGCCCCAGGCGCATATCCTCGTCGAAGCCGCGCAGCACGCGCTCGCCGCGGTAGACAATGGTGGTGTGGACGCCGAGGCCGGCAAAGATCGTCGCGAACTCGACCGCGATGTAGCCGCCGCCTTCGATGAGGATCGAGTGCGGCAGACTGGGCAGGTCGAAGGCCTCGTTGGAGGTGATGCCGATCTCCTTGCCAGGGATATCGGGAATGAACGGGCGTGCGCCCGTGGCGATCAGAATGGTTCCAGCCGTCAGTTCACGATCGGCGGCAACCAGACGAATGGTGTTCGGACCGACGAGAGTGGCGCGGTCGCGGATGATCTCTACACCCGGCTTTTCCAGTCCTGCCACATAGGCGGCTTCGAGGCGGGCGATTTCCTTGTCCTTGTTGCTCACAAGGGTCGGCCAATCGAACTTGGCATCGACGGTCCAACCGAAGCTTCCGGCGATCTGAAAACTGTCCGCAAAGCGCGAGGCGTAGACGTAGAGCTTTTTGGGAACACAGCCGCGGATCACGCAGGTGCCGCCGATGCGATATTCCTCGACGATGGCCACCTTGGCTCCGTAGCCGGCGGCGATGCGGGCAGCCCGGACACCGCCAGAACCGGCTCCGATGACGACGAGATCATAGTCGTAGCTCATGATATCCCCTGCCCCAACAGGGGCCTGACACAAACAAAAAGGGCCCCGCGCTAGGCAGGGCCCCCTCTAGATAGGGTGCGATCGATCAAGTGTCGACGCCGGCCTTCTTCAGGGCAGCACGAACCTTGGCGAAGAACTCACTGCTGAGGTTCACCGAGTAGACGTTCATGATGCGCTGCATCGTGGAATTAAGCTCGGCGTTCGCTTTCGAGAGCTTCATGCCGATGGGCGAGCCGTAGAAATCGACGATCTGCTGCAATTCCTCGGGCGAGAAGGTCAGGGCGTAGACGCGCGCCATCTGGTCGAACAGATCACCCTTGTGGCCCTTGTACTCTGTGATCGTATCCGTGATCGCCTTGTTGAGAGCCTCAGTAATGTCCGGGTTCGTCGCCGACAACGTCTTGAACGTGTTGATGCCGGCCTGCACGACCGTTGCCTCGAACACACCCGAATGATCGGTGAGGTCGAGATACTTGCGCGCCAGCGCCAGATGCTCCGGCGAGATCTCCTGGCCGATGGCCGGGAGTGACACGAAGGAGGTCAGGATCATTGAGAGCAGCGCTGCGACTATAAGCGGCGCGCGCTTGAGTTTGGAAATCATCGGCTTGTTGCCTGTCATCTTGTTGTCCACCCCTAACTAGCCCGCTATCGGTGACGCACTCAAGCGTCAAGAACCTCGATTCCAGCGGGACCCGCGACATAGGCCCTCTTACACAAGCCTATGAAGAGCCCGTGTTGCACGACACCTGGAATGTCGATCAGGGCATCGGCAAGTGCTTCTGGATCGGAAATACGGCCAAACGATGCATCCAATATGACGTGCCCGCCATCAGTAATAAAGGCGCTGCCGTCTGTGCGTCTGCGCTGCACAAGGCCGCCTTGTGCACCCATGGTGACAAGCAGCTTTTCGATCTGACGGAAAGTGGCGCCGAGCCCAAACAGGTTGGCCTCGATCGACAGGGGGAACTTGCCCAGCACGGCGACCTTCTTGCTGATGTCGGCGATGACGATCATGCGGGCCGAGGCGGCAGCGACGATCTTTTCGCGCAGCAACGCCCCGCCGGCACCCTTGATCAGGGCTAGGCCGGGGCCAATTTCATCGGCGCCATCTACGGTCAAATCGAGTTCGGGCGTTGTTTCCAGATCGGTCAACGAAATGCCGAGCGCCCTCGCCTGCGCGGCGGTGACCTCGGAGGTGGGCACGCAGACAACATCAAGGCCGGCGGCAACCCGCTCACCGATCAAATCGACAAAGTGTCTGGCGGTAGAGCCGGTGCCCAACCCGAGCCGCATGCCGGACCGAACTTCGTCCAGCGCCGCAATCGCGGCCAATCGCTTGAAATCCTCGCCCATTGATGCCCCCAGACGTTTTTCGGAACTAGAGGGGCGAGCCCCCGGAAGTCAAGCCGTCACCTCACGCATTGGTGATCGGCAATTGTCTCTTCATGGCAACACAATGCAGGTTAGGTGTTCACAGTATGTTGGAATCGTGGCGCGGGGCCTTTTCCGCGATGCACCGAACAGTTTATCACGCAGTTTAGCGATTGGCCCGAGGCGCTCGGCATCCAATCTGTCAAGAGGCGCAGTTTGATACAAATGACCAAGCTCAGAATTCTGATTGCCGTGCTGCTGTCAGCGATCGTCAGCTTCTCGATGATCTCGCCAGCCAGCGCGTTGAAGTTCTACAACGCGGAAACCAACCGCTGGGAAGATCCTGCCGAAGTTGCGGTGGCCAAGGTGGCAAAGGGAAAACGCGGCAGCGCCATTCCTCGCGAAACGGTCGATTACGACACCAATCTCAAAGTCGGCACCATTGTCGTGGAGACTGGCGAGCGGCGGCTCTATCTGGTCCTGCCCGATGGTAAGGCTCTGCGGTATGGGATCGGTGTTGGCCGTGATGGGTTCCGCTGGTCCGGCCAGCACACGATCACCCGCATGGCCGAGTGGCCGGGTTGGACGCCGCCGGCCGAGATGCGCAAGCGCGTGCCTGATCTGCCGGCCTATATGCCTGGCGGCCCGGAAAATCCGCTTGGCGCCCGTGCGCTCTATATCGGGTCGACGCTCTACCGCATCCACGGCACGTCAGAGCCCTGGACGATCGGTCAGGCGGTGTCCTCCGGTTGCATCCGCCTGACCAACGAAGACGTCGCTGATCTTTATGAGCGCGTTCGGGTTGGTGCGCTGGTGGTTGTTCACCAGTAAGAGTGCTCCGCAGTTTTGAGAGCGGCCGGTCCATGCGGGCCGGCCGTTTTTGTTTGCGCGCACTTTTGTTTGAGCGCCGCTTGGCGAAAGCGGCCGCGTGGCGTTAGTAAGGGGAATGACCACCAACCTGATCCGACAGCCCGATCTGGAGCCCAAAGGCACAGCGGCACCGCTCATTGATCGCTATGGGCGCCGGATTACCTATCTCAGGGTATCGGTGACGGACCGCTGCGACTTCCGGTGTGTCTACTGCATGAGTGAGCACATGACGTTCCTGCCGAGGAACGAAGTGCTGAGCTTTGAAGAGATCGACACGATCGTTTCAGCCTTCGTTGCCCGAGGCGTCAGGAAGGTGCGGCTGACAGGCGGTGAGCCGCTGGTGCGGCGCGATATCTTGCAGCTGGTCGAAAAGATCGGCGGACATATCGGCGGCGGGCTCGAGGAAGTGACCCTCACCACCAATGGCAGCCAGTTGCGCCGCTATGCCGATGGGCTGGCTCGCGCCGGGGTCAAGCGGCTCAATGTATCGCTGGATACGCTCAACGAGCAGCGCTTTGCCGACATTACCCGGCGGGGTCGGATCACGGATGTTCTGGACGGGATCGATGCGGCCGCCGATGCGGGGCTGAAAATCAAGATCAACATGGTGGCGATCAAGGGCGTCAACGAGGATGAGATCGAGCCGATGCTGCACTGGGCGCATGGTCGCGGTTTTGGCCTGACGCTGATCGAGGGGATGCCTCTGGGCGAAGTCGGGATCGACCGGGTCGACAGCTACCTGCCGCTGAAGGAATTGCGGGAGCGGCTGGGCGCCAAGTACACACTGGAGCCGACCGGGCACCGTAGTGGCGGGCCGGCACGCTATGACTATGTGGCGGAGACCGGCGGGCTCCTGGGCTTCATCACCCCGATGAGCCACAATTTCTGCGAGAGCTGCAATCGCGTGCGGCTCACCGCAACGGGACAGCTCTACATGTGCCTTGGGCAGGACGACATGGTGGACCTCCGCGCGGCGATCAGGGAAGGTGGGCCCGAGGCGCTCGATGCGGCGCTGGACCAGGCCATGCTTCTCAAGCCCAAGGGGCACGATTTCGTGCTCGACCGAGACCACACCGCTCCTGCCCTGTCACGCCACATGAGCGTGACAGGCGGCTGACCGGTACTGTCCGACTACTTGTCTTCGTCCGTGACGATGGCAAATTCCAGCGGAAGCGCGGTGGTGTATTTGATCTGCGCCATGGCGAAGGACGAACTCACATCCGTGAGGGCGATCTTGGCAATCATGCGCTTGTAGAAGGCGTCGTAGGCACCGATGTCGGGCACGACAACGCGCAGCAAATAGTCGACTTCGCCGCTCATGCGGTAAAACTCGACGACCTCGGTGAAGTCCTCCACCACAGACGCAAATTTGCGCATCCAGGCTTCGTTATGTTCGTTGGTTCGGACTGAGACAAATACCGTGACCCCGGCATTGACCTTAGCCGGATCGAGCACCGCGACACGGCCCTTGATCACGCCGTCTTCTTCCATCTTCTGGATGCGGCGCCAGCACGGGGTGGTAGAGAGGCCAACTTTACGACCGATTTCTGCAACCGGAGTGGTGGCATCCTTTTGCAGGAGCGCGAGAATCTTGCGGTCTATCTTGTCCAAAGCGATGATCGCCCCCTGAAATCAGATTTCGGATATACGTCTAAAACCGTAAGCCGGCGCAACGATACCCCGTCTGGCGGGCGATACAACGCAAATCTCTTCCGCGTGTCAACTCCCAAGAAGCCGGATAAGCCACGCAACGAAGCGATCGAAACGGCTGGGTGAACCGGACTCTTCACTGCCTGCTCCCTCGCGCCTGCGCCAATCGGCGGGCCGTTCGAACGGACCCTGCCACACGCCGGCATGGTGAAGCATCGCATCGGCCTGTTCGAGTCCGTAGCCTTCGGTCGCCAGAGCCAGCCCCTCACGAACAAGCTGGCCCGCCAGATCATTTGTCACCATTTCGCAACGCGCCACGAGGCGGCCGTAGCGATCGTAAGTTTGGGGCTGGCAGTTGATCATCTGGCGGCGCACGAGTTCGGTGAGGCGGATACGGGCGGTATCCCCGCAGGGCCAGCGCGCGCCATTGGCGGCGCCGCATGTCTGGTGGCGCTCCGGCGCATCGATGCCTGCGAGGCGGATGCGCTGCCCAGCGAGGTCGATTGTGTCGCCGTCGATGACACGGTCTACAGCTCCGGCGATCGGCCCAGAACCGTTGGCGAGCCGGGTCTCCGGCGTGCCGAGGTAGGCCGCGATGATCAGGCCGAGCGCGGCGAGGAGCCACAGCCAGACCCGACGCATGGGACGAACGGTGAGCACGCGGCGGCGGCCGGTCGCCCAGACCGGCATGGCCGCTGATGTGATGCGGGATGGCCGCCGATTTGCTGGGGTTTTCGGCATTCGTGGACCTGCTGGTTCACCCTTGCTTAACCATGGGATGCATAGGGTTTTTACGCAAGCGTTGCGAACGCGTTCTGGTTCGCTGCAAGTGGTTGGTTGAGTTTTGCGTTATGCCGTTTAAGCCCGCGATGCACGACAGTGACGTGCGCGCCCAGATGGGTCGCGAGCTCAAACGCAATTCGCAAAAAACCGTGTTCGATGCGCGGCAGCGGCTCACCTCCAGTTCCGGTACGCGCGCCTCGTTCGATCTCGAGTTGCTCGACGACTACGCCAACACCCGTATAGCGGGCGTGTTTGCAATTGCCGGGCTAGTGTTTATCCTTGCGCTGTTCTCAAGCCTCTGGGTCACGCCGCTGGCAGCTGCCGCCTGGGCGATCCTCGTACTCTTCGCCAATGCCGGCGTGTACCTGGTGTGCCGCCAGTTCAAGCGCGAGGACCCCAGCAAGTTCAATGCGGCGCGGTGGACAGCAAGCTTTATTGCCGCCGAGACGGTGAATGGCATCGCCTGGGCGATGCTGTCGCTGTTCAGCCTAGTTGCGGCGGACTCGATCAACCTCCACGTGGCGATGTTCGCCATGGCGCTGGTCGGGGTCGCGGCCAACGCGGTGTCGACGCGGACGTTGCCCGGCGCAACGCTGATGAGCACGTTGCCCTCGGCGGCAACGGTGACAATCAATCTGCTGATGTCTGGCGGGTTGCTGAACTGGTCGCTTGCGGCAGTGACCATCGGCGGCGAGATCTTCTTCGTCTACCTCGCCAAGCAACTCTACAAATCCGAACTCGATACGGTTGCGCATCAATCGGAAAAGGATGCGCTGATCAATGAGTTGGAGGAAGCGCGGGAGATGAGCGATGAGGCACGGCGCCATGCCGAGCAGGCCAATATCGCCAAGTCGCAGTTCCTTGCGACCATGAGCCACGAACTGCGCACCCCGCTGAATGCCATTATCGGGTTTTCCGAAGTGTTGAAATCCGAGCTGCTCGGGCCGCATCAGGTCCCGCAATACAAGGAATATGCGGGGGACATCCACAGCTCCGGGCTGCATCTGCTCAACCTCATCAACGAGCTGCTCGATCTCAGCCGCATCGAGGCTGGCAAGTATGACTTGAACGAGGAGGCGGTGTCGCTGGCCGATGTCGCCGAAGATTGCCGCCGCATGCTTGAGATCCGGGCCAAAGCCAAGGGCATCGAGTTGACGGTGAGCTATGCCAAGAACCTGCCCAAGCTCTGGGGCGACGAGCGCGCTATCCGGCAGGTGGTGCTGAACCTGCTCTCGAACGCCATCAAGTTCACGCCGCAATCGGGCAAGGTGCACCTGATGGTGACCCGCTCGGGCGATGGCGGGCAGATGGTCTCGGTGCGGGACAACGGCCCGGGCATTCCCGAGGACGAGATCGAGACGGTGCTGTCCTCGTTTGGCCAGGGCTCGCTGGCGCAAAAGACCGCCGAGCAAGGTGCCGGGCTGGGACTACCGATCGTCCAGAAGATTATGGAACTGCACCAGGGTCGGTTCGATCTGTTCTCGAAGCTGCGCTTCGGCACCGAAGTGATCGCCACCTTCCCCCGCGCCCGCGTCATGGATGCGCTGGCCCCGGTGGTCGAAAAGCGCGGACTCGAGATTTACTCCGAAGCCGGCTGAGCACTCTTCACTAGTGCGCCTTGCCGCTGACGCCAGCGCTGGCGAAAGTCGCCATGTTGGAATGGAGGTGCAGTGCGGTCTTGGCGAGCACGGCAGCCAGCGCTGCACCAGTCCCCTCTCCGAGGCGCATCCCGAGGTCAAGCAGTGGGCGCTTGCCCATCTTCTCGAGCACGGCGCGGTGGGCGTGTTCGGCTGAAACGTGGGCGAAGATGCAATGGTCGATCGCTGCGGGATTGACGGCATGGGCGACGGCCGCGGCGGCGGTGGCGACAAAGCCATCGACAATCACCGGCACCTTCTGCTGACGCGCCGCGATGATAGCGCCGAGCATGGCGGCGATTTCGCGGCCACCGAGGCGGGCGAGGATGGCGAGCGGGTCGGTGAGTTCGGGCTTATGCAGCGCCAGTGCGCGGTCAACGGCATCGGCCTTGCGCTTGAGGCCCGCATCGTCAACGCCGGTGCCACGCCCGACCCAATCGGCGCCAGTGCCGCCATAGAGCGCCGCGTAGAGCGCGGCGGCGATGGTGGTGTTGCCAATGCCCATCTCGCCGATAGCGAGGAGGTCGGGCTTCCCCGCAATCGCTTCCATGCCATAGGCGATGGTGGCGGCACACATCTTGTCGTCCATGGCCGCCGTCTGAGTGATGTCGCCCGTGGGCAATTCCAGCGCCAGTTCGAACACCCTGAGGTTCAACTCGTGCAGGGCGCAGATCTGGCTGATGGCTGCGCCACCTGAGGTGAAGTTGGCGACCATCTGCGCGGTGACCTCGCGCGGGAAGGCGGACACGCCCTGGTCAGTGACGCCATGGTTGGCCGCAAAGATCGCGACCATCGGGTTTTCGAGCGTTGGGCGGCCCTTGCCCTGCCAGCGGGCGAGAAACTCCACCAGCCGCTCCATTTCGCCCATCGACCCGGGCGGCTTGGTGAGCTGGCCATCATGGGCACGCACCACGGCCACGGCGGCTTCATCGCCTTGGGGCACGATATTCAGGAGGTCGACAATATCGGCGAAGGGCGAAGGCATTGGAGACTCCGGAACGGGGACGCCACTCATGTGCGAGTCCCGGGGGCAGAGTCCAGTGCCAGCGTGGATTGCAAAGCACCCCGATGTATCGGACAAGCGATTTCACACCAGACCCGCGAGCGAGCCACCCGTGACGGACCTGCAGCCCCCACCGAGACCCCGACAGGACAACGGCTTACCACCGGCGGGGCCAGAGCCCGAAGCGGCGCATCTTTGGAAGTTGAGCGACGACCTGGTGATGGCCCTGCGGTTTTTTTCTCGGCTGCCCACGGGTGACCGCGACCATGAGGCGCCCGAACTCAACCGCATCGCGCTCGCCCTGCCCTTCGCGAGCGTGGTGATCGGGTTCCTGCCCGCACTGCTGGTGATGGCCGCCAGTTGGCTCGGCATTCCCAGCTATTTTGCAGCGGCACTGGGCGTCGCAGCGATGCTAGTCGCAACCGGCGCCATGGCCGACGACGCGATCGCCGACGCGGCGGACGGGCTGTTTGGCGGCACGACGGTCGAACGGCGGCTGGAAATCATGAAGGACAGCCGCCATGGGACCTATGGGGTCGCAGCGCTGACGCTGTACATCATCCTGCGGGTTACTGCGCTTGGCGCATTGGCCGCGATAAACCCGCTGGCGGCGGGTGGAGTCTGGCTTGCGGCAACCGTAGTCGCGCGGTCTGGCTCGCTATGGTTGACGCTTGAGCTGCCGGCGGCCCGGACTGGCGGTGCTTCGGCGAGCGTCGGACGGCTGACGAGACGGTCGTTCGGGATCGGCGCAGTGTTTGCCGCGTTGATCACATTCGTTCTCGCGGCGCCGTTCACCAGCATTTTCGGGGTAGTGCTGGCGCTGGCCGCATCAGCCGGCGTGGCCCTTGGCTGGTCGATCGTTTGTCGCAAGCTGATCGGCGGACAGACGGGGGACCTGATTGGCGCGCTACACGCACTGATCGAGATCGCCGTCCTGACAATTCTTCTTATATTCGCCTGAACCGAGAGGCGCGGCACGGTGACGACGGCGCTTGAATTTCAGCCATAGTCACCCACTATCTCACTGGTATCTACTCGCGAGCTCAGATGTTTTTTATCGGTATTGCTATCGCCGTTGCCATTGGCCTCGTGGTGCTGCTGATCAGCGACGCGGGGACCGCGATCGGAGTGACGCAGGATCAGGTGATGCATGCGTTGCCGCTGGGGATCATCCTGATTGTCATCGCGGGCGGCATGTTCGCGCGCCGCTACCGGGCCAGCGAGCTCGTCGGCGGAGTGGTGCTATGGGTCGGGATTTTCGCACTGTCACTGGTCGGGTACAGCTATCGCGAGGAGTTGGCTGGGGTGGCAACCCGCGTTTTCGGTGAGGTGGTGCCGGGCGCTGCCGAGGTTGATGCCAAGACTGGGGCCGTGACGTTTCGGAGCGGGGCGGACGGCCACTTTTCCATCAATGCCAACATTAACGGGTCGCTGATCCACACCGTGTTTGACACCGGGGCAAGCGCAGTGGTGCTGAGCGACGTGGATGCGCGGCGGGCCGGCATCGACACCAAGACGCTCGTGTACAACGTAGCGGTTTCGACCGCCAACGGCACCGGCCGTGCCGCCAAGGTGGTGCTCGACAAGATCGAAGTTGGCGGCATCGTGCGGCGCAATATCCAGGCCTTTGTCACCGACAAGGGTGCGCTCGAGACCAGCCTCCTGGGAATGACGTTTCTCAAAACGCTCAGCGGCTATGCCGTCGCCGGCCGGTCGCTGGAACTGACGGACTAATTTACAAGTCTTGCCTGTGAGTCTTGGCGGTGCTTGGGGGTTTGTGCTTATGTGCCCCCGAAACCCGGAGACCTCTATGCCTGACGTCACCTTGCGCCCCTATGATGAAGAACTGCTGCGCCGCTCGTTCGCGGTGGCGAGGCGCTCCCGCGAGCGCGGCGACCATCCGTTCGGCTCGGTGCTGGCTGACAAGAATGGCTTTGTCATCATGGAACAGGGGAATGGCTATACGTCTGAGGGCGGCGACCGCACTGCGCACGCCGAGAAGCTGCTTTCGTCATGGGCCGCCAAGAACCTGAGCCTTGCTGAACTGGCGCAGTGCACGCTCTATACCTCGGCGGAACCCTGCGCGATGTGCTCGGGCGCAATCTACTGGGCCGGGATCGGACGCGTCGTGTTCGGGCAGACCGAACGCGACCTCAAGGCGCAGACGGGGGACCATGACGAGAACCCGACGCTCGACCTGCCTTGCCACGTAGTATTCGAAGCTGGCCAGCGCCCCACTGAAGTGGTCGGGCCTCTGCTCGCTGAAGAAGCGTCGCAGTTGCAGGCCGACTTCTGGGCCAACAAGGGCTAAGGCACGATCAGGCCGCGGCACTTTCGTGCTGTTCGAGCGCGTTGTAGGCCTGCCAAAGGACTTCCGGACCGGCGCCGCGCTTGCAGGCATCTACACTCAGAACCTGGCGGAAGGTGCGTGCGCCACGACGGCCGTTGGCGAGGCCCAGCATGTGGCGAGTGATGTTGTTAAGCCGGACCCCTGTAGTAAGTTGGGTTTCGGCATAGTCCGCCATAGTGGCCAGCACGGACTTCAGGTCGAACGGAGCGCCCGGTGCGCCGAAGATCTCCGTATCGACACGGCTCAGCAGCACTGGATCGTGATAGGCGGCGCGGCCAAGCATGACGCCCGATACGTTCACGAGGTGCGCCTGCACAGCTTCGAGGGTTTCGATGCCGCCGTTGATGAGCAGCGGCAGGGGCGCGAGACGCTGGGCCAGGCGGTAGACGCGGGGATAGTCCAGCGGGGGAATGGTGCGGTTTTCCTTGGGGCTGAGGCCCTTGAGCCAGGCCTTGCGGGCATGCACGTAAAGCGCCGCAACACCCGCCTCCACCATTGCATCGGCGAAGCGATCAAGGCTCTCCTCGGTGTCCTGATCATCGATGCCGATGCGGCATTTGACAGTGACCGGCACATCGGTGACGCCGCGGATGGCACGAACGCATTCGGCGACCAGTTCGGGCTCAGCCATCAGGCAGGCGCCAAAGCGGCCTGACTGCACACGGTCGGACGGGCAGCCGACGTTGAGGTTGATTTCTGCGTAGCCGAACGCAGCGGCGACGCGGGTAGCCTCTGCCAGTTCTTTCGGATCGGAGCCGCCCAGTTGTACGGCGACCGGCTGTTCGACGGCGTCGAACCCAAGCAGGCGCTCGCGCGGGCCATGGATGATGGCAGCGCTTGTCACCATTTCGGTGAACAGCAGGGCGCGCGACGTCAAGGCACGGTGGAAGAACCGGCAGTGCCGGTCCGTCCAGTCCATCATCGGTGCCACGGAAAAGCGGCGGGCTGTTGCGAGGTCGAGGCTCATGGATGCCGAGATAAGCCAAGGGGAGGAGAATTGCCAGTCCGGCGGGCGCAATACGGATGGCACAGGTTCATCATTGGTTAGCACTACGCACGAGGGCGCTGTTGACTTGCTAAGTGCACTTATTATAAGTGCGCTTATGAATCATTCCCCATCAACCCGTCCGCAGGTCTCGCTTGCCTACCTCATCCATGAGGTTGCGCGGCTGATGAAGCGTCGGTTTGAGGATGAAGCCCGGGTGCACGGCATCACGCTGCCGCAGTGGCGGGCGCTGGCGCAGATTGCAAAGAGCGACGGGATATCGCAGGCAGCACTTGCTGCCCTCACCGACACCGACCCGATGACCATGAGCGGCATTCTCGACCGGCTCGAAAAACGCGGCATGATTGAGCGCACTGTCGATCCAAGTGACAGCCGCGCCAAGTTTGCCCGGCTCACAGAGGCCGGCAGAGAGCACTATTCCACGGCGAAATCCGTTGGACTTGCCATGTACGAAACGGCCCTTGAGGGCGTAACGCCGGCGGAACGGCAGGTTGTCGAGACCGCCCTTAGCAAAATTCGTGAAAACCTTTCCGGCCCAGCAGCCGATTTGAAGGAATTGCAGCCATGAACGCCCGCGCCAAGACGCCTGCCCCCGGTGAAGCCGAGCCGGTGTCGACACCCATTACTGCGGCAGCGGGGCCCGCGCCCGCAGCCAAGAAGCCCGGTGGCCGCCGTCGGCTTCTGCTGATGGTTTCGGTCCCGGTACTGCTGGCAGCGGTCGGCGGCTATTTCTGGCTTACCGGCGGACGGTATATCGATACCGACAACGCCTATGTTCAGCAGCCCAAGGTTTCGATCTCGGCTGACGTGTCTGGCCGCATCGTCTCCGTTGCTGTCACGGATAACCAGATGGTCAAGGCCGGTGACGTGCTGTTCGGCATCGACCCGGAGCCCTATCGAATCGCGCTCAGCCAGGCCGACGCCGCGCTTGCCGCCGCACGCGTCAACGTGGAGCAGCTGCGCGTGGCACTTTCGACGGCAAGCGCCAAGCTCACGGCCGCACAGCAGACGCTGGATATCCGCCAGAAGGAATGGGATCGGAAGTCGAGCCTCCAGACCCAGGGGCTTGCCGCTGAGGCGAGCCTCGATGATGTCCGGTTGGCGCTGCAAGCGGCGCAGAGTTCGGTGGCGCTTGAGCAGCAGGACGTTGCCAGCGCAACCGCAGCACTCGGCGGGAACCCCGAGATCAAGACCGACGATCATCCTGCAGTGCTGGCGGCACTTGCTGCCCAGCAGAACGCAGCCCGCAACCTTGCCAAGACGACCGTGATCGCGCCTTCCGATGGCATCGTGAGCCAGGTGGGCAGTCTCAACGTCGGACAGTTCATCGCTACCGGCTCGACGATCGCAACCCTGGTGGAGACGGGCAACATCTGGGTGGAAGGCAATTTCAAGGAAACCCAGCTGGGTGGTCTTGCCGCCGGGATGCCGGCTGAAATCACCGTCGACGCCTTCCCGGGTATAAAGTTCAAGGGCCATGTTGACTCGATCGGGGCAGCGACAGGCGCAGAATTCGCGCTGATCCCGGCCCAGAACGCCACCGGCAACTGGGTGAAGGTGGTGCAGCGCATTCCCGTGCGGGTCGTCGTCGACGATGCGAACTCCGAGCCGCTGCGCGCCGGAATGAGTGCTGTGGTCAGTGTCGACACCAAAGCGGAAGTTGCGCAGGCGCACTGATATGGCAAAGGCCCCGGTTCAAGCGTTCTCGCAGCCCAACGTCATCGTCAAGAACCGTGGCCTGCTGACCGCAGGTATCATGGTTGCGGTGGTGATGCAGGTGCTGGACACCACTATCGCCAACGTCGCCCTGCCCCACATGCGGGCGAGTCTTGGTGCGTCGCAGGACGAGATCAACTGGGTCCTCACCTCCTACATCGTGGCGTCCGCCATCGCGACGCCGCTGACCGGCTGGTTTGCGGACCGATTCGGGCGGAAGAACCTCCTGCTGGGTGCGGTGATCGGCTTCACAGTGGCATCTCTGCTTTGCGGTGTTGCCTCGAGCCTTGAACAGATGGTGCTGTTTCGCGTCGTACAAGGCATTTGCGGGGCGGTTCTGGTGCCGCTGGCGCAGGCGACCATCATGGATATCAACCCGCGTGAGCGGCTCGGCCAGGCAATGGCAGTGTTCGGCGCCGGGATCATGATCGGCCCGATCATCGGACCGACGCTGGGCGGCTGGCTGACCGAGACGTTCAACTGGCGCGCGGTGTTCCTGGTCAATCTGCCGGTGGGCGCATTGGCGTTCTTCATCCTGTTTTTTTTGATGCCAAAGAGCGTGATCAAGCTCCGCCGCTTCGACTTCTTTGGGTTCGGCATGCTGGCGCTCGCCGTGGCGTGCCTGCAGCTACTGCTCGATCGCGGCCAACAAGCAGACTGGTTCAAGTCTGCAGAAATCTGGATTTACCTTGGGCTGGCGATTTCCGGCTCCTGGGCGTTCATCATCCACTGTGCAACGGCACAAGATCCGTTCATCGACCTTGGGATGTTCAAGGATCGCAACTTCGCCTCCGGCCTCGTCTTCATCTTCGTGATCGGCATCACGATGTTCTCGGGCCTCGCCCTCCTGCCCCCGATGCTGCAGAACCTGATGGGCTTCCCGGTGATCGAAACCGGTGTTGTCATGGCACCACGGGGCGTCGGCACCATGCTGTCCATGATCATCGTCGGGCGGCTAGTGTCGAAGTATGACCCGCGCATGCTGGTGCTGGTGGGCATTCTGCTGACTGCCTGGTCGCTCTACATGATGACGCAGTTCGATATCGTGATGGGCACCGGACCGATCATGATCAGCGGCGCCTTGCAGGGCATGGGGCTGGGGCTGGTGTTCGTGCCGCTCTCGACACTGGCTTTCGCAACCATCAACCCGAAGTATCGGGTCGACGCGACGAGCATGTTCAGCCTAGTGCGAAATGTCGGCTCAGGCGTGGGTATCTCGATCGTGACCAGCGTGCTGGCCAACATGCAGGTCGTCAATCACGCCGAACTGGCGGAACGTGTAACGCTCGATGCCGGCCCGATCCGTGATTTTGCTACCAGCCATGGCGGGTTCAACAGCACAGTCATCAATACGCTCAACGGGCTCATCACCCAGCAATCGGCGATGATTTCGTTCCTCGATGACTTCTGGCTGATGATGCTGGTTTCGCTCGTCTCGATCCCGATCGTTTTCGTACTGCGCCGTCCGCCGCGGCATCAGGCCAAGCCGAGCCCGGCTGAACAGGCGCACGCCATGGCGGAGTAGGGAGCGGCTCAGTCGCCCCACTTGCCGAAGTACAGTGCCTTTTGCTGCTCCCAGGCGGGGCCGCCGAACACCGAGGCGCTGTGATGAGAGATAGCGATCGGCCAGGTTCCCAGACGGAGGCCCGCCGCACGAGCGCTGCGGCAGAAGTCCATGTCATAAAAGTGGAAGTCGAAGCGCTCATCGAAGCCGACGCCCGCTTCGAGCAGCTTCGACTTGCGAGCCGCCAGAAAGACACCATCCAGAAGTTCGCACGGGGCCGGAACAGCTCCGAATGTGGTGACCTGGGGCGTTTCCTCAACTACTTGCGCAAGTATGCCGCTGAGGTTGCCTGTATCGAACGAGTAGTCGTTCGGCGACGTTGAGAACCAGCACCGCTGGTTTGGCGCGCGGCGGCGGTTGCCGGCGACTCCGATAACGTCGAAGCTCTTCAATCCTTCGACAATGCGCTGGCCGAAGAAATAATCGTCAATCCAGACGTCGTCGTGGATGAAAACGACGATGTCGTGCTCGTTGCTATCGCTGATAGCAGCATTGTATACCCTTGGCAGGCCTGCAGAATTGGAGACTGCTACGCGCCATGCAATAGTGGGGTTGTATCGCAGGCGCTGGCGGGATTTCCCAAGCATTGCGTCCGATCTGAACGTTGCCGCATCGGAACGTGTCGCGGTGACGATTTCGATCATGAGCTGCCCCTCATCCTGCTGCCAACCGAAACGAAGTCAATAGCGCCGACTGCCAACTAAAAAAGCCGGACGCTGCGACACGCCCGGCTTCCAATATGTCTATGAGCGACAGATCAGTCTGCCGAGATCTCGGTGACAGCGATCTTGCCGGTGCGGCGGTCTTCGCCGGTCTCGAACGAGACCTTCTGGCCTTCAGCGAGGTTGGTCAGGCCGGCGCGCTGCAGAGCCGTGGCGTGGACGAACACGTCTTTGCTGCCATTGTCCGGCTGGATGAAGCCGTAGCCCTTTTGGTCGTTGTAGAACTTCACGGTGCCCTTTTGCATCAGGGTGATCCTCTTCACAGGTTGGGTCTGGGACAAAATGATCACGATCACCCTGCCCGGTCAGTCGATCTTTGGAGTCCCTTGAACGTGCGCCTGACCGGAAGCGGTGGCATACGGCCTTACGTCAGCCAAATGTCGATCCGAAATGAAATAATCGGCTGGCGCAAAGTTGGCAAGAGCAAGGCGTAAAAGCGTCACGCTCGGGCAAGGATCCGGTTTGGCGTCAGCCAGAAGGGCGGCATTGCCCCGGCGAGGTTGGAGAGGGGAAGCACTTCGGGTTTGAGCTTGATGCCCAGAACGTCCGACATGAAGTCCCTTCGGGCCTCGACCCGCTGCCAGACACCGGGGAATTCTGCGCGAACCTGGTCCCTGCCCGCTTCATCGAGCAGGGCGATTCCGTCTTCGATGTTGGCGCCGAAATAAGGCGGGCCAGCTGCGGGGATGATGTCGCACTGTACCATCTGCCCGGAGAGGAAGGGCTCGGTTGAACCCGGATAGACCTGGGTATTCATCCACTCATCGATGTGGAGGAGGTGGCCGGGATTGAGCACCAGATTGAAGAACGGAGTGCCAAGATGGCGTCGTGCCAACGCATCCAGTTCTCCGCCCGTCACCCCGATTCCGATCGTCTCGTACCACTCGGCTGCGCAGGCGAAATAGGGACCAGCGAGGCGTTCGACATAGTCGCGTGCGGATTCTGGCAATTGGTTGGCGTCTTCGGCCAGCCATCCCATGCGGCTGGACAGTCCACCCCAGTAGCCCACCGCCGAAGTCACCGGGTCGCCCTGCTCCAGTAGCTTGCTGGAGGGGCTGTCGAGGCCGACGAGGCGGTCGCCGGACGAGAGCATGGTGTGGCACGAGTGCGGAAGCACGCCCAGTTGCATAGTGCGGGCCGCCTCGAACTCGCTCATCCCCGGCCTGATATTGGCAATCAGCGATTTGAGCGCCTCTGAGCACGCCACGGCGCCGAACTCGAACTGGGCTATCTGCACCACCTCATTGACCGCGCGGAGGCCCGTTACCGGGTGCATCAACAGGGCATTGGCGTTGACCACGCGGCCATCAGGGCCGGCGATGCGACGCAGAATGTCGGCAATGTAGGATGGCGTCTCGAGCCAGGCTTCCGGTTTTGCGGCCTCGAATGGTCCGAAATATTTCCACCCGAGCACACCGATGCGGTGCTGAGGCCGCAGACCGGCGTTGCGCAGCACCTCTTCCAGAGCGGGCGTCTTGGTGCGGTCCTGCCCCATTAAGCCGAAGGGCGGGTAGAGCCGCGCCTCGACCTCGATCTGTGCGGCGGCGGCCCGGCCGAGATTTTCGGGTCCGGCCAGCAAGGTCGGCGTCGCGTCGGGTGCGATGACCAGCAGTGCTTCTTCAAAGCGCGGGTCGAACCCGGTGATGTAGCTCAGGTTCGCCGCGTGCTCGCGGTCAGCGTAGATGACCAGCGCATCAAGGCCCGCTGCGCGCCGCGCCTTGCCCAGTGCCGCAAAGCGTTTTCTGTAAACCGCTCTGTCAAGTTCGGGGCGTACTGCCGGGACGCCGAATTCTGGAAGCTTAGCGTCGATCAGGCGGAACGAGGGCATCGAAGGCTCACCAACTGGGTAATTGTTCGGATCGTGAGCGAAAGCCGACGCGAAAGCAATCTCCCTGAGAAGAGTTGACAAGGGCGGCAACTTACTTGCTATTAAGAACCATTCTCAACAATTCGCGCGACCGGCATGCCGGTCTGTGCGGAGAAAAGTCAGACAGGATTGCCGCCCGATGGATGCCAAAGCCAATGACCTGTTCGCCGGCTGGCGCCAGGGCCGGGGCGATGCCTCGCTCTCCGATGTTCATGGCAGTGTTGCAGTGCGCAAGACGGGCAGCTTCTGGCGCCGGGCCCTTGCGTTTGTCGGGCCGGGCTATCTGGTGGCGGTGGGGTACATGGACCCCGGCAATTGGGCCACTTCGATCGCGGCGGGCAGCAAGTTCGGCTACACGCTTCTGGTTGTCGCGCTGATCTCCAATATCATGGCGATCATCCTACAATCGCTGAGCGCGCGGCTCGCCATCGGTTCCGGTCGCGATTTGGCGCAGGCCTGCCGCGACGCTTTTCCGCGGCCAGTTGCTTGGATCCTTTGGCTTTTTGCCGAAATCGCCATCATCGCCACGGACATTGCCGAGGTGGTGGGCACAGCGATCGGGCTCAATCTGATCTTCGGCATCCCGTTGGAGATCGGCGTTATCATCACGGCGCTCGACGTGTTCCTGATCCTCTATTTGCAGAAGATGGGATTCCGGTGGGTCGAAGCATTTGTCATCACCTTGCTGGGTGTGATTGCGGTGAGTTTCGGCATTCAGATTGCGCTGGCCGACCCGAACTGGGGCGAGGTCATCCGCGGTTTTGCGCCAACCACGCAGATCGTCACCAACCCCGAAATGCTCTACCTCGCCCTCGGTATTCTCGGTGCGACCGTGATGCCGCACAATCTCTACCTCCACTCCGGCATCGTGCAGACCCGGGCCTATGGCGACACGATCAAGGACAAGCGCGAGGCGCTCACCTTTGCGACGATTGATTCCACCGTCGCGCTGATGTTCGCACTCCTGATCAACGCCTCGATCCTGATCCTCGCGGCTGCGACGTTCCACAACAGCGGGCATAGCGGGGTGGCCGAGATTGGCCAGGCGCACAGCCTGCTTGCCCCTCTGCTGGGCTTTTCGGTTGCGCCGGTGCTGTTCGGGGTAGCGTTGCTCGCCTGCGGGCTGAACTCCACGGTGACGGCGACGCTCGCCGGGCAGATCGTCATGGAAGGGTTCCTGCAGATCCGGTTGCCGCCATGGATGCGGCGCCTGATCACCCGCGCCATCGCCATCGTTCCGGCGGCTGCGGTCACCATCTGGTTCGGCGAGTCCGGCACGGGACAGTTGCTGATCCTGACGCAGGTGGTGCTCAGCCTGCAGCTCAGCTTTGCGGTGTTCCCGCTGGTGATGTTCACCACCGACAAGAAGAAGATGGGCGCACTGGTGGCGCCGGCCTGGCTGGGACTGCTGGCCTATGCCGTAGCGATCATCATCGCGGGCCTGAACATCAAGCTGCTCTATGATTTTGTGACGACAAGCCTTTAGCGCTTGCAATCTGACGTTCCAGAGGCAAACATGCGCATGTTAATGCGCATGGAGTGTTCTGATGTCTGCAGCCAGCCGACGGGCCGCCAATCTTTCTCTGGATGCTGACCTCCTCGTTGAGGCGCGGGGCATGAAGATCAATCTTTCCCGCGCTGCCGAGGATGGCATTGCACGTGCTGTTGCCGCCGAAAGGGCCCGCGTCTGGGCAAAAGAGAACGCAGACGTGATCCAGAGCAACATCGACTATGTCGAGAAGTACGGCCTGCCACTTGAAAAGTTCCGGATGTTCTAGTGGCGCGATACGATGTGTATCGCGTGGCAGGTGCCTTGGTCGTCGATGTCCAGACTGACCTACTGGATGGATTTCCGACCCGTCTGGTAGCCCCGCTGCTGCCGGTCGATACGGCACCAGTCGCACACAAGCGGCTCAATCCGACGGTACAGATCGATGGGGCGATCTACACCATGAACCCGCAGTACCTTGCAGCTGTCAGGGTGAAGGACCTAGGGCCGCAGATAGGCAGCCTTGATCATCGTCACGACGATATCCGCGCCGCGCTCGATATGATCTTCCTCGGCTTCTAGTCCTGAACCGCCGTTTCGGTTACCACCGACTTTGATAGTTGCCGCTCGCGCAGCAGGATATAGAGGCCGGAGCCCATGACGATGGGGGCGCCGAGGAACAGCCAGATGGTCGGCGGCTGATTGAAGATCAGCCAGCTGGCGCCGGTCATGAAGATGATCTGCAGATAGCCGAACGGGGCGAGCACCGAGGCCGGGGCGTAGCGGTGGGCGGTGGTGACGAACAGGTGGCCGACCAGCGCCGCCGCGCCGATTCCGACGAAGGCCAGCCAGATCATTGGCTCATGAGGCCAGACCCAGCCGCCGAACGAGAACGGCGCGATGCAGAGCGTTGCAACGCCAGAGGCATAGAACTGCTGGGTGGTGGTGGTATCGACGCCGGCGAGCTTGCGGGTTGCGAGGTTGTAGAGCGCGCTGAAGAGGGCGGTGAACAGCGACAGGATCACCGCCGGATGAAACGCCCCGGTGCCCGGCCGGACGATGATGAGCACGCCGATGAAACCAATCGCGATGGCGGCCCAGCGGCGCCAGCCTACGGTTTCGCCGAGCAGCGGAATGGACAGGGCGCAGAGGATCAGCGGCATCGTGAACGAGATGGCCGAGGTGACTGTGAGCGGCAGGAAGGTGATGGCGATAAAATTGAAGACCGTGGACCCCAGGAGCGCGAGACCGCGCACCACTTCGATGCGCCAGTTGCGCGTGCGGGTCAGCGACCTCAGGCCTTCGCGTGGAACGAACAGCGCCAGCACCATGATGAACTGGCCAGCATAGCGGACGAACACCACCTCCATGGTGGGAAGGCCCGACGCGCTCAGGATCTTGGCGAGGCTGTCGATCACCGTGTAGCAAAAGAAGGCCGCGAGCATCAGGCCGATACCGAAGAGGCGGCGATCTTCGACGGGCTTGAGGGCGCTGGCCACGCTCAATCCTCCACGGGCGTCACGCTGGTCTCGCGCCGCAGCTTGCGCTCACGCAGCCAGATGTAGAGCCCCGAGCCGATGATGAAGGGCGTGCCGAGGTAGAACCAGATATCGGGCGGGTTCTGGAAGATCAGCCAACTTGCGATGGCTAGGAGGATCAACTCGGAATAGCTGAACGGCGCCAGCGCCGAGGGAGGCGCGAAGCGGTGCGCAATGGTGTTGAGCTGATGCGCGATCATGCCCGTGATGCCGATGGCGATGAAGGCAAACCAGGTGCCACCTGACGATGGCCAGACCCAGCTGGTAAAGGCAAACGGGGTGACGCAGGCGAGCGCGATGATCCCTGAATAAACCTGCTGGGTCGCAGCAGAATCCACCCCGGCAAGTTTGCGCGTGATGATGCCGTAGAAGGCAGCCGATAGCGCTCCGGCAAGGCAGATCAGCGAGGCGGGATGGAACGCCTCGGTGCCGGGACGGACGATGATGAGGATGCCGATGAAGCCGGCGCCAACCGCGAGCCAACGGCGCCAGCCGACTTTTTCACCCAAGAGCGGGCCGGAGAGCGCCGTAACCATCAACGGCATGGTGAACATCAGCGCGCCGGTGACAGTGAGCGGCAGGAAGCGCTGCGCGAGGAAATTGGCGGCGGTCACTCCGAGGAGGCAGAGCCCGCGTAGCAGCTCAAGCTTCCAGTTGCGGGTGACGAAGAGATTGCGTTGCACTGGCAGGAAGAGCACCAGCGCCAGCACCACGTGCACGGCGTAGCGCACAAAAACGATCTCGCCGAGCGGAATGCCGAAGGTCGAGAGGTACTTGGCCGAGGTGTCGAGGGTCGCGAAGAACAGCTGGGCAAACAGCAGGATGCCAATGCCGAGATTTCGGCGATCTTCGACGGCGGCGATAGGCGAAGACATGGCTGGATCCGGAGCCGCGCAAGACAAGGGGCGGTTCAGCCACAAAGGCTGCGCCGCCCTTCCCTGTCAATGCCACGCCCCCGGCAAAGCGTTCGCAGCAACGAAAGTTGTAGCTGTGCCCCGCCCTCAGTAGGTCTCGCGAAGGTGGCTGAGCTTCAGCCCCTTGGCCAACTCAGCCTTGCTCACGTTTGCGCCGTGGCGCGGGGTGAAGGTCAGGCTGGCCTCCCGGCCCGGCAATAGCGTCAGTGCGTTGTCCGAGAAATGGCCGGGCACTGCTACTGTTGCCGTCACGAACACTGCCGGCGCATCCGAAACCAGCGTCAGGATTGGAGCATCTTCACTCCCCGACCACGTGGCGGTGACATTTGCCCTGGCGAGGTCGTAGCTCTTGTAGGGCTTAGGGAAGAAGTCGTTTTCGCCCAGCAGCGCTCCGTTCTCGTCCGTCCAGGAAAAGAACAGGAACTCATTGGGCGCGAGGTCGGAGAGCGCGATATGGGTCGCGATCACCGCCTTGTCGGGGCTGGTCTTGACGTTCGCCGTGGCGATGATGCGAGCGCCGCCGTTAGCATCGACTGCGTGCACTTCGAGCCCGATATCGGCCTTGCCGGCGGTGTCGTTGATCGCCTTCAAAAGCAGTTCGTCGCCATCGGGCACCGCCACCACGTTGATGGGCCGGAAGAAGCGCTTGGCCATATAGTGGAGCAACTTCCACTGCCCGCCGTAGTCGAGGCTGGCCCAGCTCGCCACCGGGTAGATATCGTTGATCTGCCAATAGAGCGTGCCCATGCAGCGCGGCTTGGTGGAGCGCCAGTATTCGATGGCAGTCTTGATGGCGAGGCCCTGCTGCACCTGGGATAGGAACACCATCTTTTCGAAATCGACCGGGAAGCGGAAATAGCGCGTCATGGTCTCGAGGATGCGGGCATTGCCGCCGGTGTTGCGCTGGTGGCTTTCCATCACCGGCGAGGACGGGTTGCGATCCTCGGGCGCCGAGAAGGTCTCGATGACGTTCATCGAGGTGAAGCTCTGGAAGCCGAACTCGGAGGCAAAGCGTGGGTTGACGCTGCGATAGGCCGAAAAGTCCTTGGCCGAGTGCCAGACGTCCCAATAGTGCAGGTCGCCGCGCGTGTCCTGATGCCAGCCGTCGGAGAAATCCATGTAGCCCAGCGACGGTGAGGACGGCCAGAAGCGGCGGGAGGTATCCTCGTCTTCGACGATGGACCCCAGCATCGAGTTCAGCCGGTCATAGTTGACGAGGTAGAGGTCGCGATTGGCCTTCGTCTCGGGGTACCAGGTGAGCGAGCCGATCACCTCGTTGTCGCCGCACCAGAGCGCGATCGACGCGTGGTGGCTGAGGCGGCGGACCTGCTGGGTGATCTCGGTGCGCACGTCGGCAAGGAAAGCGCGATCGGACGGGTAGCTCATGCATGAGAACATGAAATCGTGCCAGAGCAGGATGCCGAGCTCGTCGCACATCTCGTAGAAATAGTCGGGCTCATACTGCCCGCCGCCCCAGATGCGGAGCATGTTCATGTTCACCGCCTTGGCGCTCTCCAGGAGGTCGCGAATGACCTCGGGGGTGATGCGCGAGGGGATGGCGTCGGCGGGGATCCAGTTGGCGCCGAACATCGAGATGTCGCGGCCGTTGACCCGCACCTTGAACGAATGGTCGATGGCGTCCTTCTCGATCACCCACTCAAGCTTCCTGAGCCCGATCTTACGGGTGGTAACTTCGCCATCGAGGGTGGTGACAAGCGGATAGAGCGGCTGCTCCCCCTGCCCGTTCGGCCACCAGAGTTTCGGGTTCCTGATCGTCAAATTGTGCGTAAAGACGTTCTCGCCCGGCCGTACCACCACCTTGTCGGCAATGGTCTGGCCATCGATCTCGTAGCTCAGTTCCACCGAGCCTTCGGCGAAGGCAAAGACGCGGGTCCGGATCGAGAGCTCGACCGACTTCTTGCCATGCGCCTGGGTGACTTCGACGCTCTCCTGGCGAGCAAGGCGCGACTTGCGGAGCGCTATGCAGCCATAGACGCCGGTGGGCATCAGGCAGATGCCCCAGTCCCAGCCGGCATGGCAGGCAGCCTTGCGCACGAAGTTCATATGTACGCCGGGGAGGCCGTTCGAGAGGTAGTTGTAGGTGAAAGGGATCGGGAACGGATGCCCGTCGGCGCGGGCCTTGGCGACATCCTTGGTCACCGCGAACTCGATGCGCAGGGTGTTGTTGCCGGCTTTAACCTTGCCGGTGACGTCGATGTCGTAGCGGATGAACTGGTTCTGTGTCTCGCCTATGGCCTCGCCGTTGAGGAACACCGTAGCGATGCAGTCGACGTTTTCGAGCGTCAGCGTGAGGTAGCCATCGATATCGGCGGCCTCAGCGGTGAACTTTCGCTCGACCGTCCAGGGCGTATCGTGCACCCACATGACGACGGTTTCGTTCTCGCCGTAGTAGGGGTCAGGGATCTCACCGGCGGCGAGCAGCGCGCCGTGGACATCGCCCGGCAAGATGATCGGCGCCTTGATCTTCAGCTTCGGCGAAGTGAGCGCGAATGTGCCCGCGAGGTTGAGTTCGCTGTATCCGGCTGCGGCGGAAGCCACTGCAGTTGACGCCTTCGCCATTCATTCCTCCGCTGCGCGAGCTGCGGAAAGTGCCAGCACGCAATTGATCAAACTGCTGCGGGTTCTAGCCGGGTTCTGGCGCGGTGCCAACGGGAAGGAAGTCGCGAGGAGCGCCGTGCAGATTAGTGGGGCACCTTGCCCTTCACCGCATTGACGAAGCGCTCGTACGCGATGCTGCCGTCGCTGGCGATTGGCAACTGCTCGGCGAGCCGGGCCCGGAGCTGCTGCTGCTCATCTTTGCCCATTTTAGCGAACATGGCCCCCATCGGGCCGACAGCGACAAAGTTCGAGTCCCAGAACTCGTCGAGGCTGGCGTGACGCACGGTCAGGCCTATCACTTTGGTTTCCACTTCCAGCAACCCCGCTCCCCCCCAGAACCCCCGCATCGCTTCAAGGCCCGAGGCGGGAGGATTTGGAACTACTCCGGGGGTAAGTCCCATCGCGGTCAGCGCGTCGGCCATCGGCGTCAATGGAGTGCCGGTGCCTTCAATGTCCCACATGTAGGTCGCGACCAGTCCGCCGGGTCGCACCACGCGCCGCATTTCAGCGGCAGCCTTTTCAGGCTGCGGCAAGAACGCAATCACCAGCGCCATGATGGCGACGTCGAAGCTGTCGTCAAGAAATGCCAGGTTCTGCGCATCGCCAATGGCAAATTTCGCAAGCTGGGTGGCCGGGCGGGTGCGCGCGAAGGCAATCTGGCCTTCCGACGGGTCTACCGCGTCGACCGAAGCAGGCGCAGTGCGCGCGATGATCTCTTCGGTGAACGCACCATTGCCACAACCGGAATCGAGCCAGCGTTGCCCGCTTGCTGGGGCCAGCCAGTCGAGGAAGCTGGCGCCGACGATGCGGCTCCAGCGCCCCATCATCTTTTCATACGCCTTGCCGTCCGAGAACATATTGGGAGCGTCGCTCATTGGCCATCCTCCGAACGGCACCTGGCCGCGTTAGCAGGATGCCACATCTGCGGTTGGAGCGCCAATGCCGCACGCGCCTTCCCCGTGGCGGGGAGCAAGTTGGGGCGGCGCAAGTGACGCCGCCCCATTCTGACTGGCCTACTCGGCCGCCTTGCCCAGATCGAGGAAACCACCGGACTGGCGTTCCCAGAGCTGCGCATAGTGGCCGCCCGATGCGAGAAGCGAGGCGTGGGTGCCTTCTTCGACGATCTGGCCCTTTTCGAGTACCACCAACCGGTCCATCGCGGCGATGGTCGAGAGCCGGTGCGCGATGGCGATCACGGTCTTGCCCTGCATCAGCGACACCAGTTGCTCCTGGATCGCCGCCTCGACTTCGCTGTCGAGGGCAGAGGTTGCCTCGTCCAGAACCAGGATCGGGGCGTTCTTCAGGAGCACGCGGGCGATGGCAACGCGCTGGCGCTGGCCGCCGGAGAGCTTGACGCCCCGCTCGCCGACATGGGCGTCGTAGCCCCGGCGGCCGCGGAGATCCTGCAGCCCGGCGATCACATCGGCGACCTTGGCCTGCTCGGCGGCGCGGATCATCTCCTCGTCGCTGGCAGACTGGCGGCCATACTTGATGTTCTCCCGGATCGAGCGATGCAGCAGCGAAGTATCCTGGCTCACCAGACCCACTGCAGCCCGCACGCTTTCCTGCGAGACGTTGCGCACGTCCTGCCCGTCGACCCGGATCGCCCCGCTTTCGACGTCGAACAGCCGCAGCAGCAGGTTGACCAGCGTCGACTTGCCGGCCCCTGACCTGCCGACCAGCCCCACCTTCTCGCCCGGGCGGATTTCGAGGTTGAAATCCTCCATCACGGTGCCGTCCTTGCCGCGCCAGTAGTTGAAGCTGACGTTGTCAAAGACGATGCCGCCCTTTTCCACCTTGAGCGCCGGTGCGCCCGGCGCATCAATCATGGCGATGGGCTGGGCGATGGTATCCATCGAGTCCTTCACCGTGCCGATCTGGCGGAAGATGTTGGAGCCGATATCGAGGATCCAGCCGCTCATGTTCATGATCTGCAGGGCGAAGGGGATCGCGGTGGCCACCGCCGCCGCGCTCAGCGTACCGGTATTCCAGCCCGAGAGCGCCATCCAGGTGATCGAGATCACCAGCGCCGCGTTGAGCAGGAAAAGCACGCTCCACATGTAGGTGAAGACGCGCATCAGCTTCTGGAACTCGACCGTGTGGTCAATCACCGAATCCGACACGTACTTGTCCTCGTGACCATCGGTCGAGAAGGTCTTGAGCGTGTGGATGTTGGTGTAGCTGTCGACGATGCGGCCGGTCATCACGGAGCGGGCTTCCGAGAGATCCTCGGAATACTTGGCAATGAGCGGCATGGTGATGACGAACAGGATGCCATAGAGCACGAGCCAGACGGCGACCGGGATCAGTAGGATCCAGTCGAGCCCAGCCAGCGCAATCACGGCAACCACCACAAAGACCAGCGCATACCAGGCGGCATCGATCGACAGGTTCACTGCCGTTTCGATGGCCTCACCGGCCTGCATGATCTTGTTGGCGATACGCCCGGCAAAGTCGTTCTGGAAAAAAGTCCAACTCTGCCGGATGACGTGCCAATGGCTCTGCCACCGCACGAGGTTGACGATCGAGGGCACGATGGCGTGGTTTCGCACCAGCTGGTCGAGGACGAAGGTGATCGGCCGAACGCCGAGCAACACGGCAACCATCACCAAAAACGTCGGCCAGTGGAGAGAGAACATCTCCCCCTTGGGCGTGTTGGCCAGCATGCCGACCACGAGACCGACAAAGATCGGCATCATGGCGTCGGCGACAGAACCGACGGCAACCAGCACCATGCGCAGCCCGAGAGCAACGCGGAACTGCTTGATGAAATAGAACATGAATTTGTTGACGCCCGTCGGGGGCGTCGTGTCCGCGGCCAGCGCTATTGGGCTGTAGCGGGCGTCGAACCAGGCGATGACTCGGTTGAGCATAATGATCTCATTGTTCCGAGCCCGATCTCTGACGTAACGTCAGGTCAGGGCTACAAGTTGTTGCTTTCGTTTTACTTTCACGTGGCTCAAAAGGGCACGCGGGCTCTGGTCAATGCGGTGGTTAGTGGTTTCCATCTGATCCTCCTTGGGATGCGTTGGGTGGTTGATCGCAGGTCCTCAGTCATCCCCTTGGGGATGGATAAAAGGTGGTGGCATCTACTCTACGGGAAGGCATCATCACTGCGCGGCCTCCTCGGTTTCGTCGAGTTCGAGGAAACCGCCCGACTGCCGCGCCCAGAGCTTGGCGTAGTGCCCGCCGGTGGCCAGCAATTGCGCGTGCGTCCCCTGCTCGACGATCTTGCCCTGATCGATCACCACCAGCCGGTCCATCATGGCGATGGTCGAGAGCCGGTGGGCGATGGCAATCACGGTCTTGTTGCGCATCAATAGCTGGAACTGGTCCTGGATCGCGGCCTCGACTTCGCTGTCCAGCGCCGAGGTCGCTTCGTCCAGCACCAGGATCGGCGCGTTCTTGAGCAGCACCCGGGCGATGGCGATGCGCTGGCGCTGCCCGCCCGAGAGCTTGACGCCACGCTCGCCGACATGCGCGTCGTAGCCCTTGCGGCCCTTGAGATCGACCAGCGTCTCGATGAATGCGTCGGCCTCGGCGAGCCGAGCCGCCGCGATCATCTCGGCTTCCCCTGCATCGGGGCGGCCATAGAGAATGTTCTCGCGCACCGAGCGGTGGAGCAGCGAGGTATCCTGAGTGACGACGCCGATATTGGCGCGCAGCGAGTCCTGCGTGACCGTCGCAATGTCGAAATTGTCGACGGCAATCCGGCCGCTCTCGCGGTCATAAAAGCGCAGCAGCAGATTGACGATGGTGGACTTGCCAGCGCCGGAACGCCCGACCAACCCGATCTTTTCGCCGGCCTTCACGTGGAGGTTGAAGTCCTCGATGACGCCCGACTGCTTGCCGTAGTGGAAGGAGACGTTCTCGAAATTGATGTCACCTTTCACCGTACCAATCGGCTTGGCGTCCGGCGCATCGGCGACCACACGTGACATGGAGAGCGAGCTGATGCCGTCGCGCACGATGCCGATGTTCTCGAACAACGCCGACATCTCCCACATCACCCACTGGCTCATGCCCTGGAAGCGCAGCACCAGCGAGGCCGCCACCGCGATAGCACCGGGCGACATGGCCGCGTTCAGCCACAGCGAGATGCCCACCGCGACCACTGAGGCGAGGAGGATGCAGTTCATCGTGGTGATGGTCACCTGCAGCAGCGACACCAGCCGCATCTGGCCGTGCACAGTGCCGAGGAACTCATCCATCCCCTCACGGGCATAGCTTTCCTCGCGCCGCGAGTGAGAGAACAGCTTGACCGTGGCGATGTTGGTGTAGCTGTCGACGATGCGGCCGGTCATCAGCGAGCGGGCATCGGCCTGCAGTTCGGAAATCTTGCCCAGGCGTGGGATGAAGTACCAGAGCAGCGCGACGTAAGCCGCCAGCCACACGAGGAACGGCACGGCCAGCCAGAGGTCACTCATCGCCGCCAGCACGACGGCACCGGCGAAATAGACGACCACGAAGACCGTGACATCGAGGATCTTCATGACCACTTCGCGGACGGCGAGCGAGGTCTGCATCAGCTTGGCGCCGATGCGGCCGGCGAACTCGTCCTGGAAGTAGCTCATCGACTGCCGAAGCAGGTACCGATGAGCCATCCAGCGGATGCGCTGCGGGAAGTTGCCCAGCAGCCCCTGATGGATGATCAGCGTATCGGTCAGTTGCAGCAGCGGCAGCACGCCGAGCAGCACTACCGCCATCAAGCCCAGCTTCCAGCCTTCGTTGGCGAGGAAGGTGGCGCGGTCGGCATTGCCCAGCCAGTCGATGATCGAGCCCATGAAGCCGAACAGCGATACTTCCAGTAGCGCGATCGACGCGCCCAGAATGGTCATGGCCAGCAGCCAGCGCTTGGCGCCCTTGGTGTAGTACAGGCAGAACGCGAGCAGGGTCTTGGGGGGCTGTGTCGGCTCATCGGCCGGATAGGGCTCTACCCTGGCCTCGAACCACTTGAACACGCCAGCAAACATCGGCCCTCTCCTATTTCTCGTCCCACGGCAGAACGGCTACAACCTCAACAGCAGTTGAGGTCAAGCGAAGCCTGCGGGTCTGAGGGATTGCCCCTCGCGTCTCTATCTGGATGACGCACGCGACACGCCGATGGCGGCCGGAGGTGCGTGCTGGCAGGATCAGCCTGCACAGACCCCAAAACTGCCCAATTTGGCGGGAATCTGCGACTGACAGGCTGATTGTCAGCCACATAGAATACACTAAACCATGGATTCGGCTGTTGCGGGCGCGCCACAGTCGGTTAACGAGTTGATGTTGTGGAGCATTTGATGCGCGGCGAGAACGAAGAGACCGTCTTCCTCAAGGACTACGTCGAAGGCCCCTATCTGATCGAGAAGGTGGAACTCGACGTGAGGATCGCGCCGGATAGCTCGCGAGTACGCGCTTTTCTCACCATTTCGCCGCGCCCGTCCACGGCGCCGGGCACGCCATTGGTGCTCGATGGGGAGGAGTTGAAGCTCAGTTCGATCGCGATTGACGGGTTACCGCTGGCGCTCACCGCCTATGCCGAGACCTCGACCGGGCTGACGATCGCCGAGCCGCCGCTGAAGCGCTTCGTGCTCGAGACCGAGGTCGTGGTCGAACCGGAAAAGAACACGCGGCTGATGGGGCTCTATCGCTCTTCGGGCACATGGTGCACGCAGTGCGAGCCCGAGGGCTTCCGCCGCATCACCTTTTATCTCGATCGCCCCGACATTCTGGCGCCGTTCCGCGTCCGTATGCAGGCCGACCAGACGCTGGCGCCCGTATTGCTGGCCAACGGCAACCTGGTCGAGCAGGGCAAGCTTGCCGACAACCAGCACTTTGCCGTGTGGGACGACCCGTTCCCCAAGCCCGCCTATCTGTTCGCGATGGTGGCCGGTGACCTTGGCTCAATCCACGACAGCTTCGTCACCAGTTCCGGCCGCACCGTCGCGCTTGGCATCTACTGCACCCACGGCAAGGAAGCCGAGTGCCTCTACGCCATGGATTCGCTGAAGCGCTCGATGGCCTGGGACGAGCGGCGCTTCGGCCGCGAGTATGATCTGGATGTGTTCAACATCGTCGCCGTGTCCGATTTCAACTTCGGCGCGATGGAGAACAAGGGCCTCAACATCTTCAACGACAAGCTGGTGTTCGCCAAGCCCGAGACCGCCACCGACGCCGACTATGCGGCGATCGAGAGCGTCATCGCGCACGAGTATTTCCACAATTGGACTGGCAACAGAATCACTTGCCGGGACTGGTTCCAGCTCTGCCTCAAGGAAGGGCTGACGGTTTATCGCGACCAGGAATTCTCGATGGACGAGCGCTCGCGCCCCGTCGCCCGCATCGAGGATGTGCGCGCGCTGCGGCAGGTGCAGTTCCCCGAGGATGGGAGCCCCTTGGCCCACCCTGCCCGGCCGGACCACTACAAGGAGATCAACAACTTCTACACGGCGACCGTCTACGAAAAGGGCGCCGAGATCGTCCGCATGCTGGCGACACTCCTTGGCGAGGCCAATTTCCGCAAGGGCATGGATCTCTATTTCGAGCGCCACGACGGCGAGGCCACCACCATCGAGGCCTTCATCAAGGTGTTCGAGGACGCCAATGGCGTCGACCTGCAGCACTTCCAGCAATGGTACCTGCAGGCGGGCACCCCCGAGGTGACCGTCACCGACCGGTTCGATGCGGCCACCCAGACCTACACGATCGAGCTCTCCCAGGAGACGCAACCGACGCAGGGCCAGGAGACCAAGCAGCCCATGGTGCTGCCGATCAAGTTCGGCCTCATCGGCCCCAATGGCAGCCCGATGACCTGGAACAGCGTGAGCGGCGGCGACGTGCGCGACGATATGATCGTCATGGACACGAGCAAGCTGACCCTCAGCTTCGCGGGCATTCCCAACCGGCCTGTACCGTCCCTGTTCCGTGGCTTTTCAGCCCCGATCAAGCTCCGCTCCGAGGCGAGCATGACGGAGCAGCTTTTCCTCGCCCGCCACGACAGCGATCCGTTCAACCGCTGGCAGGCGCTCCAGGATGCATCCATGGCCCTGATGCTCGGCGCCATCGGCGGGAAGCCCTGGACCGATGCGCAGGTCTCCGCGCTCGCCGAAGCGCTGGCGGAGACGCTGTTGTCGAAGTCGCTGGATCCGGCGTTCAAGGCGAATGCCCTGCAGCTGCCGGCCGAGCAACTGATCGCCCGCACCATTGGGACCAACATCGACCCCGACCGCATCCATTCTGTCCGCACCCAGTTCATCACTGAGATCGTCGCCCGCAATGCGGCAACGCTGGAGCGGGTCTATCTGACCAATGACAGCCGGCTCGCCTATTCGCCCGATTTCCAGCAGGCCGGCCGGCGAGCCATGAAGAACACCGCCCTCGCCCAGCTGGTGGCCGGTGGCGCCACAGGCGCAGCGCAACTCGCACGCGAACAATACGAGAGCGCCCTCAACATGACCGACCGCATGTCCGCGCTCGGCACCATCGTTCACGCCTGGACGGCCGATGCCGAACCGCTGCTTGCCGATTTCCGCGACCGGTTCACCGCCGATCCGCTGGTCCTCGATAAATGGCTGTCGCTCAACGCCATGGCGCCGGATGGTGCTGTGATCGACCGGCTGAAAGCCATCCTCGCGGCCCCTGATTTCCCGAAGAACAATCCGAACCGGCTCCGCGCTGTGATGGCCACTTTCGGGATGAACAACCCCACCCAGTTCGCGCGGCCCGATGGCGAGGGATTCCGGTTCGTTGCGCAGTTCGTGGGCGACGTCGACACTCGCAATCCGCAGGTCGCCGCACGCGTCCTTACCGCCTTCCGCGTCTGGCAAAGTTTCGAGCCCGGCCGGCGATCGGCGGCGCAGAAGGCTCTGGAATCACTCAAGGAGTCCGGAACGCTCAGCCGCAACGCCGCTGATATCCTCGAGCGCACCCTCGCTGGTTAACGAGGCGTTACCGGTTAGAAAACTTTTTCTTCGTGCCCAAGTGACTCTGCCGACTCACGAATTCCGGCTTCGTCGTCCCACTGTCCCGAACCGCCTCTGGACAGCGACGGCGAAGCAGATTCAAAGTCCCCTCATCGGGGCCGAATGGGTCGTCCCACACCACATTGGCGGAGAACTTGATGCGGCCGACGGAGCAATCCGGGGACGGGGCGAAGCGATTCCGCGCGCCACCATCCGGAGCACAGCAGGGGTGGTTGCGCGCAACCGCCATTCGTCTGCTGACGCGGCTTCTGGCGCGCCTCAAGGCTCAGCCGGCTGATAGCCAGTCAGCCCTCATCGAGACCATGCCATTCGGCGTCGCCTGCTGGAACGCCGAGGCCCGACTGATCGCCAGCAATACCCGCTTCGCCGAGCGCCTCGGCGTCGCGCCCAGCGCACTGCCGATCGGGGCAGCCTATCACGAGGTGGTCAAGGCGCTCTCGATGGGCGGCTACATGGAGTCGGTACGCGAGGACACGCAGAACCGGCTGCTGGAACTGCACCGCGAAGACGGCTCCACCCTCCTCATCGAGGAACGCCCGCTTGCCACGTCAGGGTTCGTGACGCTGGTGATGGACATCACCGAGAGCCGGCGGACCACGCAGCTTCTCACCTCGATCCGCGAGGAACAGCGCCTTCTGGCCCGCCGCTATCACGAGGAAAAGCTTCGCGCCGAAGCCGCCAGCCGCTCCAAGACCAGCTTCCTCGCCCATCTCAGCCACGACATCCGCACCCCGCTCAACCACATCATCGGCTTCACCGACATGCTGCGCCAGCAGCCATTCGGGCCGTTGGGCGACGCGCGCTACCTCAACTATGTCGAAGCGGTCAAAGGCTCCGGCGAGCGGCTCCTGAGCTTTTTCGCCTCGATCCTGGAACTCGCCGAACTCGAAGGCGGACGCCGCGAGATGAAGCGCGACGCCTTCACCGCCGACGAGTTGATGATCGGCGTCCTCCGCCGCTTCTCGTCACAGGCCCAGCGCGCCGGGTTGACGCTCGGCCTCGGTGGCGCCTGCGAGGCGATGCTCTCGGCCGATCGCTTTGCCCTCGAACGTATGGTTGGCAATCTGGTGGAAAATGCTCTTCGCTTCACCCCTCGCGGTGGCCGCGTCACGCTGGCCGCCTATGCCGCCGAGGATGGAGTGGTCATCGAGATTACCGATACCGGTATCGGCATGTCGAACGATCGACTCGAAACCCTGTCGCAGCCTTTCGCCTTCGGTGACGCGGCCCTCACCCGAGATCGCGAAGGTGCCGGGCTGGGCATCGCCATCTCCCGCGCCATCGCCGAACTCAGCGGCGGCCACCTCGCCATCGACAGCCGGCAGGGGCTGGGGACAACCGTCGCAGTGTCACTGCCGCTGATGACGGAGCAGGAAGCACAAGCGGCCTAGAAGACGCGGATCGGGCCGGGGTAGCGGCCGAGTTGGCGATCGACCGTCAGCAGGTCTACACTTTCAACCATCGCCTGGGCGACGAGAAGCCGATCGAACGGGTCTTTATGTATCCAGGGCAGACCTGCGACGGCTATGGCGTGCTCCCCTAGCACGGGCAATTCCCCGTAGCCCGTGTCGAGAAGTTCGGCGCGCATCTCGGCCGCATCAACCCGAAAATCGTCACGGAGCTGCGATTGCTTTATCGCGATTTCCCATATGCTGGCGGCGCTGAACAGGGGCTCAACATCCGGCTGCGTAATGAAGAGCTGAAGTGCTTCAGGCAGTCGTCTAGGCGCGGTCTTAGCCCACAACAGCAAGTGCGTGTCGAGTAATACCCGCATTACTTGCCGTTGAACATTTCGGCGATCTCATCGGCCATCATGGTATCGAAATCGTCCGGAATCTTGAACCGGCCCTCGAGGCCACCAAGCCGCCGAGAGGTATCCACCGCAGGCTGCTCCAGCGGCACCAGCTTCACCATCGGCTTGCCGGCCTTGGCGATGATAACGGTCTCGCCCTTGGCGACTCGGTCCACAAGGCGCGACAGGTGCGTCTTGGCATCGTGAATGTTGACGGTTTCCATGCCGCGCTCCGCAAGTCAGTCCAATGAACTTAGTCCACGAACTTAGTCCACCTGGCCTCGAGTTTCAACCCAGCGTCCGCGCCCGCTCATACCACCGCGCCGCCGCTGCGCTGACCTCGTCCTGCATCTCCCGCAAGTCCTCGGTCAACCGCTCGAAATTCGGCGTGTTGGTCCGCTGCGCCAGCAACTCGCGGAAGGCTTCAGTCCAGCCCTCGTCCTTGAACGGATCAGCGAGCGCCGCGCTCATCACCTGCAGGACCGTCGCGTAAATCCCAAGGATCTCGGCCAGCCGCGCCCCTTCAGGCACAAGGCCGATCTCGCCCATCCGACGCAGCACGGTCGCCGTGTCAGCCTGATGCGCCGCAATGGCTTCTCGCGCCACCAGTTGCGCGGATTGCGCGATGAACTCGAGATCCACCAGCCCGCCGCTTGCCAGTTTCAGGTCAAACGCGTGCCGTGGCGGCCGTTCCTTGGCCATCAGGGCGCGCATGGCCAGCACGTCATCGATGGTCTTCTTCACATCACGCGGACGCGCGAACACGTCTTCGATGGTGCTCTCGATCTTTTCGCCGAAACCGGCATCGGCGATCGCGACCCGGGCGCGGCTGAGCGCAAGGTGCTCCCAGGTCCAGGCGCTATCGCGCTGATACTGCACAAACGCATTGAGGCTGGCAGCGAGCGGCCCTGCATTGCCGGAGGGCCTTAAACGCATGTCGGTTTCGTACAGAACGCCCTCCGAAGTCGGCGCGCTCACCGCCGCAATCAGGCGCTGGGTCAGGCGGGCGAAATATTGACTGGCGGCGAGTGGGCGTTCGCCGTCAGACTCCTCGGTTTCGTCGGTCTCATAGAGGATGACGAAATCGAGATCGGAGCGGGCGGTCATCTCATGGCTGGCGAGCTTGCCGAACGCCAGCAGCGCCACTCGCGCCCCCGGAATGCGCCCGTGGCGCTTGGCGAACTCATAGCGCACCGAAGCGAACAATCGTCGCAACAACGTCTCGGCAAGGGTGGTGAACTGCATGCCGGCGCGCTGCGCATCGACGACACCGGCAAGAAGGCCGGCCGAGATCAGGAAGATCTGTTCCTGTCCGATGATGCGGGCACGATCGATGGTTTCCTGATAGTCTCGCGCATCGCCCAGAAACGTCTCGATCTTGGTCCTCAGCACCAGCCCACGCCGGACTTCATCGGCGAAGGCCGGGTCGATCAACCCGTCCATGACATGGGCCCGGTGGATCACCTGTTCCGCCATGCGCGGCGCCGAGGCCATCAGCGCAACAAGCAGGCTGCGGAGGTTGGCGTGGTTGCGCAGCAGCGCGAACAACTGGACACCAGAAGGTAACCGCGAGAGGAACTGGTCAAACCGGAACAGCGCGTCGTCTGGGTTGCCGGCTTCGGAAATGGTCTCCAGCAGCGCCGGCAAGAGTTCGGTCAGGTGTGCGCGCGCAGCAGCCGCACGGGTCGCAGCATAGCTGCCATAGTGCCATTTCTTCACTGTCTCGATGGCGCGCGATGGCTCCTTGAAGCCGATGCGCGACAACGTTTCCAGCGTTTCCGGGTCATCATCGCTGCCGGTGAAAACCAGGCTTCCCTCGCCCGCTGCGAGGCTTTCGCCGCCTGCAAACAGGTCCGAATAATACCCGACAACCAGATTCAACGCCGCTCGGTAAGCCTTTTCAAATGCTGGTAAATCCGGCTGGTCCATCAGCCGCGCGATAACTGCGATCTCGTCCGGCGCCTCCGGCATCACATGCGTTTGCGCATCGCGCAGCATCTGCAGCCGGTTCTCGACAGCACGCAGCCACCAATAGGTGCGCGTCAGGTCGGCTGCGGCCTTCTTCGAAATCCAGTTGGCGTCCGCCAGTGCCTTCAGCGCCGCTGCCGTCGGCCGCACGCGGAGGCTCCTGTCGCGCCCACCGGCAATGAGCTGCTGGGTCTGGGTAAAGAACTCGATCTCGCGGATGCCGCCCAATCCGAGCTTGACGTTGTGCCCGGCCACCCGGATATCGCCGACATTCTTCGAGATATTGATCTGCCGCTTCATCGCCTGGATGTCGGCGATGGTCGCGAAGTCGAGGTGCTTGCGCCAGATATAGGGCGCCAGCTCAGTTATGAATGCCTCCCCAACCCGCATGTCCCCCGCGCAGGGCCGCGCCTTGATCCAGGCGGCGCGCTCCCAGTTCTGGCCGCGGCTTTCGTAATAGGCGAGCGCCGCATCCACCGAGAGCGCTACCGGCGTCGCGCCTGGGTCGGGCCTGAGCCGCAGGTCGGTACGGAATACGTATTCGTCCCCTGCCCGATCCTGCATCAGCGCGGCAAGGCGCTGCACAATGCGCGAGAAGATTTTGGTCGCCTCGCCTCGATCCTGCATCTCAACAAGCCTCGGATCGAAGAAGGCGACGATGTCGATGTCGCTCGAATAGTTGAGCTCGCGCCCGCCGTGCTTGCCGAGCGCGAAGATCGCAAGCCCTGACGTCGCGGCGCTCGCAGATGCCGCCTCGATCTGCCCTTTGGCCGCGGCGAGCCGCATCAGCAGATCGAGCCCGGCCTCAAGGGCTGCGTCGGCGAGATCGGAGAGCGCAGCGGTCGATTGTGCGGTGGTCCATTTGCCGCTGGTCTCCGAGACTGCCGCAAGCAGTGCTATGCGACCCTTGGCCGTACGCAGAAGCGGGACGAGTTCTGCTTCGGACGAGGCACTTCGACCAGCCTCGCGCACCTGCTCCAGGGCCAGTTTCAGGGCAACATCGGGGGCGATCTTGTCCGCTGCGGCAAACCAGTCGGCGTGTTTGCGCACCAGTTCGGCGAGATAGGGCGCAGAGCCGAGCAGTGTTTCTAGGGCAACTGTCATGGTCGATCGATATCGGGGCTGATGCTGCGGAGCAAGACTGCCACCGAAATCGACAGAAGGTGAAGCTAAACCGCGATTTGGCGGCTAGCTTTCCCGATTGACGCCGCTATGTTTCGCCGCACTCGAATCCGGTGAAGAGACAACAATGCGACTCAGTTCCGCCGCCATCGCCCTGTTTGCCGCTTTTGCCCTTGGCAGCGCTCCAGCGGCCGCAGCCGGGCTATCGGGCATCGGCAAGGCCATCTTTGGAAGCACTTTCACTTTCAACAAGGCCAACATTCCAACCGTGCCAGTTGAAGCGATCACCGTCGGGGGTCTGAAAGTGGTGTTGCAGAACACCCGGCTCAGCGAAGTGAAGAAGGCCTTCGGCGGCACGCCTCTGCAGTCAGGCGATGGCAGCGGCCGCGCCGATTGGCTTTGCTACACCACCGATGGCAGCAAGGGCCCCAAGGCCAATATCTGGTTCATTTCCAACGCGCTTGGTGGGCATGACTTCGTGATGATGGTCGCCGTCGAACTGGCAAGCAAGGTGACACCGGGCTGCGAGCCTGCTCCGGCCAAGTTGACGCTGCCCAATCTGCCGATCCCCGGCCTTGGTGCCTCGACGGCGGACCTCAAGGCCAAATTCGGTTCTGCCGCCTCCAAGGGTGGCGCGATCAGCTATCGCGCCGACGAGCCCGGCCGAGATGCACTCGGCACCTCGATCAACGTCCAGTATATCGGGTACCTCATCAGCGGCGGCAAAGTGGCCGGCTTCGGGGTTGGCGAAGGGTCTGCGCAAGTCCCGAAGTAAAAGCGCTGCTTGCGCGCTAGATCGCTGGCAGGTCGATGATCGCTCGCACGCCGGGAGCATTGTCTTCGATGCGGAAGCTGCCGTGATGCATCTGCGCAACCGCCGCCACCAATGACAACCCGAGGCCGGATCCCGGCTCGGTGCGGCTCTTTTCAAGCCGCACGAACCGCTCCACAACACGTTTGCGGTCTTCTTCGGCGATGCCAGGGCCATTGTCGGAGACTTCGATAAGCACCCGCTCGCCCTCGCGGCGCAGGCCGACGACAATTCGCCCGGTACGTCCCTCGACCGGCTCATAGTACTTGAGCGCATTTTCGATCAAGTTGACCAGCGCCTGCCCAAGCAGTTCGCGATTGCCCTTGAGCCGCGTGTTCTCGGCAACATTGGTCTCGAACTCGAGCCCCTCCTCCTCGGCCAGCGGGCCGTAGAGTTCGGCGACGTCCGCGACCACCGCGCTGAGATCGAGTTCCGTGAGCGCGCCGGTCGGTGTCCCCGCCTCTGCGCGAGCAATCAGCAGCAGCGCGTTGAAGGTCTTGATCAGCTTGTCGCTTTCGGCAATCGTCGTCTCCAGCGCCTCGCGGTGCGCCGTTTCGCTCTGGCCCTCGCGCAGCGCCGACTCCGCCTTGTTGCGCAGCCGGGTCAGCGGCGTCTTCAGGTCGTGCGCGACATTGTCGGTCACTTCCTTCATCCCCTGCATCAACTGCTCTATCCGGTCGAGCATCCGGTTCAGGCTGGTGGCGAGGGCATCGAACTCGTCATTGCGCCGTGTCACCGGCACGCGCTCGGACAGGCTCCCGCTCATGATCTTGCGTGACGTCGAGGTGATCGTATCGATGCGCCGCAGCACGCGCACCGACGTCAGGACGCCCGCTACCAGCGAAAACAGCAGGATCCCGCCGACGCCCAGGGCAAACCATTGGAAGATAATGGCGGTGTAGCCACGACGCTCCACCACGTCGCGTCCCACCACAAGGATCAGGCCGCTATCGAGCTTTTCCGACCGCACCACCGCGTTGCCCTGCCCGGGCACCTCGCCCGGATCGCCGAACGGACGCTGCCTGTCATAGTTGAAACTATAGGTGCCAGGCGTCGCCAGAACTTCGGGCGGCAGGTCGCTGACATTGCCAACCAGCATCTGCCCTGTCGGATCAGCGAGATAATAGATGCCAGGACCGGGCTGTCCTGCCAACCGGCTCACCGCCATAATGGTTGAACGGAAGCCCTTGGTGCTGTCGAGCTTCATCAGTTGGTCGGCTTCGCGATCGATCGCGTCGGTCTGCTGTTGCTGCAATTGCACGCTCGACTGCCAGGTGATCAGACCCAGCAGAAGCACTGCGAAAACCACAAAGATCAGGATGAAAACGGCCGTCAGCCGGACGGTCGACGTCCGCCAGAGCTGCGTCAGCCGGACCAACCGGTTCATTCGCGGATCATGTAGCCGGCGCCGCGGATGGTGTGCAGCAGCGGGTTGGCATGCCCCTTGTCGATTTTGGCCCTCAGCCGCGACATGTGCACATCAATGACGTTGGTCTGCGGGTCGAAATGGTAGTCCCAGACGTTTTCGAGCAGCATGGTGCGGGTCACCACCTTGCCGGCGTTCTTCATCAGGTACTCGAGCAGCCGGAACTCGCGCGGCTGCAGCAGGATGTTCTCGCCGTCGCGCTCGACCTTGCGCGAGAGCCGGTCCAGCGCCAGCCCGCCGACGGCAAGGCTGGTGGCGGCCTCGGCCGGGCTCGAGCGGCGGGCCAGGACCTCAATGCGCGCGAGCAGCTCGGTAAAGGCGTACGGCTTGACCAGATAGTCATCGCCTCCGGCACGCAGGCCGGTCACCCGGTCATCGACCTCGCCAAGGGCGGAAAGGATCAGCGCTGGGGTCTGGTCGGATTCGGCGCGGAGGCTTTCGATGATCGAGAGCCCATCGCGGCGCGGCAGCATGCGGTCGACGATCAGCACATCATAGTCCATCGAGGACGCCATGGCGTAACCAGTCTCGCCGTCGCTGGCGTGGTGGGTCACGTGCCCCGCCTCGTCAAGCGCCTGGATCAGATAACTTGCCGCCTCGCGGTCGTCTTCAATGAGCAGAATTTTCATGTCGTTTAGCCCCAAAGCAAGACCGCCATCAGCGGATCCAGCGACCCGGCGCCCCACCGGTTCTTCACTCCCTACTGCAGCCACTACCATAGCAAAACCAGCACAAGAGAAGTCCTAATAGAAACCGGCCCCGTAGCATCAAACTACGGGGCCGGCAGCTTTGCTTAGTTGGCGCTCAGCGGCAGGCCGATGAAGCGGCTGTTGCCGTCACGCTGCGCCTTGACCAGCGCGGTGTTGCGGCCAGCATCCTTCACGCTCTGGATGGCCTTTTCGAACTCATCGACCGTCTTCACGTCCTGGTTGTTGACCTGGAGGATGGTGTCACCCACGGCAAAACCCTTTTCGGCTGCCGGAGAGTTCGGGTCGATGTCCTGGATCAGTAGTCCCGGGCCATCGGCGTTCGGAACCAGCGTCACGCCGACGCTAGTGGCGGCGGGAGCTGCGGGCTCGTCAGCCGGAGCGGGCTTTTCTTCGGCGACCTTCGGGGTCTCGTCGAGCTTCCCCAGTTCCACCGTGAACGGCACTTCCTTGCCATCGCGCCAGACAGTCAGCTCAACCTTGGTGCCGGGGTTCTTGCTCGCAATCGTGCGGCTCAGATCCAGCGCGTTGTTGATCTCCTTGCCGTCGACCTTGGTGATCACATCTCCCGACTTGATCCCTGCCTTGTCGGCCGGGCTGTCCTTGGTCGGCTCGGTGACGAGCGCGCCGTGAGCAGACTTGAGGCCAACGCTTTCAGCGATATCCGTCGAGACGTCCTGGATGCCGACGCCGAGGAAGCCGCGGGTCACCGAACCAGAGTCGATCAGCTGCTGGCTCACCTGCTTGACGACGCTGGCGGGGATCGCAAACGCAATACCCACATTGCCGCCATTTGGGGAGAAGATGGCGGTGTTCACGCCGACGACTTCGCCGTTCATGTTGAAGTCCGGGCCGCCCGAGTTGCCGCTGTTGACGGCCGCGTCGATCTGCAGGAAATCGCCATAGGCAGAGCCGGCAATGTCACGGCCACGGGCCGAAACGATACCAGCGGTCACCGTGCCACCGAGGCCAAACGGGTTGCCAACGGCCACCACCCACTCGCCAACGCGGGCTTCGGTCTCAGACAGCTTGACGAACGGCAGGTCCTTGCCATCGTCGATCTTGACCACCGCGAGGTCGGTCTTGACGTCGGTGCCGACGACCTTGCCGGACACTTCGTCGCCATTGTCGAACACCACGGTCACCTTGTCGGCGTTCTCGACGACATGGTTGTTGGTGACGATGTAGCCGTCAGCGGAAATGATGAAGCCCGAGCCGGCTGCCATGAACTTGCGCGGCGCCTGCGGAGCGTTGTCATTGCCGGGGCCGCCCTGGCCGAACTGCTGGCCGAACTGGTCCATGAAGTCCTTGAACGGGCTGCCATCGGGCAGATCGGGGAAGTTGAAGTTGAACTGCTTGCCGCCGCGCTTCAGGTCGCGCGTATCGGCCTTTTCGCCGCCCTCAACGATTATCGAGACCACGGCGGGCTTTACGGCCTCGACGAGGTCGGCAAAGTTCGGGGCGTTGGTGACGGCCGGTGCGGTGATCTGCGCAGCAGGCAGGAGCTTTGCAGTCTGGGCCGAGCTCGTTCCGGTAGCGGCCACGAAAGCCGAGCCACCGCCGATGCCGGCCAGAATGGCGAGGGCAGACGCCCCCACAAATTTCTTGGTCCTGGAAGAGAAAGTCGAGCGCATGATGGTCTCCTTCAATCGGGCACTCTTGAATGCCCCGATTTATGGTGACCCCAGCCTTTCGGCAGCGTGTCGCTGGCGTTAATATTCGGTAATGTTGCGGAATGTTGCTGAGATGTAATCAGAGCAGCGCTTCGCCGAGGGGGCCGGGTGGAAACGGTTGAGGTAGAGCCTACCGCTCTTCCAGTTCCTGCAATGCCGCCGCCTCTTCCGCACTCAGCGGCACGTCGGTCGCGATCCGCCGCTTCCGCCGCGCGGCGATCAGCACCACAACGCCGCCAATCAGCAACACGCCGGGCGCCGCGATCCAGAGCAGCAGCGTATGCGGCGCCAGCACTGGGTTCAGCAGTACATATTCGCCGTAGCGTGCGACGATGTAGTCAATCGCCTGCTGGTTGGTGTCGCCCGCCGTCAGCCGCTCGCGCACGATGACCCGGAGGTCATGGGCGAGATCGGCATCAGAGTCCTCGATCGACTGGTTCTGGCAGACGAGGCAGCGCAGCCCCTCCGAGATGGTCTTCGCCCGCGACTCAAGCCCCGGGTCACTCAGCATCTCGTCGGGCCGCACAGCTAGCGCCGGCAGGCTCAGCAGCAGCACCGCAAAGATCGCAAGTAGCGCCCTCATTCGGCCGCCACCCGTTGCGGCGCCGGCCGCGGCGCCCCGATGCGTGCCCGCCGGTAGCTCAGCGACAGGAACCCAGCCAGTGCCATCAGCACCGCACCCAACCAGACCAGCGTGATGAACGGCTTATACCAGAGCCGCACCACCGATTTGCCATCGGCGCCGGGCTCGCCCAACTGCAGATAGAGCTGTGAGAAGCCGTAAGTCTCGATCGCCGCTTCGGTCGTCGGCATGCCGCTCTCAGTGTAGACGCGCCTTTCGGCTACCGTGGTGCGCTGCTCGCCGTCACTGGACTGGATGATGAAGGTGCCTGCATCGGCAGCGTAGTTCGGCCCCTGCTCCTTGGTCAGCCCCTTGAACGTCACGGACTGGCCGTGGATCTCGACCACCTGACCCGGCGTCATCGTGGTGACGAGTTCAACCTGCCAGGCGCTGGCAGAAACGATGCCGATCACCGAAATGCCGACGCCCATATGCGCCAGCGCAGTCGACCACGCCGTGCGGGGCAATCCGAACAGGCGGCGGAAGGAGGTGATCATATCGGTGCGGAAGAACTTCGCCCGGTCGATCAGTTCGGCCAGCGCGCCGAACGCCACCCAAAAGCCGAGCAGCAGGCCCAGCGGCGCCAGCGAAATCGAGGCTCCCATCAGCGCAAAGAACAGGATGGCGAGGAACAGCGCCAGTGCGGCAATGCCTGCGAGCCGCTGTGTCACGCCAATCAGGTCGCCCCGCTTCCAGGCAAGGAACGGCCCGAATGGAAGCACGATCAGCAGCGGCACCATGATGGCGCCGAAGGTCAGGTTGAAGAACGGCGCGCCCACCGAAATCGTGTCACCCGTCAGCGCCTCGAGCAGCAGCGGATAGAGCGTGCCCACCAGCACTGCCGCCGCCGCACTGGCGAGAAAGAGGTTGTTGAGGATCAGCGCGCCTTCGCGGCTGATTGGCGCGAACAGACCACCCGCCCTCAGCGAGGAGGCGCGGAAGGCGAACAGCGAGAACGCTCCGCCGATGAACGCCGCCAGCAAAGCGAGGATCACCAGCCCACGCGTCGGATCGGAAGCAAAGGCATGCACCGACGTCAGAACGCCAGAGCGCACCATGAACGTGCCGAGGAGGCTGAGCGAGAAGGTGATGATGGACAGAAAAATCGTCCAGATCTTCAGCGCATTGCGCTTTTCCATCACCAGCGCGGAGTGGAGCAGCGCAGTGCCGGCGAGCCAGGGCATGAAGCTGGCGTTTTCCACCGGGTCCCAGAACCACCAGCCGCCCCAGCCGAGCTCGTAATAGGCCCAGTACGAGCCCATCGCGATGCCGAGCGTCAGGAAGCACCAGCTGACCAGCGCCCATGGCCGCACCCAGCGGGCCCACGCCGCATCGATGCGGCCCGAAATCAGCGCTGCAATGGCAAAGCTGAAGCAGATCGAGAACCCGACATAGCCGGTGTAAAGCAGCGGCGGATGCACCGCGAGACCGATGTCCTGCAGCACCGGATTGAGGTCCTGCCCCTCGAACGGGGCCGGTGAAAGCCGGATGAACGGGTTCGAGGTGAACTCGGTAAAACCGATGAAAGCTGCAGCCAAGAGGCTCTGCATGGCCAGCACCAGTGCCAGCAGATCCTTGGGCAGCGCCTTGCCAAAGGCCGCGACGGCGGCGCCCATGATCACGAGGATCAGCACCCACAGCACCATCGAGCCTTCGTGGTTGCCCCAGACCGCAGTAATCTTGAACAGCAGCGGCTGCGCCGAGTTGGCGTGCTCATAGGCGAGCTTCAACGAGAAGTCCGAGGTGACGAACGCCTGGATCAGCGACGCGAAAGCCGCGGCAATCAGCAGGAACTGCAGGATCGATGCCTGCTGCAAGTAGCTCGCCAGCCGTTCGCGCCGCCAGAATATGAGGCCAAGCACCGCCGCCACTGCCGCGATGGCGAAGGCGAGGACAAAAGCGAAGTGGCCCAGTTCAATACTCACGTCATTTCACCTGGCTGTTCAGCATGTCGGCTTCGGCTTGCTTATGCTTGTCGCTTCCGGCTTCTGCCACTCGCCGCGCTTTTTCAGCTCATCGACGACTTCGCGCGGCATGTAGTTCTCATCGTGCTTGGCCAGCACATTGGTCGCAGCAAATGTCCCTTGGGGCGTTACCGCACCCTCGATCACCACCCCCTGCCCCTCGCGGAACAGGTCGGGGAGCAGGCCGACATAGTGCGCTGCCATTTCGGTTGCGCCATCCGTCACCACGAAGTCCCATTCGTCGCCTTTACATGTCCAACTGCCATCCTTGACCAGCCCGCCCAGCCGGATCGGCGTGCCCGCGGCCACGGCGCGTTCCTTCACTTCCGACGGCGAATAGAAGAACACGATCTGGTCGCGTAACGCGATGAAGATCAGCGTCGCGGCCAGCACCAGAACAGCGCCGATACCGGCAATGATGGCAAAGCGTTTCTGCTTGCGGGTCAATTGGTTGCTACCAGTCCATTATCTGCCGCCAGAACATCCAGCTCGGTGCGCACCTTGGCGTCCGGGAAGGCGGCGCGGGCCGCATCATAGGCTTCCTGCGCCGCGTCTTTTTGACCGAGAACAAGCCGCGACCGCACCAGCCGGGTCCATTCGTCGATCGTGCCGCCCTGCTCCTTCAACCGTTGGGACAGGCCGTCGACCATGCCCGCGATGGCGGTGGAGTTGGTGCCGTTATTGCCGCCCTCCGCTGCAGCCAGCCCTGCCTCGGCGGATGCCACCCAGCTCTCACCGCCCTTGGACATGGCCAGCAGCGCCGTCCAGGCCGCCTTGGCAGCCGGGAAGTCACCGGTGCGTGTCAGCTCGCCTGCAATGTAGTAGCGCGAGCGCACATGCAGGGGGTCCCGCGCCGCGGCACTCTTGAACAGGTCCATCGGCTCGCCAGTGGCATCGCCCTTGGCCGCCATCATCAGCGCCTCGCCGAGATCCGTCTCGCGATCGGCCGTCGCCCCGCTCAGCGCAATCACTTTGCGCAGGGCGATCGCAGCATCAGCGAAGCGTCCCAACTGCATGTAGGCGGGCGCGATCACCGTCCAGCCGCGCACATCTTCGGGAGTCTTGGCGAGCTGCGCCTCGATCTTGGTCACCGCATCGTCCAGCGTCATTTCAGCGGGTGGAATGTCGGCACGCTGTGACAGCGGTTCCGCTGGCAATTCCGGCCGGCCGAGCGCGCCGTAGATGCCGAACGCAAGCAGAGCGGTCAGCGCCACCGCGCCGCCGGTCAGCAAACGCCGCGGACGACTATCCGATGCTGTTGAGTTGTTCTGCTTCAGCCGCAGCAATTCGCGCGCCACTTCGCCTTTGGCTGCAACAGCCTCAGCCGGCGCCAGCCGTCCCAACGCCGCATCCGAGTCGATTTCCTTGAGCTGTAGTTTGATATGTTCGATCTCAGGACTGTCGACAGCGGCTTGCGCTGCGTTGACCCTTGCCCCTGCACCCGCATAATACAATGCAGCGCAGGCGATTGCTGTGACGACGAGGGCGAGAGACCAAAACAGCATGGAACGGGATCTGCCTCAAAGGACCAGTGAACGGCGCGCCCGATCTATAATTGCATTTGCGCCAAAAATGCATCCCGACACGTCGATGTGTGGATGGCGCATTGCCGCAGCCTTGTCCACTCCGGCGGGATGCTGACCCATTATGGCCGATGGCGATTATGATTTCGCGGTGCTCGGCTCTACCCCGCTGGCGGCGCTGCTGGCAGGGCTCCTGGCAGCCCAGCATGGCCGCCGCGTCGCCTTGGTAAGTGATGCTCCTTCCCCGTTTCAACTGCAACGCGGGCTTGATCTCTCCGCCTCCGTGCTCACGCGTCCGGAGACCCTGATCCTCCTCCGCAGCGTCACCGCCGAGACGAGCAAGCTTCTCAATGAACTGGGCAAGGGGCTGGTCGATCGAATCGATCCCCTGTTCATCGCCGAAACCCCAGCTAGCGCTGCCGCGCTGCTGCATTTTCGGCATCTGGGGCGGGCGCTTGGTCTGACCATTGACCTGCAGGCCGATCGCGACCTGCCAAATGCGACGATGATGAAGATCCGCGGCGTCATGCGGATTGCGCAAACCCGGCTGCTCCCCGCCCTCGAGGGCTGGTATGAACGGCACGACGTGCGACGACTGTCGCGTGCGGATACTGTGGTCACCGTCCGCCGCGATGGCTCGGCGCGATTGGCAGCGGGCAGTTTCGTGGTCGACGCTAAAACCGTCATCCTCGCCGACGATGTCGCCATCATCGATCACCTCACAGAGGAGACCCGGGATCGCAGTCTGGTCCTCGTGCCAACCGCCGCAACCCTCCTCGAGCCCAGGAAGCCCCTGCCTGCCCCCGTAACGGCATTTCTTGATCGCGGCGTGGTCGTCCAGCAAGAGGGCCGCTTCGGCGTCAGCGCGGTGGTCAGCGGCGATCAATCAACTGTCCATGCCCGTCTCGGGGCCTCTATCGCACGCGGCGGTCCCGTGCGACGGGCGGGCGAGACGGTTTTCACCAGCGTCACCACCAGCGACGGGGCGCCACTGGTCACCACTGCCAAGGGCGGCAAGGCGATGGTTCTGGCCGGCTTCGGTGCCACTGGGGCCTTTCTCGCTCCGGCCATCGCGCGCTTTGTAGTCGACAAGTCGAGCACCGATGAAGCCCTGTGGTTCGCGGCACGCGGCAGCCTTCGGGGCAACCAGCGGCTTGATGCGGCCGAGTATCAGGCGGCCACCCCATGAGCCCCTACCGCCTCGCCGCCGACGCCGCACACGGATTTGGCGGCGCCGAACTGGACCGGAGCAAGCCCCTCCGCTTCCGCCTCAACGGGCGCGTCGTCACCGGATTTTCCGGCGATACCGTGCTCTCGGCCTCACTCGCCTCGGGCATCCAGATCGCCGGCCGGCAAGGCGATATACCGCTGGCCCTGTCGGAGTCCTTTGCCCCGCAGATCGTCCTCGCCGGCGGCCCGGCCCGCGACCGGCGCGAACTGCCGATGGAGCGCACGCCTGCCCTCGACGGCGTCGACTATGTGACCCGTGGCGAGCGCCGCGACGTTCTTGCGTCCAACGGGCTTGGCGGCCTCGTCCGCAACCTCGTCGTTGGTCCCGGGCGCACCCTCAACCATCGCTTCGGCAGCGGCGGCAGCCCGTCGCCCGCCTGGCTCAGCGCCCCGCCTGAACTCCAGCTCACCGCGGACATTGTGGTCGTCGGCGCCGGCATCGCCGGTCTCAGCGCCGTCGCGGCCGCTCTGGAGCTGGGCAAGCGCGTCATCCTCATCGAGCGAAGCCAATGCGTTGGCGGCGCCATCCGCTTTTTCGGCACTGTCGACAATGAGGAAAACCCGAATACCCTCCTCACTCGGCTCAACGCACAATTGGCGTCTCATCCCCGCCTGACCCAGTTGCTCAGTACCGAGGCCTTTCGCGTCGAGGCGAACCGAGTGCTGGCCCATCAGGTCAGCGTCGAAAACGGCGTCCCCGTGGGTCGCGTGGTCGCCATCACCGCAGACCGCATCATCCTCGCCACCGGTGCACGCGAGCGGCTGCCGATCTTTCCGGGCAACCGTTCACCCGGTGTGGTCGGCGCCCTCGCCGCCTTCCAGCGCGCCGAACGATTTGGTGTTTGGGCCGGCCAGCGCGCACTCTTTGCCACCCCGCACAGCGCCACCTACCGGCTGGCGCTCTATGCGCAGGATGCCGGCATCGCAGTGCAGCGCATCGCCGATACCCGCCTCAACCCCGCCACCCGCTACGTTGATTTCTGCAAGGCGACAGGACTGACGCTGGCTTCAGGGCTGGTCGTCGCCGAGGCCCTTACGCTGAAGCGCAACCTGCCCGGCCTGCGCGTCAGCTTTGCGGTAGCAATTGACGAGATCACCCAGGACGCCACCCCGATTGAAACCGATCAGCTGATCGCCGCCGGCTCCTGGCAGCCCGATATCGCGCTCTGGCTCTCTGCAGGCGGCAGCGCCGCGTGGGATGCCGACAACCACTGGCTTGCCCCGCGTGGAACGCTTGCCAGTATCGCGCTTGCCGGATCTGCCGCCGGCTACCGCTCCACGACTGCCTGCCTCGCCAGTGGCCGGACCACAGTCGATGCGGACAAGTCCAGCGCGCCGATCCTCGATCCGGTCATTGATGTGCTGTTCGAAAGCCCCGATGCGCCCACCCCGGTTGCGCCCTATCGGCCATCGACCCAGGGAGCAGCTTATCTCGATGGCGGCTGGACGCTGATCACCCGCCGTTCCACTGCCGCCAGCCGGCATGGGGTAGCACATCTCGCTGTCCGCCCCGTCGCCCTCAGCCTCGGAGACGTCGCCGGGGCAACCGCCACGGGCCTGGTCCTCGCGCGCGACACGGGGACCGTGGCAGTGGAACGCTGCATCACCGGCGGCGATGTTGCCGATATCGGCTGGCAGGTGCCCAGCGCTGCTCCCGCCGAAACCCCACCCCGGCCGCCGCTGTACCTCACAGGCCGGTTCGGGCCCAAGCCCGTCAGCTGCATCCTCGCTGCCGAGCCAGCACGCGCGTTCGAGCCGGGCTGCATGGTGTTCGAGAGTTCCGATGCCACCGATCCGCTCAAGGCCATCGGGGTGATCTACGCCGCTGGCGGGTTCGCCCTGCTGAGTAAAACCCCACAGCCTGAGGCACCGCTCTACGTCCGCGACAGCAATCGCGCCGTGGCGGTGAAACTGCAAGAGCGGCTGAAGCTTTAGCCTGCCCGGCGTTCGGCGCTGTCGCGGGCCTTGCGGATCACATCGGCATATTCCGTGTTGAAGCGCAGCTCGGCCATCTTGATGGTCGCATCGAGCCGCTCTGCCGCAATATGGTCGGCGGGGTTGGCGCGGAAGGCATCGAGGTTGCGCTGCATGTGCAGCTCGATCGTCTGGCCCACCTGCGTCCAGGTCTTTTCAAACAGCGCATTGAGCGCCAGCGAGTCGCGGCAATCGCGCACCGTCGCGAGGATGTAGCAGCCGTTCAGCGCCTGCAGCAGCTGGTCACTGTCGATGCGGTCCGGCAGCCCGTCCCCCCGGCGCCGCAGCGCGCGATTGACGTCCGGCGCGACGTTCGCCAGCTTGGGCTCGATCAGCTCAGACATGGTCTTGGTGAGCCCGGCAATGATCATCGCCCAGCGGCTGAAGCGGCCGAGTTCGAGATAGCCGCTCACCGCCCGTACCAGTCGATGGAACCGGTCCACCGAACGGCAGACCAGATCGATATCGGCAAAGGCGCCGATCTGGTCGAGCGCTGGCAACTGTGCCTGGGCATGCGACAGCATCGCGTCGATGAGCGGCGAAAAGCCCGCCCGGTGCACCGGGCCCTCAGAGGCCGAACCAGCGATGCGCAGCACCGCGGTCGTCAGCCTTGATGGATTGCTCACCTGCCCAACGGCCACATGCATCAGCAGTGCCGTCACAGCAGCGTCGGTGAGCGGCATCGATTGCAGCGCGAGGCCAAGAGCCGCCTCATCGGTCATGGAGTTTGCGGCGCGGCCAAACACCTGCGCCTTCTCCAGGATGGCTCGGCACTTCAGCGCCTGCAGCACCACGGGCAGACGTAACCACGCCGGCTCGCCGCCAAACTGCACCTTGATCCGGCGCAGCGATTCCGGCTTGTTCGCCGCATCGGCAATGGCCGCCTTGGCGCGCTGCAGCAGAACCGGGACATGTCCATCGATGAGGGCGCGCGCCGCCTCTTCATCGTCCGGCAGATCGCCCAGCAGGTCCGGCGCCAGGTCCCGATGCATCCACACCCACGCCGCCTCGGCGTGCTTGGCCGCAACAGCACCATCAAAATCGAAGCTGGTCGGGCTGGGCACGATCACAGCATCGATCAGCCCGCCGAACGGACGAGAGGTTGCGTGCGCGCCGCGTGCGCCACCTGCTGCTGAATGCTGCTCGATAGAATCAGGCATGTAACCAAACGAGTGTTCGGGTCAAACGTGCCCCAAACTACATCCGGATGGTAAACAAACTCGTTAGCGCGGTCGAAACGTGAGCCTTAGCTGACCGTCCAGGTTCCGTCAGCTTCGCGGCAAGCCGTGCCCTTTTTCGCGTAGGGCATGCCGCCAATGGTCACCGTATGGGTGAAATCACGGCAATCGATGTTGTTGACGCGCACGTACGGGCCAACCAGCACATTGCCGGTGGCGCCGCTGTCGCCCGCCCACGCACGCGGGGCACCGGGGCGGCCAAAGGTCAGCGCGTTGAACTGCGCGCTCGAAGCTTCGGCCTTGTCCTTGGGGCTCAGCTTGACGATTGCGGTGGGGTCGATGAACGCCGTCACGTCGCTGAGCGCGGTCGCCGCCGTCGCCACCTGCACCGTGGGCGTGCTCGTCGTCGGGGTCAGCGCGGGCTGAGCCAGCGCCGCGTTGGGCTGGTTCAGCGTCGGCCCAAGGTTGACGTCGCTCCCGCCGGTGCTGCAACCGGCAAGCGCAACCAGAACAATAAAAGGCGAAACGCGAAGGAGCTGCTGCATGAGGTTCTCTAGGGTGGCCGACGGCCTTATTCTTTACGCATTGAGGCGAAAGTGCGGAGTCCGCCCACCTTTGCAGCCGGAAGCCGCAATTCGCAGAGCAGTCCGCCAAGGACAGAGCGCTTCAATTGCAGCGAGCCGCCATAGACGTCAACCAGTTCCTTGACGATATCCAGTCCTAGCCCGCTGCCGGGGGTCTTCTCGTCGAGCCTGACACCGCGACGCAACACCTTTTGGGCCTCGTCTTCGGTGAGCCCGGGCCCATCATCCTCGATCTTGATCAACAGCTTGGCGCCGGCAGCATCGCGTTCGGCCAGCAGCGTCACCCCGATAGAGGTCTTGGTCCATTTACAGGCATTGTCGAGCAGGTTTCCCGCCATCTCCTCAAGATCGCTTTCGTCGCCCCGGAACCAGGGGAGCGACGCATCCGGGCGCACCATGGCAATGGTCACATTGGGGTGGAGCTTCTGCATCACGCGGGTCAGCCGCAGCATGACGTGGGTGGCGTCCGCTTTCTTCCCCACCACCGCCGACCGCGCCGCAATCCGCGCCCGGTCAAGATAGGTGGTCACCAGTTGGGTCATCTTGTCGGTTTCGGAATTCACCACGGAAGCCAGCGGATTCTTCCGATCAGCGCCCGCCTCGTTGCGCAGCACCGCCAGCGGCGTCTTCAAGCCATGGGCGAGGTTGCCCACCTGGTTGCGCGCCCGCTCGATCACCTGCGTATTCGAGCGCAGCAGTTCATTGATTTCCACCGAGAGCGGCGCCAGTTCCTTGGGGTAGGCACCGGTCAACGCCTGGGCCTCGCCCTCACGCACCTGCTCAACCTCCTTGCGCAGCCGCTGCAAGGGTCTCAGCGCAAGGCGCGCCACAATCGCCGACATCACCGCCAGCGCCATCGCCACCGCACCAAGGACGATCAGCGTCTGGCCGCGGAACTGGTCGACCAGCTCCAAAATCTCATCGAGGCTGCCGGTTACCATGATGTGGAGCGGCACATCGTTGACTGTCACCTCCCGCTCGATCACGCGGATCTTGATACCGAACGGGTCGGAGATGATCGCCGTCTTCGTATTCGTGGCGTCGAACGCCCCGGGCAGCGGCGCCAGCACCATGCCGACATAGGAGGTGGAAAAGTTCAGCAGTTCGCCAGCATCGTTGCGGATCGCCCAGTACCAGCCCGAGCCGGTCCGATCGAAGCGCGGATCCGCGACCTTGATGTCCTCACTCTTGGGCGTATCGCTCAACAGCGTCAGGTCGGTCAGGGTCTCGATATGAAACTCGAGCGTCTCGGTGAGGCTCGTATCAAGCGCCCGCGAATAGAGCTCGCTCAAGAGGAAAGCCGTCGCCACCAGTGCCACAACCAGCCACACGGCCGACAGCAGAAACAGCGACGTCGCAATCGACCCCCGCTGAAACCGCTCAACAAGCTTTCGAACGAGCGTCAGCATGTGGCAGGCACGCTGGGTCTGTCAACCTCTTCCCTTCTCCCCTTGAGGGAGAAGGTGGCGCGAAGCGCCGGATGAGGGGCTTCTGAGCGGCCCAAAGGGACAAATCGGTCCAGTGGACCGATTTGAGCGAAGAAGGCCTTGAGGCCTTTGGCCGAAAGGCACGCGAGCCACGCGATGCGCGATCCGAGCAAAGCGAGGAGCGACCAAAGCGCGCCCTTATAGCCGCGCGGCGCCCCCACCTCAGTCCTCGGCGATCTGGTAGCCGAGCCCACGCACGGTCTGGATACAATCCTCGGGCAGCTTCTTGCGCAACCGTCCAACGAACACCTCGATGGTGTTGCTGTCGCGGTCGAAATCCTGGTCGTAGAGGTGCTCGGTCAGTTCGGTGCGCGAGATCACCTTGCCCTTGTGGTGCATCAAATAGCTCAAGAGCCGCAATTCGTGGCTGGTCAGCTTCACCGAATGGCCATCAACGGTGACCTTGCCCGCCTTCACATCGAGCCGCACCGAGCCGGCGCTGATCTCGTTGGAGGCCTGCCCCGCAGCGCGGCGCACCAATGCTCGGACGCGGGCCAGCACTTCTTCCATATGGAACGGCTTGGCCACGTAGTCGTCGGCACCGGCGTCGATCCCCTGCACCTTGTCGCTCCAGCGGTCGCGGGCAGTGAGCAGCAGCACCGGCATTTTCTTGCCGGCACGGCGCCATTCTTCCAACACCGAAAGTCCGTCCATCTGCGGCAGGCCGATATCGAGCACCACGGCGTCATAGGGTTCGGTGTCGCCGAGGAAGTGCCCCTCCTCGCCGTCGAACGCCACATCGACGACATAGCCGCCTTCAGTCAGCGCTTCCTTCAACTGCCGGTTGAGATTGGCATCGTCTTCCACGACCAGAATACGCATCGACAAGTCCCCTGTTGACGCTTGGCCGCACCAAATCCCTCGGCGCCCGTCCGAGCCAAACGCTAGTCTAAAGTGAGTGTCACTCGGCGGGCAAGGTCACCGGTTTGCTTTCGCCATTGGAATCCATGACGTTTACGCGCCATTGCCACTGGCCATCGATCTTGCACACTTCGGCCCCGGCGCTGATGATCTTGCCATCAACCCCCGCAGCCGCCATCGCCTCAGCGAGCGGACGCAACTGCCCGGCATCAATCTGGCTCTGGATCTCGCGCTTGCTCAAACACTCCTCCGCCACCGCCGGCCCCGCAAGGGCCGACGTCAGCGCCAAGGCAATGCCTGCAGCCGCGACGAGTCTGATGATCATCTGTTCCATCCTCGCTTTATGCGGGAGGATCACTGAATGGGGGATGAACGGTCCAGCCCCACCAAATGTGCCCTACCCCTTGATCCCCTTCCGCAGGAACAGGATCGCGAGCCCTTCCATCAGCAACTGCCCGGCCGAGTGGCCGTCAAAGTTCGGGAGGTCGACGCCGACCAGTTGGCTGAGCGCTGCCACCACCATGGCCACTGCCACGATATAGGTCTTGAAGCCGTCGAGAATACCAAGGTTCATCAGAAATCTCCGTAGGTTGTGAGAAAGAAACGCCGCCAGCAGGTTCAGCTGCTGGCGGCGGAGGGTTTCGCCGAGCCGGTCGAGGAGCATCTTAGGCATCGAAACCTCCCTCCCCGACCGCGCCCGGCCCGAACACCGCGCTCAGTTGCGCGATGGTGAAATCGAACGCCGCCGGCAGCGCGCCGAAGTCGGCGGTCTGCTCGGCGACGGTGTAGGTTGCGGCAGGCGCGGTCACGTCGAACGCCCGCACAGGCGCCGCGCCATCGAGGATGGTCACCCGATAAGCCTCGGGCGAAACCTCGAGCGGCACATCGGCAGCTGACCAGGTGCCGCTGTCGGCACGACTGCGCCGCACCCAGCTCAGCGCCACGTCGCCGCCGCTGCCCCGCCGCGCCCGCAAATGCACCGGCGGCAACGGCAGCACCGGGCCGAGGTCCAGCGGCACATCGACCGCACTCCCCTCGGCATCGCAGCGCCCGGCAAAAACCCGCAGCCCGAGCGTGTCGCCCAGCCAACCCGCTTCCACCGGCAGCACGCTGACGCGGTCATCGAGCAGCACCACGCGGTTGCCCACGGCGCTCGCCCCCATCGCGACATCGCTGCCGCCGAGGCCGCGCAGTAGCCCACTCAGCCGATAAGTTCCGGGCGCCACCAGTTCGGCGCCGGCAAAGCCCAGCACCTCCCATTCGCCCGCGTCGGTCTCCACCGCGATCCGATTGCCACCCGCCAGCGCGGCGCTCTCGTCGATCGAGGCGATGTGCCCGCTATAGAGCTGAATGGTCAGGCTCCGGTGATCCCAGCGATGGATCGGCGCCGGCGTCAGCGGCGTCACCAGTTCGCCCAGCGTGGCCGCCTTGCTGAGCCGCGCCAGCCGCGCGCCGGTCGATGTCAGTTGCAGATCGACATTCCCCGGCCACGGCGAGGCCCAGGCGGCCGCCACCAGCCGTGACTGGCCGGGCGTGGCAGGATCAGGCGGCAAATGCGCCACCACCACCAGCGGCACCGCTCCCGGCACCACCGCTGCTGTTGCCCGTTTCGGCCCATCGCCCAGCACCACGGCACGGATTGCCGGCGGCAGCGCCCACGCCGAAATCTTCCGCGCCATCCCATCGCGGATTTCGGCGATCTCAAACGGCCCATCGGCCTCGCCCGCGATATCGATCACATCGCCCACTTCCAGCGCCGCAAGCGAGGGCGGCAACGTCAGCTCCAGCGTGTCGCGCCGCGCACTTGCCGCGATTAGCTGATGCTCGGCCGCAGACCGCGCCCCCGTAGCATCCAGCACCAGCGCGGTGTTCTCCCCCGCCACCGCCCCGCCCTCGGGCCGCATCGCAGTGACGCTGGCGCTCAGATAATCATTCAGCCGGTCGACATAGCCGAGCGCCAGCCGCCCCACCGCCTCCGACGGATCGGGCCGCCGTCGCGAACGCTGAGCGGCATCGGTCACAACCAGATCGTCCGCCGCAATCGCCACAGCCCCCCGCGCCGAAGCGGCCGCAAACTCCAGCCCCTCGACTCCGTCCCGCACTCCGAGCCCCGTCGCCCCGAGCAGCGGCGCCAGCGCATCGCGCGCCGAACCAACCGCCTCGACCGCCAGCCCATGCACAAACGGCAGCGCCGCATCGGCCGCCGCGACCTCGACGTCGAAATCCGCCGCCACCGCCGCGATCAGTTCGTCACTCGCAAGCCCACCCAACCGCCCGGTCAGCCAATGCCCCGTCGCGTGATTGGCCGCATCCGACCAGGTGTCCGTCAGCGCCGGAAACGCCGGATAGGGCCGCGCATCCCAGGTCCAGAGCGAGATCCGGCCGGTGTCCACCATCGGGCCGCCATAAATCTCCGACACCGGGTTCGCATCGCTCCCCCAATGCCGCAGATGCGCCCGCAGCACCTGCCGCTGCATCAACGCATCCGGCGCCCCGGACGAGAACCAGGGCTTCCCGCCCTCGGCGCTCTTGGGGTCGGCAAACACATTGGGCTGGTTCGCACCCTTGTCGACCGCCGCGCAGCCGAGTTCATCACACCACGCCGCCGAAAACTGCGGTCCACGAAAACGCTCCGGATCGGACGCGCCTAGCACCATGGCCTCGGCACCGCTGCGCCAGAACAGCATGTTGCCCTTCAGCACCGGCCTCTCGTTGGGTGGCGAAATGGTCAGGATGCCACTCGGCCCCCGCACCATGACGGCCAGCGCCTCGGTGATGGTTTCCCCCACCAGTGCAATCGGTCCCTCGCCTTGTGCCGCTAGCGCGCGCACCCATTGTGCACCCGCCATGGTCTTGCCCGATCCGCGCCCGCCAGCCAACAGCCAAGTCGTCCAGTCCCCCGGCGGCGGCATCTGCTTGTCGCGGTGCCAGGTCCTCCAGTCGAACCGCAATGACTCCAACTCGCGATCCTCTACGAGGGCGAGCAGCGTCTTAACGGACTTGAAGTTCATCGAGGCGCTTGCTGATGCGGGCACGCAGTTCGATCATTTCGCGCGATTGGCGCGCCGTGGGTTGCTTGCCCGTATGGCGCCCATCGATGGTCATCAGCTTGTCCATGGTCAGGGTCAGCCGGTGCAGCACCGCGGCTTCCTTCTCGCCGTCCTCGCTCAAGGTCTTTTCTCCAATGTGAATCAGCAGGCGCTCGAAGGCGTAGAACAGCTTCTCGATCACCAGGTCGCGTTCCAGCACGGGCTTTCTGAGCTCGCTTTCCCATTTGTTGCGGCGCGCCCGAGTGTTGAGGTCGGCCAGCGTCACCCCGTAGCGGGCGCAGATCGCGTTCTTGCTCTCGTCACCGGCCTCATAGGCCGCGCGCACCTCAGCCCACAGCACGTCCGACATCCCCACCCCACAAACGCCTCCGGCCCGGCGCCGCTACTGCAGCCCGAGCCCCAACCTCAAATGTCTTTGAAAAAACGTGGGGCCGGCGCGCCTCAGGCCGCCAGCCCCACTTCTTCGACCGTGCCAGAACTATAGCCCCTCCCCGTGACGCGGGGATAACTTCCGTGTTCTGGTTATTTTACAAAGGCTTATGCAGCCTTTCTGCGCCTTTGAGTCTGGCTGCTCGTCGCCGAGATGGTGAAAACCTCGACGATCTGATCAAGCGCCACGGCCTGCCCCTCGGTCTGTTCGATCGCCGCATTGGTCTCTTCCACCAGGGCTGCGTTGTGCTGGGTCATTTCGTCCATCTGGCGCACCGCTACGGTGATTTCGCCAATAGCAGAGGTCTGCGACCCGCTGGCCGCGGCGATCTGCTCCATCAGCCCGCCATTTTCCTGCACGGCCTCGACGATACGCTTGAGCTTGGCGGTGGCGTCGGCAACCAGCTGTGTTCCGCCTTTGACTTCCGTACCGGATTGCTCGATCAGCGCCTTCACATCCGCGGAGGCCTGGGCAGCATTCTGCGCCAGCCGGCGCACTTCCACCGCGACCACGGCAAAGCCCTTGCCCGCCTCTCCGGCGCGCGCCGCTTCAACCGAAGCGTTGAGCGCCAGGAGGTTGGTCTGGAACGCAATGTCGTCGATCATGCCGATGATGTTGGAGATCTTGCCCGACGACTGGGTGATCCGCTCCATGGCGCCATTGGCGTCATGCATCACCGCGCCGCCCTCTGCCGCCAGCTGCGACGCAGCCTTGGCGCGGGCACTCGCCTGTTCGGCCCGCTGGGCGTTCTCGGTCACGGTGTTCAGCAACTGCTCCATTGCCGCGCTGGTCTCCTCGATCGTCGCCGCCTGTTTGGTGGTGCGATCGGCGAGGTCATTGGCGCCCGAGAGGATTTCGCCAGTGGCGGTCCTCAGTGCGTTGGAGGTTTCCCGCAGTTGAGTGACAATGGTCTCGAACTTGTCGGCGACAGCGTTGCTGTCATCCTTGATCTTCTGGAACTCGGGCTCGAACGCGTCGGTGATCCGAACCGTCAGGTCGCCTTCGGCCAGTGCGTTCAGCATCTCGCCGGTCGTCGTCACCGCATGCTCAACCTTGCCTTTGGCGATACGATCCTTTTCGGCGGCGTCTTCCGTCAGCTTGTCGAAATACACGGTCACCGCGAGGTCGATATCGACCATCACCGCCTTGACCATGGCGCTGAGCGATCGGCTCAGCTGGTCCGACACGGCGGCAACTTCGGGCTTTTTCGCAAACAGCCCCTTAGGTTGCTCATCGACCCACTTGCTGAGCACGTCGGCGACAACGCCCTTCATCAGCGTTTCAACGATCAGCCCATAGCCCCCGATATACCAGCGCGGCTCCAGCCCGATGCGCGCATGGCGCAGGCCAACCTTCTTGCTCGATTCGAGATACTCGGCGTCGAACTTGCCGGCCGCGATGTTGTGCCAGTGCCCCGTCTGCCGGCCCTGCGCGCGGTCAACCTGCGGCTTGCCCTCGGCAAAAAAGCTGGACACCGCCGGAACGGTCATCAGCTTTTTGTAGAACAGCCCCAGTGCGGGCCCGAGGTTCGCCTCGATGGACTTCTGGACCACAGCCAGGTCCGCGCGCGCCTGCGCGTCGATGCCGATAAAGCTCAGGCGCTCTTCCAGCGCCTTGAGGTCGTTGCTTGAATTTTCAGACATGGGACTGCCCTGGTCAGAGTGAAACCTGATTCTCTTGCCCGTCGAAAGCGGTGCAAGGGCCTGCGTCCAAGGCTGAGTGTTTTCTAAAGGTGGTTAAAAATCCGTGATCGGACAGGCTATCTCTCCGTACGTACGGCGCTTTTTCTGCAATACTTCCGCCGTTCGCCTGCTCCACAATAAAAAATCCCGCATCCTGGCGGAGGACGCGGGATCTCAGTTCGGCAGTTCTTGTGGGCTGCCTATAGTTTCGCAACCTCTTGCAGGCGGTTGAAGACCATCGTCTTGCAGAACACGCCCTTGCAGCCTGAAAGCTTCAGCGAATTACTGCCGGTCATCTCGAGACTGCCGGCAAACGTCTCGCCACCATAGTTCACCTGGCCCTCCCAGGTGTCGCCGTCAGCCGGTTCGGCACCCTTGACCACGTAGCGGTTGAGGTAAGCCAGGTTCTCGGCGGTCTGCGCGTCCTGCCGCAGCCAGGTCAGCTTGGCGCACAGTTGCTTGCCGTCGCCGCAATAGCTCACCTTGTAGCGGCTCTCGCCTCCGGTGGTCTGCCAGTAGCCCGTCGGATCAGCAGCAAGAGCAGGCGCAGCGGCCATGAACAGGGACAGCGCGGCAATGGCGAGTCGTCGGGTGACGTGCATGAGATGCGTCTCCTCAAAAGGGGCGGTTGTGTTGGTGTGACCCCGTTATGCATCGACTGCGGCTGAATCTTGGATAAACCCGCTGTTCACCGCCGGTTCATCGGTGTGTTCCCCATGCGGTCGCAATGCGGCGGGCAGCGCCGGGGCGGCGCCAAGCAATTGCTTTGCCACCGTTAAGCGTTCATTCAGCATGCCTTATTCAGAAGGTGCGCTAGGCAGACCCCCGCCGTGATCACGCGGACGTGATCGGAATTAGCCCCGCAAGTTCGTCGGAATGCACAAAATGCTGGCTGGAGCGCCTGCCCCCAAAAGCCTAAATCACATCCGGCGGCGCCCAGTTGGGCCAGTCGGCGACATGCTCTTCCCACTCACCCGGCTTGATCGACAGCTCGGATACGGTCCGGCCCCGCACCGAGACGCCCACCGACACAACCGTTTCCGGATCGCCAGAAACCAGCGGATGCCACCACGCCAGCCCCTTGCCCTCCGAAATCCGGCGGTAGGCGCAGGTCGAGGGGATCCAGGAAATGGTCTTGACGTTTTCCGGCGTCAGCTTGATGCAGTCGGGCACCTTGGCCTGCCGGTTAGGATAGTCCGAGCACTTGCACGTTTCGCCATCGAGCAGTTTGCAGTGCACATCGGAAACATAGATGTCGCCCGAATCCTCATCTTCCAGCTTCATCAGGCAGCAGCGGCCGCAGCCATCGCACAGCGCTTCCCACTCGGTCTGAGACATCTGTTCCAGCGTTTTTTCGTCCCAGAAGGCCATTGAGTTTTATCCTGTTGCCGCAAGGCGCTTGCGCAAAACCAGCGGTGATCATATTCGAGCGACTGCCTTGCCAATGCGCCCCGAATTGGGGAGATTCAAGTTCAAGGCTCTGCCGCGGAGTAATCGGTGCAGGATCCGTTCTACCACAAAGAAAAGCGCCGCAAGAAAACCCGCATGCTGGCAGCGGACGCGTGGCTGGATTCTGCCCTTTATGATTTCTGGCAATCTGCGGGCCGTGGCTATACCCGGGTTGAAGATTTCTTCTCGCGGTTTCGCATTTCGGGCATCAAACGCCTGTTTGTCGAGATCATCTCGGACGCCATGAGCTTTGGTGCGATCGGCCTCGTCCTCGTGACGGGCCTTGCGCTCCCCGCCTTTGACGCCACCGCGTCTGGCCATTTCAACAAGGCCGAGGATATTTCGGTCACCTTCCTTGATCGCTACGGCAACGAGGTGGGCCGGCGCGGCATCCGCTCGGACGATTCCTATCCGCTCGACAAGCTCCCCGATTATTTCGTCAAAGCGGCGCTCGCTACGGAAGACCGTCGGTTTTACGATCACTGGGGCATCGATTTCGTCGGCACCGCCCGCGCCCTGCTCTCGAACGCCCAGGGCGAGAACTCGACCCAGGGCGGCTCGTCCATCACCCAGCAGTTGGCTAAGAACCTCTTTCTGTCGTCTGAGCGCACCCTCGAGCGCAAGATCAAGGAAGCGTTCCTCGCCGTCTGGCTTGAGTGGCACTATTCGAAGGACGAAATCCTCAAGCTCTATTTCGACCGCGCCTATATGGGCGGCGGCAATTTCGGTGCTGCAGCTGCCGCCGAATTCTACTTCGGCAAGAAGATCACGGACGTAAACCTCGCCGAGGCGGCAATGCTGGCGGGCCTGTTCAAGGCGCCGACCAAATACGCGCCGCACGTCGATCTCGCCGCCGCCCGTGGCCGCGCCAACCTCGTTCTCTCCAACCTCGTCGATGCCGGCTTCCTCACTGAGGGTCAGGTGACCGCGGCGCGCCGCAACCCCGCCGTGCCGGTCGATCGCTCGGCTGAGGCGAACTCGCCCAACTACTTCCTCGACTACGCCTTCGAAGAGGTCAAAAAGCAGGTCGAGGCGTCCAACACCACCTCCAACAGCTTCGTCGTGCGCACCACAATCGATCCGGTGCTGCAGTCCTATGCCGAAGACGCGGTGACCTCGGTGGTGCGCGAGCAGGGCGAGCAGTTCAATGTCTCCCAGGCCGCCATGGTGGTCACCGAGCCCAACGGCGCCATCCGCGCCATGGTCGGCGGCATCGACTACGGCAAGTCCCAGTTCAACCGCGCTATCGTCCCCAACCGGCAGCCCGGCTCGTCATGGAAGCCGTTCGTTTACGCCACGGCCTTCGAGAACATTCCTGACTACACACCCGAAACGGTGATCAGCGGGGCTACCCAGTGCATCGGCGACTGGTGCCCGCGCAACTACTCGGGCAATGCGGTGGGCCGAATCAGCCTGATCTCGGCCTTCGCGCAGTCGATCAACACCGTGCCGGTCAACCTCTCGATCAAGATGGGCCGCCAGCCGATCGCCGATATGGCCCACCGGATGGGCATCACCAACGATTTCGAAGTCACCCGCTCCCTCGCGCTGGGCGCCGCATCGGTCAGCGTCATCGACATGGTCTCGTCCTACTCGGTGTTCGCCGACCACGGGCTGAAGACCACCGCCTTCGGCATCACGCGCATTTCCACCACCTCGGGCGACCTGATCTACGAGGCCGATCCCAACCCGGTGCGCGAGCGCATCCTCAGCGAGCACACCGTGCAGTTCATGAACCGCATGATGCGGGCCGTGGTCGAAAACGGCACCGGCCGCCGCGCCCAGATCGAGGGTGTCCCCACCGTGGGCAAGACCGGCACAACGAGTTCCTATCGCGATGCCTGGTTCTGCGGCTTCACCGGCAACTACGTCGCCGCCGTCTGGCTTGGCAATGACGACTACCAGCCGACCAACAAAGTCACCGGCGGCACGCTGCCAACCGTGGTGTGGCAGAAGTTCATGGCCTATGCCCACACCAATATCGAGATCAAACCCGTCGACGGCGTCGACTTCCAGCCCGCGCCGTTCGTGATCGCCAACGCCGAAGGGGCCACCCCGCTCGCCACCCCCACCGAGCGTCCGCCGAGCCTCAAGCCTGAGGCGGCTCAGAAACTACTCGAGGTCGCCGATCGCCTGAAGCAGGCGCTTGAATCCAGCTCCGACCCCAAGGCCGAGGCCGCTCTCGACCCCGAGCCGGCGGCGCCGGCAGCGCAAAGTCTCTAGCCGTTGCGTTTCCTGCTCAATTTTGGCCTGATGATCGGCATCGCCCTCTGCTTCGGCTTCGGGCTGAGCTGGTACACGCTCAACGGCGGCACCTTCTTTGGCACCATCGACATCGGTCCATGGACCGCCTGGCGCGATGTCGGCAGCCCCGCCCCCGACCCCTATACCCGCGCCTACATCGCCCGGAACGGCGGGCTGCAGCTCGGCGCCAGTGAGGGTATGCAGTTCATCGCCAATGCCGATAGCGACAACCACCAGCTCGACCGAAGCTGCAATTACCGCATCGATGGCACCACCCCGGTCGCCCGGTTCTGGACCCTCGCGGCCGTCGAGCCGCAGACCGGCGCCATCATCACCCGTCCCGACGCGCCACCGAACTTTGAAAGCGACCGCCTCGCCCGCGCCGATGATGGTTCCATCGAGCTCTATGTCGGCCGGCACCTCAGTCCGCGGAACTGGCTCGAAATCACGGGTGATGGTCCGTTCGCGCTGGTCCTCACGCTCTACGACACCACCACGCTCAGCGGCAACGGCAGCGATGCCGTCACCATGCCCTCGATCATCCGCGAGGGCTGCGCATGATCCGCTGGTTGTTATGGGGCTGTGCCGGGCTGGTGCTGGGCGGCGTGATCCACATCGCCGTCATCCTGGGCCTGCCGTCCCTTACCTCAACCGTTGCTTGGGACAAGGTAACCGCGCTTGGGGCCGTACCGGGTCCAGTTGTCCTTCCTGCCATCAAGCCCGGTGAGCCAAACCCGCTGCGGCTCGATCCCGAGCTCGCCTATGCCGTCTGCCAGCTCGATCTGCGCAAGGGCCCAGGCACCGTCGCCGGCACCCTGCCCCAGTCGTTCTGGTCAGTTGCGGTCTACAACCGCAGCGGCACTGTGGTCTATTCCACCACCAATCGCGACGGGCTCGGCACCAGCCTTGATCTTGGCCTATTCGATCCCGCGCAGACGCGGCTCCTTGCCGAACAAAAGCTGGATGTTGCCGATGGGTTGCTGATCGTTGAAGCCAATGACGATGACGTCATGGTCGTGATCCGCCTCGCCCCACCCCAATCGGTCATGCGCCCGCGCTACGAGAAGGCCCTCGCCGCCCTCAAGTGCGGCAATATCCCGACCTGACAGCTATTTGCGGAATTCGCCCTCGCTGGGCGGGCTCATCTGCACGCGGGCGTGGATCGCCCCTTCGGCGCGCAAGTCCGGCTGCCAGCCGTCGGCGCAGAAGTCCCGGCTCTCCGCCCGATCGATCCACGGCGCCATCAGGTTGAGTGCTGCGTCGACCTTGATGGCCTCATTGTGCGGTGTTTCGACGAGCAGGCGGCTCAGCGCGTAGTCATAGGAGTCGTAGCGATAGGCGAGCGCCGTGACGAAGTGCGCAACATAGGCCTCGTTCTCCGCCGCCCGGCCGCGCTGTTCCTTGACCATTGCCGGTTCGATATCGTCGATACCATCCGCCGCCACGCCGCGCTGGCGGTCGATATCGAGCACAACGCAGATGATGTGGAACACCTTGGGCAGCGTCCCCAAATCCCACGCGATGTGCTCGGAAACAGCATTATAGCGGGCCCGCGATGAGGCGAACTTCGTTCCCTGCAACCAGCGATAGTAACTATCGAGGTGCCGCGAAGCTGGTGTTCCGGTCCGCGCTTTGTTGATTTCCCAGCCATACTGGAAGGCCCAGTCCTTGGCGTGCGGCGCGACGAGGAAGCGCCAGACGCGATCATGCATCTCGACCTCTTCGTCGGTGAGATTGAATGTCGAGTGCGGCTGGTTGGTCAGCACCTTGCCCAGATAGTCGATGGTGGGCATCAGGTCGTCATTGATGAACCCGTGCTGCACGCGGCCGAAATCACCCAGTTGCTGCGCCGTAACCGGGCTCGCGAGAAGAATACTCAGCGTGAGGCCACGAACAAGGCCTGCAAGTCTAGCCACGGCGGCGCTTGCCGCCTGAGGCTGCGCCTGCGGGTTTGTCCGGCCGAGTGTTGCCGGCACGTTCGTAGCGCACGCCAGTGAACAGCACGACCTCGGCTGTGGCGTCACCTTCGGGCCGCGGCCTGGTGGGGCGGGCGCCCTTTGAAAATTGCACAAGTTTTCCCAACCTTGCCTCCGGGCGGCGGGGGTTAGATCGCGGCGCCATTGCCGCGACATGCCAGGCGCGACGCAGGCCCGGCAAAAATCATTAAGACTTCGTCAAGGTTAACAGTTCGCTAACGATTGGGCTGAAATAGTCGCCTTGTCAGGCACCGGCTCGAATCCCCCGTGCCTTTTCGGGACACAAATGATCGGCTTTCAACCTTACGAGACGTTTCAGCTGCTGATCGAGACCGGTGGGGTCGATCGCACCAACACCCTGCTCTGCGCCGCCTGCGACGCCTATGCGCGCCGCAGCAAGCCGACCCAGACGGAGATGGAACAGTTCGCCGTCTTGTCCCAGCGCCTGTTTCCCGCCGCTGGCCCTGCCGCCCGCGCCAAAGCCGCCGCAACGCTCGGCCGCTCGGATAACCTCTCTCCCGAACTCGAAGAACTCGTCGTCCGCCACCTCGGCGATGATCTCGCCGAATTCCTCGTCACGGCGCCCAAGCTCTCCGAAGGCACCATGCTCAAGGTGATCTCGGCCAATGACGTCACCCTCGGCGCAGCGCTCGCCCGTCGCAGCGACATTTCGAACGCTGTGCTCGGGCGTCTGTTCCAGATGAACAGCCGCAAGGTCTATCGCGCGCTCGCCACCAATACCTCGATCGTTCCCCGTGGCCCCTATCTCAGCGCCCTCGCCCGCTCCGCGCAGATGGATCATCAGGTCGCATGGTCGCTCGCCGCACGCGACGATTTCGATGCTGCGCTCCTCGCCCCGGCCTTCTTCGATCTCAACGAGACCGACCGGCTAAAGGTCATCGCCGGCTTCGCGCGCCGCGCTACCCCCGAGGCGCCGATCAAGCGTACGCTCGAGCAGTTGTCCGTCGCCACGGGCGAGCTTACCCGCGCTCTGATGAAGCTCTTTTCCGAGAACCGGCGCCCCGAAATTACCCGCCTCCTCCACCAGATCACGGGCCTCGATGAAGTCCGCTGCGGCCAGATCGCCCACGACAACAGCGGTGCGGCGCTATTCGTCGTGCTGCGTGCCTTTGGCTGCACCGTGCAGGACGGGCTCAAGGTGCTGATCCACGCCACCTCGCATGACGAGGACCGTTCCAAGGCACTCGCGACCTTTTCAGAAATGTTTGAGACGGTTAGCGTCGATGCCACGGCCTACCTGATGAGCGCGTGGCGTGGCGAAGTGAACCTGCTCGACATGACCAAGCCCGAGTACAAGCCGTTCGAGGCCGATCGCCGCCGTATCCCGGTGCCGCAGACGCGCGAACGCAACCCCATCGTCGATCAGGCCATAGAAGCGCTTGCCCGCATCGGCGCCAAGGCCAGCTAAGCCTAGGGCACTACCAAGAGGCCCAGGTCGCCCTGTCGCAGTTCGAGCGAAATCACCCAGAAGTCGGGGTCGAAATCGACCTCGCGGGCCAGACGGTCGGTGACTTTGGCCTGTTCGACGTGGTCGAACCGCCGCTGGAAGATTCGCTCCTCTTGGTTCTCGCGCTCTGCTGCGGCCGGCGCGGGTGCGTAGAGCGATACCGTCCCATTGAGGTGATCGACCTCGATGAAAATCTGCCCGGCAAGCGGATCGCCGCGGCGGGAAACCACGCACATATGGCCGATGTCGTTGTGGCGCCGCACGAAGGCGGCGACCCAGATGTCAGATCTGAACATGCGATGAGTCTGGTCGAGACCGCGCCCGGGAGCCAGACAAATCTGCTCCCCAGGCTCTAGATTGATGCGCCGTTGTCGACCAAGAGGTCGATCAGTTCGGGGGAGATGCGGCCGGTCACGTTGTAGTTGAAGTAGACCTCGAAGTTCCGGATCGCCTTCGCCGTCGCTTCACCGGCCACGCCATCGGCTGGGCCATGCAGGAAGCCCAGGCTGCCCAAACCGCGCTGCACCTTGGCAACGATCACCGGATCGGTCACCGAAAATGCCGGAGCCAGTTCCTCGGGCGTCGCATTGGTGTCGAGCACCGCGACCTGCGTCCGCGGATCGGCGGGCTCATCAGATATCTGCAGCGGCACGCCGGGCGTGGCCGTCGGGGCCACGGCGAGCGTTGAGGTATCCGCCACCTGCTCGACCTGCTCCACCTGCCTAGCCGCCATTTCCAGCGGCTTGCTGGTCGCCGCCAGCGGCAGCGCGGCAGCTTTGCCAGGCTTGGTCTGGGCTATCGTCTGCACACCCGAAATGATCGTGTCGATGGCATCGCCGGCGGTGTCAGCCGCCATTTCCAGTGCCTCGTCGGCCGATTGCGGCACCGGCCGGCCCAACAGCGTCGGCGCGGTCGACGCACCATCAGCGGTCTTGGCAATGGAGCCGGTCTGGATGTCAGTGGACAGCGGCGCAGGCTCGGGCAGAGCAGCAAGCGGCTGCACCACAGCCTTGGGAGCAATCACGGGTTCTGCCACAGGTTCTGCAACCGGCTCGACGACCTTGGCAGGCGTCAACTGCAGTGTCGCCGGGGCCACCGGCTCCGCAGCAGGTTGGCGCACTTCAGGCGCCGACAGCGGAGCGCTGGCGATCATGTCCATGATTTCGCGCGTCAGCATGCCGGTCGGCTTCATCCCGCGCTGCTCTTCGAATTTCTTGATCGCCCGCGCCGTCTGCGGCCCGTAATAGCCATCGATCGTGCCCACAAACAGCTTGAGCATCTCAAGCTTGCGCTGCACTTCGAAGACATCCTTGTTGCCGATCGGTCCATCCACCGACTGAGTGGCGTCGTCCACCGGCTGCATCAGGTTGGCAGTGGCCTTGGCCACAGGCTTTGCTTCGGTCTGCTTGTGCCGTGTCGCGGGCACAACCGGCGCCACACTCTTGTCGACGCTCTGCGCGGTGCCAAACAACGGCGACGGGTGGGCGTGCCGCTGCCCGAACAGGGCGTTCGAGCCGGCCATGGCGCTGGTCAGCACCAGTGCGGCTATCGCGGTATTGGTGAGCGGCGAGCGCATATACTGCGCGATGATCCAAAGCGCCGTCCGGCCCGCTGAGGCCAGGACGACGCCACCAGCCTGCAGAGGCAGGCGGCTAAAGCTAGCTGCCGTCATAGAGCTCTTTTTCTTTCGTCTGCGTGCCATGTGGTCATAGTTGGGGGCATTTGCTGCGGAACGGGATCCCGGTGAAGGGGGGTGACGGCGCCAGTCTCCTCCACGATGGTTTCCGGACCGTTTATGGGCAGCAAAACTGTCATCACTGTGCCCTCGCCTGGCGAAGAGCTGGCATGCAGTGTCCCGTCGTGCAGCTCGACCAGCCCCTTGACGATCGAAAGGCCGAGCCCCGTGCCCTCATAGCGGCGCGCCAGCCCGTCCTGGGCCTGGAAAAACGCCTCGCCGACATGGCTGAGCGATTCTTCGCCCATGCCGATGCCGTGGTCAGTCACGACAATCGCAAGGTGCCGCCCCTGCCGCCGCATGGCCAACGTCACCACCGAGTGCTCATGGCTGAACTTGACCGCGTTGGTCAAAAGATTGAGCAGAATCTGCCGGCAAGCGCGCTCATCGGCGACCAGCATTGGCAGGCTGCGCGGCATTTCGGTCATCAGGCGCACGGATTTCTCGCGCGCCATCGCGTCGACCATCTTCAGGCACGGTTCGACCAGCGATTCAGGCGCAAAGGCCTCGGTCACCAGTTCAAACTTGCCTGCCTCGAGCCGCGACATGTCGAGCAGCATCTTGACCACTTCGATCAGGTGATGGCCGCTCTGGTGGATCAGTGTCGCGTATTCCTTGTGCTGGGGCGACAGGTCGCCCACCACGCCCGAAGTCATCATCTCGGAGAACCCGACAATGGCGTTGAGCGGCGTGCGGAGTTCATGCCCGATCGTGGCAAGGAACCGCGACTTGGCGCTCGATGCCTCTTCGGCGAGCTTTCGCGCCAGCTTCATCTCGTTTTCGTGGTCGCGCCGTTCGGTGATATCGCGGAACAGCACCACCACTTCGTTGCGTTCCCCCGGCTGCTCCACGTCGAGCACCGGCGAAAGCGACGCTTCCACCCACACGTAGTTCGGGGCCAGCGCCGAGCTGTCAGGCGTATCGCGGCGCATGCGGATTTCCACCCGGCGAGTCCGCCCGTCGGCATTAGCCTGCGAAAAAGCAGTCATGTAGGCCGGGCGGTCCTGCAGATGAATACGCTCCACTAGCCCGTTGCCCGTCAGTTCAAAGCGGCGGCAGCCGAACAGCTTTTCCGACGAGCGCGAGGTGAACAGCAGCGTGCCGTCGCTCGAAAAGCGCATCACGGCGTCCTGCACATGCTCGATCAGGTGCTTGTAGGCGTTGATCTGGCCCTTCTCATAAACCTCGAACACGCGGTTCAACCGATGGGCGGAGAACGCCACCATCGCAGCGACCAGCACGAATACTCCGGCCGCGACCAGCATGGACTGGGCGCCCCAGGCTTCCGGCCACGCAAGGACGTGATAGCTCGACACCATGGCGAACGCGACGACAGCGACGAGGATGGCCCAGCTGCGCTTTTTGACCGGCGAGCGGGCGAGGAGCGAGGCGTGCACCGGGCCCAGCACTGCAACAGCAAGACCGAAGTCGGCGACAGCGGGGTCAGCCACCGTCAGCAGCAGCCCGGCGAGCAGCGCCGCGTAGGCCTGACCTGCCGCGGCGCGCTCAAACTGGCCACGCTGGCTGAGGGCCAGCGTCAACACGCCGGCTGCCGCACCGATCGTGGCGATGACGAAGGGCAGCATGGCGCCCTGCACCAGGGCGAGCACGGTAAAGGGCATGGCGAGACTGCTCGCCACGAGGATCATCCGGGAGTTGATGGCAATGGTGGCGCGCCGCGTCGCCTCAGGCCGGCCGACAGCCGCTCGCGGAGCGGCTTTACTGAGGATATCCCTCGCCCTGGACCAGAGGCTACGCATTACTCAAACTCACTACTGGACGCCCGTCTTCTTGTTGAGCCAAACTCCCACTGCAACGCCTAAGACAGGTTTAAGGGGAAGCGTCCCGACCCCCGATCTCCCCGCTATCCACCCTGCAAAGGGGTGCCTTTCTCCGCATAGCGTAAACGCTTCCTTGCCCTCGCAGCACGGTTTGCCCCCATTGCGCCACAGTCCGGGCCTCTGGCGCCATTCGCCTCGCGCCAATCCGCTGGCATTCGTCTCAAATTTTATCGAAATCTCGAAAAGCCACTTAATGGGGCCGGCCTAGGGTTGAGCTATGACGGGGCGGCGAGGGGCCGTTCCGGAGGAGCTTCGGGCTTAATATGTTTCTCTTGCGGTCAGCATTCTGGCTAACGGTTGCCTTCGTTCTGATGGCGCCGCGGCATGTCGACCTGGGCGCCACCGTCAGCGGCTATGCCGCCGAGGCGGCTGCGGCCGGCCAGAGGGCCATCGTCAGCGAAATCCTCGAAACGCCGTGCACAGATCTCAAATGCGCCGGGGGCAAGGGTCTCCTCCAAGTCCTTACCGCCGGCTCTCTAACCCCATCCGTTGACAACCCCATGCAGGATTCGTCGAGCATTCTGGTCCCGCTCCCCCGACCGAGACCAGACCGGATGGGTTAAGCCAGGGGTCGGTGTCACTTCCCCCGACGCGACTCCAACCCGACCCTTGGCCCTAAGCCGCACGTGCGCTGCCCCGCACGTGCGGTTTGCTTTTGCGCGCAATACTTTGGAGCGCAGAACCTTGCGCGCTCAACTTTTGGACCGGTTGCCAAACCCCTCGCCGCATGGTGCAACCCTCTGGTTTAGCGAGGGGATACCATGATCTACGAGTTGCGCGTTTACACCTGCCTGCCCGGCCGCATGCCGGCGCTGCTCAAGCGCTTTGAGGAGCACACCCTCAGGATCTGGGACCGCCATGGCATTCGCCAGGCCGGGTTCTGGACCACAGCCATCGGCCCCTCCAGCAACGACCTCACCTATTTCCTGCGCTGGGACTCATTGGCCGAACGCGAGACCAAGTGGGCGGGCTTTGTCTCCGATCCCGAGTGGCTGACGGCCCGCGCTGCGTCTGAGGCGGATGGGCTCATCGTCGCCAATATCGCGAGTTCGTTCCTCAGCCCCACCAAATTCTCGCAACCGGGCTGACAGATTGGCGCACTGGCTTCTTTCAGCACGCCCAATGCACTATCTAGTGCGGCATGACACACCCCCAGGCCTTCCAGGACATCGCCGAAAACTTCTCCTATCTTGACGATTGGGAGGACCGGTACCGCTATCTGATCGAGCTCGGGCAGGCGCTTCCGCCGCTGGCCGAGACGGAAAAGAACAGCGCCACCAAGGTCAATGGCTGCGTCTCGCAGGTCTGGCTGGTGTCGGAACGCGCGGGTGAACTCCTCAGCTATCGCGGCGAGTCCGATGCGCTGATCGTGCGCGGGCTGGTTGCAGTGCTGGTTGCCCTCTACTCCGGCCGCCCCCCGGCGGAAGTTGCAGATGTCGATGCGATCGCGCTCTTCGACGAGCTGGGGCTCCGCGAACACCTGACACAGCAGCGCTCCAACGGCCTCGCTGCCATGGTCACCCGCATCCGCGGCGAGGCCAAGGCGCTGACGGCCGCCTGAGCGTTCACAGCGGCAACCGGTCCCCCGCCATCCACTTGCGCGCCCTTCGGCTCTCGCTCCCCACTGCGACCGCCCCGATTCCCCAGACCTCCGCCAGCCGGTCGAGCCCGATCCGCAGCACCAGCTTGGCGCTGCGGCGCGGCCAGCCGCGTTCAGCCTCCACCAGTTGCAGGCCCTTGAGCAGGCCGCACACATCCATCACCACCCCGGCGCAGTCACGCGGCAGCACGTCGTGGATCTCTGCCAGCTGCCTTTTGGCATCGGCCGCGAGGTCGCCGATCTCTGCAGCATGGCCAGCACCTTTGGTCGCCACATGGGCGGCCGAGTAGCTCATGGTCAGCCGGGGCTGCAGCCGCGCTCGTTCCGCCAGCCGCCGCACCCGCTCCCCTGCCTCCACCTGATGCGGGCTGAGAAACGCTTCGCTTTCACCGGCCGTGGCAAATGCCAGGCGGGCCAGCGGGCTTTCGGCGAGGTTGACTGTGCTTGCCTCTGGTCCAGGCGCCGCAATCCGGTGCTGCGCGGCAAAGGCGTCGGCATCCAGCATGGCGCGCTTCAGCCATTGCGCCGCCTCGGGGCGGGCCCGGCAGGTGCGAGCGTCTCCGTCCAGCACACCGGAGGCAATGAGCTCGCGCACCTCCGCCACCGGCAGCGTCACCTGCCGTCCGTCGCGGGAGGCGACGTAGCTGGACCCGGTCATACTCGCTGCGCCATCCGGCAGAAGGCAGCGGACAAAACGTATCGCGCGCTTACCCATGGCGTTGACCCGGCATTGTAGCCAGCGCCTCGATCAGCGTTTCGAGCTGCTCGACCTCAGCGTCAAATCCGGGTGCCTCGCGCATATCCTCGATCACCGCACAGGCGTGCGAAACCGTGGTGCGGTCCCGGCCAAAGAACTGGCCGACCTCCGCGTACTGCCAGCCCAGCGCCACATGCATCAGGTACATCGCCAACTGCCGCGCCACCGCCACCCGCGAGCGGCAGCGCGCCCGGTGCACCAGTTGCGATGGCTGCACCCCACGCGCAAGCGCCACCAGTTGCAGCAGGCGTTGCGCCATCTGGTCAGGCGCCGGCGGCTCGAACATCACTACCGATGTCGAGCGCCCCAAACCCACTACGGGCGTCCGCCGCCCCTCAAATGCTGTGTCAAACATGGCCATCTCCGATTATAGGATACTATTCCTATAACCGGCAATGGAGGGCGCGGGGATAAGTAGGGTCAACTCCATCAATGACAACGCGAATTCGTCGTCAGAAAATCCCTGGCCCGCCGCATTTATGGCTCGAAGAACGACTTGCTAGGACCCAAGACCCACGATACTGCCCGGGCGCTTCGAGGCTGCGCACACGTTGGCGCCGCGACCGCCTCCTGCGCAATCCGGATGAATGCGGTTCCTGGGGCTGGCAAGAGCAACCGCCAAAACGCAAAACGGCCGCCCCAGGGGACGGCCGTTTGTCAGTTTCGGGCAGGGCCGATCAGGCGGCCTTGCGGCCCAGGCCATTGTCCTTGGCGAGGCGCGAGCGGGTCGCCGAATAGTTCGGGGCGACCATCGGGTAGTCCGACAGCAGGCCCCACTTCTCGCGATATTCCTCGGGCGACAGGTTGTAGTGCGTGCGCAGGTGGCGCTTCAGCGATTTGAACTTCTTGCCGTCTTCGAGGCAGATGATGAAATCGGGAGCCACGGACTTGCGCACCGGAACGGCGGGCTTGAGCTCTTCTTCGACAACCACTGCCACGGGGGTGTGCAGGCTCTTCAGCGCCAGATGTACGTCGGCGATCAGCTTAGGCAGATCGGTGACGCTCAGCGCGTTGTGACTGACATAGGCGCAGACAATATCAGCGCTGAGGTCGATGAGATCGTTGTCAGTGGCGCTCACGCCACCCGAATGATCGGTCATTTAGGGTCCTTTACAATGCTTTGAAGGGGATGGGAGGGGGAGCCTCATGCCCTTGATTGACTATCTATGGGTCTTTGCTGAAACTGGCAACTGCTTAGCAGGCAAATGCGTATAAGACTTTTGTTTCTGAGTATAACCAGAAATCATACTATATCTGTTTTGCGGGCAGATCAATATTCGTCTGCTGCACCGGTTCCAGACCGCTGCGGCGAGCCGCACGGGCAAGCAAGTGGGCGGAAACCGGCGTGCTGAGCAGCAGGAAGACAATTCCCAGCAAAGCCCGCATCGTAACCGCCCCGTTGCCTGAAGTCATTGCCACAACTAGCACAATCAGCCCTGCCCCACCGGCCCCAGCCAGCGATGCGGCATGGAGTCGCGTGTAGAGATCAGGCAGCCGCAAGATACCAACAGCTGCCAAAACACCCATTATCGCACCGATCAGCAGAACCAGTGCGGCAACATGGAGCAATAAATCTGCGATCACTTGTCGTCGTCCTTGGATTGGTTGCCGCGACTCAGCAGATACCGCGCCAGCGCCACCGTCGATAAAAAACCAGCAAGCGAAACAGCGATGGCGACATCGATATAGAGCGCAAATCCAGTCAATACTGTGATCGCCGCAATCAATCCCACCGCCAGCGTCGTCATCAGGTCGAGCGCCAGGATCCGGTCCGCCAAAGTCGGCCCGCGCACCAGCCCGATCACCGCCAGAAACAGCGCCACCAGCAGCAGGCCGATGGCAGTCTGGGCCGCGAAGTGCAGCGTCTCCGCCCCGCTCATCGGAACACCTCCAGCACGCGCCGTTCGAACCCGTCCTTCAAATCCCGAATGAACGCCTCGCGATCGACGACATCGATAGCGTGGATGAACAGGAACTGCCGATCGTCACTGACATCGAGGCTCAGCGTCCCCGGCGTCAGCGTAATCAGATTGGCAAGCAGCGTGATCTCAGCGTCGCTTTTCACCGACAGCGGAAACGCGATTATGGCGGGGTGGAGGTGCGCCTTCATGTCCGGACGCAAGACCATCCTGGCCACGCGCAGTTCACTCATCACCAGCTCGCGCACAAACAGCGCCGCGAGCGCGAGGATGCGGCGGGCGCGCGGCAACAGCGTCGGGCTTGCGACCTGGGCGCGGATCACGAAGAGGCAAAGCGCCCCCACCAGTCCGCCAAACAGCAGAGATGGCAGCGAAAAACTGCCCGTCGCCGCCGACCAGCCAAGCGCCAATAACAGGGTCAGGAGCGCAAGGTTCATGGCGCCTGCCCCTGAAGACCGGTCGCACTGACATAGTCGGCCGGCGACATCAGCGCATTGGCAGCACGGCGGCCGAATTCCAGCAGCGGATCAGGGAACAATCCGGCCAGTGCCACGATCAGCGTCAAAACCACTGCCGGCCCCAGCCGCAGCAAAAGCGGCGGCCCAAACAGCCGCCGCAGCCCCGGATTGACGCCCTCTGATGCCGCCCCCTCAGCGCCATTGCGCCAGAAAACGTGTGCCCAGAGGCGCGTGACGGCAACCAGCGAGAGCAGCGCATTGCCGAGCACAGCCAGCCACAGCGCCAGCGCCCAGCCGTCGCCTCTCGCCTGCCATTGGCCAATCCCGCCCTCGATCAGCAGCAGTTTGGGCCAGAAGCCAAGGAACGGCGGCACGCCCGCCACCGCCAGCATCAGCACCACGAACAGCGCACCGAGCAGCGGCTCGGTCGCATAAAGCCCGCCCATCCGCCGCGTATCGGTCTCGCCGGTCACAGCCTCGATCAGCCCGGCAAGCATATAAAGCCCCGCGATCGTCAGCATGGCATGCAGCACATAGATCGCGGCGCCCGCGAGGCCGGCCGGGTTGGGCAGCGCGATGCCCGCCATCACCGCCCCGATACCGCCAATCACCAGAAAGCCCAGCGCGCGCCTGAGATTGGTCTCGGCAATGGCGCCAAGCGGTCCGAGGATCAGCGTTGCTAACGCCACAATCGCCAGGACCGGTTCGAGCACCGTCCGCGATGCAGGCAACAGCATCACCAGACATCGCAGCAGGGCATAGACCCCCACCTTGGTGAGCAGCCCCGCCAAGAGCGCCGAGATGGCCGCCGGTGGCGCGTGGTACGAGGCGGGCAGCCAGGCATTGACCGGAAACGCTGCCGCTTTCATGCCGAACGCCAGCAGCAGCAGGGCTGCCACCGACGCCATTGCCGCCGGGTTCGCCAGCGGCGCACGAGCGAGGACGTCGGCCATGTTCAAGGTGCCGGTCAGCCCGTAAATCAGTCCCAGGCTGATGAGAAAAATCGTCGTCGCAAGGAAGTTGAGGAAGCCATACTTCACCGTGGCGTCGATCTGCAGATTGCGCCCGCCCAGCACCATCAGCCCGAAGCTGGCAATCAGCATTACCTCGAACCAGACATAGAGGTTGAACAGGTCGCCCGTGAGGAACGAGCCGGAGACGCCAGCAAGCAGCAGCAGGATCAGCGGATAAATGCCGTCCTGCCGCGCCCGGTCGGGCATATCGGCGCGCAGATATACCAGCAGCAGCAACGTCGCTACCGCCGCCGCCAGCGCGAACACCGCCGCAACGATATCGGCGGTGAAGCTGATGCCAAATGGCGGCAGCCAGCGGCCCATGGTCATCGACACCGGACCGATTTCAACCACCCGCAGCAGCAGCCCCACGTCGCAGCACCCAACCACCGCCACCACCAGCAGGGCAAAGGCGAACTGCAGGTCGCGCGCCGAGCGCAGCGCCAGAAGCGTTGCCGCACCGGCAAGCGCCAGCACGACCGGCAGGATCACCACCCAGTCGCTCGCATAGGTCGGGGCCGTCTGCTGGATCGCGTCCATCAATAGCTCATCGGCGGTCGCGGCCCGCCTCGTGGTTCGGCCACCCGCATGTGGTCGGTATTGTCGGCATCCAGCGCCTGGTAGGCGCGATAGCCGAGCACCAGCAAAAAGCTGAACATCGCGAACCCGATGACGATGGCGGTGAGGATCAGCGCCTGCGGCAGCGGGTTGGCCGCATCCGCGAGCGGCGCCTCCGCCCCATTGAGCGCGATCGGTGGCGTAAAGCGAGTGAGGCGCCCGGCGACGAGGATCAGCAGGTTGACAGCATTGCCCAGCAGCGTCAGCCCCAGCAGCATGCGGATCAGCGAGCGCGACAGCAGCAGATAGATCGCCGCCGTGAAAAACAGTCCCGAGAGCGCGGCAACAGCGTGGTCCATTACGCGTCCCCCTCGTCTTCAAGGCCAAGGATCATCGCGGAGATGGCGCCGAAGACGACGAGATACACCCCGATGTCGAACACCATCGGGGTCGAGATCGTCACCTTGGCGTCGCCGATGGTGAACTCCGACCAGAGTCCCGTGAGGAACGGCACCCCGAACAGCAGCGACAACAGCCCTGCCCCAGCCGCCAGCAGCAGTCCGCCGCCGGCCAGTGCCAACGGATCGACCTTCAACGCCGCACGCGCCGCCGACGGCCCGCATGCCATGCCGTAGATCGCCAGCGCCGAAGCGGCGATCAGCCCGCCGATGAAGCCACCACCCGGCTCATTGTGTCCGCGCAGCAGCACAAACACGGAGAACACCAGCATGACGACACACAACAGCGGCGCGATGGTGCGGAAGATCAGCGCGTTCATGCTGCTGCCTTCCGCCGCCGCTTCGGCCTCGTCGGAACTTCAGGCTCGGCCGGAGCGACGGGCGCCGGCTTCCGCGCCCCACGGATCAGCGCCAGCACGGCAATCCCAGCCGTCATCACGACGGCGATCTCGCCCAGCGTATCCAGCCCGCGGAAGTCCACCAGAATGACGTTGACGACATTGTGCCCATGCGCGATCGGGCCCGACTGCGCGTTGAAGAAATCGCTGAGGCGCGTGTCGAGCGGCCCCTCAAGCACCGCGAACAGCAGCGTCGCAATCGACAGCCCGGCGACCAGCGCCACGCCGCCATCGCGCAGCCAGTCCTCCAGCGGCCGCTTGTCCCGCGCATCAAGCCGCAGGCGCGTCATCACCAGCGCCAGGATCACCACAGAGAGGATTTCCACCATGAACTGGGTGAAGCTTAAATCCGGCGCGCCGAACAGCATGTAGAGAATGGCAATCGCCAGCCCCTGGATGCCAAGCGCAAGGATCGCGAACAGCCGGGTCTGGGCAAAGACTACGGTCATCGCGCCCGCCGCCGCCATGGCAATCACCCCCCACTCGTAGAACTTCAGATCTGGCCAGGCCGGCATCCAGGGCAGGCCGCCGAGCAGCCACAGCGGCACGATCACCGCCACCGCCAGCAACACAAAGACCACCAGCAGGTAGAGTTCGAGTCGCCCATGGTGCAGCAGCCGCGTCACCAGCGCCGCCAGCCGCACCAGCCCGAAATAGGCCGCGTCGAACCCCTCGTCAAAGCTCCAGCCCACTCGCGCAGCCAGTCGTCCCATCGCCAGCCGTACCCAGTCGAAACGGGCATAGAGCGCAATCGCCAGCGCCCAGGTCAGCACCGAGAGCCAGAACACCACGCCGAGAAAGTCTATCGGCGCGCCAAGGTGAGTCTCAGCCGCGTGCCCCGAGATCGCCGATACAGCGGGAGCCGCCAGAAATTCACCTGCCCATTTGGGAAAGATGCCGAGCCCGATCCCAAGCACGCCTAACACCAGCGGCCCCACCAGCATAGCCGGCGGCGCCTCGTGCGGCACCATCGGCGTGGGGATCAGCGCCCCCATGAACGGCCGGACCAGCACCGCAATTCCCGCCACCGCCAGCAGCACATTGCCGATCACCAGCACCGCCAGCGCAACGAGCGAGGCGAGATCGCCCGTCGCCACAGCTGCATAGATCTCTTCCTTGGCATAAAACGCCAGCAGTGGCGGTAGCCCGATCATGCCCGCCGACGCCATGATCGTGCCGATAAAGCTCACCGTCAGCTTGTCGCGCAGGCCGCCCAGTTCGGTGATGTCGCGCGTCCCGGTGCCGTGGTCGATCGCCCCGGCGATCAGGAACAACGCCGCCTTGTAGGCGGCATGGGCAAGGAAATAGAGCACCGCACCGGTCAGCGCCAACTCGGTCCCCACGCCCAGCAGCAGCATCAGCAGCCCGAGCGAAGCGATGGTCGATTGCGCGAGGATCTGTTTCAAATCCGTCTGCCGCAGCGCTGCCAACGCCCCCCAGAGCAGCGTCGCTCCGCCGAACACCATCAGCGTCAGGTTCCAGATCGCGGACCCGCCCAGCAGCGGCGTCATCCGCGCCACCAGATACACCCCGCCCTGCACCATGGTCGCTGAATGCAGATACGCCGACACCGGCGTCGGCGCCTCCATGGCGTTGGGGAGCCAGAAGTGGAACGGCAGCTGCGCCGATTTGGTGAACGCCGCCAGCAGCACCAGACCAACCAGCAGCGGATACATTGCCCCGCTCCGCAGATCAGCCGTGACCGCACTCAGTTCCCAAATTCCGGCCAGCGCATGGATCAGCACGCCCGCAGCCAGCAGCGCCAGCCCGCCAATCCCCGTCACCACAAGCGCCTGGATCGCGGCGCGGCGCGCCGATTGCCGGCTGTGATCGAACCCGATCAACAGGAACGATGTGACCGAGGTGAGTTCCCAGAAGAGGTAAAGCGCCACCAGGCTATCGGCCAGCACCAGCCCCTGCATCGCGCCCATGAACATCAGCAGGAACGACAGAAACCGCCCCTGATGCGGGTCGGATTTGAGATAGGCGCCCGCGTAGAGCACGATCAGCGCCCCCACCGCCGCAATGGTCAGCGCAAAGGTGAGGCTCAGCCCATCAATCATGAAACTGAGGTTCAGCCCCCAGCTCGGCGCCCAGGCAAAGCTCACGGGGATCTTTCCGCCAGCCGCAATCTGCGGCAGCAACGTCCATAGTCCCGCAAAGGCGACGGCCGGCGCTAGCGCCAGAACCCAGCCGGCAAATCCCCCCATCACCCGCCGCAATAGCGGAGCCATCACTGCCGCAACAAACGGCAGCAGCACGGCCAGCGCGACGATGGTTTCTGGCGTTACGGGCAAGGCAGCCTCAGGATTCGACTGGACGACCTTAGCCTCTCACTTTAGCACCCGGGGTATAACCGGCCCAATAGCCACAGCTTTGTGAGCAGCGCATGAGTGGCAGAGCCGCAGCCCGATGCTTATATCTCGCGCCGTAACGGAGGAATTCCATGACCGAAACGTTCAAGGTTGCAAAGTCCGACGCCGAGTGGCGCGCCGAACTCACCCCCGAACTCTACCAGATCGCTCGCGAACACGGTACCGAGCGCGCCTGGTCGCACCTGTACAACACCGAAAAGCGCGACGGCACTTACTACTGCGCCGCCTGCAACGCCCCGCTGTTCCCGGCCACCACCAAATACGAGTCCGGTTCCGGCTGGCCGAGCTTTTTCAAGCCGCTCGATGGCGCCGTCGGTGAAACCACTGACAAGAGCCACGGTATGGTCCGCACCGAAGCCCACTGCGCCAATTGCGGCGCCCACCTCGGCCACGTCTTCCCCGACGGCCCCAACCCCACCGGTGAGCGCTACTGCATGAACGGCACGGCGCTGAAGTTCGAGCCGAAGGCCTGATCTAGGCTGCCGGCTTGGTCTTTCGCCTCGCCGGCGCTTTTTGTTTGACGAGCTTGCCGTTGGGACCAATGGCAAGCTCGACGTCTCCGACATCCGGCAGCGTAGCGACCAGTTTCAGCGTTCCGCCAAGCCCGCGGACGTAGGTGTTGAGCGATGAGACCAGCCAGTCTTTCCGCCCCTCAAGCCGCGACACGCCCGCCTGGGTCATCCCCTCCACCTCCGCTTGCTTCTTTGCTGCCAGCTCACGAATTTCCTGCAAGCGGATGGTCTTGCCAAGCTCTTTGGCGCCCTCAGTGATCTTATCTTGAAGCTCCTGCGGCAGCTCGGCGCGTATCTCTTCCCATGTCTTGGCACCCTTCATCACTATCAAACTCCCTCAATCCAGCGCTCAAACCGCCGATCCGCTTTGGCAATCAGCGCATCGTAAAACCTTGTCTGACTCATTCCTCCCTTGCCTCCGCCACATAGGACCACGGCTTTCTGCTTTGGATCGAAAGCAAAGGCGAAGCGATACCAGTCATCATCGAGCCCAAAGCGCAATTCCTTCATATTGACGTAGCGCGAGCCCTTCAGCGTATCGGCGAAGGGACGCGGAAGTGCCGGGCCGTGGTCACGCAACTTGTCCAGCAAGGCACCAAGCGCGACCTTCACCGAGTCGTCGAGCGCCCGAAACTCCGCCACGAAGTCCGGATGAAACACCACGGTCCATGTTTCATCACCCATCCCTGCCCCCGAATTACGTTAAAGGTATGTCAGTTCCGGCCTCACTTCAAGCATGCCCACTTGTAGCCGCAGGAGTGGAAGCGGATATAGACGCAACCAAGTCACCGAGACCCCCCATGCCCACACAACCCGTCGCCGAACGCCGTCCGCATGCCGTTACCGATCACGGCATCACGCGGCAGGATCCTTATCACTGGCTCCGCGCGGACAACTGGCAGGAGGTGATGCAGGAGCCGTCGGCGTTGCCCGCCGATATCCGCGCCTATCTCGAGGCTGAGAACGCCTATTTCGCGGAGCGCTTCGAGGCCGGCCACGAGGCGCTGAAGGAGACGATCTATCGCGAGATCCGCGGCCGCATCAAAGAGGATGACAGCGGCATCGCCTCGGAAGATGGCCCGTTCGCCTATAACTCGCGGATGGAAGAGGGGAAGCAATACCCCATCCTCGTCCGCACCCCGCGCAATGGCGGGCCCGAGGAAATCCTCCTCGACTGCAATATCGAGGCCGGCGAGGGCTATTTCGGCTTTGGCGGCGGCGACCACGACCCGTCGCACCGCCTCCTCGCCTGGAGCGCCGACCGGCAGGGCTCGGAGTTCTACACCCTCAACATCCGCGATCTTTCGACCGGCAAGGATACCGGCGAGGTGCTCGAAGACATCGCCGGCGGCGGCGTCTGGTCCCCCGATTCCAGCGCCATCTACTATTCCGAGTATGACGACAACCACCGCCCCTATCGCGTCCGCCGCCACGTGATGGGCACGCCGCAGGCCGATGACGAACTGATCTACGAGGAAAAGGATTCTGGCTTTTTCGTCGGTGTCGACGAAACGCTGTCGCGCCGCTACATCGTCATCGACGCGCACGACCACCAGACCTCCGAGATCTGGGTGATCGACACCCATACCGGCGGCCCGCCGCGCTGCATCGCGCCGCGCCAGACCGATCGCGAGTACGACATCGAGGATCGCGGCGACACCTTCTACATCCTCACCAATGCCGACGACGCCGAGGACTTCAAGATCGTCACCGCGCCCGTCGCGGACCCTGATCCGAAGAACTGGGTCGACCTCGTCCCGCATCAGCCAGGCGTGCTGATCCTCGACATGATCCTTCTGAGCCACCACCTCGTCCGCCTCGAACGGATCGATGGCCTGCCGCGCATCGTGGTGCGCCCGCTGTCCCCCCGCTCCTCCGGGGAGAGGGTGCCCCCCGAGGGGGCGGGTGAGGGGCAGGAAGAGTGGACGGTGAAGTTCGACGAGGAGGCCTACTCGCTCGGCGTGTCGGCGGGGTTCGAGTTCGACACCACCACCATCCGCTTCACCTATGCCTCGCCCACCACACCGTCGCGGACGTATGACCTCGACCTCGTCACCGGCGAGCGCACGCTTCTCAAGGAGCAGGTGGTCCCCTCCGGCCACGATCCGGCGGATTACGAGACCCGGCGCATCTTCGCCAAGGCCTCCGATGGGGCCGAAGTGCCGGTGACGCTGCTCTACCGCAAGGGCCTCGCCCTCGATGGCACGGCTCCGGCGCTCCTCTATGGCTATGGCGCCTATGGCATGGCGATGCCGGCGAGCTTCTCCGTCTCGAAACTCTCACTGGTCGATCGCGGCTTCGTTTATGCGACCGCCCACGTCCGCGGCGGCATGGACAAGGGCTATGGCTGGTACAAAGAGGGTCGCCGCGAGTTCAAGACCAACACCTTCACCGATTTCATCGCCGCCGCTGAAACCCTCGTCGCCCAGGGCTTTGCCGCACCCGACAAGATCGTGGCCGAAGGCGGCTCGGCCGGCGGGCTGTTGATGGGCGCCATCGCCAACATGCGCCCCGAGCTCTGGGCGGGCATCATCGCCGAAGTCCCTTTCGTCGATGTGCTTAACACCATGCTCGACGACACGCTGCCGCTCACCCCGCCGGAATGGCCTGAATGGGGCAACCCGATCGAGAGCCGCGCCGATTACGACCGCATCGCGTCCTACGCCCCCTATGAGCAGGTTGCTGCTAAGTCCTACCCGCCGATCTTCGCCCTTGCGGGGCTCACCGATCCGCGCGTCACCTATTGGGAACCCGCCAAGTGGGTAGCCAAGCTCCGTGCAACCAAGACTGACCATAACCCGTTGTATTTGAAGACGCACATGGAAGCGGGGCATGGCGGCGCGTCCGGACGCTTCGACCAGCTCAAGGAGACAGCCCTGAGCTATGCCTTTGCGCTGAGCTGCGTAGGAAAGGCATAATCGACCTAAAGCCGGTGTTGGCGCGCAACGCCAAAACGCCTATATCCAATCCAGCGCAGCTGCCGACTTTTCTCCATCCTTCAGGAAGGCTTATACAATGGCTTACGAACTTCCCCCCCTGCCCTATGCCTACGATGCCCTCGGGCCGTACATGAGCAAGGAAACCCTCGAGTTCCACCACGACAAGCACCATCAGGCTTATGTCACCAACGCGACCAAGCTCGCCGAGGGCAAGGGTCTCGACGTGCTGCCGCTTGAGGACCAGGTCAAGGAAGTGTTCGGCAAGGATCCGGGCCTCTTCAACAACCTCGGCCAGCACTACAACCACGTGCACTTCTGGAACTGGATGAAGCCCAATGGCGGTGGCGGTGCCTCGAAGGTCCCGGCAGCGCTCCTCAAGGCGATCGAGTCCGATCTCGGCGGTTTCGACAAGTTCCGCGCCGATTTCATTGCCGCCGGCACCACCCAGTTCGGTTCGGGCTGGGCCTGGCTCAGCCTCAAGGATGGCAAGCTCCAGGTCACCAAGACCGCCAATGGCGAGTCGCCGCTGGTTCACGGCAACGCCAAGCCGCTGCTCGGCGTCGACGTCTGGGAACACTCCTATTACATCGACTACCGCAACGCGCGCCCGAAATACCTCGAAGCCTGGTTCGACAACCTGGTGAACTGGGAACACGTCGAGTTCCTGTTCGACGAAGCCAAGTAAGGCTCGCCTCACAGCATCAGTTTCCGGCCCGTCTGCACCAGCAGGCGGGCCTTTTCATATGGTTGCCACCGGCTCCGCAGTCATCTCCCTCCCCCTTGCGGGGAGGGATTAAGGGTGGGGGTGGAGGAGCCCGCGCCCTGCCAGCCTGTTCACCGGCTCCGCACACCCCACCCCATCCCTCCCCGTCAAGGGGAGGGAGCCCGACTGAGAGAGCTGGTTCACGGGCAACTTGACTGCCTAGTTCGAAAACACCACGTCATCGGCAATCCGCGTCATCACGAAGTCCGATACCCTGATATCCAGCCGGATGGTCCAGGTGCCCGGCACGGGAATCTGCAGCGGCGCCACCCGCCAGCTGCCGTCATCCTGTTTGACCGCCGGATACTTCACCTCTTCTATCCCCGCCGCCGGGTTGCTCGCCACCAGTGTCAGCGCCTTGGCCTCCAGCGGACCGAAATCCCCAGTCATCAGCACGATGTCGGCCGACGTTTCCCCCGTCGCGCCCGAGGCGAACGTCACCTCGCCCATGGCGGCATCGGTATGGATATGCAGCGACAGCGGCGCAGCTTCCACCAAGGCCAGTGCGCGCGGTGGCGGCGTGAAGCGCCAGAGCGCGGCAACGGACAACACCAGCACGATCAGAACCGCCTCCACGGCAATCGTCCGCACCAGCCGCCGCGTCGCAACGGCATCGCCAGCCAGCACCGGCCCGGTCAGCCGAAGGCGGTTGTAAACTGCAAGCGCGAACACCCCCGCCAGCAGCACGAGCTTTGCCAGTAGCACCTGCCCATAGGCGGTCTCGATCAGCGCGCTTGGACGGCCCACCTGGATCACCGCCAGCACCGCACCCGCCACGATGAGCGGCAGCAGAGCGACCGGGATCCAGCGCGAAAACCGCCGCAGCGCAGCCACATCGGGCACCGGTCCATGCAGCGCGGCAAACAGCGGCAGCAGCGCGCCGGCCCATGTCGCAATCCCTACCGCATGCACGAAAACCGCCGGCCGCGTCAGCCATTGCGGCTCGGCCGCCCCAGCATGTCCCGTCACCGCCAGCGCCACGCCCACACCTATCAGCGCCACGAGAGCCAGCACCCGTCCGATGCCGCCGCCCCGCCATTCCGCCAATGCTGCGAGGGCCATCGCCACAAATCCGATCGTCATCGCCGGGCCAAGGCTGGTCGAAAAGCCAATCGCCCAAACGCTTGGATCCACTATCGCAGCAAGCGGCAGCCCCAGCGCATCGAGCCCTTGCAGCCCAACCGCCAGCGGCGCCGCCACCAGCCCGCCCGCAAGCGCGACCCGCCCGGGCCGTTGTGCGTCGATCCCCTCCGGCTGCATCCAGCGCCGGAACGCAACGCTGCCGACCCCGAAAAACAACCCGAGATAGACCAGCACGCGAACGGCCCATATCGCGGTCCGCAACACCCAGTCCACTGCCTGATCCGCCCCCGCGGCCCCACGGCTCGGCGCGCCAACCGAAAAGATCACCGACCCAGCCACCGGATGGCCATCGGTCGAGATCACCCGGTAACTCAAAGCGAACGTGCCGTTGCCAATCCCCGCTGGCACTGCCACCTCGATGGCGCTGTCGACCAGCTTGAACTCTGCCAGCGTGGTCTTGCTGCCATCAGGCGCCACCAGCGTCAGCGCCAGCGGCGACACTGGTTCGTTGAAGGTCAGCACGAACTGCGTAGGTGCATTGGCCAGCACCGTGTTCTGCGCCGGGCTAGCGCTGATCAGCGAGGCATGCGCCAGCGCCGCCCCGTTGAGGACGAGCCAGACCAGCAAGCAGACGGCGGCCTTCAGGACCAATCGCATTTCAACCTCAAGTTTGGGGCGCCGCCTGTTAGCGACGCCCCGTGGCATCCGGCTTAGTGGTGACCGTCGGTTGCTTCAATGATGTTGAGGCCGGGCGCCGGCAGCTCGGGCGCCGGCTGGCCTTCCACCGGGATCTCGATCCAGGCTTCCTCGCCGGTTGTGCAGGTCTGGATCACCGGAAAGTAGATCGGCTTGCCCGCCTCGACGCCCGCGAGCGTGCCGCGGAAGACGAACTCGTCGTAGAACTCATCCGGCAGGTTGCCGCCCGACCACGTGATCTCCTTGACGCCTTCGGCGAGCGGTGTCCCGTAGTAGTCATACGTCTTGGCATAGGCGCCCTTGGTCGTTGCCAGCGTCCAGCCAGCCTTGGGCTGCGGCTTGACGCTGATCACGCCTTCAGGGATCTGCACGCGGATCGACGTCGTGGCATTGCCATCGCAGCCGTGCGGCACCCGCAGCACCGCCTTATAGGTCGAGCCGGCCGGCGCCTCGGGCGTTTCCAGCGAAATATGGGCGAAGGCGGAGGTTGCACTCAGCAGCACCAGCGCAGCGCCCAGCAGGGTCTTGTTCAGCATAGTATTTTCCTTGTCTTGCCGGCTATCCGGCGATGATCAGCCATCCGGTGAAAGCAGGCGATTGGCCTCACTGCGGCTAGCGCCGCGCCAATCAGATTGCTCGTGGGGATGTCGTCCTTGACCAGCAAGACGGAACTCTGTCCGCATAGCCGGTCTTGTTCCTGGACCCGGCTCACGCCGGGCGGTTCGAAGAACTCGGGATCAGGCGACGGGCGGGGCCTGTGCCCCGAGGATGCGGGGATAGGCCCCGACAACGACCGGCTGCAGCGGTTCTGCGTAGGCGGTGCGTTCGATCTCGACAAACGCCGGCACGTTTGTGCATGGCGCGGGCGGCAAGTCGGCGCCGGCTCCGATCCGGCAGGCATGGCAGGGAGCATGGTGCTCCTCTGGGGCGGTCGGCGCGGCGTCCTGGCAGATATCGGCCGAGGCCAGCGCCGTCGTCAGATATGGTGTGAGATCAGCGGAATAGGCGACGGTGCCCGTCTGTGCGTGGCCAAAATTGAGGAAAAGCAGCGCCAGCACGCAGATCGCGCGCACCACTTCCCGCAGATTTTGTCCGGCGTTCGACACGCGGCGGCCCCCAGCCATTGCTTCACCCATAGTGCAAGAGTCGCGTCGAGGTGATGCGACATAGTTTCCGCACCACATCCACAATTGCCGGCTCTTCTCTCCGGCGTCATCCAGTGTTAACATTTGATTAACCATACTGGATCCGTCTGTGCCTCACAACGCGCGCACCATTGCTGTTCTTGTCGCCAATCCGGCGCTGAGCTCGATTCTGAGCATGGTGCTGGCCTCGGTGCCAACGCTGCGCGTCAGACCGTTCGACAGCGAACTGGCGCTGCAGATTTACATGCGGCTCGCGCCGGTCGATCTGGTTGTCACCGACTTTGACAGCGTGCACGCCCCGGCCGATCAGGTCGCCCGCGACCTCCGCGCCGACGACGCGATCGAGCGCCATGATTTCCAGGTGATCGCGCTCGCGTCCAGCGTCACCCCGGCAACCAAGAACCTCTGCATCGCGGCGGGCATTGACGAAGTCATCGTCAAGCCGATGTCCCCGAAATACCTGCTCGAGCGGGTGCAGTCCCGGCTAGCCAGCCGCGCCGCGCAGAACGCCGGCTACCGGCCCGCACGCGCTGCGCCCAAGCGCCCCGATTTCTCGCAATACGGCAACGTCATCCCACTCTGGACCCGCGAGCGTCCGCTGCCAACGCACTGAGCCCGTCAGGCCGTCACGTTCAGCGACCAGGCGATCTTGTTCCACAGATCATCGACATTGTCGGTAAACGTCACGATGCGGTCAGCATGGCTTACCGAGTGGCTGATGATGTCCGCCGCAAAGCCGCGCATCGATTCAAACGCCCGGTGGTGGTTGAGCAGGATCACCGGCTTCCTGCTCGCCCCTGCCCCGGCGCGTTGCCAGGCACGATAGAGGCCCGCGACCGAGGCCAGCGAGCCCGGCAGCCCGACAAAGGCCTGCGCCATCTCGCCAATCCGCCGCACTCGCGCTTCGGGGTCCTCGATCCGTTCGACCCGCACCTCAGCCAGCGCCGGTGGGGCGTGGAAGGCCTCGTCGGCAAGGATCAGCACATCGCCGCCAGCCGCCCGCGCGCTGGTGACCAGCGGGATGGTCTCCATCGAACCATCGACGAGGCAGACGATGCGGGCCCCATGGCGCGCCATCAGCGTGCCCGCCTGCGTCATGATCGAGGCGCGTTCGGCATCGCCCGGTCCCTTGTCGGAGGCAAATACCGCCAGCAGCGGCCTGCCGTCAGCGGGGAGGTTACCGACCACGAGTCAGGCTTCCCAGGATGCCGCGGACCAGCGCCCGCCCAAGGCTCGTCGCCATGGAGCGGCCGAACGAGGTGACGGCGGCTTCAATGGGATCAGCCCGGGTCGAGCGCCGCGGCGCGGCGGCACGATCCGCTTTTTCCTGCGCCGCAGCCTGCTTCGCGGCCGCTTCTGCTTCGGCCGCCTTGGCCTCATCCATCTGCCGCGCCTTGGTCTTGGCGGTCAGCACCTCGAAGGCCGAGTCGCGGTCGATAGCGGTGTCATAGACGCCGGCCACCGGCGAATTGGCGATGATCGAACGGCGCTCTTCGGGTGAGATCGGCCCGACCTTGCCCGAGGGCGGCCGGATCAGCGTGCGGCCTACCATCGAGGGGATGCCCTTGTCCTCCAGCACCGAAACCAGCGCCTCGCCGATCCCGAGCTGGGTGATGACTTCTTCGGTCGAGAACGCCGGGTTGGGCCGGAACGTCTCCGCCGCCACCTTGACTGCCTTCTGCTCGCGCGGCGTGTAGGCGCGCAGCGCGTGCTGCACCCGGTTGGAGAGCTGGGCCAACACGTTCTCGGGAATATCGACCGGGTTCTGGGTGATGAAATAGACGCCGACGCCCTTCGATCGCACCAGCTTGACCACCTGCTCGACCTTGTCGACCAGTGCCTTTGGCGCGCCATCGAACAGCAGGTGCGCCTCGTCAAAGAAGAACACCAGCTTGGGCTTGTCCACGTCGCCCACTTCCGGCAGCGCCTCGAACAGTTCCGACATCAGCCAGAGCAGGAACGTCGAATAAAGCTGCGGCGCGCCCATCAGTTCGTCCGCCGCGAGGATCGAAACGACGCCGCGGCCATCGACATTCGTCCGCATCAGGTCAGCGATCGTCAGTGCCTTCTCGCCGAAGAAATTGTCCCCGCCCTGCTGTTCGAGCACCAGCAGCGCCCGCTGAACGGCGCCCACGGTGGCCGTCGCGACATTGCCGTAACTCGTCGAAATCTTGTCCGAATTGCTGGCGATCTCGATCAGCAGCGCCCGCAGGTCCTTCAAATCGAGCAACAGCAGCGCGTTGTCGTCGGCATACTTGAAAGCGATGTTGAGCACGCCTTCCTGGGTGTCGTTCAACCCCAGGATGCGCGACAGCAGGAGCGGCCCCATTTCCGAAATCGTCGTGCGGATCGGGTGGCCCTGCCGGCCGAACAGGTCCCAGAAGATCACCGGGAACTTGTCGGCCTTGTAGTCGTCAAAGCCGATCTCGGCGGCGCGCTTGGTCTGCCAGTCCTTCATCTCGCCCATCGACGAAATACCAGAGAGGTCGCCCTTGATGTCGGCGGCAAACACCGGCACGCCTGCGGCCGAAAAGCCCTCGGCCAGCGCCTGCAGTGTCACGGTCTTGCCCGTCCCGGTCGCACCGGTGATCAGCCCGTGGCGGTTGCCATATTTCAGCGCCAGGTATTCCGGCCGCGAACTGGTACCCAGATAGATCTTGTCAGGAACGAGCATGACGCCTCGCTTGGGATTCGATTGGTGCCCACCTCTATAGCCGTGGGGTGGCACCGTGCCAAATGAAAGCGGGAGACAGCCGCCCCCGGCGGGTCTAGCCTGTCAGTCATATCGTGTTAACCATCTGGTCATACTCTCGATACATGTCGAAGCCGCTCCTGAACCGCCGCCGGATGCTTGCCGGGCTCGCTGCAGCGGGCGCCCTGCCCCTCGCCGCGCCGGTGTTGGCGCAGGCGTTGGGCGGCAACAAGCTCGGCCTCGTCGCCGACAGCCCGGATGACCAGAGCGCCGTGTTCCAAGAAGCCCTGATCAAGGCCGCCACCGACGGGCGCCCACTCTTTGTCCCCCCCGGCACCTATCTCGTGGGCAATCTGCAGGTGCCCAGCAACCTCACCATCGAAGGCGTTCCCGGCGATACCATCCTCGCCTCGGCGGGTGCGCACGCGGTGCTGCGCATCGCTGGCAGCGCCCATGTCCGCCTCACCGGGCTCAGCTTCCTCGCCGCTGCCGGCGGACCAGATAAGCCCGATAGCGGGCTGGTTGAAATCGAAGCCAGCAGCACCGTCGATATCGAGGGGTGTTCGTTTCAGGGCGGGCTCGCACACGGCATCGTGGTGCGCGAAGCTTCCGCCCGCATCGCCGGCTGCGAATTCTCCCACCATGGCCTCGCGGCGATCTTTTCCACCGACAGTCGCGGGCTCGACATTTCCGGCAACCACATCATGGCGTGCTCAAACGGCGGCATCCTGATCTGGGGCAGCAAGAGCCGCCACGACGGTTCGATCGTTTCGGGCAATACCATTTCCGGCATCGGCTGGACCAACGGCGGCAACGGTCAGAACGGCAACGGCATCAACGTCTACCGCTGCGACGATGTCATCGTTTCTGACAACCAGATCAGCGATTGCGCCTTCAGCGCCGTGCGCCTCAACAGCACCAAAAACGTCTCGGTCACCGGCAATGTCTGCCGCAAGTCGGGCGAGGTCGCGATCTTTTCCGAGTTCGCCTTTTCCGGCTCGGTGATCGCCAACAACATTATCGATGGCGCGGCCACCGGCATCTCGATCACCAACCTCGATCAGGGTGGCCGGCTTGCAGTGTGCTCGGGCAACCTCGTGCGCAACATCAGCGCCAGTTCCGCCGTCAATCCGGACACCCGTCCCGTTGGCATCTATGCCGAAGCAGATACCGTGGTCGCGTCCAATACCATCGACAACGTCCCCGGCATCGGCATCCTCGCCGGAAACGGGCCGTTTCTCTCAAACGTTGCCATCAATGCCAACACGATCTCCGGCACCGCCACCGGCATCGCCGTCAGCACCGTGCACGAGGCCCAAACCGGCAAAGCCAGTGTCAGCAACAATCTGATCAGCGGCAGCACTACCCCGATTGCAGGTCGCGCCTGGGACAAAGTCACGTCCACCGATCTTGCTGCTGACGCCGCGCAGTTTCCCAATATCACCCTCAGCGGCAACATCGCCAGCTAGGGCCATCCGGGGCAGAAGGTCTGACTCCGCCGGCAGATTGATAGAACGAGAAGGCCCCCTCACCCGGCCTTCGGCCGACCTCTCCCCCAAGGGAGAGGTAACGAGGTGGCACGATCGTGCCTCAGCACACCTCTCCCTTTTGGGGGAGAGGTCGGCGCGTAGCGCCGGGCGAGGGGGCCTTTCCTCTACCCGCGATGGAAATATGTCCGCCCGTCCAGTCGCGCGCCCAGCGCAAACCTGCCCAGCCGCCCACTTTCCACCCTTGGTCATTCCCGCCTCTGCGGTCTAGGCTCCGCGCCGAACGCTATTGCCCAGGATTCCCCGATGTCCGATCTGCCGCTTTACTATCTCCCCGCCACAGAACTTGCAGCCCGCATCGCCAAGCGCGAGATCTCCGCCGTCGAGGTGATGAAGGCGTTCCTCGCACGGATCGAGGAGGTCAATCCCAAGCTGAACGCGCTCGTCTCTTTGCTGCCCGAAAGCGAGGCGCTGCAGCTCGCGGAAGCGGCTGACAAAGCTCAGGCCTCAGGTGACGCCGTCGGCATCCTTCACGGCCTTCCCACCGCCGTCAAAGACCTCAACGCCGTCAAGGGCTTCCCCACCAGCTTCGGCTCGCGCTCCAGCAAAGCCAATCCGGTCGCCGATCGCGATGCGCTGTTTGTGCAAAAGATCAAGGCGGCGGGCGGCATCGTCATCGCTAAGTCCAACACCCCCGAACTCGGCGTCGGCACCCTCGCCTTCAATGAGGTCTTTGGCATCACCCGCAACCCGTGGGATCTCAGCAAGCACGGCGGCGGGTCAAGCGGCGCTGGCGCGGCCGTGGCGGCTGGTCTCGTCCCCATCGCCGATGGCAGCGACAGCGGCGGCTCGATCCGTTACCCCTCCTCGTTCTGCAACACCGTCGGTCTCCGCACCACGCCCGGCCGCGTCGTCTTTGAGGCCTTGGGCGACGGCTGGACGCCCCATGCGGTGCTCGGCCCAATGGCCCGCTCCGCCGTCGATGCCGGACTGCTGCTCGCCGCCATGGCCGGCCCCTCGCCGCAGAATCCGATCGCGATCGACTCAGACCCCACCGCTTTCCTCAAGCTCGCCGATCTCGACCTCTCCAAGGTCCGCATTGCCTGGAGCAAGGATGCCGATGGCCTGCCCGTGTCGCAGGAAATCCGCGACGCCTATGCCAAAACCCGCGCCACGCTGGTCAGCCTCGGCTGCACCATCGATGACATCGAACTCGACCTCAAAAGCGCCGACCACGCCTGGGAAACGATCGAGATGTTCGGGTTCTTCACCGATTCCCCGCCGCTGGTGCACACCAACCCCGAGTTGTTCCGCCCAGACTATGTGCGCAACATCCGCCAGGGCGCTGCGACTGACCCCAAGGAACTCGCCTGGGCGATCCGCGAGCGCACGCAGATCTTCAAGCGCACCGCAGCGCTCCTCGAAAACTACGACGTCTTCATCACCCCCGCGACCCCGGTCTCGGCGCCCCCGGCCGAGGTCGAGTGGGTGGCGGAAATCGACGGCACCAGTTTCGAGCGCTATTTCCTCTGGCAACGCATGGCGTGCCGCATCACGATGACCGGGCATCCGGTGCTGGTCACCCCCGGCGGCTTCACCGACAAGGGCATGCCCTTCGGCCTCCAGATGGTCGGCCCGATGCGCGGCGAACACGCCCTGCTCTCGCTCAGCGCCGCTATCGAGAAGGCCACCGGATGGGGTGCAAAGCAGCCCACGGGGATCTAGGGCGAGGCGCAAGGCCCCCTCACCCGGCCTTCGGCCGACCTCTCCCCCAAAGGGAGAGGTAACGAGGTGGCGCGATCGTGCCCCAGTTCACCTCTCCCTTCGGGGGAGAGGTCGCCGCGCAGCGGCGGGTGAGGGGGCCTTTCGTTTCTAGGTGAACGAAGAGCCCCGCCCCTCAAATATCCTGGTTCTGCGGCAATATCACCAGATCGCGGATGGTCACGTTGGCCGGCCGCGTCAGCATGAACAGCAGGGCCTCCGCCACATCCTCCGACCGCAAGCCCTCGCGCGCCGCCACCTTCTGGTCGATCACCGCCGGGTCGTTGAACCCCCAGAGTTCGTTCAGCACAACGCCCGGTGCCAGTGCGCCAACCCGGATATTGTGCCGCGCCACCTGCCGCCGCACGCCATGCACAAACGACTGAATGGCGTGCTTGGAAGCCGAATAGATCGGCTCCCACTGGATCGCCTGATGGCCCGAAACCGACGAGGTAACAACAATATCCCCCGCTTGCCGCGCGATCATCTGCGGCAGCACGGCATGGATCAGCCGGAACACCGAGTTGACGTTGACGGTCAGAAGCTCATCCCACGCGTTCGGGTCGCCGTCCGCAATATCCCCCGGAATATAGAGCCCGGCATTGGGCAGCAAAATATCGATCGCCCCGAAATGCGCCGTCGCAGCCGCGACCACCCCGGCGATCTGTTCCGGCTGAGTCAGGTCCCCCGGCAAAACCAGCGCCCCGTCCCCGATCTGCGCCGCGACGGCCTCGAGCCGCTCCTCCGACCGCCCGGTCAGCGCCACGCGCACCCCGTGCGCCGCCAGCGCCAGGGCCATCGCCCGCCCAATCCCCGAACTGGCGCCCGTCACCAGCGCAACCTTACCCGTCAAATCCCGCGCCATGCTCTCTCCCTCGCCCGCCGCGTTCCGCAGGCTGGGCAGGGGAAGCCTATGGGGTCTCGATGTGGGCAACAAGCTTGCGTATGGCAGTACATCCATTTGCCGCAAATGGACGGCAGCAATGGCTCTCAATTGCGGTAGCCGGAATGACCGACTTGGTTGCGCTTCTTGCCCTTCGACAGGATTGGGACTGGCGGCGTGCGGTACCGGCCTCAATGGGCCTGCATCTGCTGGCGCTGGGACTGTTGATCGCCTGGCCCGTAACGCGGGCACTGTCGCCAGTTCCACCACGCAGCATCGCCGTCGAAATTGTCAGCGAAGCGCAGTTCGCAGCGGTGGCCGGCCCAAAGGTGCCAACGCCTCAGCCGCCTCCGGTGCCGGTCCAGCCAGCGGCGATCCCCTCGGAACCTGCAGACACGGCCGCTGCCGTCGCTTCATCTGCGGAAACCAGTGCAACGATGACCGCCCCCTTCCCGCAAACAATCCACGCCACCACGCTCTATTCAGCAACCGTGCTGAAAGAGCCGGCCAACCGCCAGGTCCGAACCACGCTGCCAGCCCTCGCGCCGGACGAGCGGATCATCCAGCTCTGCAATATTGAAGCACTTGAGCAGATCCGCATCGCGCGTCCAAAGCCCTTCCCCGATGCGATTGTCGCCCCGGCGTTTGCCGATACGACGACCACCGAGGCAACGCTCGTCGCCAGCGGGGCCGCCTATCGTAGCGGCCGTACCTGGTTCAGGGCGCAATACACCTGCACCGTCGGCGCCGACCTCGAAAGCGTCACCGCGTTCGACTTTGCCATCGGCCCGGAAATTCCAGAGGCGGAGTGGGACAGTCACGGGCTCAATGCTGCAGACGCGGACGAGTAGCGGTCTCTCGCTACCCCCTAGAGGCTGGTCGCGACCTGCGCCACCACCACCCACTTGCCGGCCTTGTTCTTGTTGAAGCACAGGCCCGTGGCGTAGGGTTTGTCGAACTTGGCAACGCTCATCCGCGCAAAAGCCGTGCCGCCTTCGGGCAGGTGCACGGCGATCCAGTTGCGCGGCGCGTCCGTCTTGTAGTCGAGCGCATAGAGCAGGTCAGGCGCCAACGTTCCGGCCGCGGCGGCGCTATCGGCCGGGGTCTTTTTCAGCTCGTAGGGCGCCGTCACATAGACAAAGCCCGAGCTCTGGATGCCCAGCTTGTCGGCCAGCTTCTGCAGCGCCTTGGCGTCAAAGCTGCGATAAGCGTAGGTGCACACCGCGCCCTTCACCATCGGGTCAGCGCCCCATGGCTGGCTGTCGGTCAATGACTGCACGATGAACTCGCGCTCGGCCGCAATGTGCAGTTTGGGGTCGTCAGAACCATCGGGCGCCGTCGGAACGTCGCCGCCAATAGTGCCGGAGAGCGCCACCAGCATGTCCTCGGTGGTCTTGTACGGGCCAATCACCACCTTGTTGCGGGGAAACGCCATGTCGATGCTGCCGTCGATGGTGGTCACCTTGCTGGCCAGCCCCAGCCCGATCGCGTCGCCATCGCCCTTTTTCACATTGGCCAGCAACGCCGTCGCATCAGCAATCAACTCAGGCGAAGGCTGAATGCTCTTGGCAGCCTCCAACTTGATCGGCGCATAGGCCTCCCCGGCCAGCGCGGAACCAGCAAATCCGGTCGCCAACAGGCCAACCAGCGCGAGCGATATCAGGGTGGAACGCAATCCAGTCCTCCAAGGATTTGGCCTCGCTGCACAAGGCGAGACTCGATTGGGCGAACCATCGGATAAACCGAGGCTCTGGGCAAGCCGCGGGCATCGCTACTATCGCCAGCCTCGTCGACACGGCGCCTGCCAACCGTTCAGATAGCCCTTGCAGTTCGCAAACCACGCTCTATAGTGAACTACATGGTTCAGTATCTGAAAACCCGCTTCGACGTCTCCTTCGCCGCCCTTTCGGACGCGACCCGGCGTGGCGTGCTGGAGCAGCTGGGGCGTTCGGACGCCTCGATCACCGACCTTGCCGGCCGGTTCCACATGACCCTCACCGGCATGAAAAAGCACGTCAGCGTGCTCGAACAGGCTGGGCTCGTCGTCACCGAAAAGGTCGGGCGGGTCCGCACCTGCCGGCTCGGCAAGAGCGGGCTGGAGGAGGAAATGGCGTGGATCGAACGTTACCGCCAGCTATGGGCAGCACGCTTCGACGAACTGGACAAAATCGTTGCAGAGTTGAAACACGAGGAAACGGAAAATGGACGAAAAACGGGCGACTGAGCCCTCTCACAAGAACACCACAACCACGGACCGGGGCTCCGAGCGCGAACTCGTCGTCACTCGAGTCTTCGACGGCCCGGCCCACCTCATCTTCAAGGCCTGGACCACGCCTGAAATCCTGATGCGCTGGTGGGCGCCGAAATCGTTCGGCATCACCTTCATCTCCTGCGAGGCGGACGTGCGCACCGGCGGCACCTACCGCTTCGTCTTCGGCCATCCGCAGTCCGATCAGCCGATGGCCTTCTTCGGCCGCTACCTCGACGTGCAACCGCCTACACGCATCGTCTGGACCAATGACGAAGGCGATGGCGGCGCCGTGACCACGGTGACGCTCGAGGAAAGGGACGGCAAGACCCACCTGGTCCTCACCGACCGCTATCCGTCGAAAGACGCCCTCGACGAAGCTATCGCGTCGGGCAGCGTCAGCGCCTATCCGGAACAGTTCGAGGCGCTCGACGAGCTGCTCCCCACTTTGGGTTAGGGTGTGCGAACGATCGAATGGGCCGGACACCAGCGGCTGGCATGGGTTGCCGGGGCCCGCACCAGCGTAGCCTTGGCGCTCTCCGCGGGGCGCGGGGGCGGCGCCGCTCAGTGTAGCGCCGCGGCGATCCCGAGGCCTGCGCCCCAGGCGCGCCATTGTGAGCCGAGGCCGTCGTAGTAGACGCTGGCGCGGGCGGAGAGGCCGTTGGCCGATCCGAGCGTTGAGCCGGCTTCCACGCGAGCACGGAGGGCAGCACTATCGGGGTCGGTGCCGGCGCTCTCGGAGCTGTAGAACGTCCAGATGCCGCTCAGGCCGAGATAGGGCGAAAAATCGCCCGGCTGCTCGGGGATGAGACTGAGCTTGGGCCCAAGTTCGACCGTCGCTGTTGTTGCGGTGACCGACGGTACGGTGTCACCATTGTGATCGGAATAGGCGGCGGTCGTCTCGGTGATGGCCGCGAGCTTGGCCGAGGGCGAGATGCGAACGATACCGGCGTCGAACTGGCCGGCCAGCGTTGTCGATCCAAGCCAGCGTGTGCCGGTGAAGCTATCGGTTGGCGCGCCGTCTTGCGTGATCTCGTTGAACGACTGGCCGCCCGCCACCCGGGCGTCGAGGAACAGGTGTTCGGAGAGCTTGATCGTCATATAGGGGCCAACGCTGTAGCCGGTGCCGGAAACTGTGGCGGTGTTGCCATCCTGCCGGGTGCTGTCGATCTCGGCGGCGATGCCAACGAGGACATGGTCGGTGAGCAGATAGTCTCCGCCGACGTGGACAACGCCGAACAACGTGTCGTCGGACGCGCGGGCATAGCTGCCCTCGGCCCAGAATGCCAGGTTCCTGACAGTTTCGCTGGGCGCTACCCCATCGATCGCATCCCGGGCGGAGCTGTAGCTGAACGAGGTTGCGTCCTCGCCCACCTGCACATCGAGCGGCAGGCCGGTGGTGGCGCTATAGCCCATGACGCTAACGGTTCCGGGCGATGACGTACCGTAAAAACGGGCGATGAATTGGCCGATGTCGGGCTGGCTGGAGAGGAGCAACTGGTTACGACTGGTGAGGAAGCTGGCGATGGCGCTCGTTGCCTCGGCCGTCGTATCGACATCCGGAATGAACTCGATGATCAGCGAGCCGCTACCGCCCGACGAGGCAGCGGAAATCGATGTATCGCTCCCCGAGCTGAATGAGCCGCCGCCGGTGCTGGGACCGCCGGCCACTCCGCCATTTCCACCGGCATAGCCGCCACCGCCACCGCCGCAAACGCGATCATCGGCCAGGTAGTCGCCAGAACCCGCGCCGCCGCCGCCGAAACCGCCCCTGACGCTGCCGCTCCCGGGGCCGCCGGCACCGGCCGCGAGGCCGTTGGCCCAGCTCCTGCCACCCGATCCGGTGCCACTGCCGTCCCCGCCATCGCCATAGAATCCGCCACCACCGGAGGCTGCGCCAAATGACTGTCCGCCCAGCCCCGCGCCGCTGCTGACGAAACTCGTCGCGGCATCGTCACCGGTGTAGTTGAGGCCCGCGCCACCGCCGCCGCCAGCCACGAGCAGGGGCATGTCGGCCGATCCGGTTTCAACGAAGAAGGTGCCGCCACCGCCGCCGCCGGCGCGGCCATCGGTGTCCCCCGCCTTGCCCGCAGCGAGCGAATAGATCGTGCCGGCAGAGAGCGTGAAGGTGGCGGAAATCTCCGTGCCGCGACCCCCTTTCAGCCCAAAGCCTGTGCTGCCGCCACCCTGCGCGCCGATCGCCGTGACGCGGTAAGTGCCGCTTACCGGCGGCTGCCAGGTCTCCTTGGCGCCCGTGTACGAAAACGAATACGTCTGTGCGCTAGCGGCATTTGAAAGGAGGCTGAGCCCGATAAGGACCAGAAGGCCGAGCAGGGCGAGCCTCAACTTCTCAAGCACTACGACCGACATTCAACGCCCCTTGCAGCAACACCGAGAGGCAATTTCATCGCGGCACGGCAAGCTTCAAGGACAATGTGTCCACCGGGACGCTGGGGTAAGGAATTGGGACGATGGGTCAATTTCGCCGGACGGGCGATGCGCCTGGCACTAGCCCGCAATGTCGATGCCCCGATGAGTCCCTCGCACACGGCGCAAGCCCCTATCGAGCGCCATGGAGCCGAGCCTCAGTCGTGCAGATTTCCTCCGCCAACCCTCAGCAGAAGACCTCAGCCCTCGGCGATCAGCGCAATCGATATCTTGAGCCCGGGCACCCGAACCGGGAGCTTCGCGCCCTGCCGTGCCGGAGGGTCAACTGGAAACCACTTCAGCCACTCCTCGTTCATGCCGGCGAAGTCCTCTTCTTCCGCAAGGATCACGGTCGCGCTCACGGCTCTGTCGAGGCTCGTGCCGGCGGCTGCGAGGATTGCGCTGATATTGCGAAGCGCCTGTGCGGTCTGCTCCTGAATGGTCTCCCCAACGATCTTGCCCGTCTCAGGGGAGTAAGGGGCCGTACCGGACACGAAAACCAGTCCAGCGCTCTTTACGGCGTGGCTGAAGTAGGGCGACGCCTTGGGCAAATGCTCCGGAGCGATGATGGTGCGCGACATGTGCTCGACCTCCAGCAGGATCAAACAATCGCATGGCGGCGCCATTGTAAACGACGGCTGGCTGGCAGTTCGATCAAATACCGGCACTCAGTGCTTGCCGCGACCTGAAAAGGGCTATTTTATCCGCCCGCCGACGCCACCCACGCACAATGTGGTCGCCGGGACCTCGGGGTAAGGAATTGAGACGATGGGTAGAATAGCCGGAGCGCAGGGCGCGTTCCACCACCCTGCCCCTTCGCCCCAAGGCCCGATTGTCAGATGAACGAACTGCTGCCCGCCACTGCCCGGCCCGCCCTTATCGAGTGCTACGGCGCCGAGTTTCGGTCCGGCGATCCCGAGGCAGCCGCCGCATATACCAAGGTGCTGATGGCGGCGTTCGATTTCGAGATCCCGGCCCATGCCTCAGCCGAGCCCTTCGCCGCCAGCACCGAGCTCTTCTTTCTGCCCGATGTCACCGTCTCGTGGGCCAAAATTACCGCCAGCCGCTTCACCCGCACGATGCGCACAATTGCCGCCCGCGGCACCGACCAGATCCTCGTCGTCTGCTACCGCAACGGCCATTTCGACATGACGACCGGCGGGGAGACGAAACGCGTCGAAGCCGGTGAAATCGCCTTCATCGACCTGTCGCAGGCGATAACGATCGAGGCGCCGCTGGTCGACAACATCAGCCTCGCGGTCTCCCGCCGCAAGCTTGAGGCCATGGTGCCGTTCCTCGATGCCGCGCATGGTTTCGTTCGCCCGCGCGATGCCCTCTCGAAGCTGCTCTACGGCATGCTGGAAGGCATCGTTGCTGCTGGCGCAGACTTGCCGGTGGTCGATGCCCGCGGCATCGCCGGCGCCGCGCTGCAACTCGTCGTCGCCTGTCTCGAGCCCCTCTCGCGCCAGTCCGCCGAGAGCGGCCGCAACACCGTCTCGCTGGTCGCGATCAAGGCCTTCATCGAGCAGCACCTCCTCGAGCCGACGCTCGGCCCGCAGGCCCTCCTCGACACGTTCGGCATCACCCGCTCTACCCTCTACCGCCTGTTCGAGCCGCTCGGTGGCGTCAGCGCCTATATCGCTCAGCGCAAGCTCAACCACGCCTTCCGCCTCCTCTCCGACACGCGGCAGCCGCGCGGGCGGATTTCCCAGCTCGCCACGGAACTCGGCTTCAGCCACCCCTCTGCCTTCACCCGCGCCTTCAAGGACGCCTTCGGCCTCTCGCCCAAAACCGTCCAGGCGCTGGCCGAGCAGTCACGCGAACAGGAAGTCCAACTCCTGATCTCCCCCGAACCGATGCAATACCTGAAGCCGCTAAGAACCTCGTAATCCACCGGCGCGCCCCTTCACCTCTCCCTTCGGGGGAGAGGTCGGCCGAAGGCCGGGTGAGGGGGCCTTTCCGCGCGCCCACTTTCGATAGCCTTTCGCCGTTGCCCCAAAATTCGGCAGCAGCGGACAGCGAGGCTGTCGATGCCACTTTTCAAGGCAGGCGCAACGACGAGTTTACTCGCTTTTTTCGCCTTCCCATGTCGCAGCCGCGGCGCAGCCATGCATCGCCCGCACTTCCGGACAGGCAACCTGCGCGCCCAGCCTTCTCCCCGAACGTCCAGATCGGCACACCTCTGCCGATGTCGGGTGCGTTCACTGAGGAGGAGAACAAACATGGCCACCATCATCGCCGGCGAGAACGCGGCAAATACCTACGGCACCGAGGAAGGAGATCTCATTTCCGGCCGGCGTGGCCAGGTCGATCACCTCTACGGACTCGGTGGTGGCGACCTGCTGATCGGCAACGCCGACGGCATCGGTGACATCCTCGAAGGCGGGGAAGGCGATGACCGCTATCTCATCTGGGACGGCACGCTGGACACCATCATCGACAGCAGCGGCGCCGACGGGATCGTCTCCTCGATCGGCATCGACCTCCGGAACTACACCGGCATCGAAAACGCCGAACAGCTGTTCGAATGGGGTGGACGGCAGCTGCACGGCACCGATGCCGACAACACCCTCACCGACCGCGGCGGCAGCAATGCCCTGTTCGGTGAAGCCGGCTCAGACCACCTGTTTGGCGCAGCCGGCAACGACATCCTCAATGGCGGCACCGGGCAGGACATTCTCGATGGCGGCGCAGGCCGCGACAGGTTCGACTTTACCAGCATCGACGACACGCCGGCCGGCGCGCTCAATCGCGACACCATCGCCGATTTCGAGCAAGGCCAGGATATCCTCAATCTCGGAAAAATCGACGCCGACACCCTCCACTCCGGCAACCAGGCTTTCGCCTTCGTTGGTGATGCCGCCTTCACCAACACCGCCGGCCAACTCCGCTTCGAACAGACCACCGCCTCCGACGGCGTCAGCGCGGTGACGATCGTCTCAGGCGACATCAACGGCGATGGCCTGGCGGATTTCGAGGTGCAGATCAGGGGGCACTATGACCTGACGGCCGCGGATTTTATCTTGTAGGCGAAAGCAGCCGTTCCCTCTCACCCCCCCTCCCCCTTGGGGGTCCATCAGTCATCACCAACCTCACATTGACCTGGTTCAATCGCACGGCCGGCGACCCACTTTGATCGCCGGCCCACGCTTTTTCTGCAAGGACTTGTCTTCCGTGACACCGCTCTGAAGCGCTAGACCAACAAGTGGGTAAGAAACGGGGGTAGTCAGATGGAACACGTTCGCGATGCTGATGATCTTTCCATCCGTCCTGCGCGGGCCAGCGATGCTGCAGCCATCTGGGGCATAATCGGTCCAACGATCAGAGCAGGTGAAACCTATGCGCTTGACCGGGACATGTCCGAGATCGATGCGCTTGGCTACTGGATGGGCGCCGACCGGGAAACATTTGTCGCCGAGGATGGCGGCACGATCGTTGGTACGTACTGCATACGAGCGAACCAGTCGGGCGGCGGCAGCCATGTCTGCAACTGCGGCTACATGACGTCACCTCTCTCCGCCGGTCGTGGCGTTGCCCGGCGCATGTATGCGCATTCCGTGGCGCACGCTCGGATCAAGGGCTTTCGTGCCATGCAGTTCAACTTTGTTATCAGCACCAACGTCCGTGCGGTGCGTCTATGGCAGTCGCTGGGCTTTGAGACGGTCGGAAGGTTGCCGCTTGCGTTCAAACACCCGTCTCAGGGCTATGTCGATGCGCTGGTCATGTTCCAGACGCTTTGACCGCAGAGTGCTCGCCCTGGCGGCGGCCTTCTCGTTCTGCAGCAGCGCGATGCCGAGAGCGCGGCCCCGGGTGGCCCGCCCCCGCCACTCCTCCTCCCCCATCGCCGGGTCGCACTTCATCGCGTAAAGGTCGAAATCGATAACCTCGTCACCCCTGGCGCGCAGCGTCCGCACAATTCGCTGGTGCAGCGACGCGCTATAGCTGTCGGCCGCCGGATGCGCATAGACGACGTTGACCTTCATGGCGGGCGTCCCCCTGTGATCATCCGATCATGGCAGCTTGCGCAAAACCCCCGCCAGCTCCGCAGTCACGTGGTCCGACCGACTGGTACGTTCGAGCGTCCACGCCAATGGACGCACCTTTCCACCGATCGGAAAACCGAGGCGAAGATGGCGGACGTACGGCGCCGCATATTTTGTCGAGGAAGCAGTGCAGGTCTACTTCGACACTGCTCGTGCAATGATGGTCGACCGCGGCCGGTGGAGGGCATTCGGCTGATGGCTAACTGCCCACCATTTCAAGGTCTACCGGAACAACCACCATTGCGAAGTGGCAATCCCCTTTTCGGGCGTAACCTTCATCGCCGCATCCATCATTTCTTGGATTTTCGGTACGTTTACATCGAAACATGCCTTCACATACGATCCCCAGTTCCGCGCCGCTTGATGCATCGCCCACCGTACTGGCCAACCAAAAATGAAGAGAATTACGAGATCCCACACGATCTGCCATGAACGCAGGTCAGTAGTCGTGAGGAGGGCCAGAGCGCTTGCAGTACCAAGAAAATGAAGATTAAAGAAAAAGTCGAATTGGGTCCGCGCATCCGACACCGCCTGAAGGTCTTCCGTCTTAGCGACCATTTCCAGTCTACTCCACCCGGGAATTGCATCGACGCCGTACTTGGTCCCCGAGTACGATTCGAATGACCTGATAATGTTACCGAGCTTGAACGCGAGCACATGCTCCCTAAGTGACGGGAAGTCGGTCGACAATGCCTCTATATTTTTTGAATACTGCGCTACCGCACCCGAAGATGGCTCACCTTTTTTTGCATTCTCTCTAAATCGAGCGATTGAGATCGCAAGCCTGTCAAATCTATCAAGTTGAATATTTCGGAACGGAGTCAATAGGCTTTCTGCATAGTATCCCTCAGCCAATCTGATAAACGTCATATTTACTGCAAGCAGAACTATTGAGATGACGACGGCAATCAGACTCGCAGTTGCAATTGTATCCACAGTCAGTGGAAGTATAACGCTATCGACCCAAGTCCGGACAAAAGCATGATTTAGGTAGTGAACTGCAATAATTACTATTAGCGGCGTTAAGTACCCTACCAGAAACTGCTTCCCAAAGAGCTTCGCGAGTTCTGATGACAACTATCACCTCCTAACGAGGACGTGGCTTGCCGCCGCCCGGATTGGCCGCGGGACGCGGGTACGGAGCCGGTGTCGTAGAGTTTCCTGGCAGCCCGGAGCCGGCCATTGTTTCACCAGAAAGAGCCGGCTCAAGTGGGACTCCTTCGTCCGCGCCAAGGTCGGCACCACGGCCAGCAGCCGAACGGCCGATGCCGTCAATGGCTGCGCGCGAGACGAGGCTGCAATAGAGCTCGAGAGCGCGGGCGGCGTCGTCGTTGCCGGGAATGGCGAAATCGACGGTATCGGGATCAGAGTTCGAGTCGACAATCGCGATCACCGGAATGCCGAGACGCTTGGCTTCCTTGATGGCGTTCGCTTCCTTGTTGGTGTCGATAACGAACAGCAGGTTGGGAAGGTTGCCCATGTCCTTGATGCCGCCGAGGTCGCGCTCAAGACGCTCCTTCTCACGGCTGAGGAGCAGCAGTTCCTTCTTGGTGAAACCCGAGCTCTCATCCTGAGCCTCGAGTTCGCGCAGGCGCGAGATCGAGTTCGAGATGGTCTGCCAGTTGGTCAGAGTGCCGCCGAGCCAACGCGAGTTCACATAGTACTGGGCGGACTGGCGAGCTGCCTCGGCGACTAAGGGGGCGGCCTGACGCTTGGTGCCGACGAACAGCACGCGGCCGCCGTCAGCGACGGTGTCCGAGATCAGCTGGAGGGCGCGCTGCAGGGCCGGAACGGTCTGCGAGAGATCGAGAATGTGGATGTCGTTGCGCACGCCGAAGATGTGGCGTTCCATCTTGGGGTTCCAGCGGTGCTTCTGGTGACCAAAGTGGACGCCTGCTTCGAGCAGCTGGCGCATGGAGAATTCAGGCAGCGCCATACCAACGCCTCGAAGCTAAATAGGTTACGGAAATGTCAATAAACAGTGAGCGAACGATTACGTCAACAAATAGTCATAGGAAGGCCTGTCGTCGTACCGCGAAATTACTATTGATAGACAAACATCGCTTCGCTCCAGAGACGCGCGAGTTTATCTTTCTCGTACGAAACAATGGATTTGCTCTATGCTACCCGCCACGGACGCCAACGAGGCTCTGAGTCTGTCGTGTCCACTCTTGGTAAGAAGAGGTGCAAACTGCGATCGCTACTTCAACCGGAAGAGATCGATCCGCCCCCCCTCACAACCCCGTCGCCGCCTGCGCCACCACCACCCAGTCCCCCGCCTTGTTCTGCCTGAAACACAGCCCCGAGACATACGGCACGCCCAGGTCATCCCCACCGACCTTGGCAAAGCCCACGCCACCTTCGGGCAGGTGGAACGCCGTCCAGCCGGTGGGCGTATCGGTGTCGTAGTCCAGCGCGTAGAGCTGGCCCGGGGTGAAGGTCGCGAGAGGCTTGCCAGTGGTCTTGGGCGCGTCGCGCAGCACCTGCTCTTTCAGCACCGAGCGGAAGCCTGAGCTTTCGATGCCGAGCGCGGTGGCGGCGCGGCCCACGGCTTTGAGGTCGTAGGCCTCGAAAGCGTAGCTGCAGATCGCGTCCTTGACCATCGGGTCCCTGCCCCAGGCCTGCCCGTCGGTCAGCGATTGTTCGATGAAGTCGAGTTCCATCTTGGTGAGGAAGGCCGCGACATCGACATCGGGCGGCACGTCCCAGTCGCCGCCGGTGTTCTGTGCCAGTTGCGCGACCAGCGAGGCGGCGGTCTTGAACGGCCCGATTGTGTCATTGGCGCGCGGTCGCGACAGTTCGAGCCCGGCGCTGATCGTCATCACCCTGGGCGCAAACCACTTGGCCAGCCCGTCGACGTCCTTGTCGCGCACCGCCGTCAGCAGCGCCGTTGCGTCCTCGCGGAGATCCTCAGGCGCGGCGACCGTGTCAGCCGCGGCGACCGTGGGCGGCACATAGGCCACGCCGGCGGTCGCCTGCCCCATGGAAGCCAGCAACAGGCCAACCGACAAAACGAGATAACGCACGATCATTCTCCCTGGCAGCGCCGCGCCCCCGCGCGTCCCAACTGCCACTCAACCTATGACGGCGACCAAGGCCCAATCCTTGGGGCGCCGGCCGCATTTGTTCAGCTATTCACCTCAGCCGTGGCGCGCATCTCGCCGACTTCGAACTTGCGCACATTCAGCACCTTCTGGCGTGAAAAGCGTTCGAGCACGGCGCGCTGGTCGTCATCGGGATCGCCAAACCGCAGCAACAGGCTCGCGACCGTCGCCTGGCTCGCCGCCATGTTGCCGTCGTCGATTTTCAGGGCATAGCCCCAGCCCTTGTTGCGGATGGCGCCGCATTGCACGCCCTCCGCCCCGCCCTTCTGCATGACCCGGCCGGCAAAGGCGCGCATCACCAGCGTATCGAGATGGTCGGTTCCCGCCACAAGGTGTGGATAGGCGGTTGCCGCATCAAAGATGCGCTGCGCTGCCGCCGCAAGATCGGCCGGCAGCCCTTCGCCCGTCGCCATTTTTGCAAAGCCGCGCGCAAAGCCCGAAAGCGGCGCCGCCCAGGTGGGGATCGAGCAGCCATCTCGGCCGCAGAGATCCACTGAAAGCTCCGAGCCGGTCACCGTCTCGATCGCGGCGCGCACCGCCTTCTGCACCGGGTGGTCGCGCTCGACATAGTTCTCGGTCGGCACTCCCAACGCGCGGGCGACGCTCAGCATACCCGAGTGCTTGCCCGAGCAGTTGTTGTGCAGCGCCGTCGGCTGTTCGCCATGGGCACGCAGCGCATCGCGCGCCGGGCCGAAAGTTGGCGCATGCGCCCCGCATTCAAGGTTCGTCGGCGCGAGCCCGATATGGCCGAGAAACGAGGTCACCCCCGCGACATGGAACTCCTCGCCCTGGTGGCTGGCGCAGGCCAGCGCCAGCTCTTCGGGCTGCAGCGCAAACTGGTCGATAGCGCCCGAGGTCACCATGGCGAGGGCCTGCATCGACTTGATCGCCGAGCGCGGGAACACCGGGCGCGAGATATCCCCGGCTGCCGCGATGATGTTGCCGTTGGCATCGGAAATCACGAATGCGCCGCGATGGATGTTTTCGACAACGCCGCCGCGCGTCTGCTCGGCGAGAATGGGATTAGCTGACATGGAAAAAGGGCCCGGTGGTTTCCTTCAAGGAACCATCCGGGCCGCTAAAGTCAACTGCGTTGGAGGTCAGGCACTATGCATGGGAGGTCAGTCGGTCGTCGTAGGAGGCCATTGGCGTGTTTGGAGCGCGCCGCCGGCAAATCGGCTGTCAGATATCGGCGTCGTAGATCTGGGTCAGGAACTTGGCGTTCACCCAGCCCTTGATGTCCTGCCGCTCGATGAGGCACCAGTCCGAGCCACCCTGGGGAGAAACGATGCAGCGCTCCACCCAGACACTGGTTTCGGGTTCGAACGAACCGACCTGCTGCGAGTACGAAGCGGGCCACATGCGGACATTCAGCGTGTCGTCGCTCGCCACACCCGTCACGAGGGCGGGGCTGTCGACGTTATAGCCTGCGGCAAGCGCGGGCTGGATGGCGAAGGCGGCGGCGCCGGCAATCACCAGACCGGCGAGCGTGGCGACCAGCAGCTTTTCCTGGTTCTTGTTCATTTGGGTGGTCCTTTCGGAACGGCATTTCGTTTTGTTGAGACGACCCTACCCCCCTCGGATTGAACCCACCCTGAGGTCAGCATTCAGTTTTCGTTCATCGGCGGGGTTCGGCGGCGGCAAAATCGTGAAGCCTGCCACAATCAGAGACCGATTTACCTTTTCCCGACCCATGCTAGGGTCACCCCAACAGACACGAACAGTGCGTATCGAGGAGACGATCAGATGGCCAAGGTTCTGGTAACTGGCGGCAGCGGCAGGCTCGGGCGCGCGGTGGTCAAAGACCTGATTACCAATGGATATCAGGTCCTTAACGTCGACCAGACGCTCCCCAGGGATCCCATCTGCCGCTCCATCCGCATCGATCTCACCGATTTCGGCCAGGTCGCAGCCGCGATCCTCGGCGGTATCGACGAGCACAAGGGTCCGTTCGACGCCGTCGTCCACCTCGCCGCCATCCCCGCCCCCGGCCAGTTCGCCAACGCCCACACCCTCAAGAACAACGTCCCCAGCAGCTACAACGTCTTCGAAGCCTGCCGCCTCGCGGGAATCAAGAATGTGGTTTTCGCATCGAGTGAGACCGTGCTCGGCCTGCCCTTCGACAATCCGCCGCCCTATGTGCCTGTAGATGAAGAGTATTTTCCGCGACCTGAAACCGCCTACTCGCTCGGCAAGCTGCTCGACGAGACCATGGCGGCGCAATATTGCCGCTGGGATCCGGAGCTCAAGATGGTCGGCCTGCGCTTTTCCAACGTCATGGATATCGAGGACTACAAGGCATTCCCCAACTTCAACACCGACGCCCACCTCCGCAAATGGAACCTCTGGGGCTATATCGATGCGCGCGATGGCGCGCAGGCGGTCCGGCGCGGAATCGAAGCCGAATTCAAGGGCTTCGAGCCTTTCATCATCGCCAATGCCGACACGGTGATGAGCCGGTCCAACGTCTCGCTGATGGCCGAAGTCTTCCCCAACGTGCCGCACAAGGGCAATCTCTCCCCTAACGGGACGCTGCTCTCGATCGACAAGGCCAAGCGCATGCTCGACTACAACCCGCAATACAGCTGGCGGAACCACGTCTGATGATCCGTCTTGGTGGGCACGGGCTGCCGGTTTCGTCCGACGATCCCGAGGCATTTGCGAAAGCACACAAGGCCTTCGGCTACAGCGCAGCCTATGTGCCAGAGGTCTCGATCAACGACACCGCCCGGCTTGCGGCAATCGAGAAAGCCTTTGCGGCCCAGGATGTTATGCTGGCCGAGATCGGCATCTGGCGCAATCTCGTCAGCCCTGAGGACACCGTCCGCAAAGCCCATCTCGACTACGCCATCGAGCGCCTCGCCATCGCAGAGGCGGTCGGCGCCAAATGTGCGGTGAGCTATATCGGCTCGTTCAAGGCCGGGACGGACTATGCTTCCGTCGCGGAGAACTTTGGGCCCCGGGCATTCGATGCCTGCGTCGAAACGGCCCGGCTGATCATCGATGCGGTCAAGCCCAGGCGGGCCAACTTCGCGCTCGAAATGATGCAGTACTCGCTACCCGACAGCGTCGACTCCTATGTCGATCTTATACGGGCGGTGGATCGGCCGGCCTTTGGTGCGCATCTCGATCCGGTCAACCTGATCATGACGCCACGGGTCTACTGGAACAATGGGGCGCTGATCCGCGAGTGTTTCGAAAAGCTGGGCGACCGACTTTTATCCTGTCACGCCAAGGATATAGCCCTGCGCACGCAAGCAGCTCTGCATTTTGACGAGGTGCAGATCGGCGACGGCATGCTCGACTACGGCACCTACCTGCGCGAACTCGACCGCATGCCGCGCGAGGTCCCGCTGCTGCTCGAACACCTCGATGGGCCGGAATATGCCGCGGGCCGTGACCGCATCTTTGCCGCTGGCGACGCAGCCGGCGTGCGCTTTCACGGGCGCGATTAAAATCAAGACTTGGTGATTTGTCACATTCCTGACCAATCTAGACCATTGCTAGCCTGTCACCGACCCCTCGGACCCACCGGAGCCTGATTTGGGCGCCTATATCCTGCGTCGCCTGCTGCTGATCATCCCGACCATGTTCGGGATGCTGGTGGTTTCCTTCTTCATCACCCAGTTCGCACCCGGCGGGCCGGTCGAAAACTATCTCGCGCAGGTCAGCGGGCAATCTGTTGCCGGTTCGGCTGCAGTCGGTGGCAGCGAAGGCGGCGACTTCGCCGGCCAGGGCGTGGTCAAGGATACCGACCAGAAAGCAACGGGTTATCGTGGCGCCGCCGGCGTTCGGCCGGAAATCCTCAAGCGCATCGAAAAGCAATATGGCTTCGACAAGCCCCCGGTCGAACGCTTTTTCGCGATGATCTGGAACTACCTGCGCTTCGACTTCGGCGACAGTTATTCGCGCGGCGTGCCGGTGCTCGACCTGATCGCGCAGAAGCTCCCGGTGTCGATGACGCTCGGGCTCTGGATGACCCTCCTCACCTACGCCATCTCGATTCCTCTTGGCATCGCCAAAGCCGTCCGCGACGGCTCCCGCTTCGACGTGTGGACCTCCACCGTCATCATAATCGGCTATTCGCTGCCCGATTTCGTCATCGCCGTGCTGCTGATCGTACTGTTCGCCGGCGGCAACTTCCTCGACATCTTCCCCTTGCGCGGGCTGGTTTCCGAGAACTGGGCGAGCCTCCCCTGGTACAGCCAGATCCTCGACTACCTCTGGCACATCATCTTGCCGATCACCGCCATGGTGCTCGGCGCCTTCGCCACGTCGACATTGCTGATCAAGAACTCGTTCATCGACGAGATCAGGAAGCAATATGCGATGGTCGCCCGCGCCAAGGGCCTCAACGAAAAGCAGGTCCTCTACCGCCACGTCTTCCGCAACGCGATGCTGCTGGTGATCGCGAGTTTCCCCGCCGCCTTCGTCGGCGCGTTCTTCGGCGGCTCGCTCCTCATCGAGACGGTGTTCTCGCTCGATGGGCTGGGCTACCTCGGCTACCAGTCGGTGGTGAACCGCGACTACTCCGTGGTCTTTGCCACCTTCTACATCTTCTCCCTCGCCGGCCTGCTGCTCGGGCTGGTGTCCGACCTCATGTACATGTGGGTCGATCCGCGCATCGATTTTGAGAGCCGGAACGTCTGATGGCAGCATTGACAGGCTTTGGCGTCCCAGTGGTGGTGTTCGCGCCAGCCGATGCACCGACTTCGAGCAGACTTCTGTCGCCTATCAACCGCCGTCGGCTCAACGTTTTCACGTCCAACCGGCGTGGTGTGTGGTCGCTCTGGATTTTCCTGGTGCTGTTTATTCTCACCATGGCATCCGAGTTTGTCGCCAACGATCGGCCGCTGCTTGCCTCCTACAAGGGCGAGCTGCTGGTGCCGGCGCTGGTCAACTACCCCGAAACCAAGTTCGGCGGCTTTCTCGCCGACACGGCCTATCGAGACCCCTTCATCGCCGATGAGATCACCGCCAATGGTTGGATGATCTGGCCCCCCATCCGATACTCCTATGGTACTGTAGATGAAGCGCTTTCCGTCCCCGTACCGTCTGCGCCGTCATGGCAGCAGACAGCTGAGGAACGCTGCGGGCTGTTCGCCCAGGGCGTCAACGACCCGTCCTGCAATCTCGGCAACTACCACTGGCTGGGCACTGACGATCAGGGCCGCGATGTGCTGGCGCGCGTCCTCTACGGCTTCCGCATCTCGGTGCTCTTCGGCCTCATCCTCAGCGTTCTGTCCTCCGCCATCGGCATCACTGTCGGCGCCATCCAGGGTTATTTCGGCGGCTGGGTCGACCTGATCGGCCAGCGCCTCCTCGAGATTTACGGCTCGATCCCGCAGCTCTATCTGCTGCTGATTATTTCGAGCGTCATCGTTCCAAGCTTCTGGGTGCTGCTCGGTATTCTGCTTGTCTTTTCATGGACTTCGCTGGTAGGCATCGTCCGAGCCGAATTCCTGCGTGCACGCAATTTTGAGTACGTGGCCGCGGCAAGGGCGCTGGGTGTTTCGAATACGTCGATCATCCTCCGCCACGTCCTTCCCAACGCGACAGTCGCCACTCTCACCTTTGCCCCATTTATTGTAGCCGGATCGGTTACGACGTTGACAGCGCTAGATTTTATCGGCTTCGGCCTCCCCTCGGGCTCGCCATCGCTGGGGGATTTGCTCAACCAGGGGAAAGAGTACCTCTTCGCACCCTGGCTCGCGATCACAGGCTTTGTCGTGATCGCTACGATCTTGCTTTTGCTCGTCTTTATTGGCGAGGCGGTCCGCGACGCCTTCGACCCAAGAAAGACCTTCGGATGACCGAGGGCCCACTCCTCCAGGTCGGGAACCTCCATGTCGACTTCAAGGTCGACGCGCGCATCGTGCACGCCGTGCGCGGAATCTCCTTCGACATAGTGCCGGGGCAAACCGTTGCGCTGGTTGGCGAAAGCGGCTCGGGGAAGTCTGTCACCGCCCTGTCTATCCTGAAACTGCTGCCCACTCATGCAGCCTCCCACCCAAAGGGCCGTATCCTCTTTCGTGGAGACGACCTGCTGGCGGCGGGCGATGGTGCCATCCGGGCGGTGCGCGGCAATGCCATCTCGATGATCTTCCAGGAGCCGATGACGTCGCTCAATCCGTTACACACGGTGGAGCGGCAAATCTCGGAATCGCTGCAATTGCACCGGGGCCTCAGCAAGACCGCGGCACGGGCGCGTGTGCTGGAACTCCTGAGCGAAGTGGGTATCTCCAACCCATTGTCGCGGCTGGATGATTTCCCGCACCAGCTGTCCGGAGGGCAGCGGCAGCGCGTGATGATTGCGATGGCGCTGGCGAACGAACCCCAGCTTCTGATTGCCGACGAGCCCACGACCGCCCTCGATGTAACGGTGCAAGCGCAGATCCTCGACCTGCTGAAGTCCCTGCAGCAGAATCGCGGCATGGCGATCCTTTTCATCACCCACGATCTCAGCATCGTGCGCAAGATGGCCGACACTGTGCATGTGATGACTGAAGGTCAGGTGGTCGAACACGGCCCAACCGAGCAGATCTTCGCGTCCCCCCAGCATGCCTACACCCGGAGATTGCTCGCTGCAGAGCCCAAAGGCCCACCACCCGAGGCAGATGCGACGGGACCAGTGGTGATGGAAGCGCACAATCTGCGCGTCTGGTTCCCGATCAAGCGAGGCCTGCTTCGCGGTGTCGTTGGTCACACGAAGGCCGTCGACGGTGTGGACTTCGCGATCCGCCAGGGCGAAACGCTTGGCGTCGTTGGAGAATCCGGATCAGGCAAGACCACCCTGGGACGTGCGGTGCTGCGGCTCATTGGCTCGGAAGGCCGCATTGCCTATCTCGGAAAGTCGATCGAAGGGCTCTCGTCGCGTGCCATGCGACCGCTCCGCAAAGACATGCAGATCGTCTTCCAGGACCCCTACGGGTCACTCAGCCCGCGCATGACGATCGCCGAGATCATTGCCGAAGGCTTGGCCGTGCACCTGCCACAACTCACTGCGCCGGAGCGGGATGCCCGGGTTGTGCGGGCGCTGATTGAGGTCGGCCTCGATCCCGAGGCACGGTTTCGCTACCCGCACGAATACTCGGGGGGCCAGCGGCAGCGCGTCGCAATCGCGCGGGCCATGACGCTTGAGCCCAAGTTTGTTGTGCTGGACGAACCCACCTCGGCCCTCGACGTCAGCGTGCAGGCGCAGGTGGTGGATTTGCTGCGTGATCTGCAGCGCCGCCATCGCCTAACCTACCTGTTCATCTCGCATGACCTGCGTGTGGTCAGGGCCCTCGCGAGCCATATCCTCGTCATGAAAGATGGAAAAGTGGTCGAGAGTGGCCCGGCGGCGCAGATCCTCGATGCGCCGCGCTCCGACTATACTCGCGCCCTCATGGCCGCTGCATTTTCCGTATCCAGCACCGACCCGCAATCCCTCGATTCCGAAATCAATCGCCCGTAAGTTCGGCTCACCCGATCTCCCCAACGGAGGCTCCTATGCGTATCGCCGCCCTCGCTCTTTCACTGCTGCTCGCCATCTCCCCTGCCCTCTCCGATGACAGAGTGTGGCATCACGCGACATCGCTGATCGGCGAGCCGAAATACCCTGAGGGGTTCAAGCAGTTCGACTATGTTAACCCCAATGCTCCCAAGGGCGGCACGGTGCGGCTGAGCGACATGGGCGGCTTCGACACTTTCAACCCGATCTTGCCCCAAGGCGAGCCGGCTTCAGGGCTAGGCCTCGTCTATGAGACGTTGACGACCTCCTCAGAGGACGAACTCTCTACTGAGTATGGCGCGTTGGCAGAGGCATCGACTTTCCCGGACGACTTCTCGTCGGTGACCTTCCGCATGAACCCCCGGGCAAAATGGCAGGATGGCCAGCCGGTTACGGCCGAGGACGTGGCGTGGTCCTTCAACAAGGCTACAGAACTGAACCCGAGCCAGGCCAACTACTACGCCAATGTCAAAAAGGCTGAGGTCACGGCCCCCGGCGAGGTGACCTTCACGTTCGACCAGACCGGAAACCGCGAACTGCCCAAGATCATGGGGCAATTGACGGTGCTACCGCAACACTGGTGGGAGGGAACGGACGCCAAGGGCGCCAAGCGCGATATCAGCAAGCCGACACTCGAAACGCCGATGGGCTCAGGTCCTTACAAGCTGGCAAGCTTCAGCGCAGGCAGTTCGATCACCTATCAGCGCGACCCCAATTATTGGGCCCAGAACGAAGGCTTTGCGGTAGGGCAGAACAATTTCGACCAGATCAAGTACGAGTTCTTCCTTGATACGACTGCCGAATTCGAAGGCTTTAAGGGCGACGAATTCGACTGGTGGGACGAGAACCTCGCACTCCGCTGGCAGGGTGGGTACGACTTCCCGGCTGTCGCGGAAGGCAAGATCATCAAGGAAATATTCGAGAACCCCTACCGGAGTTCCGGGATCATGGTCGGCTTCGTACCCAATCTGCGGCGTGCGACTTTCCAGGATGAAACGCTCAGGCAGGCGCTGCTCTATGCGTTCGACTTCGAGGAACTCGACAAGTTGAGGTTCTTTGGCCAGTACGACCGTATCAACAGCTACTTTTATGGCACGCCACTGGCTTCCTCGGGCCTTCCAGAGGGCGAGGAACTGGATATCCTCAATTCGGTCAAGGACTTGATCCCCGCCATCGTGTTTACGACCCCCTACACCAACCCGGTGAACGGCGACCAGTCAAAGCTTCGTGGCAACCTGAAGACCGCGCTCGATCTGCTGACCGGTGCAGGCTACACGCTCTCCGGCAGCACTCTGAACGATCCGAGCGGCAAGCCGGTGAGTTTCGAGATCCTGCTCAATGGCCCAACCATCGAGCCTATTGCAACGACCTTCCAGACCAACCTCAAGCGCCTCGGGATTAACGCCAGCATCCGTACGGTCGACTCCCCACAATACATCGAGCGGGTGCGGTCTCGCGATTTTGACATGATCTACACCGGCTGGGGGCAGACGATGTCACCTGGCAATGAACAACGTGACTTCTGGGGTTCTGCTTCGGCAACGCAGGAGGATAGCCGGAACTATGCCGGCATCTCCGATAACGGCGTTGACGCGCTGATCGACAAGATCGTCTACGCAGATGACCGCGATACCCTGATTGCAGCCACCAAGGCCCTTGATCGCGTTCTGCTGGCGCATCACTATCTGGTGCCGACCTACACGCTGCGCAAAGCCCGCATCGCGCGCTGGGACCGCTTCAGCCACCCCGATACTCTGCCGGAATACTCGATCGGCTTCCCCGGGACCTGGTGGTACGACGAGACTAAGGCTGCAAAGACTGGCGCGGCAAAGAACTAGCGCGTCGAAGGGCCGTTCCCCTTTCGGCGGCACGGCCTAATCGGATGCTTGAGACAAACCGCGGGTGCGCTTGAGCAATTGGCGCTCCAGCGCCGATAGCGCGTCGTAGATCAGGACGGCCATCGTGGCCACGACCAGGCCGCCCTGCAGCACGAAGGCGAGGTTGTTGCTCAGCAGCCCGGCGATGATGACTTCCCCAAGGGTACTGGCAGCTACCGTCGAGCCGATGGTTGCGGTCGCAATCGAGATCACGACCGAAAGCCGGATGCCGGCGAGGATCACCGGCATCGCCAGTGGGACTTCAACCTGCAGCAGACGCTGGGAATTGGTCATTCCGCTGCCGCGCGCCGCTTCGATGACTGCAGGCGGTAGAGTGGTCAGGGCAGTAAGGGTGTTCTCAAAGATCGGCAGTAGCCCGTAAAGAAACAGCGCAACCAGTGTTGGGGCGGTGCCGAATCCGAGCACAGGCACCGCCAATGCCAACACGGCGACTGGCGGGAATGTCTGGCCAATATTGGCGACGGAGCGACTAAGCGGCAGGAACTCTAAGCCGGCTTGCCTCGTAACGAAGATCGCAAGACCAACCGCGACCACGATTGACGCCACAGTCGCAACGGCGACGATCGCCAAATGGCTCAGGCTCAATGCAAGCAGCGAACTTTGCACGTAGATCGCCGGCTGACCGTTCTTGGTAAGAGGTGCAAAGACGAAAGCGAAGCTCTCCGGCATAGCGATGAACGCAACGAGCAAAGCCAGAGCCACCAGCCGCAGGATCAGCCCGGGCTTCATTTCGGCCGGGCCGCCAGCGTGGTCAACTGCGCAAGGGTCACCCGCCCGACAATGGCGCCATGCCCGTCGGCAACGGGCACGGCTGCCCTGCCCGACCACAGGGCTTCTTCAAGCGCGTCACGGAGGCTGAGGCTCACGGATACCGGCGTGCCCTCGGCGTCGCCCGGTTCAATGAAGTCAGCAATAGGTCGCAGGGCCAAAAGACGGAACGCCCTATCACCGCTCCCCAGTAGTTCACCGACGAAATCGGTGGCGGGATGGGTGACGATGTCGATCGGGCGCGCGTCCTGCAGCAGCTTGCTCTTGTCGAGAACGACGATCCGGTCCCCAAGGTGGATGGCTTCCTCGATGTCATGCGTAACCAGGACGACTGTCGTACCAAAGCGGCGCTGGATGTCACGCAGGTCGGCGCGCGCCTTGGCCCGGATGATCGGATCGAGCGCACCAAATGGCTCATCCATCAGCAGCAGCTTCGGTTCGGCTGCAAGCGCCCGCGCGACGCCAACGCGCTGTTGCTGCCCGCCGGAAAGCTGCGCAGGCAGGCGATCGCGATAGAGGGCGGGGTCGAGCTGGAACAGGGTCAGCAGTTCGTCGACTCGAGCTACGATTCTTGCCTTGTCCCATCCCAAGAGCTTGGGAACCGTCGCGACGTTTTGTGCCACGGTGCGGTGCGGGAAGAGGCCATTGCCTTGAATGACATAGCCAATCTGACGGCGCAGTTCGAACGCCGGGATGCTGGTGGTGTCGCGACCGTTGATCACTACCCGTCCGGAACTCGGCTCGATCAACCGGTTGATGATCCGCAGCAGGGTGGTCTTGCCCGATCCCGAGGTGCCGACAATCGTGGTGATCGCACCTTCCGCCACGCTCAGGCTGATGTGATCGACGACGGTCGCGCCTTGATAGGTCTTGGAGACATTCTCGATCTCGATCATCTCGAAACGCCTCCAGGGGTTGCCAACTCGACGGCAGCGTCGAGAACAATGGCCGCTGCAAAAGACAGCGCAATGGTTGGAACGGCGCCGAGCAGAACGAGATCCATCGCGGTCTGACCGACGCCCTGGAACACAAAAACACCAAACCCACCGCCGCCGATCAGCGCGGCGATGGTCGCAAGCCCGATGTTCTGGACGAGAACGATGCGGATGCCGGTGAGGATCACAGGAAAAGCCAGAGGGAACTGCACGAGGGTGAGCCGCTGCCAATCCGTCATGCCCATGCCCTTGGCTGCCTCTTCGGCGGCCGGCGGAACGCCTTCAATACCGACCAGTGTATTGGCCACAACCGGCAGCAGCGAATAGGCGAAGAGAGCTAGGAGCGCCGGCGCGGCGCCAATGCCTGAGATGCCCAGAACCGACGCGCCGGGAACAGTTGCGGCAACCCAGGCGAGTGGCGCAATCAACAGCCCGAAAAGCGCAATTGAAGGAATGGTTTGCACGGCATTGAGCGTGTTGAGAACCGGTGCGCGAAGCCAGGCGGTCCGTTGGCAGACGATGCCGAGCGGGACACCAACGATGGTCGCTGCGACCAGAGAACCAAGCGCCAGCTCGATATGCGTACGCCCCTCCCGCCAGAACACATCAGCTCGAGTGGCGTATTCGCGGAGAATGGAGATGTCGTTGAGCGTGCCAATCGACAACAACAAGGCGATCGCCAGGGCAACGACCACCAAGGCTCCGACGCGCTGCCAGGGATTGGGGCGAAGTCGCGCGAAGCCATCCGCCGAGAGTAGGGAAAAGGCTAGGAGCAGCAGCCAGAAACCAGTGCCGGGCGCGATGCGGATGAGCGCATCACCCGGCGGTGTCAGTGCCGTTGCCGCGGCCCCTATGCCAGCAGCCAGTCCAAGCAGCGCCAAAATGCTGGACATGGCGCGCCAGACGGCCGCCAGTTGAAGCAGAGTTGCACCCAACGCTGCCGCTAGAACGCCTAGCAACAGGATTGCCTGCCAGGCCGGCAAGGCTGAGAACAGCCCCTGCCCGACGCCTGCTGCGATGCGGTTGGCACGAACGACAAGAAAGGGCTGGGTAAGCCCGGCTATGCCGAGCACCGCGAGAAACACGCCCAACCGGTTCAGCGCGAGGCGGCCGCTAAGCGGCCTCGCACCGATATGCGCGGTCATTCCGAGTTACTTGAGGAACCCGTTCGACTTCAGCCAATCGATTGCTACGGCCTGAGGAGCCTCGCCACCGACCTGGATCCGGCCGTTAAGCGTCTGAAGGGTCACCAGGTCAAGCTTGGCGAAGATCGGCGCGAGCAGGGTCTCAATGGTAGGGTTGGCCTTGAGGACAGCTTCGCGAATGATCGGCGCGGGCTCGTATACCGGCTGAACACCGAGATCATCGGCGAGCACCACGAGACCGGACGGGGCGATGGCACCGTCGGTGCCATAGACCATTGCGGCATTGACGCCGCTGGTCTGTTGGGCTGCGGCAGCGATAGTGGCTGCGGTATCGCCACCCGACAGGGTCACCAACTGATCGGGCTTCAACGTGAAGCCATAGACCGACTGGAATTTGGGAAGCGCGGCCGGCGAAGAGACGAACTCGGCAGAGGCCGCAAGCTTGACGTTGCCGCCCGAGGACACCCACTTGCCGAAGTCGGTGAAGGTCACAAGCTTGTTGGGCTCTGCAACGTCCTGACGAACCGCTACGGCCCAGGTGTTGTTGGCAGGGGCCGGGCTCAGCCAGACGATCTTGTTGGCATCGTAGTCGAGCTTCTTGGCTTCCTCGTAGGCCTTGGTCGCATCATTCCAGAGCGGATCATCGGCCTTGTTGAAGAAGAAGGCGGCGTTGCCGGTATATTCGGGGTAGATGTCGATCTGGCCGGTGGTAATGGCCTCGCGCACGACCGGAGTGCCGCCAAGCTGGATCTTCTCGGTCACCGGGATGCCATTGGCCTGCAGGACCTGGCTGATGATGTTGCCCAGAAGGCCGCCTTCGGTATCGATCTTTGACGAGACGACAACCTGGGCACTGGCCATCGAGACACTGAGTGTCAGCGCGGCCACGGCTGAAAAGAGGACTGCTGAAATACGCATTTGAAGCTCCGTGGGGATGTGCACCGTATTTCGTGCGAGCCTATACGGAAGTTACGTGGCTGGCACCCTTTTGGGATCACAATGTTATGGTCTCGCTGGCGAAAGACTTATTTTGCCAGGGCAGGAAGCGGATAGCGCTCAACCTCGCGCAAGAGCTCGACGAAGCCATCCACCGCGGTCTCTACCGTGATGCGGCCCTTGTCGGCGGTTGCCTTGCTGGCTTCGCCGGCGGCGCCGAGAGGGTGAATGTCGCTGGCAACCCAGGCGTAGCTGAGCATCCCGGTGGGGCGCATGTATTTGTACGCCTGCTCGTCGCGCTGGGCGACCGAAGGGAAATCCTGCAGTTTATCTCGGTGCACCAGTTCCGGGCGCAGGTGCATGACCAGAGAGGTTTCGCTATCGCCGCCGTGAATGCCGTAGCGGTTCTCGATGTCGGAGTAGATGTCCTTGGGCCAGAAGTGGCTCCAGCCTGCCTTGACGACCAGCATGTCAGCGCGCACGCGGAGTTCGCGCGCTACAATGTCGAGGATCGAAACGTTGCCGCCGTGGCTGTTGACGAAGACAAGCTTCCGGATTCCAGACCGCGCGACTTCGAGGCCGATCTGAGTCCAACTGCTGATCAGGTCTTCGGCGAGGTTGGTGACCGTGCCGACTTGCCAGATGTGTTCATTCGACTTGCCAATCGCCTGCACCGGCAGGATGCGGAGATTCATGTCGGCAGGGGCTCTTTGAGCCAGAAGGTCGAGGTGCCCCTGATTGATGATCGTGTCGGTACCCACTGGCAGGTGCGGGCCGTGCTGTTCGACTGCGGCCACCGGCAGTATGGCGATGGTTCTCTCGGGATTCAGGCCATGGAATTCGTCGGCGGAAAAGTCATTCCACCAGATCTTGCGGTAAGTCATTGGGGTCCTTTAGAATTCAGCCAGGACTGGCAGCGATGGCTTCGATTTCGACGACAAACTCGGGGCGCGCGAACCCGGCGACGATCATCAGGGTTGAGGCTGGAAAGGGTTCTCCAAACAGGCGGTTGCGTACCTGCATATAGGGCTGCAGATGCTCGCGGCCCGTCACATATGCATTGATGCGAACGATGTCGCGCAGGCCCATGCCGCCCTCGGCAAGGATGGCCGCGATATTGGAAAAGCACAGTTCGGTCTGTGACGCGCAATCTAGAGGGATCGAGCCGTCTTTGGCGATGCCCAATTGCCCGGAACAGAAGATGAGGCGCGAGCGAGAGCTGACTTCGAGCCCAGGACTGTACGGCGCGAAGGGCGGATGAATGCTGGCTGGTGAAAGCGGCTTATGCACAGGAACCCCGATGTGTATGCTCAGCTAAGCGCCAAACGATCGGGAAGGAAAGCCCCAATCTGATCTGAGCTGCCTATTCCTGCGGCATTTCGGATTATGGCGCGTTTTTGGGCTTTCCTTTTTGGTTGTGGCGCGGAATGAATTGGGGGCGTGCGTTCTGCGCACACAGCTTCGCCTACCGGCCGGCGGATCAACGCGCGGCCAGACGGGAACAGGGAGACTAAAGATGATGAATCTCAGCAAGCTATTTGCTGGTGGATTGCTCACGCTGGCATTGGGTGCTGGCGGTGCATTGGCGCTTGATAAGGTCAGCTACGGCACGAACTGGCTGGCCCAGGCAGAGCATGGCGGCTTCTACCAAGCCGTGGCCGACGGCACCTATGAGAAGTATGGCCTCGACGTGACTATCCGCCAGGGTGGGCCGCAGGGCGCCAACCGCTCGCTGCTGGTCGGCGGCCAGATTGAGTTCTACATGGGCGGCATGTCCACTGCGATCGACGCTGTCAAGGAAGGTATCCCGACCCTGACGCTCGCCTCGATCTTCCAGAAGGACCCGCAGGTACTGCTGGCCCATCCGGATGCGGGCTTTGAGACCTTTGCGGACCTCGCCAAGGCCGACAAGTACATCCTCTCCAAGGACGGGTTCATCTCGTACTTCCCGTGGATGAAGTCGGCATACCCGGACTTCAAGGACGAAAAGTTCGAACCCTACACGTTCAACCCGGCGCCGTTTATTGCGGACAAGCAGTCGATCCAGCAGGGCTACGTGACCTCCGAGCCGCTCGAGATCAAGAAGCAGACCGGTTGGGAGCCCAAGGAGTTCCTGCTGGCCGACAACGGCTACGCGCCCTACTCCACCACGATCGAAGTGATGAAGCCCTGGTATGACGAGCACAAGGATATCGCCAAGCGCTTCGTCGAGGCCTCGATCATCGGCTGGTACAATTACCTCTACGGCGACAATACCAAGGCCAACGAGCTGATCAAGAAAGACAATCCGGACATGACCGACGATCAGATCGCGTTCGGCATCGCCAAGATGAAGGAACTCGGGATTGTCGTTTCGGGTGACGCGGAGACCAACGGTATCGGCTGCATGACCGCCGACCGCTGGCAGTCGTTCTATGACCAGATGAAGGCCGTCGGGATGTTCCCCGAGGGGATCGATGTGACCCAGGCCTATGTGCTGGACGACGTCTGCCACGGCGTTGGCAAAGAGCTGGTGAAGTAAGCTAAACCTCTGTCGGCGCGGGCGATTCTGCCCGCGCCGTTTTGACCCTAATCTGGGCTCCCGAATTGACCGAACAGACACTCGCCGACGCCGGCAGCGCGGCCCCGTTGCGCCGCACGGTGGTTTCCATGCGCAACGTGAACAAGATCTTCTCCAATGGCACCCTTGCCCTCAAGGACATGTCGCTCGACGTGTTTCGCGGCGAGTTCATCAGCCTCCTAGGCCCTTCAGGCTGTGGAAAATCCACAGCTTTGCGGATCATCGCGGGGCTTGGCGGTGCCAGTTCCGGGCAGATTGACTGGCCGTCGTCTAAGATCAATTCACGCGGCCTTCCTGAAGGCGACATTGGGTTCGTGTTCCAGGAACCGACGCTAATGCCGTGGCAGACGGTGTTCGGCAATGTGTACCTGCCGTTGCGCCTCAAAGGCGTGAGCAAGGCTGCAGCCCGGCCACAAATCATGGAGACCCTGGCGTCCGTCGGGCTGGCTGACTTCGAGAAATCCTACCCCCGCGAGCTCTCGGGTGGCATGAAGATGCGAGTCTCCATTGCGCGCGCTTTGGTAACCAAGCCGACGCTGCTGCTGATGGATGAACCCTTTGCGGCACTTGATGAAATTACGCGGCAGAAACTCAATGACGACGTGCTCCGGTTGTGGAAGCAGTCCGGGGTGACAGTCATCTTCGTGACGCACTCGGTGTTTGAGAGCGCTTACCTATCGAACCGTATCGTGGTGATGAAGGCGCGGCCCGGTCAGGTGTACGCTGATGTGCCGCTGCACACTTCGGCAGAGCGAAACGCGGACTATCGCACCTCGGAAGAGTACCGGGCGACGACGCACCAGGTGTCGCGCGCCTTGCAGGAAGCGATTCATATCGGCGGGGGAGACCACTGATGAGCGACACCCTGCCTGCCGTTCCGGCGCATGATGAGAGCGGCACTGACAGCGCCGTTGCGATCCTCGCGCCCCGTACGCCGCGTTCCGAAAAGATCATGCGGATCGCCATACCAATTGGCATGCTGGTGCTCGCGGTGATCGCCTGGCACCTGACGGTGGTGCTGAACAACATTCCGAAATACATCCTGCCGGCCCCGGCCGACGTGGCAAAATCGCTGCTCACCGACTACCCGACGCTGCTGCCGGCGCTATGGGTAACTCTGAGGATCACCTTCACGGCCCTCTTCCTGGCGTTGGTGGGCGGGGTGGCGCTGGCGATACTCCTGGTACAGTCGCGCTGGATTGAACTGGCGCTGTTCCCGTTCGCAGTGATCCTGCAGGTGACGCCGATTATTGCGATCACACCGCTACTGCTGATCTACGCGCCCGATACCCAGACTGCGCTGCTGATCTGCTCGTTCCTCGTGGCGTTCTTTCCGATCCTCTCCAACATGGTGGCGGGACTGAAGAGCGTCGATCACAACCTGCTCAACCTCTACGATCTCTATGGCGCGTCGCGCTGGCAGACGTTGATTTACCTGAAGATTCCGGCGGCGATGCCCTACTTCATGGCTGGTCTCAGGATTGGTGGTGGGCTGGCGCTGATTGCGGCCGTGGTCGCTGAGTTTGCTGCAGGCACGGCAGGCGAAGGCTCGGGGTTGGCTTTCCGACTGCTGGAAGCCCAGTACCGGCTCAACATCCCGCGCATGTTCGCGGCACTGATCCTCTTGACGGCGACAGGCATCGCGATCTTTGGGCTGACCTCGTTCATTTCATGGTTCTCCTTGCATCGCTGGCATGAGAGCGCCATCCGGCGGGAGAACTGAGCGGATGGCCGCAATTGAAAGCCTTTCAACCGGCACGGTGACGCTGACCAATGCCAGCGTTCCGAGCGCTGCGCTGGGCAGGATTGGCGATGGATCGGTGCAAAAGCTGGACATCACGATCACTGAAGGCCGGATCAGCGCCATTCGCCCGGCTGGGTCGGCTGCCGTCGACGGGCCTGCCTTTGATCTCGATAAAGGCCTGATCTTGCCTTGCTTTGTCGACATCCACACCCACCTCGACAAGGGCCATATCTGGGCGCGCAAGGTCAACCCGGACGGGACTTGGCTCGGCGCGCTGGTGGCGGTGAACGAGGACAGGGAGAGCCTCTGGGCGGCCGCTGACGTGGAGCGGCGGATGGAGTTCTCGCTGCGCTGTGCGTATGCGCACGGCACGGCGGCGATCCGCACCCATCTCGACTCCTCGCCACCGCAGCACGAGATCAGTTGGACGCTGTTCGAGAAGGTGCGCGAAAGGTGGGCCGGGCGGATCGAGTTGCAAGCGGCGGCGATTGTCGGGCCGGACACGCTGGTTGACCCCGTGGCGCTCGACCAGGTGGCGCGGCAGGTGAAAGCCTCTGGCGGGCTGATGGGCGGCTCTGTGGCGGTCTATGACCGCTCCAAAGAGGCTATGCTCGCAGTGCTCGACAAGGCCGGCAACCTTGGGCTCGATGTCGATCTCCACACCGACGAGACGGGCGATCCGGCGGCGCATGCGCTGCTGCACCTCGCGGAAGCTATTGTTGAGACGGGGTTTTCCGGCAAGGTGATGGCCGGACATTGCTGTGTGCTTACTGTGCAGGACGAGCGCACGGTGAAGGCAACCATCGACAAGACGGTCGAGGCCGGGATTGCCATTGTGTCGCTGCCGATGTGCAATATCTACCTGCAGGACCGGCAGAACAGCGGCGGCACGGTGCGGACGCCGATCCGCCGCGGCGTGACTTTGCTCAACGAATTCAAGGCCGCTGGGGCCGAGGTGGCAATTGCTTCGGACAACACGCGCGACCCCTTCTATGCCTATGGCGACCTCGACGGCGTCGAAGTGTTCCGCGAGGGTGCGCGCATCCTGCAGTTCGACCACCCGCAGGCGGACGCCTGGGACTGGGTGCGGGCCATTGGCTCGGCACCCGCCGCCCATGGCGGGTTTGCCTACAAGGCGGTGATCGAAGTGGGGGGGCCCGCCGATCTGCTGCTGTTCCGGGCGCGTAGCTGGACAGAGCTCAATTCACGCCCGCAGTCTGACCGCATTGTTCTGCGTCAAGGCAAGGCGATCGACCGCACGCTACCTGATTACCGCGAACTCGACGACCTGATGGAGTAGACGATGGACATTTCAGCATTCCGCACCGCGATCAGCGGTATTCCGGTCGAAGATAACCCACGGATCGTGCAGCAGAAAAGCCGCGATCACTACTGGTACTCGCCGCGCCTCAAATCCCAGCTTGAGAACGTGACAGCCGAGATCGTGGTGTCGCCCCGGACGCAGGACGAGGTGGTGACTGTGCTGCGGGAGGCCTTCAAATATGAGGTGCCGGTGACGCCGCGTGGTGCCGGGACAGGCAATTACGGGCAGGCGATGCCGCTCTCGGGTGGCGCCATCCTCAACCTGATGAACCTCGACAAGGTGATCTTCATCGAGAAGGACCGGGTGCGGGCTGAGGCCGGGATCATCATCGAGAAGCTTGATGAAGCGACAATCGCGGCGGTGAACGGCGAGCTCCGGTTTCACCCCTCCACCTATCGCATGGCGTCGGTTGGCGGGTTCGTGGCTGGTGGGTCTGGCGGCGTCGGGTCGATCCGCTGGGGCGGATTGCGTAACTTTGGCAATATCTTGGGGCTGAAGGTGATCACCTGTGAGGCCGAACCGCGGGTGCTGGATCTCAAAGGTCCGGACATTCTGAAGGTGGCGCATGCCTATGGGACCAACGGGATCATCGTCGAGGTAGAGATGCCGCTGACGGCACACTACGACTGGGTCGATGTGATTGTGGGGTTCGATACGGCGCTCGAGGCCTGCGCGTTCGCCGAGCAGGTGGCGCTGCAGGATGGACTGCTGTGCAAGGAGATTTCGCCGGTCGCGGCGCCGATGCCGCATGACTATTTCAACCGTCACCGCCCCTATATCCGCAGCCGTGAGCAATCGGTGGTGCTGCTGATGGCGGCGCCGGCTGCGGTGCCGGCGCTGGTGGATTTCATCGCGTTCCATGAGGGCGACCTGCTTCTGCGGGGCGATACGCTGCCGCCCGAAGAGAAGGCGAAGCTGCCGCCGGTTTACGAATTGGCGTGGAATCACACGACCTTACGCGGGCTGAAGATCGACCCGACGATCACCTATCTGCAGACCCAGTACCCCGACCTGGCGCATGTCAAATGGGCGATCGATACGTTTGGCGACGAGTTGCCGATGCATATCGAGATGACGCGGTTTGACGGGCGGGTTGTGTTTTCGGGGCTGCCGGTGGTGCGCTACACCTCGGAAGAGCGGCTGGAAGAGATCATCAGGCTGCACGAGGAGAACGGCTGCCTGGTGTTCAACCCGCACCGCTATACGCTCGAAGAGGGTGGGATGAAGCGGACGGACCGGGCGCAGCTGCAGTTCAAAAAGGAAGCCGACCCCAAGGGAATTCTCAACCCTGGCAAGATGATAGCCTGGGATGACCCGGACTTTGACTTCGACAGCGGCCGTACCTGGCTGTTCACCGGGCTCTACACGCTGGGCGGCAACGCCTGATGCGGGTTCTGGTGGTGCATGCCCATCCGGTTGAGACCAGCTTCAACCGGGCGCTCTATGCGGCGACGGTGGAGACGCTGAAGGCCGGGGGGCACGAGGTGGACGGGATGAACCTCTATGACGAGGGGTTCGACGCAGTGATGAGCCGCGAAGAACGGCTCAATTACCACGATGTGCCGGGCAACCTGACCACCCTGACGAAACCGTATGTTGACCGGGTTCGCGCAGCGGATGCCATCGTTTTCGTGCATCCGGTGTGGAATTACGGTTATCCGGCGATCCTCAAAGGATTTTTTGACCGCATATTCCTGCCCGGCGTAAGCTTTGTGCTGGTGGGTGGGGACGGGCCGGACAAGGGCAAGCTGATCCCCAGGATGAAGAACATCAAGAAGGTGGCGTTCGTGACCACCTATGGTGGCGACCGGTTCCGCACCATGCTGATGGGCGATCCGCCGCGCCGGCTGGCCCGCCGCTGGGCCTGGGCGACGTTCGGCACGCCGCTGCCGCCGAAGTATCTCGCGCTCTATGACATGAACAACCAGACCGAGGCGGGGCTGACGGGCTTCATCGAGAAGGTGAAGCGGGCGCTGGCGACGTTTTAGGTTTCATCGGCTCTTCGGCTTGGGGCTCACCCCATCCTGTTCTCCCCCATCGACGCTTCCGAGTGTTCGTTACGATAGAGCTATTATCGCACCGCCGGAGGGCGGGGGGATAAGTTGGGAATGTGTGGCGATTTCAGGGGGTTGGGGCGCCGGAGCTGGGGCTGGGCGCGCGCTGGGACCGAGGGGTTGCCTCGGGTTTGACTTGGCGATGAACGGTGGTTGAACGGGAGCTGAGGCGGGGGATTGGCAGCTTAGAGGGCGCTGTTTGCCACACTTGAAACACGGGGATGAATGGAGGTTGAATGGGGTGGGGGCGAGCAGGTCGGAATGATCGTACCCCCCTCCACCACCCTGCGGGTGGTCCCCCTCCCCCGCCACGCGGGGGAGGATCAGTCTAGCCATTCGAGCATAGCTCTCATGGCCTTCTCCCCTCGAAAGGCGCCACTGGCGCCTTTCGCCCTGACGGGACGGCTCGAAGTCAGCCGAACTGCCAGCCGCGTTTGAACTGGTAGAAGACGTGCATGCCGATCTTGGTGACCTTTTTCATGCGCGGGGCCCAGTGGGGGTAGACGTAGGTGGCGTGGTAGTGGGTGGCGTGGCCGACTTCGGGGAGGTAGTCGGTGCCGGAGATGACGTCCTTGGCGATGGTCATCGCCTGCTTCCAGGATTTGTCGTCGGTGACGCGCTCGGGGATGCCGTCGCAGGCGAAGGAGAACTGGCAGGCGTTGCGCTGGTTCTGGTTCTGGAACACCACGCCGCAGATGGTGGAGGGGTAGAGCCGGTGGGCGACGCGGTTCATCACCACCTGCCCCACCGCGACCTGGCCGCGATAGCTCTCGCCGCGGGCTTCGAAATAGATGGCGGTGGCCATGCACCACACATCCTTCTGGGAGACCTTCTTGCCCGACTTGTCGGCGACCGAGCCATCGAACACCGTGGCCGGCAGATCGGCGCGGGCGTAGGCGAGCTTGGTGGACATGGTGCGCGGCACCGGGATGCCGGTATCGGGGAGCGAAACGGCCTCGATGGCGGTGAGCGCGGGATTTTCGAGCGGCGCGGTGAGGGACGCCACATCGATGGGGCGCGCGACATCGGCGGCGGGCGGCGCGACGGCGGCGACTTCGACCGGTGAGATGATCGCCGGCATCTTGGGCTGGCGCAGCGCTGCGATGCGGGCGCGGATATCGTCAAAGCTGTGGCTGACGGCGACGACATCGACGGTGGGGCGGGCGCGATCGGTTTTTTCGGCGCGGTTGGGGCCGGCAAAGCTGCCGGTTGAAAACATGTGGTCGATCGAGCCGGTGATCATGATGTCCTCACCGGAGCGGGTGAGGGAAGCCTGGGGCGCGGTGGCGGCCAGCGCGGCGGTGGCAAAGCCGGGCGCGTTCGCCCCGCCGGTGAAGCCGGCATAGGCGAGCATGGCCAGCGTCACGCCGCCAAGGGCCTTGAGCGCAACAAGCTCGCGATAAGCCCGCTGTGCTGGGCTGGTCCGGTACTGGGCCATCAGAACGCTTTACTATCCAACGCAACGCAACAAACACACACACCGGCATTTCACTGAAACTGTGACGCAAATGCCGACAACCCTGATAATGCGCGGTTAGGGTTAGGGAGGGGTTAAGGCGCGGAGGGGGGATGGTCTAGGCAACTTGGCGTGCAACTTTCGCCGTACCGAAAGGACCTGGCTGAGCGCGGGCTCTGCTTTCAGCGCCGATCAAACTCCTGCCCCACAGCAAACCTCAGCAACTCGAGGAGCTCGACGCGGTTCGACGAAGCGGAGGCAGCTTGGAGAAGCTGATCAAAGTTGATGAGGAGTGCTGCGTTGCGCCGGGGGTTCAGCAATAGGACGTCCGACCATATTGCAGCGTCACTCTCGATGGTTCGCGCGTAGCGCAGAAGCCAATACATCAGAACTTGGCGGAAATCGCCCGCGCCAAAATTGCGCTCAATGTGCTTCACCTCAATAAGCGTTGAGCCGATCGCGAAATCCCCGTTACCGGATGCTATCCAGCCGAGGCCAGGAATGAGGGGGGCGTGTTCCAACACGGCAGACGACTGCTGTGCCTGAACGCTCTGCAGCATCGCCACAAGATTCCGAGAAGCGTGGTCTGCAACCAACACGTCGCTCTGTTCAAGCTTTTCAGGAATTCGGGCGTCGAAATGTCGACGCTGCCGTTTCGAAGCAAGCGTCAGACATTCTTCCCAAGACGCAACCTGCTTGTCCCGCAACTCGCTTTCAGCGCGTGCCATCGAGAGTTCGAATAGCATCGCGTTCTGAAGCTGACTTTTGTCAATCATCTCGGCCGGAATAGCGCTGATGCCGGAGAAGGAGAACATTTTTGCGTTCAGGGCATTGACGAGTCCGCCAGTAAGTCGCGGAAACAGAATGTCGAGAACCCCGGGAATGTCTCGCGCGACGGTGCGTGGATCGCGGGTTGGCGATCGACTAAACGGCATGCTTCACCCAGTCTTCATAACAGGCCGCAAAACTGCCCGGTGCGCCCGCTTCGATCCCGAGTTGCCAAACCTGCGCAAGCGACCCGCGTAGTTGGTCCCTAGTCTTCAGGCCTTCGTCGCCGAATGCCCCAGCCGCCAGCCACAACATCCGTTGCTCACCGGCTCCAAGATTCTGCCATTGGTTGCGCAAACGCGTGAAGTTCGTACGATCCAACCAATGCCTCCAACAGTCAATGCAGGCACGACGGACCGAGGCAGATGACGTTGAATCGTAGGTCTGGCGTACGAAGCTGCCGCGCAAGTCGGTCCTGACGAATCGAAGCGCCCGCAGGAAGTGAAGCATGTTGGCTTCGGGAACGAGCAGATGTCCGCCAGCAGCGGGTATCCGATCAAGCAAACCATCGATCGTACTGAAAATCGATTTGAACTGGTCGTTTGAGCGCACGGCATACACGCCGCGCATGATTTTTGACCACGATGCACGGAACGCGTCTAGATTCTTCGGGTCGAGCAGCGTGTCGCACAGCTGCGCTGCGATAGCAGGCTCTTGAAACTTGAGCGCACGTCCAATCTGCGCGAGAACGAATGCATCTGGTTGTGACTTCTCCCGCTCGAGATCGAGGAGAAAAGCAACGTCGATTTTCTCGAACGATTGCTTGAGTTTTTCATATTCGGTGCTCGCCGTATCCGAGTATGGGTCAAAATGTAGATCAAGCTCGCGGAGCGCGAGACTGGAACTCTCCCCTTCTCCTAGCTGCGCTGAAATGAAGTCCTTGTAATGTTTGGCACTCAGGATGGTCGTCTTGCTGCGATTTAATGATAGACCATAGTCAGCCAACGTGTGCGACAGCGCTGATAGCGCCTTGTAGGCATCCTGCTGCGAGCGGCAGATCAATGTATAGTCGTCAACGTAGCGGTGCCAGACGAGACCGGCATCGCTCAATGACCGGTCAATCGGTGTCATCATTACTTCGGCCAGAATGCGCGCACATTGACCGCCGACTGGAAGACCGAAGGAACGGCCCGCAGCTAACTTGCTCAGGATGCGATCAATCTGCAACGCAAGGGTGGACCCCGGTGCTAGATCCTTGACTGCATTTTCCAGGCGGTGGTGGTAGATGTGCTCATAGAAGCTCGCGACATCGGTTTGGATAACAACCGCGTGGTCATCGTCCAGATCGGGCTCGCCCAGAGTCGAGAGCTTATAGGCGCGCCACGACTTGGTTCGATCAAAGAAGCCAGGCCCCTGTTCTGCTAGGCGGTAGGAGTGCGCGCGGGGGCTTCTCTGACCTTCGTTTGCCTCTGCAATCGCTAGGCCAAGGCCGTTGAGGTATAGGTTCCAGAATGAATGAATCTTTGTAGTAAAACGAAAGCCATGAGGCCCTGAAGGAACGAGCAGACGCTCGGCCGCGATCGCTAGCCCGTTCATGAACGACGCTGGCTTTCCGAATGCTCCGCTGTCGACGCTTTGAAACAGGTGCATGCAAAGTGCCGCAAGATCGGCAGCCTTGTCCTTGATAAAGGCCGCCTCCAAATCGTAGGGCAATGTATCGTTGTCGCCACTATGCCCGATCTCGATTGCGGCTCGCAAAAAATGTTCCTTCTCAACCTTGAACATTTTCTTCCTTTTTTGCTTGTCGTGAGTAGCACTTCTGCATTCCTCAGACTTGTCTCTGTTTGCAGACAATTGATTTGTCTGTCTAGTGCTGGGTAGCGTTATCGCTCGCTAGAACGCAGTGCGGAAACCCTGATTCCGCTGGTGCCCCAGTCACGCTATGGTCTCCACCAAACACAACAAGGAGGACACCATGACCGAACACCTATCGCAAACCCGTGCCGAGCGGGTTTGGCTGGATCAGTCGCAGTGCGACATTGGGGCGTTTCGCGCACTCGTCGAGCGGAGCACGGACCTTGCCGATTATCCGTTTGCGGCCGGGGTGGAGAAGAACGTTCTGATCTATGAGGGCAGCGCCGTTCGGGCGGCTGCCGCCAACCCTGTAACCCGCCGGCAAATTCTCGCTGAGTGGGTGGAGGCGATGACGGATGGGCCGGGGGTGGTGGTGTTCAAGGGGGCTTATGAGGACACCGGGCCGATCGATGTGGCGACGGGATTGTTCAACGCGCTGATTGCCGAGCAGCACGCGCGTGGCACCGGCGGGGGTGACCATTTTGCCAAGCCCGGGGCCAATGACCGGATCTGGAATGCGCTGGAAAAACTCTGCCTCGCGGACCCCGAGGCGTTTGCGGCCTATTATGGCAACGAGATTGTGGCGCTGATCTCAGAAGCCTGGCTGGGGCCGGCGTATCAGGTGACGTCGCAGGTCAACTGCGTGAACCCGGGTGGGGCGGCGCAATCGGCGCATCGGGATTATCATCTGGGGTTTCAGTCGGCGGAGGCGATTGCGCGGTACCCGGTGCATGTGCACCGGATTTCGCCGGTGCTGACGCTGCAGGGGGCGGTGGCGCATTGCGACATGCCGCTTGAAAGCGGGCCGACGCTCTACCTCCCATACTCGCAGGCGTACCTCCATGGGTACCTCGCGACGGGGCTGCAGGAGTTCAAAGACTACTTCGCCGCGCACCATGTGCAGTTGCCGCTCAAGAAGGGCGATGCGGCGTTTTTCAACCCGGCGCTGTTTCATGCGGCGGGCAATAACCGCTCGGCCGATATCAGGCGGATGGCGAACCTGTTGCAGGTGTCATCGGCTTATGGGCGGGCGATGGAGAGCGTCGACCGGACGAAGATGAGCGCGGCGCTTTATCCGGCGGTGCAGAGGCTGCTCGCGGCGGGGACGATTTCGGCGCGCGAGGCGGAAAATGCGATTGCGGCGAGCGCGGAGGGCTATTCGTTCCCCACCAACCTCGACCGCGACCCGCCGATTGGCGGGCTGGCGCCGGAAACGCAGCAGGCGCTGTTTCACCGGGCGCTGGAGGCGGGCTGGAGCAGCGCGGCCTTTGCTGAGGCGCTGGCAGTGCAGGCGGAGAAGAAGCTGACTTAGCTCTTTGTCGCGTTTCCGAACCGGAAAGCTGTTGCCACTTTTCCTGGAAACGCTCCCGGGGCGCTAGGCGGCCTTCGCGGCCTCCATGGTGATCAAGGCGGCTTTCAAGGCTGCGACGCAGGTGGCATCGAGGGCCGGGCCGGTCATTTCGTCGAGGATGGCGAGGGCCTGGTCGGGGCTCATGGCCTTGCGGTAGGGGCGATCGGCGGTGAGGGCGTCGAAGACATCGGCGACGGCGACGATGCGGGAGTGGAGATCGATCTCGTCGCCGGCGATGCCAACGGGGTAGCCCTTGCCATCGAGCCGCTCGTGGTGGTTGCCGGCCACTTCGGCGAGATCGCGGAAGGCGGCGACACGGGAGAGCACGGCGCGCCCGAGGGCGGGGTGGCGCTTGATTTCGGCCCACTCGTCGTCATCGAGTTTGCCGGGCTTGTCGAGGATGGAGTTGGAGACGCCGAGTTTGCCGATATCGTGGAGCAGCGCGGCACGGCGGAGGTGGCGGCACTCGTCGTCGGAGAGGTTGAGCTCGACGGCGATCATGTTGGAAAACAGCGCCACGCGATCGCTGTGGCCGCTGGTGTAGGGCGTCTTGGCGTCGATGACTTCGGCGAAGGCGGCGGCGATGTCGTCGAGATAGTCGTCGTTGACCGGACGGGCGTCCTTGATGGCTTCGAAGGCGACGACGCGCTCCTGGAGGGCGGGATCGGCCAATGAGCTCCAGAAGGCGGGATCGGCGCCGATGCGCATCAGGGCATCCACCAATTGCGGGTCGAACCAGGTGCCGGCGCGGCGCTTGACTTCGGCGAGGGCGGCGGCGGCGCCTTCGCTGGCAAAGAACACGTCGGTCACCTGCGCCATGAGGGCGACACGGGCATTGAGGGAAATGGCGGGGCCGGTCTTCTTCCGTGGCAGGCCCTTGCCGTCCCAGTGTTCATCGAGATCGGTGATGCCCTGGGCCACGGCTTCGGAAAAGCGCATCTGGCGGGCGATGTCGGCGCCGCGATGGCAGCGGGTATCGGTGAGCTCGAAGCTGATCTCGCCGGTCTGCAGCGCGGTATCGATGATGAGCTTGAACCGGTCGATCAGGTTCTGCTTCATGCCGGCATTGGCGATCAGGTAGCGCAGGAACTGTGGTGCGGTGTGATCGAGGAACTTGGCCTTGCGTTTGAACATGATGTCGTCGGTCAGATAGAGCTGGCAGACGCGGGCGGCGGTGGTGGAGCACCCGATGTCCTTGAGCAGGATGGTGTAATAGAGATCGGTCAGCTCGGCGGAGTTAAGCCCCAGGTCGATGCCGACCTGCACGCCGATCCAGCAGGCGCGGATCGAATGGCCAACGGGCTGGCCCTCGGTCATATCCAGAGCATGGCTCAGCGCACTGACAAGCTCAGCGAGTTGGACTTCGTCGTGTGACATGGGACCCCCCGGATGTGTTCGGTTTTGCCTACCACCTAGTGGGTAAGTAAAAACCTACCGGTGGATCACGGAAAGGAAGAGCGTTAGCGCGGGGTAAATGGGTGCGGGGGCGGCGTGACGGGCACTCCCCTCACGAGCAGCAAGGGCGCTTGGCGCAGGCGACGTTCTGCATCCGGTTCACGTTATGCGCTGCGGCTTGGACGCTCAGTAATCAAATGTGGACTCTGAATTATCGACTGTCTCATCTCCGCCACCTATCTCCCAACCAGCGGCAAGCGCATGACGCGGCTGGCTGCATTGGTGCAAGGAGCGAATGTGATGTTGCGGGACAAGAAGGTCGTGGTTCTGGGCGGGTCGCGGGGGATTGGCCTGGCGGTGGCCGAACTGGCGGCTGCGGAAGGGGCCAAGCTCGTGGTGGTCGCCAGCCAGGCCGCCAGTGTAGCGACGGCGGTGGCTCGGCTGCCCAGTGGGACGGCCGGCTTCACGGTGGATTTGCGGTCACCGGACTCGATTGGAAAGCTGTTCGCTGACATTGGACCGTTTGACCATCTGGTCTACACGGCGGGCGAGCCAATCCCGTTTGGACCGCATGTGGCCGAACTCGATCTTGCCGCAGCGCGGGGCTATTTCGACGTACGGTTCTGGGGCGTCTTGCAGGCTGTGCAGGCGGCGAAACCATTCATTCTGCCAGGTGGCTCGATCGTTCTGACCGGTGGGACATCGGCACGCCGGCCACCCGCCGGCTTTGCCATCGGCGCCAGCATCAGCGGCGCGGTGGAGTCGCTGGGGCGGGCGCTGGCAATCGAACTCGCGCCGCTGCGCGTCAACGTGGTGGTGCCGGGAATGGTCACGACAGAGCTTTGGTCAGCGATCCCGCCGGCGGCGCGCGAACAGATGTTCGCCGATGTGGGGAGCAGGCTGCCCGTGGGCCGTGTCGGCACGCCAGCGGACCTCGCCGAAGCATATGTTTCGTTGCTGCGGAGCGACTATACGACGGGTCAGAGCGTGGTGGTGGATGGCGGGGCGACGCTGGTCTAGCGAGGCTGACCGGCGGCCCGGTGATCACTAGCGCGGACGCGATCGGCGAAGGTGGTGGGCGACAGGCCGGTGGTGCGGCTGAAGGCCGTGCTGAAGGCGCTGGTGGACTGAAAGCCGACGCGGAAGGCAATTTCGCCCACACTCAGGATGCCGGTGCGCAGATGGTCTTTCGCCAGCGCGATGCGCCAGCGCAAAAGGTAGGTGATGGGCCCCATGCCCATCACCGCGCGGAAGCGGTTTGCAAAGCCGGATCGCGACACAGCGCAGAGACGAGCCAATTGCTCCACCGTCCAATCGTGGACGATGTCTGCGTGCATGGCGGAGAGTGCTCGCCGCGTGATCGGATCGGCCAGGCCGGCGAGGAGGCCGGTCCCCCCATTTTGCGGCGAAGCGCCGGTGCCGCGCAGGACTTCAACGAGGATCAGTTCCATCAGGCGTTCGACGACGAACTGTTGGCCCGGCATCGGCGCGGAGGATTCCCCCTGGTTCATCTGCAGCAGGGCGCGAATGCGCGCGGAGGAGGTGTCACCGGCTGGGACGTGGACCAGGCTGGGCATCAACCCGGCCAGCAAATCCTCGTTCGCGGTGTCGAAAACGAACCGCCCACCGTGGAGCACCACCTCGGCACCGGTCCGCTGCCCCACACGAAACCGCGTGTCTTGCGAAGCGGCAACCAAGGCGTCGCTCGCCTCGGTCGCAGCGTCAGGCGCGGAGACGAGGGCGAAAGGGGACACCGTCCGGATCAGTACAAAATCGTTTGTCTGGAGGACAATTGGTTCGGCGTTGGGCCGCACCAGGTAGGCCATGCCGCGCTCGATCCAGCAGAAAAGCAGGTCGTCCCGCTGTTCGAACGACACGCCCCAACTGCCCGCCCCCTCAAGCCCGCCCCAAAGGGTGGCGTGCGGGCGCAGAAGGCGGATGAGGCTGAGGAACGGGTCCATGCCGATGGAATTAGGCTGGACCAGGGGTAAAGGCAAACGGGATTTCGATGATCAGAAGTCCAATCAGCTCGCATTGAGGCGGGAGTTCAGGCCGGGCGTTTGCTGAGGGCGTTGATGAGGATCTGGAAGGCGGGGGAGGTTTGGCGGCGGCTGGGGTAGTAGAGGTGATAGCCGGAAAACAGCGGGGACCAGTCCTCGAGGACCTGGATAAGGCGGCCGCTGGCGATGTGGGGGGTGACGAGGTTTTCGGGCAGGTAGGCGATGCCGTAGCCGTTGAGGGCAGCATCGATCTGGGCGGCCGAGGTGCTGAAGATGAGCTGGCCCTCGACACGTACCCGGAGCTCGCGGCCGGCCTTTTCGAATTCCCAGACGTAGAGGCCGCCCGAATGGAGATGGCGCTGGTTGATGCAGGTGTGCTCGACCAGTTGCTGGGGATGAACAGGGATGGGGCGGGTGGCGAAATAGGCGGGCGACGCGACGGCAACAAGGCGCCAATCGGGGCTGATGCGAACCGCGATCATGTCCTTGTCGATGCTCTCGCCCAGCCGGACGCCGGCATCGAAGCGGTCTTCGACGATGTTGCGAAAGCCGTTGTCGGTGTAGAGCTCGACGGTGATATCGGGATAATCGTGCAGCACATCGCGCAGCTTGGGCCAGACGACGGTATCGAGGGCGTGGTCGGAGAGCGTGATGCGGATGGTGCCCGACGGCTTGTCGCGCACTGCCATCAGGCTATCGATGTCGGTTTCGAGATCTTCGATGCGCGGGGCCAGTGCGCGCAGCAGGCGCTCACCGACTTCGGTGGGGGCGACGCTGCGGGTGGTGCGGGTAAGGAGGCGCAGGCCCATGCGGGCCTCGAGCTGCTTGATGGTGTGGCTGAGGGTGGATTGCGAGGTGCCAAGGCGGGCGGCCGCTTTGGTGAAGCTCCGGTCCTCTGCCACTGCCATGAACCAGAGCAGGTCGTTCAGATCTTCACGCTTCATGGGCACCTCCGGCGTGATTGATATCACAAACCGATAAGTGCTTGCCAATTATGGCGGCTAATCACTGGAGTGTTGATGGCGTAGCTTCTGGGCATGGAACAATACGCCCCCATGTCGGCATCGCCCGCCACACAAACCAAACTGACATCGGACCGCACCCAGTGGGGGGCGGTCATCTGCATGTCGCTGCTGACCTTCGTGCTGATTGCGTCGGAGTTCATGCCGGTGAGCCTATTGACCCCCATCGCGGGGGAGCTCGGTATCACCGAAGGCCAGGCGGGCCAGGCGATTGCGATCAGCGGGTTGTTTGCCATAGTCACCAGCCTGTTCGGGAATGCGCTGCTATCGGGGCTCGATCGAAGGACGGTGGTGCTGCTCTATTCAGGCGTGCTGATCGCCTCGGGCGTTATGGTGGCGCTGGCACCAGACTACTTGGTGTTCATGGCCGGGCGGGCGCTGGTGGGCGTGGCGATCGGCGGGTTCTGGTCGCTGTCGACGGCGATCCTGGCGCGGCTTGCAACCGAGGCCGATCTGCCCAAGGCGATGGCGATGCTGCAGGGTGGCACCGCGCTGGCGGCAGTGATTTCGGCGCCGCTGGGGAGCTTTCTCGGCGGGATGATCGGCTGGCGTGGCGCGTTTTTCTCGGTGGTACCGATCGGGGTCGCGGGGCTGCTCTGGCAACTGGTGGTGATCCCCAGGATGGCACCCGACCGGCATGTTTCGGTGTCGGCGATGCTGGGGCTGTTCCGGCGCCGTACCGTGGCACTCGGGATGGCCGCAACGGCGCTCGCCTTCATGGGGCAATTCGCCCTCTCCACCTATTTGCGGCCGTTCCTTGAAATGGTGACCGGACTTGATGTCGGGGCGTTGTCGCTGGTGCTGCTCGGCCTCGGGCTGGGGGGATTGGCCGGCACGCTGATCATCGGCTTTGTGCTGCGGGGGCATCTGAAGCTCGCGCTGGCCGGGCTGCCGGCGGTGCTGGCCGGGCTGGCCCTGCTGCTGGTACTCTTCGGGCACAGTGGGTGGGCGGTGGCCGCGATACTTGTGATATGGGGCATATTCACCACGCCGATCCCGGTGGCGTGGGGCACGTGGATGACGCGTGTCATTCCCGGCGAACTCGAAGCGGGGGGCGGTTTGCAGGTGGCGCTTGTGCAAGGCGCCATAACTGCGGGCGCCTTCCTGGGCGGGATGCTGTTCGATGCTGCCGGTTGGACTAGCACATTCCTGTTTTCAGCGGCGCTGCTGGCTGTCGCATCGTTGACGGCGCTTCTCGCCTCCTCAGATCGCGAGGGAGGTTGAAGTGGGCAGATCGGGTTTATCGGTCGGCCGCCGTACGGTGCTCCTGGGAGGACTGGGAGCGATGCTCGGCCCGGTACCAGCAGCCGCGCAACAGACGGCAGACCCCGCCGCTCAGGAACGAGGCGACATGAAAATTACCATGACATTCAATGGGCAGGTGCTGAGGGGCGAGCTCTACGACAACGCTTCGGCCCGGGATTTCTTCTCACTCCTGCCGCTCGAGATTGGCGTCGAGGACTATGCCGACAACGAGAAGATTGCCTATCTGCCGAAGACATTGAGCCTCGAGGGCAGCAGGCCGTTCAGCAAGGAGCGGCCCGGCGACATCTGCTACTACTCGCCCTGGGGCAATCTGGCGCTGTTTTACGCTGGATATCACTATTCGAAGGGCCTGATCCGGCTGGGGCGCTTTGACGATTTCGGGCCACTGCTGACACGCGGCACTTTCCCGCTGCGCATTGATGCCGTCTGAACGGCCCCATCCATCCCTGCCATCAAAAAGAGACAGAAATGATCAAGGACAAAGTCGTTATCATCACGGGCGCATCATCCGGGATTGGCGAAGCGACCGCCAAGCTTCTGGCTGGCCAGGGCGCCAAAGTTGTGCTTGGCGCCAGGCGGGCCGAGAGGCTCGCACAGATCGCTGCCGAAATCACAGCAGCAGGCGGTCAGGCAGCGTTCCGGGAGATGGACGTCACACTGCAATCTGACAATGACCAGATCGTGCAACTGGCTCACGACAGGTTTGGCGGCGTTGATGTGACCTTTCTCAACGCCGGGCTGATGCCGAACTCGATGCTCTCGGCGCTTAAAACCGACGACTGGCACCAGATGGTGGACGTCAATGTCAAGGGCGTGCTGAACGGAGTGGCCGCAGTGCTGCCGACGTTCATGCGACAAAAATCAGGGCAGATCATTGCGACGTCGTCAGTTGCGGGGCTCAAGGCCTATCCGGGTGGCGCGGTGTATGGCGGCACCAAGTGGTTTCTACGCGACTTCATGGAGGTGCTGAGGATGGAGTCGGCGATGGAGGGCACGAACATCCGTACGGCCAACATCTATCCGGCGGCGATCAACACCGAACTGCTCAGCACGATCCGGGATCCGGGGATCGCGCAGACTATGCAGGGACTTTACGACAAGTACGGCATCGCGCCGGAGCGCATCGCCAGTGTGGTCGCGTTCGCGATCGACCAGCCGGAAGATACGACCATCAATGAATTTACCGTGGGACCGGCCAACCAGCCTTGGTGAAGGCAGTGCCCAGCGTTCAACCGCAGCGATCGAGCACTTTACTGATGGCGGAGGCCGAGCCCTTGGCGCTGAAGGCGTTGCTGTCGAATACCTCGACATTGCCCTTGGCGTTCTTGTGCACATAGGCGACGCGGACGAGATGCCTGGTTTTCTGAGCAATGCGGGCCCATTGCTTTGCGACAGGGCCGCGGACGATCATTGACGTGCCGTCGCTATGGATGAGCGGCATATCCTGCGCAAAGCTGCTGCCGGGAGGGGCTGAGCCTTCGGTGCCGGCTGCGGGATCGGGGGTGATCGCGAGGTTCATCGATTGCGCGCCCGCTACCTGCCGATGCGGTGCGCGGACCCAGAAGCCGAGTGTCAGATCGCCGCCACGGCAGGCGAACTGCAATTGCGCGACGCCGTTGTCGGCATAGGCGATAGGCACGCCGCCATCCTCGTAGAACCACTCTTCGGCACTGGCTGCGGTGGGCAGGAGGAGGAGCAGGAAAACCGAAAAACGCCTGAACATGCACGTCCCTTTCACGAGGGCCGGAAAGTAGCGGAGAAGCGGCGCCGGTCGCAAGGCGTGCGGTGGTCATGTTTTTGTGCAGAGGAAATGGTGGGCAACCAGTACGCCGGCGCAGGTCACGATCTCTCCAGGTCAGGATCGAGCAGGCTGCCAGCGAAAACATGAGTGCAAGCATCATGAAGACGTCGAGCGTCGAGAATTCGGCGGGAGCTAGTTTCTGGACAGGATTTCTGGAACGGGCTGCTGTCAGCTGTTTGATCAGACCTCGCGTGACTCAGATGGAGGATGCGGTCTTGTCATCCCGGTTTCTCCATCTGTTCGCGATTTCTGACTTATTGCAGAACTCGGTAGCTCTCAGCCTCGCAACGCCGCGTTGATTTTGTTCCGCCGCAAGCACGACACTTTTGGATGCGAACCCACCAGACCGCGCCTCTTTCCAATTATTAATCGATTTCACTGTGACATTTTGTAATTCTACTGAGTTTTATTTATCATCCGACGCCAAAGTGGCAGTTTTCTCACAAATTGATAGCAGACTATCGGTTTCCTGTTGTTGCTTTCCTGCAGTTCTCTTCGGCTTCGCCTTCCCCGAAAGCGTTAACGGTTTCATTTCCATTGGGTGAAATACTTATCTGCATTGGCAACGGTCATTGGGGACCAAACTGAATGGCACTGGGATTTTTTTCATCTGCTGTCGCGAAATCGACGGCTTTTAAGGACCACGCGACGATGGAGGCATTCTCCAAGTCGCAGGCGATCATCGAGTTTGCGATGGATGGCACTATCCTGAACGCTAACTCCAACTTTTTGGAGACTCTGGGATACGAGCTGTCGGAGGTGATTGGACAACACCACCGCATGTTCGTCGAGCCGGGCTATGCCGGAAGCGCGGAGTATCGCGGCTTCTGGGAGCGCCTACGGAACGGCGCCTTCGATATTGCCGAGTACAAGCGCATCGGCAAGGGTGGCAAAGAGGTCTGGATCCAGGCGTCGTACAACCCGGTGATGGGACCTGACGGCAAGCCGATGGTGGTCGTGAAGATCGCCTCGGACGTGACGGCGCAGAAGCTGGCGTCAGCGGACGCCGCTGGACAATTGGCGGCGATTTCGAAGTCGCAGGCGGTGATCGAATTCAGCATGAATGGCGATATCCTCAACGCGAACGAGAATTTCTGCAAGGCGCTCGGCTACCAGCTCGACGAGATCAAGGGCCGGCATCACCGGATGTTTGTCGAGTCCAGCTACGCTGCCGGCAGCGAATATCGCGAATTCTGGGACCGGCTGGGCCGGGGAGAATACCAGGCGGCGGAATATCTGCGCATCGGCAAGGGCGGCAGGCAGGTCTGGATCCAAGCGTCGTATAACCCGATCTTCGATCTGAACGGCAAGCCATTCAAGGTGGTGAAGTACGCAACCGACATAACGGGCCGCAAGGCTGCGGTGAACATGCTGGGCGAAGGCCTGGCCAAGCTGGCCGAAGGCGACCTGACGACGCAGATCGACACGCACTTTGTTGGCGAGCTGGATGAGGTTCGTACGGCATTCAACGACACTGTCTCGCGGTTCTCCGGCATTGTCGGACAGATCCGGGGGACTTCGGGCGCGCTGAAGACCGCCACTGGCGAAATCCTCTCGGGTGCCAACGATCTCGCAGAACGCACCACCAAGCAGGCGGCGGCGATCGAAGAGACTTCGGCTGCGATGGAGCAGTTGAGCACAACGGTGATCGAGAACGCCAAGCGGGCCGAACAGGCGAGCGGCAAGGCACAGAATGTGTCCGATACCGCGGCGCAGACCGGCGAAGTGATGAAGAAATCCAACGAGGCGATGGAGCGGATCAGCTCTTCGTCGGCCAAGATTTCCAACATCATCGGGCTGATCGACGATATCGCGTTCCAGACCAACCTCCTCGCCCTCAACGCTTCAGTGGAAGCGGCGCGCGCGGGAGATGCGGGCAAGGGCTTTGCGGTGGTTGCCGTTGAAGTTCGGCGTTTGGCGCAATCGGCAGCCAGCGCCTCATCGGAGGTGAAGGCGCTGATCGAGCAATCGGCAACCGAGGTCACTGCCGGCAGCAAGCTGGTGGCCGAAGCCACCCAGAAGCTCACCGACATGCTGGGCTCGGTCAAGGAAAGTGCCGATCTGATCAAGGACATCTCGAGCGCCAGCCGCGAGCAGTCGAACGCAATTGCGGAAGTTTCGACGGCAATCCGGCAGATGGACGAGATGACCCAGCACAATGCAGCGCTGGTGGAAGAGACCAACGCGGCGATCGAGCAGACCGAAGGCCAAGCCAATGAGCTCGACCGGATCGTCGAGGTGTTCATTGTCGATGAGTCAAGCCGGGCGGCACCGGCTCCGGTGCGCGCTACAGCTCAGCCCTCCGGCATCAGGGCGCTGCAGGCCAAGGTGAAGACTGCGGCCAGATCTTACCTGACGCAGGGCAATGCGGCGGTCAGCAAGGACTGGAGCGAGTTCTAAGCTCGCCGGATACTAGCAAAGGTCCTCCTCTTGAGTGAGGGGGGCCTTTTTGTTTTTGCCCCTACCCTATTGTGCGAGTGTCAGCCTTGCCGCGGGGACGCGGTAGGGGGAGCAGCTGACGTAGTCGATATCGAGTTCGGCAAAGAAGCGCAGCGAGGCGGGATCGCCGGCGTGTTCGCCGCAAATGCCGATCTTGAGGCCGGGATTGGCGCGCTTGCCGCGTTCGATGGCGATGGAGATCAGCTCGCCCACGCCCTTCTGGTCGAGCGTAACGAAGGGATCGAAATCGTAAAGGCCCTTGCGCTGGTAGGCGGAGAGGAAGGCCGGGGCATCGTCGCGGGAGATACCGTAGGTGGTCTGGGTCAAATCGTTGGTGCCGAAGGAGAAAAAGTCGACGTGTTCGGCGATTTCGGCGGCGCGGAGGGCGGCGCGCGGCAGCTCGATCATGGTGCCGAAGGAGAAGCGTTCGCGCGCTTCGGGTGGCAGGCCCGCTTCGTCGATGATGGCATAGACCTGCTTTTTGACCTCGACGACTTCCGAGACGGTGGACACGAACGGCACCATGACCTCGAGGGTGACCGGTTCGGCCTGCTTGGCCGATGCGGCGCGGACACCGGCGGCCAGCGCCTCGATCTGCATTTTGAGGATTTCGGGATAGGTGATGGCGAGGCGGACGCCGCGGTGGCCGAGCATGGGGTTGGTTTCGGCGATGCGATCGAGCCGGATCTTCAGCGCACGGACGGCGAGGCCAAGGGAATTGGCGGTCTCCTCGATATCCTCGTCGGTGCGCGGCAGGAATTCGTGGAGCGGCGGATCAAAGAGGCGGACGGTGACCGGGCGGCCGCGCATGGCAGTGAAGATCTGCGAATAATCGCCGGTCTGGAAATCGACGAGGCCGGTGAGCGCCTTGGAGCGGTCGTCGGCATCCTCCGAGAGGATCAGTCGTCGGAGCGCGACCATGCGTTCGCGGGAAAAGAACATGTGTTCGGAGCGCGCTAGGCCGATGCCTTCGGCGCCGAAGCTTAGCGCGGTGGTGACGGCCTCGACAGTTTCGGCATTGGCGCGGACAGCGACCTTGCGCGAGGCGTCGGACCAGCCCAAGAGCGTGCCCATGGCGCCGCCGATATGGGGCTGGGCAAGCGGCAGCGCGCCGAGATAGACCGCGCCATCCGAACCATCGATGGTGATGCGGTCGCCTTGGCGGAACTCCTTGTCGCCAATGCGGCAGGTCATTTCGGTGAGGTTGACGCTGAGGGTGCGGACGCCGGCGACGCAGGGCTTGCCGGTGATACGGGCGATGACGGCGGCGTGGCTGGTCATGCCGCCGCGCGCGGTGAGAATGCCGGTCGCGGCTTTCATCCCCTCGATATCGGCGGGGCCGGTTTCGGTGACGACGAGGATGCAATGGCGGCTGCGCGCCTTCATCCGCGCCGCATCCTCGGGCGTAAAGACGATGACGCCGCTGGCGGCGCCGGGGGAGACGCCGAGACCCGAGGCGATGACGGCGGTGGCTTCGGTTGCGCGGAGGCGCGGATGGAGCATCTGCTGCAGGCGGGTGGGATCAATGTGACTGACAGCCTCGCGCTGCGTCCAGGTGCGGCGGGCGACGCGATCGACGGCGGCTTCGAGCTCGGCGGCGGCAGCTGCCTGGGTGGGGCGGGACGAGAGCAGCGAGACGCTGTCGCCATGAACAGCCACAAGGCAGGTGAGGTGCTGGCCGGCGATGCGATCGAGCGATTCGACGAGATCGCGCGCGGCGCGGGGGAGCGGGCCGAAGGGCGCGCCATTGGCGGCGGCGGGGCCCATTTCGCCGGTCTGGGCGTCACGGCTCAGCAGCAGGCGCAACTCGCCTTCAGCCATCGCCTGGACGATGACGATCTGCCGGTCGGGATCGGCGGCATTGGTAGGGTAGGACTCGAACGCATCGGTGATGGCGCGGCCGAGGGGGCGGGCCGGATCGACCGATTCGGCCTCGTTGGCCGGTGGCGGCAGGCCAACGCGGGCGGACATGAGGCCGGAACTGTGCACGGCGCCGGAGGTGCGCACGACGAGCGAGGGTGTGGTGTTGTCGCGCCCGACGAGACGGAACAGCGTCGCCACCCAATGGACGCGGAGGCGCTCGCCCTGCATGCGCCGTTCGGCCTGCAATGCCTGCCAGGCGGCGCGGGTGATGGCGATGGTGGGGGTGGTGGGCAGGCCTGCCGACCAGGCGCGATAGAGCCAGCTGGCCTTGCCGACGAGCAGGCTTTCCTGGCTCAGGTAAAGGTTCGCCTTGCCCGTTGCCGGGGCGATTGCGAACATTTCGAGAGCCATGGTCACGGCGATACCTATGAGGCTTGGAACGGGCATATTGCCGGGCGTGCGGGGTGGCCGCAACACTTGACTTCAGGGGGTATTGAACGCATTTGCTGTGCGATGCAAACACGGCCACACCTTGACATAACGCTCTGTGCGCCACGCGGATTTTGCGCAGGCGTCGACCGGGCCATCCAGATCGTGGAGCTGGCGCTCGAAAAGTATGGCGCGCCGGTCTATGTGCGGCACGCGATCGTGCATAACAAGTATGTGGTTGAGGGCCTGCGCCAGAAGGGCGCGGTGTTTGTGGAAGAGCTCGACGAGATCCCCGCGACGGGCGCGCCGGTGGTGTTTTCGGCCCATGGCGTGCCCAAGAGCGTGCCGGCGGATGCGCGCGCGCGGCAGATGTTTTTCCTCGATGCCACCTGCCCGCTGGTCTCCAAGGTGCATATCGAGGCGCAGCGCCAGCACAACGAGGGCCGCGAGATCATCCTGATCGGCCATGCCGGGCATGTGGAAGTGATCGGCACGATGGGGCAACTGCCCGAGGGCGCGATCACGCTGGTGCAGACTGTGGCGGATGCGGAAGCTTTCGAGCCTCGCGACCCGGAAAAGCTGGCCTATGTGACGCAGACGACGCTGAGCGTCGATGACACGAGCGCCATGGTGGAGGTGCTGCGGCGGCGGTTCCCGGCGATCGCGCTTCCGCACAAGGAAGACATCTGCTACGCGACGACCAACCGGCAAGAAGCGGTCAAGCGCGTGGCCCCGAACGTTGACGCCATGATTGTGGTGGGTGCGCCGGAATCATCGAACTCGGTGCGGCTGGTGGAAGTGGCGCAGCGCAACGGCTGCCCGCGCGCCATGCTGGTGGAGCGGGCCGACCGGATCGACTGGACGGCGTTCGAAGGGATCGCGCGGCTGGGGATCACCGCCGGGGCTTCTGCGCCGGAAAAGCTGGTGGACGAGGTGATCGAGGCGTTTGCGCAGCGCTTCGAGATTGCGGTGCGGGCGAGCGGCGAGCAGCGCGAGGCGATTGTGTTCAACCTGCCGCGCGAACTGAGGGCACAGCCGACCCTATGAGTGACCTCGACCTGATTGAAACCGACCGGCTGGTGCTGAGCGGGTGGCGGGCTGACCAGATCGGCGATCTGGTGCGGCTGCATGGCGACCCGGTGGTGGCACGGCTGCTGACGGCGCATGGCCGGCCATGGACGCGCGAGGAGATGGACAAGGCGCTGGCGCACTGGATCGAACTCTTCGAAACGCGGCAGCTGGGCAAGCTCCGCGTGCGACGCAAGTCCGATGGGGTGCTGGTGGGGCGGGCCGGGTTCGGCATTTACGCGCCGACGGGCGAGGCCGAGATCGGCTATTCGCTCTACCCTGAGTATTGGGGGAACGGCTACGCGTTCGAGGCAGCATCGGGGCTGCGCGACTGGTATTTCAAGGCCAAGACCGAGGACCATTTTATCGGGCTGGCTGATGTGCGCAACGACGCTTCGATCAAGGTGCTCGAGCGGATCGGCATGACGCGGACCCATGTGGGGATGGCCCCGGGGGAGCAGCTCTGCCAGTTCTTCCTCTACAACCGGCCGGCCGCATGAGCGCGGTGGTGATCCATACCGATGGCGCGTGTTCGGGTAACCCCGGGCCGGGCGGCTGGGGCGCGGTGCTGCAATATGGCGACACCATCAAGGAGTTGAAGGGCGGCGCGCCGCTGACCACCAACAACCAGATGGAGCTGACGGCGGCGATCGAAGCGCTGACAGCGCTGAAGCGGCCCTGCCAGATCGAGCTCCACACCGACAGCAATTACGTCAAGGACGGGCTGACCAAGTGGATCCACGGCTGGAAGAAGAACGGCTGGAAGACCGCTGACAAGAAACCGGTCAAGAACGTGGAACTGTGGCAGGCGCTCGACGCTGCCGTGGGGCGCCACACGATCAACTGGCACTGGGTCAAGGGCCACAATGGCGACGAAATGAACGAGCGCGCAGACCAGCTGGCCAATGAAGGCATGGAGCCGTTCAAGAAGCGGCGTGGGCGGGCTGACGAGCTGATGCCGCCGGTTTAGGGGGTGGACAATTCGTATTTGGCCGGGTCTGCCCCGAGCCTGACGACGCCATCGGCCAGAACCTTTCGAACGGCCTCCGCGGGACCCAGCATATTGATGCCGTCACGCAGCGCGTCGCGCCAGTGCGGGCCACGATCCCATGCCTCCATGAAGGCATCGGCAAGTGCAGGCACTGTGTGCTGCGCCACCATTGTGTGTATCAACTTGTGCGCTTGAGCCAAATCCTTGCGGGATTTCGCCATGCCATCGTCATCGGCCAAACGGCGGCTGGCCACGATAAGCTTATGGATTGCATAGCGTTCTGGTGCGGGAACGAGGACAGGAACGCCAGCGCCATGCAGCACCACGGCGCGCACCGGCTGGTGGATCAGGAAATCAAGGAAACGCAGCGGTTGAGCCGCCGTATCGCCAAGCGCAGGCATACGCGCAGGCTTGTCGGAATAGTCGTTGGAGCTTGTGTTCGGGGTGAGGAACTCGACTTTGTAGCCTGTACGGGTCACGTATTGCGTCGTGAAGCGGCCATCCGCCCGGTGAGGAACTTCTCGAAAAGTCGGATCGACATTCCGCAACAACTCGAGGATAGGCGGCATGCTGTCGTCCACCGCGTTGGCGATCGAGTGAAACAACGCGAAGTCGACGTCACCGGTCTGCATGGTGCCACTGAATATTCGAACGCCCAGCAGAGCCGCATAACTTTGGAAGGCGACGGTGCCTACGAGCACCCCGCGCATACGGAAGAAGCCGGCCTGCGCCAACGCGTCTATAACCTCTCCGGTCACAGGGTCTGGGCGCGGCAGGTAGGCTTCCCGTACCAGGGTCGCCACCAGTCGCATCCTCGCCCGATAGTCCGCCTTCAAGTCCTTAAATGTGGCGACACGGCGATTGATCTCCTCGTCGTCCACCGGACCCACATAGATCCGGCGCTTGCTGCCGGGCTTGCCGTCCCGCTTGGCGGTGTCGAAGTACCAGTAGCGACGCCCCCGGCTCTCCATGCTGATGAAACGCCCATCCAGCGAAAACTCCGAGGTGAACGAGGCATCGAGGCTGCGCTGTGCGAGCTCGGAATAGAGGACCTGATAAGAGAGATCGACAGCGCTCATAATTGCTATTACCAGTTTCGCGAAAATGGTAATAGCACAGCTTCACAGACACCGCTATTACCATTTTCGCAAAAATGGTAATAGCGCCCGGGCCCGCCGCTATAAGCAAATTGCGACCAGCTTATAACTCAGCCATCCCGCCCTTGTGAGTTGCGCAGGGCTGGGCTCACCAGCAGGATGGGGCATGCGTTTGCTCCTAGCTGCCGTTGCCGTCACCCTCGTCGCCTCCCCTGCCCTGGCGCAGTTTCCGCCGCCGGGGGTTTATGCGTGCGTGGATGGTGCGGGGGCGGCTTTGGGGGAGTTGAGCCTGTTTGTGGCGGGCGACTATGCGCTTGCGCGGACTGATGGCAGCAGCGGCAAGGGCCAGGTGGCTTCGGCGGGGACGGACGTCAATCCCCTGAGCGGGCCGCTCAAGGAAATGGGGCTGACTGGCGTGTTCGGCACCGATGAGGCGGGGAACACGGTGTTCCGGTTTGTGGGCGCGGATGGGGTGGTAGTGGAGTGCAGGTAGTCACCGGGATGTAGGTGAGCCACCGACCAGGCGCCAGTTGAATTGAGCTACCTGTATCTCCGCGCGCGGATCCAGAGGGCTTTTGCCGTAGTCAATTTCAAGATTAGGTCTTGGATCAGTAGTCCAAGGTAGAACCGTTGTGATCCGATGCAGAACGTCGTCAGTCGTCGTCGAAACACTTCCAGATACGAAGCGAATGTCATGTACGTTGTCAGATGGGTCGATGTAGATGCCCTTCGGCACCGTTCTGTCGGGGAATAGCACTAACGCTGGCAGCAAGCTTTTCTCCAATTCGCACTGACCTTGAAAGGCCTCTATCTTGGCGAGCCAGGCATCTCCGGACTTATCGCTGAACGTGCGCGGCAGCCGGCAGCTATCCAGGAAAAGGCTATTTAGCGAACCCATTTGGGTCGTGGTCCTAACCGTACTCGCCAGAACGGAGCCATCCGGGAGGTCGATCACAATGCCTTCGGCATCGAAGTATTGTTCGACAAAGGCGTAACGCACTTTTTTGAGGCTGTTGGTCTGCGCGGTGAAGCGACCGATGAAGACGCCGCTGCCGGTGACGGTCTTGCCAGCGACGTCGAAGGTCATTTCGATCTTGTAGCGCTTGGTGACCGAATTCTGGTCGATTGTACCGCCGCCCGGCACGAGGCCGCCCAGAAGCATCCAGACGCCCCAACCAACGAACAGAACAACGATAGCGGCAGTCCCGAGGAGGATTCGGCCAACCATTTGCACTCCAGCAGTATTGTTTTCATCGGTAATTATCTAAGTTGCGCACATCATTGATAAGAAGCTGTTGCAGCTCGGACTTTATTTGCCTGGTTTTCGTACTGCGCATTTGGATCACACCTACCGCATTCGTGCAGTAGGGATGACGACCTAAGGCTGAACCGTCTCACACGCCCCTCTCGTCCACCAAGCGCGTCACTGCGATCAGGTCGGGCTTGTGCCAACTCGCTTCGGTCTCTGGAAGCGGCAGCTTAGCGACTGTCGTCAAATATTCTTGTCGGGCCCCTTTTCTCTCGCACCAGCTCTCTGCAATAGTGCTGCCTGGGTCGTTTTCTAGATTATCGCACAGATACTTATCACCATTGGCCGGAGGGCGCCTGACTGTGGGCATCGACATCTTTTTGCATTCAATTCGACTGGTTACGCGGCACTTTGGCGAGGCCTTGAGGATATCGGGGGTCTTGTACCTGGCGGCGTTTTTGGTGAGCTGGTTCTTGCAGTTGACGACTACGGGCGCTGAACGGGAGCCTCTCACGATCTTGGTCGCGATTGTCACTGTTCTGGTATTGGCACTCGGATGGATGTGGGTAGCGGTGGCTTGGCATCGATTCATCCTGCTCCAAGAGGGGGCCAATGGCTTTATTCCCAAGTTTCTCGGTGACCGCCTGCTCGCCTATCTCGGCAACTCGTTCCTGCTCTTCATCGTCATGTTTCTTGCCGCAATGGTCGTTGGCCTGGCCATGGTCTTGGTCACGCTTGCCGCGGGGGCCGCGCCGGCGCTGGCCATTGCACTCATGGGGTTGATTGTCTTCGTCATGCTCATCCTCAACTACCGACTTGCCTTGGTTCTGCCGGCGGCAGCGATCGGGAAGCAACTGCGGCTCGGAGAAGCGTGGGGCGCGACCAAGAATGCCACCGGGGCCATTGTGGTACTGGCATTGGTTTCAACGATTTCTTCGCTCGTGCTCGACCTGCCGCTGTTTCTGCTGCTCGGTATGGACCTAGTGAGTGTCATTGTCCGGGGGCTCTGGCAGCTTGCTACGGGCTGGATCAAGCTGATGGTGGGGGTGAGCATCCTGACGACGCTTTATGGGCACTTCATCGAAGGGCGGCCGGTTTCGGACGACGCGATTTCGTAGCGACAGTTGGGGCAATCACGCAGGTTTGGGGCAGTTGGACTGGCGGGCCGGGGATGAGTTGCAAGCAAGGGCCGGTATCGTTGCCTAAGCCGCAAAGGCCCCCTCACCCGGCGCTGCGCGCCGACCTCTCCCCCAAAGGGAGAGGTGAAGATGCTATCGCCTCAGACCTCGGCTTCGTCAGCCATCTGCGTCAATGCATCGATCAGGTCGTGGTGCTCCCCATCAGGGATGATGCCGACGTGGCGGAGCCACCACCACATTACGAGGCGGTGGTGGAGGGTGTAGAACCACAGCGCGCCTTCGGGATCGGGGTGGTCGATGGGGCCGTAGCCTTCGAGGATGAAGGGCGAGGAGCCGGGTAGTTCGTGTTCGGTGTTGAACAGGTTCTTGGCGAGATCGGAAACCGCATCGCCGGCGCGGGCGTTGCCGAAGTCGATGAGACCGGTGAGGAGCAGGCGGCCGCTGGCATCGCGCTGAGCCAGCACGTTGTTGGGGTTCAGGTCGTCATGCGCAAAGACCGGCCCGCGGCTCCAGGTCATAGCGTCGAAGCGATCGGCCACGATGGCTTCGAGACGCGCCGCGAGGGCCTCGCCGCCGCCGAAATTCCGGAACTGCGCGAAGTGATAGGCGAAGCCGCTGCGCATGAGTTCGGCATTGGTCTGTTTGCCGTCAATGACGCCATCGGGACCGAACTGACCGTAGGCGGGGGCTGGCACGGCGTGGAGCTTGCGCAGCAGCGCGCCCATTTGGCGGTAGAGATCGGCAATATCGGGCTCGTCACGCAGTGACTTCACGGTTGCGCCGGGAAGATAGTTGGTGATGGCGAAGGGGTATGGCAGGCGGGTCAGGCTCTCGTCCTGCAGGAGGTAGCGCGTGATCGGCAGGTCGAGCTTTGCCAGCAGCCGCTCGGCGTAGGTCTCCCCCGCGACGACGTAGTGGTGCTTGTAGTGCTCGTCGTATTGCTTGAGCACGACGCCGGTGCCGTCAGCCAAATCGATGCGGAAGACGCGGTTGGTGCCGTCCTTGATGTCGGTGATGACGATGGGCGCGGCGAGGCCGAGATCGGTGAGAATGGGGTGCAGGGCGGAGAGGGTGGGCTGGTGCATTTGGTTCACCCCATTAGGAGGAAGGAAGGCCCCCTCACCCTAGTTTCGCTAAGTCGCTGTCGCTCCTAAGCTACACTTGCCCTCTCCCCGGAGGGGCGAGGGGACGACAGCAGCTGAGACGCCTATTCCGCCCCACCACCAGCCGTCTGGAGCCAGGCTTCGCCGCAGGCTTTGGCGAGGTCGCGGATGCGGAGGATGTAGCTTTGGCGTTCCTGCACCGAGATGACACCGCGCGCATCGAGGAGGTTGAAGTTGTGGCTGGCCTTGACGACCTGCTCGTAGGCCGGGACGGCGAGGGTCTGGCGGTTGTCGACGGCGCCTTTCTTCAACAGCGCCTTGCACTCGGCTTCGGCATCGGCGAAGTGGCGGAACAGCATGTCGGTGTCGGCGGCCTCGAAATTGTACTTCGAGAACTCCTGCTCGTTCTGCAGGAAGATATCGCCATAGGTGACCTTCTCGTCGCCCTCGCGGCCGTTGAAGTTGAGGTCGTAGACGTTCTCGACGCCCTGCACATACATGGCGAGGCGCTCGAGGCCGTAGGTGATCTCACCGGGGACGGGCTTGGTTTCGAAACCGGCGACCTGCTGGAAATAGGTGAACTGGCTGACTTCCATGCCGTCGCACCAGCACTCCCAGCCCAGGCCCCAGGCGCCGAGTGTCGGGCTCTCCCAGTCGTCTTCGACAAAGCGGATGTCGTGGAGCGATGAATCGAGACCGATGACGGCGAGGCTATCGAGATAGAGCTGCTGGATGTTGTCGGGCGAGGGCTTCAGGATCACCTGAAACTGGTAGTAGTGCTGCAGCCGGTTGGGGTTTTCGCCGTAGCGACCATCCTTGGGGCGGCGCGAGGGCTGCACATAGGCGGCTTTCCAGGGCTTGGGGCCCAGGGCGCGGAGCGTTGTCGCGGTGTGGAAGGTGCCCGCGCCCATCTGCATGTCGTAGGGCTGGAGGATGACACAACCCTGCTCCGCCCAGTAGTTCTGCAGCGTGAGGATGAGACCCTGGAAGGAATTCTTCGGGTCCATGTGAGCGGGGCGATCGGTCATGGGTAGGCGTTCCGGCGTTGGAATGGCGCGCGGAACCTAGTGGCAGCAGGCGGACGGGTCAATTGTGCTCGTCAATCTGGGTTGGGAGCGTCGTTGCGCGGCGGTTTACCGGCACGTTCACGGATTTTTCGCCATCGGGCTTATGGGTTTCGCCAGTTTTGCGGTGCAAAGTCGGCTGCTAACCCGTCTCCAACGTGTGAGCTGGATGCATTCCGTTCGACGCCTTGTAGCGCTTTGTTGCTTTAGTGCCGGCCTGATCGCGTTCTGGCTGGTGCGCAACGCGTTGGCTGGCGATGCGGCGGGGCTTGGCCTGCTCGCAGCGGTTGCCCAGATGGGCGGACCCGCGCTGGCGGTGGTGTGTTCGGTGCTCGCGGCAAGGGGCAGCACGGGCACGGACCGCCTGGCATGGCGCTATTTCACGATCGGGTCAGCGCTCTACCTGTTGGGCAATATTGGCTATGTCGCGCTACTCTTGAGCGGCGTGGAGGTGGCTTTTCCCTCCATCCCCGAGGCAGCCTATTTCGCGATGGCGGGAGCGTTTGCGCTTGGAATCTTCCAGTATGCGCGGCTGGGCCAGCGCATCGGCCGGGTGCAACTCTATAATTTCGTGCTGATCTTCGCGGCGGTGGCGCTCGCGAGCCTGTTTGCGCTCAGCGACCACCTGTCGAGTTCGGTGCTGACGCCGTTTGGGACGGCGGTGGCGTTCCTCTATCCCGCGCTGTGGTTCAGCGTGGCGGCATTCGCCATGATCTCGATGTTCGTCTACGGCCACCGCAGCCGGTCCTGGCCGTTCATCCTGCTGATTGGGGCCGTGCTGACTGAATCGGGGGCCGACCTGATCTATGCTCAGGAACTGGTGAGCGGGACGTTCACCGTTGGCGGGATGAGCCAGTTGCTCTGGGTCGCATCGGCAGGACTGATCGTCTGGGCGGCGCTGGAGCAGATTTGGCTGAAGCGGGCCGGAGGCGCGAGCGCAGGGGCCGACCTGCCGCACAGTGACCGCAGCCTAGCGCAAGCAACAGTACCGGCGCTCGCGATTGCCATCGTACTGATCGCGGGGAGCTTGAGCGGTGCGCTTGGCCAGGGGCCGCTGATGTGGTTTTCGGCCGGACTGGCGCTGGTCTTTGCCGCTGTCGTAGGGCTGCGCGAGCACTGGATGATCCATGTGCAAAAGCAGTTGCGCGGCGCGATCGGGCGGAGCCGGAGCGAGCTGATGGCGACACAGGACCGGCTGTCATCGGTGATCGAGAGCACTTCGGACAGCATTCTGGTGCTCGATCGCGACTGGAAGGTGGTGTTTTTCAACCAGAATGCGGCGCACACCATCAACAAGGCCGACCTGCTGCACATGGGGATAAGCGTCTGGGAGCTGTTCCCGGCGGCAGAGACTTCGGGTGAGGGTGATCACTACAAGCGGGCCGTGGCGACGGGCGAGGCGGCGGAGTTCGAGATCTTTGTCCAGGACCGAGGGGTCTGGCTGGGCATTCACGCCTACCCCACTACCGAGGGGCTCTCGATCTTTTTCCGCGATATCAGCGAAGAGCGCCGCATCCGGGACGAGTTCGCTCACATGGCGCACCACGATGCGCTGACTGGGCTCGACAACCGGCTGCTGTTCCAGACTCGACTGCAGCAGGAACTGGGCAAGGGTCATCAGGTCGCGGTGCTGATGCTCGATCTCGATCACTTCAAGGAGGTGAACGATACGCTGGGCCACCAGGTGGGCGACGCGGTGCTAACGGGCACGGCAGACCGCCTCGGCGCTTCAGCAAGGAATGCCCGGAGCGTGGCGCGGCTGGGCGGCGACGAGTTTGCGGTCGTGATTGCCGACTATGGCAGCGTCTCGGACGTTCGCGGAATGGCACGTGACATCCTCGCAGCGACGCGTGCGCCGCATCAGATCGACGGCCAGGCGGTGCTGGTAGGTGGCAGCATCGGGATTGCGCTATCGGAGGATTCTGGCGGCGATGCCGACCGGATCATGAAGCAGGCCGACCTCGCGCTCTATGCGGCCAAATCGGAAGCGCGCGGCGGGCTTTGCGTGTTTGAGCCCAAGATGGAAGCGGGGCTGATCGAGCGTCAGCAACTGCGTGCAGACCTGCGGCTGGGGCTGGAACGCGGGGAGTTCGAGCTGGTTTATCAGCCGATTCTTGAGCTCAAGACCGAGCGCATCTGCAGCTTTGAGGCGCTGTTGCGCTGGCGGCATCCGCGGTTGGGCATGGTGTCGCCCGCCGGATTCATCGATCTGGCTGAAGAGAGCGGGCTGATTGTGCCGATTGGCGAGTGGGTACTGAAGACGGCATGCGTCGAGGCAGCGAAGTGGCCTGAGCAGGTCTCGGTGGCGGTGAACCTTTCCACCCGGCAGTTTGCCGATAGCGGGCTGACGGAGATGATCGAGCAGGCGCTGGGCGGAATGTCGCCGACGCGGCTCGAAATCGAGATCACCGAGTCGGTGCTGCTGAAGGACAGCCGGGCGAACCTGTTGACGCTGCGCAAGCTGCGCAGCCTCGGCATTCGACTGGCGCTGGATGATTTTGGCACCGGCTATTCATCACTGGGCTATCTGCAGCGGTTCCCCTTCAACAAGCTCAAGATCGACCGCAGCTTCATCAGCGGGCTGCCGGCGAGCGAGGAAGGCCAGGCGATCGTACGCTCGGTAATCGGGCTCGGCCAATCGCTTGGGCTGCGGGTGACGGCAGAGGGCGTCGAGACGCAGGCGCAGTATGACTGGGTCAGGCAGGGCTGCGATGAAGCGCAGGGCTATCTGATCAGCAAGCCGGTGACGGCGGACGATATCCCTGCCCTGTTCCAGCGGATCGGGGTGATGGACGCGGTGGCACCAAGCCATGAGCGTCGCGCCGTTTAGGGTACCGCCGGGTCAGTACATCGACTTGTCGTAATCGACTTCCAGCTGCGCATCGATCTTCTGCATCTCGGCATCGTCCGCTGGGGCGCCGGTGGTTTGATCGAGGATGATCTTGGAGAGCGACGGCATCTGGCGGCGATCCTGGAAATGCACGGGGCTCCAGAGGTGTGAGCGCCGGAAGGCCTTGGCGCAGTGCATAAAAACCTCTTCCACCTTGATCACGATAGCCAGCTTGGGGACGCGATCGTTGACGATCATGGTCTCGAGCAGGGCCGGATCCGTCACGAGGCTGGCCTGCCCATTCACCCGCAGGGTGTCGTCGAAGCCGGGGATGATGAACAGCAGGCCGACGGTCGGGTTGGCGATGATGTTGGCGAGGCTGTCGAGCCGGTTGTTGCCGGGGCGGTCGGGGATCGCGAGAGTTCTGGAGTCGAGGATTTTTACGAAGCCAGCCGGGTCGCCACGGGGGCTGACATCGGCCCGGCCATCGGCGTTCTGCGTGCCGAGACAGAGGAAGGGCGAGCGCTGGATGAAGGCCTGGGCGTGGTGGTCGAGCGCGTTCTGGCACTTGTTGATGGCGAGGGCGGTTTGCGCTGGGAACAGGCTCCGAAGAGCCGCTTCATCGGCGATCTTGAAATCCGGATTTACTTTGAATTCAGTCACTTAGCGCGCCCTCCCAAGCGTTCCTCTGACAGGTTCGGTCCCCTCGGCACCTCGCCCCGCACGAAGGGCGATGGCGACCTGCCAATATGAGGTACGTACCTCATATCTGTTTGATCGGTCAATGCTGAGTGGACGCCGGCCGTATCACTTGTCGTCGGGCTGGCGGAACTTGCCGTCTTTGTCGCGTTTGAGGGTGACGACGTCGGGGCGGGCGCGTTCCTTCAGGTCGCGGTCGTGGCGGGCCTGGTCGACCTGCTTGAACTGGCCCTTCCAATCGCGCCAGATGCGGCGGGCGCCGAGGAAAATAGCTCCGAAAACCAATACGATAATGACGAGGCGGACGAGGATCAGTGTCATGGTCTAGAGCCCCAGCCGCGCCCAGACGGAGCGGTCTTCGATGTCGTTGAGGAGCGCCATGCCCAGCCGCGGCAGGCTGAAGAGGCCGCGCTTGGGGGCGATGACGGGCAGTTCGACCTTGTCGCCGTAGCGGGCGCGGAGGGTTTCGCGCAGATCGCCCAGGTGATCGACGAGGTCGAGGTCGAGACCACGGACGCCTGACCAGAACTCGCCAGTGAACAGCGTATCGTCAGAGGCCTTTAGGCGGGTGCCGCGCCGCAATTTCACCCAGTCGATGAACACCTTGTGAATGTCCGTTTCGAGCTGATTGATGCGGGCGATGTCCTCGGGCTTTTCGGGGAGGAACGGATCGAGGGTGGACTTGTTGCGGCCGGCGGTGTGAACGCGGCGTTCGACACCGAGCTTGCCGATGGCCTCGACGAAGCCGAAGCCGGAAAAGATGACGCCGATGGAGCCGACGATCGAGGAGGGATCGGCGATGATCTCGTCGCCGGCGACGGCGATGAAATAGCCACCGGAGGCGGCTGCGTCCTCGACGAAGACGAGGACGGGCTTGTTGTGCTCGTCGGCGAGGTCGCGGATACGCTTGGAGATGAGGCGGGACTGGACCGGGGAACCGCCGGGGGAATTGACGATGATCGCGACAGCGGGGGCGGATTTGATGGCGAAGGCGCGCTTCAGGAGCGGGGCGACGGTTTCGATATTGAGCCGGCCCGGCCGCTGGTCGGCGGCGATAACGCCCTGCAGCCGGACGACGGGAATGATCGGGCCGGATTGACCCATCAGGCGCTTGATAATCGAGCGTAGTCCCATCATTGCCTCGCTAGTGTCGGCGGCAGATGTATGCGCGTTGGCGGGACTTTACCAGATCAGCGGGCCCGTGCCCTGGAAGATGGCATCGAAGGCGGGGCGAAAGGCACGGCCGGAGGCCTCGTGGAGGGCACGTGCGGCGAGGAGGGTGAAGGGGGTGCGCACGCCCTTGATGCCGCGGATGAGGATGCGGCTGGCGGCCTCGCCCTCGCGCGGCAGCAGAGGCAGGACGGTGATGGCGCCGAAACGGGCGGTGAAGGAGGCGAGCAACAGCGGCAGGGCGGTGGCGGTGTGGATGAAGATCACCTCGCCGCCGGGCGCAGCATGGGTGGCGGCGGCCTTGACCCAGAGATCGAGCTCACCATCGGGCATGTGGCGCGCGTCGCTGCGGGTGGGCGACGGGGCGGAGCCACGGCCGGGGTCGAAGAAGGGCGGGTTGGCGATGACGGTTGCGAAGTGATCGGCCGGGAGGCCGGCAGCGGCTCGGAGGCTACCCTTGGTGGTGACGTCGAGCAGCAGGGTGCGAGCGCGTTCGGCGAAGCCGTTGGTGGTGAGGTTGAGGGCTGCGAGGGCGAGCATTTCGGCGTCACTGTCGCAGAGCGTTGCGGTGAGTTGAGGGCGATCGGCGAGCGCGACGAGGGCGGCGGTGCCGACGCCGGTGCCGAGATCGAGGAGGCTGGTCGAACTGGGACTGACGGCGGCGCCCAGCAGCACGGAATCCAGCCCAGCGCGAAAGCCGTTGCCGGGCTGCGACACAGCGAGGCGGCCACCCAAAAAGGCGTCGCGTGTCGGCGATTGTTGTTTTACAAGATCGGGTGTGTGGTCTAGGGACATCGCACCATCGCTAAAATGCTTAGCGGTGGATTATAGGCCGGCAAACCGGTCCGATAAACCGAGGAATTCATGGCGTCAGCGGCGGTAGCGGCAAACGAGGCGACGGGCGCCGGTGCGCTCGACCGGCTGGTGGAAGCGACGCGCCCCGGCATGGACCGGGTCAACGCGATGATCCTCTCAAAAGCCGAGTCGCATGTTGACCTCGTGCCCGAGATCGCGCGGTACCTGATCGATGCCGGCGGTAAGCGCTTGCGCCCGATGCTGACGATTGCAGCGGCGATGCTGTTTGGCCGGGCGGCGGGAAGCGAAATCAATTTCGCGGCGGCCGTCGAATTCATGCACAACGCCACGCTGCTGCACGACGATGTGGTGGATGAGAGCGACATGCGGCGCGGCCGGGCGGCAGCGCGGATGATCTGGGGCAACCAGGCGAGCGTCCTGGTGGGCGACTTCCTCCTCGGGCAGGCGTTCACGATGATGGTGGACACCGGCCATATCGAAGCGCTGAAAGTGATCTCGAAGGCGGCGACGGTGATTGCCGAGGGCGAAGTGTTCCAGCTCGCCAAGGCGCGCGACCTGACGACGACCGCAGCGGACTACGACACGGTGATCGGCGCCAAGACCGCGACGCTGTTCGAGGCGGCGACGGAAGTGGGCGCGATGGCGGGTGGCGCTGATGCGGCCGGACGGCGGGCGCTGCGCGACTATGGCCGTGAACTTGGATTTGCATTCCAGTTGGTTGACGACGTACTCGACTATCGCGGCGAAGCGGGCACGTTGGGCAAGAATACCGGCGATGATCTGCGCGAAGGCAAGATGACGCTGCCGGTGATCCTCGCGCTGGAAAACGCGACACCGGCGGAGCGCGAGACAATTGTAGCCGTGCTGGGACAACCCGGCGCCGGCGAGGGCGACCTCAGGCAGGTGGTAGCGATCTTTGAGCGCTACGACACGCTGGGCCGCAGCATCGAACGGGCCTTTTCGCATGCGCGGCGCGCCAGGGAAGCGCTGAAGGGCCTGCCGCCGAGCGAGATGAAGACGCTGCTGGGGGACGTCGCTGAAGTGACGGTGGCGCGGGCTTACTAGTGCTGGGCGACCTAGACGCGATTCCCCAGAAGGCCCCCTCACCCGCCGCTTCGCGTCGACCTCTCCCCCGAAGGGAGAGGTGAAGAAGGGCATTGGCCTGCCGTGCTGCCTCAGCCTGGCGCCAGAAGTGGCGCTGCGGCGACCCAGAAGCCGGGGTGGGTGTCGCGGAGGTCGTGGGCGGCCTGGTGGGCTTTGGCGGCGGAGCCGAAGAGGCCAAAGACCGTGGCGCCGGAGCCCGACATGCGGGCGAGAATGCAGCCGTCGAACTTACTCAATTCAGCAATCAGATCACCGATGACCGGTACCAGCGCGATGGCGGGGGGCTCAAGGTCGTTGCGGGTTTCACCGAGCCAGAGGCCGAGCTGGGCTGGGCGGGTCAAGGGCTGCGGCAGTGGTGGCAGCGGCGGATTGGTGCGGCTTTGGAGACGCCGGAACACGTCGGCAGTGATCACCGGCTGGAGCGGATTGACCAGCACGATGTGACTGGCAGGGAAGGTGTGGAGCTGGTGGATGATTTCGCCGACGCCGCGCACTTCGCAGGGACGCGAGACGAGGCAAGCGGGCACATCGGCGCCGAGGGATAGGGCGACTTCGCTGAGTTCAGCAAACCCGATCTCGGCCTCGCCGAGCGACGCCATCAGCCGTAATGCGGCCGCGGCATCGGCTGAGCCGCCGCCGAGGCCGGCGGCGACCGGCAGATTCTTGTGCAGCTCGAACGCGAGACCGGTTTCGACGTGGCCGGGCCAGCGGGCGCGGAAGGCGGCGACGGCTCGCATGACGAGGTTGCTGTCTCCACCACCTGCAGCGGCCGCGAACGGGCCGCCGACCTTGAGAGTGTCGGACCTCGCAGGGCGCGCCGTCAGCTCGTCGGACACATCGGCAAAGACCACGAGGCTTTCGAGCTCATGGTAGCCATCAGCCCGGCGGCCGGTGACATGGAGCGCGAGATTGACCTTTGCGGGGGCGGCCTCGGAGAAGACGCCGTCCATCTAGTTGGGGGTAGTCGCGTCCGGCGGCGCAGCCGGAGCAGTCTCGGTCTGGGGGGCGCTTTCTGCGACAGTGCCGGGCTGCGGCACCGCATCGAGCCCGCCAGCGAGCTTGAGCTTGACGCGAGCCCGGACGGCGCCATCGGGCTCATCGACGGCGGAGGCGATGTTCCACTGGAAGCGGGCCTCGAGTTCGCGGCCGGCGCGCCAGTAGGCATCGCCCAGATGGTCGTTGATCTCGGGATCGGTCGAGCGCATCTGCACCGCCTTTTCAAGCGTCGTCACGGCTTCGGCAAAGCGACCGAGGCGGTAATAGGCCCAGCCAAGGCTATCAACGATGTAGCCGTCATTGGGCGAGGCATCGACGGCCTTCTGGATCATATCGAGGGCGGGGATGAGGTTGATGCCCTTGTCGACCCAGCTGTAGCCCAGATAGTTCAGCACCTGCGGCTGGTCGGGGTTGAGGACCAGCGCCTTCTTGAAATCGGCCTCGGCCTTGTCCCAGTGCTTGCCGCGTTCATAGGAGATGCCGCGCACATAGTAGAAGCGCCAGTCGGCGGGCGATTCACCGCCAACGATGGCCAAGGCCTTCGAATAACTGTCAGCGGCATCGTCGAACTTTTCGGCGGCGCGCTGCATGTCGCCCAGCACCGAGAGGGCGTCGACGTCCTTGGGGCTGCTGGAAACGATCGAGGCAAGCTGGGTCAGCGCCTTGTCGCGATCACCCAGCGCTGCGAGATTTTCAGCGACGCGGACAACGGCCATCGGCTTCATGACCGAGGTCGATGCGATGTGATTGTAAACGTCGTTGGCCTCGTCGTGCTGGCCGGCCTCATCGAGCAACTGGCCGTAGACCAGATCGATCGCATCGGCATTGGGATCGAGATACATGCCGAGCTGCAGGAACACGGCGGTGATCTCGGGGGCGCTTTCACGGCCGAGCGCGACGCCCATGGAGTTGAACACTTCGGCGGCGCCGGCCTGGACGTTGGTGGCAAAGACCCCCGGGCGCTGCTTCAGATCGATCGACGCCTTGACCGCATCGATCAACGGGTGATCGAGACCGGTGGCATCGAACTTGGCGATGACGGCCTCAGCCTCATCGAAGCGGCCGGCATTGCCGAGCATGCGGGTATAGGCCTCGACGACGCGGACGACGTTGGGATCGCCCTCGTAGGCCTTCTTGGCGAAATCCAGCGCCTCGCTGCTGCGCCCCGCGACATCGGCCATCAGCGCGCGGTGGAACACGAGGAAATCCTCAAGACCGCCCTGCCCCAGGGTGTCGAGAAGTTTGGATGACTCCGCGTCCTGGCCCTCGGCGGAGAGGGCCCAGGCGCGAATAATGCCACCGGTGACGCCGGCGAAGGTATCGCCGCCGGCCTTTTCGAGCGCCTTGGCGGCGGCGGCGTAGCGGCGCTGCTTCAGCGCTTCAGTGCCGATGACGAGGCTTGCCATGTCATTGGGGCCAGTCAGCTCGATGAGGTGGGTGGCAACGCGCGCTGCGTCCTCGATCTGGCCGTTGGCAGCGAAGGCCATGAAGCTGCGCTCGACGGTGACCGGGTTGTCCCAATCGGCCTGCGCGGCTGCGTTGAAGAGCTCGGCGGCATCGCCGGTGCGCAGATCCTGCAAAGCCTGTCGGCCAGCAAGGAAATTGCCGGTGGCACTGATGGTGGAAAGCGGCATGGCCTCGGAGGAATCGAGGGCCATGACAACGCTGGTGGAGAGCGTCAGAGCCAGGATGGCGCCAGTCAGCAGGCGGGCAGTTTGGGTCACAGGCGCGATGGCTCCGCTCGGGAAAGGTCAGGTTTGGACTTAGTTGCCGAAAGATGGGCGATTTTGCGACTGCGCCGCAAGGGGCAAGTGGGCTGAGTGAGGCACGCTTGCGTGAGTTTGGGACGGCTACATGCCGGAATAGCTTGGGCCGGAGCCGCCTTCGGGCGGCACCCAGGTGATGTTCTGGGCGGGATCCTTGATGTCGCAGGTCTTGCAGTGGACGCAGTTGGCGGCGTGGATGCGGAAGACCGGGGCACCTCCCTCCTCGCCGATTTCATAGACGCCTGCTGGGCAATAGAGCGGCGCGGGCTCGCCATAGAGCGGGAGATTGTCGCGCACGGGGACGGCGGGATCGGCCAGCTTCAGGTGGATCGGCTGGTCTTCGTCGTGGCTGAGGTTGGCGAGGAAGACGGAAGACGAGCGATCGAACGTGGTTTTGCCGTCGGGCCGCTCGTACTCACGCGGGGTGACCGCGGCGAGGGGTTTGAGCTTTTCGAAATCGGCCTTGGTGTGGCTGAGGGTGCCGAAGGGCGAGAGGGAAAAGAGCGCCTGGCACCAGAGATCGAACCCGCCCAGCAGCACGCCGAAGAGCGTACCGAAGCGCGACCAAAGCGGCTTCATGTTGCGGACGGGGGTGAGTTCAGCGGCGATGCCGGTGGCGCGGACGGCGGCATCAAGGGTGGTGAGCGTGTCGTTGGCGCGGCCGGCGGCGATGGCGGCGGCGACCTCATCGGCGGTGGCGATGCCGGAGCGAATGGCGGAATGGATGGCCTTCAGCGCCGGCACGTTCATGAAGCCGGCCGCGCAGCCGATCAGCGCACCGCCGGGGAAAGCAAGATCGGGGATCGACTGGATGCCGCCCGAAGAGAGGGCGCGGGCGCCATAGGTGAGGCGGCGGGCGCCCTCAAGCATGCGGGTGATCGAGGGGTGCGCCTTGAAGCGCTGGAATTCGTCGAAAGGCGAGATTGTGGGGTCCGAATAGCTGAGGTGCGTGACGAAGCCGAGATAGAGCTTCCGGTCTTCGGCGTGGTAGGCGAAGCCGCCGCCGGAGGTGGCGTCATCGAGCGGGAAGCCGAGATAGTGATCGACGCGGCCTGGCTCGTGGCGATCGGCGGGGAGCTCCCAGACCTCCTTGATGCCGAGGCCGTAAAGCTGCGGGTCGTGATTAGCGGCGAGGCCGAAGCGGGCGATGAGCTGCTTTGCGAGTGAGCCGCGGGCGCCCTCGCCGATCAGAGTATACTTGGCCTTGAGGCCGATGCCGGCGGCGTGGGTGGATTTGGGCGTGCCGTCGCGGTGAACGCCGAGGTCGCCGGTGATGATGCCCTCGATGGCGCCGGTGTCGCTGGTGAGCAGATCGACGGCCGCAGTCATCGGGAAGATATCGACGCCGAGGCTTTGCGCGTGGTCGCCGAGCCAGCGGACGAGCGCGCCGAGGCTGATGATGACGCCGTTATCGACGTGCATCTGGGGCGGGACCAGCATGCCGGGGAAGGCGAAATCGGCCTTGGGGCCGAGGAAGTGGAAGGTGTCTTTGGTGACATCGGGTCCGACTGGGGCGCCCATACTGCGCCAGCCGGGGAGCAGTTCATCCATGCCGACGGGGTTCATCACGGCGCCTGAAAGGATGTGACCGCCGATTTCGGCGGACTTTTCCACCACGGTGACTGAGAGATGCGGCGCCTTCTGCTTGAGCCGGATGGCGGCGGCAAGGCCCGAGGGGCCGGCTCCGACGATGACGACGTCGGTCTCGAGGATTTCGCGGTTCGAAGCGTCGGCCAAGGACGGTCCCAATCAACTGATGGCAGGGTGGTGGCAAGCTGGTGGCAACCGCTTGCGGGCTGTGACATAACAGGTTCCATGTCCGCAAATCGACCGCTAAATGACGCCGAAGCCGCAGCGGCGCTCGACTGGTATCGGGCCGCCGGGGTGGATCTGGCGGTGCTCGACGAGCCGGTGGACCGCTTTGCGGCATCGGTGGTGCCGCCGCGCAGCCGCCCTGCCCCGGTGCTGGTGCCGCAGCCAGGCAGCGTGGAAATGCCGGTCGTGGCGGCCTCGCTGAGTGCCGACCCTGCAGAGACGCGCGCCCTGGCGGCTGGGGCTTCGACGCTCGACGAATTGCGGGCGATCATGAATGCCTATGAGGGCTGCACGCTCAAAAAGCGGGCGACGCAGCTCTGCTTTGCCGATGGCAATCCCGAAGCCGAAATCATGCTGGTGGGCGAAGGGCCGGGCGAGCAGGAGGACATTCAGGGGAAGCCCTTTGTCGGGCGCGCCGGGCAATTGCTCGACCGGATGCTGGCGGCGATCGGGCTCGACCGCACCAAGGTCTATATCGCCAACATGGTGCCGTGGCGGCCGCCGGGCAACCGCGACCCCTCGCCGGAAGAGCTGGCGCTCTGCGCGCCGTTTTTGCACCGGCAGGTGGAGCTGGTGGCGCCGAAGTTTCTGGTGACGCTGGGGAATGTGCCCACCAAGGCGCTGTTCGAGACCTCGCTGGGGATTACGCGGACGCGTGGGCAATGGCGGGATCTGACGGTGGGGAGCCACGCGACGCGGGCGCTGGCGACGCTGCACCCGGCGTATCTGCTCAGGACGCCGGGGGCGAAGGCACTGGCCTGGCAGGATATGCTGAGTTTGAAGCGAGCGATTGGGTGAGGGGTCGATCGACCTCGACTGCCGGAGCGTGGGGCCCCCCACCCTTGATCTGCCATTCGAGCACAGCTCTCATGGCCTTCTCGGGGGAAATCGATCCACCGGATCGATTTCTGGTCCCCTCGAAGCCCCTCAAGGGGGAGGGGGACGACTGAGAGTTAAGTGGGGCAGTGGGTGCTTAATACTGCGTTAGGCACTTCGGTTCGACTTTAGGCTTGGGTGCGATTTATTCCGGGGGCGGTTGCGCGGATCGCCTGAATTTGGTCTGACTTGCTGGGCAAGCGGGACTCGGACCCCAACGAACGCAGAAAGCGCTATGTCCTCCGCCCTCAAGATCTATGCCCTGTTCATTGGTTCGGCGCTGCTCATGTTCGGAGGCGGGCTGCAGGGCCTGCTGCTGAGTGTTCGCGGGGCGGAAGAGCATTTTTCGCTGACGGCGCTGGGCCTGATCGGCACGGGCTGGTCGGTTGGGTTCGTGGCCGGCTCGATCACCGTGCCGATGCTGGTGAAACGGGTGGGCCATATCCGCGCCTACTCGATCATGGCGGCGATCGGGACGGTGACGATCCTGCTCAACCTGCTCTGGATCAACGATGTCGGCTGGATCGTGCTGCGCGCGTTCTCCGGCTTCTGCTTTGCCGGCGCGGCGATGATCGTCGAGAGCTGGCTGAACGAGGTGGCGGACAACCGCAGCCGCGGCACGATCTTTTCGATCTACACCACGATCAACATGGCCGCCTCGACAGTGGGGCAGCTGGCGATGTCGGTGACGGGAACGTTTGGCTTCATGCCGTTTGTGGTGGGGGCGATCGCTTTCATCTGCGCGCTGCTGCCGAGCGCCATGACCTCGACGCCGCAGCCGCGGCCGATCTCGTCGGCGCGGCTCGATGTGGTGCTGCTCTACAAGACCTCCCCGCTGGCGGTGATTGCGGCGTTTGCCTGCGGCATGGCGAATGGCACGTTTGGTACGCTGGCACCGGTCTATGGGTTCAAGCAGAACCTCGATGCGTCGACTATCGCGTACCTGTTCGCGGTGACGGCGGTGGTGGGCGCGGTGGCGCAGACGCCGTTTGGCCGGCTGTCGGACAAGATCGATCGGCGGCTGGTGATCGTGGGGCTCAGCGGGTTTGCCTGCCTCGTGGGCTTCCTGACGGTGCTGCTGAACCCCAGCAATGGGCTGGTGATGTTCATCCTGTTCGGGATGTACGGGTTTGGCGCCTATCCGCTGTACGCAATCGCGGTGGCGCATGCGAACGACTTTGCCAAGGATGGCGAGTTCGGGCGGGTGGCCGGCGGCATGCTGCTGATCCTCGGGATCGGGCTTGCCATCGGGCCGATCATCGCCTCGTGGGTGATGAATGCGATTGCGCCGGTGGGACTGTTCATCGTGACCGCGACCTTCCATGGGGCGCTGGCGGTGACGGCGTTTTTGCGCATGAAGGTGCGGCCGGTACGCGATGCGACGGGCCGGGTGCGGTTCCGCGCCATGAACTCGGAAAAGGGTGTTTCGCCCGGAACGGTTGAACTCGATCCGCGCGCCGAGGAAAAGCAGCAGACCGTGGCGCGTCCAGTGGCACAGCCGGCAACACACGTTACCGAAGTGGTGGTGCCGGACCCGATGCAGCCAATGATCGTGCTCGAAGAAGAAACCAAGACCGATACGCCGCCGGCCGGCGATGACGCCGCCACGAAGCCTGATACACCGCCCAAGGACTAGACGATGTTCAAGACCGAGCTCGACATGAGCAAGCCGTTCACGCCGCTGAAGATCGCGGTGCTGGCGGTTTCCGACACGCGGACGCTGGAGACGGATGGCGCCGGGGCGCTGCTCAAATCGCTAATGGAAGCAGATGGGCACATCTGCGCCGAGCGTGCCGTGGTGCGCGACGATATCCACCAGATCCGCGCCAAGGTGATGGGCTGGGTGATCGACCCCGAGATTGACGCGATCATTACGACGGGCGGCACCGGGTTTTCGGGCCGCGACGTGACGCCGGAAGCGCTGGAGCCGCTGTTCCAGAAGCGGATGGAGGGGTTCTCGGTGCTGTTCCACCAGTATTCGGCAACGACGGTGGGGACATCGAGCCTGCAGTCGCGCGCGACGGGCGGGTTGATCGGAGAGACGTTCGTGTTCGTCTTGCCGGGCTCGCGCGGGGCCTGCCGCGACGCGTGGGAAGGGATTTTGCGCGCGCAGTTGGACAGCCGCCACATGCCCTGCAACTTCGTTGAACTGATGCCAAGGCTCAACGAGCGCTAAATCATTTCTGGGAACGCTTGAAATGAAAGTGCCCGACAAGGTTCCGCTCAGTCGCAAGCAGACGGCGCCGAAGAATGTCGCGGCGAAGTCGCTGCGTGCCGGGCAGTTTCAGCCCAAGGTGGAGCCGGACCCCAAAGGCTACACGCGCAAAGCCAAGCACCCCAAGCCGATTGTGGTGGAAGAGGACAAGGACGGCTGACTCAGCCCGCTTTGCGGCTGAGGAACAGGCCGGTTTCCTTTGCCACCTCAAGGACGCCATTGCCGCGCTGAAATGCGCCGTCGATGGCGGTGCGGAAGGCTTTGAGCTGCTCGGGCGGGGCGCCATCGCCGGGCGGGTATGAGGTGAGGGCGAGGAACACGTCTTCGGGGTTGGTGATCCGCATGCTCGCCGGGTGGAGGGCAAAGGAGACGTTGCCGAATTCGGCGCGCAGCAGGCGCTCCGCAGTATCAAAGCCGAAGGCGGTGCCGGCGGGATCAACCGGAGGGCTGCCGAACACGGTGGTGAGCGCATAGATGGCGCCCATGTTGCCGACGCCATTGGTGGTGACGGCAAGGGTGCCACCGGGCTTCAGAACGCGGGCCATTTCGGCGATGGCGCGCGGCTGGTCGGCGACGTGGTAAAGCATGTGCATGGCGACCACGACATCGAAGCTGGCATCGGCGAACGGCAGAGCCATTGCGTCGGCTTGCTGGCCAGTCACGGAGTGGAATGAGAGGCCGGCGCAGCGCCCGGTGGCTTCCTCGACCATGCCGGCGGACTGATCGGCAAGTGTGAGGTCGATGCCGGGTGGGATGGTGTCTGCGGTTGCTGCCCAGAACCAGCCTGGGCCGCAGCCGATATCGAGGACGGCCGCGCCGGACTTGAGTGGCAAGTGTTGGGCCACCCAGGGGAACCATGGCGTTGGGGCGATGGTGTATTCCTGATTGAGCCGGGCGCGTGCGGCAAGTTTTTGGCTGGTGCTGTACTGCTCTGCATTGCCTTCAGTAATGGCCGACATTGTGGTCCCCTGTTGCGAGCGACGGCGCGTAAGTGCGCGCTATTGTCGCAGGTGTCTAGTCGGACTTAGGGCGGAGGGGGATTGGGGCGGGTCTCCAGGTCGCCGACCGCGTTTTCAAGGCGACGCGTACTGAACGGCATAGAGTTAGGTTGGAGTTTGTGGAGAGTACCCCTCATCCGCCCTTCGGGCACCTTCTCCCACAAGGGGAGAAGGCGGACCCCGATGGTCCGTTGCAACTGTGCCGAGGGAACACTGATAAAGCGAAGTATGGTCGCCGAAGGTTGGGTTGCGGGGGTGGGGGTTGTGGTTCAGTGTTGGGTGGATTGTGCGCCGGGAGAGCGCGAACTTTTTTGGGAGATGAGCGATGAAGGTTTTGTTTGTCGGGGGGACCGGACAGATCTCGCTGCCGTGCGTGGAACTGGCGGTGGCGGCGGGGCATCAGGTGAGCGTATTCAACCGCGGAATTCGCAGTGAGCCGTTGCCGGCTGGCGTTAACTCGATTGTGGGTGACATGAAGGATCCGGTCGCCTATCGGGCGCTGGGCGACATGCGGTTTGATGTGGTCTGCCAGTTCATGGTGTTCACGCCCGAGCAGATGGCTGAGGATATTGCGACGTTTTCGGGCAAGACCGGGCAGTACATCTTCATCTCGTCGGCCTCGGTCTACGAGAAGCCGGCGCGGCATTACATCATCACCGAGAAGACGCCGACGGTGAATCCCTACTGGCCCTATAGCCAGGCGAAGATTGCGGCGGAGGCGTTGCTGGAGGGTGCGCCGGACCTCAAGTGGACCATCGTGCGGCCGAGCCACACGGTGCGCACCGGGCTGCCGACGATGATGGGCGAAGGCGATATCGTGATCCGCCGGATGCAGCAGGGAAAACCGGTGATCGTGGCCGGAGACGGCACGTCGCCGTGGACTTTGACGCGTTCGAAGGACTTTGCGGTGCCGTTTGTGGGCCTCTTCGGCAAGGCGGCGGCGCTGGGTGAGGATTTCCACATCACCTCCGACCGCGCCTATAGCTGGGATGATATCTACTACGCGATCGGGCGCGGGGTTGGGCTGACTCCGAGGATCGTGCATGTGCCGACGGATACGCTGGTGAAGTACAATCCGGCCTGGGTCGGGCCGCTGGTTGGGGACAAGACCTGGTCGGCGCTGTTCGACAATTCGAAGGTTAAGCGCGTGGCGGGGAACTTCTCGTGCTCGGAGGACCTCGATGAAGTGCTGGCGGAGTCGATCGGTTTTTTGAAGCAGCGGTTGGCGGCAAATACGCCGATCAATATGGATCTCGACCCGCTGATGGATAGGATCACATCGGAGCAGATGGCGCTGGGAAACAGTTGATTGCCTTGTTGGCGGTTAATCTCGGCAGTTAATCTACTTTTGGTTTAGCGCAACAATGACGCTCCGGAGCAGTTTCGGGGCGTCAGATAGCTGTTCATCGGCGGTTCAGCGGGCCCGATTGAAGTTGAAGGCCAGTGACCGCGGTGCCAATGTCCGCGGCGTTCAGGCGTCATTAGCGGAGGGGCTCCATGACCGGCCTAGTTATTCTTGCCATTCTCATCGCCGTCGTTGGCTGGGCCATCTTCTCGTATAACGACCTGGTGTCGAAGCGGCAGCTGAAGGAAGAAGGCTGGTCGGGCATCGATGTGCAGCTGAAGCGCCGCACCGACCTGATCCCGAACCTGCTCGAAACGGTCAAAGGGTACATGACGCACGAGCGCGAAACGCTCGAAGCGGTGACGCAGGCGCGCGCCAATGCCACGGCGGGGGCGAACGCCGGACCGGCCGAGCGGAGCGCGCTTGAGGGTGCGCTGTCGGGCGCGCTGGGCAAGCTTATCGCGGTTGCCGAGGCCTATCCAGACCTCAAGGCGAGCACGAATTTCCAGGAATTCCAGACCGCGCTGGCGAGCGTCGAAGACGAAATCCAGCTGTCGCGGCGCTATTACAATGGCGCAGTGCGCAACCTCAACACGGCGGTAGAGAGCTTCCCGTCGAACGTCATCGCGAACTTTTTCAAGTTTGTGAAGGGCGAGTATTTCGAGCTGGAGAATGATGCCGAGCGGGCTGTGCCGACGGTGAAGTTCTAGGCGGGGTTGGCTGCGGTGGGTATCGCTGTGCCTGGCAACTCTGCGTCTCGCGGCCGGGACAATGCCCGCCACTTTTCGCCTTCTCCCCTTGTGGGAGAAGGTGCCCGAAGGGCGGATGAGGGGTTATCTCCGCGAACTCTGCCGTCCCTCGCTACGCTCGAGCCGCGCGACGAAAGCGTCGCGGACCCCTCATCCGGCGCTGCGCGCCACCTTCTCCCACAAGGGGAGAAGGGAAGTGGTGCACACCTCCTCGGGCTGCTGCCGGCCCTACTCCTTCTCCTCACCCTCCTCTTCACCCTCCCTGCCCTCGCGCAGGAGCGGATTACTTCGTTTTCATCGGCGCTGACACTGGGGGTGGATGGGTCGGTGGATGTGACCGAGACCATTGAAGTGATCTCGCAGGGGATCGAGATCCGACGGGGGATTTATCGGGATATCCCGACGCTGCTGATCAACGACGATAATTCGCGGCTGCGCTCGACGCTCGATGTCAAATCGGTGAGCCGGGATGGGAACACTGAGCCCTATGCGCTTGAGAGCATCGGGAACGGCTTTACGCGCATCCGGATCGGTTCGGCCGATGTGTTCCTCGATGACGGGGTGCACCGCTACACCATCCACTACACGATGACGCGGATGGCGCGGCGGTTTGCCGACCATGACGAGATCTTCTGGAACGCCACGGGCAATTACTGGGTGTTCCCGATCGCCAAGGCCGTGAGTTCGATCACCCTGCCGCCGGGCGCAGTGGTGAGCAATGTGGTCGGCTACACCGGCAAGGCGGGCTCGAAAGAGCAGGCCGTGACGATCACCCGTGGCGAGGGCAACCAGGTGATCGTGCGGGCGAACCGGGCGCTGAGTGCGGGCGAAGGCATGAGCGTGGCGGTGGCGTTTCAGAAGGGCATTCTGACGACGCCGGACAGCGGCCAGCAGGCGATCTACTGGCTGAGCGACCATCGCGATCTGGTGCTGCCAGGGTTCGCGGCGCTGCTTGTGCTGCTTTATAACCTATTTGCGTGGAGCGCGGTGGGGCGCGACCCGAAGAAGGGCACCATCATCCCGCTTTTCCATGCACCCAAGGGATTTTCGCCTGGGCTGGTGCACTACATCCACCGCATGGGCTGGCAGAAGATGGGGTGGACGGCGTTCACCGCGGCGATCTTTGACCTGGGGGTCAAGGGGCTGGTGAAGATCGACAATTCGACCAAGACGCTGCGGGTGACCTCGACGGGGAAATCCGGCGAGGGATTGCAGCAGGGCGAGCAGATCATCCAGAGCTACATCGCGTCGAAAGGGATCGTTTCGGTCGACACCAGCAATGGCCCCAAGCTCAACGAGACGCGCGGCGCTTTCATCAAGGCGATCGAGAGCGAGAACCGGCAGCTCTATTTTCGGAACAACAGCGGCTATGTGGTGCTGGGCTTTCTGATTTCGGCGGGGCTGCTCGGCGCGTTGGTGCTGCTCGATGTGCTGCAGCCGGTGTTTTTGTTCGTGGCGGTGATCGGCGGGGTGGCGGTGGGGCTCTTCACCTCGATTGCGACCAGCATCTGGAACGCCGGGGCGCTGCAGAAATTCATCATCCTTGCCTGGGTGGTGATCGCGGGAGCGAACCTTTTTGGCGGGTTTTCCGGGTTCGTGAGCCAGCTCAATATCGATACGCCGCTGATCGCGGCGATCTCGATCGTGATCATCAACGTGGCGTTCGCGATTTTAATGCGGGCGCCGACCGTGCAGGGGCGGCGGCTGATGGATCAGATCGACGGGTTCAAGATGTATCTCGACACCGCCGAAAAGAACCGGCTGAACATTGTCGGCGAGCCGCCGATGACGGTGGAGCGGTTCGAGGGGATTTTGCCCTACGCGATTGCGCTGGGGGTGGAAAAGCCGTGGTCGGAGCATTTTGAGGGCGAACTCAGCCGCAACGCGGTGGCCGGCGCCGACAGCAACTATCACCCGGGGTTCTATTCGGGCCGCAACTGGAGTTCGGGCGGGTTCTCGAACACGGTCTCGTCCGTCGCCTCGGGGATGAGCGCCGCGATGATGGCGGCGCAGCCGAGTTCGTCGTCGGGCTCGGGATTTTCGGGCGGTGGCGGGGGTGGATCAGGTGGCGGCGGCGGGGGTGGCGGCGGCGGGGGGTGGTAGACTTGTGGCTGCCATTGAGGCACTAGCCCCCTCCACCACGCTATCGCGTGGTCCCCCTCCCCCGCCATGCGGGGGAGGATCAAGATGAGTGGTAATGGACAAGCTGGGCGCTGCTTGCTAGTCCTCGCGCGCCCTAAACGCCGGTAAGATCCATGCCCGAATTGCTTGTTGAACTGTTCTCGGAAGAAATCCCGGCGCGCATGCAGCGCAAGGCGGCTGAGGATTTGAAGAAGGCGGTGACCAATGCACTGGTCGATGCCGGGCTGGTCTATGAGGGTGCCAAGGCGTTTGTGACGCCGCGGCGGCTGGCGCTGACCGTTACCGGCCTGCCGGCCCGTTCGCCCGATACGCGGGAAGAAAAAAAGGGTCCGCGCGTCGGGGCACCGCAGCAGGCGATCGATGGGTTCCTGAAGGCGGCCGGGCTCAATTCGATCGATGAGGCCAAGATCGAAAGCGACCCCAAGAAGGGCGATTTTTACGTCGCGCATATCGAGAAGAAGGGCGCGGGCGCCGAGGATATTCTCGCGACGCTGCTGCCCAAGGTGATCACCGGGTTCGAGTGGCCGAAATCCATGCAGTGGGGCTATGGCGGGCTGACCTGGGTGCGGCCGCTGCGCGCGATTACCGCGACGTTCGGCACTGAAAATGACGACCCGGTGGTGATCCCGTTCAAATCGAACACGATAACCAGCGGGCAGACCACCTATGGCCACCGGTTCCTTGCGCCGCAGGCGATCCGGGTGAAGCGGTTCGACGACTATGTGCAGGCGCTGGAGAAGGCGCGCGTGGTGCTCGACATCGACCGGCGCAAGGAGATCATCCGCGCCGATGCCGACAACCTCGCCTTCGCGCAGGGGCTGGTTGTGATCCACGACGAGGGGCTGCTCGAGGAAGTGGCTGGGCTCGTCGAATGGCCGGTGGTGATGATGGGGTCGTTCGACCCAAAGTTCCTCGACGTGCCGGAAGAAGCGATCATCGCGACGATCCGCGCCAACCAGAAATGCTTCTGCCTGCGTGACGCGGATGGCAAGCTCGCGCCCAATTTCATCATCATTTCCAACCAGGTGGCCGCCGATGGCGGCGCGACCATCATCGGTGGCAATGAGCGGGTGATCCGCGCCCGGCTGTCGGATGCGCGGTTTTTCTACAATACCGACCTGGCGCTGCCGCTGGAGCATGGCTTGCCCAAGCTCGAAGAGAGCGTGTTCCACGCCAAGCTCGGCACGGTGTTCCAGCGCGTCGAGCGGCTGGTGAAGCTGGTGGCCGAGATTGCGCCGCTGGTGGGAGCCGATGTGGACCTCGCCAAGCGCGCTGCGATGCTGGCGAAGGCGGACTTGACCACCGGTATGGTGGGCGAATTCCCGGAACTGCAGGGGATCATGGGGCGCTACTACGCCTTGGCGCAGGGCGAAAACCGGCAGGTGGCGAACGCCATTGCCGACCACTACAAGCCGCTAGGCCCCACGGACATGGTGCCGGCGGAGCCTGTGGCCGTGGCGCTGGCGCTGGCCGACAAGCTCGATGTGCTGACCGGGTTCTGGTCGATCGACGAGAAGCCGACAGGGTCGAGGGATCCGTTCGCGCTGCGGCGGGCGGCGCTGGGCGTGATCCGGATCGTGGTGGATAATGGGCTGAAACTGCCGCTGAAGGTTGACGCGGACCTGCTGAGCTTTTTCCATGATCGCCTCAAGGTGACGCTTCGAGACGCGGGCGCGCGGCATGACCTTGTCGATGCGGTGATCGGCAAGGATAGTGACGACATGCTGGAGATCACCCAGCGGGTCGAGGCGTTGTCGGAGTTGCTCTCCAGCGAGGACGGCAAGAACCTTTTGGCCGGGTACAAGCGCGCGGCGAACATTCTGGCGGCTGAGGAAAAGAAGGACGGGCGGAGCTATGCCGAGCCGGTTCAGGAAGAGGCACTGAAGCTCGACAGCGAGATTGCGCTGGCCGATGCGATCATGAAGGCCGATGCGGCGGTGGCAGCGAAGGTGGCGGCGGACGACTACAAGGGCGCCATCGCGGCGCTGGCGACGTTGCGGCAGCCGGTGGATGCGTTCTTCGAGGCAGTGCTGGTGAACGATCCGGACCCGGCGGTACGGGCCAACCGGCTCAACCTCCTCGCCAAGCTGCGCGACACGATGCGGCTGGTGGCGGATTTTTCGAAGGTCGCGGGGTAAGCGGGGAATTGTCTTGCGCTAGGCCTGAAAAGGCCCCCTCACCCGGCCTTCGGCCGACCTCTCCCCCAAAGGGAGAGGTGAGTTGAGGCGCCATCGTGCCACCTAACCACCTCTCCCTAGGGGGAGAGGTCGGCGCGGAGCGCCGGGTGAGGGGGCCTTTCTACAGCTTAGCGGCCTGTGCAATCTCCGAGAGCCGCGGGCCGAACTGACCGGTGCTCACCTCGCTCCGGCGGGGCCACCGAGTTGCTCGTCCCGCCACAGCTGCCACTTGCGGCGGAGTTCGCCGGGGCGGAGGCCGATGGACTCCTCGGTTAGCGTTGCCGTTGTGATCCGGTCGCAGCGGAAGTGCCGGAAATCCTGTCGCAATTCGCACCAGGCGACGAGCAGCCGGTGGGTTTCGGCGTAGCCGAGGATCACCGGCCAGACTATGCGAGTGGTGATCTCGCCGCTCTCGGCTTTGTAGCAGAGCAAGAGTTTGCGCCCCTGGCGGATCGCGGTCCGGATTTCGGCCATGTCGACATCTTCGGTCGGCGGGCGCAGGCCCGGCTTCACGCCCATGCTCGGCTCGGCGATGAACGGACGCAGATGGTCCGGAATGGATGTTTCGATCTTGGCGATGACATCGCGTGCGGCGTTGGCAATCAGCTTGTCCGAATGCCCGATCACCCACTGCACGCCGAGCATCACAGCCTCGATCTCATCGGGCGTGAGCATGAGGGGCGGCATGCTGTAGGCCGGGTCAAGCAGGTAGCCGAACCCTGCCTCGCCCGAGATGGGCACCCGCTGGCCAATCAGATCGCCGATGTCGCGGTACACGGTGCGTTTTGACACCTCAAGCTCTTCGGCAATGGCGGCAGCCGTTTTGGGCCGTGAGCTCCGGCGCAGGATCTGGATGATCTGAAACAATCGATCGGCGCGACGCATGGCTGCTGACTCCTGCTGCCATGGTGGTGGCAGCAGGGCTGTGCCACAAGCGCCGCGTTGTCAAAAAGGAATGCCCAATGAAATTCGCCTCGACCCGCATCATCGCCGCAGACATCAAGGAACTGGTTGGTTTCTACGAGATGATCACCCAGGTGAGCGCCCAATGGCTGGCACCAGTGTTCGCGGAAATCGTCACTCCCGGCGCCGTCTTGGCCATCGGCGCGGCGGAAACGGTGGCGCTATGGCAGGAGGGCAGCGCCGAACCTCGCGCCAACCGCAGCGTCGTGCTGGAGTTTCAGGTCGATAACATCGATGCGGAATATGCCCGGCTTAAGGACAAGGTTCCGCTTGTTCACGGGCTGAAGACGATGCCGTGGGGCAACACGACGTTTCAGTTTCGCGACCCCGATGGGAACGCGGTTTCGCTGTACATGCCCGCGACTGAGGGCGCCAAGCGACGGTTTGCGGGCAGGTGAGATAGCTAAACCCACAGTCGCGACAGGGTGGCCGGCCCCTCACCCGTCTCGGCCTCGTGGCCGAGCCACCCTCTCCCCGGAGGGGCGAGGGGACTGATAGATCGAACCAGAACATGTTTGTTCTTGTTCTGTTCTCACGCAACTGGTAGTCCTCATGGAACGTTACCGGGGTGGCGAGTCGCTGCTTCGACCGTTGGAGACGCTTCATGGCAATGCGCGTGGCCCCCTCGTTCGAACAATTGGAAAAGCTCAGCCGCACCCGCGACGCGGACCTGGTGGGGCGTGCCTATATCGATCCGGCGCTGAACCGGGGGCGCGGGGCGCAGACCAACAAGACCAGCCGCTTCGACAAGGAAAGTCGCGAGGCGTTTGACGATGGCTGGGGCCAGGTCGAGGACCTGAAGCCGTTCGAAACGATCGAGCATGTCGAGCGCGCCCGCACCATCATCACCCGCAATGAGAGCCCCGATATCGGGTTCGACCGCTCGATCAACGCCTATCGCGGCTGCGAGCACGGGTGTTCGTACTGCTTTGCGCGGCCGACACACGCCTATCTGGGGCATTCGGCGGGGCTGGAGTTCGAGCGTGATATTTATGTAAAGGTCAACGCGGTCGAGCTGCTGCGGCGGGAACTGGCGGACAAGCGCTATCGGCCGAAGCCGATCGCCATGGGCACGAACACCGACCCGTACCAGCCGGCCGAGCGCAAGCACAAGCTGACGCGCTCCATCCTGCAGTTGCTGCTCGAAACGCGGCATCCGGTTACGATCACGACCAAATCGGCGCTGGTGGTGCGCGATCTCGATATCCTGAAACCGATGGCGGAGCTGGGGCTGGTGCGGGTGGCGCTGTCGATCACCAGCATGGACCACAAGCTCAGCCGCAAGATGGAGCCGCGGGCCTCGACGCCGGAAAAACGGCTGGAAGCGATCCGGCTGCTGTCGGAAGCTGGCGTGCCGGTGACGGTGATGGCGGCGCCGATGATCCCAGGTCTCACGGACATGGAACTCGAGCGGATTCTCGATGCAGCAGCAGCGCAGGGGGCGCGGGACGCCAATGTGGTGCTGCTCAGGCTGCCGGGCGAGGTGCGCGACATTTTCCGCGAGTGGCTGCTCAGGCACTACCCCGACCGGGTGGGGCACGTGATGAGCCTCGTGCGCGAGGCGCGCGGCGGCAAGGACAATGATCCCAATTTCGGCACGCGCTTCATCGGCGAAGGTGCCTATGCGGTGTTGCTCAGGCAGCGGCTAGAAAAAGGCCGTGAGCGCTATGGGCTCAACAAGCCGATGCCGCCGTTGCGGGTGGACCTGTTCATGCCGCCGCGGGTGGATGATGGGCAGATGAACTTGTTCTGAGGGGGAGAAAGACTGCACCCGTCTCGCGCTGCGATCTTCAGGCGATAAGGCGGGACGGGCGACCAGCGGAGATCTGGGCGGCGGGGGTGGGGCGGCCGAAGAGATAGCCCTGGCAATAGCGGGCACCGAGGGCGCGCAGGGCGGCGAGTTGCGATTCGGTTTCGACGCCTTCAATGACGCAGGAAACCCCGAGGTTGCGGCAGAGATCGATGGTGGTCTTGACGATGGCCTGGCTGGTGCGATCGGTTTCGATAGCGGCGACGAAACTCTGATCGACTTTGATGCGATCGAGCGGCAGTTGCTGGACGCGGCTGAGGCTGGAATGGCCGGTGCCGAAGTCATCGAGCGAGATGCGCGCGCCATAAGCCATGAGGCGGAGAAGCGCCTCGATGGCCTCGCCGATATCGCGCATGACGGCGGTTTCGGTGATTTCGAAATCAATGCGGCAGGGGCGCGGGGCGGTGCCGAGAATGCCGGCCAGGGCCTGCATGGCGGCGGGCGAACTCAGATCGCGCGGCGACAGGTTGATCGAGACACGCGTGTTCTCGGGCAGCATGGGCATCGCGGCCAGCACATTGCGCACCATGGCCTGGGTGATGCGTGGCACGAGGCCGAGGCGCTCCGCCATGGGGATGAAGCGGGCGGGCGAGATACTGCCCAGCGTGGGGCTATGCCAGCGGGCCAGCGCTTCATAGCCGACCACTTCGTTGGTGGTGGCATCGACGATAGGCTGGAAGACGGGGGTTATTTCGGCCTCAAGATCGGCTTGCAGTATTTCGCGCTCAAGCTGCCGCTCGGCAACGATCAATGCTTCGTGCTCGGCAGAAAAGATCACGGCGCTGCCGCGAGCGCTGCTTTTCGCCTCGTAGGCGGCGTAATCGGCGCGTTCGAGAATATCGGCGGCTCCGTCTCCCGGCTGGCCTCTCGAAAAACCGAAGGAGCCCGAAAGCGTGGCGACGGCACCCTCGAAGCGGAAGGCGGGCTCGAGGGCACTGGCAAGATCGGCAGCAAATTCTCGGATCAGCGATTCCGGATGCCGGCCACGCACCAGAATGCCGAATTCATCGCCGCCCATGCGCGCGACAAGGGCAGGAAGCCGGCCGGAGACGGAAAGGCGCTCGCCCACCCCGACCAGCACACGATCCCCAGTACTGTGGCCGAAGATGTCGTTGACCGCCTTGAAGCCATCAAGATCGACGACACCAACCAGAAGGGCCGGATCGCCGGGATGTTCGGCCAGCGCCAGATCGACCAGTTCGAAGAAGCGGCGGCGGTTGGGCAGCCCGGTCAACGGGTCAACCTTGGCGAGCCGCGCGTTTTCCGCCGACACGGCCAAGGCTTCGGTGGCGATGTTGTCGGCCTTGATGCGAGCCAGCACTTCGCGCTGGATGACGCCGCGCACGAACTGCGACAGGCCGATGGTCGCAAAGCCGGTAGCGATGGCGATAAAAATGTAGGTGCTGATGGCACTGGGTTCGAACAGCCATACGGTTGCCAGCATGGTGCCCAGCGTGAACAGGACACAGAGCAGAACCAGGCGAAGGGTGGTGGCCGAGAGGGCGAACGCCACCGCGAGAAGGGAAAAATACACCAGTTTGGCGGGCGTGTAGTGGAGGAACTGATAGATGGCGACGTTGCCGAGCATGCACAGGTGCAGCGCGCATTGCGCCAGTTCCAGTTGCACCGGCGTCAGGGCGCGCCGCAGTGTGAGAACGAGCACGACCACGCCACAGAGCACGGTGACGGCGGACATCGCAGCGAGCAGCGCCAAGGCGCCGCCGGTTTCGTCGATGAAATGGGCGGCTGTGACATAGGAATAGTAGACGATGACGGTGATCAGAACCGATTTGTGCAGCGGCAGGTAGGCCTCAGCCATCAGCGCCTGCGTGCGCTTGAGCTCCGCAGCCCGATCTCGCCCCGCATTCGGTCGCATTCTGCCCCGATCCAAAGTTTCGGCCAACTGCCCGCCCTGCACTATTCTGGTCGGGACTGACAGCGCAGACCATTGCTTTGACAACGACCAATAGGGCGCTGGTATTGAGATGAAGTTACTGGAAGGTCTGCAAGTTTAGCACCGTCGTGCTTGCCGAGCGGCCGGCAATCGCCATGCTGGAGGCATGTCAGCTGATTCGATCCCGGCGCAGGCCGGCCCCGATATGAGTTTTGAGCGCGCGGCGCAGCGGCGTGGGGCGCGGGTGGTTTGCGGGGTGGATGAAGCGGGGCGCGGGCCGCTGGCGGGGCCGGTTGTGGTGTCGGCGGTGGTGCTGAACCAGCGACGCGTGCCCGACGGGCTCAACGATTCCAAGGTCCTGACGGCGCTGCAGCGGGAAGCGCTGTACGACAAGATCATGGTGTCGGCGACGGTATCGATCGTGGTGGCGCCGCCATTGGTGATCGAGCGGCTCAATATCCTCCAGGCGACATTGTGGGCGATGCGGCAGGCGGTGCTGGGGCTGGGTGTGACCGCCGACCACGTGCTGATCGATGGCAACAAGCTGCCAAAGGACCTACCCTGCAACGGCGAGGCGATTGTCGGCGGCGACGGCCGTTCGTCGTCGATCGCCGCCGCTTCGATCATCGCCAAGGTGACGCGTGACCGCATGTGCGCGATCATGCATGCCGAAGAGCCGCATTTCGGCTTTGATAGCCACAAGGGCTACGCGGCACCGGTGCATCTGGCGGCGCTCACAGAGTATGGGCCCGGGCGCCACCACCGGATGGATTTCGCGCCCTGCGCGCAGGCGTTCCGGATGAAGGCGGCTGCGGCCTAGCGCGGGCCGGCGATCAGGCCGGTGATGCTCTGGTCGAACAGACGTGCCATGACGAATTTGTACAGCCAGCCGGTGAGCGCGAATTTCGGCTCGAAACTGGAGGCCCAGGTGACACGGGTACGGGCGTCGATTTCCTCGATGGTGACTTCGCCGACATAGTCGCGCAGCGGTAGGCCGGAGAGGAGCCGGTAGCGGAGGACGACATCGCCTTCGCTTTCGAGAACCTCCTCGCGGCCGGTCACGCCGCGCGAGGTGAAGCGGCGGATTTCTCCGGGGGAGGACGGCGAGCCGTCGCGGCCGGGCCGCTCGATCCGGGCGGTTTCCATGGGGCTCCATTCGGGCCAGTGGGCGGTGTCGAGCAGGCGCTCGACGAGAACGCGACGAGGAACGTCACACCATCTGGTGCGCCGGACATTGATGGTCATAGAGGGCTCCCAAGCTTCAACGTGAAGCGGGATAGGCCCGGGACGCTGAACGGCGGATGACCAAGGTTGTCAGCTTAACCTTTCGCTAACCGAAACGCTTAAATCCCCTTTAACCCTAACAGGTTACAACCGGCGCTGTTAGTAATGCGTCAGGGTTATCAGTATGTTGCGTACGGCGCGTACGGCGGTCTCCGCCGATGCCGAAGGGCGTTCACTGCCCATCGACACCATCCTTGTGGGCGATTGCATCAAGCACATGAATGCCTTGCCGGCCGGCTCGGTTGACCTCGTTTTTGCGGACCCTCCGTACAACCTGCAACTTGACCAGGGGCTCACCCGCCCCGATCAATCGCGGGTCGACGGCGTTGATGACGCCTGGGACAAGTTCGACAGTTTTGCCCATTACGACGTGTTCACCAATGCCTGGCTGAAGGCGGCTCGGCGCATCCTGAAACCGGATGGCGCGATCTGGGTGATCGGCTCGTACCACAATATTTTCCGCGTCGGCGCGACGCTCCAGGACCTCGATTTCTGGATGCTGAACGACGTGATCTGGCGCAAGGCCAACCCGATGCCGAACTTCCGCGGCACGCGGTTCACCAATGCGCATGAAACGCTGATCTGGGCCGCGAAATCGCGCGAGAGCCGGGTGACGTTCAATTACGAGCAGATGAAACAGGCCAATGACGATGTGCAGATGCGCTCGGACTGGCTGTTTCCGATCTGCACCGGGGCCGAAAGGCTGAAGGACGAGGACGATGACAAGCTGCACCCGACGCAGAAGCCCGAGGCCCTGCTCTATCGGGTGATCAGCGCGACGACCAAGCCGGGTGATGTGGTGCTCGACCCGTTCTTCGGGACGGGGACGACCGGCGCCGTGGCGAAGAAACTCGGGCGCCACTTCATCGGCATCGAGCGCGAGGACGCCTACGTGGCGGGGGCGCTGAAGCGGATTGCGGCGATCAAGCCGCTGTCGGCAGAAACTATCGAGACGGCAGTGCCCAAGCGCTCGGCACCGCGGGTGGCGTTTGGCTCGCTGGTGGAAATGGGGCTGATCACGCCCGGCACAGAACTCTATGACGAGCGGCAGCGCTGGAGCGCGCTGGTCAGGGCCGATGGCTCGCTGGTTTCTGGCGAGCACATGGGCTCGATCCACCGCGTCGGCGCCCTCGTGCAAGGGGCGGAAGCCTGCAACGGCTGGACCTTCTGGCACGCCCGCCAGGGCCAGCGGTTTGAGCCCATTGACAATTTCCGCGCCCAGATCCGGGCGCAGATGGAACGGATTTCGGCCTGAACTGACCTCCAAAATCTTCTCAGGCCGCTTTTGCCGCTGGCGCTTTCTTAGCGCCGGCGGCTTTCATTTGGGGTGATCAGAGGCCGAGATATTCGCCGGGCAGATAATACTCGGTGCCGTTCATGCCGCTCTTGAAGTTGGCAAAGCCCTTGCCGCTGCCGATGCCACCGACATCGTAGGAGAGGCAACCGCGGCGCTGGAGTTCGCAGATCGCGGCCCATGTGATGGCATTGCCGGCCTTGACCTTGCGGCCCTCTTCGCCGAACCAGGCAACGATCGAGTCCGAGACGAGGCCGCACTTGAGGATGACGAGCCCAGCGACGGGCCTGCCCTCGTGCATGGCCTGCAAGAGCACATAGTCCGAGCCAGAAGACTGCCGGAGGCTGCGCAGGAACGCCGCGTCGTGCCCGGAAAATCCCTTTTCGGCCATGTTCTGCAGGTGCCGGTCGATCATCCACTGGTGCTCGGTCTCTCCGTCAACAACCTGGACGGTGACCCCGGCTTTTTCCGACGCGCGGATGGCCTTGCGCCAGCTGTGCTCGAAGCTGTCGAACAGGACGTCGATCGGTTGGTCGAGGTTCAGGCGCGCTGAGCCCCATCCATTGCCCTTGCGCTTGTGAAAGCCGGCTTTGGCGAGGAGGCTGCGATTATGTGGGCTGTCTTCGAGAGCCGGCGCCAGCAGCAGAATGCTGAAGGGGGCCATGGCCCAATGCCGGCGTACGGCGCGATAGGTGGCGACGATGAGTTCGTCGGACGGGTTATCGATCAGGAACATCGGGCCGCGATTGATACGCGTGACGAGCCGCATGCCAAGCACGCGCTTTTCCAGCGCCTGCACCATGGCGACGGGTTGACCATTGAGCGACAGCACTTGGCGGCTGACGTGCCAACCATTGGCGGCCTTCGCTGCCCCGTAACCGAAAGCCTGAACGCTGTGTGCGCGATCGGCCCTGTTCAGCAACTGTTCCCAGCGCGCACTGTCTTCGATGCCTTCGAACGCCATTGCGGACGCACTTATGCGCTTCGATGAAATCTCGACACTTGCAATAGTTGAATAGTCATCAATGACAAAAGTCACGGCCGTCTCCAGTTGCGGGCAACTGAGAGATAACTCTGCGGATGGGAGTCCCGCCAATCGCAAGTGCTGGGATGATTAATGGCGGAGGGGCGGGAAGGCTATTCCAGACCCGCCATCGCCAGCACCTTGCGGAAGAGGCTCGGGAGCGCTTCGGCCGCGAGTTCGCGCGGATCGGCCCACCAGCCTTGCGTCAGCGTTTCGGGCGCGACGGTGGCGGACCAGACCTCGAGCTCGAGCCGGAAATGCGTGAAGACGTGAACCACCTGGCCGTGGTGACGCCAGTCGGCGGGGAGCGGGTGGGCGACGGGCTCGGGAGCTGGTGTCCAGGCGGAGACCGGGGTCTCGGTCATCTGGGCGAGGAGGCCCTTTTCGGCGCGGGTCTGGAGGTACACGTCGCCATCGGCGTCGCGCATGACGAAGGCGTGGCCGTAACGGGTGGGGCGATCGGCTTTGGCGGCTTTGACAGGATAGTGCAACGGATCGGCTTTGGTACCGACACAGCCGGGTTGCAGCGGGCAGAGCATGCAGAGCGCAGCGCGCGGGGCGCAGATGGTCGCGCCCAGATCCATTAGCGCCTGGGCGAAATCGCCGGCGCGGGCGGGGACTGCCTCCTGCACGGTGGCACGGACCATGTCCTTGGCGTCGCGGACCGGAACCGGCAGCGCCAGGTAGCGGGCGACGACGCGATCGACATTGCCATCGACGACCGCGACGCGTTCGTCGGCGGTGATGGCAGCGATGGCGGCGGCGGTATAGGGGCCGATGCCCGGCAGGGTCAGGAGTTCGGCGGAGGTAGCGGGGAACTGGCCGCCAAAGCGTTCGACGACGGCGCGGGCGCAGGCATGAAGGTTGCGGGCGCGGGCATAGTAGCCGAGGCCGGCCCATTCGACGAGCACGGCTTCGAGCGGGGCGGCTGCGAGGGCGCCGACGGTGGGCCAGAGGGAGAGGAACCGCGCATAGTATTTGCCGACGGCGGCGACAGTGGTCTGCTGCAGCATGATTTCGCTGAGCCAGACGCGATAGGGGTCGGCGCGGCGGCCTTTGGCGTGATCGGCAGGGCCAACTCGCCACGGCAGATCGCGCGCGTGGCGGTCATACCAGGCAAGAACGGCGGTGCTATCGAGCGGAATGGGGTTTGTTCGGGACGCGGGATTTGGCATGATCGGAATGAGAAATGGCGCGCGGGCTTCGCCGGCGCAAGCGAGTTGTTCCCCAGATGGCGGCAAAACCCAAAGGCGATGAGCCCCCCAGGCGGCTTAACCGTGCGGTTTCGGTAAGCGAGGCGCTGGGCGCGGCGCTGGACCCAGTGCTGAAAAAGCGCGGCTTTGCCAGCCGGGACATTCTCGCGCATTGGGGGGCGATGGCCCCTGCCCCGTATGACAAGGTGACGCGACCCGACAAGCTGAGCTGGCCGCGTGGGGAAAAAGGCGCCGAGGGGGCGGTGCTGTATTTGCGCTGCCACCCGGGACATGCGCTGGCGCTGGCGCATGAGGGGGCGCGGGTGGCAGCCGCGATCAACCGGTATTTCGGCTATATTCTCGTCAACCAGGTGCGGATGAGCGCTGAGCCGTTCAGCGAGATGGAGGCGCTGCCCGAAACGCAGCCGGCGCTCGGCGATGTCGCACGGGCGCGGATCGGGCGGGCGGTGGAAAAGGTGGGCGACCCGGGGATGCGGGATGCGCTGAAGCAACTGGGCCAAGCGATGGCGCAGAAGAAGCCGAAGTGAGCGGTGCTAGGCCGTTGGTATTGCGGATGGGGCCCCCCTCCCCGACCCTCCCCCTCCTCCCCGACCCTCCCCCTACTGGGGAGGGAGAAGGGGGCTGCTCGCAAAGTGTTCATCTGCGGTTGAACTTGCGGGGGCTATGGTGATCCCGATATAGGCAGACAACCAAAGACACTGGAGTTTCTCATATGGCCAACCGTCGCAACATTCTCATGGGGACTGGCGCTGCCGCGCTCGTCGCCGTTGCGGGTACTGCCTATTACCTCGTCGCCAAGCCGGAAACGGCGATCGCCGAGGACGCCGCCACACCGGCAGCAGGCGCGGTGCCGGCGCCCGCACCTGGCGCGACGTTTGACGTGGCCAAGCTCCTGACGCCGGCCGGCGATTACAAGGACCATTTCGAAGGCGGCGCGGACGCCAAGGTGGTGATCATCGAGTACCTGTCGCCGACCTGCCCGCACTGCGCGGCGTTTGCCAACGACGTGTTCCCGCAGCTCAAGGCAGCGTACATCGACAACAGCAAGATCAAGTTCATCCCGCGCCCGTTCATGCGCAATGTGCTCGATGCGGTGGTGTTCATGCTGGCGGAAGCCGCTGGCGAGGCAAAGTACCACGAGGTCGTCGCCACCTTCTTCAAGACGCAGGACCAGTGGGCGGCGTCGCAGACGCCCAATGACGCGATCTTTGCAATTGCCCAGCAGCTCGGTTTCACCAAGGAAACCTATGATGCGGCCTTGAAGAATCAGACGCTGTTCGCGTCTTTGGAAAAGGTACGTGACCAGGCGCTGGACGAATTCAAGCTGCAGGGCACGCCGACGTTCTATATCAACGGCAAGATGCTGACCGGGGAAAGCTCGCTTGAGGCCCTCAAAGCCGAAATCGATCCGCTGCTCGCTTAAGACGACCGCCTTTAGACGAGGCGCGCGATGAAATTCACGCGCCTCAAACTTCACGGCTTCAAATCATTCTCCGATGCGACCGAGCTCTTCCTGGAGCCCGGTCTTTCTGGCGTGGTCGGGCCGAATGGTTGCGGCAAATCCAACCTCGTTGAAGCGCTGCGCTGGGTGATGGGCGAAAGCTCGTATAAAGCGATGCGTGCCTCGGGCATGGATGACGTGATCTTTGCCGGCTCGGGCAGCCGGCCGGCGCGCAATACTGCCGAAGTAACGCTGGTGCTGGACAATTCGGACCGCACCGCCCCTGCCCCGCTCAACACAGCCGATGTGCTGGAAGTCACCCGCCGAATCGAGCGGGAGGCGGGCTCGGTCTATCGCGTCAATGGCCGCGAGGTGCGGGCGCGCGATGTGCAACTGCTGTTTGCCGATGCCTCGACGGGCGCGCATTCGCCTGCGCTGGTGCGGCAGGGGCAGATTGGCGAGCTGATTGCCGCCAAGCCGCAGCAGCGGCGCGCGCTGCTCGAAGAAGCAGCCGGAATTTCCGGGCTGCACTCGCGGCGGCATGAGGCGGAGCTGCGGCTGAGGGCTGCCGAGCAGAACCTCGAACGGGTCGATGACATCATTGCGCAGGTGGAGCAGCAGCTCGAAACGCTGAAGCGGCAGGCGCGGCTGGCGATCCGGTATCGGGCGCTGTCGAGTGATATCCGCAAGGCCGAGGCAACGCTGTTCCATATCCGCTGGATCGCGGCGCGGTTTGCCGAAAAGGATGCCGAGGCGGCGCAGGCCAAGCTAATCCGCGACCTTGCCGATGCGCAGCATGTAGAGCTTGAGGCGCAAAAGGTCGTGTTACTGGCAAACCAGGCGTTGCAACCCTTGCGCGACAGGGAAGCGGCGGCAGGAGCGGTGCTGCAGCGGCTAACGATCCTTGCCGAACAGCTCGACGATGAGGCCAAACGTGCGGCGGCGCGGCAGCGGGAACTGGCCGAGCGGCTGAAGCAAATCGAGGCCGACGCGATGCGCGAGCGGCAGTTGGTCGGTGAGGGCGATGAGGCGCTGAAGGCAGCGGCGGACGAGCGCGTGCGGCTGGAAGCGGAAGCGGCCGGAGAAGCGCAGGCGTTCGAGACGGCGCGGCGCGCGGTTGAGGCGGTGCAGGCTGAGGTGGCCAAGGCCGAGGCCGAGGCCCGGGTTTCCGGTGATGCACTGGCGCAGGTGCGCGCGCGGCGGGCGGCGGCAGAACGGGGAGTCACCGAGGCCCGCGGCCGGGTGAGCCGGCTTGAAGCACAGGTTGCCGATGTGGTGCGCGAAGCGGCGGACGTGGCGCGGAAGCTTGCTGCCGACGCGACGTTGAGCGGCAAGCGTGCCGAACTTGAGGCAGCGCAGACGCGGGCCGGGGCGGCAGAAGCGCGGGCGGTTGAGGCCGAAGCGGCGGCGGTTGCGGCGCAGCTTGCAGCGGACGCGGTGCGGCCGGAACTGCAGCAGATCGAAGCGGCGCTGAACCGGCTGGAAGGTGAGGCGCAGACGTTGTCGCGCGTGCTCAACCATGGCGGGGCCAGCAAATGGCCGGCGGTTGTGGACCAATTGAAGGTGTCGCCCGGATACGAGACGGCGCTGGGGGCAGCGCTGGGGGATGACCTTGAAGCGTCCTCGGATGCCGGGGCGCCGATCCATTGGGCCGGTGCGGTTGACGGGAGCGGCGACCCTACCCTGCCGGCGGGTGCCCGGCCATTGTCTGAGGTGGTGTCGGGCAGCGCGCTGCTGACGCGGCGGCTCGAGCAGATTGGGCTGATCGAGGCGACGGATGCGGCGCGGCTGGTGGCAGAACTCAAGCCCGGACAGCGGCTGGTGAGTAAGGCCGGCGGGTTGTGGCGCTGGGACGGCCTCGTCGCGGCGGCCGATGCACCGACGGCGGCAGCAGAGCGGCTGGCGCAGCGCAACCGCCTCGCGGAGCTTGAAGCCGAGGTGGGCGAAGCGCGGGCCAAGCACAATGCGCGGCGGGCCGATGCGGCAGGGCTTGCGGCGGCGCTCGAAACAGCACGAGCGGCGGAGCGGCAGATGCGCGAAGCCTGGCGGACGGCGCAGCGTGAGATTGGCGCGGCGCAGGGCGAAGTCGACCGGGCGCAGCGCGCCATCGGCGAGTTGGCGGCGCGGCAAACGGCACTGGTCGATGCGAAGACGCGGCTCGATGCGGCGCTTGCAGAGGCAGTGGCAGGCGCGACTGAAGCTGCGCGGTTGCTGGCCGAGGCGGGCGACGAAAGCGAGGCGGCAGCGCTTGCTGCGGCGCGGCAATCAGCACTGAGCACGCTACGGCAACAGGCGGACCAGGTGCGCGTGCAACTGGCGAGCTTTGAGGCGACGGCGCGGATGCGCACCGCGCGGCTGGGGCAGATCGCCAATGACCGTGCCGCCTGGCAGCGGCGGCGGGATGGGGCGGCGAGCCAGCTTGCGACGCTTGGTGCGCGCGCCGCCGAGATTGCCGAGCAGATCAAGACGTTCGACGCGACCCCTGAGCAGTTTGCGGCGCGGCGCGAGGCGCTCGATGGGCAGATTGCCGAGGCGCGCGCGGCGCACAAGGAGACCACCGATACGCTCAGCGCTGCCGAGACGCGGCATCGCGATGCCGACAAGGCACAGCGGCTCGCTGCGGATGCGCTCTTCGGGTTCCGCGCGGAAGCGGCCCGCGTCGAAGAGCGGATCAAGGGGCTCGTGGCGCAGCGGCACCAGATCGAGCGGCAAGTGATCGAGACGCTCAATATCGATGCAGCGCATACCGCGCAGGCGGCGGGAATCCGGCCCGAGCATGCGCTGCCGCAGGAAGCGCAGGTCGAGGCGCAGGTCGATCGGCTGAAGGCAGAACGCGAGCGGCTGGGTGGAGTGAACCTCGGGGCCGAAAAGGAATCCGAGGAGGTGCGCGAAAAGCTCGACCTGATGGTCAAGGATCGCGACGACCTGATTGCGGCGATCGCCAAGCTGCGGGGCGGTATCCAGGCGCTGAACAAGGAGGGACGCGCGCGGCTCTCGGAGGCGTTCGAAAAGGTGAACGGCTATTTCCAGGAGTTGTTCACGTCGCTGTTTGGCGGCGGCACGGCGGAACTGCAGTTCGTCGAGAGCGACGATCCACTGGAGGCCGGGCTTGAGATCATCGCCCGGCCGCCAGGGAAAAAGCCGACGACAATGACGCTGCTTTCGGGCGGCGAGCAGGCGCTGACGGCGATGAGCCTGATCTTTGCGGTGTTCCTCACCAACCCGGCGCCGATCTGTGTGCTGGACGAGGTGGATGCACCGCTCGATGACGCCAATGTGGAGCGGTTCTGCAACCTCCTCGACACGATGACGGAGCGGACTGAAACGCGGTTCCTGGTGATTACCCACAACCCGATCACCATGGCACGGGTGGACCGGTTGTTCGGGGTGACGATGGCAGAACGCGGGGTCAGCCAGCTGGTGTCGGTGGACCTCAGCACTGCCGAAGCGGCGGTGCGGCAGGCGAGCTGAAGGCCTCTGCAAGCGCAACTTCGCGGCTAAGCCATGGCGATAGATGGGAGAATCCTGCAGTGTCGAGGGCGGTCCGGCGCATGACTGAATGTCACACCTGTGGCGAAGACTAGAAAGCGCATATATATCAAAGACTTAAAACGCCGCAGCCAGCCTTGACACACTTTTGGGGTGACACTATGGTGCGCGCGACTTCGAGGGGCTCTCATTAAAGTTCTGACTCGGAGACGGAAGGGGAAGCGCAATGAAGCCGTCGCGCAAGACCGGACGTATCCAGAGTGACGACAAAGGTGCGCCCCTGACCTCGGACCTTGCCAAGCGCATTGCGCAGGCGCGGGCCAAGGAAGAAGCGGCTGAAGCGGCGCAATCGGCGTCGGGCAGCCGCGATATGTCTGCGATGAGCCGCGGTGTGCGGCTTGGATCGGAATTCATTGCGGCCATCCTGGTCGGCGCGGGTATCGGTTACCTGCTCGATCAATGGCTGAAGACCAGCCCCTGGCTCATGCTGGTGATGCTTATGGTCGGTTTTGCGGCAGGCGTGCTCAACGTGGTGCGCTCCGCGGCCGAAATGAACCGGGCGGCTCCACCGCCCACGGCCGCGATGCGCGTGCCGGACGACAAAGAAGACGAGTGAAGGCGAGAGCCTAAAGGGAACCAAGTTGGCCGATCCGAATAAAGTCGACCCGATCCACCAGTTCCAGATTACCAATCTCGTCTCATTCGGCGAAGGCGGTGTGTCCTTCACCAACTCGGCACTGTTCATGGTGGCGACGGTTGGTGTGATTGCGGCGTATCTGCTGCTCTCCACGCAGAAACGCAGCCTGGTTCCGAACCGCACCCAGTTGATCTCCGAAATGCTCTACGAGTTTGTCGCCAAGATGGTATCGGACTCGGCGGGCAAGGCCGGGATGAAGTTCTTCCCGTTCGTGTTCTCACTGTTCATGTTCGTGCTCGTGGCCAACATGTTCGGCATGATCCCGTTCTTCTTTACGGCGACCAGCCACATCATCGTGACGTTCGCTCTCGCGATCCTGGTGTTCGCGACGGTCATCATCTACGGGTTCTGGAAGAACGGCTTCAAGTTCCTCAAGCTCTTCGTTCCCTCGGGCGTGCCGGCTTACGTGCTGCCCATCGTGGTGCCGATCGAGGTGGTTTCGTTCCTCTCGCGCCCGATTTCACTCTCGGTTCGTCTGTTCGCCAATATTCTCGCCGGTCACATCACCCTCAAGGTGTTTGCCGGGTTCATCGTGACGCTGGGCGGCCTCGGCTTCCTTGGTTGGCTGGGGGCCCTGCTGCCGCTGGTGATGACGGTGGCGATCACGGCGCTCGAATTCCTCGTGGCGGCCCTGCAGGCTTACGTGTTTGCGGTGCTGACCTCGATGTACATCAATGATGCGATCCATCCGTCGCATTAATCGGCCGGTTCACAGTGAGACGACGGCAAGCGTCGTCAATCGGTCCCAAAAAGGAGCAGACTATAATGGATCCACAAGCAGCTAAGTTTATCGGTGCAGGTATCGCGGCAGTCGGCATGGCCGGCGCAGCTATCGGCGTGGGCAACATCTTCGGCAGCTTCCTGTCGGGCGCCCTGCGCAACCCGGCCGCGGCCCAGGGCCAGTTCGGTAACCTGATTTTCGGGTTTGCCGTGACCGAAGCTCTCGGCATTTTCTCGTTCCTGATCGCGCTCCTGCTGCTGTTCGCAGTCTGATTTCGCGACGGCGGCCGTTCGGACGGTTAGCCAGAATTGACTGAATGGGGGCTCCGGGTGCTATCCGGAGCCGCCGGTCACAAAGGGTTTCGAGATGGCGGGTTTGGCCCAAAACATCATTGTCGTGGCAGAGACTGCATCGGGCGACGCCCTGCAGGAAGGCGAAGTCATGGCACCGGCAGCTGAACATACGGCTGCAGGTACGACTGAGACGCACGCCACCACGGAAGAACATTCCGAGGTGTTTCCGCCGTTCGACCCGTCAACGTTCGGCAGCCAGTTGTTGTGGCTGGCGATCGCATTCGGTGCTCTGTACATCGTGATGAGCCGTATGGCGCTGCCGCGCATCGGTTCGATCCTCGAGACCCGCCGTACGCGCATTGAAGGCGACCTGAAGGAAGCCGAACGGCTCCGCCAGGAAACCGAGAAGGCCGCAGCTGCCTATGAGGCGGCGCTGGCCGAAGCCCGCAAGAACGCCCACGGCATCGCCGAAGAAACCCGCGCTTCGATCAAGCTCGATATCGACAACCGCCGCGCGGATGTCGAAGCCCAGCTCGGCAAGCGCATGGCAGACGCGGAAGCCCGCATCCTTGCCACCAAGGACGCAGCGCTTGCCAATGTCGGCGATATCGCCGCTGAAACCGCACAGGCGCTGGTCGCCAAGATCTCCGGCACCGTTACCGCTAAAGAAGCGCGGGATGCGGTGACGGCGGTTAGCAAGGAGTAAGGCCGATGTGGAGCTTTGGAGCCGACGCCACGACAGGCGCGACCATCTGGGCGACCATTGCGCTGGTCATCTTCATCGGGATCGCCGTGTATTTCGGCATCCCCAAGATGGTCACCAAGCTGCTCGATGAGCGGATCAAGAAGATCGAAACCGATCTCAGCGAAGCCGAGGCGCTGCGCGCCGAAGCCAAGGCGCTGCTCGAGGACTATGCCCGTCGCCGCGACGAGGCCGAGAAGGAAGCGCAGAGCATCGTCGATGCCGCGCGTGAAGAAGCCTTCCGGCTCACGGCTGACGCGAAGACGTCGATCGAAACGATGATCGCGCGCCGTGAAAAGGCCGTGACCGAAAAGATCGCCCAGGCGGAAGCCCAGGCCGTCGCCGAGGTTCGGGCCAAGTCGGCCGATCTCGCGGTGGAGGCCGCCCGCGTGCTGCTGACCAAGCAGATGGAAGCCAAGGGCGACGTACTCGTCGAACAGGCCATCAAGGACGTGGCAGCGCGGCTCAACTGAGCTCACGTTCCAGCAATAGCGAATTGATGCCCGCGAAAGCGGGCATTTTCGTTTTTGGGCACGACGTGAGCTGACGCGCAGCCCTCCATCACACCCGAAGGCGTGGCCAGAAGAAGCCTGTACGCTCCCGGTAGGCGGCGTATTCGGCAGACATGGCAGTGCGCGCGAACTTGCGCTCCTCCCCCAGTGCCGCGGCGACGTAGATCGCGGCAATGACGAAGAGGGGCGGGAGGGCGAGGAGAGACCAGGTGGCGATGGCGAGACCAATCCAGAAGATCAGGTAGGATGTGTAAAAGGGATGCCGCAGGTAGCGGTAAGGCCCGCCAGTAACGAGGGCGTGTGGGTTCTGGACATCAAAAGCCATCTTGAGCCGCGCAGCGCGCGAGGCCCGTATCGCGGCCCAAAAGAGCCAGAGTGAGAAGCCTTGCAGGATCAGCCCGACCAGTGTCGCAGCGGGGGGCTGAGGCCCAGCCCATAGCAGCACGATATCCAGCAGCGTCGTCGCTGCCACGACCACCGAGATCAACACGGTGCCGAGTGGCATTTTCGGCGAGTTGAAGTGGGCCTTCAGCGCCCAGCTATATTGCGCCACGACAGCGAGGCTGACCACGCTCACGATAATGTCGAGTACCAGATCCATGTCCCCCCGCGACTTAGCCCCTGATGGCTGACACGCTACGGAAGGGCGGGTGCCGCCACAAGGGACTAACGGACACCAGCCAGCCTATCCGCCAGAAAAGCACCATGTTGATTTTAGCTTTGCTTCACCGTTCTGGTTGACGTGGACGTAGTGACTGTCAGGCAGAATTCGGGCTGATCCAAAAGAACGGCCCGGCAATGGCTATCCATCACAGTACGGTTCAGACGCGCAGCGCGGCGATCCGCCTGAGCGAAAGCGACGGGCCGGGCGAGCCGTTGCTGATGCTGCACGGATCGGGGGCCTCGCGGGAGGTCTTTGCCAAGCAGTTCGATAGCCCGCTCGCCAACCGCTACCGTCTTGTCGCCATCGATCTGCCCGGACATGGGGAATCGAGTGATGCTGCGGCGCCCGGTCAGTACGGGGTCGATGCGCTCGCCGACACCGTAGCCGAGGTGATGTCGCGCAAGTCTATCGCACGGTTTGGCGTGCTGGGATGGTCGCTTGGCGGCCATATCGGGATTGAGCTGATGGCCCGGCACTCAGGCGTTGCAGGGCTGATGGTCGTGGGGGCGCCGCCGGTCAGCCCGGGTGCCGTGGGCATGCTGAAGGCCTTTCAGGCCAATCTCGACCTCCTGCTGGCGGCCAAGGTGCACTTTACCGAGCGCGACGCGCAGCGGTTTTACGAGATGTGCTACCACGGCCAAGGCGAGCCAAAGTTCCTCGCATCCATCCGTCGTGCGGATGGACGCCTGCGCCGCGAGGTGTCCAACAGCCTGATGAATGGCGCTGTATTTGACCAGAAACGGGCCGTGGAAGAGGCGCAGGTCCCGGTGGCAATGGTCAATGGCTCTGCCGAACCGGTTGCCCGGCTGAGCTATATTGCCGGGCTGCGCTACAGCACCTTATGGGGCGGCGTATGCCACATCATCCCCGATACTGGACACGCGCCGTTCTGGGACCAGCCGGAGGCGTTCAACGCGCTGCTGGGACGGTTTGTCGCCGAGGTGATGGCGAAATCCACCACCACGGCACTCGGTATGGCCAAATCTGCCTGACCCCTACTCCGCTGCCTGAGGCAGCGCCACCGGCCGTTCCCACTTGAGGATCGGCGAGCGGGCGGCGCGGGTTTCGTCGAGGCGACGACGGGGGGCCTTGGTGGGAGCCGAGGTGAAGCGGGCGGAATTGCCGGCCTTGGCGTCGGTTGCGAGTTCCAGCATCACATCGCAGAAATGGTCGAGGGTCTGCTTGCTTTCACTCTCGGTGGGCTCGATCAGCATGGCGCCGTGGACCACGAGCGGGAAATACATGGTCATGGGGTGGAAGCCCTCATCGATCATGGCCTTGGCGAAATCCAGCGTCGTCACATGGGTGCCTTCGAGGAAGCTATCGTCAAACAGCGCCTCGTGCATGCAGGGCTGGCCGGGGAACGGCACGGAGAAGATGTGCTGCAGCCGCGCCTTGACGTAGTTGGCGTTGAGCACCGCATCCTTTGCCGCCTGGGCGAGGCCGTCGCCGCCATGGCTCAGCATGTAGGTGAGGGCGCGGACATACATGCCCATCTGGCCATTGAAGGCAGTGATGCGGCCGAGGTGCTGGCCCTCGGCGTGCTCGACAAGTTCACCCTTGCGCACGAACGGCACAGGCGCGAAGGGCGCGAGGGCCTCGGAAAGGACCACCGGACCGGCGCCGGGACCGCCGCCGCCGTGCGGGGTGGAGAAGGTTTTGTGGAGGTTGATGTGCATGGCATCGATGCCGAGGTCGCCGGGCCGGACGACGCCCATGATGGCGTTGAAATTGGCACCATCGCAGTAAAAGAACGCGCCGGCAGCGTGAACGGCGGCGGCGATCTCGATCACCTCCGGCTCGAACAGGCCGCAGGTATTGGGGTTGGTCAGCATGATGGCGGCGACGTCGGGGCCGAGCGCGGATTTGACCGCCTCGACATCGACGGTGCCATCAGCGCGGGCCGGGATGGACTTGACCGAGTAGCCAAGGAAGGCGGCGGTTGCCGGGTTGGTGCCGTGGGCACTTTCGGGCACCAGCACCACCTTGCGATGCCCCTGCCCTGCCGCTTCCTGGGCGGCGCGGATGGCCATCATGCCGCACATTTCGCCGTGGGCACCGGCCTTGGGAGTCAGAGCGACCGCGGCAGTGTTGGTGAGGGTCATCAGCCAGTGGCCGAGCTGGCTCATCAATTCCAGCGCGCCCTGCACGGTCGAGACCGGCTGCAGCGGGTGGATATCGGCGAAGCCCGGCAGGCGCGCCATCTTCTCGTTGAGCCGCGGGTTGTGCTTCATGGTGCACGAGCCGAGCGGATACATGCCGCTATCGATCGAGTAGTTGAGACGCGAGAGGCGCACATAGTGGCGCATCGCCTCGGGCTCGGTGAGGCCGGCGAGATCGATGTCAGACTTCCGCTCGTGGCCACCGAGGAACTCGGAGGTGATCGTCACATCCGGCAGGTCCACCCCGGAATGCTCGGTGTCGCCGATCTCGAACAGCAGTGGCTCATTGGGCAAGAGCGACGAGCCCGAGGTAGAGGCGAAGCCGGAGGTGCCGGTGCCGGTGGGGCGGCCCTGATTGTTCATGCTCATTGGACGTCCTCGCTCAAGGCGGCATGGAGGCACTCGGCCAGCATGGCGATGTCGCTGTCGGTGGTGAGTTCTGTCGCCGCGAGGACGATCAGGTTGGCGCAGGCTGGGTTATCCGGTTCGAGCCGGCTGACGGGCAGGCCGGCCAGCACATCGGCGCGGGCGAGGAGATCAATCACCGGCGCGGCGGGGACCGGCAGGCGGATGGTCATCTCGTTGAAAAAGCTCTTGTTGAGCAATTCGACGCCGGGGACTGTGCCCAGCATCCGCGCCAGCTTGACGGCATTGGCGTGGTTGAGGCGCGCGAGCTTTTTGAGCCCCGCCTCGCCCAGCAGCGACATGTGGATGGAGAAGGCCAGCGCACACAAGCCGGCATTGGTGCAGATGTTGGAGGTCGCTTTTTCGCGCCGGATATGCTGCTCGCGGGTCGACAGCGTGAGGACGAAGCCGCGATTGCCATCGGCATCGACGGTTTCGCCGCAGAGGCGGCCTGGCATCTGGCGCACCAGATCCTTGCGGGTGGCAAACAGCCCGACATAGGGGCCGCCGAAGTTGAGCGAGTTGCCGATCGACTGGCCCTCGGCGACGACGATATCGGCGCCCAGCGTACCGGGGGCTTCGATCAGGCCGAGCGAGACGATCTCGGTGACGACGACGATCAGCAGCGCGCCGGCGGCGTGGGCGGCATCGGCGGCGGCTTTGATGTTGCGCAGGTGGCCGTAGAAATCGGGCGTCTGGACGACGATGGCGGCTGTATCGCCGTCGATCTGGTTGAGGATATCGCCCTGCCCTTCTGGCGAGGCTGGCATGATGACGAGGTCGGGGCCATCGCCGAGATAGGTGCGGACCACGTCGCGATAGTGCGGGTGAAGGCCGCCCGAGAGGATGATGCGGTTGCGCCGGGTGACCCGGCGGGCCATCAGCACGGCCTCGGCAGTGCCGGTCGAGCCGTCATACATCGAGGCGTTGGCGACATCCATGCCGGTGAGGTGCGCGACCTGGGTCTGGAACTCGAACAGCATCTGGAGCGTCCCCTGGGAGACCTCCGGCTGATAGGGCGTGTAGGCAGTGAGCCATTCCGACCGCTGGATCAGGTGATCGACGCTCGCCGGCACGTGATGCCGATAGGCGCCGGCGCCGATGAAGAACGGACCATCGCCCGCGGCGTGGTTGCGCCCGGCCAGCGCACGCATCTGCGCTTCAACAAGGTATTCGGGCGCGTGGGGCGGCAGGTCGACGGATTTGGTCAGGAGCGCCGATTTCGGCACTCGGGCGAACAGCTCTTCGGCAGTCTTGGCGCCGATGACGGCGAGCATTTCGGCGCGCTCATGATCGGAATGGGGGAGATAGCGCATGGGTCAGGTGTTCTCGCTAGAAAGAGAGGAAGGCCCCCTCACCCGGATTGCTAGGCAATCCGACCTGTCCCCCGGAGGGAGAGGTGGTGCGGCGGCACGATTTGGCCCCATCGTACCTCTCCCTTGGGGGAGAGGTCGGCGCGCAACGCCGGGTGAGAGGGCCTTGTCAAAGGCATCAGACCGTTATGGCCGCATAAGCCGCAGCATCCATCAGCCCGTCGAGCTCGGACGGTGCGTCGAGGGCGAGTTTGAAGATCCAGCCGTCGGTTTCGGGGGCGGTGTTGATGAGGCCGGGTTCGCCCGAGAGCGCGTCGTTGACGGCGGTGACGGTGCCGGAGGCGGGGGAGTAGATTTCGGAGGCGGCTTTCACGGATTCGACCACCGCGGCCTCATCGCCCTGCTTGAGCTTCTGGCCGACCTTGGGGAGTTCGACGAAGACGATGTCGCCCAGTTGCTCCTGGGCATAGGGCGTGATGCCGACCGTGCCGTCAGCAGTGATGTACTCGTGGTCCTTGGTGAATTTGGTGGTCATCAGGAGGCCTTCCGGACGTAGCGGTGGGGGACGAAGGGGGTGGGGACGACTTCGGCGGCCTGGGCACGGCCGCGAACGAGAACCTGGAGCTTGGTGCCGGGGGCAGCATAGGCCGGGGGTACGAAGCCCAGAGCAATGGCCCGGCTCAGGGACGGGGCGAAACCACCCGAGGTGACCTGGCCGATAACGGCGCCATAGGCATCTGTGATATCGGCGCCTTCGCGCGCCGGGGCGCCCTCTACGGTCAGCCCGACGCGGATACGGTTGGGCTTGTTGGCGAGTTCGTGGAGGATGCGCGGGGCGCCGGGGAAATCGGCGGCTTCGCGGCGGCGCTTGGAAATGGCGAAGTTGAGACCGGCCTCGACCGGCGAGATGGTCTCGTCGAGGTCGTGGCCGTAAAGCGGCAGCCCGGCTTCGAGGCGGAGGGAGTCGCGGGCGCCAAGGCCGATCGGCTTGACGCGCTCGTCGATCAACAGGGTATCGAAGAAGGCGTCGGCATGGTCGGGATCGACAAGGATTTCAAAGCCATCCTCGCCGGTATAGCCGGAGCGGGAGATCACCAGCTTGGTTTCGCGCCAGGCGAACGAGCCATAGTGCATAAAGCCGAGTTCAGCCGCCTCGGGGACGATGGCGCGCATGACGTCTACTGCCTCAGGGCCTTGCAGCGCCAGCAGCGCGCAATGGTCGGAGCGGTTGAGCGTGGCCTTGCCGGCCGCTGCGTTGGCGATGCGGTGGAAATCGGCGTCCTTGGTGCCGGCGTTGACGACGATATAGAGGGCGCCGCCCCAGCCTTCGGCCGCGGGCCGGGCGATCATCAGGTCGTCATAGGTGCCGCCGGATTCGTTGAGCAGCAGGGTGTAGCGGATCTGGCCGGGCTTCAGGCCCCGGATATCACCGCAGCAGAGCGACTCGACGAGAGCGGCGACGGCTGTGTGATCGGCTTCGCCATCGCCCGACTTCTGGTCAAGGACGAGAAAGCTCGGGCCCATATGGGAGACATCGAACAGGCCGGCGTGCTCGCGGCACCACTTGTGCTCGGCGATGATGCCGGTGGGATATTGCACCGGAAGCGAGTAGCCGCCAAACGGCACCATGCGCCCGCCGAGCGCGATGTGGCGGTCATTGAGAATGACGGTCTTGAGGTCGGCTGCCGGAACATCTGCCATTGAGCACCAAGGGTTGACGACACTACGCGCGAGCGGATGCTCTCGCGTTCGTGCCCCCTCTGTCCGGTAACCTGAGAGATTTCCTCGCCGCCTATGGACGAGTTGCTCCTTCGGTGAGGCCTGATCCTGGGTGTTGCCTTGTGGGCGCGACCTGGGCCTGCTTTCCAGAGTTCAGTGCGGCTGCGGTCCGTTTGCCTGAGAGTTTCCGGGGCGGTTGCTCCTTCGGCGCCGGGCTTTCACCCGTCTCTCCCGCAGTCACCAGCAGATAAGCCGTGTTCGGAGCAAAGAGTCAATGCGGCCGGGCTGGGCTCAACAGGGTTTGAAGACGTCGATCAGCCGTCGAAGCCGACATAGATGATGATGTTTTCGCCGCCGGTGTACGGGATGGCGACGTTTTCGACGACCTTAACGAAATCGGCAGTCTGGGTCTGCGGGTTGATGGCGACCGGGATGTCGTATTTCTGGGAAAACATGGCGACGTCATCGCGCTCGACCGAGAAGCGGATCGGGATATCAACGCTGGCCTGCGAGCCGGCAGGGCCGAGCAGGACGCGGCCGACAACGCCCATCTTGACGGTGATCAAGCCATTGGAGACGACGCAGTTGCGGGACTGCTTGTCGATGACGGCCTGGTAGTTCAGGTCGCGTGCATTCCCGACGCGCCCCTTGCCATAATAGAACAGCGCTTCGCCACCAAGCTTCACCTTGATCGGCGGGCATTCGGTGGCGATGGCGGGGAGTGCGGTGGTGCTGCCGGCGACAACATCCTGCTGCGCCGGGCTGGCGTCCTGCAGGGTCGCAGTATTGCTGGCGGCGGGCGCGAACATCGAACCCATCGAGCAGGCGGAGAGTGCCAGCGCCAGGGCGCTGATCGCTGCAAGCCGGACGGCCGGCGCGGCGTTGGACAAACTGTGCATGGTCATCATCGTCTCCCTCACGCGCTGACGCGCGACGACTGTAGTGCCATCAGGATAGCGGGGGCTCCGCTGACGGTTACTCCTGCCACATCCTGTACGTAGATTTCTTTAACGATGCCGTTTTCGATGATCATGGCGAAACGGCAGAAGCGCTTGCCCAGGTCACCCATCTGCTTGCTGAGGCCCATGGCATCGGCAAGTGCGGCGTGGGAATCGGCGATGAAATCGACAGTGCCGAACGCATCGGACCGCTCGCCCCAAGCCCGAACCACATGGTGATCGTTGACGGTGCCGCAGATCACATGCTTGACGCCGAGATCGGCAAACTTGCGGCCGTTGGCCACAAAGCCAGGCAGGTGGCTGGTATCGCAGGTGGGGGTGAAAGCGCCCGGAACGCCGAAGAACACCACCAGCCCATCGCCCAGTGCGACATCGGCCGTGGTATCGGTGGTTCCATCGGCGGCAACCAGCTTGATGGGGACAGACGGGATCTTGTCGCCTGACTTGATCATGCTGGTACGTCTCCTCGACAGTTTACACCAAATTGCCCCCTTCGGGCGCCGGACCATAGATCACTGCGGCGCAGGCGTCGACCCGGCTGCCGCAATCTGGTGGGTGACTGTAAACGCTCCGCGATCGGTCATGAAGGTGAAATCCACCGGCATGCCAACAAGAGAGTTGCCGGCGTCGCCCCCCAGCAGCGGGAGGAGGACTAGGTTTGTATCGGGGCTTTTTTGCGGCGCACCAAAGAGCGCGGCGCCGCCCTGCCCCACAGCGATCAGCGAGGCCGGATCGATCGAGGGATCCGTCAGTTGCACGTTTAGCGCCCTGGCGGCGGGGTCGAAGCTGACATCAGCCACCGGAGGTGTGGATTTGTCCCATGCCAGAGGGGCGAGCGCCACGGCCTGGGCGAGGCGGACCCCCTGCCCGCGCGACGGACGGACGAAATCGAGCGGCAGTTCGAAGGTGGCCTGCACCGGCAGGCAGATATCGGAACAGACGCCCATCACGACTGCGGCCTTGAGATCGGCGGCATCGCCGGAGAGTGACACACGGACCGGTAGGACGGTGGGGCCGTAATAGACAAAATCGGTGTAGCCGCCCGTTTCGTCGCGTGTTGGAAACGGCCAGATCATCTGGTGTGCGCCGATGCCGGAGGAGCCGGCAAGATCGAGCTCGGTGGGAATGCCGGTTTCGCCGGGAACGCGCCAATAGGTCTTGTGGTCGGCGGGCATATCGACTTCGAGCCCGATGAGCGTTGTGCCATCTGGCGCTCGCACATTGTCGGCGATGAGCCGCAGCCGGACGCCAGGGGACACATTCTGCCACGGGGTTTCGGCGGCGAGGATGGGGCTCGAAAGGGCGACGAGAGCGAGGGCAAGGGCGGTGCGCATGCCACCGCGATAGCGGAGCGGGGATCGGATGGGAAGGCGCATCAGGAGTTCGTGAACCCCGGCTAGGCAGAAGCGGGTTTGCGGGACTACACTATTGGTCATCCGGCCAGAGCTTGCCCTCAAGGACCAGCCAGCCCGCGCCGGCGCTGGAGTTATGCCCATGGATTCGCTCAGAGGTCAGTTTCTTGTCGCCATGCCCGAAATGGGCGACGAGCGGTTCCATGAGACGGTGATTTACCTCGTGGGCCACAGCGACGAGGGCGCCATGGGGCTGGTGGTGAACCAGAGCCTCGAAGATATGCATTTCGCCGACGTGCTCGAAGAGCTGGAGCTGGGCGAAAAGGACGACATCATCCGCTTGCCCGACACGATCAAGAACCGCGAGGTGCTGCGTGGCGGGCCGGTGCAGAAGAGCCGCGGCTTCGTTCTGCACTCGAACGACTATTTCAACGAGACCAATTCCTACGCGGTCAACGAGGATATCTGCCTTACCGCGACGCTCGATATCCTCAAGGCCATGGCTTTCGAGGGCGGGCCGCACGAGGCGCTATTCGCGCTCGGCTATTGCGGCTGGAGCCCGGGGCAGCTCGAAAACGAAATCAGCGGCAATGGCTGGCTGACGGTGCCGTTCTCGCGCGAATTGCTGTTCGGGCTCCCCATTGAAAGCCGCTATGACGCGGCGCTTGCACGGCTGGGCATCACGCGAGCGACGCTGAGCGCGACCGCCGGGCATGGGTGAGCCGGTTATCGACATCGCCGTTGAGCCGAAGTCTAAGGCGGACCAGGAAAAGATGGGCCTGGCGCTGGCGCGTCTTGCTGCTGAGGATTCGTATTTCCGCGTCAAGACCGACGAAGAGTCTGGCCAGACGATCATCTCGGGCCTGAGCGAATTGCACCTCGACATCATCGTCGACCGCATGCGCGGCGAGTTCAATTTGGACGCTAATATCGGTGAGCCGCAGGTGGCATACCGTGAAGCGATTACTCGGATGGTCGAGCACGACTATACGCACAAGAAGCAGTCCGGTGGTTCGGGTCAGTTCGCCCGTATCAAGTTCCGTATTGAGCCCCTTGAGCCGGGTGCCGGCTTCTCGTTCACATCGGAAGTGGTGGGCGTTCCCAAGGAATACGTGCTGGGTGTCGAAAAGGGTGTTGCTTCGGTCATGGGCTCCGGCCCGCTGATCGGGTTCCCGATTGTCGACGTGAAGTTCACGCTGACGGACGGCGCCTACCACGACGTCGACTCCTCGGTTCTCGCCTTCGAAATCGCTGGTCGTGCGGGTTTCCGCGAAGCCATCCAGAAGGCTGCTCCGAAGATCCTCGAGCCGATCATGCGGGTTGAGGTTCTCACCTCGGAAGACTATTTCGGTGACGTCATCGGCGATCTGAACTCACGTCGCGGCATGATACTGGCGACGCAGCGGGACGGGCTCACTCAGACTGTCGTGGCGGAAGTGCCGCTCGCGAACATGTTCGGCTACGTCAATTCGCTGCGCGCCATGTCAAAGGGCATGGGCAGGTTCGAAATGCACCTGAGCCACTATAGTCAGGTCTCTAACCCGACAGACCCCAACGGCCGTTTCCCGCCCGCCGCTGCCATGCGAGCCTGAGCCCGGCAGCTATTTCGCGTTGAACTGTGTTGCCAGCCGCTTGCCGAGGTCGGCGCCGGTCATGGCGGCGCCGAAGGCGAAGCCTTGGGCGTACTGGCAGCCGAGTTGCTGGAGGCGCTCGATTTCCTCGATGGTCTCGACGCCTTCGGCGATCACCGACAGGTCGAGTTCGCTGGCGAGCGTGAGGATCGCGCGGATGATCGGCACCTGGGTGTGTGCGATGCCGCTCTCTTCGCTCAGTTGCACGAAGGGCGCGGGGATCTTGATGGTGTCGAACGGGAAGCGGTGCAGGTAGCTGAGCGAGGAGTGGCCGGTGCCGAAATCGTCGAGCGCCAGCCGGAGGCCAAGCGCCTTCAGCGCGTTGAGCACATAGGCGGAGTGCTCCGGGTTGCTCATCACCTGGCTCTCGGTGATCTCGAGCTTCAAATGCCGCGCGACCTGGCGGTGGTCGTTGACCAGCGCGCGGAGGTCATTGAGCAGGGTTTCGGTCGCGAGCTGGCTGGGCGAGAGGTTGACCGAGACGAAGAAATCCTCGGGCAACGGCAGCGAGGTGGCCCATTCACGCGCCTGCCCTGCGGCCTGTTCGAAGGCGACGCGGCCCAGCCGCTCGATGAGGCCGGTGCGCTCTGCGAGAGGAATGAATTCTTCCGGCGGAACGACGCCGCGCTGCGGGTGGTTCCAGCGCATCAGGGCCTCGCAGCCCGCGATGGTGCCGGCGTGGATATCCATGATCGGCTGGAACAGCACGGCCAGCTCACCATGGCGAAGACCACGATCGAGATCCTCCTCGCTGGCCTTGGAATAGGCAGCGATGGAGCGAGCGGAGGCGCGGAAGGCTTCGATGCGATCGCCGCCGAGGCGCTTGGCATAGTACATGGCAAGTTCGGCATCGCGCAGCACTTCAGCCGCTCCGACGGGATTGCCGTCGTAGATGGTGACGCCGATCGAAGCGGTGAGCGACAGGTCGCGTTCGCCGAAGTTGAACGGCGACTTCAGCGCCTTCCGGATCTGCTCGGCAGTCTCGGCGATCTTGCCGGCCGCCTGCTCGGAGCCGAGGATGACGCCGAACTGGTCACCGCCAAGCCGGGCGACGGTATCAAGCGGGCGCATGATGCGGGCAATGCGGCGCGAGATCGCCAGCAGCACGGAATCGGCGGCGGAGTGGCCGACGCGCTCTTCGAGCTCCATGAACCGATCGATATCGATGAGGAACACCGCCGGCTTGGTGCCGTTGGGCAGGCGGGCACGCACCAGCGCGCGCTCCAGGCGGTCGAGGAAGAGCTCCTTGTTGGGGAGCCCCGTCAGGCTGTCGTGGACAGCATCGTGCAACAGACGTTCACGACTTGCGCGGTCTTCGTTGACGTCTTGCAGGGTGCCGACAATGCGGTTGACCTGACCATCGCCGCCGAGCACCGGTTTGACGCGCATGCGGAACGTGCGGAAGCTGCCGTCATGGGCAGTGAGCCGCACATCGGCCGAGACCTTGCCGCGGCGCAGTTCGACGAGGGTATCGAAGGCGGTGCGGAAGCGGTCGCGATCCTCGGGGGCGACGCGATCGAGCCAGCGCTTGATCGAGCCCTTGAGCGCGCCACGGCGCTCCCCAAGGCGGGTACCGAGTTCATCGGAGACCGAGACGCGGTCGCGCTCGATGTTCCAGTCGAAGACGAAATCGCCTGAGCCCGTAAGAGCCAGCGCGCGGCGCTCAACTTCAGAGAGGGTGCCGATCGAGACCTGCCCTTCAGAGAAGGCGTGCTGCACCGAGGTAAAGCCCAGGAGCATCACAACCAGCACCAGGCCACCGGCGACGGCGGACTGGGCAACGTCGTTGGAGACCTGACCGGTGACGACCAGCCAGGCATAGAACAGCCAGGCGATATAGATGATCCAGGTGGGGACCAGCAGCACGGCGCGGTCGTAGCCTCGCAGGCCGAGCAGCAGGATGAGGAAGAAGCCGGTGATGCCGAGCAGCGCCAGAACGAGGCGTGCGACAGTGGCGGCGATCGAGGGTTGGAAGAAGGCAAAGCCGAACAGCGCGAGGAACACCACCACGAGCGCCAGCGCCAGGTGGATGAAGCGCAAATGCCAGCGATGCAGGTTCAAATAGATAAACAGGAATCCGAACAGAGTCGTGGCGATGGCCGCCTCCGCGGCCGCCCGGAACGGCTGCATGGCGCCGTTGGAAATGCCCAGCAAGGGGCCAAGAACGCCGAAATCGACCAGCAGATAGGTCAGCACGGCCCAAGAGAAGGCGGCGGTGGCCGGGAAGATGCCGCGGCCGCGCACCACGAACATGATGGTCAGGAACACTGCTGCCAGGGCGGAGACACCGAGCACGGTGCCGCGGAACAGGGTGAACGAATTCACGTAGTCGCGGTAGGCGTCGGGCTTCCACAGATAGAGCTCGGGCAGCTGCCCGCTCGAGAGTTCAGCAATGAAGGTGACCGTAGCGCCGGGGTCGATCACCACCTCGAAGACGTCCGCCTCGCGGTCGGTGAGGCGGGTCGGCCTCAAGCCGGCACTGGGGGTGAGGATCTTGATGCGCTCGTTGCCGAGATCCGGGCGGAAGACACCGGAGCCCGGCAGGCGGAAGAACGGCGCGACGAGCAAACGCTCGAGCTGAACGTCGGAATCGTTGCGCAGCGCAAACAGCGCCCAGTTGGGGTTGGTGCCGCCTTCGGAGGCGAGCACTTCGATGCGGCGGATGATGCCGTCTTCACCGGCGGCGGTGGAGAGCTGGATCTTGCCGCCCTCGCCCGGCAGCACATCGATGGCGCCGGTCAGGTTGACGGCGTTGACGTCCTCAGGCGCGGTGATCACGTCGAAGGCGTGCGCCCCGAGTGTTCCAGCCAGCACATACGCCAGGCACATCGCGATCCGTATGATGTGGCGCATTAGCTGAAAATTGGTCCTGCCGCGGTCAATATTGGGGAGAGTAGGTATCGGGGTTTCCCGCTGACGACAAGCGCTCACGGCCTGCCAAGCCTATGGGTACCTTCATAGCGCTCGCGCGTCAGGCTGAACAGCACGTGGTCGGCCCACTTGCCGTCGATCTGCAAATAATTCTCAGCGTAGCCCTCTTCCCGGAATCCGTTTTTTTCAAGGACGCGGCGACTGGCGATATTGTCGGGGAGGAACGCCGCGTGGATGCGGTGGAGCCCAAGGGAATCAAAGCAGAATGGCACCACTTGCCCGACGGCTTCGCTCATATAGCCCTTGCCGGCATAGGGCTTGCCCATCCAGTAGCCGAGGCTGACAAACTGGGCGGCGCGACGCCGGATGTTGGAGAGCGTGATGCCGCCAACCAGTTCATCGCCACGCTCGGAGTGCAAGAACAGGAAGAACGAATAGTCGGTGCCGGCCTTCACTTCTTCGCGGCTGCGTTTGAGGCGGGCCTTGTAGACATCGGCGGCCAGATCAGACTCGCTCCAGCGCGGTTCAAACGGCTTGAGGAAATCGCGGCTGACACGGCGTAGATTGCGCCAGGCTTGATAGTCGGCAGCGCGAGGCGCCCTCAGCATCAGGCGCGGACCCACCAGCACCGGGGTATCATCGCGGGAGAACCAGGAAAGCATCATCGGATGAGACCGGCTTCTGCCGCCACCTCAGTTCTTCAGTTGTGCCGCTATGGTCTTGTAGTCCGGGAGGTTGGAGACAGGGCCGATGCCAGCGAGCGAGACCTCGCCGGCTTCAAAAATCTGGCGCGCCACCTGCTTGACCCGATCGGCGGTGACACGATTGATGCGCTCAACCGTTTCCAGAAGCGGGATCGGTCGGCCCCAGAGCACCTGCTGGCGGGCGAGCTGCCCGGCACGCGAGCTTGGGCTTTCGAGCGACATGAGGAGGCCCGCGCGGATCTGGTTGCGAACGCGGATCACTTCTTCATCGGTGATGTTTTCGGTGGCCTTGCGCAACTCGTCGAGCACGACCGGGATCAGGTCTGTGACCTCCGCCTCGCCTGTCGAGGCCGCGACGCCGAAAATTCCTGAATCGGCGAACGCCCAGTGGAAGGCATAGACCGAATAGCAGAGGCCGCGCTTTTCGCGCACTTCCTGAAACAACCGCGAGCTCATGCCGCCGCCGAGAATGGAAGCAAGGATCTGGACGGCGTAGAACCCATCGGCGTTGTAGGCACGGCCTTCCATGCCCAAGACGATGTGGGCCTGCTCGTGGTCGGAGACGAGGCGCTGCTCGCCGCCGACGTAAGCGGCCTTTTCCGGCGCCGGAGCGCCGGTGGGGCGGAGGGAATGGAAGCGGTTATTGGCGATATCGACCAGCGCGTCGTGATCGACATTGCCGGCGGCGCAGAGCACCATGTGGTCGCCGACATAGTTGCGATCCATATAGGCGCGGATGCTGTCGGGCTTGAAGGCGTTCACCGATTCAACGGTACCCAGAATGGTGCGGCCGATGGCCTGCTGCGGGAACGCCGCCTGCTGGAACAGATCGAAGACATGATCATCGGGATTGTCGCGGGCGGCGCCGATTTCCTGGACGATGACCTGCTGCTCGCGATCGAGTTCAGACTGCTCGAACTGCGAGTTCTGCAGGATGTCGGATAGGATATCGGCGGCAAGGCCGACGTCTTCCTTGAGCACACGGGCGAAATAACCGGTGTGCTCGACGGAGGTCGCGGCATTTAGGTCGCCGCCGACATTTTCGATGGTTTCGGCAATTTCGAGGGCGTTGCGGGTGGTGGTGCCCTTGAACGCCATGTGCTCGAGCATATGGGAGATGCCGTGCTCGGCTTCGGTTTCGCTGCGCGACCCGGCCTTGACCCAGATGCCAAGGGAGGCGCTTTCGAGGTGGGGCATGTCGTCGGTGAGAACGGTCATTCCATTGTCGAGCGTTGTACTCTTGACCGTCACTTCGGCTCCTCCAGGACCCGCGTACGGGCCGAGATGAAGTTTTCCACTTCACCTTGATCATTGTTCAGCACGGTAAACCGCTCGCGCCGAGTGTAAAGGTCAGACAACCACGATGGCAGGGCCGGTTCAATCCCTGAGGCCGCCTTGACGGCAGCGGGGAACTTGGCCGGATGGGCGGTGGCGAGGGTGATGACTGGCGCGGCGCCACCCAGCAGCGGCTGGGCCACGTGGACACCGACAGCGCTATGTGGATCCAGCAGGTAGTCGGAGTTCTTCTTGGTCGCAGCGATGGTCGCCGAGGTCTCGGCCTCGTTGGCACGATCGGCGACGAAGCGCTCGCGGATGGCGGCAAGTCCGGCGGCGGGGACGGTGAAGCTGCCGGATTGCTTGAGGCTGTCCATCAGGCCCCTCACAGTTTCAGCATTGCGGCCGACCGACTCAAACAGCAGACGCTCGAAGTTGGACGAGACCTGGATGTCCATGGACGGGCTGATCGTCGGCGAGACGGTGCCTGTCTCGTAACGGCCGGTTTCGAGCGTGCGAGCGAGGATGTCGTTGGAGTTGGTGGCGATGGCGAGGGTCTTGATGGGGAGGCCCATCCGCTCGGCGCAGAAGCCGGCAAAGATATCGCCGAAATTGCCGGTGGGGACGGCGAAGGTCACCTCGCGGCCGGGGGCGCCTAGCGACACTGCGGCAGTAAAATAATACACGATCTGCGCGACGATCCGGCCCCAGTTGATGGAGTTGACGCCAGAGAGTTGCGTCGTTTCGCGGAAGCGCTGGTTGTTGAACAGGGCTTTGACGATGTTCTGGCAGTCGTCGAACGTGCCACGGATGGCGATGTTGTGGACGTTGTCATCGAGCACGGTGGTCATCTGACGGCGCTGCACTTCTGAGGTGCGGCCTTCAGGGTGCAGAATGAATATGTCCGTGGCTGCACGGCCGCGGAAGGCTTCGATGGCGGCCGAGCCGGTGTCGCCGGAGGTGGCGCCGACGATGGTGGCGCGAGCCTGCCGCTTGGCGAGGATATGATCCATCACCCGGGCGAGGAACTGCATGGCGACGTCCTTGAAGGCGAGCGTCGGGCCATGGAACAGTTCCATGATGAAGTGACCGGGAGCGATCTCCACCAGCGGGGCGACCGAGGGGTGCCGGAAGGTCGCGTAGGCCTGGTCGATGATCAGCTTCAGTTCGGCATCGGGGATTTCGCCGTCAACGAAGCGCGAGATGATGTCGAAGGCGACTTCGGCATAGGGGCGATTGGCGTAGCCTGCGATCTCCGCATGGGTGAGCCGGGGCCAGGTCTGGGGCACGTAGAGCCCGCCATCGGTCGCGAGTCCGGCGAGGATTGCGTCTGAGAAACCAAGCACGGCCGCCCCGCCGCGCGTCGATACAAACTGCATTGAGGGGATGCCCCGTTTCGCTAAGGCATGCCTGCTGCGCATGCTCGTGTGGGAATGGCGCGCACCCTAGTGAAACTGAGGCCGCGCCGCAAGTTTCATGGCTTAGGTGAAACCGGCCGTTGCCGGCGCACCCAAAGGATCAGCAAAGGCGGCACCAGGAGGGCAAAGCCGAACCAGGTCATGGCATAGCCCAGGTGATTGTTGGGGAACTCCATGACGGTCTCTCCACCCTGCGGCAGGGCACCCGCGTCACCGGCAGGCAGATCAACATAGATCGGCGCGATGGGGCCGGCGAGCGTGCGGTCGAAGCTGTGGAGGCGTAACGGGTTGCGGACGTAGTCGATGCGATGGGCGGCATCGGGAGCGGGCGTGAAGGCGCCGATGGCCTCCGGAAGGCGAGCAATGCCGGTGAGCGTAACCTCTCCGTTCGCCACAGTGCCACCGGTGGCGAAGGCTGCTGCGGATTCCTGGGGGATGTAACCGCGATTGACGTAGACGGTGCCGCCGCTGCTCAGCGTCAGCGGCGTCATCACCCAGTAGCCCGGGCCCGAGCGCTGGCCCTTTGGCTCATCGAGGCTAGTAAAGACAAGAACCGTCTGCTGCGGCAACCACTCTCCGGTGAGGGTAACGGCGCGAAAGTCGAACGACTCCGGATCAAAGGCGCCCCACTCCGCGACCGGCGGCAGCGAGATCGGCGGAAGGTCCGCACGCGCAGCGACGCTGGCAATCAGCCGCTCTTTTTCGCCGAGCCGCTCAACCTGCCAGGCACCAAGGACGACGAAGAGCCCCATCAGCAAAAGCATGAAGACGACAAACGCCCACAGCCGCCAGCCGCGGCTCTGTTGCGGCACCGGACTGCTGTCAGCCATCGACACGGCCTTCTTCGGCTTGATGGCGGTACTGGATGGCGATCATGGTCGCCTTGAGCGGGCGCATCAAAGCGAGGGCAAGGATCACCACGCTCGGAAGCCAGAGCAGGAGGTGGACGAACGGCGGCGGATGGAACAGCGCCTCAACCGTGGCAGCGGCGCCGACGATGACGAAGCCGACGAGGAGGATGATGAAGACCGCCGGGCCTTCAGTTTCAGCGGCGAAGGTGAGGTCGAGGCCACAGCTTTCGCACTTACTCACCGGCTTCAGGAAGCCCTGGAACAGCGGTCCTTCGCCACAGCGCGGGCACTTGCAGGCAAGGCCGGTCGCGAAGGGGGACAGCAGGCGTTCGGAAGCAGGTTCGGTCATGATCCGACTGTTACGCCAGAGCGCGGGAGTTGTCGAATGGCGACACTGTCGCGGGTTGCGAGCGGTGGAAATGCAGAGGGCGCGGCTTGCGCCACGCCCTCGGAAGATAAGTCTGTTTGGCTGAGATCAGCCGGCGTGGAGAGCGACGCCCCAGCTGCCCCAGACGTAGATGGTGGCAAACAGGAAGAGCCACACCACGTCAACGAAGTGCCAGTACCAAGCGGCGAACTCGAAGCCGAGGTGATGCTCGGGCGTGAACTCGTCGCGCATCGCGCGGACCAAGCAGACGATGAGGAAGATGGTGCCGACCAGTACGTGGAAACCGTGGAAGCCGGTGGCCATGAAGAAGGTGGCGCCATAGAGGTTGCCAGAGAACTGGAACCCGGCTTCCGAGTACTCGGTGGCCTGAACGAAGGTGAACAGCGCGCCCAGGAGGATAGTGAGCACAAGGCCCCAGACGAGACCGCGCTTGTCCTTGTGGAGCAGAGCGTGGTGGGCCCAGGTGACGGTGGTTCCCGAGGTCAACAGGATCAGCGTGTTGAACAGCGGCAGGTGGAAGGGATTGAATAGCTCCACGCCCGTCGGGGGCCAGACGCCACCCATGGCAGCGACGCGGGCATACTGCTCGACGGCGTCGTGGTTGAAGAAGCCATCGAAATAGGCCCAGAACCATGCGACGAAGAACATCACTTCGGACGCAATGAACAGAATCATGCCGTAGCGGTGATGCATCATCACCACCGGAGTGTGGTCGCCGGCCTTGCCTTCGCGGATCACGTCGCTCCACCAAGCGTACATGGTGTAGAGCACGCCTACGAGCCCGGCGAGCAGGATCCAAGGCGGAGCGATCTTGTGGAACCACAGGATGGCGCCAAGGGCCATGATGAAGGCCGAGATCGAGCCGACGAACGGCCACGGGCTGGGGTTCACCAGATGGTAGTCGTGGTTTGGCTTGGCATGCGCTGCCATGGTCAGCTTCCCTTGTTCTCGGCGTAGAATGTGTATGACAGGGTAATGTCGCGAACAGTTTTCAGATCGCCGTTCTTGGCGAGATCCGGATCGACGAAGAACGTGACGGGCATATCGACCGTTTCGCCCGGCTTCAGCGTCTGCTGGGTAAAGCAGAAACATTCGATCTTGTTGAAATAGATGCCAGTGGCTTCCGGCGTGACGTTGAAGATGGCCTGACCGGTGACAGTCTTGTTGGAGAGGTTGTGGGCGGTGAAGACGACGGTCTCGACATTGCCGATTTTGTCGGTGACAGGCTTCGCCGGAACGACGGTCCAGGGCAGTGAACTATCGACATTAGAATCGAAGCGCACCGTGATCTGGCGATCGATAAGGCCCTTTGGGTTGCTGGAAGCGACCTGGGTCGTACCGCCGAAGCCCGTGACTTTGCAAAACAGCGCGTAGATGGGCACGGCCGCGTAGGCGGCGCCGACCATGAAGACGACCAAAAGGCCGAGCCAGAAGGCGAGGCGACGGTTGTTGTTGCGTTGCGGCGGCGTCAGCGTGTCGATGGCCATCACATGACCTTGTTAAAGACGTTGCCGCCCATCTTGACGATGGTCAGCACGTAAAAAATCAGGACCAGACCGCCCAGCGCCAGGCCGAGCGCGATCGAGCGCTTGCGGCGGCGAGCGGCGAACTCGGCGTCAGATAGCTTGGGTGCGGGCACCTTGGCTGGTTCAGTCATCACATCCATCCCAATGCACCCACGACATGATCGGTGATCAGGGCGAGGAAGATGACGAAGAGGTAGCTGAGCGAATACGTGAACAGCGTCCGCCCGGCCTTGCGCATCGCCTTGTCATCAGTGGTAAGGAAGAGCCGCACGGCGAGAAAAAGAAAGGCTGCGCCGGTCGCGGCGGCGGTGACCATATAGATCGGACCCATGAAGCCGATGAGGCCGGGAACCAGCGACGCGGCAATGAGGACGACCGAGTAGATGACGATCTGCACCTTGGTCGCCTGATTGCCCGCGACGTTGGGCAGCATCGGGATGCCAGCGGCGCCGTAGTCGGACTGCTTGTAGAGCGCCAACGCCCAGAAGTGAGGCGGGGTCCAGAGGAAGATGATCAGAAAGAGCAGACAGCTCTCGAGGCTGATCGTGCCTGTTACGGCGGCCCAGCCCACCATGGGTGGGAAGGCACCAGCCGCCCCGCCGATGACGATGTTCTGCGGCGTCGAGCGCTTGAGCCACATCGTATAGACGACAGCATAGAAGAAAATGGTGAAAGCCAGAAGGCCGGCGGCCAGCCAGTTTGCGGCAAGGCCGAGAACACCGACCGAAAAGGCGGAGAGGATGAGGCCAAAAACCAGCGCCTGGTCACGTTCCATGCGACCGGCCGGGATAGGGCGGTTGGCGGTGCGGCTCATGACGGCATCGATATCGGCATCGTACCACATATTGAGCGCGCCCGAGGCCCCTGCCCCGATGGCGATGCAGAGGATCGAGATAAAGCCGACGAACGGGTTGATACCACCCGGCGCCAGCAGCAGGCCGACAAAGGCCGTGAACACCACCAGCGACATGACGCGCGGCTTCAGCAGCGCGAGGTAGTCTTCTACCCGCGCCCCGCCGGCGACTGCCGTGATCTCTGTGGTGTCATCAAGATAGGCCAATGCAGTCCGCCTTGTCGGCGGGGCCCGAAGGCCCCGCGCTGGTGAGTTTTAGTGACCGGCAGCGTCGTTGGTGATGCGCGGCAGGGTTTCGAACTGGTGGAACGGCGGCGGGGACGGAAGAGTCCATTCCAGCGTCGTTGCGCCTTCGCCCCACGGATTGGCCGGAGCCGGACGCTTCTTGCGGGCAGCTTCAAACAGCACGTAGAGGAACAGCAGCAGACCGGCGAAGGTGATGTAGTAGCCGATCGAGGACACACGGTTCCACATCGCGTACGCATCGGGATAATCGATGTAGCGGCGCGGCATGCCGGCGAGGCCGAGGAAGTGCTGCGGGAAGAAGATGACGTTCACGCCAACGAAGGTGATCCAGAAGTGGGCGTTGGCCAGCTTCTCATTGTACATGATGCCGAACATCTTGGGGTACCAGTAGTACCAGGCGGCGAAGATCGCGAACACGGCGCCGAGCGACAGCACGTAGTGGAAGTGCGCCACCACATAATAGGTATCGTGGAGCGCGCGGTCGGCACCGGCATTGGCCAGCACCACACCCGTGACACCGCCAACGGTGAACAGGAAGATGAAGCCGATGGCCCAGAGCATGGGCGTGCGGAAGGAGATGGAGCCGCCCCACATGGTGGCGATCCACGAGAAGATCTTCACGCCGGTCGGCACCGCGATGACCATGGTGGCGGCCACGAAGTAGCGCTGCACGTCGAGCGACATGCCGACAGTGTACATGTGGTGAGCCCACACGATGAAGCCGACGGCGCCAATGGCGATCATGGCGTAGACCATCGCGAGGTATCCGAAAACCGGCTTCTTCGAGAAGGTCGAGACGATGTGGCTGACGATGCCGAAGCCGGGCAGGATCAGGATGTACACTTCAGGGTGACCGAAGAACCAGAACAGGTGCTGGAACAGGATCGGATCGCCGCCGCCTTCAGGTGCAAAGAAGGTGGTGCCGAAGTTACGGTCGGTCAGCAGCATGGTGATGCCACCAGCGAGAACTGGAAGCGACAGCAGCAGCAGGAACGCCGTAACCAGCACCGACCACGGGAAGAGCGGCATCTTGTGCAGCGTCATGCCCGGGGCGCGCATGTTGAAGATGGTGGTGATGAAATTGATGGCGCCAAGGATCGAGCTCGCACCGGCAAGGTGGAGCGAGAGAATGGCGAAATCCATGGCCGGGCCCGGCTGGCCGGTCGTCGAGAGTGGCGGGTAGATGGTCCAGCCGCCGCCGGTTCCCATGGCGCCTGAGGGGCCCTCGAAGAACATCGACATGATGAGCAGCAGGAAGGCGGGGATCAGCAGCCAGAACGAGATGTTGTTCATGCGCGGGAACGCCATGTCGGGCGCGCCGATCATCAGCGGCACGAACCAGTTGCCGAAGCCGCCGATCATGGCAGGCATCACCATGAAGAAGATCATGATGAGCGCGTGGGCCGTGGTGAACACGTTGTACATGTGCTTGCCGGCATCGAGCGCAGCGTCGCCGTTGACGCCGTAGACCATGGCCGCAAGGCCGTGGAAAATCTGAATGCCCGGCTCCTGCAATTCGAGACGCATGGCGCCTGAAAGAAGACCGCCAATCACACCCGCGCAGATTGCGAAGATGAGGTACATCGTGCCGATGTCCTTGTGATTGGTCGAATAGACATACCGCCGCCAGCCCGTCGGGTGGCCATGATCGTGCGCTTCGGCATGCGCATGACCCTCATGGGCTTCCAGTGCGTGAATGTCGGCCATTGCAGCGTTCCCTTTTGATTCCTAGCGTCGCGCGATTGGCCGGGCGTTGCCGCCCGGGCGCGGTCCTTAGCTGATTGCAGGCAGAGTGGCGTTGGCGTCGTCGAGCGTGCCGGCCTTGAACGCATCCATCCACTTGGTGAATTCGTCCTGGGTCACAACACGGATCGCGATCGGCATGAACGCGTGGTCCTTGCCGCACAGTTCCGAGCACTGGCCATAATAGAGGCCGGTCTTGCGGGCGTTGAACCAGGTTTCGTTGAGCTTGCCCGGCACTGCATCGATCTTGATGCCAAACGACGGCATGGCGAACGCATGGATCACACCCGACGGATCGGCGGTGACCTGGACGCGGACGGTAGTATCAACCGGAACGACGAGTTCGTTGTCGACGGCTAGCAGGCGCGGCTGGTTCGGCTTTTTGGCCAGACGGTCGGCGTCGCTCATAATGTTGGACGATAGCGTCTTGCCGGCGTCAACGTATTCATAGTCCCAGTACCACTGCTGGCCGGTCGCCTTGATGGTGAGACCAACAGCGGGAACTTCGACTTCGCCGAACGAGAAGATGTTTGAGCCCAGATACTTGCGCTGCCCATCAGGCATCGTCAGCTGGTCGGTGAGCACAGAGAAGGACGGGATGGCGATGACTACGAGGATCAGGATCGGGACAACGGTCCAGACCACTTCGATCAGAGTGTTGTGCGTCGTCTTGGACGGCTTGGGGTTCGCCTTGGCATTGAAGCGCACCATCACGACGATGAGCAGCACCAGAATGAGGACGGCGATGCCCACAGCCACGATCAGCAACGGGCCATCATGGAAAGCACGGATCGAGTCCATCAGCGGCGTCACCGACTGCTGAAGGTCGATCTGGCCGGGCGCGGCATGGCCCAGAACTTCCTGGCCAGCTTCCTGAGCCGAGCTTGCTGCGGGAAGCAGCAGTGCAGCGGCGGGGGCCAGGGCGCCCATCGAACGGAGTAGTTTGCCGGTCACCTAATAACCCCCTTGAGATCCCGTCTGGTCCGGTTTTGCGACGCGGGGTTGAGGCTATTCTGCGGCATAGACAACGCCGCCCCGACTCAACCTCGGAGCGCTGAAACTTAGAAAGTGTCTAAACCACATCGGCTTCGCCAAGGCAATTCACCGTTCCATTCCGATGATGCGTCAAAACGCGCTTTCGTGCTGGATTTTTCTTGCCTCACGCCCGCCTTTTTTGTTGCGCCTGTATCGCGCCGCCCAAGCGAAGGGCGCCGGGACTGCCAGGCGGTCGTGTTGACAAGCCCCAGGGGGTCACCGACACAGGGGACGGCCCGGTTGCGGCCGCTCGATTCTTTAGAAGTGGATCGGCTCTTGAAGCTGAATAGCCTGCACCAAGTGGTTGCTCTTGTTATCGTCCTTCTCGCCGGCCTTGTGGCCAGCCCCGCGCTGGCGCAGGGCGTAGTAAAGGCCCAATATGGCGACTGGCAGATGAGCTGCGATACGCCACCCGGTGCGAGCTTTGAGCAGTGTGCGCTGATCCAGAACGTTTCGGCGGAAGACCAGGCCAATGTCGGGCTGTCGGTGATCGTGCTGAAGACCGCCGACCAGCAGGCAAAGCTGCTGCGTGTGCTGGCGCCGCTGGGTGTGCTGCTGCCAAACGGGCTTGGCCTCAATATCGACGGCAAGGATATCGGGCGCGTCGCCTTCGTGCGCTGCCTGCCGAATGGCTGTGTTGCAGAGGTGGTGCTTGACGATCAGCTGATCGCCAAGCTCTCATCGGGCAAGAGCGCCATTTTCGTGGTATTCAAGACCCCTGAAGAGGGGATCGGCATTCCTGTGTCGCTGACGGGCTTTGGCGACGGGTTCAAGCAGCTGCCCTGATAAAGGACGAAGTCGGCTGCCATGCCACGCAAACCGATACAGATGCGGCTGACCGAGGCGCATGTGGAGAGGATGCGGCGTGATATTGCCGAACCGGATTCCTGGCCGGGTGTTGAAGTGTCGAGCGATGCCGACTTCGCCCAGTTTGTCCATGACATCCTTGCCGGCAGCGACGGTTCCGGTCAGGTCTGGGTCTTTGCCTATGGTTCACTGATCTGGAAGCCGGCATGCGAGTTCGTCGAGGTTCGCACCGGGTTGCTGCATGGCTGGCACCGCGCCTTCTGCCTCGGATGGACAACAAGGTTTCGAGCGACCGACGAGAATCCCGGCCTGATGCTGGCGCTCGATCGCGGCGGCAGGTGCAAGGGCGCTCTCTACCGGCTGCCGCCTGACAAGGTCGAAGCATCCCTCGACCTGCTGGTCCGGCGCGAGATGGGGCTGAAGCCCTCACCGTTCCCGCCGCGCTGGGTGAATGTCGAGAGCGAAAGGGGGCCAGTGCGCGCCGTGACCTTTTGCATCGATCGGAACAGCGGGCGCTACGTGAGCGGGCTGGACGAGGGCCAGATAGCCGATGTGCTGGCGCGGGCCGTGGGCTCGCGTGGCTCGATGGCGGAGTACCTGTTCCACACCGTGCAGCACCTTGAACTGATGGGCATCCACGATCCGCACCTGTGGCGGCTGCAGGAGATGGTGGCCGACCGGATCGATGCCCAGGCGTGAAGTGCCCCGGACACAAAAAAGCCGGGCTGGTCGTCGGCAGGACGGCCTGGCCCGGCAGTTTATCAGGAAACAGGCCAGTGGGTGGACCGGCCGAGATGGCACAATCAGGAATTGAGCCATGGGGGAGCGAGCGGCGAAGCCGCCCGCAAACTGCGACTACTGGTTGAGCCAGTGACGGGCGCTCTGCGCACGCTTCTGCGCCAGCCGAAGGCCGGGCCGCTGGCTGGGGGCATCGAGCGCCTCGAACAGGTCGGCACGGTTGATACCGAGGTCGGCGAGCAGATTCGTGTCGTAGTCGAGAAGCGACTCGAGGGCGATGCGCTGGTGACGTGCTTTACGCACGCCCGCGAACCAGTTTACCAATGCGCTGAACAGGTTAGTCGGCGCGGCCGCAATCGCAGGCCGCTCGCTGGATAGCAAGTGAGCCATAGTCGTTCTCCGATGTATCTGGTGCTCCCGGAGGGGTACCGGGGGCGTTGACGATGATCGTCGATCACCGATGTTAAGTGATCTAGATGCTTGCCTTTCATTCGTCCAACAAATAGATTTCATCCAGATCATCAAAATTCGTGATGCGAGAAAACGATGTCAGCGCCCCTCGATCTCGACCAGTTGCAGAGCTTTTGCGCCATTGCCGATTGCGGCAGCTTCACTGAGGCGGCGCGCCGGGTGAACAAGACGCAGTCGGCGGTATCGATGCAGATCAAGCGGTTGGAAGAGCGGCTGGGTCAGGACCTCCTGTCGCGTGATGGCCGGACGGTGACACTGACTGAGCACGGCGAGTCGCTTTATTCGCGGGCGCGGCGGATGCTGCGGATCAACGCAGAGATCATTGACGTGTTTTCGGATGGCGACCTCAAGGGCTCGATCCGCTTCGGCGTTCCGGACGACTATGCGGTGCGTCTGTTGCCGGTGATCCTCTCAAGCTTCCAGCGCACCCACCCCAAGATCGTGGTCGACGTCCGCTGCCAGCCGTCCGAGGAACTGCTCGATGGCATGAAGAAGGGCAAGTACGACCTGATCGTCTTCACCCAGGGCACGAACCACGAATATGGCGAGCTGTTCCGCACCGAGCGGATGTTCTGGGTGGCGTCGCATGGCGGGCAGGCGCTGGCGACCGAGCCGCTGCCGATCGCTGGCGGGCTCCATTGCTGCTGGAAGGACAATGCCGTCGAGGTGCTGAACCGGATCGGCCGCGACTATCGCGTGGCCTATACCTCGTCGAACGCCATGGCGATCGCGAGCGCGGTGCTGACTGATCTCGCGGTGGGCTTCTTGCCCGAGAGCGCGCTGCAGCCCGGGATGCGGGTGATTGCGGAAGACCGGGACCTGCCGCGCCTGCGCGACGCCGAAATCGCCATCATGCGTGCCAGCCACGCCTATGGCGGCATCTACGATGCGCTCGCCAACCACATCGTCGCCTCGATGGGCAATCTAGACGGCAAGGACAGCATGCCGGTTGCAGCAGAGTAATCCCTACTCCGCCTCGTACCTTATCTTAGCGAGTTCGGTGTCCATGGCCGACTGACCGGCGGCGACAGCCCTTTCAAAGGCAAGGGCCTGGTTGAGACGGGCTGCTACCGAGGTCGCAGTTGGGTCGAGGTGCTGCCGAAGTGTCCCGGCATGGGCCATGTTGACGTGGGCACTGATCTCGAGGAACTCGAGGATGCCAAGGATCTGCTCCGGCGTGAACCGCGCCATGAGGCGCGGCGCGCTTTCGGCATAGTGGCCAAAGATGTGCCGGGTGATCGAGCGCATCTCCTCGGTGGTCTCGATCCAGACCTTCCGACGATCATGAGTATCGCGGATGCGGCGGGCGTAGCCTGCGGCCTCCAGCCGGTCGATTACGGTGGTCACGGCTCCGGTCGTGAGCCCGCTCTGGGTGGCAAGCTGGCCGGCACTTACCCTCCCCGCGCGATCGATGATGTCGAGGCAGCGCCCATCCGTTCGATTAACTCCCAGAAAGAGCGCGAGGGTTTCATCAAAGATGTCGTTGGCGACCTGACTGGAGCGCACCGCCAGCCCGAAACGCCGAGACAGGGCCTCAGTTGAGTTTTGTCTTGACTCTTTGATATCTTGATTCATAAGATACTTTTACATTAAATTATATGCCGTTGCAAGATTTCTAGCATGGATTCGACAGAGGCGCAGGATGGCAGCAACCGCGATCAAGCAGAAATCGCCGCATCCGGGAGACCATCGCGAGGAGCAGACCATGCCATCGCGCGCGTTTTCGCATCCGTTCCAGCCGCTGCGGCGTACCAGCACGGCAGCATCGACCAAACCCGCAACCACAGAGGCGCATGTGCAGGGATTTCCAATCATTGAGGCCAGCGGCCTCAAGCGAACGTTTAAGGCGCGGGGCGCCAAGGGCGAGCTGATCGAGGCCGTGCGCGGCATCGACCTGGTGGTCCGGGAGGGTGAAATTGTCGGATTTCTTGGCCCCAACGGCGCTGGCAAGACGACGACGCTCAAGATGCTCTGCACATTGCTGGAGCCGACCGGCGGGACCGCGCGTGTCGTCGGCGCGGATCTCAGGGCCGATCCAGTGGGGGTGCGGCGGCTGATCGGCTACGTCAGCCAAGCCGGCTCGACCTCCCCCGAGGCCAGGGCCGGCGAAGAGATCATGTCGCAGGCCGAGCTCTATGGCATTGACCGCGCCACAGCAAAGATGCGTGGCGAGGAGTTGCTGGCGGCGCTTGATCTCGGCGATGTCTGGGATCGGCCCTGCGGCAAGCTCTCGGGTGGCCAGCGGCGGCGGCTCGATATCGTGATGGGACTGATCCACCAGCCCAAGCTGGTCTTCCTCGACGAACCCTCGACCGGGCTCGACCCACAAAGCCGCGCCAACCTCTGGACCCACATCCGCAAGCTGCGCGATGAGTTGGGAACCACGGTGTTTCTGACCACCCACTACATGGATGAGGCGGATTCGCTCAGTGACCGGATCCTCATCATCGACAATGGCACGATTGTCGCCGAGGGCACCCCGGCCGAACTCAAGAAGCGCGTCTCGGGTGATGCGATCACGCTCACGCTGCGCAATGAAGCAGACGCGTCGCGCTCCGCCGCGATCTCGGCAACGCTCGCGGGAGCAGACATGCCGGTGACCGAGGCGAACGTGGTGCGGCTGCATGTCACCGATGGCGGTTCGGCGCTGCCGGTGCTGCTCAAGGGCCTCCTGGACGCGGGGATCGAAGCGATCGGGGTCGAAGTCAACCGCCCAACCCTTGATGACGTTTTCCTGACGCTGACCGGCCGGTCGCTGCGGGATTGATGGAGACCATGATGAGCTTTGTTCGCGATACGATTGTCATTTTCTCCCGCTCCATGCGGCTCTCACTCAGGCAGCCGCTCTGGGTGCTGATCGGGCTGCTGCAGCCGATACTCTACCTCACCCTGTTTGGCCCGCTGCTACAGACCGTGGCGGCGAACTCGGGTTTTGAGGGCGATGCGTGGCAGGTGTTCGTGCCCGGGCTGCTCGTCCAGCTTGGGATCTTCGGCGGCCTGTTTGTTGGGTTCGGGATCATTGCCGAATGGCGCTCGGGCGTGGTTGAGCGGCAACTGGTCACCCCGGCGAGCCGCGCTGCGATCATCAGCGGCCGTACTCTGCGGGATATGGTGGTGATCGTGGTTCAGGCGATCGTCCTGATGGGGGCCTCATACCTGATGGGGCTCAGGGTGCCGCTGGGAGCTGTGCTGCTGGCGCTGGTGCTGATCGGTCTTCTGGGCGCAGCGTTCTCGTTCATTTCGAACGCCATCGGCACTGCCACCAAGAGCGAGGACGCGCTGGCCCCGATGGTCAATACGCTAGCGCTGCCGATCCTGCTGCTGTCTGGCATCCTGTTGCCGATGACTCTTGCACCCCGATGGTTGCAGATCGTCTCTGACTTCAATCCGTTCAAGCACATTGTTGAAGCGCTGCGTGCCGTGTTCCGGGGCGAGTTCGTCACCCCGATTGTCGGCATCGGGCTGGTGCTGGCGCTGATTCTGGTGGTGCTGGGCGCCTGGCTTGGGAGCCGGGTGCTGGCCGCGCAGACCAAATGATACCCAGAGGGGGCATTCGTGCCCCTTCCCGACCTTTGGGCCAGAGGCCTACATCTCTGCTTCGTCAAAAATACGCGTCAGATCGCCGGCCCATTCGTCGTGGTACTTGTCGAGCCAGCGCTCGGCGGGAGTCTTGCCGAGGTTGAGAGTTTCCTCGAACGGGGCCAGATAGATGGTCTCGTCTTGACCGTTGTGGAACTGAGCGCGGCGGCGGAGGCCGTCGCCTGCGATATCGACCACCAAGCGGGCGATATCGGCGATGGTGCCGTGGCGGAACGGGGTGTGGATGGCAGTGCGCGCCACATGGTTGCGCAACGCCTCCCGCTCGTCGTTGGTCCAGTCCGAGACCAGATCCCAGGCGCAATCCAACGCTTCGCTATCGTAGAACAGGCCCGTCCAGATGGCTGCGAGCGCCAGAACCTGGTTGCGATCGCCCATGTCGGCGCCGCGCATTTCGAGAAACTGCTTCAGCCGCACTTCGGGGAAGAGGGTCGAGAGATGGTTCTCCCAATCCTTGAGGGTCGGCTTTTCGCCGGGCAACTGCGGGAGCTTGCCATCGAGGAAAGCCCGGAAATCCTCGCCAGCAACATTGATATACTCGTGGTTGCGGATGACGAAGTACATCGGCACCGTCAGCGCATAGTCGGCATATTGCTCGAACCCGAAGCCTTCATCGAAAGCGAAGGGGAGCATGCCGGTACGGGCGCGATCGGTGTTGAGCCAGATATGCGAGCGGAAGCTTAGATACTCGGACGGCTTGCCATCAACGAACGGCGAATTGGCGCAAAGCGCGGTGACGATTGGCTGCAGCGCTACCGAGACGCGGAGCTTTTTGACCATGTCGGCTTCGTCGGAAAAGTCGAGGTTGGCCTGCACCGTGGCGGAGCGATACATCATCGAGGTGCCGAGCGTGCCGACCTTGTTCATATACGGCGTCATGATACCGTAGCGGGACTTGGGCATGGCGGGGATGCCTGCAACTGGCCAGATCGGAGTGACGCCCAACCCGAGGAAGTGGATGTTCAGCGGCCCGCCGATAGCCCGACAATCCTCGAGGTGGGAATCGAGTTCGGCGGCAGCAGCGTGGATATCGGGTTGTGGCGCGCCGGAGAGTTCGAACTGCCCACCGGGCTCGAGCGAAATCCCGCCCACTGCCTCGAGGTTGCGGAGGCCGATCGGGTTGCCCTTGTCGTAGAACGGATGCCAGCCGGTGCGATTTTCGACACCCGCGAGCAGCGCATGGATACCGTCTGTGCCCTCATAAGGAACCGGGCGGATCGGGCCTTTGCGATAGACGTGCTTTTCGTGCTCGGTGCCGACGCGCCACTCGCTTTTGGGTTTTCCGCCAGAAGACATCACCCCGATCAGATCGGCACGAGACTCGATGCGCGGGGAGGATTCTTCGTCTGACATACAAACTCTCTTGGGCGTTGGTACCACCGGACTGACGCCGGTTTGGCGGCGGACAATAGCCGCCGGCGGCGACAAAGCAAGCTCTATCGCCAATCACCGATGATCGACTGAACAACCGTCAGGGCCGCCACCGCTGCCGTGTCGGCGCGCAGAATCCGGGGGCCCAGGCTGATCGGAACAACAAAGCCCTGCGCCAGCAGATGGTTGCGCTCATCGTCTGAAAAGCCGCCTTCGGGCCCAACCAGAATGCCGATCGGCAAGCCATCGAGATCGCGCAATTGTCGCAGCGGCGAATGCGTTGGCGCAGATTCATCGCAGAATACCAGCCGGCGAAGCCCTTGCGTTTGTTGCCAGTGAGCGAGGAGTTCGGTGAGGCCGACTTCCGCCCGGATCTCGGGTACCGACAGCACCTCGCACTGTTCGGCCGCCTCGATGACGTTGGCGACGAGCTTGTCGGCCTTCAGCTTTTGTACTTGAGTGTAGCGGGTGATGACGGGCTGGATCACCCCTGCCCCCATCTCCGTCGCCTTCTGCACGAGGTAGTCGAGCCGTCCGGTCTTCAACGGGGCAAAGCCGAACCACAGATCGGATTTGGGTGTCTGGTGCTGGGTCTGGACCACTATTTCCAGCACTGCGCCCTTGCGGTGTGCATCGGCGATGCGGGCCATCCAGGCGCCGTCGCGACCGTTGAACACCACCAGGGCTTCACCGGCCTTCATGCGCATCACCGTCAGCACGTAATTGGTCTGCTCGCGGCCCAGTTCAACCGACGCTCCGGCTGACAGCGGTGCGTCGATAAACAATCTCGACAGGGTTTTGTGCGATCTGGGCATCGTGCTAGGCGTGAACTCTAATGAGCGGCTGGAATGCCGACATTACCGCACAGGACTTTCAGCATGCCAAGCCAAAAGCTCGATGATGGCCGGGTCGCCGATGCGCGGCGTGACAACTGGCTGGACCGCTATGCGCCGGAGTGGCTCAAGCCCTACGGAAGGCTGGCCCGGTGGGACCGGCCGATCCCCCTATTGCTGCTGTTCTGGCCTTGCGGATTCGGGCTGGGGCTCGCAACGCTCGCCGATCCGGCCCGCGGGTTTGATCTCTGGGCGCTGGTACTGTTTCTGATCGGCTCGGTGGCGATGCGTGGGGCGGGCTGCACGTTCAACGACATCGTTGATACCGACATCGATATGAAAGTTGCGCGCACCCGCTCGCGGCCAATCCCTTCGGGTCAGGTCAGCAAGCGGCAGGCGGCGCAATTTCTGATCGCGCAAATGCTGGTCGGATTGGCGGTGCTGCTGCAGTTCAACGGCCCTACCATCCTATTGGGCGTCGCATCGCTGGTGCTGGTCGCGATCTATCCGTTCATGAAGCGGGTGACCTGGTGGCCGCAACTCTTCCTCGGACTCGCCTTCAACTGGGGCGCGCTGATTGGCTGGTCCTCCCAAACCGGCAGTGTCGCGATACCAGCAATCCTCCTCTATGCCGGAGGGATCCTGTGGACGATCGGCTACGACACGATCTACGCGCTGCAGGACGTAGAAGACGACGCGCTGATCGGGGTGCGTTCGACGGCGCGGTTGTTCGGGCGACGCACACGCCTGCTGGTGGGATTGTTCTATGCTGCGACGCTGGTGCTATGGGGAATGGCGGGGCAACAGGTGGGCGCAGGATGGCCGTTTTACGCGGGCCTCGTTCCCGTTGCCGCGCTGCTCCTATGGCAGATCGTGACGCTGCATCCCAAGGATGCGGGGAGTGCGCTGGTCCGGTTCAGAGCCAACCATTGGGTCGGACTGCTGTTGACGCTGGCGATGTTGGCGGATTGGGCGCTCTAAACAGTTCGGGGCCGATCCTTTTGGATCAGCCCCGTCTGCAGCGCTTTGGAGGTCGCTTTATTGACCGGCAGGTCAAACGTGCATGGGATCGTTGCCGGCTTTCACAGGTATTAACGGGCGTTAACCGGAAATGGTTGCAGCCCGTTTCAAAATCATGAGGCCGAGCTTTCGCCGGGCTTGCGGCGGTTGAGAAAGTGCGGGCGGCGATTGGCTTCCGCGGCGGTGCGGCGGCGGTCGGTGTTGGTGCCGAGAGCGACGCCATCGACCTGCTGCGAATAGGGGAGAAGGCTGCCGTCGCCGGCTTTGATGAACAGCGGCAGGCGGAGCTTCTTGCCCCAGTTCTGCCATTCGGCGACGATGCTGCCGTTTCCGACTTCTTCGAAGACGCGGTAATTCAGTTCCGGATCGCCGTGCACCAGTTCGATGGCGCTCGACAGCACGCCGTCTTCGGTGATGGAGGTCGAGACCGCGACGCCGACGAATTCGGTGACCGGCACCTTGATCTTGATGGCGACGCCGCTCTTTTCAAGCGTGCGGCGGACGGTGACGGTCTTGACCGGATCCCTGGGGCCATTGTCGTTGGCGGGGCCAAAGTGACGGGCGCTGGTGAAATTGCTGCGCTGCGGGCGGCCGTCTGCGAACAGCATGACGACTGACGACCCTTCGATCTGAACGTTACGGTGCATAAAACGCCTCACTGTCAACTTTCGAGAGCTTATTGTTTTGCTGCCCTCTTTGATGAACCCAATCTACCCGCTCCCATTGCCGGGCCGCTTAAGAAACGGGGTTAAGTTTAGGTTGTTTTGGAAAGGGTTAGCGGTCTGTCACCGGGTGTAAGGCAGTATTAATCGCTTCTGATCGGAACCTTTTAACGAGTGTGGCGAGGGTGCCCGAAGCCTCGGCAAATGGGCTTGTTACGGGCGGACGATGCGCCTAGAACCCGTCGCAATTGCATTGCCGGAACCCCAATGGCCGCACCTGAACTCCCCACAGCAGCAGAAGATTGCGAGCTGCTGCGCTCGTCGGCGGTGACGGCCGGGATCATCGCGTCGGGCTATTTCCGTCGCGATGTGAAGAACTGGACCAAGGAGAATGCCTCGCCGGTGAGCGAAGCAGACATTGTTCTCGACCAGTTTCTCCACGCGGCTCTGACCACGGCACGCCCTAGCTACGGCTGGCTCAGCGAGGAATCGGTCGATACCCCGGAACGCCTGGGACGCAAGCGTTGCTTTGTCGTCGATCCCATCGACGGCACACGCGGTTTTATTCGCGGCGAAGATAGCTGGACGGTTTCACTGGCGGTCGTTGAAGACGGGATACCGATTTGCGGCGTGGTCTATGCGCCCGCGCGTGATGAGATGTATGACGCCGTGCTGGGCGCCGGCGCACGCTGCAATGGCAAGCCGCTGGTGCGGGTGGAAGCTTCGGGGTTTCGGGCGCCGCTGATCCCTGCTCCGGGTGCCGTGCACCAGGAACTGCAGGCAGCAGGTCTCGAGTATACGCGGGGCCCGGCCTACCCCTCGCTCGCCTATCGGCTGGTGCAGGTGGCGACCGGCAAGCTCGATGCTGCGGTGACGCGGCGCGGTGCGCTCGACTGGGATATCGCCGGCGCGGCCTGCATCCTTGGGGAGGCGGGGATTCTAATTGAGGATGTGTGCATAGGTGCATTGCGCTTCAATCGCCCGGAAATCCGGCATGGAGCGCTTGCGGCTTTTGCACAGCCTTCGCTAAAAGCGCCCCTGCACGCGGCGCTGGTGAAGGTCTATGGTTGCCCGCAGCCGCAGGAACTCGAGCTGGAGCGTCAGAACCCGTGAGCAAAGACAAGAAGATCCCCGTCAAGAAGCAGCTTTTGCACCTCGTGGTGGGTGGCGAGGTCGAGGCCGGTGAAGAGATCGTCTTCAAGGACCTCAATGCCGTCGAGCTGGTCGGGCTTTATCCTAACTATGCGACTGCCCATGCTGCATGGAAGCACAAGGCGCAGATGACGGTGGACAATGCCGAGATGCGCTATTTCGTGGTTCACCTGCACCGGCTGCTGAACCCCGAAGACGACGAGTAAGCCACAGCTAGACTGTGATTGGCTGTGCGATGTCTGGCTAAAGACGGGCGCGCAGGGCGGCAGCGATTTCGTTCAAGCGCTTTTCTGCTGCTAACGAGGCGGTGGCGAAGCGATTGATCATTGCGTCGCGCCCGGCTGGGTCATCGAGCAGCTTGGCGACGGCTGCGGGCAGGTCGGCGGCGGAGGCGAGATGCGTTCCGGCGGCAAGCTCGGCCAGTGTCGCTTCGAGGACGCGCTGGCGTTCGACATGCGGGCCGTAGACGCTGGCGGCGCCCTGCTGCAGGGGCTCGGCGAGATCGTGCCCGCCGATAGGTGCGAACGTGCCGCACACCACGCCGATGGTGGAGCGGGCGTAGACTTGGGAGAGCATGCCCATCTGGTTCAGCCAGACCAATGGCCCGGAGCCCGCCATGTCCTTTGCATCGGTGATGATGGCAAGTGCAGGCCCGAGCGCGGTGCGCAGGTCATCTTCGGGAATCCGGCCGGGATAGCGTGGGACCAGGGCGATCTGGACATCAAGGAGCTGGCGGGCCAGTTCGGCGATGGCCGAAGCGAGGGCGGGCAGTTCGGCGCGATGGACGTTGCCGAAGGTGATGAGCGGGGGGCCCGTGCGCTGACCTGGCGGGCGGACGGGTGAGGCGAGTTTCAGGTTGCCGCTGATTTCCAGCCGATCGCGGCCGACTCCGAGTGCGATGCACCTTTCGAGCGTTGCTGCGTCCTGGGCGTAGATGCGGTCGGCGCGCATCAACGTCAGGCGGCACAGTGCTGGAAAGCGGGTGTGGCGGGCGAAAGAGCGCTCTGAGACCGTGGCGTTGACGACCACTACCGGCACGCCCGCATCGGCGGCTGCCGCCAGTTGCGCGGGCCAATATTCTGATTCCACCAGCACCAGCAGGTTTGGGCGGACGGTGGCGAAGACCCGCTGCTGGGCAGCGGGGGTATCGAGCGGCATGATGAAGCTGGCGGCGTCGCCGGCGATGGCGCGGATGCGGGCGTGGCCGGCATAGGTGGTGGCGGAGAGGACGACCGACAGGCCTGGGTCCTGGCGGAGCAGTTCGCTGCGGAGGAGTTCAGCGACTTTGGTCTCGCCGGCGGACACCGCGTGAATCCAGATGCGGCGACCTGCTGCTGGTCCCGGCAGCACCGGGTTGCGGCGCTTGTTCAGCCAGGCCGTGCCACCCTCATCGCTCTGCGAGAAGCGCGACAGCACCGCATAATGAAGGAACGACAAGGCCTCGACCAGCCAGCCATAGGCTCTCCAGCGAAAGGTCGGGCGCTCGGCCAAGTGCAGCTCCATCCGGCAGGGAGCCGGCTCGGCTGTGCTAGCCGTTCGTGGCGTCTAACTCAACCTTCTGGCCGGTCGGCTTGCGAGCCTTGCGGGAATGCTGCTAAGCCACAGGCTGTTTCAGCCAAGGGCCCATCCGTGCGCTATCCGATCGCCATCGATGCCAAGCTGCAGCAGCGCGCGCTGGACGAAGCGCGGGCGGTGATTGGCTTGGAGGCCAAGGGACTCGAGGCCCTCGCAGCGACGCTCGACGGTGCCTTCGTGGCACTGGTCGAGTTGATCCAGAAGGCGCCGGGACGGCTGATCCTGACGGGTGTGGGGAAGAGCGCGCATATTGCGCGGAAGGCCGCAGCGACCCTCGCATCCACTGGAACTCCGGCCCAATTCGTTCATGGCGGCGATGCCAGCCATGGCGATCTCGGGATGATCACTACATCGGACGTGGTGCTGATGTTTTCGAAATCGGGCGGCACGAGCGAGCTCGAAGACCTCGCCAATTACTGCGTGCGGTTTGATATTCCGCTGGCGCTGGTGACGCAGAACCCCGCCTCGCGGCTCGGCCGCGCCGCCAATATCATCGTGCGCCTGCCCGAGGCGGCGGAGGCCTGCGAGATCACGTCGGCGCCCACCACATCAACCGCGATGATGAGCGCGCTGGGTGATGCGCTGGCGGTGGTTCTGCTGCGCAATCGCGGTTTCAAGGCCGAGGATTTTCATGTCTTTCACCCCGGCGGGACGCTGGGCAGCGCGTTGCTGACTGTTGCAGAGACCATGCATTCGGGCGAGCGGCTGCCGCTGGTGATGCCCGGCGCGAGCGTTGCCGATGCAATCCTCGAAATGACCTCCAAGGGGTTTGGCTGCACCGGGGTGGTGGCGCCCGATGGTGCTCTGCTGGGGGTCATCACCGATGGCGACCTGCGCCGGCATATGGCGGATGGCATGCTGCGCCAGACGGCCGGCGAGATCATGACCACTCGCCCCAAGACCATCGAAGCGAGTGCGCTCTTGAGCGAGGCACTGCGCCGGATGACGGCCGAGACGCCGAAAGTGACCGCGATCTTTGCGATGAATGGCGAGCAGCCAGTGGGGATCGTGCACCTGCATGATTGCCTGCGCGTGGGCCTCGTCTGAGGCGTGGCCGACCTGATTGTCATTCCGGCGCGCTATGGCTCGACTCGCTTGCCGGGGAAGCCGCTGCTGCCGATTGCCGGTCGGCTGCTGCTGGAGCGGGTGGCGGCGATTGCCATCGATGCGGCGCGGCAACTGGGCGATGCGGACGTCGTCGTCGCCACCGATGATGAACGGATCAGCACGGCTGCGAAAGGCCTAGGCCTCGAAGCACTGATGACTTCGCCGGACATCACTTCAGGATCCGGACGGGCATTGGCCGCGATGCGAGCGACGGGCCGGACACCCGAGCTGGTGGTGAACCTGCAGGGCGATGCGCCCTTTACGGCGGCGGCCCACATTGTCGAGATCGTGCGGCATGCGCGGCAGAGCAGCGCCGATGTGACGACGCCGGTGGTTCAGCTCGACTGGGCGCGGCTCGACGCGATGCGCCAGCACAAGCTCAAGACGCCAGCGAGCGGCACGACATGCATCCGCGACGCATCGGGACGTGCGGTGTGGTTTTCCAAGGACGTGCTGCCGTTCATGCGCAAGGAGGCGGCGTTGCGCGAGGCCGAGCCGCTGTCGCCGGTGCTGCAGCATGTGGGGCTCTATTGCTATCGCCGGGCGGCGCTGGAGGCTTTCGAAGCCGCCAGCCCTTCTTACTATGAAGTGCTGGAAGGGCTGGAACAGTTGCGCATCCTTGAGCTCGGCCTTCGGATCGACGCGGTCAAGGTGCCGTTCGCGAAGATCACCATGAGCGGGGTCGATAGCCCCGCGGACGCCGCACGCGCCGAGGCGCTGATCGCCGAGCATGGCGACCCGTTCATCGACTGGCGGCAATGACCCGGCTCTATATCATCCGGCACGGCAATACGTTTGAAGCGGGAGAAGCGCCGCGCCGGGTTGGGCGCCGCACGGACCTGCCGCTGACGGCGGCGGGCCTTACGCAGGCTGTGGCGCTTGGGCGGGGCTTTGCAGCCGATGGCCTGGTGTTCGGCATCTGCCAAGCGGGAAAGCTGCAGCGGACGCGGGTGACGGCGGAAACGATTCTTGCGACCATGGGTCTGCGGCTCGCGGTCGAGCCCTCGGAGTTGCTGACCGAAATCGATCACGGGCCGGACGAGGACCAGACCGAAGGGCGGGTCGAAGCACGAATCGGCAAAGAGGCGCTGGAGGCGTGGGATCGCCAGGCGATTGCGCCGCCGGACTGGACTGTTGACGCAGAGGCCCGGATTGCAGGCTGGCGCGAGTTTGCCGCGCAGCCCCTGCCCCAGGACGTTCTGCTGGTGACGAGCAATGGTGCGGCACGGTTTGCGTTGCTGGCCTTCGGCTTCGACATCGCCTCGCTGAAGCTCAGGACCGGTGCCTATGGCATCATCGAGGCTGGTTCGGAAGGTCAGTTCCGGCTAGTGGAATGGGACAAACGCCCGAACTGACGGCGCGACAGGACTTACGATGACCGACGTTACCCTCACCGCGCCCGACGGGCACCTGATCACCATCGGCACGCAGCAACCGCTGGCGTTCATCCTTGGCCCCTGCGTCATCGAAAGCCGCGACCACGCGCTGATGACGGCGACGCGGATCGCCGAGATCGGGGCGCGGCGCGGCGTGCCGGTGATTTACAAATCGAGCTTCGACAAGGCCAACCGGTCGAGCGGCCGGAGCTTTCGCGGCGCGGGGCTGGAAGAAGCGCTGCGCATCTTCGAGGATGTGAAGGCGGCGACGGGCCTGCCGGTGACGACCGACGTGCACGAAAAAGAGCAGTGCGCGATTGCGGCCGAGATGGTCGATATCCTTCAGATCCCGGCTTTCCTCAGCCGACAGACCGACCTGCTGCTGGCGGCGGCGGCGACGGGGCGGATCGTCAACGTTAAGAAAGGCCAGTTTCTCGCGCCCTGGGACATGGTCAATGTGGCCAACAAGCTCGATGCCGGTGGCGCCTCAGGCGTGTTGCTGACCGAGCGCGGCACGAGCTTTGGCTACAATACGCTGGTGGTCGACATGCGCGGGCTGCCGATCATGGCACAAACCGGCAAGCCGGTGATCTTCGATGCCACCCACTCGGTGCAGCAGCCGGGCGGCCGAGGCGAGACCTCAGGCGGGCAGCGCGAGTACGCGCCGGTGCTGGCGCGCGCGGCGGTAGCGGTGGGTGTGGCAGGCGTGTTCATCGAAGCCCACGAAGACCCCGACAACGCCCCCTCGGACGGCGCGAATATGATCCCGCTGGATCAGTTGGACGCGCTGGTGGCGGAGTTGATGGCATTCGACGCGCTGGCGAAGGGGAGGTAGGCCTGAGCGCCACCGGGACGGCTAGAGAGCGCACTATGCAGAACCAGGCCAGCCGTGGCGGGCAGCTCGATGTCTACTGTTATCGCTTTATCGCCAAGAAACGTCCCATTGTTGCCGCCGCCTTCGCCCCGACCGACCGGCTGCACTGGGTTGGGATGCTCCCGCCAACAGGCAAGGCTTATGCCGAGGCGCAATCGCGCGCCGAGGAGGCTCTGCTGACCGCCACGCGGAAGCCGCGCCTGCGCTGGCTATTCGAGGCGCGGCGGGCGCTGCTTGCGGCCCAGTACGACGCCACGCGCCAATTCTTCGAGAATCGCAGCGGGGCGGTCGCAGTCACCTGGAACGGGTTGGTCAGCGACCGGCGTATCTTCATGCTGGCGGCGCGGGACGCTGGTGCGAAAACGCTGTTCTTGGAGCGCGGCCCCTTCCCCCAGACCCTCACAGCGGACCCGGTTGGGGTCAATCACAACAATGGGCTGCCGCGCGACGGGGAGACTTTCCGCCAGTGGCTCAGCGCGAGGCCCGATGCATCGGGAGCGTGGCGCCCACTCGCCGATCGCCTGAAACAGCGACCGCCCCGGGTGACGCGCGAGAGCGACTTGAGCAAACTGCCGCCACTGGATGCGCCCTTCATCTTCGTCCCGCTGCAAAAGCAGAGCGACACACAATTGCGACTGTTCGGCATCGAATGCCGTGGCGTGGCCGAAACAATCGCCCTACTGGCTGCGGCTGCGCCGTCGCTGCCCAATGGCTGGCATATCCGGTTCAAGGAGCATCCCAGCGATACCAATCGCGCCGAAAGCGTGCTGCGCCGGTACGAGGGGCTGCCACTCTATGTCGACAACTCGACCGACACGTTTGCGCAGGTCCGCGCCGCGCGCCTCGTCGTGACGGTGAACTCATCGGTTGGGCTCGAAGCGATGCTTCTGGAAAAACTGGTGGTGGCAATGGGGTTGGCATTCTGGGCGATTCCGGGACTTGCAGAACCGGTGACAAGCGCGGAAGCGCTGCGAAGTGTCTTTGCGGCCCCCGACAGGATTGGGTTCGACCCGGAGTTACGGGACGCTTTTCTGTCGTACCTGGCGGCGGACTATTATATCGGAACCGAGACCAGCTCTGACGGACATTTCCACATTCCGGAGGCCGACTGGCAGCGAGTACGGCGGAGGGTTTTGGCAGGTCAGCTGGATCTGTCCGGCACTGCTTATGGGGGAACACGATGATCGCTGGCGGCGAGCGCACTCTCAATGTCGTATGCGTCAAGTGGGGTGACAAATACCCGGCCTACTACGTGAACCGGCTGTATTCCGGTGTCACACGGTATCTCGACAGGCCGTTTTCGTTCCACTGCTTTACCGACAATGGAGACGATATCGATCCCCGGGTGAGGCTGCACGACCTGCCTGTGGAGCCGTTCGAGAGTGAGTTGCAGGCAGCAATGCAGCGCAAGGGGCGGAAGGGTGCCTGGCGCAAGATCTCACTGTTCCGCCCCGGCCTCGGTGGGATGGAGGGGCAGATACTCGGCTTCGACCTTGACGTGGTCATCACCGGGAGGCTGGAGCCGCTGGTCGATGCTGCGCCCGACAAGGTCGCGATGCGTCATGAGTGGCGGTATGAGTGGAAGGGGCAGCCGGGTGGGCACGGTTCGGTATTCGTCTTCGACCCGGCCCTGCACCGCTATCTCTACAACGACTTTGCCGCCGATCCCGTCGGCTCGGTGGAGCGCAACAAGGGCAGCGAACAGTACTACACCTCAATGAGCGCGTTCCGGCGCGGACAGTTGCATTATCTGCCGGGATCGATGGTGTGTAGTTTCAAATACGATGCTGCCCGTATTCCACCACTTAACCTGATGATGGAACCGCGCCTGCCGCTCGACTGCCGGGTGATGTGCTTTCACGGCTCTCCGAAAATGGAAGAAGCTGTCGAAGGGTTTGAAGCCGGCTTGCTGCGCAGCACCAGACCCGCAAGTTGGCTGAAGCGGCACTGGCGAGTCTGATCGACTGCGGATCTTTCTGGTGCGAACGGCAGCAGGGAGCTCAGCGGTCTGCCGTGAAGGCCACCAGTTTTCGCCTGCGGGCGATTGAAGGTTGACGCAGGAGTTGGCGCAACCGCGGCAGGACCAAACTGCCCTCCAGACGAAAAACGTCGCTGATGAGGCGAGATCGGGACGTTCTGGGCTTCTTGTGGAGTGCGATGTCGCTCTTTGCAGCTCCATCCCTGGACAGGTCGGCGTGCAACCTGTCGAGTTGAAGAACCGGGCTGGGATCCGCTTGCAGGATTTTAGTGCGCCACAGATGTGGCCCTCCATGGCCGAACAGAAATCGATCAAGCGCCATTTGGTTGACGAGATGGTGACCCAGCGAACTGGCGGCCACGTCGCGCGACATCAAATAGGCGGCAGTGCCGTTGTGGGTCGAGCCCAACTCCCTAAGTGAGACATCGCCGATAATCGCTTCGCGCCGCCCGAGCGCAACCGGCTGGCGGCGCGTCTCTAGCCGAATGAGCCCGGCATTGAGCTTTTGCAAGTGTCCCGCCTCGAGAAACGGCAGCAACGCCACATCGAGGACCGCATCATCTTCGAGTACCAGAGCCTCACTCAGCCCTCGAGAGACAATTGCCGCCCAGACTTTCTGGTGGCTCAGTCCACAGGCCAGATCTCCCGCGGTCAAGCGCCACAGGTGCCCCGGCCTTGCGATGTGCGCGACCAGAGCGACCGGTACCTCCCCGCTTGTGATGGCAGGGACCCGTTCGGCGGAGATTCCGAGGCGGTCGAACTGCTGCTCCATGAAGACCCTGCGGTCGGGCCGCGAGTCGAGGTTGATGTAGAAGATTGGCAGCATCGGGATACTCATCCGGGCAAGAACGCGTCGGCGGCACGTTTCACCGCTGCCTCCGTATATTCTGCGATGCGCACCTGCGCAGCTATCACCGCCGCTACCCCAGCGGGGCCAGCAAGGTCCGAGCAAGCAGCGTCCAGCATATCTGCCGTGACGAACTCGGCCGAATAGACATGCGGCCAACCGATCTTGCGAAGCACTGCTGTAACCTTTGCGGTGCCCGGAATCTGGTCCAGCGCGATGACTGGCTTGCCGAGCGCAAGGGCGAGCAATGCTCCGTGCATTCGGGTGGTGAATATTATGTCACTGCGAACGAAGTCCGCCTTGATTTTCGCCGTGTCATTTGCGGGCAAAATGCGGGTGTCGATCTGCACAATCGGGATGCTCATACGCGCGGCCAGGTCGCGAAGTAGCGCTTCGCATTTTTTCGACTGGCCAACGCGGTTCGGACCATACTCCTTTTGTGGCCCGCGCAGGCTGAGCCCTACCGATCGGATGGCGTTAGCGCGCCACGGGTCGGGGGGAACAATCTCCGAGGCAGCAAAGTCAAATGTCGAGTCAGAGATGCCGTCGCGGGCGACGATGACGTCAAAACGCGAAGTGATCGACTCATTGTTGGGAAGAATGCTGACTCCCAATGCGAGCTTCCGCGCGCGGCGGTGCACGTAAAGGAAGTCACGAAGCGGGCTGCGATCGAGGAGCGGTCCGCACACAAACGCCAGTTGCCGTATCGATTGGGTCAGCGAGAAGATATCGGCGACGGGCCAATGCCCTGGCAGGGCAAGTTCGGGGTGACTTAGAATCGCGTGTTCGTGTCCTCGCCTACCGAGTTCACGCGAGAGATTTTCAACCGATTGCACGTCTCCCAGTGTCGGCCGGCCTGCAAACCCATAGGTTCCCCACCAAAGGATGACTGTCCCCGGGGCAGCCATCGTTCTCGGTTGCAGGTGCCGCCGATAGGGTGAGGCCAGCGCTTTGCGCAAGAACGACACGAAATGGATCTCCGCAGTATCTCGGGGCTTTCCACTAGCAGCAAGCACTGCCCCGGAAAAGGGCGCGGCAAATGATGAGCTACAGCTGTTCCGAAAGGCCTCAGCTGGGAACATGCGCAACGTGCGGTGCAGCGCAAAAGACTATATAGACAGAACGTGGCGCGGACGACACTTGAACAATGGTGGTGGCCTTGTCGGTGCACATTCAGAACACATGTATCACGGGCCGTATCGACGCCAGGAGGATGGCAGAGCCATGACGAAGCCTCTTCTGCAGGGCTTACAGCGCGTTCTCATCCACGCGAGATACCCGACTGCCATCAAGAAGACGCGAAGCGAAGAATTTGCGGAAGCCTCGATGGCACATCTGCGCCCGCTGATCGACGGCAAGGTCGTGGCAGCTGTTGGCAATGCCCAGTCGATTTTTGGATCAGGCCTCGGACCCGATATCGACGCTTGCGACACCGTGCTCCGATTCAATCTCGGTTTTATCCGGCAGCCGGAGGACCAAGGCAGCCGATCTGATATAGTCGGGGTTTCGGGGCGGCTTAGCCCGAAGAGCATCTATGCTGGATTTCCGGGCGCGCGAGTCTGGTGGCTGACTGCCAGGAGAGAGATGATGGGGTCCGGCTTCCTGAGGCGGATCGATGAGATCGCGATCACGCCGCGGGACAGCTACACGAGGCTGAGGCAGGCCCTTGGCTCAAACCCATCGAGCGGACTAATTGCTCTCGCGGCCCTGCTCGAACTGTTCACACCGACGAAGGTCATTGTCTTTGGCTTCGATTGGAAGCAGACCCCCACCTTCTACCCAGCGAAAACCGGTCACCACAATTGGCAAGGCGAACGCGAGATGGTGGCGCGCTTGGCTGCGGAAGGCAGGGTGGAGTTACGAACCGCTTAGCCGCGCGATGTTGTGTAGGTTTCGGGCTACATAATGCTGCGAGATTGGGCGATCGATGGCCTGGTTCTTCTTTGGGAACGGCATATTTGGTACGTCGCGACCGAGAAACTCGCAAAGTTCTCCCCATCCGTCGTTGTTTTCCCAACAAAGCACCCGCAGACGGCCCTGCAGCCCCAGTGTTTCTGCAAGTTGCACGACCGATGCGTTGTGGTTGGTGTAGAAGTCCAGAAAGTGCTGCTCATCCTGCTGAGGATAGGCGACGCCGTAGCAGAGTTCCCGAATCTTTGCATTTTTGGGGGCGCTGCGAAGGGAATGCTTCTTAAGGCTTTCGAGCCAAACCTCCGGTGAGCTGCGGATCGTCAGCACATAGTAAGCAGACGCGCCGAACTTGCGCATCACGTATTCAAACATCGACGGCATGGGCCAATCTTCGAACGCCGAATGGTTCCTGAGAGCCTTTTCAATCGGCGCCAGCTGTTTCCTGTGCCAGCTTTTGACCAAGTCTCTCCGGTAGCCCATGTGTGTGAACCCCAGGATCTCAAGAGCGAATCCCAAGCTTGACGTTCCAGTTTTGCTCAGTCCTAGGCCGAATACTTTGGGGGACAGGTCGGCGTTCTGCTTGTCGAAAGGCCACATGATGCGAACTGATTCCGATTGGAGACTTCGATGCGCTCTGAGGGAAAGCGACGGCGAGAGGTTCAAATGTTGGCCCCCGCGAGCCACGCTCACTCGTGCCAGAACTGCTGCACGAAAGGCGCGCGTCTGAGGTGTAGGTGATGGTGGTCGATCACGTCGCGCGGCTTGGTGAGCCCCGCGAACGACACGATAGCCTCGCCTTCGCCTGGCAGCCGCGCTTCACCGAACATGGCAAGGCTCAGCCAGCGCCCGGCCTTCTCGCCGAGCCGAAAGCTTGGGGCACGCGCCTTGCAGTCACGTCGGAACAGGATGACCTTGTTGAATGGGAAGAAATCGAAGTCGCGCCCCTTATAGAGGTCCTCCATCCACTTCTGGTCACTGAAGGCATTGACGTCCTTCCGCCCCGGGAAACGGGCAGCCGCAGCAGCAGGGTTCTCGATGTATTTGTCCCAGAACTCTCGATGTGACCCCACCTTCACGCGATATACCGCAGTGTGCGCCCGCGAGATCGACTTCGGATTTCTGTGCTGGGCGACGATATATTGCTTCTCAGGGCGTTCGAGCAGGAAATCGAGGCTGCCTACGACGACCATGTCCAGATCTATGCAGACAAGATACTCATCAGAATCCAGCCCCAGCGCCCCGTCGGAAAACGTATAGAGCTTCGCGCCGTTCCCGACCATTGAAGCACGCATGATCGGCACGGACTCGATTTCCGGCCGCAGCCCCGACGCATCGTCAGTTATGCAAAAGAAGCGCATTGGCGCGGATATATTCCGCTTCATGGATGCATACAGAACGTTCACATCAAGCGCATCGTAGCGTGTGCCCCATTTGTAGCAGACGACATTTATCCGATCCAGCATTTGGGGGGCACCTCAGGTTTCCGAGGTGGCATTAACGCACCAGTGACTTCGATGTCCACCTCAACAAGCCCGCAACGAGGATACGCCAGCGCTCCGGGGCGCCGGATGAGCGAAAACTACACTCGCGATTTGCGGAATACCAGAGAGTGGCTCAACCTTGGCCCTTCGCGGCCGTTGCGTAGCGATTTGCAGGTGTTGAATCGATAGAAAGTCACCGTCACTGAACCCGTTCCGCCAGCAAGCGTCGGGCGCGGCGGGAGAGTTCCTTTGCCGGGGCCCAGCGTTTGTGCATCCACAGCCAATCGGTGGGGCGGGCGCGGACTTCGGTTTCGACGAAGGCGTTGAGGGCTTCGGTGATGGCGAAGATGTCGCGTGCTTCGCTACCGAGGCCGGGGGGCAGGATAGGCGGGTGGAACACGGCGGTGAAGCGGGAGCCGGGGTTGCGGCGTACAGCGAGCGGCTGGATGATGGCGCCGTGGCTGATGGCGAGGATGGCCGGGGTGTGGACGGTCATCGCCTCGCGCCCGAACAGTGGCACCGGGATGCCCTCGGTAAGGCGTTGGTCCATGAGCATGCCGACATTGCCGCCCTTTTTCAGCACGCTGACCATCTGGCGCATGCCCTCGGGGCCCTTGGGGATCTGCGCGTCATAGCCGATCGCGTTTCGCTTGTTGGCGTACCAATCGGCGATGTAGCGGTTGTTGGGGCGGCGGGAGACGACCGAGGCGTTCCAGCCGAGGTGATGGATGGCAACGAAGCTCAGCTCGAAATTGCCTAAATGTCCCGAGACGAAGAGGATCGGCTTGCCGCTGGCCTTGGTGGTGGCGACGTGTTCGAGCCCCTCGAAGGTGAACCGCTCGCGGCCCGCCTCATCCATGAACTTTTCGAGGATCGCGGACTCGGCGACGGTGCGGCCGAGATTGTCGGCCATGCCGTCGATGAGTTCGATTGCTGCCGCACGGTCGCGCTCTGGGAAGGCGATCTGGATGGTTTCGATGGTCGAGGATTTGCGCATCAGCGGCGCGGCGATGTGGCGCCCGACCCAGCCGCCGATGGCAGCTGAGCGCTCGATGCTCATGAGGCGCGCGAGGCTCAGCAGCCCGATCAGCAGCCCGGCTTCCAGGACGCGGCGGATGCGCACGCCGAGCGGGTCGTTGGATCCGGTCTTGGCCACGAGACTTTCCTTCCGGCTCACGCCCGCCTCACGCCCTGAATCGGCTAGCGGCCGCTCAACCCGTAACGCTTGAACGCTTCGTGGGCGGCAACGGCATCGGCATAGGCTTCCTGGCGGTCGACGTTCCAATAGGTCAGTTCGTCAATCGGGATGGGGACGCCAGTGGTGGCGCAACGCACGAAGCTGCCGGGCTTCAGCACGACATAATCGGCATCGAGGTAACGGACCTGCGCCTCGGAGGGGCTGAAGCTTTTGTCGAAGATGTTCATGGTCTGGCTCGCTTTGTCGCAGATATAGGCCAGATTGGCCGTGATGCAAACGGCGCGTAGTGTGAGGCGCCGTAGCTAGAACAGGCTTTCCTGCCCGCCGCCTTCAGTTGGCGGGCGCGGCTTCTTTTTCGGCATGGGCGTTGCGCCGCTGACCATGACGCCGAGCTTGTGGTCGTTGGCGAACTCGATGGTGAGGCCATCGCCGGGGCCGACCTGTTGCGGGTCGCGAACGAGATTGCCGTCGGGGTCAGTGACCAGCGCGAAGCCGCGGGCGAGGACGTTCTTATAGCTATAGGAGAGGAGGAGCTTCGCCGCACCGGCCAGTTGCTGCTGGCGGCGCTCGATGAGCGCGTCAATCAGCGGGCTGAGGCGGCTCGCGGAGGGGGCGAGGCGGGACCGAGCGTGGCGAATTTCGGTGCGCAGCGCCTTCGGCGACAGCCGGCCGGCGATGGCGGTGAGGCCGGCGGCGCGGCGTTCGGTGACGCGGCCGACGGCCGTCTGGCTGCGGCGGCCGAATTCGGCGAGGCGGACATCGGCGGTGCGGACACGCTCGCTGAGGAGGCGGGGGGCGAGCTTGGTGGCGACGCGGCCGAACTCGTTCTGCTTTTTCTGGCCGGTATGGCGCAGCGCTGCGACGAGCTTGGAGGCAGCGAGATCGAGGCGCTGGCGGGCGGTCGCGACCAGATCGAGCGGACGGGGAAGCCCGGCGCTGGCGGCACGCAGGCGGTCGCGGAAGTTGCCGGCAATGCGCCGCGAGGCCTGGCGCTGGCGGCTGCCAAGGTCATCGACATAGCCGATGAGTTCGGCGCGCACGGGGACAGCGGCTTCGGCAGCAGCGGTGGGGGTTGGAGCGCGGTAGTCGGAGGCGTAGTCGACCAGCGTCGTGTCGGTCTCGTGGCCGACGGCGGTGATGATCGGGATCTGGCTCGTAGCAACTGCGCGGACGACGATTTCTTCGTTGAAGCCCCAGAGGTCTTCGATGGAGCCGCCACCACGTGCGACGATGAGGAGATCGGGGCGCGGGATGCGGCCATCGGGGGTGAGGCAGTTAAAACCTTCGATGGCGGCGGTGACTTCGGCAGCGGAGGTGTCGCCTTGCACCCGGACAGGCCAGACCAGCACGTGGGACGGGAAGCGGTCGGCGATGCGGTGGAGGATATCGCGGATGACGGCGCCGGTGGGGGAGGTGATGACGCCGATGGTGCGAGGTAGATAGGGCAGTTGGCGCTTGCGATCGGCGGAAAACAACCCCTCACCCGCCAGCTTTCGGCGGCGCTCTTCGAGCAGCGCCATCAGCGCGCCGGCGCCGGCGGGCTCGATCTGCTCGATGACGATCTGGTATTTGGACGAGCGCGGGAAGGTGGTGAGGCGGCCGGTGGCGATGACCTCCAGCCCTTCCTCGGGCTTGAAGATCAGGCGCGCCCAATTCCCCTTCCAGACCACGGCGTCGATGACGGCGTTCTCGTCCTTGAGGGTGAAATAGGCATGGCCGGAGGAGTGCTGGCCGCGAAAGCCGGAGATCTCGCCGCGCACGCGAACATGGCCGAACTCGTCTTCGACGGTGCGCTTAACCGCCTGGGCGATCTCGGAGACGGTGAATTCAGCGGCGTTGGTGAGGATTTCGGCCATGCCCGAGAGGTGAGCGAAAGGGACGAGTCCGTCAAGTGCGGCTAGTCATCGGCGGCGCGCATGCGGAAATTGAGGTGGGGCGGGATGGGTTGAAGCCGGAGGCGCTGGGTGAGGTCATCTGGCGTCGGCGCACGGCCGAGCGACTGCTGGAGGCGGCCGCGCTGCAGGGCGACCCAGAGCTCGTCGAGCAGGGTTTCACCCTCGCGTACAGTGGCGAAGGGGCGGGCAAGGAGCCGCTCGAGCAGATCGAGATCGCCCTGTTCGCTGGCGACGCGGGCGCGAGCGATGTGGACGCGCTCATCGGTTAGGGCCGAGTCGGGCAGCGCGGCGACGAAGGGCTGCAGCGGCGCGTGACGGTTGTGCTGGACGTAGAAGGCGACGATTTCGGCAGCCAAGGCGGGCGGAGCAGCGCCGGTGGCCCAGGCGGCGAGGTAGTCGGTTTCGGCGGCATCCGGGCTGGCGGCGGTGAGGGCGCGCTGGCGCAGGCCGAGCCAGGTGGGTTTGAGCGCAACCGAGCGGTCGAACAGGTCGCGGGCAGACTCGGTTTCGCCACGATCGAGGGCGGCGATGCCGAGCAGCAGGGTGCTGAGCCAAGTCTCGGCTGTGGCCTCGAGGGCGGCAACCCAGATTTCGGACACCGCGAAATCCGAGGGGATCGTCGCGAGGCTGCCGATCGAGAACTGGCCGGTGGTGGCGAGGTCATCCCAGCAATCGGCAGGCAGCTCGGTCGTGAAATCGAGGCCGGGGGCGAGCGCCTTCCCGGCCAACTGCTCCTGCCGCAGGCCCCATGGGGCGCCGGTCGAGAAGCGGTTGGAGAGCGGCAGGCGCGAGGCTTCGGTGAGAAAGCGGTTGATTTCGCCGAGTTCGGCGGAGGGGAAGCGGGCGTCGATGGCGGCGCCGGCTGCTGCGCTTGCGACCTGATAGTCGGGGTCGTGGGCGCGGGCGGGATCGACGCTGAGGGCGCCGTAGACCTCGGTCCAGTGCAGCTCGCTCTGGGGCGCCAATTCGAAACGCTGGTTCTGCGTGGGGGCGACGCCGCTCTGGATTTCGATGTAGTCGCCCTCCCCCGGCCGGGCGAGATAATCCATCCATTGCTGCCCGCCGGCGGCGGTGCCGAAAAAGAAGAATTTCCGGCCCTTGAGCGCAGAGGTCGAGGTCTGGGCGAGGCCGGTACCATCCGTATCGAGCGCGGCAATGAACATCCGATCCGCGTCGGGGGCGCGGAAAAACACAGAGGTCGCGTCGCGCCAGCGATCGGGATAGGAGCCATCGAACCGGGACGGATCGGGGAACGGGAAGCGGGCCAGCTCATTGCCGGGGAGGACATGTTCGATCGAGTAACTGGCGGGGCTGAGGACGCGCATGCCCTTGCTCATCGGGGCCGCGACATTGGTCCACCAATAGGCGAGCTTGACGCTGTCGGTGCTGTTGACGATGCGGCCGTGGACGAAGAGGCGGTCATCGTCGTTGGGCAGGAACAGGTCGATCTGCCAGGTGGCCTCGACGATGCGATCGAACTCATAAAGCCTGAGGATCGGGCCGCGTTCGGTTTCGACGATGCCGGCAAAGACCGGGGCGGTGGTGAAAGGCGTGTGGCCGGGGATCAGGCCGTTCCACTCGATACCGCCCGAGAACCAGGCATTGAGCGCGGCGAGATTGGCGGGCTGGAAGACGGGGTTGCGGAACACCAGGTCGCGGCCGAGCTTCAGGTCGTGCAGTTCCATGAGCCGGCCGCCGAATTGCGGGGCGACTGAGACGCGGAGGCGGCTGTTCTCGATGGTGGCAATCTGCATCTGCCCTGTCGTCTGGTCGCGGTCGTAGTCGTCGTAGACGCGATAGGGAAGGATCGAATCCTTGCCCCACTGGAAGCCGTGGGAGCTCTCTTCGGGCGTGAGGCCGCGATTGGGCGGGGTGTTCTTATCGAGCGTCGGCTGCTGCCAGCGAAAACGCGGCAGGCCGCTGGGGCCACCGAGCCGCGAGATGGGCATGGTGACGCTGGTTCTGCTGATTTTGGTGGGCACTGACCCGTCTCCCGATGATCCCGTCTACCATCCGACCGGAGAGCACGACGAAACGCGTTGATGGCAAAGGCAGCCATGAAATGGCGCGGCGTGCAAGGCGGCAAAGGGTGGCGAGTCGTAGTCCTTAGTGCTAGGGGGGCGCGACGGACCAACCCATGGACACGGAGCTCGGCCTGATGCGCATTCTGGTGATTGGATCGGGTGGTCGCGAGCATGCCCTCGCCTGGGCGATCGCCAAGTCGCCGCGCTGTAGCAAGCTGTACGTGGCACCGGGCAATGGCGGCACCGAGAGCTTTGCGGAGAATGTGCCGCTCGACATCACCGACCATGCGGCCGTCGTGGCGTTTGCGAAGGCCAGCACGATCGATTTCGTGGTGATCGGGCCCGATGCGCCGGCGGTGGCGGGGCTGGGCGATGATGTGCGAGCGGCGGGGTTCTTGTGCTTTGGGCCATCGAAGGCGGCGGCGCAACTCGAGGGCTCGAAGGCGTTCACCAAGCTGATCTGCGACGAGGCCAATGTGCCGACCGCCGCCTACGGGCGGTTCGAGAGCGAGGCGGATGCGCTCGCCTATGTGCGCAAGCAGGGCGCGCCGATCGTTATCAAGGCGGATGGGCTGGCGGCAGGCAAGGGCGTGACAGTGGCGATGACGCTTGGTGAGGCCGAGGCGGCCGTGCGGGACTGCTTTTCCGGCGCATTCGGCGCATCGGGATGGACGGTGGTGATCGAGGAGTTTCTGGAGGGCGAAGAGGCCAGCATTTTTGCGCTCTGCGATGGAAAGAGCATCGTGATGCTGCCGAGCGCGCAGGACCACAAGCGGGTGGGCAACGGGGACACAGGCCCCAATACCGGCGGCATGGGCGCCTATTCGCCGGCGCCGGTGATCACGCCAGAGGTTGCGGCACGGATCGAGACCCAGATCATCGGGCCGACGGTGCGCCGGATGGCCGAGCGCGGTACGCCGTTTACCGGCGTGCTGTTTGCCGGGATCATGGTGACGGCGGAAGGGCCCAAGCTGATCGAATACAATGTGCGGTTTGGCGACCCGGAATGCCAGGTGCTGATGATGCGGCTCAAGTCAGACACGGTGGACCTGCTGGAGGCGACGGCGCGCGGCGAACTTGAGCGGGTGACGCCGGAGTTCAGCGACGAGGTGGCGCTGACGGTGGTGCTCGCCACCGAGGGCTATCCGGTCAGCCCCGGCAAGGGCTCGGAGATCCGGGGCGCCGAGGGGCTGGATAGCGGGACGCTCCAGGTCTTTCATGCCGGCACGCTGCATCGGGACGGGAGGCTCATTGCTAATGGCGGGCGGGTGCTGAATGTCACCGCGCTTGGCAGCACGGTCGAAGAAGCGCAGCAGCGCGCCTACGTGGCGGTGGACCAGATCGACTGGCCGCAGGGTTTTTGCCGACGCGATATCGGCTGGCGCGCCGTGGCCCGTGAACGGCAGGGATAAGCCGCAATTTAAGCATGATTGCGAGGAACGCTGGCACGGGTGAAGAGTTGAACCTCTTATAAACTTCCGAAGTTCATCCTACGTCCTTATCGTGACCCACGAAGTGACAGCTCAGAACGTGCCGGCACTGCATCAGCAGCAAGGGCGGGAGATTGTCCATCGCTTGCGGGGCGAGTTCCTCAGTAGCGGCGCAGTGAAACCTCGCCTTGCCAACCCGCGGATCGGCGTAGCGCTTGGCGGCGGGTCCGCGCGCGGGCTGACCCACATCCCCTATATCGAAGCCATGGACGAGATGGGGCTGAAGCCCAGTGTCATCGCCGGCACCTCGATTGGCGCGCTGATCGGCGCCGGCTGGGCCAACGGGATGAGCGGCGCGGAGCTGCGCGACCATTCATTCGCCGTGCTGGGGACGATGCGCGAAATCGCCGGGCGGTTGTGGAGCGCCAAGGTGCGGAACCTCGGTAATTTCTTCGCGCTGGGGTTCAATGTGCAGCTGGACGCCGGGCCGGTGGTCGACGCGTTTCTGCCGCCAGATTTTCCGCACGATTTCCGCGATCTGAAGCTGCCGCTTTATGTGGTGGCGACCGATTTCCAATCCTGGCACCAGGCGGTGTTCAGCTCCGGGCCGCTGCGCAATGCGATTGCGGGCTCGATCGCCATCCCGAGCCTATTCAAGCCGGTGCCGTTCGCCAATCACCTCCTGGTCGATGGCGGGGTGGTCAATCCGTTGCCGCTCGACCAGGCCTCGGCAGATACCGATATCCTGATCGGCATCGACGTGAATGGCGACCCGTCGGAGCAACTGAGCCGAACAAACCATTCGATGCTCGATGTGTGGTTCGGTTCGGCGCAGATCATGATGCATTCGCTCACCGCGCACATGATGGCCGCCTATCCGCCCGATATCTACGTCCGGCCGCATCTCAGCGCCTTCGGGGCGCTGGAGTTCTGGCGGGTGCGCGAGATCGTTGCCCATGTCGAAAAGGACAAGGATAACTTCAAGCGCGCGCTGGAGCGGAAGATCGAGGCTTACGCCACGGGGGCTGAAGAGAGCCATCGGGCGGAGGATCGGTAGAGCCCTTCGAAAGATTTATAGAAAAAGGCCCCCTCAGCCGGTCCTTCGGACCGACCTCTCCCCGAGGGAGAGGTGGTGAGGTGGCGCGATCGTGCCACAGCTTACCTCTCCCTTTGGGGGAGAGGTCGGCGCGAAGCGCTTGGTGAGGGGGACTTGCTTTGAAGCGACTCAGATCAGCGCAGCTCGGCGAAAAACGCCTTGAGCAGCTCTTCCGAGCGCCGCTCGCCCAGTCCGGCGATGATCTCGGGGTGGTGGTGGCAATTGGGGCTTTCGAAGAGGCGGACGCCGTGGTCGACGGCGCCGGCCTTGAGATCCGCTGCCCCATAGTAGACCCGGCGCAGGCGGACGTGGGCGATGGCGCCGGCGCACATGGCGCAGGGCTCGAGCGTGACATAGAGATCGCAGCCATCAAGCCGGCCGGTGCCTCGTGCGGCGAGCGCAGCACGGATAGCGAGGAATTCGGCATGGGCAGTGGGATCGTTGAGTTCGCGCATGCGGTTGCGCTCGGCCGCGAGCACCCGGTCGCCTTCGACGATCACCGCGCCAACGGGGGCTTCGCCCCCGGCGGCGGCGGCTTCGGCAAGCGACAGGGCGTGGTGCATGGGCGAGGTGGTGTTCACGCCCCTGCTCTAGCCGGTTCCGCTGTTGCTGTCAGCCGGGCTGGAAGACCAGCAGCTCTTCGAAATGGTTCATGTCATCAAAGCTGCAGAAGGCGGGCGGCCTGAGCTGCAGCACAGGAGCGCGGGCGCGGATATCGACTGCTACCTCGTCGAGCATGGTTTGCCAAATGGCGAGCGCTGCGGTGTCGAAACGCTCGATGACGTAGGCGAAGGTGATGTGCAGCACGTAGCTGTCGTGATCGGGATGGCGGTAGCCAAGGAGATCGGCGAATCGATTGCGCCACTCGGCGATGGCGGCGCGATCCGCGTGGGTGGCGCCTTCGAGGTGCAGCCCGGTGGGGAGCGCTTCGGTGACCGTGACGTTGAAGGCGGGAGCGGGCTGGAGCGTTTTCAGCCGGTCGGTAAAGATCCGGGTCATCTCCGGAATAGACGTGTCGAAGGGCACGTCTGCCGGCCAGTAGGGCAGCGCGCGGCGGCCTTCGATGATGCCCTGGAACAGGGTCATGTGGAGCGACGAGATTGGGGTGAAGGCGAGCTGGCTGGCCTCGGGCATGGCGAGGTAGCGCGCCCGCGCGTCGATCAGGGCCGCCTCGGTCTCAGAGCCCGGCTGCAGGTGGCAGACGATGGTGTTGCCGGGCTCCGGCAGAAAGACGCCCGCGAGATTGTAGCGACTGCCAAGATGCGCGGGGGGCTTGGGATTATGGGTGCGCGAGAAGGGCAAGAGGGAAGGCGAGAGGGCGGCAGACATGGGCGGGCTCCGGGGCGGGTCGTGCCCTGCTCCTAGCCGCGCTTGGCCACTTCCTTATGACAGGGTCGCGGAAATCCGGATGTTCGGCAGGGGCCCCTCCCCTATACTCTCGCCCCAAGGAGAATCGGTTTTGCCCATCCGCCAGTTGCCCGAAGACCTTATCAACCGCATCGCCGCCGGCGAGGTGGTGGAGCGGCCTGCGAGCGTGGTGAAGGAGCTGGTCGAAAACGCCATCGACGCCAGTGCGTCGCGGATTGCGGTGACGACGGCGGGGGGTGGGCAGAGCCTGATCCGCATCGAGGATGATGGCGTGGGGATGGACGCGGCCGACCTGCTGCTGTCGGTCGAGCGGCACGCGACCTCCAAGCTTGCCGATGACGGGCTAGATGATATCCGGACGCTTGGGTTTCGCGGCGAGGCATTGGCTTCAATCGGCTCGGTGGCGGAGCTGACGATTTCGTCGCGTACCGAGGGCGCAGCGAGCGGGCTGCGGCTCGCTGTGCGGCATGGCCTCAGGGTGCCGCCGGTGCCGGTGCCGATGAACCGGGGCACCATTGTCGAGGTGCGCGACCTCTTCGGCAATGTGCCGGCGCGGCGGAAATTCCTCAAATCGGAGCGCAGTGAAGCCGGCGCCATCACCGACATTGTGAAGCGCCTTGCGATGGCCAACCCGCATGTGCAGATCGTGCTCGATGGCGCTGACCGGACGGCGTCGAACTGGCCGGGGCATCTTGGCGAAGGCGCGCTGCGGGCGCGGCTCGCTGATGTGCTGGGCGGGGATTTCGAGACCAACGCGGTGCCGCTGGCGACGATCCGGCATGGGTTGGTGGTGACGGGGCTCGCGGGGTTGCCGACCTATACGCGGGCCAATTCGCTGAGCCAGTATTTCTTCGTCAACGGCCGCTCGGTGCGTGACAAGGTGCTGGTGGGGGCGGTGCGGGCGGCCTATGCGGATTTCGTGTTCCGCGACCGGTTCCCGGTGATTGCGCTGTTCATTGCGGTCGATCCGGCGGAGGTGGATGTGAATGTGCATCCGGCCAAGGCGGAGCTGCGGTTTCGCGACCCGGGCGGGGTGCGCGGGGCGGTGATCCGCGCCATCGGCGATGCGCTGGGGGCGGCGGGGTATCGCGCAGCGTCGACGGTGGCTGAGGATGTGGTCGGGGCGTTCCGGGTGCCGGAGTTTGGGGCGGGGATGGCCGCGGGCGTGGTGCCCCCCTCCACCGCCTTCGGCGGTCCCCCTCCCCCGCTTCGCGGGGGAGGATCCTCGGCTGAGGCCTCGTGGCGCTTTGCGGAATTTGCGGAGCCGAGTGCGCGATATGAGGCGGAGGTCGCGCCCGCGGCTGACGTGGAGCCGGCCGAGTATCCGCTGGGCACGGCGCGGGCGCAGATGTTTGACAATTTCATCGTGGCGCAAAGCGGCGACAGCCTGTTGCTGGTGGATCAGCACGCCGCCCATGAGCGGCTGGTCTATGAGCGGTTCAAGGCGCAGCTGGCGGCGGGACCGGTGGCGAGCCAGATGCAGCTGATCCCGGTGGTGATCGAGCTGCCGGAGGACGATTGCGCCCGACTCGAGGAGGTGGCGCCAACTCTGGAGCGGCTGGGGCTGCATCTCGAGCGCTTCGGGGCGCGGGCGGTGGCGGTGCGGGAGACGCCGGCACTGCTCGGACAGGCCGATGTCGATGGGCTGGTGCGCGATCTGGCAGATGGGCTGGCCGAGTGGGAGACGACGGCGGCGCTCGGCGACCGGCTCGACGCCATCATCGGCCGCATGGCCTGTCATGGCTCAGTGCGCTCAGGCCGGCGGCTGAAGGTCGAGGAGATGAACGCGCTGCTGCGGGAGATGGAAGTCACCCCGCATTCCGGCCAATGCATCCACGGCCGGCCGACTTATGTGGAACTCAAAAAGAGCGATATCGAGCGGCTGTTCGGGCGGACGCGGTAGGTTCGGTGGGTGTGGCCGCCCCCTCCACCGCCTTTGGCGGTCCCCCTCCCCCGCTGCGCGGGGGAGGATCAGGGGAGATCGTGCCACAGTGATCCTCACCCGTGAAACGGGGGAGGGGGACCAGACGAAGTCTGGTGGAGGGGGCGCCTAGATCTGCTGGATGAAATGCACAGCCGCGGCGCCGTATTCGCGGCGGTCGTTGACTTCGAAGCCGGGGGGCAAGTCGAGGGTGACCTCTGCCCCCTCCTCCAGCACAATCGTCGCATCCTTGGCGAGCCAGTTACCCGCCGCGAGGGAGACGAGGGCTTTTTCGCCGAGGCCTTTGCCGTAGGGCGGGTCGAGGAAGACCAGGTCGAAGGGGCCCATGGTGCCGGCGACGCCGAGTTCGGTGGCGTCGCGGCGGAGGAGTTTGGCGATGCCGCCGGCGCCGAAGGCTTCGATGTGGTCGCGGATGATGCCGCGGGCTTCTGCGCCGATATCGACGAAGACGGCGCCTGAGGCGCCGCGTGACAGCGCTTCAAGGCCGAGCGCACCGGTGCCGGCGAAGAGATCCAGCACCTTGAGGCCGTCGAGATTGACCCCGATACGGCTTGCAAGGATGTTGAACATCGCTTCGCGCGCCCGGTCCGAGGTGGGGCGGATGCTCTCGTCGGTGGGCGAGAGCAGCGCCTTGCCGCGGAACTTGCCGGCAACGATCCGCATGGCTTAGGGCCGCGGTTTGCGGGGGCCGCGCGGCTTGTCGCCCGCCGGCTTGCTTCCGGAAGGCTTGCTGCCGAACGGTTTGGGGCCGCGGCTGCTGGTGCTGGGCTTGCCGGCATAAGGCTTGGGCTTTTCACCATAGGTTTTGCTGCCGAAGACGCGGGCGGGACGATCGCCACCCTCACGCGGCGGACGTGCGCTGCCATCACCCCGGGGAGCGTATGGCTTCTTGTCACCGAACGACTTCGGCGAACGATCCCCGCCATCGCCACGCGGCGCGTAGGGCTTCTTGTCGCCGAAGGAACGGCCGGCACGATCGCCGCCGTCGCCGCGCGGTGCGTAAGGCTTCTTGTCCCCGAACGAGCGGCTGGGGCGAGCGGCGCCATCGCCGGCGGGACGTGCCGACCAGGGCTTGTCGTTACCGCCGCGCACTGGACGATCGCCACCGTCGCGCGGCGGACGGGTGCCATAAGGCTTGTCGCCATAGGTGCGCTGCGGCCGGTCGCTGCCTTCGGGGCGCGGGCCACGGGGCTTGTCGCCATAGGGCTTCTTGTCACCGTAAGGCTTCTTGTCGCCATAGGGTTTCTTGTCGCCGTAAGGCTTCTTGTCGCCGTAGGGCTTGTCGCCAAAGCTGCGGGGCTTGTCCTCGGCGCTGCGGGTGCGGTTGGCGGCGGCGGCGCGGCCCTTGTCGCCGAAAGAGCGCTTGGGCTTGTCGGCGGGGTTGATGGGGCGGCCGAAGCTGCGGGCCGGCCGGTCATCGGGATCCTCGCGCTCGCGCTCCTTGCGGGGCGGACGCACCTTGATCTCTTTTTCGGTGCCATCCTCGAAGAACACCTTGCGGGTCTTTGAATCGTCGGGCAGCACGGGCTTGGGGGCACGGGCCGGGCGGCCGTCGGAACGGCCCGGACGATCCTTGCGCGGCATGGCTTCGAGCATTTCGCGGTTGCGCTCGGCGGTGTCGTCGTCCTCGAAGCGGAACTGGCGGTCGGCGCCCTTCCTGGGTGAGGCTTTGGGCTGGTCCTTGCCGGGAGCGGCGGCGCGAAGCTTGGGGTTGGCAGCGCGTTGCTTCAGCTGCGCGATCTCGGGCATTTCGCTCTCGAAATCGGCGCCCGAGAGCTCTGCGAGGCGCTTGCCGAGCTGGTCGCGGAGGACGCGCGCGTTGACGGTTTCGACTTCGCCTTCGGGCAGATCGCCGAGCTGGAAGGGGCCGAAGCTGACGCGAATCAGGCGGTTGACCTGGAGGCCGAGCTCGCCGAGCACGTTCTTGACCTCGCGGTTCTTGCCTTCGCGCAGCGACATCACGATCCAGACGTTCGAGCCCTGGGTGCGCTCGAGAATGGCTTCGATCGGGCCGTACTGGATGCCCTCGATCTCGATGCCGTCCTTGAGGCCGTCGAGCTGAGCCTGGGTGACGGCACCGAAGGCGCGGACGCGGTAGCGGCGGAGCCAGCCGGTGGCGGGCAGTTCGAGAACGCGCTTCAGGCCGCCATCGTTGGTGAGCAGCAGCAGGCCTTCGGTGTTGATATCGAGCCGGCCGATGGAGACGACGCGCGGCAGGCCCTTTTCGAGGAGATGCTCGAAAATAGTGTCGCGGCCCTCGGGGTCCTTCTCGGTGACCACGAGGCCAGGCGGCTTGTGATAGAGCCAGACGCGGGTACCCTGGCGCGCGGCCAGCGGCTCGCCATCGACCTTGATCTTGTCTTTTTCGGAAACGTTGAAAGCCGGGGTCAGCACCTTGCGGCCGTTGACGGTGACGCGACCGTCCTTGATCCAGCCTTCCGCATCGCGGCGGGAACAGAGGCCCGAACGGGCGATGACCTTGGCGAGACGATCGCCATCCGCTGCAGTGGCGGAGAAATCAGACATGGCAGTACTCCTGCGTGACCCTTAGGGGCGGCGCATCTTCGAGTTGATGTTTACTTGGCCTGGGCTTCCAGGGCCTTGCGGACCGAGGGTGGGCACGCCTTATCAGTCAGCGGGACCAGTTCACCGTTGGGCGCCAGACACACGGTGTCCTGGCCCTTGACGGTAGTGAAGTATTCCTCGGGTGGGAAGTAAAGCGGACGCGGCCCCTTGTTGAGGACCGGCTGCTTCATCTTGGCAGTGAGTTTCTGGATTTCGGCGGGGGTCAGCGGGCGACCCGAGCTCGAATTGACGTCGACGACCCGCGCGTTCTTGATGCGCTGCAGGTCTTCGGGGCTGAGGTTGGCCGTATCGACGGTGACCTTGTCCGAATCGGTGGGCAACTGGGCAGCCGCGGGGTCAGCGTCCTGCGGCGCGGGCAGCGGAGCGCCAGCCTTGGGCAGGACCAGCGGGCCGCGGCGGTTGATTTCTTCGCTTTTGGTTTCCTTGTCGATCATGCCGACGCCGCGCAGCGTTTCGCTCATCACTTCGCGCTCGAAGGTCGCCGGATCGGTAAGGGCATTGGTGCCTTCGACGGTGGTGCAGGCGCTCAGTCCCAAGCCGACCACGAGGCCGATCGACAGCATTGCGCCCCGGGTTACGGCTTTGAAATGGGGCCGCCGCCCGGTCAAACCACTCAGCATGAGACTTCCCTTATTCCCCGCGCCAGATCCGTCGCGCCGGCCTTATAGACCATGAAGCGACGTAAGGCCAGATTGAGGCGCCAATACGATCAGACCGGCTTCGGCGGGGCCTTCTGACGCCCGATTCCGAGGAAGTCGAGGATCAGCAACACCACACCGAACGTGATCGCCATATCGGCGATGTTGAAGATGTAGAACGAGTAATCCTGCCAGTGAAAATGAAAGAAATCGGCAACGGCGCCATAGAGCAGCCGATCGAGCGCATTGGAGAGCGCCCCGCCGATAGCGAGCATCAGCCCGTAGCGGACGAGCAGATCCGGCGTGCGCCACCACCAGATGCCGAGGCCGACAATGGCAATGGCAGCGACGAGCCCCAGCGCCCAGACCGGCAGTTCGCCGAACAGGCCGTAGGAAATACCCGGGTTCCAGACCAGCACGTAGTTGAAGAAATCGGTGACCTGAACGAACTCACCGCCCTTCCAGCCGAAGCTTTCGATCTGCAGGAACTTCTGCCCGCGATCGAGCGCGAACGCGGCGATGCCGGCGAGGAGGGAGGAGAGGAGATAGGGGCGGGTCATGTGTGCGCGTCCTCACGACCCCCACCCTTTGTCCCTCCCCTCAAGGGGGAGGGAGACGACTGAAAAGTCATCGCAAAACTGACCGCACACTCGGGCCGGACCTCCCTCCCCCTTGGGGGGAGGGAATGACGGTGGGGGTCGTGCGGTAGGAACACCGCCCTACAGCCCCGCCGCCCGGCGTTCGCGCATGGCGTCGCCATCGCGCTTGGAGAGTTCCGGAAACTCGGTGTCCATCTCGCTCGCAGCAAAGAACCGGCGGGAGCGGGCGCATTGGATGCCGGTGGTCTTTTCGAAGACCACGGCAACGCCCCTGACCTCATCGAGCCGGAACGCGTCGGCTGGGCCTTCGCCGGCGATGATCTCGATGCCCGAAGTGATCGAGACCTCGGCGAGGTCGATGTCGCTGACGGCGGCGAGGAGGGCTGCATCGGTGATGAACACCTTTGGGGCGGCATCGAGCGAGGAGCCGATGATTTTTTCGCGGCGGGCGATTTCGAGGGCGCCGGTGACGACCTTGCGCACCTCGCGCACCTTCTCCCACTTGTCAGCCAGCGCGGCGTCGAGCCAATCGGCCGGCTGCACCGGGAACTCGCGCAGGTGCACCGAGGAATCGTCGCCGGGGTGCCGTTCGAGCCAGGCCTCTTCCATGGTGAAGACAAGGATCGGGGCCAGCCAGGCGGTCAGCGCGTCAAAGACGTGGTCGAGCACAGTCAGGCTCGCCTTGCGGCGGGTGGCCGAGATCGGGTCGCAGTAGAGCGCGTCCTTGCGGATATCGAAGTAGAACGCCGAGAGTTCGATGTTCATGAAGTTGGCGAGCGCCGCGACGATGCGCTTGTAGTCGTACTGCTCGTAGGCCTCGCGGACGACGCCATCGAGCTCCTTCAGCCGGTGCAGCACCAGCCGCTCAAGCTCGGGCATATCGCGGGTATCCACCGCTTCGCCCTTGTTGGCATGGGCGAGGTTGCCGAGCAGCCAGCGGACGGTGTTGCGGAGCTTCCGATAATTATCGACGGTCGAGTTGATGATCTCCTTGCCGATGCGGAGGTCATCCGAATAATCGGACGAGGCGACCCAGAGGCGGAGGATATCGGCGCCGTATTGCTTGATGACGTCCTGCGGGGCGGTGGTATTGCCCAGCGATTTCGACATTTTCTTGCCCTCGCCATCGAGGGTGAAGCCGTGCGTCAAGACGCTCTTATAGGGCGCGTAGCCGTTGGTGGCGCAGCTTTCGAGCAGCGAGGAATGGAACCAGCCGCGATGCTGGTCGCTGCCTTCGAGATACATGCCGGCTGGGAATTCGAGATCGGGCCATTTCTGGCGGTTCTTCAGCACCCAGGCGTGCGTGGTGCCGCTTTCGAACCAGACATCGAGGATGTCGTCGATCTTCAGCCACTCATCGGGGTTGGGCACGGCGTTGCCGAGGAAGCGTTCCTTGGCACCGGGCTTGAACCAGGCGTCAGCGCCCTCTTCCTCGAAGGCGGCGGCGATGCGGTGATTGACCGTTTCGTCCTTGAGGATCGTGTTGGTCGCGATGTTGTAGAACACCGCGATGGGGACGCCCCAGGCGCGCTGGCGCGACAGCACCCAATCGGGCCGGTCGGCGATCATCGAGCGCAGGCGGGTCTGGCCGGCGGCGGGGTAGAACTTGGTGGCATCGATCGCGGCAAGGGCGCGATTGCGAAGTGTGTCTTCTTTCCGCCGCTCGATGCTTTCCGGCTTTGTACTAGCATCGCCAATTGGCCTGTCCATGTAGACGAACCACTGCGGGGTGTTCCGATAGATGATCGGCTTTTTGCTGCGCCACGAGTGCGGGTACTGGTGCTTGACGCGGCCGCGCGCCACCATCATGCCGCGCTCGGCCAGCGCCGCGATGACGCGGTTGTTGGCGTCGCCCTTCTTGCCGGCATCGTCGATGACACGCGCGCCATCAAAGCCCGGGGCGTCGGCGGTGTAGTAGCCGGCGTCGTCCACGGGGAACGGGATGCGCGTATCGATGCCGCGCTGTTCGAGCAGGCGCCCCGAATTCATCCAGACCTCGAAATCGTCGAGACCGTGACTGGGGGCGGTGTGGACGAAGCCCGTGCCGGTGTCGTCGGTGACGTGTTCGCCATCGAGGAGGGGGACGGGGAAATTGTAGCCGTCGGCGAGGCCCGCGAGGGGGTGGTCGGCGACAATACTGAAGAGATCGGCTGGCGCTACCTCTGCCAAACGTACGAAGGTTTCCACCTTGGCCTTTGCAAAGACCTCAGTGGCGAGTTTGTCAGCGAGGATGTATTTCTCACCAACTTTTGCCCAGTTGTCAGCTGGCGCGGCGGTGACCTCATACAGGCCGTAGACGATCTTGCTGGAGAAGGAGATCGCGCGGTTGGCCGGGATGGTCCAGGGTGTCGTGGTCCAGATAACTACAGATGCTGGCCCGGACACGTAGGCGGCACCTTCAAAAGATGAAACTGCGACGGGGAACTTCACCCAGATCGTGTCGCTCTCGTAATCCGCGTACTCGATCTCGGCTTCGGCCAGCGCGGTGCGCTCGACCACGCTCCACATCACCGGCTTGCTGCCGCGATAAAGCTGCCCCGAGGCGGCCACCTTCATGATTTCGCGGGCGATCTGGGCTTCGGCGTCAAAGCTCATGGTCAGGTAGGGGTTGGACCAGTCGCCGACGACGCCGAGGCGCTTGAACTCTTCGCGCTGCGTATCGACCCAGTACTGCGCAAAGGTGCGGCACTCGGCGCGGAATTCGTTGATCTCGACCTGGTTCTTGTCCTTGCCCTTGGCCCGGTACTGCTCCTCGATCTTCCATTCGATGGGGAGACCATGGCAGTCCCAGCCTGGCACATAGGCCGAGTTGTAGCCGAGCATGGTCTTGGACCGGCTCACCAGATCCTTGAGGATCTTGTTGAGCGCGTGGCCGATATGGATGTTGCCGTTGGCGTAGGGGGGGCCATCGTGCAGCGTGAACTTGGGCTTGTTGGCCCCGTTGGCGCGCTGGCGCCCGTAGATATCCATATCTTCCCAGCGCTTCAGCCACACGGGCTCGCGGTCGGGGAGACCGCCGCGCATCGGGAACTCCGTCTCGGGCAGAAAGAGCGTCGCGCTGTAATCAGTCTCGGCGCCACTCTTGAGGAGATCGTTCATCGGACAAGAACTCTGGATTTGAAAGTTGCCGGGCTTTTAGCAAGCGAGGGGGCGCGGTGCCAGCGGGAATGTGGCGGGGCTTCGGAGCGATTGGCCCACCCCTCACCCCTCTCGGCCTTCGGCCGATCCACCCTCTCCCCGACGGGGAGAAGGAATAGGGGTGTTCGCGGAGGCTTCGGAATTCTTCTCCCCGTCGGGGAGAAGGTGGCGCGTAGCGCCGGATGAGGGGTGCCTAGCGGAAGAAGCCGAGCTTCTTGTCGAGTTCCGAAACCGGCACCGTGGTCTGCAGATACTTCCGCGCCTGGGCGGCGTCGCGGTTGACGGCGGCGATGAGTTCGTCGAGGCCGGCGAACTTCACCTGGCCGCGCACCATGCCGAGCAGCACCACTTCCAGCGTCTGGCCGTAGATCATCTCGTCGAAATCGAAGATCCAGGTTTCGAAGGGCGGGCGCTCGTTGTTGAACATCGGTTTGCCGAAGCTCGCGACGCCATCGAGGAGGCGATTGCCGAGGCGGGCGCGGACTGCGTAGACGCCCTGCTTCAACCCGAAGCCGGTGGGGGAGGCGATGTTGGCGGTGGGGAACCCAAGTTCCCTGCCCCGCTGGTCGCCACGGACCACTTCGCCCGAGAGGAACCAGTGGTAGCCGAGGAGGTGGCTGGCGGCGACGACATCGCCTTCGCCGAGCAATCCGCGGATGCGGGAGGACGAGATGTGGTCGTCGCCTTCATCAAGGAGATCGAGAATATCGACCTCGAAGCCGTGACGCGTGCCGGCGTCCTTGAGGAAGGCCGGGGTGCCCTTGCGCTGGTGGCCGAAATGGAAATCGGACCCGACCGAGACGCCACGCACCGCAAGCGCCTCAACCAGGAAGCGGGTGACGAAGTCTTCGGCCTCGATCAGCGAGAAGGCGCGTGAGAAGGGCATCACGACGATACCGTCGAGGCCCATGGCTTCAGCAAGCTTGGCCTTCTGGTCGGCATAGGTGAGGCGGAACATGAAGGGTTCGGGCGCGAAGACATCGCGCGGGTGCGGTTCGAACGTCAGGACCAGCGCCGGAACACCCAACGCCTTCGCCCGCGCCTTCAGCGCCATGAACACATGCTGGTGGCCGCGGTGGCAGCCATCGAAATTGCCGATCGCGACCATTGCCCCTTTGAGGGAGGGCGGCACATGGTCGAGGCCAGCGAGCCTGATGAAACCGGACAAAGTTCTACCCGCCGAGAGTGTGAAGGCTAAATGGCAAGAAACCTGCCGGGGTGCAAGGTTTGCCGCAGTGCTACTTACGCATGACTGCCCCGCGCGCCCGTCCCCTCACCCGACGCTTCGCGCCACCCTCTCCCTCAAGGGGAGAGGGAAGACAGGCGAGATCGCGCCCCCTGTTTTCCCTCTCCCCTTGAGGGAGAGGGTGCCCGAAGGGCGGGTGAGGGGCAGTTTTACCAGGCGAGACGGGGCATAAACCCCGCCAGATTTGCGCCGCTCGGCCCCACCAGCGCGTTGATCGCAGCCGGATCGGGTGTGCCGAAGGCATCGAGTTCGGCGGCGTGGATCGAGCCGGTGATGAACAGCAGGTCGAGCCCGGCGCCGGCAGCGCCGATGGCGTCGGTGCGGACCGAGTCGCCGATGGCGAGAATGCGCGAGCGATCGAGCTTGTGCCCGGCAGCGGCTTCGGCGAGGCGGAGGGCTTCGCTGTAGATCGGCTTATAGGGTTTGCCCGCCATGAGGATCATGCCGCCTCGCGCCTCGTAGAGATCAGCGAGCGCGCCGCCGCAATAGATCAGGCGGTCGCCATGCTCGACGACGCGGTCAGGGTTGGCGGCGATCAGGGGCAAGTTGCGCGAGAGCCAGAGCGTTATGCGGTCGTTGTAGAGATCGGGCGTGTCATCGTCGTGGTCGAGATCTGTGACCACCACGGCGTGCGCGGCTTCGGCGGAGCCGAGAGTGATATCGAGCCCTTCGAACAGGGAATCGTTCTCCTCGGGCGGGCCGACGTAATGGATGGTCTTGCCGCGATAGGGCTCGAGCATGGCGCGGGTGGCATCGCCCGATGAGACCATGGCGTCGTAGGCGTCGCGAGGCACGCCCAGGCGGTCCAGCATTTCGATCAGTGGCGGCGAGGGGCGCGGCGCATTGGTTATAAGCACGACACGGCCACCACCCTTGCGGAACTCGACGAGCGCTTCGACGGCGCTGGGGTGCGCGGCGATGCCGTTGTGGACGACGCCCCAGACATCGCTGAGCACCGCGTCATAGCGGCCAGCAATCTCGCGCAGGCCTTCAAGCGCCTTCATTCAAACTCTCCACTTAGTCACGGTGGTCGGCCCTGAGTCCCGAGCCGCGCCAGACCTAAAGCATGGCGCCGATTTATGAAACCAATCCGTTCGGCCAGTGTGTGCGAGATCAGTCTTTTCGCGAACGTAACACCTAGCGGAGCGGCTGGGCCTGGGCTTCGACGCGGCGCTCGGGGACCACGGGCGTGCGTTCGACCAGCAGGTCGGGGCGCACCGGGCCGGCGCGGCCGATATGCGGCCCCTGCGCCTGGGCGATGCCGTCTTCAAAAAGGCTCAGCAGCTGCTGCTCATCGATGACGCCGGTGGCGCAGAGATCGATATCGAAGCGCTTGGCATATGGCGCGATGTCGGCAGTGTGGAAATCGGTGAAGCTGGTGGGCTGGCGGAGGAAGCGGGTGGCATCAAAGCGGACCGAGGTGAAGCCCATGCCTTCGAGTTCGGCAAAGTCGAACCGCAGCGAGGTCGCATCCGTGAGCGAGAAGCAGGCACCGGATTTGCGGATTTCGAACAGCTGCCGCTTTTCGGTTGGCCCGAACTGTTTCCACTCGGGCTGCGGGATGGAAAAGCCGAGCGAGGGGGCAATCGCCTGGTTGGCGCCAAGCGTCGAGATCAGGGCTTCGAGCGCGCGCTTGTCGAGCACGGTGGCGCGGGTCAGCGGCATGAACAGGCGGATCGGCTGGCCGGCGGTGCGCGAGCGGCGGGTGATCACCACCGCCTCCTCCAGTGCCAGAGCTTCGATGCGGCGCACCAGATCCTCGCCACCCCGGCGCGGCATGAAATCGGGCGCGTCCGCGAGGCTGCCATCGGATTGCATCAGGCGCGGCACCAGATCGTAGCCGAGCGGACGGCGCTGCGGCAGCGCCGCGATAGGCTCGATGTGGAAGACGAGACGATTCTGGGTCAGCGCGGCGCGCAGTTCGGTTTCGGAGATGACGGGCTCGGGCATGCCGTCATCTTCCTCCTCTTCCTCGTCGTCGCTGAACGGCTCCAGCGTCGTCGGCTTGGGGAAATCGCCAGCGCGGCGCGCTTCCTCGATATCGGCAACGGCCTCCGCCACCTGCCGCACGACGGTGCCCAGCACCGAGATATCGGCCTCGATGCCCTCAAGCCGGCTGCCGACATTGGTATCGGTGATGGCATTCACCCGCTGGCTCAGCACCTGCCCGGCTTTCGCGTCGGTTGAGAGCAGGCGCGCCAAGTCCTCGATGGCGCGCTCCAGCCGCGCTTCGGAGCGCTGGCGGAGGCTGCGTTCCATCAGCATGACGGCGAGGCAACCGAAGGCGAGTGCGGTGACAATCGCCTCGATGGGCGAAAACGTCAGCCCGAAATAGGCAGCGACGGCGACCCCGAGCGCAGCCAGAGCGATGAAGATGTAGACGAGGCCCTGCACGTGGCTCGGAGCTTTCTCGGGGACGACGGGATTCGGCGCAATTTGTCATAGCATTGGCGGGGTGGCGCAGGAAGCCGCTGGGCCGTTTTCGCAGGGGACGGCGCAGGGATGAATTGTGGCGGGAGGAGCACCTTGCGTGAGAAAACAAGCCGATAGGAACGGATTGTTTACCCAGTTCGTCAACACTCCGTTCAGCACGATCTGCGCCTGAGGCCCCTCCATGTCTCGTACCGGACACGGTACTCTCCCTGCCGCCCGCATTCTCCTCGTCGACAGTGATGTCGCGAGCGGTGACGCCATGGCGGCAGGCCTCCTCGCCAGCATGCGTGCCGGGCTGGACCTGCTGCGCGCGGAAAATGGCCGCCGCGCTTCCGAACTGCTGCGTGCCGATGCTTTTGACGTGGTGCTGCTCGACCTCATCGCCCTCACTGATCTTTGCGCCGAGGCCGAAGAGGCAGTAGCCCGGCTGGTGAAGCTCGCGGCGGGTGCGTTGGTGATTGCGCTGTCGGACGGTGCCTCGGTTTCGGCGACGATGGCGGCGATGCGGGCGGGTGCGCATGACTATATGGTGCGGCCGGTGAGCGGACGTGCCGTCGCGACGCGCATCACCGAACTGGCGCAGCGGCACGGCAAGTCGCAGACGCTCGCCTCTGACGTGGCATTGCCCGATGCAGATGGCCGCTTTGCCGGTTTCGTTGGCACGTCGAGCCAGATTCAGGTGGTGTTCGAGCAGATCGAACGCGTTGCCACAGCCACGGCGCCGGTGTTCATCACCGGGGAAAGCGGCACCGGCAAGGACCTTTGCGCGGAGGCATTGCACGAACTCGGCTCCCGGTCGCAGAACCGCCTCGTCACCCTCCGTTGCCGCGCCATTCCGCGCGAGCAGATGGAAGCAGAACTCTTCGGCGTTACCCGCGGCGCCACCACCGGCGCACGGGAAGATCGCAAGGGGGCGGCGGAACTGGCCGATGGCGGCACGCTGTTTCTCGACGAAATCGGCGAACTCGACCTCAGCCTCCAGGGCAAGCTACTGCGCTTCCTCCAGTCAGGAACGCTGACGCGCGTCGGTGAGAGCGCGATGCGGCGGGCCGATGTGCGCGTCATCTGCGCGACGCGGCACAACCCGATGCACCTGATCAGCGAGAAGCGGTTCCGCGAGGACCTGTTCTACCGGCTGCACGTCCTCCCCGTACACCTGCCGCCGCTGCGGCAACGCGCGGGCGATGTTCAGGTGCTGGCCCGGCATTTCCTCGCCGAGTTCTCGAAGGCCGAGCACAAGACTTTCACCGGGCTCGCTCCCGACGCCGCAACGCTGCTCAACGCGCGCGACTGGCCGGGCAATGTGCGGCAATTGCGCGACCTGATGCAGCGGGTGGTGGTGATGCACGCAGGCAGTGAAGTGACTGCCGAGATGGTGCAGACGGCCGACCTCGATACAGGAACGGCCGAGGTCAGCCACGCAAGCCCCAGCCGAAAGCCCACCGTACTGCCGATGTGGCAGCAGGAGCAGCGGATCATCGAGGAAGCGATTGCCAGCTTTGCCGGCAATGTGGCGCTGGCCGCTGCAGCGTTGGAACTCAGCCCATCGACGATCTACCGCAAGCGGCAGGCCTGGGCCGAGATGGACGAACGGCGCGGCGCCGCCTGAAGCGGACGCCGCTTACCACAATCAGGCCTTCTCCAGTTAAGCCTTGGCGAGCTTCTCGCGCGCCTTCTTGGCAGTAGCAAACGCCTTGTGCTCTTCGCCCAGCGCGGAGCCGGACTTCTGCACCTTGCCGGCGGCATCGACCAGTTCCCAGGTCCACTGGCTGTTGGGACCGCTGCCGCCGGTGCGACGCAGTTTGATCTCGAGTTCTGTCAGCGCCATGTGAATACCCTTGTAACGGAATAGTTGAAGACAACGCTCATGAGAACGCCGAGCAAGCCAGCCATGTAGAACTGGCCATCAAAGGCGTAAATCCAGCTCGCAACCGATACGTTGGCGAGCGCGCCGATCGAGCAGACGGCATAGAAGGTAAGAAGCCCGGTGAGGTATCGCCAGCCCCTCAGCTTCTTGTTGGCATAGGTCAGCTCGTTGTTGACCATGAAATTGAAGGTCATGGCAACCAATGTCGCCAGCACCTGGCCCCAGACGAAGTTCTGGCCCAGCACCTCGTGGGCGAACCAGAGCGTTGCCATGTGGACGATGACACCGAAACCACCGACGAGACCAAAGAGCAGGAAGCTGGTCGGGATCAGGCCGCGGGAGAGCTTCGATACAATCAGCCCGAGGAACTGCACCACGACGATCGAGCTCATCTTGCTCTCGCCTGCGTGGCGGGGGCGGAAGGTGTAGGGCACCTCGCTGATGCTCAGCGGCTTGCCGTGGCCGCCATGGCGGCCGGCCGAAGCGATGATATCGAGCAGGATCTTGAAGCCGTCGTCGCTGAGCGCCGGCGCCACTTCGTCAAACACGGCGCGGCGCATGACAAAGAAGCCGCTCATCGGGTCGCTCAGCGCCCTGCCGGTCAGGAGCCCCGAGAGCCTCGTCGCAAAGCGGCTGCCGGCCTCGCGGGTTTTGGAGAGCCCTGCCCCGACGCTGCCTTCGCCACCATAGCGGGTGCCGACGACGATATCGTCGGACGCGATTGCTTTGGCCAGCATTTCGGGCAGGATGCGTTCGTCGTGCTGGAGATCGGCGTCGATGACGGCAAAATAGGGAGCCGTGCTCGCAAGGATGCCTTCGATCACCGCAGAGGAAAGACCGCGACGGCCGATGCGGCGGATGCAGCGCACATTGGCGTGGCGCTGCGCCATGTCCCTTACCACTGTGGCCGTGCCATCGGGCGAGTTGTCATCGACGACGATGAACTCGAAGACCGTGTCGCCCAGCGCGGTGGTCACCTTGTCGTAGAGCAGCGCCACGTTTTCGCGCTCGTTGTAGCTCGGCACGATCACGGCAAGCGTGGGCGCGTTCCAGGTCTCGTGCGCGGCGATGGGCTTGTCGAACTCGATGGTCACGGGGAAACGGGTCCGGATGCAATGGGCTGCGGCGCCCAATATCGCGCCGCGCCCCTAAACCGCAAGTGCGGTGCGCGTTCGGTTCCCGGAAATCAGGCTGCGGCGGTCTCGTAACGGATCTGGTTGCCCCAGAATGCCAGGTGGTCGGCGATTGGCGCCACCAGCGGGCACGGATCGGGATAGTACCACACCGCGTCCCTCGCCTCGGCAGCGGCAGACTTCAGCGTGTGGTACGACGCCTCGCCCTTGTAAGGGCATGTGGTTTGGGTCGCCGAGTTGGCCAGCACATCGGCTTCAACATCGTCGCGCGGAATATAGATGCGGAGGGGAGCGCCCGGTTCGTCGAGGGCCAAAGCCCGCGTCGAGGTGGCGATGACCCGACCGTCGAAGATGACGCTGACACGCCCGTCGGCCGGGGAAATCTTGATATTCTTGTCGAGGCACTGGCGTGGCACGGGCAATCCTTTTTGTGCAATGGCATGTTGGTACGCGCCGCGGACGATCACGGACCACGCAAGAGCCCGTGATCTTGACTTGGAAAAGGGCCGCCCCTATATCCCCGCCAGCTGTTAGCACTCGCACGAGGTGAGTGCTAACTGCGCAAGTTCACAAAGTTCTTTGAGGAGCAAACATGGCTTTCCGTCCCCTGCACGACCGCGTGGTCGTCCGGCGCGTCGACAGCGAAGAAAAGACAGCTGGCGGCATCATCATTCCTGACACTGCCAAGGAAAAGCCCTCCGAGGGTGTGGTCGAGGCCGTCGGCCCCGGCGCGCGCGACGATGCTGGCAAGATCATCACGCCCGACGTCAAGGTCGGCGACCGGATCCTGTTCGGCAAGTGGAGCGGCACTGAGGTCAAGCTCAACGGCAAAGACCTGCTGATCATGAAAGAATCCGACATCATGGGCGTGATCGAGAGCTAAGGCATCCGCCTCGCTTTCTTTGCCCATTTCACCTTCGTAAGGAGCGCCTCACATGGCTGCGAAAGACGTACGTTTCTCTACCGATGCCCGCGACAAGATGGTCCGTGGCGTCAACATTCTTGCCAATGCCGTCAAGGTCACGCTCGGTCCCAAGGGCCGCAACGTGGTCATCGACAAGTCGTTCGGTGCCCCGCGCATCACCAAGGACGGCGTGACGGTTGCCAAGGAAATCGAACTTGAAGACAAGTTCGAAAACATGGGCGCCCAGATGGTGCGTTCGGTCGCGTCCAAGACCAACGACGTTGCCGGCGACGGCACCACCACTGCCACCGTTCTGGCTCAGTCGATCGTCAACGAGGGCGTCAAGCTCGTTGCCGCCGGGATGAACCCGATGGATCTCAAGCGCGGTATCGATCTCGCCGTTGCTGAAGTCGTCGAGAACCTCAAGGCGCGCGCCACCAAGATCACCTCCTCGGCTGAAGTGGCCCAGGTCGGAACGATCTCGGCAAACGGCGAAAAGCAGATCGGCGACGATATTGCAGAAGCCATGCAGCGCGTTGGCAACGAGGGTGTGATCACCGTCGAGGAAGCCAAGACCACCGAATCGACGCTCGAAGTCGTCGAGGGCATGCAGTTTGACCGCGGGTATCTGTCGGCTTACTTCGTGACCAACCCCGAAAAGATGGTCGCCGCGCTCGAAGATCCGGTGATCCTCTTGCACGAGAAGAAGCTCTCGAACCTCCAGGCCATGCTGCCGATCCTCGAAGCGGTCGTGCAGTCGCAGCGCCCGCTGCTGATCATTGCCGAAGACATCGAAGGCGAGGCTCTGGCCACGCTGGTGGTGAACCGTCTCCGCGGTGGCCTCAAGGTTGCTGCCGTCAAGGCCCCGGGCTTTGGCGATCGTCGCAAGGCCATGCTCGAGGATATCGCGATCCTCACCGGCGGCCAGGTGATCTCGGAAGACCTCGGCATCAAGCTCGAGAACGTGACCCTCGACATGCTCGGCACTGCCAAGCGCGTTGAGATCACCAAGGAAAACACCACGATCATCGATGGCGCCGGGCAGAAGTCCGACATCGAAGGCCGTGTTGCCCAGATCAAGTCGCAGATCGAGGAAACCACCTCTGACTACGACAAGGAAAAGCTGCAAGAACGCCTGGCCAAGCTCGCCGGCGGCGTTGCGGTGATCAAGGTTGGCGGTGCCACCGAAGTCGAAGTGAAGGAGCGCAAGGATCGCGTCGACGACGCCCTGAACGCCACCCGCGCTGCGGTTGAAGAAGGTATCGTTCCGGGCGGCGGCGTTGCACTGCTCCGCGCTTCGGCAAACCTGCAGGTCAAGGGCGCCAATGCCGACCAGCAGGCCGGTGTGAACCTCGTCAAGCGCGCACTGCAGGAACCCGTCCGCCAGATCGCCAACAATGCTGGCGATGAAGGCTCGGTCGTGGTCGGCAAGATCCTCGAGAACGAGTCGCTGACCTTCGGGTACGACGCTCAGACGTCGACCTATGGCGACATGATCAAGATGGGCATCATCGACCCGGTGAAGGTGGTTCGCACCGCCCTCCAGGACGCGGCTTCGGTCGCTTCGCTGCTGATCACCACGGAAGCCATGATTGCTGACTCGCCGAAGGACCCGGCGCCCCAGATGGGCGGCGGCGGTGGCGGCGGCATGGGTGGCATGGGCGGCATGGACTTCTAAGAAGTCCGGCTCTCACAAACTCAGTCCCGACTTCCCAGTCACGGACTTTGAAGACGGCGCGGTGGGCAACCCCCGCGCCGTTTTCCTTGGCGACGAACCTAGTACAAGTCCCTTCCGAGGCCGTCATACTTGCGGCATCCGTTCGTGTGTATTATATTACACGGAGGCTCTGGTGGAGCGTGAAAGTCGCAAGTTGATACGATTGCTGGAAGCCGATGGCTGGCAGTTGGTTGAGGTGAGCGGAAGCCACCACCAGTTCCGTCACCCTAGTCGCCCCGGCAGGGTGACGGTGCCGCATCCCCGCAAGGACATTTCAGTCGGGACGGTGCGGTCCATCTACAGGCAAGCCGGATGGCTCAAGAAGGCCGACTAAACCATGCGCTATGTTGCATTTGTGCACAAAGACCCGGACTCCATTTACGGCGTGAGCTTCCCGGATTTCCCTGGATGCATTGCTGCGGAGGATACGCTGGAGGCGGTTTTGGAGAGCGCCAGCGATGCATTGGCGTTTCATGTCCGTGGCATGCTTGCCGACGGCGAGGATATTCCGGACGCTAGAAATGCCGATGAAATCGCGGCTGACCCAGAGTTTGAGGAAGACAGAGTGGGCGCGATGGTTGCCCTGATCCCGCTCGTCCGTGATCTCGGTTCGACCACCCGCATCAATGTGTCGCTCGACCTTGGCCTCCTCGAGGCCATCGATTCTGCGGCGCGGCAGCGGAAGCAGACGCGGTCGGCGTTTATTGCTTCGGCGGTGCGCAAGGAACTGATCGAGTAAGAGTCCCCTGCTCCCTACCTGAACACCAGCAATCGCAGCGCCAGGATGATTGAGACCACGACCACAAGTGGGCGGATCAACTTGGCGCCGAAGCGGATGCCGGTCATCGCGCCGAGGTAGCCACCGGCGACCTGGCCCAGGGCCATGACGATGGCCACCGGCCAGATGATATCGCCGGAGGGAATGAACACCGCCAGCGCGCCGAGGTTGGAGGTGAGGTTGAGGAATTTGGTATTGCCCGAAGCGCGGGTGAGGCCGAGCCCGAACAGGGTGACGAAACCCATGGCTAGGAATGAGCCGGTGCCGGGCCCGAAAATGCCGTCGTAGAACCCGATCAGAAATCCCATCACCGGCGCAAAGACCGCGAATTGCAGACGGGCGTGCCGGTCCGCGTCGCTGAGTTTTGGGGCGAAGGTGAAGTAGAGGGCGATGCCGATCAGCGCGACGGGAACAGCATAGTTGAGAAGGCTGGTGTCCATGGACTTCACCGCCCAGGCGCCCAGCACCGCCCCAACAAATGTCGCAGGGATGGCGAAGGACAGCGCCTTGAGCGCCACGAAGCCCTTGCGCCAGTAGGTCGTCGCGGCGATGGCGGTGCCGACCACCGATTGCAGCTTGTTGGTGCCAAAGGCGGCGACGGGTGGGATGCCGACCGAGAGCAGCACCGGCACGGTGATCAACCCGCCCCCGCCGGCGATGGCATCGACAAAGCCGGCCACTACGCCCACACCAGCAAGGGCGAAAAGAACGGTCAGATCGAAGGTCATATCGGGCACACCGCGCGGAACTGCGCCCCCCGTTACCATTTCGGAAGGTTCCCCCGCTAGCATTGCCGCGCGAGAATATCTGGATGAGGCAATGGCGGGATACCGAGGCAACAGCATCGCAGTGATCCTGCCCTGCTACAACGAGGTGGCGGCGATCGGCCCGGTTGTCGCCGGGTTTCGCGCCGCCCTGCCCGAGGCTAGCGTCTACGTTTTCGACAATGCCTCGACCGATGGCACCGCCGAGGCGGCGCGCGCGGCGGGTGCGCAGGTGCTCAATGTCGCCATCCGCGGCAAGGGCAATGTGGTGCGTCGCATGTTTGCCGATGTCGACGCCGATATCTACCTGATGGCGGATGGTGACGGCACATATGATGCGGCCGCGGCGCGCCCGATGATCGACCTGGTGCTCGATAGCGGGCTCGACATGGTAGTGGGGCGCCGCGTCGCGACCGATGCTGGCGCTGAGTATCGGTTCGGACATCGCGCGGGCAATCGCGTGCTGACTGGCGCGGTGGCGCGGATCTTCGGCGAAGGGTTCACCGACATGTTGTCAGGGTACCGGGCCTTTTCCAGACGCTACGTCAAATCCTTCCCCGCCCTCTCGAAGGGCTTCGAAATCGAAACCGAACTCACCGTGCATGCACTGACGCTGCGCGCGCCTTATGGCGAGATCGATACGGCCTATGGCGAGCGGGCGGAGGGGACCGAAAGCAAGCTCACGACCTGGCGCGATGGGTTTCGCATCCTCAAGACCATCGTGAAGCTCTATATGCTGGAACGGCCGCGCACGTTCTATCTGACGCTGGCGGCGGCGGGCGTGGTGCTGTCGATCATGGTCGGGCTGCCGGTGGTGATCGAGTTTTTTGAGACCGGTCTCGTGCCGCGCCTGCCCACTGCGGTGGCGGCGGCGGTGATCATGCTCGGCGCGGCGTTGGCCGCGACCTGCGCGGTGATCCTCGATGGCGTCGTCACCGGCCGCAGCGAGGCCAAGCGGTTGGTCTACCTGGCGCACCCGGCGCCGCGCGAGCGCAAATGAAGGCCAAGATCGTCCATCTTCTCCACTTTGCGGTTGCCGGCGCGACAGGCTTTGCCGTGGATGTGGGGGTGCTGACACTGCTCATGGGGCCGTTAGGGCCATACCTGGGGCGGCTCTGCTCGTTTTTTGCTGCGGTGGTCACCACATGGCTGGTCAACCGCAACTTTGCCTTCGCCGACCGCACGGGGCGCCACAGTCTGGTGGGCGAGTTAGGCCGATATTTCGCGTCGATGCTACTTGGTGGCGTACTCAACTACGGCGTCTATAGCAGCGTCGTGGCGGTGCTCGGGCGCGACGGCGTGATGCCCTATCTGGGGCTGGCCGCCGGAACGGCAGTGGGTATGGTCGTCAATTACAGCCTAGCCCACTTCGTCGTCTTCAAGCCCAAAAAGAGCTAGAGCAGCGTCGAAATCCCCGGCGGTACCCCGCCCATGATGGAGAGCAGCGCTTCGAGCTGGGCCTTGCGCAGCGGGGTCCAATCGGCGGTGCGGGAGACGATGAGGTTGGCCTCGGAGCGCATGATCAGCCCGTCTTCCAGCACGCGAAGCTGGTTAGCGGCAAGGGTAGAGCCGGACGAGGTGATATCGACGATAAGGTCAGCCGAGCCCGAAGCGGGTGCGGCTTCGGTGGCGCCGGCGCTTTCGACGATGCGGTATTCGGCGATGCCATATTTGGCGAAGTGGCGGCGGGTCAGGTTGACATATTTGGTCGCCACCCTGAGCCAGCGGCCGTGGCGGGCGCGGAAATCGGAGGCGACGTCGGCGAGATCGCTCATCTGCTGCACGTCGATCCAGGAATCAGGCACGCAGACCACCACGTTGGCCTCGCCAAAGCCGAGGCCGCGGACGAACAGCACGTTCTCCTCGCCGTTTTCGGACGCTTCATGGATGAGGTCGGAGCCGGTGACGCCGATATCGACACCGCCGAGGATCAGCTCGCGCGCGATCTCGGCAGCTGGGTAAAAGCGCACCGTCACCTGCGGCTGGTTCTTGATCGAGCCGATATAGCTGCGCGCGCCGCCGGGGCGGGCGATGGTCAGCCGCGAGGAGGAGAAGGACTTGCGGGTCATCTCTTCGAGACGCCCCTTTGAGGGGACGGCGAGGGTCAGCCCGCCGGGCAGTGTGGGGCTCATTCGGCAGCCTCCCGTTCGAGGCGATCGACCCAGAGGGCGCAGCCTGAGGCATTGACCGGTTCGGGCGCGCCGAGCCGCTCGAGCATGCGGTCATACTCGCCGCCCGAGGCCAGCACTTCACCATCGCGGCCGGTCATTTCGAAGACGATGCCGGTGTAATAGTCGAGGCGCGGCGAGAAGGCCGCATCGAAGATGACATCGGCATTGGGCGACAGCGCCGCGAGGGCGGCCGCGTGGTTGCGCACCTTGTAGATCGGCTCGTTGAAATCGAACCCGGCATCGTTGCAAAGCATGGCGATGCGCTCGAAGGCGGTTTCGGCGCTTTCGGAGATCGACAGGTAGTTCTGCAGCAGCGCCACGGTCTCGGGCGGGATCGGGGCGGCGTCGAGCGCCTGCTTTTCGAGATAGCGGTCGGCAATCTCTTCGGGCGTGCGGCTGCCGATGAGGCTGAGGCCGCCCGAGAGCATGGCGTCGGTGACGATCTCGATCACGGTGTCGCGGCTATCGGGCACCGGGCCGTGGACGCGTTCCTCGGGGTTGGCGAGGCGATCCATCAGGCGCTGCAGCGCTTCGGGGTGGCCGAAGCGGTGGCGGATGCGGGCGCGCCAAGCGGGCGGCACACCGGACGCTTCGAGGAAGGACTCGAACAGCCCCACACCACCCAGCCGCACCTGCGGCGCGGTGATGTCGTAAATGGCGAGGGCCCAGCGGGCGAAAGTCAGCACCTGGTCGAGCGCCGCATCGGCATCGGCATGGCCAAGCAGTTCGAGCCCCGCCTGCTCGAACTCGACGGGGGTCGAGCTCTGCTGGCGGAAGATCGGGCCGAGATAGGTGAACGCCGCCGGAGCACCGATCAGCCCGTCCTCGATATAGGCCTGCGCGATGGGCAGGGTGAAATCGGGCCTCAGGCAATATTCGGTGCCGTTATTGGTGGTGGTGAGCAAGAGGTTGCGCCCGAACTCCTCGCCTGCCAGATCGAAATACGGACCCGCCGGCAACAGCAAGGCGGGCTGGGCGCGGGTCACGGTGCGTGACTCGACCAGTCTCACCAGCGCTGCGTAGCGTTCCGAGGCTGATTTCACTTGGTACGATCCAGATAGGCACGGACGGCCGGGAGCGCCGAGATCTTTTCGACGATATCGGCATCGGCGCATTCGAACTGGCCGGGCCGCTCGGCCTTCCACTCGGCATTGTCGGAGATCGCCTTGGCGGCTTCCTTGCCGGCGATCAGGTCCTTGATCTGCACGATCCCCTGCTCGCGCTCCTGGCTGCCCTCGATGATCACGGCAGGCGAGTTGCGCTTATCGGCATAGGCGACCTGCTTGCCGAAATTCTTGGTGTTGCCCATGAACATTTCGGCGCGGATGCCGGCCTTGCGCAGGCGCGAGGTGATCTCCTGGTAGCGCGCGGTCTGCTCCTTATCCATCACCAGCACGACGACGGGGCCAATTGGCTCCTCGGCGCCGAGATTGCCGGTGAGCTTCAGCGCATTGGCGAGGCGGGAGACGCCGATCGAAAAGCCGGTTGCCGGCACCGGCTCGGAGCGGAAGCGGCTTACCAGCCCATCATAGCGGCCACCGCCGCCGACCGAGCCGAACACCACGTCCTGGCCCTTTTCGTTCTGGACCTTGAAGGTCAGTTCGATCTCGAAGACCGGGCCGGTGTAATATTCGAGGCCGCGGACGACGGAGGGGTCGATCACTATTCTACCGTCAGCAAATCCTGCCGAGCCGTACAGCGAAGACATCGCCTTCAACTCGTCAACGCCGGCCGTGAAGGTAGGGTCGACGCCATATATGGCGCTGCGCTCCAGAGCGAAAAGCTGGTCCCGCGAGGGCGTCGACGATGCTGCCTCGCCAGCGGCCCAGCCATCGAGGCTCTTCGGTGTCAAAAGGTCGACTATGTGGCCGATAGACGCTTTGTCCAGTCGAGCACCGGCTGTTCGGTCGCCGCTCTCGTCGGTTCGTCCTTCACCCAGCAGTTCGGTGACACCGTCCAGCCCAAGTCGGTCAAACTTGTCGATGGCGCGCAAAACCGTCATGCGTTGATCGACTGAAACGCCGAGCAGGTTAAACGCGCCGTCCCAGACTTTGCGGTTGCTGACCTTCACCACGTACTTCCCGGCCAGGCCGAGCGCGTCCATGGTATCCGCCATCATCATGCACATTTCGGCGTCCGCTTCCGGGCCGGCGGCGCCAACCGTGTCGGCATCGAACTGCATGAACTGGCGGAAGCGGCCGGGGCCGGGCTTTTCGTTACGGAAGACGTAGCCGGCGCGATAGCTGCGATAGGGCTTGGGCAGGTCGTTGAAGTGCTCGGCGAAGTGGCGGGCGAGCGGTGCGGTGAGGTCGTAGCGGAGGCTGAGCCAGCTCTCGTCATCGTCCTGCAGCGAGAACACGCCAGCGTTGGGCCGGTCGGTATCGGGCAGGAACTTTCCCAGCGTTTCGGTATATTCGAACAGCGGTGTTTCCACCGGGTCAAAGCCATAGCGTTCGTAGACAGTGCGGATCTTGCGCACCATCTCGTCAACGGCCGCAATCTCTGCGGGCAGGCGGTCTTCGAAGCCGCGCGGCAGTTTGGGCGCGATGAGCTTCTTTTTCTCGGTCATGATCTGCTGTCGGTGGGTGCCCGGAATCTTGGTTGTCTCGTAACGGAAAGCCCCCCGTGACTCAAGCCAAGCGCTCATACTAGGCTCGCGGGGCCGCGCTTGCTGCGCCCTGTGTCGAAATGGCAACAGTTCCAGCCAAGGTGCGACAGGCCGTCGCATGCGGGGTTGGCGAGTCGGGCGACCTCAGCTATCACCGCTTCGTCAACGCCAACCAAGGAGGCGAAGCATGAATCAGTTCACCGCCCTCTGTGGCTCAGGCGCCTATCGAACCGGTCCTCGTCACCACTGACGTTTTGCCCGTTTTGGGCAGCCTGACCGGCTCTTCAACACCCTAGTCCAAACCTGAACCGGCCCTCGGCGGCGGATGCTTTTGCGCATCCGGCGATCCGCGGGTCCCCCAACCGACTCATCATCAGAGGACCGGGCGTGTGCCCGGATCGCCATCATGACTCTCGACCTCAAAGGCCGGGCGGAAACGCGCCCCGTTCATTTCTACGACGCTCGCCAGCCGAAGGGCGTTTTCGGCAAGCTGCAGCTGCTGCTTGCCACGTTACGCGCCAGGGCCCTGCTCCGGCGCGCGCTGCGGCCGGTGCGACGGGGCAAATCGCCGCCTGTGCCGCCGCATCTCCGGCAGGATCTCGGGCTGCCGCCCGAAATGCCGGGGAGCAAATACTGGGACCACCAGTAACTTAAGGCGCCCTGCCCTCTGCGGCAGGGCCGCCACACCCGTTTGAATCAAACAAGGAGCCGGCACGCGACGCGTCCGGAAACGAGAATGCTTGTCCAGATTTTGAGAGCCATGACGCCATTGCGACGACGCAAGAAAACACTCCCGCCGAAGGACGCCAGCAAGCCGCCCGACAAGGGCGTGCCGACGGTTGGCCAAACCACCCGGCTGCACATGATGGCGATGCTGATGCAGCGGCCTTAGGTGCCTGGCGCTGGCCTCTCGGTTGCCTTCTCCCCTTGTGGGAGAAGGTGGCCGAAGGCCGATGAGGGGTTCTCTCCTCCGCAAGGACCGCTCCTCGCTACGCTCGGATCGCGCAACACCAAGGTGTTGCGACACCCCTCATCCGGCGCTGCGCGCCACCTTCCCCCTCAAGGGGGGAAGGGAACCACCGCGAGCGCTGGCGCCGACGACGCCAAATCACCGCCCTTTCGGCACCGCCACCGGCACCACCAGCGCCGCCCGCGCGGCTTCTGCATCACCCCTGCAAAAGCACTGCTCAGTGTGATCGTTCACCAGCCCCATGGCCTGCATGAAGGCGTAGCAGGTGGTGGGGCCGACGAAGGAGAAGCCGCGTTTCTTGAGGTCTTTGCTCATTGCCTTGGAGGCTTCGGTTTCGGCGGGGATCGCGCCCGGTGCGTCCGGGCTGCGGCGGGGCTCGAACTGCCAGATATAGGCGGCGAGCGAACCAAACTCGCGCTGGATAGCCAGCGCGTGCCTGGCATTGTTGATGGTCGAGGCGATCTTGCCGCGGTGGCGGATGATGCCGGCATCGAGGACAAGGCGCTCGATGTCCGCATCGCCCATTTCGGCGACGCGCGAAATCTCGAAGCCGACAAAGGCAGCACGGAAGTTCTCGCGCTTGCGCAGGATGGTCAGCCAGGAGAGGCCGGACTGAAAGCCTTCGAGGCAAAGCTTTTCGAACAGGCGGTTGTCATCGGTGACCGGGCGGCCCCATTCGTTGTCGTGATAGTCCTGGTACAGGGCATCGGAGCCCGCCCAGCTGCAGCGGCGCTGTTCGGTCGCAATTGACATAAAGGCTTCCCCATCAATAGTTGTGCCCAGCCGTTGGGGGGCAAAAATCCGTGATCGTTCCGAGTCGCCTCAAGGCGCTGGTTGTCGACGACAATGCGTATGCGCGCGTTGCCACCGCGACAACCCTGCGCAAGCTCGGCCTCGGCAATATCGATGAGCTGGGCAGTGGTGCCGCGGCCGTCGGTGCGATCCTCGCGCAACGCTACGACGTGATGTTCATGGACTGGTACATGCCGGACATGAACGGCGCGGCGCTGCTCGAAGTGATCCGCGATCCGCGATTTTCGCATCATGGGCGGCTACCGGTGATCATGATCACCGCCTATCCGCATCGAGAGACCATCGCCAAGGCGCGGGAGCTTGGGGCCAATGAGGTGCTGACCAAGCCGTTCACGGTGAGCCATGTTTCATCCGCTTTGGGACGCTTGATCCCCAGTGGCTGGCAGTTGCCGGCGGACCTCGGTGATACCGATGATGGCCAGGTGCTGCTTTAGGGAGCGATCGCCCGCTTGCCTTCTCCCCCTGTGGGAGAAGGAAAGGGGTGCCCCGTGAATACCCGCAACCCATCCTTAACCACGCCGCTTCACCGGCCGTTTCTCATTATGCTCAATAACTTGTCCCAGTCGCCCAACCGGGCTCCACCATCCACGAGTGTTGAACATGCTGCGTTCGTCTCGCGCCGCGCTGAGCGGTGCTGCGGTTCTGCTTGCCCTGTTGGGCTCGGTCGATCTGGCCCAATCGGCTGCCAAGTTCCTGTTTGCGCCGCCGCCGGGCATGACGCTGAGCGATGGCACCCCGCGCAATGGGCTGCAATTGCGCGCGAAGACCGTGCGGCTCGACCCCAAGTTCATGCGCCAGGTGGTGCCCTATCAGACCACCCAACCTGTCGGCACCATCGTCGTCGCGACAGAAGAAAAATTCCTCTATCTCGTTCTGGGCAATGGGAAAGCCCTGCGCTACGGCATCGGCACGGCCAAGGATGGTTTTTCCTGGAGCGGCACGCACCACGTGTCGAACAAGCGCGAATGGCCGGATTGGACACCGCCGGCTGAGATGCGGCAGCGGCGGCCGGGCCTGCCCACGCATATGGCAGGCGGTATCAACAACCCGCTGGGTGCGCGCGCCATCTATATCGGCTCGACGCTTTATCGCATCCACGGCACCAATGAGCCCTGGACCATCGGCCATGATGTGTCGTCCGGCTGCATCCGGATGGTCAACGACGACGTCGAGGATCTCTACGAGCGCGTGAAAATTGGCGCCAAGGTGATTGTTCTTTAGTTAGGAATTTGCGGCATCCTGAAGCCTGATTTCCAAAGGTTTTGGCGGGCTTCAGGCGTCATGCGCAATCTCTACCGGCTGGTACAACGCTTCCGCTCCGACGAACGCGGGGTTTTTGCGATCATGTTCGCGCTGCTGGCGATCGTCTTGATCGCGACGGCGGGCGCGGTGGTGGATTTCACCGCGATCGAGCAGGCCCGCACCCGCGCGCAGCAGGCGCTCGATTCGGCAGCGCTGGGGCTGCAGCCGACGATCTTCACGACGGGCGTCACTGCCACCACCATCAAGCCCAAAGCACTGCAACTGCTGACCGAACGGCTCAACGATGCGGCGATCACAGCCTCGGTCGATACGGTCAACATCAACCTGACCGACGGGACGCTGAAGCTGACCGCCTCGATTGTCGTGCCGACGGCGTTCGTGGCCCTCGTCGGCTTCCCCACCATCCGGGCCAAAGTCGTCTCCGAGGCGACGCGCAAGCGGCTCAACCTCGAAGTGGCGATGGTGCTTGATAATTCGGGGTCTATGGCGAGCTACAGCCGCATGACCAACCTGAAGATCGCGGCGCGCTGCGCCATGGACGTGCTCTACAACAACATCACCGATTGCGCTACCGCAACGCTCACGGCGACAGACCCGCTCGCTGCTACCAACACCAACGTGAAGATCGGCATTGTGCCGTTCACTGGCTTCGTCAACGTCGGCCCCGGGAACAAGACCGCAGGCTGGATGGACCAGACCGGACTCAACAGCTTCGCCAACGACAATTTCGACAGCGATGATAATGACGCGACAACTTATACCGGTACGGTCAACCGCTTCACGCTGTACAATAACATCGGGGTGACCTGGCAGGGCTGCGTCGAGGCGCGGAAGTATCCTTACGATACCAACGACACCGCACCAAGCACAGCAACTCCAGACACCTTGTTTATCCCTGAGTTTGCGCCGGATGAGCCTGATTCGGGCTACACGAACAGCTATCTCACAGATCGACCCGCAGCCTGCACCAACAAAGACCAAGGCAGCTGGGTCAAGACTATCGCGAAGACCACCTGCACGCTCAATGGCAATGGCAACGCGACCAACTTCAACAACGCCACATGCACCGGAACGACAACGACCACGACTGTGCAGAAGGACAAGGATGGAGCCAATGTCACGCCGGCGGCGGCGACTGAGCCCGCCACCGTGAATGGTCAGCCCAAGAACTGCACGGACTCGTACATCGGCTCAAAGATCTCCGGCAGCAACCCTTCGCGCTACAACAACACCTACACTCGTACCTGCTCATACACCTTCTCGGATCGCGAGCTTCAGGAGCGCCTGTGCAAGTACACGGGAACGGCCAGCAGCAGCGCTGGCCCGAACGAAGACTGCCCCACCAATCCACTGACGCCGCTGACTGCCACCAAGGCGACGGTTCGTACCGCGATCAACGCCATGTCGTCCCAGAGCTACACCAATGTGCACCAGGGGGCGATCTGGGGCTTCCACATGCTGTCTCCGGGCGAACCATTGACCGAAGGTCTGGCGTACGATGCTGCAACTGCAAAGGTCATGATCATCATGACCGACGGCGAGAACACCGTGAACGGCTACAATTCGTCCAATATGAACAAGGCGAATGGCTACATGCCGTACGGCTACCCGGGCTCGCCCTCGTGGGGTTACAACGGCCGTATTTACAGCACGACCTATCCCGAGCCTTCTAGTGATGCCGAAGTCACCGCAGCAATGGATACAAGGGCTGTAGAAGCGTGCGCCAATGCCAAGCTGGCCGGCATTACAATCTATACAATCGGCCTCAGCCCACCCAACACCAAGACCGAGGACATGCTGACCGATTGCGCCACGGACTCCTCAAAGGCGTTCTTCCCGACCACCTCTGCCGAACTGGTGACGGTGTTCAAGACCATCGCCGACCAGCTCTCCAACCTGCGCCTGTCGCAGTAGGGCCGGATATTTCTCTTCCCTGCAGGGGGCTTTCAAAGAAGGCCCCCTCACCCGGCGCTACGCGCCGCTCCGCTGCTACAGCCAGCCCTTGGTCTTGAAATAGAGGTAGGGCAGGATGGCGGAGAGGATCATCAGGCCGATGGCGAAGGGGTAGCCGAACTCCCAGCTCAACTCGGGGATGAGGTGGAAGTTCATGCCGTAGATCGACGCGATCAGCGTTGGCGGCAGGAAGACCACGGCGGCGACCGAGAAGATCTTGATGATCTTGTTCTGCTCGACGCTGATCATGCCCAGCGTCGCATCAAGCAGCACCGTCAGCTTTGACGACAGGAACGTCGCGTGTTCGCGGAGCGAGGCGGTGTCGCGTTCGACCAGCTTGGTGCGCTGCCGGTTCGGGTCCTTGGCACCCTTGCGCTCCGGACCGGCCGCAGCCGAGTGATAGGCGGCGAGGCGAGTGATGCTGACGAGGCTCTCCTGGATCATGGTCACCAGGTCACTCTTGATGCCGATCTGCGAGATGACGCTTTCGAGGTCATTGGTTTTCTTGTTCGCGCGGGTTGCGCCGTTGCGGAACACCTGGTGCGAGAGCCCATCGACCTCGGTGCTGATCCGCTCCAGCGCATCAGCCACTCGATCAACGACGGCCTCGATCAGCCCGAGCATCACGCCTTCGCCGGTCTCGTACCCGACGGTATGATTGCGCTGGGCCCGCATCAAAAAGGCCATGAACGGCTTGGGCTCGGCGTAGCGCACCGTCACCAGCACATTACGCTTCAGGATGAAGGTGATCGGGGTCTTCTGCACATCCTCGGTGTCGAGTGCATGCAAAAGCGTGAAGGTCATGAACTCCGCATCGTCCTCGAAATAGAGACGCGAGGAGAATTCGATCTCCTTCATCTCATCGAGGGTGGGGATGACCAGGCCGAGGAACGCCTCAACCTCCTTGCCCTCCTGCGGACTGGGGGAGAACAGGTCGATCCAGATGATCTGTTTGCCTGGTTCCTCGACCAGACCCGAAGACTGCGCCAACTGGTCGCCGACGCGCGAAAACACTCGCAGCATTATGGATGCCCCCGCCGAAAACCGGTGATGCGCGGCCGCCTTAGCACCGGCTTTGCGCGCTGGCGAGTGATGTTTTTGTAAGATTGCCCGGCGCGTCGATCAGTTCAGCAGAATGAACCGGCGGCCGCCCGGAAAGCCAGCCACCGCCGCGCGTTGTTCGGCCTTGGTCAGACCCTCAAATTGCACCAGCATCGGCAGTTCTGGGTGATCTGCCGGCGCGACGGCGACCGGACGACGGATCGCTCGGCGCGGCAATTGCCAGATGCGTTCGCTCGTGGTGGATACAACGCTCAGAGATTGTAGGCGCCGCTTCATGGTGGGTCCTCGCTTTCGCTCAGACAGAAACGTGCCAAGCGCGATTTCGATCCTCTACCATTCGCGTTGAACAGACGGCCAACCGCGCGTTCATCTTCGATTAATCGGTGAGGTGAAATTGAGGCGGCGAGCGCGGAGGTCCTCGGCAGGGCCTGAGGAATGGTGGTGGGGCGCCAAGCGTCCCACCTCTGTGTCTGGCTTAAGCGACGACTTCCAGCCGCTCGAGCGGATAGTCGGCCGATTCATAGAGGGCGCGGATGGAATGGCCTTCGAAGCGCTGCTCGTTGACTTCGAGGAAGGAGCCTGGGAGCCAGGAGCTCGGCATATCCTCGATCATGTAACGAACGGCCTCAGCGGCTGTCTTGAAGCGCCGATACTGGGCCTGCTGCGACTTGGCGAAGCGACGGCTGGGATAGAGTTCGGCCATGGCGCCGTAGTTGAAACTGTCCATTTCGAGCTCCTTTTGGGCGGTGGACGGTGCGGGGCTGCGCTTGTGAGCGCGGCAGGGGATAGAGCGGGCTGCGATAGAGGTCCGCCAGGTCTGCACCGAGATAGACGTCGGAGCCGATCCTGAGGCGAGCGCCACGCAGGCTGACCGGCGCGGCTTGTTCCAGCGCAAACCGGAGGGCATTGGCTGTCGTCCGGAAGGCCCTCGGGCCCTGCGCGGCAGCGGTTTCCCAGTCGCGGCCGAGGTAAAGCTCGGCGGGAGCTGAGTAGTCGATATGTGTCATGTTGTCTTTTTATCGATCCGACTCAGAGGCCGGATCTGCTTTCGATTGCCTCAACCGCGCAGTGGCGGGAGGGAGAGAGCCGGACGCGCTGTTGGCGCATCCGGCAGATTGGCTCAGGCGAGCGAGAGGTTCACTGCGGAAACCTTGCCATCGCGGCCGTTTTCGAGGTCGTAGGTCACCTTCTGGCCTTCGGCCAGGCCGGAGATGCCAGCACGCTCAAGAGCGGTGGCGTGGACGAAAGCGTCCTTGCTGCCGTCGGCGGGCTGAATGAAACCAAAACCCTTGGTGGAATTGTAGAACTTGACGACGCCGGTGATCATGGCTCGTACCTTTCGATTGTGAGGCCGGGCCCTGAGGCAAACCGTCTCGTTCCCGCCTGCACATGCAGATCGGGGCCTAAACGCTCGCAAATCAGGGAAACCAAACAACCGGATGACCGGGAGGTCAGGAGCCAAGGAGGCTAAAACGTATGCGGTCTATATAGGGAGGATGGGTGCCGATAGCAAGGTGTGGTTTGCACCGCGCCTGGAAGGCTTTCTGGTACCGCCTCCCCGGATCGAACGGGGGACCTCTAGATCCACAATCTAGCGCTCTAACCAACTGAGCTAAGGCGGCCTGAAATTCGGCCGGACCATAGTTTCCCTTATCGGCGCTGGCAAGATACGAAATTGGCCGTTTTCGCAGTGCATGAAAAGCACCCAACTTAACCATCGGCAGCGAATGAGGCGGCGTTGGAGCCTGCGGATATGGACCGGCGCGGAGCCCCGGGATATCTAAGGCATTATTAAGTTCCGAGTGCGGTTTGTACCAATTTGGGACAGACCGGGAAGAGTGTGCGTGAACGCAGATTGGATAAAATCGCCGACGGCGCGCCGTGTGCTGGTGCATTGGGCAGACGTGCGCCCGGCATGGCTCTGGTCGCAGGATGGCGAAAAGCTGCTGTGGCGCAACGAGGCGGCTCGGTTCTTCCATGGCAGGATCAAGAAGCACGGCGTCAAACTGGCTGAGGCGGTGCCGATCAAAGGGCAGATCGCCCGGTTGATCCGGCTTGGCTCGCTCGGCCGATCGAGTCTCAGCCGGATACAGTTTCTGGCTGGGGACCGGCCGATCTCCACCACGTGCACCTGCACGCCGCTGGAGCTGCCCGGCAACGCCCAGGTGCTGCTGATCGTGGGTGTCGACGCGATCGAGCCTGAATTGCTGGAGGCGCAGGCCCCGGGGCAGGTCGATCCGATGTCTTCTAGCCTTTTTCCCGAGGGCTCGGAGTTCCTGCTGATCAGTGATGACAGCCAGGTTGCCACAGGCTCCCGCGTGGCGCTTGAGCGCTATGCCGGACAGATCGAGAGCGAGGGGCTGCCTGCCCTGCCGCCAAGCGACAGCGGCGTAGTGGACATTGGCGGCGAGCCCGTGACGCTGACGCGCTACCGGGCCAGCCCGCATGACGCGCTGCTGCTGTTGTTCGAGCCTGCCGCTGCTGAAGCGCCGAGCCTCAAAGACGTTCGCGCCGACGAGGGAACCGATCCGCAGGTTGAGCGCGGAGCGGTTGAAGCGCCGCCCGAGCCGCTGTTGCCGCTTGGGCTTGGCCCCGAGGAGCCGGTGCCGGTGGATCACGAGCCCGCCGGCGAGCCAACTGACGGAACCGAAGACTGGGTCGAGCCCCTGCCCCCGGCGGAGCCCGAAGTGCCGGGAACGCTGGCATCGCTGTTTGATCGCCTGGCTGACGATGATGGCCTTTACGGCACCCTGACCGAAGCGGATGCGACTTTTGCTGGCCCTCCGGCTGAGATCCCGGAAACGGTGTTCGTCGAAGCCGCGCCGGAAGCGCCGGTTGAGATCGGTGACGTGCGCGCCGATGAGGGTGTTGACCCTGATTTCGCAGACGCTCCGGCGTTGAGCGAAACCGAGTCCATCGAAACGCCGGCGAAACTGGCTGGCGAGCCGATGGAGATCGACGATGTCGTGTCCTTCGATGCGATTGGCGCGTTGATTGAATATGCCAATGACGAGCCGGACTATGCGGCGGACCTGCCCGCAGGAGAGGTCACAGCGGAACTGACACTGGAGCCAGCTGCCGAGAATGAAGTCGTGCAGCATGCCGAAGTGCCCGTGACGCTCGATGGAGACCCGGTTGAACCCGAGGCCGACGAAGCGAGCGAGGCAGAGGCCGAGCGTGCGACGACGTGGCGCGTGATCGGGCGGGGCTTTGTACCGCTGAGCGATGACGCGACGGTGACGGACGAGCCCCAAGAAGAGCCGGAGCCGGTCGAGGCGCCGCAACCGGCGCCCGACCCGGAGACCGTGGACCGGGTGTCGCGCTACAATTTCGATGAGCTGAGCCGCATTCTCAGCGACCGAGTGACCAATCCGCAGGCCGGTGCCGCCAGCGTTGAAAAGCGCCCGGCCACGGCCAGCGCCGAAGGGTCGCTGATCAACCTTGCGGGCGAGACATTCATCCTCAACCGGCTGCCGCTCGGGATTCTGGTGTTTCGAGACCAGCAGGTGTTGTTCGCCAACCGGGCGCTGACCGAGTTGACCGGGCATGACAGCATCGAGAGTGTCCGCGCTGGTGGGCTCACGTCGATCTTTCCGGCCGAGGATGCGACAGGCGCGGGACCGGTGACGCAATTGGTGCGGCGCGATGGGTCGCTGACTGCAGTCAATGCACGGCTGCAATCGATCACCTGGCACGGCAAGCCTGCGCTGATGCTGTCGGCCAGCTCTGCTGGGCCGCAGCTTGGGCATGAAGGCGCGGTGCGGGCCTTTGCCGAGCTTTCTGCCGATGTCGGCGAAGAAGGGTTCATCGCGACCGATCGGGCCGGGATGATCACGACGGTTTCGCTGCATGGACGGATCGTTCTGGGGCTGACCGAAGCCGACCTCGTTGGAAAGCCTGTCGCGGCGCTGGTTGAACCGGGTGCATTGGGCGAGCTCAAACTGTTCCTTGAACGGCCGGCCCGTTTCGCCGAGACGGCGCGGCCAGGCATCCGGCTGCCCGGGACTCGCAACGGTACCGAGCTGGCCTTGTTTGCCGAAGGGCAGGCGGGGATTGTCGCGGGTTATTTCGGCTTTGTGCGAAAGGTCGCAACTGCAGCGACCCCGACGGCGGTATCCGCTTCGCCGCGTCCAGGCGAGGACATCGAACCCTCGATGCTGGTGCGGATCAGCAGGGGGGTGCGGAGGCCGCTCAACACGATTATCGGGTTTGCCGAGATCATCGGCTCTGCCCCGCCGGGGAGCGCAGAAAGCCAGCGGCATGGCGAACATGCCCGCGACATCAGGACGGCCGGGCTGGAGATTGCCACGCTCGTTGACGAACTGGACGATTATGCGCGGCTGCGTGACGGCCGCTACACGCCCGCCGCCAACGACATCGACCTCGTGGAGCTGCTCGACAGCTGCGTGCTGCGGGTGAGGACGCAGGCTGCAGAGGCGCGGGTGCTGGTACGCAGCGCGGTGTCGGAGAGCCTGCCACGGATCACGGCGGACGCCGCATCTCTGACGCAGGCGATCCTCAACCTCCTCGCCAGCGCCATCGACCAGACGCCGGTCGGCGGTTCGGTGATCCTTTCGGCGCAGCAGGAAGACGACGGTGCCGTGGTGGTGAATGTCCGCGACAGCGGCGAGAGCCGCAGTGACCTTGGCGAGCGGTTCGTGGTGTTTCGGGATGGCATCGGCAAGGACGGTGAGACTCTGGCGCCGGTGCGATCGAGCGTCGGGCTGGCGCTGACGCGCTCGCTGCTCGCCGTGAACGCGCTGTCGCTGTCGGTCGATCCGACGGCGGGGGTGGGCACGCTGTTCTCGCTCCTCATCCCGGCGGACCTCGTCCACCGCTGAGCCATTTGCCTTGTGACTGAAAGTGCTGCAAGCATTGGAAATTGCTGGCACCTTGGCTAAGCTCGGCATGGGTTGAGTTCATCTCTCACGCGATCGGCAACGGCATTGAGCGTTCTGCGCCAAAGGCCTGTTTTGGGTACGGCTCCGCACCAGGCGGAGTGCGCATGAGGGCGTTTGTGCTGCGCCAACTGCTGGTGTTCATGGCAGTGGTGGTTGGTGCCGCCTTGCTGCTCGGACTGTTGCTGGATGTGCTGCCGAACGCGCCGAGCAGCGCTGAGACGCCCTCATGGCTGCGGCCGGTTTCGTTGCTTTTCGGGCTGTTCACGGGTGAGTTTGGCACGGCTGTGAGCCAGAATGCTGCGGTAGGCAGCCTGATAGCCGAGCGGCTGGTGGTGACGTTGCCGTTGGCGCTGCTGGCGCTGGTGACTACCAAACTGTTGGGACTTGGGCTGGGATTGCTGGCGACGCGGGGACGCATCGCCGACCGCTTGGCGAGCGCGGTCGCTCTGGTGCTCGAGGCGGTGCCGCCGTTCTGGCTGGGCATGGTGCTGCTGCTGGGGCTGGCGCTGGGCCTGAAACTGCTGCCGGCAGGCGGATTTGTGCCGTGGAGCAGCCCAATGGGATCGCTGGGGTCGCTGCTGTTGCCAGCATTGGCACTGGGCCTGCCGCATGCGGCACAGACGGCGCTGGCGGTGCGGCGCGATTTTGCCCGCGGAGCCGAGGCGCAGGCCATCGAGACGCGGCGGGCCAGGGGCGAAACCCGACAAGCGGCGGCGTGGGCGCTGGGTTGGACGTCCGTGGTGCAGGCGCTGCCGGCACGGCTCGGCAGGGAGTGGGTGTCGATCCTCGCGGGCGCGGCAATGGTGGAAAACGTGTTTTATCTCCCAGGGTTGGGGCGGCAGATTCTTGGCGCGGTGGCGGTGCACGACCTGGTGCTGCTACGCGGCAGCCTGTTTGTGATGGTCGTTGCGGGGGCGAGCCTGGTGCTGGTGAGCAACCTGAGCCGGCTGCTGGTTGATCGCGAGTTGCGGAAATGACGCGCCGCTGGTGGCATGATGCTGCGCTGGTTGCAGCTCTGGTGCTCGCGGCTGCCATTGCCATCCCTGCCCTGATGTCTGCAGCGTGGACGCCATATGCCGAGACGGCCCTGGGGACACCGCTGGCCGATGCCGGGGCCGAACATTGGCTCGGAACGGACCGGACCGGGCGCGATGTGTTGTCGGCATTGTTGGTCGGGACGCGCGCGACGGTGCTGACCAGCCTGTTTGCTGGGTTGATCGCCCTGCTGATCGGGGTTCCTGCGGGGGTGCTCGCCAGCCTGGGCGGGTGGCCGCAGGCGAGGACCTGGCATTCGGTTGCAGGATTTGCCGCACCAGCCCTGCTGATGGCCGTGATGCTGACGGCGCTGGGCAGCCCGGGCCTTGTGACGGTGATCCTGTCGGTGGCGCTGCCGGGGGCCGTGGTACTGACGCAGGCGACGCGGCGGGAACTGGACCAGTTGCGGCAGCGCGACTTTGTTTCAGCGGCGCGGCTGGCCGGGCTTTCGGCGGTTTCCGCAGCACAGCGGCATGTGGTGCCGAAATTGCTGCCACGGTTGATCGGGCTCGGCCTGCGGCTCCTGGCGGCGGCGGTGGTGCTGGAAATGACGCTGTCATATGGCGGACTCGGCTTTGCGTCGCAGACGATCAGCCTGGGCGTGATGCTGCAGGAAGCGCAGGGGCTGTTGCAGCTCAAGCCGCTGCCGGCATTGGCGCCGGGGCTGGTCGGGCTGGTGCTGGCGCTCGCACTCAACGTTGCTGCGTCGCGGCTGATGGGGGCACGCCGTGACAGCTGAGCCAGTGCCCGAGACCTTGCTTGAGGCGGAAGGACTGCACGTAACCCTAGGCGGGCAGACGCTACTGCACGAAATTGGCCTGACGCTTGGCAAGGGCGAGGCGCTGGCGATTGTCGGCGAGGCCGGGAGTGGCAAATCGCTCCTGGCGCAGGGCCTTGCGGCGCTGCTGCCGGATGGCGCACGGATAACGGGACGGCTGGCGCTGGGCGGCACTGCGTACCCTGTTGACGAGCACGGGCGGGCAGCGTGGCGGGGCAAGCGCATTGCGTATTTGTCGGCGACGGTTCGACCGCCGCTGGAAGCACTGTTGGCGCACAAGCCGGATGTGCTGGTTTGTGATGAGGTGACGGCAAACCTTGAGCCCTCCGAGCAGCGTGAGCTGCTTGGGGCCATTGTAGCCCAGTGCCGGATGGCGGGGATAAGCCTGGTGGTTTTGAGCCGGGACATCCGGCTGGGTGCAGCGGTGGCGCCGAGATTGGCGGTGCTGAGCGAGGGCCGGATTGTCGAAGATGGGCCAGCCACCGAGGTGAGCGAGCGGCCCCAGCACGAGGCGACGCAGCGGCTGGTGGCGGCGGAGCGCCCCCGGACGCGGACCCTGATGCGGCCCCCAATCGGGGAGCCCCTGCTCGAGGTGAATGGCCTGTCGAAGCGGTTCGGTGCGAATGCGCTATTGCGGCAGGCCGGGAATACGGCGCTGAGCGGGGTGAGCTTTTCGGTGCGGCGGGGCGAGGCGGTGGGCCTTGTGGGCGCGGCCAGATCGGGCAAGTCGACACTGTTGCGGCTGGTGGCGGGGCTCGGACGGGCGAGCATCGGGCACATGCTGTTCAACCGGCAGCGCTACCGGGGCGGTGACCTGACGCCCGAGGGGCTGGCGGGTATTTCGTTCGTCTTTCCCGACCCACGGGCGGCGTTCAACCCGGACCTGCCGGTGGGCGTGTCGATGACCGAACCGTTGCGGCTCGAGCAGCAATTGCTGGTCGAGGAGCAGGCGGACCGGCTGGTTGAGGCGCTGCGGGTGGTGGAGCTGGGGCCGTGGGTGCTGGGCGAGTTGCCGGGGGCGTTCTCGGTGCTGGAGTTGCAGCGGCTGGCGCTGGCCCGCGCACTGGTGGGACGACCCAAGCTGATGGTGCTCGATGAGCCGACGGCCGAGATGGACCCGGTGGCGCGCAGCGCGTTCCTCGTGCTGTTCAACCGGGTGCGGGCCGACCAGGGGCTGACGGTGCTGTTCGGCAGCCGGGATTTTGAAGTGATCCGGCAGGTGGCGGACCGGGCACTGGTGCTGGACGCGGGGCAGATCGTCGAGGGCGGCAAGCCAGGGCAACTCGCCGAGGCGCCGCAACATGCAGCGACGGCACGGCTGGTGGCGGCGCGTTATCCTGACCCGTATGTGCCTCCGGTGGTGGAGATCCCCGCAGTTGTCGAGGCGCCGGTGATGAGCGAGACGGCGGCTGCGGCCGAGGAGGCGATTGCGGCGATCAGTGCGGCGATTCCGGCGGCAGTAGTGGTTACGGAGGCGGCCGTCGAGCCCGAGACTGAGGTGACGATCGAGGTGCCTGTCGGCGTTGCTGAAGAGGCAGCGACTGAGACGGTGCCAGAACCAGAGCCTGCCCCAGTCCCGGAGACCTTTCCCGTGCCCGTCCCTCAGCCTGTGGCTGAGGCCATGCCTGAACCTGTCCAAGAGCCAGAGCCTGTGTCCGAACCAGGGCCCGTGCCCGTACCACAGCCGGTATCCGAGCCAGTCGTGGTGGCCGAGGCTCCATCTGCAGGGCAGGACACTCCGGCGCCTGAGGCGGCGCCGGAGGTGGTGGCGCCTTCAGTCGAGGCGGCCGATGAACATGCCGAGCGGGCCAAGGCTGACGACGCCATTGACCGGCTCGACGGTGACGCCGGGCGCCCCGGCGGGGTGGCAACCAATCCCGAGTGGGAGGGGGACATCAACTGAAGCAGTGCCCATGTTGTAGATGCAGAGCAACCGCTCGCCGTCGCCCTCGCGGGTGAACATCAGGACATTTTCGGGTGCATCGAGGGTCTTGATGCTGCCCTTGCTCAGCGCCGGGTGCTGGTGGCGGAAGGCGAGCGTGGCGCGGTAGTGGTGGAGCACTGAATCGTTGCGCTTTTCCTCGGCATCGACGGCGTGGCCGAGATGGGCCGCGGGGACCGGGAGCCAGGCTTTCGGGGCAGTAGTAAAGCCGCCAAGGTGGGCGTTTGACTGCCAGACCATCGGCGTACGGCAACCGTCGCGGCCCTTGAACTCGGGCCAGAACTCGATGCCGTAGGGATCGACCAGATCCTCGTAGGAGAGCTCGGCTTCGGTGAGGCCCAGTTCTTCGCCCTGATAGAGGCAGACTGAACCGCGCATGGTGAGGAGCAGCGTAGCAGCGAGGCGCGAGAAGGCCTCACGGTCGCCGCTGGCCATCCAGCGGCTGGCGTGGCGGACGACGTCGTGGTTGGAAAAGGCGAGGCAGATCCAGCCGTCGGGCGCCTGGGCCTCGGTCATATCGATCGACTTGCGGAAATGGCCGGCATCGAACGCACCGCCCAGATAGTCGAAAGTGTAGGCCATATGCAGCCGGTCTTCGCCGGCAGTGTATTGCGCCATGACTTCGAGCTGATGCTGGCTATCGCCGATTTCGCCAACCGAGGTGCGGCCGGGGAACTCGTCGAGCAGAGCGCGGAAGCGCCTGAGAAACTCGAGATTTTCCGGGCGCGACTTGTCGTAGAGGTGCTCCTGGAAATTGTAGGGGTTCACGGCGGGGGCGGTCGACGCGTTGAAATCCTCGGGCTTCACGACCGGGTTCGATTCGAGCCCCTCGGAGGCGAAGTAGAAGTTCACCGTGTCCAGGCGGAAGCCATCGACGCCGCGCTCAAGCCAGAAGCGCATATCGGCGAGCAGCGCATCCTGCACGTCGGGGTTGTGGAAATTGAGATCGGGCTGGGAGGCGAGGAAGTTGTGCAGGTAGTACTGCATGCGCCGGCTGTCCCAGGTCCAGGCGGAGCCGCCGAAGATCGAGAGCCAGTTATTGGGCGGGGTGCCATCGGGGTTGGGGTTGGCCCAGACGTACCAATCGTGGCGCGGATTATCGCGCGCTTGGCGGGATTCCTGGAACCAGGGGTGCTTGTCGGAGGAGTGCGAAATCACCTGGTCGATGATAACCTTGAGGCCGAGCGAATGGGCCTTTTCGAGCAGGCGATCGAAATCGCCGAGCGTGCCGAAGATCGGATCGACGTCGCGGTAGTTGGAGACGTCGTAGCCGAAATCCTTCATGGGCGAGGTGAAGAACGGGCTGAGCCAGATGGCATCGACCCCGAGGCCGGCGACGTAGTCGAGCCGTTCGGTGATGCCGACAAGGTCGCCAATGCCGTCGCCGTTGTGGTCCTGAAAGGAGCGCGGGTAGATCTGGTAGATGACCGCGCCGCGCCACCAGTTCTTGTCGAGCGGGGCGTCCGGATTGGTCTTGGGACCCGTCATCGGGGTGACGGAGGCGGTGGGCGGCACAAGGCTCAAGGCAGTATCCTCGCGGGGGGAGCGGATGGGTGTGGTTTGGCGCGGAGGCGGGGCCAGAGTCAATCGTGACGTGCGAAAGCGCCCGCTGGCCGTTGGCCTCGGGGTTCGGGGGTAGACGGATCCGGCGTGGCGACAAGCCGACGCGGGTAGTCCGCAATTTTGTATGGCCGTCGCCACGCCGGATCATCGGGGTCTGAGTTAGGCCTCCGGCATCGGGGAGCGTACTGGCCGGTGCGCCTCGCGACTTGTTACCAAGACGGAGCCTGACCGGTCGGTCGGTTGCCAATACCATCGGCCCGCCAGAGGACGACTCCCCTGGCTCCCGATACCCCCACCGTTCGTTCGTCGCGACCGCGTCCGTGTGGGGGACGGGGGAAATGTAGCACTGCTGGAAGGTGTGGGGATAAGTGGTGCCAAGTCACTGACAGCGCACGCAAACTCGGCGTCACCCCTGCGCACGCAGGGACCCAACTTTCCGTTTGCGCGGGCTGTTGGATGGGTCCCAGCATTCGCTGGGATGACGCGCGGTGGGTGAGTGAGAACTGTGCGACAGATACTGAGTTTGTCAGATGGTCTTGTGCTGGCTGACGCCCTCCCTGGCCCTCCCCCTCAGAAGGGGAGGGAGTCTGGCGGGGCCGGGGAAATATCTCAGCGCGTGTTGTGGAGCATGCCCTGGAAGGCGCGGTAGGTGCCTTTGGGGGTGCGGATCTGGGTTTGGTAGTCGACGTGGACGATGCCGAAGCGGGACGTATAGCCCTCGGCCCATTCGTAGTTATCGAGCAGGGACCAGGCAAAGAAGCCGCGGACGTCGGCGCCCTGGGCCTGGGCGTTGGCGACAGCGCGGAGGTGGTCGTCGTAGAACTTCACCCGGCGGGTGTCGTCGGTTTCGCTCATGCCGGTTTCGGTGATGTAGATGGGCAGCTTGGTATATTCGCGGCTGACACGGACCAGGAGATCGGTGAGGCCGTTGGGGTAGATTTCCCAGCCGAGATCGTTCTTTTCCTCAGTGCCCTTGACCTGGGTGTAGGGGAAGATCGGGCGGGTGGGGTCGGACTTGTAGAGGCCGCGGGTGTAGTAGTTGATGCCCAGCCAATCGAGCGGACGGGAGACGATCTCCATGTCCTTTTCGTAGTCGGCAGGGAGATACTGGGCGAGCGCGGTGGTGAGGAGTTCGGGGTACTTGGCCTTGAACACCCCATCGAGATACCAGCGGTTGAAGAGTGCATCGCCGTAGTCGAAGGCCACCTGGTCCTCGGCGCTTTCGGACGCCGGCTCGGACTTTTCGAGGTTGAGCACGATGCCGAGGTTCTTGACCCCCTGCCCGCGCAGCGCGTCGATGGCATTGCCGTGGGCCAGCAACACATGGTGCATGGCATGGGCGGCGGCGCGGACGTCGCGATAGCCGGGGGCGTGGACGCCGAGGAAGTGGCTGAGGAAGGCGACGCACCAGGGCTCGTTGATGGTCGCGGTGGCGGCGAGCCGATCACCGAACTTCGAGCCAACCAGGGCGGCGTAGTCAGCGAACCAGCCGGCGATATCGCGGTTCATCCAGCCGCCTTTGTCCTGCAACGCGCTCGGGAGATCCCAATGATAGAGCGTCGCATAGGGCTTGAGGCCGCGCTCGAGCATGCCATCGATCAGGCGGTCGTAGAAATCGACGCCCTGCTGGTTGACGGCGCCGGTACCCTCGGGGATGAGGCGCGGCCAGGAGAGGGAGAAGCGATAGGCATCGAAGCCGCCATCGCGGATGAGGTCGAGGTCTCCGGGCCAGCGGTTGTAGTGGTCGCAGGCGATCGAGCCGTTATCGGCGTTCTTGACGTTGCCGGGGGTGGCGGAAAACGTGTCCCAGATGGAGGGGCCGCGGCCATCGCCCTGCCCGCCTTCGATCTGGTAGGCGGCGGTGGCGGTGCCGAACAGGAAGTTCGGGCCAAGGTCCTTACGCTCGATAGAAAACATGGTCTCTCCTCCGCACGGTGCTGGCTGGGCCGGTCGTTTTCGACCTGATTGCGCCAGATGTAATCGATTTCAGGTAGCAGGCTCCGGCGCGCTTGTCACCTGAGGGGAAGTTGCGAGTGACCGCCGGGGCGGCTTATCCGCCCCTCAGGGCCTGAGTTGCGGCACCGCGGCAAGGATGGCGCGGGCGATGGCGCGGAAGGCCTGGGCTTCGGGGCCGGTGGGCGTGGTGGCGACGACTGGACGGCCTTGGTCGGAGCTTTCGCGGATCGAGATGACTAGCGGGATTTCACCGAGGAAGGGGATATCCAGCTCGGCCGCGGCGGTTTTCGCGCCGCCATGGCCGAAGATGTCGTAGCGAGCGCCGGTATCGGGGGCGACGAAGTAGCTCATGTTCTCGACGATGCCGAGGATGGGGACCTCGGTGCGCAGCAGCATGTCCATGGCCTTTTTCGCGTCGATCAGCGCCAGATCCTGCGGGGTGGAGACGATGACCGCGCCGACCAGTGGCACCTGCTGGACGAGCGAGATCTGGATATCGCCGGTGCCGGGCGGCAGATCGACAACGAGGACATCGAGCCCGCCCCAATCGCTTTCACGCAGGAGTTGGCGGAGCGCGGAGGTGGCCATCGGTCCGCGCCAGACGACGGCCTGATTGGCGGTCAGCATCGAGCCGATCGACATGGCCTTCAGCCCATAGGCGTCGTGGGGCGAAAAGATGCCATCGGCGCGGACGGCGGGCTTGCCTTCGAGGCCGAGGAGTTTCGGGATCGAGGGGCCATAGAGATCGGCATCGAGGATGCCGGTGCGCAGGCCTTCGGCGGCAAAGCTGAGGGCCAGGTTGACCGCGACGGTCGACTTGCCGACGCCGCCCTTGCCCGAGCCGACAGCGATGATGTGGCGGACGCCGGGGACGGCTTCGCGCGGGGCGGGACCGGGGCGGCCCTGGGCCTTGGCCTGGCCGGTGGCGGCCTGGGCGCGGTCGGAGGTCAGTGAGACCATGACCTTGCGGCCCTCGGCGGCCCTTTCGGCGGCAGCCTGGGCGGCGACGCGGGTGGGGCCGAAGGCGGCCTCCATGCCGGGGGCGACGGAGATGGCGAAGGCCACGGCGCCGGTGGTGACGATGATTTCGGAGAGACCGCCATAGCCCGCGAGGCTGCCGCCGCCGGGGATTTCGACGGAGTTCAGAGCGGTGCGAACGGCGGCGGCGATTTGTTCATTGGCCATGGTTGCCTCATGAGTGGCGGGCGCCCCCTCCACCACCCTCCGGGTGGTCCCCCTCCCCCGTGGCTTCGCCACAGTGGAGGATCAAGGCGTCGTCAGCGCCGGATGAGGGGTCCGCAGACACGGTCTGCGCGGTCGGAGCGAAGCGACGAACGAGGTGCGTGCGGAGAGCACCCCTCATCCGCCCTTCGGGCACCTTCTCCCACAAGGGGAGAAGGCGGTCCACAGGACCAGAGGAGAAGGAGGCAAAGAGAGCTGGCGCACTAGCCCCCCTCCACCAGCTTCGCTGGTCCCCCTCCCCCGCTCTGCGGGGGAGGATCAAGAAAGATCAGAGAATGCTCTGGCCGGTGCCCTTCCAGTCCTTCACGAACTGCTCGAGGCCCGACTTGGTGAGCGGGTGGTCGGCGAGCTTGTAGATGACGGCGGGCGGGATCGTTGCGACGTCCGCACCGGCCAGCGCCACTTCGGTGATGTGGTTCGGCGTACGGATCGAGGCGGCGAGAATCTGGGTCTCGAAAGCGTAGTTGTCGTAGATGGTGCGGATGTTTTCGATCAGCTCGACGCCATCGGCGTTGATGTCATCGAGGCGGCCGATGAAGGGCGAGATGTAAGTGGCGCCGACCTTGGCCGCGAGCAGCGCCTGGTTGGGCGAAAAGCACAGCGTGACGTTGGTCTTGATGCCCTTGGTGCTGAAGTACTTGCAGGCCTTGAGGCCATCCATGGTCAGCGGCAGCTTGATCACAACGTTGTCGGCGATCTTGGCGAGGTGATCGCCCTCGGCGACCATGCCGGCATATTCGGTGGAGGCGACTTCGGCGGAAACCGGGCCGGGAACGATGCCGCAGATTTCCTTGATCACTTCCTTGAAGTCACGGCCCGACTTGGCGATCAGCGACGGATTGGTGGTCACCCCGTCGAGAAGGCCGGTTTCATAGAGATCGCGGATGTCCTTGATCTCAGCGGTATCGACGAAGAACTTCATGGTGTGCTCCTCCAGGAGACTTAGGGTTTCAGCAGATTATTCAGCCGTTTGCCGCATTGCGCAACGCCCGCGGGATAGTCCGTTCGTTTACGGGGCAAGACGCGCCGTTCGTCCTCGTAAATGTAGTGCAGCGCCGCCGAAAAGCCAAATGGGCGCGGCGGCGCGCCGGTGCTAGCCGATGGCCGCCAGCATCTTGTCGGCCAACTCGCCGACGCGATCTTCGGGGATGCCTGCGACATTGATGCGACTGTCGTTGATCATGTAGACGGCGTCTTCGAGCTTCAGCTTTTCGACGACTTCAGGCTTCAAACCGAGGAGCGAGAACATGCCGGAATGCTCGGCGATGAAATCGAAATCCTTGGAGTTCGAGCGCTGGCGGATGGCCTCGGCGAGCTTGACCCGGAGGCGCTGCATGCGCTCGCGCATTTCCTTGAGTTCGGCTTCCCACTCGGCGCGCAGGTCCATGTCTTCAAGGATAATGCGGACGATTTCGGCGCCGTGATCCGGGGTCTGGCTGATGGTGGCGCGGATGACGTTCTGCATCTGCGAGGAGACGACATCGGCCGAGTCGCTGTCCTTCGCGATGGCGATGGCGACGCCGGCGCGCTCGCGATAGAGGCCGAAGTTCTTGGACGCCGAGAACGCAACCATCGACTCGGGGACCGAGGAGACGATCTTGCGCACGCCATAGGCATCGGCTTCGAGGCCGTCGCCGAAGCCGAGGTAAGCGAGGTCGACCAGGGGGAAGGCGCCGGTGCGCTGAAGGCTCGCGGCAACGATATCCCACTGCGCAGGGGTGAGGTTGGCGCCGGTGGGGTTATGGCAGCAGCCGTGGAGGAGGATCGTGTCGTCGGGCGTGAGGCCGTCGACGACCTTCATCATGGCGTCGAAATCGACGAGCCGGGTCTGGTGGTCGAAATAGGGGTAGTAGACGGGCTTGAGACCAACCAGTTCGGCCATCGGCCAGTGGTTGGGCCAGCTCGGATCGGAAATGAAGATGCGGCCGCCCGGACGGGCGCGGCTCAGGACGTTCATCAGGATCGAGAGCGCGCCGGTGCCACCTGCGCCGTTGACGCAGCGGATGCGCTTCAGATCGACCACGCCGCCGAGCGCCAGATCGACCACGGCTGCGGAGAATTCCTTGTTGCCGACGACGCCCTTGTAGACCTTGGTCTTGGCGGTATCGAGAATGCGCTGCTCGGCCTTGCGGACGGAGTTCAGCACAGGCGTGACGCCCTTGGGGTCCTTATAGACGCCGACGCCGAGGTCGATCTTGCCGTCGCGCGGATCGGCAGCGTACTCGGCCATGAGGACGAAAATCTTGTCGAGCGTGGCCTTCTTGAGGGTCTCAAACATCGGTCGTTTCCGGGGAAAGGTGAGGCGCGGTCTTTATAGGCGGCGCGGGGGGAATTGCAACGGGCTCAGCGGCTGAGACCCAGCCGTTTGAGCTCGGCGATGAGGACGGGGATGACGGTGAATAGATCGCCCACCAGCGCGTAATCGGCGATCTGCATCAGGGGGGCGGCCGGATCGGTGTTGATGGCGATGATCTTTTTGGCGCCCTGGATGCCGGCAAGGTGCTGGAGCGCGCCGGAGACGCCGATGCCGATGTAGAGATCGGGGGCGATGATCTTGCCGGTCTGGCCGACCTGCCAGTCGTTTGGGGCGTAGCCGGCATCGACCGCGGCGCGGGTGGCGCCGATGGCGGCGCCGAGGTGCTTGGCGAGATCACCGACGAGGTTGAAATGCTCGGCCGAACCGAACGAGACGCCGCCGGAGACTACGATCTGGGCGGTGGCGAGATCGGGGAGGTCGGATTGGGTGCGGTGGGCGGCGATGAAGCGGGCGACGGCGGGGACGTCAGCGGCGATGGTTTCGATGGGCGCAGCGGGTTGCGAACCGGCGGGGCGGAAGGCGGAGGTGCGGATGGTGACGAGTTGCGTTGCCTGCGAAGAGGAGACGGTCTCGACGGCGTTGCCGGCGTAGATCGGGCGATCGAAACGGGTGGGGCTGTGGATGGCGATGATGTCGGTGACCGGCATCAGATCGAGCTTTGCCGCAAGGCGCGGGATGGCATCGCGGCCGGGGGCGGCGGAGGCGGCGACGATGTGGGTATAGCCGGGGGCGAGGCGTTCGAGCAGCGCCGTAAGCGGCTCGGGCGCGAGGTTGGTGAGACTGGCAGTGTCTGCGACGAGGACCTTGGCAACGCCGGCAATGCGGGCGGCGGACTCGGCGATAGCAGTGACGGCTTCACCGGCGACGAGGAGGTCGACAGGGCCGAGCGTGCTGGCGGCGGCGATGAGCCGTGCGGTGGCGGGGGAGAGCTGGCCGAGATCGTGCTCGGCGAGAACGAGGACGGCCATCAGATCGCCTCCATCTGGGAGATTTCCGAGGCGATGGCCTCGGCGAGTTCGACGGGGGTGGCGAGGGTCTTGCCGGGGACGCGTTCTGGAGGCGGGGCAACCTTTTCGATGGTGAGGCGCGGCGTGAGGTCGATGCCGAACGCGGCGGCGGGGCGGGTCGCGAGCGGCTTCTGGCGCGCTTTCATCACCATGGGAAGCGCGGCGTTGCGCGGGGTGTTGAGGCGGAGATCGGCGGTGACGATGGCGGGGAGCGTGACGGCGACTTCGGTGCGGCCGAACTCGACTTCGCGGGTGACGGTGAGTTCGCGGCCGGAAACGGTGATTGCCGAGGCAAAAGTCGCCTGCGGCCAGTCGAGGAGCCCGGCGAGCATCTGGCCGACATGGTTGCAATCGTCGTCGACGGCCTGCTTGCCGAGAAGCACCAGATCGGGCTGTTCTTCGGTGACCACAGCGCGGAGCAGCTTGGCGATGCCGAGGGTTTCGACGGCGGCGTCGGTTTCGATCAGGATGCCGCGGTGGGCGCCCATGGCGAGGGCGGTGAGGATGACGTCGGTCGATTGCTTGGGTCCGATCGAGACCACGACGATTTCGGTCGCGTGGCCGGCTTCGGCGAGCTGGACTGCGGCTTCGACGGCGTGTTTGTCGAAGGGGTTGATCGACATGCGAACGTTGGCGGTTTCGACGCCGGTGCCATCGGGGCGGACGCGGATGCGCACGGCGTGATCGACGACGCGCTTGACGGCAACGAGGATTTTCATCGGCAGCCTCCCAGACAGGGGCGTTCCATCGCAAATCGCGGGCACAGGGGCAAGTTTGAGAGGAGAAATTCTGACCCGTTCAAGGCCATGGAAGAGAATGTCATGCCCGCAAGCGGGTTGACGCCCCACTGCCCCAACGGCACAGTATGACCTTAACCATTCCAGGTCTGTTATGCCCGTCATTAACCGCATTGCGGAATTCGCCGATGAAGTCGCCGGATGGCGCCGCGATTTCCACCTTCACCCCGAGCTCGGCTACGAGGTTCACCGCACGGCGGGGAAAGTCGAAGAGCTGCTGAGATCGTTCGGGGTGGACGAGATCGTCACGGGGATTGGCAAGACCGGTGTTGTGGGCGTGATCCGGGGGCACGGGCCGGGCCGGACCATTGGCCTCCGCGCCGACATGGATGCGCTGCCGATCGCGGAGCGGACCGGCAAGCCCTATACGAGCACGGTGCCGGGCAACATGCATGCGTGTGGACACGATGGACACACCGCGATGCTGCTGGGGGCCGCCAAGTACCTCGCCGAGACGCGCAACTTCGACGGCACGGCGGTGCTGATCTTCCAGCCGGCCGAAGAGGGCGGGGCCGGTGGCAAGGCGATGGTGGCCGATGGGCTGATGGAGCGCTTCGGCATCGAAGAGGTTTATGGCATGCACAACATGCCGGGCCTGCCGCTTGGCAGCTTCGGCATCCGCGCTGGCGGCATCATGGCGGCGAGCGACAAATTTGAGATCACCATCGAGGGTGCTGGCGGGCATGCGGCGATGCCGCACAAGTCGGTCGACCCGGTGGTGGTGGCGGCGCAGCTGATCCTCGCGCTGCAGACGCTGGTGTCGCGCAATGTGGATCCGATGGAGCAGGCGGTGCTGTCGATCACCATGCTCAGGGCCGGCGAGGCGTTCAATATCATCCCGCAATTCGTGAAACTCACCGGCACGGTGCGGACGCTGGACGAGGCGGTGCGCGACCTGATGGAGAGCCGGCTCAAAATGGTGAGCGAGGGGCTGGCGGCAACGTTCGGCGCCAAGGCCGAGGTCAGTTACCATCGCGGCTATCCGGTCACCTCCAACAGCGCGCGGCAGACGGACTTTGCGGCTGCGGTGGCTGTGGAAGTGGCGGGAACCGAGAAGGTCGACGCCGACACCAGTGCGACGATGGGCGGCGAGGATTTTTCCTACATGCTGCAGGCGCGGCCTGGGGCCTATATCTTTCTCGGCAATGGCCCCTCCTCGGGGCTGCACAGCGACACTTACGATTTCAATGACGAGGCGATCCCGGCTGGAGTGAGCTACTGGGTGAAGCTGGTGGAAAACGCCTCGCGCACCTGATTGCCGACGCAACGGCGTTCCGGCTTCGCCGGGCGTCAACGACTTTCCTTTCGAGACCGCAACCGTGTCAGCCGCTGCCGCTTCCGCACTTTCCAAGGCCGTCATCGCGCGACGGACGCTGCTGACACTGTTCATTTCGGCGGCGGGGGGTGGCGTCGCGCAGATTTTGAGCTTGCCGGCACCATGGCTGATGGGCGGCGCGGTGGCGGTGGCGGTCAGCGCTCTGCTCGGCGCCAAGGTGATGCTGCCTAACTGGCTGCGGGATACGACGTTCGTTTTCACCGGGCTGTCGATGGGCGCGGGCGTCTCGCGGGACAGCCTGGCGCTGATGGCGCAGTGGCCGGTGACGCTCCTGGCGCTGGTGCTCGAACTGGTGCTGATCATCGGGGTAACCGGGTACTTCTTGCGCAAGGCGTTTCGGCTGGATCGGGGCACCGCCTATCTCAGCTCGTTCCCCGGCCACCTGAGCTTTGTGATGAGCATTGCCGCTGCGGGAGTTGGGGATTCGCGCCAGATCGTCATCATCCAGGTGATCCGGCTGCTGCTGCTGACGGTGTGTGTGCCGCTCGGGGCAATCTTTCTCCCCATCGGCCACTATGCGGGCGGGGTGGGACTGCCGTGGATTGCCCCGGAGGCGATCGTTCTGGTGGCGATTGCCTGTGGCTTCACCGGGTTTGTGTTCACCCGCCTGAGAGTGCCGGCGGCCTATGCGCTGGGGGCGATGGCGGCCTCGATGGCAGCGAAATTCTCAGGGTTCTTCGATGGCGCGATGCCGCCGCCGCTGCTGACGGTGGTCTTCATTTTTGTCGGCGCGCTGATCGGATCGCGGTTCAGCGGCATTACGCGGGCGGAGTTCAGGCGGGCAGCGATCGGCGGCTTTGCCGGTACGCTGTTGACGGTTGCGATCGTCACGGCCGTGGCTTTCGGCGCCTCGTTGCTGGTGGATATGCCGTTCGGCCAGATCTGGCTTGGGTTGTCGCCGGGCGCTCTGGAGGGCATGGGGTCGCTGGGGATTGCGCTGGGGTTTGACACGGCGTTCATTGCCGCCCATCACGTTATGCGCCTGCTGCTGCTGACCATCGCCATCCCAGTGGTTGCCATGCTGGTGCGGGAGCCGGTAGCGGAACCGACATGAGCCTGGAAAGGTTCGGTAACTCATCTTGTTGCCAGAATCATCGGTTCCCATATGAGAGCTGAAGTGGAGTGAAAACGATGCGCTGGACCCTGCCCCTAGTTGCCGCAGTTGCAATTGCCGCTTCGGCTCTGCCGGCCGCAGCCCGCGAACGTTGCGATGCTCCCAATAGTCCGGGCGCCAATTTCCGCGTGACGATCAGCTTTGGACACCGTGATGCGGAAACCGACGAGCAGATCAACAAGATGCTGCTGGCCCAGCAGGGCGTAAACGCCCGGTCGGTGCGTCGCACCAGCGACGGTTGCCTCGAGGCGTGGATCCCCAATGGCGACGGCAGCTTCCGCAATGAATATTATGACCCGGACGTGCTGGCCAAAGGCCAGGCGCTGAAGCTCAACCTCGACTGAACATTGAAGCCGCCCGTCAGGACGGCTTCTTCGTGCCAGCGAATTTCAAGCTGATCTCTCCACTGTCGTAGAATGCGTAGCCATTGGCTGCGAGGGTCAGCTTTTTGCCTTTACGCGAAACGCCCTGAGAGAGCGGCAGCAGTTCTGCTGTCTCTGCGCCTTCCACCGTCAGCGTGATGGGATCGGCAGAGAGGTTGAACAGACAGGTCAGGGTTTCGTTGCTGGTCTTGCTGCCGCTGCGGCGGTAGGCGAGGAGCGGTTCGGCAACTTTCAGGAACTCGATGTCGCCATCGGCCAGAACCGGATGGGCGCGACGGAAGGCGATGGCCTTGCGGTAGAAGGCCAGCGTCGAGTTGGGATCGGCGTCCTGGTGCGCAACATTGAGAGCTGAGTGCGCTGGCTTGACCGGCAGCCAGGGCTTGCCGGCGGTGAAGCCGTTCGGCGCCTCCCCCTCGTCCCACGGCATCGGGGTGCGGCAGCCGTCGCGACCCTTGTATTCAGGCCAGAAGCGGATGCCCGGCGGGTCGGTCAGCTCTTCGAAAAGGATATCGGCTTCGGGCAGGCCCAGCTCCTCGCCCTGATAGAGGCAGACGGAGCCCTTGAAGCTCAGCAGCATGGCCGCGGCCTGGCAGGCGAGGTCGGCTTGACTTGCGGATGAAGCGGCCCAGCGGGAAACGTGGCGGTTGACGTCGTGGTTGGAGAAGGCCCAGCAGGGCCAGCCGTTCGGCGCGCCGGCAAAGAAGTTCTGTTGCTTGGTCCTGAAGTGGGCGGCGGTGAAGTCATTACCCAGCATGTCGAAGGTGTAGGCCATGTGGAGCTTGTCGCCGCCGGAGGTGTATTCCTCCATCAACTGCAGGCCTTTATGGCTATCGCCGATTTCGCCCACGGTGGTGGAGCCGGGATATTGGTCGAGCAGCGCGCGGACGCGCTTCAGGAACGCGACGTTCTCGGGCTGGCTCTTGCCGTACTTGTGCTCCTGCATGTCGTAGGGGTTGACTGCATAGGGCAAGTGTTTCGGGCGGCGAGCGGGCGGATTGTTGCGCAGCAGCTTGTCGTGGAAATAGTAGTTCACCGTGTCGAGGCGGAAGCCGTCGACACCGCGCTCCAGCCAAAAGCGCATGACGTCGAGCAGCGCATCCTGCACAGCGGGGTTGTGGAAGTTCAGATCGGGCTGCGAGGTCAGGAAATTGTGGAAGTAGTACTGCCCGCGGCTCGGGTTCCACTCCCAGGCGCGGCCGCCGAAGACTGACGGCCAGTTGTTGGGTGGGGAGCCGTCCTTTTTGGGATCGGCCCAGACATACCAGTCGGCCTTGGCATTGGTGCGGTTGAGTTTGCTCTCGCGGAACCAGGGGTGCTGGTCGGAGGAGTGCGACAGCACCTGATCGATGATGACCTTCAGCCCCAGGGCGTGGGCGCGCTTGATGAGGTCGTCGAAATCCTCGAGGCTGCCGAACAGGCGATCAACTTCCTTATAGTCAGAGACGTCGTAGCCCATGTCGGCCTGCGGCGACTGGTTGATGGGCGACAGCCAGATGGCATCGACACCGAGGCTCGCGATGTGATCGAGCCGGCGCATGATGCCGGGCAGATCGCCGATGCCGTCACCGTTGGTATCCTGAAAGGACCGCGGGTAGACCTGATAGATCACCGCGCCGCGCCACCATTCCGTCATCGATCGCTCCGTCGGTTCGTTATTTGCAAGTGTCGTGGGGCCGGATTCGAAAGGCAATGCCTTCGTGTGACTGCTTGGCGCGAAAAAGCGGCGTCAAAACGGTCACGAGGTCGCGAGCGGTGCTTTTGATAATAATAGTTCTGATCTAGAAGTTATCTCGCATGCGTCTTTGGGGGACATGATGCCGACAATTCCGATCAACTGGCTGGCCATCCTGCTGGCCGCGGTCATCCGCATGGCGGTGGGCACGGCGTGGTACTCGCCTGCGCTGTTCGTCAAACCGTGGCAGGCGCTGAGCGGCGTGACCCCGGCGTCGATGAAGGCGGGGATGGGCAGGGCCATTTTCATCGATGCCGTGATGTCGCTGCTGATGGCGTTTGTCTTCTACTATGTGCTCCATACCGCACCGGAGATCGACATCGTGCGCGGCGTTCTGCTTGGCGTGTTCATCTGGATCGGGTTTGTGCTGGCGACATCGTTGCCCCTCTGGGCATACGAAAATCGGCCGCTGAAGCTGATTGCCATCAATGCCGGGCACAACCTCGTGGCGTTGGTGCTGATGGGCGCCCTGCTCGGCGCTTGGCACTGAGCAGGATCAGGACCTTACAGTTGAACGCCGAGGACGCGAAGCGGGTCAGACGACGGCGCTGAGGAGCGGCTCGCCGGCAAAATGCGCATCGAGATTGGCAACCACGAGGTCACCCATCTTGTTGCGGGTCTGGTGGGTGGCGCTGCCCTGGTGAGGGGAGAGGACGACGTTATCGAGCGCGAACAGCGCCTCGGGCACGGTGGGCTCTTTCTCAAAGACGTCGAGCGCGGCCCCGGCGATGCCGCCGGACTGCAGCATTTCGACCAGCACGGGTTCATCGACGAGGGTGCCGCGGCCGACATTGACGAGGAAGCCCTCGGGGCCGAGCGCGGTGAGCACGTCGCGATTGACGATCTTTTCGGTGCTTTTGCCACCGGGTGCGATCAGCACCAGCCAATCGGCATCGCGGGCCATGTCGGCGAGGTTGTCGTAGTAGATGAAGGGCTCGTTGGGCTGGCGATTGCGGCCGTGATAGACGACCCGCATCTTCATGGCCTGGGCGCGGGCGGCGACTTCCTTGCCGATGCGGCCGAGGCCGAGGATGCCGACGGTCTTGCCGTTGAGTTCGCTGAGCAGCGGGAAGCTGCCCTTGAGCCACTTGCCCTGGCGGACGAACTGATCGGCCTGCGGGATGCGCCGGGCGAGCGCCACCATCAGCCCGATGGTAATTTCGGCCATGGCGTCGTTGAGGACGTTGGGGGTGTTGGTGACGCGGATCTTCCGCTCGCGGGCGGCCTTGGTGTCGATCGAGTCGTAGCCGACGCCGAAATTGGCGATGAGTTCGAGCCTGGGCAGCTTGTCCATCAGGGCCGCATCGACATTGCCGCCAGCGATGGCACGGATGCGGGGGGAGATGTCGCGGATCAGGGCCTGTTTGTCCGCCGCCTCGTGCAGCTTGTGCACGGTGAACCGTTCGGCGAGCGAACGCTCGCAGCGGTCGAGCAGTTTGTGGGTCTGGAGGATCTCTTCAGGCATCTTTGCGTCCTTCTGGTGGGCCGCAAAGTCATAGAGCCAAACGGGGTCGCTTTGAAGTCAGCCAAAGGTTTGTTTTATCCGACAGGTGGTTCGCGGTAGAGAGCAACAGCGAACTCATCGCAGGAGGGTAACGAAGCCCGCTTGTGGGCTGCGCGCAAATGTGTAGCAATGACTTACCGAGTGGGATCGGCCGCAAGTTCAAGCAGGAGCAATGGCCTCAACGACGCCCTTTGACGAAATGAACAACGCGGACGGCACAGTCCGCGAGCCTTACCTGATCTTGCAGGAGTGGTTGAAGGAACAGCCTCCGCAGGCGCTGAGCCTGATGTCGGCTGACGCAGAGAGCCTGTTCCGCCGGCTGGGTATCACCTTTGCCGTCTATGGCAGCAATGAGGGTTCCGAAAAGCTCATTCCGTTCGACATTATTCCGCGCATTATTTCCGCGATGGAGTGGCGCAAGCTCTCCAAGGGGATCGAGCAGCGCGTCAGGGCGCTGAATGCCTTTCTGCATGACATTTACCACCGCCAGGAAATCCTGAAGGCGGGGCGGGTGCCGGAAAAGCTGATCCTCAACAATTCCGCGTTCTGCCCGGAAATGATGGGACTGGACCCGGCGCGCGGCGTGTATTCGCATATTATCGGCGTCGATATCGTGCGGGTCGGGCCAGACGATTTCTACGTGCTCGAGGACAACCTCAGGACGCCATCGGGCGTCTCGTACATGCTGGAAAACCGCGAGGCGATGCTGCAGCTCGCGCCGGAACTGTTCCAGCGTTACAAAGTGGCAGCGGTCGAGAGTTATGCCGAAACGCTGCGGCGGACGATGGAGAGCGTGGCGCCGGCCAACTCATCCGGCTCGCCCAATCTCGTGGTGTTGACGCCGGGTATCCACAACTCGGCCTATTTCGAACACTCGTTCCTCGCCGACCAGATGGGGGCTGAGCTCTGCGAGGGGCAGGATCTGTTTGTCGAAAACGGCAAGGTCTACATGCGGACGACCACGGGGCCCGAACGGGTGGACGTGATCTACCGCCGCATCGACGACGATTTCCTCGATCCGCTGACGTTCCGGCCTGATTCGATGCTCGGTGTGCCGGGGCTGTTCGATGCCTATCGGGCGGGGAATGTGACGCTGGTCAATGCGCCGGGCACCGGGATTGCCGACGACAAGGCGGTTTATACCTATGTGCCGGAGATCATCGAGTTCTACCTCGGCGAGAAAGCGCTGCTGAAAAACGTGCCAACCTATAACTGCACCGATGATGATGAGCGGGCCTATGTGCTCGAGCATCTGGAAGAGCTGGTGGTCAAGGAAGTACACGGCTCGGGCGGCTACGGCATGCTGGTGGGGCCGGCATCGACCAAGGCGATGCGCGAGGAGTTCCGGAAGAAAATCCTCGCGCGGCCGGACAATTACATCGTGCAGCCAACGCTGGCGCTTTCCACCTGCCCGACCTTTGTCGACCGCGGCATTGCCCCACGCCACGTGGATTTGCGGCCTTATGTGCTGGTGGGAGACGATGTGCGGATCACGCCGGGCGGTTTGACGCGCGTGGCACTGAAGAAAGGCTCGCTGGTCGTCAACTCCTCGCAGGGTGGCGGCACCAAGGACACCTGGGTGCTGGAGGAATGATTGTGCTCGATTCTTCCCCTCACCCGGCGCTACGCGCCACCCTCTCCCTCAAGGGGAGAGTGAAGATTTGGCACGATCTTGCCCCCCTCCTCCCCTCTCCCCTTGAGGGAGAGGGTGCCTCGCGCAGCGAGGCGGGTGAGGGGACGGAGGCTTTGCAATGCTAGGGCGAACCGCACAAAATCTGTTCTGGCTGTCGCGCTATATCGAGCGGGCGGAGAATATGGCCCGGATGTTCGAGGTCGGGTACCGGATGAGCCTGACATCGCGCCGCGAAGGTGGGGCGAGTGAGCATCTGGTTTCGATGCTGCGGGCGGCAGAGGCCGAAGAGGGGTTTGCGCTCAAGCACAAGCAGGCGGACGTGCAGAGCGTCGCGCACTACATGCTGTTTGATGAGGAGAACTTCTCGTCGGTGAAATCGTGCCTCCTCGCCGCGCGCACCAATGCGCGGTCAGTACGAACGGCGCTGACGCTGGAAATGTGGGAATCGATCAACGCGGCCTGGCTGGAGTTTGCCGAGATCCGGCCACGCGATATCTCCGGGGCAAAGCTCCAGGAACTGCTGGGCTGGATCAAGCAGGTGAGCCACACCTATCGCGGTGCACTGCTTTCAACGTTTCTCCGTGATGCGGGATATGCCTTCAGCCAGATCGGCAACTTCGTCGAGCGGGCCGACAATACGGCGCGTATTCTCGACATGAAGTACTATGTGCTGCTGCCGCGGGCGACGTTGGTGGGCGGCGATGTCGATGTGCAGCAGTGGACGATGATTCTCCGCGCGGCATCGGCGCATCGCAGCTACCGGCACGTGTACCATGACCGCTACAAGGCCTGGAACATTGCGGACTATTTGATCCTCAGGCCGGAAATGCCGCGCTCGCTGATCTTTTGCGTGCAGTGGATCAACCGGACAATCGACATGCTCGAGGAGATTTATGGCGCGCGGACGGCCGGGCAGAACGCTGCGGCGGAAGTTACCGCGCTGCTCGAAGGCACCACAGTCGACCACATCTTCGAATATGGCCTCCACGAGTTCCTGACCGAGTTCATTGCGCGAAATAACCGCATGACCGAGGCGCTTTCCGAAAGCTATAATTTCTACTGATGAACATCACCGTCCGACATCAACTGAGCCTTGGACTGGGCGCCGGCGTTGCGCGCAGCGTGCAGCACCTGCTGCTGACACCACAGACCGGCCCAACGCAGGTTGTGCGGGAGTGGAGTATCGAGATGCCGGGGTTTGACGACGCCGCGCGGTTCATCGACGGCTTCGGCAACGCCGCGCAACTGGTGAGCCAGTTGAAGCCGGAGGTGGAACTGGTGATCAAGATTGCCGGGGTGGTTGATACGGTCGACCGCAACGGGGTGATCGGCAAACCGGCCGGTGAAGCGCCGCCGGGGCTCTATCGCCGGCCGACGCCGCTGACGAAGGCGGTCGGTGCGATCACGTCAAGATTTCGCAATGCGCCCAAGGGCGTGCCGGATCGCATTCCGCTGCTGCATGCGCTGATGGCGCGCGTTGGCGAAGTGGTGGGCGGGACCGAGCCGTCGCAATCACAATCGCAAGGTGGCGGTGAGCAATCGCAGAGCCAGGGTGAGGCCAAGGCGGAGCGGCCATCGGCAAGCCAGTTTGCGCACGCCTTTATCGGCGCAGCGCGAGCGCTGGAAATCCCGGCCCGCTATGTGACGGGTTACGTCCTGGCATCCGAGGATGAGCCCGCGATGTTCCATGCCTGGGCCGAGGCCTGGGATGATGGGCTGGGCTGGATCGGGTTTGACCCGACGCTGGGTTATTGCCCGACCGACAGCCATGTGCGCGTCGCAGTAGGGCTCGATGCGGTGGGGACAATGCCGGTGCGCTCGGTCCCGGCGGTGGGTTCACCGCAGGTACTAGCGATGAGCATTGAGGCGGCGCAGTAGGAGACCCCTCACCCGTCTCGCGCTACGCGCGATCCACCCTCTCCCCGACGGGGAGAGGAATGGTGTGAGCCGCGCTTCCCAGCCCTCCACCAACGCTAGAGGCTACAACCCCAGAATATACAGCCACGCGCTGACTGTCAGAACCGAGAGCACGGTGGTGATGAGGATGGTGTTGGTGGCGACGTTGACGCCGCGGTTGTAGTAGGTGGCGAAGACGTAGGCGTTGATGCCTGAGGGCATGGCGGCGAGCAGGACGCCGTAACGGGCGTATTCGTGATCGACGTGGAGGACGTAGATCATCAGCACATAGGCGATGGCCGGCTGCAGCAGCAGCTTGAGCAGTGACATAGAGAGCGACTGGGCCCAGTTCTCGGAGAGTTTGTAGTCGTTGAGGGCGCCACCGAGGCCGAAGAGGGCGGCTGGGGTGACAGCGGCAGCCATCATGTTGACGAAGGCATCGACGGACTCGATCAACTTGATGCCTAGGAGATTGACCGCAACGCCGGCGGCGATGCCCCACATCAAGGGGTTGGAAATGATGCGGATGAAGGCGACCCACAGCGCCTTGTGGAGCGGCGCCCCATCGCGACGCACCAGTTCCATGGTGAGCATGCCGACGGTGATCAGCACCGAGGCGTGGAAGGCGATGATCGAGAAGGCGGTGGCCAGCGCCTGTGTGCCATAGGCGCGCTGGATGATCGGGATACCGATCAGCACTGTGTTGGTGAACATGGCCGCAAAGCCGGACGATACGCCCTCGCCGGGCCGGTTCTTGAAGAAACGGATGGCGATCAGCGAGCCGAAGACGAACGACGCCACCGCGCCGACATAGAACGGCCCGATGACACCCCAGTTGAAGGTGGTGGAGAAATCGGACGTCGCCATGGCGTGAAAGAGCAGGCACGGGGTGGCGAAGTTGTTGACGAAGAGCACAAGCCCGCGCACGCCCTCGGACGGAAACAGCCGGAAGCGCACGGCTGAATAGCCGAGCGCCATCAGCGCAAAAACCGGGATGATGACATTGAGAATTGCGAGCATAGAGGGCCGCCAGGAGAGGTGATCCCTACTGCACCCCAAGCGCGTAAGGGTCAATGCGCCTTCCGAACCAATATGACATTGCCGCCAAGCCGGATTGTCTCATAGATCGGGTATTGGCAATTTGACGCCCCAAACGCACGGAATTCGACCATGACCGCCTCGACCGCCCCCATCGACGTCTTCGTAATTGGCGGCGGGGTGAACGGCACCGGCATTGCCCGCGACGCGATCGGGCGCGGCTATTCGGTGATGCTGGCCGAAATGAACGACCTCGCGTCGGGCACCTCGTCGGCAGCGACCAAGCTGGTGCATGGCGGGCTGCGCTATCTCGAATATTACGAGTTCCGGCTGGTGCGGGAGGCGCTGATCGAGCGCGAAGTGCTGTGGGCATCGGCGCCGCATATCATCTGGCCGCTGCGGTTCATTTTGCCCCACCACAAAGGGCTGCGTCCGGCCTGGCTGCTACGGACGGGGCTGTTCATCTACGACTACCTCGGGGGCCGGAAGCTGCTCCCCGCGACGCGGACGCTGGACCTTTCGACCGACCCCGCGGGCAAGCCGCTGAAGCCGGGCTACACCACGGCGTTCGAGTATTCGGATGGCTGGGTCGATGATGCGCGGCTGGTGACGCTCAACGCGCGGGACGCGGCGGACCGGGGCGCAACGGTGCTGACGCGGACCAAGGTGGTGTCGGCGCGGCGGGACGGCGGGTTGTGGACGATTGAACTCGAGGACCAGCGCGATAAATCCCGGCAGACGGTGATCTCGCGGCTGCTGGTCAATGCGGGCGGGCCCTGGGTGGACCAGGTGATCGTCCAGGCGATGGGCCGGAACGACGCGCACCATGTGCGGCTGGTCAAGGGCAGCCACATCGTGGTCAAGAAGCTGTTCGACCACCCCAAGTGCTATTTCTTCCAGAACCCGGACGGCCGGATCATCTTCGCCATCCCCTATGAGGGCGACTACACGCTGATCGGCACAACCGACCAGGACTTTGCCGAGGACCCGGCGACGGTGAAGATCAGCGACGGCGAGATCGACTACCTCTGCTCGGCGGCAAGCGAGTATTTTGCGAAGCCGGTGACGCGTGACGATATCGTCTGGACCTATTCGGGCGTGCGGCCGCTGTTTGACGACCACGCCAGCGCGGCACAGGAAGCGACGCGCGACTATGTGCTGAAGACCGAGGGCGAAGGCGACGGGCCGCTGATCAACATCTTCGGCGGCAAGCTGACGACGCACCGCCGGTTGAGCGAACAGGTAGTCGACAAGATCGAGGGCCTGATCGGCGCCAAGGGGCCGCGCTGGACCGCGAAGGGGACCCTGCCCGGAGGCGATTTCCCGGCGACGGGGTTCGAGACGCTGCTTGAGGGATGTGTGAAGCGGTATCCGAAGCTCTCGCCGGTGCTGCTCAGGCGGCTGACGCGGTGCTACGGCACCAAGGTGCCGGTGCTGCTGGGAGACAGGAAGACGCCGGCGGAACTGGGGATGTTCTTTGGGGGGACGCTGTACGAGGCCGAGGTCGAGTATCTGATTGCCCATGAGTGGGCGATGACGGCCGATGACGTGCTGTGGCGGCGGACCAAGCAGGGGCTGCGGCTCAATGGGGAAGAGAAGGCGCGGCTCGCCGGGTTCATGGCGGCACGCGTCGGGGGGAATGTGCAGTGAGTGGATATATCCTCGCGATCGACCAGGGCACGACATCGAGCCGCGCCATCATCTTTGACCAGGCGCAGAAGATCGTTGGGCGCGGGCAGAAGGAATTTCCGCAGCACTTTCCGCAGGATGGCTGGGTGGAGCACAATCCGGACGAGATCTGGGAGAGCGTGCTGACCAGCGTGACGACGGCGCTGGCGGATGCGGGGCTGAGGGCGGAGGAGATCGCGGCGATTGGGATCACCAACCAACGCGAGACGACGCTGGTATGGGACCGGGCGACGGGCGAGCCGGTTTACAACGCCATCGTCTGGCAGGATCGGCGGACGCACAAGCTCTGCGACACGTTGAAAAAAGATGGCCATGAAGCCATGGTGAGCAAGCGCACCGGGTTGCTGCTCGACCCCTATTTTTCGGCGACCAAGGTGGCGTGGATACTCGACAATGTGCCGGGGGTGCGGAAGCGCGCTGAAAAGGGGGAACTCGCCTTCGGCACGGTGGACAGCTACCTGATCTGGCGGCTGACGGGCGGCAAGCGCCATATGACGGACGCGACCAATGCGTCGCGCACGATGCTGTTCAACATCCGGACCAATGAGTGGGACAAGGACCTGTTGAAGCTGTTCCGCGTTCCGGCGTCGCTGCTGCCCCAGGTTTTGGACAATGCCGACGATTTCGGGGTGACCGACGCGGCCGTCCTCGGCGCGGCGATCCCGATCTATGGGGTGGCGGGGGACCAGCAGGCGGCGACGATCGGGCAGGCCTGTTTCGAGCCGGGTATGCTGAAATCGACCTATGGCACGGGCTGCTTTGCGCTGCTCAACACCGGCACGGATCTGGTGCGCTCGAAGAACCGGCTGCTCAGCACGATTGCCTATCGGATCGGTGGCGAGACGACCTATGCGCTTGAGGGCGCGATCTTCATGGCGGGGGCGTCAGTGCAGTGGCTGCGCGACATGCTGAAGATCATCGATAAGGCTTCGGATACGGGTCCGCTCGCCGAGGCGGCCGATCCGTCGCAGAACGTCTATCTGGTGCCAGCTTTTGTAGGGCTCGGCGCGCCATGGTGGGATCCGGGCGCGCGCGGCGCGATCCTGGGGCTAACGCGGAATACCGGCGCGGCAGAGATTGCGCGGGCGACGCTGGAATCGGTGAGCTACCAGACACGCGACCTGCTCGACGCGATGCAGAAGGACTGGAAGGGCGCGACTGAGACGGTGCTGCGGGTGGATGGCGGCATGGTCAGCTCGGACTGGACCATGCAGTTTCTCGCCGACATCCTTGATGCGCCAGTGGACAGGCCGACCATTCTCGAAACCACTGCTCTTGGTGCGGCGTGGCTCGCGGGCTGGAAGGCCGGGGTGTGGCCGGACATGTCGGGATTTGCCAAGACCTGGGCGCTCGACCGGCGCTTCAGCCCGGAAATGGATAAGCCGACACGCAAGCGGAAAATTGCCGGGTGGCGCGATGCGGTGCAGCGGACTTTGACGACGCGATGAGCCGTCAGTTGTACCAGGCCGCGAACGGGCCGCCGGCGATGAAGGTCCAGTAGTTGCGGTATTTCGATTTACGGCTCGAGGGGACGCTGGCTTCGGCGAGGCCGAACTCGACGAACTTGGTCGAGAGCAGAGTTTCGCGATGGGCGGGCGAATGCAGCCAGCCATCGATCGCCTGCTCCAGCGTCTGCTGTCCGCCGGCGACGTTCTCACCCACGGCGCCTTCGTAGCCAGCGTCGCTGACGCGCTGGCGCAGGGTGACGCCGAGATTGTGCGAGAGCTGGTCCTTGTCGGCCATCAGGCGGGCCTGACGGCGCGCCGCAACTTCGAGCGCGCCGTTGTAGCGCAGGGGCGGTTTGCCATTGGCGCGCCGGGCGCCGTTGATGGCGGCCATGATCCCCGACTGGGTCAACTCACCCGGAGACGTGCTGCTGCGGGTGTTGGCCATCGGCGGCACCACCGACGAGCAGGCCGCAACGACAGAGGTAAGCGAGAAGACGATAAGTCCGCGGCGCGTGAATGACATGGCAACCAAGGGTTCCGAGTGCGAGGCGCCCTAGGCTAGCTTGCCAATTCTGGCGCTGACAAGGCCATCACGTGGCGCAGTCCACACCGCAGCGTGAAGGGCGGGCGGATGGCAGGCATTTGAACTTAATTAATGGTGTTTTTGCATCGCGCTGGCGGGAACGCCTGGTCGCGCGCACCCTCATCACTACAGGTTGAGGGGCTTGCAGTGATTATCGACAGCGATTTCGGACATTTCGACGTGCGCGCCATCACAAGGCGCGAACTGGACCGGCATGCCGCGCATGCCAAGACCATGCTGTTTGCCGCAATGGCAGCATCGCTGGCGATTGTCGCGGCCAGCGCGCTATTTGTCGGTTTCTGGCTGTAACGTCGCCCCTGCCCCAGCGAGCAGCGCCAGGGGCACAAGCAGCAGATACACTGTCAGCACCAGCGCCCAGCCCCATTGCGGGTAGAGCCCGGCGAGCGCGGCACCGGGCAGCAACACCACCAGATTGATGCCCACGTAAAGCAGCGTCACCGTACGGTGCGAGCTGAAGCGGCGCTGCAGTGCCTGATAGGCGTGGCGCTTATGCGCCTGCCAGATCGGCTCGCGATTGAGCAGGCGGCGACCCAGGGTAGTGAGGGAATCCGCGAGGAAGAGCGCTGGAAGGATCAGCCATTGCGACAGGGTGAGCCAGCCGCTGGCGAGCGTCGCCAGGGCGAAAAAGGCGATGAGCAGGCCGAGATAGGTGCTGCCGGTATCGCCCATGAAGAGCTTTGCGGCCGGCCAGTTGAGCAGCAGGAAGCCGAAGGTCGCTGCGGCGAGGCCGAGCATCCAGAGGGTGAGCGGGTGGCCCTGGAGCTGGGGGAAGCTGGCAATGGCCAAGAGGACCGCGGCGCAGAGGATGAAGATCGTCTCGGTGGCGGCGAGGCCGTCGATGCCATCCATGAAGTTGAAGAGGTTGATCCAGAGCGCCCCGGCAAGAGCGAGGAGGACGAACAGCACGAGATCAGGAATGGGCAGGCCGATTGCGGCCTGCAGCGCGGGGGTTGGGACGAGGGCAACCAGTGCGCCCATCAACAGCACTTGGCCGCCGAGGCGCCACGAGACCGGCAGCGAGCGGCGATCATCGGCATAGCCGATGGCTGCGATGAGCAGGCCGGCAATGAGGACGGGAATGACCACCCAGGGGTCGAGCGTGGCCATGGGAAGGCCCGCGAGCGTGCCGCCCGCGACAATGCCGAGGCCGCCGCCGGTGGGTGTGGGGACGGTATGCGAGGAGCGCTCGTTGGGCGCCTGGACGAGCCCGAGCTTGGTGGCGCGGCGGCGGACCAGCAACGCGACGCCGAAGGCGAGTGCGCCCGAAAGCAGGACGACGATCAGGGCGAGGGTGAGCATAGCGCCTCCGGAGCGAGGGCTAGAGCGTTAGCGTTGCGGTGGGAGGGAGGCAAGGGAGGGGCTTCAGGAAGTGAAGAGCCCCTCATCCGGCGCTTCGCGCCACATTGCCACTCGACCATAGGTCTCGAGGCCTTCTGCGCTCAAATCGCTCCTCAGGAGCGATTTGACCCTTCGGGCCGCATCGAAGTCCCCGACGGGGAGAAGGGACCGTCGGCGGCGCGTATCAACCCGCGTAGAGCTGCAGGCCGCCGTCGACGCGGAGGAGCTGGCCGTGGATGAACTTGGCCTCGGGACTGCAGAGGAAGACCACGGCGTCGGCGATTTCCTCTGGCTCGGCGTAGCGATCAAGCGAGACCTTGTTCGAGTTCATCTTGTCCGGATCGACGGTGCGGGTGGCCTGGAAGCGGGCGGTCTTGGCCGGACCGGGGCTCACGGCGTTGACGCGCACGCCATGGACGCGAACTTCATCGGCGAGGCAGCGGGTGTAGTGGGTCACAGCAGCCTTGAGGGTCGCGTAGATGCCGCCATGGGAGACGCCGATATGGGCGGCGACCGAGGCGATGTTGACGACGATGCCGTGCTGACGTTCGACCATCTGCGGAACGAAAGCCTGGGTGACCAACATGGTGCCGATCAGATTGTTGTTGGTCAGCGTGGTCAGGTCTTCGTAGGTGATGCCGAGGATGTTGTTGGGCTCGGGCTTGTTGCCCGAGGCGCCGATATCGCCGCCGGCGCAGTTGACGAGGATTTCGACCGGGCCGAACTTGCTCTCGATTTCCTTGCGCATGGCGGCAACCGCGTCGCGGTCACCGATATTGCCAGTGACGCCCATCGAGCGCACGCCCATGGCCTCGATCTGCTTGACCACTTCGCCGAGGTTGCTGGCTTCGCCAAAGCGCGAGGTCGCGTCCCAGCTCAGATCGTGCACCACGACGTCGGCACCGCGGGCGGCAAGCTTGCGGGCCATGACATTGCCGAGTCCGCGGCCAGAGCCGGTGACGAAAGCGATTTTACCTGAAAGATCCTGTGCCACTTGTGGCCTCCAATTACATCAAACCTTGAGCTTTGAGGTTCGCGGCGCTCTTGCGGTACTGCCCCAGCTCATAATCAATCAATTCGTGGTCGGCATTGCGCTGCCACGGCGTGCGCCATTCTTCGCCCGGCTCGAACCGGTTCTTCTGCAGCGCGAGAAGGCACGCCGCAAGTTCCTCGGCGGGCTTGGGCGCGTAGCCGTGCCACCACTCGGGCCGGTAGAGCTTGACGTGACGATCATCGAGCGCACCGATTTCGATGCAAGCGATCATCTCGTCATTGTGCTCGGCAAGGATATCGAACATTTCTTTGTGCGGCACGCAGCCATCGCCCGATGGGCAACGGACAAGGCGGAAGCCATCGGCTTCGATGACGGCGCGATAGTCTTTCACGTGGCAGTGCCGGACGTAAGGCGCGATCACCTTGGTGAAATCGAGCGGCGACTCGGCGACAGGGAAGGTGTTGGCCATATCGAAGACGATGCGCACGTGCGGGCCGAACTCGTCGCAGAGGCCAACCAGTTCACGGCTGGTGAAATCCTGGTGGTTTTCGATCAGCAGCACGACGCCCGCTGCTTCGGCCTTGGGCACTAACGCCTCGAGCTTTTCGTTCACCGAGCGGACGAGATCGTGCCAGACCTGCCCGGCGGCGGCGCGATCACCGCAGAGGATGGGGGTCAATGCGAGGCGCACATATTTGGCGTCGAGCGCGGTGGCGCAGCGCATCAACAGGTCGATGTCGCAATGCTGGAGGCCCGAGCTCAGCACGCGCTTCCAGCCCTTGCCGTCAAGCCGTGCCTTGAGCGCGGCCAGTTCGGCATCGCCCATGTCCTTGAACCAGCCTTCCCAAAGCTCGATCGCCTTGCCGCCCAGTTCTTCGGTCAGCGCGATAAAGCCTTCGAGGCCAGTGCCATTGGGGTTGTGACGGGGCGTGCCCATGCCTTGCAGCCCAAGATAGTAGGTGAGGCCGTATGGATTGAGCCCGGTGGTGAGTCTCATCGTGTCCCTCTCTGCTGGTGGCTCATCTGTTACCTCAATCCCGCATCGACGGTGATCGATTGCTTGGTGATCATGCGGCTGTCGTCAGCGGCAAGGAAGAGCACGGTGCGGGCGATTTCGTCGCCGTGCAATTCGCGCTTGATGACCTGGCGGGCGACCACGAAATCGATCGCATCCTGGTTGGGGAACCACAGGCGCTTCTGGCGCTCGGTGATGACGGCGCCGGGTTCGATAGAATTGACCCGGATATTATCGTTGCCGAAGCCCCGGGCCAGCGCCCGTGTGAGGCCATGGATGGCGGCCTTGGCGGTCGCATAGGCGGCCATGTTCTCAGCGCCGCCACGCCAGGCGATCGAGGAAAAATTGATGATCGAGCCGCCGCCGAGTTCGCGCATCTGCTGGCGAACGGCCTGCGCGGCGAAGAACTGCGGCTTCAAGTTTATGTCGAGCGAGTTGTCCCAGTACTCTTCGGTGACATCGTCGATGGCATGGCGGTCGTCGTTGGCAGCATTGTTGACGAGGACACCGATGGGGCCAAGGCGGGTCTTGACCACATCGATGGCGGCGCGGAGGGCGGCGACTTCGGTGATGTCGCAGCGGAGGTAGGTGGCGCCGGTCTCTTCGGCCAAGGCGTTGCCGTCATGGTCAAGGATATCGACAAAGGCGACCTTGGCCTTGTTGGCAACAAAGGCGCGCACGATTTCAGCGCCGATGCCGCTGGCCCCGCCGGTCACGAATACGACGCGGCCGGCCAGGCTCGGGTAGGTGGCGAACTCAGTAATTTTGCAGTCCCCTCGTTCGAGCCGGTCAGATCAACCGCTCGGTGGCGGCATCGAAGAGACAGGCACGGGTCATGTCTATGGCGAGCGGCATGTCTTCGCCCATCCTGGGCGCCTCGTCCGGGCTGAAGCGACCGACAACTTCACGATCGCCAAACTTCAGCACAGCCATGGTTTCGGCGCCAGTCGGCTCCACCACTTCGACCGGGGCAGACAGGGTCGCCATACCCTCCTTGCCGAGGGTCATGGAGCTCTGCCGGCTCAGATGTTCGGGGCGAATGCCCAGAATGATCTTCTTGCCGCTGGCACGAGCAGCCACCCCGTTGTGGAGCGCGAGGCTCGCCATGGTGCCGTTGGCAAGCGGGAAGTTCGCTACTGCCTTGCCGTCGGCAGTGCCGATTTCGGCGTTGATGAAGTTCATCGACGGCGAGCCCATGAAGCCGGCGACGAAAACATTGGCCGGGCGGTTGTACACCGCATCGGGCTCGTCGAACTGCTGGACTTCGCCCTTGTGCATGACCGCAATGCGCGAGGCCAGCGTCATCGCCTCGACCTGGTCGTGGGTGACGTAAACGGTGGTCTTGCCGACCCGATGGTGCAGCTTCTTGATCTCGGTGCGCATATCGACGCGCAGTTTGGCGTCGAGGTTGGAGAGCGGCTCGTCGAACAGGAACAGCTCAGGGTCACGCACGAGCGCGCGGCCCATGGCAACGCGCTGACGCTGGCCGCCCGAGAGCTGGCCGGGCTTGCGGTTGAGCAGCTGGTCAAGCTGCAGGAACGCCGCAACGCGGGCAATGGTTTCGGCCTGCTTGTCCTTGGGAATGCCGCGACTTTCCATGCCGAAGGCCATGTTCTGGCGCACGGTCATGGTGGGGTAGAGCGCATAGGACTGGAACACCATGGCGATGTCACGGTCCTTGGGGGCCACGGAGTTGACCATGCGGTCGCCAATCCAGATCTCGCCCGAGGTGACCGTTTCTAGGCCTGCGATCATGGCGAGCAGCGTGGACTTGCCGCAGCCGGAGGGCCCGACCAGGGCGATGAATTCCCCGGCCTTGGCCTCGAGGTCGATGCCTTTCAGAACTTCGACAGCGCCAAAATTCTTCCTGATGTTGCGGATGGTCAGCGATGCCATTTGAAACAAATCTCCGAAAGGAACAGCGGGTGAGCGAGGGACGCGCGTCCGGTCATTTGATCGCTCCCTGGGTCAGGCCACGCACAAAATACTTGCCGCCAAAGAAGTAGACGAGCAGCGGCGGCAGGGCACCGATGAGCACGGCAGCGCTCATCACGTCATAGGTCCGCACCGTGGTGCCATTAAGCGCCAGCGCCACGAGAGCGGCGGTGATCGGCTGGTTGGAACCGGAATTCAGCACGACGCCGAACAGGTACTCGTTCCAGATGCCGGTGAACTGCCAGATGACCGTCACGATGAGGATCGGCGGCGAGAGCGGCAGGATGACCTTGTAGAAGATCCGCCAGAAGCCCGCGCCATCGATGCGTGCGGCCTTGATCAGGTCGTCCGGGATCGAGACGTAATAGTTGCGGCAGAACAGGGTGGTGAAGCTCAGGCCCTGAATGCAGTGCACCAGCACCAGGCCGTAGACCGAATTGGCGAGGCCGAGTTTACCGAGGATAAAGGCCCAGGGCAGCAGCGAGATCTGGCTGGGCATGAACACGCCCAGCAGCATGCAGCCAAAGATGATCTCGGAGCCCGGGAACTTCCATTTGGACAGGATGTAGCCGTTCATGGCGCCGAACAGGGTGGAGATGATGGTCGCAGGGATCACCATTTTCACCGAGTTCCAGAAGTAGTTCTGCATGCCTTCGCAGTTGCCGCCTATGCAGAACGTGCTCCAGGCCGCCGGCCAACCGTCGAGATGGAAGCTCATCGGGAAGGCGATGAGGCCGTTCTTGGAAATCTCGGGCAGCGTCCGCAGCGAATTGAACACGACCACGAAGAGCGGCACGATGTAGATGGCGGAGAACACGATCAGGAGGCCGTAGATAACAATCCGGCTGATCAGGTGTCGGCGGCTGGCCGCCGCTGCGGCGTGATCGATAGCGACGTTGGTCATTACAGCATCAGCCACGGCCGACCCCCCTCTTTTGGCGCCAGACGAGATAAATCGAGTACGGAATAAGGACGACGGCCAGCGCGACGAGGATCATGATCGATGCTGCCGCGCCTTCGGCGATTTCGCCGCGCTGGAACATCAGATCGTAGACATAGGTCGCGGGGAACGTGGTGGAGATGCCGGGCCCGGAATTGGTGAGGGCCACGGCAAGATCGAAGGTCTTGATCGCGAACTGCAGCAGGACGACCGCCACGGCGAGAAAGATCGGCGTGATCGAGGGCAGGATGACCTTGCGATAGGTGCGGAAGGTCGAGGCGCCGTCGATCTGCGCGGCCTTGATGATATCGCCGTCGACCGAACGCAGGCCGGCGAGGAACAGCGCCATGGCAAAGCCCGATGATTGCCAGATGCCGGTGATGATGATGGCCCAGATGGCGTTTTTGCGATCGGTGGTGAGCGCAAAATGGAAGTCGGTCCAGCCCAGTTGATGGACAAAGAACTCGATGCCGCTGGTGGGGTTATAGAGCCACTGCCAGACGGTGCCGGTGACGATGAACGACACGGCGAGGGGATAGAGGAACATGGTGCGCCAGAAGGATTCTGCGCGCACTTTCTGGTCGATCAGCAGGGCCAGCATCAGGCCCACCGCCATCGCGATGGTGACGTAGAAGACCGAAAAGAAGAAGAGGTTGGAGTAGGCAACGCCCCAGCGGCGATTGGCCCAGAGATCGGCATAAGCCTGCAAACCCTTGAAGCCGTAAGTCGGCAGGAGGGTCGAGTCGCTCAGCGAGATGTAGAGCGTCCAGCCACAGAAGACGAAGACGTAGACAAAGGACGCAATGATCGAAGGGGTGAGCACGAAGATCGGCACCCAGCGCTTCAGCTTGTCCATAAGTGTGTTGCCGCCTGGCACGGCGGTAAATCCGGTGCTGCTCAAAATGCTCCCCCTCTCAAGGCCGAAAACAGAGCTCCGGCCGCGGCGCTAGGCACCGCGGCCGGAAGAAGGAGATTACATCTGTGCTTCGACGGCGTCGGCCATGGCGTTGGCCGCGTCAGCCGAGGACATGTCCGGGGTGTTCACGAACTCGGTGATCGTGTCCATCATGGCGCCGCGATACTTCTGCAGCACGGTCATGTTGTGGGCCATGGAGCGGACCAGCATGCCGTCTTCGATGGACGCCTGGAGATCCTTCTGCGACTGGATCTGGCAAGCGTTGAAGCCTTCCCCAAGCGGAACGTCGAGGCGTGCCGGGATCGAGCCCTTCGAGATGTTGAACACGGTCTGGAATTCAGGCGACAGGATCAGGTGAGCGAGGAGCTTCTGGCCAGCCTGGTAGTCGGGATCGGACTGCTTGAAGAACACAACCGAGTCCGAGTTCAGGATAAAGCCCGGCTTGCCCCAATCGGTGGGAGCCTGGCCGCAGAGGATATCGTCGCCCGGGGTGTGGTTGACGGCCTTGAGGACGCCGATTTCCCAGTCGCCCATGATGAAGAACAGCGCGTCGCCATTGGCCATCATGTTGGAGGCGGTGTCGTAGTCACGGCCGGCGATGGCCGGGTCCATGTACTTGGAAACCATCAGGCGCATCTGGTCGAAGGCCTTGATCATGCCGTCCGAGCGGAGTGCATCGACGTCGCCTTCGACGAAGGCCTTCTGGAACAGGTCCTTGTCCTGGCCATAGACGACAACTTCGAAAGTCGTCGCGTCGGTCCAGTCGGCGGACATGTGCGCAAGGCAGATCTTGCCAGCGGCAATGGCCTTGTCGCAGTCAGCGTTGAACTCAGCCCAGGTCTTGGGAAGTTCGGTCACGCCGGCAGTCGCCATGGCGGCCTTGTTGCCCCAGATCCAGTTGATGCGGTGGATGTTCATCGGGGCTGCGACCCAATGCCCATCGGGCTTCATGACCGGCAGGAGCTGCGAGGCAACGACCTTGTCCCAGCCTTCTTCGGCTGCGAGGTCATCCATGTTGGCGGTGCCGCCGGTGGCGTTCCATTCGGCAATTTCCGGGCCCTTCAGCTGCACGGCAGCGGGGGCGTTGCCGGCAACGACGTCGGCGCGGAGCTTGGCGAGGGTATTGGCGGTGTGGCCGGCAATGGCCGTCTGCTGCCATTCACCGCCAGCGGCGGTGAACATTTCACCGAGCTTGGCGATCGAGGCAGCGTCTGAGCCGGAAGCCCACTGGTGCAGCATCAGCACCTTGGGGGCTGCATAGGCGGTGCCCGAAAGCAGCGCAGCAGTCAGCAACGCGGTCGCGGCAACCGCGACCTTGGTCTTGGAATTCATATTGGTTCTCTCCCTGTGCGCAGCACGCCACCCGACTCTGCGGTCGACAGTGTGGCCACTTGCGCTTTTCTTCCGGCGGTGCGCATCCTCTCGCACCGTCCGATTAGTTCTACGGTGAACATATTCAACTTGTCAACGCGCCTGGGGAGCGCCGATGTGAACAAGATCGAATTGAAATCGCTGCTGACCGATCAGGCCCTGGGGACCCCAGCAGGGAGGATCGTGCGCACCCTTAGCGAACGCGGCAGCCTGAGCGCCGCGCAACTGGCGCGCCTCACTGGCCTCGCCAAATCCACCGTTTCCACCGCCCTATCCGAACTGCGCCGGGCCGACATGGTGGTCGAGGTCGGCAGCGATTCGGGTGGGAGTGTTGGCCGGCCGGCGACCGCGTTGACGCTCAATCCGCGAGCAGGGACCTGCATTGGCGTCCTCGTGGGGCAGACCGAAATCCAGGTGATCGTCGCCGACGTTTCGCACACGGTGCTCTCGGATCATTCGGTGAGTCTCGAGCCCGATTATCCGCCTGAACAGGCTCAGGATATCGTCCGCCAGATGATCGCGGAGGCTTATGCGGGCCAGTGGCATTCGCCTGCAGGGTTGCTGGGCGTGGGCATTGCGCTGGGTGGCCCGGTGAACCCGATCAACGGGCAGGTCTTGCGTGGTGGCCTGCCACGCTGGGTGGGGCGCGACGTACGGGCGATGTTCGGGCCGATGTTCGATGCGCCGCTGTTTTTCGACAATGAAAGCAATTGCGCCGCCATCGCAGAGATGACCTGGGGCGCGGCGCAGGGCCATGACGACTTCATCGTCCTCACCCTGGACCTTGGCGTCGGCGGAGCGATCGTCTCGGGCGGCAAGGTGATGCGCGGCATTGCAGGCGGCGCCGGTGAGTTCGGGCATGTGGTGATCGACCCCGACGGGCCGCTCTGCCGCTGCGGCAACCGTGGGTGCCTTGAGGTCTATGCCAATTTCCGCCCCTATCTCGCCGAGGCCGAGGAGCGGTTCGGCGAGCCTTTGCGGGTCAATGATGTGGTGCGGCGGGCGCTGGACGGCGACGCCGTGTGCGGAGCGCTGATTGCGAGGGCCGGCGAAGCCGGCGGGCGCGGGCTGGGGCTGATCGGCTCGGTGTTCAACCCGTCACTGGTGGTCATCGGGGGGCGGCTGGCGATGGCGGGTGACATGCTGATGTCGCCGCTGTCGCAGAGCTTTGAGCGCTACAGCCTGATCAAGCGTGAGGATGTGCCGGAGGAAGCACGAACCGTGCTGAAGCGCAGCCATTTTTCCGAGAACGGCGCCTGTATGGGTGCCGTTGGATTGGTGCTGCGCCACCGGCGACACGAGACCGCCATGCACCTCAACTGAGGGGGGAGGCCTTTTCTGGTCGCGTTTCCAAACCGGAAAACCGTTCCACTTTTCCTGAAAACGCTCTAGTGCCCCCCTCCCCCGGCGACCTTGGCAGGCTTCTTCATCAACAGGGTGGCAAAGGCCAATAGGCCGAAGAGCGCCGTAAGCAGCAGGAAGACATCCACAAAGCTCAGCACGTAGGCCTGCTGGCGCACCATGTTGGCCAGTTGCTTGGTCGCTGCGGCGGCACCGTCGAGGCCATGCGCGGCGTTGTTGGCGACCATCGAGTTGAACCGGCTGACGGCCTCTGGGTTGTTCCAGTTGACGTGCTCGGAGAGCCGCTCGGTATGGAGCGCGGTGCGGTTGGTGAGGATGGTGTTGATCAACGCCAGCCCCACCGCGCCACCGAGATTTCGCGTGAGGTTGAAGAGCCCCGAGGCGCCCTTCAGGCGGTTCATTGGCAGCGTGCCCAGCGCGAGATTGTTGATCGGCACCATGCACAACATCATGGAAACGCCACGCAGGATCTGCGGCACCAGCAGCTCGCCAAACGTCCAGTCAGCGGTGAGCTGGCTCATTGCCAGCGTGCCCGCGGCGAAGCCGAAGAAGCCCACCATCATCATGATCCTCAAATCCATCTTGTTGGACAGGATCCCGGCGATCGGCGCGGTCAGGAACATGCAGAGACCCGAGACGAACAGCGTTTCGCCGATCATCATCGAATCATAGCCGCGGATACGCCCCAGATAGAGGGGATAAAGGTAGGTGAGGCCGTAGAGCCCGATGCCCAGCACGAACGAGAACACTGAGCCGAAGGCGAAGTTGACGTTGCTGAAGGCCTTGAGATCAACGATCGGAAAACTGGCGCGGAACGCGCGATAAAAGAACAGCACACCGCCAACGACCAGGATGATGGCGAAGAGCAGCACGGATTCGTCGGCCAGCCAGTCATGCCCCGGGCCCTCTTCGAGCACGTATTCGAGCGAGCCGAGAAAGGCGGCAAGGCCCAGCAGCCCCCACCAGTCGAACTTCGCCATCAGGCCTTTCTCGGGCTTGTCGAAATCGATGAGCGTCCAGGAAGCGAAGGCGACGATGATGCCGGGGACGACGTTGATGAGAAACAGCCAGTGCCACGAAAAGGCGCTGGTGAGGTAGCCGCCGACAGTTGGCCCAATGGTGGGTGCCAGTGTTGCGACCAGGCCGATGATGGGTGAAACGATGGCGCGCTTGGACGGCGGGAAGATGGTGAAGGCGACCGCGAAGACAGACGGGATCATGCCGCCGCCGATAAAGCCCTGCAGCGCGCGATAGATGATCATCTGGTCGATGTTGGTAGCGGTGGCGCAAAGGGCACTCGCGATGGTGAACCCCGCCGCCGAGATGGTGAACAGCACGCGCGTCGACATGATGCGCGCCAGGGTGCCCGAGAGCGGGATCATGATCACTTCGGCGATCAAATAGGCCGTCTGAACCCAGGCGATTTCATCGGAACCTGCACTGAGGCCAGCCTGGATTTCGGCGAGCGAGGCCGAAACCACCTGGATGTCGAGGATGGCCATGAACATGCCCACCACCATGAAGAAGAACGCCACAATACGGCGGACCGGCATGGCATCGGTGGCGGGGGCGACGGGACTGGCGCTCATAACTGCTGTGTCAGCCATGGCATTTCTCCTCGGAGCTGCGGCAATACTGCCCTGCCCCCTTCGGCGGATTGCCGATCGGCCCTCCCCGCTAGGGGAAGGCGTTCGATGTGGTTACTCGGCGGCCGGCGCGGTGCGGGTATCAGCCTCGACAGTGACGCTCAGGCCGGCCCGAAGCTTGCCAGAAGCAAGGGCATCGGCGGGCAGCGCGATCCGCACGGGGACGCGCTGGACGACCTTGGTGAAGTTGCCCGTGGCATTTTCGGCAGGCAGCAGTGAGAACACCGAACCGGAGGCCGGGGCGATGGACTCAACCGTGCCAGTGATCGGCGCGCCGTCGAGAGCATCGACCTTGATGATGACCTTTTCGCCGGCCGCGAGGCGCGACAGCTGGGTTTCCTTGAAATTGGCGTCGATATAGAGCGCGGTCGTCGGAACGAGGGCCGCCAGACGCGTGCCGGCGGACACCAGATCACCCGCTTGCACGGACAAATTGCCCACGACGCCATCGTAGGGTGCGCGCAGCACGGCAAAGCCGAGGTCGCGCTCGGCCTTGTCGCGTGCCAGGCCCAGGGTCTTGAGCTGACCTTCGGCCTCAGCGCGCTGGCCCTTCAGCACTGCAATCGCCGCCTCAGCGGAAGCGATCTCAGCGTCGCCAGCAACGAGATTGGCATTGGCCTGATCGAGCGCCGCATTGGCCTGGTCGAGCGCGGCCTGGGTACCAACCGCCTTGGCGGTGAGTTCAGCCGAACGGGTCTGCGTCAGCGCAGCGTTGCGCTGTGCAGCCTCAAGCGACAACTTCTGCGCCTTGGCCTGGGCGAGGGACGCCTCGGCGCCTGTCACCTGGGCATCGATGCGCTTGAGGGTGAGGTTCTGGGTATCGATCTGGGCAAGGGCCTGATCGCGAGCGATGCGATAGTCGCCATCATCAAGCGTAATCAGCGGATCGCCTGCCTTGACGGTCTGGTTTGCAACCACGTTGACCGTTGCCACATAGCCGCTGAGCTTGGACGAAATGGTCGCGATGTCGCCACCGATATACGCGTCGTCGGTTGCCACCATGAAGCGGCCGGTGAAGAACCAATCGGTTCCCACCCAACCGGCGGCGAGCAGGGCCACGATGCCAACGCCAGCAAGAATCAGTGGACGGCGGGAGGTCTTGCGCTTGGTCGCTGGGGCCACGGCGCTATCCTTGCCCGGGGCAAGCGATGGGTCAGCGAGCGGGACTGCCTCGGCGTTCAGCGGCGTGACAACTGCGTCCGCCGCGTGGGCCTTCGCGTTGGGGAAGGGGCGCACGTTCTTTGCGTCGGCGTTTTTCGGGTTTTCGGACTGTGCCATCGATCCCTCCCGGGGATAAGATGAGTAACTGAACTGGTCGGTTCGATTGACATAGCCCCCTAGGTGCCCCATATCAAGTGCAATCGAACCGCACGGTTCGAATAAAACAGGAGAGCAGCCATGCAAATTCCGGGGGACGAAAAGGCCGATGCGCGCCAGCGCCGCCGGGTGGCGGGGCAGGATCCTGTCAAGCGCGCCCAGATTCTGGACGGCGCCAAGCGCTGCTTCATGAGCCTGGGTTTCGAGGCAGCCAGCATGAACGAAATCACGGCCGAGGCCGGGGTATCGAAAGGGACGCTCTACGTCTACTTCGAGGATAAGGCAGACCTGTTCAAGGGACTGATAGACCGTGAAAAATCTGCTGTGATGGCCGCAGCGCGGCAGGAGCTTGAAAAGGGCACGTCCACGGCTGACGCGCTCCATCGCTTTGGCGTGTACGTGACGACGCGAATGACTTCGGAAGAAGTGATCCGCGCCCAGCGCATGGTTCTTGGCGTGGCCGAACGGATGCCGGAGATCGCCACCCGCTTTTTCGGGGATAACAGCTTTTCGGCGCACCTGACCCTCAAGGACTTTCTAGAGCCCAAAGTCGAGGCGGGCGAACTGGTCATCGACGATCTCGATCTCGCGTCACGCCAGTTCCTCGAGCTGAGCATGGCGTCCTGCTTCAAACGCAGGTTGTTCGGAAACCTTCCAAAGCCGCTCCCCGCAAAGGAGATCGACTACGTGGTTGGGGCCGCTGTCGACATGTTCCTCGGCTATTACGGTTCGAACCACCGGCTCCAAGCCAAAGACCAAAGCGATACCGGCGAGTTGCACGGCTAGCAAAAATCGCCCGCCTGGAACTGCACCGTCGGAACGCTTTGCCTTCGCAATGCGTATGCTGTAGCCGGGCGGTGGACAAACCGGACCCTTGGGGGATGCATGCGAGTACTGGTCACGGGCAGCGCAGGCTTCATCGGCTTTCACCTTTCGCAGCGCCTGTTGGCAGCGGGGCACGAGGTCACCGGGCTTGATGGCCTGTCGCCCTATTACAGCGTGGCGCTCAAAGAGCAGCGGCACGCGATGCTCTCGCAATATCCGGCGTTTCGTCCACTGATCGGGCAATTGCAGGATCGATCGTCGGTGGAAGCGGCATTTGCAGACCGGCCCAAAATCGTCTTTCACCTCGGCGCGCAGGCCGGCGTGCGCTACAGCATCGACCAACCGCAGAGCTATGTGGACGCGAACCTTGTTGGCACTGCCAACATCCTCGAGGCAGTGCGCGCGCAGCCACCGCAGCACCTGCTGCTCGCCTCATCCAGCTCGGTCTACGGCATGACCGACGGCAGCCCGTCGCGGGAGACGGATGCGACCGACCGGCCGGTCTCGTTCTACGCCGCGACCAAGAAGGCCAACGAGGCGATGAGCCATTCGTATGCCCGGCTTTATGATCTGCCGACCACCTGCCTCCGGTTTTTCACGGTCTACGGCCCTTGGGGCCGTCCGGACATGGCGCTGTTCAAGTTTGCATCCGCCATCCTCTCCGGCGCGCCCATCGACATTTATGGCGAGGGCCGGATGCGGCGCGACTTTACCTATGTCGCCGATGTGGTCGATGCGCTGATGGCGCTGATGTCCAAACCACCGGAGACGGGACTGAAGGTGCACCCGGATGACTCGGTTTCGCCGACGGCACCCTGGCGCGTGGTGAACATCGCTGGCGGCCGCCCCGTCGAGCTGATGCGCTTTGTGGCCGCCATCGAAGCGGCAGCCGGCCGAAAGGCCAACGCCAACTTCCTGCCCATGCAGCCCGGCGATGTCACCGACACCTCAGCTTCGGTTGAGCTCCTCCGCGCACTGACCGGTGCCCTGCCGCAGACCGAGGTCGAGGACGGCGTGACACGGTTTATCGAGTGGTACCGCGCATGGAGCGCAGGCGGCGGAGCACACTGAATTTCTGGAGAATTGCGTGGTGCCCGGGACCGGAATCGAACCAGTGACACGCGGATACTTAATCCGACACAGCGCCGGGAATTATTTGACGTTTTGGCGTTGTTTCGCAGACATGTCGCCCTCGCAGGCCTGTCGCCTAGTCGCGAACCAGTGCAAGCAGCGGTTCGAACGAGTACAGGGCCGGGCGTCGGCCTGATGCAGGCTCAAGCGTCTGGATGAGGCCTTGTTCTGCCAATATTCTGGTGAATCGGTGGGCAGTCTGAGAGGGGACCCCAGACCTTCCGGTGAATACATTGTTTCGAAAGATGGGGCGGCTAAAGAGGAAGTCCAGCGCAGTGGTGCTCCACTGCGATGACAGAAGGTCCCTGAAGGTTTCTTTCATCCCCTCGTAGAGATTGCGGATGGCCTCCGCCTGCGCCAAGTTTTTCATGGCTTGTTGCTCGACAGCCTCAAGGAAGAACACTACCCAGTCCGTCCAGTTTCCGGTCGCTGACACGTCTCGCATCCGGTCTATGTACTCGTCCCTTCGTTCGTCAAAAAAGCCGCTGATGTAGAAATGCGGAGCGGAGATCGCCTGGTATTTCCAGAGCATCAATGTAATCAGCATGCGGCCGATGCGGCCGTTACCATCCTTGAAAGGATGCAACGCCTCGAACTCAAGATGAGCGAGGGCGGTCCGGATTAGAATTTCCCATTGGTCATCGGCGATGAACGCGAACAGCTTCTCGAGACCATCGTTCAGAAACTCTGGCTTGATGGGCACAAAGAGCACTCGCTTGCGCCCACGATCGGCAAGGTAGTTCTGTTCGGTCTTGAACTGGCCAGGGCTGGCGGCGGCGCCGCGACCGAAACTCAGGAGCATCCGATGTGCCGAACGCAACAGGTGGGGCGACAGCGGCGCGCCGTCCTGTAGCGATTCCTGGGCCGACGTCAGAGCGCGTGAGTACAGATACACCTCAATCGCTTCACTTCGATATCGGTGGTCATCCGTACCGTCACCCTCCTCCTTATCGGCCTCGTACCTGAGGACCTCCTCAAGCGTACTGATGGTGCCTTCCATTCTGGAGGACACTACGGCTTCCTGATTCCTGAGTGGCGCAAGGAGGATTTCGCTGTTGTGCATCCCCTTCAGCATCTGGTCATAGCGGGCAAGTGCGGAGGCTGCGGCCGACAGCGGCTTCACTATTCGAAGCGCGTTGATGTCCTTCGGGGGGAATTTGTCGTAGTGATACCCAACGGCTTGGCTGAGATCTAGATCGTCTACAGCCGGCGGCATGGCGGTCCCTTTGAATGTGCTGAAGGCCACTTATGCGATACACAAAATGCTTTGGCTATAGTGAAATGAACTCTAGGACAGTTGTATCTAACGAAACCCGCGATCACCAAAGCCAAGGCAAATTGAGTGTCGACGTCCACAGACAAGCTTGGTCGGCTATGAAATGCGCGCCGAGACCATACTCAAGTTCGCCTCGAAGAAGAGCATGCCCCTCCCCCGCCCAGTCCCTCCCCGTCGTCTCTGCGGGGAAAGAGGCGCGTGCTCGTCATAGGTGCCGGAGTTTCTTGTGCAGCCTAAAGGCGAAACGCCCAACTCGCGCGGCATGTCGCGCAATGTGTCGCATGGAGGCTCCGGGAGTGGCTGGAAAATCGCGGAATCCCCGGAAGCCGGACGCAACACAGTCGCGACATGCGCCAGACCATTCAAGCGAGGAAACTATATCTAAATCATTGATTTGTCTTAGAAATGCGTGGTGCCCGGGACCGGAATCGAACCAGTGACACGCGGATTTTCAATCCGCTGCTCTACCAACTGAGCTACCCGGGCACAGGGCCGCTGAGCGGCCCGAAACGCTGGCGGGTTATAGGGGCACAATTGGCGAGGTGCAAGCTGAAATCGGGAGCTATTGCACTGCTGTAACACGACAAAGAAGAGCCTTGCCCAAGGTCAGGCTTTTCCAGGCGGCAGGCGCGCAATCCGGCCCTGCCCCACGCCAGGTCTCTTCTCAATAACCCGGTGCTGGGCTGGCAGGCGACGCCGCCCTTGCACGGCACCGCAGGATGCAGCACGTTCAGGCCAAAGATAGGGAGAGATACGATGCTTGCGGATCTTGCTGGCAAACGCGCTTTGATTACAGGCTCATCGACCGGGATCGGCGCAGCGGTTGCGTTGGAACTTGGGCGGCTGGGTGTGGCGGTTGCTGTGCATGGCAACAAGAATGCCGAGGCGGCCAAGGCGGTCGCGGACAGAATCGTGGCAGCGGGCGGCAAGGCCGGAGTGGTCGTCGGTGATGTCGCCAAGCGCGGCGCGGCCAAACAGATCGTCGACGCGGCTGTGGCCGGGCTCGGCGGACTGGATATCCTGATCAACAATGCCGGGGCGATCCTCGAGCGGGTCACCAATGCCGGGTTTGACGACGACATGTACGACCAGGTCTACGATCTCAACGTCCGCTCGGTGCTGGCGGTGACCAAGGCGGCCTATCCACACCTCAAGGCAGCGGGCGGCGGCTCGATCATCAACACGGGCTCGGTTGCCGGGCGCTTTGGCGGGTTTGCGGGCTCAACCGTCTATGCTTCGGCCAAGGCCGCCGTGCACTCCATCAGCCGCAATGCGGCCCGTGAGTTTGCCGCTGATCATATCCGGGTCAACGTCGTGGCCCCGGGCTTCATCATCACGCCGTTCCACGACAAGACGCCGCAGGCGGTGCGCGACAGCGCTGCGGCGCAGATCCCGATGAAGCGGCTCGGCACCGCAGAGGATTGCGTCGGCGCATATGTGTTTCTCGCCTCGTCCGCGATGTCTGGGTACATCACCGGGCAAATCATCGACGTCAATGGCGGGCAGCTAATGCCGTAGTGGCTTTGAGCCTTAGCGCCCGCCCGGCAGGTGCCGGAAAAGGCCGCGGTCAATCTCAGCCATGCGCCGGCCGAGATCGGCGCGGGAGACGGACTGGTTCAGGTAGTCGCGTTCGGCAGTGGCGCGTGAGGGGGCGCGGAGCGCGGCTCGGAAGGTGTCAAAGAGGCCCATCTGGGATTCTCCTGTGCTCGAAGTTTGCTTGGCGCAGAAGACTCCTCACAGGCCTTGTCAGCAAGGCGGTTAAGCGCATGCCAGCCATCACCTGACCGCGAGGGAGTCAGTCTTCGTCTTCATCCGGAACTGGCGGGCCGTCGGCGTCATCGTCACCCACCGGTTCGGCGGGGATGACGTACGCGCCGCTCAGCCAGCGGCTGAGATCGATATCCACACATCGCCCCGAGCAGAACGGATGATGCGCCTGGGTCGAGGGCTTGCCGCAGATCGGACAGGGCCGGGTTGGCTTCAGCCGAATGACGTTGTCGGCCATCAGGAGCGCTTGCAGGAAAAGTGCGAAGCGGTTTTCCGGTTCGAAAGCGCGACCATGGAGAACCCTATACTGATGTCAGGCTGGACTGGTTGAGCCAGTTGAAGTGCACCGGGTAGCCTTCGCCGGCGAGCAGCGACACCGTCTCGTTGAGCGGCAGGCCGACGACGGCCGAGTACGAGCCCTGGAGCTTGATGACGAAGGCACCAGCGATGCCCTGGATGGCGTAGCCGCCGGCCTTGTCGCGCCATTCGGCGCTGGCGAGGTAGGACTCGATCTCGCGCGCCGAGAGCCGCTTGAAACGGAGCCGCGTCTCGACGAGGCGTTTGCGCATGGCACCGGAGGCGGTGAGCATGGTGACCGCGGTAAAAACCCGGTGCGAGCGGCCCGAAAGCAGGCGCAGGCACTCGGAGGCCTCCTCCATGGTTTCGGCTTTAGGCAGTATCCGGCGGCCGACTGCCACTACGGTATCCGCCGCCAGCACCAGTGCATTGCCGGCGATACCCGAGGTGCGGGCCTTATGCTGGGCTGCGATGGCCTTTTCGTCGGCAAGGCGCTGCGCCAGCTTGCGCGGCAGTTCGCCCTTTTCTGGCGTTTCGTCGATGTGAGCGGGCACCAGGTGTTCGGGCTCGATGCCGATCTGGTTGAGCAGCGCCAGACGCCGCGGCGATGCGGAGGCCAGAATGAGTTCCGGACGGCTCGCCATGTGGGGATCTGCTCCTGCTGCTCAGCCCGGCTGCGTCGAACGACGCGCGGGGGAAACGCTTCGGGTTACTTGAAGCGGTAAGTAATGCGACCCTTGGTCAGGTCATAAGGCGTCATTTCGCACAGCACCTTGTCACCGGCGAGGACGCGAATGCGGTTCTTGCGCATGCGGCCGGCAGTGTGGGCGATAATCTCGTGCTCGTTCTCCAGCTTCACCCTGAAGGTGGCGTTGGGCAGCAATTCGACGACCACGCCCGGAAATTCGAGCACTTCTTCCTTAGCCATACTCTCTCCTGAGAAGGCCCGCTGAACACCAGATACCAAATGTCGGGGCCGGAAATTGCGCGCATCCTATACTGGATGTCGTACGCTTTGTGAACCACCCGGGAGCGGCGCGCGCCGGTTTGATCGCGACCAGACAGGCGGGCGCTTCAAGCGGCCTTTGGCGGGCTCGCCACCAGCTTTTCGAGCCGGCTGCGGACGCGTGTCTGCAGCGTGTCGCGGAGCGTGCGATAGGCGCTGAGCACGGACTCGCGATTGCCCTCCATCTCGGTGGGATCGAGCATCGGCCAGTGCTCATGGGCGCCCATCTCGAGCCGGCGCTCGACGACGGCTGCGGCGGCATCGTCGGAGAGCGTGATTACCAAGTCAAAATGGTTGGCCAGCAACTCGTCCATGGTGTGGGGGGTATGGACGGACATATCGATGCCGATCTCTTCCATCACCTCGTGCACGAAGCCATCGGCCTTGCCAGAGCGCACCCCGGCCGAGCGCACGATGAGCCGGCCCGGGAAGAACCGGCGGGCCAGCGCCGCGGCGATGGGCGAGCGGACGGAGTTCATCGAACAGACGAACAGCACAGTGGGCAGCGTCGATTCGCGTTCGTCGATGCGGCTCGCAAAGGGTTGCACCGCGCAGATCAGGGTGAACAGCCGGCGCGCCGTGTTGAGGTCCATCTCCAGCTTGTTGTCGAGCCGGGTGCGCAGCAGTTCGGCGGCATCGTTGTGGAGACCGCGGCGCGCCATGTCGACGGTTTCGATCTGGTAGGTCGAGCCGGTCTTGATGGCATCGTAATAGCTGTCGCGGATGCGGAAATAGTCGCGGATCAGCCGGCGGAAGGGCGTCAGCGACAGGTAATGCGCCGCGATCGGCTCGTAGGTATCGGGGTTGCGCACATCGAGCAGGATGTAGTTGCCGGTGATCGAAACGTGCAGCGCGTAGGGACCCGTGGCAGTGACCCGGGCGGGCGCGAATTTGTTGTCTTCGACAAGGTCATAGATGGCGATGCGCCATTCATGCACTTCGTCAGGATTGATCGAGGTGATGGTGTTGGGATCAAGCGTCACCGCGACGAGACGATCTTTTTCAGGATCGAATTGGCGCGGGGGCAGCGCCATCTAGCGATTGAGCCGGATCGAAACCGAACGCCCGTGCGCATCGAGCCCTTCGGTGGCGGCAAGCGTGATGGCGGCGGAGGCAAGCTCCGCGAGGGATGAGGGATCGCAGCCGAGGACTGACGTCCGTTTCATGAAGTCCAGCACCCCCAGCCCCGATGCGTAGCGAGCCGAGCGCGCCGTGGGCAGCACGTGGTTCGACCCGCCGACATAGTCGCCGATCGCCTCGGGCGTGTGATGCCCGAGAAAAATCGCACCAGCATTGCGAATTCTGGGGAGCAGCACACGCGGATCATCCAGCGCCAGCTCCACATGCTCGGACGCGATGCGGTTGGCCAGCAGCACCGCCTCATCGAGCGACCCAACGGTGATCACCGCGCCGAACTCGTTCCAGCCCTCGCGCGTAATCTCGGCGCGCGGCAGAAGCGCGATCTGGCGATCGACTTCCTTTTCCACCGCATCGGCGAGCGCCGGGTCAGTGGTAACAAGGATCGACTGCGCGCCGCCGCCATGCTCGGCCTGCGCCAGCAGATCGGCGGCAACCCAAGCGGGGTTGGCGGACGAATCGGCGATCACCAGAACCTCAGAGGGGCCGGCGATCATGTCGATGCCGACGGTGCCAAAAACCTGGCGCTTGGCAGCGGCGACATAGGCATTGCCGGGGCCGGTGATTTTGGACACCGGAGCGATAGTCGCGGTGCCATAGGCAAGCGCGCCAACCGCCTGAGCGCCGCCGATGCGGTAGATTTCGGTGACCCCGGCCATCCGGGCTGCAGCAAGCACAGCGTCGTTCACCTCGCCACGCGGCGTCGGCACGGTCATGGCAATGCGGGTGGCTCCGGCTACCTTGGCTGGGATGGCATTCATCAGCACCGAGGACGGATAGGCCGCGAGGCCACCGGGCACATAGATGCCGACGGCTTCGACCGGGGTCCAGATGGTACCGAGGGTCACACCGAGATGGTCCTCGTAGATCTGATCGACCGGCTTCTGCTTTTGGTGGTGGGCCGTGATGCGATCGTGCGCCAATTGCAAAGCGGCGCGAACTTCGGCCGGAATTCGCGCACTGGCGGCGTCGATTTCGGCGCCGGTGAAGGCAAGAGTCTCTGGCGTGAGACTCAGGCGATCGAACTTTTGGGTGTATTCGACAACCGCCGCGTCGCCGCGCGCGCGCACATCGGCGAGGATGGCGGCGACGACCGCGCCAACCTCTTCGGAGGCTTCGCGCTTGGAGTTGAGCAGCAGCTCAAAATCCCTGGCAAAGCCCGGGTCGCGGCTATCGAGACGAGATGGCATCAGGCAGCGTGCTCAGGCTTGATCTTGGCGGCCCAGGCGGCGCCCAGATCCTGCAGGCGTGCTTCGAGCACTTCGACGTCGAGACGAACCGTGCCACCACCGGCAAAGGCCAGATCGACATGGCCGCCGGGCGCATCGGTTTCGGTAAAGCTGAGGGTCAGGAGATCCAGCGCGCCTTCAAGCGCATTGGTATCGATGCCGGTGACCTTCACGGCGGTCACGCGATCGAAATGCAGCGCGGCGCGCTTGCGCACACCCTTGTTGCCGCCAGCGGCATCTTCCCATGCATAGCGGTTCATCAGCAGGGCAAAGCGCTGATCGGCCTTGGCGTAGCCCATGTCGCCCACCCGCACGATGGCATCCTGCGTGGCAGCGGAGACCACTTCGAGGTCTTCAGCATCGAGCGCGAGGAGTTTCAGGTCGGTCATGTGTCTATCCGGGACTGTTTACATTGCCGCCTAGATGGGCGCCCGGCTGACGATCTACAAGCTTGCGGCCGCTGGAGCAATGCGCTCACGGGACGGCTCGGGCAGGATCAGCCGGTGAGGCGCTCGATTTCCGCGCCGCACCCCGAGAGCTTTTCCTCAAGCCGCTCGAAGCCCCGGTCGAGGTGATAGATGCGATTGACGATGGTTTCCCCGCGCGCCGCGAGACCGGCGATCACCAGGGACACCGAGGCGCGAAGATCCGTCGCCATCACCTGTGCGCCCTTAAGGGCTGGAACGCCCGTGACGGTCGCCACCTGCCCCTCGACCCGGATGTCGGCGCCGAAGCGGGCGAGTTCGGCCACGTGCATGTAGCGGTTCTCAAAGATGGTTTCGCGGATATGCGAGACGCCGTTCGACATGGTCATCAGCGCCATGAACTGGGCCTGGAGATCGGTCGGGAAGCCCGGAAACGGCTGCGTTTCGACATCGACTGCGCGGATGCCGTTACCGTTGCGGATGATACGGATGCCATTGGCCTCGGGCGTGACCTTGACCCCGGCTTCGACAAGCGTATCGAGGGCAGCCTGGAGGTCATGGGCGCGGGCATTCTTGAGCAGCACGTTGCCGCCGGTCATGGCCGCGGCCATGGCATAGGTGCCGGCCTCGATCCGATCGGGCAGCACGGCGTGGGTGGCGCCATGCAGTTCGTCGACGCCCTCGATGGTGAGGGTCCTCGTGCCGATGCCCGAGATTTTCGCGCCCATCGCCACGAGGCACTCGGCGACGTTGGTGATTTCGGGCTCCATCGCGGCGTTTTCGATCACCGTGGTGCCCTTGGCGAGCGTTGCCGCCATCATGATTACGTGGGTGGCGCCCACAGTCACTTTAGGAAAGTTGATCCGCGCCCCGCGGAGCCCGCCCTTGGGGGCACGGGCCACCACATAGCCCTCGTCGATCTCGATCTCGGCGCCCAGTTCCTTTAAGCCATAGAGAAAGAGATCCACCGGCCGCGTGCCGATAGCGCAACCGCCGGGCAGCGAAACGCGCGCCTCGTGCGCACGCGCCAGCAGCGGGCCGATGACCCAGAAGCTCGCCCGCATGGTCGAGACCAGTTCATAGGGAGCGGTGGTATCGACGATCTCGGCGGCCTGAAGCGTCATGCGCTGGCCATCGAGGCTGGCGCTGCGGCGGCCGTGCACCGCGATATCCACGCCATGATTTTCGAGGATCTTTTCGAGCTGGTTGACGTCAGCCAGCCGGGGGACATTCTCGAGGACCAGCGGGTCCTTGGTCAAAAGGGACGCAATCATCAGCGGCAGCGCAGCGTTCTTGGCGCCCGAAATCGGGATCTCGCCGTTGAGTTCGTTGCCGCCGACCAGTCGAATGCGATCCATGTGCAAATCCTGCAGAGGCCAATGTGGCCCAATGTGTCTAGCTATCCGAGTCAGCGGCGGGCTTCAACGCGTCCGGGGTCACAATGTCGGGGGAGAGTTCAGGCTCTGCCGGGGGGCCTGCATCCGCGGCACGGCCGCGCGCCTGCTGCTTCCGGCGCAGCAGATTCTCCCGCAGCTTAGCCGCCAACCGCTGCTCCCGCCGCGCAGCCTCATCGGACTTGCTCAACAATTGGCTCCCTTCGCTGGCAGGAGAGTGACGGACAGCACTGGAGTTGCCTGGCCGGACGCGTGATGTTTGTAGCATCTCGCAAGTGCGAACAAGGCCGCTTTTCGTCCCCGCAATCCGACACGAAAAGACCAACGCATACATGGATTTCAACGGAAAAGAATGGTGCTGCAAGAGAGGATTGAACTCTCGGCCTCTCCCTTACCAAGGGAGTGCTCTACCACTGAGCTACTGCAGCATCTGGTGCCGGGGAAGGGTTCCCCTCCGGCGTGGGCGGTTACTGCCACAGGGTGTTTTGCGGCGCAAGGCAAAAAAGGCGTTGGCCGGCAGCCGATGACGAACGATGTGAGGAAAGGGCCGTTCTTTCCCGCCGGAACGCGCCTCTGGGCAGGATGGCTCGTGCAAGAGCCGAGCAAAGAGCGATCCTGCGACAGGCAAGTCCGCCCGCCTCACCCCACGCGCTGCTGCGCGGGAACTGGCATCCCCAGCATTTCGCGGATGCGGTCGGTGAGGACGATGCCGGGGGTGTTGTAGGCGCGGAGGGTGGGGATGATCTGGTCTTCCTGTTCGCGGAAGAGGAAGCCGGTTACGGCGCTGGCGAGCCGCGGCACGCCGTAGCGGTGGCTGCTGATCGACACGGCCGACATGCCGCCCATGCTGAGCGAGGCAAGCGCGTTGAAGGCGAAGATGCGGTCTATGCCGGGGGCTGAGCCAGGGTCGCGCTCGGTGAACTGATAGTGCCGGTTGAGGTAGGGGAAGTTGAGCCGCCCTGGCGCCGGGTCGTCGGCGGGCGGAGTGAAGCGATCTCGCCAGAGCGCGGCCTTGGCGGCGATCTTCGCCAGTTCCGGACGCCGGGCCATATCTACGGCGACACCGGTGCCGGCGAAGACATGGTCGAACGCGAAATCGCCCTTGGGCGTCGTGACTTTGATCTTGTCGCCGTCCATGCCGACGCGATCCCAGGGGGCGCCGAGATACATGCGGAAGTTCGGGTGGTTGCAGGCCTTGAGAAAGTGGTGTTCGGCCGGGGATTGGCTGAGCCCGCTCATCAGGCGCGACAGGGCCCATTTGGTGGTGTCGCTCAGTTCCGAGCCGTGATCGAGACCGCCGCCGTGCTCCATCTCGCGGGCAAGATCGAGCATGGGCAGTTCGGGCCGCCGCATGAACATCGAGACCGATTTCGCACCGGCATCCAGCGCGGCAACCGAGGTGTCGAATGCCGCGGCGCCGGCGCCGAGCACGCCCACGTCAAAGCCCTTGAGGCGGGTCTCGTCGTAGATGTCGCAGGCGTGGTTGTAGCGGTCGGACGGCAGGTTATCCGAAATGATGGCGGGCGTGTTCCAGGAGCCGCCGCCATCCATGCCGGTGGCGAGGATGGCGAGGCGGGCGCGGTAGGTCTTGCCCGCGTCGGAGGTGAGGGTCACACCGGTTGCGTCATAGTCGATATCGACGATGCGCACATCGTTGACGATGGGCAGGTCGGCGATCCGGCGATACCAGCGCAGGTAGTCCATCCAGTCGAGCCGCGGCACGCGCTTGATCTGGCTCCACGCCTCGGCGCCGTGCTTGGCAGTGAAAAAGCTCTGGATGGTGAGGCTGGGCAGGCCGAGGTCGGAGCCCATGATCTCTTTGGGCGACCGGATCTCGTAGTTGCGGGCGTAAGTCTCCCACACGCCCTCATGGCCCTCGGGGTTGCTGTCCAGCACCAGAATATTGGTGACGCCGCGGCGTTTCAGGGCGTGGCCGGCGACCAGCCCCGATTGCCCAGCGCCGATGATCACCACATCGGGGATCTTCTCCCCGTCATGTTCGCGGGGGATCACCCAGGGCTTGGTGGCAAAGGACAGCATGTCGAGCTCTGCCCTCGCGCGCTCGGCGAGTTCGGCGAGGCGCTGCTCGGCGGTGGTAAAGGTGAGGGTGGTCATTCGGCTCTCCGCTCTGTCTGTGCGGGACGCCAGACCCGATTAAGGAGAGGTGCCGTATTCCCGCCGATAGGATTGCATCTTGGCCGGTTCGGCGCTCGCACATAGCAGCGAATTGGGGGACGGGTGTTGCCGTCGCGGCAACGCTCAGCCAGCGGCCGGTGCGCTCGCCGCAGCGGACGCTGCGATCGCCTGAACGCGCAGTTGAAACTCAGGCAGCCGTTGCTTTAGCATTTCGATCAGCACGGCGCCGGAAATGGATGGCGTGCTTTGCGGCTTGCCGAACACCGTGAGCGTTGGCGCAACGACGCGATCCGAGATGGGGAGGAAGGCGATCCGGCCGGTCTCAATATCGTTCATGATGCCGACGGGGGTGCGCACGCCCACGCCGAGGCCAGCCTGCACCAGAATTGTGATCAGGTCCGGCGCGTTGGTTTCAATGAAGCGGGAGCGGGGAAGACCATTGCCGAGGTGAGTAAAAAAGCTGGTGCCACCCCCCGTGCCGTCCCGCGCCTCCACCAGCCGTTCGCCGCTCAGGTCGCGGAGCCGGATGCTGCTCAGGCGCGCGAACGGGTGACCCGGGGGGGCGATGACCCCCACAGGCATTGCCGCCTCGGCGTGAATGGCGACGTCCGACCGGGTTGGTGGCGCCATCGCGATGCCGACATCGGCATCGCCTTCGGCGACCGCAGCGAGGATATCGAGCGCCGATGCAACATCGACGGTATAGGTGATGCCGGGATATTCGGCGTGGAACTCAGACAGGATAGTCGGCAGGAAGTCACGTCCGATGCCGTCTTCGCACGCAAGCCTGATGTGGCCACGGCGGAGGCCACGCAGATCATCGATCTGTGAGACGGCGCGTTCGAGGTCCCGGTCGAGCCGCAGGATATAGTTGTAGAGGACTTCACCGGCGGCGGTCAGCCGCACGCCTTCGGCACGCCTGTCGAACAGCTTGCACTGCAGTTGATCTTCGAGCTTCAGAATCTGGCGATTGACCGCAGAGGCAGCAACGTTCAACTGCTCCGCCGCCTGCCGCATCGAGCCGGTTCGCACCGTCTCCCCAAAATAGCGCAACGCGACCAGGTGTACGTGGACGAAGCTTCTGCTCATGATGCCTCCCGCAAGGATCAGCCATCACGATGGGGCCATCTGACCCCGCCGAGCAATCAGCACGAGCGCGGGGCAGCGTTGCGTTTTCGGCAGCTATGCGACGCTCGAGAGCATCTCCGGGGCAACACCATAGCTTAGTTGTGGCCGCACTTCCTGCTGCAGCAGGCGGAGCGTGCGCGTGAAATTGTCAGCGCCGACACGCGGGATGTTCACCATCGCATCGAGCTGGTCCACCCCGGTTTCGCGCAGGTATTTGTTGAGCTTTCGCGCCACCGTGTCAGGCGAGCCAACCACGTAGTTGACCTGCTCGAGCATTTCCTCGCGGGTCTTGGGTTCTGCAGCCACAAGCCCCTTGGCCTGCGCTTCCTTCTGGTAGGCGCCCTTGCCGATCAGCGAATAGTAAAGATCTGCGGCGGCAGTGCTGTCGGCGATAGCCTGGGCGTCAGTTTCGGCGACAAACACCAGCCGCACGCCGCGGGTTTTGCCCTTGCCACCAGCAGCCTTGTACTGGCGGATATAGTTGGCCTGCACGGCGCCCATTTCCGCCTGGCCGACCACAAGGTTGACGCCGGTTTCCGCGAGGTGGCGGATGGTCGGTTCATCCCGGCCAGCTGCCCAGAGCCGGGTCGTGATATCGACTGGGGAGACCGGGCTGATGTCCGGGCTTTCCAGCTTGGGGTCGTTGCGCAGCACCGACAGGAGCTCGTCGAGCAGGCGGCGGAACTCAGCCGCCTTTTCATCGCGCGTCTTCATGCCGTGCTGGCCGGAGCCTAGGCCAATGCCGAAATCGACGCGTCCGCCGGTGAGCACGCTGAGCATGCACATTTCCTCGGCGGTGCGCTGCGCCGGTGTGGTTGAGAGAATGCGGACGCCGCCGCCGAGCGAGATCCGGGAGGTTTGCGCGGCGGCGTAACCGAGGACGATCTCGGAGGCAGGTACCCTGCCCCAGAACGGCGAGTCCGGCCGGCGATGATGATGTTCGCCTACCCAGGCTGAATCAAAGCCGAGTTCATCGGCGAGCCGGATGCACGCGATCACCCGGTTTACCGCGTCTGCATCGCTGACCTCCGGCGGAGCCCAGCCCTGATCCATGACGCCGAATTTCGGAATGGAAGTGCTCATGCTTGAACTCTTGTCGTTTGAGGAAGGGAAGCCGTCAGAGGTCGGACTGACGGACACGGAGCCATGGCGTGAGCCGGTACTCGGCAAAGACCACGGCGCCGTAGACCGCGAGGCTCGCGGCCGATGCGACGATCGCAGCAGCCCAGAGCTCGGGGATCTTGTAGGACTGGCCGTAGAGGATGATCAGGAAACCCAGCCCCTGGTTGGAGGCCAGCCACTCGGCCACAAGGGACGCGACGACCGAGCCACAGGCGGAGAGCTTCAGGGCATTGAACAGGAACGGTACGGACGCCGGCAAGCGAACCATGATCAGCGTCTGCCACGATGACGCCGAGAGCGTGTAAAGCAGTTCCCGCACTTCGGAATCGGCACTGCGGAGGCCGCGGAAGGCGTTCACCAGCATTGGGAAGAAGGTGAGAAACGCCGTGATGAAGATCTTGGGCTCCATGCCGTTGCCGAGCCACAGGATCAGCACCGGCAACACCGCAACAACCGGCACGGCTTCGGCCCCGATAGCGAGCGGGTAAATGGTGCGGCGCGCCAGGTCGGAATGGACGAAGATCACCGCAACGACGAGCCCGGCGAGGTTGCCGATGGTGAAGCCGATCAGGGCCTGCGCGAGCGTGATGCCGCAATTGGCGAGCAACGCGGGGGCCTCAGAGACCATGGCGGCTGCAATGGCGGAGGGACCAGCCAAGACGAGCTTGGAGACCATGCCCGCCTGCGCGACGAACTCCCACCAGCCTAGTAACAGCACCATCAGCAGGACCGGCAGGAGCACCTTGCGGCTTTGCCCCCATGCCTCGCTGAGCGCCAGGCGAAACTGTGGGGTGCCGGGAGCGTGTTCGATGGCGGCCATCGTCAGGTTCCGATCTCGCTGGCGGTGGCGGTGAAGCGGCCGAGGAGCTTTTCAGCGAAGGTGACCGCCCCGAGCAGGGCGAGGGTCAGGAACGCCGAGGTGAAGATGGAGGCCCACATCATGGGGAGCTTGAAGTACTGGCCGGAGACAACGACCAGGTAGCCGAGGCCGACATTGGCGCCGATCCACTCGGTCACCAGTGCCGAAATGAAGGCGCCTGAGGCGCTCACCTTGAGGGCGGCGAACAGGTAGGGCATCGACACCGGGAAATCGACAAGCCGCAGGCGCTGCAATGGCGTCGCGGAGAGGGTGTGCAGCATCTCGTGATAGTCGGCGTCTGCCGCGCTCAGCCCGCGCATCATGTTGAGAAAGGTCGGGAAGTAGACCGAGAACGAGACAATGGCGATGATCGGGGGGAGCCCACGTCCGAGCAGGACGACGACGAGTGGGGTAAAAACGATGAAGGGAATGGCCCGGCTGATCAGCGCGTAGGGATAGAACGCCTCGCGCAGCACCGGTGAGAAGCTCAGGGCCGTCGCTGCCACAAGGCCGGCGATGGAGCCGATCGCAAACCCCGACAGAGCCTCAAGCGTGGTTGCGGCCGCATGCTTCAGCAGCACGGCGGAGTTGTTGAGGAATTCGTTGGCGATGGCAGCGGGTGAGGGAAGCAGATAGTTCGGGACGACGCCGTAGGCTGAGCCAATTGCCCACAGCACGACAAGCGCAATCAGAAACAGTGCGGGCGGCACGATGCTCTGCGTGGCCTTGGTCGCCGTTTCCGCCGTCCGGCTGTCGAGGCGTGATCTCAGGGCCATGTTCAACGTGCTATCGCTCACTGGGCCACCGCTCCTTCTTGAGAGGATGGCGGGCGCCCGAGAGCGCCCGCCGATGTTGAGGCGTCGGATCAGTATTTCGGCAGAGTCGAGGCCTCGAGGATTTCTGTGGTGAGGAAGGATGCGGGGTCGACGAGTTTGGTGGTCGAACCTGCCGCAAGGGCGTTGGCGGCGTTCTCGGCCCAGGTCTTGGGGTCGAGCCACATAATGCCCTTTTCCTTGGTCAGGGCGCTGACCATGTAGGTCACCTGCTGCTCGGCCTGGAAGGTCTGCTGGTCGATATCGAGGCCGTCGTTGAAGCCGCCCTCGACGATGAACTTGGCACCAGCAGCGGGATCCTTGAACAGTTCGTCCCAAGCCTTGGCCTCGGCCGTCAGGTACTTGGCGAGAATTTCCTTGTTGCCGGGGGTATCGTAGAAGGCCTGCGTCACGGCATAGGCGTCAGGCTGCGAGTTGAGGCCGTAGTCACCCAGGCGCAGCACCTTGACCGGCACACCAGCATTGGCGATCAGCCGTGGCTCGTTGAAGGCGAAGGTGGTGATCATGCAATCGACCTTGCCGGCGATGATGGTCGAGACGTCCGAGCCGCCGATCGTGGTCGGCGTGATGTCCGCCATGGTGAGGCCGTTCTTCGACAGGAACGTCTCGGCATAAAGCTGCGCGGCCTGCTTGATACCGAGCCGCTTTCCCTTGAGCATCGAAGGCTCGGTAACGCCGGAATCTTCGCGGCAGGTCATGGCGACCGGCGAGAACTGGAACTCAGCAGCGAAGACCTTGAGCGCAACACCCTTGTCGACCGCGGCGATAACAGCGTCCGAGCCGCCGATGGAAATCTGGGCAAGGCCGGAATCGATCATCTGCAGGCTATCGACACCATTGCCGCCCGGAACCAGCGTCACATCGAGCCCGGCTTCGTCGAAGAACCCCTTGGCCTTGGCGTAGATCGGTCCGTAGCTCTCGACATTGGGCACATAGCCCAGCACCACGGTGAGCTTGGTCTTGTCCTGCGCCATGGCCCCGGTGGCGATGACAGTGGAGAGCAGCGCGGCGGTAGCAAGGTGTCGGAGCAAAGGCAGAGTGGATAGGCGCATTGGGTCGTCTCCTGGGTTCGGGTTCAGGCGTAGGTCTGGTTGGCTTCCGCTGGGCTCGCGACAGGCGTGCCGTAGAGCGAATGGCGGAGTTCGGTTTCGTAGGCGGCAAAACGCGGGTCATCGCGCATGGCCGCCGAGCGCGCATGGCCGAAGCCGATATCGACAAGGCGTGAGATGCGACCCGGGCGGGGCGTCATCACCGCCACCTGATCCGACAGGATGATCGCCTCGCTGATCGAGTGCGTGACGAGGAGCAGCGTCGCTCCGGTTTCCTTGAGGATGCGGAGCAGCTCAAAATTGAGTTTTTCGCGGGTCAGTTCATCGAGCGCGCCAAACGGTTCATCCATAAGGAGAAACTGTGGCTTAAGGGTCAGGGCGCGGGCGATGGCCGCGCGCTGCCGCATGCCTCCCGACAGTTCCGATGGGTAGGCTTTTTCAAAGCCGCGCAGGCCGACCAGATCGATCGCCTCCTGCGCTGCCTTCCGGCGCGCAGCCTTGTCGACGCCGGCCACTTCGAGCCCGAGTTCGACATTTTCCATGATCTTGCGCCACGGCAGCATGGTCGATTGCTGCGACACCATCGAGAATATCCGATTGGCGCGCGCTTCGGCCGGCGACACACCATGGAGACTCGCCGCGCCGTGCGTCGGTTTGACGATGTCGGCAAAGATGCGCAGCAGGGTGGATTTACCACAGCCGGAAGCACCGATCAGCGAGGTCCAGGTGCCCCGGGGCACGGTCAGCGAGCAATCGACGAGGGCCTGGGTTTCCTGGTTGCCGCGGCGATAGACCATGCCAACGTGGTCAGCAACCATTCCGAATTCACTCGCCAGTTCGGCCACGCATGCTCGCTTCCTGCGCCGTCTGGGCGCCGAACTTGATCTCTTTCCTCCCAATTCAGGGTTTGTGCCCGGTCTGACGCCGCGCCAAATCAACAGCTTTGGCGCTTTTTTAGGCGATCGCTGAGTGACGACCAAAGCGTAAGCAATTGTTCACAGCGCTTACAAGTGCGCATTTGCATCACGTGCCGTTGCGTTTTCGGCAACGGGTGCGAGACTGTGGGAAATCGTCAAGCTTTGCAGTCGATTCAGCGATCCGGAGCGGGATTGCAGGGCTGCCATGCCCGCCCCTTTTCCCCGCATCCGCCGTTGCCCAAGCGGCAACGCGGGAGGAATCTGCGTTCTAACCCGCTGAAATTAAACACTTCTTCTGCCTGTGCGGCATCTCGACCTGCGTTCGAAACCCCGATTGCGTTTCTCGCCATTGCCCCTATCGTTTCAAGCAAGACGCTCGAGGAGTTTGCAATGAGCCTGGATGCGACCACCACGCTGGACAGCATCATGGACGAGATGCCGGCATGGGGATCGGAGTTTGCCCGGACCTACGCCAATCATGCGCCGATGGTGCTGGTCGCACTCGACCGTCTGGGCGGCTCCGGGGAGCGGTTGCGCGACTTCTTCGAGCACTATCGCGACTACAAGGAGTTGTTTGTCGTTGGTCCGACAGTGGCAGCGCTCGACACCTCAAACTGGACCGATGCGATTGGGCAACGCGAGCGGGAAGCGGACCTTCGGGTATTCTTTTCGAAGGAAGTTTCCGCACTTGGTATCGATGGCGCACTGCGGACCTATCTGCCGACCTTAGCCCCATATGTGGGCGCCAGCGCGCTGCATGCGCTGATGCGGACCGCCTATGGTCTTATTCGGCGTGACCCCATCGACATCGGCATTGCCCTTTCTTACTGGGCCGCATCGGGCTTCGAGATGCCCCGTTCCACAGGAGTAGCGCCTCTGACCGACGACCCCGTCGAGGTCCTGCAGCGTGTTGCAGCCGTCGACGCCCTCCACGGTTTGCCGATGCACGAACTCCTTTGGCAAAACATGAGCGAGAACGGCCAGACACCTGCCTTTGCGCCGGTCATCGACTGGCTCGAAATCACCCCCGAAACTCCAAGAAAGCTGGCCGCCGCCTCCATCGCGCTGTTTGCCGCAACGCAGGATTTCTGCGCGCTTCACGCCGTTACCGGCATGCACTGGACGCGGCTGACACTGCCCTATTGCGAGACCCCGGATGTCCTGTTGCGGCACTTCTGGCAGTGCGTGGCTGCGCTGATGGGTGAGATGCGGTTTCCCGTGCTGCCCGATGCCGAGACGCTCGAGCGCTGGCGCCAACTACCGGTGCCGGACTGGGCCGAGATAAAGGCCGCCGCCGCCAGTTCCTACGATGAGCACGATATCAGCCTCGTCTTTTCAGCGAGCGAAGAGATGAAGGTATATGGTGATCCGCTCTATCAACTCGCCGCCGCTCGCCGCGTCGGCCTTGTCAAGGCTTACGCATGACCACGACTGAAAGCTGTATCATCGAGGCGGGCACGGTTCTGTGTGGGCTCGATGCCAGCGGCAAAATGCAGATGCGGCACGATGTGGCGATCTGGGTGCATGAGGGCAAGATCGCCCAGATCGGGCCACTGGCCGCGGTGGGCAGCAATAGCGGGGGTCTCAAACGCTACGGTTCGCCTAGCATGATCGCCATGCCGGGGCTGGTCAACAGCCACCACCACTCCGGCCTGACGCCGCTGATGATGGGCGTACCGTTCGCGCCGCTTGAGCTGTGGCTGCCGCAGTTTCGCGCCATGCGCGGGGTCGGCGACCGGCTCGACACGCTCTATTCGGCCATCGAGATGCTGGAGAGTGGCACGACGACCGTCCACCACATCCATGGCGGGCTCTCACCGAATCCCGATGAATGGGACGACACGGTCGACAGCGTCATCGGCGCCTACCGCGAAATCGGCATGCGGGCGGGCTTCTCGTTCATGATGCGCGACCGCAATGTCTTGACCTACAACGACGATGCCGAGGTGATGGCAACCCTCCCTGCCCCCCTCCGGGCGTGGCTCGAACCGCGGATCAGCTCGGCACTGACACCGACCGCCGAGTACATGGCGTTCTTCAAAGAGAGCAAGGCGAAATGGGCGGCAAAGGCCGGATCGTTGGTGCGGCACCACCTGGCGCCGGCGAACCTCCACTGGATGACCGACGACAGCCTGCAGTTGATTGTCGAGACGGCGCGGGCAGAAGGCGCGAACCTTCATATGCATCTGGTCGAAACCGAGCGGCAGGCGCTGTTTGCGCAGGAACGATACGGTCGCTCGGCGGTAGCACATCTGCACGCGCTTGGCTGCCTCGGGCCTGAACTGACCTTCGGGCACGGCAACTGGATGAGCCGCGATGACCTCGACCGCCTCGCGGAGTGCGGGTGCAGCGTTTGCCACAATGCGAGCTCAGGTCTCAGGCTGGGCAGCGGCATTGCGCCGGTGAACCAGTTGCGGCAGCGCGGCGTGATGGTGGCGCTGGGGATCGACCAATCCAACATCATGGACGATCGCGACATGCTGGTGGAAATGAAGCTCGCCTGGGCGCTACACCGCGAGACCGGGCTATGGAACGACCGCCCCGGCGCCGGGCATATCCTGCAGATGGCGACCGAACACGGCGCACGCACAGCGGGCTTTGGCGGCACCGTCGGCCGGCTGGAGCCAGGCCAAGAGGCCGATATCGTGCTGCTGTCGCGTGATGCGGTGGCCCGGCCGTGGCTCGACCCGGATACGGCCATGGTGGATGCGGTGGTGCTGCGCGCCACCAAAGCGGCCGTGGATCAGGTGTTCGTTGCGGGCAAGCTGGTGGTCGACAAGGGGCGAGCCATCGGAGTTGATCGCGACGCCGTGCTGGCGGAGATCAAGGCTCGGCTCGACCGGCCTGCCAGTGCGGCTGAGGTCGAGGCACGCGCGATGGTTGCAGCGATCCAGCCCCACATCGAGGCCTTCAACCGGGCCCACACGCCGTCGGGCAGCTACCGACCCTACCGCTACAACGCCATGAACGGTTGAGGCCCCTCCCGTGACAGCCATCACCCCTATCCGCCAGGATGCAGTAACTTTGGACGCCAGCGAGACATTCCGTGCCGGAATGCGAAGGCTGGCGTCGGGCGTTTGCATCGTCACTGGCGGGACGGGCAGCGAGCCGGTGGGGTTGGTCGCGACGGCAGTCTGCTCGGTCAGCATTGATCCACCAACCTTGCTGGTGTCGATCAGCCGATCGTCGTCGGCCTACCAGACGATCGCTGCAAACGGCCGATTTTGCGTCAACATCCTCGGCTCTGACCATCGGGATGTGCTTGAACGGTTCACCACTGCCGAAAGACGCGCCGAGCGCTTCACCGACAGTCAGTGGCAGCTAAGGGCCGATGCGCCGCCGATCCTCAACAAGGCCCTTGCGGCCTTCGATTGCAGGGTCGTTGAGCGGATCGCGTACTCGACGCACGAGATCTTCCTCGCCTGCCCGGACCTGACACTGGTGGGTGACGGAGCGCCGCTGGTGCATTTTGACCGCCAGTTTCGCCAGCTGTCCTAGACCCGGCGAGAGCTAGGTCTGCTGTTGCGCGCAGGATGGTGTGAGCTGCCGTCAGCTGCGCCAACGCGGGATAGGTTCCCCCAGAGTCTGCAGCTTCTGAGGGTCTTCCCCGCTGATGCGCAGCATCAACAGGCGTGTGAGCTCCCTGCCGGCTGCGTACACATCTTCCTCGATGCTGTCGGCCTTCGGAAACAGGGCAGCGAGCATTCCGGAAGTCTCCTTGCTGATGACTTCGACCCCTGCTCCGAGCATCACGCCCTGGTCCTGCAGACCGCTGATCAGCGCGATAGCGCGCAGTTCGCTGTCACAGAGAATGCCGTCGGGCCGGTTGTCGCGTCGCCCCAGCTGCTGACCGAAATCGCGCATCTGCGGCACCTCGCCACCGGCGATTCGTCCCTCTACCACCTCCGCGTCGAGGCCCGCCTTGGCCGCCTCGCGCATGAACGTGGTGACGATGTTATGGTGGTTGGAGGTGCGGTCGTCATGGGCAATCAGCATCAGGCGTCGGCAGCCCCGGGCGACAAGGCGCGCCACGCCCAGCGTGACGAACGCTTCCGAGTGATAGTCATGGAAAGGATGCGGATCGAAGAAGTCGGTCCGGCCGTGGCTGACGAACGGGAAGTCCGCATCCAGCAGCAGTTGCACCCGCCGATCGCGCGGCGAGGTATGGGTGATGATCACCCCATCGGCGGTGCGACCATCGAGGATGTACTTGATGGTCTCGACCGTATCGGTGCGCTCGAATTCTGGCATCACGGTCAGGTGGTAACGGGTTCCGGCGATGGCGTTGCCAATCCCGCGGATCAGGTGGCTGGCGTAGTTGATCGAGTCCTCGGCGCCATCCAGCACCAGCGCGATGACGTTGGTCTTGCCGGTGCGCAGACGTACGCCGGCGCGGTCCGGAACATAGCCGACGGCCCTCGCCGCCTCGGCCACCTTGAGGCGGGTTTCTTCCTTGAGCGTCGACCCGCCACGCAATGAAAGCGACACCGTCGACAGGCTTAAGCCTGTCATCTGCGCGATGGTCTTGAGCGTGGCGCGCCCTCCACTCTGGCTCGGCCCGTCCGCTGGTTTTCCAGTCTTCGTCATTTCGCCCTGCTGGGGACTCCCCTGAACACTAGCAGAAAATCCCAGTTACGCAGTTTTTGCAACGATACATTTTTTCGTTGGTGTCAAAGGAAGACCGCGCCATCAATATCTTCATAACGAATTGTTCTTTATCATTTTTTGTCTGTCATTCGTATCGGCATGGCTGCAATGCAGTCCTATTGCAACGTTGCAAAAAATGCGCTTAGCTATGGGCATGTCCGGCACACACGGACGGCGAGCGCAGGCCTTGCGGTCGCAAAGAGGAGGATTTTTTGATGCGTATGGGAAGACTGGCGACGTCGATCGCCACACTTATGCTTTCGGCTGCCATGGCCATGCCGGCCCACGCCGAAGTATCAATCATGTATGCAGACTGGCTGGCCTCGCTGGTCGAGCCGGGCATTGCGAACTATGAGGCCGCAACCGGCGACAAGGTCAATGCGATCAAGCTGCCGGGCGACGGCTATGTGGAACGCGTGGCGCTCGATCTGTCGGCCGGCACCGCCGCAGACGTCATCCAGATGGACAGCTTCGTGGTCTCGGAACTGGCATCAGCCGGTTATGTCGAGCCGCTCGACAGCCTCGCCACCATTTGGGACCAGTATGGCAGTTACATGAAGGGTCTGCTCGACGTGGTAAGCTATGACGGCCACGTCTACGCGCTGCCCACCGACACCGACGTGCGCATGCTGTGGTACAGCATGGAGCTGTTCAAGCAGGCGGGCATTGCAACGCCGTGGGCGCCCAAGACCTGGGACGACGTGCTGGCTGCCGCGCAGACAATCAAGGACAAGACCGGCGTTGAAGACGCGTTCCTGCTGCCCGCCGGCACCAAGCAGGGCGAAGCTGCAACCATGCAGGGCTTTTACATGGCGCTCCTCGGCGCGGACACGCCCGATGGCGATCGCAACCGGCTCCGCAACTGGAAAGAGGGCAAGTGGATCGGTGACAGCCCGGCGCTTCGTCGTACGCTCGAACTCTACAAAAAGGTCTATCAAGACCAGAAGCTTGCCGGTAAGGCCATCAACTACGCCACCGATATCGGCGCTGCCGTGCACCAGGAAATGCTCGGCAACAAGCTCGGCATCCTTGCATCCGGCTCGTGGGAATATGCGTGCATGTGGGACTGCAACGGCGTGAATGCGCCGGCTCCGGCCGATCGTGACGCGATCCTCGGTTGGGCTCCGTGGCCAGGTTCGGGCCAGCCCGGCACCAAGGCAACCACCAATATTTCGGGTGGCTGGGCCATCGGCATCAATGCCAAATCGGCGAACAAGGAAGCGGCTCAGAAGCTGCTGACGACGATCTTCGACAAGGGCAACTTCACGACCTGGACGGTTGCCAACAAGCGCATGGCGGTCCGTACCGACATCTCTCAGTCGCCCGAGTACACGGCCGACGCCTACCTCGCCAAGGCCACCGCAATGGCTGCCGAGACGACTGGTCGCGATACCTACCCGGGCTACCAGCGCGTTTCTGCCCTGGTGCAGAACATGACGGCTGCGATCCTCGACGGCTCATCGGTTGAAGATGCGATTGCCGAGTACAAGGCAGGGCTCATCGACGAATTCGGCGAAGAAAACGTCATGACCTACGAATAAGGGCCAATACTCCGGCTCCTCCCGGGGCGGCGCGACTGACCTTAAGTTGCGTCGCCTCCCGGCCTTCCCCGTTTTCGGATTTTCATCAATGCAACGCCAGATGCGCCCCTGGCTGGCCTCCAATGGCTGGCTCCTGCTTGCCGGGCTCTTGCCCGCAGTCATCTTGATTGGTGCGCTGGTCTATTTCACCGGCTGGGCCTTCGCCTTCTCCTTCACCAACCTTGAACTCGTCGGAAAGAAGTCGGTCGACTGGAGCTGGGTTGGACTCGACAATTACGAGCGCCTGTTCAACCGCAAGGGCTTCCTTGAGGCGCTCTGGACGACGATCAACTTCACCTTCTTTTCGGCCATTGTCGGCCAGTCGGTCCTTGGGTTCCTTCTCGCCAGCGCGCTCCGCACCAATCGCGGCATGCTGCGCAGTGTGGTGGAAGTCTCGATCATGCTGGGCTGGCTGCTGCCAGACATCGTGGCGGCGTTCCTGTGGTCGGCGACGACGTCGAAGACCGGCCTCGTTAACAACCTCGTGGTGACGCCGTTCGGGATGCAGCCGATCAATTTCCTCAATGATTTCGCGCTGCAGGTGGCGATCCTCTCCAACATCTGGAAAGGCACGGCCTGGAGCTACCTGCTGTTCATCGCCGCGCTCGACTCTGTCGGCAAAGAGATCGTGGAAGCCGCCAAAGTGGACGGTGCGACGGCCTGGCAGCGCACCTGGCAGGTGGTGCTGCCGATCATAAGGCCGCATATCGCGACCAACCTGCTGTTCATCACCATCTGGACCTTCACGTATTTCCCGCTGATCTACGCGCTGACCGGGGGCGGCCCCGGCTCGCAGACCAAGGTGCTCGCCATCTTCATGTATGAGCAGAGCTTCAAGATCGGCAAACTCGGCTACGGCAGTGCCATCTCGGTGGCGATGCTGGCCATCGTCGGGGTGCTTTCCCTGCTCTACATCCGCCTTCTGAGGGAGCCCAAGTAAATGGACAGCACCCGTCTTTCCCGCCCGCTCGCCATTGCATTGAGCTTCATGGCGATTATCTGGGTCAGCCCGTTCCTGTGGCTGTTCACCAACGCATTCGACCCGTCGGCGAACGGTGTGCTACGCGTTCCATCCAGCCTCGGCTTCGACAATTTTGTTGAAGCGATCAGCGGCAATGCCGGACGGCAGTTCATGAACTCGCTGTTTCTGGCGGCAGGCACTGCGACGCTCACGGTCATTGTCGCAGCGGCCGCTGCCTACCCGCTGAGCCGGATGAACATTCCGGGCAAGAACACCTTCCTGTGGCTGCTGGTGCTGCTGCGCATGCTGCCCTCGACCGGTGTCATCGTGCCGCTCTATTTCACGGCGCAATCGGCCGGGCTGCTCAACACGATGGGCATCATTCTGGCACTCACCATCCTCAACCTGCCGTTCACGCTGCTGCTCTTGAAGAACTTCTTCGACACGGTGCCGATCGAGCTTGAGGAGGCGGCCTTTGTCGATGGCGCGAGCCTTTGGCAGATCATCGTGCAGGTGGTCTCGCCGATGTCGAGGGCCGGCATCGCGGTGGTGTGGTTTTTCACCTTCACCGGCGCCTGGAACGAGTTCTTGCTGCCGCTGATCTTTTCACGCACCGAAGCGGGCTTTCCTATGTCGGTCGGCCTCTACGCTGCCTTCGGGCAGAACGGGGCCGTCGACTACGGCTTTCTTGCAGCGTTTTCAATTCTCTACGCAGCGCCGGCGGTCGGCGTCTATTTCCTGTTGCGGCGAAACATGAACACGGGATTCGCCGGTGTTGGAGTTAAAGGATGAGTTTCTCGAACCCCCTCAAGCAGGCCCTCGGGCTGCTGGACGATGACGTCAAGCAGGAGGGCAAACTGATGCGCCTGTGCGCGGATCTGCAAGCCAAGATCCTGACGCCAGTGCCGGGTGAGATCGCCTGGCGCTATCAGGAGGCCGATCTCAGCGCTGCGGAGGCGCTTGGGGCGCGGTGGCAGGACTGGCCAGCATTCACTCAGCGCACCGTGTGGAGCAAGAAGCAGGGCCACACATGGTTTGCGGCCGAAATCGAGGTGCCGCCGGAGGCTGCGGGCAAGACCTTTGTGCTGCGCTTTACCTCGCAGTGGCAGCACCGCCCGGGCTCGACCGACCCGCAATGTCTCGCCTATCTCGACTGGCACGTGGCGCAGGCGCTTGATGGCAACCACAATGAACTGGTGATTACCCGCAACGCGGTGCCGGGCAGCAAAAACCTGTTGCTGGTCAACGCCTTTACGTTCTTTGACCGGCCGCTGGCGGGGTTCCAGGTGGAGTATCTGGTCCGTAACGAGCGGGTGGAAAAGCTCTATTTCGACCTGATGACGCCACTCGAAGTGGCGACGGGCTTGCCGCAGACCGATGCGCGGCGGCATGCGATCATGAACCTCGTCGATGAGGGATTGCGGGCGCTGGACCGGCGTGGGGCAGTGACGCCTGAGCTGGAGGCGAGCCTTTCGGCGGCCGAGGCGATTGCGGCGAAGATCTACGACCTCGTCGATACCGAGGTGCAGCCGGTGGCGACGGCGGTGGGACACACCCATCTCGACGTGGGCTGGCTGTGGCGGGTGATGCACACGCGGGACAAGACTGGCCGCAGTTTTGCCACGGTGATGAACCTGATGGCCGAGTACCCTGACTTTGTATTCATGTACAACCAGTCGGTGCTCTTCAACTTCCTCAAGACCGACTATCCCGAGATCTGGGCGAAGCTTAAGGAGAAGGTAAAGTCGGGCCAGTTCGAGATCGAGGGCGCGATGTGGGTCGAGCCGGACGTCAACATCGTCTCGGGCGAGTCGCTGGTGCGCCAGATTATGCGCGGGCGGCGCTTCCATCTCGAGGAGTTCAACATCGTTCCCAAGTGCGTCTGGTTGCCGGACACGTTCGGCTATTCGGCCAACCTGCCGCAGATCATGGAGCGCTCGGGACTTGAGTATTTCATTACCTCCAAGCTGAGCTGGAACGACACCGACCGGCACCCCTACGACACGTTCTTCTGGCGCGGCATCGACGGCACCGAGACCAAGGCGCAGTTGATCACCACGCAGCGCCTCGAGAGCAACGAGATCTTCACCACCTACAATTCCGACCTGTCGGTCAGCGAGGTGATGGGGGCGTGGAAGCGTTACGAACCCAAGAAGGCCAACAACGAGATCGTCATCTGCTACGGCTATGGCGATGGCGGTGGCGGCCCTACCCGCGCCATGATCGAGCGCGGCATCCGGCTCGAGCGCGGCATTCCTGGTGCGCCCAAGGTACGGATGGAAGGCATCGTGCCGTTCCTCGACCGGCTGGGCAAGCGCATGGACGAGAACGCGGAGAAGTTTCCGCGCTGGAATGGCGAGCTCTACCTGCAATACCATCGCGGCACGCTGACCACGGTCGCCAAGAACAAGGCCAACAACCGGCGCGCCGAGCGCGAGATGCGGGAGCTCGAATTCGTCAGTGCCCTCGCCCACGCCATGGCGGGACAGAACTATCCGGCCGAGCAGATCAACACGATGTGGGAAACGGTGCTGATCAACCAGTTCCACGACATCCTGCCCGGCACCTCGATTGCCGAAGTCTATGTCGACTCCGATGCTGAGTATGGCGAGCTGTTCGGCACGCTGGCCTCGGAGAATGGCCCCCTGCTCTCGGCGGCGCGCGCTGCGATGGCACTGCCGCGGGATCAAGCCCGGCTCGTCAACTTCATCTCGCAGCCGCGCGATGGCGAACTCGTGACGCTGGACGCGACTGGCCTTGCTGGCAAGGCGCTGGTGGTCGGAGACACCACACGTCCGCTGCAGACGATCGTCGGCGCGGGTGGGGAGACCCAGGTCGCGGCGCCGATCGCCGGCTTGCCCTCTTTGGGCTGGGCCGGTGTGAGTCTCGCAGCAAGCGCGGCAGCATCCGCGTCGCAGCTGTGGGTGTCCGCCAGCCACCTCGAAAACGCCCTGCTGCGCGTCAGTTTCGACAAGGCGGGCGAGATCACTTCGGTGTTCGACAAGGCCAGCAAGCGTGAATTGATCCAGCGCGGACAGACCGCCAACCGGCTCGTCGCCTATGAAGACAAATCGATGAACTGGGACGCCTGGGACATCGACTGGTATTTCGAGGAGCAGTCGTGGTCGCTTTCGGACAAGCCGGCCAAAATCGAGGTGGTCGAGACCGGTCCCTACCGGGCCGCGATCCGCATCGAGCGCAGCTACCAGAAGTCGCGTTTCGTGCAGGTCATCTCGCTCGCCGATGGGGCGCGCCAGGTCGAGTTCGATACCTTTATCGACTGGCAGGAGAAGGCGACGGTCGTCAAAGCCCTGTTCCCGCTCGATCTCAACGTCTCGGAGATCCGGTCGGAAATCCAGTTTGGCCATGTGAAACGTGCCACGCATCGCAATACCAGCTGGGACAAGGCGCGGTTCGAAGCCTCAATGCATCGCTGGATCGACATGAGCGAGCCGGATTTCGGCGCGGCGCTGCTCAACGACTGCAAATATGCGTATGACGCGGTGGAGCAGATGCTCCGCCTGACGCTGGTGCGTGGGGCGCTTAACCCCAACCCGCAGGCCGACGTCGGTACGCACCGGTTGCGCTATGCGCTGCTGGTGCACGCCGGCACCAGCGATCTGGAGCAGGTGCACCGCGCAGCGGAGCGGCTTAATAACCCGGTTCGCCTCGTGGGCACGCCCCAACCCGGTGCCCCTGCCCCAGCCTCGACATTCAGCTTTGCCAGCAGCGATGCGGACAATGTGACGATCGAGACGATCAAGAAGGCGGAGAAGGGCGACGGCCTAGTGCTGCGCGTGTTCGAACACGCCAACCGCCGCGCCAAGACGACGATCACGCTCGGCCTGCCGGTTGCTTCGGCGCGATTGGTGAACCTGATGGAAGAGCAGCCCGGGCCGGTGCTCGAGGTGGTGGACAACACCATTACGCTCGAACTCCGCCCGTTCGAGATCGCGACGGTGCTGATCGAGGTCGCGGCGTCGGCCTGATTTTCGCCAACACCATTTGAGGGGTGCGCGCCTGATGGGCCCGCGCCCCTTGTCGTTTGTCGGCTCGACACCATTCTCAATGGAGGGTCAGGGACTTGATCTCAATCAAGCCCTTGGCGCGTGCGGCGTGGTGAGGATGCCGCCACAGTGACTCAGAGGTACAGCGATGACGGTTCGAAATCTGGATTTGGGCTTCAGGCCGCAGTCTGTGGCTGTGGTAGGTGCCTCGAACCGCGAGGGTGCTGTCGGCTCGGTGGTACTGCGGAACATCATCAGGGGTGGCTTTGCCGGCACAATCTATCCGGTGAACCTCAAGTATGACGTGATCGAGGGGCTGCGCTGTTACCACCGCCCTTCCGACCTGCCAGCGCCCCCTGATCTCGCCATTATCATGACGCCGCCCTCGACGGTGCCGGGTCTCATTGCCGAGCTGGGTGCAGTGGGGTGCAAAGCCGCCGTAGTCATCACCGCTGGCGTTGGCGCGACCGACGGGTTGCGGCAGGCGATGCTCGACGCAGCAAAGCCGCATCTGATGCGGATCATCGGGCCGAACACCATCGGCCTGCTGTCTCCGCATGTGGCGCTCAATGCCAGCTTTGCGCATCTGGCGCCGCGTCCGGGCAAGCTCGGTCTGATCTCGCAATCGGGCGCTATCGTCTCGTCGGTGATCGACTGGGCGGCAGCGGAGGACGTGGGATTTTCACAGATCCTGTCGCTGGGCGACATGGCGGACGTCGACGTCGGCGATTGCCTCAACTGGCTGGCAGCTGACCCCGAGACCTCAGCGATCCTGATGTATCTTGAATCGATCCCGGCGCCGCGCAAGTTCATGTCCGCGGCGCGGGCGGCGGCCCGCATCAAACCGGTGATCGCGATCAAGCCCGGCCGTCACATTGAGGCGGCGAAGGCGGCGATGACGCATACCGGATCGCTGGCCGGCGCGGACAATGTGGTGGACGCGGCACTGCATCGAGCCGGCGTGATCCGGGTCAAGGAACTGGAGCAATTGTTCTACGCCGCCGAGATCACCGCGCGCTTTTCGCCGCTGCGCTCAGGTCGCGTGGCGGTCGTCACCAATGGCGGAGGCGCCGGTGTGCTGGTGGTCGATGAACTGATCGATCGCAAGGCCAGCATTGCCGAGCTTTCGCCAGAAACAATGGCGCACCTGGATGCGGCGCTGCCCGCGACCTGGTCGCGCAGCAATCCGGTGGACATCATCGGCGATGCGCCGCCGGAACGGTACACGGCCGCCATCGCGGCTGTGGCTGACGATCCCGGCGTTGACGCGATCCTCGTTATGAATTGCCCTACTGCTGTGGCTTCACCGCTGGCGGCCGCAGACGCGGTGGGCCGGCTGGCGGAGGCCGGGCGGGTCAACGGCAAGCCGCTGCTGGCCTGCTGGCTCGGCGCCGAGGTGGCAGAGCCGGCTCGCGCCATCCTCCGGCGCGCTGGGGTCGCCACGGTCAATACACCCACGGCGGCGGCCGAAGGGGTGTCGCTCCTGACCCGCTGGTCCGAGTTGCGCCGGCAACTGGAGCGCATTCCCGCCGCTACGCAGGGACGTGAGCCTGATAAGGCTGCAGCAGCGCGTGTGCTTGAGACGGCAGCCAGCGAAGGGCGCGCCATTCTTACCGAACCCGAGGCAAAATCGGTGCTGGCGGCGTATGGCATTGCGGTGCCACAGATCGTGGTGGCGACGAGCCCTGAGGATGTAGAGCGGGCCGCTGCAGGGATGCTGCAGACGAACGGCGCTGTCGTGGTCAAGATGCTGTCGCGAACCATCACGCACAAATCTGACCTTGGCGGTGTGGCGCTCAATCTCACGACACCCATTGCGGCGCGTGAGGCCGCCGAACAGATCACGGCGAGGGTCACGACCCGCTATCCAGAAGGTCTCGACGGCTTTGCCGTCCAGCCCATGGTGAAGCGCCCCGGCGCCCAGGAACTGCTGATCGGCCTCACGACTGACGCAAGCTTCGGTCCGATCGTGGTGTTTGGCGCTGGCGGCACGGGGGTGGAGGTGATCAACGACACCGCGACCGGGCTGGTGCCGCTCGACGAGGTGCTGGCGGGAGACCTGATCGACGCGACGCGGATTTCGCGTCTTCTCGCCGGGTTTAGAGATGTCCAGCCGGCGGATCGGGTCGCGATCATCGGAGCCCTCACCGGCCTGTCGCAACTGGCGATCGACTTTCCGGCGATCGTCGCGGTCGATATCAACCCACTGCTTGCCGACGCGACCGGAGCCATCGCGCTCGACGCGCGTATCCAGATCGACATCGGGCGCGCCGCCGGGGCGCCCGATCATCTGGTGATCCGGCCCTACCCGACCAACTGGAACACCAGCATCGATGCCAGTGACGGCGGCTACGAGGTGCGCCCGATCCTCCCGGCGGACGCGCTGCTCTATCCGGACTTTCTCGAGCGCGTTACGCAGGAGGATCTGCGGCGCCGCTTCCTGGTTCCGACCAACTCTATCTCGTCCGAAATGCTGGTGCGGCTGAGCCAGCTCGACTACGACCGCGAAATGGCGTTCGTGGCGCTCAACCCGCAATCCGGAAAGCTGGCCGCCATAGCTCGGATCAGCGCCGATCCGGACCATGAGACCGCCGAGTTCGGCATCCTTGTGCGTTCGGATCTGCAGGGGAACGGCCTCGGCCGGGGACTGATGCGGCACCTGATTGCCTATGCCCGGGCCGATGGCCTGCACCGTATCAGAGGCACGGTGCTGCGGGAGAACACAGCAATGTTGCAGATGGCGGCGGCACTCGGATTTACCCAGGCGGCGGCTACGGGTGCAGCCGATCTGGTGCAGGTGGAGCTGGATTTGCGAAAGCACATGTAGAAGACGCCGCTGCGACTGGCGCTAGAGGGCTGAATTGGCTCTATATTTTCGTTCGGTGCGCCGGAGTTTTCCACAGACGCCGGTCCGTACTCGACAAGCAGCCGGCGTTCCGGACGGAATTTTGGGCGCTGCAATTGCTTGGCACGTAGCCGAATTTGCGCCGTTTTTGCGGCGGCGCTGCTTTGTGCGACGTAATTTGAAGCTGACTTGCAAACAAAAAACCACTTTCGGCTCGCGCTATTATATGACTATTTGGTGCGGCGTAATGTCTCGGATGGACGGGAGGAACGGATCCACCGAGGCGGAACGCAAGAGACCCTGCTGAGCAGGGATCAATGGGAGGAAAGTCATGAAGTATATTGCCTCGGCTGCCGCGATCGCGGCCGCCACGATGATGTTTGCTGCTCCGACGGTAGCCCAGGACAAGCCGCAGCTGGCGTTTGTGGTCAACATCGCTGCCGACTTCTGGAAAGCGGCGGAAGCCGGCATGAAGAAGGCCCAGGAAGAACTGCCCGACTACCAGCTTGTGTTCAAATATCCGGACCAGTCGACAGTCGCGATCCAGAACCAGATCATGGATGACCTGGTAACGGCCGGTGTGAAGGCGATCATGGTTTCGGCCATCGATCCCGGTGCTACCGACTTCCTGAACAAGATCGCCGGTGAAACGGCTCTGTTCACAACCGACTCCGACGCGCCGCAGAGCAAGCGCCTCGCCTATATCGGCTCGTCCAACGTGTCGCTCGGCCAGCAGGCCGGCGAAATCGCCAAGGCGGCAATGCCGAGTGGCGGCAAGTGCATGGGCTTTGTCGGCCACCTCGATGCGGCCAACTACAAGGAACGCGCGCAGGGCTTCAACGAAGGCGTTGCCGGCACACAGATCACGCTCGTCGACACCCGTTCGGATGGCGGCGACCAGACGGCGGCCAAAAAGAACGTCGAAGACGTGCTGGTGGCCAACCCCGACATCACCTGCATGGTGGGCTTCTACTCGTACAGCACTCCGGCGATCTACCAGGCGCTCAGCAATGCGGGCAAGCTTGGCCAGATCACTGTGATTGCGTTCGACGATGATCCGATCACGCTGGGTGGCGTCAAGGACGGCTCGATTGCAGGCACCGTCGTGCAGCAGCCGTTCCAGTGGGCCTACCAGGGCTTCAAGCTGATGGCAGCCTACCTCAAGGGTGACAAGTCGGGCATTCCGGCTGATGGCGTCATCATCGTCCCCGGCCAGATCCTGCACGCCGCCGACGTCGATGGCTATGTGGCCAACCTGAAGGCGATGCAGGGCAAGTAAAAAGCCCAGCCTCTTTGTGCAGGTGGGCGGCGGCCATAGGCTGGCCGCCCACCTTCCTGTCGTTCGGGACCAGTATATCATGACCAGTGCCGCCGCCGTCGCACCGGCTCCGTCAGAGCCCTTCCTGACCCTTTCAGGCGTGCGCAAAAGCTACCCGGGGGTTGTCGCCCTCAAGGACTTTTCGATGAGCGTCTACCCGGGCGAGGTGATCGGCCTCGTAGGGGAGAACGGGGCCGGCAAGTCTACCCTGATGAAGATTCTCGGCGGGGTGATCGAACCGGATTCCGGCACAATCACGCTCGATGGATTCGAGCATAGGTCGCTTTCGGTGGCGTCCAGCATGGGTGCGCGCATCGCCTTCGTGCACCAGGAACTCAATCTCTTCGACAACCTCGACGTGGCAGCCAACATTTTCATCGGACGCGAGCCGGCGGCGGGTGGCTTTCTGAAGCTCGTCGATACGCGCAAGCAACGCGAAATGACCGCGCCGCTGCTAGAGCGGCTTGGTGCGGGGTTCAAGCCGTCGACCCCGCTTTCCGCCCTGTCGCTGGCGCAGCGGCAGATGGTCGAGATCGCCAAGGCGCTGTCGACAAATGCCCGCCTCGTCATCCTCGATGAGCCGACCTCGAGCCTGCCGCTGTCGGAGACCGACAAGCTGCTCGATGTGATCGCAGCGCTGAAGGCCGATGGGATCAGCGTGATCTTCATTTCGCACCGCCTGCACGAGATCGAGCGGGCGGCCGACCGGGTGATCGTGCTGCGCGATGGGACGCTGGCGGGTACGCTCGAAAAGAGCGAAATCGAGCACGACCGGATGGTCAATTTGATGATCGGCCGTGATCTCAAGGTTCAGAATGCGGGGGCCCCGACGGCGCGCGGAGCGCTCGCCATGCAGGTTTCCGGCATCCGGACGTCGACCTATCCGGGCCAGCAGGTCAACCTGCAACTCTACAAGGCCGAGATCCTCGGCATCGCCGGGCTCGTGGGATCGGGGCGGACGGAACTGGCACGCGCGATGTTCGGCATCGACCCGGTCTTCGGCGGCGTGTTCGAGGTTGATGGCAAGCGGTTCCGGCCGCGCGAGGCATCGGAGGCGGTGGCACAGGGCGTGTTCCTCGTGCCCGAGGACCGCAAGGGTGCGGGGCTGCTGCTGGACCTGCCGATCGCGCAGAACATCTCGCTGCCCGACCTCGACAACCACGCACGCAATTTCATGGTCACCAAGACGAGCGAGCACGCCACCGCCGAGACGCAGCGGCGGGCGCTGGGGATCAAGGCGCCGCTGGTCACGACGCTTGCCGGTTCGCTCTCGGGCGGCAACCAGCAGAAGGTGGTGCTAGGAAAATGGCTGGCGATGAAGCCGAAGATCATGATTTTCGACGAGCCGACGCGCGGCATCGATGTGGGCGCCAAATCCGAAATCTACCGGCTGATGCGCGGGCTGGCAGACGCCGGCGTCGCGGTGATGATGATCTCGAGCGACATGGAGGAGGTCATTGGCGTCTCCGACCGGATCGCCGTGATGCATGAGGGGCGGATCTCGGGGGAACTGGGCCGCGCGCAATTCAGTGAAGAAAACGTCATGCGGCTCGCCATCGGCAAGCCGCTGCGTGAGGGGGAACTGGCATGACCAAGAAGGACATTGGCCTTCTGATACTGATCATCGTGGTGGGCGCGGTGGTCACGCTGATCAATCCGCGGTTCCTGCTGCCGATCAACCTCGCCAATACGGCAAACCTCGTGGGCATGTTCGGGCTCTCCGCGCTGGGCCAGGCCTTCGTCATCATGACGGGCGGCATCGAGCTGTCTGTCGGCTCGGTGATTGCGCTGACCGGCGTGCTGTTCGTCGACCTGATCGCCAATCGCGGCGTGCCGTGGCCGCTAGCGCTGGCGCTGATGCTGTCGCTTGGGGCGCTGATCGGGCTCGCGCATGGACTGCTGATCACAAGGCTGAAGATGCAGCCCTTCGTCGTGACGCTCTGCGGCCTGCTGATCTATCGCGGCTTTGCGCGGTTCTATACCGGGGACTCGACCGCCGGCTTCGGCTTCGGGCAGACGTTTCCTGAACTCGAGTTCATCACCGCCGGCCGCAGTTTCGGGGTGCCCAACTCGTTTATTGCGCTGATTATCGTCGCGACGGTGATGTGGGTCGTGCTGCACCGGTCGATCTTCGGGCGCTACCTTTACGCCGTGGGCAAGAACGAGGAGGCGGCGCGCTATTCGGGCATCCGGACCACCGTGGTGATCGTCGGCGCTTACATGATCTGCCAGGTGCTGACGGTGATCTCGTCAGTTTACTTCGCTATGTACACCCGCTCGATCGCACCGTCGGCGCATGGCAATTTCTACGAACTCTATGCGATCGCCGCTGCGGTGCTCGGAGGTTTCTCGCTGCGCGGCGGTGAAGGCTCGATCATCGGGGCGCTGTTAGGAGTGGTGCTGCTGCAGGAGTTGCAGAACCTCGTCAACCTCCTCGGCATTCCCTCGTCGCTGAACTTTGCGGTGATGGGGTCGGTGATCCTGCTCGGGGTGCTCGCAGATCAACAGTTCGGGGCTTATCGCGACCGGCGCCGCATTGTCGAGGCGGCCAAGGTCACGCGTCCCGAAGACGCACCGGCGGAGTAGTGCGGCCTTGGCCGGGTGCGGGCGGCGTCAGGGGGGCGGCGCTCAGCTCCTCAGCCCTGGCGCCTCTCGGCCGGTGCGCGCCACATATTCGGTGTAGCCGCCGCCATAGGCATGGATGCCCTCGGGCGTAAGTTCCAGCACACGGTTGGAAAGCTCGGCGAGGAAGTGCCGGTCGTGCGACACGAAGAGCATGGTGCCGTCATAAGACTTCAGCGCCTCGATCAGCATTTCCTTGGTGGTGATATCGAGGTGGTTGGTTGGTTCGTCGAGGACAAGAAAGTTCGGCGCGTCGAAGAGCAGCATGGCCATGACAAGCCGCGCCTTCTCGCCGCCTGAGAGCACGCGGCACTTCTTTTCGATCTCGTCGCCCGAAAAACCGAAGCACCCGGCCAGCGCCCGGAGTGCTGCCTGCCCCGCCTGGGGGAAGGCGCTTTCGAGCGACTGGAACACCGTCTGGTCGCCATCGAGAAGATCCATGGCGTGCTGGGCGAAGTAGCCCATCTTGACGCTCGGGCCACGCGCAATGCTGCCCTCATCGGGCTTGGCGCTGTCGGCGACCAGCTTGAGCAGCGTCGACTTGCCGGCGCCGTTGACGCCCATGATGCACCAGCGCTCCTTGCGGCGAACGTGGAAGTCGAGCCCTTCATAGATCGAGCGGCTGCCATAGCTCTTGTGAACGTTCTTGAGCATGACAACGTCCTCACCCGACCGATTGGGCTGGCGGAACTCGAAGTTCACGACCTGTCGACGCTTGGGCGGCTCGACTTTGTCGATCTTGTCCAGCTTTTTGACCCGACTTTGCACCTGTGCCGCATGCGAAGCGCGAGCCTTGAAGCGCTCGATGAAGGCGATCTCCTTCGCCAGCATCGCCTGCTGGCGCTCGAACTGCGCCTGCTGGTTCTTGTCCGCTGTGGCGCGTTGCTGCTGATAAAACTCGTAATCGCCGGTATATGAAGTGAGCGTGCCCGCATCGATTTCGATGATCTTGTTGACGATGCGGTTCATGAACTCGCGATCGTGCGAGGTCATGAACAAGGCGCCCTCGTAGCGCTTGAGGAAGTCCTCAAGCCAGATCAGACTTTCGAGATCGAGATGGTTGCTCGGCTCGTCGAGCAGCAGCGCATCGGGCCGCATCAGGAGGATACGGGCGAGCGCCACACGCATCTTCCAGCCGCCGGAGAGCGCGCCGACGTCGCCATCCATCATTTCCTGGCTGAAGCCGAGGCCGTTGAGAACTTCGCGGGCGCGGGCGTCGAGGCTGTAGCCGTCGAGCTCCTGGAACTTCGCCTGCACCTCGCCATAACGCGTTATGATCTCATCCATGTCGTCAGCGCGATCCGGGTCGGCCATGGCGGCTTCGAGCTCAACCATCTCGGTCATCAGGGTACCGACAGGACCAGCGCCCTCCATCACCTCAGCGACAGCGCTGCGGCCGGACATATCGCCGACATCCTGGCTGAAATAGCCGACGGTGACGCCACGATCGATCGAAACCTGGCCTTCGTCGGGCTGTTCCTCACCGGTGATCATGCGGAAGAGCGTGGTCTTGCCGGCGCCGTTGGGACCGACGAGGCCGATCTTTTCGCCCTTCTGCACGGCGGCCGAAGCGTCAATGAAGACGATCTGCTTGCCGTTCTGCTTGCCGATATTTTCGAGACGGATCATGTCGGGCGGGCCCTGTAGCGAGGTCTGGCCGCAAACAGTGAGCACCGCAGCGACGGGAAGGTGGCCGGTAAACCATCGCGCGCCGTCACACGCAAGGGCCAGCGCGACATGGCAGGGTTTCGCGGGCTCAGCCGGTGACCTTGCCATCGGCGACCATGACGTGCCGGCGGCAGGTGGCTGCGATCTTTTCGTCGTGGGTAGAGATCAGGAACGAGGTCTGCTGTTCGGTGTTGATGCGCCCGATCAGTTCCATCACCTGCGTTGCGGACTCGCGATCGAGATTGCCCGTCGGCTCATCGGCCAGGACGAGTTCGGGCTTGTTCATCAGCGCCCGCGCCACGGCGACGCGTTGCTTCTGGCCGCCAGAGAGGGCCGTTGACTTGAAGTCGATCCGGTTTTCGAGGCCGACTTCAGCCAGCAGCTCCCTGCCCCTTTGCCGCATCGCCTCGGTCTCGCGGCCGGCGCGGACGGCGGAGGGGAAGATGACGTTTTCAAGCGCGGTGAAGTCTGGGAGGAGATGGTGGAACTGAAACACAAAGCCGATGTGCCGGTTGCGAAAGTCGGTGACCTCGCGGTCGTCAGCCTTGGTGAGATCGACGCCCAGCATGGTGTGGCTGCCCGAGGTGGGCTTCATCAGCGTTCCGATGATGGTCAGCAGCGTGCTCTTGCCTGAGCCGGAGGGGCCAAGGAGCGCGGTCAGTTCGCCGGTATCGAGGCGCAGATTCAGCCCTTTCAGCACCTTGGTGGCTGTCTCACCGTCACCGAAGGTTTTGACGAGGTCGCGGACCTCCATCAGCAGTTGTGTGGTCATTGCCCGATCACCGAGACCGGATCGACGCGGACGGCTGCGCGAGCCGGAAGGATCGAGGCCACCACCGCACCCACGAGCGTCAGGATGATCGCGAGATTGTAGGCCCCGAGGCGGACGTCGACGGGCAGTCCACCGGGTGGGGCCAGTTCGGGTACGGGGAACGGGGAGAGAGCGAGGTAGCCGAGACCGGCGCCAACCAATCCGCCGACGAGCCCGACCAAGGCGCCCTGGATGACAAAGACCAGCACGACGAAGAACCGACTCGCGCCCATGGCGCGCATGATGCCGATCTCGGGCCGGCGGCGGTAGGTCGAGAGCAGAAGCGAACTCGACACGCCAATGATGATGGTGACCAACGCGAAGGCCTTGATCAGGTTACCCGAACTCGCCTGAGCCCGGAGGCCATCGAGCAGTTGTGCGTTGCCGGTGGTCCAGGGCGTAGCCTTGAGGCCGGTATCGGCGGCAATCTGGCGCGCGACGTCATCTGACTGGTTGAGGTCGGTCAGCTTGAGCTCGATCCGCGACACGCCCTGCGGGGAGTCGAACAGGGTGCGGGCGGCAGCAAGGCTGACAAAGGCGGTGCGCTTATCGAGCGCATCGAGACCGAACTTGAAGATGCCGCCCACCACCATGGTGCGCTCGAGCCCGGCACCGGAACGGAGCGTCACCACCTGTCCCAGGCTGATGCCCAGATCGTCAGCAAGGCTGGCGCCGATCAGCACGGTGGCATTGGTGAGATCGGCACTGCCGCTGATGAGGCGCTTCTTCACATTGGCAATGGCTGAGACCTTGTCGGTCTCGACGCCGGTCACGCCGACGGGTGCGGTAATGTCACCCTTCAGAATGAAGCCGTTGCCGACGATCTGCTGCGACGCGGCAATAACATCGGGACGCGCCTCGATGGCGGGGAGGAATGCGGCCGCAGTGCGCAACTGGTTGGTCTGCGTGGTCGCGCGCTGGCGGACGAGAAGGACGGTGCCGCTCTCTACGGGGAGCAGAGACACAGGATCGCGACTTTGCGCTTCGATGGTGACGTGAGCGATATCGCCGACGGTGCGCTGGACGAGGTACTCGGCAAGGCCGCCGATCAAGGCGCTCATGAAGATAAAGACAAATACCCCAACCGCGACGCCCGCGATGAGGAGCCCCGACTGCACCTTGTTGGCCGTCAGATAGCGCAGCGCGATCTTGATGGCATAGAGCATGGCTAGTTGGCCTTGACCTTGACCGCTGCGCCATCCCGGATGCCGGTAGGATTGAGAATGACCTGGTCACCGGCGGCAAGCCCTGAGGTCACGATCACCCGGTCGGCGGGCCAATCGACATAGCTGACCTGACGCTCTTCGGCACCTTTGGGGCCGATAACAAAGGCCGTCGCGGTGCGATTGGCGACGATCAGCGCACTGCGCGGTATGGTGAGCGCCGCTGCTTCAGCGTCGACCAAGATGTTTGCCATCACGGTCAGGCCGACCGGGAGCGAGGTCTGCTCGTCAAACGAGGCTTCCACCGCCCTGCCCCCGGTGGTGGCATCGACCACGGGCGAGGCAAACGAGATTGTGCCATTGAGCGGGGTGTCGACGCCAACTGGCGCGAGGATCACTTTCAGTCCCGAGCGGATCTGCGCGGCATAAAGCTCGTCGACATCCATTTTGACCACCAGCCGTCCGGTATCTGCGATGGTCAGGAGGGTCGTCTGGGTATCGACGATCTGACCGGGCTCAACGCTGCGGGCGAGGACCACGCCAGCAAGTGGCGCCTTGATCTCATATTCCGAGAGTTGGCTTTGAGCCTGATCGAGCGCCGCCTGGAGCCGGTCGCGTTCGTTCTGGGCGGCGGTCAAGGCCAGAATGGCGTCCTCTAAAGTCTTGCGCGGGGTGTTGTCGCCGAGGGCCCTTGCCCGGTCGACGTCAGTCTGGGCCTGCTGCAACTTCACATTGCCGGCTTCAAAGGCGGCCTGTGCCTGGGCGACCAGGGCACGGGGCTGCGAGGAGTCGAGTTCGATGGCGAGTTGGTCCTTGGCGACCGCGTCACCTTCATCCACCAAGACTGAAATGACCTGTCCCGCAACCGATGAACGGACTGCAACCGAGGTTTTGGCAGCGACGCTGCCGTTGACGGCGAGAACGCGAGACACCGGACCGAGGGACAGGGTCTCGACAGTAACGGCGATTGGCCTGGGCTCCCAGGGGCGCGAGAGCGCCAGGTAGGCGGTCCCGGCGGCGAGCAGCACGAACACAAGGCCGGCCCAGAGGAGGCGCCGGCGCCGGCCGCGCTGCTGGCTTGAGATCGGGGGCTTGGACGACATGAAGACCGGCACCGCTCGCTGACACGCATCTATGACTATGCCAGTTGTCGATACGGTGTGCTGCCTGTTTAGTGTCGCACAATCTTTTGCCTGGCTAGCAGCTTACGTGCAAACAAGCCCCGTAGTTCATCCTGCTACTGCATCGCCCGCTGGGCGGCCGAGAACAGCGAGCCGGCACGCGCGCCCGAGCGGCAATAGCCATACATGGGCTTGGGCAAATCCTTGAGCGCCTGTTCCATGCGGATCAGCGCCCCTTCCCCGATGCTGCCCGAGATCGGGATATACGCGGTCTTCAGGCCGGCCCGTTCGGCCGCCGCGGCGATCGCAGCGAAGCTCGGCTGGCCGGGCTCCTCGTTGTCGGGGCGCGCGCAGATGATGGTCTTGAAACCGGCGGCGGCGACAGCCTCGATCTGGTCGGGCTGGAGTTGGCCGGCGACGGCGAAATCGGGATGGATGGAACGGTGGGACAATTTCTTCTCTTTGCTAGCGTTGAAAGGCCACATGATTGGGTCCGTCTGTTGGGGTGTAAGCGATAGTAGCCAACCGGCTGTGCGGGTGGTTGGGAGCGGCGACTCTGCCTATGATAGCTGCTTGGGCTTGGTGCTCAGGCCAAGAGCGGCATAGATGGGGCAGAAGCTGAATAGAGCCGTTGCGATGAGAACAACGCCTATGATCAGGCTGCCCCACATCAGCAGTGGGTTCGTGAAAAGCGCCCAGCCGGTGACAAGTGGCGCAAGGATCAGAAGCGCACCAATGACGAGGCGGGCGATGCGATCAGGGGTTCCGACGTTTTGCATGATGACGATCTCCGTGGCGGGAAAGGCTCTCCCCCTGCCTTGGTTGACATATATATTCGAATATTCTAATGTGTCAATATGAATGTAAAAGAACTTGCCCCCCGGGCCGATGACGCAGCCGAACTGCTCGGTGCCATGTCGAACCCGAAACGTCTGCTGATCCTCTGCCATCTGCTGGGTCAGGAGTTAAGTGTTGGCGAGCTGTCAGAGCTGGTGGAGTTGGGGCAATCGCCGCTCTCACAGCATCTCGCGAAGCTCAGAGCCCTGAAACTGGTGGCCGCACGGCGCGACGGCCAATCCATCCGTTATCGGCTGGCGTCTTCAGAGGTGGAAAAGGTACTGACGACGTTGCACGGGATTTATTGCGCCACCGCCTAAGGGCTCGCGGTGAACGTCAGCCTTTGGTCCGCAGAGTCGAGCGCCCGCCATCGACGCCGAACACCTGTCCGGTGATCCAGCCCGCATCCGGCGAAAGCAGGAACGCGGCCATTGCTGCGACGTCATCGGGCTCACCGAGGCGTGGGATGGCATGGGCTTCGGCGATCGCGGCGGCGAGAGCGGGAGAGCCGGTCAGGCTCTTGGCGAGTTCGGTGCGTGTCAGCGATGGGGCGACACAATTGACCCGTACACGCGGCGCGAGTTCAGCTGCGAGCGCCAGTGTCAGCCCTTCGACAGCGGCCTTGGCGCTACCGATGGAGGCGTGGGCGGCAAAGCCCTGGGACGCGGCGACCGAAGAAAACAGCACAATGGACGATGGCTTGGTGGTGTCAGCGGTTAGCGCAGGCAGGCAGGCCTTTACGGCCAGGGCGGCGCCAACCACGTTCAACTGATAGTCGGTGAGGAACTCGTTCGCCGTCAGGCGCTTCAGCGGCTTGAGGGTGATGGAGCCAACGCAGTAGGCGAGGCCGGTGAGGGTCACGCCGGCCTCGAGCGCTGCGGTTTCGATGGCCGCGCCGTCGAGAACATCGGCGACTGAGAAGCTGGCACCCAGTTCCTGGGCGAGAAGTTCAAGCTTTGCGACCGTGCGACCTACGAGATGGAGGCTTTCGCCCGAGGCGTGAAGACGTCTCGCAAGCTGGGCACCGATGCCACCGGTGCCGCCAAAGATCACTATGGTCATGCTGCTCAAACTCCAAACCTCGCCCTACTGTACGCGGGGGCTGGCCTGGCAGTTCAGGCTGGATTGGCGTCAGGCGGTCTGCGTAGCCTGTCGCGGGACCAGGAAGCGGGCGGCGAGGACGCAGAGGAGGATCGTGAAGATCAGGATCAGCGCGACCAGAGCGTTGATATCGGGCGAAAAGCCCAGGCGCATCATCGCCCAGAGCCGCACCGGCAGCGTGGTCTGGGTGCCAGTGACCAGAATGGTGATCATCGTCTCATCAAACGACAACGCGAAGGCGAGGATGGCGCCGCCGATCATGGCGCTCGAAAGGTTCGGAATGAGGATACGCCAGAAGGTCTGCCAGCGGGTGGCGCCGAGGTCGTAGGACGCCTCGATCATGGTGTCGCTGATCGACTCGAGGCGGGTGAGGATGGTGCGATAGACAATCGCCAGCACGAAGACGGTGTGGCCGATGACGACCGTGACGAGGGAGCGCTCGAAGTTGATCTCGCGGAAAAAGATCAACAGCGCGAGGCCGCTGATCACCGGTGGCATCAGGAACGGCAGGAAAATGATGAACTGCAGCAGTTGCCGGCCTTTGCGCCGCCCGTGGGTGTAGAGCGCCAGAAGGGTACCGGACACGACGGAGAGGATGACGGTACTGACGCCGACGATCAGCGTAGTGCGCAGCGCGGTGAGGATTTCGCCATTGCCTGCAAGCCCGATGTAGGCAGACGCGGTGGGGGCGGCCCAATCGACCTGTCCGCCCTTGATGGTGAAGAAGGACGAGACGATCGGCACAAAGAGCGGGCTGTAGAGCAGCGCGGCGACGAGCGCCGTTATCGCGGCCAGCACCAGTGTCGAGGGGCGGATAAATGCGGTCATCGGGCCACTCCAGGACCGCGACCGATACGCTCGCCGAGAAGGATGGCGACGATCACGACCAGCGCGAGGATTACCGACAGAGCCGCACCGAATGGCCAGTTAAAGGCGGTGCCGAACTGGCTGTAGAGCACGCGGCCGAAGGTGAAGCCGCTGGTGCCGCCCACCATTTGCGGGGTGAGGAAATCGCCGAGTGCGAGGACAAACACAAAGCTCGCGGCCGAAGCGACCCCCGGCAGGCTCAGCGGCAGGGTGATGCGCCAGAAAGTCTGCGCGCCACTCGCCCCGAGGTCATCGGAGGCGCGCAGCAGGATCTGCGGGATGCGCTCCAGTGACAGGAAGATCGGCAGGATGGCGAACGGGATCAGCAGCAATGTGAGGGTGAGGAGGATCGCGTTCATGTTGAACACGAACAGCGAGGACGGCGTGTCGATGATCCCCAGCGCCATCAGGGCTTTGTTGAGAAAGCCGTTCTGACCCAGAATGCTGCGGATAGCGTAGATCTTGATCACGTAGCTCATCAGCAGCGGCACCATCAGCAGCATGAGCAGCGCATAGCGCCAGCGGCCCTTGAGCTGGGTGAGGAAATAGGCCGTCGGATAGGCCAGCAGCACGCAGATCACGGCTACGGCGGCGCAGAGGAGACAGGTGTTCCACAGGACGGGCAGGAACACCGGATCGGTGAAGAAGCGCACATAGTTGCCGATGGTCAGCGCGCGATCGATGGTGCCGTCATGGACGCTGAAGAAGCTGTAGCCGAGAAAGATTGCGAGCGGCACGACGATGAAGAACACCGGCGCTGCGAAGACGAGCACGGTGACGAGGTTATCCCATCGGCTCGTAGACGATCGGCCAGCTCCCTGCCCGCTCACGCCAGCACCAGATGCGCTTCGCGCGGCGAAAACGATAGCCGCACGGTTTCACCGGGAACGAGGCTCGCGCCATGGACCTGGCTGGCCAACCGGAGACGCAGCCGGACCGGAGTGTCGCCAGAGCCGGCCGTCACATTGGCCACGGTGAAGGAACCGGCGAAGGCGAGGTCATGGACGGCGCCAACAATGGTGTTGGACGCGCCATCAGTTGGGGACAGGTGCAGCGCCTCCGGGCGGATGGCGGCGAAGGCCTTGGCGCCGTCGGGCGCGGTGAGAACACTTTCATTGCCTGGCACAGCGCAAGCCAGCTGGCCAAGCGGCGTCTCGAGGGTGCGATTATCGCCGTCGCGGGGGCCGAGGGTGCCGGCAATCAGGTTGTTGTCGCCAAAGAAGCGGGCGACGAACTCGTTCTCGGGGCGGTAGTAGAGGTCCTGCGGCGTGCCCAGTTGGCGGATGCGGCCGGCCTGCATGACGCAGATGCGGTCCGACATGCTGATAGCTTCTTCCTGATCGTGGGTCACGAACAGGAAGGTGGTCTTGATTTCGCGCTGGATGGACTTGAGAAACTCCTGCATCTGCCGGCGCAGCTCGAGATCAAGTGCGGCCAAGGGCTCGTCGAGGAGGATGAGGCGCGGCTGGCAGATCAGGGCACGCGCGAGTGCGACGCGCTGGCGCTGGCCGCCCGACAGCTGGGCGGGAAAGCGTTCGGCGAACTTGCCCAGTTGCACCAGGTCCAGCGCCTCGGCCACGCGAGTCTTGATCTGGTCTCGCGGAATGTGGCGCACAGAGAGCCCGTAGCCGACATTGCCGGCGACGGTCAGGTGCGGGAACAGCGCGTAGTCCTGGAAGACGGTGTTGAAGGGCCGCTTGTTGATCGGCACGCGGCTGATATCGGCGCCATCGAGCAGAATTTCGCCCGAACTGGTCGGCTCGAGACCGCCGATGAGGCGCAGAACGGTGGTCTTGCCTGAGCCTGATGGCCCAAGGACAGTGAGGAACTCGCCGTCGCGGATGGCGAGGTCGATTTCGTGCAGCACCGGCACCGGGCCATAGGCCTTGGAAACAGATCTGAGGCTCAGGAGGTCAGGCGCTTGGGTCATCGGGTACTCGTGTCGCAGACGGGGAGGTAGCCCGGACGAGTCCGGGCTGCCAATGATCGATCAGGGCGCAGCCTTGATTTCGTTCCACATGTCGGAGCGCTTCAGCGGGTCTTCGACATTGTTGAGCCAGACCAGCTTATCGTTACCGCCGGCACTGCCGGTTTCGGTCACTGTATTGCCGAAGCCGGTGCGCTCGGAGAGCTCAGAGCTGACCTTCTTGGTGATCATGAAGTCGATCCACTTTTCGGCAGCCGCCTTGTCGTGAACGCCCTTGGAGATGACCCAGTTATCGAGCCAGGCCAAAGCACCTTCGCTCGGGTTGATGTAGGCGACGTGGGCGCCGATTTCCTGCAGTGCCTTGACCTGCTGCTGGCCGTAATTGGCCCAGATCAGCGCGACGTCGTTATTCTGGTAGATCTGCTGGGCTTCATCGGCAGTGGTGTAAAAGCTCAGCACGTTGTGCTTGAGCTCCACCAGCTTGTCCTTGACGGCAGCCATCTGCTCATCGGTCAGGTGGAACGGATCGGTGTAGCCGAGGGTGAGCGCCGTGAAGGAGAAGTTGTGCTCGCCATTGTCGTAGGCCAGCACCTCGCCCTTGTAGGCAGGGTCCCACAGCACTGACATCGAGGTCGGTGCGGGCTTCACCTTATCGGTGTCGTAGATCAGCCCGATCGAGTCGAAGGCGAACGGGATGCCATAGACGTCGTCACCCTTGGTGACGCCACCGACGGCCTTCAGGTCGCGGAAGCGCGGCAGCACGTCCTTCTGGTTGGTCAGCAGTGACACATCAATGGGGCTAACGAGATCAGCCTGGATATAGCGCTGCAACTGGGCAGTGTTGACGGCGAAGACGTCAAAGTCCTTGCCTTCACTGCCCTTGATCTTGGCCCAGATTTCGTCGTCGCTGCCGATGAACACCACATCGACGCCAATGCCGGTCGCGGCGGTGAAATCCTTCACCCAATCCTCATCGGCGTAACCGTCCCAGGCCAGAACCCTCAGGTTCTCGGCCATCGCCGCCGATGCCATCAGCGAGACACCCAGAACGGCAGCGGCCGCCCCGAGCAGTAGCTTCTTGAATGTCGTCATCCCTGTTCTCCTTGCTCTGTCGAAATACTCACGGCCGGCAGTTGCCGAACGTCACAGCGCGGTGACGCTCACCAGCCCCTCATCCGGCACCAGTTCCATCCGGTTGCGCAGTGGCTTACCGAAGGTCTTTGCCTCTATTTCGTATTCGTCACCGGGGGCGGTCTTGACCCCGAAGGCGAAGCTCATCACGGCCGCGCCGAAGAAGTACGCATGCAGGTCGCCGGGCCTGCGGTGCATCGGGTAGCGGAAGTGGTAGTGCTCGAGATTGGCGATGGAGTGCGACATATGCGCTTCGCCAGAAAGGAACGGCTCCTCCCAGATCACCTTGCCATCGCGGATGATGCGCGAGGTACCGTGCACCTCGTTAGGCAGTTCGCCGACCAACAGCTCTGGCCCGATCGAGCAGGCGCGGAGCTTGGAGTGGGCGAGGTAGAGATAGTTCTCGGCCTCGGTGAGGTGATCGGAATATTCGTTGCCCAACGCATAGCCGATGCGGAAGGGCTGGCCATCGGGGCCGTTGATATAGAGCCCGACGATTTCGGCCTCTTCGGCGCCGGCCTTGGCGAAAGCCGGGAGCGGCAGCGCGGCACCCGGCGGGACGACGCAGGTGCCGACGCCCTTGAAGAACCATTCGGGTTGGACGCCAAGGGTGCCCGGTGCCGGTTTGCCGCCATCGAGGCCCATGCGGAAGATCTTCAGCGAATCCGATTCCTCGGCGTCGTCGCCGTGGGTGAGAATGTGCATCTGGTTGCGTGCCGATGCACTGCCGGTGTGGGTGAGGCCGGTGCCGGTGATGAGGAAGCGTGCAGGCTCGGGGTGGTCGAGCGGCGAGAGGACTTGGCCCGTGCGCAGCAGAGCGTCGTAATCGACCGCGGCGGGTTCGGAGCGCTCTGCGATCAGGGTGGCGAGCGGCACACCGCGACCGATGGCGTCCTCGGCCAGTTCACGGACGCTCGCCGCGTCGCGCAGCGGGTGAAGCTGGTTACCATCGGCCGAGACCCGGCCGACACGGCGAGACCCGTCGCTGGCGATATACTGGACGAGACGCACGGGCCGGTCTTTCTGCGAATTGGTCACGGTCAGATCCAGCCTGCGTCGACGACGAACTGCTGGCTGGTGCACATGCGGCTGTCGTCAGCAGCAAGGAATAGCGCCATCCGGGCGATGTCGGATGGCTGCACCCGATCAGGTAAGCACTGGCGTTCGGCAATCTGCTTTTCGCCGGCCTCATTGAGCCACAGGCGCATCTGCCGCTCGGTCATCACCCAGCCGGGGACCATGCAGTTGACGCGGATGCGCTCGGGGCCGAATTCGCGGGCGAGCGCCCGGGTCATGCCCCAGATGGCGGCTTTCGAGGTGACGTAGGCGGGGCAATCGCCATCGCCCACCATGACGGTGATTGAGCCGAAATTGATGATCGAGCCACCGCCCTGCGCCTTCATGTAGGGGCGAACCGCCTGGGCGGCGAAGAACTGATGGCGGACGTTGACCGCCATGCGGTCATCCCAGTAATCGACGGAGACGTCGGCGGTCTGGTGCCGGTCGTCATTGCCGGCATTGTTGCAGAGCACATCGATCGGGCCATTGGCAGCCACGGCTTCGACAACCGCCGCCTTTAGTGCTTCGATATTGCGGAGATCGCAGGGGATGAAGAGCGGCTTGCCACCGAGTTCGGCGACAAGGGCCCGAGACGGCACCTCGGCCACGTCCACAAACGCAACCTTGCTGCCCTGGGCCACGAAGTGGCGCACCAGACTTTCGCCGATGCCCGAGCCACCCCCGGTGATGAAGACGCTCTTGCCGGCGAGGCTTTTGTAGACTGCGAGGTTCTGATCGTCGCTCATAGGGCGCTCTATCTAGTGGGAGTGACGGGGAATGCCGGCGTCGCGCCGGCCGACGAGGAAATCGAAGTCGCAGCCGGCATCTGCCTGCAGAACGCGTTCGACATAGAGGCTCTGGTAGCCGCCGACTGGCGCCTCCGGCGGCGCCCACTCGACGCGGCGCAACGCCAGTTCTGCATCGGAGACCATCAGCTCGAGCCGCCTTCCGGCGACGTCGAGTTCGATGATGTCGCCATCCTTGACGAGAGCAAGCGCACCACCAGCAGCGGCTTCTGGGGCCACGTGCAGCACGACGGTGCCGTAGGCAGTGCCACTCATCCGCGCGTCCGAAATGCGGACCATGTCGGAAACGCCCTGCTTCAGGAGCTTGGCGGGGAGCGGCATGTTGCCGACTTCGGCCATGCCGGGATAGCCGCGCGGACCGCAGTTCTTCAGCACCATCACCGAGGTGGCGTCGATATCGAGATCGGGGTCATCGATGCGGGCGTAGAAGTGCTCGATGTTTTCGAAGACGACGGCCTTGCCGCGATGCTGCATCAGTGCAGGTGTTGCGGCGGACGGTTTGATCACCGCGCCATCGGGAGCGAGATTGCCGCGCAGCACAGCGATGCCGCCCTCGGCGGTCAACGGATTGTCGAGCGTGCGGATGACGTTTTCATTGTAGTTGGGGGCATTGAGAATGTTCTCGCCCAGCGTCTTGCCGTTGACGGTCAGCGCGTCGCGATGCAGCAGGCCGACATCGTCGAGCGAGGCCATCACGGCGGACAGCCCGCCAGCATAGTAGAAGTCTTCCATCAGGAATTTGCCGGACGGCATGAGGTCGACAATGGTCGGCACGCCGCGACCGAGGCGGTCCCAGTCATCGAGCGACAGTTCGACGCCGAGGCGGCGCGCAATGGCGATGAGGTGCAGCACGGCGTTGGTGGAGCCGCCGATGGCGCCGTTGACGCGGATGGCGTTCTCGAAGGCGTCCTTGGTGAGGATTTCTGCGATCTTGGTATCGGCCTTGACGAGGTCGACGATGCGGCGGCCGGCCATCTGCGCCAGCACGAGGCGGCGAGAGTCCACCGCGGGGATGGCGGCATTGTCGGGCATGCCGATGCCGAGGGCTTCGACCATCGAGGCCATGGTGGAGGCGGTGCCCATGGTCATGCAGCTGCCAGCCGAGCGGCTCTGGCCCTGCTCGGCACCAAGGAACTCCTCGACGCTCATGCGGCCGGCCTTCACGTCCTCGGCGAACTTCCACACATGGGTGCCCGAGCCGATATCCTGGCCGCGGTATTTGCCGTTGAGCATGGGGCCGCCCGAAACGGCGATGGTGGGGAGGTTGGCGGACGCTGCGCCCATCAGGAGGGCTGGGGTCGTCTTGTCGCAGCCGACCAGCAGCACGACGCCGTCAATGGGGTTGGCGCGGATCGATTCCTCGACATCCATGCTCGCGAGATTGCGGAACAGCATGGCCGTAGGGCGCATGTTGGACTCGCCCAGCGACATCACTGGGAACTCTACCGGGAACCCGCCAGCTTCATAGACGCCGCGTTTGACGTGCTCGGCAATGCCGCGGAGGTGCGCGTTGCAAGGCGTCAGTTCGGACCAGGTGTTGCAGATGCCGATGACGGGCCGGCCGTCGAAATTGTCATCCGGGATGCCCTGGTTCTTCATCCAGCTGCGGTGCATGAAGGCGTTCTTGCCATCGCCACCGAACCAGGCCGCCGAGCGGAGTTTGCGCTTTTCGTCGCTCACGGTTTTGCTCCCAGGCCATTCCGGCGCTTGTTACGGTTCTCAACACCGCGCCGCACATCGAGTTCGGCATTGTCGATGAGTTGCAGCACAGCCTGCTGGGCCCCTGCCCCATCCCGCGCGGCAATGCGTTCGGCGACATGGCGGTGGAGCGGCATGGAGTGGCGCTGGCCTTCCGGCAGATCGTTGGAGAGCCGAAAGCTCATCAGCAGCGCCGTTTCGATGAGGGCTGCGAGAGAGCCGATCAGTTCGTTGCCGCTCATCCGCAGGATGGTCTGGTGGAACACCAGGTCGGGCTTGGCGAAGGTTTCGGCGTCGTCGGCGACGATCTCCATCTCGGCGAGCGCGGCATTGAGCTGCTGCAGCTGTGCGGGCGTGGCGCGCAGTGCCGCCAGATTGGCGGACATCGGCTCGATGGCGCGCCGGAGTTCGAATAGCGCGGTTACGTCATCGGGAACGATGGGGCCTGAATAGCGCCAGGCGAGGACGTCTGGATCGAGGAAGTTCCACTCGGCGCGCGGCCTGACCCGAGTGCCGGTCTTGGGACGAGACTCGACCAGACCCTTACCGGCGAGGACCTTGATCGCCTCGCGAAGCACGGTGCGGCTGACATCGAGCATTTCGCTGGAATCGTCCGCATTGGGCAGCGCTTCGCCCGGCAGGAACTCGCCCTGCACGATCCGCCGGCCGATCTGCTCGACGACGCTGGCATGAAGACTTGACCGGCCCGAAGACCCCGATTGAGAGGCCCGGGAACGGGCGGTACTGAACGATTTTTCATTCTTCATACTATTCATATCATATGTATTATGTGCAGATTGGGACGAGTCAATAGCCCTTCGAAAGGTCCGCCATGGTTTCCGCAGACACGTCATCCGCGCCGTCGCTCGTCCAAATCAGCGATGGGATCGGCGTGGTGGAGATTGCGCCGGAGGCAGGCGGCGCTGTGGCGTCCTATCGATGGAACAGCACATCAGGGCGGATCGACTGGCTGCGGCCGGCGAGCCCCGAGGCGCTGTCTCAGCGCGACGTCGGCAACATGGGCTGTTTTCCCCTCGTCCCCTATTCGAACCGGGTCGAAAATAGTCGCTTCACCTTTGACGGGCAGGATGTGGCGCTGCCGGGAACGCCGCCGACGGACCCCCATTTCGAGCATGGGCATGGCTGGAGGAATGCCTGGACGATCGGGGAACGGCACCCCGACCGCCTTGTGCTGCGCTACAGGCATGCCGCCGACGCGTGGCCTTGGGCGTATGAGGCGGAACAGGCGTTCGCGGTGTCGCAGGGCGCCCTCAGCATCACCTTGAGCATGCGCAATCTGAGCGCGAGACCCATGCCGATGGGGTTCGGGCTTCACCCGTATTTCCCGGCAACACCACTGACGCGCATCACAGCTGATGTGGCCGGAATGTGGGAGACCGACGCAGAAGTTCTGCCGACGCGGCTGGTGGCGGTTTCGGCGTCGGCCAACCCAGCGGCCGGGCTGGTTCCGGCAGAGGTGCCGCTTGATACCGTGTTCACCGGATGGTCTGGCACTGCGCGGATCGACTGGCCGGAGTACGACGCAAGCCTCGTGATGTCCGCAGAGCGTCCGCTGGGTTTCCTCACGCTCTACACGCCAGCGGGCGAGCCCTACTTCTGCGCCGAGCCGGTAAGCAACATCACCAATGCGTTCAACCTCGTGCAGAGCCGCGATGACACAGGCCTGATCGTCCTTGCACCCGGCGCCACCATCGCGGCCCGGGTGCAGTTCTCGCCGAAACTCGGCTAGTCGCGCGGTGTGAACGCGGCGGCCGGCTTGTCCTTTTCGAGGACGTAGAAGCCGTTTACGCCGAGATCGGCCCAGTCGCTGCGGGTGCCATCGGGCCAGACAACGCTGACGCTGGTCCTGGTGTCGTCGCCGAGACCAAAATGCACCCAGCCGAGCTGGCCGCCGGCATGGCCGCCACCGACTGTCAGTTCGCGGCGCATTATAGCGTCGCCGTGCTTGACCTCAATGAAGGCGCCGATGGCATCGAGGTTGGGAGCGGGTTGCTTCAGCCGCAACTCGATCCAGTTCCTGGGGTCGGCGCTGGCGTTGCGCCAGACCTGCGCACTGGTCCAGCGATTGACGACGACCAGATCCAGCAACCCATCCATGTTGAAGTCAGCGAGCGCGGCACCACGGGCGGTGCCGTTGTTGGCGATTCCGGCCTTGTCGCCCGACTCGACAAACTTGCCGTCTGCGCCCTGCAGCAGCAAATTGTCGGGGTCCTTGGCGGCGAAGTCCGGCATCTGAGCCACGTTGCCCTTGGCGACGAACAGGTCAACGAGGCCGTCGTTGTTCACGTCGTCGAACTGGGCATGCCAGGCGGTGCTGGGCCGCAAGTCACCCCCGGTATATGGCCGGTGGGCGGTGACACCCTTGGCGTAGGCGACATCCTTGTAGTCCGGCTTGGCGGCGGCATCGGCGGCAGGGGCGATCATCTGCAGCTTGTTGTCGGCCATGCTGGTGAGGAAATAGTCGGGGTAGCCATCGGAATTGATGTCATAGCTGGCGATCCCCATGCCCCAGATGCGCAGGCGCTTCCAGCCATCGGCTTCGGTGAGCAGAACGGGATCCTTGCCGGGATCGAGCTTCCACATCTGCTCCTGCCCGCCCTCATAGTACTCGCGGTCGTTGGAGACCCTGAGGCTTGGCGTGCCCGAGCGGTTCCAGTCGGTGAACAGCATGGAAAGTGCGCAATAACTGGGCTTGAGCGGCAGTGGTGCCGCGAACTTGCCGCCATCGGCGGCCGGGCGGTGCAGCCAGTTGTCGGTGCACGAGCCCCAGGGCGAAATCTCTTCCTTGCGATCGATGTAATTGCCGATGGCGACTGTCGGCCAGGTTGCCCCATGCTCCCAGGTCATCGCCAGCGACGCGGTCCACGCATCGCCACCATCGAAGCCCCAGGATTCATTGGCGCGCTCGAACTTGCAGGCACCGAGACCGCGCATGACCAGGTTCTCTCCTACCCGCAGCACCACAAGATCAGTGATCCCGTCGCTGTCGATGTCTGCCGGATAGGCGCCGGTCACCGAGTCGAACTCCAGACCGCTTTGTTGCGGCTTAAACGTCAGCGGCCCGCCCTTGGCGCTGGTGTTCAGATAGAATGTGGCTTTGGAGGAACCGCCCGGCAGCAACATGTCGGGGTAGCCGTCATCGTTGCAATCAAACGCTGCGACACCGCCGCCCACCATAAAGAACCACTCGCCCTCATAGGCGGAGGTGATCCCGGATGTCGCCGTCTCTTCGACGAACTTGGGAACGACCGTGGGCGGGGTCACTGACTCGGCACGAGCGAAGCCAGCTACGGTGAACGAGACTGCCAGCGCAGCGGCGCCAAGGAAAAATGAGCGGATCATTTGCGGGTCCTCAGAGCGACAGCATAGGCACCGATACAACGTCCTTGCTCCAGTCCGCGCTCGATCGCGGCGCGGAAATGGATGCCACCGTAGAGCCTTGAGATCCCGGCCTCATCAGCGGCCGACAGAAAGCTGGCGAAGTGCCTTGGCTTCCGTCCGTCGCGCCCGCCGGTTTCATCGTCAAACGCGAAATTGTCACCAAGGAACGCGGTCAGTACGGTCGCTGCCGCGGCCGAAACTGTGCTGTGACCGCTTGGATATTCAGGGAATGGCGGCGTGATAAGGATTGGCTCCCACTTGGGGTCAATGAACTTCTTGATGTAGGTAACCGGCCGGACCAGGTTGTAGATGAACTTCTGGTGCCAGCAGCCGACAAAGGCGTCGGACATCGCGACTCCGAGCCGCGCGAACAGATCGACGCTGTCGTCGAGCGACATTTGCTTTTGCTCGGCAACCTGCAGGGCAATCGAGATCCAGTGCCCGGGGGGCGTGGTCGACAACATCGGATCGTCGGACCAGAACCGCGCGATCGCCGTCTGATCGGCATCCAGGGCCTTTGTCGTCTGGTAGACCTCGAGTGCGTCCTTGTAGAAGTCGGAGTCCGGGCTCTCGCTGTAAGCAAAAGGCGGGGTCAATGGGCACGTCGCGCCGCTCGGCATCACGAAGGTGCGATTGTCGCCCCATGCCGGCAAAAGTGGCAACTGTTGCTGGGAAATCAGACTTGTGGGAACCCACTTTCCGTCGCCCTTCGGCAGGTCGTACTTTAACGGGAAGCCCATGTTCTCGATCTTGGCGCCGCCGTCGGACTGCGACCACGAGATCACGCTTTCGGCCATGGCGCGGCCGAAGGCCTCGCTGCGCTTGACCACATCCAAAGAGACCCCGGCATTGGTCTCGTCGCGCCACTTCTTTTCAGCGGCGGCAACGGCATGCTGGCCTGTAGGGCCGGTGTTCTGGAAAAAGCTCTGCATCGCGACGGCCAGCGCGGTGTCGAGAATGACCGCATCGTCGTAAACGGCACCGGGCTCACGCTGCGGCACAGCATCAAGTCCTGCCAGCTGTCCGACCAGGGACTCCAGCTCGGTCGATCCACCAACCCGTGACTCGAACGCGATGACGCCCAGATATCCGAAAGCACGGCTCGCCACCGGCGGCGAGTAAGTGGGCGTGTGCCTCACCAGTTCCAGCATGAGGCTGAACCAGTTGCGCAGCGCAACATTGGCTTCAGGCCGTGGCTCCGCCGCCAGTGCACCCAACGCGGTCATCCAGCCCAGCACTGCGACCAAACCGATCGCGACTCCCCGACGAATATTCATTAGTTCCCCCAATATTTGCCAGCTGGTGCTTAAGCCATGCCGATCTATTGCCACCGTTTTGCCGCACCGCAGTCGGCGGGTCAATGCTCGCGACAAAAGTCTAGGTTGACTCGAAATCCCTAGAATTCGCTAAGGCGTTGATATGTCGATTGACAGGCCACGCGAGTTGCTGCAGCGTCCGCCCGAGCATTGCTCAGGGCAAATTGACACACAAGGCTGCGGAATGACGGCGCGGTTTGCCCCTGCGTTTTGGTCGCGCCAAGACGTTCCGTGGCATTCGGGGAGGACCGAACAGATGAAATTCAAGGTACTAACTCTTTTGGCTGGCGCTTTGCTGATGACCGCCACGTCGACGGCCGTGATGGCCGCCGGTAAGACCATTGCCGTGTCGTGGAAGACTTTCCAGGAAGAACGCTGGAAGACTGACGAAGCTGCGATCAAGTCCGTCGTTGAGGCTGCTGGCGACACGTATGTGTCGACCGATGCTCAGGGTTCTGCGCAGAAGCAGGCCGCCGACATCGAGAGCCTGATTTCGCAGAAGGTCGACGTGATCCTCGTGGTCGCCTATGACTCCGACGCCATCCTGCCCTCCTTCAAGGCTGCGTCTGACGCTGGCGTGAAGATGATCTCGTACGACGTGCTCGTTGAAGATCCCAACGCGCTCTACGTCACCTTCGACAACGTCGGTGTTGGCCGCCTGATGGCCAAGACGATGCTCGAAAAGGGCAAGTCTGAAGGCAACTTCGCCTTCATCAAGGGCGACAAGGGCGATCCGAACGCCACCTTCCTCTTCCAGGGTATCCAGGAAGTGCTGAAGGCCCAGATGGACGCCGGCAAGATCATGAACGTCTGTGAGACCTTCACCGATGGCTGGAAGCCGGACAACGCGCAGAAGAACATGGAACAGTGCCTGACCTCGACCGGTAACAAGGTCGACGCAGTGATCTCCGAAAACGACGGCATGGCTTCCGGTGTGGTGGCTGCGCTCGACGCTCAGGGTATGGCTGGTGCCGTTCCTGTAACCGGCCAGGACGGCGATAAGGCTGCGCTGAACCGGGTTGCTCTTGGCACTCAGCTGGTGTCCGTCTGGAAGGACGCGCGCGCTCTGGGCAAGGTTGCGGCTGAAGCAGCCGTTGCCATCGCCGATGGCACCGACCCGACCACGCTGGCCGGCGTTTCCAAGTTCAGCGGCGGCGCCAAGGGCGTTGAAGTGAACGCGATCCTGCTCGCTCCCAATCCGATCACCAAGGACAACCTGAACGACGTGATCGATGCCGGCTGGATCAGCAAGGCAGAAGCCTGCGCGGGTGTGGCAGCGGGTTCGGTTGCTGCTTGCAACTGATCGCTCTAGCCTGATCTGAAGAATGCAGGCCGCGTCGCCCGACTTTCGGTGGCGCGGCCTTTCTATTGGTAACGCAGAGTTTCAGCGCGTGACGGCACGGTGCCGCGACTGCTGAAACAAAGGACAAGCTGCGATCCTGATCGCGGAGTTTAGGCTGCGGGCAAGCGGCCAAAGGGTGGGGTATGGCGACGCAGACCAATGCCGGCGGACCGGCACTATCGAACGACGGCGTTTTGAAGCGCCTGATCCGGGCGACCGAGATCGATACGCGCATGATCGGCATGATTGTCGCGCTGATGATCATCTGGGTCGGCTTCGACATCATCAGCGGCCAGATCCGTCCAGGCAGCGGTGGTATTTTCGGTGGCTCGTTCCTGACCTCGCGCAATCTCTGGATTCTTCTGGTCCAGACATCGGTGATCGCGGTGATGACGACCGGCATGGTGCTGGTGATCGTGCTGCGGCAGATCGACCTGTCGGTCGGCTCGATGCTCAGCGTCGTGGCCGTGGCAACGGGTGTGCTGCAGGTTTCGAACCTTGGCCCCATGCTCGGGATTGGTCACCCAGCCATCTGGATCATCGCTGTGCTGTTCGCCATCGCGCTGGGTGCTGCCGTTGGCATGTTCAACGGCGTGCTAATCGCCTATGGCCAGATTCCGAGCTTTATCGTGACGCTGGGCGGTCTTATCGCCTATAGCGGCGCGGCGTTCCTGATCGCAAGCGGCGTGACTGTTGCGCCGATGGACAAGACCTTCAAGCTGATTGGTGGCAATGGACCACTGGCCTCGATCGGCCCGATGTGGAGCTGGATACTGGGCGGCATCGCCTGCCTCGTCATTATTGCGGCGATCATTGGCGGGCGGCGGCAAAGGTTGCGCTTCAAATTCACTCCCAAACCGGTATGGGCCGAGATCCTGATCGGCGTGATCGGCTGTGCTGCCGTGCTTGGCACCACTGCCGTCGTCAATTCCTATCTCTGGCCGACCCGTGTTGCCGAGCGCTGGGCAATCGACAATAACCTGACAATTCCGGCCGGCGTCGAGAACAAGGCAGGCGCCGCAATCTGCATGGCCGGTGACAAGGTCGTCACCTGCCTCAACGGCCTGACCTTCCAGACCGGCTACCCGATCCCCGTGCTGATCACCGTGGCCGTGGGCATCATCATGACCTTTATCGCCCGCCGCACTCGCTTCGGCCGCTATGTGTTCGCAACCGGCGGCAACCCAGAGGCAGCGGAACTGGCCGGTGTCAACACCAAGCGGCTGACCGTGATGGTCTTCACGCTGATGGGCGCCCTCGTCGGCGTTTCAGCAGTGATCGCCTCGGCACGCCTCGATGCAGCCACCACGGCGCTGGGCACGTTGAGCGAACTCTACGTGATCGCCGCGGCAGTGATCGGCGGCACATCGCTCGCGGGTGGTGTGGGCACCATCTATGGCGCCATCGTCGGGGCGCTGCTGATGCAGTCGCTGCAGTCGGGCATGGCGCTGCTCAATGTCGACTCGGCATATACCAATATCGTGGTCGGCGTTGTGCTGGTGCTGGCGGTCTTTGTAGACCAGGCCTACCGCCGCCGCGTGAAGTAGGGAGGACCGCATGACAGTCGAATCCATTCCGGCAAACGCCGGCAGTGCACGTACTCCCCTCGTCGAAATGAACGACGTATCGATCGCCTTCGGCGGCATCAAGGCGGTGGATCACGCGTCGATCGATCTTTACCCCGGCGAAGTGGTCGGCCTGCTCGGTCACAATGGCGCGGGCAAGTCGACGCTGATCAAGGTGCTCTCGGGCGCCTACAAGCGGGACTCGGGCACGATCCGCATCGAGGGCAAGGACGCGGAAATCAACAATCCGCGCGACGCCAAAGCCTTGGGCATCGAGACGATCTACCAGACCCTCGCGCTCGCCGACAACGTCGATGCAGCCGCCAACCTCTATCTCGGCCGTGAGTTGCGCACCCGCTGGGGGACGCTGGACGATATCGCCATGGAGGCGGCCTGCCGGCAGGTGATGGGTCGGCTCAACCCCAACTTCCGCCGCTTCAAGGAGCCGGTGAAGTCGCTTTCGGGTGGGCAGCGGCAGTCTGTAGCTATTGCCCGCGCCATCCACTTCAATGCCCGCATCCTGATCATGGACGAGCCGACGGCAGCGCTTGGACCGCAGGAGACGGCGCAGGTAGGCGAGCTGATCCTGCAACTGAAGGCGCAGGGCATCGGCATTTTCCTGATCAGCCACGATATCCACGACGTATTCGACCTGGCTGACCGCGTGGCGGTGATGAAGAACGGCCGCGTCGTCGGCACGGCCAAGGTTACCGATGTGACCAAGGACGAGGTGCTGGGGATGATCATTCTGGGCAAATGCCCACCCGGCGCCATTCCCGGGCCGGGCGCCATGCAGGACTAGCAGACGGCCATCGTCGTCACTGTCGGCCCGCGGTATGTGCATCGCGGGTGGCGTGGTACCGGAAAGCAGCGCTGCAGAGATCGAGACCCAGGCGCACGGCGCGCAGATCGCGAGCCGCCAGGCGCACACCGATACCGGCGTCGCCTGGCAACAAGCTGGCGGCACCGTAGAGATCGGGCAGTTCGGCGAGCGCTGCTGAGAGCGCTAGGGCCTGGGCCTGATCGACGGGCACCGGCCCACGGGTGAGCAGCAACATTGAGGCGAAGGCTGTGGCCTTGGGCTGGAGCGCTGCAGCGATATCAAGCCGATCGATGACCACTGGCTCGTCCGCATCGAAGCGGACGGTGATGGCCGATTGCAACCGGCGGAAGCTGCGGCCTGCACCAGTTGGATCATGGACGGTGAAGGCGTCGGAGAGGATCACCGCACCGCCGGCGGCCACGTCCACCTCGATCGATTGCGACAGCGCAGCATCGGGGAACAGGATGCGCGGCTGGGGCAGGTATTCGAGATAGGCGCCGGCCCCGACGGTGAGTGAGACGTGTTCTTCAGCCACCTGCCCCGGCACAGCGCGGTGAACGGTGGCGGCGCCCTGGGTGGTGAGGTGCACCGCGCTCCCCTCCGCCAATGCCAACCGCTGCCGCAGGCGATCCTCGCCGAGCAGCGCGCTGCTGCTGGTCTGCAGGATCACCGTCAGCATGTGCCGGGGCGTCGTGTCGAGATGGAAGGTCCGGGTCAGAACGAACGGCCAGCGGAACAGCCTCCGGTCGAACACCGTCCTGTCGCCCCGGCGTGCAAAGCTCAGGTCCAGATGGGCGAGCGTTTGCGGCAGTTGGGCGTTCACGTGCGAAACAGCACGTCGCGTTCGATCAGGTCGACCACCGCCTCGATCCCTTCGCCGCGCCGGCAGTTGGTCATCAGCACCGGGCGGTTGCCGCGCACCGACAGCGCCTCGGCGTGCATGCGGTCGAGGTTGACGCCGACATGGGGCGCGAGGTCGGTCTTGTTGATTACCAGCAAATCGGCGCGGATGACGCCTGGCCCGCGCTTGCGCGGAATGTCGTCGCCGCCGCCCACATCGATAACGAACATCCAGAAATCGGTGAGGTCGCGGGAAAACGTCGACGCCAGATTGTCACCGCCGCTTTCGATGAGGATCAGTTCCACTCCCGGAAACCGCCGCTCGAGGTCATCGGCCGCTTCGATATTGAGCGTGGGGTCCTCACGGATCACCGTATGCGGGCAGGCACCGGCCTCGACGGCGGAGACCCGAGCCGGGTCGATCAGACCAGACCGACGTACACGCTCGGCGTCTTCGGCGGTGACGAGGTCATTGGTGATCACCGCAATATCGATGCCCCGCGCCATCAGCGCCGGGATCAGGCGTTCTACCATGGCGGTCTTGCCCGAGCCAACCGGGCCACCGATGCCGACGCGTGCGGCAGCGATGGGCTTTGCGCCAATAACACGTGTGGGAGAGAACTGGTTCATCTGAGCATGTACCTCCGCATGAGCGGCACACGCTTCGTCGGCTCGCACATCAGCAGCCGGCCATCGGCGCGGACTTCGAATGTTTGCGGGTCGACCTCGATCCCAGGCAGAGCATCGTTGCGCACCATGTGCTTCTTGCGCAGGTGTCGCACAGACTTGATCGGAAGGGTGCGCTTGCCGAGGTGCAGCCGCTCGGCGACGCCCGCATCGATCGCGAGCTTACTCATGAAATTGAAGCTCACCTGCTGGCGGGCGGAGCCGAGGCCGCCCCACATGGTCTTTTGCACCTGTGGTTCGGCAAGGCCGAGGCTGCCATTGCCATCGCCCATGGCCTGCCAGGTGATGGCGCCGTTCTTCATGACTATCCATGGCTTAACGCCGAACGATGCGCGCGGCCAGAGCACCAGATCGGCGATCTTGCCGACTTCGATCGAGCCGACATGATCGTCGATACCAACGGCGATGGCGGGGTTTATGGTGAGCTTGGCGATGTAGCGCTTGACCCGCTCGTTGTCGGCGCGGGCGGTGGTCTCCTCGGGGAGACGCCCGATGCGTTCCTTCATGACGGAGGCCAGTTGCCAGCACTTGGCGACATTCTCGGCGAGCCGGCCCATGCCCTGGGTGTCAGTACCGAAGATCGAGATGGCGCCCATATCGTGGAGAAAATCCTCCGCAGCGATGGTGCCCGCCCGGACGCGGGCTTCGCCGAACAGCAGGTCCTCGGGCGTGTTGTAGTTGAGGTTGTGGGCGATCATCGCCATCGGCAGCCCCTCCTCCATCGCGTATTGCGTGAAGGGGTTGGTGGGGTTGGTCGAAGACGGGATGACGTTCTCGTAGGAGCAGACCTTGAGCAGGTCCGGGGCGTGGCCGCCACCAGCGCCTTCGACGTGGTACATGTGGATGGTGCGGCCTTCGCAGGCCGCCATCGTATCCTCGGCGAACAGGAACTCGTTGATGGTGTCGGTGTGGAGGTGCACCGCGAAATCGTTGCGGTCGGCGGCGATCAATGAGCCATCGATGACGGCCGGAGCGGCGCCCCAATCCTCGTGGATCTTGATGGCGGCGGCGCCCCCGGCGACGGATTCCTCGACCGCCTCTGGGTTGGTACTGCCACGGCCAAACAGGGCGTAGTTGACCGGCGATTCCTCCATGCCCTGCAGCAGTAGGCCGAAAGAGCGGGTCGTGCCGCTGCCGACATCGAGCGGACCGGAGCCGATGAGCGTCGTGGTGCCGCCGGCCAGCGCGTGCTCAGATTGCTCGGGTGAGCCAATATGGGCGTGGCTCTCGATGGCGCCGGCGGTGACGATGTAGTTGACGCCGCTCATTTGCTGGGTAGTCGAACCGACCAGCATTTCGGGCGTGATGCCGGGCATGGTGTCTGGGTTGCCGGCCTTGCCGATGCCGACGATCCGGCCGTCGCGGATACCAATATCGGCCTTGATGATGCCGGTGATCGCATCGACGATGGTGGCGCCGTAGATCACGATGTCGAGGATGCCGTCCGAAGGCTTGAGGTAAGGGGCGATGCCCTCGCCATCGCGGAGGTTCTTGCCAGCGCCGAGCACCAGTTCGTGCCCGTAGACGGCGTAGTCGTGCTCGATCTCGATCAGCAGTTCCGTGTCGGCGAGCCGGATGAGGTCGCCTTTGGTCGGGCCATAGAGCCGGGCATAGGCCTCGCGCGAGAGTTTCGACATGCTTCAGGCTCCCTTGTAGCCGCGCTGGCGGGCGCGTTCGAGGCCGCGCGCCTTGGCGCCGTCTGCCTCCAGCGGGCCGTTGACGAGACCCGCCTGGCCGATGACGACGCGTTTGCCGGCGATGGGGACGAGACGGACGGACTTTGCAACGCCGGGCTCGAAGCGGATGCCCATCCCCGCCGGGCGATCAAGCTTCATGCCCCAGCTCAGCGCGCGGTCGAAATCGAGGGAGCGGTTGGATTCAAAAAAGTGGGTGTGGCTGCGCACCTGCACGTCGCGGTCAGCGGAGTTGACCACGTCGAGGGTGACGCTCTCACCATCCTCGAAGAACTCGATCTCACCCTCGGGCGTGAAGACTTGGCCGGGGAAGGTCGGTTCAAGGAGCGGCAGGTGGCCGATGGAAATCGGCTCGAACAGCACCAGCAGCTTGGTGCCCTCGGCGAAGGCGCACTCAATGTAGATCATCGGCACCATTTCGGCGACGCCGGGTTCGACGTCATCTGTGGTCAGCAGGCGGCTCGCCATGTCGCGGATTTCGGCATAGGGCATGTCGCGGCGGGCGGCGAGCATCACCTCGTCGGTGATCAGTGCCACCGCCTCTGGGTGGCTCAAACGAATGCCGAGCTTGCGGTTCCGGCGTGCCATCTCGGCGGCGGTGAAGATGGTCAGGCGATCCATCTCGGTGGGCGTGAGGTTCATTTTTGGCCTCCGGCGCTAGGTGGCGAACATGCGGACATGCCGCGAGGGGCCGCGTGATACGGCAATATCGATGAGTGGCGTGAAGCTCGATGGCTCGGCATCTCGTGCAGGCTCCGAAGCGAGCAGCGTTTCGAGCACGGCACGTGCTGAACTGAGGCTCTGCTGGGCTTCGATATGGCCGAGTGTGCCGAGTCGGACGGCAGCGCTGACCAGTCCAGTGACCAGCGTCCAGCCGGACAGCAATTCGGCTGCAGCCAACCCAATCCCTGCGTCGCGATAGACCAGCGCCTGGACGATGGGGAGGTGGCCAAGGCGGGCGTCGGCTGAGATCAGCGCGCGATAGCTCGTCGAGAGTGGGCCGCATTGCCGAACGGACACACCCAGCAGGGCGCGGCCGGCGCGGTGCGAGCCGTCGCGCAATTGCTGTGAGGGGGTCGCGGCTTCTGCGTACCGGTCCACAGCAGCAGCCGCCGCAAGATCGGGGGCAGCGAAAGTACGGCGCAGCAGGATGCGATCCATGGTGTTCCAGCGGGCCTCAAGGTGCTCTGCTACAAGCAGGTCGAGATGGCCCTGACCTTCAAGAAGCCCGTCGGCGGCGAGGCCCTCGACGCCCCAGGAGAAAGCGAAGCCGCCGGCCGGGTAGGCGCTGTCTCCGTATTGCAGCAGGGCGAGGGCGGCGGCTGTGTCAAACATCGCCGAGCTCTTCGACATCGCCGTCTTCGAGCAGGGACAGGACGCGGGCGCGATAGGTGTGGAGCGGAGCGTCGAGAAGGATTGTCAGGCAATCGTCCTCGAACCGAACCCGCCAATGGAGATTCCCAGCGTTCCAGCCGAGCTTCAGTGCGGTAGCCTGATCGCGCGGCTTGAGACGCCAGACCTCCTGCTCCCCGAAGCGGGCGATGATGGCGCGGGCTGGATCGACATAGAGCACCGCGCCGTCGCTCAGGTCCTCGTCGCGGTCGAGGCTCACTGCACAATCCGTCCCGCGATCGGTGGTGAGGCGGAAGCGCTTCCGCCCGGCATCGGACGGCGGGACGAACAGCAGCTCGATGCCATCGCTGTGCTCGAGCTGGTGCAGCACCGCCTTGAATGCCGGATCATCTGACTGCCCGACTATGCCATGCAAGCGCAGCACTCGCGTCGTCTCCTAGTGGGTGTTGAAGACCTGCTGATAGGCGGCGAGTGCGGCTTTCAGCGCCACCACCTCCACGTCAGTGGGATTGGCGGGATCGGCGGCGACGGGAAGGCTGCCGAACTTCATCAGGCATGCCATCAGCAGCAGCCGCGCCTTGGTGGAGGTGAGGTTCAGCCCGGCGATGGTCCACGGGTCGGGGTCGGCAAAGCCCTCGGGGTAGCCGCGGCCGACGCGCGCCACGGGCAGGCCCATGAAGCTTGCCTGCCGGAGCATGCCGGCGCGAAGTTCGGAGGTGGCGGCGCCATAGGGCACCAGGCCTTCGATGACGAAGCCGCCGAGGCGTCCGCCGGCGAGTTTGTGCCTGATCAGGAAGTCGAGATCGCCCTCGGGCGCCGGGTCGTCCCCGAAGGTGTCGGCAAAATAACCGCCCTCCTTGACAATCGAGACTGAGGGGATGGCGTCGGCCAAGAGCTTGCCGGCACCGTCCTTGATTTTGAAATCGTAGGTTTCGATGCCGCTCCGCCCCGACCGGGTCGCCTTCACGCTGGCGGGCAGCTTGGTGAGGTTCACGTCGGAATTGGCGGTGTGCTTATAGGCCGGGACGTACATCATGTAGGGCACGCCCATATGGGTCACCTGCCCCAGGATGCCACCATGCCCGCCGGTTGCGACATAGCCGCCGAGCCGGGCGTCGACCTTGGCGACTTCGCGCGCTGCAAAGAACTGCTGCTCCTGAATGACGACGGTGCCGGCGCGGTTGCCGCCCTTGCCATCCTTCCAGATCCCCGATTCGATGAAAGTGACCGAGTCGACGATATTGGCCGGACCATCATTGCTGATCTGCCCCTGCGGCCGCTGCGCGGCGTTGCAGCAGATGGGCAGTTGGGTATCAATCAGGAGGTTGAACCAGTAGGCGCTCTCTTCGACCTGGGGCGAGCCCTGGGTCCAGATGGCGCCATCATATTTGCCAGACGACATAACCGCCTGCACGTCATTGGTGATCTTGGCGAGCACCGGGCGGGGCGGCGACTTGGCGAGGTGGAACGGCTTATAGCCGAAAAAGTCCCAGCCCATGGCTTCGGCCGGGGTATCGCCCTCGCCCTCATCGGCGCGCTTGTCATGCGCCAGGCCCTTGGTGAAGCCACCGGGTGGCGCGACCCGGTAGAAATCCACCTCGGCGCGGCCGCCGATCATGTTGACCTTGCCGTCGGCGCCAATCGAGAGGCGATCGATTTCCTCGAAGCTGCGAGATCCATCGGGAAAGAAGCCCTGTCGGTGGACCATGCCCATCGGCTTGGTGCCTTCTTCTTCCCAGGCGGAGCCGTCCTGCTGCAGCGCCATGTAGGGGAGCGGATAGAGGCCATCCTGAGGGGTGAGTTCGATTTCGTAGACCGGCTTGTCGGTGTCGCTGGTCTTGTCCTTGCTGAAACTTCCATCGGCTTTGATGTAGCCATCAGGTGCGTTGTAGAGTTCTGCCGCGTCAGCTTCGAGCGGGTGGGCGGAGAACTGCTCGACATAGACCTTCACTGGCACGGCTAACTTTTGGGCGCGCAGCGGATCGAAGGTTGCCGGATTGCCGTTGCCGGCCGTGATCGGTGGCAGGCCGGCCTTGAGGCGGGCCTTGTTGGAGGTCACCAGCGGCGGGGTGTTCTGGATGGTGGCGGTGGGACCGGCCAGATGGGCGATGCGGATCTTGCTCATGTGACGCTCCGGTCAGGCTTTGGCGTAGGATTTGTCGAGCATCATGTGGACGCCCTTGGAGCCGTTGACGGTCTGGGTGACATGCAGGTCGCCAGCGAGGCTGCACAGCATGTAAGCGTCGGCATGGGAGAGCCCGGTCCTTTCCCCGATCAGCGCGATCATCTCGCGCAGCGCTTTGATGGCGCATTGGTCGAGGTCGGGGTCCATACCCATAGTGATGTAGTGGGTGGGCGTTTCGGCGCGCGGCCAGGTGAAGGTGAGGTCGTCACGGACGATGAACTCGAACGTGCCCTGCAGCGCGGTCTCAATGGCGGTGACGTTGACCTCGCCATCGCCCTGGCACCCATGGCCATCACCGCACGAGAACAGCGCGCCTTCGTTGAATACCGGCAGGTAGAGCGTTGCGCCAGCGACCAGTTCCTTGTTGTCGAGGTTGCCGGCCATGGCGGTGGGAGCGACCGAGGTGACCTTGCCCCAGCCCTTCGGCGGGGCGACGCCCATGACGCCGAAGAACGGCTTCAACGGCAGTTCCAGCCCCCACGGCATAATGCCGACATTGCGCTCTATATCGATGGGAATGTTGGTGAGGCGCATCTCGTTGTAGTCATGCGGCAGGGTGCCGAGCAGTGGCACGATGAGGTTGAAGCCCCAGTCCTGGATCACCTTGACGTCGTGAATGCGCACTTCCAGCACGTTGCCGGGCTTGGCGCCCTCGACATAGACCGGCCCGGTGAGGATGTGCGGGCCGAACGGCGGTAGCGCGTCGAGGATCGGGCCGAGCGCTGGCGGAATGTGGAATTTGGTTGGATCGGGAAGTACATCGCGCGAACCCGTCACCGTGTCGATAGTGACTATATCGCCGCTCTTGACGCTCAGCGCCGGCTTCAGGGTCGCATCGAAAAAGCCGTAGTGGCAGGTCTCGACGCTGGGCAGAAGGTGGTGATTGGCCATGACTTTGATCCCCAACCGGCCTCGGGTCGCCGGCCTCAACAGCGTAAACAGTGGCACTCGCAACGCCAGTTAGTCAACATTTCAAATACTGAAATATGAACTATATGAGCGTCGCTGCCTCGACGGTTGCGCGCTCGGCCGCGACGCGGGCATTGGAGCGGATGATGTAGAAGGTAGTGGAGATGACGATGACCATTCCAACCAGCAGCGTCGACTCGAGATGCTCGTTGAAAAACAGCAACCCGGCAAAGGACAGCAGCACCAGCCGCAGGAAATCGAGCGGCGCCAGCCGTGCCGCCTCGGTCTGCCGGTAGGCGGCGACGAACGTCCAATGGCCGAGCGTGCTGACGATGCCGATGGCCAGCAGCAGGGCCCATTCGGTAGGCGTCGGCATCTGCCAGGTCAGCAGCATCGGTATGCCGAGCACCGGCAGCACCAGCGCGCCTTGATAGGTCAGCACTGTGCCGATGGTCTCGGATGGATGAAAGACGCGGACCGTGAGGATAGTGCCAGCTGAGACGATGGCTCCGGCGATGGCGATCAGCACGTAGACCATATCGCCGCCTTCACGCGGACTCAGCATGATCACCACGCCGCCGAGCCCAATGATGGTGGCGAGCCACGTCTTCCAGTCCACCTGCTCCTTGAGGAACAGCGCAGCGCCCATGGTGACGAACAGCACGGCGGAAAAGCTGATGGCGCTGGCGAGTGCCAGGGGCAGGTAGATGAAGCTGATATAGATGCCAAGGGTGGAGCCCAGCGCCAGAACCGAGCGCCAGAGCTGCAGCTTGAGATTGTTGGTCTTGAGGATGTGACGCGCCTGCTTGCCGGCGGTAGCGAGGATGATCACCTGCATGATGGCCTGGCGCACCACGACCAGCGTGAACACCGAGACCCCCTGCCCGACGATGCGGATCAGCACCAGCAGCACTGAGAAGAACAGCACTGATGTCACCATCAGCACTGTCCCCTTCATCGTCGGGGATTGCGCTTGCCACCAGACCAGCATCGGCAAAACTCCTCCCACCGGTCGTTGCGAGGCCGGGCTCTTCACTCAACACATCGGGCGCGATCAGGCTGGTTCGGCAAGCCGTGTCGGCGCTGGCGCGACGAACCGCAGCATACCCGCCACCGCGGTGACGCCGATGCAGCGGGCATAGTGACCCTTCTCATCGCTGACCGGATCGGGCATGGCCGCGCGGCAGGCGTCGGTGGCGTATTTGCAGCGTGGCGCGAAGCTGCATCCATCCGGCAGCGCCCGCAGATCAGGCGGCGTGCCGGCGATCGCTTCGAGTGGCGCGCCCTTGTGCTGATCCTTGACGGTCGAGGACAGCATGGCCTTGGTGTAAGGGTGCTGGGGGTTCATCAGCACGTCGCGGGCTTCGCCATATTCGATGATGCGGCCCGCGTACATGACCGCGACCTTGTCGGCGATCTGCGCGGCTACACCCAGATCGTGGGTCACGAAGATCATCGACATGCCCAGTTCACGCTGCAGCTTGCGCAGTAGCACCAAGACCTGGATCTGCACCGAAGCGTCAAGGGCGGTGGTCGGCTCGTCAGCGAGCAGAAGGCTCGGCCGGCAGCTTAGTGCCACGGCGATCATGGCGCGCTGCCGCAGGCCGCCCGAGAGTTCGTGCGGATAGGCCTTGAGGCGGCGCTCCGGCGAGGGGACGCGGACCAGTTCGAGGAGTTCGAAGGCGCGCTTCATGGCCGCGTCGCGATCCACCTTTTCGTGACGCATCACCGTTTCGGCGATCTGGTCGCCGATTGTGTAGAGGGGGTCGAGCGCGGTCATCGGTTCCTGGAAGATCATCGAGATTGTGGCGCCACGAAGCTCGGTCATCTTCTTTTCAGAAACAGTGGTGATCTCCTCGTCGCCCACCAGCATGCTGCCTTCGATGATGGTCCGCTTCTTGGGATGCAGCCGAAGCAGGGAGCGCATCATCACCGATTTGCCCGACCCGGACTCGCCGATGACACAGAGCACCTGCCCGCGCGCCAGCTCGAAGCTGACGCCGTTGACAGCCTTCACCGTCGCCTCGCGGGAGACGAAACGGACCTTCAGGTCCTTTACGTTGACGAAGGGCGGGCCGACGGGGCGGGCACGTTCGGCGAGGCTGAGATCGGGCGATTGCATGTCGTTCATGGCAAGCTCCATCAATTCGGAAAGAGTTCGGCCAGCGTCGGCGGCGCTTTCGAATGGCCCGACCCCGCGGTCGTCATGTGGCAGGCGGCGAGGTGCTGGTCGGGCGTGGCGCGCAGCACGTCACCCAGCACAGGTTGCTTGGACATACAAATGTCCTCGGCATAGGGGCAGCGAGTGTGGAAGCGGCAGCCCGAAGGCGGGTTCACGGGATTGGGCGGGTCGCCCGCCAGCGGCGCTGCTTCGACCCGGTCGTCGGGGTCCATGCTCAGCCGACAGGCCAGCAGGGCCTGGGTGTAGGGGTGCTTGGGGTTGGCGTAGAGCTTATCGACCGGCCCGATCTCGACCACCTGGCCGAGGTACATCACCAGCACCCTGTCCGAGATGTATTGCACGACGTGGAGGTCGTGGCTGATGAAGATGTAGGTGAGGTTGAGCTGCTCCTTGAGGTCAGCGAGAAGGTTCAGCACCTGCGCCTCGACGGATTTGTCGAGGGCTGAAACCGCCTCATCGAGGATCAGCAGGCGCGGATCGAGCGCCAGGGCGCGGGCGATATTGACGCGCTGCTTCTGGCCGCCGGAGAGTTCGTGCGGATAGCGCTGGGAAAAGAGGTTGGGCCGTAACCCCACCTTTTCGAGCAGGGCGCGCGCCTGTTCCTTTGCTACCTTGGCGGATGCGCCCTGAACCTTTGGGCCGTAGGCGATGGACTGCTCGATGGGCAGGCGGGGGTTCAGCGATGAATAGCTGTCCTGAAACACCATCTGTAGCGAGCGGCGGAGCCCGTCGAGAGGTACGCCGCGGGTCTCACCGACGGCGTCGCCGTCGAGCACCAGGTGCCCCTCGTCCTTTTCGATCAGGTACATCAGCAGTCGGGCAAGCGTGGACTTGCCGCAGCCGCTCTCGCCAACGATGCCGAGGGTTTCGCCCTTCAGCACGTAGAACGAGATATCGTCTACAGCCTTCACCTCGGCGACCTTGCGGTTGAGCAGGCCCGCCCGGATCGGGAAGTACTTCTTGATGTTTTCGACGATCAGCATCGGCTGGGCCGGACCACCGCGATCACGCGGATCTGCGGATGTGGCCTCGATGGTTTCGGTGACATCGGTCATCTGAGGGGTCCTTTCGATCAGGCTTTGACGTCCATGGCCTGGCGCAACCCGTCGCTGACGAGGTTGAAGGCAATGGAGGTTATGAGGATGGCGACACCCGGAATGGCTGTGACGAGCGGCTGCACGTAGATCGACTGCCGAAGCGTCGAAAGCATCAGCCCCCAGTCAGCGGTCGGCGGCGACACGCCAAGCCCGAGGAAGGAGAGGCCCGAAGCGAGGATGATCGAGATCGATACCAGGGTGGACGAGTAGACCAGCACCGGCGAGAGCACGTTGATCAGCACGTGGTTGAACAGGATCGAGATGGTCGAGGCGCCGCTGGCGCGGGCCGCATCGACGAAATCGAGAGCTCGGACCTGACTGGTGGCGGTCTCGGCCACACGGCAGATCGGCGGGATCAGAACCACGGTTAGCGTCAGCATCTGGTTGCCAATGCCACCACCGAGACTGCCGGCGATGGCAACGGCCAGCAGCACCGATGGAAAGGCGAAGAAGACGTCCATGGTGCGCATGATCACCATGTTGACCTTGCCGCCGTAGTAGCCGGCAACGACGCCGAACATGCCGCCGATCAGCGTCGAAAAGAATACGGGAAGGATGCCCATCATCAACGACACACGACCGCCCCAGAGCATGCGGCTCAGCATGTCGCGGCCCTGCTCGTCGGTACCGAGCAGGTACTTCTTGTAGCCGATGGGGCGCAGGCGGTTGGCCATGCTGGATTTTTCCGGATCCATCGGCGACAGCCACGGGGCAAAGATGGCGGCGAGCACGATCAGGATGATCAGCGCCATGCAGAACAGCGTTACGGGGTCATAGCGCAGGCGGTTCCACACGTTGCCCCAGTAGGAGCGGACCTTGCTGGCGGGAGCGCCCTGGGCACCCGGACTGTTGGCGATCGGCAGGCTGCCGGCGGGAACATCGGTCATGGGGGCCTCCTCAGATGCGCTTGATGCGCGGATCGACGAGCGACTGCATCAGATCGACCACGAGATTGATGAGAACGAACACGGTTGCGAGCACGAGGATGGTGCCCTGCAGCAGCGGGATATCGCGGGTAAGGATCGCCTTATTGAGAAGGAACCCTGTGCCGGGCCAGGTGAAAACCGTCTCGACCAGCACCGAGCCACCGATCAGATAGCCCAGTTGCAGGCCCAGCATGGCGATGGCGCCCGGCATGATATTGCGCACCGCATGGGTGATGATGCTGAACTCGCTGAGTCCCTTGGCGCGCAGCGTCTGGATGAAATCCTGGTTGAGGATTTCGCTGAGCGCTGATCGGGTGGTGCGCGTCATGATACCTAGCGGCGGCAGCGCCAGGGCAATGATCGGCATGACGGCGAACTTGAAGTCGTCCCACTTGAAGTAGTTGAAGGTGTCCGACCCGCTTGAGCCCATGCCGGTGGCGGGCAGCCAGTTGAGGTTCACCGCAAAAAAGATCACCAGCACCACGGCAAGCCAGAAGGTGGGGACCGAGATGCCGAACACGGCGATGGCGGTGACGAACTTGTCGACCAGACCGCCCTGACGTGTGGCGGCGATGATGCCGAGGCCCATGGAGGCGATGAAGGCAATGACCACCGAGATCAAGGCGACGGTGATGGTGTTGAGGAAGGCGCGAAGAACCTCGCTGGCGACCGGCGCATTGTTGGCGATCGAGGTGCCGAGGTCGCCCGAGAGGACGCGCCAGAGCCAGACGAAATACTGGATGACGACGGGTTGATCGAGGCCGTAGTAGGCGCGGAGCTTGGCGATGTCTGCGGCGCTGGTTTCGGGGCGGACCAGGTTCTGGATTGGATCACCCGGCGCCAGTTTGACCAGGGCGAAACAGATGACCGTGACCCCGATCAGAATTGGAATAGTCATCAGCAGGCGGCGAAGCGCATAGAGCCACACGTCTCAATCTCCTAGGCAGACCTGGAAAACCGCGGGCGCAATTAGCGCCCGCGGAAGCTGTATCGATCAGGGATTGACCACGATCGGGGTCAGGTCCTGGAACCAGCTCTGTGCCTGGACGAAGCCAGACAGCTTGGGCGACAGGGCACGGGGGTTGAGGTCGTGGACGATGAACAGTTCCGGCGCATCGGCCATCACGAGGTTGTTCATCTCAGTCAGCAGGGCATCGCGCTTGGCGGTGTCGAATTCCGCCATGGCCTCGAGGCCGAGCTTATCGACTTCGGGGTTCTTGTAAGAGCCCCAGTTGCAGCAATTGGGCGTGGACATGTTGCTCATCCACTTGTTCACCACACCTTGGGACGCATCGATCGGCGCCATCGAGAAGTTGATGCCGTCAAACTCGGAGGCAGCGCCACCAGCAAAGAACACGCTGATCAGGGCGTTCCAGTCCATCGGGACCAGTTCGACATCGAAGCCGGCCTCGTCCATCTGCTCCTTGACCAGTTCGTTCATCGGCAAGGGCTGCATCTGGCCCGACCCGGAGGTCGAAATGCCGATCTTGACCTTGCACGGCATGCAGCCCGCTTCTTCAAGCAGCTTCTTGGCGCCTTCGGTGTCGTATGCGTAGACGGGCGGCGTGCCGTACCAGGGCTGGCTCTCGATCAGGGTGTTGTAGGCTGGCGTTGCCACACCCTGCAGCATGTCCACGAGATCCTGCCGGTTGATCGCCATGTTGGCGGCCTTGCGGACGCGGACGTCGGAGAACGGGCCCTTGTCCACCTTCAGCAGATAGTCCCAGTTGTGCGGGTACGGCACAGTGATGATGTTCATGCCGGCCTGCTTGAGGGCAGGAATGGTGTCGGGCGACGGCGCTTCGACGAAATCTACCTGGCCCGAGAGGAGGGCCGCGGCGCGGGTCGAGGCTTCCGGCATCGGCAAGAGGACCAGACGGTCATGCTTGGGGATGCGGTCCTTGTTCCAGTAGTTGGGGTTCTTGACCAGTTCGAGCCGCTCGTGCGGCACCAGCTTGTCGAACATGTAGGGGCCGGTGCCGGCCGGGTGCTCGGCGAACTTGGTATAGTCGTTGCCGAGCTTTTCGACCTCGCAGTTGGAGATCATGTAGAGCATCGCCATGCTGTAGGGGAGCATGGACGAGGGCACATTGGTGTGCAGCTTAATGGTCAGGTCATCGACCTTTTCCCATGAGGTGAGGCTGGCGACTGCCCAGCCCTGCATACCCGCATGCCGCGCATTGAACTGCGGCGAGCCGGAGGTCTTGACGCGATCGAAGTTCCAGAGCGCTGAGTCCGCGTTCCACGGGCAGCCGTCGTGATAGGTCACGCCTTCGCGCAGGTGGAAGGTCCAGGTCAGCGGATCGGCGGGGTCAATCTCCCAGCTGGTGGCGAGGCCGGGAACGATGTCCGCGGCCTTGTCGGAGCTCGACAGGTCCCACAGGGCCAGCGCGTCATACATGGTGTAGCCGGCGAACCGGTAGCCTTCGTAGCCCTGGTCCGGCGCGCCGGTCCAATCGGGAATGTCTGCGGCAGTCATGGCGACGCGCAAAACGGTCTCCGCGGAGGCGGGGACGGCCATGCTCAAGCCGGTCAACGCGGCAAGCGCCGCGACCGAGAGCATGCCTCGCAATCTTGAAACCTTCATGATGCTTCTCTCCTGCAAGCGGTAGCGCCTTTCGGGATGGCGCCCCTCGGGAGAACAGGGTTGCAAGCGTTGTGCCAGCCGATGGCACGCGCAACGCATAGCAGATGAGCGAACTGCTAAAATATTAAAAACGCTAGCACTTTAGGGACAGTGAACCTAACAGGCACCCAAGAGGTTGGCTTTCAAAAGCATCTATCTTGCAATGAGATACCGGCTTGATAGGGTCCGTTCAGTACAAAAAACGGGCAAAGCGCCTTTAATTTCATCTTTCAATATTATCATTTTCAACTATCAGGAACCGTAGTATGAAAGGTGCATGATCTCACCCTGAGGTGCAGCCATGCCGCCTGTTGCGTCTGTCTTCCCAAGTCAGCCTCCTAGTCAGGTGTTCGCGAACGCCACCGGTGGTCTCCGCCGCAAGCGCGCAACTCATGCCAAGGCTGCCTGACATGCTGGAAAAATCTCCCGCCGACACCCTCCACTATTCCTCGCTGATGGAGGTGTCCGGCCTCATCGCCCGTGGCGAGCTGTCACCGGTGACGCTCACCAAGCAGATCCTCGACCGGATCGGCGCGCTCAACCCCCAGCTTAATGCCTATCTGCTGGTCAAGGCTGAGGCCGCCGTCGCGGCGGCCGAAATAGCCGAGGCCGAGATCGCCGAGGGGCGCTGGCGCGGCCCGCTGCATGGGGTGCCGATCGGCATCAAAGACCTGTTCGAGGTCAAGGACGACCCCGCTACCTTTGCCACCACCGCCTACAATGTGGTTTCCGACAAGGACGCGACGATCATTCACCGGCTGAAGAAAGCCGGCGCGGTGATCCTGGGGCATCTGCACTTGCATGAGGGGGCTTTCGGCGAGCACCACCCCAAGTTGGGCAATTGCATCAACCCCTGGGGCAAGGACTACTGGCCAGGCGGGTCGTCCTCGGGCTCAGGCTCAGCGACAGCGGCAGGGTTGTGTTTTGCCTCGCTGGGCACCGATACGGGCGGCTCGATCCGCTTCCCGTCCGCCGCCTGCGGCGTCACCGGCCTCAAGGTCACCTGGGGCCGCACGTCGCGATATGGCGTGTTCGCGCTGGCCAATTCGCTCGACACCATCGGGCCGATGGCGCGCACCGCCGCTGATTGCGCCGCGATGCTTTATGCCTTTGCCGGGGCCGATCCGATGGACCCGACCTCGCTCGATGCGCCGGTTCCCGACTACCTTGGCGAACTCGACGGCGTCCTCGGGGCGCGCGGCCTCCGCATCGGAATCGACGAGACCTACCTCACCAAGGGCATCAATCCGGAAGTCTCTTCTGCAATCGCAGGCGTCATCGCCACGCTGAAAGATCTTGGCGCCACGCTTGTCCCTGTCTCGGTCCCCGATCGCACCGATGCGATCCAGGCGGCGCTGACCATCACGGATACCGAGGCGGCCTGGTGGCATAACCCGGTCTATGCAGAAAAGAAGGATGAGTATGGCCCGGCGCTCGGCAAGGCGATCGAGCGCGGGCTTGCCATGGATCCGATGGTGCTCGCCGGCGCCTACATCACCCGGGCGCGTTTCCGCGGCACGATCACGCGCCTGTTCGGCGACATCGACATGCTGATTTCGCCGATCTACCCACAGGTTGCCATTCGCTATGACCAGATGGATGCCGCGCTCGAGGATCTCGACGGACTGGTCGGCTACACCTCACCCTACAATCTCGCTGGCGTTCCCGCGATCACCTTCCCCTGCGGCATTGGCAGCAATGGCATGCCCATCGGGGTGCAGCTGATCGGTCCGCACATCAGTGAAGCCCGCTTGCTCAAGGCCGCCCATGCCTACCAGCAGGCCACCGACTGGCACACCCGTCGCCCCACGCTCAGTTGACCAGAGGATCGATCATGCTCGACACCAGTTCCCTGCCCTATATGGCGCTCACCGATGTCGCTGCCGGCGTCAAGACCGGCGAGCTTTCGCCAGTCGTGCTGACCGAAGCCATGCTGGCGCGCATCGCCGCGGTGGACGCGGAACTCCATAGTTACATCGCTGTAACCGGCGAAAGTGCGTTGGCGCAGGCGCGACAGGCGGAAGCGGAAATCCGCTCTGGTCGATATCGCGGGCCGCTGCATGGCGTACCAATCGCGATCAAGGACCTGTTCTTTACCGCGGGCACGCCCGCGACCTTCGGGTCGGCGGCCTACAAGGACTTTGTCTCCGACTATTCGGCGACGGTAGTTGACCGGCTCGTCGCGGCAGGTGCCGTGATCCTCGGCCGCCTCGCGCTCCACGAAGGGGCGCTGGCCGAACATCACCCGATGTTCGGCCCACCGCCGCGCCACCCATACGTTGCTGGCTTCTGGCCGGGCGGCTCCTCATCAGGCTCGGGTGTTGCGACCGCCGCCGGGCTCTGCTTTGCGGCACTGGGCTCGGACACTGGCGGCTCGATCCGCTTCCCGTCGGCCATCAACGGCGTTACTGGTCTCAAGCCGACCTGGGGCCGAGTCAGCCGCTATGGCGTGTTCACGCTGGCGGATACGCTCGATTCCGTCGGGCCCATGGCGCGCTCGGCGGCCGATGCCGCTGCGGTGTTCGACGTCATTGCCGGACACGACGACAACGACCCCACCAGTCTGCGTGCACCGGTGCCGAACTATCTGGCGGCGCTTGAGAGCGGGATTCTTGGGGCCCGCGACCTCAGGATCGGCGTTGACTGGGCCTATATCGAGGAGGGAACCGATCCCGAGATCATCACCTCGATCCGCGACGCACTTGATGTCTTCAAGACGATTGGCGCCAAGCTCGTGGAGATCAAGGTACCGCCGACCCATGCGGTGACGCGGTCGCAGTTCATCATCATGGAAACCGAGTGCGCGCGCTATCACGAGGCGCACTACCGGACCAACCCCGAGGGTTTTGGCCGCCTGCGCGAAACTATCGAGCGTGGCTTCAAGTATTCGTCCACCGAGATTGCCGCGGCCTATATCGAAAAGGACCGCTTCAAGGGCGCCCTGCTCGAACTGTTCGAGCATGTGGACGTCGTCCCTGCCCCGATCATGCCCTGGGTCGGCGCCCGCTACGACCAGCTCGACGAGATCTTCGCCACCATCGCCAGTTTTGGTCGCTACAGCGGGCCCTACAATATGGCGGGCGTGCCTACCATCACCTTCCCCACCGGCAGCAATGTCATCGGCCTGCCGCTCGGCATGCAGTTGATCGGCCCACACCTGAGCGAAGCCAAACTGCTCAAGGCCGCGCACGCTTTCCAGCAGGCGACGCCCTGGCACCTCCGCCGCCCCACCCTGTCCTGATCCCCACGGAGTTTACAGTTCATGTACCTGAGCGACATTCACTTCCAGCCGCTGACCACCGTCGCCAAGCACATCGAGAGCGGTGATATCTCGCCGGTCGAAGTCACCGAAGCGCTGCTGAAGCGCATCGAGACCCTCGATCCGGGCCTCAAGAGCTACACGACGGTCACGCCAGAACTGGCGATGTCGCAGGCCAGGGCGGCTGAGGCGGAGATCATGGCTGGCCGCTATCGCGGGACCCTGCATGGCATCCCGATCGCCGTGAAGGACCTTTGCTTTACCAAAGGCATTCCGACCTCAGGTGGGATGAGTATCCATCGCGATTTCAAGCCGGACCATGACGCCACTGTGGTGACCAACCTTGCGGCCGCAGGTTCGGTGCTGCTGGGTAAACTCCACATGACCGAGGGAGCCACCCTCGAACATCACCCGAGCTTTCCCGAGCCGGTCAACCCATGGAAGGCGGACCTCTGGACCGGCGTATCGTCATCCGGCTCGGGCGTCGCAACGGCCGCCGGCCTGACCTACGCGAGCATCGGGTCGGACACAGGCGGCTCGATCCGTTTTCCTTCAGCGAGCAACGCGCTGACCGGCGTCAAGCCGACATGGGGGCTGATCTCGCGCTACGGCATTTTCGACCTTGCGGCGACCTATGACCATCTGGGGCCGATGGCGCGCTCGGCGGCCGACGCCGCCGCCATGCTGCAGGCGCTCGCGGGTTGGGACAAGAACGACACCACGACACTCCCAGATCCAGTGCCGGATTATCTCGCAGCGCTCGACGGCGTCTATGGGGCGCGCGGCATCAAGGTGGGGGTCGACTGGGACTACATCGCCACCGATGCCGAGCCACAGACCGTGGCGGCGATCAAGGACGCTATCGCAGTGCTCGAAAGCCTCGGCGCGATCAACACGCCGGTCAGCTTCCCATCGCAAGAAGCGCTGCTCAAATACACCATGGCGCTCACCATCGGCGAATTGCTGGCGGCACACGAGGCGACTTACCCAGCGCGAGCCGACGAATATGGTCCGGCCATCAAGGAGATGATGAAGGTTGCCGATGTCACGCCGACCCAGACTGGCCATGGCAATATCGAGCGGCGGAAGTTCCGCGGCGCGGTGATCTCGCTGTTCTCGACACTTGATGTGTTCGTCATGCCGGTCTACCGGCTGGGCACCCCAACCTGGGCCGAAATGCGCGCGCAGGTGGCCGAAGACTTCAACAATATCGGCAAGTTCACCTCGCCCTTCAACGCCACCGGCACCCCGACAGTGACGCTCCCCTGCGGCTTCACCTCCGACGGCCGCCCAATCGCCTTTCAGCTGGCGGGCCTGCCTGGGTCGGAGGCGACTTTGCTCAAGGTGGCGCATGCCTATCAGCAGGCAACCGACTGGCACACCCGCCGCCCGCCCGGCATCTGAGACACCTTTCCCGACCGCTGGCGGTTTGCACCAGCCAGTCAACTCGAGCGCCGCAAGGCGCTCTTTTTTTGTCTGGGAGTGGGTGGCTCTACTGGATAAGTTCGCGCAGCAGGTTGCGCAGCTCTGTCGCGCGATCAGACTCCAACAGTTCGACAATGCGCTGTTCCTGCGCCGTCGAGACGCCGCGCAGGCGCTTGAACAGAGCCTTTCCGGCTGGCGCAGTGAGGATGAGCACGCGGCGGCGATCGTTGGGATCGGGCGCGCGGTACACCAGCGCTTCGGCAACCATGCGGTCGATAATCTTGGTGAGCGTGGGCGGCTCGATCAGGGACTGCGTGGCAATTTCGCCCATAGCGCAGGGCTCGGCCGTATCCAGAACCTCGAGGATACGGAACTGCTCGATGGGCACGCCACCGGGACGCAGACGTTCCTCCAGCTCGTTCTCGAGCTGACGGTTGACGCTGGCGATCATGTAAGCCAGCTGATCCTTCATGCGTGTGGTGGCCATTGCAGCTCCTCCTTAGCGTCGATCTCGTTCACGCTTCTCGTTCCAACCATAAAGCCGCTACTGGCCTTTCGATGCATCGGCCCGGTTCGCCCGGACTCCTCATCGCTCTCCCACCGGCAACAGCACTCCGACTCGCGGTTTCCTACCACCACGAGTAGACACTGACAATATTTCATTTTCAATGAATTTGCTAGCTGCGCCCCTGAAGTCAGTGCGTCAGATCCGCCACTACCCGCAGTGTGACGCCGTCTGCACGTCCCATATAGGCCGCCGGCCACTGCCCCATGGGCTTGCCATCGAGCATGTGGCGGACGCTGGGCCGCGACAGGAGTTGCCCCAGATGGTGCGCAAGTGCGCGGGCATCGCGCGTCTGCAGGTCGTTGGCGAGCCCAGCCAGGACGTGCACACCCTCATAGGCCCCGACACTGCCAGCAGAGACCGGGGGCGCGAATGCGCCAAAGGCATCGTGGTAGAGTTCGAGGAAATGGTCGTTGGATCGCGAATGCCGTTCGGCGAAATAGCTTGATGCGGTGAACAGGTTAGTCGAGGCTTCCGCACCGATGCCGCAGATCACCGTCTCGTCGATAATCAGCCCAAACCGCAGGATCTTTTCATCCATTCCTGCCGCTGCGAAAGCGCGATGGAAGTCCACCGCTGCCTGCCCGACGAGTGCGGTGATCACCATCTGCGCCCCGCTGCCAGCTATCTGGCGGAGGAGCGCGGTGTAGTCCAGAACCTTGATCGGAAGGATTGCCTGCCCCACGAGGAACGTACCCATTTGGCGCATCAGGCCGCGGGTTGTGCCCAATGCCATGCGGGGCCAAATGTAATCGTTACCAACGAAGAAGAACCGCTCCGCCTGCTTTTCCGCTCGCAGCCATGCCAGAGCGGGGGCCATCAACTCGTAGTCGGTGCTGCCGGTAGCGACGGTCGCCGGACCGCAGGCTATGCCCTCGTATTGCGCCGTATAGATATAGGGCACCTTGCTGGAAATCTGCCGGCTGACGGCATCGCGGATATTGCTGGGGTGCGCGCCAACGATCGCGTCGACCCCATCCACCTCGATCAGCGTGTCGACCGCATTCACCGCCTCGGCAATGGAAAAGCCGCTGTCGGCAAACACCAGTTCGATTTCTTCGCCCAGGATACCACCGGTGGAATTGACTTCCGCCGCGCCAACGATCGCGGCTGCGTCGATTGAGGGCGCCCACATGCCGGCAACACCGCTGCGCGGATGCAACATGCCTACTTTTATCGTCCGCCCGTTGCTTGAACGTCCCAAGGCAAGCTCCCGTCACAATTTGCGCCGCAGCGAGGATCGAAATCGACACCCCTCTGGACAGAACTTCCACACCCCGACGAAGCGAGGAGACTGCTACGCAACGCAGGCCCTGTCAAACGCTTGATGTAAATTTCATCGCCTGACATATATGCTTACAATTTAGGCAACACGTCGTGCCGGATAGTCCTTGCATTTTGGATATTTTCATATTTGACTATCTGTATCGATTGCACTCAAGCATTTGCCGAAGCCATATGGTGGCCGGCGCCTCACCGAAAGGACGTGCCATGCACAAGGTCTCCATCCCCCAGCACATCGTCGATCGCGTCCGTCAGGTGCGCGGCCAGGACCACATCTTTTCGAGTCTCGACATGACCAAGGTCGCGCATGTGATCGTGGATATGCAGGTCGGCTTCGTCGCCGAGGGCGCGCCGATCGAAGTGCCGATGACCCGCGAGATCGCGGGCACCATCAACACGATCTCAAAGGCCGTGCGCGGGAGCGGCGGAGTGAACGTCTTTACCCGCTACACCTACGATCTCGCCGAAAAACACAGCTGGGCGCACTGGTTCAATACGCTCGGGCCGACCCAGATCGACGCGCAGGTCAAGATGGCGCGCGGCATGCCTGACTGGGAGATCCACCCCTCCATGGAGGTGAAGGCGGGAGACCTAATCGTCGACAAGACCCGCTTCTCCGCGTTGATCCCCGAGACCTGCGATATGGACGCCCAGCTCAAGGCGCGTGGCATCGACACGCTGATCATCACCGGAACGCTGACCAATTGCTGCTGCGAGAGCACGGCGCGCGATGCGCTGCAGATGGGCTACAACGTGATCTTCATGTCAGACGCCAACGCCACGCTCAGCGACGAGGAGCATCTGGGCACACTGCTCAGCATGTACACGATCTTCGCCGACGTGATGGATACGCCGCACCTGCTCGGGCTGATCGACGACTCGGCTTCCGCCAAGGCCGCAGCATGAACGCCTCAGCCCCGATCGTTGCCACAGATGCGATTGACGTTGTCGAACTCACCATTACTGAGGCTCAGCGGGGTCTGGCGGAAGGGCGCTTCACCTCGGTGTCCCTTACCGAGGCGTTCCTTGCCCGCATCGCGCGCTACGAGCCCTTTTACAACGCCTTCACCTTCATGAACCCCTCCGCCCTTGCCGACGCCGCCGCCATGGACGCTCGCCGGGCGGCTGGAGAGGTGCTTGGGCCCCTGGCAGGCGTACCGGTTGTGATCAAGGAAGCGATGGATTTTGTCGGGCTGCCCTCGACGGGTGGCTGGGCAGGGTTCCACAGCGCAACGGGCGGCGTTGACCTGATGCCCGGCACTGATGCCCCAGTCGTAGCGCGTCTCAAGGCAGCGGGTGCGGTGATCCTGGGCAAGACCAATATCCCGGCCTTCAGCCATGATGGTACGCGCGCCAATTCTAGTTGGGACGGGCCGACCTACAACGCTGTGGACCGCTCCGTCGCTCCGGGCGCCAGTTCCAGCGGCACGGCAACTGCGGTGTCCGGCAGCTTTGCAGTCGCCGGCCTTGCCGAGGAAACTGGCGGTTCGATCCAGAATCCGGGCGCAGCGCAGAGCCTTGTGAGCATCAAGCCGACCTTCGCGCTGGTCCCCAATACTGGCGTCATGCCACTTGCAGGTTCCACCCGCGATGTCGTTGGCCCCCACGCCAAGACCGTGATGGACGCGGCGATCCTCCTCGATGTGCTGGCTGGCTACACCTCGGCGGACCCCAAGACCGTCGCTTCCATCGGCATGCTGCCCAAGGGTGGCTACACCAGCAAACTCAGCCCCACCGCCCTCAAAGGCGCCCGCGTCGGGCTTTATGGGAAGGGTTGGCGCACTGAGCCGCTCTGGGATGAAGCGCAGGCGCTTTACGATGCCGCGATCGCGGAAATTGCGGTTCGTGGCGCTGTCTTGGTCGACGATCCGTTTGTTGGGACTGATTTTGCCAGCCTTTCCAAGAAAGACTTGGGTTTCGATCCGCGCGGCATCGAGTCGCTGGTGTTCGATTTCGAGAACTTCCTGCGGCGCCTGGGGCCGGGGGCGGTGGCGAACTCGATTGCGGAGCTTGCGCCTCTGCTCCCTTCTGATCCGTTCGCAGCTGATGGTCCGCTCGCGGTACACCTTGCCGATCCAGTGTTCAGGGCCTCGATCGAGAACCCGGCGCTGCCGCCTGACCTCAGTGCGTTCCATGCCGCGCGTGAGGCTTATCTCAGTACTTTCAATGCGGTAATGGCGGAACACGATCTCGACGTGCTGGTGTTTCCGCAAATGTCGGCGGCGATTCCGGGGGTTTTCGATAAGGCGCTTTACCCCGAAACGACTGTTTCCGAGATCAACATCGCAGGGTTGCCTGGGGTCACCGTGCCAGCGGGTCGGTTTGCTGGCGGCTCGCCGTTCAGCTTGATTTTCGTGGGGCCGATGTGGAGCGAGGCGAGCTTGCTCGGGTACGCCTATGACTACGAGCAGGCGACGCACCACCGCATCGTGCCGGTGCTGGAGGAGACGATCTTCCGTCCTTCGGAGGCTGTTTGACTGTCGTTAAGTCGTGAACTTCTGCCGGTTGGGTATCAGCCGGCAGAAGTTGCGCATTTGGACGTTGAGTTACTCGGCCGCCTTGGCGGTTTCTGCCGTTGCGATCCGCGCCAGCCGCTTGGCCCAGGCGAGGCTGGCGGGCTGTTCGCGGCGATAGCGGCGGCCGATTTCCATCATCAGGACGGTGTCGGGCAGGAAGTTGAGTTCGGCGAAGATCTCGTCCCAGGCGATGTCGCCCCAGCCGAGCGGCATGTGGAGATCGCCGACGCCCATGGCAGTGTTTTCCTGCGGGTGGAACGGCTTGTAGAAGGCCTGTGGACGGCCGAATGAATCATGCACATGCAGGTGCCCGGCGACCGGCGCCATGGCGCGCAGTTCGGCGCGGAAATCGAGGCCGCGATAAGTGGATTCGATGTAGGCGTGGCTGAAGTCGATCAGCGCCACGACGTTCGGGTGGTTCACGGCGCGGACCGTTGCCGCCACTTCCGACGGGGTCTGGCGGTACTGGCCGGGCTCGGTCGAAAAGATATTCTCGAGCGCGATGCGGACGCCATAGGGCTTGGCGAACTCGGCCAGTTCGGTGAGCGTATCGCGTTCACGGAGGTCGGCATCGGCGCGGTCCTGCCACTGGTCGGCCCTGAGCGCACCACCGTGCTGGACGAGGACGCGCGCGTCGATCCGGTCGCAGAGCTCAACGAGCGCCTTGGCGGCATCGAGCTGGTAGCGGACCGTCGCGGGGTCCATGAAGTTGGACGAGACTAGGCCGTGCACGGTGTAGCGGAAGTCGAACTGCTGGGTCAGCGCGACGAGGGCTGCAGCGCGCTCTTCGATGATGCGGCCGCCCGCCACGATATCAAGGCTGGTGATGCCGATCTCGACGGTGTCGACGCCCATGTCGGCCAGTGCGCGCATGTCGGCGGCGAGGCTTTCGATCTCGCCATCCTCCGAGCCGACATTGAAACCAGTACCGATGATGTTGCTCATGATGATCTCCCTTGCTGGATCACTGCCTGCTGGAACTAGTGCGTGATGCGGCGGCCGTTCTCGGCCGAAAAGACGTGGAGCGCGTCATTGTCGACGCTGAAATGCACGGGCATGCCGGTGCTGATCTCGCTGCTCTCGGTGTCGACGGCGACGATGCGGCTGCCGTTGGCTTCGGCATGGATCAGGCGCGAGGCGCCCAGTTCTTCGATATAGTCTACAACGGCAGGGATCGAGCCCTGCGCGTCAGGCCCGGTGCGACGCACAGATTCCGGGCGTACGCCGAGCACCACCTTGCGGCCCGGGGCGCGAACGCCGTTGAGTTGCGGCACGCTCATCCGGCCGCCTTGGCCATAGACAAAGACGCCCTCAGCGTCGAACTCGCCCTCAAACAGGTTCATGGCCGGCGAGCCGATAAAGTCGGCGACAAAGCGGCTGGCCGGCTTGTTGTAGACCTCGGTCGGCTTGCCGATCTGCTCGACATTGCCGGCATTCATGATGATCAACCGGTCGGCCAGCGTCATTGCCTCGATCTGGTCGTGCGTGACGAAGACCGAGGTGACGCCGAGGTCGCGGTGCAGACGCCGGACTTCTGCCCGCATGGCGACACGCAGCTTGGCATCGAGGTTGGAGAACGGTTCGTCGAACAGAAACACTTTCGGCTCGCGCACCATGGCACGGGCCATGGCGACGCGCTGGCGCTGACCGCCCGAGAGCTCGCCCGGCCGGCGATCGAGATAGGGCTCCAGCCCGACCGAGTGCGCGACCTTCATGACGCGCGCCTCCCGCTCGGGCCTGGCGACTTTTGCCACCTTCAGAGCGTAGCCGATGTTCTGCTTGACCGTCATATGCGGGTAGAGCGCGTAGTTCTGGAACACCATGGCGCAACCGCGCTCACGCGGCTCGAGCTTGTTGACCACCTTGCCGCCGATCGCAATCTCGCCGTCCGAGATTTCCTCGAGACCGGCAATCATGCGCAGCAGCGTGGACTTGCCGCAGCCCGACGGGCCGAGGATAACGACGAACTCCCCGGCTTCGATCTCGGCGTCCACCCCGTGGACAACGAAAGTCTTGGCGTTATAGCGCTTCTTGACGCCTCTGAGCGAAATGGCTGCCATTGGTCGTCTCCGGTTACTTGTCGCTGGTAATGAGGCCACGCACGAACCAGCGCTGCATGAACGCAACGACCAGCAGCGGCGGCAGCATGATGATGAGGGCACCGGCCATGGTGACGTTCCAGTCCTGCGTGCCGTTAAGCGCCGGCACCAGTGACTTCAGCTGCATCACGACAGTGCCGAAATGCTCGCGGTCAGTGGTGATCAGCAGCGGCCAAAGATACTGGTTCCAGGTCGACACGAAGAGGATGGTGGCGAGCGCCAGCATGTTGGTGCGGCTCAATGGCAGCAGCACATCCCAGAGGAACAGGAGCGGGCCCGAACCGTCCATCTTGCTGGCTTCCACCAGCTCATCCGGAATGGTCATGAAAAACTGCCGGTAGAGGAAGGTGCCGGTCGCCGTGGCGACCAGCGGCAGCACGAGGCCGGGATAGGAGTTGAGCAGGTTCCACTCCAGCGCGATGCGCACCCCCATGAGGTTCTCGACGAGCCCGGAGATGCCAAGCGTGTCAAGGATCACCTGGAACGGCAGCAGCGCGTTGGCGGCAATCGCGTAGGTCGGCACGATGCGCACTTCGAGGGGCAGCATCAGGGTCGCGAAGATCATCCAGAACGCGATCATGCGGCCGCGGAAATCGAAGAAGACAATGGCAAAGGCCGAGATCGAGGCGAGAGAGATTTTGCACACGGTGACGGTGATCGCCATGATGAAGCTGTTGAGCATCTTCGGCCCGAGGTCCGCACGTGCCCAGGCCTCGGCAAGATTTTCGAACAGATGCCCCGACGGCCACAGGACGATCGGCACGCGGCTGACTTCGGCAAGGTTCTGGGAGCCGGCCACAAAGGTGATCCAGAACGGGGCGATGACGAGGACCAGGCCAAGCGCCATCACCACGTAGGTAATGAAGTTGAAGATGGGCGAACGCTCGATCATGGCCGGACCTCAGTTGTAGTGGACGCGCTTTTCGACGAAGCGGAACTGCACAAAGGTGAGCCCGATGACGAGAAGCATGAGGACGATCGACTGCGCAGCAGCACCCGAGTAGTCGAGGCCCTTAAAACCGTCGAAATAGATCTTGTAGACCATCACCTCGGTTGAGCCGTACGGCCCGCCTTCGGTCATGGTGTCGATCAGCCCGAAGCTGTCGGTGAAGCTCGAGATCAGGTTGATGATCAAGAGGAAGAATACCGTGGGCGCGATCAGCGGCAACTGCAGGTCGAACATGCGCTGCCAAGGCCGTGCGCCATCCATGGCGCCCGCTTCGTTGATCGAGCGCGGGATCATCTGCAGGCCCGCTAGAAAGAAGATGAAATTGTAGCCGATACCGAGCCAGGCATGGCAAACGATGATCATCGCCAGAGCCTGCCAACCGTTGATCGCGGGGTTCCAGACGCCTGGCCAGATGTCGTTGAGCGCGCCGACGAGACCGGCCTCGGGAGCGAAGATGAAGCGGAACGCGACGCCGGCGGCGGGCGCGGCGATGGCGTAGGTCCACACATAGACCGGCTTGAACAGCGACGTGCCCTTGAGCTGGCGGTCGACGAAGACTGCGAGGGTGAGCGCCATGAACATGGAGAGCAGGGTGGTGCAGCAGGCGTAGAAGGCGCTGCGCAGCACGGTGGCCCAGTATTCGGTGTCCTGGAAAATCTGGGCGAAATTGTCCCAGCCAACCCAGCTGTTGCCGCCGCCCCAGGGCTGCTCCAGCGTGAAGGCCCAGTAGAGCGCCTGCGAGGTGGGCCAGTAGAAAAACACCAGGACCAGCAGGAGTTGCGGGCCGATCAACAGCCAGGGCAGTCCCTTCTTGCGGTAATAGGCGCGCCGTTCCATGCGTTCACTCGTGGTCGTCGGAGAATGGTGGACGAGGTGCGGGCGGCCATTGGCCGCCCGCGTTGCTCAGGTACCGATCAGGGGAGAACGGCGTCCTTGTAGGTCGCCTGGAAGCGACGCAGGATCTCGTTGCCCTTGGCGTCGAAGTCGGCCAGCGCCTGCTCGACCGGAACGTTGTTGAACAGCACGTTCTGGATGGTCTTGACCATTTCGGCGCGGATCTGCGGGTAGTGGCCGAGGCGGATACCGCGGCTGTTCTCGGTCGGGGTCGAGGCGGTCAGCGAGGCAATGGCCTTCTCGCGGCCCTTATAGGGGGCAGCGTCGTAGAAGCCGGCGGCCTTCATGGCCTCAAAGCCCGAGTTGGTGACCGGGATGTAACCGGTCACTGTCGACCACCACTGGGTCTGCTTGGGGGTGGCGAGGAAGTTGAAGAACGCCGCGGCGCCCTTGTATTCTTCTGCCGACTTGCCCTTGAGCGTCCAGAGCGAGGCGCCGCCCACGAGGCTGTTGGTGCGGGTGTAGCCATCGAGCATCGGCAGCATGGCGACGTCCCAATGCAGATCCGGGATTGCCTTGGCGGTCACCGAGCCGTGGCCGGCGATCGAGCCCGAGAACATCTGGCAGGTGCCAGCCGCGAAAGCGTCCTGGTCGACCTGGCCGGTGTCCTTGTTCTTGATGACGAAGAGCTTCTCGTCATACATTTTCTTGATCCAGGTCAGTTGCTGGACGAAGAGGCCCTTGGAGGCAGCCATCTCGGCGTCGAGACCACCGTAGCCATTGCCCTTGGTGGCGATCGGCTGGTTGTGGATGGCCGAGAACTGCTCGAACCACTGCCAGGCGCCGGCCGGATCAAAGCCCATCGGGCATTCGTAGCCAGCGGCGAGTTCCTTGCGGGCGACGTCTTCAACCTGCGACCAGGTCTGCGGCAGGCCGTCGAAGCCGATCTTCTTGAGCGCGTCGGTGTTGAAATAGATCATCGCGGTCGACGAGTTGAACGGCATCGAGAGCAGTTCGCCCTTCGAGGTCGAGTAGTACGAGCCGACGCCCGAAAAATAGTTCGACCAGTCGATGGTGTAGCCGTTGTCCTTCATCAACTGCTCGACCGGGATGTAGGCGTCCGAGAGCATCAGATCGAGCGTGCCGGCGTCGAAGATCTGGGTGATCGTCGGCTGCTTGTTGGCGCGGAACGCGGCGATCGTGTTCTGCAGGTTGGTGTCGTAGTCGGTCTGGCTGGTGCAGACGATTTCGTAGTCGGCCTGCGACGCGTTGAAATCCTTGCACATGTCCTGGATGCGGTCGGACAGATCGCCCGACAGGCCGTACCAGAAGTCGAACTTGGTGGCGGCCAGCGCGGGGGCGGAAGCGAAAATGATAGTGGCAGCGGCAATGGCCGAGCCGACGAGGGGATGGCGTTTCATGGGACGGGCTCTCCGGGAACGTAGATCGCGTAAACCGCGAAGCCGGACTCCTAGCGGGGGTTATTGACGCTTCCGTCTCAGCCCCGTGAACGCGCAATGACGATGGTACGACGGTGCGATGTCAGCGAACTGCTGTATGCTCGGGCGAACACTCACCTCAGACCGGAGCCGGCCTTGCAGTTTCTCACCACGCCCGACGGATTTCGCCTTGCCTACTATGAGTTAGCCGAAGGCGAGGGTCGGCCGATCGTGCTGCAGCACGGCTTTTCTGCCTCGACGGCCAGCGAGTGGGTCGAGTGCGGTATCGCCGCGCGGCTCGGCGAACTGGGGCGACCGGTGGTCGGCATCGATGCGCTGGGGCATGGGAAATCAGACGCGCCGCATGAGTCGCGCCACTATGGCGAGCGCCGCATGGCGCGCGATATCGGCGTGCTGCTCGACGAAATCGGCGCAGAGGAGGCCGATCTCGTCGGCTATTCGATGGGCGCCATTGTCACCCTGATCGCGGCCACTCATGAACGGCGGCTGCGGCGCGTGGTGGCCGGCGGGGTGGGCGAAGCGGTGGTGTTGCTGGGTGGCGTCGACACGCGGGCGCTGGACAACGGCGTGCTGGAACAGGCGTTGCGGGCAGATGATCCCGGCGACGTGCCCGAGATGGTGCGCGGCTTCCGCCAATGGATCGACCAGAACGGCAGCGACAGGCTGGCGCTGGCGGCGCACGCCTCGGCAATCAACACCGCGCCGATTGCGCTCGATACAATCACCGCGCCGACGCTGATCATTGCCGGGCGCAGCGATCCGCTGGCGATCAACCCGGACGTGCTCGTTGCAGCGATTCCCGGTGCGTGGCTGGCACTTGTCGATGGCGATCACACCAGCGCACGACTCAATCCGCAGTTTGTGAGCGAGATCGCGGCGTTTCTTGCTTAGGCGAGCGTCAGGATCGCCTCGAAGCCGTCCGCCCGCCCCGTCGCAGGCGAATGCAGCACCAGCGTGCCGCCAGTCTGCTCCATGATGGTGCGGACGATGGAGAGGCCGAGGCCCGTGCCCTTGGCGGAGGTGGCGCCGCGGGCGAAGGGTTCGGCGATGGTTTCGAGCAGGCCCGCGGGCACGATCGGACCGCCATTGACCACGCGCACGACATTGCCCGGCTCGGCAGTGATCGCCACCGGGCCGTCGGAGGCGCCGTGCACCAGCGCGTTCTCCACGAGGTTGCGGATGGCGATGGCAAAGGCATCGATATCGATGCTGCCGCGCAGGGTTCCCGCGCTTTTGTCCTCATAGGCGACACGGTTCTGATAGTGCGCCGAGGACTGGAAATCCCGCGCGACCAGTTGCAGGATCGGCGCCAGGTCCATTGCGCGGTCCGAGCGGGCGAAGCCAGCCTCGAGACGTGAGAGCTGCAACAGCTTTTCAGACAGCTGCGCCAGGTGCCGCAGCGCTGCCTCGACCTCGCGCAGACGGTGTGCCTCGGGCAACGAGCCCAGTTCGATCGCCAGTTGCTGCACCTGTGCGAGGGCTCCCGCAATCGGTGTGCGCAGTTCGTGGGCGCTGCTCGCGGCAAATGCGCGTTCGGCAGCGAGGGCGGAGCGCAGGCGCTCAAGGAGATCTGCCACGGCCTCGGCGATCGGGGCAAGCTCCACCGGCTGGCCCTCGAGGTTGAGGGGAGTGAGGTTGCGGCGGTCGCGGGCCGCAATGTCGCGGCTCATCGCCGCCACCGGCCGCATCGCCAGCCCAATAGCGTACCAGATGCCGATGACGATCAACGGGATCAGCGCCAGAAGCGGCCAGAGCAGCCCGCCAAGGCTCTGCGTCAGCGCCGCGGCCCGGTGCTCGGTGTGCTCGAGCACGACGATCCGGTAACCCGACCGGCTATCGGTCAGCGCAAAGACCCGCCGGCCATCACTGGCGCTGAAGCCATCCGGAACGGTGCGCGCCACGATACTATCCGGCACGTCCTCGGCGCGGATCACCACCGCACCGGTGCCGCGGACGACGTAATAGGCGAAATACTCGTCATCCTCATTGGAATTGAGACCACCAATGCGCAGTTCGTCATCCTCGCCCGGCTCGCGGATGCGGTGCATGGCGAGGGGCAGGATGCGGTAGGCGGCCTGTTCGAGCAGCTGGTCGTAGGCGGAATCGAGTTCGCGCTGCATGACGAGGCCGGCAATGGCCGTGGCACCGAGCCAGAGCAGTGCCGTCATGATGGTCAGCCCGATGGCCAGCCGCCAGGCAATCGAGGGTCGCCTCATTTTTCCGATGCCACCTGGTAGCCAAGGCCGCGCGCCGTGGAAACAAACTCGCGGCCGAGCTTCTTGCGCAGCCGGCTGACATAGACTTCCACGGCGTTGCTCTCGATTTCGGCGCCGAACTGGTAGAGCGAATCCTCGATTTCGTTCTTGGTGACGATGGCGCCGCGATGGCGCACCAGCCGTTCCAGCACGGCCCACTCGCGCGCGGTCAGCGATACGCTGTCGCCGTCGACGGTCACCGTGCGGCGGCCGAGGTCGATGCTGACACCGCCGATGGCGATGCCTGGCGCGGGGCTGGCCGCATAGCGGCGGGCGACGGCAGAAATGCGGGCAGAGAGTTCGCTGAGGTCGAACGGCTTGACGAGGTAGTCATCTGCGCCGGAATTCAGCCCTTCGATGCGGATGGCGATCTGATCCTGCGCGGTGGTGATGATCACCGGCACGGTATCGCCCTTGCCGCGGAGCTCGCGGAGTAGGTCGAGGCCGCGGCCGTCGGGCAGGTTGAGGTCCAGCAGCACCAGTTCGTATTGCACGGTTTGCAGCGCCAGCCGCGCGTCGTCGATGCGTAGCATCCAGTCGACGCTATGGCCGACGGACGCGACGTGATCGCGCATCGCCGCCCCCAGCACATGGTCGTCTTCGATCAGCAATACCCGCAAGGTGAATGGTCCCCGATGGCGCGTTTGTCGCGCTCCAACCTGACAGCTGGCTGAAGTCCAGCCGAAATCGCCGTCAGCGTGGCGTCAGCTTCATTTGGTTTGTTCATGACCATAGTAGACCCATGAAGGCCAATTGGAATGAACAAGTTCACCACTGCTTTGCTGCTTGGAACTGCCCTCGTTGCCCCGAGCGCTGCGATTGCCAAAGACATTACTGTCGACGTCAAAATGGCGCGGTTCGGCGGTTACCCCGCCTATGCCGCCGTCTATATCACCAATCCGGACGGCAGCTATAATTCAACACTGTGGGTTGCCGGCAGCAAACAACGCTACCTCGGCGCGCTGCGCCAGTGGGCCAAGGGCGTGTCGGTTGCAGGGGTCACTCTCGACGGCATTTCCGGCGCCAGCGTTGGCGGCGGCAAGACGCTGACGGTCAGCTCCAGCATCGCCGATTCGATGATCGACGCGGGCTATGAAGTCCATGTCGACACCGCCGTCGAAGAAGGCGGGCAGTATTCGAGCGATGCGGCGGCTCCGCTTACCACGGCAGCCATGGGCCAGCCGGTGGATGGGACCGGCTATGTCGGCACCCTGACGGTCAAGTTCTAGGCCAGTATCATGTTACGCAAGATCCACTCGTTGCCAGGTCTGATTGCTGCGGTGCTGGTTGCCTTCATGGCGCTCACCGGTGCGCTGCTGTCGCTGCAGCCGGCGCTCGAGCATTTTGGTACGCCGGCGCCCAAGAGCAGTGTCAGCGTTGCGGAACTGGCCGCCAATGTGGCGGCATCCCATGAGGGGGTGCAGCGCATTGTCGAGACCGCGTCTGGATCTACGATCGTCTACAGCTCGGGCGCCAATGGTGCTGTTGCCAACCTCGTCGATCCGGCCACCGGGCGGGATTTGGGCACGTATCAGTCGTCGGGCTTTTTCAGCTTCCTCACCGAGCTCCACCGCTCGCTGTTTTTGGGCCAGGCTGGCCATGCCGTAGCCGGTGTCGGCGCCCTGGCGCTGGTGGTCCTCGCGATCTCGGGCATCCTGATGCTGGTGTCGCGGCTGGGCGGCTGGGCGAAGCTCTTTGCAACTGCCCGCGGCACGCTGCGGCAGCGGCTGCATGTCGATATAGGCCGTATCGCCGTGCTCGGGCTGATGCTTTCGGCGCTGACCGGCGTCTACATGTCGCTGGTCAGCTTCGGGCTCATTTCCGACGGTACGGCCGGGCTCGGCCTCAGCTTCCCGCCTGCTGGCAGCGGCACGGCGTCCGTCGCCATCTCGGAACTTTCGGCGCTGAAGTCGATCTCGCTGACGGACCTCCGCGAACTGGTCTTCCCCTCGCCGACCGATGCGGCTGACGTGTTCACAGTCACCACCGGATCGGGCTCGGGCTATGTCGACCAATCGACCGGCGACATGCTGCAGTTCACGGCCAACAACATCGGCCAGACCATCTACCAGGCCTTCTACACGCTCCATACCGGCCAGGGCATCTGGTGGCTTGGGCTGGTGCTCGGCGTCACTGCCCTCACCCTGCCCCTGATGGCGGTCAGCGGCGCGCTGGTCTGGTGGGCCCGCACCCGCAACCGGCCGCGCCTTGCCGGCAATGCTGCGCCTGGGCAGGCCGATACCGTCATTCTCGTCGGCAGCGAGGGCAACGCGACGTGGGGCTTTGCGTCCGAGCTGCACGACCAGTTGCGCAAGGCTGGCGCCAATGTGCACACGGCGGAGATGAACAGCTTTGGCCGCGGCTATCCGCGCGCCACGCGGCTGATCATCCTCACCTCGACGTTCGGCAATGGCACGGCACCGGCAAGCGCCAAGCGCTTCCTGGCGCTTGCTACCAAGCTCAAGACCGCACCGGCCTTCGCCTATACCGTGCTTGGGTTCGGCGATCACAGCTTCCAGCACTTTTCGGCCTATGCCGAACTGGTCGACAGCTCGCTGAGCGAGATGGGCTGGAAGCGCTTCCACAGTCTCAGCCACATCGACCGGCAGTCGTCGCAGGCCTTTGCGCAGTGGGGCGTCAGTCTCGGCCAGCGCATCGGCAAGCCGCTGCATCTGAAGTACGTGCCGCCGCAGCCCAAGACTGTGCCGCTGCAGCTGATCGACCGTGTCGAATACGGCATCGAAATCCAGGCGCCGACGGTGATCCTGCGTTTCGCACTGCCCGCCGAAAAGCGCGGCCTGTTCGGGCTTGGTAAGCCTGCCCTGCCGCGGTTCGAAGCTGGTGATCTCCTCGGCATCGTCCCGTCCGGCTTTGCCATCCCGCGCTACTATTCGCTGGCGTCGGGCAGCAAGGATGGGTTCATCGAAATCTGTGTGCGCAAGCAACAGGGCGGCATCTGCTCAGAGTTCCTGTTCGGTCTCGACGAGGGCGGCACGATCGACGCCTTCATCCGGCACAACAGTGACTTCCGGCCGGCGCCGGGACGGAAGCCCGTGGTGATGGTCGCCAATGGCACGGGCGTCGCGCCGTTCGTGGGCTTTATCTGGAACAACAAGCGCAAGCGCCCGATGCACCTCTACTGGGGTGGCCGCCGGCCCGATTCCGACTTCCTCTACGACAACAGCCTCTCGGCCTGCGTCGCCGACAAGCGCCTCGCCACCCGCGTCAACGCATTCTCGCGTAGCGCCGACCATGTCTATGTGCAGGACCGGATCGCGGCGGACCCCGAAAATATTCGGGCACTGGTGGCATCGGGTGCGCAGTTCCTGATCTGCGGCAGCAAGGACATGGCCAATGCCGTGGCCAACGCCATCGACGAGATCCTGGCGCCGCTCGGCGACAGCATCGATCACCTCAGGGCCCAGGGGCGGTATCTTGAAGACGTCTATTGATATCGCCTACGCCCTGCCTGTCTCGACCGTAAGTGCGACGGCGGGTGGTGCGATCGAGGCTGTTGCTCCGCCGGCCCCCCTCAAGCGCGGCGCCCTCTCGGGGGCCACCATGGGAACCCGCTATTCGGCGGCGTTCTATAGCTCGGCTCCGGTCGACATGCCTCGCCTCAGCACCGCGCTGCAGCAGGCGGTCGATCGGGTCGACAACCAGATGTCGACGTGGAAGCCCGAGTCCGACCTCTGCCGCCTCAACCGCGCGCCGGTCGGCTTGTGGCAGGTGGTGCCACCCGAGCTGATGACTGTGCTCGTGGCGGGGCTCGATATCGGCAAGGCATCGGGCGGCGCTTTCGATATGGGCGTCGGCGATGCTGTCGATGCCTGGGGGTTTGGTGCTGCTGGGCCGTCTGCTGATCAGAACAAGATCGGTGGTGCCCCCTCGACGCGCCGCCCATCGACGGACGGCCTCGAACTTGACGCGCCCAATCTGCGTGTGCGCAAGACTTCGGCCGTTCAGCTCGATCTCTCGGGCATCGCCAAGGGCTTCGGCGTCGACCAGCTCGCCGAGTGCCTCGAGCGCTTCGGCATCACGCGATACTTCGTGTCGATCGACGGCGAAGTCCGTGCCAGCGGGCTGAAGCCGGGTGGCGAGCCGTGGCTGGTGGGGATCGAAAAGCCGGACCGCAAGATGCGGGATGTGGCACGCATTCAGGAGTTGGCCGATCTGGCGCTCGCCACCTCTGGCGACTACCGGCATTTCCGCGAACATGACGGTAAATGGGTGTCGCACACGATCGATCCGCGCACCGGGTCGCCGGTCGACAACGCCGTGACATCAGTCTCGGTCGCCGCACAATCGTGCATGATGGCGGACGCTTGGGCGACAGCATTGCTGGTGCTGGCCGAGGTGCGGGGGCCTGAGCTGGCCGAAGCCCTTCAGCTCAGCGCGCTGTTTATGGTGCGGGATGGGGATGGGCTGCGCGAGATCGCGACGGGGATGTTTCGGGAGTAGAAACCCGGCCTCGCCAGTGCCTTCTCCCCTTGTGGGAGAAGGTGGCGCGCAGCGCCGGATGAGGGGTCCGCGACACCCTGGTGTCGCGCGATCCGAGCGTAGCGAGGAGAGGCTGGTTAGTGCGGAGAGAACCCCTCATCCGCCCGTCGGGCACCTTCTCCCACAAGGGGAGAAGGCAAGTGCTGCCTCCAGCTAAATCGCGACCAGTCCTTCACGGAGAATAATCGACACCGCGTCGGCGCGGTTGCGGGCGCCGAGTTTGTCGAGGATGGCGGTGACGTGGAACTTGGCGGTGTGAACGGAAATATCCAGCGCCCGGGCGATCACCTTGTTGGAGGCGCCATCGACGAGGAGATCGGCGACTTGCCGCTCGCGCTGGCTCAAACGGACGAGCCCACCACCGGAGGTGCGGCCTTCACGCTCGGCACGTTCCTTGTCGAGCGTATAGCCCGCCGCGATGAGCGACGCGGCCGAGAGGATCAGCCCGGGATCGAGGGTTTCGAGCGCATTGCGACCGGCATCACCACCGACGCGGAGGATGCGGCCGGTATGGGCGAACCCGTTTTCGAATTGCGGGCGATCGGAGATCGTGACGACCGCCTGTTCGGGCGAAGCCTCATAGAAATCGTGCCGCCCTTCGACAATGGTGCGCAGCACCTGTTCGAGTGCCACATCCACCAGATCGAAAGCCACACCATGAACCTGGGCAGCAAGAACTGCCCGGGCGCTGTCAGCCCCGTGGGCGCTCGCCGAGAGTGACGTCGAGTTCCAATGCACTGCCACCGCGAAGTACTCCCAGTTTGACGTTACTGCCGACATTTGCGGCATTCAGGCGATCGGCAACTCCGGCCACGGTATCGACCGGATCGCTCCCCCATGTGGTGATGATGTCGCCAACAAGGAAGCCCCCCTTGGTGGCAGGACTATCGGTTTCGAGGCCAACGACAATGGCGCCGCCGCCCTGCCCCAGCGGATGCAGGCTTACGCCCAGCCAACCGCGCGGCACATAGCCTTTTTCACTCAGCGTCGCTATGGCTCGGGCCAGCGTCGAGGCGGGGATGGCAAGGGTCCGCCGCCCCGCTCCGTTGACGGCCATGCCGATGAGCGTGCCGTCGGGCGCTACCACCACGCCGCCCTCACTTTGCGGCGACAGGCGCAGGCCAATGCTGATGCGCGCGTCGATCTCGCCGCCGCGCATGCTGCGCCAGGCGGGGCCGACTTCGGTGATCGACGCGAGGCTGGCGATGAGAGAGTTCTCGCTGCGGCCGGCGAGGAGCGCCAGCGCGCCGGGGAGCGGCAGGGCGGCGGCCGGCCAATCTTCAAAGGCGTCGGTGTCGAGCTTGAGAAGCGCCACGTCCGTCGAGGGATCGCGGCCGACCAGTTGGGCGGTTGCGGTCGAGCCATCGGCCGTGAGCACGGCGATCTCGTCCTCGCCTTCCAGCGCTTCGTGGGCGGTGACGGCGAGGCCAGTGCGCCAGATGAATCCGCTCATCTGCCGCCCATCGGCGCCCTGCACCGCGATCAGGCGCGGGGCGATGCTGGCGGCGAGGCCAGTGGTTGCGGCCGAAAGCGCCGCAAGCTCAGGAAACGACATGACGTTATCCTCAAAATCTGCTGTTGCCCTAAAGCTGCGCCTGGCACCCGCTCCCGGAAAGCTCCCCAGATGGGCAGGGTTTTATGAGTCAGGGCTGCGGCAGCCCGGCTTTGGCGAAAGCGAAGCGGGCGTTTTCAGCGAGCCGGGGGCGATCCGCCTCGGGCACCAGCCCGTCGGCGAGGAGCGTAGCGGCGGCATCAGCGCTTTCGGCAAAATGCCCGGACCAGTAGGCCAGAATCTGGAGCTCATCGAGCATACGATAGGCGTAGACGCTGTCGTCGATGAACAGGCCAGCATCCGGGCGGGCAATTTCGAGGCCACGCCGGGCCAGCAGATAGCCCAGATGATAATGCTTGGCCTGCCGGCAGGCACGCGCAGCCCCGTGGAGGGCTTCAGCGCGGCCGGGGACGAGATCGTAGGCCTGAAGGAAGAGCCCGACCTGCTCCATGAGCGGCTTGCCCAGCGCCCCAGCGAGACTTCCGGCATTGACGAGGCTGACGTAACGCTCCTCGACCCAGTGACCCATCTCTGCACGTCGAAGGTAGGCCTCGTAGGCCGGTTGGCGCAGCCCGGCATCGCGATAGGACTGGCCGAGATAGAAGGTGTAGCGCGCCACCAGCATCGGATCGGTCTCGGATACCAGCGCCGCTTCGAGGGCCCGAGCGTCATCCTTGAACTTGTCAGGGTTTCGGCTGCGCGCTCCGTCATAGGTATAGCGCACCCGCATGCCAGCTAGTCGCCCGCCCCGCACTGCGCCCGGCGGCGCATCCAGATATTCGTGCAGCACCGATTTGTAGCTGAACGGCAGCCTGTTGGAGTAGAGCGCCCAGCGGCCGTAGCTCAGGGAGCCATTGCCCATCTCGATTTCGTAAAGATCCGCGCTGAGGCCAGCCTTGAAGGCGGAAAGATCGAGATCAGTGTCGATTTCGAGCAGTTCATCGGCATCGATGGTGAAGACGTAGTCGATCTCCGGCCGTGCCTGAATTTCATTGAGGGCCAGAGTGCGATTATGCGCGAAATTGGCCCAGGCGTGTTGGACCACGTGGCCGGGGATGTTGTGGCGGAGGAGGAAGGCCTCGATCCGATCAACCGTGTCGTCGCTGGAGCCGGTATCGGCAATGAGCACATAGTCGACCAGCGGCGCGACACGCTCAAGACACCGCTCGATTACCGGCGCCTCGTTCTTCACGATCATCGACAAGCCGATGGTTTTTGGCATTTCAGTTCCCTAACGCGCCGGTCATCCGTTTGTCTGCATCAGCGACGCTGCGCGAGAGCGATATTGCCCAAAGCTTAGCGATACTTGCTTTGGTTAACCGATTTTAACCATTTAACCCATAATCTACTGATTCGAAGCATCTTGGTGGGCGCGACTGCGCCGCCGACAACAGGAGACTACGTATGACTAAAACGCTTGGCATGATCGGCGGGGTGGCAGGCCTTATCGGCATGTGCTCGGTCCTGTCGCTCTCCGCGACACCGGCATTCGCCGGAAGCCAGACGGCATTACCCGCAGGTTGCGCTCCCACCAAGCTTGACCGGCCGATGACCGATGCCGAGATCAAGGCGTGCTTCAAGCAGGTACTGTTGCTGATCGCGCAGCAGCGCGGCAAGTCCATCGTCTTTTATGATACGGGCAGCAGCAATGGCGGCGGCGGTGCAGGTCCCAAGGGCGACGCTGGGCCGGGAGGCGCCGATGGCGCGACAGGCGATACCGGTCCTACGGGAGCGACCGGCCCCACAGGAGCGACCGGCGACACCGGACCCACGGGCGATACCGGCCCGACCGGGGCGACCGGTGATACCGGACCCACCGGCCCAACGGGCGACACTGGCGCGACGGGGCCGACTGGTCCCACTGGCGCAGCCGGCTAACCCAACACAGCACCCATGCACGCTGTCGCGCCGGACCCGGCGCGCAGTGTCAAAGTGGATAGGAGACGGATGATGAAATCGCTTCATGCGATGCTGCCGGGAATGATCGGGCTGGTGAGTTTGTCCTTGGCATTTGGCCTCGGCACAGCTCCAGTTATGGCGAAATCGATGGTCAAGGTGCCGCGCGAATGCCAGGCGGTCATGCTTGAGCGCCCGATGCGCGACGATGAGATTGCTGCGTGCTTCGACAAGCTGATGGCCATGCTGGAGAGCGGCGATACCGGTCGCCGGCCGACGTGGCGGAACGGGGCGAGCCCCGGTGACCACAAGCCGGCGGCAGGTACCAAGGGCGTAATCGGCGATGCTGGCCCCAATGGTGATGACGGCGCCCCCGGCACGCAAGGGCCAACGGGCGCAACGGGCAACACTGGCCCCGCTGGTCAGCCCGGCGGGACTGGGGACGAAGGTTCGCAGGGTCCGGTGGGTGAGGAGGGGCCGACCGGCTCCACCGGCGACCAGGGCCCAACGGGCCCAACGGGTCCGTCGTCAGCGGTCTGAGGGCGCAGACCGTGAGAACAAGCTGCGGGCGCTCCACTGGGGCGCCCGCTTTCGTCTGGGTGGCCTTTCCGGCCCGGATGTCCACGCGTCGCGTGCAATGCATCAAAAGCTCCCCAGATGGGCAGGGTTTTATGCGCTCGTGCCTCTCCCACATTTCCACCCACGGAAAACCGGGAGCGCAGCATGCTCAACTTTGAACCACACGCAGCCGCCGACCAGAACCTTCTCGATGCCTATTCGATGACGGTGTCGGATGTTGCCGATCATGTCGGCCCGGCCGTCGCCATGGTGGCGATCAAGGGCAAGGGGCATGGCTCGGGCGTGGTCATTTCGCATGATGGGCTGGTGATCACCAATGCGCATGTGGTGGGCAAGGCCAACGAGGTGCGGGTGAACCTGCCCGAGGGCGGGCGGCTCTCGGCGCGCGTGCTCGGGCGCGATCCGGATACCGACCTCGCGATCCTAAAGGCGGATGGCAGCGCGCTCGCCATCGCGGCGCTTGGGGACAGTGGCACGTTACGGCGCGGCCAGATCGCCATCGCCATCGGCAACCCGCTGGGGTTTGAGTCGACCGTCACCGCTGGCGTGATCTCGGCACTCGGGCGGAGCCTCCGCTCCCCCAGCGGCCGGCCGATCGAAGACGTGATCCAGACCGACGCGGCGTTGAATCCCGGCAATTCCGGCGGCGCGCTGGTCGCGAGCTCGGGCGCGGTGATCGGCATCAACACCGCGATGATCACTGGGGCGCAGGGGATCTGCTTTGCGGTGGCCAGCAACACGGTGCAACTGGTGCTGAGCGAAGTGCTGCAACATGGCGCGGTGCGCCGGGCCTGGCTCGGGCTCGCGTCCGATACCGTCGCCATTCCGCGCCGGGTGGCGGATGCGGCGAAGATCACGACGCGGTCGGCGGCAGTGCTGCACTCGATTGTTGCGGGCGGTCCGGCAGACCGCGCCGGGGTGAAGGAAGGGGATGTGCTGCTGACGCTCGATGGGCGGCCAGTCGAGGGCCCGGGCCCATTGCTACGGATGCTCAATGCCGACGCCATCGGACGGACGGTGCGGCTCAACCTTCTCCGCTCCGGGCACCTGCTCTCGCTCGATGCCACACTGGCGCGGCGCCCCGACGCACAGTAGCTTCCTCGTCCGATTCAGACGGGAGGACAGGATGAAAGCCTGCAAGGTCATTCGCGGCGGCGAGGGATTTCACGGCAAGCAGGGGCTGGACTATTTCGCCGGCGTATCGGCGCAATCGGCCGATGCCGAGGGAATCTGCATGCACATGCTGGTCATGCCGCCCGGCGCCGAAGCCAAAGCGCACTATCACGAGGCGCACGAGACCGCGATTTTTATGCTCGAGGGCAAGACCTCGTTCCGGCACGGGCCGAACCTCGAGTTCCTCGACCATGTGGAGGAAGGCGATTTCGTCTATATCCCTGCGGGCGTGCCGCACCAGCCGTTCAACCCCACCGACAAAGTGGCGCGGGCGCTGATTGCGCGGACCGATCCGAACGAGCAGGAAAGCGTTGTGCTCATTTGATGCTCGCTGTGGGGGCAAAGATGCAAAAGCTGCTGGTGCTGCAATCGCTGTGGGCGATGATCGGGCTCAAGGATGCGCCGCCGGAGCGGTCGCTCGGTGCCAATATCGAGATGATCGCGGGCGCTGGGTTCGACGGGCTGGGGACGCTATGGATCGACCACGACGAGGCGCGCCGGGTCGCCATTGAGGCGAAGTCGGCGCGGCTGGTGGTCGAGGGGCTGTGCTTTCCCACCGATATCGACAGCCTGAAGCCGGCGCTTGAATGGGGGGCGGAGCACGGGCTGCATCACCTCAACATCCAGCCCAACTTGCGCCCCCGGAAACTTGCCGAGGCGGTGAGTGTGGCGGAGGGCTGGCTGCGGCTCGCTGAAGAGGTGGATTTCCCGGTTTATGTCGAAACGCATCGCGACCGGATGACCAATGACCTCCACTTCACGCTTGAACTGATCGCCGCGCTGCCCGAGCTCAAGCTGCTCGCCGACCTCTCGCACTATGTGGTGGGCCGGGAGATCGTGCTGCCGGTGTCGGGGGAACTTGAGGAGCAGATCGCCACGATCCTTCACCACAGTTGGGCCTTTCACGGCCGGGTGGCGTCGAGCGAGCAGGCGCAGGTGCCGCTGGGGTTTGCCCAGCACGCGGGCTGGGTCGACCAGTTCAGCACCTGGTGGCGGCGCGGTTTTGCCGATTGGCGCGGGCGCGCGGCAGGGGATTCGGAGCTGAGCTTTCTGTGCGAGCTGGGGCCCCAGCCCTACGCCATATCAGGGGCAGACGGCGCCGATCTCACCGACCGCTGGCAGGAGTCGCTCAAGCTGCGCGACCTCGCCCGCGCTGCCTTCGCGGCACGCTGATCACGCGACGCGGCGGGCCTCGGCGGAGGTGATGTCCTGTTCGGCGAGGAACGCCACGAAGCGCTCGATCGGCATGGGCCGGGCGATGAAATAGCCCTGCACCCGGTCCACATTTCCCAATGCCCGCAGTTGCGCTAGCCGCTCGGCGGTCTCGACACCCTCGACCACAGTTACGCGGCCGGTCTGGTGTATCATGTGCAGGGCATTGGGCAGCATCTGGCCGAGGAGGCTCGCGTCATTGGCCATGGCAAAAGCGCGATCGAGCTTGACGCCATCGATCTTGAGCGCGCCGAGGCTGTGGATGGACGAGAACCCCGTGCCGAAATCATCGAGATACGTCGCGATGCCGCGCTGCCGTAGCTGGTCGACGGCGCGCTGGGCAGCGACGGCGTCAAAGGACTCCGTCTCGACAATCTCGACTGCCAGACGGAAGCGGGGGTCGAGCTGCAGTTCGGTGAACAGGGGCAGCAGCTTGTTGGCATCGATATCGCGCGGCGAGATGTTGATGTTGACCTGCAGGCTGCGGTTCGCGGGCACATGCGATTGCAGCTCGGCGAAGGCCTTTTCGGCAACATAGCGGGTCAGCGGCATCGTGAGGCCGCGGGCTTCCACGATGGGCAGGAACTGGTCGGGAAAGACCACGCGGTCATCCAGATCGCGCCAGCGCACCAGCACCTCACACCCATCGATCTCTCCGGTCCTGAGGTTGAGGATCGGCTGATAGGTGCACATCACGGTGTCGGCAGAGAAGTTGCGCAGAAAGCGCGCTTCGAAGGCAAAGAAGCGGCGCATAAGGCGGTGGACCAGGGCGGAGAGCCATGCGGCGACGACGATGGTTGCAGCGACGATGGCCGCCATCGCCAGCCAGCCTAGGGTGAACAGATCGCCGAGCCGAGCCCCGGCCACGACGCAGGTTACCCCGGTTTCGTCGCATTGGAGGAGCCGGAAGGCATCGGGCAGAACGGCGGGTTGCAGGCCGTCGCTTCGTCCATGTACGGCTGCTTCGAACAGCCCTGGCTCGCCGCTTCGGTGCCACCATTTGCCGTCGATGAGAAAGCCCATCTCGGTGGTCATCCAGCGCGGCGAAGGGCCGCCGCCGCCCGGCGGTACGACAATGGCGAAGGAGCCGATCTGGGCGAGCGTGCCGAACATGCCTTCAAGACCGAAGCGGTCGAGCGGCCGGTCGAGCCACAGGATCGGCAGGCCGGTTTCTGGATTTGCAATGTCGGGCGCGCCCAGTGCAATGGGGGCATCGTAGCGGATGGTGCCCACAGAGCAGAGCACCGACTGGTTTGCGACGAGGAGAAACTCGTTGAGGCCGTCTGGTGCGTAGGCGATGCGGCGGAGCTGGCGGTTGAAATCTGGCGAGCAGGGCTCGGCAATCGCTTCCCTTTGCAGTCGATCGCCGACATCGCGGAGCTTCACAAGGGCCGAACGCATTACATCAAGCTGGCCCACTGCCTCGATGCGGATAGTGTTCTGCACCTGGCCGACCACCACGGCGAAAGCCAGCGACAGCAGCGGCACGAACAACGCGATAAACAGCAGGACGCGAATGGCGTGCTGGTGCGTCTGGGAGATCAGCAACCCTACAAAACGTACCATCACCCGTCCCTTCTGGACTGTCACCGCGCGCTAAACGCCGCGGGACACCTGGCCGAATGGTACGATGAGGGGCAATAAGTCACTAATCGGTATATAAATGCGCACCAATTGCCGGTGGGCGAAGCTTTGCGCGCGGCAACCGATGTATCTGCGCCAAACAAAAAAGCCCGGGATTGCTCCCGGGCCTTCGTCTATTCGGTATTTTACCGTCAGCCTTGGATCGGCGACAGCTGGATTTCGACGCGGCGGTTCTGCGAGCGGCCCGCCTCGGTGGCGTTGGAAGCGATCGGCTCTTCCTCGCCCTTGCCAGTGATGTGGAAGCGGCCCTGGATTACGCCCTGGCTGGCGAGCACGGTGGCAACCGCTACGGCACGCTTCTGGCTCAGGTCGTAGTTGTAGCTGTCCGACCCGGTATTGTCGGTATAGCCGTACACATCGACCAGCGTCTTGTTGAACTTGCGCAGCACCAGGCCCACCGAGACCAGCGTCTCGTTGAACTGCGGCTGGATGGTCGAGGAATCGGTCGAGAAGGTGATGTTGGACGGCATGTTGAGAATGATCTGCTGGCCAACGCGCGTCACCGAAACGCCGGTGCCCTGCAGTTGCGCCCGCAGTTCGGCTTCCTGCTGATCCATGTACTTACCGACCATGGCACCGGTCATGCCGCCGAGGCCGGCGCCGATCAAGGCGCCAACACGCGCGTCGCCGCCCGTCGCGCTGCCGATCAGGGCGCCAACAACCGCGCCGCCGCCAGCGCCGACGAGCGCGCCGCCCGTGGTGTTCGAAACCTGACTCTGCCCGGTATAGGGATTGACTGACGTACAGGCACTCAGCGACAGGGCCGCGAGGCCCGCTATCAAGATCTTCGACTTCATCGGATTCCCCCGGATGTGGTTGGGCCGTTTCTCGTCAGCGAATGCGGCGGCAACGTGATGACTGCTGCCAATAGGGCAAACTTTAGCCGTGCGCCCAGCCGCCGTCGACGACGAAGTCCTGCGCCGAGATCATCTTCGAGTCGTCTGCGGCGAGGAACAGCGCCATCCGTGCGATATCCACAGGGTAGAGGCGGCCGGCGAGCGCCTGCTGCTCATCGATGAGGCGGTTGGCGGTCTCATCGATCCAGTGGGTGAGCTGCCGCTCGGTCATGATCCAGCCCGGGACAATGGTGTTGACGCGGATGCCGTGCTTGCCGACATCGCGGGCGAGCGAGCGGGAGAGCCCGTGCATGGCGGCCTTGGACGCGGTGTAGGCGGCAAGGTTGCCGGTGAGGATCATCCAGCTGATCGAGCCAAAATTGATGATCGAGCCCTGCTTTGCGGCGATCATGCCGGGCAGCACCGCCTGCGCGGCAAAGAACGCGTGCTTGGCGTTGACGGCGATCGACTTGTCCCAGAACTCGGGCGTCACCTCTTCCCACTTGTGGCGGAGGTCATTGGCGGCGTTGTTGACCAGCGCCAGGGCCGGGCCGTGCGCGGCCTCGAACTGCTGGATGGCGGACTGGTAAGCCGGGATATCGGTGATGTCGCAGGCAATGAACTTGGCGGTCTGGCCCTTGGCCGTCAGCTCAGCCTCAAGCTTCCGGCCCGCATCGGCGGCGATATCGACAAATCCGACTTTGCTGCCCTGCGCGGCAAACTCACGCACAATCCCCTCGCCAATGCCCGAGGCGCCGCCAGAGATGATGACAGGACGATTATTGAGGCTCGGATAATTGGCAAAATCGGACATAGGGCTCCCCCGCAATGGTGTTTTGCCGGGTGTCCTAGCGTGAGAGGTGGGACGGGGCAAGGGCGGGGAGGTGGGGAGTGGTACGAACCGCGTGCATCACGCCCGTGGCTGGGCCGGTTGAGCCACCCGACCCGTTGCGCTCACCATCACATCGTGGTGCCGGCTACTGCCGCCGCGCACCACGACTGCACCGCCTTGTCGCCCTTGACGACCGTTGCCGTGGGCACCACGGACCCATCTGAGCACTTTACTTCGGCAGCAGCCGCCGCGCACCACGCCTGCACTGCATTGACGCCCTTGATGACCGTTGCCTTGGGCACCACAGACCCATCTGAGCACTTTAATGCGGCCGGTCGAAGCGCCGTTCCGCCGTGGTCTGCGCAAGCCTGTTGCCAAGTCATGTTCGAATTGATTTTGGTGCCATCGAGGCACTGCGTCGCGACGGAGGGGCAAAACTTCTGGCCTGCCGGCATTAAGACGCCGTTTGGACAGACCGTCTGTGCCAGCGCGGGCCGAACAAGCTCCAGAGGCGGGGCAAGCAAGAGAAAATTCAACGACAGCGCTACAGTCAAAAATTTCTTCACATCACTCTCCACGGAAATCAAAATGCCGGAAATTCGGCTACTGCCTTCAGACTGGGGCGGCCCGAAGCGGGTCTAGTTCCCGATTGCCTGAACAGCCTCGCCCTCAATGGTCCGCGGGCCCGATTTCGGCTTCACGTACACGGCGCATCCGCTGTTGATCGCCGCCGAGTTGGTGGTCTGCAGCTTGGCGCCCGAGAGCAGGACCTGCGCACCGCTCAACGCTGAGTAGACGTTGCCGTTGCCGATCTTTACCTTGCAGCTCTTGGTGGCGCATTTCAGCCCGAGGGCGCTGCCATTGCCGATCGACTTCTCTTGGAACGCCACCAGTGTGGCGGAATCGTTGGAGTTGAAGGTCTTCACCTTGATCGTCTGCCCGGTACAATTGAAGATCTTCAGTGGTCCGCCTTCGGCATTGAAGATCGGCCCGGGCCAGACGACTTGGGTATCGGTGCTCGCATCGGTGCTTGTATCGATGCCGTTCTTCGACAGGTCCACCGGATTTTGGCTACCGAGGGGCTGCAGCAGCTTTATCGCGGCGTCTGCGTTAGTTATTTCCTGGCCCGCCGCGACATTGGCTTGTGCATAGGCCGAGCCCGCGGCGGCCACTGCGAAAATCCCGACGGACAAAGCGATGCCCAGTTTGGCGATGCCCAGTTTGCGTAGAGGCGTCATGTCGTTTTCTTCCTCGGTTGCGCAACAGCCTCAAGTTCAAATTCATCTGGACAGACAAGGGCATCCTGAGACCTACTGCCATTCGTTCTGGAAGAGTTGCAGACGACTGTTTGGCCGCTATTTGTTTCCTATGGGTAAGATTGCCACCCACCGCATGGCTGCTATGCACATGACGCATAGATTGTTGCGCTGACTTCTCTGAAACGCTGGGTTTGTGAGGTGAGATGAAGGCCGACAACGTCGTCGATCTGGTCTTTGGGCGCGATCTTCTGTCAGTGACGCACGCCGATGGCGCGCTGCTGCACTTTACCCGGCAGGAACGCGCCCTGTTGATGCGGCTGATCGACAATGCCGGCCGACTCCTGCCGCGAGACGTGCTGGTCGCGGCCGTCAGCGGCGAAGGCTCCGAACCGGCCAGCGATCGCCATGTCGACTTTCTCATCAACCAGTTGCGTCGCAAGTTACGCGACGACGCGCGCTCGCCGCGCTTCATCCGCACGCAATATGGGGAAGGCTATACCTGGATCGGCGAGGTCCGGCAGCGCGACGAGAAACCGTCATTACTGCGCCTCGGTTCGGTTTATGGCGAGCACCTCCCTGGCGCGACGGCCTCGATCGTAAGCCTGGTCGCCGTGCTGGAGGACCGGCTGAGCTCCGGCCGTTCAGCCAGCCCCGGAGAGGCTTGTGTCAACGCGACGAAGGCGAGCTTCCTGCTCGATGCCAGCTTCCACGGCGATGGGCAGCGGCTGCACGCGGCGCTGGTTCTCCGTCACGGCGAGACATCGGCCATCCTCGACACCTTCAGGCTGGTCAATGGCGACGGCGATAGTGGCGCGGCAATCGCGACCATCGCGGATGCCATTGTCCATGCCATCTGGTCGAGCGCCGCGCTGCCGGAATCCCGCACCCATGTGGTGCCGAGTGAACCGCCACCTTGGGTGCGCCTGTTCGAGGCGGCCCTGATGATGGACGGAGATATGCTAACGTGGAAATCCAACGCCGAGCGACTGGAGACAATTTTAGCGGGCGACCCGGACAATGCGGTGATGGAGGTGATGCGCGGGCTGAACCTCTACACCTGGCTGATCCAGAGCTTTTACGATCCCTCGGGGCAGATCGTCGGCGAAGCCCAGTGGCGCGCTATCGAGGACGACATGGAGGCGATTGCGCTCGCGAACCTGGCACGCTTTGAGCGGCAACCCATCATGCAACTCGCCGTTGCAAAGCTCCTGCTGTTCATCAATCGTGGTTATCTGCAGCTATCGCGCCAGATTGCCGATGACGTGCTGTCCAACAGTTCGGCGCATGCGGCCGCCTTTGCGCTCGCCGGTGAGGCGGCCGGCTTTGCCGGCGACGTCGAACGCGGCACAGAATTGCTGGAACGCAGCCTTGAGCTCTCGGAGGCGGGCTCGCATTTCCAGGTTTACCTGCTGGTCGTCGAGGCCAGCGCGCTCCTCGCAGCAAACGACATGGCAGGTTTCGAACGGATCTGCCGCCTGACGCGCGATATCGCTCCCAACGCCTACGCAACGCTGCAGGCCTTCTGCGCGATGGCCGGATATGAGACGGCACCCCTGTTCGTCTACGTCATCGCCCCCAATGCGGAGAGGGCAAAGGAGGCGATCCGGTTCCTGTGGAACGTCACGGGTCGACGTTTCATGGTTCGCGCCCACCGGCGCAACTTCATGCGCCCGCTGACCGCCGCACTGGTGCAGCGCTTCGGTCTCGCCGTCATTCCAGAGGAGGTGAACTTCGGCACCGGCCTCGGCGCCGAACTGGTCGGTTAGTTTCCTGCTCTACATCAACACCCCACCTTGTCACCACGCTGACACCCACACAGGTTAGCCCGGACCGCATCGCTCCCCATCCGATTCCGGTTTGTTATGCACCACGATATCGTCAAGCCCGCGCGGTTTGCGCACGATAGTTCTGGATTGCTTCCATATTGTCCAAAACCCAGGCCGATAGCGCAAGCAGCGGTTGCGCCAACGATTGTCCCAGCGGGGTCAGGCTGTACTCAACCTGAGGCGGGATACTGGGATGCACCTTCCGCGATACCAGGCCATCCCCCTCCAGCGACCTCAGCGTCCGCGTCAGCATCTGCTGAGAAATACCGCCAATCAGGCGTTTGAGTTCATTGAACCGTCTGGGCTGCTGAACCAGCATGGTGATGGTCATGATCGTCCACTTGTCACCCATGCGCCCGAGCATCTGGTTCACTTGCCGGCATGCCGGAAAGGTGCCGGGCTGATCGGGAGGGGTAGGTACACGCATCTGACTAGGCCCTAAATTTCTGCGTTCTTGTGCGCAAAGAGCGATAGCACACATAGGTGGTCAGGAAAACATACCGCCATTGGAGCGTCCTGATGACTGACCAAAAAACTATCGCGATCTTCGGAGCTGGCACCGGCTTGGGTGCTTCGGTTGCAGCCAGATTTGGCCGGGAGGGCTACAAGGTTGCCCTGATCGCTCGTGGCGCAGCCGGCCTTGATAAGCTCAAGGCCAAACTGGCCGAGCGGGGGATCGAGGCATTCAGCTTTCCAGCCGACCTGACCGACCTTGCAGCTATCCCATCCCTCGTGCAGGCAATCGAAGCGCAGCTTGGCCCGATCGATGTTGCCTTGTTCTCCCCCATTTCCAGCACCGCGTATTTCGTGCCGGCCGCTGATCTGAAAGCGAGCTACCTGCAGTCAGTTTCACCCCTGCTGACCTGGGCACCAATCGAGCTGGCGCATGCAGTGATGCCAGGCATGCGTTCGCGCGGCAATGGAGCGTTTATCGTGGCCGATGGGCTCTCTGCAGTTCTCCCGATTGCCGGAATGAGCGGACCTGGCCCTGCCATGGCCGCCACCCGCAACTACGTGATGACGTTGCATGACGAAGTTCAGCCAGACGGTGTGTTTGCGGGCATGCTGCATGTCGGCGCCATGATCGAGAACTCCACGGGAATGGCGGCGGCCGTGGCGGCTGGAATGGTCCTCGATTCCTTCCCTGTCGTCGATCCGGACACGCTTGCAGACGAAGTCTGGAGATTGGCGAAAGAGCGAACCCGCACAGAGGCGATACTCCCGCCGATGGCTCACTAAAATGAACTCGCTGTGGCAGCAACAGCTCGCCTGAGCTGCCTTCTATCGACTGTCGGCTTTAGTGAGAAGAGCACCAAGGCGGACAGCTCCTCCCACTTCAGGGTGCCCAGATGATCGCGAGGGTGTGGGGTGTCGCAGCACCCCCCCCCTGTCACCGTGCTGACACCCGCGCGGGATAGCCCGGACCCCATCGCTCACCATCCGATTCCGGTTTGCTATGCACCACGATATCGTCAAGCCCGCGCAGACGGCTCCCCTTCACGCCCCCGATCAGGTGACCCGCAGCGCCATGCTGCAGCTTGAGCGGAGTGAGGCGATTCATCAGGCGGCGTTCGATTCTCTGGCCTGCCTCAACCGCGTCGAGGCGCCGGTGGGCAGCCGGCTGGCGCCGTTGGAATTTCCGCTGACTGTTGCCGCGTGGAACCTTGAGCGCTGCTATTCGGTGGAGCCGTCGGCGGTGCTGCTGGCCACCACGGGCGCTGGGGTGGTGCTGGTGTCCGAGATGGACAATGGCATGGCGCGGACGGGCCAGCGCCACACGACGCGCGACATGGCGGGGTTGCTGGGCATGGCCTACGCCTATGGCGTCGAGTTTGTGGAACTGGAGCTTGGCAATGGCGTCGAACTTGAGTTCTGCGTCGATGACCACAACCGCAACGGCTTTCACGGCAATGGCATGCTCGCCGCGACTGCGCTGCAGACGCCGGTGGTGATCCGCCTGCCCGATCAGATGTTCTGGTTCAACCATGAAGTAGAGACAGCCCGCATCGGCAGCCGCTGCGCGATCGCGGCGGTGGTGGCGACGACCGAGGGGCCAGTTTGCGTGGTGTCGGTGCACCTCGAAAGCCGCGGCGACGGCGCGCATCGTGGTCATCAGATGGAGGTGTTGCTCGACACCATCAACACGCTGGTCGGCGATATGCCGGTGGTGCTGGGTGGCGACCTCAATACCGGCCTCGCCGATGGCGGCGATTTCGAAAAGGAGCCGCTGTTTGCGCTGACTGCTTCGCGCGGCTTTGCGCGTCACTCGGGCCGGCTTGAGCAGACCACCACCCGTTCCAGCCGCGTCAGCCGCGGCGCCAAGGGTACCTACAAGCTCGACTGGTTCCTGACGCGCGGGGTTATTGTGACCGGCAGCGAGATCATCGCCGCAGTCGCGCCCGACGGCGAGGTGTTGTCGGACCACGAGATGGTGGTGCTCAAGGTTAGCGGCCTTCGCGCCTGACAGAACTACCCGGCGCTACAGACCTTCATCGTCGGCTGCGACTGTGCGACCAGCGGGGACCACGTCCATCGCTTCCACCCGCTCCAGCAGCGCGGTAATCTTGTCGACGTTGGCGATATGCCTCGTTTCCATCGAGAAGTTCATCGTGATGTATTCGCGGCCGGGGCAGAAGGTGCAGATGTTGGCGGCGGGGTGCCAGGCGCCGCAATAGATCGGCTCCATCATGCCGTGGGTCATCGGGCCGTAGGTGCGGTGGGGCGGCACCAGGGTCAGCACCACGTGGACGCCGCCGTTGAAGCGCCAGAAGCGCTTGCCCGGGAGGAAGGGTGCGATGCGGTTGAGCGTCCTGAGCGCCTTGAACATCGAGTTCATCATCACTTGGAACTTGGTGATGTCTTTCTTCTCGATCTGGTCGATGGTGTCGTCGACCTTGCGGACATAGGCGACGAAGTCGTCGATCACCTCGAACTTGGCTTCGAGCGCGCGAACCCGGAAGAAATCGTCATCGGCGTCGTGGCGCTTGCCATCCAGCATGGTGTAGGCGGCGCCGATCACCTTTTTCGACATGTGCCGCTCTTCGCCCTCGCCGTTGAGCGCGTGGGTGACGAGCGCGAACATCAGCGAGCGCTGGCGCACGCCGAGCTTGTTGGCGAGGAGCCGCAGGCGGTGGCGCTTCAGCGCCAGGGTCTTGAAGCCCCAGGGCTTTTCGGCCGGCGCGAGGAGGTTGGCGAGGGTGACGTACATGAACGTCATGCCCCAGCCGCGGAGCAGGCCGTTGATGCGGGCGCCGAGGGCGACCTTGTTGGATTTGTCGCTCATGACGCCGTGGCCGGCCGAAGACGAACGCGTCAACAGCGCTGAGTCGGAGCCTTCTAGCAGCGCGTGGCTCGAACGCACCTGAATCATCGAGGCGCGGCCCATTTCATCGGGGCCGCCGCGGCGCACCACGGCGGAGACGCGGAACAGCGGCAGATCCTTGCGCTCGAAGATATCGGGGGATTTCGACACCCACTTGTCGGGATAGCCGTCGAACTCGTCGACTTCCTCGACATGGGTGATGGCATCGAGGAGGTGCTTGGGGAAAGCGTGGCCGGGGCGGGCGCCGACGAAGCCGTGCGTCAGCTGCGGCGCCAGCGCCACCATATCGGCGACGAGGTTGCCAATCGAATCCTTGTCGAAATGCGATTTCGACGCGGCAGTGAAGAACACCGTATCGCGCGCTTCGTAGAGGAACCACTGGAAATCAGTAAAAAGTGCCTGCGGGTGGCGATTGACTGCGGCCAGTGCCAGATCAAGCACTTCGGCATGATCGCTCGCAAAACTCGATGACGAGAAGCTCTTCATGGCCTGTTTCCCCCTATTTCCCTCGGCAGCGATACTAACCCACGCACGGCCCCGGTCAACGCCGGGCTCCAAACGAGGTTTCTTTCGGTACTGGGGTCCCATTATGAGGCTGAACGCTCGCTGAACGCCCTCACCGATAAGCAGCGCCGCATGGGCAAAAATGCTGTTGCCGAACGCCATTGGGAGCGGTACCCCCGGTGCACCATCAGGCGGCCGTCGATTGGAAGTTAACCGCTTGTGGTTTAGGATGGTTCCAATCTGCCAAGTCGATTTGCAGGCCGGGCAAGGTCTTCAAGGGTGTCGCGCGGCGAATTGACCTATGTCAAAGCGGCTTTGGTCCGACTAGCTAGCGTCGGACTGTGGGGTCGCCAGCGGGTGCGGATGCCCGCATCGAGAGTGTGACAATGGACTATCGCGGATTGTTCGAAGATGCCGTGGATGCGCTCCGGCAGGAAAAGCGCTACCGGGTTTTCGCCGACCTTGAGCGCATCGCCGGCCGGTTCCCGCGCGCGGTGTTCCGCGATGCGGCGGATAACGCCCGCGAGATCACCATCTGGTGCTCGAACGATTACCTCGGCATGGGGCAGAACGAAAAGGTCATCACCGCGATGCAGGAGACGGCTGGTCGTCTCGGCGTCGGCGCTGGTGGCACGCGCAACATTTCCGGCACCAACCGGCCGCTGGTCGAGCTGGAGCGTTCACTCGCCGACCTTCACCGCAAGGATGCGGCGCTGGTGTTCACTTCGGGGTTCGTTTCCAACGAAGCGGCGATTTCGACGATCGCGCGGCTCCTCCCCGATTGCATCATTTTCTCCGACCAGCTCAACCACGCCTCAATGATCCAGGGCGTGCGCCAGTCGGGTATGCAAAAGCAGATCTTCCGGCACAATGACGTCGCGCACCTCCGCGAACTTCTAGCGGCCGTCGATCGCAAGCGCCCCAAGCTGATCTGCTTTGAATCGGTCTATTCGATGGATGGCGACGTCGCCCCGATCGCCGAGATCTGCGACCTCGCCGAAGAGTTCGGCGCGCTCACCTATATCGACGAAGTGCACGCCGTGGGCCTTTACGGGCCGCGCGGCGGCGGCATTGCCGAGCGCGACGGGCTGATGGGCCGGATCGACATCATCGAAGGCACGCTGGCCAAAGGCTTTGGCGTGATGGGCGGCTATATCGCGGCCAACCGCGCGATTGTCGATGCGGTGCGCTCCTATGCACCCGAGTTCATCTTCACTACCGCCCTGCCCCCGGCGCTCTGCGCCGCGGCACGTGCGTCGATCGAGCATCTCAAGAGCTCGCAGGTCGAACGCGCGGCACAGCAGCGCCAGGCGCAGACCACCAAGGATATCCTCGCTGATGCCGGCCTGCCGGTGATGCCGACCAGCACCCATATCGTGCCGGTGATCGTGGGCGATGCGCGCGCCTGCAAGGCGGCGAGCGACATGCTGCTCGAAAAGCACAATATCTACATCCAGCCGATCAACTACCCGACCGTGCCCAAGGGCACCGAGCGGCTGCGCATCACGCCGACGCCGCTCCATACCGACGAGATGATCATCGAGCTGCGCCATGCGCTGGTGAGCGTCTGGGCCAGCCTCGAGCTGCCGCGCGAGCGGCCGACAGATAAGGTCACCGCCGAGCGGCTCTCGACCGGCGACCTGACGCTTTCCACTGCCGGCGGCTGATCGCCGTCACGCATTTGTCCTGAAAATACCCTAGGGTACGCGCATGCAGTTGCGCCTCCACACCCGCTATCAGAACTCCGCCGGGCAGCGCGTCCGGATCGTGCTCAACCTGAAGCGCATCGCCTATGAGTATGTGCCGATCGGCTCGCCCCGCGACGCTGGCTACCAGCGGCTGAACCCGCAGGGGCTGATGCCGGCCCTGGAGATTGATGGCCGCGTGGTGGCGCAGTCGATGGCGATCATCGAACTGCTCGAAGAACTGTTCCCCGCGCCCAGCATCTACCCCGCCGACCCGATCGAGCGCGCCGAGACCCGCGCTTTCGCCTATCTGATCGCGGCGGACCTCCACCCCGTGAACAACCAGCGGGTCCGCAAGTACCTCGCAGAAAAGCTTGGGGCGGATGAGGCGGGGCAGCTCGCCTGGTACCAGCACTGGGTGGCCGTGACGTTCACCAGCCTTGAAACGCAGTCGCAGCAGCGCGGCGGCGATGGGCCCTACTGCTTTGGCGCGACACCAACGCTGGCCGACGCGTGCCTTGTGCCGCAGATGGCCAATGCCCGGCGCTTTGGGTGCGACCTCACCGCCTATCCGCGGCTGGTGGCGATCGACGCGGCCTGCCGGGAGTTGCAGGCCTTCGCCGATGCCGCTCCCGAGGCGCAGCCGGACTATCCGGGTGAGACCGCCAAGGCCTGAGGCGCCAAACCGCGCCAAGGGTTGATCGATATCAAGGAGGCATCCTCCGCCTTCCATAAGGTTGCCGCGTTCCCTTACGGAGGTCCCCATGGCGATCGTCATTGTCTACGACAGCATATTCGGCAACACGCAGAAGATCGCCGAGGCCATCGCGGTGGGGCTCGCGGGCAAGGGCGAGGTGCGGCTGGTGCGCGTCAACGATGCGGCGCGGCTCGACCTGACAGACGTCGATTGCCTGATCGTCGGCTCGCCCACCCGCGGCTTTAACGCCACGCCTTCGACCAGCGATTTTGTCGAGGGCCTCGACGCCATTCTCGCGGCCGCGCGCAAGGCCGCCGCATTCGATACGCGGCTCGACCCTGAGGACATCAAGCCGGCGCCGCTGCGCTGGGTGGTGCATGCCGGCGGCTACGCCGCCGACCGCATTGCGGCCGGGCTGAAGCGCAAGGGTTTTACTTTCCTCGGCGAGCCCGAAGGGTTTCGCGTCGGCGGCACCGAGGGGCCGATGAAGCCGGGCGAGTTGGAGCGGGCGACCGCCTGGGCGGCCGCGCTGCCGATCTAAAGCGTTTCCAGGAAAAGTGGCGACGGTTTTCCGGTTCGGAAACGCGTCAAAAGAGACTCAACCCGCCAGCACGATCCGCATCAGGTCGGCGGTGTTGCGCGCACCGAGCTTTTCCATGACGCGGGCCCGGTGCACTTCGATGGTGCGGGGAGAAATCCCGAGCTCGCGGCCGGCTTCCTTGTTGGATTGGCCGTTGGTGATCAGTTCGAGCACCTCGCGCTCGCGCGGCGTCAGCTGCGCAAAACCGCGTACCTCGACCGGGCGGCGTCCGGCCGCGGGCACGCCCACATGCACGTCGCGCCGCAGCGCATGGGTCACCGCCTTCACCAGCTTTTCGGTGTCGATCGGCTTGGCGACAACATCGGCCGCTCCGGCCTTCATCGCCTCCACCGCAAAATCGACTTCGGGACGATCCTCGAGAATGAACACCGGCGCGGCATTGCGCATCGCCTTGATCTGGCGCAGCACGTCGAGCCCGCTATCCTTACCGATGTGAACATTGACCAGCACCACATCTGGCCGCCGCCGCTCGAGGGCCAGCAGAAAGCCAGCAACATCGACCGAAAACGCGGTCTGGAAGCCTTCCAGCCTGAACAGCACACTCAGCGCCTCGCAGGTCGCCGCATCCGGATCAAGAATATGAACCAGACGATCGCGATTCAAGAACGACGAATAATAGAAACTTTCGGTCATGTGCCCTCCGACAGAAACAATGACATCATGCAATTGATGCCAGATCGTCCGGTCGCGTTCCCTACACCACCCATTTGCCCGGTGGACAATTCTATACTCACTGACGGCCACTCACCTGCCTTCGGGAACAAGGTGATAACTTGCCCCTACCATGCCATAAGTGTTCTCGCCATCCGAACTAACCCCTACGTATTTAGGAGAAGCGACGATAGCTTAGGTATAGATACCGGAACAAGGATGTGTCAAGGATATTATTCCTACGCCACCTCTACCCACACATCCGGGCACTCCCGCACCAGGAACAGCCGGTCGCGGCTCAATGGGACGTGGCCGTCGGAGAGGACGGTTTCGGGGATGGGGAGGCCGATGAAGGCCTCGGCTTCGGTGGCTGGGGCGCCGGTTTCGGCCATGGTCATGGAGACCATCCGTACCGGCTGCCGCATCGCGCCATCGGCTGAGAGCGTCCAACTGGGCACCAGCCAGTAGCCGCCGTCATGGGCGATGGTATCGACCTCCAGCACCGCCCAGCTACCGTCGGCAAGTTCGATCGTCACATTGGTTTTGGAAAGCATGGTCACGTCTCGCTCCTGCACCGGTTTGAGAGGCGATGAGCGTAACCAGAAACTTGCGCCGGCGGGAGAGGCCGCTCACGTGCGCAACCAACAAAAAAAGGCGGCCCGGGTTTCCCCGGGCCGCTTCAAATCCACGCGCCTGTTCGGCGCGTCTTGCGTCAGCGCGTCTTCAGCGCGTCGCGGATTTCCATCAGCAGCTTTTCTTCGTTGGTAGGGGCCGGGGGCGCTGCGGGCGCGGCGGCTTCCTGGCGGCGGAGGCGGTTGACGCCCTTGACCACGAGGAACAGCACGAAGGCGACGATGGCGAACTTGACGATGGCGTTGATGAACATGCCGTAGTTGATGGTCGCAACGCCCGCGGCCTTGGCGGCGGCGACGGACGGGACGGCGATATTGTTGGGGTTGGAAATCACGAAGAACAGGTTCGAGAAATCGATGCCGTTCAGGATCAGGCCGATGATCGGCATGAACATGTCTTCGACGGCGGAGGACACGATGGCACCGAACGCGGCGCCGATGATCACGCCGATGGCGAGATCGAGCACATTGCCCTTGAGAGCAAAGTCCTTGAATTCCTTGAACATGGCAGTTTCCCCTTTGCTGTTCTGTTGGACAGCCCCCATGCCCTCGGCGGCGGTTGTCACTGGTCTCAACGGGTGCAAGACTCTACCAGCGGCGGGGCGATTGCAATGGCAGCGGCGTTGCGCCCCGCGACTTTAGGTGAACTTGTGAACATAAGGCGCACGGCCGATACTCGGCGGCGGAGCAAATGCGTATGCCAGAGACCGTTCTAGACCGGGAAACAACGTTTCGCAGGGCGATGGATTTCATCCCCGAGGGCGTTGCCGTGTTCGATTCGGACCTGCGGCTGGTCAGTTCCAACCAGCGCTACAGCGAATTGCTCAACCTGCCGGCGCGGCTGGTGGCGCCCGCGACGCCGCTTTACGACATTGCGCTGTTCCTCGGCCGAAGGGGCGATCTCGGCGAAGGCGATGCGGCGTTCCTAGCGGCGCAGCGCGTGCAGACGCTGACGCAATCGCCCTCGTCGGTGACGCAGCGGCTGGGTGCCCATGGGCAGACGCTCGAGTTCCACTCCTCACGCCTCCCCGATGGCGGGCTGGTGATCAGCTTTTCGGATGTCTCCGCGCGTACGGTCGCCGAAGCGCAACTGGCCAACGTCAACCAGTCGCTCGAAGGCCGGGTGGAAGAGCGCACCGCGGCGCTGGTGCAGGTCAACTCGGAACTCGAAATCGCCCGCGCCAAGGCCGATGCCGCCAACCGCGACAAGACCCGCTTTCTCGCGGCTGCCAGCCACGACCTACTGCAGCCGCTGAACGCCGCCCGGCTCTATACCTCGACGCTGGTCGAGCGGGCGGGCGGCACCGGACTTGATGACCTCGCGCACTCGATCGAGGCCTCGCTGACGGCGGTCGAGGAGATCATGTCGGCGCTGCTCGATATCTCGCGCATCGATGCGGGCGCGCTGAAGCCGGCGACCATGCCGTTCCAGGTGCGCGACCTGCTCAAGAAGATCGATGTCGAATTCGCGCCGATGGCGGTGAAGAAAGAAATTGGCCTCAGGCTGGTCGATACCTCGCTCGCGGTACTCGGCGACCGGGCGCTGGTGGCGCGCATCGTGCAAAACCTTGTTTCCAACGCCATCAAGTACACGCGGCCGGGCGGCCGGGTGCTGGTCGGGGCGCGGCTCAAGGGCCAGCGGGTGCGGATCGACATCATCGATACCGGGATCGGTTTCAACAAGGACCAGCATGCGCTGATCTTTGCCGAGTTCAGCCGGCTCGAGCACGGCGCACGCATGGCGCAGGGGCTGGGCCTCGGGCTCTCGATCGTCAAGCGGCTGGTGACGGCGCTGGGGGTAACACTGGAACTGGAAAGCGTCGAGGGGCGCGGCTCGCGCTTTTCGCTCTATCTCCCCTTTGTGCGCTCACAGAAGGTGGCGGCCGAGATCGAGCCGGTGGCGCGCGATACGAGCTCCAACCTCAATGGCCTCAGGATCCTCTGCGTCGACAACGAGCGGGCTATTCTCGATGCTATGGAAGGCCTCCTCGGCGGCTGGGGGTGCGATGTGCGCTCAGCCCGCTCGCTCAAGGATATCGACAAGGACCGGCTGCTGGTCGGCTGGCTGCCCGACCTGGTGCTGATGGACTACCACCTCGACCAGACTTCGGGGCTCGATGCGGTGGAGTGGCTGCGCCACAATGTCGGCGGGCACCTCCCCGCCGCGCTTGTCACTGCAGATCGCAGCGCGGCGGTGCGTTCGCTCGCCGAGGATCGCGGCATCACGGTGATTACCAAGCCGGTCAAGCCCGCGGCGCTCCGCGCCACCATCAGCGGGCTCGCGAGCCAGCGGCCGCGGAAGGGCATCAGGGCGGAAGAGTAGGCTCGCCTACTGGCGGTTCAGCAGCTCGGCGAACTGGCCTTCTTCGATCTTGGCCGCCGCGATCACCGCCTGGGTGCGGCTATCGACGTCGAGCTTTTGGAGGATCGCCGAAACGTGCGCCTTCACCGTCGCTTCCGAGATCGAGAGTTCATAGGCGATCTGCTTGTTCATCAGCCCGTCGCTCAGCATCATCAGCACGCGGATCTGCTGCGGGGTCAGCGAGGCGAGACGCTGCATCAGCGCCGATTGCGAGTCGTCGGAGGGCAGTTCCATGCCCTCGGGCACGTAGACCTCGCCCGACAGCACCGTCTCGATGGCGCGGCGGATATCGACCGGACCGACCGATTTGTGGAGATAGCCCGCAGCGCCAAGCTCAAACGCGCGGCGGATGACGCCGCCGTCCTCGACGGCAGAAACGATCATCACCGGGATTTCGGGAAACTGCGCCCTCAAGAGCAGCAGGCCTGAAAAGCCGCGGGCGCCGGGCATGTTGAGATCGAGCAGCACCAGGTCGCAATCGCGATCGGCCTCGAGCGCCGTGCTGACTTCGGAGAGATCGCCTGCTTCCTCGACCGAAATCGATGGGTCGCCACCGGCGAGGGTCTGGCGCAGGGCGGCGCGGAACAGCGGGTGGTCGTCAACGATGATGATGCGGCGCTTAGTCATGAACCGGCTGAACCCCTTTGGTGATGCTTCTAGCAAGCGCAGGCCCGTATTTGTATCCCCCTAAAGGTGGCAGCCGGAATTGCCGGTGCGGAAGTTGCAAATTGCACGAGGGCTTAACGTGATCTTTACCATGTTTTCCCAAGAGTAACCGAATGGTGAAGACCCATGCCGGGTCCGACCGATTCATTCAGGTGCTTGGGATCAACCGATGGCCCGCGCAAGTTCCCAGTTCCAGCCGCACGAGTATGGCCAGCCGGATCCCGGCGAGTGGCAGGATTTGCGCAGCGAACTCGTGGCGCTGCTCGACCAGGTCGAAACCCAGGTTTCCCGGGCGCGTCAGCCCGAGCCGGGGCTGGAAAGCCTCGCCGAACGGATGCGTGACCTGCGCCATCAGGTGACCGCCGTCGAGCCCGACAACCGGCACCGCGAGGCGCTGCGCTCGGTGCAGCGCGCCATCGACCGCTTCAGTGATCGCGACGAAGCACTTGGCGCCGGGATTTCGACCGGGACATCGCGCGACACGCTCGAATCGGCGATCCAGCAGATTCGCGCCCGCCATTTCTCCCAAGGGCAGGCCGCTGCGCCGGCGGCACGGGCTCCCGAGGCCGCACCACGTTTTGACGAGCTGGCACGCGCTGTCGGCGGAATTTCCGAGCGGCTCGAACGGCTCGAAGGCGAGTTGCGCGTCCAGTCCAAGGGCCAGACCGCCAACGTCAAGGAGATCGCCGATCAGGTCGGCCAGCTCTCGCATGTCGTCGAACTGCTCGCAGGAGCGGTCGGTGAAACCGGGCAGGTCAAGCGCCTCGAAGGCCAGATCGCGGGCCTCGCCAAGCTGATGACGCAGGGGCCGCAGGTCGATGTGGAAGTGCTGACGCGCCGGCTCGACGATGTGGCGACCACGGTCGGCCGGCTCGCCGATCTCCAGGTGCAGTCGGCTGCCAAGTCCGACACCAGCGGGCTTAACCAGCGGCTCGACGATGTGAGCGCCACCGTGGCGCGGCTGGCTGAACTGCAGATGCAGTATGCGAGCCGCAGCGATACCACTGGCCTGACGCAACGCTTTGACGATGTCACCGCGACGGTGGGCCGGCTGGCCGATCTGCAGGTGGAATTCGTCAACCGCGTCGACAGCAACAAGGCGGCTGCCGAGGGCGACCTCAAATCCGGCATGACCGCCATCGAAGCGGGCGTGCGCAATATTTATGACCGGATCGATGCCATCGAGCAGGCCGTCGCCTTGCCGGCGGCTGAGATCGACAACATCACCGAGCAGTTGGGCAGGATTGCCGCCGCCATGAAGGCGCCGCAGCAGCAGCCGCAGGGGCTGATCGAGCTGATCGATGCGCTCAATGTCCGCATTTCGGACATGGAGAACCACAGCCCCGAAGTGGGTGGATTGCAGCTCGACGTCGGCGCGCTGCGCAGCGCGGTGGCCGAAGCGATCGAGCCACGCTTTGCCGCGCTCGAGCAGAAGATCGGCGATCTCAGCGACAAGGTGGGCGAGCGCCCAGCCGAGATCAGTACCGCGCAGCTCGAAGCCCAGGTGCGCCAGCTGGTGGCGCGCATGGACCAGACCGGCGAACAACTCACCGGCCTTGCCAAGCTCTATTCGCAACCCGCCGATCGCGGGCCGGACCTCTCCGAACTCGCCGACCTCGTGGCGCTGCGCACCTCAGAAGTGGTGGCGCGCGCCGAGGCTTTGGCCGCCCCAGTCTTTGGTGAGCCCGAATATGCCGAGATCGAAAAGCGCGTGTCCCGCATCATGGCCTCGGCCGCCAAGGAAGGCCCGAGCGAAGACATCTCGGCGCTGAACTCCACCATCCGTGAAGTCAGCGAGCGCCTGCAGCGCATCGAAGCCTCGCTGGTGCAGCCGGAAGCGACAACACCGGTTTCGACGGCGCCGGCTCAATCGACAGCTTTGACCGCGGCCGCACCGCTCGTCGCTCCGACTGTCGAGCCGGTAGCAGAAGTCGATGATCCGCTGGCCCCGCTGCTCGATTGGATCGAGAGCGAAGACGCCGCAGCGTCCCTCATCGCCAGCCCGGCCCCGCGCCGTGATGCGATGCCGGCCAACCCGTCACTCGAAGCGCCACTGCGCGACAAGCCGTTCGGCGATCCGATGCCGCAGGCGATCATTCCCGATCCCTTCGCCACAGCGCGCCCCCGCCATCCCGGCCTCGACGATGCACCGGCTGCCGTCCCGGCACGTCCGGTGTTCGACCCCGCCTCGATCGAGCGCCCGCCGCAGCCGCGCTCGAGCCTTGAGCAGGTGGTGGAGAGCTTTGCCGCCGCCGCTGCCCCTTCGGCGCCCAGCGTCAAGCCGGCCGAAGATACGCCGCCCCCGCCCTCACGCAGCACCTTCATCGAGGCGCACCGCCGCGCTGTGCGCCAGACCAGCGGCGCAAAGCCCGTGATCGCTGCGGCCGAAAACACGCTGATCGGCAAAGCCTTCGCCCGCTTCAACGCCACCCGCATCGCGGCTGAAGCCAAATCGTCCGAGATGAAGCCGGTCGAGCCCGTGCCCGCACCTCCGGCCATTGCTCCCAAGGTCAAGGCAGAAAAGCCCGCCAAGCCGGTCAAGGAGAAGCCGGTCAAGCCGCAGCGCAAGCTTGCTGGCGATAAGCCCGCCCCCACCGCCTGGCAGCCCGATGATGCCGCTCCGCGTGTGCTGCCGGCGGCGCCCGAGCCGTCGCTGGTGTCGCTCGATGCCATGGACACCGCTGCCGCAAGCCTAGCGGCTGACGCCGGAGGCGAAAGCTTCCTCTTGCGCCACCGCCGCCCGATCATTCTGGCCGCCATGCTCGCCGTGTTCGCCTGCGGCGCGATCTACCTGGTCAACAAGCGCCTCGAGGGTCCGAGCGGCGACACCGCCGCAGACGGCACCGCGCAGACTGTCAGCGACGCTGCGCTGACCGCCACCCCGATGGCCGAACAGGCCGGCGCTATCGCCACTGAGCCGCGCAAGATCCCGATGGTCGATACGCTGACCACCGGTTCGATCGACCCGTCGGCCGCGCAGGGGTTTGTTCCGGCCGCCAAGATGCCGGCGCTCAATTCGGCCTTTGTGGCTGCGACAGAAGTTGCAGCGGCCGACCCGAACGCGACAGAAGTCGCAAGTCTTTCCAGCGACGTCGCGCCGCTTCCCGGGGCGCTCGAAAGCCCGGTGCAGGTCGAAATGCCGCCCGAGGCGCTCGGGCCGGACTCGCTTCGCAAGGCCGCCGCCAGTGGCGATGCGCGCGCGCAGTTCGAGATCGCCGCGATCTACACCGAAGGCCGCGCCGTGCCCGAGGACCTGAAGTCGGCCGCGATCTGGTACGAGCGGGCCGGCAGCCAGGGCTTTGCTCCGGCACAATACCGGCTCGGCAACCTCTACGAACATGGCGATGGCGTCGAAAAGGATCTGGCGCAGGCTCGCCTGTGGTATCAGCGCGCCGCCGAAGCGGGCAACCGCATGGCGATGCACAATCTCGCCGCGCTCTATGCCGGTGGCGGGCTCGGAACGCAGCAGTTCGACGCTGCCGCCAAGTGGTTCGAAGAAGCCGCCAACCGTGGCATGAAGGACAGCCAGTTCAACCTCGGGATGCTCTATGCCCGTGGTCTCGGCGTCACGCAGAACCTCGAAGTCTCCTACAAGTGGTTCTCGCTCGCTGCCGCCAAGGGCGACAAGGATGCGGCCAAGGCGCGCGACGATATCGCTGCCTCGCTCGACGCACAGACCGTGCAGCGCCTCAATGGTGAAGTCGCCGCCTGGAAGCCGATCAGCATCGACCTCGTCGCCAATTTTGCCCCGATCGGCACCTGGACGACGAACTTCGATCCCGGCGCGCCGATCGCCACGATCGCCGTGGTCAAGGGCGTGCAGACCGTCCTCGGCCTCCTCGGCTACGATATCGGCGTGCCCGATGGGGTTGCCGGCCCGAAGACCGCTGACGCCATTCGCTCGTTTGAGCGCGCGACCGGCATGAACGAGACCGGCACGGTCAATCCGCGCCTCCTCGCCGTGCTTGGCAGCCAGCCGGTGTAATCTGCTGGCTGGCAACGTCCCCTTCGTAAATTGCTGCTAAAGCTCGACTGACTCTTCGCAATTGTCGCAATTCCGACGCCGCATCCCGCTAGGCCCGGAACTGCTCTAGCGCTGGACCCGAGCCGTTGCAGATCTATCTGCCGATCGCCGAACTTTCGATGAACCTGTTCTTCCTCGTGGGGGTCGGCGGGGCAGTGGGATTTCTGTCGGGTCTGTTCGGGGTGGGCGGTGGGTTCCTGCTGACCCCGCTGCTGATCTTTTCCGGCGTCTCGGCTCCGGTGGCGGTCGCCTCGGTAACCGGCCAAGTGGTCGCGGCCTCAACATCCGGGGCGTTGAGCTATTACCGACGCGGGCTGATTGACCTGCATCTGGCGCTCTATTTGGTGCTCTCAGGTGTACTAGGCGCCTTCGGCGGCGTCGCGACGTTCCAGGTGCTGCGCGCCAATGGCCAGCTCGATCTGGTCATTTCCGTGGGCTTTCTGGTGCTGCTGGGCTTTGTCGGTACGCTGATGATGATCGAGGCGGTGCGCTCCATCCTCAAGCGCCGCGCCGGCATCGTGGTGCGCGAAAAGCTGCCCAACCAGCACAACTGGTTCCATGGCCTGCCGCTCCGCATTCGCTTCAAACGCTCGCGGCTTTACATCAGCGTCATCCCGGTGATCGTGCTTGGCGTGGCGATCGGCTTTGTTGGCTCGCTGTTGGGCATCGGCGGCGGCTTTATCCTCGTGCCGGCGCTGGTCTACCTGTTGCGGGTGCCCGGCAACATGGTGATCGGCACCTCGCTCCTACAGGTGGTGGCGATGATGGCGGCAACGACCATCCTCCATGCCGTTTCGAGCCAGAGCGTCGATATCCTGCTCGCCTTCTGCCTGATGGTCGGTGGCACGATCGGGGCTCAGTTTGGCGCCTCGGCCGGCAAATACCTGCGCGGTGAGCAGTTACGCGCGCTCCTGGCACTGCTTGTGCTTGCGGTGGCGATCCGCTTCGGCCTGTCGCTGATCCTTGCTCCGTCAGATGCCTATTCGACGGCTGTGCTGGGGTCGGGGGGCTGAGATGAGGCTTCTCCTGGCGGCCGGATTGATGCTTGTGCTGGTGCTCCCTGCGGGCGCGCAGCAGATCATCTCGCAGGTCAGCCGCGAAGAAGTGGCCATCACCTCTAGTTTTACTGGCGAAACGCTGACGCTGTTCGGCTCGATCGAGCCCGAGGCGGGGTCCACAGAGGCTGTGTCCGGCCCGTTCCACATGATCATCACCGTCACCGGCCCGCTGCAGAACCGGGTGGCACGGCGAAAGACTAACGAGTTCGGCATCTGGCTCAATACCGCCGAAGTGACGTTCGAGGCCTTCCCCTCGTTCTACCAGGTGCTGTCCGACACCCATATCGACGACATCACCGACAAGGTGACGCTGGCCGAGCGCGAGATCCCGCTCGAAAACCAGGCGCGCTATTCGGCCAAGGCCGGCTGGTGGAACTCGCTGGTGTTCGGCAGCGAGCTGGTGCGGCTGATGCAGCAAAAGGGCCAGTTCAAGCTCAACGAGCAGGCGGTGGTGTTCCGCTCCGACACGTTCTACTTCGCCCAGGTGAGCCTTCCCGGTGACGCGCCTCCCGGCGCCTATATCGCCCACTCGTATCTCTTCAAAGACAAGCAGTTGATTGCTGAAAAGACCGATGGATTTTCGGTCAGGAAGATTGGCTTCGAACGCTTCCTCGGCCAATCCGCCCGCCAGTTCCCGCTGCTTTACGGGTTGGTTTGCGTGGTGCTGGCGCTGTTCGTCGGCTGGCTCGGTGGCGTGGTGTTCAAGCGGTAGAGACTAGTCCTCGCTGCGCCGCTTGATCAGACGGACGTTGCGGGCAAGGTAGGCCTCGCGGCGATGGACGACGTGAACCACCAGAACGAACTGTCCCCGGTCATCTCGCTCCAGTTCACAAACCAGCCGGTAGTCCCCAACCCGGAGCTTCCAGAAGCCGGCTAGATTTTCAGAATACGGAACCAACCTTTGGCGGGCGTCGTCCACTAGTTTAAGGTCAGCCACGGTTCGGCGAATACGCTCCTGCACCTTGGTATCGAGGTGCGTCAGATCCTCCAGGGCCTTTCTGTGCCACTCAACCCTGGTCGGCACTTGGAGTCAGCCCGAGAATTTTCCATACCTCGTCATCCGGGATTGTCTCATACGGCTTCGAAAGCCGCTCTTTGACGACGTAATAGTCCTCAAGCTCTTCCAACCGATCTATGATTGCGTCTCGCATATGCTGACTTGGGTTCAAGCCGTGCGCCTTGGCAAGCTCAGCCCAGCGCTGCTTGACGTCATCGTCTATCCGAACGCTCACCGTCTTCATTGTCATACATGTCCTGTTTGTCGGAAATGTATGACAAGCAAGACAGACATTCAAGCGGCAGGCGACAGACAGTACTGACTAGCCTGAGGGGCGCTCGTCAGAGAGGCGCCTGGCGAACCTGACCTGAGGTCGCAGTCCCTACCAGTCGGCGCCCATCCACAGCGCGCCAGTCTCCGCGAGGCTTGGGTAGATCAGTTCGCGGAAGCCCTGGCTTTCCCAGAAGGCGCGGCCGCCGGGGTTGGTGCGGCTGACGCCGACATGGGTCTTGCGGCCAGCGTCACCGGCGGCCTCGCGCCAGGCCTGCATCAGACGCGTGCCGACGCCCTGCCGGCGCAGGCGGGGCAGAAGGTTCATGTGCATGTGGGCGGGGTAGTGCGCCACCACTTCGGGCTGCGCCCGTTCGGGGTGGCGGATCTGGTGGATGTAGGCAGTGTCGGCGGCAGTCCATGGCGCGCCCTCGCCTGCCGGTGGGGCGTATTGCGCCTGCAACTCCGGCCACCACTCGCGGGCGAGCCGCGCCTGAAAGGCCAGTGTGTCGGTGACCCCGACGAGATACCCGGCAACGCCTTCGTCATCGACGGCCACCATGGCCAGCCGGGGCTCCAGCACCGCATAGGGCGCCACGTAGAGGTGGCCGATCAGTTTGGGGTCGCTGTGGAGCGCCGTGGCATCCTTGCCGGCATCGCCGGTCTTGAGAGCAATCTCGTAGCAGGCGTCAAGGTCCGCTGCAGCGACCGGGCGAATAGTGATCATAAAATGCTCCGTTGCGGCCTTAGTACCCGTCGTACCCGGCGACGAGCCGCCTGGGGCTCACCGGGTAGACCTTGCCGCGGCCGATCATCGCGACTTCGAGCGCTGACCAGTCAAACAAATCGAGAAAGGCGGGGGACAAAATGTTGAGCGACCCGGTCGAGGCGCCATAGGCGGGCAGCACCAGGGTCTGGTTATCATGGACAAAGCAGGGCCGCCGCACCGAACGGCCGTTAATGCTTACCTGCGCAGCAGGGTGAAGATGCCCGCCCACCAGCCCGCGCGTGCCGCGCCTCGGCTCATGGGTGAGCGTCAGCCCGGAGCGCTCGAGCACCGTGATGCCGGTGCTACCCAGCGCATGCGGCGCCCGGTCATGGTTGCCGGATATCCAGGTCCAGCGCGCCCAGCCCATCAGCATGTCGAGCCGCAGGCGATCGGCGTCGAGCAGCGTTGTCGCGCCCACGTCGCGGTGAAAACTGTCGCCCAGCGCGATCACTTCGGCGGCGCCAGTGGCGACAAGGTCGGCTTCGAGCCGCTTCAGCGTCATGGCGGTATCATAGGGGGGCAGCAGGCTGCCGCGGCGAGCGAAGGACGACAGCTTTTCGAGATGGAGGTCAGCGACCAGCAGCGCCTGCTCGGCGGCCCAGTAGAGGGCGCCGGATGGCAAGGCTTCAAAACTCTGTCCGGCAAAGTTCAGCAGCACGGCTTCTGGCTCTGCCTCCGGCTGCAGGCTTGCGGCTGTCGCCCATCTCGACGTCAATTGCGTCCCATCGCCTCTCTGATCAGCTCGTCGGCGGCGTCGGCCATGGCGCTCTCGCGCGCCTCGCCGTCGACCGGCACTTTGCCGATATCCAGAAGTACCGGTACCGCCAAAGGCGAGATTCGGTCGAGCGGCTTGTGCACGATGTGCCCATTGATCCGCGACAGCATGTGCCCCAGCCTTTCGATATCGAGCAGCCCGCGCGCCGCATCGCGCCGCGTCGCCTGAATCAGGATGTGATCGGGCTCGTGCTGGTACAGCACGTCGTAGATGATATCGGATGACACAGTGATCTGCCGCCCGGTCTTTTCCTTGCCCGGATGCCGCCGTTCGATCAGGCCGGCGATGATGGCGCAGTTGCGGAAGGTGCGGCGCATCAGCTGGCTTTCATCCAGCCACGCCTCGAGATCGTCGCCCAGCATGTCCTCGTCGAACAGGTCATCGAGCGAGAGACGACCGGTGCGGATCAGCGCGCCCATATCGCCCAGCCCCCAGATGGCGAGCGAATAGTCGGATGCCACGAAACCCAGCGGCCGCGCACGCGCCCGCTCCAGACGCCGGGTCAACAGCATGCCCAGCGTCTGGTGGGCGAGCCGGCCCTCGAACGGGTAGCAGATGAGGTAGTTCTGCGCGCCGCGGGGAAAGGTCTCGACGAGCAAGGACTCCGGCTGCGGCAGGAGCGAAACCTCCTGCTGCAGGCGCAGCCAGTCGCTCACCTGATCGGGCAAGAGGTGCCATTGGTCGGGGTGAGCGAGGAGCTTCCGCACGCCTTCGGCGAGGAAGGTCGAGAGCGGGAACTTGCCGCCCATGTAGGAGGGGATTTTCGGGTCCTTGCCCTGGGACCGGCTGACATAGGCTTCGGTCTCGACCATGCCCTCATATGCGACGATCTCGGAACCGAAGAGGAAGGTGTCGCCCTTGGTGAGAGTGGTGAAGAAGTACTCTTCCATTTCCCCCAGAACGCGACCACCCCGGCCGATCGGGCCGGTGGTGGCGCCCTTGGTGAAGCCCCTGCCCCGCACCAGCCGCACCTTGACCATCGCTTCTTCAACGATGGTGCCGATGTTCAACCGATATTGCTGGGCAATGCCGGGATTAGAGATGCGGAACTTGCCGTCTTCGGTGCGCTTCAATTTGGCGTAGCGCTCGTAGGCGCGGAGCGCATAGCCGCCGGTGGCGACGAAATCGACCACCCGCTCGAACTGCTCCCAGCTCAGGTCTCGATAGGGCCAGGCCCGGCAGATTTCCTCGTGCAGGGCCACCGGCTCGAACGGCGCCGCGCAGGCCATGCCCAATATGTGCTGGGCCAGCACATCAAGACCGCCCGAGACTGGGTCCTCGCTATCCTGGTCGCCGCGTTCAACCGCCTCGAGCGCCGCCTCGCATTCGAGTACCTCGAAGCGGTTGGAGGGAACGAACAGCGCCTTTGAGGGCTCGTCGAGCCGGTGATTGGCGCGGCCGATGCGCTGCAGCATGCGCGAGGCGCCCTTGGGGGCGCCGATCTGGACCACGAGATCGACGTCGCCCCAGTCGATGCCGAGATCGAGGGTAGAGGTGCAGACCACGGCGCGGAGCCGCCCCTCGCTCATCGCCGCCTCGACCTTGCGCCGCTGCTCGACCGCCAGCGAGCCGTGATGCATGGCGATGGGGATCATTTCCTCATTGGCCTGCCACAGCTCCTGGAACAGCATTTCGGCCTGCGAGCGGGTGTTGACGAAGAGCAGCGTGGTTCGGTGCTGCTTGATCGTCTCATAGAGTTCGGGGATGGCGTATTGCGCCGAGTGGCCGGCCCAGGGGACGCGCTCCTCGCTCTTGAGGATCGCAATATTGGGCCGCGCGCCGCCGCTGGCAGAGAGCAGCCGCGTCTCGGAGCTTGGCAACAGGTTGCCGATCCAGTCGCGCAAGAGATCGGGCCGGGCGACGGTGGCGCTCAGCGCCGTGATGCGCAACTGCGGCGCGAGGGTCGTCAGGCGGGCCAGCCCCAGCGACAGCAACTCGCCGCGCTTGCTGGTCACAAGCGCGTGGAGTTCGTCGAGCACCACCCGCCGCAGCGAGCCGAACAGCGTTGCCGCATCCGGATGGCTCAAGAGCAGCGCCAGCTGCTCGGGCGTGGTCAGAAGGATCGCGGGCGGGTCGTAGCGCTGACGCTGCCGCCGCGAGGCGGGCGTGTCACCTGTCCGCGCCTCGACCCGGATCGGCAGCCCCATCTCGCCGATTGGCGTCATCAGGTTACGCTGCACGTCCACCGCCAGCGCCTTCAAGGGCGACAGATAGAGCGTGTGGAGGCCCGGCATCGGGTTGGCGATCAAGTCATTCAGGGTGGGCAGAAACCCCGCCAGGGTCTTCCCGGCCCCGGTCGGCGCGATCAGCAGCGCCGAAGCCCCCGCTTCTGTGGCTTCCAGCATATCGAGCTGATGCGCGCGCGGCGCCCAGCCTTTCTGCGCAAACCAGTCAACGATCTGGGGGTAGAGAGGCAAAGGATGTTCCCTATTTGTGCACATTATGGTGACGTCAGCGTTATGCGGCAAGCCTCTGCGTACTTGTGGTCATTTGCCCCCGGGTCGAAATCCCGTAGTAGACTGCCTGTCGGAGGAATTGCATGAACGACAACGAGCAACTGGCTCTCAGCCTCACACCCGAGGCTGCGCTCACCTATTTGACCGAGCGCGCCGTGGCGCTGCTGGCTGCGCATGCGGGGCGCGTCGCTATCGGCCTCACTGGCGGGCCGGGGGTCGGCAAGTCGACGCTTGCGACGCAACTGGTCGATCGCGTCAATGCCACCCAACCCGGCATCGCCGCCTATGTGCCGATGGATGGCTTCCACATGCTGCACGCCAAGCTCGAGCAATTGGGCACCGTCAAGGACAAGGGCGCTCCACACACGTTCGAGGGCGCAGCGTTCGCGAGCTTTCTTGCGACCCTTAAAGCGGCGACCGGTCCGGTGCATGGGCCGGGCTACTCGCGCAAGATCGAGGACGTGGTCCAGAACGCGTTCATAATCCGTTCAGAGGCAAGGCTATTGGTTGTCGAAGGCAATTACCTGCTGCTCGCCAACTCCCCCTGGTGGCAGATCAAACCGCTGCTCGATCTCTCCGTGTTCATCGATGTGCCGCGCGAGTTGGTGCGGGCCCGGTTGATGCACCGCCACGCGGAGGAAGGCCTGTTCTCCGAAGAGCGAAATCGCGAGCATATCGAACGGGTTGACCTCGCGAACTATGATCTCATCCATCGGTCGCGCCCACGCGCCGACCTCGCCATCGACCTCGTCGTCGAGCGCTGACTTGACCCGGCCCACCTACCCTTTCGAGGTCCGCTCCCGCGACCTGTGGGCTATAGCCCTCCCCGCCTCGGTGGCCTTCATCACCGAGCCGCTGGCGGGCCTCGTGGACATCACGGTTATCGGGAGGCTCGGTGACGCGGCGCTTCTGGGCGGCGTAGTGATCGGCGCGCTGGTCTTCGACTTCGTGTTTTCGCTGGCCTATTTCCTCCGCACCGGTACGGCCGGCCTCACCGCTCAGGCGGTTGGCGCGCGTGACCGGCGGGATGGATTGCTGCACGCCGCACGGGCCATCGCGATTGGCGTGCTGGTCGGCCTCGCCATGATCGCTCTGGCCGGACCGTTGTTTTTCCTCGCTAATCTTGCCATCTCACCTGATCCGGAGGTGCAGTCGGCGTTCGCGGACTACTTCCATGTTCGTATCTGGGCAGCGCCGTTCGCGTTGGTGAACTACGCGCTGCTGGGCTGGTTCTATGGCCGCGCACAGGCCCGCACCGGCATGCTGCTGCAACTGCTGATCCACTGCACCCATATCGTGCTCTCGATCAGTCTCGTCTACGGTGCCGGCCTTGGCGTCGCCGGTGTGGCGATGGGAACGCTGGTGGGCGACGCCGCTGCCTGCGTGGTGGGGCTTGTGCTCGTGATCCGCCATTTCGGCGGGTTCGGGCAGTTGGTCACGCAACTTCTGCCGGTCGACCTGCTCGATGCCACGGCGCTCCGCCGCATGTTCGGGCTCAGCCGCGACCTGATGATCCGGTCAATGGCGTTGATGGCGGTCTATGGCTATTTCGCCGCGCAGGGCTCGCGGATGGGCACCGTGCCGCTGGCGGCAAACGCTATCCTGCTGAACTTCCTCATGCTTTCCGGGTTTTTTCTCGATGGCGTGGCACAGGCAGCCGAGCAATTGTGCGGCAAGGCAGTGGGGGCGAATTGGCGCCCCGCGTTCGATCGCGCCTACGGCCTTGCGTTCCGCTGGGGCGCGCTGATTGCCATCATGCTGGCGCTGATCTGGTTTGCGGCCGGGTGGTACATCATCGATTTCATGACCACGAGCGAACCGGTCCGCGAATATGCGCGCGGCTTCCTCTGGATCGCAGCGCTCTCATCGATCACCGGCATGCCCGCCTTCGTCTATGACGGAATTCTCGTCGGCGTGACGCTGAATGTGGTGATGCGCAACGGCATGGTCCTGGCGCTGCTGGTGTTTCTGGCTTCGGCCGTCGCACTGCAGCCGCTGTTTGGCAATACAGGGCTGTGGATGGCCATCCACATCTTCTTCACCGCCCGGGCGATGATCTACTGGCTGGCGCTCGATAAGCGCAAGGCGGCGCTCTTCGCTTAGAGAGACGCCCGGCCTGCTGCCCAGTCGTCTGTCTTCTTGCCGGTCAGTTGCGATACAGAGGTTGCGCCTTCCGCCCGCACTGCTGCTGTCAGACCGCGCTTGATACGCTCGAGCAGATCGAGCCCGCCGAAGACCAGTGCCGAGTAGAGCTGGATCGCATCGGCGCCGGCTTGGAACTTCGCGACCGCGCTTTCGGGCGAATGGATGCCACCGACCCCGATGATCGGCAACTTCCCCACCCGCTGGCGCATCAGGGCGAGCCGCTGCGTCGAGAGGTTGAACAGCGGCTTGCCGGACAACCCCCCGGTTTCATTGGCATTCTGCATGCCCAGCACCGGATCGCGGCTGAGCGTGGTGTTGGAGATGATCAGCCCGTCGAGGTCGCTGGCGAGCACCACCCGCGCGATATCATCGAGCTGGCGCTCATCGAGATCGGGCGCGATCTTGAGCAGCACCGGCACCCGCACCTTGGCTTTGGAGCGCGCTTTCAGCACCGCTGCCAGCAGCCGCGTCAGCGCCTCGTCGGCCTGGAGATTGCGGAGGCCAGGCGTATTGGGCGAGGAGACGTTGATCGTGAGATAGTCGGCGACTTCAGCAAAGCGGATGACGCCCTTGACGTAGTCGGCGACGAAATCCTCGGAGTCCTTGTTGGCCCCGATATTGACGCCCAGTACAGCGCCGACATGGGCGCCCTTCAGCCGCTGGAAGGCGGCCTCGTGGCCTTCATTGTTGAAGCCCATGCGGTTGATGACGCCTTCGGCTGCGGCGATGCGGAACAGCCGCGGTTTGGGGTTGCCGGTCTGCGGGCGCGGCGTGACGGTGCCCACTTCGACCATGCCAAACCCCATACGTGCCAATGGCTTGGGCACTTCGGCATTCTTGTCGAAGCCGGCAGCCATGCCGACCGGATTGGCGAGGTCGAGCCCGCACAGACTGGTCTTCAGTTCGGGCGGATCAGCCCCGTCCTGCTCGGGTGCCAGACCGAGCCGCAGAGCGCTGATGGTGGCGCCATGGGCGATCTCCGGGTCCATCTTCAGCAGCGCCTCACGCGAGAGGTTCTGCAGCAGCGGCAGCTTCAGGAAGGGCGAGAGGCCTGAAAGGATCATTTCACCCACTCCGGAAGCGTGACGCTGCCATCGGCTGCCACCGAGATGGTCGCCGTGTTTCCAACGAGGCCCATCGGCAGGTCGCCAAACAGATGCGGGAAGAGTTGCCCGCCGCGTGAGGGCTCCCAACGGAGCGCGCCGGAGACATCGGCGCTCGCCACCGCGAACAGCACAAGATCTGCCTCGCCCGCAAAGTAGAGCCGCAGCGTTTCACGTAACTGATCAGCCGTCGAAAAATGCAGGTACCCATCGGCGTGGTCCACCGGCATGCCCAGGAATCGGCCTGCTGCGCGGGACGCCTCGAACACGGCGCCCGTGGTGACCTTGTAGATATTGTTAGGATGCTGCATCGGTGCGACCAGTTGAGAGCACCCCGATTTGGGGTTCGGGCGGACCCTAGTGACTTGCCTAAATGATCACAAGTTCAGCGCGCGGCTTTACGTGCGGAACGCGGTCGGCTAGATAGGACTTGTGTCTCCGTCGAGACAAATTTCCTCTGAGGAGTTCGCGCCTCCGCATGGTCTCGCATATCGACATCTGGAACGCGATCGACGCGGTTGCGGAGCGCCATGGCCTGTCGGCCTCGGCGCTGGCGCGGCTTGCCGGTCTCGATGCCACTGCGTTCAACAAATCCAAGCGGGTCAGCAAGGATGGGCGCGAGCGCTGGCCCTCGACCGAGAGCGTTGCCAAGGTGCTGGAGGCGACGGGGGAGAGCTTTGACGCGTTCCTCAGCAGCGGCGGCGCCTATCTGCAGGTGCCATCTGAAATGGCGCGCCCGTCGGTGCCGTTGCTAGGCCTCGCGCAGGCGGGGTCCGGTGGATTTTTCGACAGCGCCGGGTTCCCGATGGGCCAGGGCTGGGATGAGGTGCCGCTGCCGTCGGCCACCGAGGATGGCAGCTACGCGCTTGAAGTGTCGGGCGATTCCATGTTGCCGTTGTATCGCGATGGCGACATCATCGTGGTGTCGCCCACCGCGCAGGCGCGCCGTGGCGACCGTGTGGTGGTGCGCACGCGCGATGGCGAAGTGCTGGTCAAGATCCTCCACCGGCAGACCGCCAAGCAGGTGGAACTGCACTCGCTCAATGCCGCGCACGCGCCCCGGATCATCGAGGCCAAAGATATCGAGGGCATGGGGCGGATCATCTGGGCGAGCCAGTGAGCATGCCCCAGGCAGCGCCGCGGATAGCAGAAGCGGGTCCCGCAGATCGGGACGACTGGCTTGAACTGCGGACGCTGTTGTGGCCAGGGAGCCCCGACGACCACCCGGGTGAGATGGAGGCAATCCGCGTCTCTGACGACCTGCTCTGCGTCATAGCACGAGGTGCTGATGAACGCGCCGTCGGCTTTGCCGAAGCGGCGATCCGCCGCGACTACGTCAACGGTTGCGATACGTCGCCGGTGGGCTTTCTCGAAGGCATTTTCGTGCGCCCGGAGGCTCGGCGGCTTGGCGTCGCACGGGCGCTGGTCGCGGCGGCAGCAGACTGGGTGCGCAGCAAGGGGTGCAGCGAGTTCGCGTCCGACGCGGAGATCGACAATCTCGACAGCCACAACATGCACAGCGCGCTCGGCTTTGTTGAAACCCAGCGCGTTGTGTATTTCCGCCAACGGCTCATACCGACAGGGCATTGAGACCTACGCGGTTGCGACAGCCTCAATGGCTTTGCGTCTGACTGTCGTTGCGGGTTGACGCTTGCCGCATGAGTGACGCATTGCAGCGACATGTACAGCAGACAGGCCCAGACAATGACCCGCTCGGCGGCACTAGCACAGACGTTTCGTCGCCGTGTCGCAACCCTTACAGGTGCGATCCTGATTGGACTGGTAGCGCTCGCCTTTGCCTACATGGCGGACGCTGCGCAGCGCGCTTTCGCGGGATTTGCTGTCTCGTTCAGTTGGACGACGCTTTTTCTGACGCCATGCGGCTTTGCCGCCCTCGTTTGGCTGACCCGCCGTTGCGCGCCAGACGCGCGGGGATCCGGTATTCCGCAGGTGATTGGCGCTGCCCAGTTCCACCAGCCGGAGCTGTCACCCATGCTGTCGTTGAAGACGGCTGCGTTCAAGCTCGTGATGACAATTGCTGGCCTGCTGCTGGGGGCATCATCGGGCCGCGAGGGGCCGACGGTTCAGATCAGCGCAGCCTTGATGACCGCGGTTCATCGGCTGTTTGGCGTGCCGCTGTCCGCGGCAGTGGTGATTGCAGGTGGCGCTGCAGGCGTTTCCGCCGCGTTCAATACGCCCCTCGCCGGTATCGCTTTTGCGGTCGAGGAACTGGCATCTGCCTATGAGCAGCGGCTGACGCTGTTGGTGATGGCCGCGGTGATGATTGCGGGTCTCGTTAGCCTCGGGCTCGCAGGCGACTACGTCTATTTCGGCGCTCAGCATGAGACGTTGTCGATCCAGTCGGGCCTGTTGGTCATTCCGATTGTCGCAGTCATTGGCGGGATCGGTGGTGCTCTGTTTTCGCGGGTTGTGCTGTTTGTTGCCACCGGCACCGCAAAGATACTTGGACCGGTGCGGCGTCATCCGGTGCTGTTCGCCGCCTCTTGCGGTGTGATCGTTGCAATCATCGGGATTGCAACGGGCTCAACCTGGGGAACCGGGTACGAGCCGGCGCGAACTCTCATTGAAGGTGCCTCACAGCCGATATGGTTCGCGCCCTCCAAATTCCTCGCGACCCTCGCCACGGCTATCAGCGGCATTCCGGGCGGTATCTTTGCGCCGTCGCTTTCGGTCGGCGCAGGTCTCGGCGGGCTCCTGGCACCACTATTCGGCGGCATGCCGCCGGGGGCGATCGCGCTCATCGGCATGACCGCTTATTTCGTTGGTGTGGTCCGGGCTCCGCTGACATCGGTCATCATCATCATGGAGATGACCGATAGCCACGCCATGTTACTGGCGTTGTTTGCAACCGCGCTCATCGCCGAGGGCGTAGCCGCAATCGTTTGCAAGGAGCGGCTCTATCACGGCCTCTCCAAATCCTTCCGGCCCAAAGCCGATGAAAATCGAGCCGATCCCGTCGCTAAGACTTGATCAGCCTGCTGGCGAGCGCATCTGCGATCAGCTTGCGGGTCTCCGGAACGCCATAGAGCGCGATGAACGAGCCGAAGCGCGGACCTTGTTCAGCGCCGAGCAGCACTTCGTAGATGGCGCCGAACCAGTCGCGCAGCGGCACGAACTGGTGCCCGTTGCCCACGGCATAGACGATATCCTGCAGTTCCTTGTGGCCGAGGGCGTCCTGGCCTTCGAGCTGATCGGCAAGGTCCTGCAGGGCGGCTCGTTCCTTGTCGGTGGGTGCGCGGAAGCTCTTGGTGGGCAGCACCTCGTCCTGGAAGTAACGCACGGCATAGGCAGCGAGCCGGTCGAGCTCTGGATTGGTCGCAGCCGTCACGCCCGGCATGCGACGGCTGAGGTAGCCCCACATCACCGAGACGTCATGCGCATTGGAAGCGGACGCGAGGTTGAGCAGCAGCCCGAAACTGACCGGCATATCGAGCACGGGCACTTTGCCCGAGTGGATATGGAAGGCCGGGTTGTCGAGCGCCGCCACGGCGTCCTGGCCGCTATAGCTCGCGACATACTGGTAGTAGTCGTCGACGGCGCGCGGGATGACGTCGAAATAGAGGCGCTTGGCCACCCGCGGCTTCTGGAACATGTAAAGCGCGAGGCTCTCGGGCGAGGCATAGGTCAGCCACTCATCGATGGTCAGGCCATTGCCCTTGGACTTCGAGATCTTCTGGCCGTTCTCGTCGAGGAACAGTTCATAGACATAGTGCTCGGGCGCCACACCACCGAGGATACGGCAGATCTGGTCGTAGATGTGGGCGTTGGTCTGGTGGTCCTTGCCGAACATTTCGAAATCGACGCCAAGTGCAGCCCAGCGCATGCCAAAATCCGGCTTCCACTGCAGCTTCACATGCCCGCCGGTCACCGGCAGGGTGGTCTCGGTGCCATCCTCATCGTCGAAGGTGATGGTGCCCGCCTTGGCATCGACGTGCTTCATCGGCACGTAGAGCACGCGGCCACTTTGCGGCGAGATCGGCAGGAACGGCGAATAGGTCGCCTGCCGCTCCGGCCCGAGCGTGGGGAGCATCACCGCCATGATCTCGTCGTAGCGCTCGGCGGCGCGCAGCAGGATTGGGTCGAACTTGCCAGCCTTGTAGTATTCGGTGGCGCTGGCGAATTCGTAGTTGAAATTGAAGGTATCGAGGAAGCGCCGCAACATGGTGTTGTTGTGGTCGCCAAAGCTCTTGTAGTCGCCACCAAACGGGTTCGGCACCGCGGTCAACGGCATCTGCACGTAAGGTTCGAGCGCGGCGCGATCGGGGACGTTTTCCGGGATCTTGCGCATCCCGTCCATGTCATCAGAAAAGCACAGCAGCCGGGTCGGGATCTCGTCGCGGGTCAGTAGACGGAAGGCGGTCCGCACCATGGTGGTGCGCGCCACTTCGCCAAAGGTGCCGATATGCGGCAGGCCCGAGGGGCCGTAGCCGGTTTCGAACAGCGCCTCGGTCTTGCCGGTACGCTGCAGCCGCGCGACGATTTTCCGCGCTTCCTCGAACGGCCAGGCGCGCGCCGTTTGTGCGGCGTCGAAGAAGGCGGGGTCGAGGGTCGGCAGCGGTGCGGACACGGCAAAGGCCTTGGGCTATGGAGGTCTGGAAGGCCGCTCAATTGCACCACGCGTAACGTCCCGTCAATGGCGGCACGTTGGGGCGGCACGTTGGGGCGGCACGTTGGGGCGGCACACCCCAATGCTTGCCAAGTGGCGCGGTGCTCCTTAGGTATGCGGCACTTCGCTTGCCCCAGAGGTTGCCATGGCATTGTCCACCCAGGACGCACTGATCTACGTGATGGTCGTCACCGCTTCATCCGATGAAGGGATTTCCGACCACGAACTGGCCGTGATCGCCAGCCTGATCGAGCGTTCACCGGTATTCGACGGCTTCGATATTGCCCGGCTCGAAAAGGTCGCCAACGACGCCGTCGACGAGACCAACAAGACCGGCCTCGACGGGGTGCTGGACTTGGCATTCGCCGCGATCCCGAAGCGGCTGCATGACACGGCCTATGCCCTCGCCGTCGAGGTGGCCGTGGTCGATGTGCAATTGCCGCAGGAAGAACTGCGGCTGCTGGAAATGGTGCGCGACCGGCTTGAGGTTGACCGGCTGGTGACAGCGGCGATCGAAGCCTCGGCCCGCGCCCGGATGCGCAAGGCCTAGCAGGGGCGGAGCTAGTAGAAGCTCACCGGGAACCAGCGCAGGAACAGTTCATCATAGACGCCTGAGCGCTTGAGCCGGCGCAGGCCGTAGTCGATGGCGAGCCGCACGGCATCGCGGCCAGCGGGGACGGCGATGGTCAGGCCGCCACCGAAGAGGTCGGGCCGGAAATAGGGCTCACCGGCGAAGTCGCAACAGCCCTGGTTGTCGTTGAGCCAAAAGGCAGCGCGGAGCGCGTCGCCGAAATAGGCATCGGCCTTGCCCTGTTGCACCGCCTCGAGCGCCAGGGGTTCGCTGTCGAACTCGACCAGCTTGGCATCGGGCAAGTAGCGCCGCATGAACTCGGCGTGGGCGGAGCCTTTGCGCACGGCCACCTGCTTGCCTGCAAGCGTTGAGGGCACGAAGCCTTTGGCGGCCGCAACGGTGGTGACGAAGCGGCCGGGGAGTTCGAGATAGATCTGCGAGAAATCGAACGTCGCCCCGGTTTCGGGTGTCATGGCAAGTCCGGCGATCAGCGCGTCGCCCTGGTTGTCTTCAAGTGCCTTGGCCGCCTGCTCCCAGGGCCAGGCCTGAACCGTGCACGCGACGGAGAGATCGGCGCAGATAGCGCGCGCCAGATCGACATTGAAACCAATCAGTTCGCCCTTGTCGTCGCGGAAGTTGAATGGGGGAAAGTCCGCGGTGGTGAGAAAGCGGATTGTGGGGACCGACGACAGGTTAGGGACGATTTCGCGAGCGCTCGGATCGGCGTGATAGGGCAGCGCCTGGGCGAGCGCTGCGGCCGGCACGGCAAGCAACAAGGCGAGGGCAAGGGCTAAGGCGCGCATGGGCATCCGGCAACGAGGTACCGGCTTATCGCTCAATTCGCGGCCAAAGGCGAGAGGCGCGGCACGCTGGCCTCAGGTCCGCATTCTCAGTTGACGGCACGCTCATCACTGTCACTAATATGCTTACAATTTTCTCTCTATTGATCGCATCAATATTGGTGAACCTGATGTCGCAGGCAAAGCTACTGCTGGCATATGTCCTTCGCGACCAGTTGCAACACAGTGGTGACGTTACCAGTCACCTTGAAGCCGCGCTTGAGCTCGATGTCGATCCTTTGGATTACTGCTCTAACCGGTTTGAGCTGGGTGAGCCCGAGGTCATGGAGCGGGCAGCGGCATGGGCTGGACTTGCCTTTGCTCCGGGCATTCCAAATACGCTCCCTGGCAGCCCGATCATCCAGCGCATCGACACTTTGGGCGAAATCCGCACGGTCAGGGCACGATTGTTCGACCGGGAAATTGTCTATAGTGCACCGCGCTTTACGCAATTTGTGAAGCTCCGGGAACAGTTTGAGCGGGACCCGGCGTTCAGGCGCCATCTGTGCGTGGTCCCTGCCTCGGCCATTCGGGCGCAACTCGCCGAGGACTATCAAACGAGCTTACTCGATGAGGCGCGGCAGCGGCTGGTGCGGCGCTGGCCCCGCGCCACGGGCGGGCTCGATCTCTCAAAGTGGGCCCGCGTGGGGTTTGTACTGGGGGTCATCGGACTGCTGCTTGTGGCTTACTTGGCACCCGTGCTGGCGCAACCCGTGCTGGTGCCGTTGCTTGGTGCTATCCTGTTGCTGCCCGCAGCCCTGCGCCTCTGGGCGGCTCTTGCCCCTCTGCGCGCGCAAGAGGTGGTTCCGCTGCTCGAGGACAGCGAACTCCCGGTTTACTCGATCCTGCTGCCACTTCGCGACGAGGCGGCGATGGTGGGGCAGTTGAGCACCGCGTTACGGGAGCTCGATTACCCTCCAGAAAAGCTGGATATCCGCTTTGTCGTCGAAGCGCGCAGCAGTGCGACGGTGGCCGCGGCAGTGGCTGAACTCTGGGACCCACGCTTTGAGCTGGTGGTGGTGCCTGACGCGAATCCGCGCACCAAGCCGAAGGCGCTCAACTATGCGCTGCCATTGGTGCGGGGCACATTTCTGGTAGTTTATGACGCCGAGGATATCCCCGATCCTGGGCAATTGCGGCTGGCGGCAAGTACCTTTGCCGTGCGACCCGAACTCGACTGTCTGCAGGCCGAACTGACCATCGACAATGCGCGCGAAAGCCCGATCGCTGCGCTGTTTGCGGGGGAGTATGCGGGGCAGTTCGGGCTGATGCTGCCGCTGTTGGCACGGCTGGGCTTTCCCATGCCGCTGGGTGGGACGAGCAACCACTTCCGGCTCTCGGCGCTCCGCCGCGTTGGGGGGTGGGACCCGTTCAATGTTACCGAGGACGCCGACCTTGGGCTGCGCCTGGCGCGGCTCGGACTCAAGACCGAGACCATTGCCAGCCAGACCCGGGAAGAGGCGCCGATTTCGGTGGGTGCCTGGCTCAAGCAACGCACCCGATGGATGAAAGGCTGGATGCAGACCTTCATCGTGCACAACCGCAATCCATTGGAATTACTTCGCGATTTAGGGTGGCGCGGCTTTTTGGGGTTCCAAGTCTATGTTGGCAGCATGATCCTGTCGGCGCCGTTGCATTCGATCTTTCTGATCAGCTCGGTGGTTTCTGGCTTTCTGCCGCACCGCACGGCGACGTTCAGCGCGTGGGATCTCGCGACGGCAGCAGTAATCTTTGTGGGCTATGGCGGGCCGGCTGCGCTTGTCGTGGCAGGCCTGGCGCGGCTTGATCGCCGCGACCTGCTGCCGCAGCAGTTATTGCTGCCGATCTACTGGTTGCTGCACTCGGTGGCGGCGGTGCGGGCGCTGTGGGAGTTACTGACGCGACCGTATTTCTGGGCGAAGACTGAACACGGGCGAACGCGCGCAGAGCGTTCAGGCGCTGTACCGCGACATCCCAAGGTCACTGACATCGATCTCGGGCGTCCGGCCCGAAACGATATCGGCGAGCACACGGCCGGAGCCGGCGGCCATGGTCCAGCCGAGGGTGCCGTGCCCGGTGTTGAGGTAGAGGTTTGAGTACTTCGTCTGGCCCAAAACAGGCGTACCATCGGGTGTCATCGGCCTGAGGCCACACCAGAAGATGGCCTTGCTGGCGTCACCGGCTGCCGGGAACAGGTCACGCAGCGAGCGGTCCAGAGGGCCGCGCCGCGACGGATGCAGCGTCAGGTCGTAACCGGCGATTTCGGCCGTGCCGCCAACCCGGATGCGGTCACCAAGGCGGGTAGTTGCCACCTTGTAGGTCTCGTCCATCACCGTCGACACCGGGGCAACGCTCTCTTCGGTGATCGGGACAGTCAGCGAGTAGCCCTTGATCGGGTAAACCGGCAGAGTGATCCCCAACGGGGCGAGCAGTATCGGCGAATAGCTGCCGAGGGCGACGACATAGGCATCAGCGGTTTCGAGCCCAGTATCGGTCTCGACGCCGGTCACCTCACCGGCACTGGTATTGATGCGCTTGATGGTGACGCCATAGCGGAACTTTACGCCCGCCTCGGTCGCGAGCGCCGCGAGCCGCTCGGTGAACATGTTGCAGTCGCCGGTCTCGTCATTGGGCAGGCGCAGGCCACCGACGAAATCCGTTGCTGCGTGGGCTAGCCCCGGTTCGGCAGCGACACAGCCCGCCTTGTCGAGCACTTCGAAGGGCACGCCGTATTGCTTCAGGACGGCGATATCTTCGCCAGCGTGATCCATCTGGCTCTGGTAGCGGAAGAGCTGGAGCGTACCCTGCTGCCGGCCATCGTAGGCGATGCCGGTCAACTGCCGGAGGCTGATCATGGCGTCGCGCGAGAATTCGGCGAGGCGCACCATGCGGCCCTTATTGATGGCGTAGGCCCTGTGGGTGCAGTTGGCGAGCATCTGCAAGCCCCAGATCCACATTTTGGGGTCGAGCTTGGGCCGCAAGACCAGCGGCCCATCCTGCATCAGCAGCCACTTGATGGCTTTGACTGGCACGCCAGGGCCGGCCCAGGGTGAAGCATAGCCGGGTGAAATCTCGCCGGCATTGGCAAAACTGGTCTCGAGGCCGGGGCCGGGCTGACGATCGATCACCGTCACCTCGTGTCCAGCACGCGACAGGTAGAACGCCGAAGTGACGCCGATCACGCCACTGCCCAGAATGAGGATTTTCATGGCACTCATGATGCCGCGTTGGGGCAAAAAAGCAAGGCGACTGAATGGCACGGCATTCCGGCGCCTGCCTTCGGTTCTCGAAATTTCCTGCGTGATTTATGCAGCTGGCACGTGGTAGCTGTCCGCTATCGAGGGCCCTAGCTCGGGCGCCTTTTTCCAACAGCAAATTGCGAGTTGTCGTGCGCGTCTTCACCGCCGCCCTGGCCACAGAAACCAATACTTTTTCCCCCATCAGCATCGACCACCGCGCCTTTGAAGCGTCGCTCTATGCGCCGCCGGGCCAGCACCCGGATACGCCGACCCTTTGCACCGCACCGATTACGGTCGGGCGCGAAGTTGCCAAGGCCGAGGGCTGGACGGTGATCGAGGGGATGGCCTGCTGGGCAGACCCAGCTGGGCTGATCAACCGCAAGACTTATGAGCGCCTGCGCGATGAAATCCTGGCGCAGTTGCAGGCAGCGATGCCGGTCGACGGTGTGGTGCTGGGGCTGCATGGCGCCATGGTGGCGGATGGTTATGATGACCCGGAGGGCGATTTCCTGTCGCGCGTCCGCCAGATTGTTGGTCCCGACATCCTCGTCTGTGCCGAACTCGACCCGCACAGCCACCTCACGGCCAAGCGCGTTGCGGCGGCAGACTTCTTTGTTGCCTTCAAGGAATTCCCGCATACCGATTTCGTCGACCGCGCCCGCGACCTGTGGCGCATTGCCGTGGACGCCCTCAAGGGCAATGTGAAGCCGGTGATGTCGACGTTCGACTGCCGCATGATCGACGTGTTCCCGACGTCGCGCGAACCGATGCGCTCGTTTGTGGACCGGCTCTTTACGCTCGAAAAGAGCGACCCGGACATCCTCTCGATCTCGGTGATCCACGGCTTCATGGCTGCCGACGTGCCCGAGATGGGGACGCGGATGATCGTGGTCACCGACGGCAAGCCGGAAAAGGGTGCGGCGCTGGCTGAGAAGCTGGGCCGCGAACTGTTTGCCATGCGTGGGACGTTCATGGTGCCGCAGCTCGATGAAAAGGCAGCGGTGAGCTCAGCGCTCGCGGCGCCCAAGGGGCCGGTGGTGATTGCTGACGTGTGGGACAATCCCGGCGGCGGCACGGCGGGCGATGCCACGGTGATCCTCACTGAGCTGATGGCGCGCGGCGCCACGGATGTTGCCGTCGGCACCATCTGGGATCCGATGGCGGTTCAGATCTGCTTTGCGGCTGGCGAAGGCGCAGTCATTCCCCTGCGGTTCGGTGCCAAGTCTGCGCCAGAAACAGGCAACCCGATCGATCGAAGGGTGACTGTGCGGAAGCTTGTCGCCAATGCCGAGATGAAGTTCGGTGAGAGCATGGCGCCGTTCGGCGATGCCGCCTGGATCAGCTTTGACGGGATCGATGTGATCCTCAACTCAACCCGTGCGCAGAGCTTTGACCCGAGCCTCTTCAGCGCCCTGGAGATTGATCCGACCTCACGGAAGATCCTGCTGATCAAGTCGACGAACCATTTTTTCAGCTCGTTCTCGAAGATCGCGTCCCAGATCATCTACTGCTCGGCAGGACACCCCTACCCCAATACGCCGGCCACGACCGACTACCGCAAGGCGCGGCGGACGATCTGGCCGATGGTGGATGACCCGTTTGCTGGAGAGACCGCCGCCTGACGGCGTTCAGTCTGCCCAGTTGCCGTACATGATCGGCATCAGGCCGACGAGTGCGCTGAAGCGCGTCCATGACTTGCGTTCCGGAACGGTCCAGCCTGTTTCGGCCACTGCCGAGAGGCGCGGGAAAACCAGCCGGTCGAAGATGGCGCGGTCGACCATCGGTTCGGACCAGATGCAGGACTGGACGCCGAGCAGGTGCTTCAGTTGGTCGGGACCCATGCCCTCGCGCGGCTCGAACTCGTAGGTCTCTTCCGGGCCTGACCAGCCGGCCCAGCTGGCGCCCGGCTCCGCCCAGGAAAGGCCATTGGCCATGTCGAGATAATAGCGCTGGCCGGGGGCGACGACGATGTCGTAGCCTTCGGCCGCGAGCGCGGCGTTGATTTCGACGTTGCGCCAGCCGACCAGATAGCTGTTCGACTTGTTGACGGCGTTGCCGTGGGCGGCCTCTTCCCAGCCGCCAGTGATGGCACCCTTTGCGGCAATCATGGCGTGGACACGCCTGATGAAATGCGCCTGGAGGATCGCGGTGGGCGAGTCCTCAATAGCATCGGCGCCGCCGTGGTTGCCCGTGGTGTTGGTCAGCCCCTCGTGGCGCTTGCGCATTTCGGGACCGGCGAGTTTTTCGAGCAGATTCAGCGCCAGTGGCGAACCTGACCAGGCGGCCAGTGGCACCTCGTCGGCGCCGAGGTGGAAGATGCCGCCCGGAAAGAGCTCCAGCACTTCACCGATCACGGTTTCGAGGAAGGTGTAGACCGGCTCGTGAGCGGGGTTGAGGCAGTTGTTGGGGAAGCCCTGCACCGACTGATATTCGCCGGTCTCGTTGGGATCGCGCAAGTGCGGCAGCGCCTCAAGAAGCGCGTAGCAGTGGCCGGGAATATCGATCTCCGGCACCACCTGGATGCCGAGACTACCAGCCAGCGCCACAATCTCGCGGACCACGGCCTTGCTGTAATAGCCGCCCGTCGGCTCCGGTCCGCTGCCGAGCATGGGCGGCAGGGCAAGGCCTTCGCCGCGCCAGGCACCGATGCGGGTGAGTTCGGGGTAGGCATCAATCTCGAGCCGCCAGGCCTCATCCTCGGACAGATGCCAGTGGAACCGGTTCATCTTGTTCCAGGCCATGATCTTTAGCAACTGGCTGACCTCGGCGCCGGTATAGAACTGGCGCGCGACGTCGAGATGGGTACCGCGCCAGACAAAGCCCGGCGCGTCGGTGATGGTGCCGCCCACCGGGAACACAAATGTGTTTGGGTACTGTTTGGCGCCACGAAGGACCTGGCCGAGCGTGATCAGCCCATAGAGAAAGCCGGCATGCGCGGAGGCGGTGATGGTGACAGCGTCTGCTGCGAAGGCGACCTGATAGACCTCCTTGCCCAGTCCCGCCGCCGCCTTGAGATGGACCGGGAAGCCGCCCTCGGCCGTCGGGCGCACAAGGGCTTCGACCGGGAAAAGATCGGCGACCAGTTGAGTGAAGGCGGTGACGGCGGCGCTCGCCTCTGCCCCATCGGCGATAAGAGTCAGACCTGCCGGCACGGTGCGTGCGCCGGACACCGCAACCTCCTTCGGCCAGGGAATGATCGACACCGGCACCGGCGCCTTGGCCGTAACGGGGAATCGCGCAGCGCCCTTGAGCAGGGGGGCATTTGCGGCGGTTGACCGCGTCGGAGTGGTCACCACGGGGAGCGTGGTGCCATCCGTCAGTACGACATAGGCGGTGTTGGCGCCGTCGCTCCAGTGCTGCAGGCCATAGGAGAGGCCGCGGGCGACGATCTCCCAGGTGGCGCCGGGTGCCAGCACGTAGCCTGCAGACGGTGCAAACAGCGAGTGGTTGGAGAGCCGCTTTTCGAGCGTTCCGCCCTCGACTTCGGCGGTGAGGTCGATGCGGGCCGGACCGCTGAGGCCGAGCTTGAAGCCGCTAATCGGGCTCGTCCCGTTATTGGTCAACTGGATGGTGTAGGAGAGCGGCAAGCCCTCCTGAGCGGGAGTCCAGATGGTCGCGAGGTGCAGTACGGGGCCGCTGGTCATGATTGGATCCTGGTCAAGTCGAAGGGAAAATCAATCCCCGGGAGGGGCGTCGCCGTTGCTGCGGCTCCTGGTCTTGATTGCAGGCTAGTGAAGTGTTCTGCAGGCCGCGTCGGTGCGTTCCCGGTGCTAGACCATCGCCGTTCTAGCTCGCCTGACCGGAGAGTGCGGCGTCGAAGCGCTGCCAGATAGAGGTCATGTCGATCACCGTATGGGTCCGCCGCGCTTCGTCCATGCTCATGGCGAGTAACCCAGCCTCCAGCGCGTTGATCACCGAAACCGGCAGGGCCGTACCCTCAAGCACGTGCGCGGCAATGTCAGTCGCCATCTGCTCGTCGGCCCCATAGTGGACCGAAAGTTCGGTGCCCGTGTAGACCTTGTCGATGAGCTTGGCGGAGGTGCGGGAGTCGTGCACCTTGAAGAAGTTGCGGACGAAATCACCCTCGGCCTGACCCTTGGCGCCCATCACCGCAAAGCGCCGGAAATCGTCGGGCACACTAAGATTGGTGTGGAAGGCGAGCGACGAGCCGTTCTCGTATTCGACGATGGCGGTCTGGAAATCGATGATGTCGCCGTCGCTGTCGAACACCTTGTCGGTGCCCATCCAGCCGCTTGGCTTGCGATAGTAGACTTCGAGGTCGTTGATCCCCAGTGCCTGCGGCGCGTTCTTGGGGATGAAGGTCTTGCGGCCGCCAAAGCTCGAAACGTATTTCGGGCGACAGCCCATCACGCCATTGTAGAGGTCGAGGTCGTGGCAGCACTTTTCGAGCATGAAACTGCCTGAATAGTGCTCGTACCGCCGCCAGTCGCGCATGAAAAAGGCGCCGTGATAGGGCGGAATGTGCTCAGAGGCTTCAATCGATACCACGTCGCCGAGGAGGCCATCCGCCTGTGCCTTGCGCAGGTCGACGTAAAGCGGGGCATAGCGGAGCACGAGCCCGACCATCACCTGGTCGGTCGGATAACGCGACAGCAGCCGCGCCAGGGCGAGCGTCTCGTCCACGGACGTCACGACCGGCTTTTCGGTGAAGATCTTCAGGCCATGCTCCAGCCCGATGCGGATGTGCTCAAGGTGCATGTGATTGGGGGAGCCGACCATGAGGAGGTCGAGCTTTTCGGCATCCAGCATGTCCTCGAGCGAGGCGTAGGACTTGCCGACGGAAACACCGTGCTCCTGGGTGTAGGACAAGCCGGCAGGCTGGGGGTCAACATAGCCGACGACCTCAAAGCCCTCGTGCTGCGCAGAAAAAACTCGCGCCAGGTAGCCCAGGCGAAAACCCAGACCAACGATGCCTACCTTCATATTCCTACCTGCCCGCGTCGTATGCCCAGCGCCCGTCCCGGACCCCTGGTGCACTGTAAATCATTTTCAATGACTAGGATCGTCCTAGACGATATGTCAACGCGATTTCACCGAAAATGCAATACCATTTCATACCACCGGCGAGATGGCTGAAAAATCAGACTAATGCGCAAAAAGCAGGCGTTCTAAGCATATTTTCATCCAAACGCGAGAAGCTATTTGCCACGATTTCTAATCGCGACGTCGGAATTGGTATCCAGTTGGTATTTTCTATCCACAAGCTTCATGATGGTGCCTGAAAATATGCAACGCATGCCGCGATCCGGGCTGGCCGGGCATAGAGCGGGTCGGCACATTGAGAGCGTAGACCCCGCTGGCGCTCATGCTGCTCACTGCGCAAGAGCCACCCCACCGACCCGTTCAACACTCATTTCGACTGCGCACCAAAGCCGGTTCTCTCGGCGCGGCAGAAGTAGCACAACTGGCAGGCGCTGCGCACTTATGGACAAGGAAGGGCTCTTTGGCCCGCTCCCAAACTGTGGTATTGCGCCTCGCGATAGTTGGATTGCGCATGGAAGGTCCGGATGGGCGTGAAACTTGCCACCAGTCTCGGACCCCGAGCCACAAAGTGGGATGTCCCCGCCTCTCTCGCGGGTGCAAGTATGGCCCTGGGCTTTGTAGTCTGGGCCTCAGTCGCCAGCCCTTGGTGGGCGATCTACATGCAGAACTCCGACGAGGGTCTGAACCTGGGCAAGGCCGCGCTGGTGGCGATCGGTACGCCCCCATACGGACGGCTGTGGAACGATCAACCGCCGCTCCTGACGTACATTCTGGCTGCCCTGCAATCGGTTGCGCCCGGTGACGTGGCGGCGGCTCGGGCAGTTATCCTGGGGTTCGGCTGCCTGACCATTTGGTCGCTCTACCGGCTGGTGCACCGCGTCGGAGGCCGTGGCGGGGCCGTCGTGGCTACAGTGCTGTTGGCAACAAGTGCATTGTTCACCACTCTGTCGGTTTCCGTGATGATCGGGCTGCCAGCAATTGCACTGGCGTTGCTGGCGATGGATCTGGCCGGCTTGCCCCGGCGAAAGGTACCCTGGGCGCTGATTGCGGCCGGTATTGCGATGGGCCTGTCGCTACAGACAAAGCTGTTTACGCTCGCAGCGCTGCCAGCGCTGTTCTGGCTGGCCTGGTCGCAAGGGCAGGCGTTGTCGTGGCGCAAGCGATCGCTGTCATTGCTGATCGTGCTGCTGAGCGTTGGCGCTACATTTGCTTTGATTGTCATCATCGCGAACGAACCGGTAATGACGCAATTGATCGGCAGCCACCTCGATCCGCAGGTGCGCGCCCAATACTCACTTTGGGGCAGCCTTAACGCGATTTTCGATGAGCTCAAGCGCGACCTGCCTTTGCTGGTGGCGCTTGCAATCGGTGTCGTTGTGGGCTGGCGCGGGGTCTTCAGAGCCGGTATTGCCCCATTGCTCTGGCTGGTGGTCGCGACGGTATCGCTTGCCGAGCATACGCCAATCTGGTCACACCAGATTCTGCTGCTACTGGTTCCGGCAGCTTGGCTCACAGGTATCGCTTGGTCGGCCTTTCTGCAGCAGCCGCGCTTTCGGACTGCTCGCGTCGGCGTGTCCGCGGCGGCCCTGGCCGGATCGGCCTGGTTTGGATTCCCCCTGGCGACTGCGCCAGATGGCTGGCAGGCCGACCCTGGGTTTGAGGCGACGCGGAGCCTGTCGCATTATGCCTCGCTCGGTCGCTGGGTGGGCACTGATATGCCCATGGACGCTTTCCGTGCACGCCTCCTAGTGCCGCCTGAGCTGGCGGTCTACTCGTGGAAGCGCATTCACGCTGGAAATATCGACTGGACTGATGTGTCGGTGGTGCTCGCAGCGTACCGGCCGAGCCAGGTGTTGTTTCGCAGGTTCGGGGTCGATCCACACATTGAAACCACAATCGCAGACACGTACCGACAGGCTGGAAGCAGCAGCGCCTTCAACCACTACATACGCAATGGAGCCCTGCTTGACGGGATCAGCACCAGGAGCCTGACCACGTCACTGACCGGTGTGCTGGATCGTTTCATTCAAACCGGCGTTGATGGCGGCTATGCCGGCCTTATCGACACCAAAACAGGTACGCGATATGAGCGTGCGACCACCCAGAAACCGATTGCGGCGCGCGCCATCGTCATGCGTCCATCCGGTTCGACTCCGCGGGTCGGCGCCTGCCTGATGCGTCTTGGCGCTGTGACCGCCGAAGACCGTTTCAATTCCGCCGCCATAGCGGCGGGGCAAGCCGTAGTTTGTGCCCAGAGTCGCGACGGAGGCTGGGCTCCCGCTGCGGTGCTTGCCGAAAATTGCAGCGCTGTCGAGCCGCCAGTTGCACCGGAATCGATTGGCGATTCCGACTCGCTCGACGAGGGGGGACCGTCGCAAGCGATCGGCTTGCTTCTCGACCTACGCAAACTCGAGCTGAAGCCTGAGGACCGCAGGCGCTTCGAGATGTCCGCCCGGGCTGGGCTGGATTTCCTCGTCAATGCGCAGAACACGGATGGCGGCTGGCCGCTCAAGCTCTCCTTGGGATCCTATTCAAGCTTCAGCACCCTCAACGATGGCGTGACCACTTCCGCTATTTCCAGCCTGATCCGCGGCTTTAACGAGTTCAACGAGCCGCGCTATCGGGAGGCGGCTATCCGGGGAGCGCAATTCCTCCTTGACCGCCAGTCGCCGGAAGGCGCGTGGGCGCAACAGTACGACGAAGCGGGCAAGCCTGTTGCCGCACGCGCCTTTGAGCCTGCCGCCTATGCGAGCCTCGAGTCTGGCAGGGCTCTGACGTTATTGACCGATTTCTACCAGTTGATCCAGTCACCGCACCTGCTGGCTGCAATCAAGCTTGGAAAAACCTGGCTGAAGGCTCGCGAGATCGCTCCGGATACCTGGTCAAGGCTTTACGAGATCGGCACAAATCGGCCGATCTTCGGTGACCGCGATGGCTCGGTGCACTACGCGCTCAACGAAATTTCGGCTGAGCGCCAGGCGGGCTATCGCTGGATCGAGAAATTTCCTGAAGTAATTCGTGCCCTTCGCCAGGCTGACGCGGCCGAAATTGGTCCTGCCGCCCTAGCTGTAGCCAAAGCCAAACTTACCCGAGACGAAGCCCTTGAAGCCCTGCTGCAAAATCGCGAGGCATTGCGCACATTCGCAAGCGAGGGCGGGGCAACGGCAGAGTTCGACGACGCTGGAATGATCTCGACGCGCAAGGTAGTCGAAACCTGCGAAATGGTCCTGCCCGCGCTCGAACTCTCGGGCCTGTAAGCCCCCGGCCCCGTTCGCAACACTTCCAGCAGAGTGCTTGGAGCGGGTGAAGGGAATCGAACCCTCGTCGTAAGCTTGGGAAGCTTCTGCTCTACCATTGAGCTACACCCGCGATGCGCTCGTTTTGCTGGAAATGGGTGCGGGCGTCAAGGTGGTGGGTGCAGGCTCTGCGGTATCGCCCTCGTGGACGGCCAGTTGCGCAGAAGAGCCCGCTGTGCAGCCAGTCTGACGGGCCTGCTCTTCCCCACTCCCTACACGCTGACGGTTGTCGGCTTTCCCAGACGTTCAAATTTTGGCGTGATGCCAAGGCCGGGGACATCTGGAGCGGTCATGGTACCGTTGACACGTTTAGGGGCGCCATCCGCAATATCGACCGTGCCGTAGGAGTTGAAGTCGGTCGCCGAAAAGCAGAGCTCTTCCGGGGTGGAGCGGGCTAGAGCGGCAATGGTGGCTGTGACGATGTCGCCGCCCCAGGTGTCCTCTATGGTCATGGGGATGCGGTTGGCGACGCAGAGATCGCGGATCTGCTTGGCCTTGGTCAGCCCGCCGACCTTGGAGATCTTGAGGTTGATGACGTCAAAGGCGTCCTCTGCGAGGCCCTTGAGCAGCATGCCGACGCCATCGATATTCTCATCGAGAATGAACGGCAGCGAGGTGCGGCGGCGGATCGAAGCGCTCTCGTCGTAGCTCATGCAGGGCTGCTCGATATAGACATCGAGATCGCGCACCGCGTTCACCACGCGCGCCGCGTCGGCCATGGTCCAGCCGGTATTGGCGTCGCAGACGAGGATATCCGTCGGCTGGAGGATGGCACGGCAGGCACGGATGCGCTCGATGTCATCGTTGGCGTTGCCGCCGACCTTGAGCTGGAATTTGGTGTAGCCCTCGGCGCGGTAGCCGGCGATCTTTTGCGCCATGACGCCAGCGTCTTCCTGGCTGATGGCGCGGTAAAGCTTGATATCGTCCTGCTCGGCGCCGCCGAGGAGCGTATAGACCGGCAGGCCCGAAACCTTGCCGAGGATGTCCCAGCAGGCGATGTCGATCGGTGCTTTCACATAAGGGTGGCCACGGAGCACCGCATCCATCTTGCGGTTGAGCGGTCCGAGCGCGGTCGGGTCCATGCCGATCAATTTGGGGCCCAGTTCCTCGAGCCCAGCCCGCACGCCCTTGGCATAGGCCGGCAGATAGGCCGACCCCAGCGGGCAGCATTCGGCATAGCCGGTGATGCCGGCGTCGGTTTCAACGGCGACGACGGTTGAGTCGAACACGTCGATGAAATTGCCACCGCTCCACTTGTAGCGGCCTTCGCGCAGCGGAAGGTCGACCTGCCAGTATTTTATTGCCGTGATCTTCATCAGAAACGTCCTTCGAGGGGCCAGGTATCAGATAGCCGGTAGCCGGCCGGCCAGGGGTCAGCGGGGTCGAGCATTTCCTGCCGCGTGCCGGTGATCCAGGCACGGCCGGAGATGACCGGAACGATTGCGGGGCGGCCGCCGATCTCGACCGCACGCTCGATCCGGCAATGGAACTCGGAGCCGATAATCGAGCGGCCGATGAAGCGCTCACCGACCTGCATTTCGCCGCGTGCATGGAGCACCGCCATGCGCGCCGAGCAGCCGGTGCCGCAGGGCGAGCGGTCGATCTTGCCCGGCCGGATCGCGACCGCATTGGTGGCGCTGAGGATGCCATCGGCGTTGCGCTCGACGGGGGCTGTGATCTGGCAGAACGAGATGTGGTTCCACTCGGGATTGACCGGGTGGGTAAAGCCGAGTTGCTCGTTGGCGGCGCGGGTAATTTTCATGCCTGTGGTTGCGAGGTCGCGCGCCTCATCGGGGGCGAGGCTGAAGCCCAGCCGGGCTGCTGAGACAAACACGAAGCTGTCTCCGCCATAGGCGGTGTCGACGCGGACGGAGCCGATGCCCTCGACCTCGATCATGGCGTCGAGCTTGTCGACAAAGGAGGGATGGTTGGTGACGTGGATCCGCTCGGCCTTGCCGTTCCGGCATTCGGCCGTGACGTCGATCAGGCCGCCGGGGGCTTCGAGCACCAGCCTCGTGATCGGCTCGCTCATCGGGAGAATCCCGGTATCGAGCAGCACGGTTGCGACGCACATCGAGTTCGAGCCCGACATTGGCGGCGTGTCTTGCGGCTCCATGACGATCCAGCCCATCTGCGCTGCAGGATTTTTGGGCGGCACGAGGAGGCTCACGTGACGGAAGACGCCACCGCGGGGTTCGTTGAGCACGAAATTGCGCAGCGTTTCGTCGGTGGCGATGAAGTTGCGCTGCTCCCAGATGGTGGCGCCGGGAGGCGGGGTGACGCCGCCGACGATGACATCCCCGACCTCACCCTCGGCATGGGCGGAGACAATATGGACGAGCTTGCTGGAACGCATCGGAGGCCTAAAGAACGGAGTTGAGGAATGCCGCCGTCTCGGGCGTCTGGGGGTTCTCGAATATCTGGGTTGGGGTGCCGATCTCGTGGATCTTGCCGGCCTTGAAGAAGGCGACCCGATCGGACACCTCACGGGCAAAACCCATCTCGTGGGTGACGAGGATCATCGTCATGCCCTCGCGCGCCAGGAGGCGCATGGTGTCGAGCACTTCGCCCACCAGTTGCGGGTCAAGGGCCGAAGTTACCTCGTCGAACAGCATATATTGCGGTTCCATCGCGAGCGCCCGGGCGATGGCCATGCGCTGCTGCTGGCCGCCCGAGAGCTTGCCCGGATAGACGTTCAGTTTGTCGCGCAGCCCGACATGCTCGAGCTGCTTTTCGGCGATTACGATGGCTTCGTCGCGGGACTTCTTCAGCACCTTGCGGGGCGCCAGCGTGACGTTCTCCAGAACGGTGAGGTGCGGGAAGGCGTTCCATTGCTGAAAGACGATGCCGATCTTGCGGCGCAGCTTGTTGAGGTCGGTGGTCTTGGCATGGACTTCCGTGCCGTCGACGAGAATGCGACCACCCTGGATGGGCTCGAGCCCGTTGATGCACATCAAGAGGGTCGATTTGCCTGAGCCTGAGCCGCCAATGATGGAAACAACCTGCCCCTTTTCAACGGTAAGGCTCACGCCGTCCAGGACCTTGAGCGCTGCGAAACTTTTGCTGACGTTGTCGATCTCAATCATTTTCGCGGAACCTGCGCTCAAGCTGGGCGCCCCAGCGTGAAATGGGGAAGCTGATGACGAAGTAGATGAGGCCGACGATCATGAGGATGAACAGCGGCTCGTTCTGCATGCGGGTGACGAGGATTTGCGAACTTTTGAGCAGTTCGATGACGCCGATCCAGCCCACCAAGGCAGTGTCCTTCATGACGCCCAGCGTCAGCCCGATCCAGCTCGGCAGCATGACGCGGAGGGCGAGCGGATAGACGATCTCGGTCATGTCCTGCCACCAGGTCATCCCCAGCGAGCGAGCGGCGCGCCGGGTGGTGACCGGAACCGCCTGAACACCGGCCTTGGCAATCTCCGAGCAATAGGCCGACGTATAGAGCGACAGCACGATGCAACTGACCGCGAAGGGCGAGAGCTTGAGCCCGAACATCGGGACCAGCGAGTTGACCAGCACCAATTGGATCAGGAGCGGGACCGAGCGGAAGACATCGAGCAGGAACCCGAGGATGACGCTAGCCCACCAGGGAACGACGGCCCGGTAGACGCCGAAAATCACGCCCAGAATTGTGCCGAAGAACACCGCGATAGCGGTGATCATCAGGGTCCATCCGGCGCCCTGGGCGAGAAAAAGGAGGTCGTTAAAGGTGATTGCGGTCTTGAAGCCCATTTTGCGCGCCCCCCCTAGTAGCGGAACATGCGCCAGCCGATGAGGCGAGCGCCGAGGGTGACGGCCTTGGCAATCATGTAGTAGAGCACCGCGGCGATGGCGAAATACTCAAAGGTACGGAACGTCAGGACGTTGAGTTCCTGCGTAACGCCGGTCAGGTCGCTGTTGAGGCCCACCACCACGCCGAGTGAGGTCATCAGGATGGCCCAGACGGCCTGATTGGTCATGGGGTAGAAGACCACGCGGAACATCTGCGGCAACACGATCAGCCGAAAGGCATCGGGTGCGGAAAAGCCGAGCGAGCGGGCGGCTCTCGTCTGCGTCATCGGGACTGCCCTCAGCCCGCCGCGAAAGGTCTCGGCGAGATAGCCCGCATTGTTGAAGGTGATCCCTGCCAAGAGTGCCGCAAAGCTGCCGATGTGGATGCCCAGTTGGCCGAGACCGAAATATGCCATGTAGATCTGGAACAGCGCCGGGGTGTTGCGGGCAATTTCGACCCAGGCGGCAGAGATAAAATTCAGGACGCGGCTCCTGGAGTTGCGCATCAGTGCCAGCATCACTCCTAGCGCGACGCCAATAAGCATCGAGATCAGCGCAAGCTGCAGCGTGACCAGCGCTCCTTCGAGCAGTTGCGGCAGCGCTTGAAACGCCGGTCGCCAATGAAAGGTGTATTTGAACATCGTTCCCCACCCCGCGATCGGCCGATCAAATCACGGTGTCACCAAGAAGGGGAGCGCCCTTGGGCGCCCCCCGGCAAATAGTTGCGGCTTTAGTAGTAGGAGCCCGGGACCAGGAGGTTCGGCGGCTCGCCCGGCCCGATCCACTTGTTATAGAGTTCCTTGTAGCGGCCAGTGCGGACCTGCTGGTTCACGAACAGGTTGAGGTAGTTGATCAGCCCATATTCTTCGCGGAGCGAGATCAGTGACACGTAGTCGATGGCATAGGGGGCTGCGCCGCCGACCTTGAGGTTGGAGAAGTTAGGATCATTGGCGGTGGCGTAGGCGACGGTCGAGGTCACCGCAGTGCCGTCAATGGCGCCCTGCGACAGCGCAAGAAAGACGTCGGCCTGCGACTGGAAGGCCTGGAAGGAACCGGCTGCGTCCGCCCATGCTTTGACATCGGCTTCGAGGCGGATGGCTTCGTAGGTGCCCGAGGTCGAGCCAACCTTGTGACCCTTGAGGCTCTCATAGGAGTCGACGTTGGTGTCCTTGCGGGTCACGACATTGAACGTGAACGCAAAGTAGGGAATCGAGAAGCCGATGGTCTTGGCGCGTTCCAGCGTATCCGAGGTCGAGGCAACGCCAACGTCGGCACGGCCGGAAACGAGGGCCGGAATACGATCCGGGAACGGTGTTTCGACGATCTCTGCGGTGACGCCAAGCGCCTTGGCGAGGTCATTGCAGGTATCGACGTCAAAGCCGATCGGATTGTTGTCTTTATCGCGCGAACCCATCGGCGGGAAATCGAGCACGACGGCGCAGCGAAGCGTGCCGGAAGCAATGATGTCGTCAAGCTTGTCAGCAAAAGCCGGCGGTACCGTGAGCATGGTCAGGAAGGCTGCTGTCGCAACCAGCGGTGTCCACTTCATTCGTTTACTCCCCAGTCCTTCAGGATGACTTCACGGCAGGATTGCCGGCATCCATGAGGTATAGTAGGCAAACTGTATGCAATGTGGCAAGCAGGTCGCAAGAGGCCGGATTTCATGACGTTTCGCAGCTACGATGCCGCCGCAGTGACAGAGGCAACGCCCTGGCCGGGCTTACTCGCAGCGATTGAAAAAGCCTTTGCGTCGCCACATGTTGCCCCTGACCGGCATATCCACAGCATCGCCGTACCCGGCGCTGAGGACGCGACCGCGTTGCTCATGCCCGCCTGGATCGAAGGGGAGATCTATGGCGTCAAGCTTGCCAATATTTTTCCGTCAAACGGGCTGGTCGGCCTGCCGGCAGTCAGCGCCGCCTATGTGCTTTTCGACGGACGCACAGGTCAGCTCCGCGCGCTGATTGATGGCGGCACGCTGACGGCGCGCCGGACGGCCGCAACGTCGGCTCTGGCGTCGCGCATCCTGTCGCGCCCGGATAGCTCAACACTGCTCATGCTGGGGGCCGGGCGCATGGCACGGCTTCTGGTCGAAGCGCATCGTACGGTCCGGCCGATCTCCCGCGTCCTCGTCTGGGCCCGCCGTCCCGAGCAGGCCAAGGCGCTTGCCGATGCGGTCGGAGGCGAACTGGTGGACGATATCGATCGCGCTGTAGGCGCGGCGGACATCATTTCTGCTGCAACTCTCTCCAAAGTTCCGCTCATTGCAGGCACGAGCCTCCGCGCCGGCACCCATCTTGATCTCGTCGGCGCGTTCACGCCCGAGATGCGGGAGGCGGATGCTGAAGCCGTCGCGCGCTCCAACGTGTTTATAGATACCCTGGGGGGCGCCAAGGTCGAGGCCGGGGATCTGATCCAGGCGCAGCGGGAACAACGCTTTGAGTGGAGTGACGTCGTCGCTGATCTCGCCGCGTTAGCGACGGGCGCGCATGCGGGGCGAACTAACTCCGCGCAAATCACCCTATTCAAATCGGTAGGCGCGGCGATAGAGGATTTGGCGGCGGCCCGGCTGGTCGCGTCCGATGAGAGCGAGGACTGACGATCCATGGCGATACGGTCAGCAGTAAAAGGCAAGCCAGAGCCCCGTTCCGGGGAGCGCGCCCACGGGTTCGGTGCGATCCTGGTGTTCGAGCGGCTGCGCGACGAGATTCTGTCGATGGAGCTACGGCCTGGCCAGTTGATCGACGAATCAAACCTCGCCGACCGGTTCGAGGTCTCTCGCTCGCCGGTACGTGAAGCGTTGGTGCGGCTTGCCGCAGAAGGTCTTGTCGTCACGGTGCCCAACAAAGGCACGGTGGTCGCGCCACTGAACCTTGACGAGTTTCCCGCCTATGTCGATGCACTCGACCTGATCCAGCGTGCGGTGTTCCGCCTCGCGGCGCGCCATCACTCCGACGCGGACCTCGTGTCCATCCGCGCCGCCAACGAGGAGTTTCGCACTCATGTGCGGGCCAACGACGCGCTGGGGATGATCCGGCAAAACGCGACGCTGCATCTCGCGATGGCGGCAGCCGGCCGCAACCGGATCCTCACCGACACCTATCGCCGCATTCTCGATGAGGGCCGGAGGACCTTGCGGCTCTACTTCCGCTCGTACGGCGATACCCTGCCCGAGAGCCTCTGCGACGCCCATGACGCGCAGATTGCTGCCATTGCTGCGGGTGATGAAGCGCTGGCCGAGCGGCTTGCCCATGAGCATGCCGAAGAGGTTCACCAGCGGTTCCTGCGCTACATGGGCGAGCGCAACTCGCGCGATCTGACGGTCGACTACGGCAAGTAGGCACTCGCGGTCGCTGCACTGCAGAGGTGACGATGACTCGCGGCCAGGAATCAAATCAGCATTGTCGACAACTTGCCGACAATCACAAGTCGCGCTAAAAGAGCCGGTGTTTCGTCGGCCCTTGTGGGGGCCAGCCCTGAACATCGCGTTTGAAGCGCGACGAGGATGCCAGATGCAAAAGAGCGACTTCCGCGGCGTGCTGCCCGCGATCACCACCAAGATGACTGCGGATCAGGAGGTCGACTTTGCGGCCGTGAAGGCGGACGTGGCCTTCCAGATCGATGCTGGCGTCGATGGCATCATCGTATGCGGGTCGCTGGGCGAAGCCAGCAGCCTCGAGCGGGTGGAAAAGATCGCGATCGCCAAAGCCGCGATCGAGACTGCAGCAGGGCGCGTCCCGGTGCTTCTGACCATCGCCGAAGACTCAACCCGGAACGGTGCCGCGCTTGCGGCCGAGGCCGAACGCATCGGTTGCGAGGGGCTCATGGTGCTCCCCGCCATGCGCTATCTGGCTGATGATCGGGAGGTTGTGGCCCATTACCGGACGATCGCGGCAGCTTCGGGCCTGCCGATGATCGTCTACAACAACCCTATCGCATACGGCATCGATATCAGCACCGAGATGCTGCTTGAGATGGCCGATGAACCCAAGTTCGCAGCAATCAAGGAATCGACCGGAGACACGCGTCGCATCAATGAGACGATCGCGGCGCTTGGCGACCGCTATCAGTTGCTGACCGGGGTGGACGACCTGGCGCTCGAAAGCCTGATCCTTGGTTGCACTGGCTGGATCGCCGGGCTCGTCGTGGCGTTTCCCAAGGAGACCGTAGCGATCTATCGGCTAGTCCAGGCCGGAAGGATCAACGAGGCCCTCGAAATCTACCGCTGGTTCCTGCCGCTGCTGCACATGGATATCGGGCCCAAGTTCGTGCAGAATATCAAGCTGGTCGAACATCTGGTCCGCGGCACGTCGCCCGTGACCCGCGCCCCACGCCTGCCGCTGGTCGGGGAAGAATTGGCCCATGTGACTACGGTAACCGAAGCTGGCCTGCGGACCCGCCCGGACCTTGGCAAATACGGGTTGTAGGTCGTCTCTGCCTGCGTTCCCGGGCACGATGCCCGCATTCTGTGACGCGGCTTGTGCCTGCCCGCCGCTTTTGATGTGACTGCAGCACCAGTCGAACTTGGTCACCTCCACTGGGTGATCCAATTTTGACGTTGGTGCATGACTGGGTCCAGGCGACTGGGTGCTGGGCCGGTGGCGCGACAGCCTAGAGGCGTGCTGATCTCACGATCGGCCGTGAGCGTGGGTCGGCGCAGCGACCATCGGCGGGTCCGGAAACCTACTAACTAGTCGCCAACCCTGAGAATGGGCGAGACTTGCCTTGGTTCAGGGGTCGTCAATTGAGCGCTCAGCAATATTCGTTTCAGCTCAACAACGATCTCGAAAAAATAATCACAATTACACCGACTGACGCTGCCCTTGCGGTGCGAGTGGTGTTTGCGCGCGACGTCATTGTCGAAGAGACCATCGATACCATTCAACTTGCTGGTGAGTTTGAAGCTCAAGCAGACGAGCATGGACTGACAATTTTCTACGGCCATCGCCCACGACACTCCCGTCGCTATTGAACCTCCTCGACACACCCACTCGACCGGAGCAGATCATGACGCTCTCTTCGGCATCGGCAGCAAAGACTGGGCGTCCGGCAAGTGTTGTGCCCAAGGTCCTGCTGGTGGCTCCGCAAACCCGCTTTTCGATGCGGCCCTATGTCCTCGATACGTGCAAGGCACTGAGCGCACATGTCGAGGTGTCGGTTCTGGTTCTGGACCGGATCGAGGAACCTGACCTCCCCTTTCGGCAGTTGACCATCGCGCCGCAAGCCAGTTCGCGCCTGCGCAAACTGCTGCATTTTCTGGCCCCCCAAACGTATCTTAAGCTGCGCCGGCTGGTGACGCAGGGTGGCTATGACCTGATCCACATCCTGAACGGCGAGGGCTATCCTTACTGCCTTGCCGTCTCCGCTTTCGCGACCAGGGCCGGGATACCGCTCGTCGTGACAGTCCACGATCCTGTTGCCCATGTGGGCAGCCCGATCGACAAGGCCAATGAAATACTGGCCCTGCATACCATGCGCCGGGCGCGCGCTATTCATGTGCACAAATCGTTTCAGGTTCCACAGGTTCTGCGCCGGCTGGGTTCGGATGTGCAGATCAGCGTCATCCCCCATGCCGATATCGCCCACAACTATCTCCGCTTCCGCCGAGGGCTTCCACGCAGCGGAAGCTTGCTCTTTTTCGGTCGTGTCGAGGCTTACAAAGGCCTCGATACCCTGCTCGATGCGCTTGGGCAGACCCCTGAGGAAATCACCCTAACCATCGCGGGGCCTGGGCCGCTATCGCCTTCCTTGCGCACGAAGATTGGCGCTCTGGGAACCCGAGTGCGCCTTGAAAATCGCTACTTGAGCGACCCCGAGGTGGCGCAACTGCTTGAGCAGGCGGGCACGCTGGTGCTGCCCTACACCCAAGTCACCCAATCAGCCCTGCCCTCCATTGGTCGCGCGTTTGGGCTGAAACTCGTAGCCTCGGACTTGCCGGGCTTCCGCGACGAGATCGCGCCACCTGGAGGCTGGCTTTTCGCCGCTGGGTCCGCTTCTTCGCTTGCCGGGGCGCTGATCGCTGCGCACGCCTCCAAGGGGCCAGGCGGGGCTTTGCCCATTGAGCCCACCACCTCCTTTGCCGAAGCCGCATCGCAGATTTCCTGGATGTATCAGGGCGTCCTCAATGGCAAGTGAGGTTCAGGTGCTGCATGTCGCTGAGACGTTGATTGGCGGCATCGCTTCACATGTTGAAGACGTCGTGAGGCACCAGATCGGACGCTACGGCAAGGAGAACGTCGTCGTGCTGGTCCCTCGCCAGCACCGCGAGTTCGTCGCCTCGATCCCTGATAGTTGCGTCGTCACGTTCGAGCGGGAACGGCGCGACGCTCGAGCCGCCTGGCATCTGCTTTCAGCCTCGCGCAGACTGATCGCAAGCCGGCGTCCCAAGATTGTTCACCTCCACAGCTCGGTCGCAGGCGGCGTTGTGCGCTTGCTGCGGCTCATGCTGCCGCTGCAGCCCGGCAAGGTCGTCTATTGCCCGCATGGGTGGTCATTTGCGGCCGATGCCGCAGCACCCAGAAAGGCAGCGTTTGCGGCTGTTGAACGGCTGCTGAGCCTGGTCACCACTTCCATCATTACCGTCTCCGATCATGAGACGAGTCTTGGCCGGCGTTTTGGCATACCCGCACGGCTGATGACCACGGTCTATAACGGCGTGGCGTCGTCAGGCGGAGCGAGCGACGCGCCGCATCTACCCATGATGGACGGCAAGCTCAACGTGCTGTTCGTGGGCCGCCTCGATCGGCAAAAGGGGTTCAGCTACGTGCTTGACGCGGCACGTGAGCTGAGGGGGAAGCCGATCCAGTTCCATGTCTGCGGCAGCCCAGTGGTGTCGCCCGCAATAGATTTCGGGCCGATCCCGGACAATGTCACGCTGCATGGCTGGGTGAAGCGCGAGACGGTATTGGCGACGATGAAAGTAGCCGATGCTCTGGTCCTTCCATCACTGTGGGAAGGGCTGTCGATCACAGGCATCGAGGCCATGCGGGCCGGACTTCCCATTATTGCCAGTGATCGGAGCTCCAATCCGGAACTGATTGACCATTGCATCACCGGGTTGATCGTTGATGTCGGTGAGCCCGGCGCGCTCTCGCGCGCTCTCTCAGGCCTCACGCGCGAGCGGCTCAGACTGATGGGTGCACAAGGGCAGCTAAAGTTTGCGCGGCAATTCACGCTGGAGCTGCAGGTCGAAAAGCTCAGCGCACTCTACGAGGCGGTGAATGCCCGTTAGTGCCCAGCCATCGCGCGCCAATTTGGTACACAATCTGGGGCTTCTTGCTGCGTTGAGCTTTTTCGTGGTGGTGGTCTTAGTTGGTCCGGCTGCGTTGGTCGCTACTGCCGAAAATGACAACCAGACAATCGAGCGATTGGCATCAGGTGCGATCGAGGGGGGAGGCAACAACTACGCCCTGATGGCCATGATCTACGCCAACACGACTACATGGATGCGGACGCTCATTGTCCTGTTTGTAGGATCGGCTTACCTCATCCTGCTCTTCAGCCAAGTTCGCAGTTTGGCCTCGGCAGCAGCTGCCCAGATGATCAGCATCCCGGCGACCATTCTGGGACTGAGTGTATTCCAGAAAGACCTGACCAGCTTTGCCCTGGTCACCGCGTGCTACCTTGTTACGATGCGAGCGCGCCAGCCTCTGGTCGGCGTCCTTGTCCTGCTGCTGCTTTACGCCGGATATGGGTTCGGGTTTCGGAGCTACTACCTGATCATCGCCCTGGTTTTCAGCGGCCTTGCCCTGACTTTCCTTTTTGGCTGGCTCACGCGCATCTACGTTACACTGGCCGTAGTTGCAGCGCTGGCTATTGTTCCAAACGAGATCTGGACCGCATTTCAGCAGGCCCGGGATGTGGTCAACGTTGGGCGGGTTGGGTCGAACGCGCTCGGGGCCAATACCGCCTTCTTCAACCTGCTGCAGCCCAATGGACTGGAAACCTTTGTTCCCAACTATCTCTACGCAATCATCCGGCTGAACTTCAGCTGGTTGACCAATTTGCGAGCTCAGGAAATCGCGCTTGCAGCAATATCACTGCTGTTCGCCGTCCTCGCCGGGCGAGGCTGGGTTATGGGCACGCGGCAGAGGCTACTGGTCTTGCTGTTTGCTGCGCATGTGTTGACACAGCTTATCTTCGAGCCTGACCTCGGCTCCTACCTTCGCCATATGACCACCGCGGCGCTCTATCTCTCGCCTGGCCTATGGGTCGCTAGTTTGAGATACCCGCAGCAGGTTCTGCAACAGGTAAGCCTAACATGACGGAAACGCGTCGACTTGAGCCGATCCGAAACCTGCCATGGGCCTTTGTCTACAGCTTCATCGATCGAGCTGCGCTCGCCTTGCTTACGGTGGCGCTGGCCCCGGTCATCGGCGTTCACGAGACCGGCCTCGCATCGTTGTCGATGGCCATCGTCTTTTTAGCCCTGCCGGTGCCGCAGGGTATCTCCGATGCCATCGTGCAATTGCCAGAGGAGAGTGAGCGGAAGTTCGGCATTCTGACGCTGGCGTCGACCGGACTGGCTATCTTGCTCGCCTTGCTTGTCTGGAGCGCAGCGCCTGCCATTTCGACTTGGCTGGGCGACGCCGAACTCGCAGACCTGCTGCAGATCCACAGCCTAGTGGTGGTGGCTGCTGGCATATCTGCCGTGCCAGACGGAATTCTGGCGCGGAGGCTGCAGTTCAGGATGCAGGCGCAGCGCAAGGTCGCTGGAACCGCGGCAGGTGCTGCAATTGCCGTCGCCATCGCCTTGAATTGGCACAGCGCATTGAGCCTGATCGCATTCCACCTGATTTCACAGGCGGTGTCTGCCGCGATCGGGGTGTTCACGGTTCGCGGTTCGCTCCTGCTTGAGCGGACGGATCTCAACGTAGGAGAGCTACGGCGGATCGCGGGATCGATCGCGTCCCAGTTCCTCGGTCAGTTGAACCTCCGAGTCTTCGACCTCATCGTTGGTGCGATGCTCACTGTTGCCGCCGTTGGCTTATGGCGAATGGGCTACAACATGATGCTGCTGGTGACTGCCCTGACGCTAGCTCCCGCTGCGTCGCTGCTGCTGCCTGCCTTTTCCGAAGACGTTCGTTTGGGCAAGAACGTCGCTGGCAGCTTTGTCGCCTTTCACAAATACGCCTCAGCATTGGCGGTCCCCGCTTTCCTCGCGACCGGCGCCGGACTGCCGTTCCTGTTTGGGGACATCTTTCCCGCCGAATGGGCCGGTGCCACACTGGCGGGACAGATCGCGTGTCTCAGTGGCTTCGCCAACACCATCTCTACGCTCGGACTGCCGACGTTGCTGGCATCCGGCCACTATCGCGATCTGCTCACTGCAAATCTGCTGTCGGTTCTGGCGTCGGTACTCCTGACAATTGCGTTGGTGCCGTTCGGCATCGATGCCGTGGCAGTCAGCCTGTTGCTGAAAGGCCTTATCGTGTCCGGCTTCATCGCCTATGCGCTGCGACAGCGGTGTGGCGTATCGGTCCGCGCAATCGCTGCTAATTTCCTGATGCCCACGATAGCCGGTGGTGCCGCCAGCCTCTTTGGCTATGTGGCAGCTTCACTGGTGCCGAGCCCACATCTATCGTTGCCAACATTTGTCGTCGTGTTCATCGGAACATGGGCAGCGGTGATGCTGTTTGCGTTCAGGCAAGCCAGCCAGCAGGTCATCGGCAGTATCCGGGTCGCCGTTAGTGCCAAAAGGTCGCCGCCATGACGCGACCAAGACTTTATTGAGCAAATGCCTAAGCCCGCACCCTTCCTGACAACTCTCTTCACGCGACTTTCTTTGCTCTTCGGTGGGTATCCAATGACTATCAAGCAGCTGATCAAGAAGGTCGTTCCGACCAGCGCGCTGGCCGGTATGCGGCAATGGAACGCGGAGAGGATGGTTGCCCGAGTCCATGCCGACTGGGACGAGGCCAAACTCCGGTTGCGCACTCGAGCCGTCAGTCAACCCGTTCGACGCTTGCTCATTGTGCCTGGCGATCCGAGCACGCTGACGGGATCGCTGGGCGACGATGCAATGATTTCCGCCTGCGTCGATGTGGCTCGCGCTCACGGCCCGGACGTTGCCATCCACACCCTGACTTCGACCTCAGCAGCAAGCCAGCAAGCCAGCATCCGTGGCTATATCCCTGAACAGATCTGGTCAGACGGCGATTTTCCTGGAGCCATAGCCAAGCTGCTGGATCGGCAGAAGTTCGATGTGGTCGCGGCTCTGGGAGCAGACATCCTGGACGGGTATTACGATCCAGTTTCCGCGACAAAGACACTCGCGGTGTGCGACCTTGCTGCCCGCGCAGGGGTGCCCACCACAGTGCTCGGGTTTAGCCTCAACGCGTCGCCGAGCCCGTTGATGCGGCCCGGCTTCGACCGACTGCACGACGAAGTGAGACTGAATGTCCGCGATGCCATTTCGCTTCGCCGCTTCAAGGCGTTTTGTGGACGAAAGGCAAATCTGGTTACCGACGCCGCCTTCTGCCTGACGCCGGGGGAACCCCCGTCTGACACTGCCCGATGGGTCGCGGAGGCGAGGGCGTCTGGGCGCAAGGTCATCGGCCTGAACGTGCATCCCATGCTTATCAAGGACGCCTCAGTCCTCCAGATTGAGCAGATCATTGCAGTTATGAGCCAGACACTGCGGCGCGTCAGCGAACGCCGCTCGGTGGCCTGGCTGCTTTTGCCCCACGACTATCGGGAAGAAAAGCGCGATGCCCGATGCCTTGCTCCCATTGCCGCCAACCTTTCGTCGGGAAATGACAACGTCGTCCGGCTGCTTGAGGGTGAGCACACAGCCTCTGTGTTGAAGGCGATAGCGGGCTTGCTGGATGGGGTTGTCACAGGCCGCATGCACCTTGCCGTCGCCGCGCTCGGCATGTCCGTTCCGGCGCTCAGCATTACATATCAGGGCAAATTCGAAGGACTTTATGAACACTTCGACCTTCCGGACTGGCTGCTTGTGCAGCCGCAGGACCTTCTACATTCGGAGTTGCTCGAACAGCGCATCATTCGGTTCATCGATGAGACGGAAAGCCTGAGTGCGACAGTCCGGTTCCACCTCCCGATGCTAATGGCGATGTCGCGGGAGAATTTCGCCGTGTTCGGCTAGCCTCCGCCTCCGGTGAGGCAAGCACCTCTGCGTCTTCCCCCTTGCCCACCCATACATGAATATCCTATTCGTTGGTGGGTAACCTGCCATCGGGAGGACGAGGGCGTGAGCAGTATCGATGATATCGACAAGTACCGTGCCCCTGCGCTCGACAAGGGGCTGGATATTCTTGAGCTGCTCGCGGGGACCGTAGAGGGGTTGAGTCAGGCCGAGATGGCCAAGGCGCTCGATCGCACGCCCAACGAAATCTACCGCATGCTCGACCGGCTGGTACGGCGCGACTATGTGCGGCGGACGCCTGAGGATCGCTATGAGCTGACGCTGAAGCTGTTCGAGTTGGCGCATATGGCGCCGCCGGTGGCGCGGCTAGTGGCGCAGTCGATGCCGGTGCTGCGCACGTTTGCGCGGGACTCGCAGCAGGCGATCCACATGGTCATCCACGACCGCAATATCCTGGTGGTGGTGGCGCAGGTGGATAGCCCTGGATACTGGAACGTTTCAATCCGCGTCGGCTCGCGGGTGGGCATGGTCAACACCGGCTCAGGCCACGTGTTTCTCGCCTATGCCTCCGCGGAGGATCGCCGGCTAATGCTGGAGGACCCGGTAACCCGGAAGCTCAACCCAATTTCGCGGGAGCTTGAGGCGCGGCTGCAGCTGGTGCGCGAGCGCGGATACGAAAGCATGCAGAGCCGGCAGGTGGTGGGGGTGACCAACCTCTCGGTGCCGATCTTTGGCCCGCTCGGCAGTGTCACCGCGGTGCTCACCTGCCCTTATACGCAACGGCTCGATGCGCCCGAGGCCCCCGGCCAGCAGCAAACCCTTGAATTGCTTCAGATCGCCGGTGGTGCCGTCTCGGAGCGACACCGGCTGGTCGTCGGCTGAGCCGGAACGGAACCCTACATGCGTATTGTCGATACACACCTCCACCTCGTCTATCAGGACCGGCTGACCTACCCCTGGCTCGCCAGCGCGCCGGCGCTCAATCGGCAATGGACGGCCGAGAGTTACTTTGCAGAGGCGATACCCCTGGGCATCGAAACCGCACTGCACATGGAGGTGGATGTTGCCGAAGCCGAAATGGAGGCCGAAACCCGTTTCGTCCTGACCCTCGATCCTCGCATCGGCGGTGCGATCGCCGCGGCGCGTCCCGAAAGCTCGGATTTTCCCGATTTTCTTGAGCGGCTAATAGCCATTGTCGGGGTCAACGGCATCCGCCGCATCCTCCACACGTCGCCAGACGAGCTCAGTGGAACACCTCTGTTTGCCGACAACATCCGGCGCATCGGCAGTGCGGGCCTGCCTTTCGACCTCTGCGTCCTAGCGCGTCAGCTCAAGCTTGGCGCGGCGCTGGTGGCGAAGTGCCCTGATACACAGTTTGTCCTCGACCATTGCGGCGTGCCCGACATCACCGGCACCGGGCTCGACCCGTGGCGCGCGGACATCAAGGCGCTGGCGGCGCTGCCCAATGTCGCCGCCAAGATTTCCGGTGTGATTGCCTATGCGGGGCCCGACTGGACGGTTGAAACGCTCCGCCCGTATGTCGAGCACATCATCGCGTGCTTCGGCTGGGACCGCGTCGTATGGGGTTCCGATCACCCGGTCTGCACGCTGACCGCCGATCTGACGCGCTGGGTCAATGCCACCAAGGCGATCGTTTCTGGCGCGAGCGTCGACGAGCAATCAAGGCTCTTCCACCGCAATGCCGAACGGATCTACCGGCTGGGGCGCGTCGCTTCATGAGTGGCACGCTCCCGCCACTGCGCCAGGCCTGGCCCAAACCCGCCAATCCCAAGCCCATTGTGGTTATCGGCAGTGGCGGCATCGTCAATGACGCGCATCTGCCCGCTTATCGGCTGGCCGGCCTGCCCGTCGCCGGAGTGTACGATCTCGACACCGCCAAGGCGCGGGCCGTAGCCGAGAAGTGGGAGACGCAGGCATTCGGCAGTCTTGAAGAGGCGCTCTCGGTCCCCGACGCGGTCTTTGATCTTGCCCTGCCCCCAGCCGCGCATCTCGATGTGCTGCCGCTATTGCCCGATGGCGCCGCGGTGCTGCTGCAAAAGCCGATGGGGCGCGATCTGAAGGAGGCGAGCGCCATCCTGGCGCTCTGCCAGAAGAAATCGCTGAAGGCTGCGGTCAATTTTCAGTTGCGTTTTTCGCCAATGATGCTGGCGGCTGCCGATGCGCTGGAGCGTGGGCTCTTGGGGCGGCTGATCGATGTCGAGGTGCATCTGAACCTCGTGACGCCATGGCATCTGTTCCCGTTCCTCAAGGGCATGCCGCGGGTCGAGATCGCGGTGCACTCGATCCACTATCTCGATACGATCCGGGCGTTGATGGGCAACCCGGTCGGCGTTCATGCGCGCACGCTCGGGCACCCCTCCACCGATCTCGCGCAGACCCGCACCTCGGCGATCTTCGATTTCGCGCCCGACCAGCGCGTGACGCTGTCGATCAACCACAACCACGATTTCGGCCGGCGCTTTCAGGATGCGAGCTTTCGCTTCGAGGGCACCAAGGGCGCCGCGATGGTCAAGCTCGGCCTCCTGCTCAACTATCCCGAAGGCGAACCGGACGAACTCTGGATCACCACCAGCGGCGCGGAGTGGACCGAGGTTCCACTGCAGGGCCGCTGGTTCCCGCACGCGTTCATCGGCACGATGAGCAACCTGCAACGATATGCCAGCGGTGAGGACGACCGGCTGGTCACGGCGGCGGAGGACGCTTGGCACACTATGGCCATGGCTGAGGCCGCGTTCCAATCGGCGGCCAATCCTGCAACTCCAATCCAGTCCACGCCATGAGCGCCGCCCAGGCACAGGCCAACGAGTTTTCCATGTCTGAAGATACCGAGCTTCCCCTCACCGGCCTTGTCGTGGTCGATCTCTGCCAGTTCCTTTCGGGACCCTATGCCTCGCTGCGACTGCAGGATCTGGGGGCGCGGGTGATCAAGATCGAGCGGCCGGATGGAGGCGACCTCAGCCGCCGTCTGTATCTCAGCGACACCGAGATCGGCGGGGATTCGACCCTGTTCCACGCCATCAACCGTAGCAAAGAGAGCCTGGCGCTCGACCTAAAGAACCCGGCTGATTTTGCGGCGCTGAAGACGCTGCTGGGTAAGGCCGATGTCATGCTGCAGAACTTCCGTCCGGGCGTGATTGAGCGGCTGGGGCTCGAGTATGCGGCGGTGAAAGCCATCAACCCCAGGATCGTCTATGCGTCGATCACAGGCTACGGCACCGAGGGCCCCTGGGTCGAGCGGCCGGGGCAGGATCTTCTGGCGCAGGCGCGATCGGGTGTGATGTGGCTCAACGGCGATGATGGCCAGGGTCCGGTGCCCTTCGGGCTGGCGATTGCCGATATGCTGGCGGGCGCCGCGGTGGCGCAGGGCATTCTCGCCTCGCTGGTGCGGCGCGGCATCACCGGAACTGGGGCGCATATTGAAACCAGCCTCCTCGAGGCATTGGTCGATTTCCAGTTCGAGGTGCTGACCACGCATCTCAACGACGGCAGACGGCTGCCGAAGCGAGCCGGCTTCCGGTCGGCACACGCCTATCTCTCTGCACCCTACGGCGTTTATCCAACGGCCGATGGCTATCTCGCAGTGGCGATGACGCCGCTGGGCAAACTCGCCGACCTTTTCGCCCTGCCCGCCCTCGCCCCCTTTCGGGACGACCCGAAGAGCTGGTTTACCTCTCGCGATATGATCAAGCAGATTATCGCCGCGCGCCTCGAAACCGAAACGACTGCACATTGGCTGGCCATCCTCGAGCCTGCCGATATCTGGTGCGCCAAGGTGTTGAGCTGGCCCGAACTGCTTGAAAGCGAAGGGTTCAAGGCGCTTGATATGCTGCAGACCGTTACACGCGAGGACGATGTCTCGATCCTCACCACACGCTCGCCGATCCGGGTCAATGGCCAACGGGCCGCCGGAACTCGGGCCGCGCCGCGGATCGGGGAACAGAGTGCAGCGATCCGCGCGGAGTTCGGACTATGACGCAGCTTGTTGGCATGACCTGGAACCATCCGCGCGGCTACGATCCGATGGTTGCCACATCGGAGGGCTGGGCAGCCAAGACCGGGGTGACCATCACCTGGGAAAAGCGGAGCCTTCAGGACTTCGAGATGTTCCCGGTGGAGGAACTGGCCAGGCGCTACGATCTGATCGTCATCGACCACCCGCACGTGGGGGAAGTGACCGCCAAGGGCTGCCTCGCGCCGCTCGATGACCCGGCCCATGGCGCAGAATTGGCGGCGCTTGCCGCAGCATCAGTCGGCGGCTCATTTGCGAGCTACACCTATGCGGGGCGGCAGTGGGCATTCCCCATCGATGCGGCGGCGCAGGTGATGGCCTACCGGCCCGATCTTGCTGCTCCGCCGGCCTCCTGGGACGAAGTCGTGGCGTTGGCCCAGCAGGGTAAGGTCGTCTTCCCCTTGCTTCCGCCGCACAGCCTGATGAGCTTTTTCACCCTCTGCGCCAACATGGGAAAACCCTGCAACACCGGCCGCGGACCGCTGACGGATGCGGCGACCGGGCTCGAAGCTATTGAGATGCTCGGAGCCGTCGCCGTCCATCTCGATGCTGCCGATTTCGCGATGGACCCGATCAAGGCGTCCGAGTTGCTGGCAGAAGCAGCCCCTCGCGCCGTCGTCATGCCGCTGGGCTATGGCTATGTCAGCTATGCGATCGACGGCTTCCGTGCCAACCGGCTGCAGTTTGCCGATATCCCGCTGCCCGGCGCGCGCGGTTCGGCGCTGGGCGGCACCGGCATTGCGGTCTCGGCCTATTCCCGCCACAGCGCCGAAGCGATGGACTATGCCTACTGGGTGGCATCGGCCCCGGTGCAGTCCGGGCTCTACGCGACGTCCGGCGGCCAGCCGGGCCATGCGACGGCCTGGGAGGCAGAGGCCGTGAACGCCTCTACGCACGACTTCTATCGCGCCACGCGCACGACACTCGAGCGCTCTTTCGTGCGGCCACGGCATCATGGCTACATGTCTTTTCAGGATCAGGCTGCACAGCGGCTGACCGCGGGGCTGCAACATCGGGTGCCTCCCGCAACGATCCTCGCCGACATCGAACGGCTTTATGCGGAGAGTTTCTGATGGAGCGGCCCCGGCACTTTGAGGACTATCAGGTTGGTGAGCACCGCAAGACCTCCGGGCGGACCATCACGGAGACCGATTTCGTCGTGCACGCCGGCCATACCGGGGATTTCTTCCCGCACCATATGGATGCCGAGTTCATGAAAGCCTCCGAATTCGGACAGCGCATCGCGCATGGCACGATGACGTTTGCCATCGGGATCGGGCTTACCGCGAGCGAGATCAACCCACTCGCCTTTACCTATGGGTTTGAACGGCTGCGTTTTCCCAAACCAGTGTTCATCGGCGATACCATCCACACCGAACTGACCATCACTGCGCTCGACCCTGACCCGAAGCGTCCGCAGCAAGGCCGGATCACCGAGCAGGTGCGCGTGATCAACCAGCGCGGCGAGACCGTGCTCGCCTGTGACCACGTCTACCTGGCGCAACGCCGGAGCGTCTGACCTCATCCTTAATTGCGGAAGCGATCCGAGCGCGCCTTCGAGCCGGGTGCAAAGGCACGCGAAAACTTCTGGCAAATCCGATGTTTGAGGGGGAGGATGGGCGCCTCGCAGACGGTCATCAGACCCTACTTTACATATAATAGTACTTTTGCTAGCTCTGAGCGACCGACGAAGGCGAACACGTCTCGACGGCATTGAGGGAGGAAATCGTGACCTTTTTGACCAAGCTCGCCATCGCGGCGAGCCTCGCTACCGCTTTGACCTCGACTGCCATGGCGGCAGATCTGGTGGTCGGCTTTTCGCAGATCGGCTCTGAATCCGGCTGGCGCGCCGCCGAAACTTCGGTGACCAAGCTCGAAGCCGAAAAGCGCGGCATCGACCTGAAGTTTGCCGATGCGCAGCAGAAGCAGGAAAACCAGATCAAGGCGATCCGTGGCTTCATCGCCCAGGGCGTCAATGCCATCCTGGTGGCGCCAGTCGTGGCAACCGGCTGGGAAGACGTGCTCAGCGAAGCCAAGGAAGCCAATATTCCGGTGATCCTGCTCGACCGCGGCGTCGATGCCCCTCAGGACCTCTACCTGACCTCGGTCGCATCCGATCAGGTCAAGGAAGGTCATGTGGCCGGCCAGTGGCTGGTGGATACCGTCAAGGACAAGGACTGCAAGGTCGTTGAGCTGCAGGGCACCGTAGGATCCACACCAGCGATCAATCGCAAGAAGGGCTTTGAAGACGCCATCGCGGGCCATGCCAACATCTCCATCATCCGCAGCCAGACGGGTGACTTCACCCGCGCCAAGGGCAAGGAAGTGATGGAAGGTTTCATCAAGGCGGAAAACGGCGGCAAGGACATCTGTGCAGTTTATGCGCACAATGACGACATGGCCGTCGGCGCGATCCAGGCCCTGAAGGACGCCGGCCTCAAGCCCGGCACCTCGCCGCTGGTGGTCTCTATTGACGGCGTTCCCGACATCTTTGCAGCGATGGTCGCCGGCGAAGCCAATGCGACGGTCGAGTTGACCCCGAACATGGCTGGCCCTGCCCTTGATGCGCTCGATGCCTACCTCAAGAATGGCACAATGCCCGCAAAGTTCATCATCACCGAGTCCAAGCTCTACACGCCTGCGGACAACCCGCAGGGCGAGTATGACAGCCGCAAGGGTCTGGGTTACTAAACAGATCGGGCTTAGCCTCATGCCTCGCCGGACCATACGGCGGGGCATACACGTTGAGGAACGTGCGGCGCTGTGGCGATCTCGGGGGGATGAGTTGGACCAGGTTGCCTTCAGAATGGAAGCCCGCAGGGTTTCCAAGGTGTTCGGAACGCACACCGCGCTCGACGGCGTCGATTTCGGACTGTTGCCGGGCGAGGTGCACGCGCTGTTGGGCGAGAACGGCGCCGGCAAATCGACGCTGATCAAGATCCTTACCGGCGCCTACCAGCCAGATGGCGGCAAGGTGTTGGTCGATGGGGTCGAGGTCTCCCTCGACAACCCGCTGCACGCGCAGTCTTACGGGATCGGCACCGTGTACCAGGAGGTCAACCTCCTCCCCAATCGCTCGATCGCGGAAAACCTGTTCCTCGGGCACCAGCCGACCCGCTTCGGACTGGTCGACCGGCGCAAGATGGATCGCGATGCGCGCGTCCTCCTCGCCCGCTACGGGCTGAAGCTCGATCCGAGTACCGAGCTTGGCAGCCATTCGGTCGCCGTACAGCAGATCGTTGCCATCGCGCGCGCCGTCGAACTCTCGGGCAAGGTGCTGATCCTTGACGAGCCGACCGCCAGCCTTGACCGCAACGAAGTCGAACGGCTGTTCGAAGTCATTGCCGGCCTAAAGCGCGACGGGCTCGCCATCGTCTTCATCACGCATTTCCTCGATCAGGTCTTTGCCATCGCCGACCGCGTTACGATCCTCCGCAACGGCAAGCTGGTTGAGACCCGATCGCTGACCAGCCTGTCGCGGACCGATGTGGTGCGGATGATGCTGGGCAAGGACATCGCTTTTTCTGGCTCCACGACGCTCGAAGCTGAACGGGCGCCCACTGACGTACTGCTGGAGTACCAGGGCTACGGACGCCGCCGCAGCGTCCATCCGTTCTCGCTCACCATCCACAAGGGCGAAGTCATTGGCATAGCGGGCCTGCTCGGCTCCGGCCGCACAGAAATGGCGCGCGCCATGTTCGGCATCGATGCGGCCGATCAGGGCAGCCTCACCATCGGCGGCAAGTCCGTCACCATCCGCAACACCATCGATGCCATCGCCAACGGCTTCGGCTTCTGCCCGGAGGATCGCAAGGCAGATGGCATTCTGGGCGAGTTGTCGGTCCGCGAGAACATTGTCATAGCGCTGCAGGGCAAGCTCGGCTGGTTCAGCGCGCTCAATCGCGACGAGCAACTCGAAATCGCCGGCAAGTTTGGCGAGGCGATGGATATCCGCGCCGCGTCGCTCGATATGCCGGTGAAACTGCTCTCCGGTGGCAACCAGCAGAAAGTGATCCTCTCCCGCTGGCTAGCGACCGATCCTGCCTTCCTGATCCTCGATGAGCCGACGCGTGGCATCGATGTCGGAGCGCATGCCGAGATCGTGCGCACCATCAACCGTTTGCGCGACGACGGCATGGCGCTGGTGGTGATCTCCTCCGAACTCGACGAGGTCGTCGCCTATTCGTCCCGGATCGTCGTAATGCGCGACCGCAAGATGGTCGCCGAATTGCATGGCGAGAACATCAATCCCGGGGTGATCGTGCAGGCCATCGCCACGCACGATGCAGGAGACGCGGCATGAGGGCGTTTGTGCTGTCGCGCGTCGTCAACACGCAGGTGCTGGCGCTTGCCGGCGTGCTGCTGCTGAACTGGGTGCTGTTTCCGGGCTTTTTCAACATCACCTGGCAGGACGGCCGGCTGTTCGGCAGCCTGATCGACGTGCTCAACCGTGGCGCGCCCGTCGCCATTCTCGCCATTGGCATGACAGCGGTGATCGCCACCAAGGGCGTTGATCTGTCGGTCGGCGCGGTTATGGCGATGGCCGGCGCGGTCGCGGCGACGCTGGTGGTTGCCGGCTATCCGGCCCCAGTGGCGGTCGGCGCCGCGCTCATCGTCGGGCTGCTATGCGGGCTGTGGAATGGCTTCCTCGTCGCCATCCTCGATATTCAACCGATTATCGCGACCCTGGTGCTGATGGTGGCAGGTCGCGGTATTGCGCAACTGATCACCGAAGGCTCGATTGTCACCTTTTCTGACCCGGTCCTCATCTTCATCGGCACCGGATCGTTCATCGGCATCCCCATGGCGGTGGTGATTGCCTTTTCGCTTCTCGTCCTCGTGACACTCCTCGTACGCAAGACTGCCATAGGTCTCTTTATCGAAGCAGTCGGCGTCAACCGCTCCGCCGCGACGCTGGCGGGCCTCCGCACCCGGCTCCTGCTCCTCCTCGTCTATGCGCTCAGCGGCCTCTGCGCCGCTATCGCCGGGGTGATCGTTGCCGCCGACATCCGTGGAGCGGACGCCAACAACTCCGGCCTCTGGCTCGAACTTGACGCCATCCTTGCCGTGGTGATCGGCGGTACGTCGTTGCTGGGCGGGCGCTTTTCGATCCCGATGTCGGTGATTGGCGCCTTGATCATCCAGGCCATGAACACCGGCATCCTGGTCTCCGGCTTTCCCCCGGAGTTCAACCTGATGGTCAAAGCGGGGATGATCTTCCTGATCCTTTTGATCCAGTCGCCCTTTGCCGCGCAAGTCGGGGACTGGTACCGGGCCCGTGGACGCAAGGGAGCCGGCAAATGAACCGTAGCCTCAGGCCGCTGGCGGCAACCGTCATCATCTTCATCATCGCCTACGGCCTGAGCGTGCTGCAATTCCCCGGCATGCTGTCGACCCGGGTGCTGGGCAATTTTCTCACCGACAATGCCTTCCTCGGCATCACCGCTGTCGGCATGACCTTCGTCATCCTGTCCGGCGGCATCGACCTTTCGGTCGGCGCGGTCATCGGCTTTACCGGCGTGCTCGTTGCCGTGCTGATCACCTGGTTCGGGGTGCATCCGCTGATCGCCTTTGCCATCGCGCTGGGCGTCGCGGCGGTTTTCGGTGCCGGCATGGGTCTGGTGATCCACTACCTGCGCGTACCGCCCTTTATCGTAACGCTGGCTGGAATGTTCCTCGCGCGCGGCGGGGCCTCAGTGATCACCCAGGACTCAGTGCCGATCAACCACGAGTTCTACACCCTCATATCCTCGCTCTATATCCGCCTCCCCGCGGGCGGGCGCCTGAGCCTTGTGGGGCTGCTGATGGTGGCGGTGTTCCTGTTCGGTGCCGTGCTCGCGCACCGCACCCGGTTCGGATCCTTTGTCTACGCGCTGGGCGGCAACACGACTTCTGCCTCGCTGATGGGCGTACCGGTGGCGCGGACGACGATCCAGATCTATATGCTGTCGAGCGTATTGGCGGGTTTGGCGGGAATCGTATTTTCGCTCTATACGTCGGCCGGCTATCCGCTGGCGGCGGTCGGTGTGGAACTGGATGCCATCAGTGCGGTCGTCATCGGCGGCACGCTCTTGACCGGTGGGTATGGTTTTGTGCTGGGGACGCTGGTCGGAGTAATGTTGCTCGGTCTGGTGCAAACCTACATTATCTTTGACGGGACACTTTCGAGCTGGTGGACCAAGATCGTGATCGGCGTTCTGCTCTTCGTGTTCATCGTGTTGCAGCGCCTGGTCTTCGCGGCATCGTCGCCGGGAGAGAAATCCCCCGAGAAAGTGTAGAATGAGCGACGCTGGCAGCCTCATCCGCTCTCTTTCGGGGCGACCTGCCGCGCGGAACTTCCACACCTTTGTCATTAACGAAATCGGTGCCGGTATCATTACGGGCCGGTTCCCGATCGGTTCGATCCTCCCTACCGATGCAGTGATGATGGAAAACTACGGTGTTTCACGCACCGTGCTGCGTGAGGCCCTGCGGACCCTCGAAGCAAAAGGGCTGGTGGAAGCCCGTCCCAAAGTCGGCACCCGCGTGTCACCTTCCAGCCGCTGGAACCTGTTCGACGCGCAGGTGCTGTCGTGGCACTTCGAAGCGCAGCTAGACCGGCGCTTTATCGAAAGCCTGTTCGATGTGCGGCAGGCGCTGGAACGTCGCGCCGCAGACCTTGCCGTCCGGCATCGTACGGCGGAACAGGTTCGCCTGCTCAAGTACTGGGTGCACCAGATGGACCTGTCCGCAGACAGTGTGGAACAGCACGCCCTTGCCGATCTGGAAGTGCACCGGCTGATTGCCGAGACCTCCCGCAACCCGCTGCTGCGTTCGGTAACTGGTGTCGTCGAGTTGACACTGGCGCTTGCCGCCACGTCGGGGAGCCTAGCCGAGCGGCATGAGACGCGGCTCGCCTCTACCCTGCGGCACGAAGCCCTGGTCGTTGCCATCGAGGCCGGAGATCCCGTGCAGGCGGCTGCAGCAATCGACGCCATTGTCGTGGGCGACCTGACGCACACCATGAAGCGCTTCGCTTCCCCGGAGGCCTGACCCGCAGGTCACCAAACAACAAGGTTACCGGAATCTTGGCGCTGGAGCGCGAACTCTCGCAGTCGACGATGGGACTCTTTTAAGTTCTGGCTGCGATAAATTGTTGAAGCCATGCCCAGGGGTCCAGAGGCTGGCAGCAATGGGGAATTCATCGTCATGCCGTCCACCAGTTCAGTCAGCCTCACCGGCAACTTCGATATCGATGGCGTGCTGTCGGGGACAAAGTGGACCGACCCCAACCTGACCTTCAGCTTTCCAACGCTGCTCTCGCAGATGGGCTATACCGAGAGCGGTTTTGAGGCGATGAACGCCACCCAGCAGGCGGCTGTGCGCGCCATCTTCCAGATGTACCAGTCCTACACCCTGCTGACGTTCACCGAGGTGACAGAGACATCCACAGTGCACGGCACGCTACGTTTTGCCGAGGAAGACAATGCCGGTACCGCCTACGGCTACTATCCAAGCGCTGCCATCCAGGGCGGCGATATCTGGCTCAACCACACTGACTACAACACGCCGCTCAAGGGCACCTATGCCTATGCCACGTTCTTGCATGAGATCGGCCACACCCTTGGCCTCGATCACGGGCAGGACGGGCTCGCAGCGCTGCCGACAGACCATGACTCGCTCGAATACTCGGTGATGACCTACCGCTCGTTCGTCGGTGCCGATCTCAACGGTTACACCGCCTCGCAGGGCAGTTTTCCACAGACCCTGATGCTCGATGACATCGCTGCGCTGCAGTACATGTATGGCGCGAACTACACCACCAACTCGGGCAACACCACTTACACGTGGAACCCGACTACTGGCGAGATGTCGATCAATGGCACCGGCCAGGGCGCGCCGACCGCCAACAAGATTTTCATGACGCTGTGGGATGGCGGCGGCAACGACACCTACGATTTTTCCAACTACACCACCAACCTGACGGTCGATCTCAGCCCCGGCAGCTGGACGACGACGAGTTCCACACAACTCGCCAGCCTCGGCTATGGCCACTATGCACGCGGCAACATCGCCAGTGCCTACCTCTACAACGGCAACGTTGCCTCGCTGATCGAAAACGCCAATGGCGGCTCGGGCAATGACACCATTACGGGCAACCAGGCGAACAACATTCTGCGCGGCAATGGCGGCGACGACACGCTTGCTGGCGGCCTGGGCAACGACACGATCATCGGCGGCGATGGCAGCGACACCTGCATCATAAATGCCAATTTCGTCGACTGCACCGTCACCTACGACGACCTGACCCTGACCTTCTCCATCAGCAACCTTCTGCAGGGCCTCGATACGCTAAGCGGCGTCGAATACGTGACGTTCCTTGATGGCACCCGTGCCATCTCGAGTCTGGTCGGGCCGCTGCCTCCCGATACGACAGCGCCCACCCTGCAGTCGTTCACGCCTGCGGACAATTCGCAGTCGGTCGCAGTTGGCGCCAACCTGGTGCTGACGTTCAGCGAAGCAGTAGCGGCTGGCGACGGCACCATCGTCATCCACCATGCCAATGGCGATGTGCTGATGACCATCAGCGCCAACGACACATCGCAGGTGTCGATCTCCGGTGGAGTCGTGACCATCAATCCCACCAGTAACCTCGCGGCAGGGGAATCGTACTACATCACGCTCGACTCGACGGCGTTCCACGATACCGCCCTCAATAATTTCGCCGGTTTCTCGACCCCTGATGCGTTCAACTTCAAGACCGCTTCGTCGGTGATCGCGGGGAACAGCAACGCAAACACGCTGAACGGGACCGACGGCAACGATACCATCAACGGGCTTGCGGGCAACGATACGCTCAATGGCCTTGGCGGCAACGACATCATCGATGGCGGCACTGGTAGGGACAAGATGGCCGGCGGCACCGGCGACGACACCTACTACCTCGACAATTCCGGCGACACAGTCACCGAGGGCAGCAATGCCGGCACAGACTCGGTTTACGCGGGCTTCTCCTACACGCTCGGCTCAAACGTCGAAAACCTCTACCTCACCGGCTCCAGCGCCGCCAACGGCATGGGCAACGCGCTCAACAACATCCTCTCGGGCAATGCAGCGGCCAACAAACTCAGCGGCGGCAATGGAGATGACACGCTTTACGGCAAGGGCGGCATCGATACGCTTACGGGCGGCAGCGGCAAGGACAAGTTTGTGTTCGATACAGCACTCGGCAGTGTCGACAAGATCGTTGATTTCAACGCCACCGACGACACGATCGTGCTCAGCAAATCCATCTTCGCTGCGGCCAGCCTCAACCTCGGCACCCTCGATGCCAGCCAGTTCTTCACCGGCGCTTCGGCGGGTGACGCGTCGGACCGGTTCATCTACAATTCGTCAACCGGTGCCCTCTACTATGACGCCGACGGAATTGGCGGCGCGGCACAGCAGCAGATTGCAACGCTGAGCAAAGGCCTTGCCCTCACGGCAGCCGATTTCCTGTTGATCGCCTGATCCTCCTCGCGGCTTCTAGCCTGCGGCGGTTCAGGCAGAACCGCGCAGGAGCGTAGAGTGAAGCAAGACGCCGCGGCGACCTCTTCTGCCGGCATCGGTGCGCCGGCAGCCGATCCCATGCTGGCGCGCAGTGCGTTGCGTCGCCGGATGGGCGACCTGCTCTCGGTCGGGCTGTTCTCGAGCGTCGTCAACGTTCTGACGCTCACCGGCTCGATCTACATGCTGCAGGTCTATGACCGCGTGCTGCTGAGCCGCAGTGTCGAAACTCTGGTGGTTCTGTCGCTCTTGGCACTTGCCGCCTTTGGCCTTCAGGGCGCCATCGACGTGCTGCGCATGCGCATCCTGAGCCGCATCGGCGCCCGGATCGATGAAGAACTGGCGCCCGCCGCCTTTCGCGCCGCAACCCTCCTTCCTCTCCAAGGCGCCTCGCCCGCCGAAGCGCTGCAGCCGGTTCGCGATGCCGACCAGCTCAAGAGCTTCCTCGGCAGCCAGGGCCCCACGGCCTTCTTCGATATTCCGTTCATCCCGCTGTTTGTCGCCGGGTGCTTCCTGCTCCACACCTGGCTAGGCCTCCTCGCCATCGGCGGCGGAGTGATCATCGTTTCGCTCACTGCGCTCACCGAGATCGCGGCGCGAACCCGGGCGGGCGATGCCAGCGAGAGCGTTTTGCGGCGGCATGTGTTCGTCGATGCGGCGCGCCGGCATGCCGAAGCGATCGATGCCATGGGCATGCGCAGCGCCATGGCCGGCCGCTGGCACAAGCTGAGCAGCGCCGCACGCGACGCCGCGCTCGCTGCCGGTGACGTGCAGGCGGACCTTGGGGGCGTCGCCCGCATCTTCCGCGTCATCCTCCAGTCCTGCATCCTCGGGCTTGGCGCCTACCTGGTGATCCAGCAGGAGATCTCGGGCGGCGCGATGATTGCGGCCTCGATCATGGTGTCACGCGCCCTATCGCCGATCGAGACGGCGATCGGCAACTGGCGCAATTTCGTCGCGGCACGGCAGGCCTACCAGCGGCTCAAGACCTCGCTCGCGATCACCACGACCACCAAGCACATGTCCTTGCCGACGCCCGCCGAGTCGCTGCGGGTGGAAAACATCACCCTCGTAGCCCCCGGTCGTCATGACCCCATCCTCGCCAATGCGTCAATGGCGTTGGGGAAAGGCGCCGGGCTCGCGATCATCGGACCGAGCGGCTCGGGTAAATCATCGCTGGCCCGGGCTCTCGTCGGCATCTGGACCACATCGAAGGGCGAAATCCGGCTTGATGGCGCAGCACTCGGCCAGTGGGACCGCGAAGAGCTCGGCCGCCATGTCGGCTACCTTCCGCAGGACCTCGCCCTGCCCGAGGGCAGCATCGCCGAGACCATCGCGCGCTTTGATCCGGCAGCGACGTCTGCGGCCGTGATCAAGGCGGCAAGGGCGGCGGGTGCGCATGAAATGATCGTCGCCCTGCCCGACGGCTATTCCACCCCCATCGGGGATGGCGGTGCGTTCCTCTCGGGTGGCCAGCGCCAGCGCATCGGGCTCGCCCGCGCGCTTTATGGCGATCCGTTCCTCGTAGTGCTCGACGAGCCCAATTCGAACCTCGACGCTGACGGCGACGAGGCTTTGACCCGCGCCATTGCCGGGGTCCGGGCCCGCGGCGGCATCGCAGTGGTAGTGACGCACCGCCCCTCGACGCTCAACTCGGTCGATCAGGTGGCTTTGGTCATGGACAAGACCATCAAGCTGTTCGGCCCCAAGGACAGGGTATTGCGCGAACTGGGCCAACAGCCTGCGGCAGCCGCTGCCTCTCCCGTCCACGTCGTCAAAGCGGGGCGCGCCCAATGACCAGTCTCGCCTATTCCGGCTCGCCCTACGGCGTCTCCATCCGCCGCTACCGCCGCATTGGGCTGATGCTGATTGGCCTCTTCGGCGCGGGGTTCGTCGCCTGGGGCACGCTGGCGCCGCTTTCGAGCGCGGTGATCGCCTCGGGCCACTTTGAGGTGACCGACAGCGTCAAGAAGATCCAGCATCCCACTGGCGGCACCATCGCGGCGATTCACGTGCATGACGGTGATCGGGTAACCGAGAACCAGATACTCGTCAGTCTCGATGCCACCACCGCGAAGGCCAATCTCGATATCGTTGAGTCCAAACTCGACGAGTTGTGGATGGCGTCCGCCCGTCTCAGGGCCGAACGGGACGGGCTGGCTATGTTGGGACTTCCCACCTACTTCGCCGGGCGCGAAGGCAACCCGGATGTGGTGACGCTTCGCGCAGCCGAAGAGCGGTTATTCGCGATCCGCATTGCGTCACGGAACGGACAGAAGGACCAGCTCGCCAAGCGCATAGAGCAGCTTGAGAGCCAGATTTTCGGCCTTACCACCCAGCAAAAGGCCAAGCAGACCGAACTGGACCTGGCGTCTACCGAGCTCGACCGGGCGCACACGCTCTTCCAGCAGGGCAATATTGCGCAGAGCCGGGTCGGTGAGGTCCAGAGTGGCGTTGCCCGGCTGCAGGGCGAACTCGGCCAGATCGTTGCCAGCATCGCAGAATTGGGCGGCAAGATCGCCGAGACGCGGCTGCAGGCGATCAGCATCGACCAGACCGCGGTCGCGGACGCGGGCAGCGCGCTTAGCGACACCGAGCGCGGCATTTCTGAATACACCGAGCGCCAAGTGGCGGCCTCGGACCAGTTGGTGCGAACGGAAATCCGCTCGCCGGTTGCCGGTATCGTCCATCAGCTTGCCGTACACACGGTGGGCGGGGTGATCAACCCGGGCGATGTCATGATGATCGTCGTGCCGTCGGACGGCGCGCTCGATATCGAGGCGCGGATTTCCCCACAGGATGTCGATGCGGTTCACCAAGGCGAGTCCGCCACCATCCGCCTCTCCGGGCTCAATCACGCCACGACGCCAGACCTCGATGCGACCGTCACCATGGTGGGTGCGGACCTCGTCCAGGACCCGGTGTCGCGCGCCAGCTATTTCCCGGTTACTCTTCACCTTGCGCCCGGACAGTTGGAGCGACTGGGCGATGTCGAACTCCTGCCCGGCATGCCGGCAGAGGCGTTCATCACCACATCGGAACGCAGCTTTTTCGACTATCTGGCACAGCCCATCCGCGAGCGCATGTCGCACGCCCTGCGCGAATAGGGTTCAGGCGATAAGGCTCTTAATTTCGTCCTCGACGATATCGAGGACGAGGGTGATTGCTGCCTGCGCTCCGTCGGGGTCGCCATCGACAATCGCATCGGCGAGATCGCGATGCGGGGGGAATGATGCAATCCCGAACGCGTCGCTACCGAACGGGGATTCACTGGAGCGCTCCAGCGCATGATCGAGGTTCGAGAGGATCTGCCCGAACATCGGGTTGCCCGAGGCCTCGTAGATTGCGCCATGGAACGCCGCATCGGCCTCGTGCCAGTTGCGGCGCGCATCGACCTCGGCAATCAGTTCGGTGCAAAGCACGGAAATCCGTGCGCGCTGTGCTGATGTCGCGTTGATCGCCGCGAGGCGCACCACCGAGTTCTCGAGCGCCCGGCGCACTTCGATCAGCCGGAGCAGCGCCTCGCCTTCGAGCCGGATCATCGTCGGAGCGAGGCCCCGCGTCGCCTGGACACGGGCCGACAGATAGGTCCCGTCGCCGCGCCGGCGCCGGATGATCCCTAATCCCTCCCAGCGATTTAGCGCCTCGCGAATGGTCGAACGCCCCACCCCGAGCGTCGCCGCCAGCGAGATCTCAGGCGGCAACCGGTCACCGATCTTGAGGCCGGCACGCTCGATCATGTCGGCAAGCGAGTCCAGCACCGCCGCGCCGCGCGTGCGGCTTTCGAGCGGTTCCAGATAGCTCAGCGTACCATCGTGTTTCACCGGGCCGCTCTCCTCTTGTCAGCGGGCACCTTCATCACAGTTCGCCTGGTTTGTCAGCAGGCGGCCACGCCGCACCGCCGCCCTTACAGTTTCAGCACTGTCTTCAGCGCGCCGAGCAAAATATCCATCTGTGGCTTGGAGTTGTACCCCTGTACCGAGAGCCGGACGATCGAATGCGCCTGCCAGTTGAACACCGGGATCTCGATCCCATAGTCGGCCAGCAACTGGTCATGGATCGCCAACGGGTCCTCGATGGCGGGAACCGGCATCGCTACCATTTGCGGAGCACAGAATTCGGGGGCGCTGAGCGGCGCGAGACCCGTCATTTCACGCAGGCGCGCGGCGGTATCCTGGGCGAGCTGGCGGCAATGGTCGGCGATGTTCCACCAGTCATTGTCGTTGCGGAACTTCAGCGCGTCCGACACCGCGAACCAGGCCGACGGATCGCGTGTCCCTTGCATTTCGATGCTGTCGACGAATGGCGAATTGCCGAATGGCCCGACGACACCCGGGTCCTTGTTGTCAGCCGTCCAGCCATGGCTGATCACCAGCGGGTTGATCAAGACCTGCAGTTCGGGGCGGACGTAGAGGAAGGCCGAGCCCTTGGGCGCCATCATCCATTTGTGACAGTTGCCCGAGTAGAAATCGGCACCCAGCTTGTCGAGGTCGAGCCGGATGTGGCCCGGCGCATGTGCACCATCGATCACCGACCAGATACCCCGGCGCCGCGCTTCGGCCACCGAGCGCTCGATCGGGAAGACCAGCGCGCTGGGCGAGGTGATGTGGCTCAAAAACAGCACGCGCGTGCGGTCGGTCATCGCGGCGATCAAAGTATCGGTGAACTGCGCCTCGGTGAGGAGCGGCATCGGGATCTTGACCACGACGATCTTTGCGCCGGTGCGACGGGCCACATAGGCCCAGGTCTTTTCGAGCGCCGAATATTCGTGATCGGTTGTGAGGATCTCGTCGCCTTCCTTGAGGTCGAGCGACTGGGCCACGATGTTGAGCCCAAGCGTGGCGTTGGTCAGCCCGACGACATTGTCGGCCGATGTGCCGAGCTCAGCCGCGAGGTCGACGCGGGTCGCCTTCTGGCGCTCAACCAGCAGCTTGCTACCGAGAAACGCCACGGGCTGCCGCTCGAGCTCGAGCTGCCAGCCCTGATAGGCCTCGAAGACCGGCCGTGGGCAGGCGCCAAACGAGCCGTGATTGAGGAAGACGACGTCGTCGCGCAGGAGGAACTGGCGCGCTAGATTATCAGACACTTCAACGCCCCTTGAGGGTAGGATCGAGAGCATCGCGCAGGCCATCACCGAACAGGGTGGTGGCGAGCACGGTGATGGCAAGCGCGGCGGTGGGGAACACCGCCATGTGCCAATAAAAGAACACGAAATTCATGCCGACATTGATCATCTGCCCCCAACTCGGGGTCGGCGGCGGCACGCCGATGCCGAGAAAGCTCAGGCTGGCTTCCAGCATCATGGCGTTGGGCATCGAGAGCACGAAGCCGACGATGATCGGCGAGATCGAGTTGAGGATCAGGTGCCGGCGAATGATGTACCAGGGCGAGGCTCCAAGGGCCTGCGCCGCACGGATGAATTCCTTTTCGCGCAGCGCCTTTACCTGGGCGCGGACGAGGAGGCACACCTGCACCCAGCCGAACAGCGCGGCGATGGTTATGATGGTGAGGAACCCGCCGCCTGTCAGCGCACCCAGCAGCATGGCCGCCAGCAGTGACGGCACCACCGAGAACAGCTCGATGATGCGCATGATGATCCAGTCGGTCTTGCCGCCGAAATAGCCGGCCAGCGCGCCGAGCGGAATGCCAATCAGGACGCTGCAGGTGGCGGCGGCAAAGCCGATGGTGAGCGAGACGCGCGCGCCATAGACGATGCGCGTGAAGAAGTCGCGACCAAGGTCATCGACGCCAAACCAGAACTCGGATGATGGGAAAGCCAGCGCCTGCGTCAGAAAGGCCTGTTGCGTCGGGTCAGTCTTGGTGAAGAGTGGCGCGAGGATCGCCGCCAGCACCAGGATCGCCAGCACGATACCGCCCCCGATGGCAGCCCTGTTGGCCGCAAATCGGCGCATGGCGAAGTAGAACGGGCTGCGCTGCGTTACCGGGGCGATGGCGCCTGTGACAGCTGTGTCGGTCATCGGGCACGCTCCCCAAAGCGAATTCGCGGGTTGAGCCAGGCATAGGCAATGTCGGAGATCAGGTAGGCGAGGCAGAACGCCACCGTCACCATCAGCACCAGCGCCATTTCCAGCGGATAGTCGCGGTTGTTGATCGAGGAGACGAAGTACGAACCGAGCCCCGGCACCCGGAACATGGCCTCAACGAAGATCGAGCCGGTGGCGGTGCCGATGAACATGGGCAGGAACACCGTGACCATCGGGATGGCCGAGTTGCGCAGCACATGCTGAAAGATGATGCGGCGCTCGCTCAACCCCTTGGCGCGCAGCGCCGTCACGAACGGCCGGTTGAGCGTATCGAGCATCGCCGAACGCGTGTAGCGAGCGTAAGTGGCAAGCGGGATCATCGCGTAGGCGATGATGGGGAGTACCCAGCGCTCGGGTTTGCCCCAGCCACTGGCCGGCAGCCAGTTGAGCCAGACCGCGAAAATCAGGATCAGCGCCATCGAGATGACGAAGACCGGGATCGTCAGCCCCACCGTCGCCACGGCGGACGCCAGGTAGTCGATCCAGGTGTTGCGGCGCAACGCGGCGGCCATGCCGAGGAGAATCCCCAGCGGCGCGCCAATCAGCACACCCAGCCCGCCCAGCAGCAGGCTTGGTGGCCAGGCATTGGCGAGGAGACTCAATACCGTCTCGCCCGGCGCCTGATATGGCACGCCGAAATCGAGCCGCAGCACGCCGGACATGTACTTGACGTACTGCACCCAGAGCGGCTGATCGAGGCCCAGCTTGGCCATCAGCGTGTCGCGTACCGCCTTCGAGACCGGCATGTCATTGCCATCAAACGGGCCGCCGGGCACGGCATGCATCATCAGGAAAACGATGAGCGAGACCACAAAGAAGGTCACCGCTATGGAGAACAGGCGTCTGACGATAAATCCGATCATCTGAGGTGCTCCCTATGCCGTCACGATGGCTTCGACGAGATGGCCAGGGGCCACGGTGATCAATTGCGGGGTGTCCCAGGGCTTGGTCCCGTCGTTGAGCGCTTCCGCGGAAAAGCGCGGCGTCGCTGCCTCGATATCGGCGGCTTTGAGGAACTGACGCTGGCGGCGATCACGCGGGTTGGTCGCGGGGATCGCATCGAGCAGCGCGCGCGTATAGGGGTGACGCGGGTTGGCGAAGAGCTCGGCGGTCGGCGCCTGCTCGACGATGCGGCCGCGATACATCACCACCACGCTGTCCGTCAGCGAGCGCACCACCGAGAGGTCGTGGCTGATGAACAGCATCGAGAGCCCCATTTCCTGCTGCAGGTTCTTGAGCAGCCCGATGATCTGCGCCTTCACCGAGACGTCAAGCGCCGAGGTGGGTTCGTCTGCCACCAGCACCTTGGGGCCGAGGATCAGGGCGCGGGCGATGGCCACGCGCTGGCGCTGACCGCCGGAGAGCTCGTGCGGATAGCGCTGGCCGAAGCTGCGATCGAGTCCGACCTTTTCCAGCCAGTCGAGCGCCATCTCTGTCTGTTGTTTGGGCAGCAATACGCCATGGATATCGAGCGGCTCGGTGATGATCTGGGTCAGCGTCATCATGGGATCGAGCGCGGAATAGCTGTCCTGGAACACCACCTGCATGCGGCGGCGGAAAGACTTGAGCTCTGCTGACCCCATCGAACTGATGTCGGCGCCATCGACGAGGATCTGCCCGTCGGTCGGCTCGATCAGCCGCATCGCCATCATGCCGGTCGTGCTCTTGCCCGAGCCGGATTCCCCGACGAGGCCGACGATCTTGTTGCGCTCGAGCGTGAGGTTCACGCCGCGCACGGCATGGTGGTCGACGCGCGTTGAAAAGATGCGACCGCGGCGGCGCAGCTCGTAGACCTTGGAGAGGTCGCGAAGCTCCAGTGCCGGTGCAATCGCTTCTGGAGCGCTCTCGGCGGTCTTGGCCACACTGGCCGTGAGGCTCGTCAGCAGCGACTGGGTGTAACTATGCTTGGGCGCATCGAAGATCTGCTGCACCGGGCCCTCTTCCATCACCCGGCCGCCATACATGACGACGACGCGGTCGACGGTTTCGGCGATCACGCCCAGATCGTGGGTGATCATGATCAGCGCCATGCCGAACTCGGCCTGCAGTTCCTTGATCAGTTGCAGGATCTGCGCCTGAATGGTCACATCGAGCGCGGTGGTCGGCTCGTCGGCGATCAGGATCTTGGGCCGGCACGACAGCGCCATGGCGATCATGGCCCGCTGCAGCATGCCGCCCGACAGCTGGTGCGGATAATAGCCGAGGACGTCAGCTGCGTTCATGATCTCGACGCGCTTGAGCAACCGTTCGGCCTCCGCCAGCGCGTCGCGCTTGGAAAGCTTGCGATGTGTTCGGATGGTTTCGACGATCTGATGGCCGATGGTGAACACCGGGTCGAACGCCGTCATCGGGTCCTGGAAGATCATCGCCGCCGACCGGCCACGCAACTGGCTGAGGTCTTCGCGGCTGGCGCGGAGCACGTCGACGCCATCGAGCATCAGCCGCTCGGCCTTCACGGTCGCCGCGTCGCTGAGCAACCGCATCAGCGCCATGCAGGTGACGGATTTACCCGAGCCGGATTCGCCGACGATGCCGAGGCTTTCGCCTTCGGCGAGGGTGAAGCTGATGTCGCGGACAGCATCCACCACACCGCCGTGCTGGGCGAAACTGACGCGCAGTCCCTTGATGTCCACCAGGCTCATCGGTGCAGTGGTTCCTTTTGGAAAATGGGGTCCCCTGAGGGAGAACTCCCCGGCCCGAAGGCCGGGGAGCAGGTTAAGGCCTCTTACTTCACCGAGATGTGGGAGTAGAGGAAGTTGCCGATACGATCGAGCGGGGTGAAGCCCTGCGAGTTCGGGGTCACGCCGGCACCGCCAAGGGTGTCGGAAACCACGGCCTTGATGATCGGGTGCACGAGCGGCACGATCAGGCCCTGGTCGATCATGATCTGCTCGGCCTTGGCATAAAGCTTCAGGCGCTCTTCCCAGACCGGGTTCGAGTCGGCTGCAGCCACTGCCGCGTCGTAGTCCGCGACGTGGTAGTTGTGACGGCCGCCATTGTAGAAGATGCCGTAGAAGTTGGACGGATCGAGATAGTCATACTCGTAGGGCGCCAGGAACAGGTTGTTCTTGTGCTGGAGCAGCCCTTCCATCCAGTCCTTGCCGGGCATGATCTTGATCTGCATGTCGATGCCAAGCACCTGCTTGAACTGCGACTGCAGGTACTGAGCCATCGGGGGAAGGATGGCGCCGTTATAGCCACCTTCTTCACGCAGCCAGATCTCTACGGGCGGGAAGCCCTTGCCATCCGGGTAGCCGGCCTTGGCCATGAAGTCCTTGGCCTTCGTAGGATCGAACACGGCCTCGGCGGCGATGTCCTTGTTGTACCCAGGGTAGCCGGGCGGCAGGATCGAGCCGGCTGGGATCGCGATATCCTTGAGCACGGTCTTGGTCAGTTCGTCACGGTTGACGGCATAGTAGAAGGCACGGCGCACATCGACATTGTCGAAGGGCGCAGAGTTCAGGTCATACGAGATGTAGGACGTCGCAAACACCGCGTTGGAACGGATGCTATCCGGAGCGCGCTGCTGCATGACCGGGATCTGGCCAGCATTGAGGTAGGTGAACGCCACGTCGCCAGCAAGGAACGCCGGCATGCCGACTTCAGGCAGGCCAAGTGAGGGGTCGATGGTCAGCTCGTCGACTTCTGCGGGCCAGGGGCCGGTATAGGTCTCGTTCTTGACCAGAACGACCGAGTTGTTCGACTTTTCCCAGCTCTTGAGCTTGAACGGGCCGGAGGACACAACGTTTTCCACGTTGGTCGACCAGTCGTCGCCAAACTTGTCGAACTGATGCTTGGGAACGGGGTACCAGAGGCTCACCACGCTCGGCAGATACGGCTTGGGGGCATTGGTCGTGAGTTCAAGGGTCTTGTCGTCCACCGCCTTGAGGCCAAGCGTCGACGCGTCGGCCTTGCCTTCGGTGACTTCCTTCCAGTTCTTCACGCCGCCGGCAAAGTCCCAGTACCAGGCGAAGTCATAGCCGGAGGTGGCAGCATGCTGCAGGGCAAAGACATAGTCTTCAGCCGTGACGGGCACGCCGTCGCTCCAGACGAGGCCGTCGCGGAGCTTGAACGTCCAGGTCAGGCCATCGGCAGACTGGGTCCAGCTTTCCGCGGCGAGCGGGGTCAGTTGGTATTCGTTGTCGAAGCTGGTGAGCGGCAGCTGCAACAGTTCGGCGCCAGATGCACGGGCATACACGGTCTTCATGTAGTCCATGTAGGTGCCGGTGGTCGAACCGCCGGGCACCGTCAATTTTGTCTCGGCCAGCGCCGGTGCTGCGGTAAGTCCCACAGCAAGCGCCAGCGTGCCGACAAATTTCAGCAACGCATTCATTGAGCTCCCTCCTTTGTGCAGAGCATGATGTTCTGAAGAGCTAGTCGTCGTCTATGCGATACCGCCGCCGGTTCCGGCCACGGCACCCCCTGATCGGCAGGCTGGAAAACGCTCCCATCCACCGTTGTCGAGCAAGCAGCAAAAACCTCCGCTACTTGTCCAATGACATATGTCTGACAAATGGAATTCGGCTTGTCCAGCCGATCTTCCCGCCCATTCCGCCCAAAAGGCGAAGATTTCAGCAGCGCATTCGGAGTGCTGCAAAACTGGGCCATCAGCGCAGCGCCCCCACAAAGCCGGTTGCGGCGTTGGCGATGGCGGCGGCATCGATGCCAAAATGGGCGTAGAGATCGTTGACGGTGCCGGTCTGGCCGAAGTGCTCGACGCCCAGCGTCTGGGCCCGATGGCCGAAGACGCTGCCGAGCCAGCCGAGCGTTGCCGGGTGTCCATCGATGGCGGTGACCAGCCCGCAATGGCGCGGTACGTCACGCAGCAACTCTTCGACATGGCAGGTCGCGGAACGGTCGCCATGCTGGCGGCCACGCTGCGCCGCGTGCCAGCCGGCATTGAGCCGGTCTGCCGAAGTGACGGCGAGGACCGCGACATTGCGCTTGTCGGCGCCGATCATACCTGCCGCAGCGATGGCTTCGCTGGCAAGCACGCCCTGGTAGGCGATCACCACCTCGCACGATGGCGTCGGCGGCTGCAGCCAGTAACCGCCGCGGATGATGGACGTCGAGAGCTCCGGATCCATCCGTCGCGGCACCTGCTCCAGCGCGCGGGTACTGAGACGCAGATAGACCGAACCGCCCGAGGCCTCGCGTGGCCAGGCCGCATTATCCGACAGGGCCCCACCATCGCGCTGCATATAGTCAAAGGCCCAGTCCATGATGACCGAAAGCTCGTCGGCAAAGGCCGGCTCGAACGAAGCCAGACCATCCTGGCTCATGCCGATCAGCGGCGAGGCGATCGACTGATGCGCCCCGCCCTCACCCGCCAGCGAGACGCCCGAGGGCGTCGCGACGAGGAGAAACCGCGCATCCTGGTAACAGGCATAGTTCAGCGCATCGAGGCCGCGCGAGATGAACGGGTCGTAGAGCGTGCCGATGGGCAGCAGCCGTTCGCCGAACAGCGAATGCGACAGCCCCGCTGCGCCCAGCAGCAGGAACAGGTTCATCTCGGCAATGCCGAGCTCGATATGCTGCCCCTCAGGAGTGAACTGCCACTTCTGCGCGCTCGGAATGCGCTCGGCCTGGAACACATCGGCGGCCGCTTCATTTGAAAACAGGTGCCGGCGGTTGACCCAGGTGCCGAGGTTCGTGGACACCGTCACGTCCGGCGAGGTGGTCACCACGCGCTTGGCCAATTCGCTGTCGGTCTTCGCGATCGCATCGAGGATCTTGCCGAAAGCGGTCTGCGTCGAGGTGGCGCCAGTGCCGACGAATTGCGGGCCGATCGAGGCAATCTTTGGTGAGGTCAGCCGGCGGCTGGCCTTGCTGTTGAATGGCACTGCGTCGAGGAAGTACTGCAGCGTCCTGGCGTCAAACGGCAGCCCTTCGCCCGGCTCCCACTCATGCCCTTCGCGCACATTCATGGCCTTGCGGAGCGTCTCGATCTGCGCGCCGGTCATCTGTCCCGCGTGATTGTCCTTGTGTCCGGCCAGCGGCGTGCCCCAGCCCTTGACCGTGTAGGCGATAAACACGGTCGGCCGCTCGGTCGGCGCGGCGTTGAACTGCTCGAGCAGGCTTTCGACGCAATGGCCGCCGAGATTGCCCATCAGGTCAGCGAGTTCGGCGTCGCTGCGCCTGTTAAGCAGCGCCGTCACCGGGCCCTGGTCGCCGATCTCGTCGCTCAGCCGCTCGCGCCAGGCGGCCCCGCCCCGAAACATCAGCGCCGAATACTGCGCATTGTCGCAGGCATCGATCCAGGCCTTCAGCTTGTCGCCGCCCGGCTCCGCAAACGCCCGACGCTGCTGCGCACCGTATTTCAGCGTCACCACGTTCCAGTCGAACGCCTTGAAGATCGCCTCGATGCGGTCGTAAAGCCCTTCACGCACCACGCCGTCGAGGCTCTGGCGGTTGTAGTCGATCACCCACCAGGTATTGCGCAGCCCATGCTTCCATCCTTCGAGCAGGCACTCGTAGACATTGCCCTCGTCGAGCTCGGCGTCGCCCACGAGCGCCACCATGCGCCCTTCCTTCAGTGACGGATTGGCCCAGGGCTTGGCCCGCACATAGTCCTGGATCATCGAGGCAACGGCGGTGAACGCCACGCCGAGCCCAACCGAGCCGGTCGAGATATCGACATCGTCCTTGTCCTTGGTGCGCGAGGGGTACGATTGCGCGCCACCAAAGCCGCGGAAGTTGAGCAGCTTGTCGAGGCTCTGCTTGCCGAACAGATACTGGATGGAATGGAACACCGGCGAGGCATGCGGCTTGATCGCCACCCGATCCTCCGGCCGCAACACGCCAAAATAAAGCGTTGCCATGATTGCCGCCATCGAGGCTGACGAGGCCTGGTGGCCGCCCACCTTCACGCCATCGACATTGGGGCGGATGTGGTTGGCGTGATGGATCATCCAGTTGGAGAGCCACAGCACCTTGCGGGTCAGCGCTTCGAGCATGACGACCTTATCGTCCGCCTGTCGCTCTACACCGCTCATCGCTTCCCCCGTCGCTCCCGTCCCATCACATTGCGCTACCTTTGGCGGTGGTTTTGCTCTATTTTAGCCCTTCTGCGGCGCTGCCTTGCAGGATGTTGATAGTCTATGGGAGAAAATTGGTGGAATCTGCCAAATTTCAAATCACTGCCATAGACCGCAAGATCCTCCGCGCCCTGCAGGAAGACGGCCGCATGACCATCCAGGCCATCGCCGACCGGGTCGGCCTCTCGGCATCGCCATGCCTCAGACGCATCCGTCAGATGGAGAAGGCGGGGGTGATCGCTGCCTATGCTGCTGTCATCGACCAGAAGGCAGTGGGGCTGCCGGTCTCGGTGTTCATTTCCATCAAGCTTGAGCGCCAGCGCTCCCTCGAACTCGACCGCTTCGCCAGCGCCATCGCGGCCTGGCCCGAGATCATGGAGTGCTACCTGATGACCGGCCAGTTCGACTACCTGCTCCGCGTCGTCTGCGCCGACCTCGCCGCCTACGAAGCATTCCTCAGGGAAAAACTCACCCAGGTCGAAGGCGTCAGTTCAATCGAGTCGAGCTTCTCGCTCGGCCAGATCAAACACTCGCGGGTGCTGCCGATCTAGAATTGGCGCGACCATTCAGTGATGGACTCGATCACCCGGTACACGTCGTCCCCGAGCGCCGGATAGAGCGGCAGGCGCACAAGTCGGTTCCACATCGAGTCAGTAACGGCCATCGACCCCTGTGCCCGGCCAAACTTTCTGCCGGCAATCGAAGAGTGCAGCGGCACATAGTGAAACGGCGTGGTGATGCTGCGCGCCCGCATGAAGGCGATGAAATCGTCCTGAGCTGCCTCGGTTGGCAAAATCAGTTGAAACATGTGCGCGTTGTGCCCGTAATCGACGCCGACAGACGGCGCGGCAAACCTTTCCGCCATAGTGCTGCAGGCCGCATGATACTTTGCCCAGAGGGAGAGCCGGTCCCCATTGATGCGCGAGAGGTCTTCGAGTTGCCCCGCCAGCATCGCGGCATTCAATTCACTGAGGATGAACGACGCGCCCGCATCAACCCACGAGTATTTGTCGACCGCCCCTTTGAAGAACGCTGTGCGGTTGGTGCCCTTTTCGAACGCAATCTCAGCCTTAGGCAGCGCAGCGGCCTCATTGACGATGAGCGCCCCGCCTTCGCCGCAGGTGATGTTCTTGGTGAAATGAAAGCTGAAGGCAGCGAAATCGCCGAACGATCCGGCAGGCCTGCCCGCGGCATCTCGCGCGCCGATGGCATGCGCAGCGTCCTCGATGACCGCTATTCCGTGGCGGCGCGCGATGGTCAGTATCCGATCCATGTCGCAGATCACGCCGGCATAGTGCACGGCGATAACAGCGCGCGTCTGCGGCGTGATCGCGGCTTCAAAGCAAGCAGGGTCGAGATTGAGTGTTCGGGGTTCGACATCCACGAACACCGGGGTCGCACCCCGCAGAACGATGGCATTGGCAACCGAGGAGAAGGTAAAGGACGGGACAATTACCTCGTCCCCCGGCCCGATCCCGATGATGAGAGTGGCAAGCTCCAGCGCTGCGGTACCGGAGGTGGTGAGGAACGCCGCGCCGCCACCTGACGTGCCTGATATCAGTTTGCGGCTCAACGCCGAGAACCTCCCGTCACCAGACCGCACCCCAGCCTCCAGCGCCTCCGCGATGTAGCGCTGCTCATTGGGCGAACGCGGCGGCACACAGAAAGGGATCTGGGCAGCCGATGCCGGTGTCACCATGCTCAATTGCGAGCCCGCAGACCGAGCCGCTGGCGCAATTCGACGGATGTGGTCAGCGGACGCTGCGCCAGGCTGGCCATTTCGGCCAGACGGGAGACCAATCCGGGGTTCGTGGCGGGGGTGCGCCGATCATCGAACCATAAGTTGTCTTCAAGGCCAACGCGCGCACCGTCTGCCACTGCGAGACCAAGTATATTGGCCTGCAGCTGGTAGCGCCCCAGTCCGGCGATCGCCACGGTCGCCTGATCTGGCAAATACGAGTTGATCAGGCCAAAGTGAGCGGGATCGACCTGCGCACTGGAGAGGTTGCCCAGCAAGACGTTCACGTAGAACGGCGCCGCCAGCAGGCCCTCGTGGATCAACTGATGCATGAAGGCGATCATGCCCAGATCGAACACTTCGATCTCGGGTTTGACACCGGCCTCGAGCATCTTCTCGCAAAGCCGGCGCACGGTATCATGGTCGTTGATGCTGGCGCCGGTGACGAAGTTGAGCGATCCAAGCGTCAGGCTCGCCATATCAGGGCGGATGTCGAGCGGCAGTTGCAGCACGGCCGCGCGCTGATCGATGGTTTGTCCATGCCTGCCACTGGTGGTGGCGCACAACACCAGTCCGCGCGTTGTGTCGTCGGCGCGAAGCTGCTCGAAAACGGCGGCGAAGCGCTGCGGCTCGCAGGATGGTTTGCCCTCTTCGTCGCGCACGTGAAAATGAGCGATCGCCGCACCGGCCGCGTAGCTCTGCCGCGCCTGATCGACAATTGCAGCGGTGGTCACCGGTACGTTTGGATTTTTGCGGAAATCGGCCACTGCCCCGGTCAAGGCGACATTGATGACAAAACCCCGGCGATATCGGTCTACGGACCCGCCTGCACTAGCCACTACTATTCTCCGTTCCGCGCTCTTTACGGCGCTTCATAATTTTCCCGCAGCACGCGCGCCGGTACGCCACCCACCAGCGACCGGGCGGGGACGTCCTTGGTCACAACGGCACCTGCCGCAACAAAACTGCCCGCACCGATACGGCATCCGTCAATGACATTGGCACCCATGCCGATTGTAACCTTGGGCTCAAGGACGCAGTTTCCCGCAATGTTGGCTGCAGGGTGGATTGTGCAATAGGCACCAATATCCGTGTGATGCCCGATTGTAGCTCCTCTGCCAACCCTCACGTGAGAACCGAGTTGGGTGAATGCAGCGACAATGACTCCAACATCGATGCTCACCCCTTGTGACAATTTCGACCGATCCGAAATGACAGCTGTTGCGTGAACCAGCGTTGCAAACGGAAATCCCAGTGCGGCAACCTGATCGATGAACACAGATCGGCGGGGCGTTGCGAGGCAGCAGATTGCCGCGTGGGTCGTGGCTAGCGACGCGATGTCATCGATCCAGTAGACCCGGAGGTCTAGAATTGAAGTTTCGCAGAAAGCCCGATCGAGGTTTTCGACAAAACCCACGATCTCGAAGGCCGCGTCCGCTTCGTGGACGTCAGCATAAACGGCCGCATATGAGCGCGCACCAAGGACCAGAACAGGGTGATTTATTGAGTCTGTTCCGCGCATCTTTGTGTCCAACGGCAAGTGCCCGGAGATACCTTCATCCCTTGCCGGTTTCGTCAAGCCGGCCTTTCTCGGGCGCCGTAGCTCCCCTGGTTTTGCTGTGGACATCAATTGGACCTAGTCACCTGAGGCTCGCGTGAAGAGCTATTGTTCAACCATGCAGCAGTATGGTGGAAATGGCCCACGCGCGTGATAAGTGACTTTTCCAATTTCAGCGCGTTTCGTATTTCAGTCAGGCATCTACTGTGAACCAACGCGAGCCCTTCCTGATCTGCATCTGTTCCCCCCCTTATGATGTTGGGTCGGGGGGTATTCGTGCACTTCACCTGTTGTGCCATCATCTTAACCGCCTAGGATTCCGGGCTAGGATGGTGGGACTTGGCGGCAGTGTCCCCAGCCACCTTGAGGCTCCGCTCGCAACGACGCAGGACCTTGCCCATGCCAGGTCCGGGGCAAATGATGTCTTGGCCATTTATCCCGAGACCTATAGTAGCAACATGCTTGGCGCCCGACATGTTGTTCGTTACCTGTTGAACAGGCCGGGCATTGCTTCGAGTTTGGTCAGTGACAGCTACGGACCAAACGACTTCTTTCTGCACTTTGACGAGAGCCACGTGCCAGAGAGGCGCCGGTCGCGGGACATGTTCTTGCCGGTGGTCGACCGTGCAACCTACCACCCACCAGCTGCGGGAACGACACGCAATGGTTTCGTGATCTGCTCGAGGCGCAAGCCAGATAAGCCGCTCGTGTTGCCGCAGTGGATGACTCCTCTCTCCCTTGTCGTTCCCCACCGACCAAAGACCCACGAAGAGCTCGCGGAGCTCTATCGGGCTTCACGCGCGCTTATTGCGTTTGATCGAACATCCGCCATCTACGAGGCGCTCTGCTGTGGGTGCCCGATAGTCGCCCTTAGCACGGACAGCTTTAACCAGAAAACGTATCAACCAAGATTTGGTGGGGCGGGTATGACTTGGACGCAAGACGAAGCCGGATTGGCGCTTGCCAGCGCCGACGTACAACGGTTTATCGACGTCTACCATCGTATCGAGAGCGACCTTCCCGACAAGATTTCGCGCACCTTCACAGATATCCTCGCCGAGTGCGCAGCACGCAACCGCTCCACGGACTTTACACCGCGAACGGCTTGACTTGGCTGTTGCCGGTTCGGTGGACCAGAAGTCATGCTGGCCGCTCAAAATAATCGAACAACACCGGCACATACTGACGCGCCCCGGGCGCAAGCAACGAACGCAGCGCCCTTCCAGTAATTTCAGCCACTCGTACCTAGCCACTTGTCTGGCGCCTGGAGCCACGCGCCCGCTCGACTGAGCTCCGCCTCTACCTTTGACAAGCTTTTTGGTGCATGCGACCAGATAGATCTGCGCGATATTGCTACAAGATTCGACAGTATGAACGACCTGAAGAAGCAGTTGTATATCCAGATCCTGGTCTATGCCTACGATGAACGCTCGGGTGGGGTCAGGGCTCTTTATTTGCTTTGTCATACGTTGAATATGTTAGGGTTCCAAGCTTACGTGCACCCGGGAGGCGGGGTGCCCTCCCACCTCATCGCCCCCACCGGATCAGATCTTCCGGGCGATAAAGTGCTCGCCATTTATGGAGAGGCCCAGCCCGGAAACGTCTTTGGCGCGGCCCACGTCACGCGCTTTCTGCTCAACAAGCCAGGTGTCCTTGCCGAGGACGTAACACCAACCTACGGACCTGATGACTTTATAATTTCGTTCGACAAGAGCCACGTGCCTCCAGGTAGATCATCCTTCGACATGTTCGTCCCACTGGTGGATCGTCGCTACTATTTCCGTGAAGAACCGGGCCGGAAGCGGAACGGCTTCGTGCTGTGTTCAAAGCGGAAGCCGTCGCAACCCTTGCCGATTCCATCTTGGGCGACACCGCTGACTCTGGTGCTACCGCATAGGCCACGAACCCATGAGCAGTTGGGTGAAATCTATCGCTCGTGCCGAGCCATGATCGCGTATGAACGCTCTTCGGCCATCTACGAAGCGCTGGCCTGTGGTTGCCCTGTCATAGGTATCCCTTCGGAAGAGTTCAACCCGCAGACGTATCAGCCGCGCTTTGCAGGTGCCGGTATAACCTGGGAATTCGCAGAAGATGCGATTGCTGAGGCTGAGAGAGCCACGCTGCGGTTCGCCGAGGCCTATAGGGAGATAGAACGAAGCTTTCCTGAGCATGTCGAGACCACTTTTATGGCGATTCTGCAGTCCATCGTCGCCTCAGGAATAGGGGTCACACGGGTCGTCGCGTCCCAGGACATTGTTGCACCGCATCGCGGCGGCAATTCCAGCTAAGGTCGCGAACGCGTCACACCGCAAACGGCTTGAAGTGCTTGCTGAGCTTCAGCGTCTGGGCCTGGTAGTTCGAGCCGACGCCTGCGCCATAGAGGCGGTCGGGGGCTTCGGCGAGGCGTTCGTAGACCAGGCGGCCGATGGTTTGGCCGTGGCCAAGGAGGAACGGGACTTCGCGGCTGCGGACTTCGAGGACGGCGTGACTGCCGGTGCCGCCAGCGGCTGAATGGCCGAAGCCGGGGTCGAAGAAGCCGGCATAGTGGACGCGGAATTCACCCACTAGCGGATCGAACGGCACCATTTCAGCGGCATAGGCCGGTGGCACGTGGACGCTTTCGCGCGACACGAGGATATAAAACTCATCGGGATCGAGGATGAACTCGTCCGAGCCACGGTTGATCAGCGGCTCCCAGTAGTCGAGGACGTCGAGCACGTCCTTCAGATCCATATCAATCACCGGTGTATGACGCTTGGAGCGGAACCCGATGAGCCCGTTGCGGTCGGTGCCCTTCAGATCGATCGACAGCAATACACCGTCGCCCACTTCGGCATTCTGTTCGAAGACCAGCGTTTCGACGTTGTGCAGCGTCTTGTGCTCGAACAGGCTCAGCCGCGAGTCCCCAACGCGGAAGCGGATCTGGCTCAGGCGTGAGCCCGTCCTGACGCGCACCGGAAAGGTGCGGGGGCTGATTTCGAGAAACAGCGGGCCCTTGTAGCCCGCGGGCAGTACGTCAAATCCGCGTGCCCGGTCACCGATAACGCGGGTGAACACGTCGAGGCGACCGGTCGAGCTCTTGGGGTTGGCGCCGGCACTGACCATTTCGGGGAGCGCGAGGGATTCCTGCAGCGGTACCAGATAGACGCAGCCGCGCTCGAGGACGGCGCCGCGCGTCAGATCCAGTTCGTGCAGCTTCAGGGTCTCGATGCGATCGGCAACAGTGTGCTCGGGGCCCGGCAGGAAGCTGGAACGGATGCGGTAGGCGACATCGCCGAGACGGAGATCAAGGCTCGCGGGCTGCACCTGGTCAGTGTCAAACGGACGTACCGTGCTGATGCCGCCGCGCTTGGCCAGGCGCTCGATGAAGCGCGCCGGAAAGACGCCCTTCGCCCACAAGTCGTTGTCCAAATTTCGCATCCCGCAATACCCTACCCTTCTTGCCTATCAACCCATGCGATTGACGCCAAGTCGCAATGGGTCGTATATCCACGGCATGTACCGACAGTGACCCAACAGTCACAATCGCGGCATGGTGGTGATTTGGCCGGTCTGATTGCAGCCACCTAAAACAAGTCGCTAAAGGGACCCTTGTGCCGGCCGCAGACGACGCGCGCCGGCATTTTTGTATTTGAGGCTAGACATGACCAAGTCGAACAACCCGCTCAACGACCCCAAGAACCGCTCGGCGGCGACGATGCTGGTTCATGGCGGGACAGAACGCAGCCAGCACCGGGAGACGTCCGAGGCGCTGTTCCTGACCTCTGGCTACACCTATCCGAATTCGGCTTACGCGGAGTCGCTTTTCAAGGGCGACATTGTCGGCCACAACTACTCGCGATTTTCCAACCCGACCGTCGAGATGTTCCAGAACCGCATGGCGCTGCTCGAAGGCGCTGAAGCGTCGCGGGCGTTTGCGACCGGCATGGCGGCGGTCACCGCTGCAGTTATGAGCCAGGTGCGTGCCGGCGACCATATCGTTGCCTCCCGCGCGCTTTTCGGCGGCTGCCGCTATGTGGTCGAGGACTTCATGCCGCGCTGGGGCGTCACATCGACGCTGGTCGATGGCCGTGATCCCAAGAACTTCGAGAAGGCGATGCAGAAGAACACCAGGCTGGTGTTCATCGAGACGCCCACCAACCCGACGCTGGAACTGGTCGATATCGCGGCCGTCGCCGAGATTGCCCACGCGCACGGCGCGAGGCTCGTGGTCGACAACGTGTTCGCTACGCCGCTCTATCAGAGCCCGCTCAAGCTCGGGGCAGATCTCGTCACCTATTCGGCGACCAAGCATATAGACGGCCAGGGCCGGGTGATGGGCGGGGCGGTGCTTGGCTCCAAGGAGCTGATCACGGCCGATGTGCACACCATCCTCCGCCAGACCGGGCCATCGCTCAGCCCGTTCAATGCCTGGGTCTTGCTCAAGGGGCTCGAGACCCTGCCATTGCGGGTCAAGCAGATGACCGAAAGCGCGACCCGCATTGCCGACTTTCTGGGGGCGCATCCCAAGATCAAACGCGTGATCTACCCACACCATCCCTCGCACCCGCAATTCGAGTTGGCCAAGCGCCAGATGAAATCGGGTTCGACGCTCGTGGCGTTCGAAATCAAGGGCGGACAGGAGGATGCGTTCAAGCTTGCGGACGCATTGGCGGTGATCCTGATTTCCAACAATCTGGGCGACGCGAAGTCGATCATCACCCACCCGCGCACGACGACCCATCAACGTCTCACGGAAGAGGTGCGGCTCGAGTCCGGGATCACTCCCAGCCTCCTCCGATTGTCGATCGGTCTAGAGGACGGCGATGATCTGATCGCGGACCTCGGGTACGCGCTCGACCAGATCTGATCGGGGCGTCCGGGGCACGTTCCTCGCCGCTCCAGTCTTTTGTTCATATACTGTTCATGTCTGAGGTCATTTTGTGACCAAGGGTGTCCAATATTTCTAAATATTTCCAGCCTTTCCAAGATTTCATCTAGCCTACCAATACCTCACCTGACTTTGCGCCTCTTCGTCCCTACTTACGGGATGGAGTTCGGCTTGAGGTGGTTGGTATGAAACGCATGATCCGATGGGGGTTGGTTATTCTGGTGCTGGCAGTGGCTGGCGCCAGTGGCTGGCTGGCGCTGCAATCCCCTGCCAAGGAAGCCGCTCCGCGCACGGTCCCCGTAACCCGCGGAAATGTCGAGGAAACTGTCCTCGCCTCCGGCGTAATCGAGGCGAGTTCGCTGGTCAGCGTCGGCGCCGAAGTCTCGGGCAGCATCAAGACGGTCAACGTGGCGCTAGGGGACAGCGTGAAGACCGGCGACGTCATCGCAGAGATCGATTCTCTCAATCAGGAGAACGCTGTAAAGGCGGCTGAGGCCTCGCTCGCCAACATCCAGGCGCAGCGCAAGATCCAGGCTGCGACCTTGGCGCAGGCCCAGGTGGCGTTGACTCGAGCGAACAAACTCAGTCCCCAGCAGCTCATCTCCGATGCTGACTACCAGTCCGCGCAGCTGGCGGTCACCACCGCCGAAGCGGAAGTCGAGGCCATCGACGCGCAGATCCAGCAGTCGGAGCTAAGTGTCGAGTCTGCCAAGCTGAATCTCAGCCGCACCAAGATTGTCGCACCGATGGATGGCACCGTTGTGTCCCTCGAAGTCGAGGTCGGGCAGACCGTCAACGCCTCGTCGAGCTCCCCGACAATTGTAAAGCTCGCCAATCTCGACAACATGGTGGTGAAGGCGGAGATCTCGGAGGCCGACGTGCCGCGCGTGGTGCCGGGCCAGAAGGTCTACTTCACCATTCTTGGTGACCCCAACACACGCATCGATGCCACGCTGCGCGCCGTGGAGCCGGCACCGGACTCCATTTCGAGCGACACCACCACATCGTCTTCAAGCTCAAGTGCTATATATTACAATGGCTTGTTCGATGTCGCCAACCCCGACCACAAGCTGCGCATCTCGATGACGGCCCAAGTGACGATCGTGCTCGACCAGGCTGAGGACGTCTTGACCGTGCCCTCCTCGGTACTGACCAAGATGGGCAAGCAGGGCTACTCGGTGCTGGTCTGGGACCAGAATGCCAAGAAGGCCGAACCCAAGAAGGTTGAGGTTGGCCTCAACAACAACGTCAGCGCCGAGGTCAAATCCGGGCTCGCGGAGGGCGATCAGGTTGTGACGACAAGCACGTCCACCGCGTCCGGGACCGCAAGCGGCGCCCGCAGTGGGACGGCCAGTGCCAACCGGAGCTTGCTGGGGGGCGGCGGACCGCCGCCGTTCTGAGGGCCTCGATCATGGAACCTATCATTGAAATCAAGGGCCTGAGGCGAGAGTTCGCGGCGGGCACCGAGACGATCACCGTCCTCAAGGATATTGATCTCGCAATCAACCCCGGCGAATTGCTTGCGATCATCGGACAGTCCGGGTCTGGCAAGTCGACGCTGATGAACGTCCTCGGCTGCCTCGACAATGGCTGGACCGGTGAGTACCGGCTGGGCGGGCGGGATGTGGCGCGGTTGAAGGCCGATGAACTGGCAGAACTACGGCGCGAGTATTTTGGCTTCATCTTCCAGCGTTATCAGCTCCTCGCTGACCTTGACGCGATCGAAAACGTCGAAATTCCAGCTATTTACGCAGGTGCGCAGCGTGGCGCCCGGCGAGAGCGGGCCAAGGGGCTTCTGGCTCGCCTTGGGCTGGGTGATCGGATGACGCACCGCCCGAACGCCCTCTCGGGCGGGCAGCAGCAGCGCGTCAGCGTGGCGCGCGCCCTGGTCAATGGCGGCGATATCATTCTCGCCGACGAACCGACGGGTGCTCTCGACAGCCGCAGCGGCAAGGAATTGATCACGCTGCTCAAGGAGTTGCACGCCGAGGGGCATACGATCATCATTGTTACCCACGATCCGGCGATCGCAGCCCAGGTCGACAGGGTGATCGAGATCAGCGATGGCGTTATTGTATCGGATCGTCGGACCGTCGATGAGCCGGTGAGCGCAGCTAAAGCCGCCCCGGAAATCAAGCGCATCCCCCGCTGGCGCGAGGCGCTGGAGCGCAGCGCCGAGGCGTTCGGCATGGCGTGGCGGGCGCTGTCCAGCCACAAGCTGCGCACGTTCCTCACCATGCTCGGCATCATCATCGGCATAGCCTCGGTGGTGTCGGTGGTCGCACTGGGACAGGGCAGCCAACAGCAGGTCCTCGAACGCATCAGTTCTATTGGCACCAACACAATCAACGTGTTACCGGGCGCCAACGCCGCCGATCGGCGATCCAATATCCGTACGCTCGTACCCTCGGACGCTACCGCGCTGGCGGCCGAACCCTATGCCGACAGCGTCACGCCGCAGGTGAGTTCCAGCGGCCAGGTGCGCTATCGCAGTGTGAGTGCCACCGGGCAGTTCGTGGGCGTGGGCCCGGACTTTTTCCGGGTGAACAATCGTACCTTTGTGGAAGGCGTAGCCTTCGACGCCGATGGCGTTGCCGCGCTAAGCCAAGAGGCGGTGATCGACACCAAGGCGCGCGATACGCTGTTCACCGACGGGCAGGATGCAATTGGCCAGGTGATCCTCGTCGGCAATGTTCCGGTCCGGGTTATCGGGGTTGTGGAAGCGAGTACCAACAATTTCGGGCCGCAGTCGAATTCGATCAGCGTCTGGATGCCCTACACCACGGCGATGTCCCGCATTCTGGGCCAGAGTTGGCTCAGCTCGATCACCGTGCGCATTGCCGACAGCGCCGATGTCACGGAGGCGCAATCCCAGATTCAGGCGCTGATGGAGCAAAGACACGGCATCGTGGATTTCAACCTCCAGAATACCGACACGATCCGCTCGACGATCCAGTCCACCTCGCAGACGCTGACGCTGTTGATCTCGGCGATTGCGGTGATTTCGCTGATCGTTGGCGGAATCGGAGTGATGAACATCATGCTGGTGTCGGTGAAGGAGCGGACGCGCGAGATCGGGGTGCGTATGGCGGTGGGCGCACGCCAGAGCGACATCATGCAACAATTCCTGATCGAGGCCGTGATGGTGTGCCTGATTGGTGGCGTGGCGGGGATCGCCCTGTCGTTCGCAATCGGGGCGGGTGTCAGCCAGTTCGCGTCCGGCCTGACGATGATCTACTCGCCCGTAACGATCGCTGCTGCCTTTGCTGCGTCTACGCTGATCGGCATCACCTTCGGCTTCATGCCAGCGAGATCTGCGGCCCGCCTTGACCCAGTGGTGGCACTGGCGAGCGAGTGATCGCTTGCCAGCGAAATACCTTAGTGCTGGTGCGGCTCGTCGCCGAACTCGTGCGGCTTGAAGTGATAGTCTGCCGAGCAGAACTCGCAGATCACCTCGATCTCGCCGTCAACCAGCATTTCGGCGCGATCCTCGGGGGTGAAGTTGTCGCGCAGCATCGCCTCAATGCGTTCGGCCGAACAGTTGCAGCGCTCTTCGAGGCTCACTGGTTCGAAGACGCGGACGCCGGTTTCGTGGAAGAGCCGGAACAGCAGGCGCTCGCCCGATAGGTCCGGATCGGCCAATTCGTCATCTGCGACGGTGAGGATCAACGCACGCGTGGTCGTCCACTTATCGTCTTCCACATAGTTCGGATCGGCCGTCTCGGGGTTGTCGTAGTCCCCGTCTCCCGGCAGGTCGGGCATCTGGGACTGGCCGTGCGGCGGCAGGAACTGCACCAGTGCACCACCGGCGCGCCAGTGTGGGCGGCGATCGCCGCGCTTGGTGTGCTGCGCTACCGCCAGGCGGATCAGCGTCGGGATCTGCTCTGACTGCTGGAAGTAGGTGTGTGCCACATCCTCAAGCGAGCCGCCTTCGAGCGCAACGATGCCCTGGTAGCGTTCGGTGTGGACGCCCTGGTCGACGGTCATCGCCAGGTGCCCCTTGCCCAGAAGCTGGCCAGGCTGCGTCTCGCCACGCTCGATCGCCTGCTGCACCAGATCGGCATCAAAACGGGCATAGCCGCGCAGGCCGTCCGGCGCGTCGAGGTCGACGACCAGGAGGTTCACCGGTCCATCCGTCTGCGTCTGGAGGATGAACTTGCCCTGGATTTTCAGGGAAGACCCGATCAACGCGGCCAGAACGACCGCTTCGCCGAGCAGGCGTGCTACAGGCGCCGGGTAATTGTGGCGCATGAGGATGGCGTCAAGCGCCGGCCCGAGACGAACGATACGGCCGCGTGCGTCGAGCGCTTCCAGCGTGAACGGCACAACCACATCATCGCCGCTTTCCGGTCGGTCGAGGCCGTACACGCTCAATTGAGTTTCAGTCATTGCAGTCTTCCCGATCTCGCGAAAACATGTCGCCGCCCGTTGCCGGACGGCGACTGCCGCGTCAAGTGTTGTGCCAGCCTGCGTTCAGGCTAGATGTTTTGCTGGTCCTGGCCGAGGGCCCAGCACAGGATCGCCTTCTGCGCATGCAGCCGATTTTCGGCTTCATCAAAAACCACAGATTGCGGCCCGTCTATGACTTCGTCGGTCACCTCGTCGCCGCGGTGCGCCGGCAGGCAGTGCATGAACAGGGCATCCTTATTCGCCAAGGCCATCAATTGGGTATTGACCTGGTAGGGTTTCAAGACCCGCCGGCGCTCGGCAGCGTCGGTATCGCCCATCGACACCCAGGTGTCGGTGATTACCAGATCGGCGCCCTCGACGGCCTCGCGGGGATCTTCGATCAGCTTGACCGCAGCACCGGCCTTTCGGATGTCCGCCAGCAGGTCCTTTTCCGGCCAATAGTCCTCGGGAACCGCGATAGTCAGTTCGGCTTCAAACAGCTCTGCCGCGTTGACCCAGGAGGCAAGTACGTTGTTGCTGTCGCCGACCCAGGCCACCTTCGCGCCCTTGAGGCTGCCGCGATGCTCCTCGAAGGTCATCACGTCTGCCATGACCTGGCAGGGATGGGCGCGACGGGTGAGGCCATTGATCACAGGGACTGTCGCAGCTTCCGCCAACTCGAGCAGATCGGCGTGGGTGAGGATGCGGATCATGATCGCATCGACATAGCGCGACATGACCTTGGCGGTATCGCTGAGGGTCTCTTCGCGCGAGAGCTGCATTTCAGCGCCGGACAGGAAGATGGTTTCGCCGCCCAGCTGGCGCATGCCAACATCAAAGCTCACCCGGGTCCGGGTGGACTGACGCTCGAAGATCATGGCGAGGACTTTGTCCTTGAGCAGTTGCGGCTTGTCGCCCTGCTTCAGGCGGGTCTTAAGCTCGACGGCCTGGTTCAGCATGCTGCGCAGGGCGGTTGCGTCAAAGTCGTCGAGATTCAGAAAATGTCTCGGGGCGGTCATCGACCTCTCCTCTGTTGGACATGCGCGACGGAAACCGATGGTCTCCGCCGCAGCAGGCGCCTGGTGTCAGGCAGTCGTCTTGGCGCCGACGGCCTCGCGCTCGATGGCTTCGAAGGCGGCAGCGAGCTTGTTCGCGGCCTCTTCGATATCGGCCTCGGTGGCGATCAACGGCGGCAGAAGGCGGAGAACGTTCTCGCCCGCGCCCTGTGCCAGCATGTGATGATCGTCACGCAGGCGGGCAACGAACTCCCGCACCGGCGGCGCGATCTTGATACCTGCCAGAAGGCCCTTGCCACGCAGCTCAAGCACATAGTTTGGGAAACGCTGCTGCAACTGCTGCAGGTGCCAGGCGAGGCGCTGACCCATGGCATCGACATGGGCGAAGAAGCCCGGGGCCAAGACCTGATCGAGGACCGCGTTGCCGATGGCGCAAGCCAGCGGGTTGCCGCCATAGGTGGAGCCGTGCGTTCCGGGGACCATGGACTTGGCCACCTCACCCTTGGCGAGGCATGCGCCCAGCGGGAAGCCGCCGCCGATGCCCTTGGCAACAGCCATGACGTCCGGCACTATTCCCGACCACTCATGAGCGAAGAACTTGCCGGTGCGGCCGTAACCACACTGCACCTCATCGAGGACCAACAGCATGCCGTGCTTATCGCAGAGGGCGCGCAACCCGCGCATGAACTCGACAGGCATCGCTGTGACGCCACCCTCACCCTGCACCGGCTCGATCAGGATCGCGCAGGTGTTGGGCGTAATGAGCGCTTCGACTGCCTTCAGGTCACCCGGCGCCGCGTGAACGAAACCGGTGAGCGCCGGGCCGAAGCCCTCCACATAGTGCGGGTTGCCCGCCGCAGCGATAGTGCCGAGGGTCCGGCCGTGGAAGGAGCCGGTGAAAGCAATGATCTCGTAGCGGTCGGTCTCACCCTTGGCCCAAAAATAGTGCCGGGCCGTCTTGATCGCGCACTCGAGCGCTTCGGCGCCTGAATTGGTGAAGAAGACGCTGTCGGCGAAGGTGTTGTCGACCAGACGCTGGCCCAGCCGCTCCTGCTCGGGAATGGTGAAGACGTTGGAGGTGTGCCAGACTTTTTCGGAAGCTGCCTTCAAGGCGCCGATCAGATGCGGGTTGCCGTGGCCCAGCGCGTTGACCGCGATGCCGGAATGAAAATCGAGAAAAGGTGTTCCGTCCTGCGAGAATAGTCGCACGCCCTCGCCCCGCTCGAAGGCGAGTTCAGACCGGGCATACGTCCCATAAAGCGCAGACATCAAAGCACCCCTTTCCTTGGGCAAACAGCGAGTGAGTGGGACTGTTGCAAAAGACCCACAAAAACCAAAAACGCGCTGCGGAATGCGGCGCGTTGCAGGGCTTCCATATGCCTTTACGTGGTAGTTAAGTCAACGGATTGGGCCCAAGTGCCTGATTTGACTCGGCTTCCAAGGGGCAAAAAACCAGGGTGGGTTTTCCCCGTGTAAAACCGGCACGGCGCTTGATCCTGATTCCGCGACCCGTGTAGTATCAACGCATTGGGACACGATATCTCGTGTGGCGGACCCATCTGACCTACGATGCGTAGCGTTAAGTGCTGTCGATAAATGTCGACGGTGCGATTGGGGAGTCCGTCGAATCCTGAGGCGGCTAGGAGCTTATTGTCGATGGGTTGGACTGAAGAACGCGTCGAGCTGCTCAAGAAATTGTGGCTTGAGGGGCTGAGCGCGAGCCAGATTGCCGGTGTGCTCGGCGAAGGCGTTACCCGCAATGCAGTTATTGGCAAGGTGCACCGGCTGAAACTCAGCGGTCGGGCAAAGCCGGCCAACTCTGCACCTCGGGTGCGGACCGCGCCACGGCCAGCGGCTCGTCGCGTGGCGTCGCCGGCTGGCAACGTGCGCCCGGCAGTCGGCAACGCCAGCGGCGGTGCGATCTTGCGGTCGCGGGGCATGGGCGGCGGTGGTGGCTCGATTCAAGGCGCAACGGCGCTCAAGATGTCGGAAGATGTTGAAGCGAGTGTGGAATACGCACCGCAGGCGGCCGAGCTGTTCATCCCGGTAGAGCAGCGGCTGACTTTGCTGCAACTGAGCGAAACCACCTGCAAGTGGCCGATCGGCGATCCGCTCACCCCGGACTTCTATTTCTGTGGTCAGCACTCCAACGATGGCAAGCCTTACTGCGAGTTCCATTCGCGGCGCGCCTACCACCAGTTGGACAAAAAGAAACGCTAGTCTCGCGATAAACTGCATTTGCCAAAGGGCCGGGAGCAATTCCGGCCCTTAGCTTTTCACGCACGCCGTGATGTGCAAGTCTTGCTCACGTGCAGCTTGGGTAGCGTCATGCGGTGCTTACCGGCTGTGTCGTGACAAGCGGCCAGAGTTCCAGAAGTGCCATTTAGGAGCATGGCGGACTGTCAGCCGCGCCTGCCCCATTTCTCGCCAAAGAGAACCAAAACTCACCTCAAGAGTTGGACCTTTGGCACCAAAGGAGGATTTCATGAAGCTCATTTCAGCTCTGATGCTGGCCGCGATGTTCACCGCGCCAGCGTTTGCCCAGGACACGCCAGCGTCGGTGGTGCCTGGTACGGCCAAGTTCGACATGCACGTCTTGACCACAGGTCTCGAGGGCCCTTGGGAGCTCACGTGGGGACCAGACAATTATTTGTGGGTCACGGAGCGAACCGGCAGGCGCATTGACCGCATCGATCCGGCTACCGGGGAGAAGTCCGTCGCCATCGAACTTCCGGAGGTTTCCGCACCCGGGGGGCAGGATGGGTTGCTCGGGCTGGCGCTGCATCCTGATCTGTTGAAGGGCACGGGCAACAACTACGCCTTCACCGCCTATACCTATGTAGACAAGTCGCGCGGCGGCGATCCCACGGTATCGGACCCCTACAGCCCATACCATGACCTCTACACCAAGATCATCCGGCTGACCTACGATGAGACGACCGGCAAGCTCAGCGACCCTGTCGACTTGATCGCTGGTCTGCCGGCCAGCAATGACCACAACTCAGGTCGACTGAAGTTCGGGCCTGATGGCAAGCTCTACTACACCATCGGCGACGGAGGCAAAAACCAGCTTGGCAACTGGTGCATTCCCATCGAGGCGCAGCGCTTGCCGACCGCGGCAGAGCTGAGCGCAAAGGACTATGTCGCCTATCAGGGCAAGTCGTTGAGGCTGAACGTTGACGGGTCCATTCCCGACGACAACCCGGAAATCGCCGGTGTGCGCAGCCACGTGTTCACTTATGGGCACCGCAACATGCAGGGCATCGACTTCGCGCCCGATGGAACGCTCTACGCTTCGGAACAAGGCCCCAAGACGGACGACGAGGTGAACATACTCGTGCCCGGTGGCAACTACGGTTGGCCCCATGTCGCGGGTTTCCGCGATGACAAGGCCTACCAGTATGCCCGCTGGAAAGACGCCACCACGCCCTGTGACCAACTCCAGTTCAGCGACATCAAGATCGATCCGTCAGTGCCTGTCGAGGACGAGACATCCTGGACCGAACCGATGCAGGATCCTGTCGTGACCATGTTCACGGTGCCCAGCGACTGGAACTTCCAAGATCCGGCGTGCGGGGGTGTCGACTTCATCTGTTGGCCGACGGTGGCCGCTTCCAGCATCCAGACCTACATGCCGAAGGATGGCGGCATTGCCGGGTGGGAAAACTCGCTGCTCGTCACAACGCTCAAACGCGGTTCGCTTTACCGCATCCCGCTGGCCGACGACGGTCACACTTTGCGTGGGCCGATCGAGCGCTACTTCCAGTCTGAAGACCGCTTCCGTGACACCGCTGTCGGCCCGGATGCGCAGACCATCTACGTGGCGACTGATCCAGGCGGGCTGACCGAGTCGAAGACAGGCGGCACGACGACAACCATGCAGCATCCTGGGGCCATTCTGGTTTTCACCTACAACCCCAACGCCGTTGCAGCGGCATCATCTACCGATGCCGCACCTGACGCTGCGGAAAGCGCGATTGCAGCAACCGGGTCACTGCCCACATTGACAGCTGAGCAGGCTGATCGGGGTCGCGTCGCCTATGAGGCAAACTGCGTTGCCTGCCACGGCCCCGGACTTGTCGGTGGGAGCTACGGTACGCCCCTTACTGGCGCCTATTTCGACGGTAAGTGGCGCGGCAAAAGTGTTGGTGCTCTCTATGAGTATGCCCACACCAAGATGCCCCCGTCGCGGCCTGGCTCCTTGCCCGAGGAGACCTATGCCGACATCGTGGCGTATATTCTTCAGGTGAACGGCGTGGGGGTTGGTTCCAGCGCGCTTCCCTCGGACGCCCCTGCCCTGGACGGCATGACCATCCCTACGAAATAGGTTGAAAGCAGAGGGCACGGCGCTGGCGGCTGTGTCTTCTGCATCTGTCCGGTGGACTATATCCGACGGATTGTGTATGATATGGATCAAGCTGCTACATAGGTTCGTCCGATGCGATGCATCGGGGTGTCTATGTTGCGGGAGCAGCCGAGAGGTTGCGAGCAGGGTAATTTGAGGAAATCGTCCTGATATTGCTTAAGTTTTCTGGTGGCGCAATCCATCGTTGACACCGTCAGACGCTGTGTGTCACGTTCAGAAAACAACAATAAAAACAGTGCTGCACCCAGCGGGTGCAAGAACACTGACGGAGGGGAAGCGCGACCACTTTCAAGTTGGCGAAGTGTTTGGCTGTGCACCATTTTTGCGACCTAATTGCTGGGCGCAAAGTGATCGACACGGCCACGGGTTCCGCCCTGTAGACGGTCCAATTCCATTTCGACTGAGAACCAATGCTCCGTGCGGTTTGCGGAGCTTCAAAGATGCCGAGGTGAACTCGGCGCATGAAAGTGGCGCAAAAGCGTCCAAGAGATTTCAGGCATGCAAATGCATGTCTGGGGAGGCGAGGGAGGGTCCGGCGATCACTATCGTCTGGCGCTTCCGCGTGTTCGACGTGACGTTATACTTTCCAGCGACAGTCAAGGGAGAATCTGTCTTATGGTCAAACTCAAACTACTTACAGCTGCTTTTGCAGCGATGACAGCGTTGGCGGTCGTGCCAACTGCTGGCATGGCGCAGGATAGCCTAGCGGCGTCCGCGCCGAAGGAAATTGCTCCGGAAACATTGTCGGAAGTGCCGCGGAACCAGACAGTGGTTCTCGGCTGGGGCGTCGCGGCATCGTCGCCGATCGGCGTTACGAACCCGTGGGCAATTCCGGGCTACACCCACCAGGAAGGCAACGTCTTCATGTGGGAGCCGTTGATGTACTTCGGCATCTTCAAGGGCGAGTTCATTCCGTGGCTGGCAGACAGCATGGAATATGTCGGCACCGACTACATGTCGCTTGAGATTAAGCTCAACAAAGACGCCAAGTGGAGCGACGGTACAGCGGTCACCTCCAAGGACGTGGTCTATACCTTCGACGGTCAGCTCAATAACGAAAAGCTGCCCTACCACGCGAACTTCGCCCAGTTCGTTGAGTCCACGACCGCCACGGACGATCTGACTGTGCTGGTCAAGTTCAAGACTCCGGCGCCACGCTTCAAGTTCGAAGTGCTGACCGAGAAGTTTGATACGGGTATCCCGATCGTTCCCGCTGCTTGGGAATCGGCTCAGGCCGACTACACCATGGCAGCTGGCTCAACCGATATTCCGCACTCCGGTCCGTTTGACCTGATCGCGTGGAACTCGAACCAGAAGATCTTCGATTACCGCAAAGACTGGTGGGCTGTGAAGGCCGGCCGTATTGCCGAGCCTGCGGTCAAGCGCATCATCATCGCCAACATTACCGGCGTGTCGATGGACACCGTGGCGCAGCGTATCGTGAACAACGAGTTCGACTCGGCGCTCGACATGCGTTCTTCGGTTATCGGCAACATTCTTGCCCAGAACCCGGAAGTCACGACCCACACCGGCAACGAGTCGCCCTTTGGTTACCTCGACTGGTGGCCGAACTCGCTGTGGATGAACACTCAGTTGGCGCCCTATAGCGACGCCCGCGTTCGCCGTGCCATCAGCCTGTCGATCAATCGCGATCAGATCAACGACGTTCTCTATGACGGCGCCAAGATCGCAACGATCTACCCGTTCCCGCTCTACCCGAACCTGCAGGCATTTGCTGACTCGCCTGGCGTCAAGGCGCTTGAGGAGCAGTATCAACCCGGTAAGTTCGATACCGAAGAGTCCGCCAAGCTCATGACCGAGGCCGGTTTTGCTCTGAACGGCGATGGCTTGTGGGCAAAAGACGGCAAGACCGTTGATGCCACCATCCAGGGCTTCGAAAACATCCACGGCGACATCGTTCCGATCCTGGTCGAAATGCTGCGCGCGGCTGGCTTCGACGCCGCAATCAACTTTGGTCCGGACGCTTACCAGAACATGGCCGACGGCAAGGCTGGTCTCTACATGTTCGGCCACGGTGCTTCGCTCTACGATCCGTTTGAAGCTCTCAACCTCTTCCACGGTAAGTACAGCGCCAATATCGGCACCGCAGCTGGCAACAGCCGCTGGTCGCGCTACAAGAACCCTGAATTCGATGCGATCCTCGACTCGATTGCTCCGCTCTCGTCGGACGATCCGAAGTTCATCGAAGGGGCGACCAAGGCGCTCGGCATCTACTGGCGTGACCAGATCGACGTTCCGATCATCCAGTGGCTGCACCGTATCGCTTACAACCAGCACTACTGGAAGAACTGGCCGACAGCCGCTAGCCCCGCAATGGGAACAAACGGCGCGTTCTGGGCTCAGACTGGTACGCTCGTGATTACGGCTCTGCAGCCTTCGGGCGCGCAGTAACACCACAATCGAGACTTCGGAGTGCGCGCAAGCGCGCACTCCTCAACGTCCCCGTGCGGAGTAGCCCGAGTGAATTTCAAGCTCATCGCCAAGCGTCTCTCCTTCCTGGTCCTGGTTATCTGGGCCGCGTCAACCATCGTTTTCTTCGTTCCCCGCCTGTCGCCGCGCAACGCCATCCGCGAGCGTTTTGCCGATCTGGCGCGGACCGGTGGATTTTCCGGCTCCGACCTGGAAAAGCTGATTGCCAACATGAACTCGCAATTCGGGCTCGATAAGCCGCTGCTGGAGCAGTACTGGACCTATCTGGGCAATATCCTCCGACTGGACTTCGGCTACTCGCTCAACCGCTATCCCTCGACCGTAACTGATATCATCGGCCAGGCGCTGCCCTGGACCTTCTTTCTACTCCTCGTCACCACGATCCTCAGCTTCGTGATCGGCAATCTCCTGGGCGCCTTGTCGGCTTGGCCCCGGGCCCCGCGCTGGGTCCGCACGATTGCGACACCCTTCGTGCTGCTGACCGGCGTGCCGCCCGTGATCATGGGTGTGCTGTTGCTGTTTTTCATCGGCTTCCGCTTGAAGCTCCTGCCGCTTGGAGGCGCTTATTCGATTGGTGTGGTTCCGAACTGGTCGTGGGACTTTGTCTTCGACCTGCTGACACACCAGTTGCTGCCTGCGCTGGCCTTGATCCTGGGTTCGGTCGGCGGCTGGGTGCTCTCCATGCGTGGCATGGGCATTACCATTCAGGGCGAAGACTACGTCAATTTTGCCGAGCACAAGGGCCTTACCGGTGGCCGTATTTTCCGGGACTATTACCTGCGCAACACGCTGTTGCCGCAGGTGACAGGCCTGGCGCTGGCTCTGGGTACGGTGATCACATCTGCAATCATCGTGGAGGGACTGTTTGGCCTGCCCGGACTTGGTACGGTTCTCAACAACGCGATACGGTCGAATGATTTTCCGACCATCTACGGCATCGTGCTGTTCATCACCATCGCCATTGCCGTGCTGATGGCGGTGCTCGAGTTCGTCTATCCGCTGCTCGACCCGCGCGTGCGAAGCCAATAGGAGCCGGAACAGTGACGACGATTACCGCAACTACCCAAGACGCCGGCACCTCCCGTGAGTCTGTTGAGCAACCTGGCGCCCTGACGCTGTTGCTGCGCTACCTGCGCCGCAACAAGGGGCTCGCCATAGGCCTGTTGATCCTTCTTGGCCTCGTGCTGTTTACGGCGATCGGGCTGATGACCATCAACCCCAAACAGGCCTATCCGCTGGCTGTCGCGACGCGGAAGCCGCCCAGTTTGCAATATCCCTTCGGCACCGATTTCTTTGGACGCAACCTGCTCGCGGCGATGGTGATGGGCATGTGGCAAACTGCAGTGATTGGTGTACTGGCCGGTGGGCTGGGTACGTTGATCGGCGTAGTCCTCGGCTTCATCTCGGCGTATTTCGGCGGCTGGATCGACGGCGTCATCCGCACCGTTTGCCAGATCCTGACACCGATCCCCGTGCTGCTGATCCAAGTGGTGGTGGCTGGGTCGCTCGACAAACGCGATGTCACAATCATCACCATGGCATTCATCGTCGTGATGCTGGCCTGGATGGGACCGACGCTGGTGATCCGGGCGCAGGTGCTGACCATGAAGGAGCGGCAATTCGTTTCGGTGGCAAAGCTCTCCGGGGTGAGTGACCTCGGCATCATCTTCAAGGAGATCCTGCCCAATCTGCTCCCCTTCATCGCTGCGGCGTTTGTGGGACAGGTGTTTTCGGCGGTGTTTGCGTCGTTCTACCTCGCTGTGCTGGGTCTTGGCCCGCTGCGCGAACCGCTGCTGGGCAACATCATCTGGGCAGCGCAGCTGCAGGGTGCGTTCTTCAATGGCTGGTGGTGGTGGCCGATCGCTCCATCGGTGGCGATGATCCTGATCCTTGGTTCGCTCGCGCTGATCAACATGGGCCTCGATGAGCTTGCCAATCCGCGCGTGCGCAGGACGGAATGACGATGATCACCTCGACACCTACGACGAGCCAGTCCGGCTCCCGCAACGCTACGGCGGCATTCGCAGCAACTGATGTGACACCGGTGCTTCGCGTCGAAAACCTTGAGGTCACCTATTATACCGACCTCGGCCGCGCCAAGGCACTCGACGATGTGAGCTTTACGCTCAACGCCGGCGAGAAGATGGGGATGGTCGGCGAATCCGGATCGGGCAAGAGCACCCTTGCGCTTGCGATGATGCGGATGATCAAGCCGCCAGGGCGCATTGAGGCCGGCCGCGTGCTGGTCGGCGATACCGACCTCATGTCGCTCAGCGATGAGGGCATGCGTCTCGCGCGGCTCAGCAAGATTGCCTATATCCCGCAGGGCGCGATGAACTCGCTGAACCCGGTAACGCGCATCGGCGCGCAACTGGTCGATGCGATCAAATCGCACATGCCCAAAGAGTCGCGCTCGTCGATCGAAGAGCGTTGTGTTCATGCGCTCAAATCGGTGGATCTCGATCCGAGCGTATTCCGCATGTACGCCCATGAATTGTCGGGCGGTATGAAACAGCGCGTGTGTATCGCAATCGGCATTCTGCTCAGCCCTCAGGTGATCATTGCCGATGAGCCGACCAGCGCTCTCGACGTGGTGACGCAGCGACAGGTGATGGAGACGATTGATCGGGTGCAGGACCAGATCAATGCGGCCGTGATCCTGATCGGGCACGATATGGGCCTGATGGCACAGTTCGTCGACAAGGTTTCGGTGATGTATGCCGGGCGCCTCGTCGAGGTGTCCACGGTGCGCGAAATGTTCACCGAGCCCAAGCACCCCTATGCCAAGGCGCTGATTTCCAGCCTGCCCAACCTCGACAACAAGGGCGTGTTTCAGGGGATTCCCGGTCTCGCACCATCGTTGCTGCGGCTCCCGACGGGCTGCGCCTTCCACCCCCGGTGCGCCTCTGCAATGCCGCGCTGCAGTGTTGAACGCCCCGAAGTTACGACCCTTGAGAGCGGGCGCCGTGTGGCGTGCCACCTCTATACCGAGGAGGCATAAAGAGTGGCCAATCTGCTCGAACTCAAGCACGTCTCGAAAGTCTATCAGCGTGGGTTGATCAACGCCCATGCGACGATTGCGCTCCAGGACATGTCGCTTACGTTGAAGGAAGACGAACCGACGATCATGACCGTCGCTGGCGAAAGCGGCAGCGGCAAGACGACGCTGGCGATGCTGCTGCTCGGCTTCATCACGCCCACGACGGGTGAGATCATCTATCGCGGCAAGAACATCACGTCGCTTCATGGCGAGGACCGGCTGGCCTATCGCCGCGAAGTGCAGGCGGTGTTCCAAGACCCGTTTGCGGTGTTCAACCCGTTCTATACGGTCGATCACCTGCTGACGGTGCCGATCAAGCGCTTCAAGCTGGCAAAGTCGCGGGCTGAAGCACGCAATAAAATGGACGAGGCGTTGAGCGCGGTGGGCCTGCGCCCCGAAGACGTGCTCGGCCGGTTCCCGCACCAGCTCTCGGGTGGGCAGCGCCAGCGCATCAACGTGGCGCGCGCTCTGCTGCTGAAGCCGCGCCTGCTGATTGCGGACGAACCGGTATCGATGGTGGACGCTTCGTTGCGTGCCAATATCCTCGAAACGCTGCGCAACCTGCAGCGCGACCATGGCGTGTCGATCATCTACATCACCCACGACCTCACGACCGCCTATCACATCGCCAAGTCGATCATCGTGCTGTACCGCGGCGGGGTGATGGAGGCGGGCAATGTCGATGCGGTGATCAAGAACCCGCAGCACCCCTATACCAAGCTTCTGGTCGACTCGATCCCGTGGCCGAACCTCGACCAGCGCTGGGGCGAGCAGCCGATCAAGGCGCGCGAATCGGGTGGCAAGCCAGGCGGGTGTCCGTTCCAGTCGCGTTGCCCGTCGGCCATGGACATCTGCAGCACGCGTCCGCCGCTTTACGAGATCGAGCCGACGCATGCTGCGGCCTGCTACCTCTATGACAAGCAGCCAAAGGTCGTGGCGGAGCGACTTTCGGAATTGCTGCCGGTCTGATGCCGGCGGAGTGAATGCGTTGCGTCGGCAGGACTGCCGGCGCCGGAGGAGACTGCCGGGTGCCGGAAGTTGACGGCGGCCCGATGACCAGATTGCCAACAGCCCTTTTGTACCGCCCTCTCCGGCCGTCGCACGGCCCCTGCCAGGGAAAGTCAGGAATGCCGACCGATGCTTGAGATTGCCGAATTCATCAACCCGACCCCCTCGCCACTGTGGAAGCTGGCGAAACAAGCTGGCGTCGATCTCGCGGTTGGGGGCCTGCCCTTCGACACGCTGCAGGCGGGCGAGAAGGTGGGGGATCTGGCGCCATTGAAGCGCATGCAGGATCGATATGCCGAGGGCGGGTTCAAGCTCGAAGTTATCGAGGCGCGGCCGCCGCTGAACAAGGCCAAGCGCGGTCTCGCTGGCCGCGACGAAGAGATCGATGTGGTCTGCACGCTGCTCGAAAGCATGGGCAAGCTCGGCGTTCCGGTGTGGTGCTACGAGTGGATGACGGACTTCAACTGGGTGCGCACCAACATGGCGACGCCATCGCGCGGTGGCTCGGTGGTGACCAGTTTCGATGCCAATGATGTGCCCGAGAACATCACCAACCAGCCGCCGATCAGCGAAGAGGAGCTCTGGACCAATCTTGAGTATTTCCTCAAGCGGGTGCTGCCGGTGGCCGAGAAGGCCAACGTAAAGCTCTCGATGCACCCTGATGATCCGCCGATCACGCCGATCCGGGGGGTCAGCCGCATCATGCGGACGATCGACAATTACCAGCGGCTGATCGACATGGTGCCGAGCACGCACAACACGATCACCATGTGCCAGGGCAACTTCACGCTGATGACGGATGACTTGCCCAAGGCGATCAAGAAGTTTGGCAAGAAGATCAGCTTCGTCCACTTCCGCGACGTCAAGGGCGTGCCGACCAGGTTCGAAGAGACGTGGCATGACGCGGGCAAGACCGACATGCTGGCCTGCATGCAGGCCTACCGCGATATCGGGTTCGAGGGCGTGCTGCGGCCCGACCACGTTCCGACTGTCGAAGGCGATAGCAACGCCAATGCGGGCTATTCGTCGTTCGGGCGGCTTTACGCCATTGGTTATATCCGGGGTCTCCGGGAAGCTGTTTACGCCAAGTAGGATTTCAAAATGAAGATTGCCCTCACCGGAAGCAGCGGCGGAATCGGCCGCGCTATCGTTGCCGAAGCCTTGCGCCAAGGACACACGCTGGTGTGCATCGACCGGGTTACCGCACCCGAGTTCGAAGAGCGCGAGGGGCTGCATTTCGTGCAGGCCGACATGAGCGAATTCGAAAAGCTCGTGGCGGCGTTTGCCGGCTGCGACGCGCTGATTCATATGGCGGCGATCCCATCGCCCGGACGGCACCCGGATAATGTGGTCCACAACAACAACGTCGTGGGCAGCTATAATGCGCTGCAGGCGGCGGTCGACAACGGCATCATGAAGATCTGCCAGGCGTCGAGCGTGAACGCGATCGGGCACTCCTATAGCCGCGCACCGCGGTATGACTACTTCCCCATCGACGAGGAGCATCCGAACTATTCGGAGGAGCCCTACAGCCTCTCGAAATGGATCTGCGAGCAGCAGGCGGACAGCTTTGCCCGGCGGCATGAAGAGATCCGGATCGCCAGCATGCGGTTCCACTGGGTGGTGCCGGAGCGCGAGCTGGCGGCGCGGGCGTTCACCGAGAATAGCGACAATTTTGCCAAGCACCTCTGGGCTTATACGCGGTTCGATGCAGCGGCGCGGGCGTGCCTGTTGAGCCTGACGGCGAACTATACCGGGCATGAGGTGTTCTACATCGTGGGCCCCGATACCAGCGTCGATGTGCCGAGCCGCGATCTCGTCGCCAAGCACTTTCCCGGGATGCCGATCAAGGGTGACTTTGCCGGGCGGCAGAGTTTTTTCAACTCCAGCAAGGCCGAGCGGATGCTGGGCTGGAAGCACGACCTGACCTGAGACACGCGAACGCGCCCGCTGGCCACATGGCTTCGGGTGAGAACCAGTGAGGACGAGCGCCGGCGAGGCCCAGGCCTCAAGGCGGGTAGTCAGCAATGTGTGCGAGGTCGGACCTCGCCGGCGCGATCGGACGTTTCCACCTCGCTCCGGCGGACCGCGGGGACTTCCCCGGAACCGCAGTGCCTGGCCACCGGCGGATCGCTCCGACCGGCCTCCCGAAGGAGGGGGCTTATCCCCGCAGTCCAGATCCACGGAGCCGAAACCCCGGACGTTTCTGCGCAGGCACCCCGGCTCCCCGTGACGGGAGCTCGGCCCCTGGCCGCCCGAAAGCGACCGTGACACCACTGGCGGCCCTCGCCTCCCTGAAGAAAGCATCCGGCCGGCCGGAACTTCGGCAAGGAGGGCGCGACACCCTCCATCCGACCCTGTCCCCGCAAACCGTTCGCTCGCGATCCCGTCCAGCGCGGGGGCAGTGAGGGGAGTATAGCGCGGTCAAAAGGCGCGGGGATAAGTGGTGCTAAAGCGCTGGCAGGACACACAAACTGGATGTCATCCCTGCGCAGGCAGGGACCCAACTCTCCATGTGCGCGGGCTGGTAGTTGGGTCCCAGCGTTCGCTGGGATGACGCGCGGTGGGTAAGAGCAAGAGAACAATCGCTGGCCCACTTGCCCCCTCCACCATGCTGCGCATGGTCCTAGCCATTCGAGCATAGCTCTCATGGCCTTCTTGCCTTGAAAGGCTCCACAGGAGCCTTTCATCGACCTTCGGTCGACCGGCCGCAAAGTCCCCCGCTATGCGGGGGAGGATCAAGAAGAACAATCAGCTGATGGCGGCGAAGCGTTCGTCGAAGGCGTAGCCGGCGCCGCGGACGGTGCGGATGGGGTCGGCGTCGCGGTGGCGGTTGATGGCCTTGCGGAGGCGGCCAACATGGACGTCGACGGTGCGTTCATCGACATAGACGTCGTTGCCCCAGACGCCATCGAGCAATTGCTCGCGCGAATAGACCCGGCCGGGATGACGCATCAGGTATTCGAGGAGGCGATATTCGGTGGGGCCGAGATGGACCTCGCGGCCGCCGCGACGGACGCGGTGGCTGGTGCGGTCGAGCTCAAGATCGCCGGCCTTGAGCACGGCGGTGACCAGTTGCGGGCTTGAGCGGCGGAGGAGTGCGTTGATGCGGGCCAGCAATTCGGGGATGGAGAAGGGCTTGACGACATAGTCATCGGCGCCGGTGGCAAGGCCACGGACGCGTTCTTCTTCTTCGCCGCGCGCAGTGATCATGATGATCGGGGTGCGTGCGGTTTCCTCACGGGCGCGCCAGCGACGGCAGAGCTCGATGCCGGAGAGGCCCGGCAGCATCCAGTCGAGGAGGATCAGATCAGGCACGCCGTCGCGGATGCGCTCGACCGCTTCGTCGCCCGAAGCGGCGGTCGCAACGCGAAAGCCTTCGGCTTCGAGGTTGTAGCGCAGGAGGACAGCCAGATCGGCCTCATCCTCAACGATCAGGATGGATGCGGACATCGGTCAAAGCCTAGCGTTGCTGCCGCTGCAGTTCATCAGCGGAAAGGTGGCGGCCGGTTTCGAGATAGTAGGCGGCTTCGGCGATGTTGGTCGCATGGTCGCCGACGCGTTCGAGGCTCTTGGTGCAGAACAGCAGATGCGTGCACTGGGTGATGTTGCGCGGATCTTCCATCATGTAGGTGAGGAGTTCGCGGAACAGCGAATTGTACATGGCGTCGACTTCGTCATCGCGATTGCAGACCTCGACGGCAGCCGAGGAATCCCGGTGTGCGTAGGCGTCAAGGGCAGCCTTCAGCTGGCGTGCCACGAGATCAGTCATGTGCTTGACGCCGTTGTAGAATTTTGGCGCGAGACCAAGCGTTTCGATCTGCAGGGCGCGCTTGGCCAACTGCTTGGCCATATCGCCGGTGCGCTCAAGATCGTTGGCGACCTGGATTGAGGTCACCACCATGCGCAGATCGGCGGCCATGGGCTGGCGGCGGGCGATGATCGAGACCGCCATGTCGTTGATACGCTGCTGCATCTCATCGACCTTCTTGTCGAAGGCGCGGACATCCTGGGCAGCCTTGTGATCGAGCCGAAGGAGCGCGGTGGCTGCGTCGGTGATCGCCTGTTCCACCATGCCACCCATCTCGGAGATGGTCTTCTGCATGTTGGTCAGTTCGTCCTCGTAAGAGGTAACGATGTGCTCGTTGAGCGAAGTGGGCATCTGAAATTCCTCTGGACGGGCGCGATCAGCCGATACGGCCGGTGATGTAGTCCTGCGTCTGCTTATTCTTGGGATTGGTGAAGATGTCCTCGGTCTTGCCTTCCTCGATGAGCTTGCCGAGGTGGAAGAACGCGGTCTTCTGGCTGACGCGGGCGGCCTGCTGCATGGAGTGGGTGACGATGACGATGGTGAAATTCTCACGCAGTTCGTCGATCAGTTCCTCGATGACGGCGGTCGCAATCGGGTCCAGCGCAGAGCAGGGCTCGTCCATGAGCAACACTTCGGGCTTGGTCGCAATAGCGCGGGCAATGCAAAGACGCTGCTGCTGGCCGCCGGAGAGACCGGTGCCAGGCTCGTTGAGACGATCCTTGACCTCGTTCCAGAGGCCGGCGCGACGCAACGATGAGTGAACAATCTCATCGAGTTCGGTCTTGCCACGGGCGATGCCGTGAATCTTGGGACCGTAAGCGACGTTTTCGTAGATCGACTTCGGGAACGGATTGGGCTTCTGGAACACCATGCCGACGCGGGCGCGGAGTTCAACGACGTCGATCGAGGGATCGTAGATATCGTCCCGGTCGAGCAGGATCTTGCCGGTGACGCGGCAGCCATCAATGGTGTCGTTCATGCGGTTGAGCGAGCGCAGGAACGTCGACTTGCCGCAGCCCGAGGGGCCGATGAGCGAGGTGACGTTGAACTGCTCGATCTCAAGGTTGACGTCGAACAGGGCCTGCTTGGCGCCGTAGAACACGCCGACGTTCTCGCCGGTGATCTTGGGCGGGGCATTGGGACGCGGTGCGGACGCGGTAGCGGCGGACGATGCGGTTTCGAGTGACATGACGGTGATCCTGAAACGAGGGTTACCAGCGGCGCTCGAAGCGGCGACGCAGCAGAATGGCGGTGATGTTCATGACGGCAAGGAAGAGCAGCAGGACGATGATGGCGCCCGACGTGCGCTCGACAAAGGCGCGTTCGGCCTCGTTGGCCCACATATAGATCTGCACCGGCAGGGCCGTCGCGGGATCGAACGGGGTGGCCGGCTTGTCGGCAACGAAGGCCACCATGCCGATGAGGAGGAGCGGAGCTGTCTCACCCAGCGCACGGGCGAGCCCGATGATGGTGCCGGTGAGAATGCCCGGGGTGGCGAGCGGCAGCACGTGATCGAACACCATCTGCATCTTGCTGGCGCCGATGCCGAGCGCCGCAGAGCGGATCGAGGGCGGGACGGACCGCAGGGCGGCGCGGGTGGCGATGATGATGGTGGGGAGCGTCATCAGGGTCAGCACCAGGCCACCAACGATCGGCGCCGAACGGGGCATACCGAAGAAGTTGATGAACACGGCGAGCCCGAGGAGACCGAAGACGATCGAGGGGACAGCCGCGAGGTTGTTGATGTTGACTTCGATGAGATCGGTGAAGCGGTTCTTCTTGGCGAACTCTTCGAGGTAGATGGAGGCGGCGACGCCGATGGGGAGCGCGCAGACCAGCACCACCAGCATCATGTAGAGCGAGCCGATGATGGCGACGCCGAGACCGGCGGTTTCGGGCCGGCTGGAGGCGCCGAAGGTGAGGAGGCCCCAGTTGAAGGGGGTCGAGAGCTGGCCGGCGGCCTTGAGCTGGCTCAGCCAGGCGACCTGCTGATCGGAGACTTTGCGCTTGGCTTCGGGCACGGTGAGATCGATCTGGCCCTTGTTGGCGCTATCGATATCGGCGGCGGCGAGGAGCGTCACATTGCGGGTGGTACCGACAACCGAGGGATCGGCGGCCACGATGTCGCGGAGCTGGGCACGGGAGCCTTCCGAAACGAGGCCGGTCAGCTGCTTCATCGCCACTTTGTCGCTGAGATCAACCCCGAGGGCACGGGCCACCGCATTGCGGGCGATTACGGGATAGTTGGCGGTGAGGAGCTTCCGCGGATCGGTGGCGCGGACGTTGTCCTTGTCGATGATTTCGGCGGAGAACTCGACCGGCACGGTGATCGCGGTCTGCACAAAGGCGGTGTAGCCCTTGGAGAAGATCGAGAACATCAGGATGGCGAGGAAGACGAGGCCGATGGTGATGGCGGCGATGCCGTAGAAGCGGAAGCGGGCTTCGGCAGCGTGACGGCGCTTGAGGCCGAAATCGCGCTTGGTGGCAGTGGCGGTCTGCATTCCGGCAGAGGACATGGTGGCCTCGGTCATTCGTACTGCTCCCGATATTTGCGCACGATGTAGAGCGCGTAAACGTTCATGCCGAGGGTGACGGCGAACAGGGTGAGGCCAAGCGCGAAGGCCACGAGGGTTTGCGGTGAGTTGAATTCAAGGTCGCCGGTCAGCTGGTTGACGATCTTGACGGTAATGGTGGTCATGGCTTCGAACGGATTGATGGTGAGCCGCGCGGCGACACCTGCTGCCAGCACCACGATCATGGTTTCGCCGATGGCGCGGGAGGCGGTGAGCAGCAAGGCGCCGACGATGCCCGGGAGGGCGGCGGGGAGGATAACCTTGACGATGGTTTCCGACCGGGTCGAGCCCAGCGCCAGCGAGCCATCGCGCATGGCGCGGGGCACGGCGGTGATGACGTCATCGGAGAGCGAGGAAACCACCGGGATCAGCATCACACCCATGACGATGCCGGCGGTGAGGACCGACTGCGCCTGGATGAAGGCAAAGCCGCCGCCGAGCGCTGCAGAGAGATCGCGAAGGAAAGGCCCGAGGGTCACCAGCGCAAAAATGCCGTAGACGATGGTGGGAATGCCGGCGAGAAGTTCCAGCAGCGGCTTGACGGTGGAGCGGACGCGGCTCGAGGCATATTCGCCCATGTAGATGGCGGCCATCAGGCCGACGGGGACGGCGAAGAGCATCGAGACCAGAGCGATGTAAAGGGTGCCGGCAAGGAGCGGGATGAGGCCGAACTGGCCGCCATCGCTGGAAGCGCCGGCTGCGGCAAAGCGCGGATCCCACACGGTGCCGAAGAAGAAGTTGAACGGGGACACTTCGGAAAAGAAGTGGATCGTTTCGCCCAGCATGGAGAGCACAATGCCGATGGTGGTGAGGATAGCGATGCTGGATGCACCGACCAGCGACCAGAGGACAGCGGTTTCGACCTGGTTGCGGGCGCGCAGCCGGAGTTTGATGCGGGAGTAGGACCACGCAGCGCCGGCGAGGGAGAGAATGAGCGTCAGGATCTGGCCAATAACGCGAAAGGTGGCGGTGTCGGCGCTGACCGAACTGGCGAGCGCGACCATATAGTCCTCGCCACTATCGGGGAGGGTGAGGCTGGTTCCCTTGGCCAGCTGCTTCAGATCAGCGAAGGTTTTTGGCAGCTTTTCGGCGGAGGTGACGCCGAGTTGCTCAAGCGCGTTGGCGGTGTTGCGCACCATGCCGACCGAGAGGCTGGCCGCAGCCGGATCGGCGATATGCTTGGTTACTTCAGCGGTGACGCGGCCTTCAAGGATGGCACTGGTCCCGACGCTCCACACGAGCAGGAAGAGCAAAGCGGGGATGGTGGCAACGATGAAGGCCAGCCAGCCATGATAGGTGGGGAGGGAGTGGGGAACGTCCTTGCCGGAGCGGGTCGAGCCCTCGGCCTGTACGCGGGCACGCTGGGCGGCAAAGAAGTATGCCACCGCACCGATACCGAGAATAATCGCAATCAACCAACCAGCGGACATTGACGCCTCACCTTAAAAAACCTGGTCTGCACGGGGCAGGAGGTGGCGCGGACCAGAAGGTCCGCGCCGGCAGTCATTACATCGTGGTGCCAGCTTCGAACTTGGCACGGTTGGCTTCGCGCTCGGCATCGGGAGCCGGGACGAGGCCGTAGGTGGCGAGCGGCGAGTCGGGACCGGTCATGTCGTCCGACAGGAAGAACTCGACATATTCCTTGAGGCCCGGGATGACGCCGATGTGTGCCTTCTTGACGTAGAAGAACAGCGGACGCGAGACCGGGTATGTGCCGTCAGCGATGGTGGCAGTCGTGGGAACGATACCGCCAACGGTCGCGACCTTCAGCTTGTCGGCGTTGTTTTCGTAGAACGACAGGCCGAAGACGCCGACGCCGGTCTTGTTGCTATCGATGCGGGCGAGGGTCTCGGTGTAGTCGCCGTCGATGTCGATGGCCTTGCCGTCCTTGCGAACCGCGATGCAGGTCTTGGCGACGTCAGCTTCGGCAACGCCGGCAGCGGCCAGCGCGTCCTTGTCGCAACCAGCTGCGAGCAGCTTGGTCTCGAACACTTCACGTGTGCCGTGCTTTTCGCCCGGGATGTAGGCCGCGATATCCCAAGCCGGGAAGGCAGCGTTCACTTCGGACCACTTGGTGTAGGGGTTGTCGACGAGCTTGCCGTCAACGACGACCTTGGCAGCCAGGGCCTTGTAGATGTCGACGGGCTGGATGACGAAATCCGGGCCGTTGATGTCGGTGGCGAACACGATGCCGTCGTAGCCGATCTTGACTTCCTGGACGTCGGTGACACCAGCGGTCTTGCAGCTTTCCAGCTCTTCGGCCTTCATCGGACGCGAGGAGTTCGCGATGTCGATCTTGTCTTCGCCAACGCCTTCGCAGAACTGCTTGATGCCAGCGCCCGAACCACCGGACTCAACAACCGGGGTCTTGAAGTCGGGGTAGGTCTCGCCGAACGACTCGGCGACGATCTTGGCGTAGGGGAGAACGGTGGACGAACCGGCGACCTGGATCTGGTCGCGGGCGAAAGCAACGCCCTGGGCGGAGGCAAGCGCGATGACGGCGGCGCTCGCGAAAACGGAAATCTTCATGATGGTCCCTTTCGGAAAGGATGGGCGGTTGGCCCGTAAGGCACGTCCGGCTCACTGAGGCCGCCCGTTGCATGGCGGAACCTATGGGCGTTGACCAAAGCTTTTATGACGGTTGGATTGCCGTTATGTGACAGGTTAATCGTTTGATTTTGCTGTACTAATCAGCGCGAAACAAAAGTCGGCCTGTGGATATGCAACAATTCCGTCATTTACGGAGCAGGACTTCGACCCGAGTCCCCTGCCCCGGCTGGCTGCGAATGGTCAGCAGGCCGTGGTGGCGGTTGACGATGTGCTTGACGATGGCAAGGCCGAGGCCGGTGCCTTTCTTCTTGCGGCTCGACTCCGCATCGACCCGGTAGAACCGCTCGGTGAGGCGGGGGACATGCTCGGGGGCGACGCCGACGCCATGGTCGGTGACGGAGAGTTGCGCATCAAAGCCCTGGCGGCCTGATGTGGGGGCAAGGGTGATTTCGATATCGCCACCTTCGGCGCCATACTTGATGGCGTTGTCGATGAGGTTTTCGAAGACTTCGTAAAGTTCGTCGCGGTCGCCGCTGACGACGAGGGGGGCAGCGGGGATATCGAGCTTCAGCGCGGCACCGGCGTCCCTAGCGACCTGTTGCAGGCCCTCGGCTACTTCCTTGATGAGGATGGTGAGGTCGACCTCGGTAGTGGGGCGGAGGTGCTGGCGCATTTCGATGCGGCTCAGCGAAAGCAGGTCCTCGATGAGCTTGGCCATCCGCGCGGCCTGCGATTGCATGATGCCAAGGAACCGCTCGCGGGCTTCCTTGTCGTTGGCGGCCGGACCGAGCAGGGTGTCAATGAAGCCGACCAGCGAGGTGAGCGGGGTGCGCAGTTCGTGGCTGGCATTGGCGACGAAATCGGTGCGGAGGGACTCGAGGCGCTTTTCCTCGGTGAGGCTCTGGAGCGTGATGACCAGCACGCCGTCATTGACGGGATCGCCCGCGGCGAGTGGCGCCACCATGGCTTTGTACCAGGTCTCGGTCGGCACGGCCTGATGCAGTTCGACCTTCTGCGGGCCATCGGTGCGGGCGCGCTCGATGGCGTTGAGGAGCGCCGGAAAGCGCATGGTGAACGCGATGGGACTGGCGAGGACAACGCTGGGGAAGTGCCGCATGGCGGGGCCGTTCATGTGGACGATGACGCTGCGACGATCGACGATGATGCAGGGATCGGGGAGCGCATCGGCGACATGGCGGACGGCATCGGCAAACGCGTCGTCCACAGCACCGGCGGCGCCAACGCCTTCGTGGCGGGTCTCACCCGTATCGGGAATGATGGCGGCGAGGAGCAGCACAACGGCGTAGGCCAGGACGGCGATGAACGAGTTGATCAACTGCGTGCCGGCCAGCGTCATAAACACCAGCCCGACGGCCAGCAGCAGGAGCAGCCGGGCGTAAAAGCGCGTCCGGATGGTGGCGAAGGCCGTATCGAGCCCCACAGTCGCGCGTTGTGTTTCGTCAGCCATCAGGCGGTCTTTCCCAAGCGTCTTCCCAAGTGCCGGAAGAGTGGCAAGGCGGTCGATTCGCGTGGCTTGCCAGAACGGGTCTGTTCATAGCACGGTTGTGACGCAGTCATGACATGTCAGGAGTTTCGCCATGGCCAATCCGCTCGAAGGTTTCGACCTTGAGAACCCTGTTCTGCCAAAGGCCATCCGCAAGCGGGCGCTGAAATCTGGCGGCTACCCCTATGACGAAAAGATGGACAGCGACCAGTTCGAGGGCGAGATGCTGGCCGTGCAGAAGCAACTGGCGCTGCTGCAGGCCGACCAGGCCAAGACCGGACGGCGAGTCGTGATCGTCTTTGAGGGCCGGGACGCGGCCGGCAAGGGCGGCGCGATCATGGCGTATCTCGACAACCTCAACCCGCGCTACAACATCGACGTGGCACTGCCCAAGCCGACGGATCGCGAAAAGACGCAGTGGTATTTCCAGCGTTATGTCGATTGGCTGCCTGCGGCGGGTGAGCAGGTGCTGTTCGACCGGTCCTGGTACAACCGGGCCGGGGTGGAGCCGGTGATGGGCTTTTGCTCGCCGCAACAGACCGACAAGTTCCTTGAGGAAGTGCCGCATTTCGAAAAGATGCTGGTGAACGACGATATCCACGTCTTCAAGTTCTGGCTGGCGATCGGCCGCGAGATGCAGATCAAGCGGTTCCATGACCGGCGGCATGACCCGCTGAAGGTGTGGAAGCTGTCCCCGGTGGATATGAAGGCGCTGGAGAAGTTCGACGACTACAGCGTGGCGCGCGATCGCATGTTCGATGCGACGAGCAGCGATCATGCGCCGTGGCATGTGATCCTCAACAATGACAAGAAGCGCGGGCACCTCGCTGTCATCCGCTCGGTGCTGCATGCGATCGAGTACGAGGGCAAGGACGAGGCGCTAATCGGCGCGAACGATCCGCGCATCGCAGTGAGTGCGGAGGCGTTCCGCAAGGGTGGCTACGACATGTAGCAGGCTGACCGTTTGGTCAAAAATCTCTGCTTAAGCCCCCCGGGAGCTCCTGCAACCGTTTGACAGACGGACAAAAACCTCGTCAACTTCCTGTTAACGATCCGCAATTGGCCGAGTTACTGTCTTGGAACGTGCGGATGCGGTGGCGGGCTTGGCCGCGGCCGCAGGGGGTGGTCTGGTGGGGCAGCACGTCGACGCAAGCCTTGAAGCAAGCGTCATCGCGCCAGTGCAGGTCTTCAACGCAAAGGGGCAGTCGCCCTTCGTGCTGGCCTGTGATCACGCTTCAAACCGGATCCCCGAGCCTTATGGCGACCTGGGTCTGACCTCGCATCAGCGGTTGATGCATATCGCCTGGGACCCGGGCGCGCTGGCAGTGGCGCTGCGGCTGGTCGACCTGCTCGACGCGCCGCTGGTGGCTTCGACGGTGAGCCGGCTGGTGATCGACTGCAACCGCGAGGAAAGCGCGCCGGACCTGATCCCGCTGCTGAGCGAGCGGACCGAAATTCCTGGTAATTTCGAGATTGATGCGGCCGAGCGGCAGCGGCGGATTACGCAATATCACACCCCCTTCCACAATGCGCTTGAGGCGCTGCTGGGGCGGCGGAAGCAGGCGGGGATGGAAACGGTGCTGGTCACGGTGCATTCGTTCACTCCCGTCTACAAGGACGTGCAGCGACCGTGGCCGATCGGGTTGATCCACCCCCGCGACGAAGGCTTTACGCGCGCCTTGAGCGATGCGCTGAAGGCGGACGATCCTGGGCTCAACGTGGGCTGGAATGAGCCCTACTCGGCGCTCAACGGCGTGACCTACACGCTTGAGCATCATAGCGACCGGCGCGGCTTTGCGGCGACGATGATTGAAATCCGCAACAACGAAATTCTCGAACCTGACGGGGTGGCCAGTTGGGCCGCCCGTCTGGCCCGGTGTCTTGAAACAGCGCGAGGGGCGCTCGGCAAGGCAGCGGCATAACCTGACCATTCCACTGGGGCATGAGGGTAACCGGAAAGGACGGACTGACTATGGCCGACCATCACACGGAGGACACCAAAGTCCTCCACTCCATGGGCTATGCCCAGGAACTTGCTCGACGCATGAGCGGGTTCTCGAATTTTGCGATTTCGTTCTCAATCATCTGCATTCTGTCGGGCGGCATCAACTCCTTCGCTCAGGCTACCGGCTCGATCGGCGGCGCTGGCGCCGGCATCGGCTGGATCGTTGGCTGCGTGGTATCGGGGTTCTTCGCCCTGTGCATGGCGCAGATCGCCTCGTCCTATCCGACGGCGGGCGGGCTCTACCACTGGGGCTCAATTCTCGGCAACCGCTTCACGGGTTGGGTCACGGCCTGGCTGAACCTGCTTGGCCTGATCACAGTGTTGGGTGCCATCAACATCGGTACGGCCTTTTTCTTTCAGGGCACGTTCGGCTCGATGATCGGAATGACGGCCGACCCGGTGCATATCGTGTTGTTCGTCGCGGTGATCACGGTAATCCAGGCGCTGATCAACCACCTCGGCATTAGTCTCACTGCAAAGCTAACAGACTTTTCGGGCTATCTCATCCTGGGCACGACCGCAGCGATGATCATCCTGCTGCTGATCTTTGCACCAACGCACGACATCACGCGGCTTTGGACCTTCACCAACAACTCAGGCGAAACCGGCGGCAACGTGTTCCCGCAGAGCGACAACATGCTCTACCTGTTCTCGCTGTGCCTCTTGCTGCCGATCTACACCATCACCGGCTACGACGCGTCGGCGCACACGTCGGAAGAGACCAAGCAGGCCTCGACGTCGGTGCCGAGGTCGATCGTGCAGTCGGTGATCATTTCCTCGCTTGCCGGCTGGGTGTTGCTGAGCGTGATCATGATGGCCATTCCGGACATGGCTGAAGGCGCCAAGCAGGGCTGGAGCGTGTTCTTTGCCACGATGACAGCAGTGCTGCCGGGCTGGCTGGTGACGTTGCTGTACCTGCTGATCCTGATCGCACAGCTGATATGCGGCCTTGCGACCGTTACGTCGGCTTCGCGCATGATCTTTGCCTTCAGCCGTGACGGCGGCCTGCCGCTAATTTCGAAGGCTCTCGCCAATGTCAGCGTCAAGTACCGTACGCCGGTGGCGGCGATCTGGGCGGCGGCAATTGCCGAGTTCCTGTTCGTCTGGCTGGCGCAGACCGTGTCGATCGGCGGCACCAACATCTACACCATCGTGGTCAATGCCACGCTGATCTTCCTGTTCCTGTCGTTCACCATTCCGATTGCGCTGGGCTTTTTTGCCATCGGGACCGAGAAGTGGCCGAAGATGGGGCCCTGGAACATGGGCGTGGGGATGTACAAGCTGTTTGCGGTGCTGAGCGTGCTGGGCATGATCCTGATCGTGTTCATCGCAATCCAGCCGCCAAATGCCAATGTGCTCTGGATCACGCTGGCCTTCCTTGTGCTCGCCGCCATCCTGTGGGTGGTGTTCGAGAACAAGCGCTTCATGGGACCGCCGGTTGGCGACGCCATTGCCAAGCGCCAGGCAGAAATTGCTGCGGTTGAGGCCAAGTATGGTCATGCCGAGTAACTGACAGAACCGGGAGCCGCGGGAAAACTGCGGCTCCCCAACCAGAACAATCCGCATGACGGGAGTAATGCCATGGCCAGTGCTGCCTATTCGCTTGATCAACTGAAAGCCGACGTGAAGTCCGGCACTATCGACACCGTGCTGGTGGCGTTTCCCGACATGCAGGGGCGGCTGATCGGCAAGCGCTTCCAGGCCGAGTTCTTCCTCGAAGGCGCGATCGACGAGACGCATGGCTGCGACTATCTGCTCGCCAACGACATCGACATGGAGCCGGTACCCGGCTACGAGGCGGCCAACTGGGCCAAGGGCTATGGCGATTTCGTCATGAAGCCCGACATTTCAACGCTGATGAAGGCGGCCTGGCTTGAAGGGACGGCGATCATCCTCGCCGACCTCGTCGACCACCATCACCACGACCCGATCCCGCATTCTCCGCGCGCTATTCTGAAGGCGCAGCTGGCGCGGCTCGAGAAGCTGGGGCTGACGGCGAATTTTGCGTCGGAACTCGAATTCTACCTGTTTGACGAGGGATTCCGCTCGGCCTGGGACAAGGGCTACAAGAACCTCGTGACCGCCGGCTACTACATCGAGGATTACCACATCTTCCAGACGACCAAGGAAGAAGGGGTGATGCGCGCGGTACGGAAGCAACTCCAGGCCTCGGGCATTCCGGTCGAGAATTCGAAGGGCGAGTGGGGCCCGGGCCAGGAAGAGATCAACGTCAAATATGCGGACGCCCTGACCATGGCCGACCGGCATGTGGTGATGAAGAACGCCATCAAGGAAATCGCGCATTTCCAGGGCAAGGCCGTGACCTTCATGGCGAAGTGGGATTTCGGCCTCGCCGGCTCATCGAGCCACATCCACATGAGCTTGGCCAAGGGCGGCAAGAACGCCTTTATCGACAGCAAGGACGAGCGCGGCATGTCGCCGCTGATGAAGCACTTCATGCAAGGGCTGCTGACTTACGCGGGCGACATCACCTATTTCCTTGCGCCCTATATCAACTCGTACAAGCGGTTCCAGGCGGGCACGTTTGCGCCGACCAAGGCGATCTGGTCGTCGGATAACCGTACGGCGGGGTTCCGGCTTTGCGGCGAAAACACCAAGGGCGTGCGGGTGGAGTGCCGGATCGGCGGGGCGGACCTCAACCCCTATCTCGCCTATGCGGCGCTGATCGCGGCAGGGCTGAAAGGCGTCGAGGATAAGCTGGAGCTCGAACCCGCCTTCACCGGTGACGCCTATGTGGGCAAGAAGCTGCGCGAAGTGCACAAGACGCTGCGCGACGCGATTGCCGCGATGCAGAAATCGAAGATGCTGAAAGAGGCGTTCGGCGAGCCCGTGATCAGCCACTATGTGCACACCGGCAACTGGGAGCAGTTCGAATATGACCGCCGCGTCACCGATTGGGAGTTGAAGCGCGGGTTCGAGCGGACGTAAGAACCAGCAGCAATTCAACCAGCAGGTGACCCATGGCCGACACGGTCAAGATCGTCTCGCCCATTGATGGGCGGGTTTATGCCGAGCGGGCAATCGCGACGGCCACGGAAATCGAAACGGCGGTGGCCAAGACGCGCCGGGCGCGCGAGGTCTGGAACGAGCTGACGGTCAAGGAGCGGGCGAAGTTTCTTGAGCATTTTGTCGACGCTCTGATTGGCAAGAACGACGAGATCGTGCCGGAACTGGCCTGGCAGATGGGCCGGCCGGTGCGGTTTGGCGGTGAAAAGCGCGGCGTTGAAGAGCGGGCGCGGCACATGATCGCGATCGCCGAGGAGAGCCTCAAGCCCTCGATGCGGCCGGCCAAGGACGGGTTCGAGCGCTGGATCGCGCGCGAGGCGCTGGGCAACGTGATGGTGATTGCGCCCTGGAACTACCCGTTCCTCACCGCGGTGAACTCGATCGTGCCGGCGCTGATGGCAGGTAATGCGGTGATCCTCAAGCACGCGTCGCAGACGCTGCTCGTGGGTGAGCGGTTTGCCGAGGCGTTCAAGGCGGCGGGGCTGCCGGATGGGCTGTTCCAGAACCTGGTGCTCAACCATGCCGACACCGAAAAGCTGATCGGCTCGGGTCAGATCGACCACATCAACTTCACCGGATCGGTGGAAGGCGGGCGGCGGATCGAGAAGGCGGCGGCGGGAACGTTCGCGACGCTCGGGCTGGAACTCGGCGGCAAGGACCCGGCCTATGTGCGGGCGGACGCCAATGTGGCGTATGCGGCCGAAAACCTGGTGGATGGCTCGTTCTTCAACTCGGGGCAGAGCTGCTGCGGGGTGGAGCGCATCTACGTGCATGCGGAAGTCTATGACCAGTTCATCGAGGGCTTCGTCGAGCAGTCGAAGGGCTGGAAGCTGGGCAATCCGCTCGACGCGGACACTGTGGTTGGGCCGATGGCGACGCCGCGGTTTGCCGACCTCGTGCGCGGGCAGACGCTTGAGGCGCTGCGCAAGGGTGCCACGGCGCTGCTCAACACCAAGCATGACCTCGACGAGGAGGGCTCACCCTATCTCGCGCCGGAAGTGCTGGTGAACGTCAACCACCAGATGGCGGTGATGCGGGAAGAGAGTTTTGGGCCGGTCGTCGGGATCATGAAGGTTGCCGACGATGCGGAGGCGATCACGCTGATGAACGACAGCCCTTACGGGCTTTCCGCATCGATCTGGACGGAAGACCTTGATGCGGCGGCCAAGGTTGGCGCCAAGGTCGAGACCGGCACGGTCTATGCCAACCGCTGCGACTATCTCGACCCTGCGCTGGTCTGGACCGGGGTCAAGGACACCGGCAAGGGCGGCGCGCTGAGCGAGATCGGCTACCAGAACCTGACGCAGCCCAAGAGCTATCACCTCAGGAAGCTCTGAGCGGCACTGTAGATGCGGCGCGACGCGCCAGAAGCGAGAAAGATCATGGCCACCAAAGCCAACTGGAACTACCCCACCGCCGTCAAGTTTGGCGCTGGGCGGATCAAGGAACTGCCGGAGGCGCTGAAGGCGGCGGGGATTTCGCGGCCGCTGCTGGTGACCGATGCTGGGCTGGTCAACCTGCCGGTGACGCAGAGCACGCTGAAGCTGTTGAAGGATGCCGGGATAGAGGTTGGCGTGTTCGCCGACGTGAAGCCCAATCCGATTTCGGCCAACGTCAATGCCGGCGTCGAAGTGCTGCGCAAGGGCGGGCATGACGGGGTGATCGCGTTTGGCGGCGGCTCGGGGCTCGACGTGGGCAAGGTGATTGCCTTCATGGCGGGCCAGACCCGGCCGATGTGGGACTTTGAAGATATCGGCGACTGGTGGACGCGGGCCGACCCCAAGGGGATATTCCCGATTGTGGCGGTGCCGACGACAGCGGGCACGGGCTCGGAAGTGGGCCGCGCGGGCGTCATCACCGACGAGACGACGCATACCAAGAAGGTGATTTTTCACCCGCTGATGATGCCCAAGGTGGTGATCGTCGACCCAGAGCTGACGGTGGGGATGCCGGCTTTCATCACGGTGGGGACCGGGTTCGACGCGCTGGCGCATTGCCTCGAGGCCTATTGCGCGCCGGGCTATCACCCGCTGGCGGACGGCATTGCTGTTGAGGGTATCCGGCTCGTGCTGGAGAACCTCCCCAAGGTGGTCCACAATCCCAATGATATTGAAGCGCGCGGGCACCTGATGAGCGCGGCGGCGATGGGGGCGACGGCGTTCCAGAAGGGGCTGGGCGCCATCCATGCGCTGAGCCATCCGGTGGGGGCGCTCTACGACACCCATCACGGCATGACCAATGCGGTGTTCATGCCCTATGTGCTGGTGGTGAACCGGGATGCGATCGAAGCAAAGATCGCGCGGCTCGCGGCCTATTGCGGGCTGGCGCCGAACTTTGACTCGTTCCTTCACGCGGTGAGTGCGCTGCGATCCAAGCTCAACGTTCCGCACACGCTCAAGGACTTCAAGGTCGATGGGACCAAGCGCGAGCTGATCGGCGACATGGCGATTGTCGACCCGACGGCGGGCGGCAACCCGATTGAGCTCACCAAGGCGCGGGCGCTCGAGATCTTCGATCGGGCCATGGAGGGGCGGCTGTAGAGGCGCAATAGTCGCACTGCCGCCATGAGAGTCCGCTAACTGGATTGTCGATATCGCGAGACTGGGCGGGCACTGACAGCAGCCTGCCCATCTGCGGCGAAGAGATCGAACATTTTCAGGGAGTTAAGACCATGCAGCGGTTTACCAAGACTTTTGCAAGCGTGCTGGGGGCGATGCTCCTCACCAGTGTTGCGGCGCTTCCGGCTCTGGCTGAGCCCATCAAGATCACGCTGCTGGGCGTGGGCGATATCTACAATTTTGAGGGTGGCAAGGCGCGTGGCGGGTTTGCCCGGCTGAACGCTGTGGCGAAGGCTGAGAAGGCCGCTAATCCCAACACGATCTATGTGTTTGACGGCGACATGCTGTCACCCTCGCTGATCTCGGGTCTCGACAAGGGCGCGAACACCATTGCGCTGACCAATGTCGTGCCGTTCGACATCGCGGTGCCGGGCAACCATGAGTTCGATTTCGGCACGGAGAACTTCCTGACGCGCGTGGGTGAGTCGAAGTATCCGTGGGCGGCGATCAACATCACGCAGGCCGATGGCTCGCCGGTTCCCGGCTTGGGCGGGGTGGTGATCAAGGAAATCGGCGGGCTGAAGGTCGCGCTGGTTCCGGTGGCACAGGACACCTCGCCCGAAGTCTCCAGCACCGGGGACTGGAAGTTTGGCCCGACGGTGTCGTCGGCCATCGAAGCGGCCAAGCAGGCGCGCGCGGATGGCGCGGAGATCGTGGTTGGCGTGGTGCAGGCCGAGCATGACTACGACCAGGAACTGGTGCGCAGCCACGCCTTTGACGCGATACTCTCGGGCGACGACCACGATTTCACGGCGGCCTATGATGGGGTCACCGCCTATGTCGAAACTTCGACGGAAGCCAACTACCTGACCGCACTCGACCTCAATGTCGATGTGCAGGAAAAGGACGGCAAGCGCACGATCAGCTGGACACCGAACTTCCGGTTTATCGATACCGCAACGGTCACGGCAGACGCGGAAACGCAGGTGTTGGTCGACAAGTACCGTGCTGATCTCGATACCCAGCTCAACGTCAAGATCGGCAGCACCGAAGGCCCGCTGGATTCCCGCCGCAACGTTGTTCGCGCTCAGGAATCGGCGATGGGCAACCTGATTGCAGACGCCATGATGGCGGCAAATGGCGCTGACCTTGCCATCACCAATGGCGGCGGGATTCGCGCCGACAAGGAGTATCCGGCAGGCAGCGACATCACCCGCAAGGACATCTTCACCGAACTGCCGTTCGGCAATGTGACCGTGGTGACGGAACTCAGCGGACAGGCGATCCTCGATGCGCTCGAGAATGGCTTCAGCCAGATGGAAAAGGGTGCGGGCCGCTTCCCGCAGGTGGCGGGCATCACGGTGACAGTCGACTCCAAGAAGCCGGCTGGCTCGCGTGTGGTGTCTGTGCTGGTGGGCGACAAACCGCTGGACCCGGCCGCGACCTACAAGGTGGCTACCAATGACTTCATGCTCAATGGTGGCGATGGCTACAAGGCGCTCGGCACTGGCAAGGTGCTGATCGGGGCGCGCGAGGGCGACATCATGGCCAATGACGTGATGGAGTATGTGCAGCAGAACGGCATCCACCAGATGGTGGAAGGCCGTATCGTCATCCAGTAAGCGACGCTATTCCGCAATGGACTCGGGGGCGGCTTCGGCCGCCCCTACGCTACCAACGCTGCGACAGTCGCGGCACTGCCGGATTCCAGCAGTGATTTCAGGTGCTTGGTGACGGCGGTGCGGAACGCGCTGTTGCCGGCGAGGTCGGTGCCGAAGATCTCGGTGACGGCGAGGAGGCCGGCGGCGAGCTTTTCCGGATCGCGGGCGGCGGCGTCGGCGATGGCGCGGAGGCGGGCGGCGTGGGGGTCTTTGACGTCGATGGCGTTGCCCTGTTCGTCGATGCCGGTGACGTAGCGCATCCAGGCCGCGACACCGAGCGCAAGGCGTTGAATCCCCTGCCCTTTTGCAAGGCGGTCGCGGATGGTGCCGAGGAGGCGCTGCGGTAGCTTCTGGCTGCCATCCATGGCGATCTGCCAGGTGCGGTGCTTGAGGGCGGGGTTGGCGAAGCGGGCGAGGAGCTGGTCGCGATAGGCTTCGAGTGTGGCGCGCGACATGGGCAGCGTCGGCATTGCCTCTTCGGTCATAAGCCCATTAACAAGCTTATGGATTGCCGGGTCGGCGATGGCCTCGCTGACATATTGGTAGCCTGCGAGATAGCCGAGATAGGCCATGGTGGAGTGGCTGCCGTTGAGCATGCGGAGCTTCATCAGTTCGAAGGGCTCGACATCGGTGACCAGTTCGGCGCCTACGGTTTCAAAGGGTGGGCGGCCGAGGGGGAAGTGGTCTTCGATCACCCACTGGGTGAAGGGCTCGGTCATGATCGGCCAAGCGTCTTCCAAGTCAATGATATCCTTGACGATTTCACGGTCCGCGTCGGTGGTGGCGGGAACGATCCGGTCGATCATGGTGGAGGGGAAGGCGGCCGTCGCGACGTAAGCGGCGAGCTCGGGGCTGCGCAGTTCAGCGAGGCGGCGGACGATGCGGCCGGCGGTTTTGCCGTTGGATGGCAGGTTATCGCAGCTCATCACCGTGAACGGCGCCAGCCCGTTTTTCCTTCGTAATTCAAGGGCTTGGACGATGAGGCCAGGGGCGCTGACAGGGGCTTCGGGGTGAGCAAGGTCGTGGACGATATCGGGATGGTTCTGGTCGAGTTCGCCGGTTGCCGGATCGTGGCAATAGCCCTTTTCCGTTACGGTCAGCGAGACGATGCGGATGGCGGAAGAGGCCATGGTTTCAATGAGTTGGCGGCGCTGGGTGTTAGCGTCGAGCACATCGAGAATGGAGCTGATGACGCGGCAATGGGTGCCGGAGGCATCGCGAATGGCGAGGGTATAGAGGAAATCCTGCGGGGCGAGGGCGTCGCGGGTATCGGGGCGGCGGAGGGAAGCGCCGATGATGCCCCAGGTCGGGTTCAGCGCCAGGAGATCGTCGACATAGGCGGCCATGTGGGCGCGGTGGAAGGCGCCGATGCCGAGATGGACGATGCCGGGTGAAATGGTCGCGCGATCGTAGTTTGCCACGGAAACACCCCGTTGATGAACGGAGGCTGAAGCGAGGCTGGCGGTGTTGAGGCGCGACATGGACAAGGGCCCTCCCGGATGGCGGCGCGACCATAGCCAAGCCGGCCGCGCTCGACCATAGGTGCGGTTGCGCGAGTTGGGGAAGCCCGGCATAAACCTTCTCACGATTGAAGGGGACCAGGACGTGACCAAGCGCTTCGTGAGCATCGGCGAGTGCATGATCGAGATGAGCGGCGGCGAGGACCGGATGTACCGGCAGGGCTTTGCCGGAGATACGCTCAACACCGCCTGGTATGCGCGGGCGCTGCTGCCCGAGGGCTGGTCGGTCGACTATGTGACGGCGGTGGGCGACGACATCTATTCGCGCGACATGCGGGGCTTCATCGCGGCGGCGGGGATCGGCACCGGGCATGTGCGGGAAATCGCGGGGAAACGCCCCGGGCTTTACATGATCCACCAGGCCGATGGCGACCGGCACTTCACCTATTGGCGCGGGCAATCGGCGGCGAAGCTGGTGGCGGACGACCCCGAGGCGCTGGCGGCGGCGCTGGATGGGGCTACGACGGTGTATTTTTCGGGGATCTCGCTGGCGATCCTCGCGCCCCGGGCGCGTGGCAAGCTGATGAAGGCGATCGTTGCGGCGCGCGACAAGGGGGCCGAGGTGGTGTTCGACACCAACCTCCGGCCAGCGCTCTGGACGTCGCCGAAGATCATGGCCTCGACACTGACGGCGGCGGCGGCGATTGCGGATATCGTTTTGCCCACGCATTCGGACGAGGCGCCGCTGTTTGGCGACGCGTCACCGGAGGCGACGGCGGAGCGCTACCTGAGGATCGGGGCGCGGGAGGTGATCGTCAAGAACGGCGCGGAGCCGGCGCTGGTGGCGACGGCAGAAGCGCAGGTGTTCGTGCCAGCGCCGAAGGCGGAGAGGGTGGTGGATGCGACAGGTGCCGGGGACTCGTTCAACGGCGGTTATCTATCGGCGCGAGCGCGGGGCGTGGCGCCGGTCGAGGCGGCGAAGGAAGCGCATCGCGTGGCGGGCGTGGTGATCGGGCACAAGGGTGCGCTGGTCGATATGGCGCTGGTGCGCTAGCGGGCGTTCTTGCTTGGTAAAAAGAAGAAGGAGCGCCGCCTTTTGGGTAGGCGACGCTCCCCGATCCGACCACCTGTGGACGCAGTTGGTGCCGGACTTTGAAGCCAGGGTCCTGGTTTAGCGTCTGCTCGAAACGCGCTAGGCGAAGACCACCGACTGATAGGCATAGGGATCAAGCGGGGCGGCCTCGAAGCGCTCCGAAATGTCCTCGATAAACACGGGCTCGACGGGCGAGCGATGCAGCGTGGCGATGATGTGCTGCAGATGGGCGCTGTTGCGCGCTCCGGTCTTGCGCATGACCCGGCCAAGCGTGGCGGCGATGAGAACTGGGCTGAGATGCAGCATTGCCGACATGTGGTAGTGGGGCACAGCATCGCGCAGCAACAAGCAGAGTTCGAGTTCGCGCGGCGTCAGGCGATAGGGGTTGTCGAAACCCACCCAATCCTGAACCTCAGGCTCCCGCTGCAACATTGCCATTGACGCCTCCCCGTCGAAGCGAGGCTCCGACTGGGCCAATATGGCAGGTTCATGCGCGAGTGAGAATCGGCACTAATGACAGTGCAAGAAGTCCCATCGCCACAAACATCGTCCGTAAATCTCACATTGGCATTTATTGCATTGTGATTTTTCACGATGAGATCGTGACAGTTTCCAGCAACCTGCTAGCATTGGCCAGACATCACCGGTTCTGCATCGAACCAGATGGGGCATCAATGCTGGCATTCGTGGAACGATATCTCGGCGATATTCGGCTGGCGCGCACGGACGACGATATCGTCAGCATTCTTTCGGAAATCGCGGATGAACTCGGCTTCCGCAGTGCATATCTCATTGAATATACAAGCGAAATCAAGTCGGCTCTGCATGTTCTCGATACCAGCCCGGCACGCGCAGGCTGGTGGGGGCGTTATGTTGCCAGCGGGTTGCGCAAAGATACGACCGAGGTCGCGAGGGTGCTGGGACGCGGCGGGGTGCAACGTGTCGACGCCAGCCGGTTCGTGCGCCCCGATGACCCGTTGCTGGCTTTCGCCACCAAAGTCGACATGATCGACTGCACGCTGGTGCCGGTGAGCTATGACGGCATGGTGGTCGGCGTGATCGGGCTGTGCGGTGACCGCGAATTGGACGGCCTGCAGCAGACAGGGCTGCAGCTGGTGCTCTATAACCTTTTCGCCCAGGCACGATCGCTGCGCAATGCCGGGATTGTTACGGCGCGTCCGGCGCTCACCCCGCGCGAAAAAGAGGTGATGGCGCTATCTGCGGACGGTCTGACTTCGCAGGACATCGCCGAACAGCTTGGCATGTCGGCGCGGACGGTGAACCAGCATGTCGACAATGTTTCGGCCAAGCTCGGGACCAAGAACCGGGCGCACACGGTGGCCGAGGTGATCCGGCACCGGCTGCTCGACTGACGCGGCAGCCGATCAGAGCATCCCGGTTCCTGAGGCGATATACTCGAGTTCTTCCGGTGTGGAGGCGCGCCCGAGGGCGGCGTTGCGGCGCGGATAGCGGCCGAAGCGGATGAGGCAATCGCGGTGCGCGATCTCATATTTCAAGTTTTCGCCATAGGCGTAGCGCTCGTAGAGCCGCATGGCTTCGTCGTGCACGGCGAGCGATTCCGAGTGCATGTAGGGCAGGTAGAAAAACCCGCGGCGGCGCGGCTCGACCAACATATCGGCGCCCTGCCCCACGGCTTCGTGCGCCAGACGGAGCGCCATGGGGTCGGTGGCGAAGGCCTCGGGGCGCTGGCGGAACAACTGGCGGGAGAACTGGTCGAGCACGATGATTTCGGCGAGGCGGCCGGAGGGCGTGGTGCGCCAGAAGCTGGCTTCGCCACGGGCGACGGCGGCGTGGGTCTCGGAAAAATTGCGCGCAATTTCGGCGTCGAACTCGGGCCGGGCGCCGAACCAATCGGCCTCGCCATGGGAGACGAACCAGAAGTTGAGCACATCGTCAGCGGTTTTCATCGGGGGTCTCGCAGCGCGGTAAATCGGCGGCCGCGTTCACCAGTCCTTTTCCCCGAAGGGTCATGATCGGGGTGAACGCCCCGGCCGGTTTGGCCATCTGGGCATAAGGAGCGACGAATGCAACTGGTGAAGTTTGATGGCCATGAGGGCACAATTTACGTCAACCCGGTGCATGTTGTCTCGGTCAAGAAAGCGCTGAAGGATACGCGCATCGAGACGCTGGCCAGCGCCTTCACAGTGAAAGAAGCGCCGGAAGTGGTGGCGCGGATGCTGGGGGTTGAGGTGGCGATTGATGTGACGCCGCAGATTGAGATGAAGCGGGGGTAGGGTTTACGGCACTGTCCCTCCCCTAAGAATGGCAGGGCTATCGCTTTTGAAGTGGAAGGCCCCCTCACCCGGCGCTGCGCGCCGACCTCTCCCCCGAAGGGAGAGGTAACGCGGTGGCGTGATCGCGCCCCCAGGAGGGTGAGTAGCCCCTGCGACGCTGCTTGTTCACCGGCTCCGCACACCCCACCCCATCCCTCCCCGTCAAGGGGAGGGTGTCCGAAGGGCCGGGTTGAAAAGTGGGGGGAGGACAGACGACCCCCAGAGAGCGCTCTACACCGTGACAATGGCCTTGATGACGCCGGTGCGGTCGTGGGCCCAGCCGGGCATGTCGGCGGGGACGCGGTCGAGGGTGGTCTGGTGGGTGGCGAGCCGGTCGGTGGGGACTGCGCGCGCGCGGATCGAGGCCATGACGTGCTCGAAATCCTCGCGCGTGGCATTGCGCGAGGCGCGGATGGTGAGTTCGCGGCGGTGCACTTCGGAATCTGGGAAGACCAGATCACCCTTGATGACGCCGACGAGGGTGTAGGTGCCGCCATTTCGCGCGTGAAAGATCGAGGCGTTCATGGCGCGGATGGAGCCGGTGGCATCGAACACTGCATCAAAGCCTGAAGCCTTGGTCGCGGCAAAATCGGCGCCTTCTGTGTCGCCAAGGCTGAAGGTGCGAAAGCCCAGGGCGCGGGTGGCCTCGATCTTGTCTGGCGCGGCATCGACGACGGTGACGTCAGCACCGGCGATCTTTGCGAAATAGGCCACGCCAAGCCCGATGGGGCCTGAGCCGACCACCAGAGCGCGCTGGGCCGACTTGACCTCGGAGCGGCGGACGGCATGGGCGCCGATGGCGAGGAATTCGACCATGGCCGCGTCGCGCAGCGAAATGCCGGTGGCCGGATAAACGTTTATGGCGGGGAGCACGATCTCTTCGGCCATGCCGCCGGCGGTGTGGACGCCGAGCACCTTGAGCGTCTCGCAGCAGTTGAACTTGCCCTCGAGACAGGCCGGGCAATGGCCGCAATGGAGGTAGGGGTTGATGACCACCGGATCGCCCACGGCGAAGGCCGCGCCGTTGGCATCGGTGATGGTGCCGCTCAACTCATGGCCGATGACGCGGGGGTATTCGAAGAAGGGGAAGGTGCCTTCGAAGATATGATAGTCGGTGCCGCAGATGCCGATGTGACGGATGGCGACGCGCACCCAGCCCGGCTGCAACACCGGCGGCGCGATATCGACCAGGGCCAGTTGCTGGGGGGCGGTGCAGGATATGGCGCGCAAGATCGGATCTCCAGTTTGCGGCGGATGGTGATGGCCAGCCACTAACATGTCAGTGACCAAACAGCCAGCGCGGCGCCGGATTTTATCGCCTTCTCTGGCTCGGATTGCCGGGATATGACGGGCGGGATTTGAAGAGGATTGCAGCGTGAACTTTGCGAGCGACAACTGGGCCGGGGCGAGCCCGGAAGTGATGGATGCGGTGATCCGGCACAATCACGGGTTTGCGCCGGCCTATGGCGGGGATCCGCTGAGCCTCGGCGTCGTGCAGCGGTTTTCGGAGCTGTTCGAGCGTGAGGTGGAGGTGTGGTTCACCGCGACAGGAACTGCGGCGAACTCGCTGGGGCTGGCGGGATTGAGCCGGCCGGGCGGCGTGGTGCTGTGCGCGGAAGAGGCGCATGTGATGAGCGACGAGAGCGGCGCCACCGAGTTCCAATCAGGCGGGATGAAGCTGATACCGGTCAAGAGCCCGCTGGGGCGGATGGATCCGGCGGCACTGAGCGCAACGCTGGCGCGGCACCCGGAGGGTGGGCGCAGCGTGCCGGTGGGGCTGAGCCTGACCAACGCGACGGAATGGGGCACGGTTTACCCTGTAGCGCAGGTGACGGAGCTAGCGGCGATCGCGCGGTCGCGTGGCCTGAAGGTGCATATGGATGGAGCCCGGTTTGCCAATGCGGTGGCGGCGCTCGGGGTGAGCCCGGCGGAGATCACCTGGAGGGCGGGGGTGGATTTCCTGAGTTTTGGCGGCACCAAGAATGGCTGCTGGGCAGCCGAGGCGATCGTGGTGTTTTCACCCGGGCTGTTCCAGGACATGGAGGCGCGGCGGCAGCGGGCGGGGCATACGTTCTCGAAGACGCGGTTCGTGGCGGCGCAGTTCGAGGGGTATCTGAGCGAGGGGAACTGGGTGAAGCGGGCGCGGCACGCGAACGCGATGGCGGAGCGGCTACGGGCCGGAATCCGGGCGAGCGCGGTGGCGCGGCTGGGCTGGGAAAGCGACATCAACGAGGTGTTTGCGGTGATCCCCAAGGCAGCACTGGCCCGGCTGAGGGCGGCGGGCGGCGCGGCGCATGAATGGCCGGGGGTCGCGGTGGGTGCCGACGAGGTGCTGGTGCGATTGGTGACCAGCTGGGCGACGACGGAGGCTGAGGTGGAAGGGTTTTTGGGAGTGGTGTGAGGGGAGGCTGGTGGTTGGCCTTCCCCTCACCCGGCGCTGCGCGCCACCCTCTCCCTCAAGGGGAGAGGGACGAAAGGCGGGGACTCGCCACCACTTCCCTCTCCCCTTGAGGGAGAGGGTGCCCGCAGGGCGGGTGAGGGGACGTTACGCCACGACCACCTTCACCAGATTGCCGGCGGGGTCGCGGGATTCGAGGCCTTCGTTGGTGTCGGTATAGGCGGCGTTGATGGCGGTGAGGCGGGTGCGGATGGCGTCGAGGGTGGCGGCATCCGGGACGTTGATGTGGAACCAGCGGAGGCCGGCTGAGCCTTTCGGCGCCTGAGCGGCGTTGGGGCCGGACCAGATGTTGAAGGCGATGGTGTGCGGGGGGTAATCGAGCCCGAGATCGCCCATGCCGAAGCGGCGCATGATGAACAGGCCACCAAAGCCGATGCCGTCGCGGTAGTAGCGCATGGCGAGTTCGAGATCGTTGACATGCAGGTGGATGTGGCCGATGCGGGTGCCGGGCGCCATGCGCGGCTGCAGCACGGGGTTGGGGCCGAGTTCACCGAGCAGGTCGTCGAGATCAATGGCCTCGCGGCCCGAATGGGGCGAACCATCGATAGTGCGGACGTAAAAACCATCCTCGCCATCACCGATGACGCCGCGCCACGGGGTTTCGAAGGTGATTTCGATGCCGTTGGCGTCTTCATCCCAGAGGTAGATGGCCTCGGAAACGAGGTGATCGGTGGGGGAGATGCGGACACGGCGCTGCAGGGCGCGGACGGCCATCTGCGCGAGATCGGCACGCGTCGGGACGTGGATGGCGACGTGATAGAGGCCGAGCGAGCGATCGGGGAAGCGCGACTTGGCGCCGAGCTCAAGGGTGATCAGTTCATTGCCGCCGACGCCGAGGTGCAGTGCGTCGGCATCTTCGGAGATGAGGTCGAGACCGACAACGTCCTGCCAGATGGCGAGGGCCTTGTCGCGGCTGGTGACGGCGATGCGGACGGGGCCGAGCGAGGAGGTGAGCGGCAGGACGGGCGCGGAGCGGACGGCGCGCTGCGATTCGACGGTGATCATGTGGGTTGTCCCAAGGCGTGAATGGTTCTGTTGCCGCCAGATATAAGCGGAAGCCGCCCGTGGCGCCACGGACGGCCTCTGACATGCACTCGATACTAAAATGCAACAATGCGGGCCAGTTTTGCCCGCATTGCGCATTGATCAGGTGGCGACGTTGCGGCGCCGGTATTCACTGGCCAGCCAGACGAGGAGCGCTGCGACGATGACGCCGCCGGCTAGTTGCGGCCAATCGACGGTGGCGAGGAAGCGGCTGACCAGATCGGGCCCGTTGATCTGGAGGTCCGTGAAGATCGATAGCGCCACATCGCTCCGCTGGTCGCCGAAGCTGAAGCGGTTGCGGAGGTAGGTGGCAACATAGCCGCCATCCGGACCGGTGCCGTTAAAGAGCAGGTTTTCGGCAAGGCTGACCAGCGACGGAATGAGGAAGGCGAGCGGGATGGACCAGCGGCGGAACAGGGCGGAGAGGAGGCCCACCCAGGCAAAGAACGGCGCATACCAAAGGAGCGCGAGGACGACATAAACTGCGGCAACCATGGTGACCTGCCCGGCGCTCGACAGGAACAGCAGCGGCGAGGGGACGACCTGGTTGAGGAACAGCGCGCTGAAATAGGTGGCGACGAGGATGAGGGCGCCGGAGATCACCATGGCCACGAAGATCATCGCCGGAAACAGGGTGAGGCCGGCCAGCATCTTGCTCGCGAGGATCTTGAAATCGCTGACCGGCATGGATTTCCAGAACAGCATGGCGTTGTTGCGCCGGTCGGCGCTGAACGCATCGGCGTAGTAAAAGAACAGCGCCGCCATCATGTAGGCGAACCAGAGGCCGGCGACGGCGAGGAAGCCGAACTCGAAGACCTTGACGATGGGAAACAGCATGAACTTCTGCTGCAGCTGGAAGCGGCCGAAGCCGAGCCCCGAGACAAGGACCGCAGCGAGCAGCGCGATGATGAGCGAGGGCGCGAGCAGGAACGCGCCCTTGTGCTCCAGATATTCGCGATGGATGAGGGCAACTAGCGACTTCATTTTGGACCGCGCTGCATGAGGGCGACGAAGAGATCGGAAAGCGTGGGGGTGGAGACGGCACCGAAGGCAGCAAGCCGCTCGCGATCGACGCCATCGAACACCATGGCGGTCTGGCCGAAGCGGGTTTCCGAGTAGATGGGACCAAGCGCGGTCGCTTCAGCCAGCTTGTCGGGGGTGACGAGCACCTGGGCAAACTTGCCGCTGACTGTTTCCATCTGCATGTGGAGGATCAGGTCCCCATCGCGGATGAACATGATGTCCGAGAGCATGAACTCGATCTCATCCACCTGGTGGGTGGTGATGAGCAGCGTGCGTTCTTCCGTCATGTAGTCTTCGAGAAGCCGCCGGTAGAAGCGCTTGCGATAGGTGATATCGAGCCCGAGGGTGGGCTCGTCGAGGACCAGCAGCTTGGCGTCGATCGCCATCACCACGGCGAGGTGGAGCTGCGCGATCATGCCCTTGGACAGGTTCTTGATCCGCGCCTCCATCTTCACATCGGTGCCTTCGAGAAAGCTGCGGGCTTTGTCGGGGCTGAAGTTGGGATGGATGTTGGTGAGGAGTGCGAAGAGTTCGCGGACACGGAGGAAGCGCGGCAGGCTCGCGACATCGGAGATGAAGGCGACGTTCTTCATCAGCTCGGCGCGCTTGGTATAGGGGTCCTCGCCGAGGACACGGATGGTGCCTTCGTAGGAGGTCAGGCCGAGCAGCGCATTGAGCGTCGTAGTCTTGCCGGCACCGTTGTGGCCGACGAGGCCGTAGATGCGGCCGGCGGGGATATCGAAATCAAGACCGTGGAGGATTTCGGTGCGGCCGAAATGCTTCTTGAGGCCGCGCGCCGAGACGATCGGAGCAGTCGTGGGTTGAGCCAGATCATTCATTGGTGCTGCCTTCGCTCATCAGTTTTGCGGGATCGAGTTCAAGCGCCGCCATGCGGGCGCGGATGCGGGGCCACTCGTCGGTCAGAAATTTCTCACGCTCATGGGTGAGTAGCCGCTCGCGCGCTCCCTCCTGCACGAACATGCCCATGCCGCGGCGCGATTCGACGATGCCGAGATCGACCAGAGACTGATAGGCGCGCGTGACGGTGAGCGGATTGACGGAGAGGTCGGCAGAAATCTGGCGCACAGAAGGAAGCGCCTCGCCCTCGCGGGCGGACTTGTTCAGGATCATTTCGGCAATCCTCTCGCCAATCTGCAGGAAGATCGGCTGGGTATCGTTGAATTGGCTCATGCGTGATGCCTTGATAGTGTAGTAGTTATGTAGCACACTATGAAACGGTGTCAACTATCGATCTCGGGGTAGTTCCCATTCGTATTGATCCGCTCTGGCCCGGAAGACAAATGATGCGCTGACTCCAGCGCGGGCATTGCATGGCGGAGGGCAAGGTGGACAAGCAGCTTGAGGTGATCAGGGAATTCATGAAGGCCAACCCGGCGGCCGGCGGACTGATCCTGGGGGGCATCGCCGTATGCGCGGCGGTGGCGATGGTGGCCGCGTTCGGGGTCGATCTCAATTCGGACACGCCGGCCATTCTGAAGCTGCTGGGTTTGGGATTTTTGGTGGCGGTGCTGGGGTATGTGGTGCTGCATCGGGTGCTGATGCCAATCGTCGCCAGTTGCCTCGTGGTGTTTGCTCTCGCCTATGGGGTTACCTTTGCCGCAGCACAGGTCTTTCCGGACAACCCGGTGGTTGTGTGCCTTGCATCATTGAACTGCCGGGCGGCCGCTGATGCCAAGGCTGCCGAACAGCCGGGCAGCGACCAGGCTGTTGCGGAAGTGGCTTCGGCGAGATTTTCCTCTGGTTCACTTTGTGCGTCAGCAATGGGGTTGGATCCCAAGCCATCCTTTCCGTTCGACCCGAAGCCCGCGACACCGATCAGCGAGGCGGCGCTTGGGTTCAGCCAGCAAGTGTTTGTGCAGTTCGCAGGCGCCATTACCCGCGACGCGGTGCGGGAGTTCATGCGCCAGCTGAAAACCGCTGGCTGGAATGTGCAAGGGGTTGAAGGCGGCGGCGAGCGCACGGCAAGCGCCGATGGCCTGTCGGAGGTGCGCTATGCCGCTGCGGACGAGATGGCGGCAATCGCGCTGGTCGATCAGTTGAATGCGTGGAAGGTGATCGGGCGGACCTTCGTGGCCAAGGAGAACAGCGCCATAGTACCGGGGAAGCTAGAAATATGGATGGGGCGGTGAGTTCGCGTGGGGCCGGAGAGGGCTGACCCTACCCCGGCCCTTCCCCCTGAGAATGGGGAGGGTGAAAGAGGGAAGGGCCGCAATGCCTGGACGAGAATTGATGGTTGGAAAGACGGTTTTGGAGTGATCGGTCGGGACGGCCGGGGGCTGACATGTTAGTGGTGATGACAGTTCTCAGCCGGTGTCTGTTACCGGCATTGCCATCTCTTCTCCGGATATTTTCAATTGAGCGAAACAGTTGCGGCGCCTGAGCGCGCTTTGGTGCAGAAGACGACGCTGTCGATCATCCTGGCGGTGTCACTGTGCCACCTGATCAACGACACGATGCAATCGCTGCTGTCGGCGATCTACCCGATCCTCAAGGAGAGCTATGGGCTCGACTTTGTGCAGATTGGGCTGCTGACCTTCACATTTCAGGTAACAGCGTCGCTGCTGCAGCCGATGATCGGGATGTATACCGACAAGCGGCCCCTGCCCTATTCGCTGCCGGTGGGGATGGGATCGAGCCTCATCGGGCTGATCATCCTGGGCTTTGCGCAGAGCTATTGGCTGCTGCTGCTCGGTTCAGCCTTTGTAGGGCTGGGCTCGGCGATCTTTCACCCCGAGAGCTCACGCGTGGCGCGGCTGGCTTCGGGCGGGCGGCACGGGCTGGCGCAATCCCTGTTCCAGGTGGGCGGCAATGTCGGCTCGGCGATCGGGCCGCTGCTCGCGGCGTTCATCGTGTTGCCGCATGGGCAAGGGAGCGTGGCGTGGTTCGGCGTCGGCTCGCTGCTCGGGATATTCATTCTGACGCGCGTCGGCCAGTGGTATGCGGCGCACCGGCGCGCCAATGTGGGCAAGGCGCCCGCCAGCATGGTACTGCCGTTCGACCGGCGGACGACGCTGATCGCATTGGCCGTGCTGACCGTGTTGACGCTGACCAAGAACGCTTACATGGCGGGGCTATCGAGCTACTACACGTTCTTTCTGATCGAGAAATTCCATGTGGCGGTGCAGGACAGCCAGCTGCTGCTGTTTGTGTATCTGGGCGCTTCGGCAGTCGGGGTGTTCATCGGCGGGCCGATCGGGGACCGGTTCGGGGCGAAGTTCGTGATCTGGTTTTCGATCCTCGGGGTGTTGCCCTTCACGCTGGCCCTCCCCTATGCAGACCTCACCTGGACGGTGGTGCTGACGATCATCATCGGGCTGGTGTTCTCGTCGGCGTTCTCGGCCATCGTGGTGTTTGCGCAGGAACTGATGCCGGGCCGGGTGGGGATGATCGCGGGGATCTTCTTCGGCTTTGCCTTCGGCGCCGGCGGCATTGCGGCTGCGGCGCTGGGCGCGCTTGCTGATGCGCATGGCATCGAGTTCGTGTTCCAGATGTGCTCGTTCCTGCCGCTGGCGGGGTTTCTGACGGTGCTGTTGCCTGATTTTGGGCGGCGGATGCGGTAGGGCTTTTGCTGACGGACTAAAAAGGCCCCCTCACCCGGCCTTCGGCCGACCTCTCCCCCAAAGGGAGAGGTCACGCGGCGGGGCGATCGTGCCTAGTACGCTCTAGAGAACCTGCAGCGCTACGGGCTTGCCCAGCGTCAGGGTCTTGCCGTTCGGGGTCAGGGTGCCGTCGGCAGCGACGGTGAAGACCACGAGGAGGTCGTTGCGCTGGTTGGCGACGATCAGGTGGTGATCCAGCAGCAGGAAGAAGCGGGGCCAGTCGCCGCCGCAGGAGATGGTCTGCAACGGGGTCAGGTGGCCATCGGCGCCGATGCGGAACGACGCGATGCTGTTGTGGCCGCGGTTGGAGACGTAGACCACGGTTCCGGCGGCGTTGATCTGGATATGAGCGCCGTAGCTGGTTTCGCTAAAGCCAGCGGGCAGCGTGGTGATGACCTGGAGCGGTGTCAACGTGCCATCCGCCTCGCGCCAGAGCGCGGTGAGCGTGTTGGAATACTCGGTCATCAGGTACGCGAACTTGCCGCCCGGATGGAAGGCGAGGTGGCGCGGGCCGGCGCCCTTGGGCGGGGCATGGGCGACGATGCCGGGGCCGAACTCGCCTTTGGCATAAGGATAGGCGCGGACTTCGTCGTGGCCGAGATCGACGGCGTAGAGCCGATCGCCTTCGGGCGACCACTGCACCCAATGGGCGTGGCCCTTGTCGGACGGCTGGGTGCCGTGGAGCAGCGTGGGATTGGCGCTAAGCGCGCCGCTGGCATCGATGGCGTGCACGGCGACGGCGTCATTGCCGTAGGTGGCGACGGCCACTTGGGTGCGATCGGGGCTTAGCGCGATGTAGCAGGGATAGAGGCCAGCGGCGGGCTGGTAGCCGAGCGGGATCGCGGCGCTGAGATCGGCGGCGAGGGAGAAGCCGCCAGCGCGGGGGCCCATCTCGTCAGTGAGGTAGACGCGGCGCGTGCCTTGGTCGTAGGCGAAGAAGGAGACGTCCGGCGCGCCGGGCAGCGGGTGGGAGAGGCTCAGGGTGCCGGTGGCGGTATCGAAATCGAGGATGTTGAGGCCAGTGGGGGCGCCTTCGGAATAGGAGCCGGAGAGAAGCTTCAGGATGGGCATGATGACACTCGATGTTCGGTTTGCCGCAGTTAGCAGTAAGCAGCGTGGGGTGAGAAGGGGTTATGTGGGGGACGAATAGCTGGAGCAGTCGAACGCCAGGCGAAGGCCCCCTCACCCGGCGCTGCGCGCCGACCTCTCCCCCAAAGGGAGAGGTAATCGGAGGCGGGATCTTGCCACTGCCCACCTCTCCCTTTGGGGGAGAGGTCGGATTGCGGAGCAATCCGGGTGAGGGGGCCTTCCGCTTGAGGAGACCTACCGCGCGCGATCCCAGCCGGTGCGCATGAGGGTGTGGCCGTGCTGGTAGACGTCTTCGTAGCGCGCAAAGAGCGGGCGCCAGATCTTGGTGGCGGCGGCGAGGCCGGGGAGTGCGGCGCCGAAGGCTTCGATGGTCATCCAGCCATCGTAGCCCGATTGTTTGAGCGCATTGAAGACCGACTGGAAATCGATGTGCCCGGCGCCCGGAACGCCGCGGTTGTTCTCCGAGATATGGACATGCGTGATCTGCTTGATGGTCTCAGGGATCACGGCGGTGATCGAGTCTTCCTCGATGTTGAAGTGGAAGGTGTCGTAGAGGTAGCCGTAGTTGGAGGCGCCGACCTGTTTGACCAGATTGGCGGCCTGGGCGGCCGAGTTGAGGAAGTAGCACTCGAAGCGGTTGAGCGGTTCGACGGCGAGTGTGATGCCGAGCGGGGCGGCGTAGTCGGCGGCGGCGCGGTGGACTTCGGCGCAGCGGGCGATCTCATCGACGGTGGGGCCGGCGCCTGAGAATTCGCCGAGCGGCTGGTGGAAGGGCCCGGCCGCGATATCGCCACCGATGGCGGCGGTGCAGTTGATCAGCCATTTGAGATGCTCGAGCGCGGCGGCGCGCTCGGCCTTGTCGGCAGAGATGGCGTTCTTGCCGCCGCCGGGCATGACGCCGATGCCAGTGGACTTGATGCCGGCGGCCGCGAGGCGCTTGCCGAGCTTTTCGTAATGGGCGACGTCCCCCTCGAACATCGGGATCTCGACGCCGTCATAGCCGGTCGCCTGCAGCTTTTCGATGGTGGGCCAATCGGCGTCGGTGACGTGCGAGGTCCAGAGCAGGAGGTTGAAGCCGAGTTTCATGTTGTTGTCCTTTTGTGCAACTGCCCCTCACTCGCGGCGAAGAAGATAAGGCCCCCTCACCCGGCCCTGCGGGCCGACCTCTCCCCCCAGGGAGAGGTGAAGGAAAAGAAAGACCCCTCATCCGGCGCTGCGCGCCACCTTCTCCCCGACGGGGAGAAGAATAGGAAGGCCCCCTCACCCGGCGCTGCGCGCCGACCTCTCCCCTAAGGGAGAGGTAAGAAGGGTCTTTCTCCCCTAGATGTTCACCCACTGGCCGGATTTGCCAGAGGCGATGATGGCGTCGCAGAGGCGGTTGGTGCCCAGCGCTTCGCGGAAGGTGGGGGCGGCGGGTTTGCCGGTTTTGAGGCCTTCGAGGAAATCGGCGACCTGGTGGGTGAAGCTATGCTCGTAGCCGATGATGAGACCGGGCACCCACCATTTGCCGAGATAGGGGTGATCGCCATCGGTGACGAGAATGTTGGTCCAGCCGCGGAGCTGGCCTTCGACCGAGTGATCGAAGAACTGCACGCGGTTGAGATCGTGAAGATCCCAGGCGAGCGAGCCCTTTTCGCCGTTGATTTCGAGCGTATAGGCCGCCTTGTGGCCGCGGGCGTAGCGGGTAGACTCGAAGGTGCCGAGCGAGCCGTTTTCGAAGCGGGTGAGGACGGCGGCGGCGTCATCGATGCCGACCTCCTGCACCTTGCCGGTGTCGGTGTGCTTGCGCTGTTTGACGAAGGTTTCGGTCATGGCGGTGAGGGAGGTGATGCCGCCATTGATCCAGGTGGCGGTATCGAGACAGTGGGCGAGGAGATCGCCGGTAACGCCCGAGCCGGCCGCGCCGACGTCGAGACGCCAGGTGCCGGCGCCGCCCTGGGGGACATCGGGTGAGATGGTCCAATCCTGAAGGAACTTGGCGCGGTAGTGGAAGATTTTCCCGAGCTTACCGGACTCCACGAGGTTCTTGATCAGCATGACGGCGGGGACGCGGCGGTAATTGTACCAGACCATGTTGGCGACGCCGGCCTTTTCGACGGCTTCGACCATGGGCAGGCCCTCGGCCTCGGTGCGGGCGAGCGGCTTTTCGGAGAGCACCATCTTGCCGGCCTTGGCGGCGGCGATGGCGATTTCGGCGTGGAGATCGTTGGGCACGCAGATATCGATGGCGTCGATATCCTTGCGCTCGACCATGTGGTGCCAGTCGGCCTCCTGGCTCTCATAGCCCCATTGCTCGGCGAAGTGGCGGAGCTTGGAGACATTGCGCGCTGCGGCGGCCTTCAGCACCGGGCGATAGCCGGTATCGAAGAAGTGGGAGACGTTGGCCCAGGCATTGGAATGGGCGCGGGCCATGAAGCCATAGCCGACCATGCCGATATTGAGGTTCTTGGTCATTGGTGTGTTCCTTGAATTATCTGCAATGGCGACGCGTGGACAAAGCCCCCCTCATCCGGCGCTTCGCGCCACCTTCTCCCCGACGGGGAGAAGAATAGGGGTGCCTCGATCGCGCCGCAGCGCATCATTCCCGCCAGCCGTGGGCTTCGCGGACTTTGAGCATGGCGCCGAGGACCTTGTTCCAGGTGGCCTGCTGCTCCATGACAGCATTGGGGAACATGCAGCCGTCCCAGCAGATGTGGCGCATCTTTTTGGTCAGGGTGCCCTTGTCGTCGCGGAGCCAGTAGCCGGCGTGCTTGGTGACATCGAGGCGGCCGTTGGGGTCGTCGATCTGGCAGTGGCGGCCGGTCTTTTCGTGGGTGCCAGAGCCGAACGTAGTGCCGTCGTTCTGGGCGACGTGGAAATCGAGCGTCCAGGGGCGGAGCGCATCGGCGACCTTGTGATAGGCGGCATCGAGCGCGGCCTTGTCAGACCACTGGAAATCGGCGGGGAGGATGCGATCCTTTTCGGCGTTGGCGCCGAGGACGAAGAGCATCGAGTGGGCCATATCGGCCTGGTAGCCGACGATTCCCGGCATGCCGACCATTTCGAGCAGCTTGACGTTTTCGCGCCACGAATGCATGCCGCCCCAGCAGATTTCGCCTTCGATGACGATGTACTCGCCGTATTCCTGGGCAATCTTGCCAGCTTCGCGGAAGGTGGCGGCGATCTTTTTGGTGTTGCCCTCGGGATCGGCATCCCAGGCTTCGACGCCAACGGAGCTATCGACGCGGATGCCGCCGGTGGGGCGGATGCCCATGTCGCGCATCTGCTTGCCAATGTTGCAGGCCTTTCGGACCTGGCTGAGGAAGCGCTTGACGTCATCGGCATCGCCCATGGCGGAGCCGCCGCCGGCGCCACCCCAGATGGGGGCGACGAACGAGCCGACCTTGAGGCCATAGCCGGCGATGTGATCGGTCATCTTGCGGACCGCGCCGGCATCGCTGTCGATATCGAAATGCGGGGCGGTGACGAAGAGATCGATACCGTCGAATTTCTGGCCATCGACTTCGGCGTTGGCGGTGAGGCGCAACAGGGTATCGAGCGCGATGATCGGCTCACTGTCCGGCGCGCCCTTACCGACGATGCCGGGCCAGGCGGCGTTATGGAGTTTGGGGTAGTTGTTTGCAGCCATCGTCCCCTCCCAGGGCCTCATTATAATCTACGAATCTCGAGTTCGGGGCACACCCCTCCCCGTCCCTCCCCGTCAAGGGGAGGGTGCCGGCTGGTGGGCGGGCACGATGGTGCCCAAGCCCCGATGGGACACCCTCCCCCTTGCGGGGAGGGATGGGGAGGGGGGAGATGAGCCCGGATGTGGCAACAAGACCCCGCATCGCCACTACGCCGCCTTATGTCTCAAGTTCACGCCGGTCTTGGCGTCAAAGAGCATCACTTTCTCCGGGTTCCAGCCGAAGCGGAGGGGGTCTTCGAGGGACACCTCGACGCGGGCGGGAACGCTGGCGCGGACGAAGTTTTCGCCGACGCGCAGGGTTACGATCTTTTCGATGCCGTGGTTTTCGATGTCGTGGACGCGGCCTTCGACGGGCGCGCCGGATTCGACGCGGACGTCTTCGGGGCGGATGCCGAAGGTGTAGGCGCCTTCGGAAGCGCCCTGCCCGCCGAGCGGCAGCTCGAAGGTTGAGGGCGTGACGACAGCACCGTTGCCGCTGACGCGGCCATTGAGCAGGTTGATGGCGGGCGAGCCGACAAAGCTCGCAACGAACGTGTCGCGCGGGTTGGAGTAGACCTGCTGCGGGGTGCCGACCTGGACGATCTTGCCGCGATTGAGGATGGCGATGCGATCGCCCATGGTCATGGCTTCGACCTGATCGTGGGTGACGAAGATGAAGGTGGCGCCGAGCCGCATCTGGAGGTCTTTGAGCTCGGTGCGGAGCGCCTCGCGGAGCTTGGCATCGAGCGCCGAAAGCGGCTCGTCCATCAGGAACACCTGCGGCTCGCGCACGATGGCGCGACCGATGGAGACGCGCTGCATTTCGCCGCCCGAGAGCCGGTCGGTCTTGCGATCGAGGAGGTGGCCAATGCGGAGGGTCCGCGCGGCGTATTCAATGCGCTTTTCGATCTCGGCGGGCGGCAGGTTCCGAACGCGCGAGCGGAGCGGGAAGGCAAGATTGTCGCGCACGGTCAGGCGCGGATAGAGCGAATATTGCTGCAGCACCAGCGCCACGTCGCGCTCGGCCGGGCCCCAGTCGTTGACGTCCTGCTCGTTGATGTACATGCGCCCGACACTGGGCTTTTCGAGCCCGGCGATCATGCGCAGCGTCGTGGTCTTGCCGGCGCCAGTGGGGCCGAGGAGGACGAAGAACTCGCCATCGGCGATATCGAGATCGAGATCCTCGACGGCAGTGTGCTGGCCGAAGGTCTTGGAGATGTTTTCGAAACGGATACGGGCCATGTCAGTCGCCTAGCCGGATGTCGAGCGAGGCGCCCGACTTGGTGTCGAAGAAGTGGGCCTGGGAGGGTGCGATGCGGGTAAAGACCCGATCACCGACCTTGCCGACATAACCCGAGGTGGTGCGGGCCCGGAGCGTCTTGGTGCCGATGCGGAGATCGACGATGTCGAAGCCGCCATAGGGCTGGATCAGGTGCGCTTCGGCCGCCCGGTAGCCGGGCTGGTCGTCATGGCTGACAAGCACGCCTTCGGGACGGACGCCAAGGGAGAGGTCACCGGTGGCCTTTTTCTGCTCGAGCATGCCGAGCAGTTCGGGCGGCAACTCGAAGCTGGCACTTTCGAGCTCGATGCGGGCTTTGCCATCTGCCTGGCTCACCCTGGTCGGTGCGATGTTCATGACGGGCGAGCCGATGAACTGGGCGACGAAGAGGTTGGCCGGGTGGAGATAGACTTCGGTTGGGGTGCCGACCTGCTGCAGGATGCCATCATTCATGACGACGATGCGATCGGCGAGCGACATGGCCTCGACCTGGTCGTGAGTGACGTAGATCGAGGTGGAGCCGTTCTCAAAGTGGAGGCGCTTCAACTCGACGCGCATGGTTTCACGGAGCTTGGCATCGAGCGAGCCGATGGGCTCGTCGAGGAGCAGGGCCTTGGGGCGGCGCACCAGGGCGCGGCCGATGGCGACGCGCTGCATGTCACCACCCGAAAGGGCCGAGGGGCGCGCGTTGAGGAGGTGCGTGATGCCCAGCGACTTGCCGACCGAGCGCACTGTCGTATCGATGGCGTCGCGGCCAGTGCCGACGGCGCGCAGCGGGAACGCGAGGTTTTCGTAGACGGTGAAGTGGGGATAGAGCGCGTAGTTCTGGAACACGAAGGCGATGTCGCGATCGGCAGCGCGGAGATCCTGGATGGGCTTGCCATCGAGGAGGATATCGCCGGTGTCGATTTCCTCGAGCCCGGCGATGGCGCGCAGCGTCGTGGTCTTGCCGCAGCCCGAGGGACCGAGGAAGACGACGAATTCCTTGTCCTTGACGGTCAGGTTGACGTCGCGAATGACGTGAACCGGGCCGAAATGCTTGTCGACGTGACGGAGTTCTATCTCAGCCATGGGGGCCTCCCTGGCCGAGGTGTTCGTCTTCGATGACGGTCTTTTCAGGCGCCGGAATATGGACGGCGAAGTTGAAGCCGATCAGGCCGATCAGCATGATGGTCACCGAGTAAAGGTGCAGCACTTCGATCCAGGGCTGGCAGAGACAGATGATGCCGAGGACCATCAGCGTCATGGAGCCGGGCTCGAGAAAGCGCTGATTGAAAACGCGAATATTCATTTCCGGATCGCTCCGAAGCTCATGCCGCGCAAGAGATGATTGCGGAGCAGGAAGGTAAAGATGGCAACCGGCAGGAGGAACAGCACGGTGCCGGCGGCAATCACGGTCCAATCCTGCAGGCCCGTGCCGATCTGGCTCGGGATGAAGGGCGGCGCGGTCTGGGCGCGGCGGTTGGTGAGGATCAGGGCGAAGGCATACTCGTTCCAGGCGGCGATGAAGCAGAACACTGCGGTCGCGGCGATGCCGGTCATCGCCTCAGGCAGGACGATCTTGAAGAAGGCCTGCATGCGCGTGTAGCCATCGACCAGCGCGGCTTCCTCGTATTCCTTCGGGATCTCGTCGATGAAGCCCTTCATCACCCAGACCGCAAACGAGACGTTGAACGCGGTGTAGAGGATGATGAGGCCCAGATGGGTGTCGTTGAGCCCCACTGCCCGGTACATCAGGAACATGGGGATGGCGACGACGATGGGCGGCAACATGCGGGTGGAGAGGATGAAGAAGAGCAGATCCGCCTCTCCCTTCACCCTGAAGCGCGAGAAACCATAGGCGGTGATGGTGCCCATCGCGACGGCGAGGACCGTCGAGATGATCGAAATGATCAGCGAGTTGACGAAGCGATCGGGATAGGCGGAGAAAACCACCTGGCCCTTGCCATCGCGCGCCAGCCGCTCGCCACCATCCAGCACCAGCTTTTCCCACCAGGGTGCGGCCTCGTAAATCTCGGGCTTTACTGGTGCCGTGAGTTGCGCGCGCTTGATGAACAGTTTGACGAACGGCGTGATCTGCGGCTCGAAGATGACCGTCGGGGGCACCGAGGTCGACAGGACCAGCGGCTTGAAGGCCGTTGTCGTGATCCAGTAGATCGGCGACAGGAAGACCAGGGTAATCACAATGACAAAGGCAATTGCGATGCGGTTGCCGAGCCGGGCTCCGCTTGTCGAAACGACAGCCATCTCAGCAGGCCTTTCTGTACTTTCCTTCTCCCCTTGTGGGAGAAGGTGGCGCGCAGCGCCGGATGAGGGGTTCGCAACCGCAGGTTGCGCGATCGGAGCGTAGCGACGGGCGATTATGCGGGCGGAGGCCACCCCTCATCCGCCCTTCGGGCACCTTCTCCCACAAGGGGAGAAGGCGATGGAGGCGCCGCGCCGGTGAAAGAGAAGAAGATGCCATCTCAGCGCTCCTTCGCCTTGTTGAGGTATTTGACGTAGATGTTGGTGATGCACAGCACCATGATCAGGATGATGTAGGCGAGGGCCGAAGCGGGTCCCGTCTGCCACTGTGCGAAGGCCATCTTGTAGAGGCGCGAGGAGATCAGTTCGGCCTGCGGCTGGCCGGTCATGACGAAGGCGATGTCGAAGGTCTTGAAGGCCTCCATGGTGCGGAAGATGACGGCGATCATGAGGATCGGCGCGACCAGGGGCAGCGTGATGCGGAAGAAGGTGTAGAGCTTGCCGGCCCGGTCAATCGAGGCTGCCTCATACAGGTGCTTGGGCACGGCGCTGAGGCCCGCAAGCGACAGCAGCATTACGAAGGGCGACCACATCCAGATATCGGTGATGGCGACTGCGTAGAGCGCCAGATTGGTGTCGGTCAGCCACGCGGTTTTGCCGAGGCCAAGCGCGTAGTTGAGGATGCCCCAGGAGGGGTCGTAGATCAGCTTCCAGAACAGCCCCACCACAACCGGCGAGAGCATCATGGGGAGCAGCAGGAGCGTGGTGATGAAGCCCTTGAAGGGGATTGGGCGGTTGAGCAGCAGCGCCATGCCGAAGCCGACGACGAACTGGCCCGCTACCGAGACGATGACGTACCACATGGTCGTCGCAAAGCTGCGCCAGATCACCGGGTCGCCGAGAACGTCGGTATAGTTCTTGAGGCCGACGAAATTGACGGCGTCCTTGCTCGAGGCGCGGAAGTCGGTGAACGAGAAGCCGAGCGAATAGAGCAGCGGAAAAACGTTGAAAATAATCAGAAACGCCACCGTTGGGATGACGAATACATTGCGGATCGTGAGGTCGCTCCACCCGCGCGTTGCGGCGCGCGACTTCTGATCCAGACTAGTCATGAAAGTTGTCGCCAAGGCTGAGCCCCCATTCGAACAGAACGGGGAGGCGATGGCTCGCCTCCCCAGACATCAAGCGCAGGATTATTCGGCTGCGTAGCCGGCAGCCTTGAGGGACTCGACCCAGGTTGCCGTCAGCTTGTCGAGAGCTTCCTTGGCGGTACCGTTGCCGTTCACGACATAGTCGTAAAAGCCCTGCTGGCTCTCATCGAGCAGCTCGGCGTATTGCGGCAGCGCCCAGAAGTCGCGCACCTTGAACATGGTCTCGTAGAAGGCCTTGTTGTACGGCGTGGCGTTCTGGAACTCGTCGGACTTGAGGATCGCCGTGGCGGCGGTATAGCCACCGAGCTCAGCCCACTTCTTCTGGGTCTCGTCCTTGACCAGCCACTCGAGGAACTTCATCGCCTCGTCTTTGTTCTGGCTGTACGAGACCAGCGAGATACCCTGACCGCCCAGAGCCGCGAAGTCATCACCGCGCGGGCCGGGGGGGTTGGCGAAGAAGCCCATGTTCTTGGCCTGGGGATTGGTTGCCTCGTTGAGAAGCGAGGGGAAGAACGCGAAGTAGTTCATACCCATCGCGACCTGGCCCTGGGCCAGCGCCGTGTTCACTTCAACGAAGAACGAATTGCCCCAGCCCGGAGGGCCGTAGGTGAAGAGCTTACGGTAGGCTTCCAGCCCTTCGACGGACTCGGGGGAGTTCAAGAGGCCCGAGACCTTGTAGGTGGCGAAGTCGCCCAAGGAGCCGCCGTAGCCGAACAGGAAGTTCTCAACGCCCATGGTGAGTGCATCGCCCGAGCTCTGCGAGTAGATGGCAGCGCCGTAGCGGTTTTCGGTGGGACGATTGAAGAACTCGGCAATGTCGACGAGGTTGGCGAGCGTCTTTGGAACGCCCAGGTCGTAACCGTATTTGGCCTTGAAGTTGGCCATTTCGGTCGGATCCTCGAACCAGTCCTTGCGGTAGGCCCAGCCGACGGCGTCGCCTTCGAGCGGTACCGACCAGTAGTGACCTGAACTGCCCGGATATTCCGAGTAGTACTTCATGGTCGCAGGAGCCATGGTTTCAGTCAGGTTGTGCGCCTTGACGAAATCGGTGAGCTCCACGTAGTGGCCGCCTGTCGAAGCCGCACCAAGCCACTGGCTGTCGCCAACGACGAGATCGTAAGCGGACCCCTGAGCGTTGAACTCGGTGAAGGCCTTGGTCTGGAAGTCTGGCCACGGGGTGGTTTCGACCGTGACCTTGACGCCGGTCTCGGCTTCGTACTGGTTCACCAGTTCCTGCAGGTAGTTGGCCGGATCCCATTCGGCCCAGAGAATAGTCAGTTCGGTCGCGAACGCAGACGTTCCCGACATCAGCAGCAGGCTCAAACCGGCCAGCATGCCCTTGGTTGCAGTGCGCATTGTGGTCCTCCCTCTAGCGCTCATAACAACGGCTGACGCGTTTGACGCGCCTCGCCGAAGCCCCTCCTCCGTGCCGGGGGCATGCAGCAGCTCCCGAAACCCAGCGGCCGGAACGGCCGATGTGATCGCGATCGCATTTCAAAGCAGCGGATCGGGACGACCAGGTCCCGGATCGTTCTGGCTGGATGGGCACCCGTTCCCTCTGGGTCCCAACGCAGTTCAGAACATGGCGCCCCTCAGCGCCCGCCGCATGTGATCTTCCTCCTCGACCTCATGCTTGTTGCCTAAAGTTCAACGGTTTTTTCCCTGTCGTCAAGCTAACATGCTAGCATTTTTCGTGACGACGTAGTCAACACTGCGAACGTTTCGGCAATTCAGTCTAAACACCGGCCTCCGCGATGGCGGTGCGTACCAGAGCACCGGCCGTCCAGGCGGCAATATCCTGTGTTTCCTCGAATTCGAGGCCCCACATATCCTTGAGAACAAGCAGAAGTTCCAGGCCGTAGACCAAGGACAGTGACTTGGCGAGGCGCTGGAATTGAAACTCGGTCAGCGTGTGTTTGAGCGGCGCGATGGCCTTCTGCAGCATTTCTACGCGATGGCCGCGCTTGAATGGCGGCTCGTCTCCAAACGTGCCGGCCTGGCGCTCGGCCCATTGTTCGAGCGAGAGTTTGAGAGCCGCCTTGAAGGTCGCCTCGAACTCAAGAATGCGCGGCATCGAGGTCTTGAGCAGGTCCTGCACGCGCACTTCGGCGTCGTTGCTATCGGAATGCCACTCGAGAATGGGGCCGAGGCCGGCATCGACGACGGCGTGGACCAGCGCGGCCTGGCTCGGGAAATAGCGGTAGGCGGTGGCGCGAGACACCTGCGCGGCCTCGGCGACGTCGCTGATCGAGGGCGTCTGGCCCTTCTGCATCAGGGCGATCGCGGTATCGAGCATGAGCTTTCTGGTGCGGGCCCGTGGGCCGCGCAACTCGGTCTGCTCAAGACTGTCGTCTACTGGTGAGACTTGCATATCGAAATGATACGCACATCTCAAAATGCTTTGCAATGGCGGCGACGCTCTGCCTATAAGGTGAGCACGAGAGCGCGGACGGGCGGCAGAAACTGCTGCCTGAGGAGGCGAACCGCGCCAGGGGACCATCGCTGTGAAGCGTATATTCGTGGTGGGTACCGCCGATACAAAAGGCGAGGAACTGGCGTTTCTGGCAGGCCAGATCCGGGCGCTTGGCGCTGACCCGCTGGTGGTCGACGTGGGTACACGCGCCGCCACTATCACACCGGATATCAGCGCGAGCGACGTCGCGGCTTTTGGTGCACCAGGGCTTCTCGACGGGGATGACCGCGGGGTTGCAGTGGCGGGAATGGCCAAGGCGTTTGCCGCATTCACCTCAAGCCGAAGCGACATTGCCGGGATGATCGGGATTGGCGGCGGCGGTGGAACGTCGATCGTTACCGCAGGTATGCGGACATTGCCGATCGGGCTGCCCAAGCTGATGGTGTCAACGCTCGCTTCGGGCGACGTGGCGCCTTATGTGGGCGTCTCCGACATCGTGATGATGCCCTCGATCACCGATCTCGCGGGGCTCAACCGGATCAGCCGGGTGGTGCTTTCGAACGCGGCGCAGGCGATTGTGGCGATGAGCGCCAATCCGCCGGTGGTGGCGGGGAGCAAGCCGGCGGTGGGGCTCACGATGTTCGGGGTGACGACGACGGCGGTGACGCAGATCGTCGAGCGTCTTGGCGCGGACGTGGAGCCGGTGGTGTTCCACGCCACGGGCACTGGCGGGCGGACGATGGAGACGCTGGTCGATTCCGGGCTTTTGGCCGGCGTGCTTGATATCACGACGACCGAGATCGCGGATTACCTCTTTGGCGGCGTGCTGCCGGCTGGGGCCGACCGGCTCGACTGTATTGCGCGCACCAAGGTGCCGTATGTGGGCTCGGTAGGCGCCTGCGACATGATCAATTTCTGGGCCCGGGACACGGTGCCGGAGCGCTATGCGGCAAGGCTGTTCTACCAGCACAATGCCAATGTGACGCTGATGCGGACGACGGCAGAAGAGAACCATGCGATCGGGGAATGGATCGGCGGCAAGCTCAACCTGTGTGACGGGCCGGTGCGGTTGCTGATCCCCGAGGGTGGGGTGTCAGCGCTTGATGCCCCCGGCGGCTTGTTCCGGGATGAGGCGGCCGATGCGGCGCTGTTTGCGGCGCTGGAGCGAACCATCGAGCAGACGCCGAGGCGCCGGATCATCCGGGTGCCGCACCACATCAACGATCCGGCTTTCGCCGATGCTGCGGTTGCGGCGTTTCGCGAAATCGCCGGCGATCTTTTCCATCACTAGACGTTCAGGAACGAGAAAAATGGCCGCTATCGCCCGCGCCGACATCCTCAAGAAATTCCAGTCCATGGTGGCGCGTGGCGTGCCCATCGTCGGTGGCGGGGCGGGCACCGGGATTTCGGCGAAATCGGAAGAAGCCGGCGGGATCGACCTGATCATCATCTACAATTCGGGGCGCTATCGCATGGCCGGGCGCGGATCGGCGGCAGGGCTGCTGGCCTATGGCAATGCCAACGAGATCGTCAAGGAAATGGCGGTCGAAGTGCTGCCGGTGGTCAAGCATACGCCGGTGCTGGCGGGGGTGAACGGAACCGACCCATTTGTGCTGATGCCGCAGTTTCTCGCCGAGCTGAAGGCGATGGGGTTTTCAGGGGTGCAGAATTTCCCCACTATCGGGCTCTTCGACGGGGTGATGCGGGTGAGCTTTGAAGAGACCGGCATGGGCTATGGCCTCGAGGTCGACATGATCGCCGAGGCGCACAAACTCGACCTCCTCACCACGCCCTATGTGTTCAACCCGGACGAAGCGGTGGCGATGACCAAGGCGGGCGCCGATATCATCGTGGCGCATATGGGGGTGACGACCGGCGGGGCGATTGGCGCCAAGGCGGCGAAGACGCTGGAAATGTGCGCGGGCGAGATCGAGGCGATCGCGGCGGCTGCACGCGGGGTGCGCAAGGACGTGATCGTCCTCTGCCACGGCGGGCCGATTGCGATGCCGGAGGACGCGAAGTTCATTCTCGACCGCGTGCAGGGATGCCACGGATTTTACGGCGCGAGCTCGATGGAGCGGCTGCCGGTGGAAGTGGCGATCAAGGCGCAGGTTGAGGGGTTCAAGGGGTTGAAGACGGGAGTGTGAGGGGGGCGTTGCAGTTTGACGGACCCCTCACCCGGCCGCTGCGCGGCCACCCTCTCCCCAGAGGGGCGAGGGGACTTGAGAGATTTGGGCTGAGGAGGACACCAGATGGCTGAGAAGAATTTTGTCTATCCGAAGGACGTTCAGGCGTTCGGGTTTGACTGGGGGAAACTGTCGCTGACGGTGGCGCCGGAGGTAAATGGGGCGACGAAGTTTTCGGGTGGCGTGGTGGACCTGCCCAGTGGACAGGGGCATACGCGGCACAACCATCCGGGGGCCGAAGAGATCATTTTCGTAATCTCGGGTGAAGGCGAGCAGATGGTGGAGACGCCGGACGGGGTGCCGGTAGTGCAACAGGTCGGGCCGGGCTGCACGGTGTTTGTGCCGGAGAGCCGGTTTCATTCGACGCTCAATACCGGCAAGAGACCGATGCAGTTGTTCGTAGTCTATTCACCAGCGGGACCGGAAACGGTACTGCGCGAACTTCCTGATTTCCGCTTGCTGCCCAAAGGGCTATAGCGAGGCAACGCCCCCTTTTCCTGCGCTGTGTCTGGCACTAGTTTGAGGTTTCGCGGGACGGAGGACGCCTGCGGGACGGGAACTCATGGAAAACCTGCTGTCGCGCCGCCTTGCTGCGGTGCTGAGCGCCGACATTGCCGGTTACAGCGCGTTGGTAGGGGCCGACGAATCGGGGACCATTGCCCAGCTCAAGGCACACCAGAGCGCGGTGATCAGCCTGCTCGAGTCGCATGGCGGGCGGATCATTTACCTCGCTGGCGACGGCATTATCGCAGAATTCAAGAGCTCGGTATCGGCCGTGGAAGCCGGGTTGGCGATGCAGGCGCTGATGGCGGCACGCAATGCCGAGATCCCTCCGGAGCGCCGCATGGTGTTCCGCATCGGCATCAACCAGGGCGACGTGGTGCATGACGAATCGACGATCTATGGCGATGGCATCAATATAGCGGCGCGGCTGCAGGCCATTGCAGTGCCGGGGACGGTGGTTGTTTCGTCAAAGGTTTATGAGGAAGTGCGCGACCGGACACGCGCCGACTTCCACGATCTGGGCGAGCGGCAGCTGAAGAACATCGCGCGCCCGGTGCGGGTGTTCGAAGTGGTGTCGGACGGTGGCGAGAGAAGCACTGTAGCTCCGGCTCCGGTGCTGCCGACGTTGCAGCCCTTCGAGGCGCGGAAGCCATCGGTGGCGGTGCTGCCGTTCGACAATATGGGCGGCGATGCCGAAGAGGAGTATTTCGCCGACGGGGTGGTCGAGGACATCATCACGGCCCTGAGCCGCTTCAAGGATTTCGCGGTCATCGCCCGCAATTCGAGCTTTGTTTACAAGGGCCGAGCCGTCGATGTGCGCGAGGTTTCGCGGCAACTGGGGGTGCGCTATCTGCTTGAGGGCAGCGTGCGCAAGGCGGGTAAGCGCCTGCGGATCACGGCGCAGTTGATCGATGCGACCGACGGTACGCACCTGTGGGCTGACAAGTTCGACGGCACGCTGGAAGATGTGTTCGATTTCCAGGATCGGATCACCGCCACGGTGGCGTCGATCGTCGAGCCGACGATCCGCTGGGCCGAGATCGAACGCTCGCGCCGCGACCGTCCGGATAGCGTCGAGGGGTATGACCTTTATCTGCGAGCGCTGCCGATGCACCTGTCGCAGACCGAGGCCGCCAATGCCGAGGCGATCCGGCTGCTGTTGAAGGCGATCGCCTTCGAGCCGCATAACCCAACCTATCTGGTCTATGCCGGCAATGCCCTGCTGCACCGCGCGGTGCAGGGTTGGCCGCCGATCGGGGAGGACGACCACACCCAGGGGATCGGGCTCGCCGAGCAGGCCCTTGCCCATGCGCGCGATGACGCGGTGGTGCTCAGCCTCTGCGCGATGACGCTGATCCATAATATGAAGGATTATGAGCGTGGGCTGGAGCTCAGCCGGCGCGCGGTGAGCATCAACCCTAACAATCTGACGGTGATGATCTTTGCCGGGATCGCGCAACTGCACCTTGGCAGCATTGATGACGCCATCCGCTATTCCGAACACGCCATCCGCCTGAGCCCCAGCCTTGACGGCGCGCACTGGCCGCTCACCGCGATTTCGCATGCGCATATGATCAAGGGCGACTACGAGACAGCCGTCGCCTGGGCGCTGCGCTCGCTTTCGGCGACACCTAGTTTCGTGTGCACGCACTGGATGCTGGCGGCGGCGACGGCGCATCTGGGCCGGCTGGGTGAAGCGCGCCGCCATGTCGAGACACTGTTGCGGCTGACGCCAGGCGCCAGCGTTTCGCGGATCTGGGCCGGGCAACCGCAGCGGGACCCGAGCCGGCTGGCGGCGATTCTTGAGGGTCTGCGTCTCGCGGGTCTGCCGGAGTAGGCGCGGCGCTGTCACAAAAGCCGGGCCCCGTCACAATAGGTTCATCTGCAGCGGGCACGCAGGCGGCCGAACTTTTCGAAGGGTGCCGCCATGGACCACAACGACAAACGCGCGCTTTCCGACCTTGAGCGGATCAAGCAGGCGATCGCTGACGATTTCGACGAAGAGCTGGAAATGCAACTCGAGGACGACCGGCTCGACGAGCTGGTAGCCGAAGGCATGTCGGGCCCGGGCGAGGAGACGCTGGACCGAAAGGTGTATTTCAGCGAGCTGTTCCGGCTGCAGCATGAACTGGTCAAGCTCCAGGACTGGGTGCAGCACAAGAAGCTGAAGATGCTGGTGATCTTCGAGGGGCGCGACTCGGCGGGCAAGGGCGGCGCGATCAAGCGCGTGACGCAGCGGCTGAACCCACGCACCTGCCGGGTGGTGGCGCTATCGGCGCCGACCGAGAAGGAAAAGGGCCAGTGGTATTTCCAGCGCTACGTGCCGCATCTGCCGGCGGCAGGTGAAATGGTGCTGTTCGACCGCTCCTGGTACAACCGGGCGGGTGTCGAGCGGGTGATGGGGTTCTGCACGCCTGACGAGCTGGAGGACTTCTTCCGCTCGGTTCCTGAGTTCGAACGCATGCTGGTGCGCTCGGGCATCATCCTCGTCAAATACTGGTTCTCGATCACCGACGAGGAGCAGGAATTCCGCTTCAAGATGCGTATCCATGATCCGCTAAAGCAGTGGAAGCTCAGCCCGATGGACCTCGAGAGCCGGGTGCACTGGGAAGACTATACCCGCGCCAAGGAAGAAATGTTCGACCGCACGCACACCGCCGAAGCGCCGTGGTGGGTGGTGCAGGCGGTGGACAAGAAGCGGGCGCGGCTCAACATGATTGCGCACCTTTTATCGCAGGTGAAGTACGAGGACGTGCCCAAGCCCGAGATCGAGCTGCCCCCGCGCGTGCGGCACGAGGACTATGTGCGCCACGAGGTGCCGCCTGAGCTCTACGTGCCGGAGACGTACTGAGCGGCAACGCAACCCCGGCATGCGTGGGGTGACATGGGTTCGTTATTGAAGTCGTGGCAAGCTTGAGTCCGGCCAGGGGCAAGTTGGCCGGGGGACAGGCATGGAAAACTACGATCTTATCGTCATCGGCTCTGGTCCGGCGGGGCGCCGCAGCGCCATCCAGGCCGCAAAGCTTGGGCACTCGGTACTGGTGATCGAGAACCGGCTGCGTGTCGGCGGGGTGTCGGTACATACGGGCACGATTCCCTCGAAGACGCTGCGCGAGACCGTGCTCAACCTCTCCGGCTGGCGCGAGCGCGGGTTTTACGGGCTCGCCTACCGGGTGAAAAAGGACATCGAGGGCAAGGATCTCGGCGCGCGTCTGCGGATGACACTCGACCACGAGATCGACGTGCTGGAACACCAGTTTGCGCGCAACGGCGTGCGCACGGTGGCGGGCAAGGCGCGGTTCGTCGACCCGCACACCATCGCGGTCAAGACCGGGCCGGAGAGCGAAACCCGCTATGAGGGGAAGGCCATCGTGATTGCGGTGGGCACCTCGCCGTTCCGGCCGGCGCATATCCCGTTCAACGAGACGAGCGTCTTCGACAGCGACAATGTCGCGGCTGACCCGCGCGTGCCCAAGAGCCTGACGGTGGTGGGCGCCGGGGTGATCGGGCTTGAATATGCGACGATCTTTTCGGCGATGGACGTGCCGGTGACGCTGGTGGAGCCGCGCGAGCAGTTTCTCGAGTTCATTGACCGCGAGATCATTGAGGAGTTCGTGCACGAGCTGCGCAAGCGCGGCATGCAACTGAGGTTGGGCGTCACCGTCGATGCGGTGGAACTCGATGCGCAGGGCTGGGCGATTTCGACGCTGAGCGATGGCAGGAAGATCCGCACCGAGATGCTGCTCTATGCGGCTGGCCGGGTGGGCGCGACGGCGGGGCTGGGGCTCGATACATGCGGCATCGAAGCGGATTCGCGTGGGCGGCTGAAGGTGGATCAGAAGACCTTCCAGACCAACGTGCCACACATCTATGCGGCGGGCGACGTGATCGGGTTTCCCTCGCTCGCCTCCACCGCGATGGAGCAGGGTCGGATCGCGGCGTGCCATGCGTTTGGCGCGCCAATTCCGCCGGCGCCGGAGTATTTTCCCTACGGCATTTATGCGGTGCCGGAGATCTCGACGGTCGGGATGACCGAGCAAGAGGTCAAGGACAAGGGCATCCCGTTCGAGTGCGGCATCGCACGGTTCCGCGAGACCTCGCGCGGGCACATCATGGGGCTGCAGAGCGGCATGATGAAGCTGATCTTTTCGCTGAAGACGAGGCGGCTGCTGGGTGCGCATATCATCGGGGAAGGCGCGACGGAGCTGATCCATATCGGGCAGGCGGTGATCAACCTCAAAGGCACGGTCGACTATTTCGTCGAGAACGCCTTCAATTATCCGACGCTTGCCGAAGCCTACAAGATTGCGGCGCTCGATGCGTTCAACCGGATGTCGCCAAGGCCGCTTTGAGGACGGACGTCTGCCCTCTAGCCCGCTACCTACCTGCGCGCTAAAAGGCAGCACGTTCTATTCGAAAGGCTCGCCATGACTGCCTCCCCAATCGATCCGGTCAAACTCGACAAGCTCGCGGAAGTCGCGATCAAGGTGGGGTTGCAGTTGCAACCCGGGCAGGACCTGGTGCTGACGGCGCCGATGGCGGCGCTGCCGCTGGTGCGGCGGATCGTCGAGCATGCGTACAAGGCCGGCGCCGGCATTGTACAGCCGATCTTTGCGGACGAAGAAATCACGCTGGCGCGCTATAAATACGCAGCCAACGAGAGTTTCGACCGCGCGCCGGGCTGGCTCTATGAGGGGATGGCCAAGGCGTTTTCGGGCAATGCGGCGCGGCTGGCGATTTCGGGCGATAACCCGATGATGCTGGCGGGCCAGGATGCCGACAAGGTGTCGCGCGCCAACCGGGCGACCTCGATGGCCTATAAGCCGGCACTCGAAAAGATTACCGGGTTCGATATCAACTGGAACATCGTTTCCTACCCCAATGCCAGCTGGGCCAAGCTGGTGTTCCCCGATGATCCGGAAGAGGTGGCGGTCAAGAAACTCGCCGACGCGATCTTTGCGGCGAGCCGGGTGGATGTCGAGGACCCGATCGGCGCCTGGAAGGCGCACAATGCCAAGCTCAAGGAACGCTGGACCTGGCTCAACGGCAACAATTTCTCGGCGCTGCACTATACCGGCCCGGGCACCGACCTCACCATCGGGCTCGCGGACGAGCACCGCTGGAAGGGTGGTGCTTCGGAGGCCAAGAACGGCATTACCTGCAACCCTAACATTCCGACCGAGGAAGTGTTCACCACTCCGCATGCGCGCCGGGTGGAGGGCTATGTGCGCTCGACCAAGCCATTGAGCCACAACGGTACTTTGATCGAGAATATCGAGGTGAGGTTCGAGGCCGGCCGGATCGTTTCGGCCAAGGCGACCAAGGGCGAGGCGGTGCTCAACAAGGTGATGGACACCGATGAGGGGGCGCGCCGGATTGGCGAAGTGGCCCTCGTGCCGCATTCGTCGCCGATCTCGAAGAGCGGCGTGCTGTTCTACAACACGCTCTATGACGAGAACGCCGCCAGCCACATTGCGCTCGGCCAGTGCTACGCGGACTGCTTTGTCAACGGCACCAAGATGAGCGGCGATGAAATCGCGGCGCGCGGCGGCAACAAGAGCCTGATCCATATCGACTGGATGATCGGCTCGGACAAGATCGACATCGACGGCATCACCCAGGATGGGCAGACGGTGCCGGTGATGCGCAAGGGTGAATGGGCGTGATTGCTGCCGTACGGCGAGAGGTGTGGTTATAAAGGCTTAACCACGCGCCCAGTTGTGCGCCCCCCGCGGCAGCAATTTGGTGCGCGGCCCTTGCCGGATTAAGGATTTGTCTGGGGCGGCACGCATAGCATTCACAGCATGGGACTGGAGCCTATGCACAAACCAATCACACCGCCCGGCCAAGGGCAGGAGCAGCGCGTACAAGGCGATCCTGCCTTTTCGTCGGAGACGCTCAGGCACCTGCGTGACATCGCCGGTGTTTCGGTGTGGCGCTGGCAACCGGCCGACAACCAGGTGTTTCACACCGGCAGCGGCAGTTCGATTGGTCAGGGCGTGCCGATCCAGCAGGCGCTCAAGCAAATCCATCCAGAGGACCGCTCGCGCGTGAAGCGCAAACTCGTGGCTGCCGCGCGAACTGGCGGTTCGGGCCGGTTTGAATTTCGCAGCAATCCGACCGGCGGCAGTGTGCATACGCTGAGCGCGACGTTCTTTCCTGGAGAAGGAGAGGGCGAAGACAAGCCGATACAGATCATCGTCCACGACATCACCGTGGCGCGGCGCGCCGAGCTGGCGTTGCGCGAGAGCGAAGAACACTATCGCAACGCCGTGGCGCTGAACCCGGAGATCCCCTGGCTCGCCAATGCGGAGGGGAAGCTGATCGAGGTGGGGCCGCGGTGGAACCAGATCGCTGGCCCGGCTGAAGGGCGCGAATATGGCCAGCATTGGCGCGAACGGCTGCACCCCGAGGATGCGCCCTATGTGCACGCTCAATGGGCGCACAGCATCGCGACGGGTGAGCCGCTCGATGTGGAATACCGGCTGCTGACCATCAAGAACGAGTACATTTGGATGCGGGCGCGTGCCGCCCCTGGGCGGGACGACACTGGCCGGATCGTACGCTGGTACGGCACGCTGGCGGATATCAACACACACCGGCAGGCGCTGGCAGCGCTGCGCGACAGCGAGGAATTTGCACGCTCGATTCTCGAGAGCAGTACGACCGCGATTGAGGTGCTGGATGCCGAGGGCCGGCTGATCTTCATCAATGGCCCGGGCAAGGCGCTGATGGAGATCGACGACTTTGCGCGGATCGCGCACCGGCCGTTTGACAGCTTCTGGCCGCAGCAGGTGCAACCGGCGATCCGCAATGCAATTGCATCTGCGCAGCAGGGGCACACGGTGCGGCAGACCCTGTTTGGGCCGACGGCGAAGGGATCGCCGCGATGGTGGGATATTTCCATCTCGCCGATCCGCAGTGCCGATGGCCGGATCGAGCGCCTGTTGGCGCTTTCCAGCGATGTGAGCGATGCCAAGCGCATCGAGCTCGAGATTATCCACCTGGCGCGCCATGACGCACTGACCGGGCTCGCCAACCGCATGCACTTTTACGAGCAGATCGACGCGGCGCTGGCGCGGCTGAAGCCGCTCCAATCGATGGCGGTGTTTTCGATCGACCTCGACGATTTCAAGCTGGTCAACGATACGATGGGTCACCCAGCGGGCGACCAGTTGCTACGTGATGTGGCGACGCGGCTTGCGGTCTGTGCCGGGGGTACCGGCTTTGTGGGCCGGCTGGGTGGCGACGAGTTTGCGCTGCTGTTTGAGGTGTACAAGCCTGAGGACTCGGTGCTGGTCGCGCAAGCTATCCTCGCGACGCTGGCGCGCCCATTTATCATCGAAGGCGAGACCGTCAATATCGGGGCCAGCGTCGGCATCGCTATCGCCCCGCGGAACGGTACCAACCCGGAAATCCTGATGCAGAGCGCCGATGTGGCGCTCTATCGGGTGAAGGCGGAACATGGACGCGGCTTCAGGTTCTTTGAACCGGCCATGGACCTGGCGCTCAAGGGGCGGCGGGAGATGAAGCGTGACCTCTCACGCGCGCTGGAGCGCAAAGAACTTTTCGTCGTCTACCAGCCGCAGATCGATATCGCGAGCAACCGGCTCAACGGGTTTGAAGCGCTGCTGCGCTGGCAGCACCCGGCCCGGGGCGCTGTGTCGCCGGCAGATTTCATTCCACTCGCCGAAGAAAGCGGCCTGATCGATGAGATCGGGGCGTTCGTGCTGCAGGAGGCCTGCGCCGAGGCGATGCACTGGCCCGACGCCATCCGGCTGGCCGTGAACCTTTCCCCTGCGCAGTTCCGCTCGCGGGCGGTGAACCGCACCGTGGCCGAGGCATTGAACAAGACGGGAATGCCCGCGACGCGGCTGGAGCTCGAAATCACGGAATCGGTGCTGCTCGACGAAAGCACGGAGGCGATTGCGGCGCTGAAGGCGCTGCATGCCAGCGGCATCCGGGTGGCGCTGGACGATTTCGGTACCGGCTATTCGTCGCTGAGTTACCTGCGCCGCTTTCCGTTCGACAAGATCAAGATTGACCGGTCGTTCGTGTCTGACCTGCCCGGCAGTGAGGAATCGGCAGCGATCGTACGCTCGATCATCGGGTTGGGCCGGTCGCTGAAGACCCGGGTGACGGCGGAGGGAGTCGAGACCTGGGACCAGTTGCTGATGCTGAGTGCCGAGGGGTGCGACGAGGCGCAGGGGTACCTGTTCAGCCAGCCGCTGCCCGCGGCGCAGGCGCGGGCGCTGGCTGCCACGCGCAGTTTGAGCGCGCGCCCCGCGGAGCCGCAAGAAATCGCGGCAGCCAAGCGGTCAGGTACGGATAGTTAAGGGCTTGGCGGCAATATGGGCGAAACCAGAACCTAGTTGGTGTGTCGCCACATGTACGATAAATTCATTAGCGCGGTTCCGCACGAGTCATTGGCTCACATCGAGCCAACGCCATCGCTGATGGAGGCCGATCGCGCCCTGCAGCTCTACGAAGAGCAAACCGGCTACGGGCAGTGGAAGCTGGTGTTTCCCGGCAGCGTGTGGATGTCGGACCAATTGTCGCTGACGCTGGGGCTGACCCCGAGCGACGAGCCGGTGCCGTTGCAGGACATGGTCAAGCTCTATGTCGCCGAAGACCGCGGCAAGCTGCTGGCGATGATCGCGCAATCGCTCGAAGGACGCCGTGGCTTCAAGTGCCGGCTGCGCATCGACCGCCGCGATGGCCACATCAGGATGATCGAAACCATCGCTGACCTGCGCATTCGCGACGGCAAGGTGGTGGGGCTGTTCGGCGCGAGCCGGGACGTGACTGCTGAAGTCGAGCGCGAATTGGCGACGGCGGGCCGGCTTCAACTGGTCCAGGACATGGTGTCGGATATGCCGGCGCCCGTGGTGATCGTCGACGAGCATCTGAGGGTGATGGACTGCTCGCTGTTCTGGCTCAAGGCGCACCGGTTCGTCGAACGCCGCGAAGTGGTGGGCAAGACGCTGCATCAGCTGTTCCCCGAGGCGCCGCACGACCAGGCCAAGGAATATGAGGCGGCGCTGAAAGGCCAGACAGTCAAGACCAAGCGCCCCTACGCAGTGCAGGCGAGTTCAACGCCGGTGCTTTTCAACACCGTGATCTCCCCGTGGTATGCGGGCGACAAGAAAGTCGGCGGCATCATGATTGCGGTCGGCTGGTCGGAGATTGCAGTGGCCAAGGCCACACAGCCGCCCAAGGAAGAAGCGGAGAGCTTTGATGGCTCGCTGCTGGATATGCTGAAGGCGGTTACCTGAGGCCTCGCCTCTGCTTTGCAAGGGACTCCCGCTCACCCGCCTCGCTTGGCTCGCCCCGCAGGGCCCAGGGTATGAAGGCAGCTCTTGCGGCGTGCAGCATTATTGCCGATGACACGGCATGGACCTGTCGCCGCTTCCCATTGACGATGCCCTGCCCCAGTTGACGGCGGCGCTTGCCGCTTCGGCTTGCGCGGTGCTGGTGGCACCACCCGGTGCGGGCAAGACGACACGCGTGCCGCTGGCGCTGCTCAGTGCGCCGTGGCGGAGCGATGGCCGCATCGTGATGCTGGAGCCACGGCGGCTCGCGGCACGAGCGGCGGCCCGGCGTATGGCGCAGACACTGGGCGAGGCGGTGGGCGAGACCGTCGGCTATCGCGTGCGGCTCGATGCCAAGGTGAGCAGGCGCACGCGCATCGAGGTGGTGACCGAAGGCGTGTTCACCCGGATGATCCTCGATGACCCGGAGCTTTCGGGCATCGCCGCAGTGATCTTCGACGAGTTCCACGAGCGCAGCCTTGACGCTGATCTAGGGCTGGCGCTGGCACTTGATGCGCGGGCGCTGCGCGATGATCTGCGCGTATTGGTGATGTCGGCAACGATTGATGGCGCGCGGGTGGCGCGGTTGCTCGACGATGCGCCGGTGATCGAGAGCCTCGGCCGGGCCTATCCGGTGGAAACACTCTATCGCGACCGCGACTCGGCGGCCCGGCTTGAGGATCAGGTGGCGGCGGTGGTGGTGGAAGCGCTGCGCTCGCATGCCGGATCGGTGCTGGTGTTTCTGCCCGGACAGGCGGAGATCGGACGGGTCAGGGAACGGCTCAGCGGGCGGGTGGCGGCGGATGTCGACCTCGCGCCCCTCTATGGACAATTGAGCCCTGAAGAGCAGGACCAGGCGGTGCAGCCGGCGCCAGCCGGGCGGCGCAAGGTGGTGCTGGCGACCTCGATCGCAGAGACATCGCTGACCATTGAGGGGGTGCGGATCGTCGTCGATTCCGGCTTCCGGCGAGCGCCGGCCTATGAGCCGGCGACGGGGCTGACGGTATTGGAGACGCGGCGCGTATCGCGCGCGGCGGCCGACCAGCGGCGCGGCAGAGCGGGTCGGACCGAGCCGGGCGTCTGCTATCGGCTGTGGGGAGAGGGACAGACGGCGGGGATGCAGGCGTTCGATGCGCCGGAGATGCTGGAAGCGGACCTTGCCGGATTGGTGCTGGACCTTGCAGGCTGGGGGGTGACGGACCCGGCGCAACTGGCGTTTCTCGATCCGCCGCCGAAGCCCGCCTGGAGCGAGGCGGTGGCGCTGCTCAAAGGGCTGGAAGCGGTCGATGCCGAGGGCCGGATCACGCCTGAGGGCAAGGCGCTGGCAAAGATGCCGCTGCATCCGCGACTGGCGCACATGATCCATCGCGCAGCGGCGGAGGATGATGCGCTGACGGCGGCGCAACTGGCAGTGCTGCTCACCGAGCGCGGGCTGGGCGGTGACGGGGTGGACCTGACGCACCGGCTGGAGCGGTTCGGACGCGAGCGCGGCAAACGTGCCGACGAGGCGCACGGGCTGGCGCGGCGCTGGGTGACGCTGGCTGGCGCGGAGAAGGCCCCCTCACCCGGCCTTCGGCCGACCTCTCCCCCAAGGGAGAGGTGGGGCGGCGAGACGGGGCGACATCTGGCGCGAGCTTATCCGGACCGGGTGGCGCAGCAGGCTGGGGGGCGCGGACGGTTTCGGCTGGCCAATGGAAGGGCGGCGAGCCTTGAGGAGACCGACGCGCTGGCCAGCGCGCCCTATCTGGTGGTGACGGAGATCACCGGGGCGGCAGGGACTGGGCGGATTCGCAGCGCGGCAGCGATTGAGCGGGCGACAATCGAGGAGCTGTTTGCGAGCCAGATCGACGATGAGGTGACGATGGCCTTCGATCGCGCCACGAGGAGCGTGCGGGCACGGCGGGTGCGGCGGCTGGGGGCGTTGCGGCTCGATGAGGCGCCGGTGGCGATCGCCGATCCCCAAAGGGCGGCTGAGGCGCTGGCGGCGGGGATAGCGGAGCTCGGGATGGGGCTCTTGCCCTGGAGCAAGGAGCAGACGGCGCTGCGGGCGCGGGCGAGTTATCTACGGACCACGCTTGGAGAGGATTGGCCGGACCTGACGGATGCGGGTCTGGCGGCCGACTGGAGCTGGCTGACGCCGCATCTTGTGGGCCGCACGGCGCTGGCTGAGATCACGGCAGATGACCTCGGTGGCGCACTGGAGGCGCTGCTGCCCTGGGCGAAAAAGCAGGAGATCGAGCGGCTGCTGCCCTCGCATTTTTCCGCGCCCTCGGGCTCGCACCTTCCTATCGACTATGCGGCGGAGAATGGGCCGGCGCTGGAGGTACGGGTGCAGGAATTGTTCGGGCTTGACCGGCACCCGAGCGTTGCAGGCGGCAAGGTGCCGCTGCTGCTGGTGCTGCTGTCGCCGGCGCATCGCCCGATCCAGACGACACGCGACCTGCCCGGCTTCTGGCGCGGCAGCTGGAAGGACGTGGCGAAGGATTTGAAAGGCCGCTACCCGCGCCATTTCTGGCCGGAGGACCCAGTGAATGCGGCGGCTACGGCGCGGGCGAAGCCGCGGGGGACTTAGGTAGACTAGAGGAAACAAAGGCCCCCTCACCCGGATTGCTGCGCAATCCGACCTCTCCCCCAAGGGAGAGGTGTGCTGTGGCACTATCTCGCCTCCGATTACCTCTCCCTTGGGGGAGAGGTCGGCGCGAAGCGCCGGGTGAGGGGGCCTTCGCGATTGTGCGCTTGAGCCCCCTACCCCGCCTTCAGCACGGCCAGAAACTCTGCGCCGTAGCGCTTGAGTTTGCTTTCGCCGATGCCGGGGATGGTGCCGAGTTCGGCGAGGGTCTTGGGGCGTTCCAGCGCCATGGCGCGCAGCGTGGTGTCGTGGAAGACGACATAGGGCGGCACGCCCTGAGACTTGGCGATGGCGGCGCGTTCGGCGCGGAGCGCATCAAAGAGCGGCTGGGCGTCGGACGGTAGCTGGATGGCCGATTGCAGGGCGCGGCGGGTTTCGGTGGCGCGGCGGGGGCGGTCGCGGCGGAGCGTGATCTTGCGCTCGCCCTTGAACACCGGCCGCGCCTCGTCGCTCAGATGCAGCGCGCCATAGGCGTGGTCGATGACGATCAGACCCATGGCGGTCAACTGGCGCAGCACCGACATCCAGGTGCGCTGGTCGATGTCCTTGCCCTGCCCGAACACCGGCTGCTTTTCATGGCCGAACTCGGCGACCTTTTCGGTCTTTTTGCCAAGCAGCACGTCGACGATGTGCTGAGTGCCGAAGCGCTGGCCGGTGCGGTAGACGGCGGCCATCGCCTTGATGGCAGCGTCCGAACCATCCCAGGTTTCGACCGGTGAGCGGCAGGTATCGCAATTGTTGCAGGGGGCGGCGTAGGCCTCGCCGAAGTGGGCGAGGATCGACTTGCGGCGGCATTCGGGGGTTTCGCAGACGGCGAGCAGCGCATTGAGTTTCAGCCGCTCGACGCGCTTCACCTCATCGGGGGCATTGCCCTCATCGATCATGCGACGACGCTGCGCCACGTCGGTCATGCCGTAGCACATCCAGGCTTCGGCCGGCAGGCCGTCGCGGCCGGCGCGGCCGGTCTCCTGGTAATAGGCCTCGATGGAGGATGGCAGATCCATGTGGGCGACGTAGCGCACGTCGGGCTTGTCGATGCCCATACCGAAGGCGACGGTGGCGACGAGGCAGAGCGACTCTTCCTTGAGGAACGCATCCTGATTGGCGGCGCGGGTGCGGCTATCCATGCCGGCGTGATAGGCGAGCGCGCGCACGCCCTCCTTGTTCAGCCACTCGGCGGTTTCCTCGACCTTGCGGCGGCTGAGGCAATAGACGATGCCGGACTCGCCCTTGTGGTTGGAGAGAAAGCTCAAGAGCTGCTTTTTGGAATTGTCGCGCTCGACGATGGCGTAGCTGATATTGGGCCGGTCGAAGCTGGTGGTGAAGATGCGCGCGTCGGTGAGTTGCAGCCGCTCGACGATATCGGCGGCGGTCGTGGGGTCGGCCGTGGCGGTCAGCGCAACGCGCGGGACGCCCGGAAAGTCGGTGGCGATCGAGGCGAGCTGGCGGTATTCGGGGCGGAAATCATGGCCCCACTGGCTGACGCAATGCGCCTCGTCGATGGCGAACAGCGCAATCGGCACGCCCTGCATCATCTGCTTGAAGCCGGGCAGCACCAGCCGCTCGGGCGAGACATAGAGCATATCGAGCGCGCCGGACTTGAGGTCGCGGAAGGTTTTTGCTGACTCTTCGGCCGAGATCGATGAGTTGAGCGTCGCGGCATTGACGCCGGCCTGGCGCAGGGCCTCGACCTGGTCGCGCATCAGCGCAATGAGCGGGGAAACGACAATGCCGACACCGGGCCGGGCGAGCGCTGGCACCTGGTAGCAGATCGACTTGCCGGCGCCGGTGGGAAACAGCACTACCGCATCGCCTCCGCCGGTCAAATGACGCACCACCTCTTCCTGCTGGCCGCGAAAGGCCGCGTGACCGAACACGGAACGCAGGATCTCCGCAGGATCGCGGAGCTGGGGTTTGGCAAACGACTCAAGCATGGCCCCAAGAGTCGGAAGTTGCAGGGTGGGGTCAAGACCCGAGCAGCGTTTCGATGACCTTGGCGACCCGTCGGGCGCGGGTTTCTGCGGCTTTGGCGCCCTCGACGGCAAGGACGTGCGCCTTCTTGTGGCTGGGGGCGAGCTTTTCCCAGGCGGCAGTGGCGGCCGGGTATTCGGCGAGGGCGGCAGCGAGATCGTCGGGCGGTGCGATGATGCGGGGCTGGTCGTCGAGGGTGAGTTCGACCTCATGGGTCTCGCCGCCCTTGACCCCGGTTTTCTGGCGCACCTCGGCACTGACGGCGATCAGCAGCTGACTGCCCATGGTGGCGATCTTGCTGGGGTAGCTGTAGCCATTGAGGGTGACGCGGACGAGCGGGTTCTTGCCGCCCTTCAGCGCGTCACGCATTTCGGGCGGGACGACAATGCCGGTATTGTTGCCCATCTGGGCGATGTTGGTGGTGAACTTCATGGTGTGACTCCCTCTCACGGGAGCGATTGAGCCAGCAGTTCCACCGGGTTGTCGAGACCCTTGCTTACTCGCACATGTCCTGGAGCGTATCGAGGTCAAGGATTTCGATCTGGCTGATCGAGCGCAGGCGGATCAGCTTCTGTTCCTTGAAGGTGCGGAGGATGCGCGAGACTGTCTCGAAGGTGATGCCGAGATAGTCTGCGATGTCGTTGCGCTGCATGGAGAGGTTGACCACCGGCTCATTGCCCTGACGCTCGGCGAGATCGACCAGCAGCGCGGCCATGCGTTCGCCGGCGTTGCGGCGGCCAAGGACCATCAGGTGGTGCTGGGTGCGGGCGAGGCTTCTGAGCGCGAGGAGCAGCAGGCTGGCGGTCGGCTGGCCATTGCAGTTGGGGCGGAGGACGCGGATCCCGGCGCCGTCGACACTCTCGGCAAACGAGTCGTGTTCAATGCCCGCTTCGAAGCCGAAGACTTCACCGGCGGTGTGGAAGGCGCTGATCTGGCGGCGGCCATCGGCAGTCAACCGGCAGATGCGCACAGTGCCGAACTCCACGAGGTAGAGGGGACCAGCAGCGTCGCCCTGCCCGTAGATGGGCTGGTCGGGAGCATAAAAGGTCACCGCAGTGGGTACCATGGATGACAGCAGGTCGCTGACATCACCAGTGGTCCGGCCCTGGGGAGCAGTGGCTCTGAAGCTCGGCTGAATCTGCATCGGTGGAACCCTCGGTTGGAATAACGCGAAGGTGACCCAGGGCACGTCGAAGCGAAATTCCGGTCGCAGCCCTAGGGGGTTTACTTAGTGTGCCTACCGAGCCCCTAGACGGCGATCGAATGGCGGGCCGTGCCCGTGCCGAAATAGGTATCGAAGGCAGAGGCGATGGATCGGACGTAGGGGCGGCCGCGCTCGGTGACCGCGAAGCGATGGCCGTCGAACTCCACCAGCCCATCGGTATTGAGCATGGCGGCGTACTGCATCTCCTCAAGCACAGGGCTGCAGGCGGCGCCAAAGGCCTGACGCAACTCGACCGCGGAAACGGCAAAGTCGCACATCAGCCGTTCGATAACCCAGCGGCGCATGCGGTCCTCGTCGCTGAGCGCGATGCCGCGGGTCACGGCGAGGCCGGTTTCGGTCATGCGGCGGATGTAGTCTCCGGTGGCGACGGTGTTCTGCACATAGCCCTGCGGCAGGCTGCCGATGGCGGAGGCGCCGAAGCCGAGCAGCGCCGGGGCTTCATCGGTGGTGTAGCCCTGGAAGTTGCGACGCAGCCGGCCGGTGCTGGTTGCGGCAGCGAGACCATCGGTGGGAAGCGCGAAGTGGTCGATGCCGACGGCGACATAGCCGGCGGCGATCAGGCGCTTTGCGGCGGCTATCGACTGCTCGAGACGGGCGGCGACGCCAGGCAGTACCGTCTCGTCGATCATCTTCTGGTGGGTCTTCATCCACGGCACGTGGGCATAACCGAACAGCGCAATGCGATCGGGATGCATGGCGATGGCCTGATCGATGGTGGCTTCGACGGAGGCAACCGTCTGGTATGGCAAGCCATAGAGCACATCGAGATTGACGGAGGTTACGCCGCGCTTGCGCATACCATCGACGACGGCGCAGGTCTGCTCGACAGTCTGGATACGGTTGATGGCCGCCTGGACCCGCGGATCGAAATCCTGGACGCCAATGCTGATGCGGGTGATGCCAGCGGCCGCAAAGGCGTCGTAGCGATCCTCGGTCATGTCGTTGGGGTCGATCTCGATGCTGAACTCAAGCGCATCGGAGACGCTGAAGTGCTCTCGGAAGCTCGCAGCGAGGCCGAGAATGTCATCGGGCTTCAGCATCGACGGCGAGCCGCCGCCGAGGTGGATGGCGGTGAGGTGACCGCGCCCATCGAGAGCATCGGCGACGGTCGCGATCTCGCGAAAGACCGAAGGAAGATAGGTGGCGATCGGGTCGTAGCGCAGCACCTGCTTGGTATGGCAGCCGCAGAACCAGCACAGGCGATCACAGAACGGGACGTGGAGGTAAACGGAAAGCGGGGTGCCAGCGGGGAGCTCACCCAGCCACTTGCGATAAGTGGCGTTGTCGATGCCATCGTGAAAATGCGGCGCTGTGGGGTAGCTGGTATAGCGCGGCACAGGGCGCGCATAGCGCTGAAGCAGATCTTCGGTCATTTCGGTGGTCACGCTTTGGGGCATCGGGTTTCCTCGTTCCCATGGTGTCGCAGTTCTCAAGTGCTGCCGCTTTGATCCGCGTCAAATCCGGCAAGACTGGACATGCGACAAGGAGGCCATGGGCGAGCTTGCGGAGACCCAAATGAGCGTTCGCGACACTGAACACGTCGCCATTCCACTGGTGTGCGAAGGCTGCGCGGCGCGTCATGACGGCATCTGCTCGGCGTTGACGCCGGTTGAGCTGCTGGCGCTCGCCAGCCATACCCGGCACACGCGCCACGATGCAGGCGAGGCGCTGGCGCTCGAGAGCAGCGAGATAACAGGTTATGCAAACGTCACCGGGGGAGTGGTGAAGCTCTCCCGCGTTCTGCAGGATGGGCGGCAGCAACTGGTTGGGCTGCAGTTTGCACCGGACCTGATGGGGCGGCTTTATGGCCGCGAGAACCTGCTGACGGCCGAAGCGGCATCCGATGTCGAACTCTGCCGGATCCCAAAAGCAATCTTCGAGGCTCTGGTCGCGTCGAGCTCGGCGCTGAAGTTGCGGCTGCTCAACCAATCGCTGCAGGACCTCGACGAGGCGCGCGACTGGATGGTGACCCTGGGGCGCAAGACGGCCTCTGAGAAGGTGGCGAGTGTGCTGCTGCTGATTGCGCAGCGGAGCGCGCGTGGCAACAAGCGGGTGACGTTTGAACTGCCGCTAGGCCGCGCCGATATGGCGGATTTCCTTGGGCTCACCATCGAGACGGTATCACGCCAGATCAGCAAGCTCCGGCATGAGGGGATCGTGGTGGTGACCAATCATCGGCATATCGAGGTGCCGGATATCGAGGCGCTGAGGCGTCGCGCCGGCTGACGCCAGCCAGACTTCCAACTGATCAGTCCTCGTCGAGGATGCGCTGGCTCGCGCCATCGAGATCCTCGTACTGGCCCGAGCGCAGCGCCCACAGGAACGCTGCGAGCGCGAACAACCCCAGGATAATAGCAATCGGAATGAGCAAGAGCAGGCCACTCATGCTGCGATCTCCTTGAGCTGCGACGCGCCGGGTTTGGCTTGCTCTGCTGCCCCAGCCGACCCCGCCATGAAGCGCAGACGCATGGCGTTGAGCACCACGACAATCGAGGACGAGGACATGGCGACTGCGGCGATCAGCGGCGTCACCTGGCCGGCGACGGCCAGCGGCACGGCGATGGCGTTGTAGCCAATGGCGAGCACCAGGTTCTGGTTGACCAGGTACGCAGCCTTGCGGGCGGTGGAGATGAGGAAGGGCACCGCGACGAGGCGACCCCCGGTGAAGACGAAATCGGCGGCGCTGCGGCCGATATCGGCGGCGGTGGAGGGGGCCATCGAGACGTAGGCGGCGCGGAGAGCGGGGGCGTCGTTGATACCATCGCCCACCATCATGGTGTGGCCGTTGGCGACGGCGGCAACCTTCTGCTCGGGGCGCAGACCGGCGCTGGCGTGCTCGATGCCGGCAGCGGCGGCAATGGCGGCCACCGGCTTTTCAGCATCACCCGAGAGCAGGCGCAGCGATAGGCCGAGCTGGCGCAGGGCGCGCATCGCCTGGGGCGCATCGGCCCGCAGTGTATCCTCGAAACGATAGTGACCGCGCACCTCGCCGTCCTCGGTCAGCCAGACCTCGGACTGCGTCGTGGCAGGATTGTGCGGCAGACCGCACCAATGGGCATTGCCCAGGCGCCAGAGATGGCCGTCGATGCGGGTTTCGAGCCCCTGCCCTGCCGTCTCGGTGATGGTGCAATCGACCGGGACAAGGCTCTCGAACGACTCGGTGAGGGCGCGCGACAGCGGGTGATTGCTGGCGGCGGCGAGAGTGGCGGCGATCTGGCAGGCCAGGGCCGTGGCTTCCTCGCCGTCAATCAGACGGGGACGCCCGATCGTCAGGGTGCCCGTCTTGTCGAAGGCGACGGAGTCGGCCTCGGCGGCGCGCTCAAGGGCTGCGCCATCGCGCATCAGGATGCCGTTTTCGAACAGCCGCCCGGCGGCCACGACGTGGACGATCGGCACCGCAAGCGCCAGGGCGCAGGGGCAGGTGATGATCAGCACCGCGACTGCGTTCAGCAGCGCAGCGTGCCAATCGCCACTGAGGAGGCCCCAGCCGATAAAGGTCGAGATGGCGATGGTGTGGACCACGGGCGCGTAGATGGCTGCGGCGCGATCGGCTATGCGGCGCGGCTTGGTCTTGGCGTTCTCGGCCGCTTCCATCATGCCGGCCATGCGGGCAAGGAAGGAATCGGTCGAGGCGCGGACCACCAGCAGTTGCACCGGCCCGCCGACATTGTTGGCGCCGGCGGCGAGTTCAGCGCCGCGGAGGAATTCCTGCGGCACGGATTCGCCGGAAATGGTCGAATAGTCGAAGGTCGCGAGATCGGAGAGGAGCGTCGCATCGACCGGGACGCGTTCGCCGGCGCGCAGCTCGATGCGCATGCCAGGGGTGACCTCATCGAGCGCCACATATTCGCGGCGGCCATCGGGGAGGATCTGTGTTGCACCACGCGGCTGCAGGCGGGCAAGGCTGGTGATGGCGCTGCGGGCGCGCTCGCGCATCAGGTGATCGAGGGTGCGCCCGATGAGGAGGAAGAACAACAGGGTTGTGGAGGCATCGAAATAGGCGTGCGCGCCCGAGACGATGGTTTCGAACAGGCTGAGCGCGGTGGCAAGCGTGATGCCGATCGAGATCGGCACGTCCATGTTGGTCTTGCCCACGCGGAGGGCGCGCCACGCTGAACGGAAGAAGATGCGGCCAGAATAGGCGATGGCGGGGAGCGCGATGATCGCCGAGATCCAGTGGAAGAGATCGCGCGTCGCCGCGTCGGCGCCGGACCAGACCGAGACGGAAAATAACATGATATTGCCGGCTGCAAAGCCGGCGACCGCTAGCGCACGGAGCAGTTCGCTGAGGACCGGATCACCGGCGGTATCCTGCGAGGGATCAAGGACGTAGTTGTGATAGCCGCTGGCGCGGATGGCGCGGGTGAAGTCCGACGGCTGGCCCTTGTCGGCATCGAAGACAATGCGGACCTTGCGGCGGGTGAGGTTGACGCGGGCAGCAGAGACCTGCGGCAGGGCGCTGAGGCTGGTCTCGATGGTGCGGATGCAGGCGGCGCAATGGGCGTCGGGCACAGCGAATTCGAGCTGGCGGGCGCCATCGCCAAGGCGGCGGCTGAGCGAGAGCAGTGCCTGATCGTCGGTTTCGACGCCGGAGGCTTCGGCGAGTTGGGCGGCCTCGGCGGTCGGGGCGCAGCAGGTCATGGGGTCACCTTGACCTTGAACCTCTCGTGGAGTTCGAAGGGGCCGGCAGCAGTCTTTTCGGCGGTTACCCAGATGTCCCAGATGCCGCCCGCAATGGTGATAACGGCCTCGTAGCCGCCGGAAGGCGACGGCACGAAATCGAGCTTCTGGTCCTCGTGGCCGCCGACCGGCCGGTTGACCTGCAGGTGCACCGTGCCGAGGTCAACCGGCTTGCCGGCGCCGTCGTGGATAGTGAGGCGCGCAAGGCCTGGCGTATAGGTGAAGTTTGCCTCCCAGCCCAGCGCCTGCTGGCCTTTCTGGGCGTCGCGGCGGGCGTCGAACTGTTGGCTTGCGACGTAGGCGTTATCGACGACGAGACCGGTCCAACTGGTCGAAGCGATGACCGCCATGCCGACATTGACGGCGATGATGATGCCGAAAAAGCCGACGGCAAGCATCCACATATGGCGGCCGGTGAAGGTGCCGGCGGTGGGGTTGAGGTCGGTCATCTGGATTTCCCCGGAGCTTCGAAGTTGGCGTCGGTGACCACATGCAGGCCGTCTGTGCTGTCCACCAGGATGCGGAAGTGTGCTGGTAAGTCGTGGAGGTCTGCTGGTTGGGCGTGAACGTAGAGCCGCAACGGCAGCACCTTGTCGGGTTCGAGTTCGAACTCGATCGATTGCTCGGTCGCGCCGCGGCTGTCGGCGAGCGAGATGGTGCCGCCGGGCAGGCCGTCGAGGTGGAGGGTCACCGTGCGCGGCTCGGGAGTCATGTTGAGGACCTTGACGTCGTAGCCGTTGCGCACGGTGCCATCCTTGAGGACGACGTAGAGCGGGTTGCGATCGTGGAGAACGTTGACCGCCAGCGGCGAGCGGAGCGACAGGACCGTCAGCATGGCGAGCCCGATGGCGGCCCAGCCGATGAAGTAGACGATAGTGCGGGGGCGGACGATCGAGCGCCAGCTGGTGTGCTTGATGCCGGCGATCAGCTTGCCGGTAAGGCTGTCGCGGATGCGGGCCGGCTGGGCGACGCCGCCGGTGCCCATGGAGATGGCCATGTTCTGGTTGTAGTCGTTGAGCGTGGCGTAGGAGATGAGGCCCTTCTCCTTGCCCAGCTTGGTCATCACGTCATCGCAGGCATCGATGCAAAGTGCACAGGTGATGCATTCGAGCTGCTGGCCATCGCGGATATCGATGCCCATGGGGCAGACGACGACGCAGGCGTTGCAATCGACGCAATCGCCGACCGGCTTGCCCTCGGCGATGGCCTTCTTGGCGTGCCGACTGCGGGGCTCGCCTCGCCAATCGTTATAGGTGACGGTTAGCGAATGCTCGTCGAGCATGGCGCCCTGGATACGCGGCCAGGGGCACATATAGGTGCAGACCTGCTCGCGCATGAGGCCACCGAAGGTGTAGGTCGTGGCGGTCAAGAGCGCGATGGTGATGTAGGCGACGGCCGGCGCCTGGAAGGTCACGACCTCCTGAAGGAGCGTCGGAGCGTCGGCGAAATAGAAGATCCAGGCGCCGCCTGTCACCACGCCGATGGCGAGCCAGATGGCGTGCTTTGCGATCCGCTTGACCAGCTTGTTGGCCGAATAGGGGGCCGCATCGAGCTTCATGCGGGCATTGCGATCACCCTCGATGCTGCGCTCGACCACGAGGAAGAGATCGACCCAGACGGTCTGCGGGCAGGCGTAGCCGCACCAGGCGCGGCCGACGGTAGAGGTGACGAGGAAGAGACCGATGCCCGCCATTACCAGCATGCCGGCGACGTAGTAAAATTCCTGCGGCCAGATCTCGATGAAGAAAAAGAAGAAACGCCGGTGTTCAAGGTCGATCAACACGGCCTGATCGGGCGCAAACGGGCCGCGATCCCAGCGTAGCCAAGGGGTGATGTAGTAGATGCCCAGGGTGATGAGCATCACCAGCCACTTGAACTTGCGGAAGGTGCCGTTGGTGCGTTTGGGAAAGATCTTGGTGCGCTTGGCGTAGAGCGGCTGGCGCTTTTTGGGCGAGTTTACCGGCTCGACATCGTAGCGCTCGGTATTTGGCTGATCCGCAAGCATATGGGCCTCTGAAGACTCTGGTCGAGGCTGGTTGTCCCACGGGGGCACGGCCATGGGCTTGATCTGGGTCAAACCGGGCCCTCAAAACGAAAGAGGGGGCGCTTGCGGACGCCCCCTCCCCCCTAGGCTGCAAACCAGGTTACTGGCCGCCGCCGAGTCCGTGAACGTAGACCGCAAGCTCCTTGACCGCGGTGTCGCCGAGGCGCGAGGCCCAGGCAGGCATGACGCCATGTCGCGGTTGCTGGATCTGCGCCTTGATGCTGTCGAGGGTGCCCTGATAGAGCCAGATCTTGTCGGTGAGCGATGGCCCGCCGAGTTCCGGATTGCCCGCGCCAGTGTCGCCGTGGCAGGCGGCACAGTTATCGGTGAAGAGCTGCTGGCCTTCAGGTGTTGCAACGCCCCCTTCGATGCCCGAGAGCGACGCGACCTGCTTGGCTACCGCGTCGATCTGGGCGGGTTCAAGCAACGCATCGGCGCCGAAGTTGGGCATGATGTTGTAGTGGGTATCGGCATCGGCCATCCAGCGCGAGCCATGGGTGATCGTGGCGTAGATCTGATCGATCGAGCCGCCCCACAGCCAGTCGTCGTCGTTGAGGTTGGGATAGCCCACCCCGCCGGTTGCGCCAGTGCCGTGGCACTGCGTGCAATAGACCTTGAACAGCGACTTGCCGCCGGCGGTGGCAAAGCGGGTCAGGTCAGCGTCCTTGACGATGTCGGCGACCGGGGTCGCTGCGACCTTTTCGGTCAGGCCGCCCTGGGCTGCCTTGGCGGCTGCGACGTCGGTGTCGAAATCGGCGCGACTAGAGTACCCGAGGACGCCTGTGGTCGCCCCAGTGATCATCGGCCAGGCCGGATAGGCGATCGAGTAGCCGAGGGCAAACACGATACAGCCGTAGAACGTCCACAGCCACCAGCGCGGCAGCGGGGTGTTCAGTTCCTTGATGCCATCCCACTCGTGACCGGTGGTTTCGACGCCAGTGACGTCGTCAACTTCCTTGGTGCTCATCTCTTGTCGGTCCGGTCCAGGGGAAAATCATCGTCGAGAGGAATGCGGGCGGCGCTTTGTGCCAGGGACTTGGCGCCGGGCCGGATGATCAGAAGGACGACGACCACGAAGATCGCCATCATGTAGAGCAGACCCCAGCTGTCGGCGAATTGCCGGAGGGCCTCATATTGTGCGGTGTTCACTGGGACCCTCCTTAGCGGTAGTTCGACTTGGCGTCGTAGGTCGAGAAATCGACCAGCGTGCCCAGCATCTGGAGATAGGCAACCAGGGCATCCATTTCGGTGATGGCCTTGGGATTGCCGTCGAAGTCCTCGGCCTTGACGTTGGCGTAGCGCGTCGTGAGCCCCGAGGTGTCGGCATCGGGCGTTGCCTGGGCCACGAGGTCGGCCTGGGCGTTGGCGATGTCTTCGTCAGTATAGGGCACGCCAACCAGCTGATTGGCCTTGAGGGAGGCCGCGACGAGGCTGGTGTCGAGTTCGGTGGTTTCGAGGAAGCCATAACGCGGCATGATCGATTCCGGCACCAGCGCCTGCGGATGGCGCAGATGCTCGACATGCCAGACGTCCGAGTAACGGCCCCCGACGCGGGCCAGATCCGGCCCGGTGCGCTTAGACCCCCACTGGAACGGGTGGTCGTACATCGACTCTGCGGCGAGCGAGTAGTGGCCGTAGCGCTCGGTCTCGTCTCGGAACGTGCGGATCATCTGGCTGTGGCAGACATAGCAACCTTCCCGCACGTAGATATTGCGGCCCGCCAGCTCGAGGGGGGTGTACGGGCGCATCCCGTCCACCTTTTCGATGGTGTTCTGGAAGTAGAACAGGGGCGCTACTTCCACGATGCCACCAATGCAGACCACGACCAGCGAGAGCGTCAGGAGCAGGGAGGCATTGCGCTCGATGGCGCCGTGTTTTTCAAGAATGCTCATGTTCTGTTGCTCCTATTCGGCCGGCTGCAGTTTGGTCGCGGTGGCAATGGGGCGTTCGTTGCGCTCCTTGCCGGCAATGGTCATCCAGATGTTGAAGGCCATCACGAGCGTGCCGGCGAGGTAGATGGCCCCACCCACCGCACGAGCGATGTAGTAGGGGTGGAGCGCGGCGACGGTTTCGGCGAACGAGTAGACGAGGAAGCCCTGGTCATCGTATTCGCGCCACATCAGGCCCTGGGTGATGCCCGAGACCCACATGACCGAGGCGTAGATGACGATGCCGACGGTCGCGAGCCAGAAGTGCCAGTTGATCATGCGCAGCGAGTAGAGCTGACGACGACCCCAGAGGCGCGGCACCATGAAGTAAACGGCCGAGAACGAGATCATGCCGACCCAGCCGAGCGCACCCGAGTGCACGTGGCCGATGGTCCAGTCGGTATAGTGGCTGAGCGCGTTCACCGACTTGATCGACATGACCGGGCCTTCGAAGGTCGACATGCCGTAGAAGGCGACAGCGATGACCATCATGCGCATGATGGGGTCGGTGCGCATCTTGTCCCAGGCGCCACGTAGCGTCATCAGGCCGTTGATCATGCCGCCCCAGCTGGGCATCCAGAGCATGATCGAGAACACCATGCCCAGCGTCTGCGCCCAATCGGGGAGGGCCGTATAGAGCAGGTGATGCGGGCCGGCCCAGATGTAGAGAAAGATCAGGGCCCAGAAGTGGATGATCGACAGCCGGTAAGAGTAGACCGGGCGTTCAGCCTGCTTGGGCATGAAGTAGTACATCATGCCGAGGAAGCCGGCCGTGAGAAAGAAACCCACTGCGTTGTGGCCGTACCACCACTGGGTCAGCGCATCCTGGACGCCCGAGAAGGCCGAGTAGCTTTTGGAGCCGAGAAAGCTCACCGGCATCGAGAGGTTGTTGACGACGTGGAGCAGCGCCACAGTGACGATCATGCCCAGGTAGAACCAGTTCGCCACGTAGATGTGGGGCTCTTTGCGCTTGATGATCGTGCCGAGGAACAGGACCAGGTAGGCGACCCAGACCACGGTGAGGAAGATGTCGGTGTACCACTCGGGCTCGGCATATTCGCGGCCCTCGGTGATGCCGAGGAGGTAACCGGTGGCGGCCATGACCAGGAACGCCTGGTAGCCCCAGAAGACGAACCAGGCGAGGTTGTCGTTGAGGAGCCGGGCACGCGAAGTGCGCTGGACGACATAGAAACTGGTGGTGATCAGCGCCGTGCCGCCAAAGGCGAACACCACACCCGAGGTGTGGAGCGGCCGCAGGCGCCCGAAGTTGAACCACGGACCGAAATTGAGATCGGGGAAAGCCAGTTGCAGGGCGATGACGACGCCCACCAGCATGCCTACCGCGCCCCAGAAGACGATGAGGATGGAGCCGACGCGGATTGGCGCATCGAAATAGCTGCTCTTGTCGATCGGCACCGCATTGGCGGGTGCGTCCGGCATGCGCATGAGGACGATGGTGGCGATGGCAAACACCGCCGTCATCAAGCCCATGTGCGTCCTGAAGGGCAAATCCTGCCCGAATGCCGACAGCAGCAGCGTTACAAACGCTGCCCCCGCCAGTGTGATGATCCAACCAATATTTCGCAAAGCCGCCCCCGTCGTCAGGCAATTGTTGACGGCGCACCTTAGAGTCGGCGGAGGCGAGCGGCTTTGATCCAGATCAAGGCGGGAAAGTGGCGAACAGAATGAGGATCAGGTCTCATTGGTTCGAGGGGACCCCGCATGCACATCACACACGATCTCCCGCCGGAGCTACAGCTCGCGTTTGACCGGCAGATGAGCCTTTGCGACCAGTTGGAAGGCCTGGCAGACCGGCTGCCCGGCCAGATTGACCGGCAGACCTGCCTGCACCTGGCACGGATGATCGGGCCGCTGATCAAGAATGCGCATCTGGCGGAGGAAAAGCACCTGTTTCCCAACGTGACGGCCGCCCATGAGCGGGGTGGAGAAGTTGTGGAGAACCTGCGGCTCGAGCATGTGGAAGACGAGTGCTTTGCCGACGAGGTGCAATACGAACTGCTGCAAATGGGCAAGGGCCTGGCGGTGCTGGCGCCAGAAGCGACAGGCTATATGCTGCGTGGGTTCTTTGAGGGGATCAGGCGGCACATCCGCTACGAACTCGAACTTTTCGCGACACTGCGGCCTGCGGTGCGGGTGAGCTAATCGCCGCGCCTGCGCTTGAGGTCAACCGATAGCGGATCTGATTGCTTCGATCAGCGAATCGTCGGCGGCGGGCTGGCTGACGGTCTGGGCCACAAAGGGGGCCAGCCAGGGGATCGGCCGGGACGAGAGGAGAAGCACCGGCTGGGCGACGGAACAGAACGCAATGGCGGTCTCGTTCGAGCCAGTTAGCGCCTTGTGATCGAGCACGCTGCAATCGAAACGGTGCTGGCGGGCCCAGTCGAGCAGCGGAATATCGGCCCGCGCCGTTACCTCGAAGCCGCTGGCCTCCAAGGTGAATATCAGGGCGCTGCGGACGTCCCGATCCGGGGCAATCACAAGCAGACGTCCCACGGTCATCAGGTCGGCTCCGGCAGATCGTTAGTTGGCAAAGACCGTAGGGCCGGAACCCGGGGCGTGATTTGACGCAGATCAATCGAGGGCGGAGCCGGTGGGCAGCGGGCCCGCGTCGAGAACCATGCGCACCAGATCCGCGAGGCTTTTGGCCTGCATCTTGTTCATGAGGCCGGCACGATAGACTTCGACGGTGCGAGGGCTGATGCCGAGCTCGAAGGCAATGGTCTTGTTGGCCTGCCCGGCGACGACACCCTGCAAAACCTGCAGCTCGCGCTCGCTCAACGAGCCGATGCGTTGGCGGACCTGTTCGGCGGCTGCGGCGCCCCGTCGCCGCTCGGCCGCCCGATCAACGGCGCGGCGGATCGAGTCGATCATCACTTCGTCGCTGAAGGGCTTTTCGATGAAATCGAGCGCCCCGGTCTTCATCGCCTCGACCGCCATATGCACATCGCCATGGCCGGTGATGACGATGGCGGGCAGCATGGCGCCGCTGTCGCGCAGCTTGCGCAGCAGTTCGACCCCATCCATGTCGGGCATTCTCAGATCGGTGATCAGGCAGCCGTTGGTGATTTGGGGCGCCACGGCGAGAAAGGCCGTAGCGCTTTCATGCACGCGGACGGCAAAGCCGGAGCTGGTGAGGAGAAAGGCCAGCGAATTGCGGACGGCTTCCTCGTCGTCGACGATGTGGACAACGGTATCAGCGGAGCTCAACAGAGGCCTCGGTCAGGATGGGCAGGGTGAAGGTGAATGTAGCACCGCCGGCATCGTTACGCTCGACGGTGAGTTCCCCGCCATGCGACTCGATGATGCGCTTGGAAATCGACAGCCCGACGCCCATGCCGCTGGCCTTGCTGGTGACGAAGGGCTGAAACAGCTTCGGCGCGATCTCTTCGGCAATGCCGGGGCCGGTATCGGCGACCTGGACCTGCATACGATCCGCGCCCACCACCTTGGTGCTGACGGTGAGCACCCGCTCGGGGCTATCGCGCATGGCTTCCATGGCATTGCGCATCAGGTTGATCAGCACCTGCTGGATCTGGATACGGTCGGCGATGACGGTGCTGTCGGCGGCGGTGAAATCAAACACCGACCTGATGCCGCGCTCACGCGAGCCGACCAGCGCGAGGGCCCCGGCCTCTTCCACCAGCACTTTGACGTCCTCGGGTCGCTTTTCGGTTTCGCCGCGGGTGACGAACTCGCGGAGGTGCCGGATGATGTCGCCGGCGCGAAGGGCCTGTTTGGCCGCCTCCTCAAGGGCGCCGCGCATCCGGTTCGCATTTTCGTCATCCAGCTTCTCCAGCATGCGCCGGCAGCCCTGCACATAATTGGCGATGGCGGAGAGCGGCTGGTTGAGTTCGTGGGCGAGAGTGGACGCCATCTCACCGAGTTCGTTGAGGCGGGCGAGGCGCGCCAATTCGCTGCGCGCCTGATCGAGCATGGCCTGGGACTGCTCGCGTTCGGTGAGATCACGGATGAAACCGGTGAAGCAGATGCCCCCGGCGGTGCGCATTTCACCCACGGCGAGCTTCATGGGGAAGGTGGACCCGTCCTTGCGGCGGCCGACGACAACGCGATCGACACCGATGATGCGTTTTTCGCCGGTGGCGAGGTAACGCGACAGGTAGCCGTCATGCCTGTCGTGATAGGGGGCCGGCATGAGCATGCTGACGTTGCTGCCAACGACTTCGGCGGGCTCGTAGCCGAACTGGCGCACCGCAGAGGCATTGAAGGACTGAATGATGCCGTGAGAATCGATCACCACAGTCGCATCGAGCACGGTGTCGAGAATCGACTGCAGATGCGCTTCGCGCTCCGCCAGATGCGTCTGGGTGACGGACGCCGTCTGGCGCAACGTGAGGGTGGCGCGCAGCAGCCACCAGAGGCCGGCGAGAACGACCAGCAACAGCGCGGCGGAGGCCGCTTGCGGCAGGGGATAGGGGAGTGCGGCATCGGGGGACAGAGCGAGCCCACCGACGGCAATCGCTGCCGCCCCGGCGAGCCAGGCGATACCGACATCCCATCTGGTTGCTGTAATCGCCATCACTCCAAGCTGCATCGGCTGCATTGTTCATAGCCGTGTGTGCGGCGCGATACAAATGACGCGGCTGGGTGCGGGGCGGCGGCCGGTGCAGATTTCCTTTTGAAGATGCATTCAATTGTATCGATCGCCTGAATGGAGCTCGAACGGATTTGCGCTAGCTATTGGAACACTCGCGAACAGCCCAGAACGGGCGAACGTGAGGCGCCAGAGAAGTTGGCGCGGAGTCCGTGGACCGGACGGAGCAGAAGGTGCGTATCGAGGTGTTGTCCACATCACATCATTCCGGCGACGTTGAAGCGCCCGATACGGTGGGTGTCCCTGAGATCGAGGGCGAGCAGAACCTTCCGAACGACACGCCTGCCACGGGAGAAATCTCGAAGGCTGACCGCATTCGCATTGAAGACGCCGCAACACGCTACCTGTTGGAAGAAACCGCCGGCAGCGCCGACGACTGGAGTACATTCTGATGAACATCGAGCCGATGCACCACCGCGCCGCTGCCCATGTGGCCGCCGAGCCCGCCCAGTACGTGACGTTTCGCGCCGGGAACTCCCGCTACGGCATTGACGTGATGTCGGTGCAGGAAATCCGCAGCTGGCAGCCGACAACCCCGCTGCCGCAGCGCCCGAGTTCGGCACGCGGCGTGCTCGATATCCGTGGCCAGGTGGTGGAAGTCTTCGACCTCGGCAAACTTCTGGGTGGCCCGGCGTTTGAACCCAATGCCGGCAGCGTCGTGCTGGTGCTGTCGCTGGAAGACCGGGTGATGGGCGTGCTGGTCGAATCAGTATCGGACATCATCCAGGTGCGACCGCAGGACCAGATGCCAGTGCCCCGCGCTGCGGCAGATGGTGCGCGCAGCAGCCAAGTGTCATCGATGGTCAACCACGAGGGCCAACTTGTGGCGCTGATGAATGTGGACGCGCTGTTTCCGGCGACTATCGCCTGACAACCGGGAATAGAGCGCGCAACGGCCATCATCGCTTAAATATGTAAGACGAATTTAATAACTTCCCCTCACTCTTGCTGCCGGGAATGCAGGGCGGCAATTGCGGATATCGGCCTTCACGAGAGGCCATGTCCTGCGCGTTGCGCTTGAGCACACAACAGCTCGAACGGGCACAGGGGACGCATGAAGCTAGCAAGGTTTTCGATCATCATAGGCACCGTCGTCGCGTTGTCGGCGGGCGGCCTTGCGATCTATCTCAACGTTTCCGCAGGCGCATCAAGCATTGCACAGACAGCGGTCATCAACGAGGTTGAGCACCGGCTGACCCAAAGCCGCGACCTCGCCAAGGCCGTGCTGAACATCAAGCTGGATGTAGTGCAGGTGCAGCAGTTCCTGACAGACGTATCGGCAACCCGCGCGCTCGACGGACTGGATGACGGCTTTGCCAAAGCGCAGAGTTTCGCCGAAGCCTTCAAGACCGACATGGCCCAGGCGAGACAGATCGCCACCGATATTGACCGCGCAAGCATGCTGGATGCGCTGCAGAAGGTGGACACTGCCTTTGTGCCGTTCTACGAGAACGGTCAGAAGATGGCCCACGCCTACATCGACGGTGGGCCTGAGGCAGGCAATGCCTTCATGCCGACCTTTGATGGGGCCGCTGAGGAGGCCGGCAGAAGCGTTGACGCAATGCTGGGCGATGCCGATGCAAATGGCGCGGAAATTGCGGAGGCCGCCGACGCAGAACACGCGGCCATTCAGGCGCAGCAGTCTCAGCAGGCATTGATCCAGCTCGTCACTTACGCTGTGCTGGTCGTTTTCATCGCCGCGATGACCGCGTTCTTTGCGGGCTACGCGCTGCGACGCATCCGCGCCATGTCGCGGACGATGACTGCCATTGCTGCAGGCGATTTCACCAACGCGGTCTATGGATCGAGTGTGTGGGAAGAACTCAAGGATATCGCCAAAGCGGCTGACATCTTCCGAGAGAACGGCATGAAGCTCAAGCAGATGGGCGAGGCAGAGCGCGCCAATCTCTTGGCCAGCGGCGAAGCGCGCCGGAAGATGATGGGGGAGTTGCGCGACGCGTTCGGAACAGTCGTCGATGCCTCGATTGCAGGCGATTTCAGTTCGCGTATCACGGCACAATTCGATGACGCGGAACTCAACGGTCTCGCGGCAAGCGTGAATACGCTGGTCGAAACCGTCGAACGCGGTCTTGGCGAAACCGAGACCGTGCTGGCTGCGCTGGCAGAAACGGACCTCACCAAGCGGATGAGCGGCCGCTACGAGGGCGCCTTCGCGCGGCTGAAAGATGACGTCAATGCCGTCGCCGACAACCTGAGTGATGTGGTGAGCAAGCTGCGCTCGACGTCGGGGGGGCTGAAGACGGCAACTGGCGAAATTCTGGCGGGCGCCAACGACCTGTCGGATCGCACGACCAAGCAGGCCGCCACCATCGAACAGACCTCGGCTGCCATGGAGGAACTGGCGCAGACCGTCAGCAAAAACGCGAGGCAGGCCAACGAGGCCAACAGCAAGGCGCTGATCGCCTCCGAAGCGGCCGAGCAGGGCGGCGTGGTCATGCGCAATGCAACTGGCGCGATGGAGCGGATTTCCACGTCTTCGGCCAAGATCTCCAACATTATCGGGCTCATCGACGATATCGCCTTCCAGACCAATTTGCTGGCGCTGAATGCTTCGGTGGAAGCTGCCCGCGCCGGCGAAGCCGGCAAGGGCTTTGCGGTGGTGGCGGTGGAAGTGCGGCGCCTCGCGCAAAGCGCTGCATCCGCCTCGGCTGATGTCAAAGTGCTGATCCAGCAAAGCGCCGACGAAGTCCGTTCAGGCTCGATGCTGGTCGATCAGGCGGCAGCGAAACTCGATCAGATGCTGATGCTCGTCAGAGAGAGCGCGGGAGCCATGGCCGGAATCGCGCGTGACAGCGGAGACCAGGCAACGGCCATTGCCGAAGTGACCGGTGCGGTGCGGCAGATGGATGAGATGGTTCAGCACAATGCCGCGCTGGTGGAAGAAACCAACGCAGCAATCGAGCAAACAGAAGCCCGCGCCAGCGATCTGGACCGGATCGTCGGTTCGTTCCGCCTCGCGGACAGCGCAGCGACAAACGTAGCGGCGGCACCGGCGCGTATGCCGACCACTGCTGCCGCGCGACCTGCTACACGGCGCTACCTCAGCCAGGGCAGCGCCGCGATCTCGGCAGACTGGAATGAGTTTTAGGCGCCTTACAGATACAATATGTTGCCGCTCCTGGCGCTTGGTCGCAGCCGGAGCGGCTCTGTTCCGGGAGACGTGCGAAACCTGAGACGTCTCAGGCGGCGTGGCCGAGGAGGCCACGAGTGCTCGTGAGTTGGCGCCACCAGTTCACTATGCCTGAAGCGGCGCTGTGTTGGAGGATAGTGGCACTTTGGCGTCGCTGGTCTGGCTCTACTCCGGAGCAGTAGTGGCCTCGGCCTCGCGCAAAACCTCAAGCTTCACCTTGGTGAACAGGCCTGCAACGGCTGCGATCACCGCAAGCCAGGGCGCCGCAATGGCAACGACGCCGCCAGCGACAACGCCAGCCGTCAACGGCACTGTCAGGTAGACGTCACCGGCTTCAGACCGGATCTGCAGCTTGCGCACATTGCCCTGGGCGATGATCTTGTTGATCTCGTCCATGAGTTGATGACCGGTCACTTCAATCTCTTCGGTGAAGGTGTTCCAGGCGTTCTTGGTGTCGGCGTTCTGGGGGTCGGCGTTCTTGGGGTCGGCGCTCATGATCGAAGCTCCCTGGTTGGTGGGGTCGTTCAACCACAGCGCATCGTTGCACGCCTTGATCTGGCGCAAAGCAAATGCGCGGTGCCGCATTTGACGCAGGTCAAAGACCCTGCCCCCGGGGCGCGCGAGGGTGTGCAAAACCATGGGAGGGATAGTCGTGCCCGAAATAATAAGTCTGGCGGGAATGCTGCTTTTGACGACTGCATTGGCAGTGCGTGTGCAGGCGAGGCCGGTTGCGGTTCGGCGGGGAGGCGGCCGATGAGCGCGGAACTGGTCACGAACTCCGCGCCAGCGGCACGCCGGCCGCCGGTGATTTATCATATTGCGCTGGAGCTGGCGCGGGAGCCGGGGCACCCGTTCGGCGACCGGGACCACGCCTACCATCTCTACCTGCCGCTGAAGCCGGGCGGCGAGATCGATGCCGAGGGCTGGCGGCGGTCGCGGGCGGCGTGCCGGGTGCGTCGGCTCAGGCCAAACCAACCCGAGATCAGTGGCCGGATCCTGCATGGGCCGGGCGGGCACTGGATTTTCGACTACCCACCGGACGCCGCGGCCGATGACGAAAATGGCTTCCGGCTGGAGCGGGAACATTTTGTGCCCGGCGAATATGTCTCGATCCGCGAGGACGACGGCAGCCTGCACGCGTTTCGGGTGATTTCGGTCAAGGCGCTGTAGTCTTCCGCGACCTTGGCTAGCGGCCTTTCGCGAATGGCACCAAGCAGCTAGTGTCCTCGCCGGGAAGTGGGGAGAGGACATGGACAGCCTTTTGACGTTGACGCAGTCGCAGCCGATACTGACGCTCGAAGCAGGTGAAACGCTGATCGCGCAGGGGGCGGCCGGAGGTGACCTGTTCATCCTCGAAGATGGGCAACTCGTGGTCGAGCGCGATGGCGTCAGGATCGCGACGCTGACACGGCCGGGCTCGCTGGTGGGTGAGATGTCGGTAGTGCTGGGACGGGCGAGCAGCGCGACCGTCAGGGCAGAGCATGGCTCGACGGTGCGCGTGATCCGCTCAGCACGCGCCTATCTCGAGCAGAACCCGCAACTGGCGATGTCGATCGCGGAAATGATGGCGACCCGGCTCGACGCGACATCGGCACTGCTGGTGGAACTGACGCAGCAGCATGGTGGCAAGGTTGAGCAAGGACTGCTCGGCCGGATTCTCTCGGCCCTGCACATGCCGGGTGAAGTAGCCATGGTCGAGCGCCACGACCTGTTTGGCGGGGACGACCGACTGCGCGAGTAGCGCAGGGGTTAGCTGATGAGGCCAACGCGGCGCGCAGCCACCACCTTGTAAAGCGGATCGCCGAAGACGCGGAACTCCTCGAAGGCGGAAAAGACCAGCGAGTGGTCGTGCTCGTCGTCGGACGCAACGGCCGCGGCGGCGATGGCCGCATCGGAGGGCACCGGCAGGGCCCGCCACGCTTCGAGCGTCGCCGCATCGGGCAGGTCGGGCATGCCGATCCTGGCGTAGAGCGACATCACGACTTCCCACCAGTGCGCCGCCAGTTGCTCGGAGTGATCGACATGGGGCGACACCAGCCGCAGCCAGTGGCAGCCGGTGACGGCGTGCAGCGCTTCAAAGCTGCGCGTCGCAGCATAGAGCACAAGCGAGGCCTGGCGGAGCCGTTCGAGGAGGCCAGGGGTGGGTTGCAGCCGGCCCAGTTGCGCCTGGAAAGCGGGAAGCGTGCCCATGTGCTCGATGAATTTCCACAGAAGCGTCGAGCTCAGCGTGATGTTGCGGAAGCTGGGCTCGGACTGCATGGCGAGCACCGGCACCAGTGGATCAGGGTTGGGCGCGCCGGCGCCGTTGCGGATGGGGAAGGCGAGGTAGGTCGCGGCCCAATAGCCGAGCGAAATGCCGATCTCGGCCTCGTCGCGCCGCAGCAAGGCATAGGCGAGGCGCATCAGGCCGTGGGTGGCGGAGGCGGCAACGCCGGGGAACAGCGTGGGGAGATAACGCGCGATGGTCTCGTCGCCACCGAAACGGGAGACCTGATCGGCGAAGAAATCGCGGAGATCGGTTTCGCGCGAGCGCCGACCCAGCGCCGTCAGCCAATCGGCTTCGGCCAGCGCGGCGACGGGCGCGGGGAGGAAGGGCACCTTGTGGGCGGTGTTGTAGTGGACCGCATATTCGTCGAGCCGTTCGGGCGACGCGCCGAGCCGGCCCATGGCTTCGAGAACCATGGGGAGGTGATTGGCGAGGAGCACGGGGAACTCACCGCTCCGTTGCCCGATCTCGGAAATGAGAGTTCGGAGCTTGGTCGCCGAGCGCGGGTGGCGGACGATGCTGCCGGTGGCCGTGGCGCTGCCTTCGATGTTGAGATCCATTGTGAGCCTCCCCGCTCAATCCATCCGGATGCCACCGGTGACATTGATGCCCTGCCCGGTCATGAAGCGTGCGCCGTCGGAGGCGAGGAACTTCACCACCACCGCCACATCCTCAGGCTCTTCGATGCGGCCCATGGGGGTAAGGCTGACATATTCGGCGCGCACCGCTTCGGGGGTCATGCCGCGCAGCTGGCCTTCCCAGATGATCTCGCGCTCCTGCATGCCGGTGCGCACGAAGCCCGGGCACACGGCATTGACGCGGATGCCGACCGGCGCGAGTTCGCGGGCGAGGCCCTGGGTCCAGCCGAGCACGGCGAACTTGCTGGCGGAATAATGGGCGAGCAGCGGTGCGCCGACCTTGCCGGCGAGCGAGGCGGTGTTGACGATGACGCCCTTTTTGCCGGTGGCTAGGAAGTGGCGGACAACGATCTGGTTGGTGATAAAAACGCCCTTGGCGTTGATGTCCATGTTGAAATCCCAATCCTCATCGGTGAGGTCGACGGATTTCTGCATGGTGGAGACGCCGGCATTGGCGCATAGAATGTCGATGCCGCCGCGGGCGGCGATGACGCCATCGATTGCGGCCTGGAGGGAGGCCCGGTCGCGGACATCGACGGGAGCGGAGTGGGCGCGGGCCCCGAGATCGGCCGCAAGGTCAGCGGCGCGGGCCGGATCAAGGTCGAGGATGGTCACTTCGGCGCCGGCACTGTGGAACTCCCGCACAATGGCCGAACCGATGCCAGACGCACCGCCAGTGACCACCACAGACTTGCCTGCGAACTCCGACATGACGTCTCCTGTTTTCGTGATTTTGAGCCGTCGGGCGCGGCCTCGGACGGTTTTTGCACTATTGAACATTATCTAACAGAAAACAACCTTTATTAACGTGAAGTGCTGTGTTAGGCAGGTCGAAAGGGACTGGTTGACCGGGCGGCTGACCGGCCGGCCGGGACGCCCAAAACGAGAGCCATGAGCGTGAGCGATAGCCGATCCGTGACAGCACAAAAGGCCAGCCTCAGTGTGGGCGACGACAAGGCCGGACGTATGCCGGCGGCGCTGCGGCACGCCAGGATCATCGCCTCGTTTGAAAAGAACGGCTTTGTCTCGATCACCAGCCTTGCCGATGAACTCAATGTCTCAGGCATGACGATCCGGCGCGACCTCGATGTGCTGGGCAAGCGCGGCCTGCTTGAGCGCACGCATGGTGGGGCGGTGGCAGTCGGGCCGTTGTCGGGGCTCAGCTTCGACGCGGAAGAGCCGGCCTTTGAGCAGCGCATCCGGCTCAGGGCGCTGGAGAAATCGGCGATTGCCGAGGCTGCCGCGCGGCTGGTCGGATCGGGTGAATCGGTAGGGCTCGATGTGGGCACGTCGATCCTCGCGCTCGCCAATGTGCTGGCGCCGCGGCGCGATCTCCGGGTGTTCACCAACAACCTCCGCGTCGGCATGCAGATGGCTGAGGGGAACTCGACGGTCTACATCCTTGGCGGGCAGGTGCGCGTTCCCGAGTTTTCAGTGATCGGACCGCAGGCGATTGCGGCGCTCGAAAGCCATTTCCTCGACAAGGTGTTCATCGGTGTTTCCGGGCTCGATGCGCATGGGCTCTACGATTATTCGCCCGAGGATACCGAGGTGAAGCGCGCCTTCATGGCCAGCGCTGACCACGTCGTGGTGCTGTGCGATTCCTCGAAATTCAATCGCCGCGCCCTGTCGCGGATTGCCCCGCTCGACGGCGTGGGCACCCTCATCACCGAGACTGCGCCGCAAGGCGAGCTGGCCGCCGCACTGGACGCGGCCGGGGTCAAGGTCATCATCGCAACCTGAGGCGCCTGCCTTCTCCCAACTGGAGTTCACTGACCAATGGAATTGTTTGACCAACGCCGCAAAACCGTCGTTGCCATGGCACATATCGGCGCCCTGCCCGGCTCGCCGCTCTATGAGGTGGATGGCGGCATGGACCGGCTGATCGAAAATGTCATTGTCGATGTCGAAAAGCTGCAGGCCGGTGGCGTCGATGCCATCATGTTCGGCAACGAGAACGACAGACCGTACGAGCTGACCGGATCGGTTGAATCGATCGCCGCGATGACAGCGGTGGTGGCGGCGGTCAAACCGGTGCTCAAGGTGCCGTTCGGGGTGAACTACCTCTGGGACCCTTATGCTACGGTGGCGATCGCGGCGGCGACCGGCGCCAGCTTTGCGCGCGAGATCTTCACCGGGCTGTTTGCCTCGGACATGGGGCTCTGGCAGCCCAATGCCGCCAAGGCGCTGCGGCTCCGCCGCCAACTCGCCCGGCCCGACCTCAAGCTGCTGTTCAACATCAACGCCGAGTTTGCCTCCTCGCTCGACAGCCGGACGATCGCGATGCGCGCCAAGAGCGCGGTGTTCTCCTCACTCGCCGATGTGCTGCTGGTGTCGGGGCCACTGACCGGCCAGCCCGCCGAAATGAGCAACCTCAAGGCGGTGCGCGATGCACTGCCCACGACGCCGCTGATGGCCAATACCGGGGTCAATATCGACAATGTCACCGACATCATGTCGATCGCCGATGGCTGCGTGATCGGCACGCATTTCAAGATCGACGGCGACACCTGGAAGGCGGTCGATGCGGCCCGGGTCAATCGCTTCATGGACAAGCTCCGCTCGCTCCCGAACGCGGCCTGAGGGATGGCGGCGTTCGACACGGTGTTCGACAATGCGCTACTGCCCGACGGGCAGCGGCAGCGCATTGGGGTTGCCGGCGGCAAGATCGCGGCGATCCTGCCCACGACGGGGCCACTGCCCGAGGCTGGTGCGGTCGTTGACCTTGGTGGCGAACTGGTGCTGCCCGGGTTTGTCGAGGGGCATATCCACCTCGACACGAGCTTTTACGGCGAAACGTGGAAGCCGCACCTCGCGGACACCAACGGCTTTTCCGTGCGTGAGCGCGTAAAATTCCAGATGCAGAACCTCGCGAGTGCTGCGCCGATGCGCGAGCGGGCGCAAAAGCAGCTTGAGCTGGCGGTGCGCCAGGGCACGACCCGCATGCGCAGCCACGTGATGATCGATGCCGACGTGGGCCTTAGCCATTTCGAGTCGATTGCCGAGGTGCGCGAGGCCAACCGGCACCTGATCGATATTCAACTGGTGGCGTTTCCGCAGAGCGGGATTCTTACCAGCCCCGGCACGGCGGCGCTGCTGGATGAGGCAGTTCGGCTTGGCTGCGATCTCGTCGGTGGGCTCGACCCGGCGACGATCGACCGCGACATCGAAAAGCATCTCGACGTGATCTTCGACATTGCCGGCCGGCGCGGCGTCGGGGTGGATATCCACCTCCATGATAGCGGCACGCTCGGGGTCTACGAGATCGAGCAGATCGCGGCGCGCACCCGCGCGCTCGGGCTCGGCGGCAAGGTGGCGGTGAGCCACGCCTATGCGCTGGGACAGGTCGATGCCGGGCTGTTGGCACGCATTGCGGACATCCTTGCGCAGAGCGGCGTTGCGATCATGACCATTGCGCCACCCAACTCGGCCTTCCCGCCAGTCGCGCCTCTTCGCGCAGCGGGGGTGACAGTGTTTGCGGGCTCTGACAATATACGCGATAGCTGGTGGCCCTATGGCGATGGCGACATGCTGCGCCGGGCCAACATGGTCGGGCACCGCTCGGGGTTTTATACCGACGCGGACCTTTCGACGGCCTTTGACGTGGTGACGGCGGCGGGCGCGAAGGCGCTGGGTCTCGATGACTACGGTCTGGTGGTCGGAGCGCAGGCCGACTTCGTAGTGCTTGCGGCGGCGCATGTGCCGGAGGCCGTTGTGGCTGTTCCTTCCGCGCGGCGGGTGTTCAAGCGCGGCGTCTTCGTGGCGCAGGACGGTCGTATCCTCTAGTCATAACGGAGCCGGTGCATGGCGCTCGATCTGGTGATTGCTGACGCCGTGCTTGCTGGCCGCGAGGGGCGCTGGAGCGTCGGGGTCGAGGGCGGCAGGATCGCCGTCATCGCGCCGGAGATTGCAACCGAGGTGCCGCCGGTAGCGGCTGATGGCAGACTGCTGACGGCGGGGCTGGTGGAGTGCCACATCCACCTCGACAAGGCCGATATCCTCGACCGGGTGACGATCGCGGAAGGCACGCTGGGCGAAGCGGTGCGCGAGACGGCGCAGGCCAAGGCGCAGTTCACCGAAGAGGATGTTTTCAGGCGAGCGAGCCGGGTGGCCGAGCTCGCCGTTCTCAACGGCACGACGGCGATCCGCACCTATGTGGAGATCGACCCCAGGGCCGGAATGCGCTCGTTCAACGCCATCAAGCAGGTGAAGGCGGCGTACGCCCACCTCATCGATATCCAGATTTGCGCCTTTGCCCAAGAGGGTCTGAGCAACGAGCCCGAGACCGAGCCGATGCTGGTTGCGGCGCTGGAACAGGGGGCGGACCTTGTGGGCGGGTGCTCCTATACCGACCCGGACCCCAGGGGGCACATCAGCCGGATTTTCGACCTCGCGGAGCGGTTTGGGGTGGATGCGGATTTCCACGTCGATTTCAACCTCGACCCCAACAATGCCGACCTGCCAGAAATCGTCACTCAGACGGAGCGACGTGGCTATTTTGGCAAGGTGGCGTGCGGGCATGTGACGAAGCTCGCGGCGTGGCCCAAGGCTGAGGTCACTGCGATAGCAAAGCGGCTGGCGCAGGCGGGTGTCGGGGTCATCACGTTGCCGGCGACGGATCTGTTTCTCCTTGGCCGCGACGCCACGGGGTTGGTGCCGCGGGGGTTTGCTCCGCTGATGGCGCTGCGGGCTGAGGGTGCGCTGACGGCGGTGGCGACCAACAACGTGCTCAACCCCTTCACCCCGTATGGCGACGCCAATTTGATGCGGATGGCGAACCTGTTCGCCAATGTGGCGCAGTTGAGCCGCGATGCGGACCTCGAGGCGGCGTTCGCCATGGTCAGTGCCGACGCGGCGCGGATGATGGGGCGACCTTATGGCATTGCGGTGGGTGCGGCGGCTGATCTGGTGCTGCTCGACGCCGTGAGCCCATCGGACGCGGTGCGCCGGGTGGCGGCACCAGTCAAAGGCTGGAAGCGGGGGCGCTTGAGCTTTGAGCGGCCGGCGGCGCTGCTCAATAGGTAGTAGCCCAAGCTAGCTGTTAGCTAGAAGAAAGGCCCCCTCACCCGGCCCTTTGGGCCGACCTCTCCCCCAGAGGGAGAGGTGTGTTGGGGCAAGATCGCGCCACATCGCTACCTCTCCCTTCGGGGAGAGGTCGGCGCGCAGCGGCGGGTGAGGGGGCCTTTGCGCAGCCGCCCCAGAGGAGCAGACTAAAGCGCGAAGCCAGTTTCGGCGTCGAAGACGTGGATGGCGTTGGGGGTGACGGAAAAGCTCAGTGCGTCGCCAGTTTTTACTGACAGGACACCATCGACCATGGCGCGCATGCGGGGGCGGATGACCTTGAGGTCTTCCTCGTCCTCGATCATGCCGCCATGCAGCACCGTGGCGTCGGTGACGTCGAGATGGACCAAGAGGGTCGCGCCGAGATCTTCAACGAAGGCGGTGCGGGCGGTGATCGTGCCGGGAGCAGTGGTCTGCGGGACGGGCCGAAGCGCTTCAGGGCGGATGCCAAGGATGACCTTGCGGCCGATGTGGGCGTGGGCACGCGCTCCGGTCTCACCCAGCGGCAGGGTGAAGCTGCCGGCGATGGCAGCAGGCGCCCCATCGACTGCGGCGATCGTTGCTTCGAGGAAGTTGATCGGGGGCGAGCCAATGAAGCTCGCGACGAACAGATTGACCGGCTTGTCGTAGAGCATGCGCGGCGTGTCGAGCTGCTGCAGGGTGCCCTTGTTCATCACCGCCACGCGGTCGCCCATGGTCATGGCTTCGACCTGATCGTGGGTGACGTAGACGGTGGTAATGGCGCTCATCTTCTGCAGCTTGGCGATCTCGGCGCGCATCTGGCCACGCAAGCGCGCATCGAGGTTGGAGAGGGGCTCATCCATCAGGAAGGCATTGGGCGAGCGCACCAAGGCGCGGCCCATGGCGACGCGCTGGCGCTGGCCGCCTGAGAGCTTGGCGGGCTTCCTATTGAGGTAGTCGGTGAGCTCGAGTAATTCAGCGACCTCGCGCACCTTGATCGCGATCGCGTCCTTTTCGACGTGCCGGACCCTGAGGCCGAAAGCGATATTTTCGGCGACGGTCAAATGCGGATAGAGCGCGTAGGACTGGAACACCATGGCGATGTTGCGGTCGCGCGGGGCAAGGCCGTTGGCGACCTCGTTGTTGATGCGCAATTCACCACCGGTGATGTCTTCGAGCCCGGCGATCATACGGAGCGCCGTGGTCTTGCCGCAGCCCGACGGGCCGACCAGCACCATGAACTCGCCATCCTTTATGGCAAGGTCGAGTTCGCGCACAGCGGAATGGCCGCCCTCATAGGTTTTCGACACCTTGTCGAAGATGATCTGGGCCATGAAACGGGCCTCCTATTGCACGCCGTTGGTCGCGCCCTGAACGAAGTAGCGGTTCAGGAACAAAGCCATGATGACGATGGGAATGGTGGAAAAATGAGCCAGGGCGCCGAGCGAGCCCCAGGTGATGTCCTTGGTGCCATAGGCGGTCAGCAGCGCCACCGAGATGGGCTTACTGTCGAGCTTGGTGAGGAACATGGGGTAGAGGAAGTCGTTCCAGGAGAACATAACGCAGAACAACACGCAGGCAATGATGCCGGAGCGGGCAGCGGGGACCGCCACCTTCCAGAACGCGCCGATCTGGGTGCAGCCATCGGTCATGGCGGCTTCTTCCATGTCTCGCGGCAGGGCCCGGAAATAGGAGAACATCATCCAGGTGACGAAGGCGCAGTTGAGCATGGTGTTGATGATGATCACCGCCCACCAGGTGCCCAGGAGACCGATGTCGCGCATCATCAGGTAGAACGGGATCAGCGAAGCGATGGCCGGCACCATGCGGATGGACAGAAAGAAATAGGCGAAAAAGATCGCATAGCGCGAGCGCGAGCGGGCCAGCGCGTAACCGGCGGGTACGCCGAGCAGCAGCGACAGGATGGTGGTGCCGATGCTGATGATCACCGACGACTTCACCAGCGAAAAGACGTCGAAATAGCTGAGGACCGCGGTGAACTGGGCGAAGGTCGGCGCGAAATCGAGCCGCGGCGGAATCGAGAAGATCTGGTTGGACGGCTTGTAGGCGGTCGTGATCAGCCAGACGACGGGCAAGAGGAAGATCACGGTGATGATCAGTACTGCGGTGCGTTCGACGATGATCTGGCGGCGGGAGACGTGTGACGAGCTTTGGGCCATGGCGCTACTTCCCGTTGATGCGCACGTCGGCGCCGCGAACCACCAGCAGCAGGACTGCGGCCATGATGGCAATGAACAGGATGGTGATGTTGCCGATGGCCGAGGCGTAGCCGATGTTGAAGAACTGCAGCCCCTCTTTGACCGCCAGCACCATCAGCGTGTTGGTCGCGTCGTTCGGCCCGCCGCCGGTGGTAACGAACACCGAGTCAAAGACGCGGAAGGCGTCCATGGTCCTCAGCACCAAGGCGAGGAAGATGGAGGGCAGCATAAGGGGCATGATGACCATCGAAAAGCGCTGCCAGGCGGTGGCGCCATCGGTGCGGCTCGCCTCCAGCACGTCTGACGGCAGGGCTTTGAGGCCCGCGAGGAGGATCAGCGCCATCAGCGGCGTCCATTCCCAGATATCGATGAAGATCAAAACTCCCAGCGAGGTGCTGGCATCGGAGAGTAGCCCGCTGCGCGGGCCGATGCCGGCGCCAGCGAGGAAGTAGCCGACGAGGCCGAAATCGGCGCCGAGCAGCGCCTTGAAGATGAGGCCCACGACAAGCGGCGTGATGGTGGCGGGGATCAGGAGGAACGCCAGCGCGATGCGGTTGAAGCGGCTATCGCGCCACAGCAGCAGCGCGAGGCAGAAGCCGAGGATCAACTGAATGGTGACGCTGGTAAGGGTGAACTGGAACGTGTTGATGATGGCCTGCCGGGCCGAGCGATCGGAGAAGATCTCGACATAGTTGTCGAGGCCGACGAACTTTGTGCGCTTGGGTTTCAGCAGGTTGTAGTTGAACAGGCTGTACCAGGCGCCCTGCGCCAGGGGCCAGACGCCAACGGCAAGCACGTACAAAACCGCGGGTGCGGCCATGAAGAACATGAAGAAGCGCCGGGCATCGGAAAAGCTGCGGCGGGGAGTGGAGCGGGCCGCTGCGCTGTGACCTGCGACGGAGGTCGCCGGTTGTAGGGGCTGGCTCATCGTGATCCTTCTGGTCGGGCACTCTGGCCGGCTGGAGTTGGGATCGCTCCCCGCCAGCGGCGGGGAGCGACGTCGTAACCCTCGGAGGTAAGACGGGGGCTTAGAACAGTTTGATGGCTTCGGCCTGCGCCTCGTCAAGCGCCGCCTGCGGCTCGGCAGCTCCGGCCAACACGGCATTGACGGCCGAGCCCAGGATGTCCTGGATTTCCGGATACTGTGGGATACGCGGACGATACTCGCCATTGCCGTTTTCGTAGGTGGTGGCAACGACCGGCAGGAAGTCGAACTTGGCCGTCAGGTCCGGATCAGTCATTTCGCTCTTGCGCATGAACGAGCCGGCGCCCTCGAGGTTGAACTCCTTGTGGACCGGCTTGCTGACCAGCCACTTGATGAACGTCCAGGCGGCTTCCTTCTGCTTGTCATCGATATCGGCGTTGATGGCCATGCCCCAACCGCCGACGCCGTATTCTGGCTTCAGACCCTTGCCGACCGGAGCGGGCGCAATGCCTGCCTTGCCGACAATGTTGGAAACGGCGGGATCGGAATAGCCAGGAGCGCCGACCGACCAGGTCTGCATCATGGCGGCGATGCCCTGGCGGAAGCTTTCCTCGCGGCCGCCCCAATCATATTCGATGGCGCCTGGAGGGGCAGAATCGGTGAACAGCTGCTTGTAGACGGTGAGGCTCTTGACGTTTTCAGGCGAATTCAGCGCCGGCTTGCCGTCGGCCCCGAGAATGGAGCCGCCCATCTGGGTGTTGTACTGCATCCAGTCCTGCGCGACGGCAGGACCCTTCTGGCCATTGGCGACAAAGCCGTACTGGTTCTTGGCCGGATCGGTGAGCTTCTTGGCGTCTTCGACCAGGTCTTCCATCGAGGTCGGGACGGCGAGGCCGGCGGCGTCGAACAGATCCTTGCGATAGGCGAGGACGTTGGCGTAGGCCGCGAACGGGAAGGCGACGTATTTACCTTCATACTGGCCGAGCGAGGAGAGAACGACCGGATAGATATCGTCGAGGTCAATCTCGGCGGCGTCGCGCTTGACCCAATCGGTCAGGTCGACCGAATAGCCGTTTTCGGCATAGGAGCCGGCCCACACGATATCCATCGTGACGAGGTCATAACCCTTGGTATCGCCAACGAAATCGGCGGTCGTCTTGGTGAGGAGGGTGCCGTAGTCCATGATCTCGACCTTGAGATCGGCGCCGGTGGCTTCCTTGAACATGGGAGCCATCTTGGCGAGAACTGCGCCAAACTGGTCGTTCTGCGATGCCAGGGTCAGCGTGACTCCGGCAAGCGGCTTGTCCTGCCCGTAGGCGGTGGTTGAAAGCAGGACGACTAGCCCTGCCCCCAGAAGGCTCGTGGTGCGTAGTCCCGGAATTCTGAAGTTGTTCTTCATCAATGCTGCCCTGGTCCGTGTTGCAAAACCGAGGGCAACGCTAGCGCAGCGGTGGCACGTGTCAAACATAATTTCACATCAAAACCGAAAAATGTAACTCATTCTCACATAACAGAGCAAAACCACAGCAGGTCGCCCAATCAATGTGCAACCTTTGCCGAACAAGCGGGCAATCCAACGGTTCCCTGATGTTTTGTCTGTCTCAGGCACCGATCCACCCTGCCCCAAGGCCAGCCCAGGGGAGAAAAGCGGGGCTCGTCGAACTGTCGTTCGCGACAATGATCGGCGTGTGCACAGCCGTTCCACTCAGAAAATAACATAATCAAACACTTTACAACGCTAGGGCGGCCGTTATCTTCCAACGGCACAGGCATCAGGACACCCCATGGCAGCGCACGCAGAGAGTCTGTGGATCAAGAACCCGATCGCGATTCTTGCGGAAGGCGCGGGCAACGGCATCGTGGTCTCCGGCGGCCGGATCGCGGAGTTGGTGCCATCGGGCAAAGTGCCGACGACTCCATATAATGCGACCTCCGACGCCTCCCGACACGTGGTGCTGCCGGGGTTGGTGAACACCCACCACCATATGTTCCAGACGCTGACGCGGGCGCATCCCGATGCGATCAACCGGCCACTCTGGCCATGGATCAAGGCGCTGTACCCGATCTGGGCGCGGGGCGTGACGCCGGAGCGGTTCCGGGTGGCGGCGCGGCTGGGGATGACCGAGCTGATGCTCTCGGGCTGCACCTGCGCATCGGATCACCATTATCTCTTCACCCAGGGCCTTGAACGCTCGATGGACGTGGAGGCGGAGGAAGCGAGTGCGCTGGGGCTGCGGATGACGCTGACGCGCGGGGCGCTGGATCTGGCTTCGGGCGACGGCGAGCAGGCGGTGGCGCCGCGCTCTGTGATCCAGGATACCGATGCGGTGCTCGATGACTGCACGCGCATTCTCTCGCGCTACCACGACCGCTCGGACGGCGCGATGCTGCAGGTGGCGCTGGCGCCCAATGCGCTGTTCGATGTGAGCTTCGAACTCCTGACCGAAACGGCCCGCATGTCGCGCGAGACCGGCTGCGCGCTCCATACCCATCTGGTCGAAACCAAGGCCGAGGCGGATTTCGTCCGCGCCGAGCACGGCTGCGACGCGGTGGATTTTCTCGAAAAGTGCGGCTGGCTGAATGAGCGCACTTGGCTCGCGCATGCGATCCATTTTGACGACAGCGAGATCGCCCGCCTCGGCAAGCATGGGGTGGGGATCTGCCACTGCCCGACCTCCAACATGGTGCTCGCCTCAGGCACCTGCCGCACCAAGGAGCTGGAGGCGGCGGGCTGCAAGATCGGGCTTGGCGTCGATGGCTCCGCCTCCAATGACAATTCCAACCTGATGGAGAGCCTCCGCCACGCGCTGATGCTGGGGCGGCTCCGCTATGGCGCCGAGGCGATCACCCATCTTGATGTGTTGCGCTGGGCCACCGAGGGTTCGGCGGCGTGCCTGGGGCGGAGCGATATCGGCAAGATCGCGGTGGGCAAGCAGGCGGACCTCGCGTTCTTCAGCCTCGATGAGTTGCGGTTTTCGGGCGCTGGCGATCCGCTGGCGGCGCTGATCTTGTGCGGTGCACATCACGCTGACCGAGTGATGGTGCAGGGCCGCTGGACGGTGACAGATGGCGCGCCGGTGGGGATGGACATGGCGCAACTGCGCTACCAACATGGCGAAGCAGCGCGCGCGCTGCTGCAGGATTTGTGAGCATGACGGAGCAGATGAGTTCACCGGCCCTTGCCGCGCTTCAAGCGCGGGTTCGCCATGAACTGGAAACGCTGGAGATTCCGTTGCGGCCGTGGGTGCCGGAACGGCGCGATGCCAATGGGGTGCCGCTGACTGACGTGGTGGTGGTGGGGGCGGGCCTTTCCGGTCTCGCCATTGCGTTCGGGCTGAAGCGACAGGGCGTGGCGCGGGTGGTGGTGATCGACGCGGCACCACGTGGGCAGGAAGGCCCCTGGGTCACGACGGCGCGGATGCGCACCCTGCGTTCGCCCAAGACCCTGACCGGCCCCGATCTCGGCGTGCCGTCCCTCACCTATCGCGCCTGGCATGAGGCTGTGCATGGCGCAGACAGCTGGGCGGGCCTCGACAAGATCGATCGCGTCGACTGGATGAACTATCTTTGCTGGTTCCGTGGCGCGGCGGGCATCAGCGTGCGCAACAGCACGCGGCTCAAGCGCATCGAACCGCAGGATGTGGGCCTGTCGCTGCTGCTCGCGACACAAGAGGGTGAGGAGCGTCTGGCGTGCCGCAAGATCGTGCTCGCCACCGGCATCGAGGGCGCGGGCGGCCAGCATGTGCCTGACGCGATCAGCAGCATCCTGCCCCGGTCACGCTGGAACCACAGCGGCGAGAGTTTTGATACCAGCAGCCTTGCTGGTAAATCGGTGGGTGTCGTCGGCGCCGCCGCCTCAAGTTTCGACCTTGCCGTGGCGGCACTCGAGGCGGGCGCAGGAGAGGTGACGATCTTTGCCCGCTCGGCGGAAATGCCGAAAACAGAAATCCTCGACTGGTCGAACTTTCCCGGCTTTCTCAACCATTTCGCCGATCTCGACGATGCCAAGCGCTATCGGTTCACGCGGCGGATGTTCTCGTTCCGCACCCCGCCGACCATGGAAATGTTTACGCGCGCGACCTCGTTCGCCAATTGCCGGCTGGTGCTCGGCGCGGGCAATGTGACAGCAGAGATGGCAGGCGATTTCGTGGTGCTCGATACGGCAGCAGGCCGGTTTGAGGTCGATCACCTGCTGATGGGCACGGGATACTCCGTAGACCTCAACCGCCGGCCTGAACTGGCGGGCCTCGTGGAGCAGATTGCCACCTGGGCGGACCGCTACACACCCCCCGGTGACGAGGCCGACCCGGATCTCCTCGACTATCCCTATCTTGGGCGGGCTTTCGAGTTTACCGAGAAAGTGCCCGGTGAGGCGCCTTACCTGCGGGACATTCACGTCTTCAACAATGGCGCGGTGCCAAGCCTCGGGCCGGTGTGCAACGGCATTACCGGGCTCAAGTCGGGCGTGCCAAAGCTGGTGCTGGGGATTGCGCGGGGGCTGTTCATCGAGGATGCCGACTGGCACTTCGGATCGCTCGACAGCTATGACAAAGTCCACTTTGCCCCGCCGCTTCCGACGTCCTGATATCAGGCCGCGCCACAGGATGATCTCATGAGCCAGCCGGACGTTGTCATCGGCCTCGATATCGGCACCACTTCGACCATTGCGGCTGCGGTGTGCCTGCCCGACCAGATTCTCGCGGTCGCGAGCCGACCGACGACCCTGTCATCACCCCATGCCGGCTGGGCCGAGGAAGACCCGGCACAATGGTGGGACAATGCTGTCGCGGTGCTGCGCGAGGTCGTGGCAGCGGTCGGTGCGGCGCGTATCGCCGGCATCTGCGTCACGGGCATGCTGCCTGCCGTGGTGTTGCTCGATGCGGAGGGCAAGGTGCTGCGCCCTTCGATCCAGCAATCGGATGGACGGTGCGGCGTGGAAGTCGCAGAGCTTGCTGCCGAACTCGATGAAGCGGCGTTCCTGCGGCGGACCGGCAACGGCATCAACCAGCAGTTGGTGGCGGCCAAGCTCCGATGGCTCAGGCGGCACGAGCCGCAGGTGTTCGGGCGTATCGCCACAGTGTTTGGCTCCTACGACTATATCAATTTCCGGCTGACCGGGGTGCGCGCGGTCGAACAGAACTGGGCGCTGGAGGCCGGGTTCACCGATCTTGCGACGGGTAAGATTGCAGACGATCTGGTGGAACTCGCGGGCATCCCGCGTTCGGCGGTTCCAACGCGCAGCGTCTCGCATGAGCGCATGGGTATTGTTACCGCTGAGGCGGCGGCGCTGACCGGATTGCCGGTTGGCCTGCCTGTATTCGGAGGCGCGGCGGACCATATCGTTTCGGCGCTGGGCGCCGGGATCGTAGCATCGGGCGATGTGCTGCTGAAGTTCGGCGGGGCGGGTGACATCGTGGTGGCGACCGATCATCCGGTGCCCGATGCACGCCTGTTTCTCGACTATCACCTCGTGCCGGGGCTTTATGCGCCCAATGGCTGCATGGCGTCGTCCGGCTCGGCGCTCAACTGGCTCGGCGGGCTGATTACGCCGGTGGCGAGCAACGAGAAGCCGCACCAGATGCTCGACGCCTTGGCCGACGAGATCGCGCCGGGATCGGACGACCTGATCTGCCTGCCTTACTTCCTCGGCGAGAAAACGCCGATCCACGATCCGCTGGCGCGCGGCACATTTGTCGGGCTGGGCCTCAACCATAGCCGCGGGCATTTGTGGCGGGCGACGCTTGAGGCCGTGGCGTTCGGCTTCCGGCACCATATCGATGTGCTGCGCGAAATGGGCCATACGCCCAGCCGCTATGTCGCCTCCGACGGCGGCAGCCGCAGCCGGGTCTGGATGCAGATCGTCGCCGATGTGATGGGCGCACCGGTCACGCTGCTCGACAATCATCACGGCTCATCGGTGGGCGCTGCGTTTGTGGCGGCGATGGGCACGGGCCTTGCGGCAGACTGGCAGGACGTGACCAAACTGTCCCGGCTGGGAGAGACCCTGCAGCCTTCGCTCGCGGCCTCGATAACCTATGATGCCGCCTACAAGCGCTATCGCGAACTCTATGTGCGGCTGGCGCCGTTCTTTCACGGCCAGACGTTGCCGTATTAGGAGCCGCTGCTGGCCTCCTGGCCTGCCATATTCTTCAGCTCGCCGACGCTCCGCGCCTCGCCGTCCTGTTCGGTGGAGATGATGTCGGCTTCGCTGGTGGCGAGATGATCGTGGAACTTCAGCGCCGCGGCGGCAGAACTCGCTTCTGCGGTGCGCAGATGGGTTTCACCCTTGTGGCGGTAGGTTATCACGTAAGTCATGGTTTGCCCCTTGAGCTGCAGGGCACGATATCGGCCCGTCATGACGACGGGCCGAAGATCAGGCTGACGGTAGCAGCGTAGCACGAGCTTCCGATTCTGTGGGCATGCGGCCGCCCGGGGTCAACTGGTCGACGGTGGCTGGGATGGCACTTGCGAGGCGTTCCAGCAATTGCTCGCGGGAGAGACCGGTGCGACGAGAAAGTTCGGCGAGATTGTCTGCGCCAACCGCCGCTTCGACCTGCTGAGGCGTCAGCCCTTGGGTGGGGACCGAAGGGTCGATCCAGGAGTTGGCGACCTTTTCGGTTCCCGCTGCCTTGAAGCTGTCGAGCAATTGCCCGAGGCCACCAGTCAGCACATTGGAGCCGGCTCCGGAGCTTGATGAACCACCGAGGAGATCGCCAAGACCGCCGAGCAATCCGCCGGAGTTGGCGGCGCCGCTGAGGGCGCCGCCTTCCTTGGTCAGCCCGCCGAGCGCGTTGGCGATCTTGTCGCGGTTCTGGAAGCCCGCAACTGCAACGAGGCCAAGCAGTGCGAGCATTGACGGCATGCCGTTCGACATTTGCAGTCTCCCTTGAGGTGGATGTCGTTGAGTGGACTTGGTGGAGCGGGTGTCTTGGATCAGACCCGACGACGCGCGAGCATGCCCCAGACGAACAGGACGATGATGGCGCCGACGACGGCCCCGATCAGACCCGCGCCTTCACCGGGCGCGTACCAGCCCAGAGCCTGGCCGAGATAGGAGGCGACGAACGCCCCGACGATGCCCAGGATGGTGGTCAGGATGAAACCCGACGGCTCGTTGCTACCCGGCATGATGAATTTGGCGATGACGCCCGCGACGAAGCCGATCAGAATAGTCCAGAGAATGCCCATGATGTTTCCTTATTGCCGGGCGCCCCAAGCGCCTTCGGTTTCGGGATTGGAAACGTGGCCGGGTTGCTGAGGGTTCCAGAGCGGACACAAAATTCTTGTCGGCACCTCCGGTTTCGCCACTAAAAAAGGCAGTGACGCAACGTGATGCATACGAATGCAGAATCAATTTGCATTCGTATGCAAAAGTGTCATAGCGTCGTTATATCGCAGGGCTGACGACCGCCGGACAAACGAGAATTGACCACCTCCGAGCGACTGCAGATCCGAAGCGGGAGAACACATCTGGAGCCGTCGCAGAACGTCTCCAGGCGCATCACAGGAGAGACGATATGAAGCATTTTCTGGCATTGGGCGTGTCCATCGCGGCGCTCAGCCTTGGCGCCGGTGCAGCCTTCGCCGATTGCGGCATCGCCGCTGGGTCGGTGCGCATCCTTTCAAACGATTTCGAGGCCTTGCGCCTGATCGGCACGACTGCCGAGGAATGCGCCTCGGCCGCCGTGACGGTGACCGACAACGCCACTGCCGAGCACAAGAACCTCCAGGTGCCGGCGCTGAGCATCAACCCGGCCGAATATACGGTGGCGATGGTTGCCAACAATTCGATCGTGCCGCTGCTCAATGGCGACCTGATCCGTCCGCTCGACGACCTGGTTGCCAAGTATGGCCAGCAGTTGACCCCAAACCAGCTGATCAAGATCGACGGCAAGGTCATGGCCATCGCCTTCATGGGCAACGGCCAGCACCTGTTTTACCGCAAGGACATCCTCGAGAAGGCCGGCGTGCAGCCGCCCAAGACCTGGGATGACGTCCTCGCTGCCGCCAAGGCGATCAAGGATGCCGGCTTGATGGACACCCCGCTGGCCGCCAGCGTCAAGCCGGGCTGGGATCTCGCCGCTGAATTCGTCAACGCGTATCTCGGCACCGGTGCCGAGTTCTTCGCGCCGGGTTCGGCCGAACTCGCAATCGACAATGCCAATGGCCTCAAGGTGCTGGAGACCATGAAGGCGATGACCGCCTATATGAGCCCCGACTACCTGACCTTTGACGCCAACTCCCTGCAGGCTGAATATGAAGCCGGCAAGGTTGCCATCATGAACGAGTGGGGTTCGCTCGCGGGCGCCATTCTCGACGACAAGGGTGCGGTTGATGGCGTGGTAGCCAACACCGTGCTGGCTGCTGCCCCGACGATCGGCGATGGCACCATTCCCGCGGCAGCGCTCTGGTGGGATGGGTTCACCATCGCCAAGAACATCACCGATGCCGACGCTGAAGCTTCGTTCCAGGCCATGATGCACGGCATCAGCCCGGATATGGTTGCCAAGAACGCGGCTGTCGCCACCTGGCTGGTCAAGGGCTACACCCCCGGCCCGGCAGCTGTCGGCGTGATCGCCAATGCCAATGGCGGCGCCCGTGCCTACCCGATGCAGCCCTATATGGGCCTCCTCCACACTGCGCTGTCGACCGAACTGGCCGACTTCATCGCCGGCAAGGAAGATGCAGCGCAGGCGCTGGCCGACGTCAAGGCAGCCTATGACACTGCTGCCAAGGAAGGCGGCTTCCTCTAAGCTCGACCAACCGGGAGGGGTGCGAAAGCGCCCCTCCCCTCCTCCACCACTCGTGCCAGGAGGCGCTGCATGCCCCACAAGACATTCTTCGCCTTCATCCTGCCGTCGCTCATCGCGATGGTGCTGTTCATCGCGCTACCGATCGTTTCCGTGGTGGTGCAATCGTTCTATGTCGAGCACGGCCGTATCCTCGTCGAAGTTGAGAACTGCCAGCCCTTCGGCGGATGCACCAAGGAGGTGCGCGTCGATTCCGAAGCCACAGCCAAGCTGAAGACTGAGCAGCCGCTGGGCAAGTTCAACGGTATCGGCACCTATCTCAACCGCGGCCATCTGGCGGTCGAAGAGATCGGCACGATCCTTTCAAAGAACACCGGCATCGCGGACATCGTTACCCGCCTGTACAACCTGCCGTTCTACAAGGCGCTGGCCTTCACGCTGGTGTTCTGCTTCGTCGTGACACCGCTCGCCATGGGGCTCGGCTTCGTCATCGCGCTGGCGATCAACACCATCCCCCGGATGATCAAGGGGCCGGTGATCTTCTTTTCACTGCTGCCAATGATCATCACGCCGCTGGTCGGCTCGCTGATCCTTTATTGGATGATCCACCCGCAGGGCATCCTCGGTGCCACGCTGCAGGACGTGTTCAACGATCCCAACCTGTCGCTGCGCGGTTCGCCGCTGCTGACCTGGATTTCTCTGCTGTTTTACGGCGTGTGGACCAACGCACCCTTCTCGTTCGTGGTGTTTTACGCCGGGCTGCAGACCGTGCCGGGCGACACGCTTGAAAGTGCGATGATCGATGGCGCGTCGCGCTGGGAGCGCATCCGCTTTGTCATCCTGCCGCACCTCGCGCCACTCGCGACCTTTGTGGCGCTGGTGCAGCTGATGGACAATTTCCGCGTGTTCGAACCCATTGTCGGCTTTTCGGCTGAAGCCAATGCCACCTCGCTGAGCTGGCTGATCTACAACGACCTCAGCGGCGACTCGCAGCTGTTCGGTTCGGCCGGCGCCACGTCGGTGCTCACCATTGTGGGCGTCGTGATCCTCCTGATGCCGGTGCTGGTGCGCACCTGGCGTGAATTCAACGGCAAGGTGGTCTGACGATGTCCGTTTCCGTCGCGCAGAGGCGGCCGCTGCCGCTTAACCTCATCATCGGGCTGTTCATCGTCTTCTGGGTGATCCTTGCAGCCTTCCCGTTCATCTGGACGGTGTGGGGCTCGTTCAAGGTCGAGGCCGACTTCTTCTCCCGCGAAAGCTGGTGGAATGCGATCTTCGGCACCAACACGGTCAAGGAGACCGGCGCCGCTTTCACCGGCGACGGGTATTATGGCGCCTGGGTGAAGCGGGAGTTCTGGCGGGCGGTCGGCAATACCGCAATCGTGACGGTTTCGGTCACCGTGATCTCGCTGACGCTCGGCACGCTCGGCGGCTACGCGTTGGCCCGCTCCGGCCAGCGCTATGCGTTCTGGATCCTGATCGCAGCGCTGGTGTTCCGCGCCATGCCACACATAACGTTGGTCTCGGGCTACCTGTTGCCGTTCTTCCAGCTCAATATCTGGGGCGTGCTGCCGACCTCGATCATCGTCCTCGTCGCCATCAACCAGCCCTTCACGCTGTGGATGTTGCACTCGTTCTTCCTTTCGATCCCCAAGGACCTGGACGAGAGCGCCATGGTGGACGGCTGCTCGCGCTTTGAGGCGTTCCGCCGGGTGATCATTCCGGTGATGTGGCCGGGCGTGGTGACGACGGGGCTGTTCAGCTTTCTTCTCGCCTACAATGACTTCGCCACGACCTCCATGCTGCTCTCGGCTGACAACCAGACCATGGTGCCGAAAATCTCGAGCTTTTTGGGCTCGGTGCAGGAGCAGGGCAACGTCATGTACGCCGTGGCAGCGGTGGTGTCGGCAACGGTGCCGCTGTTCATCCTCGTCTTGTTTTTCCAACGCCAGATCGTCAGCGGGTTGACCGCCGGCGCAGTGAAAGGCTGAACCCTCATGGCTCAGATCCGCCTCAAGAACGTTTCCAAGCGCTGGACCAATTTCGTTGCGGTTGAGAACTTCAACCTCGATATCGCCGACCAGGAGTTCCTGGTGCTGCTCGGCCCCTCAGGCTGCGGCAAGACAACGACGATGCGGATGATCGCCGGGCTCGAGGATGTGACCGGCGGCGAGATCTGGATCGGGGACCGGCTGGTCAACAAGCTCGAACCCAAGGACCGGGACATCTCCATGGTGTTCCAGAGCTACGGGCTTTACCCCAACATGACCGTCTACGAGAATATTCGCTTTCCGCTCCGGGTGCGGAAAGTGCCGCAGGAGCAGCACCATGAAAAGGTGATGGCGGCGAGCAAGATGGTGGAGCTCGACGATTTCCTGCAGCGCAAGCCGGCGGCCCTGTCGGGCGGGCAGCGGCAGCGTGTGGCGCTGGCCCGCGCCATTGTGCGCGAGCCCAATGCCTTCCTGATGGATGAGCCGCTCAGTAACCTCGACGCCAAGCTGCGCGTCTCGACGCGGGCGCAGATCAAGAACCTTCACCATACGCTGAAGCGCACCACGATCTATGTGACGCATGACCAGATCGAGGCGATGACGCTGGCTGACCGCGTGGTGGTGATGAGCCGCGGCGTGGTGCAGCAGGTGGGGACGCCCATGGAGATCTACGACAAGCCCGCCAACACCTTTGTTGCGGGCTTTATCGGATCGCCCGCGATGAACCTCGTGCCCGGTGATATTCAGGATGGGGTGTTCTCCGGCGAGAACATCCGGGTCGAGGGCCTGGCGAAAGCCGCACGCGGACCCGTGACGCTCGGCTTCCGGGCTGAGGACGCGAGCCTTGGCAGCGAGAATGCCCAGATCGCGGCGCCGATCTATTCAGTGGAACTGCTCGGTGAGGCCACGATGATCTCGATGCGGGTCGGCGGCGAGCTGGTTTCGGTCAAGACCACCAAGGACTACCGCGCCGAAATCGGCGATGCGGTGCGTGTCGTCGTGCCGGCTGCGGCGTGTCATGTGTTTGACCGCTCGACCGGCGCCCGCCTCGTCGCCTGATGCAAGACGAGCATACACCTAAGCGCGCGCTGGCGGCGGCAAAGGCGGCTGGCATTGTGGTTCCAAAGAGCGAGGAAGCGCCTGTTATTGCGGGCGCCAACTGGCTCAAGGGCTGCGTCGAGCTGTTGCGCAAGGCGGGCCTTGGAAAATGACGTTCGCCGACCTATCGATCCCCGATGCAGGGGCACGCCTCCGCGATGGCAGCCTCTCTTCTGTGGACCTGACCCAGGACCATCTCGACCGCATCACGGAGCGCGAGCCGCACTATCAAGCGTTCGTTACTGTTACCAGCGAGCGTGCCCTTGAGGACGCGGCACGGGCGGACCGGGAGCTCGCGGAAGGCCTTGATCGCGGGGCGCTGCACGGCATCCCCATCGCGCTGAAGGACCTGATCGACACTGCCGGCATCCGCACCACATCCGGATCGCGCCGCTTTGCAGACCACGTTCCAGCCGAGGACGCAGACGTCGTGCGGCGGTTGAACAATGCCGGGGCGGTGCTCATCGGCAAGACCATGACGTATGAGTTTGCGCTGGTCGGGCCGAGCTTTGATCTGATGTTCCCGGTGTCTCGGAACCCCTGGAATGTCGACCATATTACGGGCGGCTCGTCGTCCGGCTCGGCGGCAGCGGTGGCGGGCGGGCTGGTCCGCACGGCGATCGGCACCGATACGGGTGGCTCGATCCGCAGCCCCTCCAGCTATTGCGGCGTCGTCGGGCTGAAGCCAACCTACGAGCGAGTGTCGCGTCAGGGTGTTTTCCCGCTTTCGCCCAGCCTCGACCATGTCGGCCCGATCAGCGCCAGCGTCGAAGAGGCGGCGCTGACGCTGGATGCCATTTCGGACGCCGACGCTGCGTCGCGCCTTCACGACGGGATTGAAGGCAAGCGCCTTGCCTATGCCCGCAATTGGTTTGCCACTGATCCTGAGACTCATCCAGCGGTGCTCGCTGCGATGGACGATGCCGTATCGGCGCTGACACTGCTGGGCGCTGTGGTCGAAGAGGTACAACTGCCCAAGTACGCACTGTTTGAAGCGACCGGCGCCGTGGTGTTGCAGGCGGAGGCCCTCGCCATCCACCGCGCAGCGTTACGAGACCAGCCACAGGACTATGGCCGACTGGCGTTTCAGAATCTGTTGACCGGCCTTGCGCTCACCGATGACGATGTTGCGCTGGCGCGGCGAGCTGCCGCCGAACTGGCGCGACAATTCAATGCCGATATCTTTGCGCGCTTCGACGCGCTGGTGACCGTGAATACGCTCTCACCCGCCCTGCCGTTTTCAGCCTTCGATGGGGTGACTTCGGTATGGACGCATATGCGGACTTTCCCGTTCAACGTCACAGGCAACCCGGTGCTCGCCTTGCCAATTGGCTTTCACCAGGGCTTGCCGCTGGGCATGCAGATTGTCGGGCGGCACGGCGATGAGGCAGGAATCTGCACGATCGGACAGGCCTTTGAGATGGGCACCGATCACGCTACCCAGCGCCCGTCCTTTCCGGACATCACCACAAGCGGAACTGCGCAGTAGGTCGTATTTACAATGTTGCATACGTATGCAACATGGTTATTAATCAGAACACGCGGGTAGGAGCTGTCTATGGCACAGTGGCTGAAAAAGAGCAAAACGGTCGAGGAGCGCGCCGAGGCCAACAAGCAGGTGCGCCTGACTGTCGAGACCATCCTCGCCGATATTGAAAAGCGGGGCGATGACGCGGTGCGCGAGTTGTCGCGCAAGTATGATGGCTGGGACCGGCCCGATTTCCGCCTGAGCCAGGCCGAGATCGACGCCTGCATGGCGCAGCTCTCCGACCAGGACCTTTCCGACATCGCCTTTGCCCAGACCCAGGTGCGCAATTTTGCCAAGGCGCAAAAAGCCACCATGCAGGAGCTTACGGTCGAGACCCTGCCCGGCGTCACGCTCGGACACAAGCATGTGCCGATCGCCGCCGTTGGCTGCTATGTGCCCGGCGGCAAATATCCCCTCCTCGCCTCTGCCCACATGTCGGTACTCACCGCCAAGGTCGCAGGCTGCGGCCGCGTCATCACCAGCGCGCCGCCCTTCAACGGCAAGGCGGCGCCGGCGATCGTTGCAGCGCAGCATATGGCGGGGGCGGACGAAATCTTCGTCCTAGGCGGCATCCAGGCGATTGGCGCGATGGCCATCGGCACCGCCAGCATCAAGTCGGTCGACATGCTGGTCGGCCCCGGCAATGCCTATGTGGCGGAAGCCAAGCGCCAGCTCTATGGCAAGGTCGGCATCGACCTGTTTGCCGGCCCCACGGAAACCTTGGTGATCGCCGACCGGACGGTGGATGGCGAGCTCTGCGCCACCGACCTTCTGGGGCAGGCCGAGCACGGCCCGACTTCGCCGGCGATCCTTCTGACGAACTCTGAAGCCCTGGCGCGCGACACCATGTCGGAAATCGATCGCCTGCTGGCGATCCTTCCGACCGGTGAGGTCGCCCGCAAGTCCTGGGACGATTTTGGCGAAGTCATCGTCTGCGACAGTTACGAGGAAATGGTCGAGATTGCCGACCGCATTGCCTCTGAGCATGTGCAGGTGATGACAGATCGTGACATGTGGTTCCGCGATACGTTGCAGAACTACGGCGCACTGTTCCTCGGGCCGCGCACCAATGTCGCCTATGGGGACAAGGTGATCGGCACCAATCATACTCTCCCCACCATGAAGGCGGCGCGCTATACGGGCGGACTGTGGGTCGGCAAGTTCCTCAAGACCTGCACCTGGCAGATCGTCGAGACAGACGAGGCCTCGGCAATGATCGGTGAATATGCGTCGCGCCTGTCGATGCTTGAGGGCTTTGTCGGCCATGCCGAACAGGGCAATATCCGCGTCCGCCGCTATGGTCGCCGCAATATTCCCTATGCCACCGCGGCAACACCGCGGACCGCCGCCGAGTAATGCAATGATCCTGCCGCGCACCCCGAACCAGCGTCTCGACGGCAAGCGCGCCCTCGTGACCGGCGGAACGCGCGGTATCGGGCTTGGCGCAGCGGTGGCTCTTGCCGAAGCCGGTGCGCATGTGACAGTGGTGTCGCGTACATCCGCCGATGTTGCAGCCACTTCGGGGGCGCTGCAGGCAGCGGGGCGGGCAGCGGCCGGCGCGGTGCTTGACGTTACCGATGTCGCCGCCGTGCAGGCTTTCATTGGCGGGGTGGCACCGTTCGATATCCTTGTGAACTCTGCGGGCGGCGCGCGTCACTCGGGCTTTTTCGAGATCACCGAGGCTGACTACCAGGCGGTGATGGACCTCAACCTCAAGTCCGCACTCTTCGTTTCCCAGGCGGTTGCTGCACGGCTGATCGAGACCCAGCGGCCCGGCTCGATCATCCACATCTCGTCGCAGATGGGTCATGTCGGCGGGCCGCGGCGCGCCGTTTATTCCGCCAGCAAATTCGCGGTGGAAGGCCTCAGCAAAGCCATGGCGATTGAACTCGGACCGCATAACATCCGCGTCAATACGATCTGCCCGACCTTTATCGAAACCGAACTGACATCGAAGACCCTTGCCGACCCTGAATTCCGGACCTGGGTACTCGCCAAGATCAAGCTGGGCCGGCTGGGGCGCATCGAGGATATCATGGGGCCGGTCGTGTTCCTCGCGTCAGATGCCGCTGCGATGATGACGGGATCCTCACTCATGGTGGATGGCGGATGGACATCGGAATAACCAAGAAGTCCCCCGTCACCTCATCTCAGGTGGCAGAGCACGCTGGCGTCAGCCAGTCGGCAGTATCGCGTACCTTTACGCCCGGGGCGTCGATCTCATCGAAAACGCGTGCCAAAGTACTGGCTGCTGCCAAGGAACTTGGCTACCGCCCCAATGCCATCGCCCGCTCGCTGATCACCAACCGCTCGCGCATCATCGCGGTGGTGATGGCCTATCTCGAAAACCTGTTCTATCCGGACGTGCTCGAAGAGCTTGGCCGCCGGCTCGCGGCCGAAAACTACCATTTGCTGCTGTTCACGGGCTTCATGGATCGCGACAGCGATCCGGTGTTCGATCAGTTGATGCAGTATCGCGTCGACGGGATCATTCTCGCCTCGACCTCGCTGTCCTCCGAACTTTCCGAGGAATGCACGGTCGCGGGCATTCCCGTGGTGCTGTTCAACCGGACCACCGAGCGCGACACCGCCTCGTCCGTCACCACCAGGAACCGCGAGGGCGGACGGCGGATCGCAGAGTTCCTGATCGCAGGCGGACACAAGAGTTTTGGCTATATTTCGGGCCTCGAAAACTCATCGACCAATCGCGACCGTTTCGCGGGGTTTCGCGAGGGACTGAGCGCCCACGGCGTCACCGACATCGAAATCCGTACCGGCAATTATAGCCGCACCGACGCTGAGGCCGCTGCCCGCGAACTGCTGTCGCTCCCGCAGCGCCCCGAGGCCATCTTCGTTGCCAATGACCACATGGCTGTCGCCGTGATGGATGTGGCGCGCTACGAGTTCGGGCTTTCGATCCCGGACGATCTGTCGATCGTCGGTTATGACGATGTCGGCCCGGCCCGCTGGCCCTCCTATGGCATCACGTCGGTGACCCAGCCGATCGAAGGAATGGTCGAGGCGACCGTCGACATCCTGATGGACCAGATCGCGTCGGGCGAGATCGAGGCCCATCACAAGGTGATCGCCGGCGAAATGGTGGTGCGCACGTCGGCCCGGCTGCCGAAGTCCGGCATCGTTACCGTAGACGACCGCCGGCTCTATCGACCGGAGAGCACGTCATGACCCGCCTGTTGTCAGCGCGCGCTGTGCATACGAATGCGCCGTCTCACGCAAAACTGTTCCAAACCGCTCTGCCACGCATCCAAGCTATGATCGAAAGGACTTTCCCATGACCAAATGGACCCAGGAGGCGATGGAAAAGCGCCTCGTTCGCTATGCCGACCTCAAGGGGCTGCGCAACGCCTTCATCGACGCGCGGACGCCCGGTTCGGACCGCAAGGAAAACTTCACCATCATCGGGCCGGGCGTTTCCGAGAACCCGGCGCAGGTGGTGCATATCCCCGAGGCGCACGGCTTCAATGTCGGCGCGGCACGCCAGCCCTTTGGCTGCACCAACAGCCAGCACAGCCACCTGACCGCCGAGACGTTCGTCGTTCATACCGGCAAGTGGCGGTTCGTCTTTGGCGCCAACAAGGACGAAGGCTATATCGATGTGGAGCCGGGCGACGTCGCCACGGTGCCAACCCACATGTTCCGCGGCTTTGAAAAACGCGATGAGGGTACCGGTTTCCTCTACGTCGTTCTCGGTCATGACGATCCCGGCAAGGTGGTCTGGGCGCCATCGGTGTTCAAGATGGCCGAGGATTTTGGCCTGAAGCTGCTCAAGGGCGGTAAGCTGATCGATACGACGCTGGGCGAAAAGGTGCCCGAGGGTGCCGAACTCGAGCAGCCGCCGACGGCAGAAAAACTGAAGGAACTGGCAACCCCACCGCTTACGGAACTGGTGAAATACGCCATCAAGGCCAGCGACATCAAAGGCAACCCGAACTCGCCACTGGCAGGTCCGGGCGCCGAAGAAGCGCCGGTGATCGGCGATGTCGATGCAACTGACGGTTTCAAGGCAGGCCCCATCTCAGGACACTGGAAGCACGATTTCACGCTGCGCCGGCTGAAGCTCGAAACCGGCGCCACCATCCCGGCTCATACTCGCGCCGAACAAGAAGTGATTTTCGTTCAGTCTGGCACGCTTGAGGTGACCTGGGCTGACGGCAAGCTGATCATGGGTGCCGGTGACACGCTCACCGTCCCCGTCGGGCTTGCCCACGGCTTCCGTAACCCGACCTCGGCTGACGTCATCGCCTTTGTCGTGCGGGGTGCGGCCAGTCCGGCGGCCCCGGTGTTTGCCGACAACCGCGTGGCGGCCGAGTAATGGGCCGCATTCGCACCACCCATGTCGGCTCGCTCCCACGGTCCAAGCAGGTCACGGACCTGGTCTTTGCGCGCGAGGGCGGGGTGCCCGTCGAGGAGGCCGGGTTCAACCGCATCGTGGCCGCAGCGGTGGGCGATATCGTCGGAAAGCAAAGGGCGGCGGGCGTTGACCTGCCGTCCGATGGCGAGATGAGCAAGATCAGCTATGCCACCTATATCAAGGACCGTCTCACCGGGTTTGCTGGCGACAGCGCCCGGCAGCCGCCAAGGGATCTGGAGCTGGTGCCGAGCTTTCTCGAGCGACAAGCGCGATCAGGCGGCACCCCCAGCTACAAGCGCCCCAAATGTGTGGGCGAGATCACCGTCAAGACCCTGCAGCCGCTGCACGACGATGTCGCCAATTTCCAGTCCGCGCTCGATACGCACGGGTACGAGCTTGGCTTCATGAACTCGGCCACGCCGGGCGTTATTGCGCTGTTCCAGCCCAACGAATTCTACAAGACGCAGGACGACTATCTCGAGGCCGTCGCGGAAGGTATGCGGCTCGAGTACGAAGGGATAGTGGACGCGGGCTTCATCCTGCAGCTCGACAGCCCCGATCTCGGGCTCGGGCGCCACATGATGTACAAGGATCTCGATGACGCCGGGTTCGTGAAGGCGGCCGGCCGGCACATCGAGGTGCTCAACCATGCGCTTCGCAATATCGATGGCAGTAAAGTTCGGATGCACGTGTGCTGGGGCAATTACGAGGGCCCGCACAATTGCGATATCGCGCTCAGCAAGGTGTTGCCCACCCTTCTGACCGCCAAGCCGCGCGCCCTGCTGTTCGAAGGCGCCAATCCGCGTCACGCCCATGAGTGGGTGGACTGGAAGTCGGTGCAGATCCCCGATGACTATGTGCTGATCCCCGGGCTGATCGACTCGACCACCAACTTTGTCGAGCACCCCGAACTGATCGCCGAGCGGCTGATGCACTATGTCGATATCGTCGGCGCCGACCGCGTCATCGCCGGCACCGATTGCGGCTTTTCGACCTTTGCAGGGTTCGGCGCCGTCGACAGCACCATCGTCTGGATGAAACTCGCGGCCCTCGCAGAGGGTGCCGGGCTCGTCAGCGACCGACTGAACCTGCACTGAGGCAGACCATGAGCATTTCCGCCGACACCCTTGCCATTCTCCGCCGCAATGACACGCCCACCATCTGCAACGCGCTTGAGCACGTGATGGGCGGGCGCACGGCGGAGGGGTTCACCAAGTCGCCGGTGGTTTCTGCTGATCCCAGCCTGCCACCGATCGTGGGCTTTGCCCGCACCGCCCGCATCCGCGCTTCATCGCCGGCCCAGCAGCCGGCGGCAGAAGTGCGGGCCCTGCGCATGGCCTATTATGAGTATGTGGCGAGCGGCGAAGGGCCCAATATCGTCGTCATCGAGGATACCGACTGGCCGCACTGCATCGGCGGCTTCTGGGGCGAGATGCAGGTGGCCCAGCACAAGGGCCTCGGCATTGCCGGCACGCTGACGAATGGCGTGTTGCGCGACCTCGGCATGCTCGACCCCGGCTATCAGGTGGTGGCAGGCTCGGTCGGCCCCAGCCACGCCTTCGTCCATGTCACCGACATTGACATCCCCGTCACGGTGTTCGGCATGCAGGTAAAGCCCAACGACCTGGTACACGCCGACCGTCATGGTGCTGTGGTGATCCCCGCAGCCCACATCGAGCAGATGCCCGCTGCCATCGATATCGTCATCCGCAAGGAACAGCCCATCCTCAAGGCCGCGCGCGCGCCTGGGTTCACGGTGGAGAAACTGCGGGCGGCTTGGATCGAGGCTGATCAGATTAAGTGATTGCACTTTTTGATTGCAGATCGACCGGCGCAAGCTTATCTTTGGGCGGGTGAACAGCAAGCAGCGCAAAACACTGACCGCCGTTTTCAAGGACCCGGTCTCGGGCGCCATCGCGTGGGCCGATATCGAAAGCCTGCTGATAGCCGTTGGGTGCACTGTCGTTGAAGGCAACGGTTCTCGCGTTCGCTTTGTCAGCGGCGGACATATCGCCAGCTTTCACCGACCGCATCCTGCCAAGGAAGCCAAGCGCTATCAGGTGCGCGATGCGCGCGAGTTCCTGTCGCTTATCGGAGTTAAGCCATGAACGTCATGACCTATCGCGGCTACTCGGCGCGACTTGAGTTCGATGCCGAAGACGAGATCTTTACCGGGCGCATCGCAGGCATCCGCGATGTGGTGGGGTTTCATGCCGACACGGTGGCGGACCTGAAGACTGCGTTCCATGAAGCGGTGGACGACTATCTCGAAGCCTGCGCGAAACTGAACAAGACGCCGCAAAAGCCCTATTCGGGAAATCTCATGCTGCGGGTCGGACCAGACGTGCATTCCCGAGCGGTTCTCGCAGCGGAGCTCTCCGGCAAGAGCCTAAATCAGTGGGGAGAGGAGACCCTCGCCGCTGCGGCCCAGCGCGTTCTGGAGCGCTGAGCCTTCGGCGGTCCCCCTCCCCCGCGGGCGGGGGAGGATTCCTGACAGCACGCTCAGTGTTTCGCCTGCAGCCTATCCAGCCGCAACTGCGCGGCGCGGCGGTGGCCTTCAAGGGTTTCGCTGGCGCTCTGCCGGGCGGCCGGGGGCGCTACTGTCTTCACGCCGCGCTCATCGAGCCACTGGTGCGTCGCGATCTTCACATAAGCGCCGACCCAGAGCCCGCCGGTGTAGCGGCCAGCGCCCATGGTGGGGAGCGTGTGGTTGGTGCCGACGCACTTGTCGGAATAAACGACGCTCGCCAGCTCGCCGATGAACAGCGAGCCATAATTGCGGAGCTTTTTGGCCATGCCGTGCGGGTCAGCTGTGTGAACCTGCAGATGCTCGGCGGCGACGTGGTCGGAATAGGCGATCAGCGTGGCTTCGCTGTCGCAGACGACGATTTCGCCATAGTCCTTCCAGGCGGTCCCGGCGACATTGGCGGTTGAAAGCGTCGCGAGTTGCGCTTCCACCTGCTTCAGCGTCGCTTCGGCCAGCGCCCGGTCGGTGGTGATGAGGCCGACGCGGGTGCGCACGTCATGCTCCGCCTGCGCCAGCATGTCGGTGGCGATCATTTCGGCATCGCCGGTGGAATCGGCGACGATGAAGATTTCCGAAGGACCGGCAAGCTGGTCGATACCGACCGGGCCAAAGACCTGGCGCTTGGCTTCGTTGACGAAGGCATTGCCGGGACCAACGATCTTGTTGACCGCGGGGACGCTCTCGGTGCCGTACGCCATGGCGGCGATGGCTTGCGCGCCGCCGATCTTGAAGATGCGATCGGCACCGGAGAGGTGGCAGCCAGCGATCATGGCGCGGTGCGCATTGGGCGGCAGGCACGCGATCACTTCATCAACGCCCGCAACTTTGGCCGGCACGATGGTCATGATCGGCGCCGAGAGCAGCGGATAGCGGCCGCCGGGGACGTAGCAGCCGACGCGCTCGATCGGGATGACGCGGTGGCCCAGATGCACACCGGGGAGCGTTTCGATCTCCAGCGGCAAGATGGTCGCGAGCTGGGCTTCAGCAAAACGGCGTACGTTGGCGATGGCGAATTCGGTGTCGGCGCGGGTCTGGGGAGCCAGTTCGGCAAGGGCTGCCTCACGCTCCTCGGCGCTCACTTCGAAGACGGAAATATCGGACTTGTCAAAGCGCAGCGAATAGTCCCGCACTGCCGCGTCGCCGTTCTCCCGCACATTGCGGATGATCTCGCCCACCAGATCTTCGACCGAAGCGTTGTCGGTTGTCTGGTTGCGCGACGGCGCTTTGACGAAGCTGATGCCCGTGGGGGCGAAGGTGGAATTGGACATGACGGCTCAGCCTCCGGAACTGAGTTGCGAAGCGACGGAATGGACGGGGCGGGCCCGGCTAGGCCCGGTCTGGCCCCTGCTAAAGGCGGCCAAGAAACCTCTTGCATACGTATGCAGTTTTTGCCAGTGTTTTCTTCAGCAAGGCATTTCGCCTTTGGTCGCGGCCTGCAGCCGCCGGAAACACGAGATGCAGGGACCACACACGATTGCCGCCGGTTCCACGCAGCGTTCACCGCAACGCTGGGATTTGCGTGCCTCGTCCGGCCTGCGGGTCTAGGCTGGACCTATGCTCGACCAACCCGCCATGGCATCCGAAACACTGCCGCTGCTCCTGCTGCCTGGAACGCTTGCCGACGACACAGTGTTCGCGCCGGTGCTTGAGCGGCTTGGAATGACCAGTACGTGGATGCGAATGGCCGGAGCGACAAGCGCGACAGAAATGGCAAGGATTATCCTCGCGGCCGCTCCTCAGCGCTTCACGCTGATAGGATTTTCACTCGGGGCCATCATGTCCCTTGAGGTCGTCGCACAGGCACCCGAACGGGTCGAACGGCTGGCACTGCTTGGCTGCAATGCGCGCGACCTGACGTCGGAGAAGGCTGCAGCGCGGCGTGCGACGGTTCCGATTGCAGAACGTCTGGGGCTCACAAGCTACATTGACGGGGTTTGGCAGACGTCAGTTCCCGCGCATCGGCGTAACGATCAGGAGCTTCGGGCGCAGTTGCATCAAATGGCCACGGACACGCCGATGGATGCCTTCCGCGACCAGATCGAGATGGCGATTGACCGCGTCGACAGCCGGCCCCGGCTTGAACTGCTCGACATGCCCGTCCTCGTCGCGTGCGGCGCGGAGGACGGCATATGCCCGCCCGAGCTCAGCGCAGAAATTGCAGGCGCCATTCCTGGCGCAACGCTGGCGATCGTTGAGGCCGCCGGCCACTACCTGACACTGGACCAGCCCGACGAAGTCGCGCGCCTGCTGCGCGAATGGCTGACGCAACCGACTCGAACATCACGACTTGCCAAGGAGTTCTCATGAGCGACGACAACAAGGGCGCCAAGCCCGCCCGTATTTCCCGCATCGACGCGCCCGCGGAAAGCGTGCTGCAGGTCGAGCGCCGCGACTACCCGGAGCTGGCGCCAACCGACCGGCCGCGCAGCCAGTCGATGGAGGGGTTCGACGAGGTCTATACCGACATCGTCGACTACATCGTGCGCTGCACCCACAAGATATGGGATGAGCGCGATATCGGTCTGATCTACACCCACTACACCCATAACTGCGTGCTCTATGGCACGATGGGGACGATCTATAACCGCGAGGACGTGGTGCGTGACACCATCCAGCGCCTCGTCTCGTTCCCTGAGCGGCGCGGCATGGCGACCCAGGTGATCTGGAACGGCAATGACAAGGATGGGTTCTATACCTCTCACCTCGTCACCGGCTCAGGCCGCCATACCCAGTTCGGCCATCTCGGCCAGCCGACGGGTCGGCCGTTCGTCTCGCGCACGATCGCTGACTGCATGATCATCAACAACAAGATCTATCGCGAGTGGGTGGTGGCCGATACCGCCGCCATCATCAGCCAGCTCGGGCTCGACCTCGATGCGTTTGCGACCCGCTTTGCCAAGTCGGCGCTCGACCGGGGCCAGACCTCGCTCGATATCGGCGAGAACCGGCGCCTCCTCGGCCAGTATCCACCAGAGGCGGAAGCCGACACCTCGCTCGCCAATACCCCGCTTGAAGCCGAAACGCTGCGCTGGCTGCACGAGGTGTTCAACAAGCGCATGTTCGGCAAGATCAAGGACGTCTATGCGCCGACCTGCCAGTATCACGGCCCGATGATGAAGGAGCTCTATGGCGTTGCCGCCGTGACGCACCAGCACCTGGGTCTCATCGGTTCGCTGCCCGACGCGTCGTATTCGCCGCAATATGTCTGCTCGGTCGACAGCGAAGAGGGTGGCACCAAGGTTTCCGTGCGCTGGATCATCGAGGGCCATCACCTTGGCTACGGGATCCTGCAGAGCCTTGGCGAACACCCAACCGGCAAGCGCGTCCAGGTCATGGGCATGACCCACTACCACTACAAGAACGGCAAGATCGTCGACGAATGGAACGTCTATGACGAGCTTAGCCTGCTCACCCAGGTCAAGCTGGCGCAGCTTGCGGATGTGAAGCCGGAGCTCTAGTCGTCCATAGTCACAGCTGAAACGGCCCGTTCTCGAAAGAGGGCGGGCCGTTTCCTTTCGGGGCACCGCCCCCTTCCCCCAGCATCTTTACGACGGCTTTACGCACCACTCAGCAAATCGCCCTAGAGCCTTTACGCGGCCAGGGCGTAGGCCCGCTCCATCATAAGTCGATGGAGTGTTCGATGTTGGCTGATCTCTTATACCTCGGTGGTGGGCTCGGAGGCTTTGGCCTGTTCTGGCTGGCCGTCAACGCCGCTAGGAGGCTGTGATGAGCCTCGACATCTTCCTTGGCCTACTGTTTGCAGCCGCGGTGCTCGTCTATGCGCTGGCGGCGCTGATCCGCCCCGAAAAGTTCTGAGGGCGTCATGACATCCGACCTCACTCAATTTGCACTCTATTGCGCCGTCACGCTCGCCATCGCCATCCCGCTCGGCGCCTATATGGCGCGGATCTATGCGGGCAAGCCCGGCTTCCTCTCGGCAATAGAGCGTCCCTTTTTCGGGCTCGCTGGCATCGATCCTGAAAAGGGCCAGAGCTGGAGCGCCTATGCGCTGGCGATGCTGGCCTTCAACTCGGCCGGATTCGTGCTGCTGTTCGGGATCCTCAAGTTCCAGGACCTGCTGCCGTTCAATCCGCAGGGCCTGCCCGGGCTGCGGGCGGACCTGGCGTTCAACACGGCCATTTCCTTTGTCACCAATACCAACTGGCAGTCCTATGGTGGCGAAACCACCATGTCCTACCTCAGCCAGATGGCCGGACTGACGACGCAGAACTTCGTGTCTGCAGCGACCGGCATGGCCGTCGCGGCGGCCGTTGCCCGCGGGCTCGCGGGCAATCAGGTGAAGACCATCGGCAATTTCTGGGCCGATATGACGCGCTCGACGCTCTACATCCTGCTCCCCATCGCCATCATCCTGACCCTGGTGCTGGTCTGGCAGGGCGTGCCGCAGACCATGTCGCCCAACCTCGTCGCAACGACACTCGAAGGCGGCCAGCAGACCATCGCCGTGGGGCCGGTTGCGAGCCAGATGGCAATCAAGCAGCTGGGCACCAATGGCGGTGGCTTTTTCAACGTCAACTCGGCGCATCCGTTCGAGAACCCGACGGCGATCGCCAATTTCCTCGAGATGGTATCGATCCTCGCCATTTCGGTGGCCTTCTGCTTCACTTTCGGCCGCATGGTCGGTGACAAGCGGCAGGGTCGGGCGCTCCTTGCGGCCATGGGCGTGCTGTTCGTTCTAGGCTTTGCCGGGATCTATGCCTCGGAGATCGCCACCAACCCGCTCCATGCCCCCTATATCGCCGCCAATTCCGGCAATATGGAAGGCAAGGAAGTCCGCTTCGGCATCGCCAACTCGGCCATTTGGACAGAAGCCACGACTGCCGCGTCCAATGGCTCGGTCAATGCGATGATCGATAGCTTCAATCCGCTGGGCGGCATGGTCGCCATGCTCAATATCGAGCTGGGTGAAGTGGTCTTCGGCGGCGTTGGTGTGGGCCTCACCGGCATGCTGCTCCTGGTGATCGTCACGGTGTTCCTTGCCGGGCTGATGGTCGGGCGCACGCCCGAGTATCTGGGGAAGAAAATCGAGGCGCGGGAGATCAAGCTCGCGGCGCTGACGCTGCTGATCATGCCTATCGGCGTCTTGGCCTTTTCGGCGCTCGCCATCATTTTCGGCACCGCCCAAACCAGCGTCCAGGATGCCGGGCCGCACGGGCTCACCGAGCTGCTCTATGCCTATAGCTCGGCCACCGGCAACAACGGCTCGGCTTTTGCGGGCTTCACCGCCAATGTCGACTGGCACAATGCCTGGATGGGCGTCGCCATGCTGTTTGCGCGCTTTGGCTACATCATCCCGATCCTTGCCATCGCCGGATCACTGGGCGCCAAAAAGACCGCCTCAGCCTCCGCTGGCACGTTCCCGACCCATGGGCCGGTGTTTGTCACCCTGCTCGTCGCGACCATCCTGATCGTCGGCGCGCTCACCTTCCTCCCCGTGCTCGCCCTGGGTCCGATCGCCGAACAGGTATCGATCGCGGCCGGCCAGAGCTTTTGAGGCAATCCAAAATGAGTAAGACCAACTCTGAAATCAGTCTGTTCGACGGGCCGATCCTGCGCCGCGCCGTCGGCCAGGCGGTTTTGAAACTCAACCCGCGCGGACTGATGCGCAATCCGGTGATCTTTGTCACCGCCTTGACCTCGGTGCTGGTGACCATCCTCGTCGTCCGCGACGCGGTGATCGGCTCACCGATGCTGGGAATCGGCATCCAGGTCGCGGTCTGGTTGTGGTTCACGGTGCTCTTCGCCAACTTTGCGGAAGCCATCGCCGAAGGTCGTGGCAAGGCGCGGGCCGACGCCTTCCGCGCCACTCGATCGACCACCCGCGCCAAGGTGCTGGCCGACCCACGCCGGCGCGATATCTTCCATCCCAAGGATGCGGCTGCGCTCGAAGAGGGCGACGTGATCCTCGTCGAGGCGGGCGAGATCGTCCCGACCGATGGCGAAGTGATCGAGGGTGTCGCCTCGGTCGATGAAAGCGCCATCACCGGCGAAAGCGCGCCGGTGATCCGCGAGTCCGGCGGCGACCGTTCGTCGGTGACGGGTGGCACGCGGCTGGTGTCGGACTGGCTGGTGGTCAAGGTCACCGCAGCGCCCGGCAACACCTTCCTTGATCGCATGATCGCGCTGGTCGAAGGCGCCAAGCGCGCCAAGACCCCCAACGAGATCGCGCTCGATATCCTGCTGGCTGCGCTGACGCTGGTGTTCCTGTTCGTCGTGGTCTCACTGCCGGTATTCGCCATGTGGTCGGGCACGCAGATTCCGGTCATCTACCTCGCAGCCTTGTTCATCACGCTGATCCCCACCACCATTGGCGGGCTGCTCTCGGCCATCGGCATTGCCGGCATGGACCGGCTGGTGAAGGCCAATGTCATCGCCAAATCCGGGCGCGCTGTCGAAGCGGCCGGCGATATCGACGTGCTGCTGCTCGACAAGACCGGCACCATCACCTTCGGCAACCGCATGGCCGATGCTTTCGACCCGCTGCCCGGTGTCTCTGAGCAGCAACTGGCAGAGGCCGCGTATCTGTCCTCCCTTTCCGATGACACACCGGAAGGCAAGTCGATCGTCGAGCTGGCCCGTAACAAGTTCGCGGTGCGCGCCGATGCTGCCCGGGATGCCGTGTTTGTCCCCTTCACCGCCCAGACCCGCATGTCTGGCGCCAATCTCGTCGACGGCACGACGATCCGCAAAGGCGCGTCTGATGCGATGCTGCGTTTCGTTGGCGCCCAGATGGAGCCGGCGCTCGACAAGATCGTGCGCCGCATCGCGTCGTCCGGCGGGACGCCTTTGGTGGTGGCCGAGGACACGCGCATTCTGGGCGTGGTGCATCTCAAGGATGTGGTCAAGCCGGGCATCCGCGAGCGCTTTGCCGAGCTGCGCAAGATGGGCATCCGCACCGTGATGGTCACGGGCGACAACCCGCTGACCGCTGCCTCTATCGCAGCGGAGGCCGGTGTCGACGACTTCCTCGCCGAAGCGACGCCGGAGCGGAAACTCGAACTGATCCGCGCCGAGCAGGCCGAGGGCCGCCTTGTCGCCATGTGCGGCGACGGGTCCAACGATGCCCCCGCACTGGCGCAGGCCGATGTCGGGGTGGCGATGAACTCAGGCACTGCCGCAGCGAAAGAGGCGGGCAACCTTGTCGACCTCGACAGCGATCCGACCAAGCTCATCGAGATCGTGCTGGTGGGCAAGCAATTGCTGATCTCGCGCGGCGCGCTGACCACCTTCTCGATCGCCAATGACGTGGCGAAGTACTTCGCCATCCTGCCGGCTCTGTTCGTCACGGCCTACCCGGGACTTGCCGTGCTCGACATCATGGGGCTGGGCACCCCGGCCTCCGCGATCCTCTCGGCGCTGATCTTCAACGCCCTGGTGATCGTGGCGCTGATCCCGGTGGCGCTGAAGGGCGTCAAGTATGTGCCGTCGTCGGCTTCGGCGCTGCTCAGCCGTAACCTCACCATTTACGGACTGGGCGGCCTCATCGCCCCGTTCATCGGCATCAAGCTGATCGACCTCCTGGTCGACCTGCTGCACCTCGCCTGAAGGAGGCTTCCATGTTGTCCAATCTTCGCCCGGCAGTGACGCTGCTCCTGGCCCTCACGCTCCTCACCGGCATCGCCTACCCGCTCGTGATGACCGGGGCGGCGCAGGCGCTGTTCCCGGCCCAGGCCAATGGCTCGCTCGTCGATGTTGGTGGCAAGACCATCGGCTCTGAGCTTATCGGCCAGAAATTCGAGACCGACCGCTACTTCCATGGCCGCCCATCCGCCGTGGATTACGATGCCTCGACCTCGTCCGGCTCTAACTACGGCCCAAGTTCCAAGCCGCTCCTCGACGCTATCAAGGAACGCGCCGCGGTCTATGGCGGCAGCAACGTTCCGGCGGACCTCGTCACCGCCTCGGGGTCGGGCCTCGACCCCGATATCTCGCCTGCGGCAGCGCTGATTCAGGTATCGCGGGTGGCTGCAGCGCGCGGCTTGCCCGAGGACCAGTTGCGTTCGCTGGTGACGGGACATGTGCAGGGGCCGGATTTGGGTATACTTGGCGCAGAACGGGTGAACGTCCTCGCCCTCAATCTCGCGCTCGACACTCTGAAACCGTGATCTATGGCCGAAGCTGATCGCCCCACCCCAGAAGCTCTCCTCGCTGCGACGCGGGGAGAGGGCCGTGGCAAGCTGAAGATCTTCCTTGGCGCCTCACCAGGGGTGGGCAAGACCTTTGCGATGCTGGAGGCCGCCCGGCTGCGGGTCCGTGAAGGCGCAGATGTGGTGGTGGGCCTTGTTGAAACCCACGCCCGTGCCGAAACCGAAGCGCTGCTGGCCGGTCTCGAAGTGCTGCCGCGCCGGCAGGTTGAGTATCGCGGCCAGATGCTCGATGAGTTCGACCTCGACGCGCTCCTCTCGCGCCGCCCGCAACTGGCGCTGATCGACGAATTGCCCCATTCCAACGTGCCCGGCTCCCGCCACCTGAAGCGCTGGCAGGATGTGATGGAGGTGCTCGATGCCGGTATCGACGTCATCACCGCGCTCAACATCCAGCACATCGAAAGCCTGAACGACGTGGTCGCCCGGATCACCGGGGTGCGCGTGCAGGAGACGGTGCCGGACGAGGTGTTCCAGCGCGCTGACGAGATCGAGGTGATCGACCTGCCGCCCGAGGAGCTGATCAACCGGCTGCACCAGGGCAAGGTCTATCGCGCCGGCACCATCGGGCGGGCGCTCGATAACTTCTTCACCAAGCCCAACCTCACCGCCTTGCGCGAACTGGCGCTGCGCACAGCAGCCAGCCGGGTCGACGAGGAGATGGTGCGGCTGATGCAGGCCAGCGCCCTCAAGGGGCCCTGGCCGACGCAGGAGCGCATCCTCGTCTGCATCAACGAATCCCCGCTCGCCAAATCGCTGGTGCGGGCCGGCAAGCGCATGGCCGAGCGGGCCGGTGTGGGCTGGATCGTCGCCACCGTGATCACAGCCCGCCACGAGGCCCTGCCCGATACGGCGCGCCGGCTGACCACCGAAGCGCTGCAGCTTGCCGAAACACTCGGCGCGGAGGTCGCGACGCTGCATGTCGATCGCGGCGCGGCGTCAGAGCTCATCAACTTTGCGCGCACCCGCAACGTCTCGCGGCTGCTGATCGGCCGCCCTCGCGCCCGCTGGCCGCTTGGCTTGCTGCGCGAGCCGGTGGCGGACCAGTTGCTCGATGCGGCAACCGATTTCGAGGTGACGATCGTTGCCGGCGAGGGCAACCGGTCCCGTGTTTCGGCGCTACCGCGCATCGATCTCGCCATCAGCTGGCAATCGCTGCTGGCCGGGGCCATCGGGGCGGCCATCGCGACCCTGATCGCGCTGCCAATCGATCTATGGGGGCTGGTCCCCTCGACCTCGCTGGTTGTCATCTACATGGTGACTGTGATGTTTATCGGCGCGCGCTACGGCTTGATGCCAGCGCTGGCCACCAGCGTCATCTGCTTTCTCACCCACAATTTCTTCTTCACGGCCCCACGCTACACCTTCACCATCCAGCATGCCGAGGACGTCGTCGGCATCGTGCTGTTTCTGCTCGGCGCGCTGTTTACCGGCACGCTGGCCGGGCGCCTCAGGGCGCAGGTGACGGCGATGCGCGCCAGCCAGCGCCGCACTGCGATGCTCTACGATTTCGCCAAGCGTGTGGCGGCCAAATCCGAGCTCGATGACGTGCTCTATGCCGGCGCCTACCATGTCGCCGCAACGCTTAACTGCCGCTCGCTGATCCTGATGCCGAGCAAAGGGGGCGAACTCGAACAGGTTCAGGGCTACCCCACCATCGAGGAGGAACTCGATCCCCGCACCGTCGCTGCGGCCCGCTGGGCCTTCGAGCGGGGCGAGGCGGCCGGCGCCGGGACCGCAACGCTGCCCACCTCGAGCTGGATGTTCGTGCCGCTATCTGGATCGAGCCTTCTGGGTGTAGTTGGCCTGCAGTTCGCCAATCCCAAGCGGGGCGCCGACCCCGAGGTCCGGCAGTTGCTGCAGGCGGTCGAGGATCAGGTGGCCGTCGCCATCGAACGCACCCGCATGGCGGCCGATCTCGAGAACCTCCGCGTCGAAGCCGAAGGCGAAAAGCTGCGGACCGCACTGCTCAACTCCCTGAGCCACGATCTCAGGACACCGCTGGTCTCGATCATCGGTGCGCTTTCAGGCCTTGTCGACGACACCCTGCCCGCTGCAAGCCGGTTGGAACTGACCCAGACCGGGCTCGACGAAGCGCGGCGGCTTGACCGCTATGTGCAGAACCTCTTGAACATGACGCGGATCGAATATGGCGCGCTGCGCCCGCGCAAAGTGCCATCGGACCTACGCGAACTGATCGGCGCGGTGCGCACCGATCTGGCGCGGGTGCTGGCGCAGCACAAGGTAGAACTGGCATTGCCGGCCGACCTCCCCAAGCTCGACGTTGATCCGGTGCTGATCGGGCAGGCGATCGGCAACGTGCTGGAAAATGCCGTGAAGTATGCGCCAGCGAACTCGACCATCGCCATCAGCGCTGCGGGACGCCGCGACGGCGTTGTGCTGCAGGTGACCGACGAGGGACCCGGCATTCCGGCCGCAGAGCGCGACAAGGTGTTCGATCTGTTTTACCGTGTGGCAGAGGGCGACAGGCGCCCGACCGGCACCGGTTTGGGTCTCGCCATCGTGCGCGGGTTCGTTGAAGCCAATGGCGGCCGCGTGCGGGCGCTGGCCGGGCCGGCTGGGCGTGGCACCATTATCGAGATCGAACTTCCTGCGGCACCGGACGACCCCCATGGCTGAGTTTCGCATACTCGTTGTCGAAGACGAAACCCCGATCCGGCGCTTTCTCAAGATCGCCATAGAGAGCGCCGGCTTTGCCATGATTGAGGCCGATCGCGGCCGGTTGGGTATCGAGAAAGCGGCCACCGAAGCGCCGGACCTGGTGCTGCTCGACCTCGGCCTGCCCGATCTCGACGGCAAAGAAGTGATCGCTGCGATCCGCGAATGGAGTCAGGTGCCGATCCTCGTCCTCTCGGTGCGGGATGCCGAGACCGAAAAGATCGCCGCACTTGATGCCGGGGCCGACGACTACGTCACCAAGCCGTTCGCGACCGGGGAGTTGCTCGCCCGCGTCCGCGCCCTGCTCCGCAGCCGCAAGGCGCCCGAAAGCGAACGCTCGACCATCGTGATCGGCGCGCTAACCATCGACCTTGCGGCCCATCTGGTGCGGGTGGGAGAAGACGATGTGAAATTGACGCGCAAGGAATTCGACGTCCTCGCTCTCCTCGCGCACCATGCCGGGCGCCTCGTTACCCACCGCCAGTTGCTCACGGCGGTGTGGGGACCGGCGCACGAGGCGGACAGCCATTATCTCCGTATCGCGATCGGCCATATCCGCGACAAGCTGGGCGACGACGCCGGCAATCCGCGCTTCATTCTCACGGAGCCGGGGATTGGCTACCGGTTGATCGATAGGAACTGACGGCCGGCTCATCTGTTGGCGCTGATCAGTTCCTTCACCCGGCGAGCCAGTACATCCATTTCGAACGGCTTGGTCAAAACGTGCATCCCGCGATCGAGATGCCCATGGTTCAAAACCGCGTTCTCGGCATAACCTGTTATGAAGAGGATCTGCAGCTCGGGCCGCTTCACACGCGCGGCGTCTGCGAGCTGGCGGCCGTTCATGCCGCCCGGCAGTCCAACGTCCGAGAGCAACAGATCGATGCGCGCGTCGGAGTTCAAGAGTTTCAGCGCCGAAGGGCCGTCATCTGCCTCGATCACATTGTAGCCCAGCTCCTCGAGCGCTTCGACGGCAACCATGCGGATCAGTGCCTCATCGTCGACCACCATCACCGTTTCGGTGCCCAGGGCCCTAGGAATGGCCGCTGACTCATCTGCGACTGCCTGGACGTCCTCAGAACCCGCATGGCGGGGCAAATAGATGCAGACCATGGTACCCTTCCCGAGCTCGGAATAGATTTTTGCAGTGCCGCCGGATTGGCCAGCAAACCCATGCACCATCGACAGGCCAAGGCCCGTGCCCTGCCCGATCGGCTTGGTGGTGAAGAACGGATCAAAGGCCCGCGCGATAATATCGGGCGGCATGCCGGTGCCGGTGTCGCTCACGCAAATCGAGATATACTGGCCCGGCTCAAGGCCACGCTCCCGGGAGCCGCGCGCGTCCATCCAGCGGTTCGCTGTTTCGATGGTGATCTTGCCGCCGTCGGGCATGGCATCGCGCGCGTTGATGCAGAGGTTGAGCAAAGCGTTCTCGAGCTGCCCGGCATCGACGAAGGTAGGCCACAGGCCCGCCGCTCCAACTGTCTCTACCTCTATTGCCGGTCCTACTGTGCGGTGGATCAGGTCTAGCAGCCCGTTCACCAGCGCATTGGCGTCGGTCGTCTTGGGATCGAGTGTCTGCCGGCGCGAGAACGCCAACAATCGCTGCGTCAGACCGGACGCCCGTTTTGCCGCCGCACTTGCCCCGCTGATGTAGCGATCAAGTTCCGCGATGCGCCCTTGCGCCAGGCGAGTGCTCATCAGTTCGAGGCTGCCGCTGATCCCTGCAAGAATATTGTTGAAGTCGTGCGCCAGCCCACCCGTAAGCTGTCCCACGGCCTCCATCTTCTGCGACTGGCGGAGAGCCTCCTGTGCAATGGCCAGCTCTTCATCGCGGGTCTTTACTTCACTGAGGTCGCGGCCCACCGCGATGAAGTTCCGGCCCTCAGCTTCCGGAACGACCGTCCATTCGATCCACTTCCAGTCGCCAGTGCTGGTTGCGATGCGGTTCTCGAACCGGGTCGGTTGTCCCGTTTCGGCCATTCGTGCCAGCGCGGCCAGCGTCGGCTGCGTGTCGTCAGCATGCATGAATGTGGCGTAGGGCCGGCTCAGCAGTTCCGCCTCCGCCCAGCCCAGGACCCGGGTCCATCCTGGACTGACGGCCGACATCATGCCCTCGAGGTTCGCGCGGGCGAACATGTCCTGAGATAATGTCCATACCTGGTTTCGCTCGGCGGTGCGCTCAATCACACTGGCTTCAAGGGTGGTGTTCAGTTCACGGAGCCGCTCCTCGGCGACCTTTCGCGCCGTGACATCGTTGAAGAGAACCGCGACGCGGTTGTCACCCAAATTGCCAGCCGGGAAAGCGTGCACCTCGTACCAGCGGCCGCCGCCCAGCACCCCGGCGAAATTTTCGAACCGGATGGCCTCGCCGGTGAGGGCGACACTGCCATACAGATCGAACCAGTGCCGCTCGAGGCCTGGTGCGGCCTCACTGACCCACTTCCCGGCCGCGCCGTGCAGACCTGTCTGCCGTTCGAAAGCCGGGTTAATTTCCTCGAGACGATAGTCGATGCTGCGGTTGTCGCTGTCGAACTTTAGCTCGATGATGCAGAAGCCGACCTCGATGGCGTCAAAGAGGGTGCGGTATCGAGCGTCACTGCGGCGCCTGGCGCTTTCGTTGCGGTCGCGCTCGAACGCCGTGCGCGTCCGCTCGGCCACATCCTTGATCAGTTCCAGTTCGTCAGGGCGCCAGTGCCGCACCTCGGCATGATTGACGAACAGTACCGAGACGAGCCTGCCGTGTTCGAGCACTGGAACATTGACGAATGATCTGGCGCTCTTTGCTTCCAGGGCCTCCGATGCCATTGAGGTTCGGGGATCGAGGCGAACATCCTCGATCGCGACGAACTCACCGCGGCGGAGACTCTCTATGAACGAGCCGTAGCTGAGAAGTTGGGTTGCCCCGGAAAGCGATTCCACGCCCTCAGCGGTCCAGTCCCTGTCGACATAGAGTGTCGCTGTGGGATCATCGATCGTTCCGTAGCCGACGCGGCTGACCCCGAGGCTTTGCCCGAGGATCACTGCTGCTTCGTAGGGAATGCTGTTGGGACTGTCCGCCAGTCGAAGGCGTTCACTGAATTCGGCAAGGGCGCGCCATCGTTGCTCAGCGCGTGCGGCATCCGTGGTGTCGTATCCACTCACGAAGATGCCGTCGATCAGGCCGTTCGCGTCACGGGTCGGATTGTAGAGCAGGTCAACGAACCGGTCGCCATCCTCTCGCTCCAACTTTACCGCAATGGACCGCGCGGCGAAGGGCTCGCCGCTTTCATAGACAGTGTCGAGAAGTTCATAGAAGCCCTGGCCTGCGAGGTCGGGAAACACCTCCCGCACCGTGTTGCCTACAAACTGCCTCAGCCCGGTGAGTTCGCGATAGGCCTCGTTGACGTATTCGAAGACGTGATCCGGCCCGCGCAAGATGGCCACAAAGCCGGGCATGAACTCAAAAAGGGAGTACGCACGGCTTAAATTAGCTTCAATCACAAAGTCCCCCAGGAAAAGCCCTAGGTCACATAACTCCGCCTGCACGCATGAGGTTGCGTCGCTCAGCGGAAAAATTTCTGCCTGAAGTCAGGGCGTTGGCGCGTCCGTTCGCAGCAGCCTGAGGTGCTTCAATTCCGCCCAAAGTGCATCCGGAATTGGGTGCCGCATCGAGGCGACGTTTCGGCGCACCTGATCGGGGTGGATGCCGCCGGGGATGACGGAAGCAACGAGCGGATGGTGGAGCGTAAACTGCAGGGCGGCGGCGGCGAGGGGCACACCGTGGCGTGTGCAGGTGGCCTCAATGTCGCGCACGCGCTGCGCCTCTTGAGGCGTCGGGTCGTGATAGTTGTACTTGGCGCCCGGCACGGCGCCGGTGGCCAGAATACCCGAGGCGAATACGCCGCCAATGACAACGCCCACGCCGCGCTGCACGCAGAGTGGAAACTCCTCATCCAGCACCGGCTGTTCAGCGAGGGTGTAGGGCAGCGCTACGAGGAAGAAGTCCAGATCGAGCACTTCGAGAAAGCGCGGGATGGTGCCGAGGCGGTTGACGCCGGCCCCGATCGCGGCGATGCGGCCGCTGGCTTTCAGTTCTTCGAGGGCGCGCATCCCGCTGGTGGCCAATTGAGTCATGTGGGCCGTCACCAGCGCCTCGGAGCCCAGATTGCCGCTGTCGAGATCATGGATGATCAGGATGTCGATCCGGTCCATGCCCAGCCGCTGCAGGCTATCCTCGAAGGAGCGCATGATCCCATCATAGGTGTAGTCGTGATGGTGGGCGAACGGCAGGCCGTTGGGCCAGGCGCGGTCGCTTTTCGCAAACGCGGCGGGATCGGCCGGGGTAGTGAAGACGCGCCCGACCTTGGTCGATAGCAGCACCTCCTGACGCGGCTGGCGGCGGAGGAAGCGGCCGAACCGATGTTCGCTGAGCCCGCGACCGTACCAGGGCGAGGTGTCGAAAAAGCGGATACCCGCGTCCCAGGCACCGGAAAGCGTCGACTCGGCCTCGTCGTCCGTCACGACCGTGAAGAGGTTGCCGAGCGGCGCCCCGCCGAAGCCCAATTGCGGCAGCATGACTTTCGAGCGGCCGAGTTTGCTGAGCTTGAACGGGTCCATTTGTCGATCAGGCCAGCATCTGGAAGGACTGCGCCTGCGGCACGGACAGGGACAGCAACTCTTCGATCTCGCGATCGCTGATCGGATCGATCGCCATGGTGGGCCCGCGCACCACCGCTGTGCGGATGATGCCCCGACGCTTCAGGAAGCGCTTGTGCAGGGCGTAAAAGATATCGCCGCTTTGCGCGCCGAGCCGGTTGATGGCCATGATCGTCTGGTCGAAATGGCGGCGTGCGGTCACTTCGTCGCCCTTCTGGAACGCGTCCCAGACGGCAACGAAGTCGGCGGGCTGGCTGCAGAACGGCATGGTGCCAAGTGCGCCGCGCCGCATCTCCTCGATGAAGTAGCTGCCACCGGCACCACCGAAAATGGTCAGCCGATCGCCGGCCAGCGATGACATGGCTGCGACCTTGCCGGTCACCGGGAGCGTCTCGACCTTGATGTAGCGCACCGTCTTGCAGGCATCGGCAATGCGCAGGGCAAGGCCGGGCGAGATGGGCGCCTGCGGCACGTCCTGCAGGATGATTGGGATGTTCACTGCGCGATCGAGGGCGACGTAATAGTCGAATATCTCGTCGGGGCTCACCGGCATGAAGGAGGGCGGGATCACCATCAGCATGTCGGCGCCCGCGGCCTCGGCGGCCTTCGAATAGGCGACCGCGAGATCAGTGCCGGCAGCGCCGGTATTTATCACGATCGGCACGCGCTTGTTGGCGGCCTTGATCACACATTTCGTAACCTGGGCGCGCTCGGCCTCGGTGAACTTGAAGATCTCGCTGCCCAGCGCCACGCCCAGCCCATGGACGCCCGCCCGGATGTTGAATTCGACGAGGTTGGCGAGGCTTTCCTCATCGATCCGGCCGTCCTCGTGGAACGGAGTGACGAGGATTGGAACGACGCCATGCAGCGGGGGGAGGGACATACTGGGTTCTCAACTCTTGAGCGTAATAACAGGACTAAAAAACGTGGAACATTTCCTCGACCGGCGCCTGCCATGGCGTGCCGTCTGAATTGTATTCCATGTAGGGCTCCATCATCTTCCACCAGCGCAAGGTCACCGGATCATGCGGCTGTCCTTCGGGCGGCGCGGTGTCGCGCTCGAGATAGGCAAACAGCAACAGCCCATAGCGGTAGATCGAGAAGTTGCGCACGCCATCGCGCTGCATGTTGGCCAGCATTTCGGGCCAGATCTCATCGTGCCTCTGCTTGTAGATCGCCTCGTTGCCGGGCTTCAGCTTCATCACCCATGCGATACGCATTGCGGCACTCCCTGGTCCAGATAACGCGCTATGCGACTTGAGAAATGGGCGTCAGCAGCGGCCACGCCCCGAGATAACCGATGCGCCGGCTAACGGCGCCGCAGGCCTCGTTGAGCATAGCGACTTTCGGCTCGATCTCGGGCCCCGGCTTCTTGATCGATGGCCCCGTGATGCTCATCGACCCCGCTGGATGGCCGTTGCGATCAAGGATGGGGACCGAGACGCAGTAGACGCCCAGCACAACTTCCTGGTCGTCGATCGAATAGCCACGGGCGCGAATGCGGACGAGTTCGGCTTTCAGGTCATCTAGATTTGTGATGGTCTTGGGCGTCAACGCAGTCAGCGGCAGCTCAAAGACCTTGGCCTGTTCTTCGGGCGACATGTAGGCCAGCATCGCCTTGCCGGCGCCCCCGCAATGCATCGGACCGCGCGACCCTATCCGCATATCGAGCTGCATACGCTCATTGCCACGTACCTTGTCGATGCAGACACCGTGTCGGCCGCTGAGGGCGTTGAGGTTCACGGTCTCGCCGGTGTCGTGGGCGATTTTTTCGGCATAGGGCCGGGCGAGGCGCGGCAGCTCGATGCGCTCAAGCTGCAGCCCAGTCAATTCCAGCAGGCGAAAGGACAGTTCCCACTCGCCTGCTGTCGTCCGCTCGGTGATGCCTTCTTCCTCGAGATCGAGCAGCAGCCGATGCACCGAGCCCAAAGGCAGCCCGAGCTGCGTCGCCACAGCACGAACCCCCAGCGGGCTCTTTCTGGCCAGCAGTTCCATCACCTGCACGCTGCGCTTGATACTCGACATCTGCGACCTTTCGCTTGGGCGCCTACCAGAACTTCTTCTCGAGCGCCAACGGATCGATCAGGTTGTCGTCGATATAGTCCCAGTCGATTTCGTAGCCCATTCCGGCGCCGGTGGGCATGTGCACATAGCCCTCGGCGTCGATCGCGTCACAGGTGTTCTTGAGGTAGGGGTGCTTGGCATCATAGTCGACGCCGGGCGCGAGGAGGCCCTTTTCATAGTATTCCGAGGTGTCTTCCGAGGTCGCGCCGATGACCTGCAGGTTGCCCCAGCCGGCCATGTGCATTTCGCAGCGGAGGCCATAGGCCTCGGCGACGATTGCGGTCTTCCTGGCACCGGTGATGCCGCCACGCACGACGTCGATACGGCTCATGTCGCCGGCGCCGCGGAGGATCCATTCGGCGCGGGAGAACACACCGCCCGCGACAATCTCGGGCGAAAGGATCGGGATTGAGAGTTCGCGGGAAAGCCGCACGTAGCTCTCGACCCGGTATTCCGGCATCGGATGCTCGTACCAGTAGAAGTTGAGCTTTTCGAGCTCGCGGCCGACCTGGATGGCCTCTTCCATGGTCATGTAAGTGCCCCAGGGATCGAACATCAGCACGTAATCGGGGCCGACCGCCTCGCGCACGAGGTGGCAGGTTTCGATATCGGCCTTGATGTTGGATGGACGGCCGGGCGTCGGCTGGCCGGTGGCCGGGTTCCAGAAGTAGTGCGGATGGATCTTGTAGGCCTGGTAGCCCTCGTTCTTGCAGGCAAGCGCATGCTCGGCATAGACGCGCGGCACGCCGATATTGGGGTAGGTGGAAGCGTAGGCCTTGACCTTTTCGCGGCCGGCGCCGCCCATCAGCTTATAGACCGGGGTGTTGAACTTGCGCCCGGCGAGATCCCATAGCGCGTTATCAATGACGCTGGCGACGTTCTCCGGAATGTTCGCAACCCAGAGCCACTTCCACACCATTTCGCGGTCGAGCGGATCCTGTCCCTTCAATAGTGGCAGGATGCGGCCGCGGATCATCTGCTGGTCGACGACGTTCAGACCTTCGGCGTCGCCGTGCGAGCCGCCACCGAAATAATAGCCGGTGACGCCTTCGTCGGTTTCGATGGCGAGGACCGTCTGCATCAGGTCCGCCTTGGGCACCGGCAGGGCGTGTCCCACGTCCCAGCGGTCGGCCCAGGTCTTGAAGGTCTTGATTCTGATGTCGGTGATTTTCACTTGCTTTGGCCTTGTCGAAATAAAGTTACCGATGAAGTCATTCGTAGGCGTCGCCGCCACGGAAACGGTCGAGGAGGACTGCTGCCAACAGCAGTAACCCGACGATGATGTTGACGAAATAGGGGCTGATGGCCTTAAGGTCCAAGATGTTGGCAACGCCTGCCACAGCAAGCAGCCCCAGCGCCCCGCCGATAGGATTGCCGACCCCGCCGCGGAGGATCGAGTAGCCACCGATCATCAGCGCCGCGTAGACCTGAAACTCGAGGCCGACGCCGGTGGCGCGGGCGGCGCTGCCGAGTTGGCCGGCATAGATGATGCCGCCGAGGCCGCCACCAAAGGCTGAGAGCAGCAGTGCCGTCACACGCACGCGGCGCACAGAAATTCCGGCGCGCGACGCGGCCCGGTCATCACCGCCAACGGCCTGCACATGCCTGCCAAGGCGCGTCTTGGAGACGATGATGGCTGCGATGATGGTGAGGACAATAGCGAGCAGGAAGAACAGCGGCAGCCCGAACACCGGCTGATTGATCAGCGCAAACAGGTTGGCGTTGAACGAGAAGATGGCGCCTTGCGAGCCGAGCAGTACCCAGGAGATGCCGCGCAGCGCGACTAGCATGCCGAGCGTCGCGGCGATCGCCTCTGCGCCAAAACCGACGATGGCGATGGCGTTGATGGCTCCGAAGCAAAGGCAGACAGCGAGGGTGACGGGTGCGGCAAACGCCGGGTCCCAGCCCATGGTCAGGAGCAGCCCGAACAGCGAGGAAGAAAAGCCGACCATCGAGCCGATCGAGAGGTCGACAACGCCAGACAGAAGCGCAAAACCGGCGAAGGCGCCGACGACAAGCGGCACGATCAGGAACGAGCCGATGATCGAGATGTTGCCAAAACTGAGGAATTTCGGCCCGACCCAGAGCAGCCCGACGGCCAGTACCGCGAGGAAGGTGAACGCAATGCTGGCGACAGAGCCAGTGAGCATGTCACGGACCGGGTGGTGGGCCAGCACGTAGCTCGGCGTTGGTGCGTTGTTGGCGGTAGTATCGGTCACGGTGTGCCCCTCCGGGCGCGGAGGCCGTCAAAGGCCACGGCGATGATCAGGATCAGGCCCTGGAAGATCGACTGGGTGTCCGAACTCAGCCCGAAGAACACCAGTGAGGTGGGGATGGTCGAGAGGAACCCGACGCTCAGCAGCAGCATCCAGAAATTGCCGCGTCCACCGGCGAGCGAGATACCGGCGAGGATCACCCCAGCGATGATGTTGAGCTGCAGCGTATTGCCGGAGCCCGGGTTGAACGGGCCGGCGGTCGCTGCGAACAGCACCGCGGCGAAGCCGACAAACCCACCAGCGGCGGTGAAGATGGCAAAGCGGGTGGCGCGGAGGGAAATGCCGCGTGCCTTGGCGGCAGTGCGATTGCCGCCCACTGCGATGGCGCGGCGGCCATAGCGGGTGCGCGGTATCAGGAACCCGACGATCAGCACCAGCGCGACCATGGGCCAGAAAATGGCGGGCAGGCCAAGGAAGCTGGCGCGGCCGAAATTGTAAATTTCGCCGTTGAGCGGCACCTGCGCCAGCTGGAACACCAGGAACAGCACAGCGAGGCCGATGAAATTGGTGGCGAGCGTCACGATCACCGGGTTGAGCTTGGCAAACACGATGATCGACGCATTGAAGACGCCCCAGGCCATGCCGGCGAGTACTGCGCCGATGGCGACGATCCAGAGCGGCATACCAGCCTCGGAAAGGCGTACGGTGACGAGGCTCGCAATGATCAGCCCGGCGGGTTGGCTCAGATCGATGAAGCCGCCCGAGATGGCAACAAGGCCCTGCCCGATGGCCAGCACGCCAACGATCGACATGGTGAAAGAGATCGCCAGTACCGTCTGATGCGACAGGAAGTCGTGGCGATAGAGACCGGTGGCTGCGATCAGCAGCAGCCACGCGGCGAGGAGTAGCAGGCCGGTGCCCCAGCCCTGGAAGCGAACCTTCAGCGGCATCGCCGTTGGGGCGGCTTCCATGGTGCGATCAAGGGACATCGGCCTGCTCGTGTTCAGAGGTTACTTGTTGGGGCAGAACAGCGAGTATTCAGTCGTGCCAACCGGGGCAGCAAGCAGTTGTTTGACGCGTTCCGGCATATCCGGCACGGCCTTGGCCTGTTCGGCAGAAACCGGGCAGGGTTCAATGCGCGAAGCCGGATCGCCGGCGTCGGCCTTGAGCGGCGGGATGTTGCCCTTGGAGATCGGCTCGATCACGTCACGGATGGCGTAAACGGCGTAGCCTTCGAGGAAGTAGAACACCGACCCGGCAAGATGCGGGTTGACGTTGGCACCGGTGATGAAGGCGCCGTCCTGGCCCCAGCCGATGACGCCATCGGCGCGGCCGAGCTGTTCAGCAGCATTGATCAGGGCGAGCACGCCGCCGTCGTTCAGGCCGACTACGGCCATCTTGACCGCATCGGGGTGGGCCGCGAGCAGGTCACGCGCTGCCGGCAGGCCGCCGGTTGCGTCACCGCCGCCTTCGAACGAGACGTACTTGTCAGCAGGCAGGTCCGGACAGATGTTCTTGAAGCCGGTGCGCATGCCGCCCGTACGCCACTCGTTGACGATACCGGCGCCGGCGCCCTCGGACGAGATCACGAGGTCAGGCTTACAGTCCCACTTTTCCTTGATCAGCTTGCCGAGTTGCTCGCCACCGGCAATGCCGGCTGCGAGGTTGTCGATGCCGACGAAGTACATGCCGGGGTCGGCGATGTCATAGGTGACGACCGGTATATTGGCGGCCTTCAGGACCTGTGCGATTGCGGGGTTGGCGGTCGGCTGGCCGTTGAACTGGATAACCGCGTTGACGCCTTCCTGGACGAAGATCTGGGCGTTCTTGAGTGCCGTTGCCGGATCGTTGTTGTTGGAAAGCTCGACGTAATCCCAACCCATCTTTTCGGCGATAGCGCGGGCGACGTCACCCTGCGATTTCATCCATTCGCAGCAGGTGTTGCCGCCAACGGCCATTCCGAGCTTGAACTTGGTCTGGGCTTCCGAGACACCGACAAAGCCGATAAGTAACGGAACAGATAGCGCCATCACAGCGATAGCGCGCATAAACTTACGCAACATGGGGTTCCTCCCTTAGAGTGCGATATGTCTAGATTTCCCACGCGGGCCGGTTTTTCCGGCTTCATGCGGGGACGGCTAGTCTTGCGACCTCCTCGCTGTCGCCGGGAATTGCCCCGGTGATGAGGCCAACAATTTCTGAAACCTGGGTGTCCTTGACGACGCGGGTCGCGATTGAGCGCCCGAGGCGCATAACGGTGATCCGGTCAGCAACCGACATGAGTTGCTGCATGTTGTGGCTGACGATGATCACGCTCACATCGTGGCGCTTCAGGTCGCGGATGACTTCGAGCACCTGCCCGGTTTCGCGTACGCCAAGTGCCGCAGTCGGCTCATCCAGAATGACGATGCGGCGCCCCCAGAGGAGGGCGCGGGCGATCGCTAGGCACTGGCGCTGGCCGCCCGACATGCCTTTGACGCTGACATTGATCGAGGGCACCTTGACCTTGAGCGAGTCCAGCACATCACGCGCCTTGGCTCGCATCTTCTTGTCATCGACGAGGTTGAAGAACCGGGCCAGGGGGTTGGTCGAAAGCTCCTCGCGACCGAGGTAAACATTCTGGTACGCCGACATCGTGTCGACCAGCGCAAGGTCCTGGTAGACCGTCTCGATCCCCGCATCCATGGCGTCCTGGGCGCGCCGCAACTGGATCGGCTTGCCATCGGTCAGGATTTCGCCGCTCGACGCACTGACAATGCCGCTCAGGATCTTGAGCAGCGTCGATTTGCCGGCGCCATTGTCACCAACCAGCCCCAGCACCTCGCCATTGTTCAGCGTCAGCGATGCATCCGCCAGGGCGACGACCGCACCGAAATGGCGCGTGATGTGCCGCGCCTCGAGGACGGGTGTGGATATTGGATCGGACATTCAGCACGCCTCCATTCGTTCCATATTTGGAACGACCGTACCATATACTGAACGGTACTGAGTGGTGAGGCACGTTGTCAAGTTGCGTTCGGTTTGGACTTTCGTCGGGGCTGGTTGGGCGGCGGAGGTGAGGTGGAGGTAAAGGTGAAGGTGAAGGTGAAGGTGAAGGTGAAGGTGAAGGTGAAGGTGAAGGTGACACCCCGGCCTTACGTCAATCAACTTCGCGCGTCCGTAGCGGCCAAAAACAGGCTCACGCTCAGGGCGCTCTGTCTTCATTTGCGCGACAATGGGTGCCCCTTCCCACGTCGCTGGCACCCAATCGCAGACCGAGGATAGACTTTACGCCTACACGGTAACGATCAACATATTAGGAGGTGCCACACTTATTCTACGCACTCTCCGTAAGGTTAAATTCATCCCTGATTTTCTCAAATTCACTGCGTTGCGTTGCATCGAGGTAGTCTACGTATCCTTTTATCTTTCCGCGCCTTACTTTTCTGGATTGATCATCTTTACCTTTTGCGCCAAGCATTAGCGATTGATCGTTGGTTGACTCTTCCACCTTCCGCATAACTTCAAATGAAGTTTCTCTAACAATTTTCTCTATGTCAAAGCCGCGTCCTGGCGCGATATGGTCAAGTATTCTTTTGTACTCCACATCAGGTGAACGGCGTATCAGTTCGTACTTTACTATAATGAAACGTGAATCTGAACCGACATGGTCGATCCACGCCCTGTTGAATTGACAAACCCTTTTTACCCCAAAGCCGGGGTGGCGAAGAAAAGTCACAAGGTCTTTCGGAGGAATCCGTCGACCAAGCACAAGCCGTGCTGTCCTGACCAATCCAGTATCGGGCATATCACGCAGCTGAATCTGGAAATATAGCGATACGGCAGTGTCTATAGGATCTCTTATGAGCAGGATTCCTCTATTAACTGTCGGCAGATTTGACAATCCTGAAAATGTACGTCCGAAATTTTTACTTTTAGTGTTTGAGCCGTAGCCAGCATGAGTTGTCAGGCATTGGACACCCGCTATTTTGAACGCGTACCTTAGCCAGGTTTTTCCAGACTTCGGATATGAGATCATTTGAGGTACTGTTGAGCGGTCAGAAGGCGGCGTCAACTTGATCTCCTTCGCATCGGTAAACGGGGGTTTCACGTCTCTGCCTAGCCGGGGCGATGTGGGGTGGCAATTCGGATCTCTCCAAGGCGAATTCCCCGGGCTGCCCGCGTTCTGGTTCGGCTGGTTTCGCGCATTTTTGCACATTTTGGCGCGACGCGAGTTCTCAAACTGCTGAATTCAGGCTGCTTTCGGAACTGCGATTTTCTGCAGGTCAGTGAGGCGGCATTCACGGGGATGCGCTTCGCTCTGGCATTCGGAAAATCACCGCTCCGCGACTGCCCGATCCTGACAGTGTTTGAAAGTCTGACGTGGGCATGTTGGCAGTTGGTTGGTCTTGGGTTCAGTTCTTACCGAAGAGGCCGTAAAGCGGCGGATCGACTTCGCCGACCAGGTTCACGAACAAGCGCTGATGCCGGGTCGGCTGCCGAACGGTCACCCCGTGCAGAGAGTCGAGCGTGTTGATGAAAAGGACCAGCCGATTCTTGGCGTAAGGCACGGTCTCGATGACCTCTACACGGTCCTCATCATAGACGTATTGTCCTCTGAAATTTGCCATCTTGTCTGCCGTATATTCCGGCCTGAAACGGCTGATGGTCAGGTCGCCTCCAATAGCGTCATAGCCATCCGGCCGCATGTATAGAAGGCCTGAGAATAGCTTGTCGCCTGCATCGACATGGGTTGTGCGCACCGAGTTTGCGACCGTCACAGGGGAGTTTCCAGAGATCATTGCGTCAAGGAACACGTCGCGGCTCCCCTCTGGGTCGACATTCCGAGCGCCCGCGCGCATTTTGCCAAGCTCGCCGTTTTCGAAACGGCCGGGATACGCCTTTTTGATGGGACCTTCGAACAGTGCAATGATCTCATCATAGAATTGTTGCGACGAGTGATATGCTAAAAACTGCTTCCAAATCTGGGGAATAAGCCAGTTCCGCCTTGCTTTAGAGTTACTGTAGTTCCAGCGATGATTGTTCTTTTTGTCATATACTCCCATCGCAAGCGTGGAGGGGAACGACTTTTCCAGCGCCGTGTAAAGCTCCACTGGCAGGGCGCCGTCTAGGACCAGCAGGGGATATGGCGAAGTCTTAACATCCGCAGGTGTCGCCCTTTGTAAGAGCGAAAGAGACCCAGTCACGTTTACCTCCAAATGGCGAAAGGGGAGCGAAATCAATCACGATCTGACGCGAGCGTCGCGCCCTCTCCCCGATGGTAGCAAACGCACGCAGCATCACAACACCCAATAACCATCGACCCGAAGATACCTTCCGTCGATGAAGCCGTTCAGCCCGCCGCCGGCATAACGTCGCTGTCGATATGGCTCTCGCTGCGGTAGCAGAGGCCGACAGTGAAGCGCATATCGCCAGGCTAGAATCTTTCGCGTCGTGGGAAATGCAACGTCGTGCAACCAGTCCACCCAAGCGCTTTCCAGCTCTTGGACGGCCTAGAAATAGTGGAGCATCTGAGGCCGGCCGCATCGAAACACCGTCGCATTGCTTATGCGCTTGCTAGAAGAATGCACAAATGGGAGCCCGAAGACTTCCTCTTAAATTTTATATTTCAATGAGATAAGTGGCGCGCCCGGAACGATTCGAACGTCCGACCCTCAGATTCGTAGTCTGATGCTCTATCCAGCTGAGCTACGGGCGCGCAGGCCGGACGACAAGTCCGGCGGAACGCGCAGAGCCATACATGGGGCCGTCCGGCATTGCAAGCGCATCGGCACAAGGAATTTGACGGTCGCGTGACGGGACTAACCGAGCAGCAGCGCGGTAGGAAGGACGACGTCGAAACGGGTGCCCACCGGCTGATCCACAAAACTCAGCCGCCCGCCGTGGGCTTCGGTCAACTCCCGCGCGATGGCGAGGCCAAGGCCTGTGCCGCCGGCGCGCGCCGATCCCTCGAAGGCGACGAACAGGTTGTCGCGGGCCCGCGGCGGCAGGCCAGGGCCATTATCCGCAACGCTGATCGTCAGCCCATCCCCCGCTGCGGCGTAGCCGATGTCCACAACTGGCGCTGTGACCTTGGCACCGGCGGCTTCCAGCGCCTCGCGCGCGTTCTTGATCAGATTGATGAAGACACGGCTCAACTGATCGGGGTCTGCAGAGATCGCGACGTTTTCCGGGACGTTGTTCGCAAATCCGATTGTCGGATGCCCGGCGAGCCCGGCATCGAAAGCGGCATCTTCGAGCATCACCCGCAATTCTACCCTTACCGGCCGCGGCGGGGTGACGCTTTGGCGGCCGTAATCCAGCACCGACTGGGCAAAGCCGATGGCCTTGTCGATCGACTGGACGAGACGGGGCGCGAGGCGCTGCACCTTGGGATCGTCAAGGGTTGCCACCTGGTCGGACAGCAGTTGCGCCGAGGTCAGGGTGTTGCGCAGGTCGTGATTGATCTTGGCAACGGCCAGCCCAAGGTCCGCCAGATGCCGGCGCTGGCGTAGCATCGAGAAAATGTCGGATTCCATCGAGGCCAGTTCGCGCTCCATGACGCCGATCTCATCACGACGCAATGTCGGCGCGACGATCAGCGCAGCGTTTTCGGGCGCCTCGCGGTAGCTCATCATGTTGCCGGTGAGGCGGCGAATCGGAGCGATCAGGATCAGCGACACGAAAACGTAGAGCACTGCCGAGGTGAAGGCGGCCAGGATGAGCGCGAGCACAAGCAGGTTGCGGGAATAGACCAGCAGATCTGCCCTGAGCGGCGCCTCGGGCATCAGCACTTCGACCGTGCTCTGCTCCTGCCCCTCCTCCTCGCCGACGATGCGGAGCATCCGGTCGCCCCCCAGCATCAGGGTGTCGAGGGCGCCCATGATCAGCGTGGCCTGGTCGCGCACGCGCATGTCGATCGTCACTGCCTCGCGCGGCATCGGGGTGTTTTCCAGCTCGATCAGTTGGCTCTGGCCCTCGCGGCGATAGACAATGGCGAGGGCACCGGCAGAATTGAGCAGCCGGTCGGTGATCATGCGCGGCAGGTTCATCGCGTCGGGGACAGCATCGAGCACGCGGGCGGCAACAATGCCGACGCGCAACCGGTCGGTCAGCCAGCTCTGGCGGAAGTTCGCTGCCGAGGGGAGGTAGATCACCACTTCGACCGCGAGGATCACCACGATGATGGTGGCGATGATCTTGACCGACAGCCCGGAAAACAGGCCCGGCATGACGCGGGGTTGAGTAGCCATTGGCCCAGTATTACCCGGGATATGGCGCCGGTGCCAGCAGCCTGCCGTGGTTTTGCCGGTGCCAGTTGTCGCGCTAACCGAGCCAGCGGTTCAGAGCCACCCAGCGCTGCACCCAGGGGTTCTTGGCGTCCTCGCGTAAGAACTCAGCGCCGAGCCGCATGACGATCTGGGAGAGCGAGGGATCGGGCGCGACGAACTTGCCGAGGTCACGTGCCGAAATGCCGCTGGCCATCGCCAGCGAGAACAGTGCGATCAACTCCCCCGCCCCGGGTCCGGCAACACCGGCACCGATAATCTTGCCGCTCTTGTCGGTGATCAGCTTGGCCAAACCGAAGGTCTGCCGGCGGGCGCGCGCCATGTCATTGTCGGCGAAATTCCAGCGCGTCACCCTGAAACGCATGCCGTGCCGGGTCCGCGCGGTGGCCTCGGAAAGGCCTACCTCTGCGATTTCGGGGTCGGTATAGACGATGCGCGGCACGAGCAGCGGATCATTATGGGTCGGCCAGGCGAGGAGCGCGCCGCGCACCACCACCTGAGCCTGGCGCAATGCGCCTTGCATCGACTGGCTGCCGCCCGCCGCATCGCCCACCGCGTAGACGCGCGAATTGCTGGTTTTCAGCCCGCGCGAGACCTGGATGCGCGTCGGATCGGCCCTGAGCCGCTGGATGCCAGCCTTGGCAAGATCGAGGCCTTCAAGGTTGGGAATGCGGGGACTCGCGACCAGCACGTGCGAAACGTCGAGCCGCTCCTCGCCATCGGCAGTGCGCACGGCGACGCCAATCCCCATCGAGCGCGCCTGGATCGCGGTGACCTCAGCCCAGGTCCGGATCGCGACGCCCTCTTCCTGCAACCGCCGCAAGGCGACAGCGGCAAGATCGAGATCGGACCCTTCGAGTGGCATGCCATGTTCGACCAGCGTCACTTGCGTGCCGAGCCGGTTATAGGCCTGCGCCAGTTCAAGCCCGGTGGCACCTGCGCCGATGATCACCAGGTGCGTGAGCTTGCGCGTATTGTCGAGAATGGTGTCGGTGGTGAAATAGGGAACGCTGTCGAGCCCGGGGATCGGTGCGACCGACGGGCGGCTGCCGGTGGCAATGACGAAGCGCCGGGCGCGAATCTGCACGTCGCCCGCAGCCACCGTCTTTTTGTCGATGAAACGGGCCTCGCCCCGGACAATCTCAATGCCCAGCGCCTCCAGCCGCGCCGCTGCGCTTTGCGGAGTGGTGGTGGTGATCACCTGTTCAAGATGATCATGGACCTTGCGGAAGTTGATACGAGCGCCCTCGACACTGATGCCGAAGGGCGGCGCGGTGCGAACGAGGGACGCCTGGGCGGCTGCTGCAGCAAGGGCGCGGGACGGCATGGCGCCGGTATTGAGCGCCGTTCCGCCGAGCTTGTCGCGTTCAATGAGGATGACAGAGGCGCCATAGGCACGCGCCGCCTCGGCGGTCGCAAGACCTGATGCACCGGCCCCGATCACGCACAGGTCGGGAGTTAGAAAATCCGCCAATTTCGACCTGTGCCCCGTCCGAACCGCTGCCCCGTGGCCTCAATAGCACCCGTTTTGGTGCGACAACAGACAATGGCAGCAGTGCAATGTGGAAATCGCGGTTTGAAACAAGCATAAAGGGCGGTCGGCCGCACCGGGTTGGGCGTCCAGTCGCGTTGACTTGGGTGCGGCAATTCCCTATAAGCCCGGCCAATCTGCCGATGGCGCCCCGTTAAAGGCCCGGCCGGCACGCACCTTGCGACAGTAAGAACAAGAGGAACCGCGCGCCGGCGTGGTCTGATGTCATGAAACGTACATTCCAGCCGAGCACGCTCGTCCGCACCCGCCGCCACGGTTTCCGTGCCCGCATGGCCACCAAGAACGGCCGCAAGATTCTGGCCCGCCGCCGTGCGGTTGGCCGCCAGAAGCTCTCGGCCTAAGGCCACGGGCCGTGATCTTCACGGCCACGCCATGGGAGGCCCTGTTGCGGCGCCTCAAGAAACGGCATGAATTTGTTGGAGCCGCCCGAGGCAAACGCGTCGGGCGCTCTGCATTTTCACTGCAGTCGATCGCCCGCGAGCAGGACGAACCCGGGATCGGGTTCACCGTTACCAAGCAGATGGGCAACTCGCCCCAGCGCAATCGTATCCGCCGGCGCCTGCGCGCCGCTGCAGAGGCTTGCGCGAAGGGGTTCGAACCCCAACATGACTATGTGCTCGTTGGACGTCGCGAGGCGCTGAGCATCCCATTCGACCGGCTGGTTGACGACCTTGCCGCCGTCCTCACCAAGATCAATGCCCGGAAGATGAGCTGATGCAGTCCGATAACAACCGCAACATGATCATTGCGATCGTCCTGAGCGTCGTCGTGCTCTTCGGATGGCAGTTCTTCGTTGCCGGGCCACAACTGCAGCAGGCGCAAAAGCGCGCTGAAATCCAGGCCCAGCAGGCTGCCGCGGCCACCACCACCCAGACGCTCGCCGCGCCGACGGTCAATGCCGATGGCACCGTGACCCCCGCCGCCGCCGTTCCGGCAGCCGACCAGACCTTTGTCAGCCGCGACGCCGCGATCGCCGCGACACCGGCCCGCGTGCAGATCGATTCCCCTGCCCTTGCCGGCTCGATCAACCTGATCGGCGGCCGCCTCGATGACCTGCAGCTCAAGGATTATCACGAGACCGTCGACCCCTCGAGCCCGATCATCACGCTCCTGGCCCCTTCGGGCGCGCCCGGCGGCTATTATGTCGAGCAGGGCTGGGTCGCCTCGGGCTCCAGCGCCGTCAAGGCGCCGGACGCCAACACCGTCTGGACCGTGGATCAGCCCGGCAGCAAGCTCAGCGTGGGCACGCCGGTTTCGCTGACCTGGGACAATGGCGCAGGCCTCGTCTTCCACCGCACCTTCGCGGTCGACGAAAACTATCTCTTCACCGTGACGCAGACGGTCGACAACACGACCGCCGCCGACGTGCCGCTTTACCCCTACTCGCGCATCGTGCGGCAGGGGACGCCGCATGTGCAGAACTTCTTCGTCCAGCACGAAGGCCCGCTCGGCATCCTCGGCACCAATAACCTCGTGTCGAAGAAATACACGGACCTCCAGAACGACGCCAAGGATGGCAAGACCAACCGCTACGACAACACGAGCGGCTGGCTGGGCATTACCGACAAGTACTGGGCAACGGCGATCATCGCGGACCCGGCTATCAAGATCAACGCGCAGCTGACCGATACCAAGTCAGCGACCGCCGACGTCTACCAGACCAGCTTTGTCGAAAGCGCGGCCGTGGTGGCGCCCGCTGGTGGCACCGCGACCTCCAAGAGCTTCGTCTTTGCCGGCGCAAAGAAGGAAGCCATACTCGATGCCTACCAGAAGACCTACGGCTTTGACCGGCTGGACCTGCTGATCGACTGGGGCTGGCTGTTCTTCTTCACCAAGCCGATGTTCTACCTGATCACGTTCCTTTACAGCGTGCTCGGTAATTTCGGCCTCGCCATCCTCTCGGTGACGGTCATCGTCAAGGCGCTGTTCTTCCCGCTCGCCAGCCGCTCTTACAAGTCGATGGCGGCGATGCGCCGTGTGCAGCCCGAAATGAAGTCGATTCAGGATCGCTTCAAGGATGATCGCCCTGCGCAGCAGACCGCGATGATGGAGCTGTACAAGAAGGAAAAGATCAACCCGCTCTCCGGCTGCTGGCCGGTGCTTATCCAGGTGCCGGTGTTCTTTTCGCTCTACACCGTGATCTTCATCTCGCTTGAGATGCGCCACGCCCCGTTCTTTGGCTGGATCGTCGATCTCGCGGCGCCCGATCCGACCAACATTTTCACCCTGTTCGGCCTGATCCCGTGGGATCCGACGACGCTGCCGTTCCTCGGCAACTTCCTTCACCTCGGCGTCTGGCCGGTGATCATGGGCATCACCATGTGGGTGCAGATGAAGCTCAACCCGCCGCCGCCGGATCCGACGCAGGCGATGATCTTCAACTGGATGCCGGTGATCTTCACCTTCATGCTTGGCACGTTCCCGGCAGGCCTCGTGATCTACTGGGCGTGGAACAACACGCTGTCCGTGACGCAGCAGTATTTCATCATGAAGCGCCATGGCGCCGACGTGAACCTGCTCGCCAACATCCTCGCGACCTTCAAGCGCAAGCCGGCCGCCGAGACTAAGGCCAGCTAATCCTCGATCTCCATTGAATTGCATCGGCCCTCCCCTCACCCGGGAGGGCCGATGTGTTTTCAGCCAACCCCTTGCGCGCAATGCCCGCGCCCCCTAGAGCAAGCCGATGACCGAACCCAAATTCAACGATGCCGAGATCGAGGCCGGGCGGCTGCTGTTTGCGCGGCCGTTCGTGTTCGTCAAAGGCTGCGTCAGCATCGCCGACCTGCCCGAGCCCGACCGCATCGAGATCGCCTTTGCCGGCCGCTCCAATGTCGGCAAATCGTCGCTGATCAACGGCCTCACCGGCACGACCGGGCTCGCCCGCACCTCGAACACCCCGGGCCGCACGCAGGAACTCAACATCTTTGAGAGCCAGCACGCCCCGCTCCGTATCGTCGACATGCCCGGATACGGCTTTGCCAAGGCGCCGGAAGCCAAGGTCAAGCAGTGGACCCGGCTGATCCACTCCTACCTCACCGGCCGGCAGAATCTCCGCCGCGTCTATGTGCTGATCGACGGCCGCCATGGCCCCAACGCCAATGACCAGTCCGTGATGAACGAGCTCGACAAGGCGGCGGTCAGCTACCAGGTGGTGGTGACCAAGGCCGACAAGCCCAACAGCGCCGAGTTGAAGGACGCGATCGCCAAGACCCGCGCCGAGATCGCCAAGCGCCCCGCCGCGCACCCGCACCTGATCATCACCTCGAGTGAAACCAAGTTCGGGCTGGAAGAACTCCGCACCGAAATCCTGGCGCTGCTGCACCAGTAGACTGTAACTGCTGCGGACCCGCGAGCGTCAGCGCTGCAGGAACGCCCCCAGCCAGCCTGCCATGTCGCCGCTGTGCGAGGGCTTGCTGACGGACGCCACCGCTTCCTCCACCACCGCGTCCGGTGCCTTGCCCCGGCGCAGTTCGGCGAGGGCCAGCGTATAGTCGTCGGTAAACTCTGGATGCGGCTGCAGGCTCAGGGCCGCGCCATTGGCGTAGACCAGCCCGGCGTTGGGCGTGAACGCCGATCCCATGAACACCTGCGCCTCCTTGGGCGGCGTGATCACCTGATCCTGATGCGAGCAGGCGATCGAGAGGGCAGGCAGGTCGGTCGCGAGAAACTCCGGCCGGCTCTTTACCTCATATTTATGCCTTCCCAGCCCCCAACCCTTCTCCGACTTTCGCACATCGCCACCTAGTGCGTCGGCCATGATCTGATGGCCAAAGCAGATGCCGAGCATAGGGGTGCGTGTGGAGTAGGCGTGGCGAATGAAGGCCCGCAGCGGATCGAGCCAGGTAAAGTCGTCATAGACGCCGGCAGCCGAGCCGGTGATCAGGATCGCGTCAAGCTTTGCGGGATCGGGAAAAGCCGCCCCATCAAAGACCGGGACCGCCTCATACTCGAACGTCGCGCCAGCCGCTTCGAACATGCGGTGGAACATCGGCGGATAAGCCCCAAAGTCCGGCCGCAGCGCCGGCGGCACGTCGCCAGTCTGTATGATGGTGAGTTTCATGATGCGACAGAGATGGCGCGGTTCGCAGCGCGGCGCAAGATGGTGTGGTGTGCGTCAGCACCTGCTCTATCCCAAACACTGTTCGTCATCCCAGCGAAAGCTGGGACCCACGTATCGGCTTGAGCTGGCGGACAGTTGGGTCCCTGCCTTCGCAGGATGACATCGTATTTGTGTTTCCCATCAGCGGCTTACCCCCACTTATCCCCGCCCCCTCCAGTTGCTGTATTCTTCTCCCACCCATCGCATCGAAGCGAGATCATGACGAGTGGTTGGTGCGAGGGGGATCGGGTGGGGTGCGGGTCGCTGCATCTCAGGCCCAAACCATGGCGGGATGCACCGGTTCGCCGGTGACGTCGCTAGTAACGCGGGGATTCTCCGTTGCCGGAGGGTCCATGGGGTCAAGTCCGCGCGGCATAACGCGGCCGGGACCAGCGGCACATCTGCAGCGCGGCTGCAGGCGTGTTGCCCCCAGACCCCTCGCGATGCGGCACGGGATGCGCCCGACCTCCCATGGCATACGCCCAAAACCCCGGTCGGCCGGCGAGGCGTCAGCCTCATCTATTTGCGGTCTACCCGCGTCGAGGCCAACGCCTCGCCGGCCCCGCTTCACTGCCATCATCCCCGACGCCCATGGCGGTCGGGCGCTTCAACATGCTCTCTGCCATGCCTCTTGCCTTCCCGGCCTTGCCGCGCCATATACCGGCTTGGGAGGTTGGCGCGGACGTGTTCCTCGCCAACCGGGTCAGGTCCGGAAGGAAGCAGCCCCAACGAGACCTTCACGGGTCGTTGCCAGCCTCCTACTTCCGCCTATGATGGTCTCATGGCTCGCAGCGGATTCCCTCACACAACCGATCTTCAAGGTCAGCATGGCAGCGACTGAGACTCCATCGTCGCCCTATCTGGTGCTCGCCCGGAAATACCGGCCGCTGAGCTTTGAGGGGCTGATCGGCCAGGAGGCCTTGGTCCAGACGCTGCGAAACGCGTTCAAGTCCGGCCGCATCCACCACGCCTTCATCCTCACCGGCGTCCGCGGTGTGGGCAAGACCACCACCGCCCGCATCCTCGCCCGTGCCTTCAACTACGAGGACGAGAACGGCCGTCATCCGACGCTCGATTTCTCCAAGGAAGGCATCCACGATCGCCCGATCATCGAAGGCCGCCATGTCGATGTCATCGAAATGGACGCCGCCTCGAACACCGGCATCAACGATATCCGCGAAATCATCGACTCGGTGAAGTACGGCCCGGTCTCGGCGCCCTACAAAGTCTACATCATCGACGAAGTGCACATGCTCTCGACCGCGGCCTTCAACGGCCTGCTGAAGACGCTCGAAGAGCCGCCCCCTTATGTGAAGTTCATCTTCGCCACCACCGAGATCCGCAAGGTCCCGGTCACTATCCTGTCGCGCTGTATGCGCTTTGATTTGCGCCGCGTGCCGCCCGATATCATGAGCACGCACCTCGTCGATCTGCTGCACAAAGAACAGATCGACTACGAGCCCGAAGCGCTGGCCATGATCGTCCGCGCCGGCGAGGGCTCGGTGCGCGACAACCAGTCCCTGCTCGATCAGGCCATCTCCCACGGCGACGGCAAGGTCACCGCCGCCACCGTCAAGGCCATGCTCGGCCTCGGCGATCGCGCTCGCACCATCGATCTGTTCGAAGCGCTGATGGGCGGCCGCATCGCCGATGCGCTCACTATCGTGCGCGAACTTTATGATGCCGGCGCCGATCCTCAGACTATCATCGCCGACCTCTGCGACTTCACCTACCTCGTCACCCGCATCAAGGTCGTGCCTGCCGCCGCCGATGATGTCTCGCTCACCCCCGATGAACGCACTCGTGGTGCGTCGCTGGCGCAAAAGCTTGGCATGCGCGCCCTGAGCCGCACCTGGCAGATATTGTTCAAGGGTCACGAAGAGGTCAACCGCGCTGGCAATGGCCTCCAGGCCGCCGAAATGGTGCTGATCCGACTTGCCTATGCGGCCGATCTGCCCACCCCGGATGAGCTGATCGCCAAGCTTGCCAACCAGCCAAGCCCCGCGCTGCCATCCGGCCCCGTCGTCCGCAATGGTGGCAGCAGCGGTAGTCCGCAGGCCCTCCGCCAGGTCCAGCCCGAAGTCGCGCCGCGCTTCGAATCCGCACCACCTCCGCCTCAATCGGTCCCGCAGGCCCAAGCCGCGCTCCAAAGCATCGCGACGCCCCAGCCCGCGCCGCAGGGCCTTGCAACCCCACGCACCTATGCCGAACTGGTGGCGCTGGCCGGCGAAAAGCGCGACCTGATCGTCAAGCATGCGCTCGAATCCTCGCTGCGTCCCGTTTCGATTGGCGACGGTCGGCTGGAAGTGGCGCTGGTGCAGAACGCCGATCCCGGCATCATTCAAACCCTCTCGGCCCGGCTGAAGCTTTGGACCGGCCGGCAGTGGATGATCACCATCGCCCGCGATGCCGCGCATGTTCCCACCATCCGCGAGCAACGCGATGAACGGCACGAAGCCGTCAAGGCCGAAGCGCATCAGGATCCGTTGGTGCAGGCCATCCTCGAAACCTTCCCCGGCGCCACCGTCAAGGTGCATGTCCGGCAGGAACAGGTGCCGATCGAGGCCTATGCCGATGCGATCCGCGACGAAGAGGAGGATGACGAATGAAAGACATCATGGGCATGATGAAGGCCGCCCAGGAAATGCAGGGCAAGATGCAGCAGTTCCAGCAGAGCCTCGGCGACCTGCTGGTCGATGGTCGCGCCGGTGGTGGCATGGTCAGCGTCACGCTCAATGGCAAGGGCGAGCTCAAGGGCCTGAAGATCGATCCGACGCTGTTCACAGACGATGATGTGTCCGTCCTCGAAGACCTGATCATCGCCGCTCATGCCGATGCCAAAGCGAAGGTCGAAACCGAGACCGCTGCCCGGATGCAGGAAGTCACCGCCGGCCTGCCGCTGCCTCCCGGCATGAAGTTTCCCTTCTAGTTATCCTCGCCTTTGCGGGCCGCGTTATACTCGCCCGATCACGAACTGACCCGAGAGATATTGAGTGGCAAACGGCGGACCTGAGATTGAGCAGTTGATCCTGCTTTTGGCGCGTTTGCCCGGGCTCGGCCCGCGCTCGGCGCGCCGGGCGGTTTTGCAGCTGATCAAGAAGAAGGACTCCCTCATGATTCCGCTGGCCGCGGCGCTTGATCGCGCTGTCGAGGCGGTGACCGTCTGCGCGGTCTGCGGCAATGTCGATACGCGCTCGCCCTGCCATATCTGCGCCGATCCGCGCCGCAATGAATCGGGTCTTTTGATCGTCGTCGAAGACGTCGCCGATCTCTGGGCGCTGGAGCGCGCGGGCGTTGGCGCGGTCAAATACCATGTGCTGGGCGGCGTGTTGTCGCCGCTCGACGGCGTCGGTCCAGATGATCTCTCGATCGACGCGCTGATCCGCCGCGCACCGGACTTTTCCGAGATCGTCCTCGCGGTCAACGCCACCGTCGAAGGCCAGACCACCGCGCACTACATCACCGATCGCCTGCAGCCCTCGGGCATCAAGATCACGCGGCTAGCCCATGGTGTGCCCGTTGGCGGTGAGCTCGATTATCTCGATGAGGGGACGCTAAGCCAGGCGCTCAAGGCGCGAACCCGTATTTAGCTGATTCGGCCGATGCTATTCGCCGGCGAGCCGCTGTTCGGGGCGCACATCGTCGAACTCCATCGCCTCGATGCGTTCGCCGCGCCGTGCCACCTTGCCCGAGGAGGTGACGATATCGCCGATGTCGCTCGCGGCCTGGGTGAAATGGGTCTGCAGCTTCCGCACCCGCTCATCGAGCCGACCCACATCGAGCAGCAGTTCGCGCACTTCCTTCTGGATCTTGTGGGCTTCCTCGCGCATCCGCACATCGCGCAGCAGCGCCTGCACCACCTGCACCGAGAGCATCAGGATCGAGGGCGACACGATCACCACCCGCGCCTTCAGCGCCCGCTGCACCACGTCCTCGAACTTTTCATGCACGTCGGCAAAAATCGATTCCGACGGCACGAACAGGAACGCCGTGTCCGCCGTCTCCCCGGCGATCAGGTAGTTCTCCGAGATCGCCTTGATATGGACGCCCATATCGGTGCGGAAGCCCGTCGCGGCCATCCGCAACTCATCGGGCGATTGCGCCTCGCCCAGCCGCTGCCAGCTCTCGAGCGGGAACTTCGCGTCGATCACCAGCGAGGGCGCATTGTTGGGCATGAACACCAGCGCGTCCGGCCGCTTGCCGTTCGAAAGCGTCGCCTGGAAGGCATAGGAATTTTGCGCCAGCCCATCGCCGAGGATAGTCTCCATCCGGCCCTGGCCGAAAGCACCGCGCGTCTGCTTGTTGGCAAGGATCGATTGCAGCGACACCACATCCTGGCTCAGCTGCGTGATGTTCGATTGCGCCCGGTCGATCACCGCCAGCCGCTCCTGAAGTTTGCTCAGGCTCTCGTTGGTCTTGGCGTTGCCCTCCTGCATGGCGGCGCCAATGCGCTGACCCTGGCTGTCGAGCCGCTCGTTGACCAGGCGGGCGAGATCGGACGTCCGCGAGCCAAAGATCTCCGACATGGTCTGCATGCGCCCGGTCATTTCCGATTGCACGCGCAGCATGTCGGCGATGTAGCGCTCGGTCTCCTGAGCCTTGAGCCGCGCTGCCGCCGCCTCGTCCGCGCGCTGTTGCGCCTCCTCGGCCCGGGCCTGCGACTGGCGCACCACCACGACCAGCAAGGCAACGAGCAAGACAGCGAAAAGTGCCGCTGCAGCGTAGGCGGCGATTTCCACGGTGACGGCGATATCGCCAAGACTGAACAGAACGCGATCCATCGGACTAGTCTATCCGATTCGGTTTCCCTTTTGTTCGCGTCGCTGCGGTTGACCCCAGAGCGCAAAATACCATATTCAGCGGCAATCTCCGATGAAGGACCTTCACATGGCCACGCGCCCGATCCTGATCCTGCCCGATGAGCGCCTGCGCGCGGTTGCCGATCCGATCGAAAAGATCGACGACAGCATCAAGCAGCTCGCCAAGGACATGCTCGACACCATGTACGACGCGCCGGGCATTGGCCTCGCTGCGCCGCAGATCGGCGAGCTGAAGCGCATCGTCGTCATGGATCTCGCCAAGGAGGGCGAGACGCCCACCCCGCTGGTGATGATCAACCCGGAAATCCTCAAATATTCCGATGAGACCGTGACCACCGAGGAAGGGTGCCTGTCTATCCCCGAACTCTATTACGATGTCGAGCGTCCGGCCGAAGTCACCGTCCGTTACACCGACCTCGACGGCAAGACCGTCGAAACAGACGCGTCCGACCGGCTCGCCATCTGCATCCAGCACGAACTCGATCACCTCGATGGCGTGCTCTATATCGACTACCTCAGCCGGCTGAAGCGCGACCGCGTGCTCAAGAAGTTCCAGAAAGCCGAGCGCCTCTCAAAGCGGGCGAGCTAGACTCGATGTCGACGTGATCGCCTTCTCCCCTTGTGGGAGAAGGTGCCCGAAGGGCGGATGAGGGGTTCTCTCGGCGAACTCTTACCGCTCCTCGCTCCGCTCGGATCGCGCTACACTTCGTGTCGCGGACCCCTCATCCGGCGCTTCGCGCCACCTTCTCCCACAAGGGGAGAAGGCGACCACAGAGAAACCGGGACGACATGCGCATCATCTTCATGAGCACCCCGGAATTTGCGGTGCCCACTCTCACCGATATCGTTTCCTCAGGCCATGAGGTCGTCGCCGTCTATACGCGTGCGCCCAAGCCGGCCGGTCGCGGTCAGGCTGAGCGCAAGTCGCCGGTGCACGTCTCGGCCGAGGGCTTCGGCATCCCGGTGTTCACCCCGCGCTCGCTGAAGAGCGCCGAGGAACAGGCGGCGTTCGCCGCGCTCGACGCTGACCTAGGGGTCGTCGTCGCCTATGGCCTGATCCTACCCAAGCCGATCCTCGAGGCGCCGCGCCTCGGCTGCCTCAACCTCCACGGCTCGCTCCTGCCGCGCTGGCGTGGCGCCGCCCCGATCCAGCGCGCCGTCATGGCCGGCGACAAGCGCACTGGCATCATGGTCATGCAGATGGACGAAGGCCTCGATACCGGCGCCGTTGGCCTGATTGAGGAAATGCCGATCGGTCCCGATACCACCGCCGGCGAAGTCCATGACAAGATGATGCTGGTCGGCGCCGACCTGATGGGCCGTGCCCTCGCGGCGCTTGAACGCGGCAGCCTCGATTTCACGCCGCAGCCCACCGAAGGCGTCACCTATGCCGCCAAGATCGACAAGGCCGAGGCCCGCATCGACTGGAGCAAGCCTGCCAGCGAGGTGCACAACCTCATCCGCGGTCTGTCACCGTTCCCCGGCGCCTGGTTCGAGCTCAATCTCAACGGCACGCCGACCCGCATCAAGGCGCTCCGCTCGACCCTTGCCGATGCGTCAGCCGCTCCCGGCACCGTCCTTCCCGATCTCACCATTGCCTGCGGCACGGGCGCGGTGCGCCTCACCACCGTGCAGCGTGAGGGCAAGGGTCCGATGGACGCCGCGACTTTCCTCCGTGGCGCCGGGACTCTGCCGCCCGTGGCGAACTGATGCCCCGCTACAAGCTGGTCATCGAATATAACGGCGGCCCGTTCAGCGGCTGGCAGCGGCAGGCGCATGCGCTTTCTGTCCAGCAGGTGATAGAGGAGGCCATCACGCGCTTCTCAGGCGAAACCGTCGGCATCCAGGCCGCCGGCCGCACCGATTCCGGCGTCCATGCGCTGGGCCAGGTGGTGAGCTTCGACCTCTCCCGCGACTGGGATCCGTTTCGCATCCGCGAGGCGATGAACTTCCATACCAAGCCGCACCCGATCGCCATCATCACCGCCGAGGCGGTGCCCGATGAGTTCGAAGCGCGCTTCTCGGCCACCGCCCGGCATTACGAATATCGCATCCTCAACCGCCGCGGCCGCCCGGCACTCGATACCGGCAAGGTCTGGCATGTGCCGATGGACCTCGATGTGGACGCCATGCACTTCGCCGCCCAATCGATCCTCGGCAAGCACGACTTCACAACCTTCCGTGCCGCAGAATGCCAGGCCAACTCGCCCATCCGAACCCTCGACACCTTTACCGTTTCGCGCCAGGGCGAAATCATCGTCGTCATCGCCAAGGCGCGGAGTTTCCTCCACTCCCAGGTCCGCTCCATGGTCGGCTCGCTGAAGCTGGTGGGAGAAGGCAGATGGACGCCGGCTGCGTTCCGTGCGGCGCTCGATGCGCACGACCGTTCGCGCTGCGGACCACTGGCGCCGCCCGACGGGCTCTACCTCACGAAAGTGGACTACTAGCCGGCGGTGAGCGCGGCCACCTGCTCGGGTGTCAGCGGAAAGATGATCAGGATCAACAGCACCGCAACCACCATGCCGACCGCCTGCATCACCATCAGCAGGAAGATGTGCAACGGCCGCAGCGCGGTGATCAAGCGCCCGATATTGATGGCCATCACCAGCCCGGCCGCCAGCGCCACTAGCCCAGCAATGGCTGGCGCCAGCGCCGTCAGCAACAGCAGCACAATTGCGAACACCGCGTTCGACCAGTTGATCGTCACGATGTATGGGCGCAGCGCATCCTGCCGGCCGATCATGCTGAAAAACAGCGCGGAACTTGCCATCAGCAGCACGTAAACCAGCGCAGTCTGCAGTGCCGCACTTGCGATCGATCCCGTCGCGCCGAGTGCCGATCCGGCCACCAACTCAACCGCTGTCATCAGCAGCATGGCGATGAAGCTGCTGACTAGGCCCTGCTGGGTAAACGAGAAATAGCCTGACGCAGTGCGCTGGCCGAACAGCACGGCGATCACGCCCCGCGCTGCCGACTGGGCCTCATCGATGAAACTCAAGCTGTTGTCCGGCACTAAGCGGCCCCCTGCAATTGCGCCGCCAGCATGTAGAGCGCAACCGGCATCGCCACAAGCGCCAGCAGGGTCACAACCGCCAATGATACAGCGAGCCCGATGTTGAGCCCACCTGCCACCCGGGCTGAACGGTAGAGCATGAAGCCCAGTGCCCCGATCAGGGCATTGGTGAACATGGCCTGATCGAACAGTGTCAAAGGCAAGCCAATGAGGAGGATGAACGCCATGGCATAGGTATTGGGCACCAGCAGCCGGATGGTGGAGAGCTTCAGAAATCGTGCCGAGGCCCAGACCACGGCCCACATGGCAAACAGTGGTAACGCGTTGATGAGGATCGCCAGCGCGATCTGCAGCCAGCCCGGGAAGCCGAGCAACGCCACCTGCACTACCATGTTGAGCAGCGCGAGAACGAAGTATGCGGTGGCAGCGTTGGTCAGCCCGTCTCTGGTCAGGTTGAACCTGTCGAGCGCTCCGGCCCGACCCGCTATGAGATCAAGCCAGCCTATCGAGGCATCACGAAACTCGGTGAGCGCATTCACCGCACAAAGTCCAAAAGGAACGCCGCGTAAAGCGCAGCAAGTGCCTCAACGTCGTTAACCGCGACGCACTCATCCACCTTGTGCATCGATGGGCCGGGAAGGCCGCACTCCACCACTGGGCAGTACTGCGCGATGAACCGTGCATCCGAGGTGCCGCCCCCGGTCGAAAGCTCAGGCGGGATGCCTGTCTGCCGCGCGATCGTCTCGATCAGCGTCTCAACGCCTCCACCGATGGGAGAGATGAAGGAGCGTGAGGGGCGCCCGACAACGCGGAAATCTATCGATGTTCCCTGCGCATCGAGATTGTCGATACCTTCTTGGATCGCCGCAATCAGCGTCTGCGGCGTCCAGGTGTCGTTGTAACGCACATTGAAGCGCAGCAGCACGCTCGCCGGGATGACGTTGGTCGTCTCGTTCCCCACATCGGCCGAGGTGAACTCGAGATTGGAAGGCGGAAAATGCTCAGCTCCATCATCGAGCTTGCCGCTCAACGACCCGATCAGCCCAGCGGCGACCGGCAGCGGGTTCTTCGCCTTGTCCGGATAGGCCACGTGCCCTTGCACCCCGGTCACCCGGATCTGGCCATTGAGCGAGCCGCGCCGCCCAATCTTTATACTGTCGCCAACCCTTGCGGTCGCGCTCGGCTCACCCACAATGGCGAAGTCGAACCGATGCCCCTCTGCCGCGGCCCAGGCCATCAGCTTCTCGGTGCCATTGATCGCGTCGGCTTCCTCGTCGTTGGTAATGGCAAGCGATACGGTGCCATTGGCGGGGATACGGGAGACGGCCGCTACGAACGCCGCGATGCCCGACTTCATATCCGCCGCACCGCGCCCATAGAGCACACCGTCGACAATCTCTGCCGCAAACGGCAGATGCCGCCATGCCGCAACATCTCCGGGCGGCACCACGTCCGTGTGACCGGCAAACAGCAGATGCTTGCCACTGGTTCCGCGCGTCGCAAACAGGTTGTCGACGGGGTACGAGCCGTCCCCCTCAAACCGCAGCCGAGTGCAAGTGAACCCAAGGGGCTCCAGGGCCGCTACGAGCACATCGATCACCCCAGCCTCGGTTGGGGTGATCGATGGGTGGCGGATCAGTCCTTGAAGAAAGTGGACGGGATCAATCCCTGATGTTCCGGGCATATCCCGTCCGATCTAGTTTAGGCCGCACCGTCAAGCGGGTCGGCGCCATATTGATTGGGGCCAGTCGCTCCCTTGAGGAAGCCCAGGACGACGAGAAGATAAATGCCGAAGATGCCAACGATCGCTCCGAGCGCCGTGAAGAGCCCAGTCGGCATCGGCAAGGATACGCCTTGCACCTCAACCATGGACATCCCAAGGCCGAGGGCCTGCACAAGCACGAGGACTGCAGACAGCCCCAGATAGATCAAAACGTCGAGGCCGCTGTTGTTCTTGTCATGCCGTCGCTTTACCGAAAGGCAATAGTAAGGATAGGCAAAGATCGCCAGCACCACGAGACTGCCCCAGGCCGACATCTGGACAGCACCCATGGCGATGGCTGACATCTGCGCAGGGTCGCTGCCGGCCGTCATCAACGCAGCCATGTTTGGACCGCCGAGGCCGATAAGCGGTAGGATCAGCAGCGAAATCACAACATTGATGACCGCCAGCACAAGCCCGCCGATCCAGAACGTCTTGCGTGAAATGCGGCCTTCGGTTGTCGTGTAGAGCGACTTGAAATCCATAGTGTTCCCCTTGGTGAACCGCGACGCCCTCACGCCGCAAGGCACAACCTATTAGAGTCGCATCTCACCCGCCAGTCGTCGGTCAGTCGCGCAGCAACTCATTGACCGAGGTCTTCGAGCGGGTCTTTTCATCCACACGCTTCACGATCACCGCACAATACAGGCTGGGGCCAGGATTGCCGTTGGGGAGCGGCTTGCCGGGCATGCTGCCGGAGACCACGACCGAGTAGGGCGGTACCTTGCCCATATGGATCTCGCCCGTGCTGCGGTCGACGATCTTGGTCGATGATGTAATGAACACACCCATCGAGATTACCGAGCCCTCGCCGACCACGACGCCTTCGACGATCTCCGAGCGGGCGCCGATGAAGCAGTTGTCCTCAATGATCACCGGGCCGGCTTGCAGTGGCTCGAGCACGCCGCCAATGCCGACGCCACCCGAAAGGTGCACATGCTTGCCGATCTGCGCGCAGGAACCGACGGTGACCCAGGTGTCGACCATGCTGCCTTCATCGACGAAGGCGCCGAGGTTCACAAAACTCGGCATCAGAATGACGCCCTTCGCGATATGTGCCGACTTGCGCACGATCGCTCCGGGTACGGCGCGAAAGCCAGCTTCGCGAAAGTGGTTTTCACCCCAGCCGGCAAACTTGCTCGGTACCTTGTCCCACCACCGTGCGCCATCCGGCGCGCCCTCGATCAGGGTGTTGTCGTTGAGGCGGAAGCTAAGCAAAACGGCCTTCTTCAGCCACTGGTTTACGATCCACCCGTCCGGCCCCTTCTCGGCCACCCGGGCCTTGCCACTGTCCAACAGGTCGAGGGCTGTCGCGACTGCCTCACGCACGGCGCCTTTGGTCGCAAAACTGATCTCGGCCCGCGCCTCAAAGGCGGCATCGATTGTAGCGGCAAGGTCAGCGTGCGACGACATGGACGGTCTTTCATTGCGGAGGGTCAGCGGCGCGGACATTAGCGCTGCGTGTCCCTGAGTCAACTGCGCGGCCACCTCTCCTTAACCCCCCTCTGCCAATTTGGCCGGGTATGAATCGGAGACTTCCATGGCCAGACGCCATACCCCTCTGCGCACCTCTCGTGAGGATATCGCGGCAACCAAGGAGGCAATGCCCTCAGCCCAGACGGCGGCCGCTGCGTTTCGGCTCGCGTTTGCTGATGCCGATTTCCTGACTTCGGAAGACACCCGCGGCATCCGCTTCCAGCTTGAGTACTTGAAGACCGAGTTCCGCCTACGTGAGCGCGGCATCAACTCCACGGTTGTGCTCTTCGGCGGCGCCCGCATTCCCGAACCCGGCAAGCCCGCTTGGGCCGCCCACAACGACACCCAGAAGCGCAATCTCGAGGCGGCCTCACGCTATTATGAAGAGGCGCGACGCTTCGCCCAATATGCTTCGCTCACCTCCAAGGCGCTCGATTTCCGGGAATACGTGGTGGTCACGGGTGGTGGTCCGGGCGTGATGGAGGCGGGCAACCGCGGCGCTGCTGATGTCGGCGCACCCAGCATTGGTCTCAATATCGTACTGCCGCATGAGCAGGCACCGAACACCTACATCACGCCGGAACTCTGCTTCAACTTTCACTACTTTGCGACCCGCAAGATCCACTTCCTGCTGCGCGCCAAGGCCGTCGCCATCTTCCCCGGCGGCTTCGGCACGCTCGATGAGTTCTTCGAAACGCTGACGCTGATCCAGACGGGCCGCATGGAGCGCATCCCGCTGCTGCTGTTCGGCAAGGAGTTCTGGAACAAGGTGATCAACTTCGAGGCGCTGGCCGAAGCTGGAACCATTGGTCCTGATGATCCGAAACTGTTCACTGTCGTCGACAGCGCCGAAGACGGCTGGAACGTCATTCGGGATCACTACCAGTTGCCGACGGTCACGCTGGCGGACTGACTGCTCGATCAACGCTTCGGGGCGAACGTGCCGTCGAAGTGGTTGCGCAACTCGCATCGGTTCCCGTCAGGATCGATAAACGTCCCGATCGTGCCCCAGTCCCAATGGCTGACATTGATGGTGACGCCCTTGCCGCGCAGCCACTCTGCCCGCTCGTCCACATCGGCGACGTTGAAGCGCAGCGTGATCGGGCTCTGGGCCCGCGACTTGGCCTGTGGCGCTGCCAATCCGCCGCCCTCGACCATGATATAGCCATCACCGAACTTCAGTGCCGTTACGGTCTCGGTGGCAAACAGCACCGGCAGTTCGAGCACATCGCGGTAGAACGCGAGGCACCGCGGATAGTCCTCGGTGAACAGAACAATTCCTGGCTGCTCGAACCAGCTCACGGCAGTTTCCTCAGAAAGCCGGCGAGATCGGCCGTGACATGGTGCACGTGTTCGCCGCCGGTGCGTTCCAGTTCCCATGCCTCGACCTGGTCATGGGTAAAGTCCGCGCCCGCCACGACTTGAACGGTCGACATCCCGGTCTGGTGCGGAACGAGGAGGTTCTTTTCGAGATCGTCGAACATCGCCGCCCGCTTTGCGTCGATGCCGTGAGCCGCAAAGAATGCCTTGTACGCCTCGGGGAGCGGCTTTGGCCGGTAGCTCATCGCCCGGATATCGAAAATGTCCTCGAACAGCCCATCGGTGTCGCCGAGACGCTTCAGCACCGAGCGCGCATGCCCGACATCGCCATTGGTCAGAATGAACTTGCGGCCCGGCAGATCTCGAATTGCCGCCACAAGGTCCGGGTGGGAGCTAACGGGCGAATAGTCGATGGCGTGTACCGTGTTGAGGAAATGGTCCGGATCCACTTCGTGCCGGTGCATCAGGCCGTTCAGCGTCGTGCCATACTCGCGATAATAGCTCTTCTGCAGCGCCCGGGCCTCGGCGAACGGCAGTTGCGTCACCTCCACCACATAGTTCGAAATCCGAAGGTCAATCTGTGCAAACAGGTTGCACTCTCTGGGGTAGAGCGTGTTGTCTAGATCGAACACCCAGTCGGTGACATGGGAAAGGGAGCGGGGAGGAATGTTGGTCATCATTGCATTGTGCCAGATCGCGTCACCAAAATCACCGGGGGTCCGGGTCGGGGCCAATGCGCTTGTACTGCATGGCTTATCGGCCTGGGAGGATGGTCTGATCGCCCATCGGGTACGTACTTTGCCATTCGGTTGCCTATAGGGGCACTGCCTCACTGTTTGCTCGTCATCTGGTCTGCTAGATCATACCAGCCTCCCACCATGGAATCGCTGATGTCTCAATCTTTTCATGTCCCGCAGTCGAAGGCCGATGCTGATCCCCGCCGCTGGATCGCGCTGGCCGTACTGCTGCTCGCCAGCTTCATGAATTTGATCGACGTCACCATCGTGAACGTCGCTTTGCCGAGCCTGCAGAAAAATCTCGGGGCTGACCCCAGTGAGATCGAGTGGGTGATTGCTGCCTATGTTCTCGCCTTTGCGCTGGGTCTGCTCCCGTTTGGGCGCCTGGGCGACATTGTGGGCCGCACCAAGATGTTTCTGATCGGGGTCGCGGCTTTCACCGTCGCCTCGGCGGCCTGTGGTCTGGCGCCATCCATTGAGTGGCTGATTTTCGCGCGGGTGCTGCAGGGGCTGGCCGGTGCGATCATGACTCCCCAGGTTCTGGCAATTGCTCAGGTGACGTTTCCACCTGAGGAGAAGGGGCAGGCCTTTTCGCTGTTTGGCCTCAGCGCCGGCCTTGCTGCCGTCACCGGCCCCATTCTCGGCGGTCTGCTGATCGCGAGCGATATTGGCGGACTCGACTGGCGTCCGATTTTTCTGGTTAACGTTCCAATTGGCATCCTCGCCGTCATTGCGGGCTGGTACCTCATCCCCCGCACACCCGGCCATCCCGACCTCAAGAACGACTACGTCGGCATAACCCTGTTCGGCCTTGCCAGCGTTGCCCTTGTCTACCCGCTCATTGAAGGCCGTACTCTCGGTTGGCCGCTTTGGATCTGGGGCCTTATCGGCGTTGCGCTGGTTCTGACCGCGCTGTTTGTTCTCTGGCAACGCCGACAGGCGACCGCAGGGGCGCCGCAGCTGCTCAACTATAGCTTGGTTTCCAATCCCAATTTCCTGCTCGGCATCCTCGTGACCACCATCTTTGCCTCGGGCGTGCCGGCGATGTTCATGGTTATCTCGCTGATGCTCCAATCCGGTTTCGGCTTCACGCCGCTGCAGTCGGGGCTGGTCAACACGCCGTTCTCGGTTGGGGTGCTGACCGTGTCACTGTTCATCGGGCGGCTTGGGCAGCGCTATCTGCGGGCCCGCCTCGCCGGTGGAGCGGGGCTGCTGGTGATCGGCATTACCTGGCTCGATGTGGTGATCCGCGGGCTTGGGGATACCGCCGATCACTGGGCTTTCCTCCCCCCGTTGCTGGTTGCGGGCATTGGCCTTGGCATGGGCTTTTCTGGGCTGTTCCAGGCCATCCTCTCTGGCGTTCCGCCGCGTGACGCTGGGGCTGGATCGGGTGCCTTGCAGTCATTCCAGCAAGTGGGCGGCGCGATCGGCGTTGCGCTGGTGGGCGAGATATTCTTCCCACTCTTGTCCATTGGGTTTGCCGCCGGTGGAAAGGCGCAGGCGGTGTTTTCGAGCGCAGCCAGCAGCGCCATCCTCTACCAGATCGTCTCCTTCAGCCTCGTCGTGGTGCTGGTTCCGTTCCTCAAGATCAAACTGCCGCCGCAAGGGGCCGCCCGACCGCCGGTCACGGTTGCCGTGGAGGCCTGATGTTGATCAGGGGCCGCCCACACACGCCCCCAGCGACGCCCTATTGGTTCAGCCATGGCGTTTCCGCGCTCCAGAAGATGGCGTTGACGCCGAGGTAGTCGGTTGCGAAGTCGGTGAACTCGTCGCGGGTGAATGGCTTGCCGGTCTTGTCGTTGACATAGGCAAGCGTTGGCTCCTGCACCGCCATGCCCACAAAGCCGAGCTTGCCTTTGTACTGATGGAAGAACGGGTATGAGTTCTTCATCTGCCCCTTTCGCCAGGGAACGATGTCCGGGCCGCCGAGCCCGATGTCGTGTGCTTCTGCGAAAGCGAACAGGCGGCTCATGTAGGTGTGGTCGTTCTCCCACTCGCACGGCCAGAAGTTGACGTATTGCACCACGTGCGATTGCGAGAATGCTGCGCGGGCAGCGCCGAGATTTTCCAACTCCGCGTTGAAATAGGCGTCGCAGGAGAACCCTGGCCGCTTCTGGTCCTCGCTGACATCGATCGCCGTTTCGGGCAGGTTGACCGCGAACACGCGGCCATCGAAGGCCTTGCCGAGTGCCGTGAGGAGCGCCTGATAGCGGGCGCGGACCTCTGGGTTCCACTGCATCGCGGTCCAGCCATAGCCTTCTGCTTTGCCCTCCTCCTGTTGCGGCACCAGTCCGCCGCCATATTTGCGCTCGCGCAGCATGTAGTCGGGGATGTTCCGCGCTTGCGGCGAGAAGAACCGGTCCTGCACCTGGATCACCAGTTGCTTGCCCAATGCCTTTGCGGCGGCGAGATCGGCCTCGATCATGGAGAAATCGTACTGGCCTTCCTTCGGTTCCAGCAGCCGCCAGTTGTAGACCACTTGCACCCCGGAAATGTCGGGCCGTTTCAGGATCGCCATATGGTCCTGCAACTCGCCGGCGCTGGTATAGAGATAGTTGGCGGGCTGCTTGGCCTGGTCGCCGAGGGCTTGCCCGAAGCTGAAGAGAACCAGTGCGCTGGCGGCGAATGTGGCGATGCTGTTCAAGGAGATGCTCCAATCAGTCCGTTCGATCGCCTCGTCGCATTGAGGCGGGGCCGTACTGAGGGCAGGAGCGGGCCCATATGTGGCATTTGATGGAAATTCGAAGCGATTGGTTAGCCAAAGGTAACTATCCACAGCCCCCAAAGTCCGGACCCGAAATGCAAAGGGCGCCGGTAGGCGCCCTTTAAATCTCAACGGCTGTTGGCTTTCAGCGGACGATAAGGGTGCCCGCACCGTGCTCGGTGAACAACTCGACCAGCACCACGTGCGGGGTCTTGCCGTTGAGGATCACCACGCCCTCGACGCCGCTTTCGAGCGCTTCAAGGCAGGTCTCAACCTTGGGGATCATGCCGCCCGAGATGGTGCCGTCGGCGATCAAGGCCTTGGCATCGCGCACCGTGAGCTCGGGGATCAGCTTCTTTTTGGCATCGAGCACGCCGTCGACATCGGTGAGGAACAGCAGGCGCTTGGCACCGAGCGAGCCGGCGATGGCACCGGCAAACGTGTCGGCATTGATATTGTAGGTAGCGCCATCACGACCAGGGGCGACCGGTGCGATGACCGGGATCATCTCGGAGCGGGCGAGAAGATCGAGCAGCGTGCGATCGACTTCCGCCGGCTCGCCGACAAAGCCCAGGTCGAGCACGCGCTCAATGGACGAACCCGGGTCGCGGACAGTCTTGTTGGCCTTCCTCGCAAAGACCATGTTGCCGTCCTTGCCACAAAGCCCGATGGCCCATTCGCCTTCGGCATTGATCAGCGCCACGATCTCTTTGTTGATCGAGCCGGCCAGCACCATTTCCACCACTTCCATGGTGCGCTGGTCGGTGACGCGGAGTCCGCCTTCGAACTTCGATTCAATGCCGAGCTTGGCCAGCATCGAGGCAATCTGTGGCCCGCCGCCGTGGACGACGATCGGATTGACCTTGGATTGCTTCAATAGCGCAATGTCTCGCGCGAAGGCCTTGCCGAGCGAAAGTTCGCCCATGGCATGGCCACCGTATTTCACCACGACGGTCTTACCCTCGTAGCGCTGCATATAGGGCAGGGCCTGCGAGAGAATTGCGGCGTCGCGAGAGAAGCTTTCGATATCGGGCATGGCGCGTTTGCTGCTCATTATGGCTTCGTCCTATAGCGCATTGTGGGCCGGTGAAAAGCGCTTTTAGACGCTTGCGGTCTTCAACAGCCCAATAGCGAAGATTTCGTGACGGAGGGCCACAGAAGTCCCAGCAGGGGTAGGCAGATTCGTGGCCTAAGGCTAAGCTTGTTTTCGATGACCATCGCCAGTTCCGAGATTGCTGATTTGATCGCCCGCACCGCGCTGCGGGATCGCGGAGCGTTTCGCGATCTCTATGCCCGCACCAGCGCGAAACTTTTTGGCGTGACGCTGCGTATCTTGAGGGACAGATCGGAAGCCGAAGAGGCGCTCCAGGAGGTCTATGTCAAGATCTGGCAACGCGCCGACCGCTATGTGGTGGGTGGCTATAGCCCGATCAGCTGGCTGGTCGCGGTCGCCCGCAACCATGCCCTTGACATCCTCAGGGCCCGCAAGCCGGTTAGCGATGATATCGAGCTCGCGCTTGATGTGGCCGATGGCGCGCCTGACCCAGAGCAGGCGACCCTCGACCAGGCCGAGCGCACGCGCATCCACGGCTGCCTCGAACAACTCGAGGCCGACAAGGCCGATTGCGTACGGGGAGCCTATCTCGATGGCTTCAGCTACGACGAACTGGCGGAGCGCCATAAGGTGCCTCTGAATACGATGCGAACCTGGCTCCGGCGGAGCCTGTTGAAATTGAGAGAGTGTCTTTCGGCATGAGCCAGGACAGTGACCAGAGCGGCGGTTTGGACGGGGACCAGGTCCTCGTCGCCGAGTATGCGCTCGGCCTGCTGAACGCTGAGGAGCATGCGCTGGTTGCCACACGGCTGCGGCGCGAGCCGGCGCTTGCCCGCGAATTGAGCATCTGGAACTCACGACTGAGCAGCCTCGACACCGAGTTTGCCGAAGTCACCCCACCTTCCGCCGTCCTCGGCAGGATCGAAACGCGTCTGTTCGGCGCATCGGCTCCAACGGGACTTGCCGGCTGGTGGAACTCGCTGACGCTGTGGCGCGGCCTTGCTGGTGCCGCGCTCGCCGTGGCGGTCGTGGCTGTGGGCATTAATATCGCGCAGCCGCGGCTCAGCCCGCAGGACATGGCATCGCAACTGGTCGCCGCCCTCAAGGCCGAGGGCAGCGACGTGAGTTTCGTGGCGCTCTACAATCCCGCCACCGGAAGTGTCCGCTTGACATCGCTCAGTGGCGCTGCCGTGCCGGAGAAAGATTTTGAGCTCTGGGCCATCGAAGGCAAGAATGCGCCGATTTCGATGGGCGTGATCCCCATCAATGCGCGCTCCGAAGTGAAAATCCCAGAAGCAGCCCTCAAGGGCTTCGGCGAAGGCGCTGTGTTGGCCATCACGCTCGAACAAAAGGGCGGCTCGCCTGACGGCACGCCCAAGGGCCCGGTTGTTGCCGCCGGCACGGCAACGGCAATCTGATTCCGATTTGTTATTTAGCAACCGAAGGTGCGCGCTACGATGCGGCCTTTGCGGCAGATCACATTCGGAGAGAAAATATTCATTGTCGCAATCTGCAATCGAAGCGAAACTTTCTCTGAACCCCTGCCGTTGTTCCTCATGTCCAACCGCTGCAAGAGCGGGACCCAAGGAAGGAACAAAACAATGAAGCTCTCCACCCTGCGCGTTATTGCGCTGTCGACTGTGCTTTCGATCTCCGCCATCGCTGGCGTTGCTTATGCCGAGAACCCGATGGTTGGCGGCGCACCGATGTCCGAGACCAAGGACATCATCGACAATGCCGTCAATTCTGCTGACCACACCACGCTCGTCGCTGCCGTCAAGGCTGCCGGCCTGGTCGATACGCTGAAGGGCCCCGGCCCGTTCACCGTTCTTGCCCCGACCAACGAAGCCTTCGCCGCTCTGCCGGCCGGCACCGTTGACGACCTGCTGAAGCCCGAGAACAAGGACAAGCTCGTCAAGATCCTGGCGTGCCACGTAATCCCCGCCAAGGCACTCGCTGCTGACATCACGAAGATGGCGATGGATGACGGCGGCGTGCACATGGTCGACACTGTCGGCGGCTGCAAGCTGGCCCTCAAGGCAGCTGACGGCAAGGTGACCATCACCGACGAAACCGGTGGCGTTGCCAACGTGACGATCGCTGACGTGATTCAGTCGAACGGCGTGATCCACGTCATCGACAAGGTGCTTCTCCCCAAGATGTAACCTTCGCAGCTTCTGCTGCGAACTGGTTATCGACACCAAGGCGTGTCCCGTCCCAGATCGGGGCGGGACACGCTCTTTTGAGATGAACCGTCATCGGTAACTCGCTAGGCTCACTTGCGCGCCAGAAAGGTCGATCCCATGCAGATTTCTCGTCGTTTCCTGGTTTCTGGAGGAACAGCCGCAGTTGCGCTCGTTGCTGCGGCAGTTTTCCTGCGCCCGGTGGGCGGCTCCCGCGCCGCTGAGGGCAAGTTCGAGGTGAGCTTCACCGAGGCCGAGTGGAAGGCCAAGCTCTCGCCGGAGGCTTTCGAGGTCCTCCGGCACGAAGATACCGAGTATCCCGGCACTTCGCCGCTTCTGAACGAGCACCGCGCCGGAACCTTCGATTGTGCCGGCTGTGCCCTGCCGCTGTTTGACTCTGCAACCAAATATGACAGTGGCACCGGCTGGCCAAGCTTCTACCAGCCGCTTGAAAACGCCGTAGAGCAATCCACCGACAGCAAGCTCGGCTATGTGCGCAATGAAGTGCATTGCCGCCGTTGTGGTGGGCACCTTGGTCACGTCTTCGACGACGGCCCGCAGCCGACGGGCCTCCGCTATTGTATGAACGGCGTAGCGCTGAGCTTTACCCCGGCCTGACGGCCCCAGAATTTTCGTGACGACCTCCCAACTGGCCTCCGGATGCAGATCCGGAGGTCTTCTTGTTTCTGACATGTTGAAGCGCCCGACCGCCATGGGCGTCGGGGATGATGGCAGTGAAGCGGGGCCGGCGAGGCGTTGGCCTCGACGCGGGTAGACCGCAAATGGGGTGAGGCTCCAGCCATTCGAGCGTAGCTCTCATGGCCTCCCTTCTCTCGAAAAGCTCCACTGGAGCTTTTCGTCGGCAAAGCCGAACGTTCGGGAGTCTCGCCGGCCGACCGGGGTTTTGGGCTTATGCCATGGGAGGCCGGGTGCATCCGTGCCGCATCGCGAGAGGTCTGGGGGGCAGAACTTTGGCAGCCTAGCCGCAAGAGTCCTGCTGGTCCCGGCCGCGTTATGCCGCGCAGCCTTGACCCCCTGGACCCTCCGGCATCGGAGAGCCCTCGCGTTGGTAGCGACGTCACCGGCGAACCGGTGCATCCCGCCATGGTTTGGGCCTGGAATGCAGCGACCCGCACCCCACCCGATCCCCCTCACACCAACCACTCGTCATCATCTCGCTTCGATGCGATGGGTGGGAGGAGAATACAGCAAGTGGAGAGGGTGGGGATAAGTGGGGGTAAGTGACGGATACGGCGCTCTCGAAACGCTATTTCTCCATCTCACCGCACGTCATCCCTGCGAAGGCAGGGACCCAACTCTCCATCCGCGCCGGCTGATGCTTGGGTCCCAGCTTTCGCTGGGATGACATCGAGTGGGGGCGGCGGCCGACGAAGACCGGATGCCTCCCGCTTCGTGAACAGCGGACAGCTGCGGCGGTCAGGGCTTGTTAATGTTCTGGGGGGCATCCTTTCGGGGTCAGCCAGGAGGTTGTCGGATGAAAGCTATGCGTGTTGCGCCAGAATTGCTGGCGATGAGCCGGATGCAGAGGGCAGCGGGCCGGGAGGCCGGGGCGCCACTTTATCTGCCGGCGTTTGAAACGCTCATTCTCAAGGCCGAAGAACACGGCCGCGATGAGGACGAGGACCAGTACGGCGTTGCCGCCGAGGGATTTATCCTCGGCGATGACGAGGACGACGACTTCTACTGAGTGCCGCGACCTAGATCTTTCCTGCGGGATAGACGCCCAGGATATGGAAGTGGTCGGTGAAGAACTGCAGCTCCTCGAAGGCCAGTTGCAGCGACCGGTCGGTCGGGCGGCCCTCGACATCGGCGTAGAACTGGGTGGCGGTGAATGAGCCATCCAGCATGTAGCTTTCGAGCTTGGTCATGTTGACGCCGTTGGTGGCAAACCCGCCCATCGCCTTGTAGAGCGCCGCAGGAACGTTGCGGACACGGAAGACGAAGGTGGTCTTGACCTTTTCGACACTAGGCGCCGGCTCCTCGGCGGTGCGCGAGATGGCGAGGAAGCGGGTGGTGTTGTGCGCCGCGTCCTCGATATTGGGTGCCAGCAGATTGAGGCCGTAAATTTCACCAGCAAGGCGCGAGGCGATGGCCGCGACGGACTTGTCGCCGCGCTCGGCGATTTCGCGGGCGGAGCCGGCCGTATCGCCGCCATTGATGGTGGTGAGGTGGTGCTCGGAGATGAATTTGCGGCACTGGCCGAGGGCCACCGACAGCGACTGTACCGACTTGATATCGGCCATGGTGGCACCGGGCACGGCGAGGAGGTTCATTTCGACCCGCAGGAAGTGCTCGCCGGTAATGTGGAGGCCGCTTTCGGGCAGAAGGTGGTAGATGTCGGTGATGCGGCCATAGAGCGAGTTTTCCACCGGCACGACGCCGCGATCGGCGGCACCGGACTGCACGGCGGCGATCGTATCCTCGAAGGTGACGCAGGGAAGCGCTTCGTCATGGGGGAAAAGCGCGTGCACAGCGGCATGGCTGAAGGCGCCGGGTTCGCCCTGGAATGCGATCTTCTTGGTCATGGTGCGGCGCCTTTGGTGACAAACGCGGCACTAATGCCGCCGTGCCGGGTGGCGAGTCAACCGGGGCTGCCAAAGCTGGCCGCCCGATATTGTCGCAGAGGCGGGAAACCCCGTTGCGCGGCCGATGGGGACAGACTATCTTCCGCGCGCGTCGGGACAGGGGCTTGAAGCGCCGGGCGGGCCTTTTGGGGCCTTTCGCTGTTCCGCCGTCTGCAAAACCGGCGGAAGAAGGCTGAGATACCCTCAATGGATTCGTTTCAACTCAACAAGATCATCGGCGCCATTCTCGGCACCCTGCTGTTCGTCATGGGCGTAGGGTTCCTTGCGGAAGCCATCTACCACCCCATCGAGGGTCGCGGTGCAGGCTATGCCCTGCCCGAACCAGAAGCGGCGGAAGCCGGTGGAGCCGCTGCGCCTGCCGTGGCGGAAGTGCCGCTCGCCGTGCTGCTGGCCAGCGCCGACCCGGTTCAGGGTCAGGCTTCGGTCAAGAAGTGCCAGAGCTGCCACAATTTCGGTGCTGGCGAAGCCAACAAGACAGGCCCGCTGCTCTACGGCGTGGTCGGGCGCCCCGAGGGCAGCCACGAGGGCTTTGCCTATTCGGAGGGCATGCTGGAGCACAACAAGGCCGGCGAGATCTGGACCTACGAGAATCTGAACACCTTCATCACGGCTCCGAAGGCCTATGTGAAGGGGACAAAGATGAGCTTTGCGGGCGTCAAGGACCCGGCCGAGCGCGCCAATATCCTCGCCTATCTGCAGACGCTTTCGCCGACACCCGTGCCGTTCCCGGTAGCGGATGCGACTGCGGCTCCTGCGGCGGATGCGACTGCAGCACCGCCGGCTGACGCAACTGCTGCTCCGGCGGCTGACGCAACGGCGGCTCCTGCCGCGACGTCGCCCTGAGACCAGTCGACGCTGATCGATAAAAAGCCGCGCTCAGCAACGGGTGCGGCTTTTGTTTGCGCGCTTATAGGGAGAGTGTGATGGCCTTGCTGCTGCATCTGGCGGATTTCAACGAACGGCGCTGGGCGGACGGGTTCGCGGCGGCACTGCCGGGCCACAAGGTGGTGACGCGGGCTGACGCCTACGACCCGAAAGAGATCGAGTACATCTTCATCTGGAAGCCCAAGCCGGACGCCTTTGCGGGGCTGAGCAACCTTAAGGCGATCCTGTCGCTGGGCGCGGGTGTGGATGCGCTGCTGCGCAACCCGTCGCTGCCCGATGGCGTGCCGATTTCGCGGTTCATGGATGACGACCTGACGCGGCGAATGAGCGACTATGTGCTGGCGCAAGCGACCATGCACCAGCGGCTGTTCACCCGGTTCAAGCGCGACCAGCAGGCGCGCGTGTGGAAGCAGCTTTACCCGGCGCCCGCCTGGGACACGAGCGTCGGGATCATGGGGCTAGGCAGCCTCGGTACGGACGCGATCAGGCATTTGAAGGTGTTCGGGTACAAGTTGAGGGGCTGGAGCCGGACGGAAAAGCAGATCGAGGGCGTGGAGACGTTCGCCGGTGCGGAGCAGTTCGACGCGTTCCTTGCGGGGACCGATATCCTCGTCAACCTGCTGCCGCTGACGGCGGAGACGCAGGGTATCCTCAATTTCGAGACGTTTTCGAAGCTGAAGCGTGGCGGGATCGACGGTACGGGGCCGGTGGTGATCAATGCCGGTCGTGGCGGACACCAGAAGGAAGCGGACCTCGTCAAGGCGCTGACCGATGGGACGCTGGGGGCGGCGAGCCTCGATGTGTTCGAGGTCGAGCCCCTGCCCCAGGACAGCCCGCTCTGGGCACTCGACAATTGCTACATCACCCCGCATATCGCGGCCGCTTCGAGCGAGCGGACCGGGGTGGCATATTTTTCAAAGGCGATTGTCGACTTCGAGGCGGGAAGGCCGCTGCCCAGCGTGGTGGACCGGACGCGGGGGTATTGAGGCGGCTAGAACTCGAGTTCCCAGTACTCGCCGACAAGGTCCTTGCCGAAGCTGTGGTGGGGGCCGGATTCGACGAGTTTGAAGCCGGCGGCGGAGTAGATGCGGCGGGCTGAGGTGAGGACGGATTGGGTCCAGAGGCGGAGACGGGCGTAGCAGTTGCGGCGGGCGAAATCGATCGATTGCGCCACGAGCATGGTGCCGATGCCGGCGCCGCGCGCCGCAGGCTCAACGTAGAGCATGCGCAGTTGCGCCGTTGACGGGCGGGTCGCGTGGGGGGTGACGAAGACCGAGCCCAGCACCTCGCCACCACGATCGGCGACCCAGAGGGCGCGGGGCGGGTTATTCGGCGCGGCCTGGAACTCGGAGTAGATGCGGGCGATGAGCCCTTCAAACTCGGCGTTCCAGCCGTGCTGCTCATTGTAAAGCACCGCCTGGCGATGGATGAGCCAGCCGAGTTCGCCAACCCGCTCGGGCCGGAGGACGACGGCGCCTTCACTGGCTGAGGAATCGCCGAGGAGGGTGCGGATGCGTTGCATCATGGCGACCAACTCGGCGCGCTCGGGACCGGAGAGCGGCGCCAGCATTTCGCGCATTGCGGCATTGGAGCCGGCGTTCAGAGAGTCGACCGTCGCGTCGCCATCGCGGCTCAGCGCGATGCTGTTCTGCCGGCGATCGTTCGGGATGGGCGAGAGGACGACAAGTTCGAGCGCCAGGAACTTCTGCAGGAGGCGGCTGAGATACGCGCGATCGAGACCGAGAGAACGGCTGAGATCGGCGGCGGTGGCGTGGCCGAGATGGCTGATCTCGTAGAGCACACGCGCTTCGGTGAGGCTGAAAGGGCTCCAGACGATGTGCTCGTTCAAGAGCCCGATCTGCCGCGTATAGAAGCGGTTGAAAGCGCGAATGGCGTCGGTTTGATCGTCATCATCCATGATGATGACAGGGTCATTCATTTAGTTGACGATGTCAACTATAGCGCTGTTTGAGGTAGGTGTAGACGGCACGGATGCCCTGGTCGGTGCCACCGAAGGGGCGGCCGGCGCGGGCCTCGGGGGCCCAGCCATAGATATCGAGATGGACCCAGGCAGCGGCGTTCCTGACGAAGCGGCGGAGGAACAGGGCTGCTGTGATCGAGCCAGCGAAGCCGCCCTGCCCGGCATTGTTCACATCAGCGATGCGTGAGGAGATCATCGACTCGTAGTTGGCCCAGAGCGGCATGTGCCAGAGGGGATCGTCGGATGTGATACCAGCAGTCATCAAGGCTGCGGCCACGGCATCGTCGGTTGCGTAAAGCGGCGGCAATTCGGGGCCGAGGGCGGTGCGCGCCGCGCCGGTAAGGGTTGCCATGTCGAGGAGCAGTTCTGGGCTTTCCTCATCCGCGAGGGACAGGGCGTCGGCGAGAATGAGGCGGCCTTCGGCATCGGTGTTGCCGATTTCGACGCTGGTGCCGTTGCGCGCGATGAGCACGTCACCGGGACGGAAAGCGGGGCCGGAGATAGCGTTTTCGACGACGGGGATGAGGACGCGCAAGCGGACCTTGAGGCCAGCATTGATGATGGTATGGGCAAGGCCTAGAATGTTGGCGGCGCCGCCCATGTCCTTTTTCATCAGCAGCATGGAAGAGGACGGCTTGATGTCGAGCCCGCCGGTATCGAAGGTGACGCCCTTGCCGACCAACGTGACTTTGGGAGCGGCAGGATCACCCCAGGAAAAATCGAGGAGACGTGGGGGCTCTGCGGCGGCGCGGCCGACGGCGTGAATCAGCGGGAAATTCTGGGTGAGCAGATCGTCACCGACGATCGACTTGAGCTCGAGGCCATGGCGGGTGGCGAAGGCTTCGATCTCGGCCGCGAGCGCATTGGGGCCGAGGTCGTTGGCGGGGGTGTTGATGAGATCGCGCGCGAGGAAAGCGGCAGCGACGAGCCGGTCCAGTTCGGCGGCATCAGCACCTTCCGGCGTATCCAGCGTCACAGCGACTTTTGGCTTGCGGTAGCGGTCGAAGCGGTAGGCGCCGAGGCGGAAGCCAAGTGCGGCGAGGTGCGGATCGCCGACAGCACCGGCGAGATGGTAGCGCCCGGGCTCAAGTGCTGCTGCGGCGAGGCCAAGAACCAGTGGCGGACGACCGGCGGCGGTTCCGAGGCCGAAGAGGTAACCGGCGACCGCGTGGTCTTCACCGGGGAGCGCCAAGAGGCGGCCGCGCTGTCCCGAAAAGCCATTGGCTTCGGCCCAGCGGGACTGAGTGGGGGTGATCCCTGACGGGGCCGCCTCCCCTTCCGCGACGCAGATCAGTGGCAGGGACTTGGTGGCCATGGGACATATCCATTGCAAAGCGGTGCATCCGGTTTAGCGCCTTGGCACGGGCGGCGCAATTGCGCCGGGGCCGGCTTTTAACCCGCTGTTAGGGTTAATCATTTATTGCTTGGGTCGGGCTCGGACGTGTGTCGCGTTGGCTTTACCCGAGGAAGTTTTCGTGTTGTCCCGCAGATCTCAAATCCTGACGCCGCTCCGCGGCTTGTTGCTGGTTGGCGTTGCAGCGCTGGCGCTATCCGGCTGCGCCATGAACCCGACGACGACGGGCAGCATCGGCACGCCGCCTGACTTCACGGCGCAGACACCTGACCAGCGGCAGATTGCGTTGCAGCAGTTGGCGGCCCACTACAAGAAAAACCCGGGAGACCGGGCGACGATCATCTATTATTCTGCGGCGCTCAGGGCCAATGGCCAGAACGAGCAGGCCGTCGCCGTGCTCGAAGCGGGCATCAGCAAGTTCAAGAACGACATGGCGATCGAGATCGCCTACGCCAAGGCGCTGGCATCGGCGGGACGGTTCGAGCAGGCGCTGAACATCATCGAGACTGCGATCGATCCGACCAATCCGGATTGGAACGCACTGCTGGTCAAGGGCGCGATCCTCGACCAGAGCGGCAAGAACGTCGATGCGCGTGACGTCTACGCGACGGCGTTGAAAATTGCGCCAGACCAGCCGTCGCTGCATGCCAACCTTGGTCTCTCCTTTGCGATGACCAACAACCTCGATCAGGCAGAGTCCGAGTTGCGGCTCGCGGTGAAGCTCCGCGGCGCCACCAGCCAAGTGCGGCAAAACCTGGCGCTTGTTGTGGGCCTGCAGGGCCGGTTCGACGAGGCGCGGGCGATGTTTGCCGCTGAATTGCCGCCGGCACAGGTGGAGGCCAACATGAGCTATATCCGGGCATTACTGACCCAGCAGAACCGGTGGGACCTGATAAAGGGCGCCAAGGGCCAAGGCTGAGCCTTCCGCGCATTCAATGCAAAAATAAGGGCGCCTCACGGGCGCCCTCTTTGTTTTTAGTCCCCACCCAGTGACGTCAGCTCAGGTGCACGTTCTGCGAGAAGACGCGGATCATGGCGGGCGAGATGATAACGATGAACAGTACCGGCAGGAAAAACAGGATCAGCGGCACGGTGAGCTTGGGCGGCAACGAGGCGGCTTTCTTTTCGGCTTCCATCATACGGGACTCGCGGCCTTCTTCAGCCATGACGCGCAGTGAGGTGCCGACGGAGGTGCCGTAGCGATCGGCCTGGATGAGCGAGGTCATCACTGACTTGACGTTGTCGAGGCCGGTGCGGCGGGCGAGGTTTTCGTAAGCCCGGGTGCGGTCTTCGAGAAAGCTCAGTTCTGCGGTGGTCAGCGTCAGCTCTTCGGCGAGCTCGACGCTCTGACTGCCGATTTCCTTGGCGACCCGCTTGAAGGCGTGTTCGACCGACATACCAGATTCAACGCAGAGCAGCATCAGATCGAGGGTATCTGGCCAGGCACGGCGGATCGATTGCTGCCGCTTCTGGGTCTTGTTCTTCAGCATGAGGTTAGGCAGGTAGGCTCCAACCAGCCCGAGAAAGAGCGCATAGAGCGCATTCATCCACAGCGGCCGATCGGCAAACAGCGACAGGCTCATCCAGGCGAAGCTGAGGGTGAACAGCGCGAAGGGGGTGACGAAGCGCATGAACAGGAAAGTGGTCATGGCGCCCTGCGTGCGGTAGCCGGCGCGGGCCAGGGCATCCGCAGTGTTCTCATCGCGGAAGGCCTTTTCGAGCGAGAACCGCTCGACGATGTTCTTCATGTAGCTGCGGCCGGCGGCCTGGCGGATGGACCGGGGGCCCTGATCCTTGCCGGTGCCTCGCAGGCGCGACATTTCCTCGGCGCGGAGCTTTTCGCGTTCCAGCGCAACCCGGCGGATGCGCTGGCGCATGTTGGAGCCGCCGGAAAAGAACGTCACGCCGATCGAAAACACCGCAGCAGCAGCTGCCACAGCAGCGAGCACGGCGATGAGGAATTTTGGGTCGGTAAGGGTATTGATCAGGCTTTGCATGGTCTCGCCCTCAGATATCGAACTGGATCATGCGGTTCATGATGAAGCCGCCCATAAACATCATCACGGCTGCGACGCCGAGACAGATCTGGCCGACCTGGGTCTCGACCAGTGGCAGCAGATAGGTCGGCGTGGTGAGCGACACCAGAATTGCGACGATTATAGGCAGCGAGCCGATGATGCCGGCCGAGGCCTTGGCTTCGGACGACATCGCCTTGACCTTGAGCTTCATCTTCTTGCGGTTACGCAGGACGCGCGCGAGGTTGCCCAGCGCTTCGGAGAGGTTGCCGCCCGCCTGGCCCTGCACGGTGATGACGACGACAAAGAAGTTCACTTCGGGCAGCGGCACGCGCTCGAACAGCACCACCACTGCTTCTTGGATCGATTTGCCGACGGACTGCTGGTCGATGACCTTCTGGAACTCGGACTTGATGGGCTCCTTGGCCTCCTTGGCCACGAGACGCATCGAATCGTTGAGCGGCAGGCCGGACTTCACACCGCGCACGATGGCTTCGACGGCGTTGGGAAGTTCGTCGAGAAACTGGTTCTGGAACTTCTTGCGGCGGCGGTTGAGATACATGCGCGGCAGCAGATAGCCGCCGGCGAGCCCGAAGATCAGGCAATAGATCAGCTCGACCTGAAGGAAAAAGCACAGGGCAAACAGCGCCACACCCAGGATCACCGAGTTGCGGATGAACCCTGCGGGCTTGAGGCGCATCCCGGCCTGATAGAGACGGGCCTGAAGCGGAATGCGCTTTTTCTGCTTTTCGAGCGCAGCAGTCTGTGTCCGCAGCGTCTGCTGGATGTCCTTGCGGCGGGTGTCGCGATTACGCGCGGCGCTGCTCTCGCGGCGGTTGGCCTGGATGTCGCCCTGCATGGCCTTGATGCGCTTGTCGACGCGGCCGCCGCCCCCGAGAAGGGAGGGGATCAGGGCGAAGCCCAAGGCTCCGACGCAGACAACGGCGAGAAGAGCGTAAACAATTGCGTTCATCGGGGACCCTTACGCACCAAGGATTTCCTGCTGCTCGATATTGGAGCGCTCCAGCGCCTCGATCAGGTTGGCTTCCTCGTTGAAGTAGCGGGCGCGCTCGGCGAAGTTGGGCTTGGTGATGCCGGTGGAGCGGTGGCGGCCGATCAGGTTGCCGTTCGAGTCCTCGCCCAGGATGTCGTAGAGGAAGATGTCCTGCGTGACGATGACGTCGCCTTCCATGCCCAGCACTTCGGAAATGGCGGTGATGCGGCGCGAGCCATCGCGAAGACGTGCGGCCTGCACCACGACGTCGATCGAGGAGACGATCATTTCCTTGATGGTACGGCTGGGGAGCGAATAGCCGCCCATGGTGATCATCGATTCAAGACGCGACAGGGCTTCGCGCGGGCTGTTGGAGTGGAGCGTGCCCATCGAACCATCGTGGCCGGTGTTCATGGCCTGCAGCAGATCGAAGGCTTCCGGTCCGCGCACTTCGCCCACGATGATGCGTTCAGGGCGCATACGCAGGCAGTTCTTGACCAGATCGCGCATGGTGATCTCGCCTTCGCCCTCGAGGTTGGGCGGGCGGGTTTCGAGACGCACGACGTGCGGCTGCTGCAGCTGCAGTTCGGCCGAATCCTCGCAGGTGATGACGCGCTCGTCCTTTTCGATGAAGCCGGTGAGGCAGTTGAGGAGCGTGGTCTTGCCCGAACCGGTACCGCCGGAGATCAGGATGTTGGCGCGGACACGGCCGAGGATGCGGAGCACCTCGGCGCCTTCGGGCGAGATGGAGTTGTATTTGACGAGCTGGGCGAGGGTCAGCTTGTCCTTTTTGAACTTACGAATGGTGAGCGCGGCGCCATCAATGGCGAGCGGCGGGGCGATGACGTTGACGCGGGAGCCGTCTGGGAGGCGCGCGTCGCAAATCGGGGAGCTTTCATCGACGCGGCGGCCGACCTGGGACACGATGCGCTGGCAGACGTTCATCAGGTGCGCGTCGTCGCGAAAACGGACGTTGGTGAGCTTCACCTTGCCGCCGACTTCGATGTAGCACTTCTGCGACCCGTTCACCATGATATCGGCGATGTCGTCGCGGGCCAGCAGCGGCTCGAGCGGGCCGTAGCCGAGCACGTCGTTGCAGATGTCCTCGAGCAGGTCTTCCTGCTCGGAGATCGACATGACGATAGATTTGAGCGCGATGATTTCGGCGACGATATCGCGGATTTCCTCGCGCGCCGCGTCCTGCTCCATGGTTGCAAGCTGGCTAAGATCGATAGAATCGATCAGCGCATTGAAGATCGCCGACTTGGTCTGGAAGTATTCCTTGTCGCGCTGAATGGCCTCGGGCGTGCGGACATCGATGACTTCGTTGTCGCGCTTGGGCGCCTCGGCAGAGCGCGCCAACTCGGTGCGCGCCGCCTGCACGACCGGCGCCGGCGTGGGCCGTTGCGTGGAAGACATCGCGCCGGGGGTGTTACCGCCGAAAGTGGTGCGCTTACCGAACATCTAAAAACCAGCCTTTCAGGCCCGCTTGCGCTTGAGGAACGACGGGAGCTTGAGGCTCGCCTTTCCAGCGCTGCGCTCGGGAGTGTTGCGACCGGTCACGTGCATGCCGATCAGGCGGAAGATCTCGTTGGCGCGGTTGTTGGCCGCGACCTCGGCGATCATCTGCCCATTGTTGGCGGCGGTACCGAAGGTTGCCGCATCAAAGCCGATCTGGCCAAGGAGCTTGCACTCGACCGAGGTGGCGAACTCGGTGGGGGAAATCTCGGGCCGGCGGGGCACGCCAACGCGGTTGATGACTAGGAGGGGCTCGGACTCGGTGGGGCGGAGGGCCTTGATGGTGTCGGAGAGGTTCTTGGCGTTGCGCAGGTTGGCAAGATCGGGCTCGGCGACGATGATGATCTCGTCGATCGCAGCGATGGTCTGGCGCACCCAGGCGCTCCAGATGTGCGGGATATCGAGGATGACGACGGGGGTGGTCTTCTGGCTCAGCTCGATGATCTGCTCGAACTCGCGCTCCTCGAAATCGAAGGTCTTGTCGAGGACCACAGGCGCCGTCAGCAGGTTGACGTGGTTGGCGGCCTTGGAGGTCAGACGGTCCAGCATGGTCTGGTCCATCTTCTGGCTCGCGCCAATAGCGTCGGCGATGCCGTGGGGCGGGTCCTGGTTGAAGTTCAGCCCGGCGGTACCGAAGGCGAAATCCATGTCGAGGATCAGCACATCCTGGCGCAGGTATTGCGAGATGGCCCAGGCGGTGTTGTGGGCAACCGTGGAGGAGCCGGCGCCGCCCTTGGCTGCGACAAAACCAATGGTGCGGCCGATGGGTGCTGCGCCATCGGCGGCAAACAGCTCGGTAATCACCGAGACGATGGCCGAGGCACTGGTGGGGAGCACGATGTATTCGGAGACGCCGGAGCGGATCAGTTCGCGGTAGAGCACCACATCGTTGACGTGGCCGAGGACGATGAGGCGCGTGGTGGCATCGCAGACTTCGGCGAGGCGCTCGAGGGCGCCAGGGATCTCGTCGGTCGGGAGCGAGGTTTCGACAAGGATCAGATTGGGCGTGGGGTTGGACTTGTAGGTCTCGATCGCCCCATCCAGCCCGCCATTGTGGGTGGTAAGCGCCACCTTGGACATGCGCCGGTCGTGCACGGCCGATTCAACCAGTTGCGCGGTCTGCGAATGCTCGCAGAACGCCTGGATGGTGATGCGGGGGACCAGACGTGCGCCCATGGCGACGTCGACCGCTGCTTCTTCGCCGGATTTGCCGCCGTCGCGGTTGAGGATACTCATGACACCTTCACTCCATCAATCCAGCAGAAAGCCGACCTGGCCGTTGTAGCTGCCGCGCGTCCCGGCCGGACCGACGCCGTACATGCTTTCCATATGCCCGAGGAAAGTTGCTTCCGCGTCACCAGCAAAGGTCAAACCGTCCGTAGGCAAGGCAGGCTTTTCTCCGGCCTGGGCGAAATAGGGGGTGACGAGCACCACCAGTTCGGTACGGCTATGGATGTAGTCACGCGAGCGGAACAGGGCGCCGAGGATTGGGATGTCGCCCAGGCCCGGCAGCCGGTTGATCTGCTGGCGCGTGCTGTCCTGCAGCATGCCGCCGATGGACAGTGTCTGGCCGACCCCAAGTTCCACAGAGGTCTTGGCCTGGCGGTTCTTGGTGGCGGGAATGGTGATACTGCCGACGGTGAAGCCGCCCTCAGTGGTCGGTTCAGACACAGACGTGTCGATCACAAGGCCGATCGTGCCGCCCGACTTGATCGTCGGCGTGAACTTCAGCTTCACCCCGAACTCTTTGAACGTATAGGTGATCTTGCCGTTTGAATCGACGTCGGTGGGCACTGGGAATTCGCCACCAGCGAGGAATTCCGCCTCGGCGCCAGACATGGCAGTGAGCGTAGGCTCGGCCAATGTGCGCAGCGCACCGTGGCGCTCCAGGGCCTTGAGGGTAGCCTTGATATCGAGCCCACCTGAGCTGAAGCCTGCTGTCAGCGCGTTGTTGGTGATGGTGTTGGAGGAACCACCCAGCGGCTGGGTGGAGACAATGCCGGTGGTGAGGTTTCCAGCGTCATAGCTGCCAGTGAGATTGATCCCCAGTTGCTTGACGACTTCGCGCTGCACTTCGGCGACGGTGACCTTGAGCATGACCTGCTGCGGGCCGCCGACGGATACGACACTGGCGACATTCTTTTCGTCACCTGCGAACTGGGTCGCAATGGTGACGGCCTTGTTGACGTCATCGGCGCTGTCAGCGTAGCCGGACAGGACGACGCGGTTGACGACATTACCGTCACTGTCGACCAGTTGTACCGACTCCACCTCGATGTGGGAGCCGGGAAGCACACGCTGGAAGGTTTCGCGCAGGGCCGAGGCAACAGTCGACGCGGCCCCCTTCACGCTGACATCCATCACGGCGATGGTGCGGCCGGCAGCATCGAGAAAGAAGATGTTGGTATCGCCCGAGCCGGTCGACTGGATCACGGCGCGACGCTTGCTGCGCAGGATTGCGTTCGCGACGGACGGCTGGGAGACGATGACCTCCTGCACGTCCACGGGCAGGTCGAGGATGATCGACTTGTTGATCCCCATGGCGACGCTCTTGGTGGCGCCAATGGCGTTCGAGGCGATCTTGATCTGGCTGACCTCAGCGCCAAATGCCTGGTTCATGCCGAGCGGGGCGAGGCAGCAGACGCCGCCAAGCACCAGGGCAAGGGCGGCCAGTCGCAAGGCGTTAGCCTGAATGTAACGGCGAGCGGGGGTCGAGTGCATCACGATATCCTCACGCATCAGTTCACCTGGCCTTGGGTGACTTCAACCGCAGGCGGGCGCATGCCGTCGGTATTGACCTCAGCGGTCTGTTCCGAGCCGCTGGCTGTCGTCACGTTGCTATCCTTGCCGGCCCGAATGAGGCGGATGGCCTTGTTGGTCTGGCGAACAGGGTCCTGGCCGGCGGCGACGGTGTAGTCAGCGATCGAGCGCAGGGCGAGCGAGAGCGTGCCGACCTTGGTGGCATTGATGACCAATTCGCCCTGTGCCGGGGTGAGCTCCAGGGTTGCGATCGCGGTCTGCTGGAACACATCGGCTGTCGGATCGGCAGGATCCTTGGGCTGGCCGGTGGTACCGGTTTCACCGAGGCGCTTGTCTATGGCGAGCACCTTGATGTTGGTCAGGATCGTCTCGGACTGGGTGGAATTGTTGCTGGAGGCGTGGCTGAGCACGATATCGACCCGGTCGTTGGGCATGATGTAGCCGCCGGCGGCAGCGCCTGGATCGACCTGAACGGAAACGCCGCGCATACCCTGAGCGAGAACTGCAGACATATAGCCCTGCTCGGTGCGCACCAGCTTAGCTTCCATGATCGGCTCGCCGGGGAAGAATTCGAAGCGCGCCACGGCGCCGCTCATCTGGTCAAGGGCATCGGGAAGCGCCTGCTTGTTCACGTATTCGGGCCGCACGGCGAGTTCGGGCCAGTCCTGCCACTCGACGGTCTCGGCACTGAGCCGCTGGCCGACGCCGATAACGGTCTTGGCCACCAGGATCTGCGCCTTGGCTTCCTGAACGATCTGCGTGGGACCGGCGACTTCGACGGTCTGGGGCGCATCGCCGCGGGTGGCGAGGAAGGCCGCAAGGCCACCTGCGAGCAGGGCCACCAGCAAGAGGATAATGCGCGAGGCTTTCATCGCCTGTACTCCACTCCAGCGAACGCTCCTGCGCCCGGTACACTGCAGTCAACTATCCGGGCAAAGGGTCAAAGTTTGGTTAATCGTTGCTTGTCAATTACAGTTAACGAGAACTTCCCGTCCGCTGTTCAGGCCATGAAGTGCTGAAAGATCACGCTATCGGGGTAAACCAGCAGCCCAGCTGCGGCGAGCGCGATGCCGTAGGGGACACCGGACTTGGAGTTGTGCAGCCGATCGACCCAGGTGATGGCGCGCAGGCGCTCTGGCAGGGGCCAGCGGCGGGCCGCGAGGATCAAGAGGGTAAGGGCGCCGCCCAGCAACGACGCATAAACGATGTAGGGCAGCATGGCGGAAAAGCCGAGCCAGAGCGTTGTTGCGGCAGCCAGCTTGGCGTCACCACCCCCGATCCAGCCAAAGGCGAAAAAGGCGAATGCCACGACCAGAACGACCGCCGCGCACGCCAAGTGAATGCCGATTTCAGCGAGAGGCAGCCCGACGATGAGCGCCAGGGCGAAGAAGCCGAAAGTGGTCAGCAGGACCACACGATTGGAAATCCGCATGGTCAGCAGATCCGAGGAGGCGGCGAACGCCATCAACAGCGGAAAGACCAGCAGAGGAATAATGGTAAGAAGTGCTTGCATGTCGGCCCGGTGGCTGGTGGACCGGGTGCCCGGCCGTTACCCGCAGTCTTGAACCGGCATGGTTAATAAAGCCAAAACGAAAGAAGGGGGCCGCGGAGCCCCCTTCGTAATTTCCAGTGGCTTGATTGCAGAGAGCAATCAGCTGGTGGTTGCGGCGTCGAGCTTGGTCGAGATCTTGTTGAACAGGCCAGACAGGCTGCCACCGAGAGTGGTGGCGGCGACGATGATACCGACGGCGATGAGCGCGGCAATCAGGCCGTATTCAATCGCGGTAGCGCCGGACTCGTCATTCACGAAACGAGCGACAGTGTTCATTTGTTGGCTCCTTGCACACGTCATTAAGTGACAGCATCAGGTGATGCGTCAGCACCGTTCGATACGTCACACATCGAACATGAGATGAAGCTAGTCGCCACCTCTTGAAATTGAGTTAATTCGGGCGCCTCGAACGGCCCGGATCTCAGGGCTTCTGGATATCCTGAACAGTTGGTAACGTTGGGAAATACAATCTTACGCAACCTTTACGAAGTACTGGTGCTGGCACCGTGGAGACGCAGGGGCTGCATCAGCTCGCCGGCCGTCTCCGTGCAGGAACTTGTGGTCGTTTGCGGTTTATTCACCATTCCGCGCAACACTCTGTTGGTGTTTCAGTAGAGTAACCCAGGGTCCGCCATGAACCTCCGCCGCAGCTTCGCCGCCCTTTTGAGTGCAACAGCCCTGCTGCTGCCGACGCTGCCCGCCCTGGCCGATGGTCCGCCGGTAAGCGTCAAGGTCAATATGGCGCGCATCCTGAGGATCAACGCCCCGGCGGCGACCGTGATCATCGGCAACCCAGGGATTGCTGATGTTACCATCCAGGACCCGCAGACCCTGGTGTTGACCGGCAAGAGCTATGGCCAGACCAACCTGATCGTCCTCGATTCTGTCGGTAACCCGATCGCGGACACGCTGGTCGAGGTGGTGCAGGATCAGGCCGACCTGGTGACGGTCTATATGGGAAACAAGCGGACAAGCATGTCGTGCTCGCCGACCTGCCAGCCCATTGTCATGCTGGGCGATGACCCCGACTACACTTCCACTTCTGCTGCATCTTCGCAGACAGTGTCTGGCCTTGCCGGCAATTAACCCGACGTTAACTGCATGGCCCAGACTCCCGCAAAGTGCGTGCCGCCGCTAACCATGAGTTAGTCTCAAGGTTCTAGGGTGGCACGATTACGTCTAGGGTGCGGCGATGATCAAGCCTGCTTCAGTGCTGAGACGGCTGTTGGCCCCCGCCATCCGGCGGGGCGCAGCGTTCGGCCGCGACGAGGACGGCACGACCGCGATTGAGTTCGCCATTCTGGCGCTGCCGTTTTTCACACTGATCTACGCAATCCTAGAGACGTCGCTGGTGTTCTTTGCTGGCCAGATCCTCGACAGCGCCGTGCAGGATGCCGCGCGGCTGGTCCGCACCGGTCAGGCGCAGACGGCAAACTACAATGCCGACACGTTCCAGACCGCGATCTGCAATGGACTTTACGGCATCTTTGACTGCTCGCAGCTGCGGATCAACGTGAAGACCGTTGCCACATTTGCCGATGCCACAGTCACCTACCCGACCAAGACGGGCACGGACTGCACGACGACATGCGACTGGACGCTGCAGCCGCTTTACCAGCCGGGCAGCGGCGGCGACATTGTGATCGTGCAGGCGTATTACAAATGGAAGACCATCGTCGATCTGCCAGGGTTCAACCTGCAGAACCAGCCGGGCGGCATACGCCTACTGGGGGCGGTACGGGTGTTCAAGAGCGAGCCGTTCGGGTGCACCAATTGTATCTGAGGCTGAAGCGCCTGCTTGTCCGTTTCGGGCGCAGCCGCCGCGGCGTCGCCGTGGTGGAATTTGCGCTGATCATGCCGGTGCTGCTGACGCTTTACTTCGGCACGATCGAGGCGGCATCGCTGTATTCGGTCGACCGGCGCGTGGCGGCGGTAGCGGGGACCATGGGCGACCTGGTTTCGCGTACCAACGGGACGCTGCCTGCGGCAACGCTCACCCAGTATTTTTCGGCAGCTTCGGGCGTCATGCTCCCCTATCCGACCACTGCGCTGACGCAGGTGGTGTCGGTGATTGCGGTGAGTTCGACAGGCGTTGCCACTGTCTACTGGAGCCGCGCCTACAATGGAGCGACGCCGCGGGTTGCCAACGCGGCTTTTCCGCTGGCTGCCACGACGCAGATCAACCAGGTGGCGCGCGGCAGTTACCTCGTCGTTTCGGAGATCGTCTACCCCTATAAGCCCGTCTATGGGGTGGTGATCCCGAACACGATCAACCTTAGCCATATCGAGTATTTCGTTCCGCGGTTTGCCGCCAAGATCGACATCGGCAGCTGAGCTTCCCGCGCGCGGCTTGCCGGGCGGAGCGCTTCATGCGATAGCCGCCCTGTCCTCTCCGGCAAGGCCCCTCCCATGCAAGATACCATCATCCCCGTTTTCGATCTGGGCGGCGTTTTCGTCGACTGGAACCCGATGTACCTGTTCCGCAAGCTCTTTGAGACCGAGGAAGAAGCCCAGTGGTTTCAGGACAATATCTGCACCAAGGACTGGAACCTCGAGTTCGACGCGGGCGACATCTATGCCGAGGGCGTGGCGCGGCTGACGACGCGGTTTCCGCGCTATTGGCGCGAAATCCAGGCCTATGACCAGCGCTGGAAAGAGACGCTGGGCGAATTCATCCAAGGCACGATCGCCATTCACGATGAGCTGATCGCGGCGGACATTCCGACCTTCGCCATCACCAATTTCTCCTGGGAAAAGTGGGTAAGCTGCCTGCCGGACTGGCCGTTCCTCGCCAAGTTCGATGGCGTGGTGGTGTCGGGTCTCGAGGGGCTGGTGAAGCCCGATCCGCGGATCTACCGGGTGTTCTGCGAGCGCTATGGGCTGTCGCCCGATAGCTGCGTGTTCATCGACGACAGCGAGCCCAACGTGATTTCGGCGCGCAAGTTCGGCATGCACGCGCACCATTTCACCGACCCTAAACTGCTGCGGCAGGAACTGATCGGGCTGGGATTGCCGCTGAAGAAGTAGCGGTATTCGTGGGGCTCACACGCACACCCCCCTCCACCACGCTTCGCGTGGTCTTGCCATTCGAGCATAGCTCTCATGGCCTGCTTCGCTCAAATCGCTCCACTGGAGCGATTTGTCCCTGCGGGCCGCTCAGCAGTCCCCCGCGATGCGGGGGAGGATCAGTCCGGAAGAGCGGAGCGAGGACGCCGGCCGTCGGCCGCCCCGTCCGGAGCGCGACTAGCGCGTGAGGACCTACTTGGTGCCGTACATGCGGTCGCCAGCGTCGCCGAGACCGGGGATGATGTAGCCCTTCTCGTTGAGATGGCTGTCGATGGCGGCGGTGAAGATCGGCACGTCCGGGTGGGCAGCGGAGAACTTTTCGATGCCTTCGGGGGCGGCGAGGAGGCAGAGGAAGCGGATGTTGTTGGCGCCGCGTTCCTTGAGCTTGTCGATGGCGGCGATCGAGGAATTGGCGGTCGCGAGCATGGGATCGACGACGATGATCAGGCGGTTGTCGAGCTCGGACGGGGCCTTGAAGTAGTATTCGACCGGCTGCAGCGTTTCGTGGTCGCGGTAGATGCCGATATGGGCGACGCGGGCCGCGGGCACGAGGTCGAGCATGCCATCGAGCAGGCCGTTGCCGGCGCGCAAAATCGAAGCAAAAACAAGCTTCTTCCCCTTGATGGTAGGCGCCTGCATCGGGCCCATGGGCGTTTCGATGGGGATCAGTTCAAGCTGTAGATCGCGGGTGATTTCGTAGCAGAGGAGGTGCGCGATCTCGCGCAGCAGGCGCCGGAACCCCGCGATCGAGGTGTCCTTGTCGCGCATGATGGTCAGTTTGTGCTGGATCAGCGGGTGATCGACGACCGTTACGCCACGCATAGAAACCTCAAAGGCTAGAGGAAGGAACGGCCGTGCTTGCCGGGCGCGAGGCCGAGCCAGCGGGCGATGCTTTCTCCTATATCCGCGAAGGTCGGCCGGATGCCAATGGTTCCGGGCGATAGGCTTGGGGAAAAAGCCAGAATTGGGGTCTGTTCGCGCGTGTGGTCGGTGCCGCGCCAGGTGGGGTCGTTGCCGTGATCGGCGGTGAGAACGAGAAGATCGCCGGGCTGGAGCTTGGCGATCAGTTCCGGCAGGCGCGCGTCGAAGGCTTCGAGCGCCCGTGCATAGCCCGGAACATCGCGGCGGTGGCCGTAATCCTGATCGAAATCGACGAAGTTGGTCATGATCAAAGCGCCGTCGGTTGCCATTTCCAGCGCTTCGAGGGTGCGGTCGAAGAGCGCCATGTTGCCATTGGCCTTGATGCGGTGGGTGACGCCGTGGCCGGCGTAGATGTCGGAGATTTTGCCGATGGCAAAGACCTGGTGGCCGGCGGCCTTGTTGCGATCGAGCAGGGTGGGCTCGGGCGGGGCGATGGCGAAGTCGCGGCGGTTGCCGGTGCGCTTGAAATCACTGGCGTTTTCGCCGACGAAGGGGCGGGCGATGACGCGGCCGATCATCATTGGGGCGGTCAGCGCGAAGACGGTCTGGCAGAGGGCATAGAGCCGCTCGAGGCCGAAATGCTGCTCGTGGGCGGCGATCTGGAACACCGAGTCGGCGGAGGTGTAGCAGATGGGCTTGCCCGACTTGATCGACTCCTCGCCGAGTTCGGCGATGATGGTGGTGCCCGAGGCGTGCTTGTTGCCGAGGATGCCGGGAAGCTGAGCGTTTTCAACGATCTGGGTAACGAGATCGGGCGGGAAAGTGGGCTCGGTCTGGGGAAAATAGCCCCAGGCGAAGGGGACCGGGACGCCGGCGATCTCCCAGTGGCCCGATGGCGTGTCCTTGCCCTTTGAGACTTCGCGGCCGACGCCATAGTGTCCGCCCTGAGGCTGGTCGGTGAGGCCGCGCGGGGTGGTACCGGTGGAAAGTTTGGCTGCGGCGCCGAGGCCAAGGGCGTCCATATTCGGTAGGGAAATCTGATAGTTGGCGGCGATGTGGCCGAGGGTGTCAGCGCCGGTATCGCCATAGTCGGCGGCATCGGGGGCGCCGCCGATGCCGAAACTGTCGAGGATGCAGAGGATGGCGCGGGTCATGGGTTGGACTTCCCCTCACCCCGACCCTCTCCCCGGAGGGCAGAGGGGGCAGAAGGGGGGACTTGGCCGGCAATCAGGGGGTGAGTCGGCCCGGCCGCGTCGGTGATCTGGTAGGCGGCGAGGAGGCGGGCGGTGGCGTCGGTTGCCGCAGCTTCATCACGCGCATGAATGCGGCATAACCGATCCTGAACGGAGACTTTTCGGCCAAGGCCAAGCATTTGATCGAAGCCAACTGCGAAATCGATTTTGTCTGTAGGAAGGCGCCTGCCGCCGCCGAGGGCGACTACGCCCATGCCGACGCCGCGGGTGTCGATGGCGGAGATGAAACCGGCGTGCGGGGCCAAGATATCACGGACGATGGGGGCCGGGGACAGGTGGGTGTCCATGCGGGCGACGAAATCGGTGGGGCCACCCAGGAGCGAAACCATCTTCGAGAAGTGCTCGAGCGCCCTGCCGCTGGTGAGCGCGGTTTCGACCGCGGCGCGGGCATCGCCGGCAAAGCCGGTGAGTTCGAGGGCGGCAGCGCTCAGGGCCAGCGTGACTTCGCGCAGGCGAGAGTCCTGGTGGGCGCCGGTGAGGAAATCGACGGCGTTGCGCACTTCGAGCGCGTTGCCGGCGGCGGAGGCGAGCGGCTCGTTCATGTCGGTGATCAGGGCTGCGGTTTTGAGCCCTGCCCCGTTGGCGACCGAGACCAGGCTATCGGCCAGCGCGCGCGACTTCTCGAGGGTAGGCATGAAGGCGCCGGAGCCGGTCTTGACGTCGAGGATCAAGGCCCCGAGGCCGGCCGCGAGCTTTTTGGAGAGAATCGACGCGGTGATCAGGGGGATGGATTCGACCGTGCCGGTGACGTCGCGGATCGAATAGAGGACCTTGTCGGCGGGGGCTAGGTCAGCGGTCTGGCCGATGATGGCGCAACCTGCCTCGCGCACGACCTTGCGGAAGAGATCGTTGTCCGGGCTGGTGGTGTAGCCCGGGATGGCGTCGAACTTGTCGAGCGTGCCGCCGGTGTGGCCGAGGCCGCGGCCGGAAATCATCGGCACGTAGACGCCGCAGGCGGCAAGGATCGGCGCCAGCATCAGGGAGACATTGTCCCCCACCCCACCGGTCGAGTGCTTATCGGCAACCGGACCATCGAGATCGGACCAATCGAGCACGGTGCCGCTGTCGCGCATGGCGAGGGTGAGGGCGACGCGCTCGGGCGTGGTCATATCCCGGAAATAGACTGCCATGGCGAAAGCGGCGGCCTGCGCATGGGAGACGGTGCCGGAGGTGAGGCCGCCGATGAAGGTGGTGATTTCATCGCCAGCCAGCGCGATGCCGTCACGCTTTCTGGCTATGGTTTCTTGCGGGAGAAAAGTCATGGGCGATGTTTTGCGCTACCGGCGCGGGCAAGGCAAGTGAGGCAGGGCGGCGCAGCGGCAAGTTACACGGCGGCTGGCGGAAGCTCTTCGACAACGCGGCGGGAGGTGGCGAGATGGGTGTGGACAGCTATCCCCGCGCCAGCCAGCGCGATAAGCACCATGCCGACGAGGCTGAGCGCATCGGGCAAGTGGCCAAAGACCAGCCAGCCGAGCGTACCGGCCCAGAGCAGATGCACATAGTTGACCGGCGCGAGGAGCGAGGCGGGCGCTTCGCGATAGGCGCCGGTAAAGAGGAAATGCGCCAGTGTCATCAAGACGCCCAGCAGCACCATGAGGCCGAGATCGGTGAGGGTGGGTGCAAAGGTAGGGAGTTCCGGCAGGGCGAGGACGGCAAAGATCACCGCCCCGACCCAGGCAGTGTGAAACAGCATGGCCACGGTGGTTTCGGTGCGGGCGAGAAGCCGGGTCATCAGGTGATAGGCGGTTGAGAGCGCCGCATTGATTAGGGCCAGCACGACGCCCGTCGGATCGAGATTGCCGCCGGGACGGGCGATAAGCAGCACGCCGAGAAAGCCGAAGCTCGAGCCGATCCAGCCGATGAGCGAGACGCGCTCGCCGAGCACTGGCCCGGCCAGCAGCATGACGGCGAAGGGGGCGAGATAGATGATGGCGATGGTTTCGCCCACCGGCATCAGCTTGAGCGCAAGACCCACGGTCAGAGAAGCGGCCGCGAGGCAGAGGCCGCGGAGCAGCACCAGCCACAGCCGATTGACGCGCCAGAGTTTTGGCAAGTCGCCCCGCCAGATGGCCGCCAAGAGGACGACATTGACGAAGTAACGCAGGGCCATGATCACCGGCACGGGATAGAGCCCGGCCAGGTGCTTGGTCAGCGTATCGGCGACGGCGAAGGTGAGCGTGGCGCAGACGACCATGAGGACCCCGACCAGCGGGCGGGCGACAGGCAGGGCCGAGGCAGCAGACATGGGTTGGACTCTCCGACACGCGGACCTTAGGCCATGCCGGGTACCGCGCAAAGCTGGGTAGAGGTGCTCCTTTGGTTGGTCAACCGCGTTCCCCAGCGAACGCCCGTGTCGCCCGAAAGACTCAGACGAGTTCGGCCCAGCGCGCCTTGCACCAGCGCGACTCCGCGTGGCCTAATGGCCGAAAATATGAGGAGGAATTCATGGCAGACAGCACCCATCCCGGGCTCGAGGCGGCCGTTCTGGCAGAGGCGCCGGGGGCGGCGAGCGTTCACCGGATCTGGCCGGACGATGGCGTGCCGCCGGGCTCGGAGAGCTGGGACTGGCAGGAGCGGACGGCGCAGGTGCCGTGGGCCAAGCGCGAGATGCGCTATACCCGCAATGTGGTGATCCCAACGGTGACGGTTTATCGGCCGGCGGCGGGCAAGGCGAACGGCACATCGATGGTGATTGCGCCGGGCGGCGCGTTCCATTTCCTGATGATCGACCATGAGGGCCACCAACTGGCGCGCTGGCTGGTGGAGCGCGGCGTGACAGCGCTGGTGCTGAAATACCGGTTGATGCGCAGCCCGGACAATGACGCCGAAATGGAAGTGTTCCGCAACGAGTTGCAGAAGCGGCTGGGCCAGCCGAGCCAGACCGAGACGGCGGCGCCGAACCGTCCGTTCATGCTGGACGCTCGGAAAATGGGCGAAGAGGACGGCCGGCAGGCGATCCGCTTCGCGCGAGCTCATTCGGCCGAATGGGGGATCGACCCCCACAAGATCGGCATTGCCGGGTTTTCGGCGGGTGGTGGCGTGGCGATGGGCGCGGCGATGTCGCATGATGCCGATAGCCGGCCTGACTATGCCGTAGGCGTCTATCCTGCTTACCGCGCCGAACTTGGCATTCCGGCATCGCCGCCGCCGCTGTTCCTGATCATTTCGGACGACGACAAATCGGTGGCGCCGATCTCGTCGAGCCGGCTCTACGAGGATTGGCACAAGGCGGGCGCGCCGGCGGAACTGCACGTGTTTGGCGATGGCGCGCATGGCTGGGGGATGAACAAGGACGGATTCACGTCCGACATCTGGCCGGTGCTGCTGGAGAACTGGATGCGGTTGCGCGGGCTGCTCTAGCGGCCGAGCGATCGAGGAGGGAACAATGACGATCGAGGGGAGAAACGGGATGACGGCTTCGGCGCGGGTGGTGGCAAGGATGCGGGAGGCGTTCACGTTCCAGATTTCGGTGGATGTGGATGCCATTCCGTTGGGGCTGAGCGTCGCGAGGGCGGCACTGGCCGGCGGGGTGGACCTGGTGGAAATGGGCACGCCGCTGCTCAAATGCGCCGGGGTCTACAACGTGGTGCCGGCGTTTCGCGCCGCCCTGCCCGAGGCGCTGCTACTGGCGGACATGAAGACCATGGATGGCGGAGCGTTCGAGGCGCAGGCGGTTTATGGCGGCGGCGGCAATATCATCGACTTCCTTGCTGCATCCGGCGTCGCCACCGCCAAAGGCGTCTGCGGGGTAAGGGACCGGTTTCGCGCCGAACAGCCGGACATCGCCCGGCTGGCGTTTGCAGATATCCTCGTGCCGCACCAGGGGCCGGCGGCGCGCGCGGTGGAGGTGGCTGACGAGATGGTTTCGGCCGGAGTGGATGGCGTGGGCATTCACCTGCAGCTTGATGCGCGGCGGGCTGATCCGGAACTCTACCGCTCAAACTATCTGGCCGATGTGGCCGAGGCGGTGTTCGAGCGGGTTGGGTCGGTGGCGTCGGTGCAGGTGGTGGGCGGACTCAGCATCGCGCAGGCCAAGGCGCTGGCGGGCAAGGGGCTGAGGGCGTTCGTGATCAGCGGGAACATGGGCGTGGCGGACGCCGAGGCTCGGTTCGGGCTGCCGGCGGCGGAGATCGAGCGACTGGTGCGGGGGTTTATTGCGGAGGTTTCGGCGGGGTGAGAGGCCCCGCCCGCCGCGATCTTTCTTCTCCCCTTGAGGGAAAAGGTGGCGCGCAGCGCCGGATGAGGGGTTCGCAACACTTAGTGTTGCGCGATCCGAGCATCGAGAGGAGCGGCCGTTGCGGAGGAGAGAACCCCTCATCCGCCCTTCGGGCACCTGCTCCCTCAAGGGGAGAAGGAAGATAGAGCTCAACCGGCTCCTCTGCGCTGACTTCACGCCCCGTAGGGTATCCAGACGTTCTTGACCTGGGTGGCGCGCTTCAAAAGGTAGTCGCCTTCGAACTTCTGTTTGTCGGCGAGGTCGTAGTAGAGGCCGCGGGTGGTCCAGGTTTGCTTGAGGTTGCCGACCGAGGCTTTTTCGACCATGGCGGAGGTCTCGGCATCGCCGGCGAACCAGATGGCATCGACGCCGTCGTGCTCGGCGAGCGTCTTCGCTAGGCTGGCGGAGTTGCCGGTGACGATGTTGATGACGCCCGAGGGCACGTCCGAGGTTTCGATCACCTGATAGAGGTCGGTGACCGAAAGCGGGGAACGTTCGGAGGGGACGAGGACCACGGTGTTGCCCATGGCGAGGGCCGGGGCAATCAGCGCGATGGAGCCCAGCAGCGGGCGCGAGGGCGGGGCGAGGATGCCCATGACGCCGATGGCTTCCACCATGGCGACCGCGACGGTGCGCGAGGGCGGGTTGTGAACGGCGCCATCGTACTTGTCGGCCCAGCCGGCAAAGGCGAAGAGACGTTCGACGCTCTGTTCGACCTCGGCAGTACCGTCTTCGCCTGTTTGTGCCTTGATGCGGGCAGCGAATTCGGCGGCGCGGTACTCGAGGTTTTCGGCGAGGAAATAGAGGATCTGTGCGCGGGTATGCGCGGTGGTGGTGGCCCAGCCGAGTGCGGCGCGGGCGGCCTCGACGGCGTTGCGGATATCCTTGCGGTTGCCGTCGCCGACTTCGCCGACCAGCGCGCCCGAAGGGCTGTGGACGGGGCGGGAATAGCCGGAATCGGGGCGGGCTTGCTTCCCGCCGATATACATCTTGGCGGTCTGGTCGATCGAGGCTGCGTCGAGCGGGTTGGCGGCTTTGGGGGCCTTGAGGACGGGCGCCACAAAGGGCTTTAGCGCCTTTTCCCAGGCGGGCTTCAAATAGCTCGCCATGCCTTCCTTGCCACCTTCACGGCCGAAACCGCTCTCCTTGTAGCCGCCGAAGCCGACTGAGGCGTCGAACTGGTTGGTGCCGTTGATCCAGACGACGCCGGCCTTGAGCTTGGGCGCGATATCGAGAGCGAGGTTGATGTTCTCGCTCCAGATGGTGGCGGCGAGGCCATATTTGGTGTTGTTGGCGAGCGCCACCGCCTCTTCGGGGGTGCGGAAGCTCATGGCGACCAGCACCGGCCCGAAGACTTCCTCCGCGACCACCGAATTGGCGGGCGAGACGTGGGTGATAAGCGCGGGGCGGAGGAAACAGCCAGACTTGGGCAGATCGATATCGGGCTCATAGAGCTGGCCGCCTTCGGCGACGCCCTTTTTCACCAGATCGCGGACACGCTCGACCTGCACTTGCGCGACCAGCGCGCCAATATCTACTGCCTTGTCGAGCGGATCGCCGACGCGGAGGCTCGACATGCGCTTTTTCAGCTTGGCGATGAACCGCTCTTCGATCGATTCCTGGACCAGAAGGCGCGAGCCGGCGCAGCAGACCTGGCCCTGATTGAACCAGATGGCATCGACGAGGCCTTCGATGGCGCTATCGAGATCGGCATCATCGAAAACGATGTAGGGTGACTTGCCACCGAGCTCGAGCGAAAGGCCCTTGCCGGAGCCGGCGGTGGCGGCGCGAATGATCTTTCCGACCTCGGTCGAGCCGGTGAAGGCGATCTTGTCGATATCGGGGTGGTTGACGATGGCGGCACCGGTGTCGCCTTCGCCGGTGACGATGTTGACGACGCCCTTGGGGAGGCCAGCTTTCTCGCAGATTTCGGCAAACAGCAGCGCCGTGAGCGAGGTGAATTCGGCAGGCTTCAGCACCACGGTGTTACCGGCGGCGAGCGCGGGGGCGATCTTCCAGGCGAGCATCAGCAGCGGGAAGTTCCACGGGATGATCTGGCCGCAGACGCCATAGGGGACGTGGTCGGGGAACTCGCGCTCGAGGTGCTGGGCCCAGCCGGCGTGGTGGTAGAAATGGCGGGCGACGAGCGGGATATCGACGTCGCGGCTCTCGCGGATCGGCTTGCCGTTGTCCATGGTTTCGAGGACGGCGAAGAGGCGCGAGTGCTTCTGGATCAGGCGGGCGATAGCATAGAGGTATTTGCCGCGCTGGTAGCCCGAGAGCGCCGCCCAGGGCTTGAAGGCGGCGCGTGCGGCTTTCACTGCGGCATCGACATCGTCGGCAGTGCCGTCGGTGATCTGCGCGAGGGTCTTGCCGCTGGCGGGGTTTTCGGTGGCGAAGGTCTTGCCTGGCTTGGTCCAGGTGCCATTGATGAAATGGCCGAAGCGGTTGTCGTGGGCGGCGAGCCAGGCCAGCGCGACATCGGCAGCCTCAGGGGCCGGGCCGTAGTCGAGGGACGTGAAGATTTCAGCGATCTTGTTCATTTTGTAGTGCTCCGATCGAGGGGCCAGACTGCATGGCTCCCCCTCACCCGTCTCGGCCTTCGGCCGATCCACCCTCTCCCCGACGGGGAGAGGAATGCCGACTGCGAGGTCGGCGCCTTATTCTTCTCCCCGTCGGGGAGAAGGTGGCGCGAAGCGCCGGATGAGGGGTCTTACACCATCGGCATGCGGTAATCGGCGGCGTAGTGGCCGGTGAGGCCGTGTTCGAGCTGGCGTTCGATGTCGGTGAGGAGCGATGAGGCGCCGAAGCGGAAAAGGTGGGGCTGGAGCCAGTGGGTGCCCAGTTCCTCTTTCATCATCGCCATGTAATCGAGCGCGAGCTTGGCCGTGGCGATGCCGCCGGCGGGCTTGTAGCCGATTTCGATGCCGGTTTCCTCATGGAACCAGCGGATCATGCGGATCATGGCGAGCGAGGTGGGGAGGTTGGCATTGACCTTTTCCTTGCCGGTCGAGGTCTTGATGAAATCGGCGCCGGCCAGCATGCAGACGAGCGAGGCCTTGGCCACATTGGTGAGGGTGGCGAGTTCGCCGGTGCCGAGGATGGTCTTGATGTGGGCGTCGCCGCAGGCTTTGCGGAAGGACTTGATCTGGTCGTAGAGCGCCTGCCAGTCGCCGTTGAGTACCATCTGGCGCTCGATGACGATGTCGATCTCCTTGGCGCCATCGGCGACGGAGGATTCGATTTCCTTGAGCTTGGTCTCTACGGGCGCGAGGCCGTGCGGGAAAGCGGTGGAGACGGCGGCGACGGGGATATTGGTGCCGTCGAGCGCGGCGACGGCGGTCTTGACGAAGCTATGGTAGACGCAGACAGCGGCGGGCTGGATGTTGAGTTCGGCAACACCGAGGCCAGCGACGATGTCGCTGCGGAGCGGATGGCGGGCCTTGGCGCAGAGCCGCTCGACGCGGCCGGGGGTGTCGTCGGAATTGAGCGTCGTCAGGTCCATCAGCGTGATGGCCTTGAGCAGCCAGGCCGACTGCCACTCCTTTTTCACCGAGCGGCGGGCGGGGAGGGTGGTGGCGCGGCGCTCGAGCGCGGAACGGTTCATCACCGTGCGCTCGACCCATTCGAGATCGAGCGGGAAGCCGGGGTTGCGCCGGTGCGGGACGTGCGTCTCGAGTATTGGCGCTTGCGGCTTTTGCGGCGCCTTGGCGGGCGGATCGACCACTCTCAGGTTCATATTGCCTCCACCAGCGCAGGGATGAGTTTTCTCAGTTTTTCGGCGCCCTGCACTGCCATGATCTTGGTGTGCTCATGCGAAATCTGTTCGTCCGAGAGGCCGGCGCCCATGTTGGTGATCGACGAGCAGGCCCAGACCTTAAGGCCGAGCATGCGGGCGAGGATCACCTCGGGGACGGTGGACATGCCCACCGCATCGCCCCCCAGGCGGATGGCCATCTGGATTTCGGCCGGGGTCTCGAATGAGGGGCCAGAATACCAGATGTAGACCCCCTCCTTCAACGCAATGCCGAGCTGGCTCGCGATCTCGTGCGATTTGGCGCGGAGTTCAGCATCGTAAGCGCCGGTCATGTTGACAAAACGGCGGTCGGTTGGCTCGCCGATCAGCGGGTTGAGGCCGGAAAAGTTGATGTGGTCGCCGATCAGCATCAGCTCGCCCGGGCCATTGGCGCGATCGAGCGAGCCGGCGGAATTGGTGAGCAGGAGCGTCTTGGTGCCGAGCTCGGCGAGGGTTTCGAGCGCCGGGCGCATGGCGGCGGGGTTGCCGTGCTCATAGTAGTGCTGGCGGCCAGTGAGGATGGCGAGGCGCTTGCCGCCCATGGTGCCGATGAGCAGATCACGACCGTGGCCGGAGACGCCGCCCGAGGGAAAGCCCTTGAGCTCGGAAAACGGGATCGCGACCTTGTCCTTAAGGTCATCGCCAAGGGCGGAGAGGCCGGAGCCGAGGACAAGCGCGGCATCGAGGGTGACGTCGCCGACGATCTGGCGAATGGTTTTGGCGGCTTTGGTCATGTTCAGTCGCTCATCTTTCGCGGGCTCGCGCCCCTCACCCGTCTCGGCCTTCGGCCGATCCACCCGGCCCTTCGACCATAGGTCTCTCGGCCTTCTATACTCAAATCACGCCACTGGCGTGATTTGGCCTCCGGCACGCTGCGAAGTCCCCGACGGGGAGAGGAATAGCGTGCCCATCACCAGCGTCCCAGAATTTCTTCTCCCCGTCGGGGAGAAGGTGGCCCGAAGGGCCGGATGAGGGGTCTCTCTTACTTACCTAAAAACTCCGGGCCAAACGAGTGCGGAAGCAGTTGGGCGAGGGTTTGGTGGAGTGGGGCGCCGTCGATGCCATGGGAGATAATCACCACGTCCTGGTCGGCGAATTCGCGGAGGCGCTGGCGGCAGCCGCCGCAGGGGGTGACGGGCATGGCGCCGGGGCCCGTGGTGTAGACGCGCTTGATGCGCTTGCCGCCGCCGGCCAGCATGGCGGCAATGGCGGAGGGCTCAGCGCAGTTGCCGATGGGATAGGCGGCGTTTTCGACATTGCAGCCGACATAGACTTTGCCGTCATCGGCGAGGATGGCGGTGCCGACCTGGAACTTCGAATAGGGCGCGTAGGCCTTGGCACGGACGGCCTCGGCGGCGGCAAAGAGTTCAGCGTCGGTCACCATATCAGCGGTCCTTGGTGTATGGGATTCCGGCGGCCTTGGGGGCGACGGCGCGGCCGATGAAGCCGGCGAGAAGGATGATGGTCAAGAGGTATGGCAAGACCTGGATGGCCTGCACCGGGACCTGGCCGACAAAGGGCAGATCCTGGCCCTGCAGTCGGAACTGCAACGCATCGAGGAAGCCGAACATCAGGCAGACGCCGAGCGCCGGCCAGGGCTTCCACTTGGCAAAGATCAGCGCGGCAAGCGCGATATAGCCGCGGCCGGCCGACATGTTGTTGTTGAACCCGGCCGACTGCGCGATCGAGAGGTAGGCGCCGCCCACGCCGACGAGAACGGCAGTGATGATGAGGGCCGAATAGCGCATGCGGGCGACCGATATGCCTGCGGTGTCCAGCGCCTTGGGGTTTTCACCCACTGCACGCAGGCGGAGCCCGAAGCGGGTGCGGAACAGCACCCAGGCGGTGACCGGCACGGCAAGGAAGGCGAAATAGGTGATGATGTTGTGCCCCGAAATCAGCTCCCAGTAGATTTCGCCGATGATGGGGACGTCTTTCACCTGATCGGCGAAGGGCAGCGTGATGGGGCTGAAGCGCTGATCGCCCGACAGTTGCGGGGTGTAGCCGCCGCGGTGGAACCAGCTCTGGCCGAGGAATGTGGTAAGCCCGGCCGCGAGGAAGTTGAGCGCGACACCGGAGATGGTCTGGTTGCCTTTGAGGTTGATCGAGGCAATGCCGTGGATGGCTGAAAAACAGAGCGCCACGAGGACGCCGACGCCAAGGCCGATCCAGGCGGAGCCGAAGACGGCAGAAGCTGCGGCGGCGCCAAAGGCGGAGGCGAGGAGCTTGCCTTCGAGCCCGATGTCGACAATGCCGGCGCGCTCGGAATAAAGGCCGGCGAGGCAGGCGAGGATCACGGGCACGGCGAGGCGCACGGTGGAATCAAGGATCAGCGTGAGATCGACGAAGAGTTGCATCATCGGGCTCCCGCCGAGGGTCTGGGTGCGAAGAGCTTTTCAAGCGGGATACGCAGCATATCGCCCATGGCCCCGGTGAAGAGGATCACCAGGGCCTGGATGGTGACGATCATTTCCTTGGTGATGCCAGGCATAGAGAAAGCGAGTTCCTGGCCGCCCTGATAGAGCGCCCCGAACAGCAGCGCCGAAAGCGCGACCCCGACCGGATGGGCCTTGCCCATGAAGGCAACCGCGACACCCACAAAGCCAGCGCCATTGACGAAATTGAGGATCAGCCGACCCTGCACGCCACCGACATTATTGACCGCCACAAAGCTCGCCAGAGCGCCCGCCATGGCCATGACGATCATGATCATCTTCTCGTTGGAGATGCCGGCATAGTTGGCGGCGGTGGGGTTATGGCCGAGGGCCCGCAGCGCAAAGCCGAACTTGGTGCGCCAGACCAGCCAGTAGACGAAGACCAGCGCCAGGATGGCGATGATGAAGGTGATGTTGACCGGCGAGTGGTTGAAGAAGGGGATGAAATCCTTGAGGCCGGGCACGCGGCTCGCCACGATGATCGGGGCGCTCTCGTCATTGCCGACATTGGCGGGCTTAAGTACCCGGCTGATGAGATAGCTCATCATCGAGACGGCGATGAAGTTGAAGAGGATTGTGGTGATAACGATGTGGCTGCCGCGCTTGGCCTGGAGGTAGCCGGGGATAAAGCCCCAGACTGCGCCGAAGACCATGCCGACAACGATCATTGCCGGAACCACCAGTTGCCAAGGTTGTCCGTTGAGCGCCAGCGCGATCAGAATGACGCCAAGGCCCGCCACATAGGCCTGGCCTTCGGCGCCGATATTGAACAGGCCCGCATGGTAAGCGAGCGACACGGCGAGGCCGGCGAAAACGAAATCGGTGGTGTAGTAGAGCGTGTAGCCGAAGCCCGAGCCGTAGCCGAAGGCGCCGTAAAGCATGATGCCCACGGCATCGAGCGGGTTCTGGCCGACTGAGAGGACGATCAGCCCGCCGATGAGAAAGGCGAGCGTGACGTTGAGCAGCGGCAAGAGCGCGATATCGACCCAGCGGGGCAAGGGCACGCGGACACTCATGATTGCGGGTCTTTTGGTTGCGGGTCTTTTTTGGCCGGGCTGTCGCCGGCGTGAACGCCGGCCATGAGCAGGCCGAGTTCGCCTTCATCGGCGGTGGCTGGATCGGCTTCGCCAACGATGTGGCCGTCGAACAGGACGAGGATGCGATCGGAGAGCGAGCGGATTTCGTCGAGTTCGACCGAGACCAAGAGGATCGCCTTGCCGGCGTCGCGCATCTTGATGATCTGGTTGTGGATGAACTCGATGGCGCCGATATCGACGCCGCGGGTGGGCTGGCCGACGATCAGCACATCCGGGTTGCGCTCCATCTCACGCGCCAGAACGATCTTCTGCTGATTGCCGCCGGAAAAATTGGCGGTCTTGAGTTCGGTATTGGGTGGCCGGATATCGAACTTGGCGATGCGCTCTTTCGCTTCAGCCTTTGCCTTGGCGATATCGAGGCCGAGGCCATCGCCATAACTTTCCTGGTAGCCGAGGATGGAGTTTTCCCATTCGAGGAAATTGGTCACCAGCCCCATGCGGAGGCGATCCTCGGGCACGTGGGCGAGGCCGGCGGCGCGCGCGCGGGCAGCGCCGTCGTCGCCTTCGAGCGAGAGGGGATTGCCGTTGAGGCGGACGACACCCGACTGCTGGTCGCGCATGCCGGAAATGGATTCGAGCAGTTCGGACTGGCCGTTGCCGGCGACCCCGGCGATGCCGACAATCTCGCCGGCGCGCACATTGAAGCTCACTCCCTTGACGCGCGGGATCTTGAAATCGTCGGTGACGACGAGGTTTTCGACCTCGAGCATCACCTTGCCCGGATTGGCAGGGCCCTTTTCGACGCGCAGCAGCACGCGGCGGCCAACCATCAACTCGGCGAGTTCACCCGGCGAAGTATCGGCGGTGACAAGCGTTTTCACCATGGCGCCTTGGCGCATCACCGACACTTCGTCGGTGATGGCCATGATCTCGCGCAGCTTGTGCGTGATCAGGATGATGGTCTTGCCCTCATCACGCAGGGTGCGAAGGATGCGGAACAGGTGATCGGCCTCAGCTGGGGTCAGCACGCCGGTGGGCTCATCGAGAATAAGCACTTCAGCGCCGCGATAGAGCGCCTTGAGGATTTCCACGCGCTGCTGCTGGCCGACCGAGAGATCCTCAACGATGGCGTCGGGATCGACCTCGAGGCCGTAATCGGTGGCGATGCGCTTGAGCTGCACGCGGGCCTTGGCGAGCGTTGGCGCGAGCAGCGCGGAATCCTCGGCGCCGAGCACGACATTTTCGATGACGGAGAAATTATCGACCAGCATGAAGTGCTGGTGCACCATGCCGATGCCGAGCTTGAGGGCGTGGCGGCTGTCGGTGATGGCGTGGGGGACGCCGTTGACGCGGATTTCGCCCGAGTCGGCGGTGTAAAAGCCATAGAGGATCGACATCAGGGTCGATTTGCCGGCGCCGTTTTCACCAACGATGCCATGCACGGTGCCTGGCCGGACGGTCAGGTGAATGTCGCGGTTGGCGTGCACCGGGCCGAAATGCTTATTGATACCAACGAGCTCAATGGCCGGGGGACGTGCAGCGGCTGTTTCCAGCCGCCGCGCAGAGGTTTGGGCAGAGTTTGCCATAAAGGCTGTGCCTGCCAGAGATCAGGACGGGCAGGTCTTGTCGGCCATGAAGTCGTGAACGACGATTTCGCCCGACTTGATCTTGGCGGTGGCAGCCTCGACAGCAGCCTTCATTTCCGGCGTGATCAGCTTGGCATTGTTGTCGTCGAACGCAGCGCCAACGCCTTCTTCGGCGAGGCCGAGGACGACGGTGCCGGGCGTGAACTTGCCGTTCTTTTCATCCATGAAGGCATTGTAGGTGGCGACGTCGACGCGCTTCATCATCGAGGTCAGCACGTTGCCGGGGTGGAGGTAGTTCTGGTTGCTGTCGACACCGATGCCGAGCTTGCCAGCGTCGGCAGCGGCCTGAAGCACGCCTGCACCGGCGCCGCCGGCCACCTGGAACACTACGTCCACGCCCTGGTCGAGCTGCGACTTGGTAACTTCAGCAGCCTTGCCCGGATCGGAGAAGGCTTCAAAGCCGGCGCCGACATAGGTTTCCAGCACTTCGATCGCCGGATTGACCGACTTGGCGCCTTCCTTGTAGCCGCAAACGAAACGCTCGAGCAGCTCAAAGTTGAACGCGGGGACAACACCGATCTTGCCGGACTTCGATGCCATGGCAGCGAGGATACCGACGAGGTACGAGCCTTCCTGCTCCTTGAAGACCACCGAGCGCACGTTCGGCAGATCGACGACGGAGTCGATGATGACGAAGTGGGTCTCGGGGAATTCAGCAGCGACCGTGGTCAGCGCAGTGGCCCAGGAGAAGCCGGGAACGAGGATCGGCGAGAAGCCCTTGGAGGCAAACTGGCGGATCGCCTGCTCGCGCTGCGCGTCGCCGGTGATTTCGAGGTCGGAATAGGTACCGCCGCTCTCGGCCTTGTACTTTTCGGCGCCGTTATAGGCGCTTTCGTTGAAGGATTTGTCGAACTTGCCGCCGCCGTCATAGATCAGTGCGGGGTCGGCAAGGGCAGCGCCGGCGACCAGAACGGTCATGGCGACGCCGGTGGCGAGTGCACCGAGGTGGCGCGAGAAAGAGGTCATGGATCAGTCTCCCTGGTTCGCGCGCGGCAACGGCCATTGGCCGCCTGACAGACCGCCCGCGTTGGGAGGAATACAATCTTGCAAAGTCCCGCTCTGCAAGAGGGAAAGCAGCGGATTTTTGACCAAACGGGAAAAATTCTGCGGTGTCAGCGGGGCAGTGCCACAAGGGTGACGCCCATGGCTTCGGCGAAGCGCTCGAAAAAGCCGTCGATGACTTTCTGCGCCGAATTGCCGATCAGCGCCTTGCCCAGCTTCATGATGCCGCCGTCGGCGCCGCCCTGGGCGGTGAACAGCAGTTCAGTGCCCATGAGTTCGGCCTCAGGGGAATCGGTGAGGACGATATCGGCGGCGGCCTCGGCTTTGCCAAGCAGCCCTCCCCGCCCACGGCCGGCAAGGGTGTAGCTTTGGGCAGGCACGACATTGCGCAGCTCGAGGTCGCCGGTGAAGGTGGGCTGCATGATGCCGAAATTGACCTTGATCTCGCATTCGAGGGTGCCCACGCCCGTCCAGTCGAGGCGCGAGCAGCCGGGAATGGCGGCCTTGAGGGTATTGGCATCGTTGAGCGCGGCCCAGACAGCGTCACGGGGGGCCGAAAAGCGGTATCTGCCGCCGAATTCCATGCTGGGCTCCTTGAGCGCACCGGGCCGAAGCAGCTGGCCGCGGCGCAAGGTAGTGCTCGTCGGGCGGTGGCACAACCGCATTGGGGTGTGCCACGAGTTGGGCCTCGGGTTGTGCCTTGCGGGCAACTTACGCCGCAAACTTGGCGCAACGCTCTTTTCGTGAGGCTTTTTCGCACCATATCGCGCAAAATAGCGGACCTGACTGTCGCAAAGAATTGTCAGGCTCGGTGCACACGAGGAATCATGTCACCCGTCGGTGACCGGTAAAGGGATAGACGTCTGATGGCCACTGAAGTGATGGAAAAGCCGCTGCAATATCTCGACAAGGCGATGGGCGCGATCAAGCAGCTCGGCATCTGGCCCGAGCAGTCAGGCGAGCAGCCGATCACGGGGTTGCTCAACGAGATCACCGGGCTCGACGAGACCAAGGTGATCCTGATCGGCCGCACGCTGACGCAGGCGAGTGCGTTCAACGAAGTGGTGCGCAGCCAGGTCGCTGCGATGAGCATCGGCGAGCGCTACAACACCATCACCGAAGCCTTCAACTCCATCCGCGACGACGCCAAGGGGCTGGTGGACCAGCTCGATGATGGCAAGCTCGACATGATGGAACGCGTTTCAAACGTCTGGATGAAGGTCAGCCGTGGCGACATTGCCCAGCGCTTCGACAAGATCCGCGGCACCTATCTCGAGGTCTCCAAGGAGACCAAGAACCAGGTCGACCGCGAGCATGTCATCCTCGAGGCCTATCGCGATTTCCGTGGCGCGCTGAAGCAGTCCGAGGTGATGGCGCTGGAGCTCTTGGAGATTGCGACCAAGAAGCTCGATGAGAAGAAGACGACACTCACGGGCGCCAGCGACGCGCTGACGGCGTTCAAGGACGGGACGCCCGCTGACCGTGCCAAGCTTGAAATGGACCGTGACGAGAAGCTGCGCGACCTGCAAAACGAAGAGCGCCGCTACCAGATCACCAAGGACTTGAGCGACAACCTGACGATCTCCTACTCCACATCGGAAGTGGTGATGGCGCGGCTGATGCAGACGACGCAGGCCAAGGAGCGCGTGTACCAGCAGGCGATCTCGTTCTTTTCCACCAACGAAACGGTGTTCACCGCGCTGTCGGCCTCGTTCACCGGGCTGTTCGGGCTACATGAATCGACCGAGACGCTGAACGCCATGAAGGAAGGCGTATCGAAGAGCCTCGAGACGCTGAGCGAAATCGGCGACCGGGTTGGTGAGGCGGCGGTGAAGGCCGGGTACGGCCCGACGATCCGCGCCGACGCAGTCAAGAAGCTGGTCGACTCGGTGGTGTCGTTTCAGGAGAAATCGCGCACCATCATCAACGAGATGCGCGATGCCTCGACCAAGAATTCGGCTGAAATCCGCGATGCGGTCGAGGACGGCAAGCGCCGCCTCGCCCAACTCGCAGCCGATGGCAATGCCCTGTTGCTCGAAACCAAATAGGGCTGATCCGGAGACAGCTTGAGCTCGCCCGACATGAGCACGACGATGAGCACGGGTGCGGCGCCGACCGATGCGGCCCCACTCGATGAAGTGATGCTGGCAATGGACGTGGTGGATACACTGCGCCACCGGCAGGATCTGGTCGAGCGCGAGCTGGATGAGACAACGCGCAACAAGCAACTGATCGACAAGCTGCGCGACATCTACCACCAGCAGGGCATTGAGGTGACGGATGCGGTGCTGCAGGAGGGCGTGAATGCGCTGGCTGAGAGCCGGTTTGCCTACACGCCGCCCAAGCCCGGCCTCGGCGTGACCCTGGCGCGACTTTATGTGGGGCGGAAGAAATGGGGACCGCTCGCGCTGGCCATCGCGGTGGTTCTGGTTGTGGGGCTGGGCGGCTACTTCCTCGCCTGGCAGCCGTTCCAGCAAGCGCAGGTCGAAGGCGCGCGGGTCGAGCTTTCGGAAAAGATCCCTGCCGAAATGGATGCGCTCTACCAGAGCATTTACACCGATACCAAAGTGCAGCAGGCGGTGACCGATGCGGAGGCGATCCGCACCCGCGGCAAGGCACGTGCGGCGGAGGGCGACCGGCCCGGGGCCGAAAAGGCGGTGGCGGAGCTGACGGCGCTGCGCGACGAACTGCGGCAGGAATATTCGGTGACGATCGTCAACCGGGAGGGGGTCAAGACCGGATTCTGGACCTTCCCCGAGGTGAACACGGCGGCGACCAACTATTATGTCGTGGTGGAAGCGATCGGCACCGACGGCAAGGCACTAACGCTGCCGATCACCAACGAGGAAAACTCGGTGACCGAGAACGTTTCGATCTGGGGCGTACGCGTACCTGAATCGGTTTACCGCTCGGTGGAAGCGGACAAGCGCGACGACGGGATCGTGCAGCACAAGGTGCTGGGCGTGAAGGAATACGGGTTCCTCGATGTGGATTGGGTGATGCCAGTGCTGGGCGGGGCGGTGACCAAGTGGTGAACCATCGCCTGACTCAGGCCCGTTTGCAGGTGCTGGCATGACCCTAAGTGGCCCTGACGCCCTGCGTTCGCTCGATGAAGCCCTGCGCGACATCCGTCGCGAAGAGGACGAGATCGCAAAGCGCCTCGCGCGCAGCGCCGAACTCGTCACCAAGTTCAAGGAAACCGAAAGCGAGCTGTTCAGGCAGTTGGCGCAGGTGCGGCTCGACCCGGCGACACAGAAGGACCTTTCAACCCAGCTGACGCAGGCCGAGCTGAAGGCGCGGCAGATGCTGGCTCAGCATGGCAGCGACCTGAGCGCGGCCGAAAACCAGCTCAAGGCGCTTGACGGCAAGATTGCCGCGCTGGGCACGGAACGGGCGGAACAGGTGGCAGCTGCAGGCAAGGCGCAGGTGGAGTTGCGAGCGCTGGCCGATAAGGTGTCCAGCACGATCAGCACCTCGCCTGACTACATGTCGAAGAAGCAGGCGGCCGACGCCCTCGCGTCAGTGGCCGGCGAAAGCCTCAGCAAGACGCAGCAGGCGGAGACCGACCGCGACCAGAAGGGGCGCCCTTACCGGGATGATCCGCTGTTCATGTACCTGTGGGAGCGCGGTTACGGCACCAAGAACTATCGCGAAAACAACCTGATCAGCTATCTCGACAGTCTCATCGCGCGGATGGTGGGGTTTCCCGAGGCGCGGGTGAATTTCGCCATGCTCAACGAAATCCCGATGCGGTTGCGGGAGCATGCCGAGCGTCAGCAGCAGATTGCACAGACGGCGGCGGACGAGTTGCGCGCGGCCGAGACGGCTGCACTCGATGCGGCCGGCGGCAAGCCGGTGCGGCTGGCGATGGAAAAGGCCGAGGCGCGCGTTGCGGAAATCGACGCCGAGACGGTAAAGCTCGAAGACCAGCGCGATACGCTGGCGCGCCAGCAGCGGCAGCTGGCGCAGGGTTCGAGCCCGGAATTCGCGTCGGCCATCAATGGCCTTGCCGAGGTGCTGGGCCGGGAAGACATCAAGACGCTACTGGCCGAGGCACGGGCGACGCAGACCGGCCAGGACGACACGATTGTGCAGCAGATCGACGATCAGCGGCAGCGGGCAGCCGAGGAAGACGCCGATTCCCGCGATCAGAAGGCGCGGCTGAAGACCCTGGCAGCGCGGCGGCGCGAACTGGAAGATATCCAGTACGAGTTCAAGAAACAGGGTTTTGACAACCCGCGGTCGAGCTTTGGTGAAGACAAGCTGGTGGGCACGCTGCTCAACGATTTCTTGCGCGGGGGCATCACGGCGGCCGACTATTGGCTGCGCTGGCGGCAGAGCCAGAACTGGAGCAGCGGCGGCGGCGTGAGCCAAGGCGGGCCAACCCAGGGCGGACCGTGGGGCGGCAATGCCGGAAATGGCGGCCGCAACCAGGGCGGCTTCAGCTGGCCGGATTCAAGTTTTGGTGGTGGCAGTTCGGGCGGCAATTCCGGTGGCTTTGGCGGCAGTTGGGGGAAGCTTCCCGGGGCCGGTGGTGGTGGTGGGTTCGGCGGTGGCAATGCCGGCGGTGGCGGATTCTCACGGCCCCGCAGCGGCTCAAGCGGCAACCGCACCAGCGGCGGTTTCAAGACTGGCGGCGGGTTTTAGGGAACTCACTTCCGCGGCTTCCTGTCGCTCTTCGCTTTGCTTCTAGCGCGCATCGCCATGGCGATGCGGACCCTCATCCGCCCTTCGGGCACCTTGTCCCTCAAGGGGAGAAGGGAACTGCGACATCGGTGCCTATCCTTGACGACTTCGAGACCCTAGCCCGAGTGGCCCGCGCAACTTGGGATGTCCTTTGCCGGGGCGGTGGCGAGGAGGGTTTTGAGAGGCTGGTTGCTGATCAGGGGCGCGAGGTTGGGGGTGCCGGGAAGGGCGACGAGGACGGAGACCGTGACTTTGGCCGGATCGATCTGGGCGGTGCGGCAGAAGTCGGGGGAGAGCGAGAGGGTGACCGTGTTTGCGCCGGGTGGCAGGGTTTTGGCCCAGGCCTGGGCTTCGCGGATGGCCGCCTTGTCGGCGGGGGAAAAGCCAAAGAGGTAATAGTTCCGGCCGTCCGCAGGCGGTTGCAGGGTGCCAGCGAGATCGCCGGGGTCGGTTTCGGCGAGCATGGCCCTGATGTGGCGTTCGCCGCTTGACGGCGTGGCGATATCGAAGTTCAGGGCCGAGGCATTGGGGATGGGCTCAAGGCTCAAAGGCACATCGAACGCCACCAAGAGGCTTGCAAGATCATCGTTGAGATAGTCGAGGGCGCGGAGGCGGGCGACGGTGCCGATGGGGATAGATGAACAGGCGGCAAGCGTCAGAACCGCGAGCAAGGCGATGATGGTCTTGCGCATAATGTCCCCGGGGAACGGCAGGAATCGGCGTCCCACAATGGGTAGCGGATTCCATGGCGTTCGGAAATGTCGACGGGGCAGCGACCAGCGCCGCCCCGAACGTCCGCAGGGTCAGCCGATGGCCTGCTTTGCCCAATCGAGGGCGTAGTTGGCGACCTCTTCCCAGCCCTTTTCGCCAGCGAGGAAATGCGAGCGGTTGGGGAATTCAATGAAGTCGGTGCGTGACGGCGACTGCTTCTGGATGTTGTAGCTGGCCTTGGAGAGATATGGCGTGACGGTGCGATCGAACTGGGCGGCGGTGATCAGCAACGGTTGCTTCCGTGCCTTGGGCTTGGTCCAGGTGCCGATCATCCCAGCGGCCTGATAGAAAATGCGGCCCGAAGTGGGAACCACATAGGCATCGTAAAGTGCGTCAAGTTCCGCCGCAGGAACGGTGTTGGCGAAGTTCTTCGCAAAGCCCGCGCGATCAAGCAGGTAGGTGTTGCTCCAGCCGGCCAGCAGCGGCGGGATGGCGGCGAGCAGCGATTGCGGGCCGGGCAAGGCACCAGCGATGGGGCCGGGATCGAGGGCAATGCCGGCGGCGCCATAGCCGCGATCGAGCAACAGCTGGGTGATGAGGCCGCCCATGGAGTGGCCGACGATCAGCGGCTGTTCGCCGAGGCCATCGATGATCTTGGCGTAGTGATCGACGAGCTGGCCGAAGGTGAGCGAGCCGAGGCGCTTGTCGACGTTGCGGCGGAGATCAGCCGGGTTGCCATCGAGATAGGGCCAGGCGGGGGCGAGGGTCTTGTAGCCGGCGGCTTCGAAGGCCGAGCGGAACTTGTCCCAAGAGGAGGTGTGCATCCAGGCGCCGGTGATGAACAGAACGGTCCTGGTAGGGGCGGAATCAGAGGATGTGGTCATTTCAATCTCCCGTTTGAAAGTGTGTGTCGCTCACTGCGATGACATTTAGATCGCACGCGATTGAATTATCCGGAAGGCACGAAACTGCATGGCTGGCATGCATAGGTCGCTTGCGATTTAATCGCATACGCCTTATATAGAGGCCTGAAAGGAGATGACTATGGACGACAAGGAGATCGCGGAGCAACTGCGGCTGGACCACCTGATCTGCTTTGCGGCGTATTCCGCCTCGCATGCGTTCAGCCGGTTCTATCGGCCAACGCTCGACCGGCTGGGGCTGACCTACCCCCAATTCGTGGTGATGATGGTGCTGTGGGAAAGCCAGAAGACCACGATGAAGGCGCTGAGCGACGAAGTGCTGCTCGAATCCAACACGCTGACGCCACTGCTGAAGAAGCTGGAAGCTGCTGGCCTTGTGCGGCGGACGCGCAATAGCGAGGACGAGCGGGTGCTGGATGTGGAAGTGACCGACAAGGGCATGGCGCTGAAGGTGGATGCCAAGGTGATGGCACTGGAACTGGCCAAGGCCTCGGGCGAGACGCTCGAGGGGGTGCTGGAGCTGCAGCAGCGGCTGGTGAGGATGCGGCGGAGTATCGAGACGGCGACCGCCACCTAGCGCCACCCACGCCGCACAAGAATCGCCTAACATCGATGGCATGCAGGACCACCTCCGATATTCGGGATTGCCGGATGCTCAGCAGCGCGAGGTGCTGGCGGCGATGGTGCGTGATGAGCCGGTGCTGATGGAGGTGCTGAAGGGCATTCGGGCGGAGGTCCTGCCCGAGGGGATGCTGGTGGCGGGAGCGCTTTACCACATGGCGTGGAACCGGCTGGCGGGGCGGCCTGGGCTTGTGACCGTCAATGACCTAGACGTGTTCTTTTTCGACGACGCGGACCTGAGCTACGAAGCCGAGGACGTGGCGATCCAGCGGCTCGCGGCACGCTTTGCGCATCTGCCGATCCCGGTGCAGGTGCGCAACCAGGCGCGGGTGCATTTGTGGTTTGAGGGCAAGTTCGGCGCGCCGTTTACCCCGTTGCAGTCGGCAGAAGAGATGCTGGGGCGCTATGCGGCGCGCGCCTATGCAGTTGGGGCCCGGCTGGAACCGGACGACCAGATCACGATCATGGCGCCCTTCGGGCTCGATGACCTGTTTTCGTTCCGCGTGGTGCCCAACCATGCGCTCGAAAACCGCCCGCTCCATGAGAAAAAGGGCGTACAGTTGAAGGCCACCTGGCCTCAGTTGCGGGTGGAGCCGTGGTAGTGGCCGAGGCCTCTTGTGATCAGAACAGAAACGCCGTGGCGATCTCAAGAGCGCGGACCGACCCATCCTGTGCGCTTGAATACACCGACTCGCGGTAGCTGATGCGCACGGCATAGGACGGGCTCAGCACAAGGCCAAGGGTGGCACCAAGCGACAGGTTTTCGCGCGCATCCCCCTGAGCAACCCCATCGGCTGAGGTCTCCCCACCGGTTTCATAGTACCCATCGAGCGCAGCCCAGACGCTGTTGCCGAAGTTGCGGGTAATGTGCCCCTCGACCCCGAAGATCGGATCCTTGCTGGCGACGTCGGCGCCGCCGAACGGATCGTCGTTGTCGCTGAACACGACCGCGAAGGGCCTGACTTCGAAGGTCATCAGGTTGGGATCGATCATCGACTCGCCCAGCGCGTAACTCATCGGCAGGCTGGCCTCGAGCGTCCAGCGGTTTTGTCCGAGGTTCAGCAGCCGGCTTGAGTCATAGTCACCTGTTGGCGCGAACAGCCTGGCGGCGACGCTGGCCTGGAAACCGGGCTTGTACTGGACATACTCCATGACGGACATCGAGGGCGCGCCCACAAGGCCCCAGACGCCGCCTATGAACATGTCGCCCTGAGCGAAGTCGGTATCGACATCGATGGTGCCGGCCGAGGTGCTATAGAAGGCGCTGCCGAGCGGCAGGCCGATCAGGATGGTGCCGGCGTTGCCCATGAGGTTGAAGGTATGGCGATAAGACGGCGTTACGACACCCACGCCGAGGTCACTGGTCTCGTCGCCACCGCCGAAGTTGACGGTTTCGGTGGCGCCCAAGAGCGTCGTCGTGAGGCTGAGGTCGCTCGCGCCCTCGGGACGCAAATGATAGGCGCGCGCGCCATCGAAGGACAGCGCGCCACTGATCATTGCAAGCGATGCACTCGCCGCCAGAGCTATTCGAACAAGCATGGTTCCCTCCCGTTGACCGCCGGCGACGCAACCGCGCCGCGTGACCACCCCTCGGTGCGGAGAGTGCATGCGCATTAAAGTAAGGAAAAGAACTTTTTGGGCGGAGGGCAACGCACCGGTTGATAAGTGGCAAGGTATCCACAGCGGATTGGTGCGGGCGGGCTAGGGCCATGCCCCTCGCCCTATGGGGCGAAGGGTAGATTTGGTGGTGTCGGCCGCTCAGCCGAAAACGCTCGCGCCATTCTCCGCTGCGCCGACGAGGGCGCGGAAGCCGGCGAAGAGTTCGCGGCCCATGCCAAAGTGCTCGCGGCGGAGATCCTCGGTGGCGGGGGTACGGGAGAGGAACTCTTTTTCGTCGCCGATGAACTGGATGGTGCCGGCCTCGGCGTCGAGGCGGATGAGGTCGCCGTCGCGGATCTTGGCGATGGCGCCGCCGTCAGAGGCTTCCGGCGTCATGTGGATGGCGGCCGGGATCTTGCCCGAGGCGCCGGACATGCGGCCATCGGTGACGAGCGCGACCTTGTGGCCGCGATCCTGGAGGATGCCGAGGGCCGGGGTGAGCTTGTGGAGCTCGGGCATGCCGACCGATTTCGGACCCTGGAAGCGGACGACGGCGACGACATCGCCGGTGATCTCGCCGGCCTTGAAGGCGGCGAGCATGCCGTCCTGGGTGTGAAACACGCGGGCCCTGGCTTCGACCACCCGGTTCTCGGGCTTAACCGCCGAGATCTTGATGACCGACTTGCCGAGATTGCCGCTCAAAAGCTTGAGACCACCGTTCTGGGCGAAGGCGGCGGAGGCTGGAGCGAGCACCTTGGGATTGCCGGACAGGGCGGGCGAGGCTTCGAAGGCGAGCTTTTCGTCGAGGAGCCTGGCTTCGACGGCATAACCCGAGAGCCCGGCGCCCCAGACGGTCTTGACGTCTTCATGGAGGTAGCCGGCGTCGAGCAGTTCGCGGATGAGGAACCCCATGCCACCCGCAGCGTGGAAGTGGTTCACGTCGGCGATGCCGTTGGGATAGACGCGGGCGAGCAGCGGCACGGCGGAGGAAAGCTCCGACATATCTTCCCAGGTGATCTTCAGCCCGGCAGCGGCCGCGATGGCGACGAGGTGCATGGTGTGGTTGGTGGAGCCGCCGGTGGCGAGAAGGCCAACCATGCCGTTGACGATGGACTTGGCATCAACGATGTGGCCGATGGGGGTGTAGTCGTTGCCTTCAGCGGTGAGCGAGAGCGCGCGTTTGGTCGCCTCGCGGGTCAGCGCATCGCGGAGCGGGGTGTTGGGGTTGACGAAGCTCGCGCCCGGGAGGTGCAGCCCCATGATCTCCATCAGCATCTGATTGGAGTTGGCGGTGCCGTAAAAGGTGCAGGTGCCGGGCGAGTGGTAGGACTTGGCCTCGGACTCGAGGAGTTCCGCACGGCCGACCTTGCCCTCGGCATAGAGCTGGCGGACCTTGGCCTTTTCGTCGTTGGAAATGCCGGTCGGCATGGGGCCGGCGGGCACGAAGACGCCGGGGAGGTGGCCAAAGCTCAGGGCGCCGATCAAGAGGCCGGGGACGATCTTGTCGCAGATGCCGAGGTAGACGGCAGCATCGAACATGTTGTGGCTGAGCGCGATGGCGGTCGACATGGCAATGACGTCGCGAGAAAACAGCGACAGGTCCATGCCGGGCTGGCCCTGGGTGACGCCGTCGCACATGGCAGGCACGCCGCCGGCGACCTGGGCGGTGTGGCCGATCGAACGGGCCGCGTCCTTGATGATATCGGGATAGAACTGGTAGGGCTGATGGGCGCTCAGCATGTCATTGTAGGAGGTGACGATGCCGAGGTTCAGAGCCTTGGAGCCCGCAAGCTTCGCCTTGTCGGAGGGCGAGCAGGCGGCAAAGCCGTGGGCGAGATTGCCACAGGCGAGCGCTGCGCGGTGGACGCCGTGGCTACGAGCGGCCTCGATACGATCGAGGTAATCGGAACGCGTACCAGCGCTCCGGGCCGCAATGCGGTCGGTCACATCCTGGACTGTCTTGACGACGGACATCTCGGAACTCCTTGGGGGCAGCCCGTAGTGGTTACGGGCTCCAGAAGATGGTCAGTGGTGTTCGGCTTTGACGCAGCACTGCGCGGATCGGCATGTCCTCGACCGGACCTTCCGCTGCCGCCAGTTCCAGCGTTTTCAGCTTTTCCTCCCCCTCGATATGCAGATAGAGCCCTTTGGCGTCCAGCAGACGATCAAGGACAAAGGTCACGCGGGGCTCCCCTGCCCCCGGTGCCCGTATTGCCAGGGCCGGCCCCTCACCGGTCAAGGCTTCAGTCAAGGTGTCGCCGCCCGGAAAGAACGAGGCGGTGTGCCCGTCATTGCCCATGCCGAGAATGACGACATCGAAGGGCCGGGGCAGCGCGTTGAGCGCGATATTGGTGCGGGCGATGGCCGGCGCGGTCGGCTCGTCGCCGCCCGAGTAGAGCGGCACGAAATGGGCTGACGCCGCCGGGCCTTGCAGCAGCTTTTCGTTGACGAGGCCGGCATTGGAGCGATCGGCGGTCTCGGGCACCCAGCGCTCATCGACGAGGGTGACGATGACGTTGTCCCAGTCGATATCCTTGCGGCGGCTCAGGACGGCAAAGAAGCGTGCCGGGGTCGAGCCGCCTGACACGGCGAGCACGGCTTTGCCGCGGGCGGCGATGCCGTCATTGAGGTGTTCGGCAACGGCGCCGGCCAACGCGAGCGCCAGGTCTTCCTTGGTGCCAAAGCTGCGCCGGGTTGGGGTCAATTCCCATCCTCATGCCAGGTGCGGCCGTCACGCTCGATGAGCGCGATGGCGGCGGTGGGGCCCCAGGTGCCGGACATATATTGCTGCGGCGCATCGGGAGACGCATTCCAGGCGTCGCGGATCGGATCGATCCATGTCCATGCAGCCTCGAGTTCGTCGCGGCGCATGAACAGGGTCTGCTGGCCGCGCACCACGTCGAGCAGCAGGCGCTCATAGGCTTCGGGCGTGCGCTCGGCGAAGGCCTCGGCAAAGCTGAGGTTCAGCGGGACTTCGCGCAGGCGCATGCCGCCCGGGCCCGGATCCTTGATCATGAGGAAGAGCTTGACGCCTTCATCGGGCTGAATGCGGATCACCAGCGTGTTGGCGCGCGGGGCGCCTTCGGCGTGATCGAAGATCGAGTGCGGGATGTGGCGGAACTGGATGACGATTTCGGACGCGCGGCTCGGGAGGCGCTTGCCGGTGCGGATGTAGAACGGCACGCCCGACCAGCGCCAGTTCTCGATTTCTGCCTTCAGCGCCACGAAGGTCTCGGTGTGGGAGCCCTTCTTTTCGGCGGGCAGCTCATCCTGGTAGCTGGCGACGGCGGCGCCATCGACGCTACCGGCGCGATACTGGCCGCGCACGGTGGCGCGGGCGACATCGGCGCCGGTGACCGGCTTTAGCGACCGCAGCACCTTCAGCTTTTCGTCGCGGAGCGCGTTGGCATCGTCGGAGGCCGGGGGCTCCATGGCGACGAGGCAGAGCAGCTGGATGATGTGGTTCTGCACCATGTCACGCAGCGCGCCGGACTCGTCGTAATAGCCGCGGGTGCCGGCGCCGACGGACTCGGCGACGGTGATCTGCACGTGGTCGATATGGGCCGAGTTCCAGATGGGCTCGAACAGGATATTGGCAAAGCGCAGCGCCAGAAGGTTCTGCACCGTCTCTTTGCCGAGGTAGTGATCGATACGGTAGACCTGATCTTCCTTGAAGATCTTGGACACGGCGTCGTTGATGGCCATGGACGAGGCGAGGTCGTGGCCGAGCGGCTTTTCAATGACGACGCGAGCGTCGCGGCGATAGTACTTCTTTTTCTGGATATATTCGCAGGTCGGCCCGAACAGGTCCGGTGCGATGGCGAGGTAGAAGGCACGAATGATCTTGGGATCGTCGCGGAGCTTCTTGCTCAGATCGCCCCAGTTCGCCTCGTTGGTGACGTCGTTGGCGACATAGGAAAAGCAGCCGATGAAGCGGTCGATGGTAGCAGCGTCGCGATATTCGGGCTCGACGAACTGTTCGATCGAATCGCGTGCGGCCTTCTGGAACTCGGCGTCAGTGAGCTTGGTGCGCGAGACGCCAATGATGCGCGACTGTTCATCGAACTGGGCATCCTTGAAGCGATGGTAGAGCGCCGGGATGAGCTTGCGGCGGGTAAGGTCGCCAGTCGCGCCGAACACCACGTAGTCAAAGGGCTGGACGGGAATGATGCGGCTGGACACGCTGGGTAAGCTCCTGTCGAAAAAATTCATAGGCCGAGAAAGTTCATGCGCCGGGAAAACTCAAGCGCCCGGAAAGTTCTGCTTGGCGAGGATGACGGCACCATGCAGCGGCTCGTGTACCGGGCGCACAATGAAATCGCCATAGCGCTCGATGAGCAGCGGGTAAAGCCGGGTGCCGAAGCCACCGACCGCCGCCATGGTCTTGACGCCGCGCGCCTTGAACCAGTTCACGTAGGTGTCGATTGACTGCAGCTCGAGTTCCATGAGCTCACGGGCGACCGGATCGCCCTTCTCGAAATAATCAAAGAACATCGGGACCAGGGCCCCATACTCGGCGGGCGCACGACCGATGATGGTGGCCGGAGCCTGACCGTCAGTGGGCGCGGGAGCTGGACGCGTATCGGGCGGGAACGACCAGGACATGATGGAATCGATCGATCCCCCCAGCCTGTCGATAACGGCCTCGGTCAGGGCAGAGCCCGTGGACAGGCCGTCCGCTGCCTCAACGGTGCGGCGCACAAGTTCGCGACCAAGGATCGCGCCCGACATCTGATCGCCGATATGGAACCCCCAGCCACCACTCTGGTGACGCTGGCCATCCACCATGGCGAGGGCAGCCGATCCGGTGCCAACGATGATCACCCCGCCATCGGCGCCGCCGTGGGCACCGGCGCGGGCGATATCGATATCGTCATAGACCTTGACGTTGGCGAAGGGCCAGGGGCGCTTTTCGAACGCTTCACGCGCTGACGGCAGGCGGCCGCCAGCCATGCCAAAGCAGGCCTGGGTATTGGCGGTTTCGGAAAAATCGACCCCGGCCTTGGCGAAGGCGTCGCGCGCGCCGGTGATGATCGAGCGATAGGCGGGTTCGCCCGCTTCGATCTGCAGATTGGAGCGCCCGCCTGCGGCATCCGCAAGGGTCACCAGGTTTTCGTCGGCGAGGCGAATGCGGCAGTTGGTGCCGCCACCATCCACCCCTAGATAATACCTAGCCACGACTGGCGTTCTCCACTTGTTTGGACCGACCCGGAGCCCCCCGAGTCCGGCGCGGACCTTAATGCCAAAGGACGCTAGACGAAAGTACAATAAGCGTTTGCGCGACCAGTTGAAGGCGGCTTGCCGCATGGCTCGCATGCGGAGCGGATTCGCGGCATGCTGGGAGTGGCGGACAGGACGCAATGAGGAGAGCGACGATGGGCCATGTGCTGGTGCTGGGTGGAGCGCGATCGGGCAAGACAAGTTTTGCAGAACGGCTGGCGATGCGAGCGGGGCAACGCCCGGCGTATCTGGCAACGGCCGAAGCACTGGACGCAGAAATGCGCGAGCGGGTGCGGGCGCATCAGGACCAGCGGGCGAGCCGTTTCTTCACCATTGAGGAGCCGCTGGAGTTGAGTACGGCGCTGATCAAGGCAGCGCTCGACCATGATGTGATCCTCGTTGATTGCCTGACGCTGTGGATCACGAACCTGATCATGGCGGAGCGCAACGTGGCCGAGGCGGTGGATGAACTGATCGAGACGCTGGAGGCGATAGATAGGGCGCAGGTGGTGCTGGTGTCGAATGAGGTGGGGCTTGGGATCGTGCCGGATAACGCCATGGCGAGGATGTTCCGCGACCTGGCGGGGGCGGCGCACCAGCGGCTAGCGGAGATTTGCACGGATGTGTTTTTCGTCGTGGCAGGCCTGCCGATGACGCTGAAAGGCGAGGCACCGGCGGACGAGGTGGTGCAACGGCGGGTGTTTGAGGCTTAGTTTCTCAGTCGATCGCATGGAGGAAAGGCCCCCTCACCCGACGCTTCGCGTCTCGACCTCTCCCCCGAAGGGAGAGGTAACGAGTTGGCACGATCGCGCCTCAGTTTACCTCTCCCTTTGGGGGAGAGGTCGGCCCAAAGGGCCGGGTGAGGGGGCCTTCCTTCGTAGCGTCAGGCCAAGCGCCAAAGCGTCAGGCAGGTGACGGTGGTCAGCGCCAGGGCCAGGTTGAGGGTGATGGCGTAGAGTTTCAGGGCGCGGTCGATGTCGTCCGGGCCGAGATCGGGGCGGCCGGTGCCGAAGGTGGGGAGAGCAACGGTTTCACCGGCATAGGTGCGGCGGCCGCCGAGGGCGAAATCGAGCGCGCCGGCGATGGCAGCTTCGGGCCAGCCGGCATTGGGGCTGTCGTGCCTTTTCGCATCGCGAAGCGCGGTGGCCCAGGCGGCCTCGGGGTGGGCGCCCTTGATGAAGAAGGCGGCGCCCGCGATCAGAATCGCCGACAGCCGGGCCGGAATGAGGTTCAACAAGTCATCGAAGCGGGCGCTGGCCCAGCCGAAATCGCGGTGGCGCTCGGTCTTGTGGCCGATCATCGAGTCGGCGGTGTTGACGGCCTTGTAGAGAGCAACGCCCGGCAGGCCGCCAATCACCAGCCAGAACAGCGGCGCAATGACGCCGTCAGAAGTGGATTCGGCAAGGCTTTCAATGGCGGCGCGGGCGACGCCGGGGGCATCGAGGGCTTCGGGATCGCGGCCGACGATATGGGCTACAGCGGCGCGACCTTCGGGCAAGGAGCGGCGGAGGGAAGTGGCGACGGCGCAGACGGCATCGGCGAGCGCCTTTTGCGCGAGGAGCGTGGTGGCAAGCAGCGCTTCGATCATCCAGCCGAAGGGTACGGCACGGCAGACCAGCATGATGGGGATGGTGGCGAGGGCCGTTGCGGCGAGGATCAGGACGAGTGCGAGGACGCCGTTGCGTTTGCGGTTGTACCCAGTGTTGAGGCGGCGATCGAGCAGCGTGATCAGCGCGCCGATCCAGGTGACGGGGTGGCCGATGGCCTTGAACAGCGCGTTGGGGTAGCCGGTGAAGCGCTCGATGAGGAGCGCGAGAGGGGCGATGAGGGCGGACATCACGGGCGCTCCGGCAGGCGCGCCATGGCGAGCAGCGCAGTGAGATCGAGATGGGTTTCGAGATGGGCTGCAAGCGCATCGAGGGTGCGCTCGATCCCCTCCTCATAGGCAGCGGCGCTAGCCGCGCCGGCGGCGGTGCCGAGGAAGGCGCGGCGGAAGGCATCGGCGGCGAACAGGCCGTGGAGATAGGTGCCCATGACGCGGCGATCGGCGCTGATGGCGCCTTCTGGCTGATTGCCGATACTGGCGAAGGCCCGCTCGGCATCGGGGCCGGAGGTGACGCCCATGTGCATGTGATAGCCGGTCAACGGATCGCCGGTCTGTGCGAAATGGGCGTGCTCGACGCGGAGCTGCTTTTTCTCCTCCAGCACGGTGTCGACGGCGAGAAGGCCGAGGCCGGGCGAGGTGCCGGGGGTGCCTTCGATGCCAAGGGGATCGGCAATGGTGCGGCCGAGCATCTGGTAGCCGCCGCAAATGCCGAGGACGCGGCCGCCGGCGCGGTGGTGGGCGGCGATATCGATATCCCAGCCCTCGCGCCGCAGCGCCTCAAGATCGGCCCGGGTGGCCTTGGAGCCGGGGAGGATGATGAGATCGGCGTTGCGGGGTAACGGGCTGCCGGGTGGCACGATCTCGACCGAGACGCTGGGCTCGAGGCGGAGCGGGTCGAGGTCATCGAAATTGGCGATGCGGGGGAGGCGCGGCACAACGATGCGGTATGTCCCCTGCCCTGGTTGCGCTGGCTGATCCAGGGCGAGCACGTCTTCGGCGGGGAGTTTGCTGGCATCGGCAAAGAATGAGATGGGACCGAGGCATGGCACGTGGGTGCGCTCGACGATGAAGCGCTTGCCATGTTCGAAGAGCGCCGGATCGCCCTGGAACTTGTTGACCAGCGTTGCGACGATGAGGGCGGCATCGGCGGGATCGATGACCGCGAAAGTGCCCACGAGGGCGGCAATGACGCCGCCGCGCTGGATATCGCCCGCCAGCAGCACCGGCAGGTTCAGGGCGCGGGCGAAGCCGAAATTGGCAATGTCGTTGTGGCGGAGATTGACCTCGGAGGCGCTGCCGGCGCCTTCGACGATGACGAGGTCGGCATTGGCTGCGAGTTCATCGAAGGCGGCGACGACATCGGGGAGCAGTTCGCCGCGCTTTTTCCAGTAGTCACGGGCGGGCATGGAGCCGACGCGCTGGCCGCGGACGATGAGTTGCGCGCCGGTCTCATGTTCGGGCTTCAGCAAGACCGGGTTCATGGCGGTGACGGGGGCGAGGCGGCAGGCGCGCGCCTGCAGCGCCTGGGCGCGACCGATTTCGCCGCCATCGGCGGTGACGGCGGCATTGTTGGACATGTTCTGCGGCTTGAACGGGGCGACGCGCAGCCCGCGATTGGCGAAGGCGCGGCAAAGGCCGGCGACGAGCAGCGACTTGCCGACATCGGAGCCGGTGCCCATGACCATCAGGGATTTCGCCGTCATCGTGCACCTCTCGATGGGGCGCTTTTCCCACAGCGGGGGCGCGCGCAAAAGGGGCTAGTCGGCAACGTCGATCACATGGGCGTAAGAGCCCATGACCCGGCCGGCGACGGCGCCCATGGGCGGGAGGACCTTGCCCAGCGCGTCGGTGGCGGAAAAGAGCGGGGTGGTGCGAGTCTGGCGGGCGGAGGAATAGTGAAACTCGTGGCCATTGAGCCGCGCCGGGAAGGGCAGCGGGCTCTCGTGGTTCAGCCGGCGATAGCCGAGGGTGCGCTTGGGGCGGTCGATGCGGGTTTCGACCGGGAGGAGCCCGGTCATCGGATGGTTGACGCCGGATTTGTCGGTGAGGCTCTGGCCCAGCACCATAAAGCCTCCGCACTCGCCATAGATCAACGCGCCGCGTTCGGCGCTGGCGTGGAGGGCGCGCTGGAAGGTGGTCGCGTTGGCGAGGGTTGCGCCATGGAGTTCGGGGTAGCCGCCGGGGAGGAAGACGGCATCTGCGGTGGAATCGGGCGGCTCATTGGCGAGTGGGGAGAAGAAGCTGAGTTCAGCACCCTGGGCGCGCCAGTCGCTGAGCCAGTGGGGGTAGAGGAAGGCGAAAGCGTCGTCGCGGGCGATGGCGATGCGTTGGCCGAGGGGGGGAAGGGAGATGGTGGCATTTGAGCTCGGCCCCTCACCCTGACCCTCTCCCCGGGGGGGAGAGGGGACGACTGAGGGAGACGCTGACAGGGCCACGAGGAGATTGAGATCGATGAAGTCGGCGACGGCTTCGGCGGCGGCGGTGACGACTTGATCGAAATGGGCAACTTCGTCGGGGAGGACGAGGCCGAGGTGGCGGTCGGGGAGGCTGAGGGCGTCGCGGCGGGGGATGATTCCGAGCAGCGGGATGGCGAGGGGCGTAAGGGCGGCGCGGAGCATCAGTTCATGCCGCGTGGAGGCGGCGCGGTTGACGATGAGGCCGGCAATGTGGACGTCCGAGCGCCAGGTGGCAAAGCCATGGGCGAGCGCGGCGATCGACTGGGACTGGCGCTCGGCGTCGAGAACGAGAATCACCGGCAGGCCGAGGATCTGGGCGAGATCGGCGGTGGAGCCCCGACCGTCGGCGGCGCCATCGAAGAGGCCCATGACGCCTTCGACCAGCAGCAGATCAGCGCCGGTGGCGTGGGCGACGGCGAGGCTGTGGAGACGGGCGGGCGACATGGCCCAGGGATCGAGGTTGATGGCCGGACGGCCGGCGGCGCGGGCGAGAATGCTGGTGTCGATATAGTCAGGGCCGGTCTTTGCCGGGGCGACGGCAAGGCCGCGGGCGCTGAGCGCGGCGAGGAGGCCGAGGGTGAGGGTGGTCTTGCCCGAACCCGAGCGCGGGGCGGCGATGACGAGACCGTTCATTACGAGGCTCCAAAGGCGTATAAGGCGCGGTGATGAGTGATGATTTTGCCCCCAACGGCGCGCCGCTGAAGCGCGGCTGGACCACCGGCGCCTGTGCAACGGCTGCGACAAAAGCTGCGCTTGGGGCGTTGCTTGGTCATGGATTTCCGTCGCTGGTGAGCATCACTTTGCCCGGCGGACAGATGCCGGGATTTGCGCTGGCGCATGAACTGGAGGGATCGGGATTTGCCGAAGCCGGGATCATCAAGGATGCCGGCGACGACCCAGATGTGACGCACGGTGCGCTGGTGATGGCCCGGGTCGAGCGTGGCGCTCAAGGAAGTGGCGTGACGTTTCATGCCGGCGAAGGCGTGGGGATTGTCACCAAGCCGGGCCTGCCCCTTGCGGTGGGGGAGCCCGCGATCAACCCTGTGCCGCGGCAGATGATGACGGGCGTCGTGGCGGAACTGGCGGGGGCGGCGGGGATCGCGGCGGACTTCCGCATCACGATTGCGGTGCGCGATGGGGCGGAGCTCGCCAAGAAGACCTGGAACCCGAGGCTCGGGATTGTCGGCGGGCTGTCGATCTTGGGAACGACTGGGATTGTGATCCCCTATTCGTGCTCGGCGTGGATCCACTCGATCCATCGCGGCATCGATGTGGCGCGGGCGATGGGATTGACGCATGTGGTGGGCTCGACCGGTGACCTTTCGGAGAAAGCGGCGATGGCGCGGCTGGGGCTGCCGATCGAGGCCTATCTCGACATGGGGGATTTCGTCGGTGGGGTGCTGAAATACCTGAAGAGCCACCCGGTAGAGCGGGTGACGATTACCGGGGGATTCGGCAAGCTGGCGAAGCTCGCGAACGGGGCGATGGACCTGCATTCCGGACGTTCGAGCGTCGATGTGCAAAGCCTTGTAAAAATCCTGCAAAATCTTGGCGCTAGCGACTATATTGCAGCGCGCGCGGCGGAGCTCGAAACAGCCAATGCCGTGCTGCAGCTTGCCGAAGCCGGGGGGCTTGGGTTGGCCGGAGTCGTGGCGCAGCAGGCGCGCGACGCGGCGCAGCGTGTGGTCGGTGACGCGACGCGCGTCGACGTGCTGATCATCGATCGCGCTGGCGCGATCGTAGGGGAAAGCGACTAGGCGATGAAGATCCTGATCCTGGGGGGCACCGAAGAGGCGCGGCTGCTCGCAGAACGGCTGGTTGCCATGGGCCATGACGTCACCACTTCGCTCGCCGGACGGACCAGCGACCCGCTGCTGCCCAAGGGCAATGTGCGGGTGGGCGGCTTTGGCGGCGGCGACGGGCTGGGCAATTTCCTGATCAGCGAGCAATTCGACCGGATTGTCGATGCGACGCACCCCTATGCGGTGGAGATCAAGGCCAATGCGGTGAAGGCTGCGGCGCTGGCGGAGCTGAAGCTGGTGCGGCTGACCCGGCTGCCCTGGGCCGAGCCGCAATATGCGTTCTGGAAGCACATGGCCTCGGCCGAGGAAGCGGCGGCGGCGCTGCCCAAGGGGGCCCGTGTGTTCCTGACGGTCGGGCATACCAAGCTCGAGACCTTTTTTGCCCGCACCGATTGCAGCTTTGTGGTGCGCTCGATCGAGGCGCCGGAGAAGGCGCTGCCGATCAATGCGGTTTCGGTGATCGCACGGCCGCCGTTCTTCATGGGGGGCGAACTGGCCCTGATGCAGGAACAGGATATCACCCACCTCGTCTGCAAGAACTCGGGCGGGGTGCAGACCGAGGCCAAGCTGCAGGCGGCGTTGCAACTCAGGCTGCCGGTGTTCATGATCGCGCGGCCCGCGCTGCCGCCGGCCTATGAGGTGCCTACGGTGGGGCAGGCGATTGCGGCGCTGCGGTTGAAGTAGGTTCGATTTCGCAGCGTGTAGAAAGGCCCCCTCACCCGGCCTGCGGCCGACCTCTCCCCCAAAGGGAGAGGTGACGCTATGGCACGATCGGGGCTTAGCGCTCACACCACTGCCCTGAGCTTCTTCTTGCCGGCGTTGCGGAGGACGTGGCTGAAGTCTTCGGCGTAGAGGCTGGAATCCTTGAAGCGGGTCTCGCCGAAGACGCGGCCGACGAGAATGAGGGCGGTGCGGGTGAGCTTTTCCTCGCGGACGCGGGCGCGCATCTCCGCCAGAGTGGTGATGATGATTTCCTCATCGGGCCAGGTGGCGCGATAGACGACGATCACCGGGCAATCGGCGCCGTAATAGGGCGTCAGCGCGGTTTCGACATAGGCGAGGTTGCGGATCGAGAGGTGGATGCAGAGCGTCGCCCGCGACTGCCCGAGGATTTCGAGGCTTTCGTGCTCGGGCATGGCAGAGGCTTTGCCCGAGGTGCGGGTGAGGATGATGGTCTGCGAGATTTCGGGGAGCGTCAGTTCGGTGGCGAGGCGCGCGGCGGCGCCGGCGAAGGCGGGAACGCCGGGGACGACCTCATAAGGGATGCCCAGAGCATCGAGGCGGCGCATCTGTTCGGCGATGGCGCCATAGATGGATGGGTCGCCGGAATGGACGCGGGCAACATCCTTGCCTGAGTCATGGGCTTTATTGATTTCGTCAATGATCTCGTCGAGATGCATTGGTGCGGTGTCGCGAACCAGCGCGCCGGGCGGGGCGGTAGCAACGATTTCGGTAGGGACGAGGGAGCCGGCGTAGAGGCAGACCTCGCAGCGTTCGATGAGACGTTGGCCGCGCAAGGTGATGAGATCGGCTGCGCCAGGGCCGGCGCCGATGAAATAGACGGTCATTTTGGGTTCTCAATCAGCGCGAATGGCGAGACTCTTCCCCTCACCCGGCGCTGCGCGCCACCCTCTCCCTCAAGGGGAGAGGGAAGGAAGGCAGGGTTGTGCCGCGTCGTCCCTCCCCCCTTGAGGGAGAGGGTGCCCGAAGGGCGGGTGAGGGGACGATCGAATGTGCTAGCCCACATCGGCAGCCGCCTTCTTTGCATAGCCGCGGGGCGTGTAGGCGACCTGGCCGGAGGCGCGGGGGAAGGCTTTGGAGGTTGAGGAGCCGATGATGACGATGGTGAGCATGTCGATTTCTTCGGGGTTGAACGCCGAGAGTTCGACGATACGGACGGACTGCTCAGGGCGGCCGAGATTGGAGCCGATGATCACCGGGGTGGTCGGGGGGCGATGAGCGAGGAAGATACGCTTGGTGTCCTCAATCAGATCGGTGCGGCGGAGCGAGCGCGGGTTGTAGAGCGCGGTGACGAAATCGGCGGCTGCGGCGCCTTCGAGGCGGCGGAGGATATCGTCGTGCGGGGTCAACAGGTCCGAGAGCGAGATGCAGCAGAAATCATGGCCGATCAGGGCACCCGCGGCGGCGGAGGCGGCCTGGAAGGCGGAGATGCCGGGGTGGGTCTCGATGGCGACGCGGCGGGCGATTTCGGAGACGGCGCGGTCGCCGGTGGCGTCGAGCAGTTCGTAGGCGAGCGAGGCCATAGCGTAGATCTGCGCATCGCCTGAACAGACGAGCGAGACGACCCTGCCTTCAGCCGCGAGTTCGAGCGCGTGGCGGACGCGGATTTCCTCTTCGCCGAGGGGGAAGCGGTGCTCCTCCTGGGAGCGGCGGAGATCGCCGATGAGATCGAGATAGAGGCCATAGCCGACCCAGTCGCTGCTCGCTTCGAGCGCGGCGACGGCTGAGGCGGTGCGCGAGATGGGCTCGCCCGGACCGATGCCGACGAGGTGGAGGAGTCCGGGGCGGTGGCCGAAGCTTTCGACGTCGATGGGGCGGAGCGCGCGACCGATGGCGCAGGTGGCGCGCTGCGACTTGAGCTTGTTGACCACAAGCGGCCCGGCCTTGAGCGCCGCGGCCTCGGACACGCTGGGCGTGCCGACGGCGGCTTCGACGATGGCGGAGGGCTGGGTCAGGCGGTAGCGCTCCTGACTCAGTTGCGCGGCGGTGAACAGACGGAGCGGCACGCCGAAATGCTTCGCGGCCTCAAGCAGCGCAGGTTCGTCGCCCTTGAGATCGAGGCTGGCGATGCAGGCGAGGCTGCGGGGCGAGAGGTTCTGGCTGTTGAGGGCAAAGGTGATGAGATTGATGACCTCTTCGGCCGCGGCGCCGCGCTCGCAGCCGACACCGGCGACGAGGGTGCGCGGGTGATAGACGATTCCGCGGTCGACCTTCAGCATCTGCTCGGTGATCAGCACCTTGACCGCACCCATCGAGGAGAGCGGGTAGCCTGCGGCTTCAAGCCAGGGGGCATAGCCATCGAGCTGGATCTTGGCGCCGAGCAGCAGCGCCATCATGGCGGGCTTGGCTTCGGCCTGGGTGCCGAGCACCCAGCCATCGGGCGGCTCGTCGAGGCTGTGGAGGAACTTGCTGTCGGACGCGGTGGTGACTGCCGCCATGCCGCCGAGGGTTTCGGCGAGTTGGCGAGCCAGCTTGTTGGCGCCGCGATGGCCGCCCAAAAGCGGCACGACCGAGAAGCCATCCTGCGAGACGGCGAGCACCGGTGGCTCCCTGAGCTTGTCTTCTAGGCTCGGGGAGAGGAGGCGGATAAGGATGCCGGCGGCGCAGATGCCGATGATCGGCGTGCCTTCGGTAAAGAGCTTCGGCAGCAGTTTGAGCGCGTCTTCGCCGCCCTGCCCGCAGATGCGGATGTTACCGCCGGTCGCTGCAGCGATGCGCTCGGCGGTGTCGCGGCCGGAGTCGGCGAAGACGATGATGGCGGGGGGGGTCATGCGACGGCGCCCCAGGCTTCATCGCCGCGATAGCAGAGGATCGTCGAAAAATACGGGCGCTCGGCATGCGCAAAATCAGCGAGCGGGGTGATGCGCTGGCGGGTGGTGGTGGCGTGCTCGACGACAACGGCACCGGCGGCATGGCCTGTTTCAGCAAGCAGTGCACGGATGCGGTCGAAGTGGCGGCCAACCTTGATGATGGCGACGGCTGGGGCAAGCGCCAGTTCGTGGCGCAGCACATCGTCGGGTAAAGGCGCGGGCAGGACTTTGAGGGTTTCGTTGCGCGCCGCGAGGGGGCGGCCGATGGCGGCGGCAGCGGCGGTGAGCGAGGTGATGCCGGGGATGACGGCAACCGTCGCCTCGGTGGCGACGCGACTGACCAGATACATGGCGGAGCCGTAAAACAGCGGATCGCCCTCGCAGAGCCATGCGACATCGCGACCGGCGCGGAGGTGATCGAGGATGGCGGCAGCCGCTGCGTCATAGGCGGCTTGCGCGGGGCCGCGCTCGACGGACATAGGGAGGGCGGCCGGGATGTGGATGGCGGCCGGGTTGAGGTGCGGGGCGGCGATGTCGCGCGCCAGAGCCGAGCCCTCGCCGGTGAGCGGGTAGGCAATCACGGGCACGGTGCCCAGAAGCCGTGCCGCCTTCAGCGTCAGCAGTTCCGGATCGCCCGGACCGACGCCGACGAGATAGAGTGTGCCAGTCATGGATTGACCACCAGGCCGTGGAGCGCCTTGGTCACCGACCATTGGGTGACGCTCATGCGCGGGCGGAAGACGCGATGGCCGCCGATGCGATCGAGCACCGAGACATCGATGCGCGCAAGTTCGCCGCCGAGCTGGGCGTGACGCAGGAACAGCGCCTGTTCGCCTTCGATGGTGACGGCATTGGCAACGAAGCGGCCGCCGGGCTTCAGCGCGTTCCAGCAGGCATCGAAGAGATCGTGATTGGCGAGATCGCCGCCCATGAACACCGCATCGGGCAGGTTGGTACGCTGCAGCGATCCGGGGGCCTCGCCACTGACGATTTCGAGGCTGGGAACGCCAAGGGCGGCGGCGTTGACGGCGATCATCTGCAGCCGCTCGCCTTCCTTTTCGTAGGCGACGGCCTTGGCGTCGCGCGCGGCGCGCATCCATTCGATGGCGATGGAGCCGCTGCCGGCGCCAACGTCCCAGAGCAGCGCGCCCGGGAATGGCGCCAGCTTGGCGAGGGTGGCGGCGCGGACTTCGCGTTTGGTCAACTGGCCATCGTTGACGAAGGCCTCATCGGGGAGGCCGGGCAAGGGCGGCAGGAGCGGCGCGGTGAAATCGGGCACGCACTCGATGGCGAGGACATAGAAATCCTCGACTTCGCGCGAGTCGAATGCATCGGCCTCGTCCGTCGTGATCTTTTCGATCGATGAGCCGAGGTTTTCGAGCGTCGTTACGTGGCTGCGGCCATAGCCGCGATCGGCGAGGAGCTCGATGGCGAGATCGACAGTGGTGTGATCAGAGGTGAGCGCGAGGATGCGGTTACCCGGCACCAGATGCGGATGGAGGGCTTCCACCGGCCTTCCGTGCAAGGACAGCGTCGCCACCGATTGCAGCGGCCAGTGAAGCCGCGCTGCGGCGAGCTGGAAGGCCGAGGGATGGGAATGGATGACGAACTCACTGGCGACGAGGTAGCGCGTCAGCGTGGCGCCGATGCCGAACCACATCGGATCGCCCGAGGCGAGGATGACGGTGGGCGAATCGCGGAGCTTCATCACCTGCTCGATCATGGAATCGAGCGGGGACTGCCATTCGATCAGGGTGCGGCCGTCGGCATAGCTGGCGCCGGGGGAGAGATCGGGGCCCTCACCGGAGAGGGCGCGGGCGACGGCCTCAAAGCTCCGCTTGCTGACCAGCTCGGGGTTGAACAGATCGCCGCTGGCGCCGGCGCGATTGACCGGCTCGAGATCGGCAAGAAAGCGGGCCGGGCCTAGGACCGTATCGGCGTAGGTGAGGAGCAGTTTCAGCGAGGCGGGGAGTTCGCTCGGGCCGCGCTCGCCGACGCCGATGATGTGAAGCCAAGCCGTCATGACGCAAGGTCCCTCGAAATGGCGTTGAAAGCGGCGCTGGTGATGGCCGAGCCACCCCGGCGACCGCGCACCGTGAGGAATGGAATAGAAAGCTGATTGGCAGCGAGCAAGGCTTTGCTTTCGGCGGCGCCAACAAAGCCCACCGGGGCCGCAATGATGGCTGAGGGGCGTGGGCCCTTGTCGGCGATGAGATCGAGAAGGTGAAACAGCGCGGTCGGGGCGTTGCCGATGACGACGACAGCGCCGGCAAGACGCGGGCGCCAGAGCTCGACGGCGGCGGCGGAGCGGGTGGTGGCGAGGAGCCTCGACAGCTCGGCAATATTGGGGGCTTTGAGGGTGAGGACCAGCTCGGTGGTGGCCGGCAGGTGGCGGGCGATGATGCCGGCGCGGACCATTTCGCAATCGCATAGCACCGGAGCGCCCGCGAGAAGCGCGGTGCGCGTGGCAGCGACAACGGCTGGATCGCCGACGATATCGGCGGCGAGATCGACCATGCCGCAGGCGTGGATCATGCGGATGGCGGCGTCGTGCAGCTCGACCGGGATAGGACTCAGATCAGCCTCGGCCCGGATGGTGGCGAAGCTCTGGGCGTAGATCAGGTCGGGATCACGCAGATAGGCCGTCACCGCTCCTGTTCCTCCCGCGCCAGCCGACCGGGGACCTTGGGCAGGGTTTTGGGGCCGAGGGGGTGATCGGCATGCGGATAGGGGTGATGGTGGTGATCGGCATGATCGTGCGGGTGCGCGTGATCTTGCGGATGCTCGTGCGCCAGATCATGGCCGTGATCGGGGCTGGGGCCGAGGCGGATCAGCGGGGTGGCCGGGTTGAGCAACGCGTGGCGCGGCGGGGCGTGCTCGTGCGTGTGGGAATGCGGGTGCGGGTGGGCGTGATCATGATGATGATCTTGGTCATGGTCATTTTGGCCGTGGGTGTGGAGCGGGGTCCAGGGGAGGTTGTGCTTTTTGCAGAAGGCCTCGTCGCGGCAGGAGCTGTCGCAATCGCCCTTGCAGGGGCAGTTTTCGAGCCCGCCGCCGATGCCTTCGACATGGTGGTGGTGGCTCTCCTGCTTGAGGCCCACTTCGGCCTCGAAGCCCAGCACCTGCTCGCGATACTTGCACATGGCGCAGTTCATCAGGTTCTGGCCGACCAGCATTTCCTGGATGCGATCGACGAAGGTTTCGACGACCAGCGGGTGGTCGTTGAGGTAGGGCGCATCGAGGAATTCGATATGCGGGTATTTGAGGCGCGCTTCGGCAACGGCGTCGTAGATGCGTTTGACGAGGACGCCGGTGAAGAGGAAATACGGGAAGACGATGATGCGGCGGTAGCCGAGCCGGGCGGCGTGATCGAGCGCGGGGGCGACGAGCGGGAAGGTGACGCCGGAATAGGCGACCTCTCCCCAACCAAAGCCCATGCCCTCCCAGAGCATGCGCATGACCTTGGCGACGTTGGAGTTCGCATCGGGATCGGAAGCGCCGCGGCCGACGGTGAGCAACAGCGTTTCGGTACGCGGTACTTCGGTGGGCGCGGCGGCGATCGCTTCCTGGATGCGGTCGCCGGCGGCGCGCAGCATCTTCAAATCAACACCGAGCTCGCGGCCATAATTCACGGTGAGGCCGGGGTGGCCGGCTGCATAGGTGTTGAGGACTGAGGGGATATCGTTCTTGGCGTGTCCGGCGGCAAACAGCATGCCCGGAACGGCGAGGATGCGGGTGGCGCCCGCCTCGCGCAGCTTGTCGAGGCCTTGGTGAATGACCGGATTGGCGAATTCGAGATAGCCATATTCGACTGGCACGCCGGGGAGGCGCGCGCGCAGCCGATCGGCCAATACGGCAAATTCGCCGACGGCGAGCTGGTTGCGGCTGCCGTGGCCACAGAGCATGACCGCGGTGCCGGACGGCAATTTCAGGGATTTTTCCATTCTCGCCTCTCTCGTTTTCGGGGCAGGCATGAGCCCGGAACCAACAGGAGGTTTCGGGTGCCTGCCTCAAAGAGGCAGAGTTCGCAAAGACTTATCCGCGAGCACCGGGTTTGGTCCCCGATTTGGGTCGACCGCACCGGACGTGACTCTCAGTCCCTTGAGGAACGCTGCGCTATCAAGGGGTTGTAGTGAGGCGCCCCGGAGGGGTCAAACGATTCCGGGGCCGAGACTGTCCAGATCGGAACGCTTCTCAAAATCACTCGCAAATACAGTGGCTTGCCAGCTCCGGCCGGGCAGTCTATTGGCCAAGGATGGCAAAGGGATCATCCGACATTGTGGTGCGCGTCGCCTATGGCAGCCTTGCCGTGGGAATTGTCGTGCTGGCGCTCAAGGCTTTCGCGGCCTGGGCGACGGGCTCGATCGCGCTCTATTCGGATGCGCTTGAAAGCGTGGTCAATGTGGTGACCGCGTTGGTGGCGCTGGTGGCGGTGCGGCTCTCGGCCAAGCCGGCGGATGCGAGCCTTCCCTATGGCTATCACAAGGCCGAGTATTTCTCGGCTGTGGTGATTGGCATTTTCATCGCGGTCGCTGCGCTGCTGATCTTCCGCGAGGCATATTTTGGCTTTATCGCACCGCGCGAGTTCAAGCTCGATCCGCTGGGGCTGGGGGTGAGCGTGTTGGCCACCGCGCTTAATGCCGGCTGGGCCTATTGGCTGCTGCGGATGGGGCGGAAGAACCACTCGCCGGCGCTGGTGGCTGACGGGCGACACCTGACGACCGATGTGGTTTCGACCGTCGGCGTGCTGGTTGGGGTGCTGCTGGCGGCGGCGACGGGTATCCACCAGCTCGATGCGGTGCTCGCAGCGCTGGTGGGACTGACGATCCTCTGGTCGGGCTGGGAACTGATCAAGCAGAGCGTCATCGGGCTGATGGACGTGGCAGTGGAGCCCAAAGTGCTCGGCAAGATCCGCGACATTATCTCGGCCAATGCCGATGGCGCGATCGAGGCGCACGACATCCGAACCCGGCAGGCGGGGAAGATGATCTTTGTCGAATTTCACCTCGTGGTGCCCGGCGCAATGAGCGTTGAGGCGGCGCATGCGATCTGCGACGTGATCGAGGCCAAGCTCCGCGAGGCGGTGGAGAACGCGCAGATCACCATCCATGTCGAGCCCGAGGAAAAGGCCAAGCATTCGGGCATCGTCGTGGTGTAATGCGGCGGTTGCAGTGGGGGAGCCAAATCGGCCATCCTCCCGTCATGCGCGCACTCCTTTTTCTGATCCTCACGCTCCTTGTCTCCCCTGTCGCTACCCCGGCTCTGGCAGCGGATTGGGAGGGCTATGGCAATGCGCGGTTTGGCTATGAGATCGAGGTGCCGCCGGGGTTCGAATGGGGGCCCGAGGCCGACAATGGCGATGGGCGAAGCTTCCGCAGCGGCGCGACGCGGCTGGCCGTGTGGGGCGGCAACATCGTCGAGGCCGATTTCGAGAGCGAGGCAAAGGCGGCGATCGGCTATGCGACATCGGATGGCTGGGCCATCACCTATGAGGCGACGACGCCGAGTTGGGCCAGCTTTTCAGGAATGCAGGGCAAGCGGGTGCTCTATGAGCGGATGATTGCGCTCTGCAATGGCAGCTATGCGGCGTTCCGGCTGGAGTATTCAACTGTGGATATGGCGGCTATGGACCCGGTGGTCGAGCGGCTGGTGCGGACGTTGAAGGGGGCTGACGTGGGCTGCTAAGAACGAGCCGCAAGGCCCCCTCACCCGGCCCTCTGGGCCGACCTCTCCCCCAGAGGGAGAGGTGAGGGGGAGATCAACTTCGGATCAGAACTCGATCCCTGCCTGGGCTTTTACGCCGGCGCGGAAGGGGTGCTTGATCTCGGTCATTTCGGTGACGAGGTCGGCGATTTCGATCAGTTCGTCCTTGGCATTGCGGCCGGTGACGATGACGTGGGTGTCGCGCGGCTTGTTGCGCAGCACATCGAGCACTTCATCGAGCGGCAGGTAGTCGTAGCGGAGGACGATGTTGAGCTCGTCGAGCAGCACCATCTTGTAGCTCGGGTCGGCGATCATCGCCTTGGCCATCTCCCAGGCGCCGCGCGCGGCGGCGAGATCGCGCTGGCGATCCTGGGTATCCCAGGTGAAGCCTTCGCCCATGGCCTTGATGGTCACCTGATCGGCGAACTTTTCGAGCACGTCTCGCTCGCCGGTGCCCCAGGCGCCTTTGACGAACTGCACGACGCCCACCTTGAAGCCGTGACCGATGGCGCGGAACACCATGCCGAAGGCGGCGGTGGACTTGCCCTTGCCCTTGCCGGTATGGACGATGAGCAGACCGCGCTCCTCGGTCTTGGTGGCGAGGATCTTGTTCCGCGCCTCCTTCTTCTTTTTCATCTTTTCGGCGTGATAGGCGTCGCGCTCCGCCTCGGTCATCAGGTCGGTCTTTTTCGGGGTGCGTTCGGTCATTTGATGCTCCGGGAAATCGTGCAACCAGCACCGCTGTCATCCCTGCGAAAGCAGGGACCAATGGCGCGGCTGGCGCAAGCTGAGAATTGGGGCCGTGCTTTCGCAGGGATGACATCGCGTTCGAGGATCATTCGGCTGGCCTATCCAGCCACTCGAACGCCGAGTTGGAGCGCGGGGTCCAGAAGCCGCGGGTGCGGGCTTCGTTGAATTTGGCGATCAGTTCGTCGTAGCCGAAGCGATTGTTGTGCTGGATGAATTCGCGCGTCGCTTCGTCTTCCACGAAAGCCTCGAAGGCGAGGTCGAAGTGGTGGGTTTTGACCGCGCCGGTGGTGGCGGCGAAGGCGAACATGTAGTCGACCGTGGCGATGATTTCGAAGGCGCCCTTGTAGCCGTGGCGCTTGACCCCGTCGATCCATTTGGGATTGACGACGCGGGAGCGCATGACGCGGGACAGCTCTTCTTCCAGCGTGCGGGTGAGGGGCCGTTCGGGGCGGGAGTGGTCGTTGTGATAGGCGGCGGGGGAGTGGCCGGTGAGGGTTTCGGCGGTGGCGGCAAGGCCGCCTTCGAACTGGTAGTAGTCGTCGGAATCGAGCAGATCGTGCTCGCGGTTATCCTGGTTGTGGACCACCGCCTCGATATCGGAGAGGCGGGCCGCGAAGCGCTCGCGCGCGGGGATGCCGGCGCTGTAGGCGCCATAGGCATATTGCCCCCAGTTGAGGAACGCTTCGGCAAGATCGCCCTTGGTCTGCCATGAGCCGGAATCGATCAGCCCCTGGAGGCCCGCGCCATAGGCGCCGGGCTTTGAGCCGAAGATGCGGTGGCCGGCGCCGAGGGCGGCAGTGCGCTCATCGGCGCCGGATTTCATCAGGGCGAGCGCATCGGTGCGCATGCGGGCGGCGATGGGGTTTTGGTCTTCGGGCTCATCGAGCGCGCCGATGGCGCGGATGGCTTTGTCGAAAAGATCGATCTGGGCCGGGAAGGCGTCGCGGAAGAAGCCGGAGATGCGAAGCGTGACATCGACTCGCGGGCGGCCGAGTTTCGCTAGCGGGATGATCTCGTAGCCGGAGAGGCGGAGGGAGGATGGATCCCAGATTGGCTTTGCGCCGATGAAGGCGAGAGCCTGAGCGATGTCGTCGCCGCCGGTGCGCATGTTCGCGGTGCCCCAGACCGACAGGGCAAGCGAGCGCAACGGGGTGCCGTGATCCTGAAAGTGCCGGAGCAGCAGATTTTCGGCCGATTTCTGGCCCAGTTCCCAGGCGGTGGGTGTGGGGACGGCGCGGATATCGACCGAGTAGAAATTGCGGCCAGTGGGGAGAACATCGAGCCGGCCACGAGAGGGGGCGCCAGAGGGGCCGGGGGCAATGAAGCGGCCATCGAGACCGGCAAGAAGCGCCGCTATTTCGCTGGGGCCGGAGGCGGCGAGGCGGGGGCGGATAACGTGTTCTATCGTTTCGAGGACGGCGGCGGTTGCGGGGCCGGGCGAGGCTGCGGTGCCATCGAGGAGATCGGCGGCGAGGGATTCGAGGTATTCGACGACGTCTCCGAGGGTGCGCTGTGCCGCCCCCTCCACCACCTGCGGCGGTCCCCCTCCCCCGCTTTGCGGGTGAGGATCAGCGGGGGGCACGATCGCGCCGTGATCCCCGCCGCTGGGAATCGACGCAGGAGGTGGAAGGGGCGGGCCGGTCCAGGGGGCGCCGAGGCCGGCCGTCAGGGGATCAACCCCCAGTTTCAGGTCGTCGGCGAGGGCGCGGATGAGGGAGGCTTCGCCGGGGCCCTCGCCGCGGGGGACGCGGGCCAGCGCGATGGCGAGGTCGCGTTCGAGGCGGCCGGTGGGGGATTGGCCGAAGATATGAAGGCCATCGCGGATCTGGGCTTCCTTCAGATCGCAGAGGAAGGTGTCGATGCGGCGGAGGTTTTCGGTGTCGTCCGCGCCGAGGCCGATATCGCGGTCGAGGCGCGTGTCACGGGTGAAATCGAGGATGCGCTGTCGGAGACCGGCGAGGCGGCGGCGATCCATGCCGGAGGCGGCGTAGTATTCGTCGAGGAGGGCCTCGAGGTCCTTGAGCGGACCATAGGTTTCGGCTCGGGTCAGCGGCGGCACGAGGTGATCGACGATCACCGCGCCGGTGCGGCGCTTGGCTTGGGTGCCCTCGCCGGGATCGTTGACGATGAAGGGATAGAGCTGCGGCAGCTCCGCCCAGAGGGCAGCAGGATAACTCGTTATATCGAGCGCGGTGGCCTTGCCCGGGAGCCACTCCAGATTGCCGTGCTTGCCGTTGTGGATGACGGCGTGGGCGGCGAACTCGCGGCGCAGCCAGAGATAAGCCGCGAGGTAGCCATGCGGCGGCACGAGATCGGGGTCGTGATAGCTGGCGCTTTCATCGAGATGATAGCCGCGAGCGGGCTGCAGGAGGATGGCGAGATTGCCGAAGCGGACGGCCGGGAGGTGGAAGGCGGGTTGCGCCCCCTCCACCGCCTCCGGCGGTCCCCCTCCCCCGCTTTGCGGGTGAGGATCCCGACAGAACGGATCCGCCTCAGGATTGCCCCAGCGGGCGGTGACTTCGGAGCGGAGCTTTTCGGGGAGTTGCGCGAAGAGTTCGCGGTAGCGGGGGACAGGGAACAGGATGCCGATGCCGCGCTCGGGATGGGCATTGGTGGGGCCGGAATGGAGGAGGGCGATGAGGGCGTTGCCGTCGGGGGGATACTGCCCCTCACCCGCCTCGCTGCGCGAGGCACCCTCTCCCTCAAGGGGAGAGGGAAGAATCGGAACACTGCCTTGCCTCTCCCCTTGAGGGAGAGGGTGGCGCGAAGCGCCGGGTGAGGGGACGAGAGTGTACCCCGCCCCTTCCAGCGCCTTCACAATCTCCACCGTTGATTGTGGGGCGTCGTAGCCGACGCCGTTGGCGAGGCGGCCGTCGCGGATGGGGTAGTTGGCGAGGACGATGGCGACGCGGCGGTCGGCGGGAGCGGTGTGGCGGAGAGCGGTCCAGTTTTTTGCGAGGGTTACCGCGCGCCGGATGCCGTCGTGATCCGGGGCGTAGGCGGAGAGCGGGCACTGGGTGCGCTGGTGCCAGACGGCGTCCTGCTTGTGGCCGATGAGCAGCATCCCGATGCGGCCATCGAGTTCGGGGAGGACCACCTGCATGGCGAGGTCCTTGGCGGTGAGGCCCTGGCTGTCGGCGGCCCATTGCGCCTCGGGGCGGCCACCCTGGATCAGCTGGATCACCGGCGCATCGGTGCCGGCGAAGGGGTTGAGCTTGGGATCGAGGCCATCCAGCCCGAGGGCGAAGCCGGTGAGGTTGAGGATGACGCTCGGGCGGTACTCGGCGAAAGCGGCCTGGACGAAGCGGATGCAGGCGCCTTCCTTCAGCGTCGAAACGACGATGGGGATGGGGTTGAGCGACTGGCGCTCGAGCTCGGCGATCAGGGCTTCGAGCGTCGCCGTGCCGGCGCCTTCGAGGGCGGCGCGGTAAAAGAGGATCGGGACATTGGGGTGGGGCGAGGGCGGCAGGGATGGGGCCATGCCGGTGCTTGAGTGCCAGAAGCCGAAGCGGGGGAAGGGTTTGGGGGAGAGATCGAGGGAGAGCCCCTCACCCGTCTCGGCCTTCGGCCGATCCACCCTCTCCCCGACGGGGAGAGGAATACGCTGTGGCTCGATTGGGGCGCCATTCTTCTCCCCGTCGGGGAGAAGGTGGCGCGTAGCGCCGGATGAGGGGGCGGCCAGCGCACGGAAGGCGGCGAGCAGCGTGTCCGCGTTCTCGGGGCCGCCGGCGGTGAAGAGGCTGTGGAGCCGGGTCCAGGCTTCGGAGTCGATGGTGGAGCGTTGCTGGAGGATGGGGTCGGGGGTGGCGTCGCCGGGGAGGAGGGCGAGCTGGATCTTGCCAGAGAGCGCGAGGGCGGTGAGTTCGTCGACGCCGTATTGCCAGTAGGCGGCGCCGCCGAGGAGGCGGACGACGACCAATCTGGCGTGCTGGGCGGTGTTTTCAAGCCAGAGATCGACGGAAAGGTTGTTGCTAAGTCGCAGAAGATTGGCGAGGCGCAACTCGTCGGTGCCGGCGCGGTCGGCGGCGGCGGCGAGCATCATCAGTTCGCTGTCGGCGGCGGAGGCAAAGATGATCGGCGCGGGGGTCTGGCCGAGATCGATGGCCTCGCCCTCCTGCTGCAGGGCGCCGGCCTGGGCGGCGAGAAGATGCATCAGAGGCGGTCCAAAACCACGCGGTCAAGCGCCGCGAGGACAGGGACAAGGTATGTTTGGTCCAGTTCCGTCTCGAACTTCAGCCGGTTGGCCGCAGCTGCATTGTCAGTCAACTGGCCCATAAACTTGAGCTTGCCTGTGGTGGCCATCTCGAGGGTAAATTGCACCTGATGCTCCAATGTGCTGAACTCAACAACACCGCGCAAGGTAGAATGGAGCGTCCTTACTGCGGCGTGCATATCGCGCACCTCGCCAGTTAGAAAACTGGCCGGGAAGCTTCCCTTGAATGCCCCGAACCGGAACAACACTTGCACCCGGACCCAGCGATATGGCTCGGGTTCGTCGTATTCCACGCCCTTGAACTCAAGGGCCAGAAAGTCGGCGGACGCCCCGAATGTCACTGTGTGGGCAGCGTCCGCCATCTTCCTTACGCAGCCGCCGCAGCGATTGCGCCCTGAAGGCTCGTCGTGATCGACGCACGGTCGAGGGGGCTTTGGCCGATGACGACGAGGTTGGTGGCGCGGGCTTCGCTGTCTTTCCAGGGGCGGTCGAAATAGGCGCTGACGCGGGGGCCCACGGCCTGAATTGCGAGGCGGGCAGAGGCACCGGGAAGAGCGGCGAAGCCCTTTAGACGCAGGATGTCGTGGGCGCGGATGGTGGCTTCGATGGTGGCGAGGAGTTGGTCCTTGCCGGTGACGCCATCGAGGTGAACGGTGAAGGAATCGAAGTCGTCGTGCTCGTGGCCTTCGCCGCCATGCTCGAGTTCGTGGTGACTTTCGCGACCGGCCAGGTTGTCTTCGGTGGAAAGGCCCATGCCGAGGAGCGCTGCGACATCGACGTGGCCGTTGCGGGCGCGGATGAGGCCGGTGCCGGGGCGCATTTCGGCGCGGAGGTGGGACTCGATGGTTGCGAGCGCGGCGTCGGAGACAAGGTCGGCCTTGTTGAGGATGACGAGGTCGGCGGCGATCAGTTGGTCCTCGAACAGTTCGCCCAGCGGGGTTTCGTGATCGAGCATGGCATCGGCCGAGCGGAACGCATCGACGGCGGCTTCGTCATTGGCGAAGCGGCCCTCGCTGAGGGCAGCGGCATCGGCGACGGTGACGACACCATCGATGGTGACCTGGGCCTTGATCTCCGGCCAGTTGAAGGCGCGGATCAGGGGCTGCGGCAGGGCGAGGCCGGAGGTTTCGATGACGATGTGGTCGGGCCGGTCGGGGCGGGCGAGCAGCGTCTGCATGGTGGGGATGAACTCGTCGGCGACGGTGCAGCAGATGCAGCCGTTGCTCAACTCGATCATATCCTCCTCGCGGCAGGTTTCATCGCCGCAGCCGGCAAGGATATCCTTGTCGACGCCGAGTTCGCCGAACTCGTTGATGATGAGCGCGATGCGCTCGCCCTGTGCGTGGGCAAGAAGGTGGCGGACTAGCGTGGTCTTGCCGGCGCCGAGGAAGCCGGTGATGACGGTGACGGGGATCTTTTCGCTCATGCGTGAGCTCCCTTGAAAGCGAGGCTGGGGGACTTGGCGAAGCGCCCGCTGAACCAGCCGAGCAGCGGGCCGACGCTGAGCCAGAACACGGCGCTGACGGTGAGCGTGGAGGCGGCAAATTCGGTGGCGAGGCGGGCGGGCACGGCGCTTTCCTGCTCGGCAACGAGTTGGGGAGCGCCAATGATGTGCGGCAGGAGCAGCAGCACGGCCCCGGCCCCAACGGCGGTCCAGTTGCGGTATTTGGCGATGACGAGAAGCCCGGCGCCGGTGGCGATGACGGTGCTGATCCACCAGATCTGACGGGCGACCAGATCGGCGGCAGGCATGCCGGGAAGTTCGGGTGCGAGGCCGAAGGCTGGGGCGAGCTGGAAAGCGAGGAAGCCACCGAGGCCCCACAGGACGCCGTTTCGGGGCGTGATCTCGATGCCACTCAGCACCGACACGGCCCCCAACAGCAGGGCGAACCCCGCCGCGGCAAGGAGATCGGCAAGCACGGTATAGGCGGTGCGCTCGAAACCGTCGTGCGGGGCCCAGGCGCTTTCGTCATGCTCGTGAGCGGGAGCCGCAGCAGGGGTCGCGGCGGAAGCGGCGTGATCGTGCGCCGGGGCGGCTTCGGCGGTCTCATAGACCTCGGCGGCGAGGATCAGGGGCGCTACGCGCCATTGCTGGAGCGCGGTCATGCCGATGCCGGCAATGAGCCCGGCGAGGACGGCAGCGAAGAAAAGTCGCTGGAAGAGTTTCATGGTGGATCACATTCTGTTGGCTGATAAGCGTTGCCGCCCGGGCGCTCGGCACGGTCGGATCAGACGCGGTCTCGGGGCGAGATCAGTGGCAGGGAAAGCCCAACGAATGGCGCGTATCGTGCGCACCATTGTGGATCCGCATGTCGCTGGCAAAGCCAACGCCACCAATGAGAACGACCCCGAGCAGGAGGGCCAGAAGCCCGGCGACCAGCCGCTGCGACAGCGACAGGCTGGCAATGCTCGGCTGAGCCTCAGAATGGGTAGACGTAGTGATAGACGTATTCATGAACCTGCACCCTCCGTGCGGATGAAAATGGGCTCTGCGCCCGGTTTATCCCGAGGTCGTGTTTCGAGGTGGAAAAGCGCAAGCGACTTTTCCTGAAACACTCCCGAGCACATTGGCAGGTCTCCTGGCTCACGGGTCATCGTGCTCTCCGGCCTTCCCGATGCAGATCGCATCAGTGGCGTTGTCGAAGATCACTCGCCGCTTACAGTTGCGGGGGCAGCCACGGATTTGGTCCCTGATGGGTACGCCGCACCGTGTTCCCTTTTGATCCCCTCGCCCAAGCGAGTCCGGGGAACCAATGTGGGATCAGCAGTGCCACGACTGGATGGCGCGGTCAATTGGCGCAGCGTTGCGGCACGGCGTTGCGGCGTCAGTCTTCGGTGCCGGAGAAATCCGGATAGCCGAGCGAGAGGTCTTCGACCTTGGCCTCGACCTGCGCCAGCATGGGTTCGCTCGATGAAATTTCCTGGTCGCCGGAGATCGGCGCTGGATCGACGCCTGCAGGCAGGTCCTTGCTGGGCTGGAAGGTGACGTTGAGGAAGCACCCGCCGGGGAGGTCGGCGAGCTTGCCGGTCTGGAAGCCGGCGGCGCCGCCGTAATCCCACCAGAAGCCGTAGAGCGTGAACGGTTCGCCGTTGATCGCCTCGACCTCGGCAATGGTCATGCCGCGCCGGACGCCGCCCGGCGCAGTGGCATCAGCGGGGACGGAGAAATAGGAAATGCGCGAGCGCGTGGCTTCGTCCCACCAGACGACCTGGAATTTCTTTTGCGGATCGTTGGGGAACAAGGTGGTGGCCAGCATGGTGGTGCCTTCGGGGCCATCGACATTGCCGGTGACGACGTTGTCGGCGCCATAGGCCGCAATCAGCGCCGCCTCGTTGCTGTCAGGGGCCAGCGGGCCATCGCAGGTTACCTCGGCGGCGGAACTGAGCGAGCTCATCGCGGCAAAAGCGAGGACGGCAAAATAAACGCGGTGCATGGCAACCCTCCACAGGTTCCGAACGTTGAGCGCGATTCTAGTCCGAATCGCGGCAAAGGAGCCAGACCTTGCATGCCGCGGATGATCCGGCGATGAATGCGAAACTAACCTGCTGCTTCGGTGCCCAATGAGCCTCCCCGCCATCCTCCCGATCCTGATGCTGATCGGATCGAACGTTTTCATGACTATTGCCTGGTACGGGCATCTGAAATTTCCGCAGGCGACGATCTGGGCGGCGGTGATGATCAGCTGGGTCATCGCGCTGGCTGAGTACTGGCTGGCGGTGCCCGCGAACCGGATCGGCTATGGCACCTATACGGCGGCAGAGCTGAAGACGATCCAGGAGGTGATCAGCCTTACCGTGTTCGTCGGGTTTGCGGTGTTTGTGCTGGGCGAGAAGCTGACCTGGAACCACGCGGTGGGGTTCGGGCTGATTTTTGCGGGGGCGTTTTTTATCTTCAAGGGGCCGCTGAAGTAGGGAGGCGGCGCCCAATTTCAGTGGCCGGCCCCTCACCCTGTCCCTCTCCCCGGAGGGGCGAGGGGACCCTGTGGGGAGGGCCTTCGTTCCATAAGCGTTTGATCGCTAGGGCTTGCCTCGCTTAGAGTGTTACGTTATTACGTTTCATAACTTGAGCGAGAGCGTTTCGATGCACGACCATTCCCATGCCGGACATGACCATTTGAAGCCGCGGGTTGCGCCGCGGCGGCGGTTCAGTCTGGCGCAGCAGGGGGTTGGGGTTCGGGTGGGGATTGCGCTGGCGCTGGTTGTTTTGATCTGGGCGGCGTTGTTGCCGCTGGTGGCGTAATGGCACGGCAGGCGGCGGCGATACGGCTCAATGACCTGACGCTGGGATATGACGGGCATCCGGCGGTGCATCACCTAGAAGGCCAGTTTGCGCCCGGTTCGCTGACGGCGGTGGTAGGGCCGAACGGCTCCGGCAAATCGACTTTGCTCAAGGGGATTACGGGCATCCTCAAGCCGCTTGGCGGATCGATCGAGCGCAGTGGGCTCAGCACGCGGAACATGGCCTACCTGCCGCAGAGCGCGGAGATTGACCGCAGTTTTCCGGCGACGGTGGCGGATCTCGTGGCGCTCGGGCACTGGTCGAAGCGCGGGCTGTTCGGGGCGATCAGCGGGCCGGATTTTGCGGCGATCGAGCGGACGCTGGAGGCGGTGGGGCTGGTTGGGTTCGAGCATCGGCCACTCGACACGCTATCGGGCGGGCAGGCGCAGCGGGCGCTGTTTGCGCGGGTGATGCTGCAGGATGCCGATTTAATCCTTCTCGATGAACCGTTTACAGCGATCGATGAACGGACGGTCAGCGACCTCGTGGCGCTGGTGCAGCGCTGGCATGGCGAGCGCCGGACGGTGATCGCGGTGCTGCACGATATCGACATGGTGCGGGAGGTGTTTCCCGATGCGCTGCTGATGGCGCGTGAGCCGATCGCCTGGGGTGAGACGGGCGAGGCGCTGAAGCCGGAGAACCTGCTGCGCGCCCGCCGGATGACGGAGGCGTGGGATGAACATGCGCCCTGGCATGAGGCACGGCACGGGAGTGCGCACTGATGAACGCCTATGAGTTTCTGGTTGGCCCGTTCGTCCAGTACGCGTTCATGACGCGGGCGCTGGTGGGGGCGATGATCATTGCGGTGAGCGCCGGGCCGGTCGGGGTGTTTCTGATGCTGCGGCGGATGAGCCTTTCGGGCGACGCCATGGCACATGCGATCCTTCCGGGGGCGGGTGTCGGGTTTCTGGTGGCGGGGCTGCAGGTGCTGCCGATGACCATTGGCGGGTTCGCCGCGGGATTGATTGTCGCGGTGCTGGCGGGGCTGGTGTCGCGGCTGACGATCCAGCGCGAGGATACCAGCCTTGCCGCATTCTACCTGATTTCGCTGGCCCTGGGCGTGATGCTGGTGAGCCTTCGGGGGTCGAACGTTGACCTGATGCATGTGCTGTTCGGCACGGTGCTGGCGCTCAACAATGACGCGCTGCTGATGATTGGCAGCGTCGCGACGATCAGCCTTGTGTCGCTCGCGCTGATCTGGCGCCCGCTATTTGCCGAATGCCTCGATCCCAATTTCCTGCGCAGCGTTTCGGGCGCCGGGCAGCCGGTGCACCTGATCTTTCTGGCGCTGGTGGTGCTCAACCTCGTCGGCGGTTTCCAGGCGCTGGGGACCTTGCTGGCGGTGGGCCTGATGATGCTGCCGGCAGCCGCGGCGCGGTTCTGGGTCAGAAGCCTCGAGGCGCTGTGCGCCGTCGCGGTGGGTATTGGCCTCGTCTCCAGCTATCTGGGGCTGCTGGTTTCCTACCATTGGTCGATCCCTTCTGGGCCGGCCATCATCCTCGTCGCCGGGGCGATCTATGTCGGCTCGCTATTTGCAGGCGCGCGCGGCGTGATCCGCACCCGGATGACGTCTCCCCGTCATCGTATTGCTTGAGGTTTTTCTGATGCGTTTACTCATTGCTTCCGTCGCCGTCGGCCTTGCGCTTGCCGCCTCCCCTGCCCTTACGGCGGAGATCAAGGCGGTGGCCAGTTTCTCGATCCTCGGTGACATGGTGCAGCGTATTGGCGGGGACCGCGTGGCGGTGACCACTATCGTTGGACCGAACGCCGACACGCATGTCTATGAGCCGACCCCGGCTGACGCGGCGGCAGTGAGCGGTACGCAGATCTTTTTTGTGAACGGGCTGGGCTTTGAAGGCTGGCTCGACCGGCTGGTGGGCGCCACGGGTTTCAAGGGGCCGGTGATCACCTCATCGGACGGGGTCAAGACCCACACCATGGATAAGGACGGCCAGACAGTGACCGACCCGCATGCGTGGCAGAGCCTCAGCAATGGGCTGCTCTATGTGGCCAATATCGAAAAGGGCCTATGCGCCGTGGATGCAGCCGGGTGCGCCATTTACGAGGCCAACGCTGCTGCCTATTCGGCGGAGATTTCCGCCCTCGATGCCGAGGTGAAGGCCCAGATCGCCGCCGTGCCGGAGGCGCAGCGCAAAGTGATCACGACGCATGACGCGTTTGGCTATTTCGGACTCGAATACGGAGTGAAGTTCCTCGCACCGGAGGGGATCAGCACCGACAGCGAGGCCTCGGCGGCCGATGTTGCCAAGCTGATCGAGCAGGTGCGGAGCGAAGGCGTGAAGGCGCTGTTCATCGAGAATATGAGCGACCCGCGGCTGGTCGAGCAGATCGCCAAGGAGACCGGGGCGAACGTGGGCGGGGCGCTTTATGCGGACGCGTTGTCGCGGCCCGATGAAGGGGCGCCGACCTATCTCGATATGTTCAGGCACAATGTGGCGCTGCTGGTGCCGGCGCTTGAAGGCAAGTAGGGGAGTAAGCGATGGGCCATTCGCACGACGATCATCACCACCACGCGCCGAGTGGCAGCCTGCCGCGCAACCAAGGCCTGGTGCTGAGGACGCTGAACGGCGCGGATGGGCCGCTATCGGCCTATGACATTCTCGACCGCTTGCGCGATGACGGGTTGCGGGCGCCGCTGCAGGTCTATCGGGCGCTCGAAAAGCTGATCGAGCAGGGGCTTGCGCACCGGCTTGAGTCCATCAACGCGTTCGTCTGCTGCGCCGATGCCGATTGCCACCAGCGGAGCAAGGGGACGGCAGCGTTCGCGATCTGCGCCGATTGCGGGCGGGTGGACGAATTCGCCGACGCGGAGGTGGCCGAGCGGCTGGGGCAGTGGGCAGCGGGGGCGGGATTCAGGCTCGAACGCACGACGATCGAGCTGCGCGGCCATTGTGCCGAGTGCCAGGCAAAGAGCGGTTAGCTGGCCTTGCGGGCCGGGGTATCGAGCAGCCGGGTGAGCCGGTCAAGGCTCATCGGCCGGGCGAAGAGATAGCCCTGGAATTCGCGGCAGCCGAGGCGCTGGAGCACCACAGCCTCTTCACGCCGCTCGACGCCCTCGGCGGTGACCGAGAGGCCCATGGCATAGGCATAGGTGACGGTGGATTCGACCAGCGCAGCCTGCACCTGGTCGCGGTCGATATCGGCGACGATCGAGCGATCGAGCTTGACCCGGTCGAACTGGAACTGGCGCAGGTAGCCGATAGACGAGTAGCCGGTGCCGAAATCATCGAGCGCGATCGCGATGCCTTCGGCCCGCAGCGCATCGAGGGCGCGCTTGGCGCGATCGGGATGCGCTACGAGGAAGGTCTCGGTGACTTCGAGCTGCAGCCGGCCGGCCGCGACGCCCCACTCGTGCAGCATATCGATGACGGTTTCGGGAAGGCCGGGATTGCGCAGTTGCATGCCCGAGACGTTGACCGAAATCTTGAGCTCGCCGAGCGGGCCGATATCCTCAAGGGCGCGGCGAAGCGCAAACATGCCGAGGTCGTCGATGAGGCCTGAAGCCTCGGCGGCAGGGATGAAATCGCCCGGGCCCATGGCGCCGCCGGCCCGGCGCGTCCAGCGCATCAGGGCCTCGACGCCGACAATGGACTGCGTGGTGAAGTCGATGATGGGCTGGTATTCGAGATCGAACTCGCTGGCCTCGAGTCCCCGCCGAATATCGGCCTGGAGCGAGAGGCGGCGGCGGCGTTCGTCTTCGATCGAGGAGTCGTATTTGACGAGGTGACCGCCGCCGGTTTCGCGGGCGCGCGCCAGGGCCGTTTCGGCATTGCGCAGCACGTCGCCCACCGTGTCGCGGCTGACGCCAGCCTCGGCGAGGCCGACGCTGAGCCCGATGCGCAGTTGCAACTCGTTGATGGAAACGGGTCCGCCGCTGCCCGCCTGAAGCTTTGCCGCGATGGTGTGGACGAGAGCGGCGCCGTCGTCGCCGACCTGCGCGATGGTGAACTCGGCGGGGCCGGTGCGCGCCAGATAGACGCGATCCTCGATGAGCGCTTCGAAACGATCGGCAAGCGCGACGAGGAGCTGGTCGCCGGCGTCGCGGCCATAAGAGCCTACGACCTCGGTGAAGCCATCGATGCCGATCTGCGCGGCGGCAAGCGCCGTGTCGTTGCGGCGCTTGGGGATGAGGCTGCGGAGGCTCTCTTCGAGGCCGAGCTGGTTATAGAGATCGGTGACCTCGTCGTAGCGCACATTGTACCAGTCGCGCTCATCGGACTCGGCGCGGCTGCGGATGGAGGAGCGGAAAGCGGCGAGGACGGCGAAGGTCAGGGCGCCGCAGATCAGCATGATGATGAAAGCGATGGTGGCGGTGTGAGCGAAGGCGGGATCGCCAGGGCGGCGGGGCTGCCAGGCAATGGTCGACACCGCCTGGCCCGTTGCGTCGATCAGCGGCATGCTGTCGGCGCCGGCCTCGGGGTGCTCCACCAGGCGCGAGGTTGGCAACTGGAAGCGATCCGTGGTGGAGTCGAGCAGCTTTTCGTCGACCTGACGGGCGAGCCAGAGAATGCGGCGCTGGACCTTGGGGATGCTGGCTTGCCCGGTATTGCCGTGAATGACGGCGCCGGCGATAGCGACCACGCCCAGGTCATTGTGGGCGAGGTGCTCGACCGTCGCGTCATCGCCGATGCGGGCAATGGACGCATCGAGCTGGGTCAGCATCTCGGCGGCGCCGCTGAAATGCTCGGCGAGCGTGCCGACCATCGGGCCGCGGCTGGTTTCGCCGAAGGTGATGTTGCCATCGACATCGGTGACGATGGCGGTGTCGTAGCTATCGGAGATGCGGGCGGTGGCGCCCCAGGCGGAGTCGAGCCAGGCGGGGTTCGGCTGGACATAGGTGTTAATATACGCCTCGGTCCAGGTGGCTTCGTCGGCAACGCCTTCACCGAGCGCGAGCACTACGGACTGGATGGCGGCCGCGATGGCGTTGCGGCCGCGCTCGGCCTCAATGCGGTTCATCTCGCTGCTCATGGCGTGGAGCGCCAGCATGACGAGGGCGCAGCCGCCGAGGTAGACGATGGCGGTGGGCAGGGCGACCCACAGGGTGAAGGTGCGCAGCGGATTTTTGGAACGCGTTGGCTTGCCGCGCGCAGAACGCGCCGCAGCCGGATTCGCCGCCGGCTTGGCCACCGTTTTGGATTTTGCAGCTTTCGCCAAGAAGAGTCACCGGCCCCGGAACATCAGGGTGACGCTAAGCCAGCGCGCTTAATTTCCGTTTAAGCCGGATAGCGGGTGTCTCAGGCCTGAGCTTGCATCGCCTTCAGTGCGAGCCGGGCCTTGATGCTCTCAACGTCGGCCTTGGGCGTCGCAGCAAAGAGGGCGCGGGTGTAGGGGTGCTCGGGATTGGAAAAGAGCTTTTCACGGGTGCCGTATTCGACCGCTTCGCCCAGATACATCACCATCACTTCGTCGGCGATGTAGCGGACCACGGAGAGATCGTGGCTGATGAACACATAGGTCAGTCCGAACTCATCCTGGAGATCGGCGAGAAGGTTGAGGATCTGGGCCTGCACCGAGAGATCGAGGGCAGAAACTGGTTCGTCGAGGACCAACAACGAGGGGCGGAGGATGATGGCGCGAGCGATGGCGATACGCTGGCGCTGACCGCCTGAGAACATGTGCGGGTAGCGGTTGAAGTGCTCGGGCTGGAGCCCAACCTTCTTCAGCATCTGCATGGCGAGGTCGCGCCGTTCGGAGGCCGGCATATCGGTATTGAGGAGCAGTGGCTCCATCAGCACGTCGCCGATCTTCTGGCGTGGATTGAGCGAGCCATAGGGGTTCTGGAAAACGATTTGCACCTTGCGGCGCATCGCCTTGGTGACCCCGGTCTTGACGATATCGACAGGCTCGCCATCAAGGAAGAGTTCGCCGGCGGTCTGGCGGTCGATGAGGGTGAGGATGCGGGCGAGGGTCGATTTGCCGGAGCCCGATTCGCCGACGATGGCGAGGGTCTTGCCCTGTTCGAGCGAGAAGCTGAGGTTCTTGACGGCGTGGACGACGCGGCCGGCGCCGAAGAGCGAGCCACCGACATTGTAGTCGCGGACGAGATTGCGGGCTTCGAGAACGAGGGCCATCAGCTTACCGCCAGTTCGTCGGGGTTGAACCCGGTGATGGTGGGGAGACGATCACCGGTGGCGTTCTCCGGCAGCGCCGCGAGCAGCGCTCTCGTATAGGGACTCTTGGGGGCAGTGAAGAGTTCGAGCACGCCCGCCTCCTCCATCTTGCGGCCCTTGTATTGCACCACGACGCGATCGGCGGTTTCGGCGACGACGCCGATATTGTGGGTGATCATGATCAGCCCCATGCCGTGTGAGGCCTGCAGGCCGACGAGGAGGTCGAGGATCTGCTTCTGGATGGTGACGTCGAGCGCGGTGGTCGGCTCGTCGGCGATCAGCAGCTTGGGGTTGCAGGCGATCGCCATGGCGATCATGACGCGCTGGCACTGACCGCCCGACATCTGGTGCGGATAGGATTTGAGGCGCTGGGCGGGATCGGGAATGCCGACCTGCTCGAACAGTTCGATGGCGCGGGCGCGACGCGCCTGCTTGTCCATCCCCAGATGGAAGCGCAGCACTTCCTCGATCTGGAAACCGACGGTGAAGCACGGGTTGAGGCTCGCCATCGGCTCCTGGAAGATCATGGCGATATCCTTGCCAATGATCCGGCGGCGATCGTGCGGCGACAGGGTCAGCAAGTCCTGGCCGTCAAAGCTCATGCGGTCGGCGGTGACGGTGGCGCTCTGCGGCAGGAGGCCCATGACCGAGAGCATGGCGACAGACTTGCCCGAACCGGACTCGCCGACGATGGCCAGCACCTCACGCGCATCGACCGAGAGGTCAATGCCGCGCACGGCGTGGAACAAGCCAATTGAGGTATCGAAGGCAACGGTGAGGTTCTTGATCTCAAGTAGCGGCATCGGTCAGCTCCGCTTCAGCTTCGGGTCGAGGGCATCGCGGAGGCCGTCGCCGATGAGGTTGATGGCGAGCACGGTGACGAGGATGGCGAGGCCGGGGAAGGTGACGACCCAAGGGGCGCGAAGGATGAACTCGCGCGCCGTCGCGAGCATGGTGCCCCATTCAGGCGTCGGCGGCTGGGCGCCGAGGCCGAGAAAGCCCAATGCTGCAGCCTCGAGGATGGCGTTCGAAAAGCTCAACGTACCCTGGACAATCAGTGGCCCGAGGCAGTTGGGGAGGATGGTGATCAGCATCAGCCGGATGTGGCTCGCGCCAGCGACACGGGCCGAGGTCACGTATTCACGGTTCTTTTCAGCCAGCACCGCGGCGCGGACGAGGCGGGCAAAGTGCGGCTGGAGAACCAATGCGATGGCCAGCATGGCGTTGAAGAGGCCGGGGCCGAGGACCGTGACCAGCACCAACGCCAGCAACAGGCCGGGAAAACTCAGGATCAGATCCATCACGCGCATGATGATGACATCTACCCAGCCGCGGAAGTAGCCGGCGAGGAGGCCGAGGATGATGCCGCCGACCATCGAGATCGACACCACCACAGCGCCAATCAGCAGCGAATAGCGGGCGCCGTAGATGAGGCGCGAGAGCAGGTCGCGGCCGACCGGGTCGGTGCCGAGGATATAGCGCGGGTCGCCGCCGGCCTGCCAGACCGGTGGCAGGAGGAACGAGGCCTTGTCCTGCTCTTCTGGGAGATGGGGCGCGATGAGCGGGGCGAAGATGGCGATGAGCACGAGCAGCACGAAGACCACGAGGCCGATGACGGCGCCGCGGTTCATCGAGAAATAGTGCCAGAACTCCTTAAGAGCGGAGGTGCGGGTGGTGTTCTGCGCGGCGACGGGGGTGATTTCGGTGGTCATCAGCTCACCCGGATGCGCGGGTTGATCACCGCATAGAGGAGATCAACGATGAGGTTTACCGCCATGACGATCAGCGCGATCAGCAACAGACCGGACTGCACCACGACATAGTCGCGCTTGAAGATGGAATCGACCATCCACTTGCCGATGCCGGGCCAGGCGAAAATCGTTTCGGTGAGGATGGCGCCAGCGAGCAGCGTGCCGACCTAGAGGCCGATGGTGGTAACCACCGGGATCAGCGCATTGCGGAGGGCATGGAGGCCGACCACGCGGGAATCGGAGAGGCCTTTGGCGCGGGCGGTGCGAACGTAGTCCTCGCCCAGCACCTCAAGCATGGCCGAGCGGGTCTGCCGGGCGATGACAGCGAGCGGGATGGTGCCGAGAACGATCGAGGGCAGGATCAGGTAGCGCAGGGCCGAGAGGAACGCATCGACGCGGCCGTGGAGCAGTGTATCGATCAGCATGAAGCCGGTGATGGGCTTCAAAAAGAATTGCAGGCCGATGCGGCCGGAGACGGGCGTCCAGCCGAGGTAGCCGGAAAAGAAGATGATGAGGAGCAGGCCCCACCAGAAGATGGGCATGGAATAGCCGACAAGGGCGGTGCCCATCAGCGTCTGATCGAGCCAGGTGCCGCGCTTGACGGCGGCGAAAATGCCGGCCGGCACGCCGATTGCCACGCCGATGATGATGGCGACAAGCGAGAGCTCGACTGTTGCCGGAAACAGCACCAGGAACTCGTTGATCACCGGGCGATGGGTGGCGATGGATGTGCCGAAATCGCCGCGCAGCGCGTTGCCGACGAAGCGGAAATACTGCTCCCAGATGGGGAGGTTGAAGCCGAACTGCTCCTTGAGCAGCGCATAGCGCTCAGGCGAGACGCCGTGCTCGCCGGCGAGGGCAAGGATGGGGTCGCCCGGCAGCACGCGGACAAAAGCGAAGGCGCAGATGGTGATACCGATCAGTGTCGGAATGATCAGCGCGAGCTTGTTGAGGAAATATCTGAGCATGGATGCGGCGGGCGGAGGCGGCGCTGCAGGTGCAGCGCCGCCGCCTGAGTGCCGTTACTCGGCTTTGTCGACGCCGTCGAAGCGGTGCAGACCAAGCGGGTCCATCATGAAGCCGGTGACGCCCTTACGGGTCACGGCGTAGACCTGCGAGTGGGCCAGAAGGAATGCCGGAGCTTCCTTGGCGAAGATCACCTGGGCCTGTTCGTACAGCTTGGTGCGCTCAGCCATGTCGGGGGTGGTCTTGGCCTTCTGGATCAGATCCTCGAAGTCCTTGTCGCACCAGCTCGAGTAGTTGGACACGCCAATGGCCGAGCAGGAGAACAGGGTGGCAAAGAAGTTATCCGGATCACCGTTGTCGCCAGACCAGCCGATCTGGAAGGCGCCCGGGCGGTCCTTCTTCTTGCCGTCTTCGCGGTACTTGGTCCACTCTTCAGTGGTGATGGTGGCGGTGACACCGACCTTGGCCCAGTCGGCCTGGATCAGTTCGGCAGCGCGGGCGAAGTTCGGGTTGTAGGGACGCACGCGGTCCGACGCCCAGAGGTCGATGGTGGTCACGCCAGCGTCAGCGAGCACCTTCTTGGCAGCTTCCGGATCGTAGGCGTCAGCCTTCACGTCCTTGTTCCAGCTCCACATGGTGGGCGGGATCAGGTTGTCGGCGGGAATAGCGCCGGCTTCCTGGAACAGCGCCTTGATCAGCGCGTCGCGATCGATGGCCTGGTTGAGCGCGTGGCGCACTTCCGGCTTGTCGAAGGGCGGCTGGGTGACGTTGTAGCTCATGTAGCCGATGTTGAGGCCGGCCTGGTCGAGGACGACGAGATCAGCATTGGCCTTCAGCGCCGGGACGTCAGCCGGATTGGGGTACGGCATGATATCGCACTCGCCGGCAGCGATCTTCTGCATGCGGGTGGTGGCGTCGGGGGTGATGGCGAAGATCAGGTCGTCGATCTTTTCCTTGCCCTTGTAATAGTCCGGGAAGGCGGCATAGCGGATGACGCTGTCGAGCTGATAATCGACGAACTGGAACGGGCCAGTGCCGACGGGCTTGGACGCGAAATCGGCGAGCGTGCCGGCGGCCTGCAGTTGATCGGCATATTCCTTGGACATGATGGACGCAAAGTCCATGCCGAGGTTGGCCAGCATCGGCGCATTGGGCTCGTTGAGGGTCAGCTTGACGGTCAGGTCGTCGACCTTTTCCCAGCCCTTGACGAACTTGGGCATGTCCATGCCCTGGTAGTAGTCGTAGCTGAGGTTGGGGAGGTACGTGAACCAGGGGCTCTTGTCGTCCTGCTGGCGGGTGAACGAGAAGATCACGTCATCAGCGTTCAGGTCGCGCGTCGGCTTGAAATAGTCGGTGGTCTGGAACTTCACGCCCGGGTGCAGGTGGAAGGTGTAGGTCAGGCCATCAGCCGAAATGTCCCAGCTGTCGGCGAGACCGGGCTCGATCTCGGTGCCGCCATGCTTGAACTCGACGAGGCGCGAATAGATGGTGCGCGAGGAGGCGTCGAAATCGTTGCCGCCGGTGGTGGTGCCGGGGTCAAAATTGGCAGGCGAGGCTTCAGAGCAGTAAACAAGCGTCTTGGCTTCAGCAGCGCCGGCAAAGGCCGCTACAAGCGCGGTCGCCGACAACAGCGTGGTCATCAATTTCATGATGCAGTCTCCCGATAGATTGCGCCCGGGCCTTACTTGGCGGAGTCAATTCCACCGCCTTGCCGGAGCTTGGGCGGCAACAAAGCGCGTTTTCCCGGCGCGCGCAATGGGGACTTTGACCATCCGGTCAACGGTTTGACTGGAAAATGCCTCACCAGAGCCATGTTTGGACCGGTGGCGCAGAGGCTTAGACAGCGCAGAACCGCGTAGTAAAGCGGTTGCTCGACGCCGCTACAGTCGCTGCCGCGGGTTGACGCGGCCCGGCCGCGCGGTCAAACACTTCCCCCATGAGCCAAACCATCGCTACCGTCGCCCTGCTCGTCAAAGACTATGACGAGGCCATCGAGTTCTACTGCGACCGGCTGGGGTTCAACCTCGTTGCCGATACCGAGTTGGGTGGCGACAAGCGCTGGGTCCTGGTGGCACCGCGCGGCAACCGCGGGGCCGAGATCCTGCTCGCGAAAGCCGACGACGCCGAACAGTTGGCCCGGGTGGGCGACCAGATGGGCGGGCGCGTCGGGTTCTTTCTCAACTCCGACAATTTCGCCAAGGACCACGCGCTGTTCAGCGAGCGCGGAGTGAAGTTTCTAGAGGAACCACGGCACGAGCCATACGGATCGGTGGCGGTGTTCGAGGACCTTTATGGGAACAGGTGGGACCTGATCCAGCCCAAGAGGTAATGGACAGGGTTATGGATAAGGTGATGCCGGTCGGCTTGGCAGCGGGCTAAGCCCGCGATAGGCTCCGCCAAGTTTCCAACTCCCAAACACACACACATCGGAGTTTTGCCATGACCAAGCGCCGCCTCGGCCGCTCGGAGCTTTTCATCGAACCACTGGTGCTGGGCACCAATGTGGTGGGCTGGACGGCGGACGAGCCGACGTCGTTTTCGATCATGGATGCGTTTTTCGCACACGGCTTTGCCGGCATCGACACAGCCGACGTCTACTCGCGCTGGGTGCCGGGCAATGACAGCGAGAGCGAGCGGATCATCGGGCGCTGGCTGAAGTCGCGCGGCAACCGCGACAAGGTGGTGGTGATGACCAAGGTGGGCTCGGACATGGGCCAGGGGCATCGCGACCTCAGCGCCAAGTGGATTGTCGAGGCGGTGGAAGCGTCGCTGAAGCGGCTGCAGACCGACTATATCGACCTTTACCAGAGCCATTGGCCGGACCCGAACACGCCGCAGGAAGAAACGCTAAAGGCGCATGACAAGCTGATCAAGGCCGGGAAGGTGCGGGCGATCGGCACTTCGAACCATGACCAGAAACTGCTCAGCGAGGCGTTGTCGATTTCGAAGCGCGACGGGATAGCGCGCTACGAGACGCTGCAGAACGAATTCAACCTCTATACCCGCGACGCGTTCGAAGGCCCGGTGCAGGATATCTGCGTCGCCGAGGAGATTTCGGGCATCCATTATTACGGGCTGGCGGCCGGGTTCCTGACCGGCAAGTACCGGACGGCGGCCGATGCGCAGAAGAGCCCGCGCGGCAAGGGCGTGGTCAACAATTACCTCAACCCGCGCGGCCTGAAGATTCTCGCCGCGCTAGATGGGGTGGCGGCACGGACTGGCGCGGCGCTGAGCGAGATCGCGCTCGCCTGGGTGGCGGCGCAGCCGGGTGTGGCGGCGCCGATTGCGTCTGCGACGTCGGTGGCGCAGGTGGAGAGCCTCGTGCGCGGGGCGCGGCTGACGCTCAGTGCCGAGGACCTCAAGGTGCTGACAGACGCGGGGAAGTAGTCCCCGTATCACGAGACTATGGGCAGGGGGCTCCCCTGCCCGGTCGCGATCAGGCGGCGACGGTGCCGAAGAGCGCGCCAACGCCGGCGGTGATCGCCATTGCGAAGGCGCCCCAGAAGGTGACGCGGAGAGCGCCCTTCCAGAGGGACGCGCCGCCGGCCTGTGCGCCGACGATGCCAAGGGCTGCCAGAAAGATCAGCGACGCTGCGGATACCAGGATGCTTAGCAGGCTGCCGGGGAACAGCAGGGCAACGAGCAGCGGCAGGGCGGCGCCGACCGAAAAGGTCATGGCGGAGGTGAGCGCGGCCTGGATGGGCTTGGCGGTGGTGAGTTCGCTGATCCCCAACTCGTCACGGGCGTGGGCGCCGAGCGCATCCTTGGCCATCAGTTGTTCGGCGACCTTGCGGGCGGTGGGCTGATCGACGCCACGCTCGGTGTAGATGTGGGTGAGTTCATCGAGCTCCATATCCCACTGAGTGTCGAGTTCCTTGCGCTCGCGGGCGAGGTCGGCGTTTTCGGTGTCGGTCTGCGAGCTGACCGAGACATATTCGCCCGCGGCCATCGACATGGCACCGGCGGCGAGCCCGGCGAGACCCGAGACCAGCACGGCTGAGTGGGTGGCGCCGGAGGCGGCGACGCCGACGATCAGGCTGGCGGTGGAGACGATGCCATCATTGGCGCCGAGAACCGCGGCGCGCAGCCAGCCGATGCGGTGGACGAGGTGGGTTTCGGTGTGCAGGCGGGACATGGATCGCTCCTCAGCGCTGTTGGCGGGCTCGATGACGGCCCACACTGACAGCAGGCTGAAGACAGCGCTTTGATCTAGCACGTCCGCGCGCTGAAAAGACGTGAATGCCTTTCAGGCGATGAGGTAGCCGCCGTCGACCGGGAGGATCGCGCCGGTAATGTAGCCGGCGAGCGGGGAGCAGAGAAAGAGCGCGGCGGGGGCAAGATCATCGGGCGTGCCCCAGCGGCCGAGCGGGGTGCGGCCCATCAGTTCGGCATTGCGGGCAGCATTGGCGCGGGGGACGGCGGTCATCGCGGTTTCGATCCAGCCGGGGGCGAGCGCATTGACGCGGGTGCCATCGGGCGCGAAGGCGACGGCCAGCGACTTGGTGAGGCCGGCGACGGCGTGCTTTGACGCTGCGTAGGCGGGAGCATGCGGGGCGCCGAAGAAGGAAAACAGCGAGCCGATATTGAGGATGGCCGAACTCCCATTTGCCTTCAGGGCGCTGCGGAAGGCGTAAGCCGCGCGCATGGTGCCGTTGAGGTTGATGTCGATGACGGTTTCGAAGCCGGGGACGGTGTGCTCGGCGGCGCGCAGGTTGACGCCGGCGCAGTTGACCTGTGCGGCGACGGAAGTGAAGCCGGCGGCGTAGGTTTCGACAGCGGCGTTGTCGCGCACATCGAGGACGGAATAGCTAATCTCGGGGGCCGCCTCGCGGGCGGCGGCAACCTCAGCTTCGGTGGCGCCGGTGGCATGGACGATGGCGCCAGCCGCGGCAAAGGCGCGGCCGAGCCCCTGCCCGATGCCGGAACTGCCGCCGGTGATGATGACGGTTTTGCCGGAGTAGAAGGGGGTGGCCCAGGTGTTGGCGGTCATCGTTACGGTCTCTCGGTCTGCGACTTGCCTTCTCCCCTTGTGGGAGAAGGTGGCGCGAAGCGCCGGATGAGGGGTCCGCGACACCTTAGGGTCGCGCGACCCGAGCGAAGCGAGGAGCGGTTCGAGTAGGCGGAGAGAACCCCTCATCCGCCCTTCGGGCACCTTCTCCCACAAGGGGAGAAGGCGATCACCGATGCGCTCTATCTGACGAACTGCTCGACATAGTCTGCGCCGAGGCCGACTTTTTCGTAGTGCTTTTTGCACATGTCGATCTTGGTGAAGACGTCTTCGAAGCCGATCTGCTTGTTGTCCTTGTCGAGGTAGACCATGCAGCCGGAGATGTTGAAGAAGGTGATCATCTCCGCGCAATCCTCGGGGACGGTAAGGGTGTGGATTTCGCCGGGCGGCTCGAAGACGTAGGAGCCGGTTTCGGCGACCCAGTCGTGCTCGAGATAGTGCCAGCGGCCCTTGATGACATAGCCATGGACGGGCTGGGGATGGAGATGGCGGCTCAGGATGCCGGCGCGGCGGACGCGCAGCAGGTTGCACCATTGGCCCTGCAGCGTGTTGAGGAACAGCGGCCGGAACCACACGCCCTCGGCCTGCGGCACCCAGACGCGTTCGTCATCGGGCAGCGCGGTGATGGCAATTTCCTTCGGCGCCAGCGGGTGGGCTGAGCCGTTGAAGGTTTCGTACATGGGCTGATCTCCTCTATCCGTCCCCTCACCCGGCGCTGCGCGCCACCCTCTCCCTCAAGGGGAGAGGGACGCCGTGGCGCGATCCCGCCTTCTTTCCCTCTCCCCTTGAGGGAGAGGGTGGCGCGAAGCGCCGGTTGAGGGGCAGTTCTTTTTACCAGTTGAAGTCTTCGACGTTCTCGCGGGCGCCCAAAAGGAACGCATCGCCGATGAGGCGGAGGGGGGAGCCGTCCATTTCGGATTTTCCCTTTTTCAGGAGCTTGGCAAAGCGCTCGTAGATGGCTTCGTATTCTTCCGATGGGTTGGCGACGGCGGTCTTGTTGCCGACCTTGAGAACGGTGCCGCCCTTTTCGAGCTTCAGCTTTGAGCCCTTCTTGGTCTCGATGGCGATGGTCCAGATCTCGCCCGACTCTTCGAGCCAGTTGAAGCCGGCGCTGAGCTTGGGCTGGTTCTTTTCGCCCGACTTGAAGACGATCTCGACATCGACCGGGGTCTGCCGGTTGGCCGGGAACTTCAGCTTGGCGCTTTCGACAAAGACCGGGAACGGCATGATCTTGGTGAAGATCGACATGGCGTTGATGCCGGGATCGCAGACGCCGAAGCCACCGGGCTCCCACACCCAATCCTGGCCGGGGTGCCATTTGCGGACGCTCTCGCGCCAGTCGATACGGACGGAGGCGACGCCTTCATCCTTGAGGATGAGTTTTGCGGCATCGACGGCGGCGTTGTAGCGCGAGTGCCAGGTCTGAAAGAGCACCCGGCCTTTCTTTTCGCCATAGGCGACGAGGTCTTCGAACTCGGTGATGGTCGGGGTCGGCGGCTTTTCGAGGAGGATGTCCTTGCCGGCATCGATCGCGTCGCGAACCATGGCGTGGCGGACGCCGGGCGGGGTGCAGATGGCGACGAGGCCGACATCGGGCATGGCCTTGTAGAACTCGGCCGGGGTCTTGAACACCGGCACGTCGCGATGGCCGAGGCCGCGCGTCGAAATGCAGGCGGCAAGCTCGAAATCGGGGCTCTTGTCGATCACCGGCAGGTGCTGGTCCTGGGCGATCTTGCCGATACCGATGACGGCGATTTTCTTTTTGGCCATTTATCCGGGCTCCCTGTGGTCGGCGGCACTTAATGCCATGGGGGGCAGAAAGGGAAGTTCGAAGGCGCTCAAAATCGTCCGGTTGCGGAAGGTGATCCTGTTGACGCGTGGGTTATTCAGCCGGTGGTTCCCAGAGTTCGATCTGGTTGCCTTCGGGATCGACGATGCGGGCGAAACGGCCGGTTTCGGGCGTATCCCATTCGCCGGGACGCGTTTCGACGGCGATGCCGGCGGCCTGGAGCTGGGCGATCAGCGCGGTGAGATCATCGACGCGGAAGTTGATCATCCACTGCTTGTCGGCGGGAAAGTAGCTGGTCGCCTGCTCGAACGGGGCAAAGACGGTGGGGCCGGCGTCCTGGCTCCAGAAGCCGGGGACGCCCAGATGGGTCTCATACCAGGCGCCCAGCGCCTTGGTGTCGCGGGCGCGAAAGAAGATGCCGCCGATGCCGAGGGCTTTCGCCATGGGTGCTACCTCACAATGATGGCGCGGAAATCGTTGACGTTGGTGGCTGTGGGGCCGGTCATGAACAACCCACCGATCGCCGCGAACGCGGTGTAGGCGTCGTTGTTGGCGAGCGCAGCGCGCGGATCGATGCCGGCAGCACGCATGCGGGCGGCGCTCTGGCCATCGGCGATGGCGCCCGCATTGTCGCCAGCGCCGTCAATACCATCGGTATCGGCGGCCAGCGCGGTGATGCCGTCGATCCCGTCGATGGCGATGGCGAAGGCGAGGAGGAACTCGGCGTTGCGGCCGCCACGGCCATCGCCCCTGAGGGTCACGGTAGTCTCCCCGCCCGAGAGGAGGACTGTGGGACGCGGGAAGGGACGATTGCGGGTGCGGATTTCGCGAGCGAGCGCGGCGTGGACCTTGGCGACTTCGCGCGCCTCGCCCTCGATGGCATCGGAGAGGATGTACGGCGTGAGACCGACCCGGCTGGCCGCGGCAGCAGCGGCTTCGAGCGACAGGGCGGCGGAAGCGATGACACGGACGGTGTTGCGGGCAAATCGCCTGTCGGTGGCAAGCGGGGCCGGGTTCTCGTCGGAGGCGAGCAGTTCGGCGGCGGCTGGCGGCAGATGCAGGTGATAGAGCGCCACGAGGTGCCGGGCTTCGGTGCGGCCCTGCGCCATGGGGACCGTGGGGCCCGAGGCAACCAGCGCCGGATCGTCGCCGGGCACATCGGAGACGACGAGCGTTGCGACGCGAGCGGGAGCGGCAAGCGCGGCGAGACGGCCGCCCTTGATGGCGCTGAGTTCATTGCGGATGACGTTCATGGCGGAGATCGGCGCGCCGGACGCAAGGAGGATGCGGTTGACCTCCTGCTCGTCCTCGAAGGTGAGTCCCGCCGCCGGCTGCGGCAAGAGCGCTGACCCGCCGCCGGACATGAGTGCGACCACCAGGTCGTCGGGGCTGAGGCCGGAGACCTTTTCCATCATGCGGCGAGCGGCAAGAAAGCCGGAAAAATCTGGGACCGGGTGGGCCGCCTCGACGATTTCGATGCGCTGGCAATCGGCGCCATGGCCATAGCGGGTGACGACGAGGGAATCGTCGATGCGGCCAGGCCAGACGGCCTCGAAAGCCTTTGCCATCTGGGCTGAGGCCTTGCCGGCACCGATAACCACGGTGCGGCCGAGCGGCGCTTCGGGCAGGTTGGCGGCGATGGCACGTTCGGGCTTGGCCGCATCTACGGCGTGATAGAACAACTGCTCGAGCAGATCGCGATCCATGGCCGTCCTGAGGGTTTCGGCGCGCACTATGAAGGGTCGGCAGTGGGCTGCGCAAGGGAGCGGCGATCGGCAATTGGAGTGATCCGTTGTCTTGACGCGGCCGTTCACCCCGCGTTCAAGTTGGCTCCCGTAGGGAACCCTGTTTGGCACGCCTGCCCGGCCATTGCGTGGACGGCAGAGCCAGTTTGTGATCACCAGAACGGGAGCAGGAAGGGCAATGATTGAGGTTCGACGCGCCGCTTTGGCCATTGCGCTGCTGCTGATGACGGCGGCCCCCGCGTTGCGCGCCGAAGAGGTAGTGTTGCTGGTGCCCCATACCGGAAGCGATACCAAGCCGGCAGGCACGGTCGATCCGGCAAAGGTGATGCCCTCACAACCCGCATTGACCGGCAGTTCCGGTGGCGGCTCGTACGACGCCGATGAGCCGCCGAGCCTTCAGACCCGGCACTTTGGCACCCAGGTGGCGCTGGTCTGTGCCCCGGCCGGACAGCCGGGAGGGCTGGAGTTGACCAATGCAGGCGACACGCCGCTGGAGCCGGGCACCAAGATCAAGTGGCAGTTCAAGAATTCGAAGTTTCGCGGCTATTTCGCACTGATTGGGGCGCTGGCGCCAGGCGCGACGATGGTGGCGGATGGGGTTATTTCCGGAACGCCTCCGGCAGGCGCGGGTTGCGTTGCCCGCTCGATCTAGGGTGCCGCAGTGCGGCTTGCAGGACCGACAAAAAACTGACATCGAACGGGACTAGTCAGCCCCGTCGCTCATTCCAGCTGCAAGTCGCTCACACGTCCCATGCCGCAACGCTTTGCCATTTACTACGCGCCCGCCGCAACCGATCCGCTGTGGCTGAAGGCTGTGGAGTGGCATGGACGCGACCCTTTTTCGGGTGAGGTTTTCGAGACGGCGGTCGGCGGTGTGACCCGCGAAGCGCTCTTTGCGCGCAGTATTTCGGCGCGGCGGTATGGGTTTCACGCGACGATCAAGGCGCCGATGTCGCTGGCGGAGGGCCGGATGCAGGCCGAGCTGGAAGCGGCACTTGCCGGTTTTGCGGCTGCGCATGCGCCGGTGGCCATCGGGGCGCTGAAGCTGGTGCTGCTGGAAGGGTTTCTGGCGCTGGTGCCGGCGGTGCAAAGCGCGGAACTGCTGGCGTTTGCGGCGGAAGTGGTTGAGGGCTTTGAGGCGTTCCGGGCGGCGACATCGCCCGCGGAACGCGAGCGGCGCCTCAAGGGCAGCCACTATAGCGAACGGCAGATCGAGTTGATCGACACCCTGGGCTACCCCTATGTGCTGGAGCAGTTTCAGTTGCACATGACGCTGACCGACCGGCTACCCGAGAGCGAGCGCGAGGCGTATAGCCGGGCAGCGGCGGCGCATTTTGGTGCGCTGGCGACTCGGGAGACGATGCTGGACCGGCTGGTGCTGTTCCATGAGCCGGAGGCCGGAGCGCCGTTTGTGCGGCTGGGCGATTACGTATTGAGCGGAAAGGCTTGAGGCCAAGATGAGCGAACTCGCGATTTCCAATGCACGCGTGGTGCTGGGCGACCAGGTGATCGAAGGCTCTGTGCTGGTGCGCGATGGCATCATCGTCGAGATCGACACCGGAAGCGTGGCGCACGCGACGGATTTCGAAGGCGATTTCCTGATCCCCGGGCTGGTGGAACTGCATACCGACCATTTCGAGAACCACTACCGGCCGCGGCCGGGGGTGACCTGGAACGCCATCGCGGCGCTGCAGAGCCATGACGCGCAGGTGGCTGGCGCCGGGATCACCACGGTGTTCGATGCGGTGCGGATCGGTTCGGACCCGGACGTTGGCGATATCACTGCGGACGTGCGCGCGATGGTGGAGGCGGTGGCGGAGGCCGATGCGGATGACCGGCTGCGCGCCGACCACCACATTCACTTGCGCTGCGAATTGCCGACGCCGGATGCGGCGCTGCATTTCGAGGAACACTGCACCAATGCGATCGTCGGGCTGGCGTCGCTGATGGACCATACGCCGGGCCAGCGCCAGTACACGACGCTGGAGCACTATATCGGGTACTACCAGAAGAAGCTGCGCATGACGGACGCGGAGATGGCGCAGTTCATCACCGACCGGCAGGCCGAGCATGACCTCTATGCCGACAACAACCGCGCCGCGATCCTGAAGCGCGGGCAGGAGATCGGGCTGGCCTTTGCGAGCCATGACGATGCGACCACGGCGCATGTCGACGAGGCGTTGCGCGACGGGATGAGCATTGCGGAGTTCCCGACCACGATGGAGGCGGCAAAGGCCTCGCATGCGGGCGGGCTGGCGGTGCTGATGGGCGCGCCCAACGTGGTGCGCGGCAAATCGCACAATGGCAATATCTCGGCGATCGAGCTGGCGAAGGCCGGTGTGCTGGACGTTTTGAGCTCGGACTATGTGCCGTTTGCGCTGATGCAGGCGGCGTTCCTATTGCCGGAGCGGGCGGAGGAAATCTCGCTGCAGCAGGCGATTGCGATGGTGACATCGCGACCGGCGGCGGCGGCGCATCTCAGCGATCGCGGCGAGATCGCCATCGGCAAGCGCGGTGACCTGGTGCGGATCCGCCGGCGGCCGGGCGATGTGCCGGTGGTGCGCGGCGTTTGGCGGCAGGGCAAGCGGGTCAGTTGATGCACCAGGGTGCCCTCGTTCTGGTTGTCGGGCCCTCCGGCGCGGGCAAGGACACGCTGATCGCGGCGGCCAAGGCGGCGCTGGCGGAGGATGCACGCTTTGTGTTTCCGCGCCGGGTGGTGACGCGCACCGCCGTGGCGGCGCTCGAAGACCACGACACGGTCGAGCCGCATGAATTTCAGCGACTGAAGCTCTCGGGGGCATATGCCCTGGACTGGGAAGCACATGGGCTGAGCTACGGGGTGCCGGCGGCGATCGATGCGGCGCTGGCGGCCGGGCAGGTCGTGGTGGTCAACACCTCGCGCCGGGTGATCGAGCGGGCGATGGAAAAGTATCCGCGCTGCTTTGTGCTGGTGGTGACGGCACGCCCCGAGATCCGCGCGGCGCGGCTCGCGGGACGCGGCCGGGAAACAGCCGCGGACGTGGCGGCGCGGCTGGCGCGTGAGGGCGCGCCGGTGCCGGCAGGGATCGAGGCGCAGGAGATCGACAATTCCGGGGCATTGGCCGACGGCATTGCGGGGTTTGTCAGCGCACTCAATAACATAGCCAATTGAACCAATCGGCCGCCCAGGCGTTGTGAGCTGGAGACTATCCAGTTCAGGGGCACCTTTAATGAGCAGAAATTCGCTTTACCTCGTCATTGCCTTGCTTGCGGCACTGGCCGTGGGCTTTGGCATTTACACGATCTACCAGGAAAACCAGAAGCCGGGGCTTGAGATCAAGTTCGACGACAACGGGGTCAAGATCAATGGAAACGGCTGAGCAGCACTCCCGCGTGCAGGTGATCCTCGACGCGCTGGCGCGTGAGATTGACCGGCAGCGCACCGACAAGGTCGAGGAACTCGACCTAGTGCACCTCGCGACGGTGGTGGACGGGGCGCTCGACAATATCACCATTGGCGCACCGGACGACGGCGGGGTTGAGCCCGGGGACTTGAACGCGGCGAATGATAGCTAGACGAAGAGTTCTGTCGGGGTGAAGGTTCTCACGTCGATCAAGCCTTTGTCTGAAATACGCAATTCGGGGATCACCACGAGCGCCAGCAGCGAGTGCTGCATGAAGGCGTTGTTGAGGGTGCAGCCGCATTGGCGCATGGCGGCGACGAGCGAATCGGCCTTTTTGGCAACGATCTCGGCGCGCTCATCGGACATCAGGCCGGCGATGGGGAGTTCGACCAGCGCCAGCACCTTGCCCTTCGAGACGACGATGGCACCGCCGCCGACTTCGCCGAGGCGATTGGCGGCGAGCGCCATGTCGTCGCGATTGGTGCCGACGACAATCATCTGGTGGCTGTCGTGGGCGACGGTGGAGGCTACGGCGCAATCGATGTTGTAGCCGAAGCCCGAGACCAGCGCGTTGACCACCGCACCAGAGCCGACGTGGCGTTCCACCAGTGCGATCTGGCAGACGTCTTGCGCGGCGTCGACGGCGACGAGGCCATCTTCGACCGGGAGAGTCCGCTCCAGCGCCCTGGTGCCGGCCTGGTTTTCGATGACGCCGATGACGCGGGCGGTGACGGCGTTACGGCCGCTTGGGGCTTTGATTTCAAAGGCTTCCGCTGTCAGCTGGCGGCCGAGGCGCACGGTGTTTTTGGCGAAATCGGGATAGGGCCAGGGCTCCAGCGGGGCGGTGAGGACGCCGTTTTCGGCGAGCACCGTGCCCTGCCCGATCACCAGTTCGATGGGGAGCGTGGCGAGGTCGGACGTCAGGATCAGGTCGGCGCGGCGGCCCGGGGTGATCGAGCCCATTTCGCGCTCGAGGCCAAAATGCGTGGCGGTGTTGAGGCTTGCCATCTGGATGGCGGTGATGGGCTTGAGCCCGCAGGCGATTGCGTGGCGGACGACGCGATCCATGTGGCCTTCGTTGACCAGCGTGCCGGAATGGCTGTCGTCGGTGCAGAGGACGAAATTGCGGCTGTCGAGGCCGGCTTCGGTAATGGCCTTGACCTGGGCTGCGACATCGAACCAGGCGGAGCCGAGGCGCAGCATTGACCGCATGCCGAGGCGGACGCGGGCGATGGCGTCTTCCATACGGGTGCCTTCATGGTCATCAGCGGGGCCGCCGGCGACATAGCCGTAAAAGGGCTTACCCAGATCGGGCGAGGCGTAGTGGCCGCCGACGGTTTTGCCGGCGCGCTGGGTGTGGGCGATCTCGGCCAGCATTTTCTCGTCGTTCGCCGCAACGCCCGGGAAGTTCATCATCTCCCCCAGCCCTATGATATTGGGCCAACTCAGCATTTCGGCGACGTCGTCAGGCGAGATGGTGGCGCCGGGGGTTTCGAGGCCGGGGGCGGAGGGAACGCATGAGGGGGCCTGGACGTAGACGCTGACTGGCATTGCCGCCGCCTCGTCATGCATCAGGCGGACGCCCTTGATGCCGAGAACGTTCGCGATCTCGTGCGGATCGATGAACATCGAGGTGGTGCCGTGCGGGATGACGGCGCGGCAGAACTCGGTGACGGTGACCATGCCGCTTTCGACATGCATGTGCGCATCGCAAAGGCCCGGGACCATGTAGCGGCCGGCGGCATCGATTATTTGTGTATTGGCGCCAATGGTATAGCTCAGATCTGGGTCGATGGCGGCGAAGCGGCCGGCGACGATGGCGACGTCATGGCCGGGCAGGATTTCGCCGGAATGGACGTTGACCCAGCGGCCGTTGCGGACCAGCAGATCGGCCGGGGCGCGGCCGGTGGCGACATCGATCAGGGATCTGGCGGAGCTGGACCAGGAGGCTAGCGGCACGGAAAACACCTCGAAAACAGGGTGTTGCATGATGGCTGGCGCGGCCGGCAAAGGAAAGGGCCGCCCGGCAAACGCAGCGGGCGACCCTTGAACTTGGTATCGCTGCCCTGGTCAGGAGCGGGCGATGCAGACCTTGGTGGTGCCGCGGGCCATAAAGCCGAGCTTGCTGGCAGCCCCCATGGAGAGGTCGATGATGCGGCCACCCGAGTAGGGCCCGCGGTCGTTGATGGTGACCTTGATGGACTTGCCTGTCCGCTGGTCCGTGACCTTCACGATGGTCCCGAGGGGCAGCGTCTTGTGGGCGGCGGTCATCGCATTTTCGTTGAACCGTGCCCCTGAGGCCGTCTTTTTGCCGTGGAAACCCGGTCCGTACCAGGACGCCCCACCGCATTGATTGCCGCCTGCATACGCAGAACCGGTGGCAGAAAGGATAAGCCCTGCCAGAACGGCGGCACCAACACTGTACTTAATCAATCATCCGTCTCACTGCAGTTTTCGAGAACGGGCTGGCTAGGGGGTGGAAGTGGCCAGATTGTGAACCGAAAATGAACGAGGCGACTCCAAGTGGAACTGTTGCCTGAACGCAACAGCAACCAAGTGGGCCGAAATCGACGTTTTTACTTTGATATACAAATGCTTAACTCCATTTCAGACCGTCAATTTCCGCTCAGAGGTCAGGCATAAGATTCTTTTGCATGGCACGTTTTGCGCTGTGGACGACCGGTTTTTCGCGTCTGAGGCCCTTTGCAAATCAGCGTTTGCCACAATTGACGCAGCGGTGGGGATCGATTGGGCGCATTATCGCACGGGTGGAGGGAGTGGGGATAAGTCGGGGAAGCCGTGAGGGCGGTAGGGCTTGCTGCGGAGGATGGGGAGGGGAGCGCTATCGCGACGAAGCTGGGGCGCCACGGTTCTGCCATCGCCAAACCAAACGGATGAACGCCTTGTTAACAGCCCGCTGGCGACCTCGCTGGAGCGGAACGGCATGCTGCGGGTGGCCAAAAAACGTCCGTGCAGATTTCCATTTTTGACCAATTGATAAAACTTTTGAGCCGCGTTAGCGTCTCAGTCTGGAATGGCTCTAAACGAGGGGTTGTCGATGAGCGAGGGCATGCTCAAGGACGGGATCGCACCGGGGCGTCTGCACCCGGCGAAGTATCCCGAGAACTTTTCGGACCTGCATCCGCCGCTCGACCGGCACGAGGCCTTTGTCGAAGCCGACCGGTGCTATTTCTGTTTTGACGCGCCGTGCATGAATGTGTGCCCGACCTCGATCGACATCCCGCTGTTCATCCGCGAGATCTCGACAGGCAATCCGCTGGGCGCTGCCGAAACAATCTTCGAGCAGAACATCCTCGGCGGCATGTGCGCCCGCGTCTGCCCGACCGAGCAGTTGTGCGAAGAGGCCTGCGTGCGGATGGAAGCGGAGGGCAAGCCGGTCAAGATCGGCCAGCTGCAGCGCTATGCCACCGATATCGCGATGGACGAGGGCAAGCAGTTCTTCACTCGCGCGCCGCTGAGCGGGAAGAAGGTTGCCGTGGTTGGCGCGGGCCCGGCGGGTCTTGCGGCGGCGCACCGGCTCAGCATGCGTGGGCATGATGTGACGATTTTCGACGCGCGCCCCAAGGCGGGCGGGCTCAACGAGTATGGCATTGCGACCTACAAGACCCCGGACGGGTTTGCGCAGGCGGAAGTTGAGTATGTCACCGCGATCGGCGGGATCGAGATCGAGCTCGGCCATGCGCTGGGGCAGGATTTGAGTCTTGACCAGTTGGCCAAGGATTTTGACGCGACCTTCCTTGGGATCGGGTTGGGCGGCGTCAACGCGCTCCGCGCCGAGGGCGAGTCGGAAGCGCCAGCCGGGCTGGCTGATGCGGTGGATTTCATCGCCGAGCTGCGGCAGGCGCACGATCTTTCTAGCCTGCCCGTCGGCCGGCGCGTGGTGGTGATCGGCGGCGGCATGACAGCCATTGATGCGGCCGTGCAGGCGAAGCTGTTGGGCGCTGAAGAGGTAACGATGTGCTACCGGCGCGGGCAGGAGCACATGAACGCCTCGACGTTCGAGCAGGACCTTGCGGCTTCCAAGGGCGTCACCATCCGTCACTGGCTCCAGCCCAAGCGAGTGATCACCGACAACGGCAAGGTGACGGGCATCGAGCTCGAATATACCAAGCTGCAGGACGGCCGGCTGATGGGCATGGGCCACACCATGACCATCCCCTGCGACCAGGTGTTCAAGGCGATCGGGCAGACGCTCGAGGCCGAGACGGTGGCGGGGCTGGAACTGCGCGCCGGACGCATCGCGGCGGACAGCGAAGGCCGCACGTCGCGCGCCGGCGTCTGGGCCGGCGGCGACTGCATCGACATGGGTGATGACCTGACGGTGACCGCCGTGGCCCAGGGCCGCGACGCCGCCGAGAGCATCAACCGGTATCTGGCGGCAAAGTAATGGCCTGCTCGGAGGGCCTCTTCCTGCCTTCTCCCCTTGTGGGAGAAGGTGGCGCGCAGCGACGGATGAGGGGTTCGCATCGCCTTGGCGATGCGCGGTCCGCTCGTAGCAAGGAACGAACGGAGTGCGTGGAGAGAACCCCTCATCCGCCCTTCGGGCACCTTCTCCCACAAGGGGAGAAGGCAGACCGCGCTCATCGCGCGGCTCGGGTTAGTGTCAGCGCCTCAAGGCGCTCTGCCGGGGCCTCGACCCCAAGACTGAACGATGAGGAGAGACGCCATGGCTGATATCCGCAACAACTTCGTCGGGATCAAATCGCCCAATCCGTTCTGGCTGGCGTCGGCGCCGCCCACGGACAAGGCTTACAATGTCGAGCGCGCCTTCAAGGCGGGCTGGGGCGGCGTCGTCTGGAAGACGCTGGGCGAGGAAGGCCCGCCGGTGGTGAACGTGAACGGACCGCGCTATGGCGCGATCTGGGGCGCGGACCGGCGGCTCCTGGGCTTCAACAATATCGAGCTGATCACCGACCGCGACCTCTACCGGAACCTCACCGAGATCAAGCAGGTCAAGAAGAACTGGCCGGACCGCGCCGTGGTGGTCTCGATCATGGTGCCGTGCGAGGAGGACGCCTGGAAGGCGATCCTGCCGCTGGTGGAAGAGACCGAAGCGGATGGGATCGAGCTCAATTTCGGCTGCCCGCACGGGATGAGCGAGCGCGGCATGGGCGCGGCCGTGGGCCAGGTGCCCGAATATGTCGAAATGGTCGTGCGCTGGTGCAAGCAGTATTCGCGCATGCCGGTGATCACCAAGCTGACGCCGAACGTGACCGATGTGCGCCGCCCGGCCCGCGCGGCGAAGAACGGCGGCACCGATGCGGTGAGCCTGATCAACACCATCAACTCGATCACTGGGGTCGATCTCGACACCTTTGCACCGATGCCGACGATTGACGGCAAGGGCACGCATGGCGGCTATTGCGGCCCGGCGGCAAAGCCCATTGCGCTCCACATGGTGGCCGATATCGCGCGCGACCCCGAGACCTACGGCCTCCCCATCTCGGGCATTGGCGGAGTCACCACCTGGCGCGATGCGGCCGAGTTCATGGCGCTGGGCGCCGGCAATGTGCAGGTCTGTACCGCGGCGATGGTCTATGGCTTCAAGATCGTCGAGGAGATGATCTCGGGCCTAAAAGGTTGGATGGACGAAAAGGGCTACGCAACGCTCGACGACTTCACCGGCCGCGCCACGCGCAACGTCACCGACTGGCAGTACCTCAACCTCAACTACATCACCAAGGCGAAGATCGACCAGGACAAGTGCATTTCTTGCGGGCGGTGCCACATCGCCTGCGAGGACACTTCGCACCAGGCGATCATGAAGGAAAAGGACGGCAAGCGGCACTTCGAGGTGATGGACGACGAGTGCGTCGGCTGCAACCTGTGCGTCAATGTCTGCCCGGTGGAAGACTGCATCACCATGATCCAGCTCGAACCCGGCATGCTCGACCAGCGCACCAAGAAGCTGGTCGAACCCGGCTATGCCAACTGGACCACGCACCCGAACAACCCAATGGCCAAGAAGGTTGAACCGGCGGAGTGAGGGTGTAGTTGCCAGCCGCTGCTGAAGTCTGACTAGGCCGCCTTGACCGCCACTGGTTTTGGGGCTGGAGGTATAGGGGCTTGCTGCTTGGGCGCGGCGGGTTGCGCGACGGCTTTGGTGGCGGTCGCGTCTTGTGCGGCAATACCCAACTCCTGGAATTCGGAGCAGGCTTTGCGCAGCGCAACCGGGGTGTTGGCGTTGCCGAGGCCGAGCACCTTGATGCCGGCGGCGCGGAGACGGTGGGCGAGCGGGCTCAGATCCTGATCGGATGAGACCAGCACGACAGCCTCGGTCTTGCCCTGATGCAGCAGATCCATGCCGGCGATGGTGATGGCGATATCGGCGGCGTTCTTGCCGCCCAGTTGCAACACGGGCTGCAGGCAATTTTCGCGGGCGATGTTCAGCCAGCGCGTCAGGCGGTCTTCGGTGAAATCACCATAGAGGCGGCAGAGGTTGACCGCACCCAGCGCCGCGGCGCGGGCTTCGATCTCGGGCCAGAATTTGGCCGGCACGTTTTCGCAATCAATGAATATGGCAGTTCTGGCTTTCACGGCGGCGCCTCGCAGGTTGAGCGATGACGTTACTGGCTGGACCTGAATGAATGGGACAACTGATGCTTGCAATTGCATGTATCGGGGAAACGTAACTTGGTCGCCCTAAACACCCACTAGGGAAAGATGATGTCGGCGCCTTCGAGTGCGGTGCGGAATTCGGCGTAGGGGCGAGGGCGGAAGGTGGTCTCGGTGCGCTCGATCGCGCTGATGCGATCGACGCGGAAGGTGCGGATGGCCTGTCGGGAGAGATCGAAGGCGAGCACGTACCAGACTGGCGCATTGAGCAGCAGGAAGTGCGGCTCGATGGTGCGCTGGGTGCTCCGCCCTTCGCCATCGAGATAGGTGATCGTGGCCGGACGGCAGAGCAGGAACGCTTCGTGGAGCCGTTCCACGAGGCGCGCTGGCGGGCGGCGGAAGGTAGCAAGCACATGGCTCGATGCAGGCCCCGCGATCAGAATGCGGGCGCGAAGCGAGGCGATGCGCCGCCGCATCGGCGGTGCGAACGAGGCAACGAGTTTGCGGCGGACCGGGGCCAGGTCGGCAAGCAGCAGCGGCGAGCGGGCGTGCTCGGCAATGGCGAGGCTGACCAAGAGATCGACCGCCTCGCGGAAATCGAGATGGAGGCGGCCGATGCCCCAGGTGCTGGTGAGGTGGAGGCCGCCGCCCCTGCCCCGCTCGCCATCGACCGGCACACCGCGCTCGCGCAGGATGGCGATATCGCGCCCGATGGTGCGCAGGCTCACCCCGAGTTCACGTGCAAGATCGGCGGCGATCAGCGGCGCATCGGTCTTCAGCCGGCTTTCGAGCCAATCGAGCCGGGCGAGGTGATCGAGCGTGGTGGCGCGGGTCATGACGGGCACGGTCCAAACAAATCGGTCATTCAATGACGTATTAATAGCTAGCGTTGCGATATTCCAACCCAAACGGAGATTTTATCGTGACGACCACTGTTATCGAGATGGCCCGCATCACCCTGGGCGCGGGCAAGACGGAGGCGGACCTGGTGGCCGCATCCAACGCGTTCCAGAGCGGGTTTCTGGCCGACCAGCCCGGCTTCATCCGGCGCGAACTGATCAAGACCGAGGGCGGCGGCTATGCCGACCTGGTGCATTGGCGCAGCATGGCGGACGCGCATGCCATCATAGCCAAGGTCAGTAGTTCGGCGGCGTGCCTCGCCTATTTTGCGGTGATGGACATGAGCGGGGACATGACCGCAGGCGTTACGCACTATGAGGTGCTGGCAAGCTACGGCTAAGGGGCCATGGACGTGCCTCCCCTCACCGGCGCTGCGCGCCCCCTCCTCCGAGATGGGGGCCTTCCTGGAGAGGAGAGGGCGTTAACTTTCTGTCAACCATGCCTTGCGTCCCCAAGCCGTTGATAAGGATTGGCAAAGGCCCCGGCGCTAGGCTGCGGCGGGATCAGGAGATGGGTAATGGCTGACGGTTTTCTTGCCATGGCGCGGACCGAGCGACCGATGGCGCGGGTCAAGGCCGGCCGCGATCCCAAAAGAACCGAAAATGCCCGGCGGGACCAGGCGAAATTGCCCAACCCGCGGCGGCTGATGCTGCTTTCGGTGATCGGCATGATCATCCTCGCGGCGACGGTGGTGGGGGTGATCGTGTTCGCCGTGCACACCATCGATACCGAGTCGGTGGCGAGCGAGGTGGCGCGCGCCAATGTTGCGGTCAGCGTGACGATGACGGCCGAAACGGCTGAAGATGCGGCGCTGGCGCAGCGGCTGGGGCATGATTTCATGCTCAACGGCGCGCATTTCACCAGCCTGAGCAGCGTGCCAGCGGACGAGGTGTGGGTGGCGCTGCCCGAAAGCGACGGCATTGTGCTGGCCTGGAAGCCGCGGCTGCTTGGCTCGGAACTGTTCGTCAAGGTGGCGCCGCTGCGGCTGTTCATGTGCGCGGTGATCCTGGGCGGGCTGGGGCTGGTGATCTACCGGATGTATCTGATGGCGCTGGAACTGGAGTTGCGCCGGCAGGAGGCGCAGGACCTGGCGGCGCGCGATGCACTGACCGGGCTCAGCAACCGGCTGGCGTTCGATGAGCGGATGGAGCGGGCATTTGTCGACCGCCACCCGCAATTTGCGTTGCTCTATATCGATCTCGACGGGTTCAAGAACGTCAACGACACGCTGGGGCATGGCGCTGGCGACGAGGTTCTGCGGATCGTCGCCGAGCGGCTGAAGGGCTTTGGTCAGGAGGGCGACCTGATCGCCCGGATCGGTGGTGACGAGTTCGGCATGCTGATGACCTCGCGCACCTCGCTCGATAGCCTCAATGAGCTTGCAACCGATATTGCCGCGGCACTCAGCGAGCCGCTCAAGATCGGCAAGATGGACCTGGCGATTGGCGGCAGCATTGGCGTGGCGCGGGCGCCGGAAGATGCTTCGAGCGCGCTGGAACTGGTGCGAGCGGCCGATGCCGCGCTCTATCGCGCCAAGGCGACCAATGTCGGTGGGCACCAGTTTGCCAGTGAGTTGCAGAGCGCAGGCGGCCGCGCCTGAGCGTTGAGGTGCAGTTTTCCGTGGGTTATGGCGGAATCGGTGTGCCGGGAGCAGCCGGGCATGCCATGGCTTGGCGCATCGCAATTTGGCGCACGGCAATGGAGACGCACGGCAATGTTCTGGTTTCTTTCAAGCATAGCGCACCTGTTGATGGGTGCGGCGTTCGTGATGTTCGGCGTGCGCAACCTCAAGAATATCGCGGCGCTGACGGCGGTGCTGGAGGCCAAGAAGATTTCGCAGCCGGAAAACGCCGCCAAGTTCGGCGTCGGCCTGCAGATCGCCGGCGGGGCGCTGACCTTTCTCGGCGCGTTCTTTGGCTGGTTCGGCCTCCTTGGCGGGCTCGCCATGATGGTGTTCCTGGTGCTGGCGACGGTGCTGTTCCACCCGTTCTGGGAATTTCCGGCCGACCAGCAGGCTCCCCATATCAGCGCGGCGCTGACCAACACGGCGCTGTTCGGCGGGTTCCTCCTGATCTTCGCACTCGGGTTCTGAGCTCCGATCCATCGTGACGGTTGAGGCAAAGCGCAGGCGCCAGCGGTTGCTGGCGCATCTGAGCATGGTGCTGTTTGCAGCGCTGATTGCCGGATCGTTCACGCTGGGGGCGCTGACGGTGCCCTTTATCCACGCCGTGCCGCTCAATGCGGTGCGGTTCGTGCTCGCCGCTTTCGTGATGGGGGTTGCGGCATTCGGCGTGGCGCGGCAGCCGTTCGGGATGGCGAAGGCGCCCTGGCGGTTCGGGATCATGGGGCTGCTGACGGCAGTCTATTTTGTCACCATGTTTCTCGCGCTGACGATGACCAAACCGGTGGCGACCAGCGCGGTCTATACGCTGGTACCGATGATGACGGCGGTGACGGCGTATTTTCTGGTCGGGCAGCGCTCGGGGCTGGCGGTGCTGCTGAGCCTCGCGCTCGCGGGAGCCGGTGCAGTCTGGGTGATCTTTCGCGGCGATATCGCGGCGCTGCTCGCGTTCGATATCGGGCCGGGCGAGCTGATCTATTTCGTCGGCTGCATCTGTTACGCGATTTATGCGCCGCTCCTGAGGCGGTTCAGCCGGGGCGAGCCGGCACTGACGCAGAGCTTCTGGACCCTGCTCGCGACCGCGATTTGGCTGGTGGGCTATGGGTTGCCGGAGATCATTTCGACCAACTGGGCGGCGCAGCCGCCGCTGGTCTGGGGGGTGATCGTCTACCTCGCGGTGGGGCCGACGGCGTTGTGCTTTTTCATGATCCAGTTCGCCTCGCTGCACCTGCCGGCGGCCAAGGTGATCGCCTATGGCTATCTGGTGCCGGCGTTCGTCATCATTTTTGAGGGGCTTGCGGGACACGGCTGGGCGAGCCTGCCGGTTGCGGCCGGGGCGCTGGTGACGGTGCTGGGGCTGGTGGTGCTGGCGCTGGTCAAGGACCGCTGAAACGGCGGCTTCACCCCGGCAGCAGGCCGTGGAGGAAGAGGTTTTCGAGGAAGCGGGCGGCGTCTTCGAAGCGGCCTTCGCCGCCGCGGCCCTTGCCCAGGACGGCGCGGACCTGCACGTCGAAATCGGCATAGTGCTGGGTGGTGGCCCAGATCGAAAAGATCAGGTGGTAGGGATCGGTGCGGACGATCTTGCCGGCCGCCATCCAGGTTTCGAGCACTCCGGCTTTCTCGTCGACGAGATTCTTCAAATCGGTTTCGAGCACATCGAGGACGCGGGGGGCGCCCTGCAGCATCTCGTTGGCAAAGAGCCGGCTTTCACGCGGGAAATCGCGGCTCATTTCGAGCTTGCGACGGATGTAGGAGCGGATTTCGGGGACCGGGTCGCCGTCGGAATCGATTTCGCGCAGGGGCTGCAGCCAGACATCGAGCATCGAGGTCATCAGGCGCTTGTAGATCTCTTCCTTGCGCGGGAAATAGTAGAGGAGGTTCGGCTTACTCATCCCCGCCGCCTCGGCGATCTGGTCGATGGTGGCGCCGCGGAAGCCTTCGCGGGAGAAGACATCGAGCGCCGCCTCGAGAATCACATCCTGTTTTTCGCGCTGGATGCGGGTTTGCGGCCGGGCCGGCGGGGGCTTGCGCGTCGCTGTTACAGCACCCGACTCCGTGTCAGTTGCAGCTGTGTTTTCGTGCGCCTTTGTGTGTGCCTTGGGGGCCGGTTTTGCCGCACCCTTGCCTGCCTTCGGTACCAGCATTTTCACCTTGATCGGCGGCATGGGAGTGATAACGTTTTTTCCAACTGGTCAAATTTCTGGATAACGCATCCAAAGGTCAAGCCCAAAACCGGGCTGACGGCCCAACTCAGCAAAAAAGACTTCAAGGGAGTCCGAAGGTGTCCAACCGTCGCAACGTCACGCCGAACGATCTCAGCGCCTTCTGGATGCCGTTCACCGCGAACCGGCAATTCAAGAAAGCGCCGCGCATGTTCGTGGGCGCCAAGGACATGCACTATACCACTTCGGACGGGCGCCAAGTGCTGGATGGCACGGCGGGCCTGTGGTGCGTGAACGCCGGCCATTGCCGCCCCAAGATCGTCGAGGCGATCCAGGAGCAGGCGGCCGAACTCGACTACGCCCCCGCCTTCCAGATGGGGCACCCCAAGGCGTTCGAACTGGCCAATGCGCTGGTGGCGATTGCGCCTGAGGGGCTGAACCACGTGCTCTACACCAATTCCGGCTCGGAATCGGTGGAGACGGCGCTGAAAGTGGCGCTCGCGTACCACCGGGTGAAGGGCGATGGCGCCCGGTTCCGGTTGATCGGCCGCGAGCGCGGCTATCACGGGGTGAATTTCGGCGGCATTTCGGTGGGTGGCATCGTCACTAACCGCAAGATGTTCGGCACGCTGCTGACAGGCGTCGACCACATGTCGCACACCCATACGCCGGGCAAGAACCAGTTCACCCGCGGCGAGCGCGAAGAGGGTGCGACGGACCTGCTCGCTGAACTCGAACGCATCATCACGCTGCATGACGCATCGACGATTGCAGCGGTGATTGTTGAGCCGGTGGCCGGCTCGACCGGTGTGCTGATCCCGCCCAAGGGCTACCTTACCAAGCTCCGCGAGATCACCAAGAAGCACGGCATCCTCTTGATCTTTGACGAAGTGATCACCGGGTTTGGCCGCGTCGGCACGCCGTTTGCGGCGGACTATTTCGGGGTGACGCCGGATATTCTGGTGACCGCCAAGGGGCTGACCAATGGCGTGATCCCGATGGGCGCGGTGCTGGTGACCTCGGAGATCCACGACGCCTTCATGCAGGGGCCGGAACACGTCATCGAGTTCTTCCACGGCTATACCTATTCGGGCAACCCGATCGCCTCGGCGGCGGGACTCGCGACGCTTGAGACCTACAAGGAAGAGGGGCTGCTGACGCGCGGCGCCGAAATGGGCGAGTACTGGGCCGATGCGCTCCACTCGCTGAAGGGCCTGCCGCATGTCATCGACATCCGCAATCTCGGCCTGATCGGCGCGATTGAGCTCGAGCCGATTGCCGGATCGCCGACCAAGCGGGCGTTCTCGGCCTTCGTCAAAGCCTTCGAGGCGGGGATACTGATCCGAACGACGGGCGATATCATCGCCATGTCGCCGCCGCTGATCGTTGAAAAGCAGCATATCGACCAGTTGATCGGCACGCTGGCCGGCATTCTCAAGACGCTTGAGTAGAATGGAACATATGTTCTATATCGAACGAGATAGAATGAACGTTCCAACGAAAAGAAGCGGAGGTCTGTGATGCAGACGATTCAGAATGCGATTGGCGGGAAGCTGGTCACCAGCGTGAGCGCGCGGACGCAGCCGGTGTTCAACCCGGCAACGGGCGAGGCGGTGGCAACGCTGCCGCTATCGACCGTGGACGAGATCAACGGCGCCGTCGCTGCCGCCAAGGCGGCGCTGCCGGGCTGGGCCAATACCACGCCGATGAAGCGCGCGCGGGTGATGTTCAAGTTCAAGGAACTGCTCGAAAAGAACGCCGACGAGATGGCCCGGCTGATCAGCCGCGAGCATGGCAAGGTGCATGACGACGCGCTGGGCGAATTGGCCCGCGGCATCGATTGCGTCGAGTTCGCCTGCGGCATCCCGCAGCTGTTGAAGGGCGAGTTTTCCCGCAATGTCGGCCCCTCGATCGACAGCTATTCGGACCGCCAGCCGCTCGGCGTTGTCGCCGGGATCACGCCGTTCAACTTCCCCGCCATGGTGCCGATGTGGATGTATCCGCTGGCGATTGCCTGCGGGAACACTTTCATTTTGAAGCCGAGCGAGCGCGACCCGTCGGCGCCGATGTTTGCCTGGCAGCTGCTGATGGAAGCCGGGCTGCCCGACGGCGTGCTCAATGTCATCCACGGCGACAAGGAAGCGGTCGACACCATTCTCGACCACCCCGACATCAAGGCGGTGAGCTTTGTCGGCTCGACCCCGATCGCCGAGTATGTGTACCAGCGCGGCACCAAGGCGGGTAAGCGCATTCAGGCGCTCGGCGGCGCCAAGAACCACATGGTGATCCTCCCCGACGCAGACCTGGACCAGGCTGCCGATGCGCTGATGGGCGCGGGCTATGGCTCGGCCGGCGAGCGCTGCATGGCGATTTCGGTGGCGGTGCCGGTTGGCGAAAAGACTGCCGATGCGCTGATTGCCAAGCTGAAGCCGCGCGTCGAAGCGCTGAAGATCGGGCCGTCGACGGACAAGGACGCCCAGATGGGGCCGATTGTCTCGAAGGTGCAGCGCGACAAGATCGTCGGCTATATCGATGCGGGCGTCGAAGCCGGCGCGGAACTGGTGGTCGATGGCCGCGGCTTCAAGCTGCAAGGCTATGAGAACGGGTTCTTCGTGGGCGGCACGCTGTTCGACCACGTGACCCCCGACATGAAGATCTACCGCGAGGAGATCTTCGGGCCGGTGCTCTCGGTGGTGCGCGCCAAGTCGTACCAGGAGGCGGTCGACCTGATCCACGGGCACGAATATGCCAATGGCACGGCGATCTTCACCCGCGACGGCGACGCCGCCCGCGAGTTTGCCGACAAGATCGAAGTGGGCATGGTGGGCATCAACGTGCCGCTGCCGGTGCCGGTGGCCTACCACTCGTTCGGCGGCTGGAAGCGCTCGATTTTCGGCGACCACTCGATCTACGGACCCGAAGGCGTGCACTTTTACACGCGGCTCAAGACGGTAACGACCCGCTGGCCGGCGGGTATCAAAGGCGGCGCGGAATTCAGCTTTCCGAGCATGAAGTAAGAAATGCACCCACTCCCCTCACTGACGGGACGGCCCCTCACCCCGGCCCTCTCCCCTGAGGGGAGAGGGGGCGATGGAGCCTCCGGGTCCCCTCTCCCCACTGGGGAGAGGGTCAGGGTGAGGGGAAGTCACGGCGATGCGCGGCTGAGACAACGGGCGCGCAGCCTCAGAGCGGCAAGCACTGACGCCGAGCGCAAGCTGTGGAGCCGGCTCAGAAGCCGCCAGGTGGAAGGCTTCAAGTTCGTTCGCCAATATGCCGTTGGCCCCTACTTCACTGATTTTGTCTGCCGCGATGAGATGCTGGTTGTAGAGGTCGATGGTGGCCAGCACTCGACCGAGGCGGATATCGCACGCACGCGTTTTCTGAACGCAGAGGGCTTTTCGGTGCTCCGGTTCTGGAACAACGAGGTCCTGACCAACACAGACGGTGTGCTCGAGGCGTTGCTGCTCGTCCTCAAGCACTGCCCCTCAGCCGACCTTCGCTTCGCTCCGGCCACCCTCTCCCCAGCGGGGAGAGGGGACGCTGGCGGCACCCCTTCCGTTCCACAATTTGCCAAAGAGTAGACCCATGCCCGCACCCGGTGAGAACCTGCGTATCAACCCTGAGCGGCTCTGGGATTCGATCCATGAGCTGGCCGAGATCGGGCCGGGGGTGGCGGGGGGATCGAACCGGCAGACGGTGACGGACGAGGATGGCGAGGGCCGGAAGCTGTTCCAGCGCTGGTGCGAAGCTGCTGGGATGAGCATGGGGCTCGATCAGATGGGCACCATGTTTGCGCGCCGTGAAGGCGCCGAGCCGGGGCTCGATCCGGTTTATGTGGGCAGCCACCTCGACACGCAGCCGACCGGCGGGCGCTATGATGGCGTGCTTGGGGTTTTGGGCGGGCTCGAAGTGATCCGCACGCTCAACGACCTCGACATCAAGACGCGCCGCCCGATCGTGGTGGTGAACTGGACCAATGAGGAAGGCGCGCGCTTTGCGCCGGCGATGATGGCCTCGGGCGTCTTCGCCGGGGTGCTGGCGCAGGAAGACGTTTACCAGCACAAGGACAAAGAGGGCAAAACCTTCGGCGCCGAGCTTGAGCGGATCGGCTGGAAGGGTGACGAAGTGGTGGGGGCGCGGAAGATCCACGCGTACTACGAACTCCATATCGAGCAGGGCCCGATCCTTGAGGACGAGGGGATCGATATCGGCGTCGTGACGCACGGCCAGGGGCTCAAGTGGCTGCAGGTGACGCTCACCGGGCGCGACGCGCATACCGGCTCCACCCCGATGCCGAAGCGCCGCAATGCCAGCCTCGGCATGGCGCGGGTGATCGAACTGGTGCACGAGGTGGCGATGGACTACCAGCCCAACGCCGTGGGCGCGGTTGGCCATATCGAGGTCTACCCCAATTCGCGCAACATCATTGCGGGCAAGACCGTCTTCACCATCGACATCCGCTCGCCCGACAAGGCGGTGCTGGACGAGATGGACGAGCGCATCCGCGGCGGCATCGAGAACATTGCCGAGGGGCTCGATATCGGGGCAGAGGTCGAGCAGGTGGGCCATTTCGATCCGGTGACGTTCGACAAGACCCTGGTGGGCAATGTGCGCGCGGCGGCCAAGGAGCTGGGCTATTCGCACCGCGACATCGTTTCGGGCGCCGGGCACGACGCGTGCTGGATCAACCGGGTGGCGCCGAGCGCGATGATCATGTGCCCGTGCGTTGATGGCCTGAGCCACAACGAGGACGAAGAGATTTCAAAGGAATGGGCGGCGGCGGGGACGGATGTGCTGCTGCGCGCGGTGCTGGAGACGGCGGAGATTGTGGGTTGAGGATGGAGGCGTATCCAGTTGCGATGACTGCTGATGCGCCCCAATCATTCGGGGGCTCAGCCCCCTCATCCGGCCCTGCGGGCCACCTTCTCCCCGACGGGGAGAAGAATGGTGCCCCTATCGCTGTAACACGGCGTGCGCGGCAGTTGCGGAAGCAGGGTACGGATGCCGAGAACCGGCTCTGGTATGTGCTGCGGAACCGCAATCTCGACGGGCTCAAGTTCGTGCGTCAGATGCCGGTGGGGCCGTATTTTGCTGATTTTGCCTGCCGTGAGGTGGCGCTGATTGTCGAGCTTGATGGCGGCCAGCATGCGGAACCGGATCGGGATATCCGCCGGACGTCGTTTCTCCTGGGCCAAGGCTACTCGGTGCTGCGGTTCTGGAACAATGATGTGATGCGCAACCGCGACGGCGTGCTGGAGACGATCCGCGCCGTCATCGCGGGGAACCCCTCACCCGACCTGCGCTATGCGCAGGCCACCCTCTCCCCGACGGGGAGAGGAATAAGGGGAGCACGCGCGGCGAGTGCGGCGCTGGCCGCGAGAGTATCGAACGAGGCACCGCCTGTTCCTCTCCCCGTCGGGGAGAGGGTGGATCGGCCGCAGGCCGAGACGGGTGAGGGGTCTTTGAGCAACACGGGGAAACAGCCATGACTTCCAAAATCATCAAAGGCGGCACTGTCGTTACCGCGGATCTGACTTACGTCGCCGATGTGCGCGTCGAAGGTGGAAAGATTACCGAGATCGGGCAGAACCTGTCGGGCGGAGAAATCCTCGATGCCACTGGCTGTTACGTGATGCCGGGCGGGATTGATCCGCATACGCATCTCGAAATGCCGTTCATGGGGACCTATTCGGCCGACGATTTCGAGAGCGGCACGCGGGCGGGGCTGGCGGGCGGGACGACCATGGTGGTGGATTTCTGCCTCCCCTCGCCCAACCAGTCGCTGCTTGATGCGCTCAAGATGTGGGACAACAAGACCTCGAAGGCCTCGGCGGACTACTCGTTCCACATGGCGATCACCTGGTGGGGCGAGCAGGTGTTCAACGAGATGGCCGATGTGGTCGATCGCGGCATCACCTCGTTCAAGCACTTCATGGCCTACAAGGGCGCGCTGATGGTGAATGATGACGAGATGTTCTCGTCGTTTTCACGCTGCGCCGACCTCGGGGCGTTGCCGCTGGTGCATGCCGAGAATGGCGACGTGGTGGCGGCGATGACGCAGAAGCTCCTGGCCGAGGGCAATAACGGACCCGAGGGCCATGCCTATTCGCGGCCGCCGGAAGTGGAAGGCGAGGCGACCAACCGGGCGATCATGATTGCCGACATGGCGGGGGTGCCGCTCTATGTGGTGCACGTTTCCTGCGAGCAGGCGCATGAGGCGATCCGCCGGGCGCGGCAGAAGGGGATGCGCGTCTGGGGCGAGCCGCTGGTGCAGCACCTGACGCTCGACGAGAGCGAATATTTCAACCGCGACTGGGACTATGCCGCGCGCCGGGTGATGAGCCCGCCGTTCCGCAACAAGCAGCACCAGGATTCGCTGTGGGCCGGGCTGCAATCGGGTTCGCTCTCGGTGGTGGCGACCGACCATTGCGCCTTCACCACGGCGCAGAAGCGGAACGGGATCGGCAATTTTGCCAAGATCCCCAACGGTACGGGCGGGCTCGAGGACCGGCTGCCGGTGCTGTGGACCAAGGGGGTCAATACCGGGCGGCTGACGATGAACGAGTTCGTCGCGGTGACCTCGACCAATATTGCGAAAATCCTCAACTGCTACCCGCAGAAGGGCGCGATCCTCGTGGGTGCCGATGCCGATATCGTGGTGTGGGACCCCAAGCGGACCAAGACGGTTTCGGCCAAGACCCAGCAATCGGTGATCGACTACAACGTGTTCGAAGGGTTCGAACTCACCGGCCTGCCGCGCTTCACGCTGACGCGCGGACATGTGGCGGTGACCGAGGGCAAGATCGACGCGCAGCCGGGCCATGGCAAGTTCGTCGCCCGCGAGGCCAAGAACCCGGTGAACCGGGCGCTCAGCCAGTGGAAAGAGATTTCTGCGCCGCGCAAGGTGGAGCGGACGGGAATTCCGGCGAGCGGGGTGTGATCGGGTGACGCACGCGCCTTCTGCAAAGGCCCCCTCACCCGGCCTTCGGCCGACCTCTCCCCCTAAGGGAGAGGTGAAGCGGTGGGCCATTGCTGTCGCGATGCTTGGCTTTGCCTCCCCTGCCCTGGCAGGCGTGGTGCCGATTGCGGGGGTGTTTGGGAATGGGGCGGGGTGTGCGTTCTATATGACGGGGAAGGCGAGCCCCGATATGGTGGTGCTGACGCCCGATACGGTTTCGAGCGGCAAGGGCGGGTGTGATTTCATGTCGCTCACCGCAACTGAGAGTGGCGGGTTCAGCGTCGGGGCGGTGTGCAGCGGCGATGGGCATGAGGGGATCGATGCGGTGAGCATTGCCGATAGGGGCGAGGCGGGGTTCTTCGTTTCGGTCAACGGTCAGGCAGAATGGGGGCCGCTTCTGGCGTGCCCGGGAGTTGAGGATTTGTCGCCGGGGGTGCGCATTTGACGTCGGTTGTTTCTGCAAAAGGGCTGGGGCTGACCTTTTCCACCGCCGATGGCGATGTGGTGGCGCTCTCCGACGTCAATCTCGACATTCAAAAGGGTGAGTTCGTCTCGTTCATCGGCCCTTCGGGCTGCGGCAAGACCACGTTTCTGCGGGTGATCGCCGATCTCGAACAGCCGACATCGGGGACGATCAGTGTCAACGGCACCAGCCCGACCGATGCGCGAACCAACCGCTCCTATGGCTATGTGTTCCAGGCGCCGGCGCTGTTTCCGTGGCGGACGATTGCGCAGAACATTGCGCTGCCGCTTGAGATCATGGGGATTTCCGGCGCGGATCAGGCGGCGCGGATCAAGCGCACCATGGAACTGGTGAACCTTGAGGGGTTCGAAAAGAAGTTCCCCTGGCAGCTTTCGGGCGGCATGCAGCAGCGTGCCTCGATTGCGCGTGCGCTGGCGTTCGACGCGGACCTGTTGCTGATGGACGAGCCGTTCGGGGCGCTGGACGAGATCGTGCGCGACCACCTCAATTCGGAGCTGCTGAAGCTCTGGGCACGGACGCAGAAGACCATCGCGTTCGTCACGCACTCGATCCCCGAGGCGGTGTATCTATCGACCAAGATCGTGGTGATGAGCCCGCGGCCGGGGCGGGTGACAGACGTCATCACCTCGACGCTGCCGGCCGAGCGGCCGCTCGATATCCGCGAGACGCCGGAATTTCTCGCAATTGCGCACCGGGTGCGCGAAGGCCTCAGGGCCGGCCATTCCTACGAGGAATGAGCACAATGGCCCCGGTGAAACCGCATTGGCGCGAGAGCAATGGGTTTGCGATCCTCGCCGTGCTCGCGGCGCTGGTCGTCGTCTGGTACGTCGCTGCCGTGCTGATGAACTGGCAGGGGATGACGGATCTTTACCAGCGCAAGGACGTCACTGGCGTGACGGTGACGCAGCAGCTTTATGACGTGCTGAACTATGACAAGCCGCTGCTGCCGGCGCCGCACCAGGTGGTGGCTGAGTTCTGGAAGACCACGGTCGAGCAGGCGGTGACCAGCAAGAAGAGCCTCGTCTACCACGGCTGGATCACGCTTTCGGCGACGCTGCTGGGGTTTGTGATCGGCACGGGGTTCGGGATCGGGCTGGCTGTGCTGATCGTTCATAACGGGGCGATGGATCGCTCGCTGATGCCGTGGATCATCGCCAGCCAGACCATCCCCATCCTCGCGATTGCGCCGATGGTGATCGTGGTGCTGAACGCGGTGGGGATTTCGGGGCTGGTGCCCAAGGCGCTGATTTCGACGTATCTCAGCTTTTTTCCGGTGGTGGTGGGGATGGTCAAGGGCTTCCGCAGCCCCGAGGCGATCCAGCTTGACCTGATGCACACCTACAATGCCTCGCGGGTGCAGACGTTTTTGAAGCTGCGCTGGCCGATTGCGCTGCCGTACCTGTTCACCTCGATGAAGGTGGGGGTGGCGGCGAGCCTTGTGGGCGCGATCGTCGGTGAGTTGCCGGCGGGTGGCGGCAACGGGCTGGGGGCGCGGCTGCTGGCGGGCTCGTATTATGGGCAGACCATCCAGATCTGGTCGGCACTGCTGACGGCATCGCTGCTAGCGGGCGCACTGATCGCGCTGGTGACGCTTGCCGAACGGATGACCAACCGCAGCCTTGGAGCGCGGGCATGACCGGGCTGCAGCGGACCTTGGCGGCAGCAGCGGCGGGGTTGGCGCTGATTGCGCTGATCTTCGAATTTGCGGCAACCGAGGGCGCACCTTTGCCGGTGTGGGAATTCCCGCTGGCCGGGGTGTTCCTGGTGCTGGCGATCGCCAGCGGGGTGCGGATCTGGGTGCGGTTCAGCCTCTGGGTTGATGGGGCGCTGGCGGTATTTGGCGCGATGGCACTGATGCTGGCGCTTGAGACCATCGAGCAGGCCGGCCCGGGCTACTGGTTCGCGCTGGTTTCGAGCTGGGTGTTCGCATGGCTGTTTGCCGAGCGGCTGGCGCGGGCGGTGGCGGCGAAAGCGGTGCCGCAGCCCGTGGGGGTGCTGATTCCGGCGATATTCGGAATTGCGATCCTTGTCGCGTGGGAGGCGATCACGCGGGGCGGCAATGTGCCCAAGGTGCTGCTGCCTTCGCCATCGGGCATCTGGCAGACGCTGACCGAGAACGTGCCCAAGCTCGCGGCGGATTTCCAGCAGACGTTTTTGAAGGCGGTGCTGATCGGCTATGCGCTCGGCTGCGGGGTGGGGTTTGCGGTGGCGATTGCCATCGACCGCTCGCCCTTCCTCAAGCGCGGGCTGCTGCCGGTGGGCAATTTCGTTTCCGCCCTGCCGCTGATCGGCATTGCACCGATCATGGTCACCTGGTTTGGCTTTGACTGGCCAAGCAAGGCGGCGGTGGTGGTGATCATGACGTTCTTCCCCATGCTGGTGAACACAGTGGCGGGGCTCAACGCCTCGGGCGCCATGGAGCGCGACCTGATGCGCACCTATGCATCAGGGTATTGGCAGACGCTGTTCAAGTTGAGATTGCCGGCGGCGGCGCCGTTCATCTTCAATGCGCTCAAGATCAACTCGACTCTGGCGCTGATCGGCGCAATCGTAGCTGAATTCTTCGGGACACCCATCGTTGGCATGGGCTTTCGCATCTCGTCTGAGATCGGCAAGCTCAATGTCGAGATGGTCTGGGCCGAGATCGCCGTTGCTGCACTGGCGGGCTCGGTCTTTTACGGGGTGGTGGCGCTCATCGAGCGGGCCGTCACCTTTTGGCATCCGTCTGTCCGTGGTGGACGGACGTAACAGGGAAAAAGGGAAACGTGGGAATGAAGAAACTTCTCGTGGGTCTGGTTGCCGGCGCAATGGCGCTGGGCGCTTCGGCCAGCTTTGCAGCCGATCCGGTGACGCTGCAGCTCAAGTGGGTGACGCAGGCGCAGTTCGCTGGCTATTACGTGGCCAAGGACAAGGGCTTTTTCACCGACGAAGGCATCGACATCACGATCAAGCCGGGTGGCCCGGACGTGGCGCCCGAGCAGGTGATCGCCGGTGGTGGCGCTGACGTGATCGTCGACTGGATGGGTGGCGCGCTCGCTGCCCGCGAACAGGGCGTGCCGCTGGTCAATATCGCCCAGCCGTTCAAGAAATCCGGCCTCCTGATGATCTGCCCGAAGGATGGCCCGGTACAGACCGAAGCCGACTTCAAGGGTCACACCCTCGGCGTCTGGTTCTACGGCAATGAGTATCCGTTCTACGCCTGGATGAACAAGCTGGGCATCCCGACTGAAGGCGGCGCCGATGGCGTTAACGTCCTCAAGCAGTCGTTCGACGTGCAGCCGCTGATCCAGAAGCAGGCCGACTGTATCTCGGTGATGACGTACAACGAGCTCGGCCAGGCGATCGACGCGGGCTTTACCACCGACAAGCTGGTGATCTTCAACTACACCGACCTCGGCAATGACCTGCTCGAAGACGGCCTCTATGCCATGGAAGACAAGCTGGCTGACCCGGCCTTTGCCGACAAGATGGTCCGCTTCGTCCGTGCCGCCCAGAAGGGCTGGCAGTATGCGATCGACAACCCCGATGAAGCTGCCCAGATCGTCATCGCCAATGACGAGTCGGGTGCACAGACCCTCGACCACCAGAAGTACATGATGGGCGAAGTGGCCAAGCTCGTCGACGCCAAGGACTTCAAGCTCAGCGCGTCCGCCTATGACCGCACCGAGAAGGCCCTGCTCGACCAGAAGATCATCAAGACCAAGCCCACGGGTGCGTTCACCTCGGCGATCACCGACAAGCTCTAAGGTTTGACGGATAGAATGGGAAAGGCGGGGGAGACCCCGCCTTTTTTGTTTGTGAGGTGAACTCCCCCTCACCCTGACCCTCTCCCCGGAGGGGAGAGGGGACACAACGGACGGTGCACCTATCGCCCCCTCTCCCCTCCGGGGAGAGGGACGGGGTGAGGGGCCGGACGCGCTTTACGAGCCGATTTCGCCGCCATCTTCGCGGACCAGAACGACCAGTGAGGGCCTTGCCGGCATGCCGTCCTTGAAGTCGGGCCAGGTGGTGCCGGCGTCGGCCATGCTGGTGGCGTCCTCGCCGTCTTCGAGGCGAAGTTCGCCCGGGTGCTGGATGGAAATAAACATGGTCTTGCCGCCGGGCGTGAAGGTTGGCGAGCAGACTTCGGAACCGACGGGCGGCAGGTAGAACAGCTTGGGGAGCGCCTTGCCGGGGCCCTCGGTGTCCATGGCGTAGAGCGCGTCGTTAAAGCCGGCATCTGGCGGGCCATCGGTGGTGACCCAGAGCCGGCCAGCAGGATCGACCGCAAGGTTATCGGGGTCGGTGAACCAGCCGTTTTCAGAAGTTTCGGGGTGAACGAAGGCGCCGCTTGCGGCGTCCTTGGGATCGCCGCAGAGGAGAAACGCGTCCCATGTGTAGTTGGTCGCGGCATGATCGGCCGCATCGGGCGCGCCGGGAGGAGACAGTTCGAGGAGGTGGCCATCGGGATTGGGTGAACGCGGGTTGGCGGCATTCACCTGCTCGCGGGCATCGCCCTCGCCCTTGGGCAACCGGTCCTCGTTTTCGGTCATGGCAACGTAGATGCGGCCCGTTTTGGGATGGGGCGTGAAGCCCTCGGGCGCATCCATCGGGGTAGCGCCGACCAGATCGGCCGCCATGCGGGTGCGCAGCGCCACGTCGGCCTGGGTGTGGTAGCCGTTTGCGGCGGTGAGCGGGCCTTCGCCAGCGACCAGCGGCAGCCAGGTCATGGTGCCATCGGCATCGAAGCGGGCGACATAGAGCGTGCCGTTATCAAGCAGATCCTTGTTGGCGGCGCGATCGGTGGGGTTCCAGACGTCGCGGGTGACGAACTTGTAGAGATATTCGAAGTCGTCATCGTCGCCCATGTAGATGACGATCCGGCCATCCGGCGCCGTGGTGACCTGGGCGCCTTCATGGGTGAAGCGGCCAAGCGCGGTGCGCTTGACGGGTTTGGCCGTCGGGTCGAACGGATCGATCTCGACCACCCAGTCGAACTTCAGCCATTCGTTGGGCTCGGCTTCGAAATTGAGGCGCGGCTCGTACTTGCCGAGGCCATAGCCGTCGTTTTCGTCTTCGTCCCAGCCCTGGCGCTCGACCAGTTCCTGATCGGCGAGCTTGGTGTAGTCGCCGGCAAAGACATCCATGCCGCCTTCCTCACCCGAGAGCATGGTGCCCCAGGGGGTGATGCCGCCCGAGCAGTTGGAGATCGAGCCGAAGACCACGGTGCCAGTTGGATCGATTGAGGTCTTGAGCCGATCATCGCCTGCGGCGGGGCCGGACAACGTCATTTCGGTGAAGAGATGAACGCGGCGATTGTATTGGCCGTCGAGCACGGTTTTCCACTCGGCACCGTCGCGCTTGACCTCGACGACGGAAATGCCGGTGGAGGCGGCGACGGCACGGATCTGGGCCTCGCTGAGTTTTTCCTTGTAGTCCTCGTCGGTGACGCCGGGGAACATCAGGTAGGGGGCGGCGTATTCGTGGTTGACCACGAGGAGGCCGTGATCGTTGCTCTCTGAGCCCCAGGGGAGCGGCAGGAAGGCGGTGAAATCGTTGTTGTAGCCGAACTGGCGCGCGGCAGCGTCGCCATCGAGGGTGGCGAGATCGAAGGCCGGGCTATCGGCGAACAGCGGATCGCCCCAGCGCAGCAGGATCTGGCGGCGATAGCCTTCGGGCCAGTGATCGGCCGGATCGGTAATGCGGCTCAACTCGGGGAAGGTGAGCGTCGAGGGTGAATTGCTGGCCGCTGCAGCGGCGAAAGAAAGGCCGGAGGTGGCAAGCGCAGTGCCGGCGAGAAGACCTTTCAGCACGGTGCGGCGGGAATAGCCCTCAACGAGGAGATCGGAATATTTCGTGGTCATGGCCTGGCGGCGGGTGGGCCGCGCCCGGGTCTTCAAACGGTCGGTCATTATCGTGCTCCCAAACAATGGGGCAAAACATGACGTTGGTGGGTGACAGCGGCGTGACGGCTAACCCGCCTCGCGCATCTCGGACGGCGCCTCGGGCATGGTGTCGTAGGCGCCGTTGAGGAGGCGGCGGACGGATTCGCGGGGCATGGGGCGGGAGACGAGGTAGCCCTGCACTTCGGTGTAGCCGGCAGCGACGACATTGCGCAGCTGTTCGGCGGTTTCGACGCCTTCGGCGGTGGTGGTCATGTTGAGGCGGGTGCCGATATCGGCGACGGCGCTGACGATGGTCTGGGCCCCGGCGGCGTTGTCGAGGGCGCGGACGAACGTGCCGTCGATCTTGATCTTGTCGAAGGGGAAGGCGAGGAGGTACCCGAGCGCGGAATAGCCGGTGCCGAAATCATCGAGCGCGATGCGGACGCCGAGCGCATGGAGCTGGCGGAGGGTTTCGAGGCTTTCTTCGGAGTTTTCGAGAAACACCGACTCGGTGATTTCGATTTCGACCCGGCCATGGGCGATGCCGGTGGTGGCCAGCGCATTCATCAACGTGGCGACGAGATTGCCGCGGCGGAGCTGGATCGAGGAAACGTTGACCGCGATGCGGAGTTCGGCCGGCCAGCTTGCCGCCTCGGCCAGTGCCTCACGGATCACCCACTCGCCCATCGGCACGATGAGCCCGATCTCTTCTGCAACGGGGATGAACTCGGCGGGCGAGACCAACCCGTCTTCCGGGTGGCGCCAGCGTAGCAGGGCCTCGAAGCCGGAAATCTGCTTCGATGCGAGGTTGAGGATGGGCTGGTAGAAGAGCTCGAACTCGCCCTGCTCCAGCGCCCGCCGCAGATCGGCCTCGAAGCGCTGGCGTTCGATCACGGCGTGATCCATCAGCGGCTCGAATTGCCGGATGCCACCACGTTTCAGCCGCTTGGCGGCATAGAGCGCGAGATCGGCGCTGTGCAGCAATTCATCGGTGGTGGTGCCATCGGTGGGGGCCAGCGCGATACCGATGCCGACGGCAATGGTGACCACCTGGCCGTTGAAATCGTAGGGCTGGGACGTCACCTCGCGGATACGCTGGGCGAGCGCAAGGGCGCTGACCACATCGGGGCTGGCGTGGAGCACGGCGAACTCGTCGCCCCCCATGCGGGCTGCGGTGTCGTCGGGTCCGATAACGCTCGAAAGCCGGAGCGCGAACTGCTGCAGCAGGGCATCGCCGGTGGCGTGGCCGAGCGTATCGTTGATCGGCTTGAAGCCATCGAGATCGAGGCCCAGCACCGCGAAGCCACCGGTGACCGGGACGGCGGAAAAGGCGGCCGCGAGACGCTGATAGTAGAGCGTGCGGTTGGGCAGGCTGGTGAGCGGATCGTGATAGGCGAGATGAGTGAGCTCGGCCTGCATGTTGAACAATTCGGTGACATCGCGGTGGGTCGAGACCCAGCCGCCATCGGCCATGGGCTGGTGGGTCATGGAAATGACCTGGCCGGAGTTCAGCCGGTGGATATCGCCCAGCGGCCGGTTTTCGCGGACGGCCCCGAGACGGTCCGAAACATAGGCCTCGGCGTCGTCCCCGACATGGGTGTTGCCGACGACGCGGGCTTCAAGAATGGAACGGAAACTGGTGCCGGGGCGGCCGAAGGCCGGTGGCAGGCGGTAGATATCGAGGAACTGCTGGTTGCAGGCAACGAGACGGGCGCGCCGGTCGTAGAGCGACACACCCTGGGCGAGATTGTCGAGAATGGCGCGCGAGCGGAGCTGTTCTGCGCGGAGCCGGGTGCGGGCCTGGGACAGGCTGCGCTTCAGCTTTTTGAGCTCAGCATCGCTTGATGCCGCCTGAGGCGGTGCAAGGTCCTCGCCGAGAGGAACGGAGCTGCGTTTCTTGCCCAAGCCGAGCCAATCCCAAAGTCCCGGAGCGTCCGGCAATTTCGGCGCAATATACCGCCTAGGTCCGAGCGCCTGAAAAACCGGGCGTTGCAAGGCTCTAGACTAGGCCAATGGGGTAAAGAGACGGTTAGTCCGTATTGGCGGGGCTGGGCGCGGCGGGCCGCAGCATGCCGCGATAGATCCCGGGGCTCGACTTGGGGATGACCATGGCATCGAGGCGTTTGAGATAAAACGCCACTGGGCCTGGATCGCCGATGACGGCATAGGCATAGCCGGCCTCGCGCATGCCACGCAGCGTTGCCAGCAGCAGCGCCTCGCCGACGCCCTGGCCGCGGGCCGATTCCGCAACACCGGTAGGGCCGAAAAAGCCCTTGGCAGTGGCATCGTGGCAGGCAAAGCCGAGCAGTTCGCCGTCCTTGACCGCGACCCAGGTGGTCATCGGGTGCTGGCTCATCGCCACGGCAACTTCCGAGGCCCAGAGGCTATGGAAGTGCTGCTCAACCCAGGTGGCGATCAGCCCACGTTCGGGCGGCAAGGCCCGGCGGATAGTGATGCCGGACGCCGCGAGACGCGGCTCCGCTTCGCTTACGGGCAGATCGTAGAGGCGGACGAGGAGGTCGCTCATGAGGTGCCCTGCCCCAGCATCAATCGACCCGCCCGCGGCTCGCGACCTTGAGCGTGCCGGTGACGGTGTCGCCCGAGATCAGCGTGACGCTGTCAAAAAGGTTGGAGACGACGCAGGCGTGGTTGGGGATGATGCGCAGCCGGTCGCCGATGCGTGGCCAATCCGAGGCTGCCGGCATTTCGATGACGCCATGTTCTTCGGAGAGCGCCTTGACCACAAGGTCGGTGCCCATGACGAGGCCATAGCCATCCATGCCCATGAGGTCGGAGGTGAGGGACTTGGAGCCGGTATCGAGCACGACGCGGGTGGCGGTGGGGCGGCTGACCACGGTCGCCAGCACGGTGAGCGCGCAATCGTCGAGGCTCGCGACCTTCTTGCGGACCTGGAAGCGGTCGAAATAGATGTAGGTGCCAGGGCGGCGCTCGGTGACGGGCGCTTCGGCAGGTTCCCACATATCGGGGCTGTTGCCGGCGGAAACGCGCGGCACGGCAATGCCGGCGGTATCGAACAGGGCAATGGCCTCGCGCAGCCAGGCGTTGGATTTTGCGACGCCGTGCAGCGGTGGGTAGGTCATGAGGCCGCCGAAGCGGAGGCCGGGGGCGGCGATGATCTGGCGGGCCAGCGCCAGTGCCTGGGCGCCAGACTGCACGCCGCAGCGCCCGCCGCCGGAATCGCATTCGACGAGCACGGTGAGCGGCTGGTCGGCGGTGAAGGTCGCGGCATAGCCGGCGACGGTATCGGGGCTATCTGCAGTGACCGAGAGGGTGATCCGCCCGTTCAGCGCCTTGAGGCGGGCAAGTTTCAGCGGCCCGATGATGTTGTAGGGCAGGAAGATATCGGTGAGGCCAGCATCAGCCATGACCTCGGCCTCGCCCAGCTTCTGCACGGTGATGCCGACGGCGCCGAGCTCGATGGCGCGCTTGGCGAACTGCGGCAGCTTGTGGGTCTTGGTGTGCGGGCGGAGGGCGTAGCCCTCTTTTTCCGCATGCGCCTGGGCGCGGCGAAGGTTGGCTTCGACCCGATCAATATCGATCAGGACGGTGGGGGTATCGAGGTCGGCAATGGTTTTGGTCATGACGGGCATCCGCAAAAGGCGGCGCCACTTCGCCCGGACGGGAGGGGGAAAGCAAGGGGGTAGGCTGTCTTGGTCCGCCTGGCGCTCTGTCTTCCTTCTCCCCTTGTGGGAGAAGGTGGCGCGCAGCGCCGGATGAGCATCTGTGTTTTCGGTCAAGGGTTGATTGGGCTCCAGAGGCGATTTTGTTTGATGAGGGTATTGGCGAGGACGATGAGTTTTCGCATGACGGCGACGAGGACGATTTTTGGTCGTTTGCCGGTGCTTTGGAGGCGTCGTGCGAAGGCTGCGAGGTCGGGGTTGTAGCGGCTTGCCGAGAGCGCGGCCATGTAGGCTGCGTTCCTGACCTGCCTCCTTCCTCCCCTGATGGCGCGCCGGCCGGTTCGCGCGCCGCTGTCGTCGGCGACGGGCGCGACGCCGGCCAGCATGGCGGCCTGCTTTGCCGAACAGTGTCCGAGTTCGGCTAGGCCAGTGAGGAAGCTGGCTGCGGTGACCGATCCGATGCCTGGTATCGAGCACAGTATCGCATGGCGTCGTGCCATCCCGGGGTCGGCCATGATGCGCCGTTCGATCTCGGCATCGAGCCGCTTGATATGGCGCTCCGAGGTCTGCAGCAGACGCCGCAGTTCGGTCTTGAGAAAGGCTGTCCCGGCGGTCGCCAGCCGGTTGGACAACGCAGTGCGCTCAGCCATGGCCGCGGTGCGCGCATTGACCAGTTCGCACACCTCCTCCAGCGCCTCAGGCGGTGGCGGCGTCACGGCCGGCTCAAGCGCCGCACCCATGATCGCCAGCAGTCTGGCGTCGATCGTATCGGTCTTGGCGAGCTGGCCGGCCGCTTCGGCGAACAGCCGGGCCCGCAGCGGATTGACCACCGCCACCGCCAGACCCGCCGCATGCAGCGAGCGCAGTGCCGCCCGATGATGCTTACCTGTCGCTTCCATCACGACACGGCAGACCACCAGTCCACCCAGCAGCCGTTTCAACCGCCTCAGACCGACCCCATCATTGCTGACACGCAGCGTCTGGCCGGACGGGTGCACGTGCACATCCAGCCACTCTTTACACACATCGACACCAGCATAAACTGGCGTCGCGTTTGGTTCGGGCATTACCTTGCCTTGCATGCGGGACTTGCTCCCCATCATCTGTTCAGGACCAGCGCCAAGGACGAACGGACCAAACTCATCCACGGGCCAAAGCCCAAGGGGTCGACGGTCCCGCACGTCCGATCCCCGGCAGACGGCCATCTGCCGGGGATCGCGGCATCCTTCCAACAAATGCCGCAAAAACCAACATGCAAGGGGGCCGCGAAACGAAGTGTAGCGCGATCCGAGCAAGGCGAGGAGCGGTCTGAGTGTGCGGAGAGAACCCCTCATCCGCCCTTCGGGCACCTTCTCCCACAAGGGGAGAAGGCAGATGCAGCGCGTTGGGAGGTCAAGCCCGCCAGGTCTTCTTGGCGCTGGCGCGGAGGACGAAGCCGATGATTTCGGCGACGGCTTCGTAGAGCTCGATGGGGATGGTTTCGTCGACTTCGATGCCGGCGAGGGCTTCGGCGAGGGGGCCGTTGGCTTCGATGATGACGCCCCTCGCTTCCGCCACCTCGACGATGCGGCGGGCGAGATCACCGCGGCCCTTCGCGACGATCATTGGCGCGTTGGTGGTGCCCTTTTCGTACTGGAGGGCGACGGCTAGGTTGATGTTGGCGGGGTCGGTCATGTGGCGCTGTCCAGTAATTGTCCCGGGGCGCGGGCAGGCTTTTGCGGCGCGCCGCGACGGAGCCGCACGCCTGTGACATCGAGCCCCCTGGCGGCAAGGGCGGGGGCGAGTTCGGGGAGCATGGCTTCGAGCGCATCGGCCGTATCGGGGTCGGCGGCCCAGAGGGCGACGCTGGCGCTTTGGCCCAGGAGCGCGACCTCTGCTCCCACCTCGCCGGTGGCGGAAAAGCTGAGGGCAAAGCGCATGCGCCAGCCGCGCGCCTTTGGCTGGGATTTGTTGTGCGCATCGCGCTGGATCTGAAGCTGCATGATGCCGGTTTCAGTGCCCAGCATCATCGGAATTTCGACGCGATACTCGGCTGGTGCAGCTGGATTTGGGCGCGCATCGGCGGGCTGGGAGGCGAGTTGCAGCAGCTTCAGCCGCGACAGGGCGCCATCGGTGTGACTGAGCAGCGTGCGCGCCGCATCGTGCGGGGTGCCGTCATCGGGCGGTGGGGATTCGGGAGATGGTGCGCGCGGGTCTTCGCCCCGCAATGGCGGGGGCGGGCGACGGCCGGTGGGCGGTGCAGGGATGGCCGCGCTGCCGAGGAAGGCGACGAGCGCGGAGCGGAGTTGCACGAGCGCGAGCTTGGAATCGGTGGGCACAGCGGCGGGTTGGGCGAGGACGCCAGCACCGAGCACTGCCTCGCGGAGGGCTGCGGGGGTGGGTGGCGCCTGGTTGAGATCGATGCGGGTGGCGAGGACCTTTAGCGCCGCCTCGATCACCGGACGGGGCAACGGGGTTGCGGCCGCGGCGAGGGTGGAGAGGCTCGCGAGCAAGGGCGCGGCCGATTGCTGGCGGGCGGCGGCCTGGGCTGGATCGGCGAGGGTGAGGGTTGGCGCGGACACTGGTGGCGCAGGTGTCGGGACTGCGGGTTGGGCAATGGGAGGGGGTGTCGCGGTGGGTGCCGCGGGAACAGTTGCAGGCTGCGCGGCGGCCGGGGCCGATGGTGGCAGTGGCGCTGGAGCATTGCCGGGCAGTGGGCGTGCCGGTTGCGGATAGGCGGCGGGGATGCTGGAGAGTGGCGCGGGGGTTGGCAGGGTCGCGGGAGTGAGGAGCGACGCTGCTGTGGCAACTTGCGCGGGGGCGCTGGCAGGCACCTGCGGGGCTGGTGGCGTCGCGACAGGCGCGCTGGCAGCAGGCGGCGGCGCTGGTGTCGTCGGCACCGGCGCCGAAGGCGCCAATGCAGCTGTCGCAACCGTGTGCGGTCCGGGAACCGCACCAGGCATCGCGAGCGGAGTGGCGGGAAGCTGTGGAGCCATGACACCTGTTTGCGCTGACGATGCCACAGTGGGTGCAGGCAGTGATGAGGCCTGAGTTGCTGCGGTGGGGGGCTGAGGCTGCGGCGCCTCGACAGCACTCGCGTTGGCCACCGGAGGCGCGGAAGCTAGCGTTGAGGGTAAGGCTATCAGTATGGCGCCAACCGCAGGCAGCGGGGTCGTTTGCGTCAGAGCAGGTTGCGCAACTGCTGTCGTAGACGGTGCGGGTGACTGACTGGGAGCGGCAGGCACTCCGGGTGTCGACGCCGCCGTGGGCGGCCCGGCGGGCACGGAAGCCGCCGTCGCGCCCGGTTGGGCTGGCGCTGCCTGTGCGCTCGCATGCGCGATCAGGCTGGCGGTGCGTTGTGGGATGGGGGCGGGGGCGGCGGCGGGAGCGTGGGGCTGGGTTTCGACGCTGACAGCGGGCTGGCCATCGGGTGTGGTGCTGATCTTGAGCGACACGGCCGCGCCGGTGGGGAGGGGCGTTGCGAGCTTGAGGATCAGGGTTTCGGTGCCCGCCAGCAGTTGCGTCAGGCCGCCGGGGAGCGGGCCGACGATTTTGGCGGCGACGGTCTCGCCCGAATGCTGCTGCAGCGCTTCGAGCGCGGCGCGCAGGAGCTTGGCCGTTGCCGGATCGGCGACGGGATCAGGGCGAGCCAGCAATTGCGCAAGCGCAGTCGGGACAGCGGACATGGTGCCATCCTGACGGAGTCGGGTTAACGGATGTTAACGATCTGGAAGAGGCGCACCGCAGCATCCTTCCTTCTCCCCTTGAGGGAGAAGGTGGCGCGTAGCGCCGGATGAGGGGCCGCAACCTGTAAGGGTTGCGCGATCGGAGCGAAGCGACGAGCGGCCTGAGCTGAAACACTGCCCCTCACCCAGCCCTTCGGGCCACCCTCTCCCTCAAGGGGAGAGGGTGGGAAGAGTGTGCGCCTAGTGGTGCGCGCCTTTCATTTCGCGGAGCTCTTCGACGGAGCGGACGGTTTTGCGGGCGGCGCCTTGCCAGTCGCGGGTTTTCACCGTGGACTTGGCGAGGCGGGCCTTGGCGCCGTCGATGGCGCCGGCGTATTGCGGCAGCCACTGGGCCTGGGCGACGACCATTTCGTCGACCATCTGCCAGACCTCGTCAGGCGTGCAGATGGCGCCGACCAGCGGGTCATGCAGCACGGCGAGCTTGAGCATATCGATATCGCCGGTGACGGCAGCTTCGACGCTCATGCGCTGGACCGAGATGGAGACCGAGCAGGTGGCGGCGCAGGCCATGGGGAGTTCGACGCCCTCGACCATGTTGAGCCCGAAGCGATCGACGAAGCCGGGGCTTTCGATGATGGCATCGGCGGGCAGGTTCTTGATGATGCCGTTATTGCGCACGTTGAAGTGGCCGCGATAGGTGCGGCCAGTCTCCAGCGCCTCGATGATGTAGCTGGCGTGCTCGGTGGTGCGTTTGTGCTCGCTGAGCGGCTTGGTGGCATCGGCCTTGAACTTGGGGAAGTCGGTTTCAAACCAGTTCCGGCGTTCGGTCGAATAGCGGAGATAGCCGCCAGTCTCGCCGTGGATCCAGTCGCTCATGTCGATCCAGCGCTCGATCTCATCGGGGCGCTTGCGGTACCAGGGAAGGTATTCGGACAGGTGGCCGTTGCTCTCGGTGGAATAGACGCCGAAGCGCTTCAAAACGTCGATGCGGACCTTTTCCTGCTTGGAGTAGACCGGGTGCTTTTCGAAGCCGGCGATCAGTTCGTCCTTTTCGATCTTCCGGCCCTTGGCGCGGATATCGATGTACCAGGTCTGGTGATTGATGCCCGAGCAGACGTAGTCGAGCTCGCTGTCCTCGACGCCGAGGACCTGGGCGATCTGGTGGGCGCCGTGCTGGACACCGTGGCAGAGGCCGACGGTGTTGACGCCGCCGTACTTGAGCGCCGCCCAGGTGTTCATCGCCATCGGGTTGGCATAGTTGAGGAACAACGCACCGGGCTCGGCGACCTCGCGGATATCCTTGCAGAAATCGAGGATCACGGGGATGTTGCGCTGGCCATAGAGGATGCCGCCGGCGCAGATGGTGTCACCCACACACTGGTCGACGCCGTATTTGAGCGGCACGGAAATGTCGGTGGCAAAGGCCTCGAGCCCGCCGACGCGGACGCAGCTCATGATGTAGCGCGCGCCGGTGATCGCGGCGCGGCGATCGGTGGTGGCGGTGACCTTGGCGGGGAGCTTGTTGACCGCGACGATCGAGGAAATGATCTGCTGGATCATATCGAGATTGTGCGGGTTGATGTCGGTGAGCGCGAACTCGACATTGGCGAATTCGGGCACTTTCAGGAGGTCTGAAATGAGCGTCTTGGTGAAGCCGACCGAGCCGGCACCGATGATCGTAACTTTGAAGGACAAGGGCCCCTCCCCTCTGTTTTGATTGGATCAGGTCTAGCTGGGGTGGCGCGAGGGGTGTAGAGGAAAGTCGTGCCATCGCGGGTAATTTCATGCTGTCTGACCTCATCGCTCACGGCCACCAGATGCAGGCGCTGACCCCAGCGCGGGGGCCGGTGGATTTTCACGTGATGGCGACGGGGGCCGGGTTCGAGCGGCGCGCCAACGAGGTCTACTCGTGGGAAGGGCTGAAGCGCGGCGATGCGCCGTTCGTGGTGATCCAGCACACGATTGCCGGGCGGGGCGAGCTCGATTTCGACGGCACGCGGCATGCGCTGCTGCCGGGCTCGACCATGGTGCTGAGCTTTCCCCATGCGCACCGCTACTGGCTCGAGCGGGCGCAGAGCTGGGAGTATTTCTGGATCGGCGCGAACGGGCGCGAGGCCTTGCGGTTGGCGCGGGCGATTATTGATCTCAAGGGCCCGGTGATCACCCCGGCGCCATCGGCAGTGGACCGGATGGCGGCGGCGTGCCTCAAACTGATTGCCCATCCAGACCCGTTGAGCGGGGAAACATCGGTGCAGGTCTATGCGGCGCTGATGGCGCTCCATGATGGGTTGTTCGGAGCGGCAGCACCGGTGGGGCCGGTGCTGGCGCCGCAACTGGCGCGGACGCTGAGCTTTGTCGATGCGCATCTCGGCGAGCCGCTCGGCATTGACCGGCTGGCACGGGTGGCGGGGCTGAGCCGGGCGCATTTCGTGCGGCGGTTCAGCGAGGAAGTGGGCCAGAGCCCCTCGGACTATGTGTTTACCCAGCGCATGGCGCGGGCGACGCGGCTGCTTGTCGCCACCGACCAGCCGGTCACCACCATTGCAGAGGCGACCGGCTTTGCCGGGGGGAACTATTTCGCCAAGGCTTTTCGGCGGGCGCATGGGCAATCGCCGAGCGAGTACCGCGATCGCGGGGGGCGGTAAGGGGCTCGAAAGGCCCGCTCACCCGGTCCTTCGGGCCGACCTCTCCCCCAAGGGAGAGGTAAGCTGGGGCACGATCTTGCCACCTCGTCACCTCTCCCTTTGGGGGAGAGGTCGCCGCGCAGCGGCGGGTGAGGGCGCCTTCTCTCCTACTTGTCGAAAAACCCGGCGTCTTCTTCCTTGAGGTACTTCTTTGCACCTTCGGCGTCGATGTCGAGGCCGAGGCCGGGGGCGGGGAGCAGGTCGACGTGGGAGTCCTTGACGATGGGGCCATCGGGGAGACCGATGACGATGTCGTTCCACCAGGGGTCGGATGCCGAGGGGTACTCGAAGGCGATGTAGTTGGCAGGGAGCGTGGCGCAGACGTTGATCAGCGCGCCGAGGCCGAGAAGGCCATTGGCGGTGCCGTGCGGGGCCATCATGATGTTGTGCATGTAGGCGTGCTCGGCCACCCACTTCAGCTCGGCGATGCCGCCGATATCGGCCGGGTCTGGACCGATGACGCGGACGGCCTGGGTCTCGATCAGTTCCTTGAAGTTGTGGCGCAGGTAGATCTGCTCACCGGTATGGATCGGCGTTGTGGTCGAGGTGGTCAGCTCGCGATAGGCCTGCGGGTTCACCCACGGCACATAGTCGCCGGTCAGCATGTCCTCGAGCCACATGATATTGTAGGGCTCGACGGCGCGGGCGAACTTGATGGCGTCGTTGAGGAACCAGCCGGGGCCGCAATCGAGCGCAAGGCTCACCTTGTCGCCCAGCGCTTCCTTCATGGCGATGACGCAATCGAGCATGTAGTTGAAGCCGTGCTCGGAGATCTGGCCCTGGTCCATGGCGCCGTGATAGCCGGCCTTCTTGCTCTTGGGGCCGTAGTGGAAGTCGTCGTAGCTGTCCTTTTGCGACGAGTGGAAGCTGATCCCCTGCTTGACCATGAAGAAGTTCTGCGGCTGCTCGGCCATCCATTTGACGTCGGCAGCAAAATCCTCGGGGCGGTCGCCGGCGCGAGCCTTGCGGATGGAACCGTTATAGACGCGGACCTTGTCGCGCACCTTGCCGCCAAGGAGTTTGTAGGCGGGGACGTTCGCGGCCTTGCCGGCAATGTCCCACAGCGCATGCTCGATGGCCGAGACGGCGGCGCCGTAGGGCTTGAAGCTGCCGCGCTGGCGGATCTTCAGCATGACGCGCTCGACGTCGGTAGGGTCCTCGCCGATCAGGGCATCGCGGAAATGCAGCACCCAGGGCTTCAGATAGGTCTTCGTGTATTCGACTTCGCCGAGGCCATAGAGGCCCTCGTCGGTGACGATGCGGACGATGGGGTGCTTGCCGATGACGGCACAGCGGAGATCAGTGATCTTCATGATGGAAGCTTTCGCGTCGGGTTGGTGGGAAGGCCCGGGGGAACCGGCCCCCGCTGCCAGCAGATGAGGCGGGCGGCTATTCGATCTCGTTGGCTTCGAGGAACGCGCGGTTCATTTCGATGCCAAGGCCGGGGGCGCGGCTGAGCTTGAGGCTGCCGTTGGAGTTATCGAGCGGGGTGGTGATGAAGTCGTTGTATTTGGAGAGATCCCACTCGGACGTTTCCAGCCGGTAGAAGTTGGGCACCGTCATCATCACCTGCGCTCCGGCGACGACGTTGATGGGGCCACCGGCATCGTGGGGGGAGATCGGGATGTAATAGGCTTCGGCGAGGATCGCGATTTTCTTGAGCTCGCTGATGCCGCCGGTCCAGGTGACGTCGGGCATGATGTAGTCGGCGAGCTTGCCTTCGAGGATGGGGACGAAATCCCACTTGGTGTGGCCGCGTTCGCCGACTGAGATGGCGGCGCTGACCTTGTCGCGCACCTGTTTGAGCGCATTGTAGCTTTCGGGCGGCACCGGTTCCTCGAACCAGTCGATCTGGCCGGCTTCCTCGAGTGTGCGGCAGAGCCGGATGGCGGTGGGCACGTCGAAGCGGCCGTGGGCGTCGATCAGCACTTCGATATCGGGGCCGGCAGTTTCGCGGATCAGGGCGGTGAGTTCGGCCGCCTCGCGCTCGTCCTTCCTCGTCATCGAGCCATCGAGATAGCCCTCGGTCTGCTCGCGGCCGCCGCGCTGGTAGGGGAACGGGTCGAATTTCAGGGCCACGTGGCCGGAATCGACGATGGCGCGGATCTCGTCGATGACGCCTTGCTTCGAGGTAAACTTGCTCTGGTCGGGGTGGGTGTAGAGCGAGATCTCGTCGCGCACCGCACCGCCGAGCAGTTCATAAATCGGCTTGCCGAGCAGCTTGCCGCGGATATCCCAGAGCGCGATATCGATGGCGCTGACGCATTCGACGGCGGCGCCGCGACTGCCCATATAGGTGAAGCTGCGGAAGATCTTGTGCCAAAGCCGCTCGATATGGGCCGGGTCTTCACCGACGACGATGGCGTCGATCCGGCGCAGGATGGCGCAGAGCGCGCGATTGGCGATCTTGGTGGTGGTGGTGATCTCCCCCCAGCCGGTGATGCCCTCGTCGGTGGTGACCTCGACGAACAGATATTCGCCCCAGTAACCGGATGATTTGACCAGCCATGGCCTGACGCCAGTAATCTTCATTGGCTCCCCTTCCTCCCAGAAGCGTATTCTGGCTGCTGCTGCAGCGTTTTTGATCAGCTGGCGTGCGCTGCCTTGCTGGCGCGCATCTGTTCCAAAATGTGACGACCAGAGCCCTCGACGTGACGTGACACCACCTCTGCGGCGCCCTCCACATCCTGTGCGCGGATGCACTCGATCAGTTCACGATGCTCGCGCAGTACCGACATGCGGCGGTTCAGCGATGTCGGAAAACGCCGGCTGATGGCACGCAGGATTTCGCGGTGCTTCCACCACAGGTCGGCAGCATGCCGGTTGTAGTGCCGATCATAGATGAGCTGGTGGAACCGGGTGTCGAGTGCCCCGTGCAGCGTGCGATCGGCGAAATTGTTGGCCTCGATCTCGTCCTGAATGGCCTCGAGACTGACGATGTCAGCATCGGTGGCGATCGACACAAACCAGCGCGTCAAGGACGCCTCGATCAGCATCTCGATTTCGATGATGTCGCGGACGAACTTGTCATCGATGGGCCTGACGCGGGCCCCGCGGTTCTGCTCGATCAGCACGAAGCCTTCGCCGCGCAGCTGCTGCAGGGCCTCGCGTACCGGATTGGTGGAGGTCTGGTACTGCTCGGCGATATCGGCGACTTTCAGGCGCGCATTGGGGGCAAGCCGTCCAGAGATGATTTCCTCCCGGATCATCTCGTAGACAGACGCCTGCTGCTCGAGCAACTCCTCGGGCTGGTCATCGCTTTGGGTCGCTTGGTTCATTGGGTCCAGACTATGCACTTTTTTTGAGCAAGCGAAGCCTTGATTGCAGGGAGCGTCGCCTAAAGAATGTATGATCTTGTCCATGTTGACATACAGGTCTAGGTCTGGAACTGTCCATAGCGAGACGGGAAAAGCTGGCACAAGATCGGCGCCCGATGAGGAAACAGCAGCAGCTGCAGGCTTTGGCGACCACGGAAATACCGTGGCGTAAGCCCATTTGAGGAGGACGTTTTCATGCAGACCAAGACCGGCCGGCGTTTGCTCGGCTTTTCGCTGGCGGTGCTGAGTGCCGCCACCATGCTGACCACGGCAACCGCGTCCTACGCGCAGAGCGTGGACCTTTCGAAGTGGTCGCCCGAATATGTGAAGTCGATCGCGGGCACCAAGAATTTCGATGCCGCCAAGGATTGCGGCGCCGTGGTCCCCAACGACTATACCGGCCGCGTCAGCTACTGGTACACCGGTCCGTTCGAAGCCGATCCGCAGATCGCGCACGACATGGACAAGGCGTTCTGGGACGCGTTCCACGCGGCTTACCCGAACATCACCACCGATGTGCAGTCGATCACCTATAACGAGTTGCTCGACAAGTTCCGCACCGCGCTGCTCGGTAACGCTGCGCCGATGGTCATTCGCCTGCAGATCCTTGGCGGCGTCGAGTTTGCAGCCAAGGGCTACCTCAATCCGCTGAAGCCTGAAGACGTCGGCTACACCGCCGCCGATTTCTGGCCGGGTGCGCTGAAGTCGGTGACCTATGAGGGCACGACCTACGGCCTGCCGACCAATAACGAAACCATGGCACTGATCTGGAACGCCAAGGTGTTCAAGGATGCCGGACTCGATCCCGAGAACCCGCCCAAGACATGGGACGATGTCGTTGCCTATTCCAAGCAGATCCACGACAAGCTGGGCATCCCGGGCTACGGCCTTGTAGCCAAGCAGAACGCCGGCAACACGCCGTTCCGCTTCATGCCGCTGATGTGGGCCATGGGTGGCGGTGCGCTGGACGAGTCTGCGGCTGATCCGACCTACAAGCAGGTCGAGATCAACAATGCCGGCTCCAAGGCCGCGCTGCAGGCTGCCTACCAGATGTATGCCGTCGACAAGTCGGTCCCGACCTCGGCGCTGACCAACACACAGGGTGAAAACCAGGCCCCGTTCATTGCCGGCAAGCTCGGAATGATGATCGCCCACCCTGCCGAATACGCCAAGATGAACGACCTCGCTTCGAAGGCGACCGGCACCGACAAGGCAGCGGCGGACGAAGTGGTTGCCAACATGCGCTACGGCCTCTTGCCGACCGGCCCGGACGGCAAGCGCGCGGTGGTGTTCGGCGGCTCGAACATCCACGTCGTCAAGCCCGAGTTCGTTGAAGGCGGCAAGTCGGACGAGCAGGCGGTCAAGGCCCTGATCTGCTTCTGGGACAGCCCGGAATGGTCGACCAAGCTCGCCTGGGTCGGTTCCAACCCCGGTAACGTCAACGGCTTCCTCACCGATGCGATGAAGCAGCGCCTCGAGACCATCAAGTTCCTCGATGTGACGACCTCGATGCTGCCCAACGGTATCCCCTTCCCGGTGATCCCGCAGGCGCCCGAGATCATGAACATCATCGTCCCGGATATGCTGCAGAACGCACTGACCGGCACCATGACGGTCGACCAGGCGGCTGATGATGCGGCCAAGAAGGTCCAGGCTATCGTCGATGGCGGTGGCGGCATCTGATCGCCTGATACCCGCACCTATCGCGACCGGCGGCCCGCGCCGCCGGTCTTTTGATCTCACCGGGAGCGCCGTGAGGTCAGGTTACCAAGCAACCTGCCTCAACAGCGCGATCACGAACACCAAGGCAGGCCATTGTGAGCACCGTTCCGGGTCAGGCCATCTTTCGAGACGTCCCGCCAGCGCCGAGGCGCCCGCATCTGGGACAGCGGATGTGGACCAGCCGTGCCGACTATCTCTATGTGGCCCCTGCCCTCCTGGTGATGCTGATCGTCATCGGTTACCCGATTTACTACACGATCGAGCTGAGCTTTTTTAACACCCCGGCGAGCCTGTCGCTGGCCGACAAGAAGTTCAACGGCATCGACAACTACGTCACCATTCTCACCAGCCCGATCTTCTGGAAGGTCACCTGGCAGACGGTGATCTGGACCACGCTCTCCACCTTTTTCGCGTTCCTTCTCGGCCTTGGCGCAGCGCTTGCCCTCAACCGCGAGTTCATCGGTCGCGGCCTGCTACGCGGGCTCCTGCTGATCCCGTGGGTGGTGAGCGCTGTTGCGGCGTCCTATGTGTGGAAGTGGCTCTACCATTCCGACTTCGGCGTCATCGGTGCGCTGATGGTGCAGTTCGGGCTCTCCGACCACCCGATCAACTTCATCGACAACACCTCGACCGCGCTCTACTCGCTGATTGTCGTGAACGTGTGGAAGGAATTCTCCTTCGCCATGATCATGCTGATGGCGGGCCTCCAGACGGTGCCCGACAGCCTGCTGCGGGCGGCGCAGGTTGATGGAGCCAGCGCCTGGCAGCGCTTCTGGCACGTCACTTTCCCGCACCTTGCGGGGGTGTCGACGGTGACGGTGCTGCTGCTTGCGGTGCAGAACTTCAATTCCTTCATCATCCCATGGGTGATGACGAGCGGTGGTCCCGCCGGGTCGTCCGATATCTGGATCACGCACATCTACCAGATCGCCTTCGGACGGCAGCGTTGGGGTGTCGGCGCTGCCTATGCGGTGATCCTGTTCCTCGTGATGATGGTGCTTGGCTACTTCTATGTCCGCGCCCTCACCAAGGGCGACGAAGCGAGGGCCGGGGCATGAGCGCGCGCACTGAAGCAGCGGTCACGCGCCGCTCGGGCTTTGACGGCTGGCGCTGGTCGGGGCGACTGTTTCTGGTCCTCCTGCTCGGCTTTACCGTGGCGCCGATGCTATGGATGCTGATCACCTCGCTGAAGACGGGCTTTGCCGCGATGCAATACCCGCCGCAATGGTGGCCGGCCGAGCCCACGCTTGATAACTACTGGCGCCTGATCAACCCCGGCAGCAGTGTCGGACGCGATTTCCTGCAGTATTTCTGGAACAGCGTCTGGGTCTCGACCACGACCACCATTCTTGCAGTGGCAGTCGCGGTGCCTGCGGCCTACGCCTTCTCGCGCTTCCGCTTTCCCGGACGCACATTCCTGTTCTTTGCCGTGCTGCTGCGCAACATGTTCCCGGCGGTGGTGTTCCTCGTGCCGCTGTTCATCCTGATGCGGGTGCTCGGGCTGGTGAACACCCACGGCTCGCTGATCCTCACCTACCTGACGTTCGGCCTGCCGCTGGCGGTCTGGCTGCTGAAGGGGTTCTACGACAACATCCCGGTGCAGCTCGAGCAGGCCGCCCGCATCGACGGCGCGACGCGCTTTCAGGCGTTCGTGCTGATCGTCATGCCGCTTTCGACCCCGGGTATCATTGCCACCTCGATCTACAGCTTCATCGGAGCGTGGAACGAGTACATCTACGCCTACACCTTCCTCACCCGGCACGACCAGATGACGCTGCCGGTCGGGATCCAGCGGTTCTTTTCGGAGAACGCCACGGATTGGCCGGGGCTAATGGCAGCGACGTTCATGATGAGCATCCCCGTCGTGGTGCTGTTCCTGGTTCTGCAGAAATATTTCGTCCGCGCGCTGACCGAAGGCGCCGTCAAGCATTAGTGCCGGCTGGTGCGCGTTGGCGCCCACCTGGTTGAAGGGGAATTGAATGGCTGAGGTTGTGCTCAAGGACGTGGTCAAGACCTACGGCAATATCTTTGCCGTCAACCACGTGTCGCTGAAGGTTGCGGACGGCGAGTTCGTGGCGCTGGTCGGGCCGTCGGGCTGCGGCAAGACCACGACGCTCAACCTCGTTGCGGGCCTGATCCCGATGTCGGGCGGCGACATCATGATCGGCGACCGGGTGGTGACGGACCTTGATCCCAAGGACCGGGACATCGCCATGGTGTTCCAGAACTATGCGCTCTACCCCAACAAGTCGGTCTACAACAATCTCGCCTTCCCGCTGCAAATGCGGAAGCTGAGCAAGGCGGACGTCGACAGCAAGGTGCAGGCGGCGGCCAAGGTGCTCGACATCACCCACCTGCTCCAACGCAAGCCGCGTGAACTGTCCGGCGGGCAGCAGCAGCGCGTGGCGCTGGGCCGGGCGCTGGTGCGCGACCCCAAGGTCTTTTTGATGGACGAGCCGCTCTCGAACCTTGACGCCAAGCTCCGCGTCCAGATGCGGTCGGAAATCAAGCGCTTCCACCAGGACCTCAACGCCACCATCATCTACGTGACGCATGACCAGCTCGAGGCCGTCACCATGGCTGACAAGATGGCGGTGATGAATGGCGGGTTCCTGCAGCAATACGACACGCCGGCCAATGTGTTTGCCCATCCGGTCAACATGTTCGTTGCGAGCTTTGTCGGCAGCCCGGCGATGAGTCTGATCCCGCTGACGGCGGTGACCAAGGGTACCGACGTGGTGCTGACCAGCGCCGAGGGCTGGGAACTGCCGCTGTCGCCAGCCAACTCCAAAAAGTCATTGAAGGCCAAGAGCAACAAGCTGGTGCTCGGCGCGCGGCACTCGACGGTGCGCCTGCACACATCGCAGGTGCCGGGCTCGGTGCCGGGCAAGGTCTATACGGTCGAGCCGACCGGCGATGTGACCTTTGCGCAGGTGTTCGTTTCAAGCGCCATTCTCAATATCAGTCTTGCTCCGAGCGTTCAGATCCGCCCGGACGAGACGGTGTTCATCGAATTCGATCAGGAGCGGATGCACCTGTTTGACGGCGAGACGGAGATGGCGCTCGCTGACTGATCCCTGCCTGTTGTTCAAACCCCTATTGCCCGTTTCGCCACCACACTGACGACGGGCCCCCAACCCGGACATTGATTGATGACTTCGACTGCTGCGGACGCCGCCCTTAATCACGTCAACACCCGCTCCCGACCTTCGGACCTCCGCATCACCGATATGCGGGTCGCCGAAATCGAGGGCGCGCCGTTTCGCTCGGCGCTGCTGAAAATCTATACCAACCAGGGGATTGTCGGGCTCGGTGAAGTCCGCGACGGCGCCAGCGCCACCTTCGCACTGATGCTGAAGAGCCGGCTGCTCGGTGAAAACCCCTGCGATATCGACAAGCTGTTCCGCCGCATCAAGCAGTTCGGCGGTCATGGCCGTCAGGGCGGCGGCGTCTCTGCGGTGGAAATCGCGCTCTGGGATCTCGCGGGCAAGGCTTACGGCGTGCCGATCTACCAGATGCTGGGCGGCAAGTTCCGCGACCAGGTGCGGGTCTATTGCGACACTGACGCGGATCGCCCGAGCGGCACCGCGATGGGCAAGCGCCTCAAGGAGCGCATGGATTTAGGTTTCACCTTCCTCAAGATGGACCTCGGCCTGATGCAGATCGCCGATGTTCCCGGTGCGGTCGTGGGGCCGGCCGGCTCGATCGAGCCGTTCCGCCAGCATGCCGGCGGCCGGCCGCCCAAGGATGCCGAGCAGCGCCGCGTCTTCAACGCGCGCTACAATGCGCAGAACGTCATGCACCCGTTCACGGGCCTGCATTTCTCCGAAAAGGGCCTCGACCTCCTCGACCAGTACATGGCCGAAGTGCGGGCCGAGATCGGCCCGGAAATCCCGCTGGCCATCGACCATCTGGGCCATATCTCGCTGCAGGACGGCATCCGCCTTGCCCGCCGGATCGAGAAATACACCCCGGCCTGGCTCGAAGACGTGATCCCGTGGCAGTTCGCGGACCATTACCGCCAGCTGCAGCAGGCGACATCGGTGCCGATCTGCACGGGTGAGGACATCTACCTGAAGGAAGGGTTCGAGCCGCTGCTGAAGGCCGGGATTTCGGTGATCCACCCGGATCTCCTCACCACCGGCGGCATCCTCGAAACCAAGAAGATCGGCGACATGGCGCAGGACCATGGCGTGTCGATGGCGATCCACATGGCCGAGAGCCCGATTGCGGCGATGGCGGCGGCGCATGTGGCGATGGCGACCGAGAACTTCCTCGCGCTCGAATTCCACTCGGTCGATGTCGACTGGTGGGACGATATCGTCACGGGCCTGCCCAAGCCGCTGGTCAAGGATGGGTTCATCACCGTGTCGGACAAGCCGGGTCTTGGTATCGACGACATCGTCGACGAAGTGATCGCGGGGCACCTGCAGGAGGGCGTCACCGGCATCTGGCAGCCCACCGAGCAGTGGGACGACGACTATTCCTGGGACCGGATCTGGAGCTGAGGCCTAAAATGAAGATCAAGGATATCAAGGTCATCGTCTGCTCGCCCGGACGCAACTTCGTGACGGTGAAAGTCATCACCGACGAGGGCGTCTATGGCATTGGCGACGGCACGGTGAACGGCCGCGAGCTGGCTGTGGTCAGCTATTTGCAGGACCACATCGCCCCGACGCTGATCGGCAAGGATCCGCTCCGCACCGAGGACATCTGGCAGTACCTCTACAAGGGCGCCTACTGGCGCCGCGGGCCGATCACCATGGCGGCAATCGCTGCGATCGACATGGCGCTGTGGGACATCAAGGCCAAGGTCGCCAACATGCCGCTCTACCAGCTCCTGGGCGGCAAATCGCGCGACAAGGTGATGGTCTATAAGCACGTTGGCGGGCTCGATATTCCCGAGGTCGTCGATGGCGTGCAAAAGCTCAAGGACCAGGGCCTTGAAGCCATCCGCGCGCAGGTCTCGATCCCCGGCCTGCCGCCGATCTATGGCACCGGGCCTTCCACTGACCAGGCGGCCGGCGGCATGATCAAGCCGATGGTGACCGAGGAAGTCTGGGCGACGCACAAGTACATGCCGCTGGTACCCAAGCTGTTCGAAAAGCTCCGCGATGCGGTTGGTTGGGATGTGCACCTGCTCCACGACGTCCACCACCGGCTGACCCCGATCGAAGCGGCGCGGCTGGGCAAGGACCTTGAGCCCTACCGGCTGTTCTGGCTTGAGGATGCGATCCCGGCGGAGCTGCAGGAGGGTTTCCGGATCATCCGGCAGCATACCACGCAGCCGCTCGCCGTGGGCGAAGTGTTCAACTCGATTTACGACACGACGACGCTGATCTCCGAGCAGCTCATCGACTATATTCGCGTCACCGCCGTGCATGCCGGTGGCGTGACGGGCATCAAGCGGATCTTCGATTTCGCCGCGATCTACCACGTCCGCTCGGCCTGCCACGGCCCGATGGACATGTCGCCCGCGACGATGGGCGCCAACATCCATGTCGACACCGCGATCAGCAATTTCGGCATCCAGGAGTTCACCGGCTACACCAAAGAGACCTACGACGTCTTCAAGTGCGACTGGCGCTACGAGCGCGGCTATCTCTACCCCAACGAGACGCCGGGCAGCGGCACCGATATCGATGAAGCGCTGGCCGCCAAATACCCCTATTCCGCTGCCTACCTGCCGATTGCCCGGTTGGAAGATGGCTCGATGACCAGTTGGTGAGGCAAAGACCATGAAGATCACCGCCATCAAGCCCTTCCCCGTCTGGGTGGGGCACCGCAACCAGATGATCGTCAAGATCGAGACGGATGAAGGCATTTTCGGCTGGGGCGAAAGCGGGCTTTCGGGCCGCGAGAAGGCCGTTGTCGGGGCGATCGAGCATTTTGCCGAAATCCTCGTCGGGCTCGATCCGTTCAAGATCGGCCATATCTGGCAGTTGCTTTATCGCAGCCAGTATTTCGAGGGCGGGCGCGTGCTGACGGCGGCGCAATCGGCCATCGATATTGCGCTCCACGACATCAAGGGCAAGGCTCTCGGCGTACCGGTCTACGAGTTGCTGGGCGGCAAGGTGCGTGACGCGATCCCGACCTTTGCCTCGACCGGGGCGATCAATGGGCAGGATACGATCGATGCGGCCAAGGCGCTGATAGCGCGCGGCTGGTCGACGATCCGGTTCTTTCCGGCGGCCTGGGACAATCCGGGCAATATCTTCGAGCCGCGCGAGTCGGTGGGCAAATCCGCCCGTTTCCTGATCGAAGCGCGCGAGGCGCTGGGCGACGACGTGGTGCTGGGGATCGACTATCACCACCGGCTCTCGGTCGCGGAAACGGCGAGCTTTTGCCAGAAGATGCCATCGGGAACGATCGACTTTCTCGAAGAGCCGATCCGGGACGAAACGCCAGAGGCATACGAATCATTACGAAAGCTTACCGACGTGCCGTTTGCGATCGGCGAGGAGTTCGCCTCGAAGTGGCAGTTCCTGCCGTATATCGAACGAGGCATCCACCAGTTCAACCGGATCGACCTCTGCAATGTCGGCGGCTTTACCGAGGCGATGAAGGTCGCGGGCTGGAGCGAGGCGCATTATGTCGACCTTATGCCGCATAACCCCCTGGGCCCGATCTGCACGGCGGCGACGATCCACATGTCGGCAGCGGTGCCGAATTTCTTCGCGCTCGAGACGCGCGCCAGCGCTACCGATCTCTATGCGGGCACGCCGACGGCGGACCTCTTCCCAAAAATGCCGGTGCTGGACGGAGCGGTGTTCACCGTGCCGGACGGTCCGGGCCTCGGTATCGAGGTCAACGAAAAACTGCTCAATACCGATAGCTTCCGCAACTGGCAGGCGCCGATGCTCACCCGCCGCGACGGCTCGGTCACCAATTGGTAAACCACTGATATAACGAGGATATCATGCGCACAATTCAGACTCCCATCCCCACCTTCAAGCGTCCCTCCAAGGACCTGCTCGACGCTCTCAGGGACATCGGCACCGCCACCGTCGCTGGCTCGCTCGGCCATGCCGGCTTCCGCAACCCGCACATGGTCGGTCCGGTCTCGCAGAACCCCGGCGCCTCGATTGTCGGTGTCGCGCAGACGCTACAGTTCCTGCCGCAGCGCCCAGACCTCTTCGCCGAGGGTGAGTATGCCGATCCCGAGGTCCAGCTCCACCGCCACGTTCTCTACGAGATCGAGGAAGGTGACGTGGTCGTGGTCGATGCGCGCGGCGACATGAGCTCAGGCGTGTTCGGCGACATGATGTCGACCTACTTCAAGGGTCGCGGCGGCGCCGGCATCGTCATCGACGGCGTGATGCGCGACCGCCCCAATGTGCAAAAGCTTGGGCTCAACACCTGGCTGCGCGGCTGGACCCCGAACTACCACGTGCAGGTCTCGATTTTCCCGAACGCGGTGAACGTGCCGATCTCGTGCGGCGGTGTCACGGTCATTCCGGGCGATATCATCATGGCCGATGACGACGGCGTGGTTGTGCTGCCGCAGTCGATGGCCGAAAAGGTCATCGAGGATTCAAAGAAGCACGCCGAGTGGGAAGTGTTCAGCCGCGAAAAGCTGATGATCGGTGCCGACCTCCGCCGCTACTACCCGCTGCACCCGGATGCTGAAGATGAGTATCAGGCGTGGCGCGCCGCCAAGGGCCTGCCACCGAGCCCCAGCCACTGATTTCCAGAAGGGGCGGCCATTGCCGCCCCTTTTCTACATCACAGCCTGCGCGAACTAGCGGCCGCTGATTGCCGCGCGATAGGTGCCGTCGCCGAATTGCTGGACCGTGAACCGCAGGGAGAGGCGCTCTGACTCTCCCCGGTAGACCACAGTGATCGTGATGCCGCAGACAAGCTTGTCCTTGTTCGCCACCAATGTCTTCACGTTGCCGATATGCGCCACATTGATACCGTAGGACAGCAACGAGCGGCCATCCTCCAACTTCCCCTTGGCGAAGGTATCCTTCATTGCGGTTACCACTTCGCGCGCCTCGCAGGGGCTCGTGGTAACCTTGGCTGCCAGCGCCGATGACAGCATCAGCATTGTTACGGCCGAAGCCAGCAGTACGCGACGAAACATCTAGGACCCCGTTCTAAAATCTGTCATTGGCAGCAACAGAGGCAATCTCTGCTGCCCGCTACCATCCATACTTGATGATCACATTATTACCAGATGCTTTTGTGACGATTACTTAATGCGCCAGCGACGGACGCAACTGCTGTGACGCAGGGGCATTCGCTCAGCGGGGGCGCGCCGTTGGGGGATTTCTGTTGTGCCCCACTTCGGAATTCATGACGGCCCGGAGCACGGGCGATGATAGGCAACGGGCCTCAGGGAGTTGCCATGACCATCATGTATTTCGTGCAGGGCTTTCGCCAGAAGGGTCGAAAGCTCGAACCGGACGCGCCGCAGGCCGCCAAGAGCGCCGAAGCGGCGATCGCCACGGCCGAACGACTGTCGCCGAGCCGCTCTGGCGTCTGGGCCTATTGGGCCAATATCGATGTCGAGACCGACACCTACGACGACCCGCAAGTCCTGCTCCGCATCGGCACGCTGCCGCAGGGGCTGGGGGAGTAGAAACCCCGAAATGCAGAATGGCGCCCTTGGGCGCCATTCAATATCAGACTTCAGGCGGGATCAGAACTCCGCCCAGTCCTTCTTCAGCGCCGCATTGCCCTGGCTGAGATAGCTGTCCGCAGCGGACCTCACCTTGGACTGCAGGGCCTTGATGCCGGACGCTGGCTCAGTGCGGAGCACGCGGCGTGCCGGACCATCCACCACAAAGACCTCGACGATCCGGTCAAGCTCATTGGCCTGGCTTTCGGTCTGTTCGATGGCGGCATTGGTCTCTTCGACCAGCGCGGCATTGTGCTGGGTCATTTCATCCATCTGCCGGATGGCAGTAGTGACTTCGGAAATGGCCGAGGACTGCTCGCGGGTGGCATCGGAAATGCCCTGGGTGAGCGACGCGCTTTCGCGGATATCCTCAAGCATCGAGACGAGCTTCTGGGTCGCCTCGGAGACGAGCTTGCTGCCCGAACTGACCTCGCCAGCCGACTGTTCGATCAGCGCCTTGACCTCAGAAGAGGCGCTGGCGGCAGACTGGGCGAGGCGCCGGACTTCCACGGCCACCACGGCAAAGCCCTTGCCCGCATCACCGGCGCGCGCCGCTTCGACCGAAGCGTTAAGGGCCAGCAAGTTGGTCTGGAAGGCGATATCGTCGATCAACCCGATGATGTTGGAGATCTTTGCTGAGGACGAACTGATGCGCTCCATGGCGGTGTTGGACTTGGTCATCACCTCGCCCGTCTCTTCAGCCGTAGTCGAAACCGACCGCGCCTTGCTGGACGCCTGCTCGGCGCGCTTGGCGTTGTCGACGACGGTGGACGCGAGCTGCTCCATGGCAGCAGAGGTCTCTTCGATGGCTGCCGCCTGCTTGGTGGTGCGCTCGGCAAGATCATTGGCGCCGGCAAGAATTTCGCCGGTTGCGGTCTTCAGCCCGCCAGAGGTGGAGCGCAACTGGCCCACGACCTGGGTGAGGTTATCGACCACGGCGTTGGTATCGGTCTTGAGCTTGGCAAAAGCACCTCGATAGTCACCCTGCACCTGCTTGGTGAGGTCGGTGCGGGCGAGCGCTGCGAGCACATCGCCAGTTTCGCCGAGGCCACGATCCACGGTTTCGACAAGGCTGTTGACGCTCTTGGCGACGCCCATCAGATCGGCATCCTTGAGGGTGACGCCGATACGGCGGGAGAAGTCGCCCTCCACCGCAGCGTCAACGACTTCGCCCAGTTCCTTGACCAGCGCGGCCATGGCGGCGGCGCGCTCGCGTGTCTGGCCGGTGCGCACGGCTTCGGCAGCGTTCAGTTCTTCCACCTGGATGGCGTTTTCCTTGAACACCTGCACGGCGGCAGCCATGTCGCCAATCTCATCGGGGCGGCCGACATAGGGGATATCGGCCTGCAACTCGTTGCGCGCCAAGGTCGACATGCGGGCGGTGATCAGGCGGATCGGCTTGGCGATAGAGCGCGAGCCGAAAATGGCAGAGCCGATCATAACGAGGATGGCGATGACGCCGAGCACCAGACCGACCAGCATTGACTGCGACGTCTGGGCGCCGGCTGCGTCCTGGGCCTCGGCTTCGACTTGTGTGGTAGCTGTGACGATTTCGTCGAACTGGGTGACGGTGACGGCGGAGGCCAGCTTCAGCTGCGCCTCGATATCGGTACGCTTGGCTGCCAGCGAGGGGTCACTGCTGCCCGGAGGCAAGGCCATCTGCTGCTTCAGGATGGGGAGCAGATCGGCATTCAACTGCAGGTAGGTGGCAGCTGACTCGAGTGCCTTGTCCACGCGCTCAATATTGGCGGCGAGGCTCATCCGCGACTTGGCGTCGTCGAGCGCGGCCTTCATAGCATCCGATTTCTCGTGCTCGCTGGCGAGGGCGGCTTCCGCCTCATCGGGCGACTGGGAGAGACGCATATCGCGCGCCGCCATCTGCGTCTCGCGCATGCTGACTTTTGCGTTCATCACCGACCGGCTGATCGACACTTGATTGTCGGCTCTGGCGTCCAGCGCATTGCTGTTTATGACGCCGTAGAGATTGCTGCCGACGACTGCTGAAATCAGGACAATACCCAAACCGGACATAGTCGCGAGTTTGGTCCCAAGCCGCATTTTAGAAAAAGAAAAGCCCCAAGCCATTGTCGTCCCCTTCTAGGATTTAAAACAATGGAGCGAGGGTCACACGACAGTGTTAACGCGTTGTTATAATTGAGATAAGTTCTAGCCGCGCATAAATCTCCACACTTCTGAGCGCTTTCAGAATATCCCGAAAGGACCGCCGACAAGGTCCGTTTCCCGTTGCTTTGGGGGCGACGCTGGCACCGGCCCCGCCAATTGACGGCAAGATAGCGCGCAGCGGCGTCTCAGCGCGGAAATGTGCCGGGCGTCAGAAGGTTGCCGTTGGCCCAGGCGGTGATCAACGCACCGGCAATAGCACCCTTGCGGGGGACGGCGATGGTGGGATGTTCACCGGCAAGGATGGAATGCACCTCGCTGCGGGTGACCCAGCGGGCGTCGGCGAGTTCGATCGGATCGGTGGTGATCGCGTCGGTCAGGGCCTCGCCATGGCAGCCGAACATCAGTGACATCGGGAACGGCCAGGGTTGGTTGGCGACATAGCTGACCGGGCCAACGCGAACGGCAGACTCTTCGAGGGTTTCGCGGCGCACCGCCGCCTCGATGGTCTCGCCCGGTTCGACAAAACCGGCAAGCAGCGAATACATGCGCTCGGGCCAGCTTGGCCCGCGACCGAGCAGCAGGCGATCGCCGTGAGTGATGGCCATAATCACCACCGGATCAGTGCGGGGGAAATGCTGGGTGGCGCAAGCGGGGCACTTGCGCTGCCAGCCGGAGAGTTCGACCCCACTGGGGGCGCCGCAATTGGCGCAGAAGCGGTGCGTGCCGTGCCAGCTCTGCAGCGCGCGGCCAACGGCCACGCACTCACCATCGAGGGGCGATAGGTTGGCCATGACGCCGCGGATTTCGCCAAAGTGTGCGCCAGGGAAGCTGGGGTGGACCTGCAGGCTCGCATCGGTGAACTGGCCAACTGTCGCCGCATCCTCGTGCGGCTGGAACAGCGCGAGATCGGCGGCGAAGCGGGGACCGTCATCGCCGAGGCCCAGCAGCAGCGGCGCGTCGCGGCAGTCCTTCAGCGCCGGGTGATCGAGCGGGATACGCAGCGGCTGGCCCTCGGCATCGAGCAACAGCTTGCCGCGCCAGAACACCAGGGTTCGGGCGGCCGGATCGCGATGGGCGGTGTCGGATGCACGCAGGTGCGCCGCACGATCGAGTGCGCCGGGTTGAAAAGCAAAACTCACGTCCAAAGCGACACCTGCAACAATCAAACGCCGCCTGTGGATCACTGCCGGCGGTGCCGGCGACGATAGGGTGTTTGCCGTGCTACGCCAAGCGGGGAGCGGACAAACGCATTGATTTCTCCGCTCCCGAAGGGCGCCTTACGACAGGCGGGCGTAGCTCTCGCCGCGGCTCTTGTAGAGCTCCCAGAACTTGTCACCCACGGTCGATGGCGCGATGGGGTTCTCGCCTTCCCAGCCGGTGCCCTTGATGGTGCCGGCGATGGTGATCTGCCCGACATAGACACCCTCGGCCTGCAGCTGCTGCACCAGGAGGCCCACCAGCTTCTGCTTGGCGCCATTGGCCAGGGCAATGCCGGCGTTCTTGCTCATGACAGCGTAGCCGTCGATCTGGGGGTTGAGATCGCCGAAGGCGCCGTTGGTGATCAGCACCGCGCCATCGCCGGCAGCCTTCAGATCAGGCAGGCTGGTCTGGACGGCGGTAAGCAGCCCAACAACGGCGACGTTGAAGACTGCGCTCAGTGCCGCCGGGTTGGCGGCGAGCAGGTCGGGGGCCTCGGTGCCGCCGATGGCGTTCCACTGGATAGCGGTGACCGGCCCCAGTTGCGTCTTGACCGCTGCGAGCGCGGCGATGATCTCAGCAGGCTTGCCGGCATCGGCGATGAAGCTCGCGGCCTTGATACCCTTTGCGACCAGCGCCGCGACACCACTCTCAAGCCGGGCTTGAGTGCGGCCGACCAGCGCGACCTGGAAGCCCTCGGCCCCAAATTTTTCTGCAACGCCGGTGGAAATGCCCGGCCCAAATCCAAAAATGACGATCGTTTTTGCCATGAGTCTTCAAAGACCTGCTTGTTAGCGGCACTGGCCGCGATACTGAGGGAAATAGGGCTAGGTCCGTGCCTTGCAGCCCGCAAGAGGGCACATGAACGTACCTTATAGCCGAATTGAACCTGACTGCCGGGGTATGGCCGGATGACCGCTAGCGTTCGAGGCGGGCGAGGAGGCTCGATGTGTCCCAGCGCTTGCCGCCCATCGACTGCACCTCAGCATAGAACTGGTCGACCAGCGCGGTGAGCGGGAGCCTCGCACCATTGTTCCTTGCTTCGTCCAAAACGATCGAGAGATCCTTGCGCATCCAGTCCACGGCAAAGCCAAAGTCGAACTTGCCCGCGTTCATGGTCTTGTAGCGGTTTTCCATCTGCCAGCTCTGGGCGGCACCCTTGGAGATGACTTCGATGACCGCCTCGATGTCCATGCCCGATTTCTTGCCGAAGTGCACGGCCTCGGCGAGGCCCTGGACGACGCCGGCGATGCAGATCTGGTTCATCATCTTGGCGAGCTGGCCCGAGCCTGACGGCCCCAGCAGCCGGCACGCTTTAGCAAAAGACATGATCACCGGCTGGGCACGCTCGAACGGCGCATCATCGCCGCCAACCATTACCGTCAGTTGCCCGTTCTCGGCACCGGCCTGGCCGCCGGAGACTGGCGCATCAAGAAAATCAAACCCCAGCGCAAGCGCGGCGGCATGCAGTTCACGCGCGATATCGGCGGAGGCTGTGGTGTGGTCGACGAACAGGGTGCCCTTGCCCATCGCAGCAAATGCCCCATCGGCTCCGAGCGTCACTTCGCGCAAGTCGTTGTCATTGCCGACACAGGCGAAGACGATTTCCTGCCCGGCAGCGGCTTCGCACGGTGTGGCAGCAAAGCGCCCGCCATTTTCCTCGACCCACTTTTTCGCCTTGGCCGTGGTCCGATTATAGACAGTAACCTCGTGACCCTTGGCCTTGAGGTGGCGGGCCATGGGATATCCCATCACGCCGAGGCCGATAAATGCTGCTTTGACCATGGTAACCTCTCTAGTCGGTGTCTTCAGTGTAACGCAGACGCGTCTTCATGCGCACCATCCACGGGTCGGGATAGGGAACGGCCGATATCAGGGCCTTGGGCGTCCGTCTAGACGAGTGCTTTAAGCCGATACCCGGGCCTTGATGAGCATCCCCCAGAGCATAGCCTCTCGTGACATTGATGGGGATACACTGCAAACTAGGCACCCGGTGCCGAGCCGCCGCTGGCAGCGAGATGTATTGCCGGTATCGCATCAAGGCGTGCCGATTGTTAAACCCGGTCATCGATGGCAAAAGTCCGGCCACTTGGATGCAGTGGAGGAAAGCGTGTCGGCACCAATCTTTTCGGATCCCGAACTGGACGGCGCTGCCGACCCGACTGTCATCCGTCGTCGGGGTACCGGTGAGTGGGTGATGTTTTACACCGTTCGGCGCGCCAACCACGATGGTCCGGGTGTCGAATGGGTTCATGGCAGCCCGATCGGCATGGCTTCGTCGTACGATGGCGGTGGTAGCTGGCAGTATCGCGGTACGGTCGCAGGACTGGATGATCCGAACGATGCCGGGCTGAACACCCATTGGGCACCGGAGGTCATTTGGGCGCGCGGTGCCTACCACATGTACCTGAGCTATGTTGTCGGAACGCCGGATCGCTGGGCGGGGCATGAGCGTCATATCGTGCATTTCACCAGTTCGGACCTTGAGACCTGGACGCGGCATGGACCTTTGCAACTGAGTTCCAACTTCGTCATCGACGCCGCAGTGACGCTGTGCCCGGATGGGCTTTACCGGCTGTGGTACAAGGACGAGGGGCATGGCTCCGGGAGCTGGGTCGCAAGCAGCCCGGATCTGTTTGACTGGCAGGTTGAAGGCGAGGCGATACCAGGCAACAAGTCGGGCGGCGTGGGCCATGAAGGCCCCAATGTGTTTGAATTGGGCGGCAGCTACTGGATGATCGTCGACGAGTGGCGCGGACAGGGGGTCTACCGCTCCAGCGATGCCCGCGCTTGGCAACGGCAGGGTATTGTTCTCGATTCCCCTGGCGCCGACCCCCTTGATCGTCAGATTGGGCGGCACGGGCAGGTTGTGGTGGCCGGAGACTGGGCGGCGCTCTTTTATTTCACGCATCCGCATTGGGACGGCGAGCATATCGTGGACGCGAACGAAGCCGCGCGGCGCCGCACCGTGATCCATTGGGCCAAGCTCACCGTCGAGAACGGCCAGCTCATCTGCAACCGAGATCCGGGACCGCTCGCCCTTCCGTCCTGAAGCGGTCGGCGGGTTGGCTGGCACTGAGGGTAAAGTTGACAGTTCCTGTTGCTGGCAAGCCATCGCGCGGCGTCCATGTGTGACGAACGCCGCGCGATTGGAAATTGGTCAGCCAGGGCGGTGGGCGGCCCAGGGCATCTGGGTGGCGAATTTGCCGCCAGAAACGTCGATCATTGTGCCGGTGATATAAGAAGCCAGATCGGACGACAGGAAGCAGATGAGCTGGGCGACGTCCTTGGGGCTGCCCCAGCGGCGGAGGGTCAGGGTATCGAGCAGGCGGCCCTTGTCGACGTCGTTTCGTTCAGCGAAGCGGTTCATGCCGGTGGGGATCATTCCGGGGGCGTAGCAGTTGACGGTGATGTCAAACGGGCCCAGCTCGCCGGCCAGAACGCGGGTGAAAGCTTCAACGCCGGATTTCGAGGCAGCATAGGCTGCGCCGCCGATCGAGGGGATGATGGCGGCAAAGGATGAGGCGTTGAGGATCCGGCCAGACTGCTGGCGCTTCATGGTCGGGATCACTGCCTGGCACATCAGGAATGTGCCCTTGAGGTTGATATCCATGTTGAGGTCCCAGACCTCCTCGGAAAGTTCTTCAACACGGGCGCCGCCGGCGACACCAGCATTGTTGACGAGAATGTCGATGCGGCCGAAGGCCCTTTCCACCTCGGCCGCGACGGCGCGGTTGTCTTCGGCTTTTCGGACGTCGCAGAGCAGCTGCAGGCCGGCCCAGCCGTTGCGCTGCCATTCGGCGGCGACTTCGTCGAGCAGTTCCTGGCGGATATCGGTGACGACGACGATGGCGCCCTCACTGGCCAGGGTGCGTGCGATTTCATTGCCGATGCCGCGACCGGCGCCGGTGACGATGGCGACTTTGTCCTTGAGATCAATCAACATTTCAGAGGCTGCCCTGCAGGCTGGAGGGGAGGAGGGTTTGGAGGGTGACGAGCGATTTGAGCATCTGATGTTCCTTTTCAAAAAACGGTAAGTCGGCAATTGGTTGTGTGCCCGGCTGGCAGGCGATCACGCGCACTACAGCCGGATATCTGGAAGACCCGGTACGTTCAGGCGGACGATGGCGCGGCCGTTGGGGCGAACGTAGATAATGAGGCGGCCATCAAGGGTGCGGCGTTGCGGCAAGGTATAGGCGGTATTGTCGCGGAGATCGCCATTCTCGAGCCCGAGCAGCGTGCCGCCCTCGACCTCGACTGACACCATGCGCTCGTCGCAGGCGATGTTGCCCTGAGCGTCGCGGAGCGTGCATTCGATCTGGATGACGTCGTCGGTTGCGAGGCCGGCATCGGCGCACTGGCGGACGGCGTCGGCGGGCGCCTGCCAGACCACGGCGTCAAGCTTTGCCGCCTCCTCTGTCGGCCGGAGATGGTCACGTGCGACCACCGCGCCGTCGCGCAGCGCTTCAAGCACCAACGGGTCGCGGTTGGGTGGCATGACGGCAACCCAATAGCCGTGCTCCGCATCGTGGGTCAGGGCAATCTCTTGCTCGCCGCAGGTCAGGCGCGGGGTGCCCTTATTGGTAAAACACAGAACTTCGATGGCCGACCCGGCGGTGTCGTTCCAGTTGCGGGCAATCGGGTGTGACCAGAAGTTCTTGTCGGCCTCATCGACATAGGGCCGGGTGACGATATGGGCCACGGGCGCGTCTGACCACCAGCTGCGCCGCAGGTGATAGGTGTGCTTTTCGAAGCCGGCTATTGTGAGCAGCCCGGCGCCCGAACCGTGGATGGGCCAGCCGTGCGCCTCGCCAAGGTAGTCGATGCCGGTCCAGAGAAACTGGCCGGCGATGTAGTCCTTTTCGGCGGCATGCAGCCAGTCGGTGTAGCGATGGCCATTCTCACTGCCCAAGAGCGGCTTGTGCGGCAGATGGGCGTGGTCCCCCTCGTAGAGGTATTCCTTGTAGTTATAGCCGACGACGTCGAGCTCATCGAAGAAACCCGTGTGGCGCGAGAGTTCGGGGAAGGCCGCGCCCACCGTTACCGGACGCGTGGGGTCGCTCTGCCGGACGATCGCGGCCAGCCTTTTCGCAAGAGTGGGCAGCCGGCGCGCGTCGGGACGGTTGGGATCGTAAGCGCGCTGCTTGGCCGATTTGTTGGCGTCATTATTGCCAGTCATCGCCTCGAACATGGCGCTGGCATAAGGGTCGTTGGGGTAGTCGATCTCGTTGCCGATGCTCCAGGCGATGATCGAGGGGTGGTTGCGATGGGCGCCGACCATGGCGACAAGGTCGCGCTCGTGCCAATCGTGGAAGTCCTTGGCATAGCCCTGATGGCGCGGCGGATAGACGTTGTGGCCCTGCCACCACTTGTTCTTGGCGTTCTCCCACTCATCGAAAGCTTCATCGATGACGAAGAAGCCGAGCGCGTCACACATCCGATAGAGCTCTGGGGCATGCGGATTGTGCGCCATTCGCACAGCGTTGCAGCCCATGTGCTTGAGCTTGAGCAGGCGGCGCAACCACACGGCGTTGGGAACGGCAGTGCCAAGACAACCGGCATCCTCGTGGAGGCAGACGCCCTTGAGCTTGCGCGCTTCGCCATTAATCGAAAAGCCGTGGTCAGCATCGAAACGGAACGTGCGGATGCCGACAGTCTCTTCGTAGACGGCCTGGTGCTCACTGCCCGCCGCTGACCAGACGAGGGTGGTGGTGAGGCGATAGAGCGACGGGGAGGTGTCGGACCAGAGTTCGGGCTGCGGCACCTCTGTGGTGACTATGGCATCTGCGAAGCCGCCGGCGGGCACCTGCAATTCGGCCTCGAACCGGTGGGTGCGTTCGGATGCGAGAGAGCGCAGATCATGGCGCACGTGTGCCGTAACGGTCTCGGCGGCGTCATTCACCAGCGTGGTCGCGACCTTGATTGAGGCGGCAGCCGCGTCGGCCGAGAGCGTCGTGAACGTCGTGCCGTGCTCTTTGACACGCAGCGCCTGGTGCAGCTCGAGGGAGACACGCCGGGTGATGCCCGAACCGTTGTACCAGCGGGAATCGGAGATGTCGGTGTGCTCGACCCGCACGCTGATGACGAGATCGTCGCCGTTGGCATAGGAGAGGATTTCGGTGAGGTCGAAGGAGAACTCGGCATAGCCCGAGGGACGCCCGCCGACGTGATAGCCGTTCACCCAGACCTGGGCGTTCTTGTAGACACCGTGAAAGACCAAGCGGGCAAGCGTGCCCGCAACCTCACCGAGCGTGCTCAGGGCGATGTGAGCGCGATACCAGCCGATGCCGCCGGGCAGGTAGCCGGTGCCGCTTGACCAAGAGGACGAGAACGGCTGCTCGACGCTCCAGTCGTGCGGAACAGTGAGCGTGCGCCAGCCGGTGTCATCAAAGCCTTTTGCCCAGGCATCGGGCTCATCCGCGAGGATGAAGGTCCACTGGCGGATATCGAATGTGCGCATGAGGGAGCGACCCTTAAGCCGGGTTGGATCTTGAGGTGGCGAGATAGGTTCTGAAGACGCGCGCAAACAGGATGCCGTTGATGGTGGCGATGCCGGCAAAGCCGATCGCCAGCCAGCCGATGCCGTAACCGGTCACGTGCGGGAAAAAGATGGTGACGCCCAGGCTGAGCGCGATGAGGGCCAGCGCCAGCAGCGAGGTCAGCAGGTGCTTGCCCGAGAGCAGGAGCGCATTGCGCAGAACCTCCCGGGTGCGGCCCTCGAAACTGGCGAGATAGGGGAAGGCGAAGAGGGCCGTCGTCGCCAGGATGAAGACGAGGATGTACCAGATTGCCAGCAGCGCGAATTCAGCGGCGCCCGACATGAGGTTGGTGATCACGCTGTACCAGGCCGCCAGCACGAGCCCAAGCAGCGCGAGCACCAGGCCAACCAATGTTGCCTGGCGGAAGTTTTGGCGGAACGAGCGAAAATAGTCGCCCGTCACCGAATTGCACTGACCTTTGGCGATGCGCATAGCGGTGAAGTTGAGAGCCGTGAGCGAGGCGCCGAGGGTGACGACCGGCAGAGACGTGACGATGAACACGAGGTTGAGGATCATCACATCAGCGACCACAGTCAGGCCGCGCATCAGGGCAGAATCCGCCGAAAACAGATTATCCACGCGTCAATCCTTCCAGAAGGCCTGCTTCCGGCGAGATCGGGCGGGTCTGGCGCTTCCGCGCTGACCCGCCCGATCCCTGGTCAGGTGCTTACTTCAGGCCACGTTCCTTGGCCCATGCGTCCATGTCCGCCTGGATAGCGGAACGGGCGTCCTCGTAGCCAACGTCCTTGAGCTTCTGGCGCATCTCGGCGATGGCCGCAGCCGGGTCGTCGAACTTGCCGTATTCGAGCTGCGGGATGTACTCGGACAGCACGGCGCTCATGGCCGCCAAGGTCGAGTCGATGCCAGACTTGTTGATGACCAGCGTCGAGTACGGGTAGTCCTTGGCGACCTTATCAAGCTTGGCGATGAAATCGGCCTTGATGGGCGCATCAGTGGTCTTGGGAAGTTCGAACTCGTTCATGCGGCCCCACCAGTAGTCGGTGCCGAGGCTGTCGGTTGAAGAGTTGTAGCCTTCAGGGAAGCCCAGCTTGCCATCGGCGGTGACGAGATAGTCGACACCCTCGATGCCATAGTTGAAGAGCCGGTAGTCTTCCATGTCATTGCGGATGAGGTCATAGGCCTCAAGCGCCTTTTCAGGATTCTTGGACTTGGCACTGACCGCCATGGCACCGTGCGTGAAGATGTCCTTGTAGAAGTTGCCGTTCTCCTGGCCCCAGTAGAAGAACTTCGGGTCGGAGCCGGGCTGCTTCTCGTTCATGTTGTGAACGATGTCGTTGACGTAGGTCTGGGTGTGGTGCTGTTCCACGCCGGACTGACCTGCATAGAGCTCCTCGCGGGTGTCGCCATCGTAGTTCAGCGCATCCTCGCGCCAGACGCCGATCTGGTTCCACTTCTTGGCCAGTTCGGCGGCGGCGAGCAGCGCGTCACCTTCCATGTACCACGACGTCACTTTGTAGGGGTCGGACGAGGAGGTGTGGAACGGGGCGAAATTGCCGGCGTTCACGCCCTGCAGCGGCTGCAGATCGGTGTGGCCCTGAATATAGCCGGTCAGTGCGGCCTCGTTGGAGCCGGCGACGTCCCACGGATAGGCATCCGGCTTGTTGGCCTTCACCCACTCGAAGTACTTGGTGAAATCTTCGAACTTGGTGATTTCGCCGTTTTCGAAGCCTGCTTCCTTGGCCCAGTCGCCACGGTAGAAGAAGCCGTGGTTGGTGTACTGGGAGTAGTTATCCTCGGGCATGAAGTAGATCTTGCCGTCAGAAAGCTTGGTGAGGTCCCAGTGGCCGGCGGCGTCAACCTGCGCCCAGGTCTTGGGGGCGTGGGCCTTGAGCATGTCCTCCGTCAGCGGCAGGAATGCGCCCTTTTCGGCGTTTTCCCAGGCATAGAGCCAGTCCGTCGCGGTCGCGATCAGGTCGACATTGTCATCACCCGAGAGCAGTTGGACGTTGTACTGGGTCTGCCAGTCCGCCCACTCGATGTAGAACATCTTCAGCTTGACGTTTGCCTGCTGAATCAGACGTTCGTTCAGCTTTTCGAGCATCGCCTCAAGGCGGCCGTTGGTCGGCTTGTCGCCCATGGTGAGCATGGTGATTTCGGTGGGCGGATCCTGGGCGATAGCGCTGCCCATGAGCGCTGTCGCACTGATCCCGAGCGCCAGGATGGCCGCTCCCACCTTGATGATATTTGTTGTTCGCATCTAAATTCCTCCCATTATTTTGGTTCGTTCAGTCTACGTCTACTTCGCCGTCATCCTTTCACCGCGCCGATGGTGATGCCGCTGACGAAGTATCTCTGGACGAATGGGTAGAGCAGCAGGATCGGGCCGGTGGCCACGATCGCGCTCGCCATCTTCAAGGTATTGCTCGGCAGATCCGTGATGCTGACGTTCGAGCCGGCCACGGAATTGCGCAGGGCATTGGCTGTGTTGATCAGGTTGTACAGGTGGTACTGGAGCGGCTTGAACTCGACCGAACTGCCCAGATAGAGCGAGGAGAGGTACCACTCGTTCCAATAGCTCAGCGCCAGGAACAGGCCGATGGTTGCGAGCGCGGGCTTCATCATCGGCAGACACAGCTGCATGAAGATGCGAAAATCGCCGGCGCCGTCGATCTTGCCGGATTCGACGATCTCGTAAGGTACGGTGCGCATGAAGTTCTTCATCAGGATGATGAGCCACGGCGTCATCAGCAACTGCAGGAAAACCGCGAGGTAGTTGCCGCGCAGGCCAAGGTCGCGGGCCACCCACAGGAAGGTAGGCGCCAGACCGGCCGAAAAAAGCGTCGTGAAATAGATGAAGAACGAGATGTGATCGCGGAACGGGAAATCCCGGCGATGCAGGGCGTATCCCGTCATCGAAATCACGAACAGACCGATGGCCGTCCCGAAGGTCGTCATCACGATGGTGACGATGTACGAGCCAATGATCTGGCGCGGCGCCTTGAAGATGTATTCGTAGGCCGTGAGCGAGAAGTCCTTGGGCAGAATGCCGAAGCCGCTCTGGCGGATGGCGGCCTCGCTCGACAGTGACGCCGACAGCATCAGCACGAATGGCAGCAGGCAGAACACGGCAAAGAGCGTGACCACGGCATAGGAGATCACCTTCAGAACGATGTCGCTTCTCGACATGTTCATGTTGCGGCGGCGCCTTGGGGCAGCGAGACCCGGGCTGGCAGATTGTGCGGTGGTGGGGCGTGACTCTATTGCCATGTCAGAACAACGCGTAGTCCCTGTTGATCCGGCGCACGACACCATTGGCGATCATGACCAGAGCGAAGCCGAACAGGGACTGGTAGAGACCCACGGCGGTGGAAGTGGTGAAATTGTTCTGCGACAGCACCATGCGGTAGACCGAGGTCTCGATGATGTCTGTGGTCTGGAACAGCGAGGCGTTGTTGCCAACGAGGTTCCAGAACAGGCCGAAATTGCCGTGCATGATGCTGCCCAGCGAGAACAGCACTAGGATGATGAAGGTTGGCTTGAGGTTGGGCAGCGTGACGAAACGGATGCGCTGCCAGGCAGAGGCACCGTCGATAGTGGCCGCTTCATACATGCCGCGGTCGATACCCATGATGGCAGCGAAGTAGACGATCGAGCCGTAACCGGTGCTCTGCCACAGATGCACCATGATGATGATGATCGGCCAGGCGCCAGCGATCGAGTAGATCTTGATGGGGTCGCCGCCGGTCTGCTTGATCAGCGCGTTGAGCGCGCCGGTATCGTAGTTCAGCAGATTGAAGGCGATGACGCCGACCAGCACCGCCGAAATGAAGAACGGCAGGAACATCACGGCCTGGCTGATCTTTTTGAACAACTGCAGCCGGATTTCGTTGAGCATGATCGCGATGGCGATCTGCAGGATGTTGCCGAGCACGATGAAGGCGAGATTGTAGAGGATCGTGTTGCGCGTCAGGGTCCAGAGCTGGCCGGACTTGATGAGAAACTCGAAATTCTTGAACCCCACGAACGGGCTGCCGAAGATACCGTCGCGGTAGTTGAAATTGGTGAAGGCGATCCACGCGCCGGGAAGCGGGGCATAGTTGAAGATAATGAAGAAGACGACCGCAGGGACACACATGAGCAAGAGAACCTTGCTGTCGGTGACCTGCCGCCAAAAAGACTTCCGCCTCGGGGCCAATTTTATGCCTGACATCCCCTCCCCTCCCCGCGGTCATGTTTGCCGCCTAAAGAGATAGAACCAATCCTCTCAGCCTGACCGCCTTGGATGGCGCCTTGGGCTGCACCGCCCCGAGCATTGGCTCGGTTGCGGCCCTGCAAATTCGACGAAGGCTATCGACGCGACGGAACGCGAACGAGGCGCGCCACAATGGTCACCGCGACGTTGTCGACTGACCAAAGCCAAGCGCCCGGCAAATGCCGGTCGAACTGAAATTCATTGCATTCCTCCCAGAATGGGGCGGGTTCGCTCCCGCCTCTGCGCAATTGTTAGCGGAGGTCGGAAGGGCACGCAAGTTTTCAGTAAAAATTTAGTGTGGCCGTTTCAGGCGTTCGGCGTCCGGGTGCTTCCGCGCCAGCGCACGTTGGTCGCAAGCGTTATCCGCTTGCGCAATTCGCGGCCGCCGGCCTGCTCCAAAAGCAATTCAACCGCACTTTCGCCAATCTCCTCGGCGGCGAGGTGCACGGTGGTGAGCGGCGGGTTCATGAATTGGGCCACCGAAATATCGTTGAAGCTCGCGACGGCGATATCGTCGGGAATGCGGAGCCCCATCTCGTGAATGGCGCGGTATGCGCCGATGGCCATGTTGTCATTGGCGGTGATCAGCGCGTCGGGACGATCCTTCTCCGAAAGAATTTGGCGCGTAAGGTGATAGCCGCTCCCTTCGGTCTTGGTGCCCGACAGGCAAATGCGTTCGTCAAAGACACCGGCCTCGCGCGCCCATTGCATGTAGGCCCGGCAACGCCGTTCGGGCACCGCCGATGGCACCCCGTCATAGACATCGGTCCAGCCAGCGAAGGCGATGCGGCGGTAACCGGCCGCAGTCAGCGCCTGAAGCAGTTTGCGGGTGGCAAGCATCAGATCGGATTCGACGGAGTCGAATTCGTCGGTAGGTGGGCTGAAGTCGGCGAAGACGATGTTGCGGTTGTGCCGCTTGAGCCAGGCGATTTCGTCGTCGTCGTGCCGGCCGATGGCGATGATCCCAGACGCACCTTGGAGCAGGGACGCATCGGGCTGGCGGTCGGTGTGATAGACCTTGACGGTCTCGATCTTCAGCGCCTGGCAGCGGCTCTCGATCCCCAGCCGCAGTGCGACATAGTAGGGATCAACGAACTCCTGCTCGGGGCGCAGGAAGTGCACAAGCGCGATTTTACTGAGCCCCTGCTGGTTGGCACGGTTGCGGGCGCGCGGCGGCTCGTAGTTCATCAGTTGAGCCGTTTCGATGACGGCCTGACGCGTCTTGGCACTGACCGCGAGCGTCTGATCAAAATTGAGCACGCGCGACACCGTCGCCGATGAGACGCCCACAACTTTGGCGATTTCTTTGAGGGTGACCACAGGAACTCCGCAGCAACTTTGCGTCCTGCTTAGGCGCGAAGAGCAGACTTAGGCAAGCGGCAATGGGGCGAGATGGTCTGGCAGCACCCAGCCAGTTGGGGCGGGCGGCCGGGACGGCGCGGTCGCGGGGCCACCCGGCTCAGGGGTCGGTGTTTTCGAGGTTCGCAATAGGGCGGGGCGAGCATGCCCTCACGCCGAAGTCGCCTGTAGTCCGAATGGTCCTTGAAAAGGATGCTTGGCTTGCTCTCCAACTCCGACAGCCAAGAGAGTGTCAGGCAGCGGAAGCGCAGAGGTGCTGGCAGGTCATGCCTGGCCGTCGGCGTCATCCTGTTTCAGCTTGCGCAACGCCAGGATGCGACGATCCCGCCAGGCCTGCCGCTCGGCGATCTGTTCGATTGGAATGCGCTTTGCCAGTTCGGCGTGCGCTGTGGCGACCTGCGCCGGCGTCCAGTCATAATCGGTCTGCGCCAACGCCCCGAGCCGCTTCATCATCGGGCCGAGGCGATCGACGAACCCCTGCAACCCGTCCGGAGCGTTGAGGTGCGCAACCTCGAACGGGCCGATCGAGGCCCAGCGCAGCGCCAGGCCATCGGTCAGCACCGCGTCGATGTCTTCAGGCGTGCAATAGCCTTCCCCCACGAGGTGCAGGGCCTCGGCCACCAGGGTGAACTGCAGGCGATTGAGGATGAAGCCTTCGATTTCCTTCCGCAGCACAATCGGCCGCATGCCCGCGGTGGTCAGCAGCTGCCGTGCCGCGTCGATCGTCTCCGGCCGCGTCCACTGCGTGCCGCACAGTTCAACCAGCGGGATCAACGATGGCGGATTGACCGGATGGGCGACAAGCGCCCGGCCGGGATCCAGCAGGCCGCCCAGAAACTCCGACCCCGGCAGCGCCGAAGTCGATGACGCAAGTATCGCATCGGCCGGGGCATGGGCGGCGATCTCGGCAAAGACCTGGCGCTTGGTGGCAAGGTCCTCGCGCACGCTTTCCTGCACATAGGCCGCGCCCGTTACCGCTTCTGCGATGCTGGCCGCCGGGTGCAGGCGGGCGAACACGACCTCCACCGGCTCTTCGAGCATGCCGGCCCGGGCCAGCAGTTCGATGGTCTGGCGGGCCAGCGGCAGGGCGCGGTCGTTCACCTCCGTCGGCAGCGCGTCGTACAGCATCACGTCGTGGCCGGCGCGGGCAAACACCACGCCCCACGCCCGGCCGACAGTCCCTGCACCGATACAGGCGATGCGGCTCATTTGGTGGTCTGCTCGCCGTCGCGGGCCCAGCGGCGTTCGAACGCCCAGACCTCTTCAAAGCCAATGAGACTGTTGAATTCGGCAAAGCTGAACAGCTTGCTGTTGGGCGATTTCGAGGTACCCTCGGTCTTCAGCACATTGAGCGCGATCTCGGCAGCTGCTGCGGCGGCGAGGCCGGTCGCCGACGGGAAGATCGCCAGCTTGTAGCCGATATCGGCGAGTTCGGCCTTGCTGCGGATCGGCGTCTTGCCGCCATCGGCCATGTTGGCCATCATCGGTTTGTTGATGCGCTTGCAGGCCTCACGCATCTCGGCTTCGCTCTCCAGCGCCTCAAGAAAGACGATATCCGCCCCAGCTTCCGCGTAGGCCAGGCCGCGCTTGACCGCGCCTTCGAACCCGTCGGTCTGCCGGGAGTCGGTGCGGGCGATGATCAGCGTTTCGGTGCTGCGGCGCGCTTCGATCGCCACCTTGATCTTTTCCACCATGTCGATGGTTGGCACTACGCGCTTGAACGGGGTGTGGCCGCACTTCTTGGGAAATTCCTGATCCTCGATCTGGATGGCAATCGCGCCTGCTTCCTCATAGCCGCGCACCGTGTGGTGGACGTTCAGCAGCCCGCCATAGCCGGTATCGGCATCGGCGATCACCGAGGCGTTCGCGGTGCGGCAGAGTGTTGCCACGCGATCAACCATCTGGGTGTAGCTGGCGATGCCCGCGTCCGGCAGGCCGTAGGCCGAAGCCGTCATCCAGAACCCTGTCGCATAGACGAAATCAAAGCCCACCTTGTTGCTCACCACCGCGGTGATCATGTCGTGGATGCCGGGGGCGGCAACAAACTCGCCGGATTCGAGGGCAGCGCGGAGGCTGGGCTTGCTCATTGGTTCTGTCCTAGCGCGTTCAAGTAAGCGAGAGTTTCGGCCTCGCTGACGACGTCGCCATACTTGGCGTCCATATCGAACAGGTTGGCCTCGTGCGGGGCGGGGTGACGATCACCGACCGCTTCGCGCACAATGATCGGAATAAAGCCGTAGGAGCAGCAATCGACGCAGGTGGCGCGCACGCAGCCACTGGTCGAAACGCCGGTGTGGATCAAGGTGTCGATCCCCATCGTGGTCAGCGTCGATGCGAGCGAGGTGCCGAAGAACGCACTGGGATACTGCTTGGAGATCACCAGTTCGTCGTCGGCCGGCACCAGCCCCTTGGGCCAGGCGCCCATCGGGTTGCCTTCGAGGAAGTTATGGAGCGTCATCGACTTCTGGTAGAAGCGCCCGCCATTGAGGGCGGACTTGTTATAGACGACGTTGGTGTAGATCACCGGTACCCCCGCGGCCCGCGCCGCCGCCTGCAGCCGCAGGGCCGAGGCAAGCGTCTCCTCCACCCCCGCATAGAGCGTGCAGAACTGGTCGAAATAGGCCTCAACGAAATCGATCATCAGCAGCGCCGGGCGCTTGCCGAAACCGATCCGTTTGCCGAAGGCGCGCTTGTAGTTCTGCGAGAGATCCTCGTCGCTCATGGAGTTTCCTTGTCGCTAAAGAGCCGATCGAGCCGGCCATCCCCGAGGTCCAGCCACGGCTGGGACTGCTTCTGTCTCGCCTCGAATGCGGCAATATCATCGAGATCGTCGGCCAGGATACCGCCCACTTCGTCGAGGCCAAGCAGCAGTGCACGGCGCCGGTAGGGATCGATGTCGAAATGCAGCAGCGGCCCGTTGGGCAGCCAGATCGTCTGCGCCTCGAGGTCGATGGTCATAGGCCCGCCGCTCTTGGCCGCCTCCATCACCTGCTGGTGCATGGCCGGGCCAAGGGCGATGGGCAGCACACCATTCTTGAAGCAGTTGGCGTAAAAGATTTCGCCGAAACTGGGGGCGATGACGCAACGGATGCCGAAGTCCGAGAGCGCCCATACGGCCTGCTCGCGGCTCGAGCCCGAGCCAAAATTGGCATCTGCCACAAGGATTTGCGCGCTATCGAAGGGCGGCGTGTTGAGGACGAACCCGGTCTTCGTGCCGTCGGGCCGATAGCGCCGCTCATGGAACAGGTGCTCGCCCACTCCGGCCTTGTCCAGCAGCAGCAGAAAACGGGCGGGAAAGATGATGTCGGTATCGACATCCGCCTCGGGCAAAGCTGCTGCGACGCTGGTGAGGGTGGTGAACTTATCCATTGAAGGCTGTGTCCAGGCTGCGAACATCTGTCAGGTGACCGGCGATGGCCGCTGCGGCCGCCATGACCGGGCTCATCAGGTGGGTGCGGCCGCCGCGCCCCTGGCGGCCCTCAAAGTTCCGGTTGGAGGTCGAGGCGCAGCGTTCACCAGGGTTTAGCCGGTCATCGTTCATCGCAACGCACATCGAGCAGCCCGCGTTGCGCCATTCAAAGCCCGCATCGACGAAGACACGATCCAGCCCCTCTGCCTCCGCCTGCAAGCGCACCGCCGCCGAGCCCGGCACGACGATCGCCGTTACGCTCGGTGACACAGTGCGGCCCGCGACAATTCCGGCGGCGAGCCGCAGGTCCTCGATCCGGCCATTGGTGCACGAGCCGATGAAGACGCGGTCGATGGCGATGGACTTGAACGGTGTGCCGGGCGCGAGGTCCATGTAGCGGAGGCTCCGCTCCATTTTTTCGCGCCGCACCGGATCGGCCTCAGCGGCGGGATCGGGGACGACTCCCGACACCGGCGCGGTTTCGCCGGGGTTGGTGCCCCAGGAGACATGCGGTGACAGGGACGACACGTCGAGCCCGACCTCACGATCAAACCGCGCGCCAGGGTCGGTTGCGAGACTGCGCCAATAGGCTTCCGCCGCATCCCATGAAGCGCCCACGGGCGCCAGCGGGCGTCCCTTGACGTAGGCGATGGTGGTTTCATCCGGCGCCACCATGCCGACGCGGCTGCCCGCTTCGATCGACATGTTGCACAGTGTCATCCGCGCTTCCATCGACAGGCTGGCAATCGCCGAACCTGCATATTCGATGGCGTAGCCGACGCCGCCATTGGTGCCGATCTGGGCGATCAGCGCGAGGATGATGTCCTTGACGGCCACACCGGGCGCGAGGTGGCCGTTGAGCAGCACGCGCATGGTCTTCTGCTTGCGCTGGCGCAGCGTCTGGGTGGCAAAAACGCACTCGCATTCGCTGGCGCCAATGCCGAAGGCGATGGCACCGAACGCCCCGTGGGTCGAGGTATGGCTGTCACCGCACACCAGCGTCACGCCCGGCAGGGTGAAGCCAAGCTCCGGGCCGATGACATGCACGATCCCGTGCCGCCGGTCGTTCATGGGGATGTAGTGGATGCCGAAGCGCGCACAATTGTCCTCGAGCCGTGCGACCTGGCGCGAGGCAAGGCCATCGGGCAGCGGCAGATGGCGCATCCGGGTCGGCACCGCGTGGTCGGCCACCGCGATATGCGCATCCGGCCGGCGCAGCGGGCGATTGTCGGCGACCAGCCCCGCAAAGGCCTGCGGGCTCGACACCTCCTGGACCAGATGGCGGTCGATATAGAGCAGCGCCGTGCCGTCGTCATACTGTTTGACGACGTGCTGGTTCCAAACCTTATCGTAGAGCGTCAAAGATGGCATGTGTCTGTATCTGGCGGAAGAAAGCCTATGCAAGCACCCTAAATCACCGCTCCCGGCGCGGGCTCAAGAAAATCCGGAAACGCTTGCGATATTAGGCCTTGCGGAGAGTGATTTGAGCGTCTTATGCTGCTTTGAATGCGCATGCAAGATGGCAGCGCTCCGGTGGTTGCGTTGCGGCCACAGTGAACGATAAGGGGTTTGTAATGAGGCTTGGCGTTGATGTGGGTGGCACGTTCACCGACCTTCTGCTGCACGACGAGAAAACGCAGAGGACTTTTCAGGCCAAGACGCCTTCGACTCCCGAAGATCAGTCGATCGGCGTTGCGGCGGGTGTGAAGCTGATCTGCGAGAAGGCCGGCATTTCGCCCTCCGATATTGATCTGATCCTTCATGGCACCACGGTTGCCACCAATGCGGTGCTCGAAGGCAAGGGCGCCCGCGTCGGCCTCCTCGTCACCGAGGGCTTTGAATACACCCTGCATCTTGCCAAGGCCTGGACCCCCGGCCCGCTGTTTGGCTGGATCAATATGGACAAACCGGATCCGCTGGCCTCGCTCGCCGATACGCGCGGGATTTCCGAGCGCATGAATGCCCGGGGTGAAGTGGTCAAGCCGCTCGATATCGACGGTGCTACCAAGCTGATCGATGACCTTTGCTCATCGGGCATCGAGGCGCTGACCATCTCGCTGATGCACTCTTATGCCAACGCCGAGCACGAGCGCGCCCTGCGCGACATCGTGGCGGCCCGCCATCCTAATATTCCTGTCTCGCTCTCGTCCGACATCCTCCCCGAGTTCCGCGAGTATGATCGCGCCATCACCACGGTGATGAACGACTACGTGCGCCCGATCATGCGCCGGTACCTGACCCGCATCGAAGACCGGCTGAAGGCCGAGGGCGTGCGCGCCCGCCTCCATATCGTGCGCTCCGATGGCGGCCTGATGAGCGCTGCAGCAGCCTCCGAGCGACCGGTGCATACCGTGCTCTCCGGTCCGGCCGGTGGCGTGACCAGCACCGTCATGCTGTCGCGCCGCTCGGGCTTTTCGAAGCTCCTCGCCTTCGACATGGGCGGCACCTCAACCGACGTTTCGGTGATCATCGACGGGGAGGCGACGATCTCGCGCTCCACCGAAGTCGGCATGTTCCCCGCCAAGGTGCCCACCCTCGACGTGCGTTCGGTCGGTGCCGGTGGCGGCTCGATCGCCGACGTCTCGGAATTGACCGGTTCGCTCCGCGTCGGCCCACGCTCGGCCGGTGCCCGCCCGGGTCCGGTCTCGTATGGCCGTGGCGGCACAGAGCCGGCGGTGAGCGACGCCAACGTCGTGCTCGGCTACCTGCCCCCATTGCTGCTCGGCGGTGACATGAAACTCGATGTCGACGCGGCCCGCGTTGCCGTCGCACGTGTCGGCGAGGCCATCGGTCTTTCTCCCGAGGATGCAGCCAAGGGCATTATCGATATCGCCAATGAAGTCATGCTCGGCGCGCTCCGCGTCATCACCGTGCAGCGCGGGCTCGATCCGCGTGAATTCGGCATTGTCGCCTTCGGTGGCGCCGGTCCGCTGCACGCCAACGCGCTGGCTGAACTGCTCGGCTGCTACCCGGTGCTGGTGCCGCCAAATCCCGGCGTGCTCTGCGCGCTTGGGTTCCTCGAGGCGGACTTCCGCAACGAGTTCGTCCAGACCTATATCCGCTCTACCGTCGGCCTCGACCCCGCCACCGTATGGTCCCGCTTTGGCGAGCTCGAAGCCAAGGCCAAGATCTGGCTCAAGGAGCAGGAAGTCACCGCTGCAGACGCCTCGATCCACTACACGCTCGACCTCCGCTACGAGCAGCAGGGTTTTGAAGTGTCGGTCGATGTCAGCCCGGCCACTGTCGCGGCCAAGGGCAGCCTCGACGCCATCCTCGCCGATTTCCACGCCATCCACGAACGCCTCTATGGCGTGCGCTTCCACGTGCCGGTCGAACTGGTCGCCCTGCGCGTTGTCGCCCGTGGCGCCACCCCGCCGGTTGAAGAACAGGCCCCGACCGGCAGCGGCGATGCGGCAAGCCGCGTCATCGAAACCCGCCCCGCCTATTTCGACGGCAAGTGGGTGGATACCCCGCATATCGATCGCAGCCGCCTCGGCGTTGGCGATCGCGTCGACGGCCCGGCGATCATCCGGCAATACGACACCACCACCGTCCTGCTGCCCGGCCACTACGCCGAGGTCGACACGCACGGTAACATTCTGATCTGGCCGGTTTCGAAGGGGCTCTGACCATGGCAACCAAAATCGATCCCATTACCCTCGACATCATCGAGAACGCACTCAAGAACGCGCGCTTCGAGATGGATGGTGTCGTCGTGCGCATCTCGCTCTCCCCGGTGATCCGCGAGCAGCACGACGAATTCCCGATGATCTGCAACGAACGCGGGCAGATGATCGTGGGCCAGTTCGGCTCCTACATCCCGTCGGTGGTCGAAAAGTTCGGCGGCGATCTCAACGAAGGCGATATCTTCGTCTGGAACGACCCCTATGCCTCCAAGGGCTCCATCTCGCACAACAATGACTGGTGCGTGATGCTGCCGATCTTCCACGAGAAGGTTTTGGTCGGCTTCTCCTCGATCTTCGGTCACATGGTGGACGTGGGCGGCACCGTGCCCGGCTCGATGCCGGCAAATGCCCGCACCATCTGGGAAGAAGGCCTGCGCGTGCCGCCGGTCAAGATCTATGACAAGGGCGTGCTCAACCAGGGCGTGCTCGAGATCATGCTCAACAACTCGCGCACCCCGGATATGAACCGCGCCGACCTGATGGCGCTCATCGCCGGCTGCCGTACCGCCTCGACCCGCGTGCGCGAACTCTGCGACCGCTTTGGCCGCGATACCTACATGAGCGCCTGCGATATGCTGCTGGAGCGTACCCGCGAGGCCATGCGCGTGGTGATCCAGAAGTACATCCCCGAAGAGCCGGTGAGCTTTACCGACTACGTGGACGATGACGGGCTGGGCAACGGTCCGTTCAAGATGACGCTGACCATTTCGCGGCGTGGCGACATTGCGGTGTTCGACTGGACCGGTACCGATGACCAGGCCGAAGGCCCGATCAACTTCCATATCCATGAAGGGCTCTGCAAACTCTTCTTCGGCGTCTACATGATCATGTCGTTCGATCCGTCGGTACTGTTCAACGAGGGATTCTACGACCTGTTCGAGATCGTTTTGCCCGAAGGCTCGCTGCTCAACCCGCGCTTTCCGGCGGCGCTGTCGAACCGCCTCAATACCCACACCAGGTTCTTCGACTGCCAGGCCGGCGCGCTCGGCAAGTTCGTGCCGCAGCTCTCGATGGCGGCCGGATATGGCACCAGCCCGCACTTCATCTTTTCGGGTACCGACAAGAACGGCAAATACTTCCAGCTGATGGAGCTGCTGTTCGGCGGCGTGCCGGGCCGCCCCAAGGGCGATGGCTTTGATGGCCACGCCTGGTGGCCGCTGTTTTCGGCGACCCCGATCGAATACATCGAAAACTACTATCCCGTACTGGTCGAACGCTACCAGCCGATCCAGGACTCGGGTGGGCCAGGCCTCCATCGCGGCGGCGCCGGCATCGAAAAGGTCTACCGGCTGCTCGAAAAGGGCCAGGTTTCGATCCACGACGACCGCGAAGTGGTGCCGCCTTGGGGCATCAATGGCGGGCTCCATGGCGGGACCTCGTCCAAGTGGATACAGCGCGTCGGTGCGGCGGAGCCAGAGCGCATCCCGTCCAAGATCGACAACCTCAAGGTCAACCCGGGCGACCGCATCATCTTCAAGACCGCCGGTTCCGGCGGCTGGGGCGATCCGCTGGAGCGCGATCCGGCGATTGTTGCCCGCGACGTACGCTACGGGCTCGTCTCGCGCCAGCAGGCCGAAACCGCCTATGGCGTGGTGCTGACGGCCGATAACGAGGCCGATCTTGCCGGCAGTGCAAAGCGCCGCGAAGCGGCAAAGGAAGAGCGCGGTCCCGCGCCGCCCTTCGACTTTGGCTACACCCCACCGGTTCGCGAAGCGGCAGAGTGACAACGCAAAACGGGGACCTCGCGGTCCCCGTTTTCATCTCAAGGCCCCGGCGGCGCTACACCGCGTCCGTGTCGGTCTCTTCGTTCGGCGAAAAGCGGTAGGCGGGCGGTACCGGGATGGTGTTGCGCCAGATCAGGTTGCCGGTGATCGGATGATCCAGGCCACGCTCGATCGCCCGAGTGGGATCGTCCAGATGGAGGATCGACAAGGTCGCCTCGACCATCTGGTCGATCGGCTGGCGCACCGTCGTCAGCTGGTAGGGAATGCGCCGCGCCTCCGGGATATCGTCGAAGCCCCCCACCATGATGTCTTCGGGAATGCGAAGGCCCAGCCGGTGCCGCAGCGTGTCCATCGCCCCCATCGCCATGATGTCGTTGATGCCAAAGATGGCATCGGGCCGCGGCTTGGTGCGGTTGCGGAACAATTTCATGACGGCGGTCACGGCGCCCTCATAGGACGAGTTGCCCTCCGCCACCTCGATATCGGCGCGCTTGATCCCCTCCTCGAGCAGCCGTTCGACAAACCCGCGCACGCGGTCCTGGCTGGTTGTCCCCTTGGGATCACCGGTGATCATGGCAAAGGTCTTGGCGCCGGCGGCGATGAACGCTTCGGCGATCAGGCGGCCACCCGCGCTGTTGTCGCAGCGCACACCTGAGGCGTCGCTGCCGGGAATGTAGCGGTTGAACAGCACGATGGGGATGCCCCGCTCGTGGCAGATGCTGGTCATGCGCGTCGAGAGCTGCGCGGCGGTGAGGATCACGCCATCGATCTGATACTGCAGCACCTGCATGATGGCATTGTCGGAATCGGCGCCGGGATCCACAGTGAAGATCAGCACCTGCCGTCCCATCTCCTGCAGCCGCTGGCTGAAGGTGTGCAGCACGTGCACGTAGAACGGGTTGGCCATGTTGCCCAGGATCAGCGCCACGATATTGGTGCGCTTGGTGGTGAGGCTGCTGGCGATCGAGTTCGGAACGTAGTTCAGTTTCCGCGCTGCCTCGATCACCTTCTGGCGGGTTTCCTCGGTGATGCTGGAGCCGCGGTTGAAGGCGCGCGATACGGCCGACTGCGAGACGCCCGCAAGCGCCGCAACGTCGAAAGATGTGGATCGAGACCTCTGCCGCTTCATCGCTTCACTTTCACCAGTACCGGGCAACGCGAATACGCATTCAACTGATGCATTGTAGGACCATGACTAGCGGGTACAGGCAAGTCTTTCAATAGCTTGCACTTTCCATCTGCCTTGTCCACAGGGCGTTTGACGAGATACCCACGCCACAAATCCGTCACTTCCGGTGCTGGAGCCGATTGACACTCCCCCTTGCATGCGCAATCAATGAATGCGCATTCATAGCCGTGCTTAATCGCCGGAAGGGCGGCGAGGCGTGGCGCAGGGAGAACGCACATGCAGAAACGTGTCTTACTAGCCTCAGTTACAGCAGGCGCTGCGCTGGCTCTGTTTGCCAGCCCGGTCTTTGCCGATGCGGCGTCCGACGGCCTGGCTCTCGCCAAGGCCAACCTCGCCCCTTATTCCGCCAAGCCGGTGTTCACCGCGCCCGGCGATCCCTTCGATGCCAAGGCCTGTGCCGCCGGCAAGAAGATGATGTCGATCCCCAACAACAGCGGCAACCCGTTCCTCAAGGGGATCATCGACCGCATGAAGGCGGCCGGTGCGGATGTCGGCCTCCAGGTCGTCGAAGGCCAGAACCAGGGCACACCCGCCGAGTGGGTGCAGCAGGTCGAACTCGCCACCCGCGACAAATACAACATCATCGACCTGATCTCGGGCATCGACCCGGGCTCGATCGAGCCCTCGCTGCAGGCGGCCAAGGACGCTGGCGTCAAGGTGATGACCTCGCACTTCTATGACCCCTCGTTCGAGCAGAACAAGGTCGTTTCCAGCTCGCTGACCATCGGCTTTGGCGAGATCGGCAAGATCCTCGCCGACTGGGCGACCGTTGCGACCGACGGCAATCCGCAGATCGCGATTATCGTTTCCCGCGACGTGCCGCCGACCATTCCGCTGATCGAGAACTTCCAGAAGGAACTGGCCGCGGTCGCGCCGAACGGCAAGATCGTCCAGGAAATCAACGTCGGCGTCACCGAATGGGGCACCAAGATCCAGCCAGGCGTCCAGGCCGCGCTGCAGGCCAACCCGGATATCAACGTCGTGATCCCGATCTACGATTCGATGTCGCAGTTCGTGGTCCCGGCCATCCGCCTCGCCGGCAAGACCGGCGCGGTCAAGGTCGCGACTTTCAACGGCACGCCCTTCGTGCTTGACTATATCCAGTCCGGAGAAGTGGACATGGATATCGGTGAGAGCCTCGACTGGATCGCCTACGCTACCATCGACGGCCACCTGCGCGACGCATGCGGCCTGCCGACCCCGACCGCGCTGAACGTACCGTTCTATATCTTCGACAAGGCCAACGCTGCTGAAGCCGGCACACCGGCGGCCTTCGACACCGGTTACGGCGACGCCTACAAGTCGGGCTTCCGCAAGCTCTGGGGCATCGAGTAATGCCCGCCGTGTCGGCAACTGTTTCGTCCGGCACGGACACCACTCGGCCGGGGGCGCGCAACGCGCTCCCGGTTCTCTCGGTCTCACACCTCTCCAAAAGCTTCGGTGGCGCAAGGGCGCTGCACGATGTGTCCTTCAAGGTGCTGCCCGGGGAGGTTCATGGGCTCCTCGGCAAGAACGGGTCGGGCAAATCGACCCTTGTCAAAATTCTCGCGGGCTTTCATGCGCCCGATGCCGGCGGCACGCTGGAGTTCAACGGCGAGGCCGTTTCCCTGCCGCTCAAGCCCGGTGATTACCGCCGGCTCGGTATGTCATTTGTCCACCAGAACCTGGGGCTCGTGCCGTCGCTGACGGTGCTGGAGAACTTGCGGCTGGTGCAACTGACCACCGCCAAGGGCGGCTATATCAACTGGGGCGCCGAGCGCGCCGCGGCGCGGGCCGCACTTGCCCGCTTCGACCTCGCTTTTGATCCCGACCAGCGCGTTGACCGGCTGTCACCGGTCGAGCGGGCGCTGCTCGCCATCGTCCGCGCTTTCGAGGAAATCGAGGCAGCGCGCGCCCTCACTGGCAAGCCCGGCCTGGTGCTGCTCGACGAGCCGACGCCGTTCCTTCCCAGCGAGGGTGTGGCCAAGCTGTTCGGCCTCGTGCGCTCCATTGCTGCGCTCGGCTCAAGCGTCATCTTCATCTCGCACGATATCGACGAGGTGATGGAAATCACCGACCACATCACTGTGCTCCGCGATGGCGAAGTCGCTGGCGAGCTGGTGACTGCGGATGCGACCCATGGCCAGATCGTCGAAATGATCGTCGGCCGGCACATCGCCGCGAGCTCGCCCCGCGCCGTAGTGGTGGATCGTCCGGTGTTCGCCGAGGTCAGGAACCTTTCGGGCAAGCTGCTCGAGGCCTCCGACATCACGATCGGCCGCGGCGAGATTGTCGGGCTCACCGGCCTCATCGGCTCGGGTTACGAGGAAGTGCCCTACCTGCTGTTCGGCGCCCGCCCCTGCCGGTCGGGCGATATCCACATCGAAGGCACGGCGAAATTGCCAATCTCGGGCATGACGCCGCGCTCCGCGATAGACCGTGGCTTCGCGCTCCTGCCGGGCGATAGGCAGGGCGCCAGTGGCGTCGATAGCCTCCCCATCGTCGACAACATGTTCCTCCCCGATGTCAGCCGCTTCTTTCGTGGCGGCCTGATGCAGAACCGCACCATGGTGCGCGAAGCGCATGCGCTGGGCGCCGCTTTCGAAGTGCGTCCCAACGATCCCGGGCTCAAGCTCTCGGCGCTGTCGGGCGGCAACGCGCAGAAGGTGCTGATCGCGCGCTGGATGAACCGCTCCCCTACCCTGCTGCTGCTCGACGAGCCCACCCAGGGCGTCGATGTGGGAACTCGCGAGCAGATCTTTGTCGCGCTGCGCAAGGCGGCCGCCGATGGCATGTCGGTGATCTGCGCCAGTTCCGATGCCGAGCAGCTGGCCGAGATCTGCGATCGCGTGCTGGTCTTTGCCAAGGGCCGCATCTGCAACCAGATCACCGGTGCCGGCCTCACCAAGGATGGCATTGCCGAGGCCTGCTACGCTTCGGTGTCGCTCAGCGGCGCCGCCCATACGACCTCTTCCGCTTCCGTCGCGAGCTAGACCCATGACCGATACCAGCAAGCCTGCCGCCGCTTCGGCCACGCCGATCAACTACACCCGCCTGTTCGAGCGCGTGGCGCTGCTGATCGTCTGGGTGCTGCTGATCGGGTTGTTCACGGCGCTGCTGCCGCGCTCGTTCCTCAATTGGGGGAACTTTTCGATCATGTTCGCGTCCTATGCGCCGGCGGCGCTGCTGGCGCTGGCGATCATCGTGCCGTTGACAGCGGGCGACTACGATCTCTCTGTCGGCGCGACCCTGACGCTCACTGCATCGCTGATTGCCGTGCTGAACGTCTGGTACCACGTGCCACTGCCGCTGGTGCTGGTCATCGCGCTGGGCGTCAGCGTCATCATCGGGCTGGTCCACGGGCTGTTCATCATTTATTTCCGCGTCCCGTCCCTCGTCGTCACCCTCGGCACCACGTCGGTGATGAGCGGGATCGTGCAATGGATGACCAACTCCTCGACCATCGGCGGCATCGACAAGGGGCTGATCAATGCCGTTGTCGGCACCCGCTTCCTCGGTATCCCGCTGGCCTTTTACTACGCTTTGGTCGCCGCAGTGATCATGTGGTACGTCTTTGACTACACCCCGCTCGGCCGGCGCCTGTTGTTTGTCGGGCGTGGCCGCGAGGTTGCCCGCCTCAACGGCATTGCGGTCAACCGCGTCCGGCTCGGCGCGCTGCTGATGTCGGCGGTGCTCTCGGCCTGCGCGGGTATTCTTTATGCGGGCGTCCTGGGTTCGGCCGATCCCTATTCGGGCCTCAACTACCTGCTGCCTGCGTTTGCCGCCGCCTTCCTCGGCGCCACAACCCTCCAGCCGGGACGCTTCAATCCCTGGGGCGCCATCGTTGCGGTGTATTTCCTCGCCACCGGCATCACCGGGCTCTCGATGATGGGCATCCCATTGTGGGTTACCAACGTGTTCAACGGCGGCGCCCTCGTTCTTGCGGTCACCATTTCGCAGATCACCCGCGGCCGCGAAGCATCCGATATCGGCTGACCCGCCGCTCTCGAGGGTACGACGACATGAAAATCCGCGCAGCTATCCTTGAACAGTCGGGCCTTCCCGCGCCCTACGCCCAGAGCCGTCCCCTCGCCATTCGCGAGATCGATCTCGCCGGCCCCAGCCAGGGCGAGGTGCTGGTGCGGATCGAAGCGGCGGGGCTCTGCCACTCCGACCTATCGGTGATCGACGGCAACCGTCCGCGCCCTCTTCCTATGGTCTTGGGCCACGAAGCGGCCGGAACGGTCGAGGCCCTGGGCGCTGGGGTCGATGATCTCGCCATCGGCGATCGCGTGGTGATGGTGTTCGTCCCCAGTTGCGGCACCTGTGAATGTTGCTCGGATGGCCGGCCGGCACTCTGCATCCCGGGCGCTGCCGCCAACGGCGCGGGCGTGCTGCTCTCGGGCGAACGGCGGCTCAGCGAGCACGCCCACGCCCATGTCCATTCCCTCAACCACCACCTCGGCGTCTCGGCCTTTGCCGGATATGCCACGGTGTCGCGCCAGTCCCTGGTGAAGGTATCGCGCGATCTCGCGTTCGATCACGCAGCGCTCTTTGGTTGTGCGGTCCTGACTGGGGTTGGTGCGGTGATGAACGGCGCCAAGGTCAAGGCCGGCGACAAGGTCGCGGTCATCGGGCTGGGCGGCGTCGGCATGGCCGCGGTGCTCGGCGCGCGTGCGGCCGGGGCCGAGCAGATCGTTGCTGTCGATATCTCGCAAGCCAAGCTGGATCTCGCCTTGTCACTCGGCGCCACCGACGCCTTCCTTGCCACCGGCGATCGCGCTGCGGAGGCCATCCGCGAGGCGACCGGCGGCGGCGTGCAGCACGCCATTGAACTCGCCGGCTCGGTCGCTGCGCTGCAACTGGGCTACCAGATCGCCCGGCGGGGTGGCGAGCTCACCACCGGCGGACTCCCCGCCCCCAGCGCACAATTCCCAATCCCCGCCGTCAGCCTCGTGGCTGAAGAAAAGACCGTGCGCGGCAGCTATCTCGGCTCCTGCGTTCCCGCCCGCGATATCCCCCGTTTCATCAGCCTGTTCCGCCGCGGGCTGCTGCCGGTCGACCGTCTGCTCTCCAAGTCGATGCGCCTGGATGAGATTAATGAGGGATTCGACTTGATGCGCGAGGGCCAGCTTATCCGAGGTATCGTAAAGCCGCATGAGCCGAGCTAGATGGCCTCCTGCGGCTGCTGAGACACACCTGATCAGGACTCACGATGCGCTCAAGCTTTCGGCAACGAAGGCCGGGTGCTGGGTTGTCTCGCAACGGGGTAGATGGCCCCATATGTGCGCCGCCGGTAGCGACCAATCTGTAAGGGCTTCCTGAGCGCGGCCATTTTCCAGATCGCGGCCAAACGCCCAGTGGGTGCCTACGGACGGAGCCCCAGACCGGAGGCTGCGCCTTGCAGGAAAATGGGTGAAAACTCGTCTGTGCTTGGCCCCGGCGAGGACTCGGGGCATATGATTGGCCGTGGACGACAGCGAAAAACAACGCTTGCACGAGGAGCTCTTCGAGAGGGCTGGACGCAATGAGATCACAGGTGAAGCGGCTGAAGCTGAAGCCGAGCGGCTCGGGCTGGGCCGCCTCTCTCGTGTTCCCATTGTGGCAGAGTACGATCCGCAGAAGGAACGCTTCCGGACACTGCCGATGGCGATCGCATGGATCGCCTACGGCAACTTTGATGCCGTCCGAGAGCAATGGGCCGAGTATCGCGCGCAGTGTTTTACCTGGCAGTGGAGAAAATTTCACGCGGGACCTGGCGGACCCGTTCGCGAGGGAGCTAACGCCGCTTGAATGGATCGATCTGAAACTCATCCTTGGTTACGGCGATCGCGAGGAGCTGCGTTTCGGATTCGATCGCGTCGGATATCGAGAGGTACTTATCCTCGCTGCGTCGGTGCGTGGGCTTTGGGCAGTGCCGCCTCCCAAGGTCAGACGCACATTACCCGCGCTGGTTCGTCCAGAAGGCGATGGCTACATGCCGCTTTCTTGTGCCGCTCAGTGGATCGCTACGAAAGGCGGAAAGATAGAATTTGATCCCCAGGACGTCGAAATGTGGCGCCCCGGATTTTCCGAACTGCTGGGCGTTCTCTCCTCCGAAACTGTTGGCGTTATCGGAACGAACCAACTGGGACGCAAAGAGGAAGTCGCAGGGCTCAACTTCGCCGATTGTCTGATCGAATACCCATTCGAGCCCCCCGAACTCGAACTGCTGCTCACCAACGAGTTGCACCTCCGTTGCTACGTGTACGATGACGAAGAGGACTGGCGCGGCGGCTTCAGTGACAAACTCGTCGATCAATACGGCGACAAATGGTCAAGGTTGATGGTTCTGAAGAGTGAGATTCGCGACCGATGGCCATTCGAAAGTGATGTGGCAAGAACCGGAACAGCGGGGCGTCCTACTTCAATGTTTCTCGTCACTGCGGAATTCGATCGACGTCGGGAAGCGGGTACGCTTGGAAATACTCTCAAGGAAGAAGCCAACTTCCTTGTTGAATGGCTGCGGCTGGCACACCGTCATGTGCCACCTGTGACGGTCAAGACGGTCGAAAACAATCTGCGTCACGCCTACAAGCGGGCGCGAGCGGCCCCGAAATAATCGCCGGGGCCGATTTCAGGGCCGCTATTTCAGGGCCATCCTTCGAGGCACTTGATCTCCAGCAATCCGCGGACAATCGCGATATGCGCAAGGAGATGATAGATGACGGCCTCCACTCAAAAATACCTGCGTCGCGCCGACGCTGCGTCCTACGTTCGCACCACCTGGGGTATCCCGTGTTCGTCCCGTTGGCTCGCGAAGCTGGCGGTAACTGGTGGGGGCCGGTCTACCGAAAGGCCGGACGCTTCCCCATCTATGCGCCCGACGATCTTGATACCTGGGCGCAACGGCGTATCGGAGCTCCGCGCCGCTCGACCTCGGTGCCGGTGTAGGTCAATGCATCGTCACGCCCATAACCCGCGAGCCGCCAAGACGCACCGCTGCTACGACGTAGCGCAACTCGTCAAGCTGTACGACTGCCATCGAAATACCATCTCCAACTGGGTCGAGGCTGGCCTGCGTTCCATCGACGACAAGTACCCGCGTTTGTTCCATGGCTCGACGCTCAAGGCTTTTCACTCCGAACGCCGCAAAAAGAGAAAGCGTCCATGCGGGCCGGGTCAGGTCTACTGCCTCGTTTGCCAAACCCCAAAGGGGCCCCTCGGAGGCATGGTGGACTACCAGCCGAACAGCATTTCCACTGAACAATTATTGCCATCTGCCCCGACTGCGACCGCATCATCAACCGTGTAGTCGGAATCCGCCAGCTGGCCGAGTTCAGAGGTCTCTACTCCGTCAACTTCCTCTCGGGGACGCACACCTAAAGGTATCCGAGCCGCCCTTCGGTATCTGTGCAACCAGCAAGGACCCCTCCGCCATGAAGTTCCATCCCGTCAATGAACGGATCAAGCATCGCTATTTCGGTTACCTTCGAGATGCAAAGCGTCTCGATGAACAGTCGATCGATACGACCGCAAGGGCTATAAACCGTTTCGAGGAATTTGCCGACTTTCGTGACTTCATCCAGTTCCGAAGCGACCACGCCTCTGCCTTCAAGGCCCACCTACTCCAGGAGACTTCGGCGAAGGGTACGCCCCTGAGCAAGGCAACCATCGTCTCAACACTGAATACGCTGAAGCGCTTCTTCTCTTGGCTGCCGGGGCAAGCCGGCTACAAGTCCCGGCTCCGGTATGAGTGGTCGGACTACTTCAACCCGTCCTTCAAGGACATCACTATCGCCTGCACCCACCGTGAGTCTCGCGTTCCGACCCCCGAGCAGGTGGCTCGTGCCATCGACGCAATGCCCACGCTGACACCGATCCAGTGCCGCGATGGTGCAGTAGTTGCGCTAATTGCGCTGACAGGCGCAAGGGACGACGCGGTGGCCTCGCTACGCCTGAAGCACATCGACATTGCCGAGGGCATGATCTTTCAAGATGGCCGGGACGTTCGAACCAAATTCGCCAAGACTATTTCAACGTGGTTTTTCCCCGTCGATGAGCGGTATGTGAAAATTGTATCCAACTGGGTCGAATACCTGCGTGGAGACCTTGGATTTGATCCCGATGATCCATTTTTCCCCAAGACGATCACATAGTTCACGTTTTCTGGGCCAGAAACGAAGCTCGGTAGAGACGGATGGGAGACAGCGGGCCCTATCCGCCGGATTTTCCGAGACGCGTTCGAAAGCGCCGGCTTGCCGTACTTCAACCCTCATTCTTTCCGGCATATGCTCGTGCGTCATGGAATGGCTGTTTGTCGCACGGCCGAGGAGTTCAAGGCCTGGTCGCAGAACCTAGGGCACGATGAGGTTCTTACGACCTTCAATAGCTATGGGGATGTTCCTACGCATCGTCAGCGCGACCTGATCAAGAGTGTAGCGCTTAACAACGGCGATGATCACCGTGCTCTGGAACTGGGGCGAGCCGCCTTGGCCGCTGCCCGCTCGGGTACTGGCGCAACGTAGCCTCTGCCTAAGGAAGGCAGCAGATAGCGAAGCGACACAGTGCTAGGTTTCCTCACAAGATTTTGTTTTCTCTGCGAAATTATACGACCAATCGTCGATCTTTATTTGGCGGGGGTCGTTGGGGTAACACCGGGGTAACACAAGCGGCTGCTTTTGCCCCAAGGCGGACATCCAGTTTGACTTTTCGCAATCACGTTCCGATTGCTTTGAATTTGGAACGCAATCGGAGGGTTAGTGGATGACCTGACCTGTACCGTCGCTTTGCGCATTGAACGCGTTGGCGCTTCGTCAGAAGGGCGTGTCAGGCGGAGTATTTGCGTTCAGAATTAACGGCCGCTGGATGAGTTTGCCTTGGGCCTAGTGTGCTACTATCTATTTAGGCCTCGTATTGGCTTGCGTATTTGGCCTTCATTCCTCGCGGAAGGCCAGGCTGATCTGGTCGGTGAAGGGCTTTAGGAAGTATGCGATCGCGACCTGCTCGCCGGTCTGGACAAAGACCTCGACTGGCATGCCGGGAACCAGGGGCTTACCATCGAGTTCGGACATATCGCCTGTAACCTTTACCCGCGCCAGGTAGAAGCGTTCACCGGTAATGGGGTCCCGGGTCGCCGAGGCGGAGACCTGTGTCACCTCACCGGTGAGCTCAGGCGTAGTGCGCCTGTTGAATGCACTGAAGCGCAGGCGCGTGGCCTGACCAACCGAAATCTGGTCGATATCCTTGGTGGCGACGCGAAACTCAATGTCGAGCAGCGAATCGGACGGCACAACCGACATCAGCAACTGCGCCGGCGTGATCACCCCGCCAATCGTATGCACCGCCAGCTCGTTGACGGTCCCGGTCGCCGGAGACCGCACCTCGGCGCGCGCGAGACGCGCCTCGACGGCGCGCAGGCGCTCCTGCAGTTCGTTGGCCTGGCCCTCGACGGTTCGGAGTTCGCGTTGCGCATCGTTGCGCGCCAGATCGTCGATCGCCACAATCTGGAGGTTGATCTCGCTGATCCGACCCTTGGCCCGGGCCAGGCTCGCCTGGAGATCTCCCAGGCGGCCTTTCATGCGAGCAATGTCACGATCGGTGGCCAACAGCCGAGCGGCCTCGACCAGCTTGCCCTTGACCAGGTCCGCGACATTCGTCCGGTCCGCCTGGGTCAACTCGAGTTCGTCGATTTGCGCTTGTTGCTGCGCCTTCAGTCCATTGATTTCGTCGTTGAGCTGGGAAATCTGCAGGGTCAGCTGATCCTTCTGCGACTTGCGGCTGCGCAGGCCACCCTCGAAAACCTGCTGCTCGCCCTTCCTGACAAGCGTGCCGGCGACAAAGGATGTGTCGAAATTGGCCGGAAACACGATTGTTTCGCTCAGATCTCGCTCGGCCTGCAGCCGCGCCTGTCGCCCGACGAGTTCGCCGAGTTGCCCCAGGATAATGTCGCGCTCGGCCCTGATCTGGACGTCGTCCAGCCGAAGCAGCACGTCTCCCGCCGAAACCTGATCGCCATCCCTGACCAGCAGTTGCTTGACGACGCCGCCGTCGATCTGCTGCACGGATTTGACCTCACCATCGACCAGCACTGTTCCTGAGGAGACTACGGCGCCGGCGATCTTCGAGGTGAACGCCCATGTTCCAATCCCGCCGACCAGCGCGATCGCCAGGGCCACGCCAAGCACAATATGCCCGCGCATCGAGAACCTGTGCGACAGCGCCCGAACACCATCGTTGGCAATCGAGTTCAGGCCTGTATCGGCAAATCCGATCGTACTCACTTACATATTCCTTGGGTTTGGTGCCTAAGCGAAAGGGTGCGTCAGGTACACGAGGTCGTGGTGACCATTGACTAGGACAAGGATGTCGTAGTCGCCACCATCCGATGACCGTACCTCGAGCACGGTCACCTCAAGTCCATCATAGATTTCCCTGTGGACCTTGATCGGCAATGCGTTGTCCGCTGGCACATCCGGGTAGATGTCCGCGAACTCCGGGACCGCAGGCAGGGCTGGTCGGTCCATGACCTCGTAACCAGGCGTCTCGATCCGATCGCCGACCTCGAAGTCAACGATCTGCAGATCGGCCGAAGGACCGTCTACGCGGTAGGTGTCCTCGCCTGCGCCCCCGGCGATCGCGGTGGGCGCTTCGCCGATGATGAAGAGGTCACTGCCCGCGCCCCCAGCCACCTGCTCGAAGCCAGAAATCGTGTCTTGCCCGATGTCGGCACCGCTGGCGGTACCAGCCTCGAGGTCAATGCTCAAATCTGCGGTGGAGGAGGAATAGTCCAGAGTATCGATACCCGTACCGCCGTCGAGCGTGTCGTCACCCTGCCCCCCGTCGATGGTGTCGTTTCCCGCCCCGCCCAGCAGGGTCTCGGCCCCCGATCCACCGTAGAGCTGGTCACCGCCGCTGCCACCGATCACCCGCTCAAACCCGGCGATGTTGTCGGTGCCAATATCGGCGCCGGTGGCAAGACCGGCCTGCAGACCAACGATGACTGCAGCGGTAGACGCAGAATAATCGAGCGTATCGCTACCATCGCCGCCATCGAGTCCATCGTTGCCCGCATCACCGGAAATCAGGTCGTTTCCGCTGCCACCGAAGACCAGATCGTTTCCCGCCCCACCCGAAAGTGTGTCGTTGCCGGCATCGCCTGTGATGAAGTCATTGCCATCCTCTCCAGCGATCCGGTCATTGCCATCACCGCCCCGGATGACGTCGCCACCAGAGCCGCCATAGATCACGTCGTTGCCGGCGCCACCCACGAGGACGTCGTTGCCTGCTCCTCCATGGATCTGGTCATTCCCGGCCCCGCCAAAAACGGTATCGGCGCCGGCCCCGGTAGTCACCACATCGTCGCCTTCGAGCGCGTCGATCTGCGTATTCGACTGCGCGCCAACATAGGTATCGGCCCCCGAGGTGAGTGGCGTGATGTCATCGAGAACATGGAACTGCGCCGTCTGGTGGATGACGGTTTCGCCATCGCTGATGTCGTAGCTGATCGTCACAGTGGAGTCGTGGCCTGCAAGATTCGTCACCGTCCAGCCGTCTGCGCTGTGATGGAGTTCACCGTCACTGGCCGTGACATTGGTGACATGCAACGCATCGTCATCCGCATCGTGCGCCCCGAGGAGCAGGTCACCAAGCGTCAGCAAGGCTAGCTGTCCAGACACCACGTCATTGAGCCGTAGAGGACCCATCACAGACGGCGCGCGGTTGGGCCTGGGTGGGACGGACGGTCGTGGCGCAGGCGTAGCCGCCGCCGCGGACTCCTTGGCGTTCAGCTCTCTCGCCGAAGCGTCGGCGGCTCCAGGCGAGGATGTCCGCACGTGATATCTGTTGTCGTTGTCACCTGCGGCGGTGAGGACCTGGGGGGCCAGCGGACGAAAGCCAGACGCGAAATGCCGCGACGGGTTAAACACCGTCAGTGGCGGTTCAGCTGACAGGGTGAATGACCCATACAGTTGCTGGGGCAGCGGCGCCCGCTGGTCAGGCCCGGCAGAGTTTTCGGTCACATTGGTATCGGCGCCAATCTGCTCGCCGGGACCGCCAGCGGCTCGTTCGCTGCCTGGCCTGCCTTCAGCACCGTCCTGCGAAGCGTGTTCCGCGGCGGTGCCGCCGGTCGCTTCCTTGAGGTAGGCAAACAGGGCCGTCAGCGCGATCCCTACCCAGACCGGCAGGCGCGTCTTGCTCTCGGCGGGCGTGAACTTGAAACGCTCGGCCGATGTACCGCCAAGCTTCTGCTTTCGAGCCTTGGCTTCGATCAGCATGGTCACACCGTCGCCAGCTTGCGGGCCGGCATCGCACCGCGAGGTTGCTCGGCCAACATCTCTTCCCGACGTCCAAACGCGGCCAAGCGGCCCTGTTGCACCATGGCCACGAAGTCGACATTGGCGAGCACACTGAGCCGATGGGCGACGACAATGACGATCCCGCCACGCGTCCGTACATGCTCAACGGCTGCCACCAGAGCCTGCTCACCCTCGGCGTCGAGGAATGAATTGGGCTCATCGAGAACCACCAGGAAGGGATTGCCGTAGAGTGCACGCGCCAACCCGATGCGCTGGCGCTGGCCTGCGGAAAGGGACGCACCCATCGGTCCAAGCTGGGTCTCGTAGCCTTCGGGGAGCCTGAGGATCATCTCATGGACACCCGCGGCCTTTGCTGCTGCACGGATCGCTGCCGGATCCGGACGCTCTGCCAGTCGGGAGATGTTCTCGGCAATCGATCCGTCGAGCAGCGCTACTTCCTGCGGCAGGTACCCGATATGCTGGCCCAGGCTCTCATCGTCCCACTGCTGCATCTCGGCATCGTCGAAGCGGACGCTGCCGCGCAGGGTCGGCCAGATTCCGGTCAAGGCGCGAACCAGCGTCGTCTTGCCACCGGCGCTGGGGCCGACAACACCGAGCGTTTGCCCGGCCCGCAGCTCGAACGAGACTTCGCTGAGCAGCACGCGGCCGCTGGCCGGGGCAGCCACCGTAATCTTTTCAACCTTCAGCGACTTTGCCGGAGGATCGAGCTGCATCGGAGGCTTGGCTGAAGCCAGCGCTACCATGGTCTCTCGCAACCGCTTGAGGGCCTGACGCGCGCTGACAATCCCCTTCCAGTTGCCAATCGCCATATCGATTGGCGCCAGGGCGCGCGATGATGCCACGGACACCGCGATAATGGCCCCAGCCGACATCTGGCCGGCAATGGCCAGGTAGGCGCCCAGCCCCAGCAGCGCTGATTGCAGAATCATGCGAAGCACGCGAGACAGACCCGAGATTGTCCCTACGATATCCGAGGCTCTCGTCTGCATGGTCAGATGCTCGGAATTGGCACTGTTGAATCTTGCAACGGCACGGCCGGCGAATCCCATCGACTTCAGGAGGTCGGCGTTGCGGGCATTGCTGTCGGCGATGCTGTTGCGGGCTACGAACGCCTGCTGCGCTGACGAGGTCAGTTTGCGCGACAACAACTCGGTGGCTACGGCCAGCAGGGCGAGGATCACCGCACCGCCAATCGTCACCATACCCAGGAGAGGGTGCAGAAAACTGACGAACAGCAGGTAGACGGGGACCCAGGGCAGATCGAAGAGGGCAGTCGGGCCCTGGGATCCCATGAAAGCTCGAAGGGTGTCGACGTCCCTGCCGCGTTCAAGCGCTTCCGCAGTCGAGAACCCGAACCGGGGCATGTCGATACTGACCCGGTGGGCAATGGGGGACAAGAGACGGTCGACCTTGGCTCCCACCCGCACCAGAACCTGTGAGCGGATGATGTCGAACACCCCCTGGAAGGCATAAAGCCCCAGGGTGATCACCGACAGGGCGATCAGCGTCGGAATGCTGCCACTGGTGAGGGCGCGGTCATAGACCTGCAGCATGTACAGCGACCCGGTCAGGGCCAGCACGTTGATGATCCCCGACATCCAGAACAGGAAGATGCCGATGCCTTTGAATTCTTTGCGGAAAAGGTCAGAAAATCGATGTTCTGCCAGTCCCTTAGCCGTCTTTGCCGCAGCCACGTCAGACTCCTTGATACACAGGGCCATGCGGCCCGGCAATGGGATGGCCGGGCCGTGTTGGGCTAGAGGTTGAAGTCGCTGTCGTTGAGCTGATGGTTGCCGGCGATGTTGATGTGGAACGCCGCTTCTGCCCCATTTGCGGTAAAGCCAGAGACCACCGTGTATTCGCCGTCCGCGCGGGTTTCGTGTTCGATCACCAGATGCGTAGCGCCACTGCCACTCACCAGCGTGAAGGCCTGGTTTCCGGAAGCCCCGGCGTTGGCATCAATGTGGGACAGGTCGATCTTGTCCCCGGGGTGAAAGTCCCGAATGGTGTCGCCATCGGCGGCAGCAGAGCTGTTGAAACGGAAGGTATCGTGGCCGTCGCCGTCGTCAAAAGCATCAACGCCCTTGCTGGCTTTCAGAACATCGTCATGGCTGACACCTCTGATGTGGTGGACACTGAACAGTTCGTCATTGCCGCTGAGCAGACGGGGGAAAGTATGGTGTCCGTCAGTACCAATATCCGCGGCTGCGAAATGCTGCGAGCTCAATGCATGAATGCCGCTGCCGGAAGGTGAGGCCACGGCGAGGGGGGCAGCGCTGTCTGTCGTGGAGCTATCGACAACGTCCTGCGGCCGGAGGTCTCCGACGACGTGGTTGTCGCCACCCGCACCCTGGAAGACGATACGGTGGGCAGAGTTCAGCCCAGAGATATCGACGCTGTCGTTCCCGTTGCCGCCGTTGATGTGGATGGTGTTGTAGTTGAGGTGTGTGGTGGTGAAATCGCCCACGATGATGACATTGTCACCGTCACCTCCGGCATTTCCGCCACTCCCTGTACCGGCCGCCGTGTTGATGGCGATTTCCTCGATATTGCGGAGTTCGGCAATGACACTGCCGTTAGCGGGGCTGGCCCCGCGGGTGACCACGATTTCTGTTCCTGCGTTCTGCAGGGTGTGGGCATTGTTGCCAAATCCCCCAAGTGCCAGCCAGGCAGCAGCGGTATAGATCGAGAAGACTTCGCTGCTGGAATTGCCGTTGACGGTGAAGTTGTCGCCCTGGGCGGTTGCGTTCGCGCCGCCGTCGATAATATCTCGGCCGTCCGACCCGTTGTTGCTGTTGCCGCTGGCAGTATTGGCATTCCATACGATGAAGTCATCACCGTCGCCGGCGTTGATGGTGTCGTTCCCCTGACCGCCGAGGATGGTATCCCCGCCTCCAAGGGCGTTGATCGTGTTGCTGGCACTGTTTCCGGTTAGCACGTTCGCAGTAGCAGAACCCGTTAGGTTGTTGTTCTGGTTACCGGTAAGCGTTGCGTTCTCGACGTTGGCGTAATTTCCCAGATCCAGGCTGAGGGCGCCGTTCACGGTGTCCGTGCCGCCATTGCCAAGTTCAGTAACCTGATCCCTGTTATTGACGTTGTTGCTCACAGCATCAATGACATAGGTGTCGTCGCCACCGCCGCCGGTCATTAGGTCGCTGCCACTTCCCCCGTCAATATAGTCGTTGCCGCTCCCAGTGGTGATGGTGTCGTTGCCGCCATTGGCAAAAACGATATCGTTTCCGCCGTTGCCGGCGATGGTTTCTGCCGAATTGCTGCCAACGACGATTTCGTTCCCTGAGGTGCCCACGATGGCGCCGCCCGTCTGGTTGGTAACGGTAACACTGCCTGTGGCGCCGCCGGTTACGCCGTAAGTGAACGAGCCACCCAGTGTGCTGTTGTCGCCCACGGTAACGGACTGGCCGTTGCCGCTGTGCGTTACCGTCCGGAGCGTGTTACCGACATTGGTGACCGAGGTCACGCTCAGCGTCGTGTCCACATCGCTGTCGTTGCGCAGCAACGCCCAGTCCGGGATGACAAAGGTCGGGCCATTGTTGTTGCTTCCACCGGCATTGGTCAGGACGCTGTCCGCGCCGATGACACTCGGGTCCTCGACAGGGGTCACGTGAACCGTCGTAGTTGCGACCGCGCTATCCTTGAACCCGTCATTGACGGTGACATCAATGTGCCGGTCGGCGTTGGTCGGGTTGTCATTCGACGGGTTGGAGAAGGTGATCGCCGCAAAAGCGGCCTGGTACTGCGCCAGAGTTGCAATACCAGTCAGGTTGATCGACGTTGCATTGGTCAGGCCGCTCGGACCTGTGCCGTTGCCAGTTGCGACGATGGCGGCGGCAATGGCACCGATATTCAGCCGGTCGCCCACAACGGGGTCGCGCAACACTATTTTCGCCGATGACAAGACAGCGTCATCGGGGTCGCCGACCAGCGGGTCCGTCGCAATGAAGGGCGCAACGGGCTGCTGCTCGGTATAGTTGATCGCGTTATTGTTACCCGCAAATCCATCGACCAGTGGCCCAGGTACCGAGACCACAAAATTGTCGAAAGTCGCCGTGTGAGCCCCGTTATTGCCGGTGCCGGTCGCGATGGCGCTTCCCACCAGTTGCAGGACCGCGCTGCTTGAGAAGCCACCCGCTGGTGCCGTCACGTTGAACGAGTGCGGAGGGCCGCCGTTGTTAGTGGTCGACGTGATGGTCTCGAGAGTGACGAAGTTCACCCCGTCCGCCGCAAACCTCACCGTCACGGTTTCGCCGGCCGCAAAGTTGGCCTCATTGACATTGTAGCTGATGGTCGCGTTCGGCTGGCCCGCAAGATTCAGCGTGCGGGTGATTTCGGCGCCGTCACCTGTAGAAAAGCGGAGTGCATTGTTTGCGACCTGCACCTGCCCCGACGTGGCCGAATTGGTCGCGTCGTTGGTCTCCACCCAGTTGGATGCCCAGCCTGAGCCGCGAGCGTAGGCATTGTTTTGTTGACCAGAGAAGTTGTCCTGAGCCGCCGTCACCACCGAGGGTACCAGGGTGTGATGCAGATCGAGGGTCGGCGCCTTGTCGAAGTAGGCCTGCAGGCCGACACCCTGTGTATCCGAGAAATCGACCTTCTCGACACCGACCAGCAGGTCGATGCCATCGGTCGGGGTACGGATCGTGCCATCGGGGTTAAGCCCACCGTGATCAGTGATCTTGATCGCGAAGACATCATTCCAATGGTTGTGAGGGTCGAGAACGGCATGGCCAGATGCATCGAGCGCCTCCAGCGTATAGTCGGCAAGGCGACCGGTATAGACCGCCGTGTCAGACGAACCGTCCGTTCCACCGTCGCCAAGCGTGATGTCCTTGAACAACTCGGTACGCAGCATCTCGCTGAAGTGCCGATCAAAGCCCGCACCTGCCAGCAGGCCGCCACTCAGGTGGTCCGCATACCCGACGCGATGCGAGGCGCCCTGATAGCGGGCATCCTGCAACTGGTCGGCGTCAGTAAGTCCATCGTTGTTGTTGTTGTGGTCATAGGTCGAAGCGTTGCCGTTGGCGTCCACATAGGACCCGATCAGGGCGCTCAGCCGCACCGAACCGCCCACGATCAGATCGTTGCCGCCGAGACCAGTCAGACGATCATTACCGGAGCCGCCCACCAGCCAGTTGTCGCCGGCAATGCTGGCGTCAGCGCCGGCACCGGCTGCAGTCGCATCGTCGCCAATCAGCGTGTCGTCACCCTTTGAGCCAACGACACCGTCAATCTGGTACGATTGCACCTGAATTGACGAGCCGTTTGGAGTGGTGCCCGGGTTCTGCTGGTTCGACAGATCGAACGTCACGCCGCCCGGACGAAGGGTGTTGTCGCTGAAGTCGATAAGGTCAAAGCCCTTGTCGTTTACGTCGGAGCCGTCGCCGCCGAGCACTTCGTCGCCGCCGATAGTCAGGGCGCCTGTCGGATCGCCGGGACGAAGAATGTCGTCGCCGTCGTCACCAAACAACTGATCCTGGTCCGAACCGCCAACAACCACGTCATCGCCATTGTCGCCGTACAGGATATCGCCACCCGAACCACCATCGACATAGTCGTTACCGTCACCGCCATGGGTGAACGGATCAGTATCCTGACCGCCATAGACGCGGTCGTCGCCCGAGCCGGCCGAAAGTTTGTCAATCCCGATGCCACCATCGAGCACATCGTTACCCGAACCGCCGATAATCTGGTCGGCACCGTTGATGTCGGAGCCAGACGACTCGCCGTAGAGGAAGTCATCCCCGGCACCGCCGTCGATCAGGTCAGGGTTGTCGCCGCCCTTGATCGTGTCGCTACCTGCACCGCCATAGAGCCGATCAATGCCGTACCCGCCAAAGATCGTATCGTTGCCTTCCTCGCCATAGACGGTGTCGTCTCCGCCCTGGGCGTAGATCAGGTCGTTACCCTTGCTGCCGACGATGACCTCGCTCGACTCCGCGCCGCTATTGGGCGTGCCGTCGAGATTGACAAAGTCGTTCTGGCCGTAGGCGCTGCTAACATCGGTCTCGGCGAGCCGCGTGTCCTGAATGTACTGAACGCCGCCGATCGTAACGACGTTTCCGTCGTTGGCACTGCTTGGTCCGCCATTTGTGTAGATGCCGATCGTGCCGTTTGCGACAGCAGCATTGTCGCCATACTTGTGCTCGTTACCGGTCGTCAGAGCCTCGTCACCGGACGCAACGACCTCTTTCTTGGCCGCCAGCTCCACATACTGGTCCGCATAGCCAAACACGTTGCCGTTGAGATGGGTGAGCCCGCTGTTGCGCTCTACTATGTCTTTGAGCTGTGCGTTGGCGACTTCCTCACCAAACTGCTGTCCGGCCAGACGGTAGAGATAGTAGAACCGGTCGCCGTCCATCAGCGACTCAATCTGCGTCACAAAGACAAGATCAAAGGTTTCGCCGAGCAGGCCGCCGGGTTGGTGGACCTCCGCCAGTCCGCCAAGCCAGGTGTCGATCTGGTTGAAGCCAAGCGTGCCAGCTCCGCCATTGCCAACGTCGCCTGAAAGAAACGCGACTGCAGCGGCGGCGGTATAGCCCATGGCCGCATCAGAACCTTCGGCAATCGACCCATCTGCGAGGCCAATGATAGCCGCCGCCTTGTTCATGTCGCCGTCGAAGGAATAGACGGCGATGAAGTTCACTAGCGAGCCCGGATGCTGCATGTTCTGACCGAAGTCATTCCAGCTCGTGTAGCGCACGAGGCCAAGCGCCTCCCGGAAGTCGTTCAGCGTAGGGATGCCAATGTCGCGGCCGCGAGCAATGTTGATCGCAGCAAGGTCCAGCGGCTGTCCCAGCAGACCCTGGTTAAGGGCCGGTGTGACAAACTCATCGACCTCGTTCATTTGCTGATGGGTCATACCCAGCAGGATTGCCGCAGGTCCTACTGCACTATAGGTCTCCGGGTTGAGGAACGCGTCGTGGAGCGCGTACCCCATGATCTTGCCTGTAATGCCATGCGTGGGATCAATCGTGTCGATCGTCTCACGTAGCGTCGAGTGGCCGAACCGGAACGCAACCTGAGCGTACTCAAGCGACACGTCCGGTAACTTGTCAGGCGAGTACCCCACAAACTCCTGGATGTTGGGGGACACATTGCGGGCGTACTGGTCCACCGCAGCGTGCTGGTATTCCATTTCCACAATGAGCTTAGCGCCCTGGAAGATCTTTTCCTGATCCCAGGAAACCTGGCCGTTCGCGTCGAGGTAGTCGCCAGCCGCATTCATTCCATGACCGGTGTTGATCTGGAATTCGTGCAGCTTGCCGTGGGTCGCGTCGTTGCCGGCAACATCCTGCCGATGCAGCGCGTCGATCAGATTGTCGACCTGGAAGTTGTGTTCTTCGTGGAAGACGTGGTGGACCGACGTCAGCCCGAAATTCTCGTTCACGCGACCATCGCCGGCGATGTAGTGATCACCGACCGAGGCCATCAGGATTTCACTGACGGCATTCTGGGCCGCAGTGCCAATTGTGGTCTGCAGAACGCTGTTGGTCTCCATGATCCCGAAATTGCTGAAATCGACCCATGGGAAGAGTGCGCTGGCGCCAGTCAGCACCGACCCCGGTCCCTGCAAACCGGTCAGCGTGAGCATCCCATCGACCATGCCGATATTGACGGCACTACCGAAATTTGAATGCAGATCTGCGTTCAGGGTAGCAAGCGCCCCATCCACCACCTGGTCCTGCGTCAACTCGCCGTTGTTCAGCGTGCCGTCGTGGTTGGCATCGTTGAAGCCATTGCTGGAATAGAGGTGGGCCGCGTCAAAGCGCGGGTTCATGTCCAGCAGCAGGGCCTCACCGCTCGATCCCGTCGTAACGTGACCGGCGTCATCGCGATTGCGCAGATCGCTCAGATCTTCCCAGGTCAATGCATCCCGACCGGTGGCCACGATATGGGCGCGCAACTCGTTCAGCGTCGGCAGGGTGTCGTTGGTCAGGGTGCCATCCGGCCTCGCCCACTGCGTTGCCAGGGTCGTACCGTCCAGCAACTTCATGCCGGCGCGGAAATCATCCGGACTGCCGGTCGTCGTATCGCGCACCCATTCGCGCAGCAGCTGCGTGCGCTGCAAATCGGAACCATAGGTCTGGCTCTGATCGATGAACGGCGAGACGTGGTTGACGTATTCACTGCCCTTTTCGTCGATGGTCTGCACCGTCGCACGATTGATGGTGATCTCGGTCACGGGTTTGCCGTCCGGACCGGTCATTCCGTACAGTGGATCGTCAACCGCGAGCGCGATCTTGATGGTGACATTCTTGCCGCTCGAATCCAGTTGGCCCTTGTCGATGAAGTCGAGGCCATGGTCGAAGAACTGTCCGAAAAGGACGAAGAAGCCGTTCGACGGAGACACACCGGGATTGAGGCCCCCGATGAAGTGATCGCCCTGTCCAGCAGAGGCCTCGAGGCGAGCCTGGGTGTCGACCTGTCCAAGGCCGCCGTTTGCGACCGTCTTCAGTTGCCCCCAGTCCAGCACAGTCGCTTCGCCAGTCGGGCCGTAGCAGATTTCGCTCGGCGTGTGGTTCGCGGCGTCTGCGTCCCCCTGGTGATTTGCCCAGGTGTCGTAGGTGACGCCAGCCGTTGTCGTGGTCCGCGAGATCATGCGTGGCGTGTAGTCGATGACGTTCTGGATATTGATTGCCGAGTGATCGGCAGCCTGAGTGTCACCTTCAACCGCAGCAGCGCTTGAGTCCGTTGTCACCGCGTAGTTCTGGTGGGCAAGGGCGTATTCCGTGGTGAAGCCGTGGAAGTTGCCATCGAGTTCGCCGCCCGAATAAGTGACTTCCGCAGGTGTACCCGACAGGGTCTCCAATTCGTCGATGGCAGGCGAAGTCTGAACGATCACAGTGCTTGTGTCGGAGTTCGTGCCGTTGGCCGTCGTCAGGGTGGTGGTGGTCACGTCCTTGACGTAGTCGAACGTCGTGGTGGTCGTTGTCACCTCAGTGCTTGTGGTGGTTTCGGTCCGGACCAGATGGTGTCCGTCCACAACCTGGGTGGTGGTCGACGAACCGGACACAACGGTGACGTCGGTTCCGGTAGAGATTACTTCCTGCGTCGTCTTGCTGATGCCCGGACCGAAGAACACCGAGTTTGGCCCGCTGTCGAACACAACGGTCTCGGTCTTCGTTTCGGTCGACGTTTCGGGCGCAACAATAGTTACAACCGGGCCAGTGGTCGGCGCGCCGGTCGCTTGCTGCAGGTAGTTCAGGTAATCGGCAAGGACAAGGCGGGGGAAGATCTGACCGGTGTCGCCGTAGTGCGACAACTGCGGGGACAAGTTGTTCCAGAAGCCGCTGACATCTCGGGTACCGGCGAGATCGGTCACATTCTGGTACGATGCCCCGTAAGCCTCGATGGCCGCAAGCGAGGCAGTATCACCTGCTATCTGGCCGCCGGTACCGATGAGTGCGCCATTGATGTCGTAGACGCTGCCCGTGCCGTTCCAGGCGACAATGATGTCACCGTCCGCATTGAACAGTGGCACAAAGTTAATCTGATCCAGAATAAACTGTATGTCTGTCTGGTTGATCATAAACGGCTTGAGGCTCATGGCATCGCTCCCGGTACATCCAGATCACAGTGCAGATAACCGCTCGTGAGAGTGGGCCCTGCACATGGAACTACTCATCGGGTACATTAGGCGCGCCTCTAGTCACGCCGTGAGATCAGAAAGTCCCATCAGATGCCCCTGCTCAAGACCCACGAGCCAGATGCGACCTTAGTCCTAGTGGGATGGTGGGGACGCCTGCGGCAGCAATGGCTGCGCATGAGCTTGTCACTGCAATTCCTCGTTGCAGCGGGGCTGGTGGTCTCACTATCGATGATTGGCCTGGCGACATTGGCCAGCGAACGCATCCAGACCAGCGCGACACGAAGCGCTTCGGAGGCCGGTGCGATCTTTCTTCAGGCATTTCTGCAGCCCTATGTACAGGACACAGTCGGCTCAGGTCCGCTGTCGCCAGAGGTGGTCGCCACCCTCGACGGCCTTTTGCTGTCGGACCCCACCAGGCCCTTCATGATGGTCAAGATCTGGCGGCTGGACAGTACGCTGCTCTACGCCTCCAACCCCAACGTCAAGCAGAACGAGGGCGTGGAGGCTGAAATCCGGACGGCAGCATCGGGTGAATTGGCGCGGCATTTCGAAGAACTCGACGAAGAGGTCAATGGCATCGCCCCCGAAGACAACGTCACTTTGCTCGAGGTCTACGCGCCGCTCTACCGCACGGGAACGAACGAGATCATCGCCGTCGGTGAATTCTATCAGAGCGCCGCGGGTCTTATCGCCGAACAACAGCAGACCGGCGCGCTGACCTGGGCTGCGGTCGCCATCAGCACCGTTTCAATGTTGGGCATCCTTTTCCTGATTGTCTCCCGGGGCAGTCAGACCATTCATCGACAGCGCCGCCGCCTTGAGCGGCAGTATGTTGAGGCCAACGCATTGGCAAATCAGAACAGTCGCCTGCGGCGGCTGGCTGAGCGGGCCCGCGAGGATGCTTCGGAGGCGAATGAGAAGTTCCTGTCGCGCATCGGCTCGGAACTGCACGACGGCCCGATCCAGACGTTGTCCCTGATGATGTTGTCACTTCAGTATGGCCGCGATGGCACTGAGGATGATGACGCATCGGATCCTCCATCTGGCCCGCCGAGCACCATTCGACTGGCGCGCGCCCTGTATCGGGAGCTCCGCGAAATATCCGTCGGGCTGATATTGCCGGAGATCGAGAAGGCCACGCCCGCTGAAGTCTTCGAGATCGCGGTCAGCCGCTTTGAGTCGATGACCGGCTCCAGTGTTGTCCTTGACCTCAAGGAGATGCCGGAGCAACTCACCAAGGTCGTCAAGATATGCTCTTACCGGATCGTTCAGGAAGCCCTCAGCAATGGCCATCGCCACGCCGGCGGAGCCGGGCAGCGGGTGTATGCGGGCGCTGCCGATGGACGCCTTCGCATCGTCATTACTGATGACGGCCCGGGCTTTGATACCGCCAGAGCGTCCAAACCAGGTGATCGCCATCTGGGGCTGATCGGGATGCAAAATCGAGCGAAGTCTTTGAAGGGCAAATTGACCGTAAGGTCTAAACCTGGAGGCGGCACACGCGTTTGGGCGGTCCTGCCAATAGAACCCGCGACGAGCGACGAGTTCTAGACCGCGATGTCAAGCTGCTGCTGAGCAGCAAGGGCTACTTCTACGCGGTTACGCGCATTAAGCTTGCTCATCAGGTTGGTCATGTGATGCTTCACGGTCTTTTCTGAAATCTCCAGTTTGCTGGCGATTTCTTTGTTTGACCGCGCTTGTAGCAACAGCGTGACGACCTGCTTTTCGCGCTCGCTGAGCCGTGTGGCGCGGTCTGCATTGGCTCGGGCAGAGCGGTTTCGCAACCCCGTCAGAACGCGCCCCGCGTGTGCCCGTGAAATAAAGATGTCCCCCCGAAGCACAGTGGAGACCGCGTCAAATAGTTCATTTGAAATGCTGTCTTTTACGACAAAAGCACTCGCCCCGCTATCAAGCGCCTTCAGGGCAATATCAACACTGGTAAATGCTGTGAAGACAATCACGATTGTCTTGCCAGACGCCGATATCTCCTCAATCGCGCCAAACGGGTCACCTGGCATACTGAGGTCGAGAAACATGAGTTGGGGCGAACACGAGGCGAAGATGGCTCTTGCATCATCGGCTGACACACCCTTCGCTACAACCGAAAAACCCTCTTGTTTGGCAAACAGGGCGCTCACGCCCTCAAGCAGTACCGGGTGGTCATCGACAAACGCTACCGTTACTGTGCCAGACATACCCAGAACCCGACTGAACTAACTACCTCCGCATTTCTACACAGAAAGTGTGGCTTGGCAAATAATTCCGTTAAGAATTGGTTAAGGTCATTGACCGGTCTGTCGGCGTCCGTGCCGTCCCCGCGTCTATACGATCAGGTACTGGAAACCTGGACCAACTGGCCTGCCCGTATCTTGGTCGATTTGGCGCTGTTAGCTCCAGCCGCAGGAGCCACTTTGATCAGCTGGAGCCGTGTGGCAGAACAGCAAAATGAGCCGCACTTCAACCGGATTTGGCGCGATGCCCTGGTCACTGGCAGCAATTTGTGCGCCTGCCGAGCCGGCGAGAGTTCCCATTGCTGGCGCCGCTCTATCCCTTGCTGAGAAACCGCTGACCGGCCGTGTCCCAGATCTGTCACCTGCCGAGGACTAGGGTGTCGCTGGGGCCAGAATCACAGATTTTGCATGCCAGACGCTGCCGTCTCAGAGAAACGCGCGGGCAGGTCGTCAAAACAATTGGACCCTGCGGGACCAGACGTCGCCTTCGTCGGACCGCCGTGCCTGCGCTACCCGCCCGGGGCTTGGGCTCCTTGCTGGCTCGCCTCGGGTTACTCTCGGGCGCCAGTTCTTGGCGATGTTTCAGGCGGTACTGGCACACGCACTCTGTCCAGGTTTGGCTAGACCAGTCGATCCAGGCACGCAGTTGTCGCGACCGAGGACCTATTCCAGGGTCGCCCGTGCGAAAATAGCACGGGTATTTGACCTGAATCACGTGTTTATGCTGGGAACGTGGTAGGCTGTCCGTCTCTCTCCTATGCATCCAGCACAAGAGGGGCTCGGATGTCAGCCCTGCGTCCACACCGCGGGCGTCCGGTATTTCTGGAGACCACGACTGGTTTGACGAGGTTGGCCATCCGCTGGTTTCGCGGTGATGAGACCTTTCAAAACGGCAGTCGAAATGGTCGTTTGGATGCCTCCCCTTGTAGGGTGCTCAGCTTCTCCTTGATCTGGATCAAGTGGGTCGAGCGAGCCAACGCCTAGCGTGGATTTACGGTGGTAGCGTCTTTCATAGACAGCAAAAGGCCATTGCTGCGCCGGTGGAGGTCTCATTATGGAAAGACAGCGCGAGCGTCAGGATTCAAAGACAGTGCTTCGGTTGATGCCGCCAGACCTTCCCTTTCTGCCTCCACACTTAGGGTATAGGCCAGCGGGGATCGAGGATGTCGCCCAGTACGCGCTACCGAACTTGCCTGTGTTATGGACGAAGGGTGTGTAGGTATCCTTCTGCGTTGTGACTTGCTGACGTCATGGCCGTCCGCCAAAGTTCATCAAGCCCAGATGGACGAATTCTCATGTGCAACCTCTACTCGGTCACCACCAACGTTGAGGCCCTCCGGGCGCTCGTGAAGACATTTGAGATTGGCCAGGGGATAGGCAATCTCGAACCGCAGACCGGTGTGTTTCCGGACTTCGTGGCGCCCATCATCCGCAACCGGGATGGCATTCGGGAACTGACCAAGGCCGCTCGCTGGGGCCTCCCATCCTCCTCGCGCGCGCTCTATGAAGCACCCCGCACCCGAGCACAGAAGCTTCAGGCTAAGCAGGGGCGCGACCTCACGGCGGAAGAGTTCAACGACCTCGTGAAAATGGAGCCGGACCGCGGCCCCACCAACGTCCGCAATGTCGACAGCCAGCACTGGAAGCGGTGGCTTAGTCCTGAGCATCGCTGCGTTGTGCCATTTACAGCTTCTCCGAGTTCGACAACGCCGAGAGGCCCGGTGGTGGCAAGATGGGAGACACCTGGTTCGCCTTTGATGCCGATCGGCCGCTTTCCTTCTTTGCCGGCATCTGGGTTCCTCAATGGACCAGTGTTCGAAAGATCAAGGAGGGTATCATCAGCACGGACCTGTTTGCCTTCCTCACCTGCGAGCCCAATGACGTGGTGGGCTCGATCCACATGAAGGCCATGCCGGTGATCCTCACCACCCAGAGGAGGTGAAGACGTGGCTCACAGCGCCGTGGACGGAAGCCAAGGCACTGCAACGGCCATTGCCGAATGGCGTACTTCGGATCGTGGCAGTGGGGACCAAGGAAGATGGACGGCCAGAGTTCATGACAGCGGGGGAGACGCTGCCTTGAGTAGGGCCAATTCGTGCGCACTTGGCGACAGGTAGCGGCTGGGCGGTCGGTCGGTCGGAATCACGCGACCGTGTTACCCCGGTGTTACCCCGCAAAGTTCACGAGCGGTGCAGTCCAAACTCAGCGCACCAAGCGCATTGATTTCAATGGAGATTTTGGTGCACCCGGAGAGATTCGAACCCCCGGCCTCTGCCTTCGGAGGGCAGCGCTCTATCCAGCTGAGCTACGGGTGCAGCAGAATGAGGGAATAGGCGATTGGGCGGGGAAGTGCAAGACGGCGCGCGGCCGGGATTTTGGGATACCCACGGCTGGCCGCCTTGCTGGTTTTCGGTTGCGGCGCTGAGAGGATGGGACAATGAAATCCTCGGGCGCAGGGGCTGTGCACGAGTTCCGCGCCGAGGTTCTCGAGCAGAGGTGCCACGCGGGTTTCCGTGCAGGAGTTACAGCGCCGTCGCAGCGGCAACCGCTGCAGACCGGCTCGCGGCGGCTCCGGCGCGGGCAGTCAGCGCTCGGCGCGGTGCCAGAGGCGGTCGAGTTCGCCGAGCAGCTGGAAGGTGATGGCGTCGTCAGCCTCGGTGACTTCGTCCTCGTGCTCATCGTCCTGTGCCTCCTGCGTCTCGGCATGGAGGCGGGCGAAGATGCTGGCGATGCCGTCTTCGATTGTGTCGAAGGGCTCGTCGGCCTGCTCGTCGTCCGAGAGCGAAAGGGCCCGGCCGTCGCGGTGCTCGGCGTGAGTGGGAATGGCCCAGGACGCCTCGAAACGGGCGGCGTCAGACTCGCGGGCTTCGGCGGCCTCCACAGTATCTGGTGGCGCTTCCACTATCGGCATGGTGGTCACATCGGGCACGGGCTCGACAAGGATTTCGGGCGCGGCGGTCTCGAGTTCCGGGCCAGACAGCGGCTGTGCATCGGAGGAGGCCTCAATCGCGGGAAGCGCAGTTTGAACGGGCGATTCCGGATCGTCGGGGAACGCGGCCAGCATTTCGAGTGCGGCCATCACCTCGTCGGGCGGCGTTTCCGCTGCGGGAGCGAAGGTAGTCTCCATCGTGTTGGCGGCTTCTGCCGCGGGGTTGAAGGGGTCGTCGTTGTGCAGACTGGTCTTGTCGTCCATCGGTCTCGGTCCCTTTCGTTACGCGTTTGACGCTAGGGACGACCAATGGCCCGTTTCGGACCCTCAGATGACCATTTCGTGACGATTTCGGGTCGACGTCCTAGAATGGGACCGGCGCATGAAACTCCACCCAGTGGCCCTGCGGGTGGTTGAAGCCGAGTTCTTCAGCGTGCAGTTGCAACCGGTCGGCGGCGGCGAGCGCATCACCGGTAGCGTAGAACACATCGCCGAGGATCGGGTGACCGATGGCCAGCATGTGGACACGCAACTGGTGGGTGCGGCCGGTGAGCGGATAGAGCCGGACGCGGGTGATCCCCGGCTCGCGCGCCTCGACGCGCCAGTCGGTCTGGCTGGCCCGGCCGCGCTCGTAGTCGACGCGCTGGCGGGGCTTCTGCTCCCAATCAGTGGCGAGCGGCAGGTCGACGTGGCCGCTCTCGGCCTCCATCTCACCCCAGACCCGCGCCACATAGGATTTCTTCGCCCGTCGCTGCTCGAACTCCTGGCCGACATGGCCAAGCGCTTTCTTGTTGAGGCACATGACGAGGACGCCCGAGGTGTCCTTGTCCAGCCGGTGCGCCATGGCGGCTGTGGGCCAGCGCTGTTTGACGCGCGCCTCGAGGCAATCGGCGAGCGCCGGGTCCTTGCCGGCCACACTCAGGAGGCCCGAGGGCTTGTCGAGCACCACGATATCATCGTCCGCATGGAGCACCGTCAGCCACGGCTCGGTGGGCGGGTGGTACTCGAACGTCTTGGGCATGGGGTTGAGGACGGGCGGCTGCATGGGCGGGGCATAGCAGCTTTATCGCAACCCACAAACCGTGACTTACGTACCTCAGATCGGGCTGGCATTTGGCGGCATTTGGCGCGTAAATAGTGCAACTCGAAGGCACACCCATCCGGGCCGGTGCCTCAGCAAATCCAGCGGAGGAATGCAATGAGCGCGAAGCGTCGTGTGGGTGTGGGGATTATTGGTTGCGGCAATATCTCGAGCCAGTATCTGAAGGCGATGCGGGACTTTCCCGTGCTCGACATCATCGCCATCGCCGACATGAAGCCCGAGGTAGCCGACAAGAAAGCTGCCGAATTCGGGCTCAAAGCGGTGAGCGTCGAGGCGCTGCTGGCCGACCCCAAGGTCGAGATCATCGTCAACCTCACCATTCCCCGCGCCCACGTTGAAGTGGGCCTTCGCGCGCTCGCCGCCGGCAAGCATGTCTACAGTGAAAAGCCGCTCGGGGTGACTTATGCCGAGGGCAAGACGCTTGCCGCAGCGGCGAAGAAAGCCGGGCTCCGGATCGGGGCCGCGCCGGACACCTTCCTCGGCGGTTCGCACCAGACGGCGCGGGCGCTGCTCGATTCGGGCAAGGCCGGCGATATCGTTGGTGGCACCGCGATCTTTGCCTGCCCCGGGCACGAGCGCTGGCACCCCGATCCGGCATTCTACTACGATATCGGCGGCGGCCCGGTGCTCGATATGGGTCCCTATTACATCACCGACCTCGTCAACCTGCTCGGCCCGGTGAAATCGGTGCAGGCGATGAGCGCCACGCCGCAAAAGGAACGGCCGATCTATTCGGAGCCCAAGAAGGGCCAGATGATGCCGGTCAAGGTTTCGACCCATGTCGCGGGCCTGATGCAGTTCCACTCGGGCGCCATCATCCAGGTGACACTGAGCTTTGACGTGCCGGCGCATGCGCACCTCCCTATCGAGCTCTATGGCACCAAGCAGAGCGTGCTGGTGCCCGATCCCAACATGTTCGGCGGCGAGGTCAAGGCACGCGCGCCCTCGACCAAGCGCTGGCGCAAGGTGCCGGTCACCCAGCCCTATGCGGATGCGAACTACCGCTCGCTGGGCGTCGCCGACATGGCCCACGCGATCCTCGAAGGCAGGCCCCACCGTGCCTCGGGGGATCTGGCGTTGCACGTGCTCGAAGTGATGGAAGCGTTCGAGACGGCGAGCCGCGAAGGCCGGGCCGTCGAGATCGTCACCCCGGTCGAGCGGCCGGCGCCGCTTGCCGACTCGATCAAGGACGGCAAGATCGGCTGAAATCTCGCTGTTGTGCCGGGTGGTTCCCCACGCGTTAGTCATCTGGTAAGAGACGACGATGCAACGGGCACCATCCCTCTGGCGCAACGCGCGCACCGTCATGGCAATAGCCGCCGCGAGCAGCCTGGTTACAGGCTGTTCGATGGCTGGCTTGCCCAATTTCAAGATGCAGCCCAAGCCGGCGGCAACCGCACAGCTGACTGGCGCGGCACCGACGCCGCTGATGCGGCCGGTTTCGGATGATGCCTTTGTGCCATTCGCCTTCACCGAGGCGCCGCACAGCAGTTCCAGCGTCGACGGCCTGATCGGCAAATATGCGGCCACTTACGATGTGCCGGAATCGCTGATCCGCCGCGTCGTGCAGCGCGAGAGCGGCTACAATCCCAGGGCGCGCAACGGCCCCTATCTGGGCCTGATGCAGATCCGGCACGATACGGCGCGCTCAATGGGCTACCGCGGGCCTGCCTCAGGGCTGCTCGACGCTGAAACCAACCTCAAATATGCGGTGAAATACCTGCGCGGCGCTTATGTGGTGGCGGGGTATAACTCGGACCGTGCCATCCGGCTCTATGCGCGGGGCTATTATTATGATGCCAAGCGTGCAGGGCTGTTGGATGAGGCCGGGCTAAGGTAGGGCCCCCTCTCTTCCTTCTCTCCTTGAGGGAGAATGAGGGGTCCGCATCGCATTGGCGATGCGCGATCCGAGCAAAGCGGGGAGCGACCGTTGCGGAGGAGAGAACCCCTCATCCGCCCTGCGGGCACCTTCTCCCTCAAGGGGAGAAGGAAGACTACGCGACTCGCGATAAACTTAGCTGCTGCCCTCAGGAGCCGACGGCAAGCCGGACCAGATCGGCAGCGTTGCGGGCGCCGGTCTTTTCCATCACGTGGCGGCGGTGCACTTCCACGGTACGGAACGAAAGACCCAACTCGGAAGCGATTTCCTTGTTGGTGCGGCCTTCGATGACGAATTCGAGGATCTGCCGCTCGCGCTTGGTAAGGGTGGCAAAGCCAGGCAGCAGTTTGCTGGCGGCTGCGGCCGATGACGCGGCCTCGGCGTCTTCAGCCACGCTGGCGGAGAGCCGGAGGTCTTCGGCAAAGCTGCTGATGGCGGTATCGATGATGTCGTCGGCGCTGTAGGGCGGGGAAAACACCCAACTGGCGCCACGCTTGATGGTCTGCACCACCAGTTCGGCCCGCACGCCTTCGGGGGTCAGCAGCATGATCTGGGTTGCCGGATGCCGGGTGCGGATGACACTGACAGCGGCCATGGTGCCGACGATCGAATCCGATGCATCGGCTAGCGCCATCACTACCAGATGGGGCGCGCGCACATCCATCAGGCGGTGCAGTTGCACGAAATCGGCGACCATGGCGCAGCGCATGTCGCGCGCCACCAGCGCTTCGAACAGCATCTGGCTGGCGGCAGTTTCTGGGTGCGTCAGATAGACGACGAGATCGGCAGTGTTGTCCGTGTGGACGAGTGCTGGCCCGGAATCGCGTTCCAAACTGTCCTCCTGAGGTTGCTGTGCCGCAGCGCTAGGCATGCCAAGGCCTGCCCATCGTTTGATCGCATCAGTCATACCGTAGCCCTCATTGATGGGTCAAACCTCGCCTCGAGCGGCAGCCGCAAAATCCCCGACTTCAACTATGGTAGCGCATGGCAGCGAGCACGCATTAACTTTTAAGTAAGCACTAACCCTCGGTAACGGCGCCGTTATTACCGGTGTCGCTGATCGCACTTCGCTGTGATCACATTTTGCTGAACATGCGGCCAAAAGATGGTGCCGGGCCGCGCTGATGCCGCCAGACGCCCGATTGTCCGGTGCAAAACCCGGCAAGGCCAGTTTCGCCACGGGTCCGCACTTCCTAACACTCGATTTGTGGGAATCTTCTCTTTGGGGCTTTTGAGATGTTGAGAAAACTGTCGGCCGAAGCTTTCGGCACTTTCTGGCTGGTGTTTGGTGGCTGCGGCAGCGCGCTGCTGGCGGCGGGCGTGCCCGATGTCGGTATCGGCTTTATGGGCGTTTCGTTCGCGTTCGGCCTCACCGTGCTGACCATGGCATACGCCGTGGGCGGCATTTCGGGCGGGCACTTCAACCCGGCCGTGTCGCTTGGCCTCGCGATCGCGGGCCGCTTTGAGTACAAGGACCTCGTCCCCTACTGGCTGGCCCAGCTCGTCGGCGGCATTGCCGGTGCGGCGGTGCTCTATGTCATCGCATCGGGCACGGCAGGCTTTTCGGCCGGCGGCTTTGCTTCGAACGGCTATGACGCGTTGTCGCCGGGCGGCTATTCGATGATGGCGGCCCTGGTTGCCGAAATCGTGCTCACCGCGTTTTTCCTGATCATCATCCTCGGGGCCACCAGCAAAGCGGCGCCGGTCGGCTTTGCACCCATCGCCATCGGGCTCGGCCTGACGCTGATCCATCTGATCTCGATCCCGGTGACCAATACCTCGGTCAATCCGGCCCGCTCGATCGCTGCGGCGATTTTTGCGCAGAATGGCGCGCTCGGCCAGGTCTGGCTCTTCATCCTCGCACCGCTGGTCGGCGGCGCGCTGGGTGCGGCGATCTGGAAGTACCTGCTGTCGCCGGGCGAAAGCGTCGGCAATGTCGGGCGCGAGAAATAAGCGCAGCACGCACCTAGAACTGAGCAAAAGGGCCGGGAAACCGGCCCTTTTCATTTAGCCCACCAGCCCATCCATCGGCTTCACACCAATCGAATCCGGGAACACCGACGTCGAAAGCGCCGCCTGGTCGATGCCCAGATGGTCACGCAGCACGCCCTTCAGCACCGCACGAAGGTCGGTGGTCGGCTTCAAATCCCGATCCTCGTAGAGATCGGCATCGCGAAGCCCCGGCCAGTCGGCGATCACACGGCCGCCTTTGACCGCACCGCCCAAGAGGAACGCCACCGTGGCCGTGCCGTGGTCGGTGCCCTCGTTGCCATTGGCGCGGGCGGTGCGGCCGAACTCGGTCATCACCACCACGACCGTATCCTTCCACACCGGCGCCATTTCTGTCGCCAGCGCATCGAGCGCGCCATCCAGCGCCCCGAGGAGATTGGCGAGCCGCCCCTCCTCCGCGCCCTCGTTGGTATGAGTGTCCCAGCCGTCATAGCTCAGCGCCGCCAGCCGTGGCCCACCGGCCTCGACGATCAGCCGGGCCGAGCCCGAGGCCAGCGCCCGGAACGAGGCCGCGACACCGGCGCCGCCCGATTTGCTGTCAATGCCCGCGGCCAGCGCGTCGAGATCGACGCCCTCGCCCAGCACCTTCGCCATCTCCGGGTCCTCGTGCGTGTAAAGATCGAGCAGCCGCTTCAGCGTGTCGGTCGAGGCCGCTTCCAGCCGGGGCGGAGTCCAGCTCAACGTTGGCGCATCGCCGCGGAGGATCAGTGGAATGGTCGGGCTCGCCGCCAGCCCGCTCACCGGCTTGACGCCTTCCGCACTCGGGATCGCCGCCGCGGCGCGGTTGAGCCAGCCGCTCTGCTTGACGCCCGGACCTGCCAGCCCGCTTTCCAGCACATCCTGCCCATCGAAATGCGAGCGCTCGCGATAGGGCGTCGCCGTGGCGTGGACCAGCAGCGCCTCGCCTTTCTGATAAAGCGCATGGAGCTTTGGCATGGCGTTGTTGAGCCCGAAAAAGCCATCGAGCGGCAGCGTCGCCTCGGCCCCATCGGCGCCGATCGCCATGTCACCGCGGAGCGCACGATAACTGGCATCGCCCACCGGTGGCACCACCGCGAGCCCATCCATGGCGCCGCGGAGGATCACCGCGACAAAGCGCGGATCGCGGCTTGCCGCATAGGCGGGTTTCGGGAGGTTGGCCCAGGCGACGAACGCTCCGGCCGAGGCGAGGAACACGCGGCGCGAGGGGCAGAGCAGCGCATCGGAAATCGACGGGGTTTTCATCATTTCATCTCCGCTGGAATTCGGGGCTCATCAACATGAGCGCGAGGCCCTGGGCCGGGGATTCGGCGCGGGCGATGGTTTGGGCGGTGGTCCGCGAGAGTCGGCTGCCGAGCACGGCTTCCGCGACTGCGCGCGGGTCGACGTCACCGGCTGCGGTTGCCAATGCCTGGGCGATATCGAGCCGGTTGGTCATGGCGTCGGGCGCGAGCCAGGTGGCCGTGTCGTCGGCAAAGCCCGCCGGCGAGGGCGGGTTCATCAGCGGCTGGCCGAGCACGGTCAGCGCCTGCAAAAGGTCGGCCGGCTTGGGCGAAACGTTGAGCGCCCGGAGGCTCGCATAGAGGAACTCCTGCGGGGTGCGGAGTTTTGTCTGCGGCGTCGTCCAGGCGGCATCTGCCTCAACAAGCGCGCGGGTCACCGCCTGCAGGTCGCCATCGGTGTCGGTGAACACCTTGGCCAGCGCCGCGACCAGTTCGGGTGGCGGCACATCGGCGATAAAGCTGCGCACCAGCTTGGTGGCGATATGGGTGGCGGTGGCGGGGTGCGTCGCGAGAAGATGCAGCGCCGCCAGCCCCTGCGCCTCCCCCTTCTGGTCGAATGCCTGCCCCAGGAGCGTCTGTGCGCCCGGCTCATGCGCCGCGCCATTGAACTGGAATGTGCCAAAACCCTTGGGCCGCTTGTCGTTCCGCCCCGTGCTCCAGCCGGTGAGGATTTTGGCCAGGCTCGTCACGTCGGCCTGGGTGTAGCCGCCATCGACGCCGAGGGTGTGGAGCTCCATGATCTCGCGCGCATGGTTCTCGTTCAGCCCCGCCTCGCGCTTCTGGCCGGCTCTCGAATCCGGCCCGATCGAGGTGGCATTGTTGAGGTAGATCAACATCGCAGGGTGGCGCGTCGCGGCGAGCAGCAGGTCTTCGAAGCGGCCAAGGATGTTGGACCTGATCGCCTCGCGTTCGAACGGGCCGACCAGCGCCTTGAGGATCCCGCCATTGTCGCTCTCGATGGCAAAATGGTTGGCCCAGAACATGGTGAGCCGCTCGCCCAGCCCGATCGGCGCCTCCGCCAGCCGCGCAATCCGCGCCGGCAGTTCGATCCGCAGGGTGTAGTTGCGCAACATGTCCGCAATGTTGGCATCGAGCCGCGTGTTGGCCTTGCCGGGCTTGTTTGCCTTGCCCTTTTTCCCCGGCGCCATCTCGGTATCGGTCATCGCATCGGGGGCCATCGCGTCATCGGGCGCCATCGCATCAGGCGCATCGGGCTTCGCGGCATCAGCCGCGCGCTGGTCCTTCCGGGTCTGTTTGAACTCGCGATACTGGGTCAGCGCGGCGACGGTATCGACGAGCTTGCCGCCCTCCAGCACCGCCACCTTGGGGTTCGCGATTTCGGCAAGCAGCCCGGCGCGGGGATCGGCCAGGCCGTTGGCGGAAGCGCTCAGATCGCCCTGGCGCGGCCCGAGGCCGAAACGGGTGAGGGCAATGATCTGTTCGGTATTGGTCATTCTCGCTCCTCGCAATCCTCGTGGATGCTGGAGCAGAGCTTGCGGCGCAAATGGGGGCCCGCCGCGTTCCAAATAAGGCGCGGGCGCGGCGCTTCAGTTACGTTTTGTTACAGAGCGCCAACCAGATCGGCCGCATCCAGCGCATAGGCGCGGCCAAACCCGGCATTGAGCGAGGCGCCCTCGACTTCAAGCCGAAAGAACCGGAAATCCCCCAGCCCGACATAGAGCGCCGCCTTGGGTTGGTGCGCGAGGTAGAGCGGTTCGATCCGCGCGTGCTCATCACCCGGCCGCGCAATCTCGCGGGCCCGGCACTGGATCGAGAGCCGCGGATGCGCCAGCGGATCGCCCTTCCCCACCACCCCCACCAGCAGCGAACAGCGCGGATCAGCCAACAGCGCCTGCGTATGCGCCGCCAGCCGTGAAATCAAAATCGCCGGCGTGCCGTCGGTATCGGCCGCGACGCCAACACGTGTCGCCAACGGCCAGCCGGTCGCGGGGTCCAGCGTCGCCAGCGCGGCATGGGCGGCCGTGCTCACCAGCTCGCGCGCCAGCGCAATGGCATCGGCGGTGGTGTCGAGAATGACGCGCTTTTCGACTTCTGCCATGGCGAGTATCCTAAGTTCGCAGCTGGGTACAATAGGCTGGGACGATAGGCAATCGCGGTGCCGGCGCTCTTTGTCGCGTCCTCCCAATCAGCTAAGGTCCGCCTCCGACCAGCTCTGGACTCACCTGATGCATCTCGTACTCGTTGACGGCTCGACCTTTATTTTCCGCGCGTTTCATGCGCTGCCGCAGCTGACGCGCAAGTCGGATGGGTTGCCGGTGGGGTGCGTGGCCGGGTTCTGCAACATGATCTTCAAGCTCACCGAGGATCTGAAGGGCGACGATGCCCCCACCCACATGGCGGTGATCTTCGATTATTCGTCCAAAACCTTCCGCGACGAGATCTACGCCGAATACAAGACGCACCGGCCGCCGGCGCCGCCGGAGCTGGTGCCGCAGTTTCCGCTGACCCGCGCCGCCACCCGCGCCTATGGCCTGCCCTCGATCGAGATGGAGGGCTGGGAGGCCGACGACATCATCGCCACCTATGCGCGGATGGCGCGCGCTGCCGGCGGCAAGGTGACGATCGTTTCGTCCGACAAGGACATGATGCAGCTGGTTGAGCCCGATGGCTCGATCCGTATGCTCGACACCATCCCCCGCCCCGGCCAGCCGCCCTTGCGCTGGATCGGGATGGATGAGGTGTTCACCAAGTTCGGCGTCACGCCCGACAAGGTGATCGAGGTGCAGGCGCTCTGCGGCGATGCGGTGGACAATGTGCCGGGCGTGCCGGGGATCGGCATCAAGACCGCGGCCGAGCTGATCAACACCTATGGCGACGTCGAAACCCTCCTCGCCCGCACCGCCGAGATCAAGCAGCCGAAACGCCGCGAGGCGCTGGAACAGAATGCCGAGCTGGCGCGGGTCTCGAAGAAGCTCGTGACCCTCAGCCAGCAGGTGCCGGTCGAGCTGCCGCTCGAGGCGCTGGTGCGGACGCCGATCGCGGCGGCCTCGGTGTTCCCGTTCCTCAAGGCGATGGAGTTCACCACCATCACCAAGCGGCTCGCCGGGCTGCTCGATGCGGACCCCGACGCCTGGCCGGCGGACCCGGCATTTACCGCAGCGCCCCCGGCCCCGGTGGGCTTTGACAATACTGCCCGCGCCGAAGCGCGCGCCGCGCGGCAGGCGGCCGATGGCACCGGCGAATCCGCCACCGTGCTGCACCAGCGCCAGGTGCACGCTAGGATCAAGGCGATCCAGCTCGATCATTCCAAATACGAAATCATCCGCGACGCGGCGCACCTTACGCGCTGGATCGACGCCATCCGCGCCACCGGGATCGTCGCCACCGACACCGAAACCACCGGGCTCGATAACCAGGTGGCGGACCTGGTCGGCATCTCGTTTTCCACCGCGCCAGGCAATGGCGCCTACCTGCCGCTCGGCCACACCACCGGGCAGAACGACATGTTCGGCGGCGGCCGCGCCGAGGGGCAGATGGACCTCCGCGAGGCGATCGAACTCCTCAAGCCCGTCTTCGCCGACCCGGCGATTCTAAAGCTCTTCCACAACGCCAAGTACGACCTCGGCATTCTGAACCGCCACGGCATCGAGGTCGCCGCGCTCGATGACAACCTCCTCATCAGCTACGCGCTCGATGGGCCGCAGTTCAACACCATGAGCGAGCTTTCCGATCACTGGCTCGGCCATACCGGCCAGACGATCAAGGAGCTGATCGGCTCGGGCAAGACGCAGATCACCTTCGCGGAAGTTTCGATCGATGCCGCCGCGAAATATGCCGCCGAAGATGCCGATCTCACCTTCCGGCTCTGGGAAGTGCTGAAGCCGCGGCTGGCGGCCGAAAAGATGACGACGCTCTACGAAACCATCGAGCGGCCGCTTGCCCCGGTGCTCGCCCGCATGGAGGCGCGCGGCATTTCGGTTGACCGGCAGATTCTCGCGCGCCTCTCGGGCGATTTCGCGCAGCGCGCCGCCGCTTTCGAGGCGGAGGCCTATGAGCTGGCGGGCTCCAACTTCAACCTCGGCAGCCCCAAGCAACTGGGCGAAATCCTGTTCGACCGCATGGGGCTCCCCGGCGGCACCAAGACCAAGACCGGCGCCTGGGCGACGGGTGCCGATGTGCTCGAAGAGCTGGCCGCCAAGGGGATTCCCTTGGCGCGTACCATTGTCGACTGGCGCCAGCTCACCAAGCTCAAGGGCACCTATACCGACGCGCTCCCCACCTATATCAACCAGCGCACCGGCCGGGTCCACACCACCTATTCGCAGCATTCAGTGCTGACCGGGCGGCTGAGCTCGAACGATCCGAACCTCCAGAACATTCCGGTCCGCACCGAAGACGGCCGCAAGATCCGCACCGCCTTTGTCGCCTCGCCCGGCCACATTCTGATTTCGGCGGACTATTCGCAGATCGAGCTCCGCGTTCTCGCCCATATCGCCGATATCGAGGCGCTGAAGGATGCGTTCGAGGAAGGGCTCGATATTCACGCCATGACGGCGTCGGAAATGTTCGGCGTGCCGGTCGAGGGCATGCCCAGCGAAGTCCGCCGCCGCGCCAAGGCGATCAATTTCGGCATCATTTACGGCATTTCCGCCTTCGGGCTCGCCAACCAGCTGGGCATCGAGCGCAGCGAGGCGGGCGAGTACATCAAGACCTATTTCGCCCGCTTCCCCGGCATCCAGGACTACATGGCCGAGCAGCGGCGCAAGGTTAAGGCCGATGGGTTCGTTGAAACCCTGTTCGGCCGCAAGGTGAACTTCCCCAACGCCCTGAGCTCCAACCCGGCCGAACGCAGCTTCGTCGAACGCGCCTCCATCAACGCCCCCATCCAGGGCACCGCCGCCGACATCATCCGCCGCGCCATGATCAAGATGGAACCGGCGCTGGACGCCGCCGGCGTAAAAGCCCAGATGCTGCTGCAGGTCCACGACGAACTGATCTTTGAAGTGGAACAGGGGACGGAGGACACCGCGCTACCGGCGATCGTGAAGACGATGGAAACGGCGAGCGAGCCGGCGGTGCAGCTGACGGTGCCGATCAAGGTGGACGCGCATGCGGCTAGGGATTGGGACGGGGCGCACTAGGGGAAATAACGAATCGCGATAAGGTTTCCGAGCTCAATATCTTGGAGTCTTCGGTGGCCGCCCTTACGTCGATCGTGCTTTCTGACTTTAAGAAGTTTGCCCACTACACTGTATCGTGCAGGTCAGCTAACGTTCTCGTCGGACCCAACAATGCGGGGAAATCCTCGTTGCTGGATGCCCTGCGTGTATTAGCGGACGTCTTGCGCTACTCTCGACAGCAGCGACCCGAGTTGCGAGCGCAGGGTGAAGATGGCGTATGCGCGACCTACGTCCTTCCGGATCGCTCTCTCAGCATTCCGATTGCGAACACCGTTCGTAACTACGGCAACGACTATGCTCGGCTAGAGTATCGCGTCTCGAACGGTGCCAAGTTAGTATTTCGAGTTCATCCGGATCATGGTTGCTACGCGCACATAGTCGTGGAAGGCAATCCTCCAAGAACTAGTACCGCGTTTCGGTCCGCATTGGACCTCAACGTGATTGTCGTACCTACGCTTTCTGCTTTGGAGGAAGACGAGAACTACGTCACCGACGAGACCGTTCACCGGAACGAAAACACTCGCTTAGCCAGCCGCAGCTTCCGCAACATTGTGTTCCGGCAGAAAGACGATGAATTCGACCGTTTCCGATCACTCTGCCAAGCCGGATGGCCTGACGTGAATGTACAAAGACCAGAAGTGCGACGTGGACACCCTGCTCAGGTGACTATGATGTACGCGGAGGACCGTATCGATAGAGAGGTATACTGGGCTGGCTTCGGTTTTCAGGTCTGGATGCAGATGATGCTACAGTTCATGAGGGCAGATGTTAATTCAATATTGGTTTTGGATGAACCAGATATCTACCTGCACGCAGACCTACAGAGAAAGATACTCTCACTGTCGAAGGAGAATTTCTCTCAGTTTTTTCTCGCCACTCATTCGACCGAGATAATAAACGAAGCTGATCCCGGGGATGTCCTAATGATCGACTCCGGCGGCCGCTCGGCTAGGAGGGTCAGCACAGATGATGGCTTCAAGCGTGTTTACAATTATCTAGGCTCTTCGGAGAACGCAGAGTTTGCTCGGGTCGCTCGCGCGAAACGTATTGTATTCTTCGAGGGTAAGGATCGAGGGATCGTTCGCAAACTTGCTCGCAAGGCAGGTTCGGCTGGTCTCCTAGACGACCCCTACACCATCTACCTGCAGGCTGGGGGGTTTTCGCAATGGAGACGCATCAAGGAGATCGATTGGGCGCTACATGAGATATTTGGGATTGATGCCAAAATCGGCGCCTTGTTCGACAGGGATTATAGGTGTGATGAGGAGGCAGCAGATTTCTCAAAAGATCTTGCGACAGAAGATCTTTGGGTCGGGGTGCTTGGCCGTAAGGAAATAGAGAACTACGCGCTCGCCAAAGGGCCGCTTGTACGCACTATAGTTTCGCGAGTGACCGAAAGGGGGGGCCGGATCACGGAGGCACAGGCCGAAGCATTGTTGGTGGAGTGCTCCCAGCAGTTCCGCGATGGCTGCATGGCACAGCAGCAATCGATGTTCTTGTCGTACCATAAACCTCTTCGAAAAGACCTGGACGATGCGACACACCTATCCATCGCGATGACACGGTTTAACCAGCTGTGGGATAATTTGGATACGCGATTCAGGATCGTTCCAGGAAAAGACTATATCGCGACATTATCTACTCGGTTGCAGAAGGAATTTGGGGCGTCAGTAACTATACACCAGATTATTGACGAGATGGCCGCCTCAGACGTGGATTCGGAGCTTGTTGGCAAGTTGAGCTCTCTGGCAGCCTTCTTCGCCGCCGACTAGCTGCTCGCCTTTATCCCACGCCAGCCTCCGCGTCGTGCGTCGCTGCCTGTCCAGCGCCTCACTCCTGCCCATCTTTGCCCACCAGCATCCCCCATGTTCGCCCATTTCCTCGCCGCCCAGGCGCCGATCTATGTCACTGCCCTCGCCGAGCTGCGGGCGGGGGCAAAACGCTCGCACTGGATGTGGTTCATCTTTCCGCAACTGACGGCGCTGGGGCGCTCGGCGACGGCGCAGCGCTATGGGCTCGAGGGGCTTGCGGCGGCGCGGGCGTACCTCGCCGATCCGGTGCTCGGGGCGCGGCTGAAAGAGTGTGTCGCCACCGTGCTGGCGGTCGAGGGGCGGTGCGCGCACCAGATCTTCGGCACCCCCGACGACCTCAAGTTCCGCTCCTCAATCACCCTCTTCGAAGCCGCTGCCGAGGATGCGGACAAACCGCTCTTTGCTGCGGCGCTGGAACGGTATTACGGCGGCGTGCGGGACCCGCTGACGGTTGATCTGGTGGGGTGAGGGTGATCACCTCGCGGGCTTTCGATCGCGTGGCACCCCCACCCTCAATCCCTCCCCACAAGGGGGAGGGAGGCGCAAGGGCCTGAGACTTTTGGAAGGAAGGCCCCCTCACCCGCCGCTTCGCGGCGACCTCTCCCCCGAAGGGAGAGGTGACGAGGTGGCGAGATCGTGCCTCAGCTTACCTCTCCTTCTGGGGGAGAGGTCGGCCCGCAGGGCCGGGTGAGGGGGCCTTTCTCTTCACGTGCCAGGGCTAGGACCCTCGCCGCGCTGCGGCCCTCCCCGCAACAGCACCCAAACCCGCGACCCGAAGAGAGCCTGCACTTATCCCCGCCCTTTCCAGCGGGTGTATTCTCCCGCTGTCTGTTGCACAGCGGCGCTCGCGATGAACGAACGGCGGCAGATGCCGGGAGCCTTGGGAGTCGTCCCCTGGCGGCAGGAGATGTGAGCACCCGGGCTGGACCTGCATGGCAGGCGGCATTGCTTCCTCACCTCCCCTGGCCCAAAAGTTCCGGCGGTTCCGGCGAGGCGACGGCCTTTTTTACTGCCGTCCACCCGCGTGGCCTGAGCCTCGCCGGACCCCGCTCATCCCCTGAAAACCTCGATGGCGCGAGCCAGTCGGGCGCGTTCGGTTACGCTTCATTCATCGGATATAAAGCTTTCTTTATATCTCAATTGATCGAACGGCCCGGCTTCAGTATAAGGCGGGCAACAGCAGGATGAACGGAGACAGGCCCATGGCCAGCAACGACTACGTGGTTCGGGACATTGGTCTCGCCGATTATGGCCGCAAGGAAATCGGCATGGCCGAGATCGAAATGCCCGGCCTGATGGCGATCCGCGAGGAATATGCCGCGGCCCAGCCGCTGAAGGGCGCCCGCATTGCCGGCTCGCTCCACATGACGATCCAGACCGCCGTGCTGATCGAAACGCTCGTGGCGCTTGGCGCCGATGTGCGCTGGGTCAGCTGCAACATCTTCTCGACCCAGGATCACGCCGCCGCCGCCATCGCCGCCGCCGGCATCCCGGTCTTTGCCAAGAAGGGTGAATCGCTCGAGGAATACTGGGATTATACCGACCGCATGATGGAATGGCCGGGTGGCCAGACCCCCAACATGATCCTCGATGATGGCGGCGACGCCACCATGCTGGTGCTCACCGGCGCCAAGGCCGAGACCGATATCTCGGTGCTCGATAATCCGCATTCGGAAGAAGAAGAGATCTTCTATGCGCTGATCAAAAAGCGCCTCAAGACCGACCCGAAATTTTACTCGACCATCCGCGCCAATATCCGCGGCGTGTCGGAAGAGACCACCACGGGCGTGATGCGGCTTTACCAGCTGCAGCAGAAGGGCGAGTTGCCCTTCCCTGCCATCAACGTCAACGACTCGGTCACCAAATCGAAGTTCGACAACAAGTACGGCACGCGGGAATCGCTGGTAGACGCCATCCGCCGCGGCACCGACGTGATGCTGGCGGGCAAGGTCGCCATCGTTTGCGGCTATGGCGATGTGGGCAAGGGCTCGGCGCTGTCGCTGCGCGGCGCCGGGGCACGCGTCCTCGTCACCGAAGTTGATCCGATCTGCGCGCTGCAGGCGGCCATGGATGGCTATGAAGTGGTGACGCTCGCCGACGCCGCACCGCGCGCCGATATCGTCGTCACCGCCACGGGGAACAAGGACGTCGTCACGCTCGACGATATCCGCAACCTCAAGGACATGGCGATCGTGTGCAATATCGGCCACTTCGACAACGAGATTCAGGTGGCGGAGCTCCGCAACTACAAGTGGATCAACGTCAAACCTCAGGTCGATATCGTCGAGCTGCAGCCGGGCCGTCGCATCGTGCTGCTCTCGGAAGGCCGGCTGGTCAATCTCGGCAATGCCACGGGTCACCCGAGCTTTGTGATGAGCGCCTCGTTCGCCAACCAGACGCTGGCGCAGATCGAACTCTGGACCAACGGCAAGGGCCTTGCTCCGGAAGTGCACGTTTTGCCCAAGCACCTCGACGAGAAGGTCGCGGAACTGCATTTGGCCAAGCTCGGCGCCAAGCTGACGAAGCTCTCCAAGCCCCAGGCGGAATACATCGGCGTTCCCACCGAAGGCCCGTTCAAGTCGGGTCAGTACCGGTATTGATCGCGAAACTCGCGGCAATCCCTTCTCCCCTCCGGGAGAAGGTGGCCGACAGGCCGGATGAGGGGCCTACCCTCACCACCAATCTCATCGCCCGCCCCGTGCGGGCGATCTGCATTTCAGGGGAAAGCACTGCGAAGCGGCGGCGCGTTAACCAATTGTTCACTGTTCGGACTCGGGTCAACTCCCTTTGTGCATGTCATCCCTGCCCTACACATACAATTTGACTCTTTTTGCGCGATTCCACGCCCGGTATGGTCTGGTGATTCGCTGGTTACGGGTTTTGAGCCAGGCGGGCACGTGACGATCCAATTGGGGGCTCGGCGCGTCAGTGAGTAAGGCGTTGGCGCGTCTCCGCGATTTCGCGGAGATCGAACGGCCGCAAATCGGTATAGGGGCAATGCATGGGGCCGGAGCGTATCCGGAACGATCGGGGATTCGTGGGACTGGGTGCCAGTCTGGTCACCCTTCTTTCCGCCTCACCGGCCCTGGCGCAGGGCGTCGCCGTCAACATGACGGCAGGCGCAGCGCCCCTGGCCGTGGCGCTCGGCGCCGCCGGCTGCGCGCTCCTTGCCACGGCGCTGATGCGCCGCAAGCTCCGCGACACCAAAGCCGCCCAGCTCAAGTCTGCCGAACAGATCGCAGGCCTCCGCGCTCTCGTTGATGAGTACGAAGGCCTCCTCTCAGGCTCCCGCGAAATCGTCGTGCTGTGGACCGATCACGCCAATGGCCCACGCTTCCTCGGCCAGGCCAGCGCACTGCTCCCCCCCGGTCGCCGCACCGAAGCGGTGCTGGATTTTGCCACCTGGCTCACTGACACTGACGCCGATGCGCTGGCAAAAGCCATCGAAGGCCTCCGCGTCGGCGGCCGCAGTTTCGAAGTGACGCTCAAGGCGCGCGACGGCCGCGTTGTCCGCGCCTCCGGTGCCCTCGTCGGCAACGGCGCGGCCCTGAGGCTCCGCCCGGCGATGAACCAGCCGGGCACTGAACTCGCCGTCACTGCCCCTGCCGCCCAGCCGCCCGCTCCCATCAACGACAATGCGACGGCCCGCACCGTGCTCGGCAGCCTCGGCAAACCGGCGTTCCTCCGCGATCAATCGGGCAAGCTGGTCTTCGCCAATGCCGCCTATCACGACCTGGCGCGGGTGCTTGGGCGCAAGAGCAGCGAAAGCCAGCCGGCGGAACTGCTCGATTTCGGTCTGCTGCAGCGCAACCGCGCCATCCTCGGCGATGCGCGCCGCCCGCAGACGACGCTGGTGACGCTCGGCGACGCTGGCAATTTCGAAGTGGTGGATTTCCCCATCAGCGGCGGCTCGGCCGGCTACCTCCAGCCCAAGACCGAAGCCCCGGCGCGCGACAGCGGGCTCAACCACCTCTCGGCCATCATCGATGCGCTGGCAACGCCGATCGCCATCTTCAATGCCGCGCGCGAACTGGTGCAGTTCAACCGCGCCTATTGCACGCTCTGGGGTCTCGACCCCGACTGGCTGCGGCTCGGAATGGATGAGCGCGCCGTGCTCGACCGGCTCAGGACCGACGGCAAGCTGCCGAACGAGCCGGACTACCAGAGCTGGCGTGCCCGGCACCTCAGCTCCTATCAGCTGAAGGCACCCAAGGAACTCGAGCCCTGGCACCTGCCCGATGGCCGAACCGTGCAGGTGATCGCGGCGCCCGCCGGCCCCAAGGGCGGGGTGATCTATGTGTTCGAGGACATCACCGACCAGCTCAACCTCAAGAGCCAGCACAAGGCCGTGCTCGACGTGCAGCGCTCGACGCTGAACGCGCTTTCCGAGGCAGTGGCGGTGTTCGGAACAAACGGACGGCTGACGCTCTCCAACCCAAAACTCTCGACGATGTGGAAGCTCCCCACCAACCTCCTCGCCGCGAGCCCGCATATCGACCAGATCGCCGGGGCGGCAGCCCAGGCGATGCCGGAGGATGCGGCGACGATCTGGCGCGACCTGAAGCGCGCCATTATCGACCTCAACCCAACCCGCTCCGACCAGAAGGGCCGGATCAGCCGCGCCGACGGCAAGCTGATCGATTTCGCCATCACCCGTCTGCCTGACGGACAGACGATGATGACCTTCCTCGATGTGACCGAGAGCGCGAACTACCAGCGCGTGCTCAAGGAAAAGAACGACGCGCTGCAGACCGCCGACCGGCTGAAGGACGCGTTCGTCCAGAACGTTTCGTACGAGTTGCGTTCGCCGCTCACCAACATCATCGGCTTTGCCGATCTGCTTGCTTCGGGCACAGCCGGAGCGCTGAACGAGAAGCAGCACAGCTACACCGACTATATCCGCTCATCGAGCGTCACGCTCGGCGTGCTGATCGACAACATCCTTGATCTCGCCACGGTGGATGCCGGCATTGCCGAGCTCCGGCCCGAGCACCAGGATGTGGCGGCGCTAGTGGAAAAGGCGCGGGCAGGCGTCCTCGCGACGTTCCCGGAGATCGACGGGCAGCGCTCGATCAACCTCAAGGTGGTGATCGAACCCGATCTGCCGCCGTTCATCGCGGATGGCACGCGCATCGTGCAGGTGCTTTACAACCTCCTCAGCAATGCGGCGCGGTTCTCGGAGCCGGGCGGCGAGGTCAAGCTGATCGTTTCGGGCCGCACCGGGCGGATGCAGTTCACCATTGAGGATGATGGGGCGGCGATGAGTGATGAAATGCGGGCTGCGATCCTTGATAGGCCGGAAGGCGCCAGCACTTCGGCGCGCCAACGCGGTGCCGGGTTGGGCCTCGCCATCGTAAGGGCGTTTGTGACTCTGCATGGTGGCACGATCAGCGTCGAACGGCGCGAACCGCGCGGCAGCCGCGTCATCGTCAGCCTGCCGAGCGATGCCGCGATGGCAGGCGCGGCGGAGTAGGCTTTGCGTCGCGACACGGCCTCGGCTATGCGATGACGATGAGCGCGACCCTCGCACCGCTGTTTCTTGCCGATGACGCCGCGACGGCAGCGTTGGGACAACAGCTTGCAGTGGCGCTGAAGCCGGGTGACCTGGTGATGCTTGAGGGCGACCTCGGCGCGGGCAAGACCGCACTGGCACGGGCGGTGATCCGGGCACTGGTGAGCGATGCCAGCCTCGATGTGCCGTCGCCGACTTTCGCGCTGGTGCAGCCCTATGAGTGGCCGCGTGGCACTGTTCTTCACGCCGATCTCTACCGCATTGCGAGCGAGCGCGATGTCGACGAACTGGGGCTATTCGATAGTCCCGATGCCATCGTGCTGGTCGAATGGGCGGAGCGGTCGCACGAGGTGATGGCGCGGGCGACGGGGGCTGTTCGTCTCACCATTCCGGCCGACGGCGCAGGACGTCACGCTGAGATCACATTTACGGACGGACGCACCTTCTAGCGTGCTGGACATCGGTGAGGGCGGAGGGTCATATCGCCGCCATGCGCCGCGACTCGCTATTTTCTATCGCACCGGACACCCCGTTCCTCGCGACGCTTTGCGATCGCGTGCTGGATGGCACGCTGCTGGGCGGGTGGCCACAGAGCGGGCCGTTCTGGCTCAGCGATGTCACCATCGTGCTGCCGACACGGCGCGCCCGGCTGGTCCTTGCGGATCTGTTCGCCAAGCGCCTGGGCGGCGCGACCCTGCTGCCCGATATTCGCACCTTTGGTGGCGAACAGGCAGAGGAGGAGCCCTTCCTGCCGCCCTTCGATGCGCCGGTGCCGCTGACACCGGTTTCGCCTCTTGCCCGCACCCTGACGCTGGCCCGGCTGGTCGATGCCTGGGCGCGCACCGAGGAAGGGAGCGAAGTGCTGGCAGCGCCGCCGAGCGCGGCAGAAGTTCTGGGCCTTGCCCGCAGTCTGGGAAGCGTTCTTGATGACCTGACCATCGAGGGCAGCACCCTCTCGGCCCTCGACGACGACACAGGGAAACCGGAGCTTGCCGCCAATTGGCAGCAGACCAAGAAGCTGCTGTCGATTGCGGTGGAGGTATGGCCGGCGATGCTGGCAGCACGGCAAGAGGCCGATGCAGCGTCGCTTCGCAACGACAGGCTGCGGCGGCAGGCGAAAGCTGCCAAGGCATTTTACGGCGACCGCCCGGTCATTGCGGCGGGCTCGACGGGCTCCATTCCGGCGACGGCGGACCTGCTCGCGGCGATATGCGAATTGCCGCGCGGAACGGTGGTGTTGCCGGGGCTCGATACGAGCCTCACCGCAGAGGGCTTTGCGCAATTGATTGACCCGGCACACCAGCCCCACGGCCACCCGCAATATGCGCTGGCGAGCCTGGTGCGGCGATTGGGCACCAGCCCGTCGGAAGTGCGCGAACTCGCGCCGGCGATTGCGTCGCGAACCCGACTGGTGCGATCGGCACTGACGCTGGCGACGCAGACCGGCGCCTGGTCGGGCGAGCGTGCGCAGTTGGCCGATCATATCGCAGAAGCGACAGCCGGGATCACCGTGCTAGCAGCACGTACGGTAGACGATGAGGCGCGGGCTATCGCGATCGCCGCCCGTGAGAGCCTCGCCAATGGGCAGACGGTGGGGATCGTGTCGGCGGACCAGACGCTGTCGCGACGCATTGCGGAGGAGCTCAAGCGCTTCGATATCGAGGTGGATGACGCGGCAGGCACACCGCTGTTCCAGTCGGCTGCGGGGCGCCTGGCGCGGCTGGCGTTGAACGCTGCCGTCACACAGTTCGCTCCGCTCGACCTCATGGCGCTGCTGCAAATGAGGGCGGTCTGCCTTGGCGGCGAGCGAGCCGAAGTGGCACGCACGGCTCAGTTGATCGATCTTGGTCTGCTGCGTGGGCAGCGGCCGGCGGTCGGACTTTCGGGATTGCGGGCGGTGCTGGCCAGCAATGTAGAAGGTCGCACCAGGCGGCCGGCGCGCAAGCTCAGCGCCAGTGATGGCGAGGCGATTGCCGGGTTGCTCGACCGGCTGGAAGGCGCGATAGCGCCCTTGAGCGCCCTGTTGCAGCGCAAGCAGATTCAAGCTGCCGAACTGGCGGTAGCGATTGGAGCGGCGGTCAACGCTCTGGTCAGCGGCGCGACTGCCTTGCCCCCTGGCATGGCCGAGTTGCTCGCCTGGAGCGCGGAACTGGCGTCGCTCGCTGACGAAGGCCCGAGCTTTGCGCCCACGACGCTGAATGCCGTGCTGGCCGCCTTGATGGGCGGCAGCAAGGTGACGAGCCCGGTGCCAAAGCGCGACGATATCGCGATCTGGGGCCGGCTCGAGGCGCGCCTGATGAACCCGGACCTGATGATCCTTGCCGGGTTGAACGAAGATATATGGCCCGAACCGGCCAACCCGGGACCTTGGCTCAGCCGCGGCATGCGGCTGGCCGCGGGGCTTGAGCCACCAGAAAAGCAGCAAGGGCAAGCGGCGCACGACTTCGAGATGGGGATCGGCAACGCCAAGGTTATTCTCGCCTATGCGGAACGGCGCGGCACGTCGCCCGCCCTGCCCTCGCGATTTCTGCAACGGCTTGCAGCGTTCGTTGGGGAGAGCGCTATGCGGACGATCACCGCACGTGGCCAGCACTACCTCGATCTGGCACGGGCTGTTGATCTGGCGCCGCGCGAACCGGTGCCGGCGACACGCCCCCTGCCGCGCCCGCCGGTCGAGAAGCGACCCAAGAAGCTCTCGGTCACAGAGGTCGAGACGCTGTTTCGTTCGCCCTACGATGTCTACGCCAAGCATGTGCTGGGGCTGAGGAAACTGCCGCCGTTGGGCGAAGCACCGGATGCGCGCGAGCGGGGCTCGATGATCCATGATGTGTTCGACCGCTTCGTCAGCCAGGGCTATGACTTCAGCGCGGGCAACGCCTACGACACGCTGATGCGCATGGCGGAGACGGCGTTCAGCGGGCTCGATGCCATCGGCGAGCGCCGCGATATCTGGCTGAAGCGCTTCGAGCGGGCTGCAGAGGAATTCCTCGCCTACGAGCGCAACCGCTCTCCGCAGGTTGCGGCGCGCTTCGCCGAAGTGGAGGGGTCGTGGACCCTGCCGAGCGGGTTCGTTTTGACCGGCAAGGCGGATCGCGTCGACCAGTTGCACGATGGCACGCTGGAGATCCTCGATTTCAAGACGGGGAGCATTCCGACGCCGAAGGCGATGAAGGCCTTCGAGGCGCCGCAACTGCTGCTCGAAGCGGCCATGGCAGAGGCCGGGGCGTTTCCAGTAGTGATGGCCGCGCCAGCTTCGGCGCTGACGTATGTGAAGATCGGACTGGGACCGGAAGCGCTGGTCGCCTCGCCGTTCAAGCCGCGAGAGGGGCTTAGCGTCCCCGAAGCGGCCGAAGAGGTCTCCCGCCGGTTGCAGGGACATGTCGAAGCGCTGCTGCTGAGTGATGAACGCGTCATGGCGGCACGCATCCGGCCTGACGTCGCGCGGCGCTATCGCGGGGACTATGACCATCTGGCGCGCACCGATGAGTGGACGATTGCGGCGGGAGAGGACGAATGAGCGAGCGTCCGCTGTACAATCCGCTGCCGCGACAGATCATTCAGTTGCAGCAGCAGGCTGCCAACCCCGAGAGTTCGATCTGGGTGGAGGCCAATGCCGGCTCGGGCAAGACGCGTGTCCTGACCGACCGGGTGCTGCGCCTGCTGCTCGCTGGCGTGAAGCCGGACCAGATCCTCTGCCTCACCTACACCAAGGCCGCGGCGGCAGAGATGCGCCAGCGGGTTTCGGCGCGGCTGGCAGACTGGGCGCTGGCCGACCATGCGCACCTCGGCAAGGAGTTGTTCGACCTTCTCGACAGTGCGCCGCCCCCGGTGCTGCTGGAGAGGGCGCGGACACTGTTCGCGACGGCACTTGAGACGCCGGGCGGGCTCAAGATCCAAACCATCCACGCCTTCTGCGAAAGCGTGCTTCACCGCTTCCCCGTCGAGGCGGGTGTGCCATTCGACTTCAAGGTGGTGGATGACTACGAGCGCGAGACGATGATCCTTGAGGCGCGGGAGCGGATCATTGCGCGCGGCATCAACGGCGACCCGGCACTCTCGGGGCCGGTCGAAACGCTGTTCGACACGCTGAGCGACTTTGCCATCGCGGCGGCGATCGAGCTGGCGCTCAACGAGAATCGCAAGCTCAAGCAGGTACTGGCCGATCGCGATGGCGCCAAGCAACGGCTGCGCCGGCTGGCACGCTATGAGCAGGGCGCCAGTTCGGGTCATATCCGGTTGACCATCGAGACCGAGACGCTGTTGCAGCCGGGCGACCTGCGGCGCGTGATGGAGCTTGCCGGCGGGCAACCGCAGGGCAACCGTTTTGCCGACCGGGTGGCGCGGGGCAATGTCGACCGCCCGACGCAGGACGATCTGGTTGCGGCATTCCTCACCGACCAGGGTGAACCGCGGAAGAGCCTCTTGACCAAGGCGCTGGCGGACGCCCATCCCGCGCTCTTTGCCCGGCTCGAAGCCGAACGCGACCGGGTGCACCAGCTTTCCGGCGAGGTGGCCCGGGCCCTGCTGATCGAGCGCTCTGAAGCGCTCCTCGATGTGCTGGGTGCGATCTCCGATGCCTATGAGGCGGAGAAGCGGGCGCGCTCGCTGCTCGACTTTGACGATCTGGTGGCGCGCCTGTCGAGCCTCTTGCAAGACGCGGCGCAGGGGCCGTGGGTGCGCTACAAGCTCGATGGCGGGCTTTCCCATATCCTCGTCGACGAAAGCCAGGACACCAACCCCGAGCAGTGGAGGGTGATCGACGCGCTGGTGGCGGAGTTCTTCGAGGTTGGCGGCATAGAGAAGCCGCGCACCCTGTTCGCCGTGGGCGATGGCAAGCAGTCGATATATTCGTTCCAGGGGGCCGAGCCGGAGCTGTTCCGCGATTCCGGCGACCGGTACCGTGAGCGGGCAAGTCTGGCGCAGCGACCGTTTGCCAAGGTGCGGCTGCGGACCAGCTTCCGCACCCTTATGGGGGTGCTCAGCGCCGTCGATGCGGTGTTCCGCAACGAGGAGCGGCAGCGGGCGGTGCTCGAAGAGCTGACGATCGAGCACGCCACGGCGCGGCGCGACGAGGGTGGCACGGTGACGCTCTGGCCGCCGGTGCGGGAGGCCGAGGATGAGGTCGACCCGGCGCAATGGCCGCTCGACGTGCCGCGCGATCTTCGCAGCGCGGCGCGCCAGGTTGCTGAACGGATTGCGGCCGAGATCGCGAACTGGGTGCGGGAGCGGCGCCCGCTTGGCGCACGCGGCCGGGCGATCCGTGCTGACGATGTGCTGATCCTCGTCCAATCGCGATCGAGCCTGTTTCACGAGATCATCCGGGCGCTGCACCGGTTCAAGCTCCAGACGCCGGGCGCAGACCGGCTGGCGGTGACGGGGCATGTTGCGGTGCTGGACCTGTTGGCGCTGGGCGATGTGCTGCTCAATACTGGCGACGATCTGCAACTGGCCGCGCTGCTGCGCTCGCCGTTGTTTGGGTTGAGCGAGGATGAGCTCTACGACCTGGCGGAGCCCCGGGAGGGCAAGCTGTGGCAGGCGCTTGCGGCTTCCAGTGCGCCGCTGGCGGCTGCAGCCTATAAGCGGTTGCATGGCTGGCGCAGCCGGCTCGATTTCGAGCGGCCGTTCGAGTTCTTTGCCCAGGTGCTGCAGGCGGAGGGCGGGCTCAAGCGCTTCCACGGGCGGATGGGGCCGGAGGTCGACGACGTCTTCGCCGAGTTCCTCGAACTGGCGCTGGCGCACGAACAATCTGCGCAGCCATCGCTGCAGGGGTTCCTCGGCGCGATGCGGACGCGGGACGTGATGATCAAGCGCGAGCTCAATGAGCGCGGCGGTGGCGTGCGGGTGATGACGGTGCACGGGGCCAAGGGACTTGAGGCGCCGATCGTCATCCTTGCCGATGCGGCGAGCAAGCCGGATGGGCGGCAGACATCGCGGCCCGTGTACCTGCCCGTCAGCGCCCCGGGGCCGCTGCTGCTGCATGCCTCGAGCAAGGCTGACCATGTGCCCGAAACCATGGCGCTCCGCGATGCTGAAGCGGCGCGACAGCAGGCGGAATATTGGCGGAAGCTCTATGTGGCGATGACCCGCGCCGAGGACGAGCTCTATGTCACGGGCATGCTGACCAAGCAGGCCAAGCTCGACGGCACCTGGTACGAGGCGATCGAGTTGGCGTTGCGGCCCAAGAGCGTCAGCCTCAAGAACAGCGCCGGCGAAGAGACCGCGCTGCTCTACCCGGCAGAGCGCGTGAATGCGAAAGCGGCGCTGAGCGCCGATACGGTTATTCCGGACCGGATGCCCGCCGTTGAATTGCCGCCGCTGCCGCGGCCAAAGCTGATCCCGGTGATCCGCCCATCGCTGGCTGGTGCGGGCGCAGTGCCGGAGCGGGTGCTGGAGACGACGGCCGAGGCGGTGCGCGATGCTGAAGGGGCGCGGCAGGAGGGGTTGGCGCTGCACGCGCTGCTGCAGCATCTACCCCGCATCGAGACTGCCCAGCGGGAGGCGGTGGCCCACAAGGCCGTGGTTGCGCTGCTGCCCGACCGGCTGGAGCGGCATGTGGTCGTCGCTGAAAAGGCGCTGTCGATCCTCGGGCGGCCTGAACTGCAATCGCTGTTCGGCCCCGACAGCCGGGCCGAGGTGCCGTTTCTCACCGAGGCGAGGCGCGGTGGCGAGATGGTGCGGCTTGCCGGCCGGATCGACCGACTGGTGGTGACCGACCGGCAGGTGCTGGTGGTCGACTTCAAGTCGGACGCCGATCCGGCAAAAGACCTCGCTGGGGTACGCCCGGCCTACCTGATGCAACTGGGCCTCTATGCGCTCGTTGCAGGCCAGCTTTTCCCCCAAAGACAGGTGGAAACCGCAATCCTCTGGACTAGCTTGGAATCGCTGCTAAAATTACCTGGTTCCGCTTTGACTGAGGCGGTGCGCGGGTTCACCATCAAGTGACTTTCATTGAAGTCGCTCTGGACTCTCCTTAGCTTTTGGATCACACAGACCGCCGCTTTCAACCCAAAAGGCAAACTCATGACAACCCACGTTTCCGACGCCAATTTTGGCGAGGAAGTCCTGTCCTCTAAAGAGCCCGTGCTCGTCGATTTCTGGGCCGAGTGGTGTGGCCCGTGTCGCGCCATCTCGCCCGTGCTTGAAGAACTCTCTGCCGAACTCAAGGGCAAGGTGAAGATCGTCAAGCTCAACGTCGATGACAACCCGAACACCACCGTCAAGTACGGCGTCCGGTCTATCCCGACGATGATCCTGTTCAAGGGCGGCGAAGCCGCCGACATGAAGATCGGTGCGGGCACGCCCAAGGCCGGTCTCTCCAAATGGCTTGAGGGCCACGCTGCCTGAAGGCGCGACCCTTTCCGAGACTTCAAAACGCCGTCGGGTCATCCGGCGGCGTTTTTCATTTGAGCGCATGCTAGCGCAATCCTGTGCCTTCCCTTTGGCTGCGACTCCGCCTAGCTTCATCGTCAACTAACGATGAAAGAGTGAGAACCGCCATGTCGACCCACGTGAACGATGCCAATTTCGATGCCGAAGTGCTGCGCTCGAGCGAGCCGGTGCTGGTGGATTTCTGGGCCGAGTGGTGCGGGCCGTGCAAGGCGATGGACCCGATCCTTGAAGACCTGAGCCGCGAGCTCGCCGGACGGGTAAAGATCGTCAAGCTCGATGTCGACGGCAACCCTTCCACCGTGGTCAAGTACAACGTGCGCGCCATGCCGACCCTGATGGTGTTCAAGGATGGCGAGCCGGCGGACATCAAGGTCGGTGCGGGCCAGTCGCGCGTGCAGTTGATCAAATGGCTGGACCAGTTCGCGGCCTGACAACACCTTCGCGTCCTCTTCGCGACTGCCGACCAGTCTAGCAGGGCTGGCGGCGGCGGGGATAAGTCGGGGGATCAGGTGGGCGGCGTGCCGTTCTGGTGCAGCACGTGGCCCGCGAGGTAGAGCGAGCCGCAGTAGACGACGCGCACAGGCCGCCCCGGCGACGTAGCGCTGGCGAGGGCGTTGAGGATCGATTTCGAAACCTCGGCGGCAATGCCGGCCGCCTCGGCCCCCGCGACGATGACGGTCCCATCATGGGCGTTGGGTTCGCCCGGAATGGTGAGGCCGAAGGCCCTTTCTGCCATGCCGGCGAACGGCGCGAAGAAGTCCGCCGGGCGCCGCGTGTTCATCATGCCGACGATCAGCACCATGGGGAGCGGATGGCGGGCGTTGATTTCGCGCAGCGCCACCGCGAGCGCGGCGGCGCCATGGGCGTTGTGCCCACCATCGAGCCAGATCTCGGAGCCAGCCGGGAGCAGGCTCGGCAGCGTCCCCTCAAGCCGCATCAGCCGCGCCGGCCAGTTGACGGTGCGGAGGCCCCTGGCGATATCGGCATCGCTGACAGGCAGGCCGAAATGGCGGGCGGCGGCGATCGCCAGCGCAGCGTTTTCGAACTGGTGCGGGCCGAGCAGCGCAGGTGGCGGCAAGTCGAGCAGCCCGGCTTCGTCCTGATAGACCAGCCGGCCATCTTCGGCGCGGCCGTCGAAATCCTCGCCCATCACCAGCGGCGTGATGCCCAGCCGCGCCGCGGCGCGAACCAGCACCGCGCGGCCTTCGTCGCGCTGGCGCCCATAGACGGCTTTGGCGCCGCGCTTGAGGATGCCGGCTTTGCTCACTGCAATCTCGGCGATGGTGTTGCCGAGGAAGGCCTGGTGGTCGAGATCGACTGGCGTGATCACCACGCCGAGCGGGTGCTTGACCACGTTGGACGCGTCATAGGTGCCGCCCATGCCGGTTTCGAGCAGCAGGTAATCGGCTTTCACCTCGGCGAAGAGCTTGAAAGCGGCGGCGGTGGTGATCTCGAAAAAGGTGATCGGCGCGCCGCCATTGGCCGCTTCGCACGCCTCAAGCGCCTGGTTGAGACGGCGCGAGGAGACAAGTTTGCCGGCGAGACGGATGCGTTCGTTGAAGCGCACCAGGTGCGGCGAGGTGAGGACGTGCACCTTCTTGCCCGAGGCTTCGAGAAAGGCGCGGAGATAGGCAATAGTCGAGCCCTTGCCATTGGTGCCGGCGACGTGGATCACCGGCGGCATATGCTCTTCGGGGTGGCCCATCTGGGCCAGCAGGCGCTCGATGCGCTCCAGGCTGAGGTCGATCAGCTTGGGATGGAGCGCCAGGAGGCGCTTCAGGATGGCATCGGTGCGGGACACGGGAACGAGATTCTCAAACAGCAGCATCGCGCGCCTTCTAGCACCGTGAGAGGAACCGTTGAAATACCTGCCCGCTGTGCGCCGGGGCTTATTCTGCGTGCGCGGCCTCGGGCAGGCCGCTCATGTCGTCGCTGGCGGTGGACAGGATCGGGGTGGCCAGACGTGACGGGGCGGAGCTGCTGAGCTCCTCGCGGGCCGGGGCCTTGGTCAGGATGCCGACGATCGAGCCGATGGTGGTGCGGAGATTGTGGCGGTGCACCACCATATCGACCATGCCGTGCTCATAGAGATATTCGGAGCGCTGGAAGCCCTTGGGGAGCTTTTCGCGAATGGTCTGCTCGATGACGCGCTGGCCGGCAAAGCCGATCAGCGCGCCCGGCTCGGCGATGTGGATATCACCCAGCATGGCGTAGGAGGCGGTGACGCCGCCGGTGGTGGGGTTGGTCAGCACGACGATGAAGGGCAGGCCGGCTTCGCGCAGATGCAGCACACCCACGGTGGTGCGCGGCAACTGCATGAGAGACAGGATCCCCTCCTGCATGCGCGCGCCGCCCGAGGCGACGAACAGGATGAAGGGGGTTTTCTTCGCCACCGCGGTTTCGAGACCGGTGACGATGGCCGAGCCCGCGGCCATGCCGAGCGAGCCGCCCATGAAATCAAAATCCTGAACGCCAACCGTCACCGGATGGCCGAACAACTCGCCGGTGGCCACGGTCACCGAGTCATCGGTGCCCGTCTTGATGCGCTGTTCCTTGAGGCGATCGGTATAGCGCTTGGAATCGCGGAACTTCAGCGGATCGGTGGTGACCGTCGGCAGCGCCACGGTCTGGTACTGGCCTTCATCGAGGAAAGTCGCGAGCCGGTCGGAGGCCTTGATCTTCATGTGGTAGCCGGAATTGGGCACCACCCACATGTTGGCTTCGAGATCGCGGTAGAACACCATCTCGCCCGATTCCGGATCCTTGACCCAGAGATTTTCCGAGCCGGTATCCTTGGGCTTGAGGAAGGACCGGATACGGGGACGGACGACGTTATTGATCCAGTTCATCTGCTTGGCCTTTGTCTGGTGCCGGATGCGGCGCGATCTCGCGCGCCTGCCTGCCCCTAGATGGTGATTGTGGCGATTGTTATCAGGTTCAGGCCGTCGGGTTAAGTGCGAGTGGCCAAGTTCACAAGGGGTTTCAGGGCAGGACGAGGCGCCCGACTGGCGCTGAGCCCTCGGGATTTGGTGGCAGGCGGGTTCCGGCGTGGCGCTGGCCGACGCGGGTAGTCCGCAGTTTTGTATGGCCGTCGCCACGCCGGAACCATCGGGGTCTTTGTGAGACCTCCGGTATCGGGGAGCGTACTGGCCGGCGCTCCTCGCGACTTGTTACCAAGACGGAGCCTGACCGGTCGGTCGGTTGCCAATACCTTCAGCCCGCCAGGAAACGACTTTCCTGGCCCCTGATATCCCCCACCGTTCGTTCGTCGCGACCGCGCCCGTGTGGGGGACGAGGAGACTATACATCGGGTGGACAGGATGGGGATAAGTGGTGTCAAGTCACTGACAGCACACATAAACTCGGCGTCATCCCTGCGCAGGCGGGGACCCAACTCTCCGTCCGCGCGGGCTGATGATTGGGTCCCAGCGTTCGCTGGGATAACGTGCGGTGGGTGGGCGACTTGAGCGAACCTGCGCGAATGCCGCCGTGACGAACCAGGCCTCAGGCCGGGGCGCCGTCGGCGTCTTCATCGAAGCCGTTTTCGACAAGCGTGGTGATGGCGTCGAGCGCTTCGCGGGCCTGTTTGCCGGTGGCCTGGACGAGGATGGTGGAGCCGGGGCCGGCGCCGAGCATCATCAGACCCATGATGGAGTTGCCGCTGACCGCCTGGCCGTCGCGGACGACCTTGATTTCAGCGTCAAAGCACTCGGCAGTGCGGACAAAACGGGCTGAGGCGCGGGCGTGCAGACCCTTGCGATTGACGATGGTCAATTGCTGCGCGAGTGCCCGATCTGAACCTGCCGCTGTATCCATAGTTCTCAGGATGCCGGATTTTGTCGCGGAGCGCTAGACAGTGCGATCAACCGCCAAGCGTCTCGCTGGCGACGTTGATGTATTTGCGGCCGGCATCGGCGGCGACTGTGACCGCCTGTTTGATATCGAGATCGCCACGGACGCGGGCGAGCTTGACCAGCATGGGCAGGTTGACCCCGGCGATCACTTCGACACTGCGCTGCTGCATGATGGAGATGGCGAGGTTGGAGGGGGTGCCGCCGAACATATCGGTGAGAATCACTACGCCATCGCCGCTATCGACCGCATCGACACGCTTGAGGATATCGTCGCGGCGCTCTTCCATGTCGTCATCGGGACCGATGGCGACGGTCTCGACCTGTTCCTGCGGACCTACAACATGTTGCAAGGCGGATTTGAATTCGTCGGCGAGCGCTCCATGCGTCACCAGAACCATGCCGATCATCAAAAATCCCCAAGTGCAGGTTCCGGAAGGGCGCTTCTGCGCTTCGGCGAGCAGGGCGGAGTTTTTACCGGTGTGAGGCTTGATTCAAGTGGTTTTTTGTCGCGCGGGACGGCGAGGCTTGGCAAGGGCCCGAACTGCCTCCTTTATGAGCAACATCTGATGGCGCGCATCGACAATTCCCGCTCTGGGGACAGGTGCCCGGGGGACGGACACGCCCAGCAGCGGGGTGAACAGCGCATCCTCTTCGAGCATCCGTTCGAGCGTATCGACGAGGTCGATGACCAGCCCGAGCGGAGCCTCGGTGACGAACGGCCGCTTGACGATACCGCGGCCGCGCAATTCGATCAGCCCTTCGATGGCCTTTGGCGCCCGCATCACCAGTCCGAGGCCCACCCGTTCGAGATCGATGCGGTCGTCGGAGACGAGACGCGCAGTGAGGCCGCGCGCCTCCCAGGCATCGATCAACTCCAGCGCCAGCAGCGACTTGCCGGCACCCGACGGGCCGCGGAGGATCACCCCGAGGCCGTCGAGCACCAGACCGGTGGCGTGGATATTCTCGGTGGTCATCGCTTCTTCTCCATGCCGGCCCGTTTGAGGCGGGCGGTGAACAGAGCGCCGCTGCGGTCGCTGCGGTTGGCGGCGATGATTGTACCACCATGGGCGTCAATGATCTGTTTGGAGATGGCGAGGCCTAGGCCGGAATGGTCGCCGAAGTTCTCGCCTTCGGGGCGATCGGTGTAAAACCGCTGGAAGATGCGCGAGATATCGCCGCGAATGCCCGGACCTTCATCCATCACGGTGATGGTGATGGTCTCCTCGGTAGTGGCGATGGCGACGCTAACCTTGCCGTGCTCGGGGGAAAACGACACGGCGTTGTCGATCAAATTGTTGATCACCTGGGCAAGGCGGCTGTCGTGGCCGAGAACGATGGGCGCATAGCGGCCGGTGTTGAGCGTGAGCTCGACATCGACATGGCGCTTGGCGGCGACATCCTTCTGGATCGAGACCATAGCCTCCGCGAGCTTGGCCAGATCGACGCGCTCGGCGCTCTGGCGGGCGAGTTCGGCATCAAGACGGCTGGCGTTGGAGATGTCGGAGATCAGCCGGTCGAGGCGGCGCACATCATGCTGGATGATGGCGTTGAGACGCTCGCGGTCTTCGGCCCGCTTGGCTCGCGGGAGGGTTTCGACGGCACTGCGGAGCGAGGTGAGTGGGTTTTTGAGCTCGTGCGCCACATCGGCAGCGAAGCGCTCGATCGCCTCGATGCGGTTGTAGAGCGCCGAAGTCATCGAGCGGAGTGCCTTACTGAGGTGCCCCACTTCGTCGGTGCGATCGGAAAAATCCGGGATCTCGGTGCGGCTGGTAACGGCGCCCTGCACGCGCTCGGCGGCGCCGGCGAGGCGGCGGAGCGGGCCGGCAATAGTGCCGGCGAGAAGGAGCGAGAGTATAATAGTCACCGTCGCAGCCACGAGCGCGATGCGGAGGATGCTCCAGCGCTCGGCGGTGGCGATCTGGTCGATGTCGCCGGGCTGGGTGGAAAGCAGCAGCACGCCGACATTGGAGCGAAGGCGCTGGACGGGCACGGCGACCGACACCACCAGCTGGTGCTTGGCATCGACGCGGACGATGGCCGTGGCGGCGCCGTTGAGGGCAGCCGCGACCTCGGGGTAGCTCTTGCCCTCGTCGGGGCCGAGTTCGAGATATTGCGGGTAATCCTCGCCGGGCAGCCAGTCGACAAAGGCGTTCCACCAGTCGAGGAGGAAGAAGCTCCCCTCCTGAGGCTTCGCGATCTGGCGCAGTACTTCGCCCCGCGCATAGAGGTTGGCGCTGTCGAGGATCAGGAGGCCCTGCTGATCGTAGATGCGGGCCCGGGTGCGGGTGGGGGTCACGAGGTTGCGCAGCAGCGGCGCCACGCGCTCGGGGTTGATCGGGAATTCGAGGTTGGGGTCGAAAAAGCTCAGCGGCGAGACCGCGTCATTGCCCTGCAGTTCGAGCAGCCGATCGGGGTTGACGGTGATCACGTCGCTATCGACGGTGGCCGAGGCGGCGATGGCCGCCGCCATGATCTCGCCCTGGACGCGGAGGCTCTGCACACGCGCTTCGATCAGCCCGGTGCGCCATTGGTTGAGGAACAGGATGCCCACCACCAGCACCGCGAGCCCGGCGAGGTTGAGTACGATGATGCGGCGCGCCAGGCTCGAAAAGATGGTGAGTTCGAGAACGCGCCGGATCTGGGCGCCAACCATCAGCAGCCAGCGGCTTGCCAAGGCCGCGAAGCGCTTCAGTCCGGACGATTTCGGCGGGGCAGCGGCACTGGCCTCAGCGTCAGGCGCGGTGCCCGGCAACTCGTCCTGAGTGATGGCCAAGATGTCCCCTTACTGCTCCTTGAAGCGATAGCCGACGCCATAGAGGGTTTCGATCATCTCGAAATCGTCGTCAACCGCCTTGAACTTCTTCCTGAGCCGCTTGATGTGGCTGTCGATGGTGCGGTCGTCGACATAGACCTGATCGTCATAGGCGGCATCCATCAGCGCGTTGCGCGACTTGACGACGCCGGGGCGGAGCGCGAGGGACTGGAGGATCAGGAATTCGGTGACGGTGAGGGTGACGCGCTGACCCTTCCAGGTGCAGGTGTGGCGTTCCTCATCCATCACCAGCGCGCCGCGCTCGATCAGCGACTTGCCGGGCTGCGGCTCGGAACCAGGGGTGCCGGGGGCGGCTGTAGGGTCGCGCGGGGCGGAGCGGCGGAGCACGGACTTGACGCGCTCGACCAGGAGACGCTGGCTGAACGGCTTGGTGATGAAATCGTCGGCGCCCATCTTGAGGCCGAACAGCTCATCGATCTCTTCGTCCTTGGAGGTGAGGAAGATCACCGGGACATCGGACTTCTGCCGGAGCCGGCGGAGCAGCTCCATGCCATCCATGCGCGGCATCTTGATATCGAGGATCGCAAGGTCTGGCCGGTCGGCGGTGAGGCCTTCAAGGCCCGAGGCACCATCGGTGTAGGTGGCGACGGTGTAGCCTTCAGCTTCGAGCGTGAGTGACACCGAAGTCAGAATATTACGGTCGTCATCCACCAGTGCGATCTTGGGCATATAGGTCCCTTCCATCCGGATCCGGCCGCGACGCGACCAATTGTGGCGGACATTGACTGCCACAATTGCACAGAATTAAGGCGCAGGGGGCGCAATTGCCAGCCCGGTGGCGGGCACTGCACCGCTGAGACTTACGTCGTAAGACCGATTGCCGGATGGCGGCGGGAGGCGCGACGACCCTAACAATCCCCGTATTCCGGCCCTTTGCGGGCCTTTGTCAGCGAACGGGGCCGTGCCATGACCGAGACCATCCACGACGCGATTGCAGCCAAAATAAACAGTACAGCATCTGCGCTGGCGCTCGATGAACGGCCGCCAACGCTGGTTGAACTGGCGCTTGCTGCTGGTGAAGGGCGCCTGGCGGATGGCGGCGCCCTCGCGGTGACGACTGGAATTTTCACCGGAAGGTCGGTCAAGGACAAGTTCATCGTGCGCGATGGGATGACCGCAGAGCGGGTGTGGTGGGACAATAACCAGGCGATGGCGCCCGAGCAGTTCGAGCTGCTGCTGGCTGACATGCTGGAGGCTACGACTGGCAAGCAGATACATGGCCAACACCTTCTCGCCGGCGCTGATCCCGCCCACCAGATGCGCGTGAGTGTGTTCACCGAGACCGCTTGGCACGCGTTGTTCATCCGGAACCTCCTGATCCGCCCGGAAACGATTGGCGATGGAACGGATGTGACGATCCTCCACCTCCCCAGTTTCGAAGCCAACCCGGCGCGGCACGGGACGCGGACCGGGACGGTGATCGCGCTCGACATGGCGCGGCGGATCGTTCTGATCGGCGGCACGGCCTATGCGGGTGAAATCAAGAAGTCGGTGTTCTCGCTGTTCAACTTCCATGCGCCGCTGGCCGATGTGCTGCCGATGCACTGCTCGGCCAATATGGGGGAAGAGGGCGACGTGGCTCTGTTCTTCGGGCTTTCGGGCACGGGCAAGACAACGCTCTCGAACGACCCGCATCGGCTGCTGATCGGCGATGACGAGCATGGCTGGACGCGGCATGGCGTCTTCAACCTCGAGGGTGGGTGCTACGCCAAGACGGTCAAGCTCAGCCCGACGGCCGAGCCCGAAATCCATGCGGCGACTCGCGCCTTCGGCACCGTGCTCGAAAATCTCAAGCTCGATGACAAGCTGGTGCCGCTCTATGACGACATCTCGCTGACCGAGAACACGCGTGCTGCCTACCCGCTCGAAACGCTGCCCAAGGTGGCGTTGGGCGGGGTGGGTGGACGGCCGCAGACGGTGGTGTTTCTCACTGCCGATGCTTTTGGCGTCTTGCCGCCGATCTCCCGGCTGACGCCTGAGCAGGCGGTGTTTCACTTTCTCTCGGGCTATACGGCGAAGGTGGCGGGCACCGAGCGCGGCGTGACCGAGCCCAGCGCGACGTTCTCCGCGTGCTTTGGGGCGCCGTTCATGCCGCTGCACCCCACTGTCTATGGCCGGATGCTGGAAGAGCGGCTGGAAGCGAGCCAGGCGCGGGTCTATCTGCTCAATACCGGCTGGACCGGCGGCGGCTATGGCGTGGGCAAGCGGATCGACATCGCGACGACACGGCGGCTGCTCGATGCGGCGCTATCGGGCGAACTCGAAGCAGGCGAGACCCGGATCGAGCCGCTGTTCGGAATGAAGGTGCCGCTGCGGGTGGAAGGGGTGGCGCCGCGCCAGCTCGACCCGCGGGCGACCTGGGCGGATGCCGCGGCTTACGACGCAGCGGCGGCGCGATTGCAGGCGCTGTTTGCGGAGAATTTCAGGAAGTTCGAACCGGTGCCGGTGGCTGCGGAATAGCCCCCGCTCCCATCCCCCCAAACAAACAAGGCGCCCGATGGGCGCCTTTTCCTTTGCCGCTCAGGCCCAGATGGGGTCAGCGGGCAGCGTAGAAGATGTGGGAGCCAATGGAGGCCACGCGTTTGAAGGTGTTGGACCAGGAGGGCGCCACAGAGGTGGTGTGGTAGAACAGCGCCGAATTCGGGATGACGCCCGGACGATCGCCTTGCTGGAATTCGTGGAAGGCGAGGTCGGCAAGTTTCAGTGAACGGTTCCAGGCGGTGCGCTCGGTGCCCATGTCGGAGCGGCCATCACAGGCGAAGGTGAACTGGCACTTGTTGTGCCCCTTGTCGGCGTTCTGGAAGACCACGCCACAGATGGTGGTGGGGTACTTCTTGCTCATGGCGCGGTTGATGATGACGTTTGCCACCGCCAGTTGGCCTTCCTGCGATTCACCACGGGCCTCGTGGTAGATGGCCTGGGCGAGGCAGAGCCGCTCGCTGTCAGCGAGCTTGACGCGCTTGAAGGTCGGCACGAACTGCTTTTCAGCGTAGCCGGTTAGCACATCAGCTGTCAGCGCCGGCTTGTCGGTGAGGTCGACGCTTTCGATGGCGTCGAGGGCCTGGTTCTGCTGCTTGGCGATGTAGCCCAGCAGCACGGCCTCGGTCAGTTCCGCCTGCGGGGCGGGCACATCGAAGCCGTTGAAAGTGGCGAGTTCCTGCTTGCGCTCCACATACGCGGCAAGAAGCGCGGACGTGAGCTGCGGCTGGGTGGAGCTGACGAATTCTTCGCGCTTGACGGAGACGCTGTCGGTCAGCGGCAGCGGAACGACGAGGTCGTTGCCGAGGTCTTCAGCAGAAGCGGGCGCCAACGTGACAAAGAGCACGAAAGCAGCAGCAGCGATGGCCAGGACGTGTGTGAACACACGCATAGCGCTAGCGACCGGCTTTGCCCGCAATCTGCCTACCTTCCCCCGAAACCGCCCCCGAGGCAGCCCAGTATGGCTCGTTAACCTGCCCGGCAACCTAGCCGAGCTTGTATCCGGATGGAACCCAGAATTTACAGTTACTTAACCATGAACGTTAGGGCCTTAAAACGAGGTTAATGCCTCGGATGTTTCAGCGAAAGCCCTGAAATCATTGACGTTTGGACGTGCTGAAGGAGAGCTTGCCTCAATCGATAAAAGTTAATTCAACCCGAATCGTTACCAAACGGGCACGGCGGACGGCGCACTGGGCGGAATCCGGAGCACGCAACGGCGCACGTCGCACTCAGGTGCTGCGAGTCGCGTCGGTGGGGTTTTGGCGCCTTGCGGCGGGTCAGGCAGCGGGGGTGCTGTCGAGGAACGCCGCCTCGCGCAGATCATGGAGCGTGTCCATGACGGCGTGGCACAGGGCGGCGATTTCGTCGCTCGGATCGACCAGATCGGGGACCATGATGGTCTGCAGCCCGGCCGCGTGGGCGGCGCGGACGCCCGAGTGGGAATCCTCGACGGCGATACAATCGGCCGGCGCAAAACCGAGCAGGCTCGTCGCCTTGAGGTAAGGCTCGGGGTGCGGCTTGGGGTTCACCACGTCGTCGCGGGTGACGATGGCATCAAACAGCGGCAGCAGCCCCGCCGCCCCGAGATGGCCGAGCGCGTGCGCGGCCCGCGAGGAGGTGGCGACCGCAACGGGGATCTTCCGCGCCTTGATCTCGGCCAGCAGTTCGTGGACGCCGGTCTTGACCGGCACCGCTTCGGCCATGCGCTCGTGCATCAGTTCGCGGCACTTGGCATCGAAGATCGTGTACGGGAACGTGACGCCATAGGCTTCGACGAGCAGCCGGTTGGTGGCCTCGTGGCTGGAGCCGACCATGGAAAGGTGCACCCGCTCGGTCATCTCGAAGCCGAGGCCGGCGGAGACACGGTAGACGATGTCCTTGAACACCGTTTCGGTGTCCAGAAGCGTGCCATCCATGTCGAAGACGATGGCTGAAAAGGGCCTGAGGCGCGGGATGGAGCGAAGCACGGTCATATTGGCGATATAGGCAGATTTATGTGACATCGCCACCCCGCCTTACGCCGTATCTCGTATGCACGGATGGCAGGCGCTTCAACCGGGTTTGGCAAACTGCTAAGGAGCGGCGATGACTCGCTTTGATCCGTATGAAATCCTGGGCCTCGCCCGCTCCGCCCCTGCGGTGGCGGTCAAGACCGCCTATCGGCAGAAGGTGCAGGTTGCGCATCCAGATCGTGGCGGCGACCCTGACGCCTTCATTCTGATCGTGCGAGCCTTCGGGCTGTTGTCCGATCCCGATACACGCCGGCTCTATGACGAGACCGGCATTGTCGATGACGATGGGGTCAAGAGCTACCGGCGCGAGGTGACGCTGATCCTCACCGACATGTTCGATGCGGCGGTGGAAACGGCAGTGGCCACGGGGCTCAGCCTTGGGAGCGTAAATTTCATCGGGCAGATGTCGGCGGCGGTCGAGACGGGGCTCGGCGATGCGCGGCTGAAGCTCAGGCGCGTCGACAAGGAGATCGGGGCACTGCAGGGCCTCAGAAGCCGCATCCGGCGCACCGACAGCGACAGGAACCTGTTTGCCGAGCGGCTCGACGCGCAGATTGCCACCAAGACCGAGCAGCACGCGCAGCTGAAGCGCCGCGGCGCCATGCTGGAGACGGCGCTGGTCGAGCTGGGCAATTACCAGAGCGAGACCGAGCTGATCGCGGCGCTCGAAGCTGAAGCCTGAAGCGCTTCGGAAAATTCTGGCCGTTGCGGTCGAATTTGCGACGCGACGTTCGTTGTGTCCTCAGGATGGCCGCAACGGGCCATAGGGATCTTAGGAGAACAACATGCGTGTCGTCGTACTTGTGAAGGCCACCATCGACAGCGAGACCGAGCTCACCCCGGCGCCGTCGGCGGAACTGCTTGAGGCCATGGGCCGCTACAACGAGGAACTGGTAAACGCCGGCATCATGCTGGGTGGCGACGGGCTGAAGCCGAGCCGCTTCGGCAAACGCATCGCGTTCGACGGCGCCTCGCGTGCCGTGATCGACGGGCCGTTCGCGGAAACCCGCGAGCTCGTTGCGGGCTACTGGCTCTGGAAGGTCAAGGACATGGACGAGGCGGTGGAATGGGTCAAGCGCTGCCCAAACCCGATGCCCGGGCCATCCGAGATCGAGATCCGCCCGATCTGGGAGGCGAGCGATTTCGGCGAGGCCATGACCGAGGCGGCGGCCGAGGTGCACGAGAGGGTGCGCCTCAAGCTCGAAGGCAACAGCTGACAGGCTGACGCAGGCGGTCCCATCAACCTCGCGCTAACCCTTACGTGCGTTCCCTGACGCTCAGACTCGCGCCGAATGCGAGTCTGAGCGTGTTTCAGGGGACTTCGCCGTGGCGCAGAGCATTGCAGTTGATCGCGGGCGGCGAGGTCGTCGGCTTTGGCAACGGTTCTTGCTCTATGCCGCTGCCGCGCTGATCGTGATGAAGGCAGGCGCCATGCTGCTGACGCCGCCGGTCGTCGCGGCGCGCGGCAGTGTCAGCGCTTTGTTCAGCGCCTGCGGCGCGGCCGTTCGCACAGAATGCGTGGTGGATGGCGACACGTTCTACCATGCCGGGGTCAAGATCCGGATTGCCGACATCGATACGCCGGAAGTGCACGATTATGGCTGCGCCGCCGAAAAGGCGCTCGGCGACCGGGCGACGGTGCGGCTGATGAGTCTCCTCAATGCCGGGCCGTTCGCACTTGAGGCTGGGACCCGCGATACCGACCGCTATGGGCGGAAGCTGCGCGTGGTGCTTCGCGACGGGCACTCGCTGGGCGAGGTGCTGGTGGCCGAAGGCTTGGCGCGGCGCTGGGACGGATCACGGCACCCCTGGTGCTGAAACTAAGGTCTTGGTCACCTGGGCCTTGGTCGGGGGGTGCGGCTGCGTCTAGACTACCCGGATTGACCGGAGGAATTCATGTCCAAACCCATTTTCATCGACCCCATCGACGATGGGGCCGCGGACCCGACTGTGATCTGGAACGTTGGGCGCGCTGAGTGGTGGATGTTCTATACCAACCGCCGCGCGAAGCACCCGAGCCCCGAAGTCGACTGGATCCATGGCTCCGCGATCGGCATTGCCACGTCGAAAGATGGGATCGACTGGCGCTATCATGGCACGGTCAAGGGGCTGGACGATCCTGCGCATCCCGGGCTCAACACCCATTGGGCGCCCGAGGTGATCCGCGATGGCGATACCTACCACATGTTTCTCACCTACATCCCCGGCGCGCCGAGCCGGTTCTTCCACCATGCGCGCAACATCTACCATTTTGTCAGCCCCGATCTCGAAACCTGGCGGCCGCTGAGGATGCTGAAACTGCGCTCGGATCAGGTGATCGATGCGGCGGTGGCCAAGTGCCCGGATGGGCTGTGGCGGCTATGGTACAAGGACGAGGGCGATGGCTCCTCGACCTGGTCAGCCACCAGCACCGACCTCACCAACTGGACGCTCGAGGGCAAGGTGCTGCCCGGCAAGCCCGACGGTAACCCGCATGAGGGGCCGAACGTCTTTCAAATGGGCGGCTGGTGGTGGCTGATCGTCGACGAATGGCACGGCCAGGCGATCTATCGCTCGACCGACGCGATCCACTGGGAGCGGCAGGGCCGGATGCTAGATGACCCCGGCACGCACCCCGAGGACAAGCGCTTTGCACGCCACGCCGATGTGGTGGTCGTAGGCGACGTCGCGGCGCTGTTCTATTTTACCCATCCGGGCTGGGCGGAGACCGAAACGGACGTGCCGATGACGCATGGCGAGCGGCGCACGGTGGTGCACGTGGCGCGGCTGACGGTGCAGAACGGCACGCTGGTGGCCGAACGCGATGTGGAGCCGTTTGCGCTGGTGCCGTAGGGGCTGACTTCAAGAAGCAAGGCCCCCTCACCCGACGCTTCGCGTCGACCTCTCCCCCAGAGGGAGAGGTAAAGGAGGGGTGTGATAGCGCCTCCTCGCCACCTCTCCCTTCGGGGGAGAGGTCGGCCCGTAGGGCCGGGTGAGGGGGCCTTCCTACACCCGGCAAACCCTCAAATTGCGTGGATCGGCTGGAGCAATCCTTCATGGGCGACTTGTAGGTTGGCAGGCAGTGCGTCCCGGATCGAACTCTTCGCCATGAATACCATCCTCATAGTCATCAGCGTCATCCTGCCGCTGCTGCCGCTCGTGTTGTTTCCGGCCAAGACCATCGGGCGGGGCGGTGTCTGGACCATTGTTGGCGCGGCGATGATCGTGGGCGTGATGATGCTGATTTTTTTCGGCATGCAGGAAATGACCGGCGATGCCGGGTCAGGCGACCTGACCGCGGCGTCGGCTCAGATCTCCGACGCCGACGTGAAGGCGCTGGAAAAGTTGCTGCAGTAACTTCCCCTCATCCGGCGCTTCGCGCCACCTTCTCCCTCAAGGGGAGAAGGAAGAAGACCAGCGCCGCGACTAGGCCCGGGCGCGGCGGACGCCGTTGGCGAGGTCTGTGACCAGCGCGGTCACCGCTGCAACGGTGCCAGCCGTGGCCTTGCCGTCAGCGAGCGAGTCCTTGACCGCATTGCAGATCGCCGTGCCGACCACGACGCCATCGGCATCGCGGCCCATGATGGCAGCGTCATCGGCGGTTTTGATGCCGAAGCCAACGGCGACTGGCAGGTCGGTATGGCCCTTGATGCGGGTGATCGCTTCGCCGACCGCCGCGTGGTTCTTGATCGCGGCGCCGGTGATGCCGGTCATCGAGACGTAGTAGACAAAGCCCGAGGTGTTGTTCAGCACCTTGGGCAGGCGCTGGTCGTCGGTGGTGGGGGTCGCGAGGCGGATGAAGTTGATGCCGGCCTTCTGGGCCGGGATGCAGAGCTCGTCATCTTCCTCGGGCGGCAGGTCGACGACGATGAGGCCGTCAACGCCGGCGGCCTTGGCGGCGACGAGGAAGGCGTCGACGCCGAAGCTGTAGATCGGGTTGTAGTAGCCCATCAGGACGATGGGGGTGACATCGTCGGTCTTGCGGAACGCAGTGACCATGGCGAGGGTCTTCTTCATGGTCTGGCCACCGGCCAGCGCGCGCTGGCCGGCGAGTTGGACTCCGGGGCCATCGGCCATCGGATCAGAGAACGGCATGCCGAACTCGATCATGTCGGCGCCTGCGGCCGGCAGGGCGTGAAGGATGGCTTCGCCGGTCGCGAAGTCCGGGTCACCGGCCATCACAAACGTGCCGAGAACCGGACGGCCTTCGGCGGCGCATTTGGCGAAACGTGCGGCAATACGGGTGGTCATCAGTCGATCAATCCCAGATAGCGGCCAACGCTTTCGACGTCCTTGTCGCCGCGGCCCGAGAGGCAGAGGACGATGGTTTCGTCCTTCTTCATGGTCGGGGCGAGCTTCAGCACTTCGGCCAGGCCATGCGCGGATTCGAGCGCGGGGATGATGCCTTCGAGCTTGGTGCAGAGCTGGAAGGCTTCCAGCGCCTCGTTGTCGGTGATCGGCACGTAGGTGACGCGCTTGGTGTCATGCAGATAGGAGTGCTCGGGGCCAACGCCGGGATAATCGAGCCCGGCCGAGATCGAATGGCCCTCGAGGATCTGGCCGTCGGCATCCTGCAGGAGATAGGTGCGGTTGCCGTGCAGCACGCCGGGGCGGCCGCCGGTCATCGAAGCGGCGTGGCCGTTCTCGACATTGACGCCGTGACCGCCGGCCTCAGCGCCGTAGATCTTGACCGTAGGATCATCGAGGAAGGCGTGGAAGGTGCCGATGGCGTTCGAGCCACCGCCGACGCAGGCGACCAGCGCGTCGGGGAGCTTGCCCTCGGCGGCCTGGTGCTGGACCTTGATCTCATCACCGATGACCGACTGGAAGTCGCGGACCATCTCCGGGTAGGGGTGCGGGCCGGCGGCGGTGCCGATCAGGTAATAGGTCGAGTCGACGTTGGTCACCCAGTCGCGCAGCGCCTCGTTCATGGCGTCCTTGAGCGTGCCGGCACCGGCAGTGACCGGGCGGACTTCGGCGCCGAGCATCTTCATGCGCAGCACGTTGGGCCACTGCCGCTTGACGTCGGTGGCGCCCATGAAGATCACACAGGGGAGGCCAAAGCGGGCGCAGACGGTGGCGGTCGCGACGCCATGCTGGCCGGCGCCGGTCTCGGCGATGATGCGGGTCTTGCCCATGCGCTTGGCCAGAAGGATCTGGCCGATGCAGTTGTTGAGCTTGTGCGAGCCGGTGTGGTTGAGCTCTTCGCGCTTGAAGTAGATCTTGGCGCCGCCCAGGTGCTGGGTCAGCCGCTCGGCGAAATAGAGCGGGGATGGTCGGCCGGTATAGTGCTCGCCAAGGTCCTTGAGCTCGGCCTCGTAGGCCGGGTCTGCCCGCGCGGCGCGATAGGCCTTCTCAAGATCGAGGATCAGCGGCATCAGGGTTTCGGCGACGAAACGGCCGCCGTAAAGCCCGAAACGACCCTGGTCGTCGGGGCCGTTACGGAGAGAATTGGCCCCATTGGCTGACACTTCGATAACTCCTACCCGTGCGCGGCGCGCGCCTTGTCTATGAATGCTCGGATCAGGGCTGCGTCCTTGACGCCAGGCGCCGTCTCCACCCCCGATGATACGTCGACACCCATCGGCCGGACCAGTTTTATGGCGTCAGCGACGGTGTCAGGCGTGAGGCCCCCGGAAAGCATGAATGGAAGGTTGGGGTCAAGCGCCTTCAGAAGCGTCCAGTCAAACGGAAAGCCCAGCCCGCCGGGTCGTTCGGCCCCCTTGGGGGGCTTGGCATCGAGCAGCAGCCGATCGGCCACATCGGCAAAGGCAGCCACCCCCGCGACGTCATCGGCGGTGCTGACGCCAATGGCCTTGAGGATCGCAATACCTGCTTCCTGCCGGATGGCCTCAACCCTGTGAGGCGTCTCGGGGCCGTGGAGCTGGATCCAGTCGGGAGAGAGCGCGGCGACTTCCATGACCGTGGAATTGTCAGGGTTGACCAAGAGGACACAGGTCTCGACCCGCCCGCGCGCCTCGGAAATCAGCAGCTGCAACTGCTCGATATCGACATGTCGCGGGCTGCGCTCGAAGTGGACAAAGCCCACCATGTCGGCGCCGGCATCAATGGCGGCCTCGAGGAGCGCAGGGGTCTTGATGCCGCAAATCTTGACAATCAGGGGGTCGGGCATGGCTCGGACTAGTTGGGATGGGCGAGTTCGTCGGTAGCAAGCGCGCCGTGACTATCTGGCAGGCGGCGCGCCACTTCCAGTTCACGGTGCAGCCGCTCGGTTTCGCGCCGGTACAGCCGGCCTTCGCGGCGATGCGGCGCCTGGGCGAACCAGGTGGCAATGCCCCCCAGCACTACGCCGACCAGCAGCACGCCGAAAATAACGAGGAACATCGGCACGCCGACGCCGGTGGCGGAGAGCGCTTCCGTTGCAACCAGCGGATTGAAATTGATCACCACCAGCTGGCGGTTGGCGAGCGCGAACACGATCAATGCCAGACACAGCGGCACGAGCACGAACCAGCCCACAATACGCTTGATCATCAGGTTTGCTCTGGATCAGCCAGCGCGGTTTATCCGTTCCCGGATTTCCTTGCCGGCCTTGAACTGTGGCACGTATTTTTCGCCCACATCGACAGTTTCCCCGGTGCGCGGGTTGCGGCCCACGCGGGCGGGACGGTTCTTGACCGAAAATGCGCCAAAACCCCGCAATTCCACCCGGTCGCCCCGGGCCATCGAGTCGCCAACCTCATCGAGGATGGCGTTCACAATGTTCTCGATATCACGCTGGAACAAATGCGGATTTTCGTCGGCCAGTTGTTGCACAAGCTCAGACTTGATCATACCCGCCCCCCGGCGCTCCTCCAGAGACTGGATGGGTTAAACTCATGATGCAGCCTGCCAAAGGGAAACCAACCCGTCAAGCGACATTGCCCCGGTGCCATCAAGACCGAGTGCCTGCCGTGCCCCCTGCCCCAGCCAGCGCGACATGCCGAACCAGCCATCCGACGGCAGCGGGAAGACGCTGGAGATCGGCAGGGCCTTTCCGATCGCCTTGTCGGTTTCGAGCCAGGCAATGGCTTCGGACTCGCCGCCAATGGCGTCGATCAACTTGTCGGTGAGCGCCTGCCGGCCGGTGAGAATGCGGCCATCCGATAGCGCCAGCGTGTCCGGACGCGTGAGGTTGCGGCGCTCGGCGACGATATCGACGAACCAGGCAAAGGAATCATCGACCAGCGACTGGAGCGACGCGCGCACCTCGCCGACGAGCGGATCGTTGATGTCGGGCTCGGCCTTGAGCGGGCCGGTCTGCACCTTGTCGAAGTTGACGCCGATGGTGTCCAAGAGCTTGCCGGCATCGACATGCTGGAACAGCACGCCGATCGAGCCAACGATGGAAAGCCGCCGGGCAAAGATGCGGTCGGCGGCAATGGCGGTCATGTACGCGGCCGACGCGCCAAGCTCGCTGATCACTGCGGCAACAGGCTTTTTGGCACGCAATGCGCTCAGCGCCTCGTAGAGCTCTTCGCCACCCGCCGTGGTGCCGCCGGGGGAATTGATGGCGACGATTACGGCCTTGACGTGGTCGTCGGCCGCAAGGTCCTCAAGGATTTTCAGCCGGGCGGGATCGGTAGTGATGACGCCGTTGATGCTGACCCGCGCGATATAGTCGGTTGGGGTGTTGGTCGCGGCGTAGCGGCCCAGCGCCACCAGCACCACTACGGCAAGAGCAACAAAGAACAGCACACGCCACAGGCTCCGCTGCCGGCGCAGCCGGGCATTGGCCGGAATCAGGTGTGCCGGATCGCCGGACTGATCAGTCATCTCTGCCTCGCGCCGCTTGGGTTCAAGCGGGGTAGCCGGGGGCGGCGGCAATTGCAAGGCGGCAGAATTGCGGGATCATCCAGCCTTCTTGCTGGTCTTGTTGTCTGGATTGTTTTCAGTGTCGGCGATGTATCTCCGCAAGGCCCCATTGATGTCGCTCTGGTAGCCCTTGCCCTCGGGCGCCCGGCGCCGGAACCAGTCGATGATGTCGCCATCCAGCCGCAGAGTGATCTGGTGCTTCACGGCGCGATACATTGATCCGCGCACTGCAGTTTTGAAGAACTCATCGCCAGCCTTGGGAATGTCAGAAAAGTCGATCTTTTCGTCAGACACATCGGCGAGCGCGTCAAGGCGCGCAGCTTGCTCGGCGGTCAGCGGCTTGCGGACGTGTCGCACAATCTGCTCGTTCTCATCGGCCATAGCGCGCACGTTCCTCTCTCGAAGCGACCCGGGCAGAGATAATTCGTACACTCGTCTTGTCGAGGTTGCCCGATCTTATGGTGTAGGCGACGAACAGCACGGTTCCGCGCACCCGTCCTATTGTTTGGTATCGAAGCTCACCCTCGAAGCGGGATCGTTCTGTTAGCTCGTGGGGATCGTCGAAAACCTCTACGACGTACTCAAACGCCAGCCCATGCTTGGCGAGGTTCGCCCGGTTCTTGTTTGCATCCCATTCAAATTCCACGCCCATCTCCGGAAGCGCGACAGAAATGTAACTACACTTTTGTAACTACACAAGATGCTTGACCATATAACGAGCCGATTCCTCGTAGCTCAACAGCTTGCCGTAGAGTTCAGGAACTTCGGCGACCATGAAGCCGTGACGCTCCCAAAAGGGGACCGACTTGTTGACCGCGACCAGTGTCATGGTCTGGTAGCCTTCAACGCTCGCGTGCTTGGTCAGTGCCTTGACGATCTTTGAGGCGGCGCCGATGCGGCGGGCGACGGGCAGCAGGGCGAGGTCGTGGAGATAATAGGTGTCGGCATCGGCAGGCAGGGTATTGAGCAACGAGTTCAGCGCCGGGAGGCTCCCGTAGCGCCAGGGGTGGCTCAGCACGTACCCGGTAGGCTTTTCGCCCAATTCAAGCAGGTAGCAGCCGTTGCGATAGAGGCGGTAGCGCTCGGCGAGCACATCGGGCGCCTCGAAGAAATCGGGATGCACCACATCGGCGATGGCCTGCACGGCGGGCAGGTCATAGTCGGTCATGGCCCGCCAGATGACGTCCTTGATGAGCATCGTGATGGTTTCCCCAAACCTCAATAAAAAGGCCCGCACCAGCGGCGCGAGCCTTTTGTTCACGTGATCGCCATTCGAGCATAGCTCTCATGGCTACCGAGAGACTGCCCTGACAGGCGCGCCATTCGAGCGTAGCTCTCATGGCCTTCTCGCCTCAGATCAGTCCACTGGACTGATCTGCCCTTTCGGGACGGCTCGAAGTCAGTTCTTCTCGCGGTCCTTGAGCGCGGCGCCCAGGATGTCGCCGAGCGAGGCACCCGAGTCCGACGAACCGTAGGCTGCCACGGCTTCCTTTTCCTCGGCGATTTCGAGCGCCTTGATGGAAAGGGAGATGCGGCCGGTCTTGCGATCGTACTGGGTGACGCGGGCGTCAACCTTTTCACCCTTGCTGAACCGCTCCGGACGCTGATCGTTACGATCGCGGGAGAGGTCGGCACGACGGATGAAGGCGCTCAGGTCGCTGTCAGCGATACGGACTTCGATGCCGCCATCGTTGACTTCGGTGACCGTGCCGGTGACCACAGCACCCTTGCGGACGCTGCCTTCAGGGGCTGCTGCTTCAGCGGAATCGGCCGTCGAGAGCTGCTTGATGCCGAGCGAGATGCGTTCCTTCTCGACATCGACGTCGAGAACCTTGGCCGAAACCATGTCGCCACGGTTGTATTCGTCCAGGGCCTGCTCGCCGGGCTTCTGCCAGTCGAGATCGGAAAGGTGCACCATGCCGTCCACATCGCCGTCGAGGCCGATGAACAGACCAAACTCGGTCTTGTTCTTGACTTCGCCTTCGATGGTGGCGCCGACGGGATACTTCTCAGCGAAGGTTTCCCACGGGTTGGCAAGCGTCTGCTTGAGGCCAAGCGAGATACGGCGCTTTTCGGGATCGACCTCGAGCACCATGACTTCCACTTCCTGGCTCGTCGAAACGATCTTGCCGGGGTGGACGTTCTTCTTGGTCCAGCTCATTTCGGAAACGTGGATCAGGCCTTCGATGCCCGGCTCCAGTTCGACGAATGCGCCGTAATCGGTGATGTTGGTCACGCGGCCGGTGAACTTGGCACCAACCGGGTACTTGGCGGCAATGCCATCCCACGGATCGGCCTGCAGCTGCTTCATGCCCAGCGAGATACGGTGGCTTTCGTGGTTGATGCGGACGATCTGCACCTTGATGGTTTCGCCGATCGACAGCACTTCGGACGGGTGATTGACCCGGCGCCATGCGATGTCGGTGACGTGCAGCAGACCATCGATGCCGCCGAGGTCAACGAATGCACCGTAATCGGTGATGTTCTTGACCACGCCGTCGACGACCTGACCTTCTTCAAGCTGCTGGACGATCTCGGAGCGCTGTTCTGCACGGCTCTCTTCGAGGATCGCACGGCGCGAGACAACGATGTTGCCGCGGCGCTTGTCCATCTTGAGGATCTGGAAGGGCTGGCTGACATTCATCAGCGGGCCGATGTCGCGGATCGGACGGATATCCACCTGCGAGCGCGGCAGGAAGGCAACGGCGCCTTCGAGGTCGACGGTGAAACCACCCTTGACCTGGTTGAAGATGATGCCATCGACGCGCTCGTTCTTGGCGTACATCTCTTCGAGCTTGACCCAGCTCTCTTCGCGGCGGGCCTTCTCGCGGCTGAGCACAGCCTCGCCAAGGGCGTTCTCGACACGGTCGACATAGACCTCGACGGTCGAACCCACCTTGATGGTGCCGTCACGGCCGGCCTGGCCGAATTCCTTGAGCGCGATGCGCCCTTCGGTCTTCAGGCCCACGTCGATGATGGCGAGATCTTTCTCGATCGCCACGACGGTGCCCTTGACCACAGTTCCTTCCAGGGGCTCGTTCTCGAGGAACGAGTCCATCAGCAGGGATTCGAAATCGTCTTTAGATACGGGTTGAACGGACAAACAGTCTCTCCAGTGCGCCGGATGTTGGGGTTGCGGTGCGGTTTGGTCCGAAGCGTCCAGTCCTCCTTGCAAAAGCAGGAAGACCCGGTGCGCGGGCGCTCGATTCCAAGGCATCGTAGAAATAGAGACCGGCCGCTATAGGAGCCGCATCTTCAAGGCACATGCCGCAAGGTTGGATTGAGAGCTAGAGCTCTGCCTTGCGCGCCACAGCCTCGTCGACAATTGCGACGGCAGCACGGAGTGCGGCCTCTATATCCAAACGCGTCGTATCGAGCAAGTGGGCGTCTTCAGCCTGATAGAAGCCGCCATGGGGGTTCGCCATGTCGCGGGCGTCCCGTTCCTCGATCTGGTGATAGAGCGCGTAGCGGTCAACCACCTGCCCACGCGCTTCGAGCTGGCGGGCCCGCCGCTCCATGCGCGCCTTGGAATCGGCGACGATGAAGAGCTTGGCATCTGCATCGGGGCAGACCACGGTTCCGATATCGCGCCCGTCGAGCACAGCACCGCCGGGCTGGTGGGCGAAATCGCGCTGGTATTGCCGCATGGCGAGGCGGACCTCGGCGATGACAGCAACGCGCGAGGCGAAGACGCCGGCTTCGGCGCTGGTCAGCGTTTCGATGTCTTTCAGATGGCCGGCATCGAGGGCCCGGGCGGCAACGATGGCTCGCGCCTCGAACTCCGGCCCATCGCCCAGATCTCGCACCGCCCAGCCGACGGCCCGGTAGAGCAGGCCCGTATCGAGGTGCGGCAGGCCATAATGCCGTGCGAGGCCGGCGGCCAGCGTGCCTTTGCCGGACGCAGCCGGACCATCCACAGCGATGATCAATCGCACCTCCAGGTGGCAGCGCCCGCCGATGTGATCGCCGGGCGCGGCGCGCAAACATTGATCTGTCCTATCATGGGCTTGGTCGGAGCGGCCAGCGCCACGCCGCGCAACCCCCAGCGATCACATCGGCGGGTGGCGCATTTTAGGTTTGACAGTGCTGTGCTTTCACCCTAACCGGACGGTTCCCTGCGGGAGGCCCCGCGTTCTGGAGCCATAAGCACGTCGGTTGCCCGAAGTGCGGCCCCAGGTCTCTGTTTTGTCGCGGGATCACACCGGAAAAGTCTGCAACTTTTCCTGATCCCGCTTTAATTGCGAGGAAGCAATTGGCCAAAGACGTCCGCGGTACCAAGCGCGAAGACCCCGATACCGGCAAGAAGTTCTACGATCTCAACAAGGATCCGATCGTCTCGCCCTATACGGGTAAATCCTACCCACGTTCCTTTTTCGACCTCAACGCCGTCGCCAAGGCGAAAGCCGGTGCCTCGCGCAACGAGGATGAAGAGGACGATGAGGTCGAGGTCGAGGAAGTGGTCGCTCCGGATGCTCCGGAAATCGTTTCGCTCGAGGATGCCGATGCCGAAGAGGCCGGCGTAGAAGGCGAAGAGATTCCTGATGTGGAAGGCGTCGAAGACGTCGAAGACATTGGTGAGGATGACGCTGACGTGTTCCTCGAAGAGGAAGACGAAGACGACGAAAACCTCGATTTCGACGTCGGCGGCGGCGACGAGCGCTAAGCGCTCCCGACGCTGAAAAAGGCCCTTGCATGATGAAGGCCTTGTGACTAGATAGCTCCGCGCTGCGACGGCACCCGCCGCAGTGCACATTCCCGGGGCACGATGCACTTCGCAATCGTGCCACCTGATGCGATCCCCTAGGGATCATTGATGGGGCTTTAGCTCAGCTGGGAGAGCGCTTGCATGGCATGCAAGAGGTCAGCGGTTCGATCCCGCTAAGCTCCACCAAATCTCACCTTCCATCATAGACCAGACGTCACTTCATCATCTTGCGCGACAGGTCTTGGCCTGCGTCCAGCAAGGTGTGACCATCCCGCGCTGCGTCTGTAGCGCGGCCGCGCGTCGCTCTTTCGGTGGACTGGACAATTTCCGGCTTGCCCGACATACCTCAGCCCATGAACACAACCGCACCCCTCCAGGCCTTCGCCGACGCGCTTGCGTCCTACCAAACCGAACGCGATGTCGGGCTGGCGCTGCATCAGCTTGCCGTTGCGACGGTCGGGGCGAAGCTCTTCACCATGACGGCCGACAATCCCAAGGGCGGCTATGTCCGGCGCGTCTATTCGAGCGACGAGACGGCCTATCCGGTGCTCGGCACGAAGCCGATCGTCTTCGATGAAAACTACCGCAAGATGACCGAGGAGCGCTTCGTCTACGTCGTCAATTCGGTGGAGGCGATGCGCGCGGATTTCCCCGACCTTGATCTCATCGTCTCGCTTGGCTGCGGTTCGGCCATCAACATGCCGATCGTCGCCGGCGGTGAAATGCTGGGCAGCGTCAACCTGCTCGATGCCGAGGGTTTCTACACGCTGGAACGGGTCGAGGCGGCGAAGCTGCTGGTTGTCCCGGCCATCGCATGCTTCCTGATCCTCAGGAGCCGCTTCACCATCTAGCCGGTTGCATGTGTGCGGTTTCGATGTTTTGATGTCCGCAGATAATTTGGACATCATCTTGTTTTTCCTTGGGTTTAGGGCTCGGTCGGCATGACCGGATACGTGCTGCAACGTCTTGGGCTCATGCTGGTGACGCTGTTTGCCATCATCACGCTGACCTTCTTTCTGATGCATGCCGTGCCCGGCGGCCCGTTCGTGTCCGACAAGATGATGGCGCCCGAAATCCAGGCGGCGCTCGATGCCAAGTTCCATCTCGATCAGCCGATTTGGGTGCAGTACCTGAGCTATCTCCAGGGTATCGCGACCCTCGATTTCGGGCCGTCCTTCAAATACCCAGGCATGAGCGTCAACGAGATGATCGCGCAGGGCCTGCCGGTCACGGCGCAGGTCGGGGTCCTCGCATTTCTCTGCGTCATCGCGCTGGGTGTGCCATTCGGGGTGGTGGCGGCGCTCAACCGCAATTGCTGGCCCGATACGCTGGTGATGGTGGTCGCGACCATCGGCGTCGCCGTGCCGTCCTATGTGGTCGCCACCATGGCGCTTTATCTCTTCGCGCTGCGGCTCGGCTGGGTGCCGACCTTTGGCGTCGATGACTGGCGGGGCTATTTCCTGCCGGTCTTCGCGCTCTCGGGCTTCTGGATCTCGTTCGTGGCACGGCTGGCGCGCTCGAGTTTGCTCGAAACGTTGCAGCAGGACTACATGACGACCGCCAAGGCCAAGGGCCTGATGCCCGGGCAGATCCTCTTCAAGCACGGCCTCCGCAACTCGCTGATCCCGGTGGTTACGGTGCTCGGCCCGGTGGCCGCCAACCTTCTCACCGGCTCGTTCGTCATCGAACAGATCTTCGCCCTGCCCGGCATTGGCCGGCACTTCGTGCTGTCGATCACCAATCGCGACTACACCGCGATCATGGGGATCACCATCTTTTACGCAGCGATCCTTATGGTGATGATCTTCATCGTCGACATGCTCTATCTCGTGCTCGATCCGCGCATCAAATACGGGGCGCAGGCACGATGAGCGAGATCGAGATCAGCCCGGCCATGTGGGCTCCCGCGATCCAGCAGGCGGGCGCCGCCGAGGTGATCGCCGCACCCAGCCTCACCTATTGGCAGGATGTGCGGCAGCGTCTCTCTGCCAACAAGCTCGCCATGTGCGGGCTGGCGTTCATTGTGCTGCTGGTACTGGCAGCGATTTTCGGGCCGTTTGTCTACGGCCACAACTATTACGAGCAGGACCTTAAACACGCCAATGTGCCGCCGGCTTTCCCGACCTATTCTGTGCCGCAGACCGATGGCAGCACCGCCCGGTTCTTCTTCAACACAAGCAGCCAGAACCTTTATGCCATCGGCCCCGACGGCGCCATGGGCGACCTCGTTCGCGCGACCAAGAAAGACCTGATGAAGAAGACGCAGATCTTCAAGATCGGCGACCGGCAGGTCAGCATCGATACCTCGAAGGGCAAGATCACGCTCGAGGACGGCACCGAACTCGTGTCAGGCGGCTGGCAGTGGAACTCGATCAATCCGCTGGGCACTGACCAGCTCGGCCGCGACGTGCTGGCCCGCCAGCTCTATGGCGCGCGCATTTCGCTGACGGTGGCGCTGGTCGCGACGCTAGTGAATTTTTTCATCGGCGTCTTCTACGGCGGGCTTGCCGGCTATCTCGGCGGCAAGACCGATACGGTGATGATGCGCGTCGTCGAGATCATCTCGACCATTCCGCTGACACTCTACGTCATCCTCATCATGGTGGTACTGACCTCGGGCTTTGCGGCGGTGATCCTTGCCATCGGCTCGGTCTATTGGGTCGACATGGCACGGATCGTTCGCGGCCAGATCCTGACGCTGAAGCAGCAGGATTATGTTGCCGCGGCGCGCACCATGGGGGCGACGACGCCCCGCATCCTCGTCCGGCATCTCTTGCCCAATGCGATCGGCCCGATCCTCGTGACGCTGACCATGCTGATCCCGAGCGCCATCTTCATCGAGAGCTTCATGAGCTTCATCGGCCTCGGCGTCACCCCGCCGGAAGCCAGCTGGGGCACGCTGACCAGCGAAGCTGTGGAGACGCTGCGCGCTTACCCCTACCAGCTGTTCTTTCCCGCTGCCGCAATCAGCCTCACCATGTTCGCCTTCAACTTTCTCGGCGATGGCCTCCGCGATGCGCTCGATCCCAGGATGCGGACGTGAGTGCGGACATGACCCTGCTTGAGGTCGCCGATCTCCGCACCAGCTTTTTCACCTCGCGCGGCGAGGTGCAGGCGGTGCGTGACGTCTCGTTTTCTATCGCACCGGGTGAAACGCTGGGCATTGTCGGCGAGAGCGGCTCGGGCAAGTCGATCACGTGCATGTCGATCCTGCGCCTCCTCAAGGGCACCGGCCGGGTGCTGGGCGGCTCGGCGCTGTTCGAAGGGCGCGATCTGCTCAAGCTCGAAGAAGACGAGCTGCGCGAGTTGCGCGGCAACGATATCGCCGTGATCTTCCAGGACCCGATGACCTCGCTCAATCCGACGCTGACCGTCGGCGAACAAGTGATCGAGACGGTGATGCGGCACCGCAAGGTGTCCCGTGCCGAGGCCCGAGCCCGCGCGATCGAGCTCTTCCAGCTGGTGCGGATTCCCTCGGGCGAAAGCCGGTTGCGCTCCTATCCGCATGAGTTCTCGGGCGGCATGCGGCAGCGCGTGATGATCGCCATGGCGCTGGCGTGCGATCCGAAGCTGCTGATTGCAGACGAGCCGACCACGGCGCTCGACGTCACTATCCAGCGCCAGATTTTGGCGCTGTTGAAGGAACTGCAAACCCGGCTCGGCATGGCGGTGATCCTCATCACCCACGACCTCGGCGTGATCGCCGAAGTTACCGACCGCGTCGTCGTCATGTATGGCGGCATGGTGATGGAGGAGGGCCAGGTGCGCGACCTCTTCGCCCACCCCAAGCACCCCTATACGCGCGGGCTCCTCGCCTCGATCCCCGATCTCCGCGAGGAGGCGCACCACCGGCTGCTGCCGATCCCTGGCTCGCCGCCCGATATGCTGAAGCCGCCCCCTGGCTGCCCTTTTGCGCCCCGCTGTCCGCACGCCATGGTGCAATGCAGCGCGGCGATACCGCCGCTGTTCGAGCCTGCGCCTGGCCAGCGCGCGCGCTGCTGGCTGCATCACCCGGACGCCCCGAAGGTCGAGACCATCAACCGGCCGATCGAGGCTGTCGCATGACGCCGCTGCTTGAACTCAGAAACCTCACCAAGCATTTCACCATGGGCGGCGACATCCTGAGCCGCAACAAGGCCGTGCTGCGCGCGGTCGACGGCGTCGATCTCGCCATTGCGCGCGGTGAAACACTCGGCCTCGTCGGCGAAAGCGGCTGCGGCAAATCCACCCTCGCCCGGACCCTGATCCGGCTCTATCGCCCCACCAGCGGCGAGATGCTGTTTGATGGCGACGACATAGCCGATCTCACCGAGCAGCAGCTGCGCCCCTATCGGCGCCGCATGCAGATGATCTTTCAGGACCCCTATGCCTCGCTCAACGGCCGGATGACGGTGCGCGACCTGATCGTCGAGCCGCTGGAAATTGCCGGCATCGGGGACGCCGCATCGCGCCACGCCCGGGTCAACGAGCTGCTCGGCCGCGTCGGCCTCAACCCCGATCACGCCACCCGCTTTCCGCACGAATTCTCGGGGGGCCAGCGCCAGCGCATCGGCATCGCGCGGGCCATCGCGCTCAACCCGGATCTCGTGATCTGCGACGAGCCGATCTCGGCGCTCGATGTCTCGATCCAGGCGCAGATCGTCAACATGCTCGAGGACCTGCAGAACGAGCTGGGGTTGACGTACCTGTTCATCACGCATGACCTGTCGATGGTGCGCCACATCGCCGACCGGATCGGGGTGATGTACCTGGGCAAGATCGTTGAGTTGTCGCCCTCTGACGCGCTCTATCGCCAGCCCGCGCACCCCTACACCAAGGCGCTGCTGGCCTCGATTCCGGTCGCCGACCCGAGCGCCCGCCGCGAAACCGCGCCGCTCGCGGGCGAGATCCCAAGCCCGCTCGCGATCCCCTCAGGCTGCCGCTTCCGCACCCGTTGTCCGCTGGCGACAGAGCTCTGCGCCCAGACCGAACCGCCGCTCAAAGATATGGGCGAGGGCCATTTCGCCGCCTGTCATTATGCGGATAGAGTGATGTCAGGGGCGGCTCTGCCAGCTTGAAGCGGAGCGGCCCGCGACGACTATAAGAACGTCATGCAACGGCACCTCATGGGGGCTGAACTTAGGAGAAAATGTATGTTGAAGAGACTGTTGCCACTCACCGCCGCGGCACTGCTGCTCGGCGTGGCGCCTGTACTGGCCGCCGGTGAGGTGACCTATGTGGTCAACAATGAATCCGCCACTTACGATCCCAGCACCACGACGGAGACCTTCGCTCTGCCGGTGATCGGGGCGACGTTTGAAGGCCTTGTCAAATACGCGCCCGATGGCAGCGTGGTGCCGGCGCTGGCCGAAAAGTGGGAGGTCAGCGAAGACGGCCTCACTTACACGTTCCACCTGCGCGCTGACGCCAAGTGGTCGGACGGCAAGCCTGTCACTGCTGGTGATTTCGTCTACGCCTGGAAGCGCGTCCTGACCCCGGCTGCTGGCGCAAAGAATGCACCCGTCCTCTACGCGCTTGCCGGCGCCGAGGACTATTACAAGGACCAGACCAAGGACAACCTCGCGGTCAAGGCGATCGACGATCAGACCCTTCAATTCACGCTGAAGACGCGCCTTGCCTATATGCTGCAGCTGCTGCCGTTTTCGGTGTTCGACCCGGCGCGCCAGGATATCGTCGATGCCAACCCGGAAGGCTGGACCCGCGATCCCAAGACCTATATCGGCACCGGCCCGTTCCGCGTCACCGAGTTCAATTTCGGCAAGTCAACGGTGCTTGAAAAGAACCCGAACTACTACAACGCCGCTGCCGTCAGCCTCGACAAGCTGACCTTCCGCCTCGTGCCCGATCCCGCAACCGCGCTCGCTGCCTATGAGGCCGGTGATGTCGATGGCATCGAGGCCGTGCCCGGCCCGGAAATTCCGCGCCTTTCCTCGGCTGATGGCAATGGCTTCCTCGTCGTGCCGGCGCTGGGCACCACCTATGCCTTCTTCAACCCCAACCAGAAGCCGCTCGACGACGTCCGCGTCCGCAAGGCGCTGTCGGAGGCGATCGACCGCCAGAACATCATCGACTTCGTGCTGCAGACGGCCGACCAGCCGGCCCTGGGCCTCGTGCCGCCCGGCATCAATGTCGATGGCGAAGACTTCCGCACCGGGACCTCGGAGTTCGGCCTTGCGCCGACCGCTGAAGTCGATGATGCCAAGACGCTCCTTGCGGATGCCGGCTATCCGGACGGCAAGGGTTTCCCCGAAACCGTGTTCATGACCTACACGTCACCGCCGGTCGAAAAGACGCTGGAAGCGATCCAGCAGATGTGGAAGCAGAACCTCAACATCGACGTAAAGATCCAGGCCTCTGAATGGCAGGTCTACTATCCGGAAGTGCAGAAGCAGCAGTTCCAGATCGCGCAGATGGGCTGGGGCGCCGACTACCCGCACCCGATGACCTTCCTCGACAACTTCACATCCGACAGTGCCAACAACCTCGCCGGTTGGAAGAACGCCGATTACGACAAGCTGATCACCGACGCCAAGACCACCAACGATCCCAAGGCCTCGCTCGACGACATGCGCAAGGCCGAGGCGCTGGTGATGGACAACATGGTCATCCTGCCGCTCTACTACCGGAACAACTACATGATGATGAAGCCCTACGTGAAAGGCTTCTGGCGCTCACCGCTGAACCAGCCTTATTTCGACGCGGTCACCGTCGAAAAGTAAGCGCTTCCTCAAAGCTTCAAAGGCCCGGGTTCCGCCCGGGCCTTTCATTTGAGGCTGGCTGCCTCGCCTGCCGTTTCATGCCAGAAGGGTGTGGGTGCTACCATGGTCGAAGAAGGGGACACGATTGCCTGAACTCCTGATCCACTGCGGTCTGCACAAGACCGGCACGACGGCATTGCAGAATTTCCTGTTCGCAAATGTCGAAGTGCTCGCAGGACTGGGGATCAGCTACCCGCGAGCCGGCATCCCCGCTGCATACGGGCTCACTGGTCACCACAACCTCGCCTGGTGGCTGGGGCGGGACCGCCGCTACATGTCGGATGTCGGCGAGTTCGATGCGCTGTTCAAAGAGATCGACGGCTTCACCGGCCGCACGGTGCTGCTGTCGAGCGAGGATTTCGAGAATTCGCTGCTGCATCCGGCGCGCTGGACGGGCGTGGCAGCCCGTGCGGCGAGCCTCGGTTTTTCGGTTCGGTTCCTCGTCTACACCCGCAATGTCACTGACCACCTCGAGTCAGTATTCCTGCAAAAGCTCCGCAGCGGTTTTGGCGATGAGTTTTCGCAGGTGGCGCGAACTGTGGTGGAAACGGGGAACCTCCGCTCCAAGGAATGGCAGGCGTGCTTTGATGCTCGCGCCATTGCTAAGTCGCTGGCGCAGGTGCCCGGCACCGAACTGAGTTTTCGCGATTATGAGAGTCTCGTCGGCGGATCGACGATCGCCGACTTCTGCGCCTTCATGGGCCTCGACCATGTCACCTGGCAGGCGCCGATGGATGCCCGCGTCAATCCCCGCAACCCAATCGAGACGTCGCTGGTGCTGTTCCTGCTCAATCGTGACGGGACCTTGTCGCAACGACAGTCTGAAGTGGACGCGTTCGTGCGGGCGCAGTTCGCGGGCAAGGCGGCTCGGCTCGTGACCCCGCCTCGCCTCAGGCAGGTGATGGAGGAGCGCCTCATGGGCAAAGCCAGCGCGCCGCGAGCAAGCGCGGCCGGGGACCTGAACATTGCAAGGGTATTTTCCTTCGAAACCCAGGTGATGTTCAGGGAGAGCTTTGCCATCGCCCACTCGGATGCGCCGCCCCAGCAGCGCTCGCGCCAGGTCGCGGCGCGCATGGCCCAGTGGTGGGCATGGGCCGCCGATACAGCCTGAGTTCTGGCCGGCGCCTCAGCCGAAGATCCGGCGGAACAGGATGGCAATGCCGCCCAGCAGGATGCCGCCGCAAAGGATGGCTGCACCAAGGGCGGGGCCGAACATGCTCTCGGCGTCCTTGTCCGGCTTGGTGACGCTACGGGCCGGCTGGTCATAGGAGAGCAGCAGATTGGCCACCCCGGAGCCTTCAGGAGCGGAGGTCAGCGCGGCAGGTAGTTTGAACGTGCCGGTCGGGGCCGGCACGGCGACCTCCACCTTTGGCGCCGGCGCTTGAGCCTCCGCGCTGCCGACTTCGGCCACGGTAGTCGCAAGCCGCGCCGCCGAATTGTCGGTAGCGGGCGCGGCGGATGTGTCAGCGGCGAGAGAAGGCGGTATCGGCTGCTGCGCCGTCGCCACTTCGAGGTCGCCGCCGAGCCGGATGCTTGCGGTTTCGTCGGTGCTGACCAGCGTGGTCTTGCCGGTCTCCAGCGCCTCGACCCCCACGGTGCCACGCGTCACCCGAACCGACGCGGTAGCGCCGGTCGACTGGACGATGAAATGGGTACCCTTGACCACGGCCGCGAGCAGTGGCGTCTTGACCTCGAAATGTTCAAACGGCTGCACCGTCACTTCCGCTTCGACGGTGCCATAGGCCTGACTGACCGTGGTGAACGGCTCGGCCGTACTCTCGGTGATGGCGACCTGGGTAGCAGGGCCGAGGCTGAGCAGGTCCGTGTCACGCCGCAGATCGACTTGCCCGTCGGCGAGGGTTCGCACCGGGCGCCCATCAGGGACGATATCGTCGCGCTGAAGCGGTAGCCACTGGTCATTTACCGACTGTTCGACGACGCCAGTAACGCGCGTCGCCTGCCAATCCGCCGCGTGGGCGGGCAGGACGGACAAGATCAGGGCGATGCCAACGATCCGCAGATTGGGCATGGAACCCACCGGTTTTTGCGCTGGGGAGTCTAGGCCGCCAGGGTGAATGGACCGCTAACAGCGTCGGGCAATCGGCTGATGGCTTGACTTGCTGGCCGCCCCACAGATATCTGCGCGTCCCGCTCCGGTTAGCTCCGCTGCCAGGCGGGCTCGCAAAGCCGCAGCCGCACAAGCGGCGCCAGATTTCACCCCGCGTTCGGCGCACGGAGACCCCGGCAATGCAGACCCATTGCGGCATGGATTTTGGCACCTCTAACTCCACCGTTGCAGTTGCCGGCGGCAATGGCGCGCCGCGCCTCCTCGCACTTGAGGACGGCAAGCCGACTATCCCCTCGGCGCTGTTCTTTTCATTCGAGGCCGACAATACGTTCTTCGGCCGGGCAGCGGTCAGCGAGTATGTGACGGGCGCCGATGGGCGCCTGATGCGCTCGATCAAGAGCGTCCTCGGCACGTCACTGTTCGCCGACTCGACCCGGGTCAAGCGCCAGGTCTGGCCGTTTTCCGCCATTCTGGGGCTGTTCATTGCCGAACTGAAGCGGCGCGCTGAACTCGAACTGGGGCAGCCGATCGAAGCGGTGGTTTGCGGGCGCCCGGTACAGTTCGTCGACGATGATCCCAAGGCCGATGCCGAAGCACAGCGCCAGCTTGAAGGGGCGGTGCGGGCGCAGGGCTACCGCCATGTCGAGTTCCAGTTCGAGCCGATCGCCGCCGCCCTCGACTACGAGCAGCAGGTGGCGAAGGAAGAACTGGCACTGGTTGCCGATATCGGCGGCGGCACCTCGGACTTTACCGTGATCCGGCTGTCGCCCGAACGGGCCCGCGCCGTCGACCGGAAAGCCGATATTCTCGCCACGGCAGGCGTCCACATTGGCGGCACCGATTTCGACCGGCTGCTGTCGCTCAAAAAGGTGATGCCGCTCCTGGGCTATGGCAGCGAGACCGCCGACGGCAAGCGCCCCCTGCCCTCGGGCCCCTATTATGATTTTGCCACCTGGCACCGGATCAACCGGCTCTATAACCCCAAGCTCCTTACTGAGCTGCGCTCGACCTGCAAGGAGGCGCGCCACCCCGATCTCGTCAGCATGCTGATTGCGCTCGTCGAAGAGCGGCAAGGGCACCGGCTGGCAGGACGCGTCGAAGAGGCCAAGATCGCGCTGAGCGAGGTCGAGCACACGCTGTTCCGCTTTGCCGCGCGCGATGTCGACCTCAAAGCAGAAATTACCCGCACCATGCTGACCGAAGCGCTGGATGGCGCCACGCGATCGATTGCCCGCTCGATCGAGTTGACGCTCAAGGCGGCGGGCGTTCCGGGCTCGGCGATCGATACGCTGATCCTCACCGGCGGCTCGACCAAGGTGCCATCGGTCGCGGTCATGCTGCGTGAGATGTTCCCTTCGGCCAAGGCGGTCGAAACCGATGCCTTCGGCAGCGTCGGACTCGGCCTCGCCATCGATGCCTCACGGCGTTTCATCTAGTCTTTCGTGGCCCAAGACAGCACGACTGACAGCACTACTGCTGCAGAAAGCCATGACGCGGTAGCATCTGATTAACGCCTAAAAGCAGACTGCCTTGACCAAGTGATGGGCTCAAGACAGCTTCATACAGCGTCAAGCGTGCTGACATATATTCCGTGATGTCTCCGCATTTTGTCCCGACTGGCGACACTTTGTGGACCCAGGGATTGTTCGTTAAGCGCGTTGACGAGATCTGGCTGATCCGCGTGGTCCCCGACATTCGGTGGATCGTTCAGCAGCGTGGCGGGCCAGATACGTATCGACAACCTGCGTGACCACTGTCGGGCGGCAGTGCAGCGGCTTCATCAAATCAGGCGCGTCCCAGGCGAGGGCAGCGTGACGACCGACTGGATTTCGGCCTCCACCAGGAGACGGATTCCTCGGTTCAACGGCTCGTCCCAGTTGGGGACGCGTGGGGGTTTGACTATGGGGTTTGCTCGGCTGCGCCGGACGGACATCGGTACTGTTGTGTGGCATTGGCTCCTCGTGGTGTCTCTCGCGGTGGCGATGAGCACGGGGCTCAGGATTGCTGCAGACGATCCTGGCTTGCGCTGGCTGCTTGCGCTAGACGCCGTCCTGCCCCGCGAAAATCTATGGCTGTGGCACGTTATCGGCGCGCTCGGCTTTACGGCGGCGCTCTGTGGCTACGCCGCATACATCCTGCTGGCACGCCTCACGCAGAGGTCGCGTCTGGACCGGACGCGCCTGACGACACTGGCGCGCGCCGGTTCCGGACGCTGGGCGGCGCTCGGGGTGGTGGTTCTGTGGATCGCCTTCGGTGCGTTCGCCGTAGAGATCGCCAGCGGTTTGATGCTCTATCTGGGGCAGGCCGGTTGGGCACTGGTCCTCCACCGCAACGCCGTGTGGATCTGCCTCGCCTTCCCGCTGTTGCATGTGCTGATCCATGCCCTCTATGGCGGCGTCGCCCAGTTGCTGCGCATTGTGCTGCCTACGCGGCTGGTCGAGACTCCACCCGAACCTGACATTCTCGGGCTGTTGGCCGACCACATCCAGCTGGTGGACGAGATGCGGCGCGGTGTGGCGAGTGATCCCGCTCCTCTGACAGCGCCCGCATCACCTCAGGGCAAACCCCGAGCTCCGCTGGTCGCCTCTTTGCTGGTGGGATTGTTAACGTTGGCAGCAGGGGTTGCCTTCGATCGCAGCAGCGCTGTGGCGCTTGTTGTGCGGCCGATCGGGGAGCTCGGTGTCATGGAGCGGCCAGAGATTGACGGCGATATCTCAGACGCGATCTGGGTCAGCGCCCCACCCGTCAGCATTGTCACGACGGAAGGCGCCAATCTTGCGGGCACCGGCGAGTCGCGCGTCGAGGTCAGGGCGGTACACGATTTCGACAATCTCTACATGGCGATCACCTGGGACGACCCGACGCGCTCGCTCAAGCACCGTCCGCTGGTCAAGCGCGAGGACGGCTGGCATGTGGTGGAAACCGACCCCAACCCAGCCCGCGAGGATGTCTTCAACGAAGACAAATTCTCGATCCTCATCACCCAGCCCACGCTGCCGGTAATCGGGGCCGCCATTCACCTTGCCGCCAAGCCGCTCGCCGATGCGCCGGCAAGCGCATCTGGGCGTGGGCTCCACTATACAGCGCCAAACGGGCTCGCCGACGTCTGGGTCTGGCGGGCTTCGCATGGAGGCGCGGGCGGCCATATCGAGGACGCGCACTTTATCGGGCCAATGCGTCCCAGCCCGGCCCAGATCGCGGGCAATGAGCGCTACACTGGTGGCTTTGGCCTCGATGATGGCGACCCCTGCCACGCCGACAATATGCAGCCGGCAAATGGATCGGTGGTCACCCCGCTTCGCCTGCCCAAGGACATGGCGCATGCCATCGAAGAGCTGGGAGAGGTCTACGACAATGGGGACTTCAGCGAGGAGGAAGACACCAACTGGTGGCTGAGTGACACGGAGTCGCAACCCTACTCAACCACGGCCGATGCCAGCATTCCGCTCGGCGCCATCATTCCGGGCGTGCTGGTCTCGTGCACGCCGAGCGGCGACGTTGCCGACGTGCACGGCGTCGCCCGCTGGTCGGCCGGCCGCTGGACCCTGGAGCTCGCCGCCCCCCTCGCGACCGCGTCGCACGGGGACATTCCGATCGCCTCCGGCGACATGCTGTGGGTCGCGGTCTTTGATCATTCCGCTACCCACCATACCCACCACACCCGACCCCTGACCCTGGAGCTAAAGTGATGCCAAAACTGCATTCCATTACCGCAAACGGAACTACTTTCAGCGCGCGAAGCGGTGAGTTCCTGCTCGATTCCGCGCTCGCTCAAGGCATTGCGTTTCCGCACGATTGCCGCGCCGGACGTTGCGGCAGCTGCCTGACCAAGGTGGCACGCGGCTCGACATTGGGCGGCGCATCGATGCAGCGTGGCATGGTGCACGCGTGCCAGGCGCGCGTGTTTTCCGATCTCGATATCAGTTTTGAGCAGTTGCCACCGGTGCGTGCGGCCAATGGCGAGGTCACCTCACTGAAAGTGCGCTGTGCCGACGTGATCGAAGTGGGGATCAAGCTGGCCAACCCGATAGTGTTCCGTCCCGGGCAGTACTGCACCTTCAAGTTCCGCGGCTTTCCGGCGCGATCGTTCAGCCCGACGCTGCCGGCAGACGGTTCATCGACCACCGATGACATCACCCTGCATATCAAGCGGGTCCGCGATGGACGGGTGTCGATGGCGTTGGGTGAGGACATTCTTCAAGGTCACAAGGTGCGCGTTGAGGGGCCCTTTGGTGCCGCGTTCTTCAGGCCGGGTCGGTCCGGGCGCATGGTGCTGGTGGCCGGAGGAACCGGCTTTGCGCCCATCCTGTCCATCGCGTCCGCAGCGCTGCACGAAGATCACGCCCGGGAGATGGTGGTCGTAACAGGCGCCAGAACCGTGCCGTCCCTCTACATGGCGCGCGGGTTGGTGACGCTGCAGAGCTTTCCGGGCGTCAAGGTCATTGTTACCGCCAGCGAGGTCCCGCAGGGCCTCAGCATTGTGCGTACAGGCAGCCCCGATCAGCATACTCCCGACCTCAAGGCAGAAGACGTGGTGTATGCAGCGGGCGCCCCAGCCATGATCAAGCTGCTCGCAGCACGCGCCGACAGGGTTGGTGCCGAGTTTTACAGCGATCCGTTTGAGGCTAGCGGGAACGCACGCGATGTGGGGACCACGCAGCGACTGGCATGGCCAAATCCGGGTCCGCGTGCGCGGGCAAGCGCCGCCTGACGGGCAAGAAGAACTGGCTCGCCTCTGAGTATTGCGAGGCGAGCCAGCGAGTTGCCCAGGCCCCGGGCGGGGAACGCAGGCGCGGCGGTCCAACGAAGGCGACGTCAGATCCCGCAGGGTCCAGGAATGCTGAAGACCAGCCGACGAAGTCGAACCGTCAGCCTGTGCTCTGCAAAAAGTATGATTGTGGCCCCAGCGCGAATGCTACTCCAGCACAGGTGACAGGACGGGGACTTCGCCTGTCAGCTTTCCGTCAGCAGATGGTCAGGCGGCATCCGCTGCGCGGGCGGCGACGCCATCGATGTAGAGATCGACCAGCTCATGGGCCCGCTCCAGAGCCACAGTCCGACCCTCGCGCATCAGAGCCGTCGCCTTGGTGGGGAGCGTGGTACCGGAATCGAGTTCGACCAGCACGGCGTGCCACATGCTTGACCTGCTGATGCGTATGGCATGTCCGCGATATTGCTCGTCCACCGGCATCTCCAACCCGACTCCGTTTGTGCGACGGATAACGGTGCACTGTTCCCACACAATAAGGAACGGCGGCCCGATCACAACTGCAATGCAATGTGAATTGCGTGCACAAAGGGCGTAGCGGCCCGTGCCGGCTAGAGGAAGTCGTCGCGCCTCGGGGTGAAACTGTCGATCAGTTTGCCCGGTTCCAGTGCTTTTACGCCGTGAATCAGGCCGGATGGCACGATATAGGCGCCGCCGGCGGCGATCGTCTCGGTCATGCCGTCGATCGTCACCTCGAACACCCCGCTGGCCACATAGCTGGTCTGCACATGCGGATGGGAGTGCAGCGCGCCGATGCCGCCTTTTTCGAAGGTGAACTCGACCAGCATCAGTTCAGGCAGATCGAGGATGACGCGACGGCTAGAGCCATCGAGCTGAGTTACTTTTCCGTCCTCGGGCTGGGCAAAGACCTTAGGCATTTCTGTCCCTCACAACTTGTAGGCGCGCTTGGCGAGACCATAGGCGAGATCGTGCGCCACCTCATGCGCCTCGTCCTCCCCCAGCCGGTGTTCGGTCACAAGGCGGGCGAGGAAGGTGCAGTCGACGCGGCGGGCGACGTCATGGCGCGCCGGGATCGAGGGGAAGGCGCGGGTGTCGTCGTTGAAGCCGACGGTGTTGTAGAAACCGGCGGTCTCCGTCGCCATCTCGCGAAAGCGGCGCATGCCCTCGGGGCTATCGTGAAACCACCAGGGCGGCCCAAGGCGCAGGGCCGGATAGACGCCGGCGAGCGGGGCCAGTTCGCGCGAATAGACGGTCTCGTCGAGGGTAAAGAGGATGACTGTGAGGTCAGGGTTGGTGCCGACGGCATCTAGCAGCGGCTTCAGCGCAGCGACATAGTCGGTGCGTGTCGGGATATCGAACCCCTTGTCGCGGCCAAAACGGGCCAGCATCGAGGGGGAATGGTTGCGCCAGGCGCCGGGATGGATCTGCAGCACCAGACCATCGTCGACGCTCATCTTCGCCATTTCGGTCAGCATCTGGCCGCGGAACTGCGCGCGCTGGCGGGAATCGGCCTTTTCGGTGCGCACGTGATCGAAAAGCGCGGCCGCTTCCCCCGGGGGCAGGTTGGCGGTTTCAGCCGAAGGGTGGCCGTGGTCGGACGAGGTGGCGCCAAAGCTCTTGAAAAAAGCGCGGCGCTGGCGATGCGCATCGAGATAGCCCTGCCAGGTGCCGGTATCGGCGCCGCTGATCTCGGCCAGCCGGTCGAGATTTTTGGAAAAGCCCTCGAAATCGGGATCCACCACCGCGTCGGGCCGATAGGCAGGGACGACCCGGCCGCGCCAGCCGCTGTCGCGGATCATCTGGTGCCATTTGAGATCATCGAGCGCGCCATCTGTGGTCGAGATCACCTCGATGTTGAAGCGCTCGAACAGGGCCCGTGGGCGAAACTCATCGCGGGTCAGCTGGTCTGCAATGCGGTCGTAGATCGCATCGGCATTGTTGGGCGACAGCAGCTCGTCGATGCCGAACAGCGTCGATAACGTATGGTCGAACCACATGCGCGTCGGGGTGCCGCGGAAGAGGTAGTAATTCTCGGCAAACCGGCGCCAGATGACGCGCGGATCGGTCTCGACCGCGGCGCCGTCGGTGGTGGGCACGCCCAGCTCTTCCAGCCGGACGCCCTGCGAGAACAGCATGCGGAAGACATAGTGGTCGGGAACGATCAGCAGCCGCGCCGGGTCGGGGAAATTCTGGTTTTCGGCGTACCAGCGCGGATCGGTGTGGCCATGGGGAGAGACGATAGGCAGGTTCCGGACCCCGGCATAGAGCGCACGGGCAACGCCCCGCGCCTTGGGTTCGGCATCAAACAGGCGGTCATCATCGAGCAGTGGCATTGGTCACATCGTCCTTCCGAACCACTTGGTTACTTAGCCGCGGCGACGATGTCAAAGCTATGCCCATCTCCGCACTTGGCCGATGCCTGTCGCACACAGGGTTGCCCAACGCGCGGCCCTTGCCCATTATGGCGGGGCGGCGGTGTATGAGGTCAGCAGTGGCGGAAGAGGCCGATATTGATGCCTATTTCGAGCGAATCGGCTTTGCCGGCTCGATCGCGCCTTCGCTTGAAACGCTGGGCCTGTTGCACCTCCAACACCCGATGACGATCCCGTTCGAGAACCTTGACCCGCTGATGGGTGCGCCGGTGCGGCTCGACCTTGCCAACCTGCAGCAGAAGCTGCTGTTCGACCGGCGGGGCGGCTATTGCCTTGAGCACAACCTGCTGTTCAAGGCGGTGCTGCAATCGCTGGATTTTGATGTGAAGGTGGTGGGCGCCCGCTCGCTCTGGGGTCATCCAGAGGACGCGGAACGGCCGATTGGTCATATTGCGTTGATCACCGAGATCGGCGCGGTGCCTTATCTCGCCGATGTGGGCTTCAGCGCCGTGACGCTGACCGCGCCACTGCGGCTCAAGGCCGATATCGAGCAGGTCACGCCGCATGGCAAGTTCCGCCTGACAGGCGGCCCGCCCGTATGGAGGCTGGAGACTCTGCTGGGCGAGGACTGGACAGCGCTTTACAGCTTTGAACGCGCTGAGTTCGGTGCTGACGCCATCGCCGAACTCAGCGAACGCGCCTCAACGACCGGAACGCAGCGCGACAACCTGATCGCGGCGCGCGTCGACAGGACCCACCGGCATACGCTGCGCAACCTGTCGCTGAAGCGCCATGGGCTCGATGGCACCACGGAGCGGCGGGAGATCGCCAGTGTGCAGGAGATCCGCGACGTACTGGAACAGGTGTTCGGCATCGCGCTCCCCTATGACGAGCGGCTGCAACCGGTGCTGGAAACAGTCTTTGCCCGCTTCAGCGGATCGGCCTGATGGCGCCGTTCGTCGTCGATCATTCCAAGGTGCACGAGTTCGCTGATTTCCAGGCGTTCTACGACTGGCTCGCAACGCACCACGCGACAGCTGACGAGGTCTGGATCAAGATCCACAAGAAGGGCTCGGGCAAAGCAACGATCACCCCGTCCGAGGCGATCGATGCCGAGCTCTGCTGGGGCTGGGTCGACGGCATACGCAAGGGCTTTGACGCGGAGAGCTTTCTCCAGCGCTACACGCCGCGTCGAAAGGGCAGCGTCTGGAGCCAGGTCAATCGCGAAAAGGTCGCCAAGCTCACCGAAGCAGGGCTGATGCAGGCGCAGGGGCAGGCGCAGGTCGATCTCGCCAAGGCCGATGGCCGCTGGGAGGCGGCCTATTCGGTCTCGAAGAGCGAAGTACCCGCAGACCTGTTGGCGGCGATCGAGGCAGAGCCGGCGGCGCTCGAATTCTTTGGCAAACTGACATCGCAGAACCGCTTTTCGCTGATCTTCAGAACCAACGCGCTGAAGACACCAGCCGGGCGCCAGAAGAAGATCGCGGGCTTTGTCGAGATGCTCAAGCGCGGCGAAACCATCTACCCGCAGGCCAGGAAGTGACCGTCTGGGTCGCCTTCCTCCGCGCCGTCAATGTCGGCAAGCGCCAGATGAAGATGGCCGAGCTCAAGGCGCTCTGCGAGGGGTTGGGCTATACAGGCGTCAAGACGATCCTCGCGAGCGGCAATGTCCGGTTCGAGACCGACCATGACCCGAAGGCGGAGCTTGAGGCCGCTATTGAAAAGCGCTGGGGGTTTTTCAGCGAAGCGGTGATGCGCAATGGCGACGAGATCGCGGCGATGCTGGCGTCCAACCCGTTCGCGGCCTACCCGACCGAAGGGCCGTTTCATCGCTATGTGATGATGCTCGACAGCCCTCTGCCCAAGGGCCTGAAGCTTGCTGGCGTGCCGGGCGATCATGACGTGGCGCGGGTCGACGCGCGCGACATCTACCTCGTCGGCTACCGCCAGCCTGACGGGCGGCATGGGCCGGGGCTGGACAAGTTCGACCGGCAGCTTGAAAAGGGCACCATCGCGACGACGCGCAACTGGAACACCATTCCCAAGGTGCTGAATTGATCACTGTACTCGGCTCAACCAATCTCGACCTCATCGGCACCGTGAGCCGCATCCCCCGGCCGGGCGAAACCGTGCCCGGCGACGCCTTTTCGATGGCTGCTGGCGGCAAGGGTGCCAACCAGGCGCTCGCCGCCCGCCGCGCCGGTGCGGACGTGCGGATGTTCGCTGCCGCGGGGACGGACAGCTTTGCCGACGAGGCGCTGAAGCTGCTCAGGGCCGACGGGGTGAACCTCGATCAGGTGCGCACAGTTCCGGGCACCACCGGCATCGCGATGATCTTTGTCGACACGCACGGCGAGAACGTCATCGCCATTCTGCCCGGCGCTAATGGCACGATGGGGACGAAGGATGCCGACGCGGCTCTTGCTGGCCTCGGGATCGGCTCGATCCTGATCCTCCAGCAGGAAATCCCGCAAGCCGCGACCGAACGCGCTCTGGAACTCGCCCGCGAGCAGGGCGTCGTTTCGATCCTCAACACGGCGCCGTTCCTTCCCACCACGGCCGCAATCGCCGAAAAGGCCTCGATCGTGATTGCCAACGAGACCGAGTTTCAGCTATTGACCGGTGCTGGGCTCGACAGGCTCGATCAGGCGATGGCCGAGTGGGCCAAGGCGCAGAACCAGACCATCATCGTGACGCTTGGGCCCGATGGGGCGCGGGCAGCGACCCCGAGCGGGAGCTTTGCGGTGCCGGCGCTCAAGGTCGAGCCGGTCGACACCGTTGGTGCTGGCGACACCTTCGTGGGCTATCTTGCAGCCGGGCTCGATCAAGGGCTGGCGCTGGAGGCAGCGATGCAACGCGCCGCAGTGGCGGCCAGCCTTGCCTGCCTCAAGCCCGGCGCGCAGCCCTCGGTGCCCTATTCGGCGGAAGTCGAGGCGGCCAGCCTCTAGGACGCGACCCGCGCCTCGTAGGTGCGCAGCATCGGCTCGATATTGTCCTCGAACAGCAAGCCCGGGTGGCTTTGCAGCTCGATCGGATAGGCGGTCTCGGCAGCCAGCGATATGCCAAGGAACGCCGCTAGGCCTTCGGTCGTGCCGGGCGCCGCGAACCGGTACGAGCCCGCCTCCAGCCGCCGCAAGAGTTCGCGCTTGGAACGCATCATCTTTTCGGTGAAGCCGTCGCCATTGCTCATCGAGTTGGACACCTTGATGTAGTCATGTGCGGGCGTACCGAGGTGGTGCACCGACCCGGCTGTGCGCCAGAGCTGCATCAGCAGTTCGAGGTCGGTCATGTTGGTGAGCTCAAGATCATAGCGGGCGTCGCACTTGCGCCGGTCCCAGACGATCATCGAATCCATCGAGAGGTTGACGAACTTGTACCCGCCTGGCGCCAGCACGCGATCAGGGCCATCGCCCACTAACCGCAGCCGCTCGTAACGGTCATTCATCACATCGAGCGCCGACGAGACGATTGGGTGCTCAGCAAGCGCAGCGACGGCGCGGGCCAGCTTGTCGGGCTTGAAGCGGTCGTCGGCATCGAGAATGGCGACATAAGGGGTGTTGAGGCGATCGAGCGCCAGATTGCGGGCCCGTGACGCCCCAGCGCCAACGCGGCCTGTCGACAGGAAGCGCAGCCGCGAGTCGTGGATTGCCTTGTCGCCCAGGATCTCCTGGTAGTCCTCGGCGTCGTCGGCGATGATCCAGGCCTGCCAGTCTTCATGGGTCTGGGCGATGACACTGCCCACCGCTTCTGCGATGAAGTCCTCAGCCTTATAGGCAGCGATCACCACCGCTACAGTTTTGTCGGTCAAGCTGTTCCCCCACCTGCCGTTGCGGTCTTGAAGCGCGTCCCGCATCGTCCCATATCACGGGTACCGGACGGTGCCACTGAAACTCGGGCCGTCTTGTTACGTTGCTTGTGCAAGGGCGGATCGGATGTCCCGTGTGTCAATGTTTTCGGCTCCGTTCCTGCTCGGCTTCGACGCGTTCGAAGAACGCGTGGATCGCCTCGCCAAAGCTGCTGATGGCTACCCGCCCTACAACATCGAGCGGACGCTGGCGGCAGATGGAGACGAGCGGTTCGTGATCTCGATTGCGGTGGCCGGATTTGCGGCCGCCGACCTTGAGGTGATCGCCGAAGACAACCAGTTGCTCGTCAGGGGCCGCCAGCACGATGACGGCAGCCGGGAGTATCTGCATCGCGGCATCGCCGCGCGGCAGTTCCAGCGCCAGTTTTTGCTGGCCGATGGGATGCTGGTTCAGGACGCAGTGCTGAAGAATGGCATGCTGAGCATCGATCTTGTCCGGCCAAAAGCGACAAAGCTTGCGCGCCGCATCGAAATCCGTTCTGCCTAGAAAGGGGAACACAAAATGCAACAGTCACGCGATATCCATAGCGACCACCCGTTGCGCCACCTGACCGAAGCCCAGTTCATGGCGCTCGGCGGCAATGCCGTGGTCTATGTCAAGCACGTCAAGGCCGACAGCCTCGCAGGCCTCGTGCCCGAAGATGAGATCGAAAGCGGCGACGACTACCACATCGTGGTGTCCGCCGATGGCTCGCCGCTGATGGTCGCCGACAGCGAAGAGGCTGTCACCGACTGGCTGAGCGGCCAGAATTTCGGGATTGTTGCGCTCCACTGAGCGCCAGCCTTGATGGGAACCAGGCTGCCTGATCAGGCGGCCTGGGTGATCGCCAGCTTCTGGGTCAGGATCGCATAGAGCCGCGCCACATCATCGGTCGAGCGCAACTGCTCGACCACCGATTCAGTGCGCAGGATCCGCGCCACGCGGGCCAGGGCCTTCAGATGATCGGCGCCTGCCCCCATTGGGGCCAGCAACAGCATCAACAGATCAACCGGCCGGTCATCCACCGAGTCGAACTCGACCGGCTGGTCGAGTCGCGCAAACAGCGCAGTGACGCCCTTGATGCCGCTGAACTTGCCATGCGGGATGGCGATGCCGTTGCCCAGTCCGGTGGAGCCAAGTTCTTCGCGGTCGTTGACGGCCGCGAAGATGGCGTCGGCGCGCTCCCCGGTCACCCGGGCGGCCCGCTCTGAAAGCGTTCTAAGGACTTCGAGTTTGGTCTTCAGGCCAGAGCAAACAAGAACGGACTCCTCGGAGAGGATGTCTGCCAGTTCCATTAAAAGAGCCCTATCTTGACAGCAGGAAGAGCAGTCGCTTGAGCGACCCTAGTTTGGGCGCAAGGCCGGGTCGATCCAGCCAATATTACCATCGGCGCGGCGGTAGACCACATTCAGGCCCCCATGTCCAGCATGGCGGAATACGACCACTTCTGCCTGAGTCAGATCAAGCTGCATGACGGCCTCACCCACAGACATCTGTCGTAGATTGGACGTGGTCTCCGCGATCACGGGCGGGGAGTAGTCCTCGTGCAGTTCCTCATGGTCATCGCTCGAAGCAAGGACATAGGACTGGGCCGCCTCATCGGTGGCGCCGCTGGCGTGGCGGCGGTGCGCCTTGAGCTTGCGGTTGTAGCGGCGCAGGCGCTGCTCGATGGTGCCGGCCATGATCTCGTAGGCCGAGGTAGCATCGCCACCATAGGCGCTCGACTGCAGGATGGCGCCTGAGTCGAGGTGCACCATGCATTGCGCGTTGAACCCCGAGCCCTCGGGCTCCAGCGTCATGTGTCCTGTGTAATTGCCATCGAAGTATTTCTTGACGACGGCGTCGAAGTGGCCCTCCGCCTTGCTCCTCAGGGCTTCGCCCAAATCCATGTTCTTTCCGGAAACGCGCAGAGTCATGGAGTCCTCGTTTCTGTTTTTTTGAACCGTGCCGGGATGCCCGACGCTATGGATGTGGGCACCCTGACGAGGGGAGTCTAGACCTGCCCCATCGAGGGGGCAATGCGTCGCAAGGGGGTTGGGTTGCCGGAAAACAGTTCGGTATCAGCGCCCGGCCGTCGCAAGCGCGCGCTTCTGGCGCCGGCGGATCACCGAGGAGGGGATGTTCATGCCCTCGCGGTACTTGGCGACGGTGCGCCGCGCGACCTCGATGCCTCTTTCCTTCTGCAGCATTTCGGCAATGGTATCGTCCGAAAGGATGTCGGAGGGAAGTTCTGCGTCGATGATCTGCCGGATGCGGTGGCGCACGGTTTCGGCAGAATGATCATCGCCGCCGGTCGAAGAGCCCAGCGCAGTGGTGAAGAAGTACTTCATCTCGAACAGGCCGCGTGGCGTTGCCATATACTTATTGGACGTCACCCGGCTCACCGTCGACTCATGCATTTCGATCGCATCGGCGACCGCCTTCAGCGTCATCGGCTTCAAATGCGTGATGCCGTGCAGCAGGAAGCCATCCTGCTGCTTGACGATCTCGGCGGCGACCTTGAGGATCGTCTGGGCGCGCTGGTCGAGGCTCTTGGCCAGCCAGTTGGCGGTCGCGAGGCAATCGGTCAGGAAGGTCTTTTCGGCCGGATCGCGAGTCTTCTTGGTCACCGAAGCGTAGTAGACGCGGTTGACCAGCACGCGCGGCAACACATCGGAATTGAGCTCGATCTGCCAGTCGCCCCCCTGCCCCCGGCGCACGAAAACATCGGGCACCACCGACTCGATCGGCGCCGTCTCGAAGGCGCGGCCTGGCTTGGGGTCGAGCTCCTTGAGCTCGCCCAGCATTTCCATCAGGTCCTCGCGGTCGCAGCCAATGGCGCGGGTCAACGCGCCGAGGTCATGGGCGGCGATCAGGTCGAGATTGTCGAGCAGCCGCTGCATCATCGGATCGAGCCGATCCTTTTCGCGCAGCTGCAGCGCGAGGCACTCCTTCACATCGCGGGCAAAGACGCCCACCGGGTCGGTGCCCTGCACCCTGAGCAGCACGGCTTCCACCGTCTCCAGCGGCGCACCGAGCTGGGTGGCGATCTGCTCAAGCTCGTTGGCGAGGTAGCCGGCTTCGTTGAGGCTATCGATCAGGAACTGGGCAATCAGCCGCTCGCGCGGATCGGAAATGATGAGACCGACCTGCGCCCCGAGATGATCGGACAGGCTGGGGCGCGCGGCGACGAACTGGTCGATATCGGGCGCGTCCTCACCCGGCGCGCCGCCGCGTTCGCTCCACTGGCCGAGATCGGGCTGGCGATCCTGGGCCGACTGGTCGGGAAAGACGTTATCGACTTCGGTGTCGTAACCGCTGGCAATCGAATCGGCGGACTGGATGCGGTCGCCATGGTCGACCGTGTCCTCATAAGCGCTGAGTTCGGCGGGACGCTCGGGCAGTTCGGTATTGTCGGTCTCGCCCGGCTCCACCCCATCCTCACGCTCGAGCAGCGGATTGCGCTGCAGTTCCATCTCGACAAAGGTGTTGAGTTCAAGATGGCTGAGCTGCAGCAGCCGGATCGACTGCATCAGTTGCGGGGTAAGCGTCAGGCTCTGGCTCTGGCGAACCTCAAGCCGTGGCGACATGGCCATCCGAAACGTACTCCCCACTCGTCGACGAACTCGCGGGGGCACCATGCCTCAACAAAAGCTTAAGGGCAAGATTTGTGCCAAGACTGGTTAAAGGGCTTTGCAACTTTGCGACAGCCGCTCTCCAGCTCGCGCATCGGGACAAACAAAAAGGGCGGCCTCGGGGCCGCCCTTTTTCAATCTTCAGTCCGGCTGCCCTATTTGGGCGCCAGCACCATGACCATCTGCCGGCCTTCCGAGCGCGGCGAGGATTCGACCTTCGCCTTCGATTCGAGCTCAGCCTGCACCTTGATCAAAAGCTGCATGCCCAGGTCCTGGTGCGCCATTTCGCGGCCGCGGAAGCGCATGGTCACCTTGACCCGGTCGCCCTCTTCGAGGAACCGGTGCACGGCCTTCATCTTGGTCTCGTAATCGTGCGTATCGATATTCGGACGCAACTGGATTTCCTTGACCTCAATGACCTTCTGCTTCTTGCGCGCTTCGGCGGCCTTTTTCTGGGCGGCGTATTTGAAGCGGCCGAGATCGAGCATCTTGGCAACGGGCGGCACGGAGTTCGGCGAGATGATCACCAGGTCGAGCCCCTGCTCCTGCGCTTCGGCCAGCGCTTCACGGGTGCGCACGACACCACGGTTGGTGCCCTCGCCATCGATCAGCTGGACGTCAGCGGAGGAGATGTCTTCATTGGATTGCGGCCCATCTTTTTGGGGCGCGACTGGTCTCATGGGACGACGAATGGCAGGCGATCCTTCAACAGTTACCGAAGCGGCGGGAAATCGCGCCTAAAATCGTGTCGGCGCAGGCATAAGTCAACATGCAAACGTGGCAGAAACACCATCGCGGGCGGTGGTTATCGCGAAAGTGTTGCCGGGGCGCCGCCGAGCGGGCAAAAGGCAACGCAATCTTCAAAGGGCACTAACCACGATGGACGCCGGAACGCCAGAACTGATCACGGTCGGCACCGGGGAGCAGACACGGCAGATTGCTTGCCTCAGGCGGCGCGGCCGGTCCCCGGGCCTGTTCTGGCTCGGTGGCTACCGTTCGGAAATGATCGGCTCGAAGGCAACGGCCCTCGATACACTTGGGGCAGCGCACGGCCTTGAGGTGACACGCTTTGATTATTCGGGACACGGCCAGTCAGGCGGCGATTTTCTCGATGGCACCATCTCGCGCTGGCTCGAGGAAGCCCTGGCGGTGTTTGCGTTAACCTCAGGCCCGCAGGTGATCATCGGCTCCTCCATGGGCGGCTGGCTGGCGCTGTTGCTGGCGCGGGCGCTGCGGCGCCAAAGCGGCGAGCGGGTGAAGGCGCTGATCCTCATCGCTCCGGCGGTCGATATGACCGAGGAACTGATGCTGAAGGGTTTTTCGAAGAAGGAACTGAAGGCGCTTGAAGAGACCGGCCGGGTCGACCAGCCGTCCGAATATTCCGACCAGCCCTACCCGATCACGGCCCGCCTGATCGACGACGGCAAGCGGCACCTGCTGTTCGGCCGGGGCATCGATGTCGGCGCGCCCGTGACGATCCTCCAGGGCGGCAAGGATGTCGACGTGCCGCGCGCCCATGCGTTGCGCCTAGTGCAGCACCTGCTCACCGATCCGGTGACCTTCACCCTGGTACCAGACGGTGACCACCGGCTCAGCCGCGACCAGGATCTGAGGCTGCTGGGAGCGGCGGTGCTGCGGGCGGTGGATGGGCCGCTGGAGCAGTTGGTGCTTGAGCTCTAGGCGAGTTCGAGCTTGATGGTGCGACCGACGGCCTTGGCTGCTCGCTGCAAGGTCTCAAGCGTCACGTTGCCGTCGTCAGGGCTCAGCACCCGATCGAGCTGCTTGCGGCTTGTATCCATCAATTTCGCCATGGCGGTCTTGGTGAGGTGGCGCTTGGCCATTTCCTCTTCGAGCTGCCAGGCGATCACCCGCTTGACCGCATAGGCCGTGGCCGCTTCAAGATTCCCATCTTCGCGGAGAACGTCTTCAAGGGTTGTGCCGTGGTTCGGATGCTTGCTGATGGTCATAAGGTCTCACTTGCAGTCTAGAGTTTATATAGCCTTTTCCGTGCCTTGGCAGTTTCCAGTTCCTCCTTCGGAGTCTTCTGGGTCTTCTTGATGAAGCCATGGACCACGATGAAGCTCTGCCCATCGATGAAGAACACTACGCGCGCAATCCTGTTCGGGAGCGTGCTGCGGAGTTCTCACAAGCCGTCTCCCAAGGACTTGCAAAGCGGCATTCCCATCGGAAAGCCCAGCTGCAAAACTCGGAGGTGAAAGCCGACGATACGGCGCTCTTCCGGCTCCACGGCCCTAAACCAATCTAGCGCGGGTTCATTTCCTGCGTCGGTCCGGTAGAAAATGACCTCAAACATTCAATGGCTTAACCCATCTATTTCGCTGGGCCTTCACTCTTCCACTCAATCAGCTCAACGCAGCTTGTATCATATATGATACATTCTGTCAAACCGCGCCCAGCCCCGCCTTCTGCACCCCATCCGCATCAAAATTGGCCGGGTCCAGCCACCGCTCCAGCCGCGCCTTGCGGTCGGGCCATTCTGAATCGAGGATCGAAAACCAGGCCGTGTCGCGGTTCTCGCCGCGGACGATCATGTGCTGGCGGAACAGGCCCTCATAGGTGAAGCCGAAGCGCAGGGCGGCGCGCTTGCTGGGCTCGTTCCGGTCATTGCACTTCCACTCGAAGCGCCGGTTGCCGAGGTCTTCGAAGATGTGGCGGGCGGTGAGGTAGAAGGCCTCGGTGGCCAGCCGGGTCCGGGCGATGCCGGGGCCCCAATAGATGCCGCCGAGCTCGATAACGCCTTGCTCAGGCTCCATCCGCATCAGTTGCTGGCGGCCACCGGCCTTGCCGGTGGCCTTGTCGACGACGGCATAGACCAATGCGTCGCGCGAACTCATCGCCGACCGCACCCAGTCCTCGACATCGGCCCGGGTGGTCGGCCGGTTTCCCGGCAGGTAGGCAAAGCGCTCGGCCGCATCGGGGACAGTGGAGGCGACGAACAGGTCATCGACATGCTGGGGACCAACCGGCTCGAGCCGCACGTAGCGGCCTTCGAGCAGTTGAGGCACCGGCGGCCGGGCGGGGTGGAGATTGGTCATGTTCGGGCGGTCCAGATGCTGTCGAGCCCTTCCCGATAAGTCGGGAACAGCAGGCTCGTGTTGAGCGCGGCAAGGATGCGCTTGTTGGAGACGCGTTTGTTGTCCGAATAAAAGCTCCGTGCCATCTCGGTCATTTGCGCATCGGTAAACGGCACCTCGGGCGGCGGCGTGACGCCCATCTCTTTGGCCGCGTAGGTCACGAGATCCTGCGGCGGGGCCGGCTCGTTGTCGGCGAGGTTGAACGTGCCGGCGAGTTTTTCATGGGCGGCACGCGCCGTGATCGCACCGATATCGGCGACGTGGATGCGGTTGAACACCTGCCCCGGCTTGACGATCCGCCGCGCCGTGCCCTCGCGCAGCTTGTCGAAGGCGGAGCGGCCGGGCCCGTAGATGCCCGCCAACCGTTCGATGAAGAGCGGCACGCCGCGCTCTTCCGCATAGGCGCGCCAGGCACTTTCGGCCAGAACGCGCTGCTTTGAGCGGAAATTCACTGGCAGCGTCGGGGAATCCTCATCCACCCAGGCGCCGCCGAAATCGCCATAGACGCCGACGGTCGAGAAATAGCCGATCCACTCGAGGTTCGGCGCCGCGTCGAGATCGGCGCGATGCTGGTTGAGCGCGGCATCACCATGTTCATCGGGCGGGATCGAGAGGATGACATGGGTGGCGCGGCGGAGGTCTTCGGAGAGCGTCGGTCCCGGCGCCTCGCCAGTGAACACATGCATGCGATAAGCGCTGTCGGCAAAGCTCTCCGCCTGCTCCTGGCTGCGCGTCGTACCGGCAATCGGGATTTCGGGATCATAGAGCGTGTGGAGGGCCCGCGCCGTGGCGCGCGAGGAATAGCCCATGCCAAAAAAGAAGACGTCCATAGCCATGTAACTCTTAGTCTGCGCGCACCGGCTGGACGACCGCGCTCCATTCTGCCTGAACGCTGATGTCACCCTCTCGCGGCAAAAACGCAAGCGCCAGCGCTCTGGCTTTACCGGCTGCGACCAGCCGCCGCGTCGCCCACACCGCCGCGCCGCGGATCAGCGGATCTGCATCAGCGAGCCGCGCCTCGGCGAGAGGCGCTAACTCCGCATCGCCGGAATTGCCGATCGCAATCAGCACATTGCGCAGAAACCGCGCGTGCCCGAGCCTTTTGACCGGCGATCCGGCGAACAGCGCCCGGAACGCCGGATCATCGAGTTGCGCCAGATCGGACAGCGCCGGGGCCTTCAGGTCGTCGCGCGCCTGCAGCTTCATTTCACGGGTCTGGGACGCGAACTTGTTCCACGGGCAGACCGCGAGGCAATCGTCGCAACCATAGATGCGGTTGCCCATGGCGGCGCGGAACTCGAGCGGGATCGGCCCCTTGAGCTCGATGTTGAGATAGGCAAGGCAGCGCCGCGCATCGAGCTGGAACGGCGCGGGGAACGCATTGGTGGGGCAGATATCTAAGCACCGTCGGCAGCTGCCGCAGCTTTCGGGGTGCGGCTCGTCCGCTGGCAGCTCGGCGCTGGTGAAGATGGCGCCAAGAAACATCCACGAGCCAAAATCGCGACTGACCAGCACGGTGTGTTTGCCCTGCCAGCCGATGCCGGCGGCTTCGGCCAGCGGCTTTTCCATTACCGGCGCGGTATCGACAAACACCTTGACCTCGGCCCCGGTGCGCCGCGACAGCAGCCCGGCGAGCTCCTTGAGCCGCCCCTTGATCAACTCGTGATAGTCGCGGTTGCGGGCATAGACCGAGATATTGCCGATGCCGCGCTCACCCAGTTGCGCCAGCGGGTCGGCATCGGGCCCGTAGTTGACCCCAAGCATGATCACCGATTTCGCCTCAGGCCACAGTGCCTCGGGTGCGCTGCGGCGCTCGGCGGACTCCGCCATCCAGTCCATATCGCCATGCCAGCCATTGGCCAGCGCGATATCGAGCTTGTCTCTCAGATCGGGCCGCGCATCGGCGCGGGTGACGCCGAAAGCATCAAAACCCAGCGCCTTGGCGCGGGTTTTGAGATCGGCAAGGAGGGTGTTCGTAGCGGCCATCTATTTGGACGCCAGATCCCGCTCCATCAGCATGCGAATGTACCTCGTGTAGGGAACGCCATGTGCCTTCGCCCTGTCCTTGACGGAGTCCAGCAGCGACCGCGGCACTCGCATGTTCACCTGTGCCTCTTTCTTTTCGAACTCGAATGGCATGGGCCTGAACTGGGAGAAATCCAGGGCCGAAAGGTCCTGCATCAGGAAGGTTTCGGCCTCATCGTCAGTCGTCATTTTCGGAACGCTGTTCGGCCTCGCTTGCCTGCTCATATCGCTTCACTTCCTTTGCGTGCATGTAGCGGGCACTGACTGGCCGCACCAGTGGCACCCCGTCCGCCTGCCGCAACGTGAAAATCACGAACAACGGGCGGCCACTCCGGCTCCGACCAACTGCGATGAAGCGATCTTCGCTCTGCGAGTGCGCAACATCGGGAAAGGACCACGCCGTGCCCGACGCAAACATCGCCTCGATCTCGTCACGTGTAACGCCGTGCTTCCGGCACTTCTCGATATTGCCTGAATCCCAGTCGAGGCGTGCCTGCTCGGCCACGTTTCGCTCCAAGAATGTATATACAATAGTATATTCAGGCTAGAAATCAAGGTCCGCATAACCCGCGGCCGCAGGCATTCCCGCAATCCGGTCGTTGAGCAGGGTGCGGAAGGCCGGGCGTGACTTGATGCGGGCATACCACTGGCGCGTCTCCGGCGCGGTGTCCCAGAGCACATCGCCCAGGTAGTCGAGCGTCGAAAGGTGCGAGGCGAGCGCAAAGTCGGCGAGCGTCATGGTGTCGCCCGCGATCCACTGGCGCGTCGCGAACAGCCAGTTGAAATACAGCAGGTGCTCGGCAAGGTTAGCCTTGGCGACCCGCAGCACGCTCGGCTCGGGGGTGGCGCCGCGGTGGTCGCGCTTGACGATCTTTTCCTCGAGGATGTAGCGCGTCACCTCGTCATTGAGCTTGACCAGCACCCATTCGAGCAGCCGCCACATCTCGGCCCGCGCCCGCGGCTCGGACGGGAACAACCCCGGCACGGCGGTAGGCGCATAGCGATCCTCGATGGCGTGGAGCACGGCAAGCGTGCCCACCACGGGCGGCTCGCCCGGCTCGATCATGATCGGCACGGTGGCAGCAGGGTTGATCTCGAGCAGCGCCGGCTCGCGGATCCAGGGCTTGATATCTTCGAGATCGGCACCGACGCCATATTCGGCGAACATCAGCCGGGCGAGGCGCGAAGCGGGGTCGAGGCGGTGGTGCAACAGGCGTGGCATGGGCGACGCGAAAATCCTTTTGGGTAGGGCTGCTTGCCGGCCGGTGCCAGCTTGGCGAAACCCCGCAAATCGGGCTAGATGCACCGCGCCAGAGGCCGCCGGTGCCGATGATTAGGAGATCAGATGAGCGTCGATCAAGGTCTTTTTGTGCCGCTCCTCCTGGGCATCGTCGAGGGGGTTACTGAATTCCTTCCAATCTCGTCGACCGGGCACCTGCTGTTGGCCGAACATTTCCTCGGCTTTCAGAGTCCAGGGCGCGTTTTCGAAGTCCTGATCCAACTCGGCGCCATCCTTGCCATCGTCGTGGTTTACTTCGAGCGGCTGCTGACTATTGCAAAGGATGCGATTGCCCGCAAACCGGGCGCGTTACGCTTTATTCTCGGGGTCGTGCTGGCTTCGTTGCCGGCGGCAATTGTCGGGGTCTTGGCGCACGACTTCATCAAGACGGTGATCTACGAAAGCCCGATCACCATCTGTGTGTCGCTGATCGTGGGCGGTATCATCCTGCTCTATGTCGACCAGCTGAAGCTCACGCCAAAATACACCGATATCTACAGCTACCCGCCGCTGCTCTGCTTTTACATCGGGCTGTTCCAGATGCTGGCGCTGGTGCCGGGCGTGTCGCGCTCAGGCGCCACCATCGTCGGTTCGCTCCTCCTCGGCACCGACAAGCGCTCGGCCGCCGAGTTCAGCTTTTTCATCGCCATGCCGCTGATGGCCGGCGCCTTCCTCTACGATTTGTACAAGAGCCGCGACATGATCACGTCAGAGCTTGGCGCAGCCGTGATCATTGGCTTTGCCGCCGCCTTCATTACGGCGTTCTTCGTCGTGCGCTACCTGCTCGATTTCATCTCGCGCAACGGTTTTGCGATCTTTGCGTACTGGCGGATCTTCATCGGCGCCATCGGGCTCTGGGGCGTGCTGCTGTTCGGCTGAGCCTTCGATGACCCTTGGCTCAGCCGGGACTTACGCCGTCTGGCGGTCGAACTGGCCGTTCTTCATGAAGCGCCACAGATAGGTGGGGAGAACCGCCTCCATCGGCGTGGGCGTCACGCCGAAGGCGGCGAGCGTGCGGCCTTCACGGATGGCTGCATCGGAGACGACGTTATCGGCCTGGAGGCTCTCGACCTGGTCGGCGGTGAGCAGCGGCTTGAACGGCAGCAGCGCAAACGGCAGCGCCATGAGCTTGCCCACCCCGGCCGGAACCGGCACCAGAAGGTTATTGCGCAGAGTGTCGCGCAGCACGCGCTCATGCAGTTCGCGGTTGGTCTCGATCTCTGGGCCGCCCAGTTCATAGACCCTGCCCGGCTTCACCTTGCCCTCGATGGCACCGACAAAGGCCTCGGCCACATCGCCGACATAGATCGGCTGGAAGCGGGTCTTGCTGCCGAGCAGCGGGATCACCGGCAACATCCGGACGAGCGAGCCCAAAAGGTTGAAGTAGCCATCGCCCTGCCCGAAAATGATCGAGGGGCGGATCACCACCGCATTGGGGAACGCGGCGAACACTTCTGCCTCGCCCAGCGCCTTGGTGCGGGAATAGGCAGAGGGGCTCTGCGCATCGGCGCCAATCGCCGACATGTGGATGAGGCTCGTCACGCCGGCAGCGCTGGCGGCCTGCGCGACGTTGCGCGCGCCCATGGTCTGCACGGCACGGAAGCGTTGCTTGCCGGCCTCGTAGCCGATGCCGACGAGGTTGATGACGATATGGGCGCCCTTTACGGCGCGCTCCACTGATTCGAGGTTGCGGATATTGGCCTGGATCGGCATGACCTGGCCGACGCCGCCCAGCGGCTTGACGTGCCCCGCAAGATCGGGCCGGCGCACCGCCACCCGAATCCGGTAGCCCTTGCGGGCCAGCAACTGGATGATCTGGGTCCCGACAAAGCCCGAGCCGCCAAAGATGGTGACCAGGTTCTTGGTGTTATCCATGGCTCGGGAAGCTCCGCTCGGCTGGGGTGAAACAAGGCACAGAAATCAAGGTTCTGCCGCTTCTAGCGTGAGCCCCGGACCCTGTCGAGAGCCGAGGCGAGCCGACGCCGAACGCAGTGTCGCACCACAAAGGAAATCTCCAGGGGAATTGCCCGATTGACAGCCCCCCACCGATCCCCTAGTTAGCGGCGCCCATCGGTTTGCCCTGGTGGCGGAATTGGTAGACGCGCACGGTTCAGGTCCGTGTGTCGAAAGACGTGGAAGTTCGAGTCTTCTCCAGGGCACCAATGGACGATCGAAAGAGGCCTCCCCCGCGGGAGGCCTTTTGTTTTGGGCGGGCCGGCTCCGAGTCAGTGTGGAGATGCGGTCAACCGCGGTCTTCCTCCACCACCTTGAACCGTCCCACTGCTGCCGCCGCTTCCTGCCGCATGGGCTTGCCGTTTTCGTTCCGCGGCAGCGTGTCGGTGACGTAGAAGCGTTGCGGCGCTTTGGATTGGCCGAGTTTTTCCACCGCGGCATCGCGGATTTCGGCGAGGCAGCGGCGGGAGGCGCCGGGCTTCAGGGTGGCCACAATGGCGAGGATTTCACCGTCAAAATCGTTGCGGTCGATGAAGCAATAGCCATCTCGCACATCGGGATGCGCCTGGATGATTTCGTCCAGTTCCGACGCATTGAGCTTTTTGCCGCCCACATTGAGGACGTCCCCGGTGCGGCCGGTGATGCAGAGCGCGCCGGTGGCATCCAGCCGGCCCAGGTCGCCGGGATAGAACCAGCCATCTTTGAAGACCTGCGCCGTGAGCTCGGGCTCGCCGATGTAGAACGGGGCCGGCCAGGGGGCTTTGACGCGGACGATACCCTCGACCCCGGCCGCACACAGCCTCTCGTCGGCATCAAGGATTTGAACTTCAACGCCCTCAACGGGCTGGCCGGTCGAGCCATCAAAGGCCGCGACGTCAGTGATGCGGCCGAGCGTCATGGTTCCGGCTTCGGTGGCCCCATAGAGCACCTGCACCTCGTGGAAATACCGCAAGGCGGTGGCAACGAACTTCGCCGTTACCTGCGCGCCGGTGACCCTGACGGAACGGATCTTTTTTGCAGGCGGCGCGGTGCGCTCGAAGATAGCAAGGGAGAGCTGAGCGGGCGAGCCCATGATGCGATTGACGCCCATCGCCAGCAATTGCCCCCACGGCGCCCAGTAGGCGTTGGTGCCGCCATGAACGAGATTGAAGGCGTTGATGCGCGCGCCGACATAGCTCAGCGGCGAGAACAGATTGAGCAGTGTGAGTGGCGCGCCACCCTCGAGGTCCGCGACGGAACTGCGGTTCCACAGGGTGCCATAGCTGATCGGCATGTATTTGAGCTTGCCGGTGGTGCCCGATGAATGGGCGATCATCCAGGTGGCGTCAAGGCTGGTGGCGCCGGCGAACTGACCCAGCGCCGCTGCGTTGCTCTGCTCCGGCTTGAACCAGCCCGCGTCGATGACAACGGCGTCTGCCCGTTCGGTGCCAGGGCCAAAAGTGAAAACGTGCGTGGTCCCAGCAAAGGGCGCTGCGGTGCTGGAGGCAAGCGGCGCCCAGCGGGCCCCGAGCAGCCCGATTGCCCCGATTGCGGCCAAGGCGGCAAGCAGGTCTTTGGTGAGGAGTGCGACAGTCGAGTTGCCATCTACCCCCAGCGCCCGCATGCGCAGAGCGAAGCTGATCGTCAGATCGGCGTAGGCCCCGTAGGCGACATTGCGCCCGGCAGCTGCGACCGCTACGGCGCCGGGGCCGCGATACGCCCTTTCGAGGGCGGCGATGGCATAGTTCCCGGTCATTGCGGCGCACTCGAGCTTTCGACACCAACCGAAGTAGTGGAGAGCGTTGTGCCCGTAAAGGCACCAAACTGCCTCACACCTCGATCAGCACATATCCCCCGACCCCCGCCGCCGCCTCGCGCCGCATCGGCTTGCCGTTCTCGTTCCGGGGCACTTTGGCGGCGATATAGAAGCGTTGCGGAGATTTCGATTTGCCCAGTTTGGCGATGGCCGCGTCGCGGATTTCGGCGAGGCAACTGGGGTTAGCGGTGGGGGTGAGCGCGAGGACGACGGCGAGGACATCGGCGCCGAACTGATCGCGGTCGATGAAGCAATAGCCGTCCTGTACCTCTGAATGTGCCTGGATGATCTCGTCGAGCTCAGCTGCGTTGAGTTTACGGCCCCCGGCATTGATCACATCACCGGTGCGGCCGGTGATGGTGAGCGCGCCAGTCGAATCGAGCGTGCCGAGATCGCCGGGGTGAAACCAGCCGTCCTGGAAATAGGCGGCAGTCAATTCCGGCTCGCCGATGTAGCCGGGAACGGCCCAGTCCGTCTTCACTCGCACCATGCCCTCAGTGCCAGCAGGGCATGGCCGGCCGTCCGCGTCGAGAATCTCAACAACGGCACCCTCATAGGGATGGCCGGCCGACCCATTGTATTGCGCCGCATCGGTGTAGACGGCCAGCGTCGTGGTGCCCACTTCGGTGGCGCCGTAAAGCACGTACAATTCGTCGAAATAGCGCAGCGCGGTTTCGACGAATTTCTGAGTTACGGCCGCACCGGTCACCTTGGCGGAGCGGATCTTTCGGGCCGGCGGTGCCGTGCGGCTGAAGATGGCGGAGGTAAACTGGGCGGGTGAGCCCATGATGCGGTTGACGCCGCCAGCCAGCAACTGCTCCCAGGGGGCCCATTGCGCGTTGGTGCCGCCGAGCACCAGATTGCCGGTGCCGATCTTGGCGCCGATATAACTCAGCGGCGAAAACAGGGTCAGGGTTGTGGGCGGCGCGCCATCCTGAAGTTCAGGATTGGCGATGCGTCGTCCCACCGCCTCATAGCTCAATGGCATGTATTTGAGTTTGCCGGTGGTGCCCGAGGAATGGGCGATCATCCAGGTGGCGTCAGGAGTTGCGGCGCCGGCAAAGCCAGTGAGCGCAGCTTCGGTCGACACCCCGGCATCGAGCCAGTTCGGATCGATCGCAATACCGCCGGGACGTTCGGCACCGGCGCCGGAGGTCAGCACGTGTGTCGTGCCGGGAAAGGTTGCCGGCGCGATGTCCGCCAATTGTACCCAGCGCGCGCCAAGCAGGCCAACCGCTGTCACCGCGGCGATAGCCAGCGGCAGGTCCTGGATGGCCAGCGCCACAGTCGCGTCGCGGCCAACGCCAAGCGCCTCCAGCCGCCGCGCGAAATTAACTGTCAGATCGGCGAAGCGCTGGTAGCTGACTTTTCGCTCGGCCGAGAAGGCCGTGGCGTCGGGCTGGCTATAGGCCCGCTGGAGCGCGGCAAAGGCAAAGTTGCTGGTCATCGGGTCGCGTCCGCAATCGGTAAAAGCGGCATAGTTTCTGCGCTTTACGGCCACGGAGCAAGCGGGCGGAGGCGTTCCGCCGGGACAAGCCCAAAGCCGGGGCGCATCCTCATTTTTAGAAATGGGCCCACATTCTGACTGGGGGACAGAGATTTCGCACAGAGGGTGCAAACAGCTTGAAGCAGCGCGATCAGTGTCGAAAGCACCTCCGGCAACCATCAATTCAAACTCTGCTTGCAATACTGAGTTAAGAAAGAGTTAACTACGAGCGCTCGCCTGCGCAGGGGGTGGTGCGACGCTTCCAGATGTCTGGAAACCTGCGGCTTAGCGGGCTTGTGGGTGCGATATGAGTAACAGTGCGTTTGGGGGCGAAGATGCCCCGGAGCCGATGGGGCTGACCCCAAATCGGCTCAGTTGGCTGCGTGGCTCGTTGTGGACGCTGTCAGCGGCTTTGCTTTTCGGTCTCGGGCTCCAGAGCCCGGTATTCGCTGATGCCCCGATGGGCACCGCAGTGGCAGTCCGCCAGGACGCGTCGCTGGTCGGCGCGACGCAGGTCACGCTGCTGCAGGGCAGCGACCTGTTCGAGGGCCAGACCATCAAGACAGGCCCGGTGGGCGAAGTTCAGGTGATCTTTGCCGATGACACGCACCTGGTGGTGGGTCCGAATTCGGCACTGATCGTCGAAAAATACCTGATGCGCGCCGATGGCACGGCCGGCAAGTTTGCCGTCAATGCGCTGGCCGGCACGTTCCGGTTCCTCACAGGGAACAGCGAAAAGAGCGCCTACCAGATCATCACGCCCACCGGCACGTTGGGCGTCCGCGGTACCAAGTTCGATTTTACGGTGGATCCGCATACGGGCCAGACCAAGGTGGTGTTGTTCGAGGGCCAGGTGTTCCTGTGTGCCCGCTCCAAAGACTGCGTGACCATTTCCGAGCGCTGTTCGGTGGGCGCGGTCAACACCACGCGCGATGCCGAACTGTTCGACCAGAAGTCACAGAAGCGCGAAGTCGCCAATGCCGATTTCCGCTACGTCGAGTCCCAGCAATCGCTGAAGACCGATTTCCGCGTAAAGAAGCCGGGCGAGTGCGGCTCAGGTGCGCCTGCAATTGTCCTCAACAAGATTGCCGATAGCGGTGCACCTCCGCCTCCGCCGCCTCCTCCGCCTCCTCCTCCGCCTCCTCCTCCGCCGCCGCCGGTCTGCGATCCCCCCGGCGACGGCCATGATCATCCCGGCGATGGCCATGAGCATGATGATGAAGACGGAGACGACGAAGGTGGTATGGGTCCCGGCGGCGGGATGGGCCACGGAATGGGGAACGGGATGGGCCGCTAGGGCCCATTTCTCGGCCCATTGCGGCGCTGTATCCGAAGCGGCCCGTCGCGGGCCGCTTCCGCGGCTCTTAGCTTTCGACGTAGCTGAACAGTACGCGCCGCACTTCGGCCTCGTCTTCGCGCACCAGTGCCTCACCCAAAGTGGCGAGTGCTGCCTCGAGGTCGCCCGTGCTGCGGGCAGCGGGGGGTGAGCGGAGGATCTTGGGCTGCCCGGTGCGCTCGGCATTGGCGGGATCGAAGAACAGTTCTTCGGTCAGCTTTTCAGCAGGGCGCATTCCGGTTTCGACAATTGCGATGTCGCCTGCCGGGTTGTCCGGCGATTTGACGGTCAGTCCGGCAAGCCGGATCATGTTCTCTGCCAGCTCGAGGATCGACACCTGATCGCCCATTTCGAGCAGGAAGATATCCCCGCCTTTGCTCAAGGCACCGGCCTGGACGATCAGTTCGGCTGCTTCGTGGATCGACATGAAATAGCGCGTCATCCGCTTGTCCGTGAGGGTCACCGGGCCGCCGGTGGCGATCTGTTCGCGAAACAGCGGCACCACCGAGCCGTTCGAACCCAGCACATTGCCGAAGCGCACCGAACAGAAATGGCGCATGCGGCCGTCGTCCTTGGCGCCGAAATGCCGGACGATCAGCTCGGCCCAGCGCTTGGTGGCGCCCATCACGCTGGTCGGCCGCACCGCCTTGTCGGTGGAAATCAGGACGAAGTGCGGGACGCCCGCTTCTGTCGCCGCCTCGACGAGGGTGCGCGTCCCCATCACATTATTACGCACGCCTTCGAGCATATTGGCTTCAACCAAAGGCACGTGCTTGTGGGCCGCCGCGTGAAAGATCACGTCAACATGGTCATTGCGCAGGATGCGCCGCACCAGCGGGGCATCGGCGACCGAGCCGAGTACCGGCAGCACCGGGGTCTCGCAGGTTGATTTGAGGTGCCGCTCGATTTCGTAGAGCGCGAACTCGTTGGCTTCGAGGAGGATGAGCTTTTTGGGGCCCCAGCGCACGATCAGCCGGGTCAGCTCCGAGCCGATCGAGCCGCCCGCGCCCGTCACCAGCACCGTCCGCCCGGCGAGAAGGCTGGTGAACAGCGCCGGATCGCCTGGCACGGCCGAGCGGCCGAGGAGGTCGTCGATGGCGATCTCGCGCAGCTGGCTGACGAGGTACTTGCCCGATACCAGGTCGACGATTGCCGGCAGGGTGCGGATCTTGACCGGCTGGCGGCTCAGCTCGGTGACGATCTCGCTGCGCCGGCTGGCATCGGCGGAGGGGATCGAGAGGATCACCTCGCGCACGCCGCGATTGCGGATCAGCTCTTCGAGCTTTTGCGGCGGGTAGACCCGGAACCCCGCCACATCGCGGCCCCAGAGCCTCGGATCATCATCGATAAACGCAGCGACGAAGTGCCGGCTCTGCGCCGATAGCGCCTCGGCGAGCTGGCTGCCGGCTGATCCGGCGCCATAGATGACGACGCCTGCAGCCGGCCCGGCCTGTCGCTCCGGCAGCCAGAGCAGCGTCTTGGCCACAAAGCGCGAGCCGACGATGACAATGGTGCCAAACAGAAAATAGAACACCGGCACGGTGCGCGGAAACACCGCCATCCGCGTCGCTTCGGCCAGAAACAGCGCCGCCACCCAGCTCAGGGTCGCAAGCGCCATGGCCTGGATCATGGTCCAGATGGCGCGCTCGGGCAGATAGCGGATCACCGCGCGATAGAGCCCCATGCGGATGAACACGGGGATCGCCACCACCGGCGCCAGAAGGATGAGGAGGATATGCGGCAGGGTCGGGGAGAACACGCCGAGCCGGACGCTGAAGGCAAACCAGAGCACGCCAAGGAGCGCGAGGATATCAAAGCCGATCAGCAGGAGGCGCTTCATGCCCCGTGGCAAGCCACTGAGTTTATCTCTGATCGAACCCAACATTGCCGACTGATCCCGCCGCCCCAAGCGCAGCTGGCTGGTTGTAGCGATGCGCCCCGGCCTTTCCAACGCCTTTATGCTGTGGCATCACACCCCCACTGGAACCAGGATGTCAGCATGACGATCAGATTGCACCGGGGCGACCTGCCCGACCTCTCGCGCTATGGCGGCAAGGAGGTGGCGATCGACACCGAAACCATGGGGCTCGACCCGCGCCGCGACCGGCTCTGCGTGGTGCAGCTGTCGCCCGGCGATGGCAGCGCCGACGTGGTGCAGATTCCTGCGGACCTCAAGGACGCGCCGAACCTCGTCAAGCTGCTGGGCAACCCCGCAGTCACCAAGATCTTCCACTACGCGCGCTTTGATATCGCGGTGCTGAAGCACCGGTTCGGAATCGTCACCGGCCCGGTCTACTGCACCAAGATCGCCTCCAAGCTCGTTCGCACCTATACCGACCGGCACGGCCTCAAGGACCTCTGCCGCGAACTGCTCAATGTCGATATGTCCAAGCAGCAGCAGAGCTCTGACTGGGGCGCCGACAAGATCTCCGACGCACAGCTCGAATACGCCGCCTCTGACGTCCTCTACCTCCACGACCTGAAGCGCCATCTCGATCGCATGCTGCGCCGCGAGGGCCGGAGCGAACTGGCCGCAACCTGCTTCGGCTTTCTTCCCGCACGCATCGAGCTCGATCTGCTCGGCTGGGACGAAAGCGATATCTTCGCGCATAGCTGATGGCCCTGGTGGCGTCGCCGGATAGCCCGCCGGATCAGGCCGACCGCGACCGCGTGCATACGCGTTTGCGGCGACGCAACCGGCTGGTGCGGCTCCTCCGCTGGGTGATCCCGGCGCTGGCGGCCACCGCGCTGCTGGTTATCGGCGGCGCGCTGGTCCTCGATGCGCTGCGCAACCAGTTCGGCTTTTCCAACATCCACATCGATCGCAACAACCTTGTGGTCGATACGCCGGAACTGCATTCCACCACCGCTGATGGTACGGCATTCTCACTGTCGGCGGAGGCGGCTAAGGCTGCGATCGGCTCCACCGATGTGGTCGATCTGACCAATGTGGTGTTCAGCGCCACCCCGGCCCAGGGCCCTTCCCTGAAGGCCGAAGCGGCGAGCGCCGAACTCCAGACCAGCGAGCAATTGCTGACCGTGGTCGACACCACACATTTTTCGAGCAGTGACGGCATGTCCGGCACGGTCGATGGGCTCTTCGCCAATATGCTCAAGATGCAGGCCGAAGCGACAGGCGCAGTGCACGCACAGTTCGGCGCGCTGGGCACGCTCGATGCTGCGGGGATGCGCTTTGACGGCAATACAAAGATATGGGTATTCCAGCAGGCGCGGATTACGCTCAACATCACGCCAGGAGAGTCCAAGTGAGAAACCTGCTGCTCAGTCTGGCGCTGCTGCTCGGACTCGCCATCTCCCCCGTCCTCGCTGCAGGCATCCCGGTGGAGATCAGCGCCGATACCTTCACCGTCGATGAGGGGAAGCAACAGGCGACTTTTTCCGGCAATGTGGTGATCAAGCGCGAGGGCATGGACCTCACCGCCAGCGAAGTCGTGGTGCTTTACGGCAAGGGCGGGCAGTCCGACATCAAGTCGCTCACCGCCACCGGCAATGTGAAAATCAAGACCGCCGGCCAGCAGGCAACCGGCGATACCGCAACGTTCGACCCGGCGACGCAGACCATCCGTCTCATCGGCAATGTCGCCGTGGTCAATGCGCAGGGCACGCTGAAGGGGCCGGAACTCGTGGTCAACCTTGCCAACAATACCTCGACCTTCAAGGGCAGCCAGAGCGGCCGCGTGACCGGCGTATTCACCCCGAAATGACCTCGCCCGATATCGATACCGAGTTCGACCAGTCTGGCTGGCTGGTGGCGCGCGGGCTGCAGAAGCGCTTTGGCCGCCGCACGGTGATCGCCGATGTTAGCCTCGCGGTGCGACGCGGTGAAGCCGTCGGCCTTCTCGGTCCCAATGGCGCGGGCAAGACCACGGTTTTCACCATGATCATGGGGCTGGTGAAGCCCGACAAGGGGACCATCGAACTCGATGGCCGGCCGATCACCGACCTGCCGCTGTTCCAGCGCGGGCGGCTCGGCATCGGCTACCTGCCGCAGGAGCCCTCGATTTTTCGCGGGCTGAGCGTCGAGGGCAATATCCTCGCCGTGCTGGAAGGGCATGTCCCGCGCAAGGCCGACCGGATGGCACGGCTCGAAGAACTGCTCGACGAGTTCGCCATCTCCCACCTCGCCAAATCAAGCGCCCTGGCTCTGTCAGGGGGTGAACGCCGGCGCGTCGAAATCGCTCGCGCGCTCGCCGCCGATCCGCTGTTCATGCTGCTCGATGAGCCGTTTGCGGGCGTCGATCCGATCGCCGTCGCCGAGGTCAAGGCGCTGGTCCGGCAGGTCACTGAGCACGGCATCGGCGTGTTGATCACCGACCACGCGGTGCGCGAAACGCTGTCGCTGGTCGATCGCGCCTACCTCATCCACGATGGCCGCGTAATGATCGAGGGCAGCCCCGAAACCATCGCCGCCGACCCCGAAGCCCGACGCGTCTATCTGGGCGACAGTTTCTCGGTCTAGCCCAGACAAAAAAGGCGGGCCCTTAGACCCGCCTTGCAACATTCACTATTCCTGACGGATCAGGCAGCGACAGCCAGCCAGTTCGGCGCAATCGCGGTGCCACGGCCGAGGCCATAGCCGAAGCGGATGTTGAGCATGCCAAGCGGCTCGACCAGGCGGGCGCCATCAAGGCCACCAACGCGCTCCACCGCAAAGCCGGACTTCGTAACGATTTCGGCGACTGCATCGACGGCAGCGGCATCATCGCCAGCAAGGAACACCGGGACCGAGGTGGTTGCAGCAGTCGAGGCATCGAAGAGGCTTGCAAAGATCGTGTTGTAGCCCTTCACGACCTTGGCGCCCTTGGCGAGCGCCTGGATTTCCTCGGCGGCCGAGGTGGTGTGGCCGATCGCGAGGCCCGAGAAATCGGGCTTGATCGGGTTGGTCGGGTCGACAACGATCTTGCCATTGAGGGCGCCGGACTTGGCGACTTCCAGCGCATGGGCATAGGGCAGTGCCAGGACGACGATATCGGCGACGGCGATTGCCTTGGCGTAGTCGGTCACATTGACGCCAACGCTCTTGGCGAAGGCTTCAGCGGCGGCCACGTCACGGGCGCCGAGCACCAGTTCAGTCTTGCCAGCGAGGCGCTTAGCGAGACCCTTGCCGACATTGCCCAGACCCAGAATTGCAACAGTCATTTTTCTCTCCATCGGTTTGATGCGGTTTCGATTTCCGTGATGTCTATCTACGCCGCCAGTTCGGAGTATAGAATGCACGCCATTGACGCTTCACTCTTGCGAAAATGTATCGAATGGCAGAGCTCACCAATCTCGAGACCTTTGTGACCGCGGTGAAAGCTGGCAGCTTTGCCGCCGCCGCGCGCCTCCTCGACATTTCGCCGGCCATGGTCGGGCGGCGGGTCCAGGCGCTGGAGGAGGAGCACGGCGCCCGCCTGATCGAGCGCACCACCCGGGCGCAGCGGCTGACAGAATTGGGTGAGAGCTTTTTCGCCCAGGCGGAAACCGTGCTCGAAGCCATGGCAGAGTTGGGGGAACTGACCCGCTCTGAGCCCGGGCAACTGACCGGCCGCATCCGGGCGACTGGCCCCGCGACCCTCGGCATCCACCGGCTCGCGGCGGTGGTGGCGCGGTTCTGTGAGGCGAACCCGGAAGTGGTGGTGGAACTGTCGCTCAGTGACCGGCGCGCCGACCTCATTGCCGAAGGCTTCGATCTCGCGATCCGCATCGGCGAGTTGCAGGCCTCCTCGATGATCGCCCGCACGGTGGGGACCTACCAGTTGATGTGCGCGGCAGCGCCCGAATACCTCGCGGCCCACGGCACACCGATGACGCCGGGCGAACTCAAGGGACATCGCTGCATCCTCAACCTCAACATGAGCCCGCGCGGCCGCTGGCCCTTTTTCGGGCCGGGCGGGGCCAGCATCATCGCCGAGGTCGAAGGCGGGCTGCAGATCGACAATGGCGAAGCGCAGCTGTCGGCCGCGCTCGCGGGCGCGGGCGTCGTCTATCTGCCGGTCGATCTGGTGCGGGGCCCGATTGCCGACGGCCGGCTCGTCCATCTCTTGCCGCACTGGCAGACGATGACGCTGCCGATCCACATCCTCTACCCGTCGCGGCGGCTGGTTCCCCGCCGGGTCCGTGTCTTCATGGATGCGATCGCTGCCGCACTCGCCGACTAACCCCATGGTCGGGTTAACTTAAACTGCTAACCTAATAGATCGTTTTGTCGTGAGCGGGCTGGCCGGCTGCCTACGAATTTAGTAAAACTGCTTAGATGAGTGCAGTGGTTGGCAGAGTATCGCCGTCGGAGTATTTGCGTTCGATCCTGCGCCGCGAGGCGGTGGAAGAGGACGCCAGCTCCAATTTGCGCGCGCTCGAAGGCAAGGTCGACCGGCTCTGCGGCAACTGGGGCGGCCGGCATTTGCTGGAAGTCTACCCCACCGGCGCCTTCGAGAAGCGGATGGCCAACAAGTCCGGCGTCAATATCGATTTCCTGCTGTCGCTCAGCCCAGAGACCCCGTTCCGGATCGCAGAAATCTACGAATCGCTGGCCGGCGCGCTGAAGCGCCAGGGCTTTTCCCCGATCCGCCGTCCGGTATCGCTGGGCATCAATCTCGACGGCACCGAGATTGACCTGATCCCCGCCAAGCGCGAGGCTCTCTCGTCCGACGTGCACGAGTTGCATTCGACCAGCAGCGGCTTTTCGACCAAGACCAACCTCACCCAGCACGTGCTCGATGCGCTGGAGAACTCGCGGCACGAAGAGGTGCGGGTACTCAAACTCTGGCGCGACCAGAACGGGCTCGACCTGCCCTCGTTCTACCTCGAGCTCACCAGCTATGCCGCCCTGCGCCGCCGGCCGCTGGGCGAACTCGCGGACAATGTCTGGATGGTGCTGGGCTATCTCGAAAGCCTGTTCGTGGCGCGTGGCGTGCTCGATCCAGCCAATGCCAATAACGTGGTGTCGTCCGAGTTGACGACCGTTGCCAAAAAGCGCGTTGCCCAGGCAGCAGCGGCCGCTCGCGCTGGCCGTCCGTGGTCTGAAATCGTCCGCTAGAGGGGCCTTTGCGCCTCACCCCTGCCTTAGTCAGACTTGTTAAATCCAACCTGCTACACCTCATCTATCAGCTCTGCGGATGGACCGTGGGGGAGGACGAAATGTTCGATCACAAGGAAACCCTGTTCCACGTCGCCAGCCAATTGGCGCGCCGCCTCGCCACCCACCTCCGCGATGCCCTGGCGCCGTTCGGGCTCCACCCCGCGCAATTCACGGCGCTGGCCGAGATCGCCCATCGCGAGGGCCTGACGCAGGCCGAACTGGTGAGCCGGCTGGAGCTTGAGCAACCCGGCGTCGCCCGCACCCTCTCCGGCCTTGAAGCCGAGGGCTGGATCGAAAAGAGCACCGTGGGCAAGGGCCGCGCGCAGGGGCTCTATCTCAGCGAGAAAGCCAAGGACGTCCTGCCCAGGGCCGCCGCCGCCGCAGCCGACGCCGACCGCGCCGCGTTGCGCTCACTCAGCAAGACCCAGGCCTGGCAATTGCTCGACGAATTGGGCGAACTCGCCGCTGCTAATCGCTGAAGTCTAGCGTGCAGCGAGCAGCGCTGTGACGGGCGCGGGCGGCGCCGCATCGAAACGCGGCATGAGCACGATGACAGCCAGAGCCAGGAGCCAGATCAAGCCGCGCAGATAGGCCTTGTTGATGGTGATGCGCTCTGCCATGTGAAGGCTCCGCTGGTGGGATGCACTATCCGTGCACGCTGCCGTTACAGACTTGTGACGCCCCCCTTGCACTCCCCCAACTCTCCCCCTATAACGCCGCCTCTTAACCGGACAGCCCGGCCGAAAGGCATGCCGTGGCCGTCCAGAATGCAGGCTCCCGCGGGAGCCACCCTAACAGGACAAGCAAAATGCCAAAAATGAAGACCAAATCGGGCGCCAAGAAGCGCTTCAAGATGACTGCGAGCGGCCGCGTCAAGGCGGGCGTCGCAGGCAAGCGGCACAGGCTGATGAGCCACGACGCCGACTATATTCGCTCGCATCGGGGAACCAAGATCCTCAAGAAGGGCGATGAAAGTCTGGTCAAGTGGTACATGCCGTATAACCGTTAAGGAGCCGCACAAAAATGTCACGCGTTAAGAGAGGCGTTACCGCCCACGCCCGCCACAAGAAGGTCCTGAAGGCTGCTTCGGGTTTCTACGGCCGCCGCAAGAATACCATCCGTACCGCCAAGGCTGCCGTCGACAAGGCCGGCCAGTATGCGTACCGCGACCGTCGCGCCAAGAAGCGCAACTTCCGCGCCCTGTGGATCCAGCGCATCAACGCGGCTGTCCGCGAGCATGGCCTGACCTATGGCCGATTTATCGACGGCCTCCTGAAGGCCGAGATTGCGGTCGACCGCAAAGTGCTCTCCGATCTCGCGATCACCGAGCCTGCAGCGTTCGCCCAGCTCGTCGTGCAGTCGAAGAAGGCGCTGGAGTATCTCGGCTCGCTCGAGACCACTACTCACGAGCGTATCTCCGCCTAATCTCGCCTTCTATGAGGCCCTAAGCTAAGCCTTGCGCCATCCGGTTGATCCGGGATGGCGCGGGGCTTTTTCATTTGCCCTGCCCGCACTCGATTTTCTCGCCGCTTCTTTCTTGCCGCTCTCCCGAGCGGTTCGCCCAAGCCACGCCAGCTCCGGACCTGATCCATGTCGCTCGACGCCCAGATCGCCACCCTCCGCACCGAAATCGCCGCCGCGGTCACTGCCGCGAGCGATGAAGCCGCCATCGAGGCGGTCCGCGTCGCGGCACTGGGCAAGAAAGGCTCCGTCTCCGCGCTCCTTGCCACCCTCGGCGGCATCGCTGCTGAGGAGCGCAAGTCCGCCGGCGCGGCGATCAACGGGCTGAAGACCGAAGTCACGGCGCTGATTGAGGCCAAGGCCGGTGACCTCGCGAAGTCCGCGCTCGATGCCCGCCTTGCGTCCGAGCGCGTGGATGTCACCCTGCCGGTGCGCCCCACGCCCACTGCCGAGGGCCGCATCCATCCGGTGAGCCAGGTGATCGACGAGATCACGGCGATCTTCTCCGACATGGGCTTTTCGATCGCCGAAGGTCCCGACATCGAGACCGACTGGTACAATTTCACCGCGCTCAACTTCCCCGAGGGCCATCCGGCCCGCGAGATGCACGATACGTTCTTCATGGCGCCGTCGCCCGATGGGGTGAAGCGCGTGCTCCGCACCCACACCTCACCGGTGCAGATCCGCACCATGCTCAAGGGGAACGAAAAGCCGGCAGCGCCCTACCTCACGCCCGCGATCGATCCGCCGATCCGCGTGGTGATGCCCGGCCGCACCTATCGGCACGACAGCGACCAGACCCACACCCCGATGTTCCATCAGGTCGAGGGGCTGGTCATCGACAAGAGCTCGCATATCGGCCAGCTGCGCTGGGTGCTGGAGGAGTTCCTCAAGGCGTTCTTTGAGGTCGACAACGTCACGCTCCGCTTCCGCCCGAGCTTTTTCCCCTTCACCGAGCCGTCGATGGAAGTCGACGTGCAGTGCGACCGCTCTGGCGCCGAAGTGAAGATCGGCGAGGGCAAGGACTGGCTCGAGATTTTGGGCTGCGGCATGGTGCACCCCAACGTGCTCCGCAATTGCGGGCTCGACCCCGATGTCTACCAGGGCTTTGCCTGGGGCATGGGGATCGATCGCATCGCCATGCTCAAATACGGCATGAACGACCTCCGCGCCTTCTTCGATGCCGACAAGCGCTGGCTCGACCACTACGGCTTCCGTCCCCTCGACCTGCCGACGCTGTTCGGGGGGTTGAGCAGCTGATTTAATCGTGGCCACAAATAAATGAGTGTGGTAGATGAAGTTGGAGTGGGACGAAGAGAAGAGGCAAGACGCGCTTCGAGAGCGACAACTGGACTTTGCGGATGTCGAAAAGTTCGACCCAGACAGTCTCGATACGCTCGAGGACAAACGCTTCGACTATGGCGAGCGCAGATACATCACCTATGGCCATCTCGATGGCAGACTGTGCCTCTATTGCTGGACGTGGCGAGGCAGCCGAATGCGAGTTATCTCAATGAGGAAAGCAAATGACCGCGAACTCAAAAGCTATCAAGCGCGACAGGCTTCCCGGCACACTTGAGGGGCGCCGACCCGGAGAGTCTCTGGACGATTTCGAAAAGCGCGTTGGTGATGATATTCCAGAACTGACCGAGGAGGACATGGCGCGGGCGAGGCCGATGCGCGAAATGTTCCCCGAGATCGTGGAGGCCTTCGAGCGCGCCCGTGGCCAGCGCGGCCCGCAGAAGACCCCGGTCAAGGACCGTGTCGGCCTGCGCCTCGACCACGACGTGGTCGAGCATTTCCGCGCCACCGGTCCCGGCTGGCAGAGCCGGATCAACGACATCCTTGCCGAGCATGTGAAAAAGCACGGCACTTGACGGGTCACCGCTTCCCGCGCTCTTGACCAGCGCAATCGATCTCGCCTCGCGCGTTCCTCACACCTGCAGGAATAGCAGCACTACGCACCGAAAGTATCCGACCCATGAAGTTCACCCTCGACTGGCTTAAAGAGCATCTCGACACCGCCGCCTCTGCCGAGGAGATCGGCAAGGCGCTGACCATGATCGGGCTCGAGGTCGAGGAGATTGTCGATCCTGCCGAAAAGCTGCGGCCGTTCGTGGTCGCAAAGCTCGTCGAGGCGACTGATCACCCGAACTCCGATCACCTCCATCTTTGCAAGGTCGATGCGGGCACCGGCAGCCTGATCGATGTGGTCTGCGGCGCGCCCAACGCGCGCACCGGGATCAAGTCGGTCTTCGCCTTCCCCGACACCTACATTCCGGGCAAGGATTTCACCCTCAAGGCCGGCGTCGTCATTCGCGGCGCGCCGTCGAACGGCATGCTCTGCTCGGCGGCCGAGCTTGAGCTTTCCAATGACCATGACGGCATTATCGAGCTGCCCGACGACGCGCCCATCGGCGTCTCCTATGTCGATTACGCCAAGCTCGGCGGCGCGGTGATCGATATCTCGATCACCCCCAATCGCGGCGACGCCACCGGCGTCTATGGCGTAGCGCGAGACCTCGCGGCGTTCGGCATTGGCACACTGAAGCCCACCGACATGTCGCCGGTTGCCTCGAAGGGCAAGAGCCCGATCGCGCCGCTGCCGCACCAGTTCGAACCCGGCGAGCCCAAGGCGATCCGCAAGTTTGCCGGCCGCTATATCAAGGGCGTCAAGAATGGCCCCTCGCCCGACTGGCTGCAGCAGCGCCTCCGCGCTGTCGGGCTCCGTCCGATCAACGCGATCGTCGATATCACTAACCTCGTTTCCCTCGGCTGGGGCCGGCCGCTCCATGCCTATGACCCCGACAAGATCGTCGGCCAGCCGGTGCTCCGCAATGCGCGAGCGGGCGAGAGCTTCGATGCGCTCGACAACAAGGTCTACACGCTCGATGCGACCATGACCGTCATCGCCGACGATCAGGGCCCGCTCTGCCTCGGCGGCATCATGGGCGGCATCCGCTCGGGCTGCACCGACGGCACAACCAACGTCTTCATGGAATGCGCCAGCTGGGATCCCGATCTCATCGCGCAGTCCGGCCGCAAGACCGGCATCGTCTCCGACGCCCGTTACCGGCTCGAACGCAATGTCGATCCCGCGCTGACCGAGCCCGGCCTTGAGCTCGCGACCCGCCTCGTCCTCGCGCTCTGTGGCGGCGAGCCGATGGAGCCCGCGATCTCGGGTGAAGACGTGTTCCCCAATACCGTCGTCGATTTCCCACTCTCCGAGGTCAAGCGCCTCACCGGGCTGCAGGCGAGTGCCGATGAGGTGGAGGCGATCCTTGCCCGGCTCGGCTTTGTGGCCGAGGGCACGGGCGACCACCGCAAGGTCCGCGTCCCCTCCTGGCGTCCCGATGTCACCATGAAAGCCGATCTGGCCGAAGAGGTGATGCGCATGGTCGGGGTCGACAACGTCCCCGTCGAACCGCTGCCGCGGCTCAATCACGTCGCCCCGCGCATGCTGACCACGCTGCAGAACCGCCGCCGCCTCGCCCGCCGCACGCTCGCCGCCCGCGGGCTCGACGAAGCGATCAACTGGTCGTTCATTTCCGCCCCGGAAGCGCAACGCTTCGGTGGCGGGGCGGCTGAGCTGAAGCTCGCCAATCCGATCGCGTCGGAACTCACCGACATGCGCCCCTCACTACTGCCGGGGCTCCTCGGCGCCGCGCAGCGCAACGCCAATCGCGGCTATGCCGACCTCAAGCTCTTCGAAGTGGGCCAGGTGTTCCTCTCGATCACGCCCGAGGGCCAGCACACTTATGCCACGGGCCTCCGCATGGGCGGTTCGCGCCACTGGCAGGGGACGGGCAAGGTCTCGGTGTTCGACGCCAAATCCGATATCGCGGCACTGCTCGATGCCATGGGCCATGACATCGACAAGCTGCAGCTCGTCGCCGAGCCCGCCTCGTGGAGCCATCCGGGCCGCGGTGGCCGCATTCAGCTCGGCCCCAAGCTCACCATCGGCTGGTTCGGCGAAATCCACCCGATGCTTTTGGCCGAATACGGCCTCACCGGCCCGATCGCGGCGTTCGAGCTCGATCTCGACGCTATCCCCGAGCCGCGGAAGAAGCCGACCCGCACCAAGCCGCTGCTGAAGCTCAGCGACCTGCAGCCCCTGAGCCGCGATTTCGCCTTCGTCGTTGATCGCGACGTTGCGGCAGCGAGCCTGATCCGCGCCGCGCGCAATGCCGACAAGGCGCTGATCACCGGCGTCGAAGTGTTCGACGTTTTCGAAGGCAAGGGCGTCGGCGAGGGCAAGAAATCCGTCGCCATCGCTGTCACGCTTCAGCCGGCCGACAAGACGCTGACCGACGAGGAGATCGACAAGCTCTCGGGTGCCCTGGTGGCCGCTGTCACCAAGGCCACCGGCGGCCTCCTCAGGACCTGAGACAAGATGAACCGGGTCCCACGCGCAGACGAAATCGAGGCCGGGCTCGGCCTCGAACTGCCCGCGCCATCGCTCAGCTCAGGCGAAACCATCCTCCGCCGGGCGGTGCTGGTGGTGGCGATCGGGCTCAGTTGCGTTCTGGGCTATTTCACCACCTATGTGCTGCTGGTGCTGATCGTCCTCGTCGCCGCCTATTTCTGGCTGCGGCGCAGCAGCATAGCGATGCCGTTCGATCTCCCCGCCAAGCTGTTCCTCGGCGCCTTCGCACTGCTGTTCATTTCCGCATTGGTCACGGCGCAGCAGCCGGTCGATATCCTCCAGACGCTCAACTTCGCGGCCATGCTGTTTTACGCGCCGCTGGCGGCCCTGTTCCGCCGCGCCGCGACACCCGCCAACAGCCGCAAGATCGCCGATTTCGCGCTCGTTGGTGCTGCCGCCGGGCTCTGCGTCTCGCTCTATTTCACCTATATCGAGGGCCTGCCGCGCGCCGGGCTCGGCTCGTTCTTCACCGATCCGATCCGGCTCTCCAACACCGCGCTGATCGTCGGCTTTTTCGCCATGATCGGGGCCGCGGCGAGTTCGAGCTACCAGCGTTTCATCTACGCCCTGGGCCCACTGCTGGCGCTGGTGGTGATCTTTGCCTCGGGCTCCCGCGCCGCGCTGATCGCCTTTCCGGTGCTGCTGTTCGTTGCGGCGCTCCTCTTGGTCAAGCACAAGTGGCTCGCCATCGGCGTCAGCCTTGGCCTCGCCGTGGGCTTTGCCGTCATCGGCTATGTCGCCGATCTCGCGGGCGCGCGTTCATCGACGCTGTTCGAAATCCTCGGGCGCCTCGCCGGCGGCGATAACCCCGCCGATCTCGGCACCACCATCCGCTTCATCCTCTATCGCGCCGGGTCATTCGCCTTCCTCGAGGCCCCCGTCTTCGGCCACGGCTGGAGCCGGCTGATGAGCTCGATCCTCCCCTATCTCGCGGTCTACGAGCAGGTGCATGCGCAGCTGCCGCACCTCCACAACGACGCACTCAACTTTGCAGTGGCCGCCGGGATATTCGGCATCGCGGTCTACCTCATCCTCCTCGTCACGCCCGTCCTCTGCTGCCTCCGCAGCCCGCGCGACAGCCAGTACCGCACCCGGCTCTATGGCTGCAGCCTGCTCTCGATCAGCTACTTCGTCCTCGGCCTCCCCGACACGATGCTGAGCTTCACGCTCCACAACACGCTGTATGTGGTGCTGACGGCAATGCTGCTGAACTATTGCCGGGACGAGGCGGTCTAGGCGCCCCCTCCACCAAGCTGCGCTTGGTCCCCCTCCCCGTAAACGGGGGAGGATCAGAGGTGCACTCCAGCCGCGCGGCGAGATCCTCCCCCGTCGGAGACGGGGGAGGGGCACCACCCGAGGGGTGGTGGAGGGGGCGCCCTTAGCCGCCTTTACCGCAACGGCCGGCTATCGATCAGCCCGCCCTTGCTCGCCACCTCGATCGCCGCGATCTCCTCGGCCGAGAGCTCGAGATTATCCAGCACACCGAGGCAATCCTTCAACTGTTCCAGCGTTCGGATGCCGATCAGCGCCGAGGTCATTTCCTTCCGCCGCAATACCCACGCCAGCGACAGTTGCACCATGGTCTGCTTCCGCGCCTTGGCGATTTCACCGAGCTTTTCGACAGCCTCGAGCACCCGCGGCTCCAGCCGGTTGGCGCTCAGCGAATAGTTCTCCGAAGCCCGCGTCCCGCTGAGGTCGCCTTTCAACGCATTGTACTTGCCCGAGAGGATTCCCTGCTGCAGCGGCGAGAAGGCGATGATGCCGATCCCCAAATCGTGGCAGGCATCGATGGTCTTGTCGTCCTCGATCCAGCGATTGAGGATAGAATAGCTCGGCTGGTGGATCAGGCAGGGAACGCCCATTTCCTTCAAAATCCGGTGCGCCTCGCGGGTTTGCTTTTCGGGGTACTGCGAGATGCCGACATAGAGCGCCTTCCCCTGCCGGTGCAGTTGCGCCAGCGCGCCCATGGTTTCTTCGAGCGGCGTTTCGGGATCGAAGCGGTGGGAATAGAAGATATCGACATAGTCGAGCCCCATGCGCTTGAGGCTCTGGTCGGCCGACGCGAGCACATACTTGCGCGAGCCTTTGTTGCCATAGGGGCCGGGCCACATGTCCCAGCCGGCCTTTGACGAAATGATCATCTCGTCGCGATAGGGGCGGAAGTCGCGCGCCATCACGTCGCCGAACAGCTCTTCGGCGGCGCCGGGCGGCGGGCCGTAATTGTTGGCGAGGTCGAAATGGGTGACGCCCTTGTCGAAGGCATAGCTCAGCATTTCGAAGGCGGAGGGATAGTCCCGCGTGCCGCCGAAATTCTGCCACAGCCCCAGCGAGATCACCGGCAGCTTCAGCCCGGATTTGCCGGTATAGCGGTATTGCATGTCGCCATAGCGAGCGTCGCTGGCCCGATAGGTCATTGTCATCCTCCCGATGTGTCGAAGTTGCCCGGTGGGGCCTGCCGGTGCTAAACGGGGCCGAAATGTCCGAGCATGTTGAAATTTCCACCGCCAGTCTGACGCAAAGCCAATCCCCCTTCAAGGTTCTGGCGCTCTACAAGTTCGCCGATCTCGGCGATTGCGCGGCGCTGAAACAGCCGCTGGCGCTGTTCTGTTGCGCCCGCGGCATCCGGGGCAGCTTCGTCCTCGCGCCCGAGGGGATCAACGGCACTGTGGCGGGAACAGACGCCGCCATCGACCAATTGATGAGCTGGTTGTTGACCGATCCGCTCTGGGCCGGACGCCTCGCTGGCGCGGAAGCCAAGTTCTCGACCGCCGAAACCATGCCGTTCCTCCGCATGAAGGTGCGGCTCAAGCCCGAGATCGTGACGCTCCGCGCGCCCGAGGCCGACCCGTCGCAGCAGGTGGGCACCTATGTCGAGCCCGAGGACTGGAACGGGCTGATCGCGCGCAATGACGTGATCCTCGTCGATACCCGCAACGACTACGAGGTGAAGCTCGGCACCTTTTCCAACGCGCTCGACCCGCATACCCAGAGCTTTGTCGAGTTCAAGGACTATGTCGCCAAGACGCTAGATCCCGCGCGGCACAAGAAAGTCGCGATGTTCTGCACCGGCGGCATCCGCTGCGAGAAGGCGTCGTCCTATCTCCTCTCACAGGGCTTCGAGGAAGTGTTCCACCTCAAGGGCGGCATCCTCAAATATCTCGAAAAGATCCCCGAGACCGACAGCCGTTTCAACGGCGAGTGCTTCGTCTTTGACGAGCGCGTCTCGGTCACACACGGGCTGAGGGAAGGCGAAGCGCTGCTCTGCCGCGCCTGCCGCAACCCGATGCTGCCGCACGAAGCAGTGGGCAACCTCTGCGCCACCTGCGCTGCAGAAACCCCCGAAGGTGTGATCGAGCGCGAGCACCAGATCACCCTCGCCCGCCAGCGCGGCGAAGCCCACATGGGCGACGACGCAGTCGCGATAGCCGCCCGCAACAAGGCCGCCAAGATCGCCCGCCGCGAAGCCAGCAAGGCGCTGGCCGCAAAGGTCCGGGCCGAGTCTTCTCCCTAGACACTCGTTTGAATAGAAAGGCCCCCTCACCCGGCCTTCGGCCGACCTCTCGCCCAGAGGGAGAGGTGACGAGGTGGCGCGATCGTGCCTCAGCTCACCTCTCCCTTCGGGGGAGAGGTCGCCGCGCAGCGGCGGGTGAGGGGGCCTTTTCTTCAAGCGACTTGGCTATATGCGATCACCCTTCCTCCATGGGAGGCACCTCCCGCCCCGTTGACCTTCCCCATCAGCATATTCAATATGTCCCGCAGCATTTCCGCCCCTTCCACACCCCACTCATAAGCGCCTGTGATCCATGGACCTCGATCAGATCAAGACCTTCGATCGCATCGCGCAGGACCTGAGCTTCACCAAGGCCGCGGCGCGGCTCAACGTGACGCAGGCGACGGTGTCCATGCGGATGCGGGCGCTGGAGGATCTGCTCGGGGTCACGCTGTTTCACCGCGGGCGCACCATCACGCTCACCGACCAGGGGATGACCTTCCTTCCCTATGCGCGGCGCATGCTGGCAGCAGCGCAGGAGGCAAAGGAAGCGCTGCGCCGGGTTGAGCGCGGCCGTGTCTCGATCGGCTCGTTGCGCAGTCTCGTCTCGCCTCTCATCACCGAGTCGTTGCTCCGCTTTCAGGACAAATACCCCTCGGTCGATGTGGTGATCAACGAAGGCCGGCAGAACCAGATCGCCACGATGCTGCACGAGCGCGAAATCGAGATGGGGATCCTCTGCTGGCCCAATCTCGACCCGCTGCTGACCGACCTCGAACCGCTGCTGCTGATGCGCGAGCGCGTGCCGCTGGTCGCAGCGCCGCACATTGTCGCCGAACTCGGCCCCAACCCGCGCATCGAGGAGGTGCTGAAGCGGATCCCCCGGTTGATTTCGATCCCCTGGTGGCAGGCCTATCCCGATCCGGCGCTGGCGCTGTTCCGCCGCGCCTCGGTGTCGGTGGAACTGCCCACCGGTCCGGCCCGCCGGCTGGCGGTCAAGGGCGAGGGCGTCGGGTTCTTCGTGATGAGTTCGGTCGCATCTGACCTCGCCGCAGGGCGGCTCGCCGAAATCACGCCTTCCGACATGGACCCGGTGCACCGCGACATCGCCATGGTGGTGCGCAACCTTGCCGTGCTCGATCGCCCGATGCTGCGTGATTTCGCCATCGAGATCGCCTCCGAATGCGCCAGCGTCGGCACGGTGCTCGAATCCCGGCTTGAGCCCGGCCGGAGCGCCGCATGAGTGCCAATGAGACACCGCTGGCCGTGCAGGCGGTGGATTTTGCCACCGCTGACGGCATGGCGTTGCTCGGCGCCCTGCGCGCCCGGCTCGGGCTTGAGATCACCGCCGAGGAAGCAGCCGATATCAGCAACGTCACAGATCTTCATGGCTTATTGGTCGTCAAATCGCTGCTCGAACGCGACCCGGCCGGCCCCTGCGGCACGGAGCTGACCTTCTACCGCCTGCGCCGAGCGCTGCGCGGCATGCGTGCGGGCAAGGATATTCGCCTCACAACGCCCCTCACGCAGTTACAAGTATCCTCCCCCCGCCAGGCGCTGCGTGAACTCGGCAAACGCACCGGCCTCGCCCAGCCCGTGCTGGCGCTTAAGCCGTTCGACAGGTGGATTCTCCTCACCACCGGAGTGGCCGTCACGGTCTGCCTCGGCTTTGCCGTCGCCGGACGCGATTATTTCATCGAAACGCTGCTCACCGCCGGCCTCGTGGTGGCCCTCGTCATCCAGCAATGGTGGGCGCCGCGGCGCTACCCCGAAAACCTCGTGACCGTGGGCGACCTCACCCAAGAGGTCGCGCGGCTCAATGCCGACCGGCAACTGCCCGCCGTGGCGCGGTCGGACTCCTCAACGCTGTGGAGCATCCTCGTCGAGGTCCTGCTCGATATCGCCCACCAGCGCAGCCCCGACGTCACCCCTGCCGGCGGACGCCCGAGCTAGGCGATTCCGGCGGCCTTCGCCGCGTCGGCAAAGCCGCGGCTCACCGGCAGGCGTAGCCCGTTGGGCAGTTCGGCAAAGACCTTGCCGTCGCTCCGCACCACGCGGCTCACGGCGGCCAGCGCCACCCAGTGCGAGCGGTGGATCTGGACGCCCGGCACGCCCGTCGTCTCCCGGATTGCATCGGAGAGGCGCAGCAGCACCAGCGTCTTGCCGCGCTCGGTCAGCACCTCGACATAGTGATCCTCCACCACCAGCGCCCAGAGCGCTCCACGTTGCGGCAGCGGCACGCGCTCAAGGATGGGCGGCGGGGTGGCTCCCTGGTCGCTCAAGACCGAGGCGGCCGCCGCAGCAGGCGCGGTCCTCCGCCGCAACTGCACGCCGATCAGGCTGATCGCGAGGGTGATGACGACGCAGTTGAGCCACAGCGCGGGCAGATAGCCCAATACGGTCTTGCCCATCGCCACACTGTCGATCACCGCCATCAGCACCGTCACCAGCGTGCCGGCGAGGACAGCGCCGATCCCGATGCGGAGGTTTGGTGAGGCGATGCGCGGCTTCAGCAACTGGTTCACGAGGTAGATCGTCGAAAAGCAGACACTGGTGCTGCTGATCACCACAACCAGCCAATAGACCAGCCGCTCGGCGAGGTTCAGCCGTTCCTGCGTGCCGAACGGGCCGGAAATGCCGAGCACCAGCACCACGGCCGCCAGACCGCTCAGCGCCATTGGGGACGAGAACGTTGCCCGCAATTCACGAAGCGTGAGTTGCAACGCCTTGCGATCCACGACGCCGTCCTTCCGTTCCCGAATATCGATTTGAGTGCCCAAGCTTTGCCAGCCATCCAGGCCCGGCAAGCCGCACCGATGCGGCGCCACCATAACCTGTGAGATACAAAATGCGCCCCTCCTTGTTCCTGTCTATCCCTGTCCTCGTTGCCCTCAGCACGGCAGCCGAGGCTGCCATGCCCGGCTCAGCCGATGCCGGCTTGCTTGGCAATATCGTGAGTCATACCCCGTTCTGGGTGTGGGTCCTCCTGGTGGGTCTCATTGCTCTCGGCCTCAAGTGGACCCAGCCGCGCCAGACCGGCCTCGTTGGTATCTTCGCCGTTCCAGCCATCATGGTGCTGCTCTCGCTCAGTCACCTGCTCTCCGATGGCCTGTCGATGGTGAGCCTTGCCGCGCTGGCGCTCGGGGGGTTGCTGGGCGTGGCGGCGGGCCTTTCGCTCGAACGCCGCTATCGGCCAACTGCGCTGGGCGGTGGGCGGCTGCAGCTTGCTGGCGAATGGACGCCGCTGCTGGTGATGCTCGGCGTGTTCCTCACCCGCTATGCCGGCGCCGCGGTCGCCGCCGCAGCGCCAGTCGTTGCCGAAGGTCTCGAGTTCCGCCTGACGCTTGGAGGCCTCTCCGCCTTCTTTGCCCTGCTGCTGGTGACCCGCACCACGCTGCGGCTCCGCGTGGCCCTGGGGCCGATCGCGGATCCGGCCACCGCCTGAGGAACCAGCACTACCGCCAAATGTGCCCGGCGCGAAGGAATCTCCTCTGCGCTAGGCCGACTACGCGAACAGGGTATTCCCAATTGCCAGCATGCCCCTACCCATCGGCGAGCGGGGCCGCTAAGACAGGCCAGCAGCGAGTGCCCGTGGAGCCGGTGATGACTGAGCGCGTGTTCGATTTCATCATTGTGGGCGGCGGGTCTGCGGCATCGGTCGCGGCGATGCGGCTCGTCAGCGAATTCGGTTTTTCGGTGCTGATGCTGGAGCGTGGGCCACGCTCGACCAGCCCGATCATGGGTATGCCGGCCGGCTACATGAAGTTCCTCGGCCGCGACACCTATCTCGAAATGCACGAGACCGTGCCGCAGCCGCAACTGGGCGGGCGCGGCCCGATCGTGCCGGTTGCCAAGGCTCTTGGTGGCGGCAGCGCGGTCAACGCCATGGTCTATATGCGCGGCCAGAAGGAAGATTACGATGGCTGGGCCGCCGGGCTCGGCAACAGCACCGACTGGAGCTATGCGGACCTCCTCCCCCACTTCAAATCGGTGGAAGCCAACAACCGCTTCAACGACGAATTCCACGGCATCGGCGGCAACCTCCGAGTCTCCGAGCCCGGCCAGATCAGCGACACCACCGAGGATTTCCTCCGCGCGGCGCAAGGGTTGGGCCACGCCTATAACCCCGATTTCAACGGCGCCCGGCAGAACGGCGTCGGCATCATGCAGCATACCTACGGGCAGTGGGGCCGCTTCAAGCGCCGCTCGGATGCGAAGAAAGCCTTTCTCGATCCGCTGAGCAGCGACCGGCGGCTGACCATCGTCACGGACGCACGGGTCGACCGCATCCTCATCGAGCAGGGCCGCGCCGTCGGCGTCAGTTACATGGTGCATGGCGATCCGCACGAGGCGCGGGCCGAGCGCGAAGTGCTGGTCGGCGCGGGCACCTACAACACGGCGAAACTGCTGATGCTCTCGGGCATCGGCCCGGCGGAGCATCTCGGCGATTTCCAGATTCCGGTCGTTGCCGACCTGCCGGTGGGGCAGAACCTCCAGGACCATCACGAGGTGCCCATCATTGCCACTACCAAAGGCAAGTCCGGCTATTTCGGCCAGGATTCGGGCTGGCCGATGGTGCGGAACGGCCTCCAATACCTGCTGTTCAATTCCGGCCCGGTGACCACCACCGGCATCGAGGCGTGCCTGTTCTACGATCCCGATGGCGGCGACCGGCCGACTATCCAGCTCTATTGCGCGCCGATCGTCTATCAGGACCGCGACGTGCAGAAGGCCAAGCCCACATGGGGCGTCACCTTCACCTCGTGCCTGTTGCGCCCAAAGGCGCGCGGCTCGGTGCGACTGCGCTCAGCCGATCCGGCGGCCCAGCCACTCGTCAACTGCAACTTTTTTGGCGACCCGGACGACCTGCGGCTGACGCTCAAATCCATGCGCTTTGCCCGAAAGCTACTCGAAACCGAGCCGTTCCTCTCCAAGATCCGCGAAGAGATCCTCCCTGGCTCCGATGTGCAGGACAACGAGGGCCTCACCGCCTTTGCCGGACAAACGGTCAAGACCAATTACCACCCAGTCGGCACGGCCCGCATGGGGCGCGACGATGATCCGACGGCGGTGGTCGATGCCCGGCTGCGTGTCCGCGGCGTCGCGGGCCTCAGGGTCATCGACTGTTCCATCATGCCGGCAATCGTTTCTGGCAATACCAACGCTCCGGCCATGGCCGTGGGCTCAAAGGCGGCGAGCCTTATCGCCGAGGACCATTCTCAATGATCGAAACGATTGACCTGCCGGCCCTCACCGTGGTCGGGCTCCTCGTGGAAGCGCACTGGAACGAGCTGCCCAAGGCGGTGCCCGCCGCCTGGACGCGGCTCTTCGATTCCGGGCTCGTCCCTGAATCCGGCAGCATGCGCGACGGGTTCGTCGCGGTCAGCATTTCGCGCGAGAAGGGTTTTTACCGCGAGTTGATCGGCGTCGTTGCCGGCCCCGACACACCGGTGCCGCAGCGCATGATGCGGCTCGAAATCCCGGCCAACCGCTATCTCTCGATCATTCACGATGGCCCGCTGCCAGGGATCGCCCAGAGCTTCGGCCAGCTCTACGAGCACGCCACCAAAGCCGGGCTCGGCACCACCGATTTCAAACTCGATTTCGGCTACCAACCCGGTCTCCCCGCCGGCCGGCACCAGCTCCATATCGGGCTCGCGCCGTTCACAGCGCCGAAGACCGCATAGGCTTGTCCGAGGCTTCGAGATGTACCAGCCGCCGCACTTCCGCGAGACCGACCTCGACACCCAGCATGGGCTGATCGTCAGCCATCCGCTCGGGCTGCTGATCTCGACTGGCGCTGACGGCATCCTTGCTAACCCGATCCCCTTCATCCTTTATGCGGCCGAAGGTCCCCTCGGTACGCTGCGTTGCCACATGTCCCGCGCCAATGCGCAATGGCAGGCGCTGCAGCAGAGCCCGGAAGCGCTGATCGTGTTCCAGGGGACGGATCACTACATCACCCCCTCATGGTACGCTCAGAAAGCCATCGACCACAAAGTCGTGCCGACCTGGAACTACGCCATCGTGCAGGCGCGCGGCACGGCAAAGATCATCGAGGATGCCGCCTGGCTGCACGCCAATGTCTCGGCGCTGACGGCGCAGCACGAAGGCCACCGGCCCACGCCTTGGGCCGTCACCGATGCACCCGAGGCGTTCATCGCGAGCCAGCTCAAGGGCATCGTCGGGATTGAGATCGCAATCACCCATCTCGAAGGCAAGTTCAAAGCCAGCCAGAACCGCCCAGTGGCTGACCGTTACGGCGTCGCCGAGGGGCTGGGCTCAGAGCCTGCCCCCCAGGCGACGGCGATGCGCGACCTCGTCAAGCAACGCGGCGGATTGTAGGGCGCTTAGGCTTGGTACCGCAAAGGCTGGAGTGCACCGTCTTCCTTCCCCCCTTGAGGGGGAAGGTGGCGCGAAGCGCCGGATGAGGGGTCCGCAGCACCACGGTGTTGCGCGATCCGAACGTAGTGAGGAGCGGTCCCTGCGAAGGAGAGAAACCCCTCATCCGCCCTTCGGGCACCTTCTCCCACAAGGGGAGAAGGAAAAGGTGCCGAGCCTACGCACTCCCGATTAGAACCCCCGCCGCAAACACCAGCGCGCCACCCAGCACCACCTGCAATGCCGCGCGCCAGAACGGGGTCTGCATGTAGCGCTGCTGGATATAGGCGATCGACCAGAGTTCGATCACCACCACCACGGCGGCTACCGCTGTTGCGGTATTGAAATCGTGGATCAGGTAAGGCAGCGCGTGACCGAGCCCGCCCAGCGCCGTCATCACGCCCGCCGCGAGGCCGCGCTTCAGCGGTGAGCCGCGGCCGGTGAGCTTGCCGTCATCGGAGGCGGCTTCGGTGAAGCCCATGGAAATACCGGCGCCGACCGCTGCGGCAAGGCCGACCAGAAAGGTCTGCCAGGTGTCGCCGGTGGCAAAGGCCGCGGCAAACACTGGCGCGAGGGTCGACACCGACCCATCCATCAGCCCGGCAAGGCCCGGCTGCACATAGGTCAGCACGAACTGCCGGTGTTCCTCACTCTTTTCGGCGGCCCGCTCTTCCGGCCCCAGGGCCTTGGCCTCGAGCCGATCGGCGGCGTTGGCGTGGCCGCGCTCTTCCACCGCCAGATCGCCGAGGAGCTTGCGCACCGCGACATCAGTGGTGCGGCCTGCGGCGGCATCATAAAAGCTCGCGGCGCCGGCCTCCATCTCCCACGCCAGCTGGCGCACCTGCTCGAGCGTCATGGTCTCCATCAGCCAGACGGGCTTGCGCGCCAGGAACCCCCGCACATGCTCGCGGCGGATCGGCACTAGGCGCGGCCCGAACTTTTCGACGTAGAGATCGAGCAGGCGCCGGCGATGGCCATCCTCCTCGGCCGACATGCCCTCGAACACCTTGGCTGACGCAGGGTAGGTGTCGCGCAGCTTTGTCGCGATCTCGGCGTAGATCGCGCCATCCTCCTCTTCAGCGGCGACCGCCAGGGACAGGATCTCGCGTTCATCGAGCGATGAAAATTCACGGCTATTGGGGTGCAGCAAGCGGCTCAGCATAGGAATGTCGTCCTGAAGTTTAGAACTATTCTAAACAACGATTTTACGCCCCGCAAGATCGTTCGGATCAGGATCTGCCCTGCCCATCGACAACCTCAGCCGCCTCTGCGAGCAGCCAGTCGCGGAACATCCGCACCTTGTCGGGCATGCGCCTGCCCTCGGCCCGCACCATCCAGTAGCCAAGCTCACTTTCTACCGCGCGCCCGAACGGCCAGACGAGACGGCCATCGCGCACCGCATCCGCCGCCATCATATCGACCGTCAGCAGCACGCCCTGCCCCGAGATCGCGGCATCGAATGCCAACGCCGGATCACTGATGCTGGGCCCGGTGAGTTCGACCATCGGCGCTCCAACAGAAGCGAACCACTTGCTCCAGGGCAGCATGGTCGAGGTGTCGTGGATCACCGGCACTTTTGCCAGATCGCCCGGCGTCCTGATCCGCGCCGCGAGCGCCGGCGTCGCCACCGGCTGGAAATGCTGTCCGCCAATCCGCTCGGCCACCACGCCCGGCCACGGCCCGCGCCCGAAACGGACACCGCAATCGATGTCGGAATGGGCAAAATCCACCATCGCCGCACTCACCACCAGGCGTAGCTCAATCTCGGGGTGCGCCGCCGTGAACCGCGCCATGCGCCAGATCAGCCAGCGCGAGGCGAACACGGCCCCCACCGTCAGGGTCAGCACATTGTCTTCAGCGGGCCGCAGCGACTTCAGCGCATCGGCCAGCGCCGAAAAGCCCGCACTCAGTTGCGGCAGGATCTGCACCAGCGCCGGTCGCGGCCGCAGCCCCTGCGGTGTGCGCTCGAACAGCTCCACCCCCAGCCTCTCCTCGGCCCGCCGCAGATGCTGGCTCACCGCGCCGGGGGTGACGCCAAGTTCCTCAGCTGCCGGCGCCAAAGCGCCACGGCGCGCCACGATCTCGATCGCGCGAATGGCGTTCAGGGGGATTGGAAACGGGCTCACCATATAGATTATCTAAACCGCGGCGCAACTCTTGTCGATTGTCTGACCGGTCGAAGGAGCGGATATCAGCCGAATTCAAGCACACAAGGGAGCACTGGCCATGAAGACAATCTCTACACTCTGGCGCCGGCTGCTGGTCAGGCTGTCTGCGCCGGTCGCGCCGCCAGACGCTGCCAACTGCCTCAGCCCGCGCGATTGGGCGGACCTGCCCATCCATCACCCGCGCTGCCCCGAAGCGTGATCCGCCGGTTCATCACAGGTTCATCGGTTTGGGGCTAATCCGCCGCCAACACGAAAACAGGAGAACACCATGTTGTTCAAAACCAAGGCGGCCAAGAAGCCGCGTACCGACCGCACCACCGGTGCCCGCGACCCGTTTGCCGGCATGAGCCCGCGCGAAATCTGGGACCTGCCGCCTTATCACCCGACGTCCGACCGCTAAGCTATTCGCAGAGCCGCGCCGTACAGGTTTTGCCGTGGCAGCCGAGGTCGACATGGAGGTGATCGTGGTGTTCCGCGTTCGCCTCCGGGCCAAGGGTGGTGGTGAAACTGGCGCAGGCGGCGTCATGGGCAAAGCGCAAGAGCCGCCCCTCTGACGACTGGGCATCGCCCCACCCGCTCAAAACCTCAACCTTGCGGCCGTCCTCGAGCTCGAACCCGACCACGTCGAGCGCGTCGGCGAGGCCGTGAAAGCTGAGATTGCCGCCGGTGACGTTGTTGACCGGCCGGCACATATAGGACGTGCCGACGATCACCGACTTGAGCCCGGTATTCTCCTTGGCGCCGAGATAGCCATCCACCGCACTGAGCCATGTCGGCAGTGCCGTCGCGATGCCGCAGTCGGTGACGACGCCGCCGCTCACCGGCACCTCGCGGCCATTGACCATGACGGCGCTAAGCGAAAGCGGGGACACCGCGCCGCACTGCCCGCCATCGTCGATCGTCGGCAGGCTTTTCGCCACCACCTCGCCCGCAATCACCGCCGGGCAGGCTGTCTGATAATCCCGCGGCGGCTTGGGCGGCGGGGTTTCAGCGACCGGCGCGGGTTTCTCATCGGCCTTGGCCGGAGCATCCGTGTCCGGCCGCGGCGCCGGCACCGCCACCACAACAGTCCGCGAGGGGATCCACCCCGGCGCCACCGCCACCGGCCGCTCCGACGCCGGCCGTGGCCGCGGCATCGTTACGTCCCCTGCGGGGGTCGAGCCAATGCTACCCGAGAGCAGCAGGAGGGAAATCAGCGCACATCGGAGAGTTTTCATCTCCGGACAACGGCTGAGCCCCGCCCCGGGTTGCCGCTCCTGTGCGCCTTACTTGTCTTCGAGCGCCGCAAGGGCGGCGGCTATCGTGCGCGCCATTTCTGCCTTCTCAGCGTCTGGGATCGTCAACACCCCGTGCTCGGCCATCAGCGCATGATATTGCTGCTGCGCCAGCGGCACGCCGGCGGGCAGCGGGACGACGTGGAAGTGCAGGTGGCTGTTGGCCGCCTGGCTGCCCAGCGAGAGCACATAGATGCGCTCGGCCGCAAACACCTGCTTCAGCGCCCGCGCCAGCCGGTGCACCTTGCGCTGCAGCCCCAGATACGCCGCCTCGGACATCCCCTCCGCCAGGTCTTCGACATGTGCCTTGGGGCAGACGAGGCAATAGCCCGGCAGCGTCGGATATTTACTGAGGAAGGTCACCGTCTCCTCGTCTTCGGCAACGATCGGGTGCGCGAAGGCCGGGTTACCGCTGATCATCTCGCAGATAAAGCAGGGGCCCTTGGTGGCGCGTTCTACGTAGGCATCGAGATCAAACGGCTGCCGTGAGGTCATCGCCCCGCTCCCTCTTCCCAAACTGCATCGTTCACACCCTGTAAACCATCTTTGCGGCGCGGGCTGTGTCTGCTATCAGCCCAGCCAGCGGCGCGTAGCGCGCAACCTGGAATATTGATGTCCGCACCCCTCGACCATATTCGCAATTTCTCCATCGTCGCCCACATCGATCATGGCAAATCGACGCTTGCGGACCGGCTGATCCAGCTCACCGGCGGGCTCGAGGCGCGTGAGATGAAGGAGCAGGTGCTCGATTCGATGGATATCGAGCGCGAGCGCGGCATCACCATCAAGGCGCAGACCGTCCGGCTGACCTACAAGCACACCGACGGCGAGACCTATATCCTCAACCTTATCGACACGCCTGGCCACGTCGACTTCGCCTACGAGGTCTCCCGCTCGCTCGCCGCCGTCGAGGGCTCGCTCCTCGTCGTCGATGCCTCCCAGGGCGTCGAGGCGCAGACGCTCGCCAACGTCTACCACGCCATGGATGCCAACCATGAGCTGGTGGTGGTGCTCAACAAGATCGACCTGCCCGCCGCCGAGCCCGAGCGCATCAAGCAGCAGATCGAGGACGTGATCGGCATCGATGCGTCCGACGCGGTGGAGATTTCCGCCAAGTCCGGGCTCAACATCGACAAGGTGCTCGCCGCCATCGTCGAGCGCCTGCCCGCCCCCAAGGGCGATATCAATGCCCCGCTCAAGGCGCTGCTGGTCGACAGCTGGTACGACACCTATCTCGGCGTCGTGGTCCTCATCCGCGTCATCGATGGCACGGTGAAAAAGGGCCAGAAGATCCGCATGATGAATGCCAACGCGGCCTATGAGCTCGATCGCGTCGGTGTCTTCACCCCAAAACTCATCGATATCGGCGAGCTCGGCCCGGGCGAGATCGGGTTCTTTACCGCCTCGATCAAGGAAGTGGCCGATACCAACGTTGGCGACACCATCACCGATGATCGCCGCCCCACCGCCACGGCCTTCCCCGGCTTCCGCCCGGCCCAGCCGGTGGTGTTCTGCGGCCTCTTCCCCGTCGATGCGTCCGATTTCGAGGAACTGCGCGCCGCCATGGGCAAGCTGCGGCTCAACGACGCCAGCTTCTCATACGAAATGGAAACCAGCGCAGCGCTCGGCTTCGGCTTCCGCTGCGGCTTTCTGGGCCTCCTCCACCTTGAAATCATCCAGGAGCGGTTGAGCCGCGAGTTCAACCTCGATCTCATCGCCACCGCCCCCTCGGTGGTCTACGAGGTGCACCTCACCAATGGCGAAACGCTGATGCTGCACAACCCGGCCGATCTGCCGGATGTGGTGCGCATCGATCATATCGCCGAGCCCTGGATCAAGGCGACGATCCTCACGCCCGATGAATATCTGGGCTCGATCCTGAAGCTCTGCCAGGACCGGCGCGGCATCCAGCGCAACATGACCTATGTCGGCAACCGCGCCATGATCGAATACGATCTGCCGCTCAACGAGGTGGTGTTCGATTTCTACGACCGGCTGAAGTCGATCTCGAAGGGCTATGCCAGCTTCGACTATACCCTTGCCGATTATCGCGAGGGCGACCTGGTCAAGCTCTCGGTGCTGGTCAATTCCGAGCCCGTCGACGCGCTAAGTATGCTGGTCCACCGCACCGTCGCCGAAACGCGCGGCCGCATCATGTGCGAAAAGCTCAAGGACCTGATCCCGCCGCACCTCTTCGTCATCCCGATCCAGGCCGCCATCGGCGGCAAGATCATCGCCCGCGAAACCGTCCGCGCCATGCGCAAGGACGTGACGGCCAAGTGCTACGGCGGCGACGCCACGCGTAAGCGGAAGCTCTTGGAAAAGCAGAAAAAGGGCAAAGCCAAGATGCGGCAATACGGCAATGTCGAGATCCCGCAAGAAGCGTTCATCAAGGCGCTGAAGATGGGGGATGAGTGACCGGTCACGCTTTCGCGTGAGCCAAAGCGCCAGTGGCGCTTTGGCAGGTCACTTGCCGGGTCGCTGCGCAGCAGCGGGCACCCGGATGCACCGGCCTCTTTCATCACCGACTGTGCGATAGTCCCTTCGCCCCTCTGGGGAGAAGGTGCCCGAAGGGCGGATGAGGGGCTCTCACGAATCTCCTAGTCGCTGCGGCCACCACCACCTGACACGCCTGCGCCAGGTCAGCATTCGGCTTGTACGCGGCGAGGAGGGTGCCCAGCCGACTCTCGCCACTGCCCTTGCGCGAGCAGGCCGAGGGAACTTGAGCGCGGTGGCCGCACTGGCGGTGCCGGCGTTCGCTACGCAACAGGGGTAAGGCCATGGTGACTGCGCCGTCCCTTGGTGACCCGCCTGTCACCCCATCCGCCCCCAGGTAGTCCCGACAATCGCGAGCGCAACCGCCCCGACAGCCTCACCCGTCAGGCCCGGCTTCAAACGAGTTGGAAATTGCTTAGGGGAATGTCCGATCATGTCAGACGTGCACGCTAAATGCGCGCAAGTGTCTAGGGCTAGCACAGATCGGTAGAGGTGTGTGGAAATGCAGAAAGGTCGCGAGGAGTCGAGCACAATTCGACCACCTAGCGCCGCCCACGAAAAAACACTAGCTTCGTGTTTGGGGGCAAGATGCTAAATGGAAGTCGTCCGAACTAACAACGACAGTGTCCGGGCACAACGGCTCCCGAGCTCGGATTTCTGGAACCCAGTAGCCGAGACCAAACACCGCCTTGATGCACTGTCAGGTCTTCTTCAAGACTTCTGGCAACCGGCAGTCGGGAAAGAGATACAAGAACCGCCTCAAGAGGACGTGGCCGCCCCTGCGGAATCGCCGAATGACTTCTGGTCGTTCGACAACGTGCCTATGTCCCCAAACGCCGTCCCTGAGGACTGGGGGGAGCAAGCCCCACTGCCCTGGTTCGATCCAGAGTTGGCCGAGAACCCCTTCATCGTCCAAGACCATCCGCCGTCAGTGTACTCCATGGCGGAGCGGAGAAGTCGCTGGCTTGTGCAACTGCTGGACATTCCAGAGAAGGGAAGACGACGCACTCTTGCGCTCTATTTTCATGAACTCTTTGAAGAGTTTCCGTTCCAACAAACTTTCGTCGCGCTATCCGACATAGCCAAGGGTGGAGCGAACGCAGACTCCTTGAAGAACGGCTGCGAATTCCGCCTAACTTTCCTGAACACGCCGACTCTCGCTTCACGTCGATCGGTAGGCAGTCGTCAGCCATCACCGTATCATAACCCCGGAGCACTCCTATCTTGGAAGCGAGCAGTGCGACTCGCGGAGTTGTGTCACGGTCACACTCCAAGTGACATTATTGATGACGATTGGTTTCAAGAATGGCTTGCGTTACAATTCGGCGATGTACTGTACTGGTCGTATATCGATTATATTGAGTGGCGACTACGCTCGGCAGATTTAGGGTACATTGTTCTCGATCTCCCACACTCTAGAGAAGAGTGGATGGATGCAGACCTTAGGTCCAGCCTGTTACCTCCGAGGTCCTTCTCCCGCTCCGGCAGCCTGCATCGCGGCCAAACGGACATAATTGGCGTGGCCTATCCTGAACCCAATAGCCCGAGTATCTATATTAGGAGCAGACGTGGAACATTTGACGCCCGTAGTCGATTGCTGGGTTAGGGAGAACACGTCGGGGACACTTGGCCGCGTCGTTCAACACCTAGCCAATGGCCAAATTCGGCTGGAATTCGGTCCCGATATACCTCACAGAGCGGTTAACCTTGACGACTGTTCGTGCGGTATACTGCCCGGGTTCATAGTGCAGGACGTCCCAATATCGACATCACGAAAAACACTGGGAGTTGGGACGGCCATAGCAGTTCGCAGTATAGCCGGTATGGAACAGATCTCTGTTCAATTTCATTCGACGGGGGAGACTCGTTGGGTACCCTTTGAACGCCTTGCTAGAATTATGGACCCGCGTCTCCAGTACATCCGAGGGGAGATGAAATTTCGGGATAGCGCCGAACGCACCTCACTCAATTTAATGGCCCATGCACTCCGTACTTGGAATGAAGCGACCGGCGCTCTGGACCGGCTGGACGTCGACCCGCTCCCGCACCAAATTACGCTCGTGCATCGCATACTAAGTTCTGGAAATACGAACTGGCTTGTGGCCGACGACGTCGGTCTCGGCAAGACAATTGAGGTCGGATTACTGCTGGGCGCTTTGGAGCGGCGCCAGAACCTTCGGCGCATACTAGTTGTGGTTCCCTCTGGACTTACGCGCCAATGGAAAGACGAAATGCTCACCAAGTTCAATCGAAAGTTCCGAATATATGGACGCGACTTTGAGATAGAACAATCTGATGAGTGGGGCCTGTATGAAAAAGTCATCGTCTCCCTGGATCTAGCAAAGCCGAGAAATGCCGAGGATGACGGCATCGATTTCTCAACCCGATTCGGCACCGTCTTGGGAGCTGGCAAGTGGGATATCGTTATTTTCGATGAGGCGCATAGGTTGTCGCGCGACATCGCGGGTCGTACGACGCTTCGATACAAACTAGCGAGGGCGCTGCGGGAACAGTCTGACTCGGTCATACTTCTGACTGGAACTCCTCATCAAGGTGATGTGGGTCGCTTCAAAAATCTCCTTAAACTTGTTCGTCCGGAATTGGCTGAATCAATTGACGAAATCGAGGACGATCCATCTGTTGTTGCTGACATTGTTTTGCGCAACCGTAAAATAGATGTGGTCGATGCGGAGGGAAAGTTTATCTTTCGGGGCCTGCTTGTTCGTCGCGCCGAGATACCAAACAGTCCTGAGACGCTCGAACTCGAGAGGAGGTTAGGACTCTACCTCAGGCGCGGATATCGCGCAGGCGATAGCATTGGAGGCAGGTCAGGCCGTGCTATTGGCTTTGTGATGACGATCTATCGAAAGTTGGCATCGTCGTCGGTGTGGGCGCTCTTCGTTGCGATGACAAAGCGAAAGCAGAGACTCTTGGGAGAGCTGCCGACGGGCCCTTCCGAGGTGGATCTTGAGGCCGAAGCCCAATACGAGATCGGAGAGGACAACGACAACTTAGCCGAGGTAAGCGCCGGCGAGCCGACCGGCCTGTTCTTCGACGAGGAGCTCCACAGCCTGAACGCGGTACTGGACCAAGCTCGAGCGAGTATTGCCGCCGACCGAAAAATACTAGAGCTGGAGAAGATTGCTGCTGACCTGGTTGTTTCGCAGAACAAGAAATTACTAATATTTACTGAGTATCGCGCGACTCAGAGTTACATCAAAAGGCGAATTGAGCAAGAAGTAGGACGGACGGCGGTCCTGATTCATGGGGGGATGACCGTAGATGAGAAGCAAGAGGCCATCGATGCCTTCGATAGTGATACGCAGATACTAATTTCGACGGAGGCAGGCGGCGAGGGTCTAAATCTGCAACGTAATTGTCATGTACTAGTAAACTATGACCTACCTTGGAATCCCGCTAGGCTGCAACAGCGCATAGGTCGGTTATATCGGTACGGGCAACAGGAGAAGGTCGTTGTTATCAACCTAACATCAAAAGACACAATTGACAACGAAGTTCTTGCTACGGTCCTAGAGCGTCTGGAAGCAGTTGTGCGGCAGATGGGGCAAGTGAGTACGGAGTACGATGAAAGGCATCATTCGGAGGTATTAGGCGACCTGTTGGATCGACTAGACATTAACGACTTGCTTGAGGAAGCGCGAACTGGAGGCGTCGAACGAACTACTCAGCGAGTGGATGACGCAATTCAGCGAGCACGCGAGTCCAAGAGACTCCAGGACGACATACTAGCCAACATGTCTACTCTCGATGGCAATAGTTGGCAGCGCCTTGGAGCTTTTACGACAAAAGATCTGGCTACGTTTATCAAGCGATCTGCAGCGCTGTGTGGGGTTGATGTCGGGCTCCTCGACGATCCGGAGCGATTTGACCTGCGCCTACCTGAGGCACTCCGGGGCCGTTTTCCCGAGTTTGCCAATCGAAGCTTCATTGAGGCTCGTACGAACCGTTCAACTGCTGCGGGGCGAACGCTTCTAGATTTTTCCTCTACATTCGTTAGGCATCTTGTCGACACTGTCACTAGGGCTGAATTTGGGGGCGGCTTCGGCGTTATTGAGACTGACGTTGCCGACCAATTGATTGGAGCAATGCTCGTTCATTTCCAAAATGAACAGGGTGAACCCCGTGGAGTAGACTTGATAGCTGCAACGCGGGATCAATTGGGTCATATCGCTGTAGACAACTCAGGACTGCGGCCCCTGTTTGAGCGTGCTCAACGAACGAGCGCGACCGTGTCAGCTGATCCTAAGGGTCGGAAGGATCGTATCGATGCGATTTTCGATCGCATCGAGTCCGAGGTAGCCGCGGTCTCTGAAATATCTAGACACGCGGGAGGCCTGTTCGCGATTGGGATTGCGGACGTTTCGTCCACCCCCAGTGTCAAATAGCACCTTATTCCCTCTACTCGCCCGGTACTCCGATCAGCCCGTCCCCACGGCCACTCGCAACGTGGCCAAGTCCCTCCTCGCCCAAGCTTTGCGTCTTAACTCACCCGCCACTTATCCCCGCTCCCTCCACCCGCTGTATCCTCTCGCCAAACTCCTCTCGCAAAAGGACACACCCGATGACGAAAACCCACCGAAACCACCCCTCCCCTCACCCGCGAGCGCATTAGCGATCCATGAGCGGCTCTATCCGCGGGTGGCGGCGCTTTTGAAACAGGTCGAGCGGGCCAAGGGGAATGAGGCGGCGCCGGTGGAGAGCGTGCGGCTGGGGCGGGAGTTGTGTGGGGAGGTGGCGCGGTTTCTGGGCAAGGCGGGGCGCGGCATTGCCGTGCCGCGCGAGGCCGGCATCGATAACGCGGCGCTCGCCATTGCGCTGGGCCAGGCGCTGGCGGGGCTCGAAGCGTTCGAGGGCGAGCATGCCCGGCTTTCCGCGCGGCACCAGGCGATCTGCTGGGTGTTTGATGGCAAGCAGCAGCCCATTGCCCGGCTGCTGCCCCGCACCCCGCCCAAGGGTGCGCCCGCCTGGGATGAGGAAGAGGCCAAATTCACCAAGATCAACGCCGACAAGGTGCGCAACCGCCTCATCGAGCGCGAAAACCACATCTCTCTCGACGGCTACCGCGACGCCCAAGCCGGCAAACCACCCCGCGACCCGATGCCGAAGTTCCGCTCGGTTTGACGCGGGTGGGAGTCCTCCCTCCCCCTTGCGGGGAGGGTAGCGCAGCTAGGGCCATCGGGCCCTTAGCGGAGCTAGGGTGGGGGGTGAGGTGCCCCGGTGAGCGCAGGTTGTCCACGGGCTCCGCACACCCCACCCCGTCCCTCCCCGTCAAGGGGAGGGACGGGGTGGGGCCGGGTGAGGGGGCCTTCCGTCACCGTTCTCGCCAAGCGCTCCGGCCCATTCTTCTCCCCGTCGGGGACTTCGAGCCGTCCCGCAGGGCAAAAGGCGCCAGTGGCGCCTTTTGAGGGGAGAAGGCCATGAGAGCTATGCTCGAATGGCGGGGACCGCAGGACGGATGAGCATCTGTGTTTTCGGTCAAGGGTTGATTGGGCTCCAGAGGCGATTTTGTTTGATGAGGGTATTGGCGAGGACGATGAGTTTTCGCATGACGGCGACGAGGACGATTTTTGGTCGTTTGCCGGTGCTTTGGAGGCGTCGTGCGAAGGCTGCGAGGTCGGGGTTGTAGCGGCTTGCCGAGAGCGCGGCCATGTAGGCTGCGTTCCTGACCTGCCTCCTTCCTCCCCTGATGGCGCGCCGGCCGGTTCGCGCGCCGCTGTCGTCGGCGACGGGCGCGACGCCGGCCAGCATGGCGGCCTGCTTTGCCGAACAGTGTCCGAGTTCGGCTAGGCCAGTGAGGAAGCTGGCTGCGGTGACCGATCCGATGCCTGGTATCGAGCACAGTATCGCATGGCGTCGTGCCATCCCGGGGTCGGCCATGATGCGCCGTTCGATCTCGGCATCGAGCCGCTTGATATGGCGCTCCGAGGTCTGCAGCAGACGCCGCAGTTCGGTCTTGAGAAAGGCTGTCCCGGCGGTCGCCAGCCGGTTGGACAACGCAGTGCGCTCAGCCATGGCCGCGGTGCGCGCATTGACCAGTTCGCACACCTCCTCCAGCGCCTCAGGCGGTGGCGGCGTCACGGCCGGCTCAAGCGCCGCACCCATGATCGCCAGCAGTCTGGCGTCGATCGTATCGGTCTTGGCGAGCTGGCCGGCCGCTTCGGCGAACAGCCGGGCCCGCAGCGGATTGACCACCGCCACCGCCAGACCCGCCGCATGCAGCGAGCGCAGTGCCGCCCGATGATGCTTACCTGTCGCTTCCATCACGACACGGCAGACCACCAGTCCACCCAGCAGCCGTTTCAACCGCCTCAGACCGACCCCATCATTGCTGACACGCAGCGTCTGGCCGGACGGGTGCACGTGCACATCCAGCCACTCTTTACACACATCGACACCAGCATAAACTGGCGTCGCGTTTGGTTCGGGCATTACCTTGCCTTGCATGCGGGACTTGCTCCCCATCATCTGTTCAGGACCAGCGCCAAGGACGAACGGACCAAACTCATCCACGGGCCAAAGCCCAAGGGGTCGACGGTCCCGCACGTCCGATCCCCGGCAGACGGCCATCTGCCGGGGATCGCGGCATCCTTCCAACAAATGCCGCAAAAACCAACATGCAAGGGGGCCGCATCGCTGGCGATGCGCGATCGGAGCGGAGTGAGGAGCGGATAGTTGGGAGAAAGACCCCTCATCCGGCGCTGCGCGCCACCTTCTCCCCGACGGGGAGAAGAACAGGGCGGCGCCACTGGCGACCTGCCCCCTAACCCCCTGATCCCCCACCATTTCCCCCAACTTATCCCCGCCGCTTCCCCCTGCCCTATACTGCGCTCACTGCCCCCGCGCTGGACGGGATCGCGAGCGAACGGTTTGCGGGGACAGGGTCGGATGGAGGGTGTCGCGCCCTCCTTGCCGAAGTTCCGGCCGGCCGGATGCTTTCCTTCAGGGAGGCGAGGGCCGCCAGTGGTGTCACGGCCGCTTTCGGGCGGCCAGGGGTCGAAGCTCCCCTCACGGGGAGCCGGGGTGCCTGCGCAGAAACGTCCGGGGTTTTGGCTCCGTGGATCTGGACTGCGGGGATAAGCCCTCTCCTTCGGGAGGCCGGTTGGAGCAATCCGCCGGTGGCCAGGCACTGCGGTTCCGGGGAAGTCCCCGCGGTCCGCCGGAGCGAGGTGGAAAATTCCGGTCGCGCCGGCGGGGCAAGGCCCTGCCACTAAACCTGCGGTCTACCGCTGGGGCCAAGCCCCGCCGGCGCAGTCCTCTATCCATCTTCCCGGCGCCCGAGGGCGGCCGGGCGCTTCGGCGCACCTCTAGAGCGGCGCAATCACCGTGGGCGTGGGCGACAGCGTATAGGTCTGGCTGCAGGTGCCAAAGCGCACCAGCACCTGGCGCGCGGTTTTGGCCGTGAGGCTCGCCTCGGCGAGTTTACCGTCGCGCCAGCTCAGATCGACCGTGACGCCACCGCGGGCGCGCACGCCTTGTACCGAACCTTCCGGCCAGGCATCGGGCAGCGCCGGCAGCAGCAAAATCTCGTCGCCACCCGATTGCACCAGCATTTCCAAAATGCCCGCCGCGCCGCCGAAATTGCCGTCGATCTGGAACGGCGGGTGGGCGTCGAACATGTTGGGGTAGGTGCGCTCGGGCGTCAGCAGCAACTGCACCACGTCATGGGTGTGGTTGCCATCGCCCAGCCGGGCCCAGAGGTTGATGCGCCAGCCAATCCCCCAGCCGGTCGCATCGTCGCCGCGGATCTCGAGGGTTTTGCGCGCGGCGGCGGCGAGTTCGGGGGTTTTGGCGAGGCTGATCTGCTGGCTGGGATAGAGGCCATAAAGGTGCGAGACATGCCGGTGGTGGATTTCCGGCACCTCCATGTCCCAGTCCTTGAGCCACTCCATCAGCTGCCCGGCCTTGCCGATCTTGTGCGGCGGCAGCCGGTCCCGCGCAGCAGCGACCTCGGCCGCCAGCGCCGGGTCCGCGCCGAGGCGGGTCGTGGCATCGATGAGCGCGTCGAAGAGATCGCGCACCAGCTGGTTGTCCATCGTCACCCCAGCCGCCAGCGCCGCGCCTTCGGGGTGGACGTTTTCGGGCGAGAGCGAGGGCACGATCACCAGCCGATCCGTCCCCGGCAGCGGCACGAGCACATCGAGGATGAACCTCGCCGCCCCCGCGAGCAGCGGATAGACCCGGCGGACCAGCGCATCATCGCCGGCATAGGCAACATGATCCCACAGCTGCGCGCAGAGCCACGCCCCGCCCGTCGGCCACAGCCCCCACTTGGCGCCATCCACCGGCCCGGTGGCGCGCCAGAGATCAGTGTTGTGATGCAGCACCCACCCCCGCGCCCCATAATGCGCCTTCGCCATCTCGGCTCCGGTCACCGTCAGGTCCTCAACCATCGCAATCAGCGGTTCAAAGCACTCGGCAAGGTTCGCCGGATCCGGCAGCCAGTAGTTCATCTCAAGGTTGATATTTGCGGTGTACTTGCTCCCCCAGGGCGGGCTGGTCAGGTCGTTCCAGATCCCCTGCAGGTTCGCTGGCTGCGTTCCCGGCCGGGACGACGAGATCATCAGGTAGCGGCCATACTGCACATAGAGCGCTGCGAGCGCCGGGTCGGCCAGCGTGACATTGGCAGCAATCCGCTCATCGGTCGGCAGGTCAGCCGCCGGCGTGCGCCCGAGGTCGATGGCGAGTCGCCGATAGAGCCGGCGGTGCTCGGCCAGATGCGCGGTGCGCAAGTCGGTCCACGACCTGGCCATCGCGGCATCGAGCCGGGCTTCCAGCGGGCCGATGTGATCGCCCGACACATCATCGAAGCGCCGGAAGCTGGTCGCGACGTCGACGAGGATCAGCGCCTCGGTGGCGCCCGAGACGGTGATCCGATCCCTCGAATCAGTGCGTTGGCCGTCCGTCAGCACCCGGGCTTCAGCCGCAAACCTGAGCCGGCCGGCAATGCCCTCGGCTGACCGATTGGTGCCCTCAAAGCGCATGCGGCCGGGCGCCGTCATCGCCATCGACCCCGGCTGCTCGGAGGTCAGCGACAGGGCGAACGACAGGGCGCCCGCCTTGTCGGCCGAAAGCCGCACCACAAGCACGCCATCGGCGGCGGTCGAAAACACCTCGCGGGTCAGCGTCACACCGCTCGCACTGAAGCGCGTCGTGGCGATAGCGGCGTCGAGATCAAGCTCGCGGCGATAATCCGCGACAGGCCCCTTGAGATCGAAATCCAGCCACAGATCGGCGGCCGGCTGATAGGGCATCTGCTTGATCGGCTTGCCCATCAGCTTGGCCTCCGCCAGCGCCTCCGCCTCGGCATAGTGCCCGGCAAAGATCAGTTCGCGGACCTGCGCAAGATGAGGGCGCGCGTCTGGGTTCACCTGCGAATAGGGCCCGCCGGCCCAAAGCGTATCCTCATTAATCTGCAGCCGCTCGCGCACCGTGCCGCCAAACACCATGGCGCCGAGCCGGCCATTGCCAACCGGCAGCGCCTCCGTCCACACCGTGGCGGGGGCGCGATACCAGAGCAGGTGCTGAGACATTATTTGTGGCCTTGTTCGATGTCGCGCGGGGTCAACAGGCGACGGGTCGAGCCGCGCAGGATGATCTCGCATTTGAGGGTGATGGCGTGCGGTTCGTGTGCGGCGCCGCGCCCGGAGAGGCGGGACGACATGATGCTGGTGATGGTTTCAGCAATCTTGTCGACCGGCTGCGCCACCGCGGTGATGCCAGCCTCGTGCAGCTGGAACAGCGGCACGTCGTCAAAGCTCATCAGGGACAGATCGTCCGGGACCTTGAGGCCCTCTTCCTTGAGCAGCCGCAGCGCGCCTAATGTCATGTTGTAGTTGCAGCAATAGAGCGCGGTCGGGGGGTCAGCGAGAGAGAGCAGTTGCAGCATGCCGGAATAGGCTTCGTTCTCATGCCAATGGGTATCGAGGACGTAGCGTTCATCCACTGCCATTCCGCGGCTTGCCAGCGCTTCGAGATAGCCGTCATAGCGCTGCCTGCCGGTGAAATTGTTGATGTCGCCCGTCAGCACGGCAATGCGGGTGTGACCGATATCCAGGAGGTGACTGACAGCCCGGAAACTGGCTGCCTTGTTTTCCACCAGCACCCGATCAACCGGCATACCGGGCATGTCGTTGTCATAGAGGATCACCGGCATGCCGGTGTTGACCAGTTCGCGGATGCGGTCGTCGAACCCGATCTGTCCATCCATCACCAGGCAGTCCACCCGGTGTGCGTCGAAAAAATCGAGTGCCTCAAGAACGGAGGCCTGATCGTTGTTGTGGCAATAGGCAATCAAGGCCCGCCCGGCCCGGCGCATGGTCGAGCTCAACCGCTCCAGTATGGCGGCATGAAACTCGGACAGGGACGGCACCATGAATCCGACGGTATTGGTAAGCTCGGTCTTCATGGCCGCCGCAAGCGCGTTGCGGCGATAGCCCAGCTCAGCAATCGCCCGCTCGATCTGGTCACGATTGCCGCGGCGAATCGGGTGACCGTTGAGGTAGCGCGAGACCGTGCCGATGGCGACACCGGCGCGGTCGGCGACCTCAACTATCGTCGCCTGCCGCTTCCGGGTCGTATCATCGTTTGTGGTCAAGCTGTTCCCTCGAATACCAGTGCCGCGTGGATCCTGAGACTGGGGACGCTCACCTCGACCCTCTGCCCATCGACACGGAAGGCAACATCCTCCCCGGTCAACGCGTCATAGACCCGCGTCGGGCTCTGGGGAAGCCGGACGCTGGCGGTGATGCTGCCAAGGGTCGGGATATCCTCGATCATTTCCATGACGCGGTAGCCACCGTCGCCCGACGGAACCTGCTTACCCCGCACCTGCGGCGCGCCATAAAGCAGATGCAGGATATGCCGGCGTTCATTGGCCTGCCGGGTCAGCGTCGCACGTGCGGACGAGGGCAGGTCCGACACGATCACCGGATCGGGCAAGAGGCGCGCGAGGAGGCCGCGGACCAGGTACTTGTAAAGCGGCTGCCCCATCGCGTGATACATCCGGAAGATCGGATAGGCGATGTAACCCACCGCGTCGGTCACCGCTACGGCGGCGCCAAGCGCTGTGGCCTTCGGATCATCAGGCGCATGCTGGTGCGAACTGAAGTGCCTGTAGGTGCGATTGAAGTAGGACGGCCCGATTTCGGCCAGCACCTCGGCCCCATCGGCGGCAATGGTCTGGCCGATGCCGTACATGACGAACGGGGTCTTCGTGATCGACGCGTCGAGCGCGGGGCTTGCCCGCATATATGAGGGATCAAAGGTTACCGGCGGCCCGGCGCGCTTGACGCCGGCGGCAACGGCAAAACTGCCGTCCTCGCGCATCGCAGACGTACCGGTGAGCAGCAGCTTGCCGCCTGACCTGACGTAGCCATTGAGCCGGGTTGCGAGGCCGACGTCCACAGGCACTTCGTCGGGGAGGATCAGCAGGCGATAGTCCTCGAAACGCGCCGAAGGGTCGATGACGTCGAATGGCTGCTTCAGTTCCTGCAGCACTTGGGCGGCACCATCATCGCTGAGGTTGTTGCGAGCACCGACGGGGTGGAAGAACTCGGCGGCAAGGATGGCGATATCCGAGACCTGGCGGGCGCCTTCGAGATAGGGCTCCAGCTTTTCGATCCGGGCATAGGCGGGAGCAATCGAGGCATAGGTGTCGGGATTGATCGAGCCATCGGGATGCAGCTGATCGCCGACGAGACACTTGGAGCCGAGCGCCACCATCTGGGCGGCTTCGAACTCCAGCGCGTCAGGATGCTTGAAGCCGCCAAACTCGCCCCAGGAGGTGTGGAACTTGCCGGTGTGGGCTACGAAGTCGAGGCCGAGCGTTGCCGCATAGCGGGCGCTCTGCGGGAAGTGATCATAGCCCCAGCCGCCAGTGGGCAGGCTTTCGAGTTCGAGATGCGTATAGGACGCAAAGCGCTCGGGGCCTTGTTTGTGGATGTGGCCGCAATTGTAGAAAATGCGCAGCCCGGGGAACTCTTCTCTCAGCGCCGCGCTCATTTCGCTGCGGAAGACTTCGTTGACCCATTCGATGTTCTGCAGCCGATCCGCCGGATTTTCCGGATCAAGCCCGTGCGATTCCATCGATGCCAGGCACTCGGCGCAGACGCATTCGGCCGAGAGCACAATGTCGAAGAACAGTCCCTGCGTGGGATAGGTGCGCGCCACCTCGCGGGCATGAGCCAGCAGCTCGTCGCGGTAGGCCTTGTGGTTGAGGCAGAGCGTGTGCCACCCCGCCTCCAGCTGGTCCGGATCGAACCGCGACGGCACGGGGCTGCGCAGGCGCCACTCGGGATGGAGGCGCGCGTTGCGCTCGTCCCACTGCACCGAGATGTAGATCGGGCAATCAATATCGGCAGCGCTCAGCGCGGTCACCATGTCGCCGAGCAGGTCGGGGCGCGCAAGGTTCGGATGCGGAGCGCCGACCTTGGTCGGGTAGTACGACCAGCCATGGTGGCACTTGGCAAAGATGGTGATCGAGTCGACATGCGCTGCCTTGAGCGTTGCCACAAAGTCATCCGGGTCGAACGCCGAGCCAACGCCGGGAATATGCTCGGAGGTGTGGAAATCGAGGTGGATCTGGCGGTAACGCATCGGCTTGTTGGTCTTGGCGGGCATGTTCATTCCTTGGCGCCTGAGCGGGTTTCAGCACCCGCGGCGAACTGACGTTGAAAGATGAGAAAGACGATCAGCGGGACAATCGTGGTGACGATCGCGGCCACCGACCGCAGGTCCCAGTTGACTTCATAGGTTCCCGACACACGGGCCAGCATGACCGGCAGTGGGATGTTGGTCCTGAGGTAGAGCATGGGCAGCAGCAGGGCGTTCCAGGTCCACAGGAACTGCAGGATGCCGACCGCAAAGACTGGCGACAGGGCGTTGGGCAGCACCACGTACCAGAAAGTCGTCAGCGGCCCGCTGCCGTCGATCTTGGCGGCCTCGACGAGCTCCTTGGGGAAGTCCTCGAGGAAGTTCTTCACGAGGAAGATCGACCAGGCAAAGCTCATGCCGACATAGGGAATGAGCACTGAGAAGATATTGTCGATCATCCCCAGGTCGCGCCAGAGCTGAAACAGCGGGATGATCACCACCTGCTGCGGCAAGACGAACGCATTGATGATGATGATCAGCAACGTGCGCCGGAACGGGAACTTGAGGAAGTGGAAGGCATAGGCCGCGGCGGGCGTCAGCAGCATGGTCGCGACGGTGGCGATCGCCGCGAGCTCTGCGGTGGTCCAGAACGCCTTGGCGAGCGGATACTCGTCCCAGACCTTGAACCACGCATCGAGCGTGAAGCTCAGGTCATCGAGCCGCCACCAGCCCAGGGCCACTTCGCTGGGCGGACGCACCGAGGTGACGACGATGCCGATGATCGGGATGACCCAGATGACGGCGATGATGCCGACGACCCAGACGGTCCAGGCGGGAACACGGCCGATCATCGTGCACCTGCCGTACGCTGGATGATGGCAGGGACCGAAATGATCAGCACCGCGACCAGCAGGATCACTGTGGCAGCCGCGCCGTAGCCCAGTTTGAACTGGGTCATCGACTCCCGGTACATGAAGTAACCCACGGTCTCGGTGGCCCGCACGGGGCCGCCTCCGGTGAGGATAAAGATGATGTCAAAGGCGCGCAAAGCGCCCAGCAGGTTGATGAAGATCGCAACCCGCACGCCCGGGAGCGACAGCGGCGCCATGATGTTGGTCATGATCTGGCTTGGCGTCGCGCCATCGAGATAGGCTGCTTCCAGCACAGTTCTCGGAATGGCCTGCACCGAGGCGAAGCACAGCATCAGCGGCAGTCCGACGCCGCCCCATGAGGCCGTCGCCACCAGCGCCCAGAGCGCCGTATTGGCATCGCCAAGCCAGGGATGAGAGAAACCCGGGATGAACAGGCCGATGACTGTGTTGAGCAGACCGCCTGCATCGGGCCGGAGGATGCCGATCCACATGTAACCTGCGACGGCTTCGGAAATCCCGAAGGCGCAAAAGATCATGACGCGGAACGCTGCAGTCTGGCGCGGGGCAAATGAGCAGAGCATGGCAAGCAGCCAGCCAATGCTGACTGACACGGCCGTGGTCGCAAGCGTGAAGATCAGGGTCGTCGAAAGCGTATTGCGGAATGCCGGATCCGCAAAGAGCCGGATGTAGTTCCCGAACTCGACATATTTGGGCTTACCCAGCCCCTTGATGTCGAAAAAGCTCAGCCGAATGGTCTCAAACAGCGGGAATACCACCGAGATCCCGAACAGGATGATGACGGGGGTGATCAGCAACCAGGCTGCGGGCCAATCCGTGATCCTGCGGCCGCGGGTGGCGAGCAGCTTTCGCTGCTCGCCGGCCACTCGGGAGGACCGCTCGGCTTCCGTAGCCGTCGCATTGGGAGCGACGGTATTTTGCATCAGTAGGCTTCCGCGGCTTTGGCTTCGATGGCAGCCGTCACGGCGTCGATATTGGCGTCAGAGGGATCCTGCAGGAACTTCTGCAACTGCACGCGATACTCATCGACAAGATCTCCAGGCAGCAGATCGCCGAGAACGAACTGCACCTTGGAGCTCGCAACTGCGGTCGTCGCCGTCTGCTGAACCGGTCCGAGCAGCGAATTGTCGGCTGCTGCGGACGGCGACGCATAGCCGTAGCCGGCCATCAGGTTGGCGGCATCCGCACTGACGATGAAGTCTAGGAAGGCATCGGCAACCTTGGGGTTGGCGCCGTTGGCTGTGACGTCGAGTTCCTTGGTGTCGACGCTCGACGTATCGTCATGACCCATGCCGAGGGCCGGGAACTGGAAGATCCCATAGTCCTTGCCTTCGGTCAGGGCGTAATCGTTCTTGGCGCGGGCGTTGTTCCACATGCCGATCATCATGTAGTTGGAGGTGTTCGCCTTGAAGACCAGGTCGGCAGCACCGTCCCAATCGTTGGCGAACATGGTCGCCGCGTCGCCGCAGCAGCCAGCTGCCAGCATCTCGGCGAACTTTTTGAGCGCACCCTTGACAGCCGGGTCGGTCCACGGGATTTCGTGCCGCGCCAGCTTGGCCGCAGTTTCGACGCCCGCTGTACGCAGCAGCAGCGTTTCAAACCACTCGGCATGGGCCCAGTATTTGGCGCCGATGGCAACAGGGGTCGCGAAGCCCGCAGCCTTCAGCTTTTCGAAGCTGCCAAGGAAATCTTCCCAGGTTTTGGGAGTGTCGGCGATGCCGGCCTTGGCCATGTGCTCGGTCTTGTACCAGACGGCCGAGCGGTCGCCGTAGGTATAGGTCAGGCCGTAGACCTTGCCGTCGATCGAGCCGAGGTCTTTCCAGGACTGATTGAGCTTGCTGTCCCAGTTGAAGGTTTTCCACTGATCGTCGATCGGACGCAGGATTCCGGCCGAGGCCAGTTCGGCGCGGAAGGCCGGCCAGGTGTTGATCACGATGTCGACGACTTCACCGCCGAGCAGTGCCGTACGGATACCGCCGCGCGCATCGCCCTGAGCGGTAATGGTGAGTTCGCGAATCTTGACGCCGGGATTCTTGGCAACGAAGGCGTCCTCAACCTTCTTCCACATTTCGGCGTCGGTGCCGCCCTGCCACTGCAGGATGACGAGATCGCCTGTCAGGTCTTCAGCGAAGACCGGCGACGCGATCAGCAGCGCCGCAAGACTGATCGCCCCGAGCGCCGTGCGCCGGGTGATCGCAGACATAGTTCCACCGGTGATGGTCATTGGTTTCCTCCTCCCTTGACGCAGCCATTATGGCCGTCGCTTGATCAAGTAAGTTGAAACGTTATCAACTAATGAAGCGATTGCAAGCCGGTTTGTGCGTCACGGTCGCAGCCGACGCGTCATGCGTCACCGCAATTCGATAACTCTGTTTATAATCAAATGGCTACGTGGGCAGCAGATGTCCACCGCCCCGTCTATCGACAGCCCGAGCAGTCTGTCGCACCCGTTTTCAGAGCGGCGACATAGCGTTGAGCCAGCTGGCAAAGTTGTCTGGAAAGCCCGCTAGATGCCGGTGAACTTCAGCTCCATCCTGAAGTCCATCTGCTCACCTGGAGACAGGCTCGCCGCCCCGTTGCGGGTCTCAAGCGCATCACCGGTTCCGCTGAATGGTGCGGTCCCATGCCAGGGCTCGAGACAGAGAAAGGGCGCGCCCGGCTTCTGCCAGATGGCGAAGTTGGGGAGGTTGGCGGTCTTCATGTCGATCCGCGCGCCCCCCTCGGCGGCAAAGCTGAAGCTAGTGCCAGCCCCGGCCGGAAACAGCATGGCGTCATCGTCAAACATGGAACGGTCGGGCTCCAGCCGGCCCGCCGCAAAGGGCGAAGGGTGCGGTTCGTCGATGAGCAGCTTATCAGCGTTGAGGCGATAGAGGCCGGGTTCTGCGCCATTGCCCAGCGTCACGGTATGCCGCTTGCCGTCCGAACCCGGCAGCGGCCAGACAAAGCCGGGATGAAAACCGAACTGGAACGGCATCGGCACGCTATCGATATTGGTGACGCTGGCGAGGCAGGAAACCGAAGTGCCGTCGAGCCGGTAGGTCATTGAGAGCTGGAAAGCGTACGGGAAGCTGGCGCGCGTCACGTCCGATTCATCGAGGGTGAACCGCGCCCAGTCCGGCCCCGAGCCATCCTCGGCAAAGTCGAGAATACGCGCGAAGCCATGCGCAGCCATCGGAAAACTGGCACCCCCGATACTGACCTGATTGTTCGGGCTGCGGCCGATGACCGGGAAAAGCAGTGGGGAGCGACCGGTCCAGAATGCCGGATCGCCATTCCAGAGCCACTCTGCCCCATCGGTCGTGCGGATAGAGCGAAGTTCTGCACCACGGGCTGCGATTTCGACCCTCAAGTGATCATTGGCAATCTGCACGTCCATCGTCCTCATTGTGGTCATTGGCTCGGATGCTACACCAAGCGGCACCTGCGTCGAGGTTGATATCGCAGGGTGCGGCGCGGTTGTGTGACACACCGCGCAGGACCTTCTGCCGAGCAGCTTCTCCTCCTTAGTAAACGTGCAGTGAACTCCAGCTTCTAAAATCGCCGGGCTTTGAAACGAAGCCGTGAGCCTTTGTCGCTATGCAATTGGGTGCCGTCCCGTGGATGGCGCCGCCACAGAATATGGCACCTTACGTGAGGCCCGATTGCTCCGCCGTTCCGAACAAATCGCCGTCAAGGCGGAACCTGAAACAGTGGGCGCCATGCGAGCGGAAATCGAGAAGGCGTTCTCGCCGCTCGAGACCTCGCCCCTGAAGCGCAAACCGCTCGATATCCAGAAGCCTGCCAGCGAGGATCCTGTCGTGGCCAGCCCGCAGATCGCCCCCATCGAGACCATCTCTCCACGCCGTAGCTCCAACCGGTTCGATCCGGCAAATGAGCCCGCTCCGCCCGCCCGTGAGCCAGAAGTCAATTTTGCCCCCAAAGTCGATCGCCGCAAAGCCGATCGCCGGGGCATGGACGCCCTGCGTGACGAGGCCCTGAAGACGCTCATTTCCCGGGTTGAAGACAAGAATTTCGGCGGCCTTCGCAACCGCGTGCACTGGGGCCGCGGCATGAACCGCATGCGGATCGTGCTGGTGCTGGTAGCAGTTGTCGCGGGCGGCCTCGCAGCCTATCTCGCTACACAAACCTACACTCCGGCGCCTGCTCCTGTTGAGGTCGTTGCGGCTCCCGCCGTGACCGTAGCTGCGCCGACCACACAGGTGCTGGTCGCAAAATCGCATATCGCAGTGGGTGAACAGCTCAGCGCCGATCTGCTCGAATGGGCGGACTGGCCGGATTCAGCGCTGCGGCCCGAGTATATCACCGTCGCCAGCGCACCCGATGCGATGACAGAAATGTCGAAGTCGGCGGCGCGCGTGCAGTTTTTCGCTGGCGAACCGATCCGCGCCGAAAAGCTGGGCGAGGCCGGTAAGGGTCTCCTCGCTACGCTCATCGACAAGGGCAAACGTGGCGTCTCGGTTTCGGTCGCAGCCGAATCTGCGGCGGGCGGTTTCATCGTGCCGGACGACCGGGTCGACGTCGTCCTCACACGCGCAACAAGCATGGGGCAGGTTTCGGACACCATCGTCCATAATGTGCGGGTCCTCGGGATCAACGCCCAGGTGATCGGCGGCAATGAGGTTGAGGGGCCGGTATCGGACGACGCACCGGCCAAGGCCGAAAGCTTCGGGAAGGAAGCCATTGCCACCCTGGAACTCGATCCCGAACAGGCTGAAGTGATGATCAACTCGACCGCCGCAGGCAGATTGTCGCTGGTACTGCGCCCCACCCTCGATGTCGCCGAGACGACGACGGCCGAACAACAGGCAACGAACCAGGAGATCCGGGTCACCAGTCCGTTCTGGGCCAAGTGACCGTCGACCGCGCGCCGCGCGACGGCGCACTTTGTGGCGAAATCGCGTCGTCCGTTAAGCCGCCGTTGACCCACGAGGCTTAGGGTTTTCGAAGTGGACAGGCAAGTTTGGTAAAGCAGGACAGAGTGACGACACCATTCCACACGGGCGGTATTTCCGGCCCCCTTGCGCGCCTCATGCATGTCGCCCTCAGGGTGCTGACGCTGGGGATCTTTGGGCTCTTGCTCGCTAGTGCAGCGCCGGCGCTTGCCCAGACAGTCCACTACGACCTTTCAACCACCTCGGTGATGCGGATCAAGCTTCCCGTTTCGCAGGCTGTGACGGTCACGATTTCTGAGGCCGTCGGCAAGGTTGTCTCGGCCGATCCGCTGATTGCTGACGCGCAGCCGATTACCGACAAGTCAATCTATCTCGTCGGCAAGGCCTTCGGTACCACTACCGTCAACCTCTATTCCTCTGCAGGCGCCCCCGTGGGGCTCCTGGCGGTAGAAGTTGGCGCTGACACGGCCGATATCTCGCGCTCGATCCATGCTGCAGTTCCGACGTCCAACGTGAAGGTCGGTACCGTCAATGGCCGCGTCCGCCTGAGCGGAACCGTCACCGATGCAGACTCGATGCAGAAGGTGCTCACCATTGTCGATCAATATGGCAGCCCGGCAGTGATCAACACGATCACGCTCGTCGGTGGCCAGCAGGTTAACCTCGAAGTCCGCATTCTCGAAGCCCAGCGCGATGCTGGGCGCGACCTCGGGATCAGCTGGGCCGGAGGGTCAGAAGGCAGCACGAGCGTGAAGGTCGGCAACCCGCAGGCGAAAGCGGAGTCCTTTTCCGAGTTCGTCACCGGCATCATCGCCGCTAACTCAGGTCTCGATCTCAGGGCCACCATCAATGCGCTTGAGAGCAAGAACCTCGTTCGCACGCTGGCAGAACCCAACCTCACCACGCTGTCAGGCGTCAGTGCCAGCTTCCTTGCTGGCGGGCAAATCCCCATCCGGGTGCCGGACAGCAATGGCAATTCCACGATCAGCTATCGCGACTTTGGCGTGCGCCTGGTGTTCCAGCCCGTCGTGCTCGACGGCGACCGGATCCAGATCCACCTCACGCCCGAAGTCAGCGGCATCAACGGCTTTACCGAGAACAACGACCCGATCTTCAATACCCGCACGCTCGATGCAACAGTCGAACTGCGGGACGGCCAGAGCTTTTCCGTCGCTGGGCTGTTGCAGAGCGGCACCACATTGAACCAGAACCAGCTGCCCTGGATCGGTGATGTTCCGATCCTCGGCTCGCTGTTCAAGTCATCGAGCTACCAGAAGCACGACACCGAGCTGGTGGTGATCGTCACGCCGCGGCTGGTCCATCCGGCAACGCCCGGTCAGGTCCTCGCGACCCCGCTCGATGCGACCCAGCCGGCCAATGACGTCGAGTTCTTCGCGCTCGGCCAGATGGAAGTCACCCCGAAAATGCTCAAGAGCCTCCAGACCGGTGTCGGCACATCCGGTCCGTTCGGCTACATCATCGATCTGCAGTGAGGCCTGAGATGAGCATGACTTTTAGATCACGGCTCGTACGCAGGGTACTTGCCCTCGCCGGCGTTGCAGTACTGCTCTCTGGCTGTGCTTACGACTACCTGCAGCGGACTGATCGCGTTGCCTATCACGCCGGCAATGCGGTGCAGGCCAACACCGCCATCCAGACGACCAATCCGACCAAGGCATCAATGTACAGTACGTCGGGCCTGGGAAAGAACGGCAACGTCATGCCGCCTCCCGCAGCTACCCCATAAGTCGCCGCTTCGACACCAGCTTTGGAGCCGCGTTTTAGGCGCGCCCCTCGGCGGTGACGTTTGCGAGGATCTTGAGGTTATTGGCCACCACGATATTGGCCGGGTCGAGCTTTTGCGCCTTGCGGAAATTGCTGAGCGCACCCTCGAGGTTACCACGCAGCATCTGCGAATAGCCGACATTGTTGTAGTACTGGGCGGTGCCGCCGGAAATCTCGAACAGCGTGGCATAGACCCGGTCCGAGAGGTCGAAGCGGCCGAGGCGATCATATGATGCGCCAAGCCCGATATAGCCTTCGGCGTTGGTCGGGGAGAGCTCGACGACGCGCTTATAGAAGGTCGCCGAGTATCCGAAATCGTTGTTGCGGAAGTGGCTGCGCGCCTCGATGAGGGCGCGGTCGGCCGGGTAGGTTCCGATGTTGGAGATCTCGGCGATCTGGACCTTGCTCGACCCATTGGTGGCAAAGCCGGCCAGATTGCCTGAACTGCACCCGCTCAGCAGCGACGCAGCAACCACTAGGCCCACCCAAACGGATGACCGACAGCGAAGATTCATAACCAAGCCCCCAGGCCGAGGTCGCGCCATTCTTGTGCGACCGCAGTTGAAACCCTAGCGAGGCCATGGATACCGCTTGGTAAACGAAATCGCCTGCCGCTCATCAGGCTTAATCGGCCGTAAACATGGCGCTGCTGATGGCTTGCTTTCCCGCGTCGAGATGGGCAGGTTGCCGGGGTTTCATCGACCGGGTGCACCGATGTCGCCGCTAGCCTCCTTCACAGACTCACTGCCTTTGCAGCAAATGACGCATGGGACGCTCCTCACCGAGGAAGGCTCTCACTCGGGCCGCCTCTTCATCCTCGAAAAGGGCCGGCTGACGGTGCTGCGCGAGGGGGTGATCCTCGCCAAGATCGATGAGCCCGGTGCCGTGATCGGCGAAATGGCGGCGCTCCTCGGCACGCCGCACAGTGCCACTGTCCGCGCGGACGGGCTCGTCAGCGTGCGCGTGATGGAAGATGCGGTGGAGAACCTGGGGCAAAACGCTGAGCTGGCGCTCCACATCGCGACTATCGCCTGCGCGCGCCTCGACGCCACTTCGGCCCTCCTCGTCGAATTGCGCCGCAACCTTGCGGGCCGTGACAAGGACCAGGCGCTGCTCAGCCGCATCCTGACGGCGCTCACCGCGCCGCCCAAAGGCCCGCCAAGACCCCGCTCACGCCAGACCCGCTCCTACATGCACGAGTAGGCCGGCGCTCCCCACGAGAACATGGTGTCGCACCCTCCGTGTCGAGGGCGAAATTAGCCTGATCTTAACCGTGACAGCAGAGATTGAGCTACCAACTGCGCTCCCCGACTTTGGGTGAGCACGGCAGGATGCTGGACGATCTGAGCGAGCAGTAGTGCCCTCATGGGACCACCCCATGTGACGCTGCGGCAAACCTGCCAGCGGGCGTAACATCGGAGTGCGGGCGCGTGCGGCTCATCGTCGGAACTGTCATCATTTTCGCCAGCGTTTTCGGTGGCTACATGGCGCCGGGCGGACACATCGATGTGCTGTTCCAGCCCTTCGAATTCCTGATCATCCTGGGGGCGGCCATCGGCGCCTTCGTGATCGGCAATACCGGCCCTGTGCTCAAGCAGAGCATGGGCATCTTCGGCATCCTGTTCCGCGGCCCGCGCTATAACAAGGCGGCTTATGTCGAACTGCTGGGCCTCCAATACACCATCTACAAGCTGATGCAGTCGCGCGGCGTGCTGGCGCTCGAGCCGCACATCGAAAATCCTGAAGAATCCTCGATCTTCCAGCAATTCCCGACCTTTGCGCACAACCACCATGCGGTGGAGTTCTATTGTGACTACCTGCGCATGGTGACGCTCGGCACGCGCGTCGTGCACGAAATGGAAGCGCTGATGGATGAGGAGCTCGAGACCCATCACCAGGAGTCCGAGCGGATGGTCTCAGCCATCCAGGCGCTCGCAGACGGTACGCCGGCGCTGGGCATCGTGGCCGCCGTGCTTGGCGTTATTCACACTATGGGCTCGATCAGCGAGCCGCCCGAAGTGCTCGGTCACATGATCGGCGGCGCTCTGGTGGGTACGTTCTTCGGCGTGTTCATCTCCTACGGCTTCTTCGGCCCGATGGCGCAGTCGCTGCGCGGCATCTTCGAGGCTGAATCGAAATACTTCCTGTCGATGAAGGTCGGCCTCCTCGCCAACATGGCTGGCTATGGCCCGCCGATCGCCATCGAGTTCGCCCGCAAGGCGCTGATGTCGGAAGTTCGCCCATCCTTTGCCGAAGTCGAAGAAGCTACGGCCAGCCTGCCGGCGCTGACCTGACCCCCTCCTAAGCGATAGGGATCGCCATGGCCTCGGACGACCAGCCGTTTATCATCAAGAAGGTCAAGAAGGGTGGCCACGGCCACCATGGCGGGGCGTGGAAGATCGCTTACGCCGACTTCGTGACGGCGATGATGGCGTTCTTCCTGCTGCTGTGGCTCATCAGCATGACGACGCCCGAGCAGAAGAAGGGTCTCGCCGACTATTTCGCACCCCCGAACGTCTCCGAAACCACCAGCGGCGCCGGTGGCGTGATGGCCGGGCAGGCGTTCGACGACAAGGGTGCCAAGGTCGTTGCGGATTCCCGCATGGACGCCATGACCGCGCCCGACAGTTCGCTCGCCGGCCCGAAAGTGCAGTCGATGGGCGGCATGGGCGAAAAGGGCGGCGCTGAACACGACACCACCAAGTCGTCGTCGGTCGATCTCAAATCCAAGCTGAACAATGACTACCACGCCGCTGCGGCCAGCATCCGGCAGGCCTGGCAGGCGATGCCCGATATCACCTCGATCGCCGACAGCCTGCGGGTGGACGTGACCGAAGAGGGGCTCGACATCGAGATCTCCGACCAGGAGGGACGCCCGATGTTCCCCGAAGGCTCGAAGTTCCCCTATGAGCTGACCCGCAAGGCCATCGCGGCGCTTGCACCGCAGTTGCAAAAGCTCGGCAGCCAGGTGGTCATTTCTGGCCACACGGCGGCCGGTGCGGTCTACAATGATCCAGGCTACGGCGCCTGGGAACTCTCCACCGACCGCGCCAACGTCGCTCGTAGCATTCTCAGCGAGTTTGGCCTGTCTGACGATCACATCCGCTCGGTGACGGGCAGCGCCGCCGCCGATCCGTTGTTCCCCAACGATCCGTATCTCGCTGGCAACGGCCGCATCAAGATCACGGTGCTCTACCAGCCGCCTCCGGTCCCGGCAGATCTGGCGCCGTAGCCCCGGAAAGGCTCAGGCCATCCCGGCCTTGGCGAGTTCTGTCCACACGTCATCGACCGGGCGGTAGCCGATCCATTTGGCCGCCTCCTCGAGGTCCCAGGCCATGCCCCGATTGTTGGAAACGCCCGAGACCACGATTGCCGGTGCCGGCCAGCGGGACGCGTCAGCGCGCAGCGCCGCCTCGATCAGGCTGTTGTGGTCCCGGTTGGAAAGCCACATGTTGCGGAACCAGCGAAAATCGCGCGCCATCTCCGCGGGGTCCTGCCCCGAGGCATCTCCCGGCTTGGCGCCGCTCGATTGCAGCGTCGTCGCAACGTTCTCGCCGCGCTGGCAGTAGCCGATACGCGGCGACACCCCGGTGAGCCGGCCTCCCGTCGCGGCAGCGCGCATCGCAACGGCGCGTTCGCCCAAAATCTTCGTCGCTCCGTAGGCCGCGCCGTACTGATAGCCCACGCCCGGAACATAGAAGCGGGTACCGCTCAACGGCGGCGTCTCCATCCTCAGCTTGCCGTCGGCCGGCAGCGGCGCATCCTTGTAGCCACCCATAGCGTGGTTGGAGGAGGCAAAGATGAAGCGGCACGGGCGATCGCCACCCGCCTGCTCCAGAAGGTTCATCGTCATGTCGAAGGACTTTGCAGACTCCGTCCAGTTACCGTTGGGCGCCGGATTGGCCGAGGCGTAGTTCACCACCGCATCGGCGGCGCGGACCGGGGCCAGCCACCTGGCGTCATTTGGGTCGCCCACATCGGCCAGAACCAGTTCGGTCTTGGGGCCGACGTCGAACGCATGCACATCGATGGCGACGATCTTCTCGCACCAATCGGCAGCTTCGAGATGCTCCCGGAGCTTGCTGCCAAGATTTCCTGCCGCACCTGTAATCACGACTCGCATGTTCATCCCCCCATGATCGAGAACGCGTATAACATCGGTTCGACCTTGCAGAAAACGGAGACCAAGGATGCAGATCGGGATTATCGGCTTAGGCCGGATGGGGGGCAATATCGCCCGCAGGCTGATGCGCGCCGGCCATGATTGCGCGGTCTACGACATCAGCGCCCAGGCCCGTGCCGACCTCAGCAAGGACGGTGCACGTCCCGCGGAAACGCTCGAGGGGCTGGTCGCCTCGCTGACGGATGGCCCCCGCGCCCTGTGGGTGATGTTGCCCGCCGGCAAAATCACCGAAGGCACCATCGCCCATCTCGCTTCATGCCTCGCGCCGGGCGATATCATCATCGATGGCGGCAACACTTACTACAAGGACGACATGCGCCGCTCGGCCGAGCTGGCAAAGACCGGCATCCAGTACATCGATGTTGGAACCTCTGGCGGCGTGTGGGGGCTCGAGCGCGGCTATTGCCTGATGATCGGCGGCGAAACTGACGCGGTCACCCACCTCGACCCGATCTTTGCCGCGCTCGCCCCGGGCCGCGGGGATATTCCTCCAACCCAACGCGCCACCGGGTCGGACGCACGCGTCGAGCAGGGCTATATCCATGCAGGTCCCGCAGGCGCAGGTCATTTCGTCAAGATGATCCACAATGGCATCGAGTACGGGATGATGCAGGCCTATGCCGAGGGCTTCAACATCCTCGAGAGCAAGAATGCCGAGGCGCTGCCGGTCAACGAACGCTTTGCGCTCAATGTCGCTGACATTGCCGAAGTCTGGCGGCGCGGCAGCGTGGTCACCTCATGGCTCCTCGACCTGTCAGCGGCAGCACTCGCGCGTGACCCGCATCTCGATGGCTTCTCCGGCTATGTCGAGGATTCCGGCGAAGGACGCTGGACGGTGGAGGCGGCGATCGAAGAAGCGGTGCCGGCTGAGGTGCTCACCGCCTCGCTCTACACGCGGTTCCGGTCGCGGCAGACGCACAACTTCGCCGAAAAGATGCTCTCTGCGATGCGGCTCGGATTCGGCGGCCACATGGAAAAGGCCTGACCGCCCCTAGTTCGCCATGGCGCGGCAGAGCTTGGTCAATGCATCGATCTTGACCTGCTGCTCTGCCGTGCGGCTGGCGAGATCGATGGCATCCCAGAGGTTGCCCGTCTCGATCTGGTCAAGCGCGCACGAGCAATAACGCGTGCAGTGGCCGGTTTCCCCGCCGGCCGCCTCGCAACTCTGCTGGCAGGACGCGGAAAAACTCACCGCCTGGTCGGTCTGGGCGATCGGCGGCGTTAGCACTGGTGACTGGAGCTGCATCAACGCCCAGAGGATGCCGATGATCACCGGCTGGTGGAGAACATAGAACGGCAGGCTCCACCGCCCTAGGAAGGCGAGGCCCCGCACTGCCGGCTCGCGGCTGTGAAAGGCCTGAAACCGCACTGCGATCTGGCTCGTCAATACCAGCCGCATGCCGCCCATGCCGATCAACACCACACCGAACCAGGGCAGGATCGGCACAAGGTCGGCAGTAGGCGGTGAGACCGGCCAGAACCCGATCCAGGCGAGCTGGCGCTGCGTGAAGATCGTATCGGTGAAGGTAAAGGACGCCAGAACCACTGCCGTCCCCAGCAGCAATGCCTGCCATCCCGTAAGCCGCAAGGCGGGAAGCGCCATCAGAGAGAACAGTGCGATGGCGTGCAGCACCCCGAAGAAGACGAAATAGTCGGGGAACATCCAGTAGGTACCGGCCGTCACCAGCAGTGCCGCGACCAGCAGAATGGCGAAACGACGCCAGAAGCCGCGCCATCGGATGCCCTTGCCATGCGCGAGCACCAGCCCGCCGCCCACCAGCAGCAGGAAGCTGGTGAGGATGGTCTTCTGGAAGGCCACCCAGGGCGGATCGGTGGTGACATCGGTCGGCGAGAACCCGAAATAGTAAAGGTCCCAGGCGACGTGAAACACCACCATGGCGAGGATCGCAACGCCGCGGGCCATATCGAACAGCTGATAGCGCTGGGGCAGCGGCGTCGTGGTTTCGCTCAAGACCAAGTCCTCAGATAGTCGATCAGATCTCTTAGCCACGAGCGCCGTGCGCCGCCAGACCCATACGTTAGCCGCGGCCGCGATAGGATGCGACGCCCTGCTCGGGTAGCCAGAGGTTGGCTGGCGGTGCACCGGTCTGCCAGAAGACGTCGATCGGAATGCCGCCGCGCGGATACCAGTAGCCGCCGATCCGGAGCCAGCGCGGCTCCAGCGCCGTGACCAGGCGTTTGGCGATATCGATGGTGGTCGCTTCGTGGAATGCGCCCGCGTTGCGGAACGAGAACATGAAGAGCTTGAGCGACTTGGATTCGATCATCCAGCGATCCGCCACATAGTCGATGACGAGGTGCGCGAAATCCGGCTGCCCGGTGATCGGGCAAAGCGCGGTGAACTCTGGCACCGCGAAGCGGATCAGGTAGTCGATGTCGGGGTGCGGATTGGGGACGCGGTCGAGAATAGCAGTCTCGGGCGTGAGCGGAATGGCGGCCTCGCGGCCGAGGACGGCAGGTTCAGACATGTCTGGCTCCTCTATCGCGCCCGGCAATTGACCGGGGACGGGAGATTTCGGGGATGCGTCCGGCAGCTGACCGGCGCCAGCGTGTCCTATCCGCTTTGGCGTCAGGAACCAACAGCCCTGACATTCGGCTCGGGACGCTTCGCAACGGTGTGAACCTGAGCTACCATCGTCCGGTCGACGAGAGGACACACCATGACTGAGACGCCGACCCAAAACTGGCTGCGCTTTGACTACTTTCCTGCCGGTCGTATCCTCATGCAGCAGGGCGGTCCGCTGTCTGGCAGCCTGATCGTTCTCAAGGAAGGTGAGGTGGAGATCATCCGCGACGAAAAGTTTGTCGCCTCGATCCGCCAGCCCGGCGCAATCTTCGGGGAGATGTCGGTGCTGCTCGGTCGCCCGCACTCGGCGACTGTGCGGGCGGTGACCGATGTGCAGCTCTACATCATCGACAATGCCATTGAGGTGCTGGAGGCGCATCCCTCCTGGCTGCTGCAGATCGCGCGCCTCCTCGCGCAGCGGGTCAATGCCACCACCGCGCAACTGGTCGCGCTCAAGCAGAAGGCCGGCGAAGAGGAAGATGACGTGCTGATCCTTCCCACCAGCATCTATTCGAACTGGTCGGACCCGCAGGTGTGAGCATGGACAAGCCCATCCTCACCATCACCTACTGCACACAGTGCAACTGGCTGCTGCGCGCCGCATGGATGGCGCAGGAAGTGCTCTCCACGTTCAGCCTTGAAATGGGTGAGGTGACGCTGAAGCCCGGCACCGACGGCATCTTTGAAATCCATCTCGACGGCGTGCTGATCTGGGAGCGGAAACGCGATGGCGGCTTTCCCGACGTCAAGCAGTTGAAGCAACTGGTGCGCGACCGGATCGACCCCGAGCGCGACCTCGGTCATATCGACCGGCCGCACGGTCCTTCCGCTTTGCACAAAGCCAATCCAACGGCAGACTGAAACGCAGAAGGCTGTTTCCCAGAATCCGGTTGAGGGCGCAGCGCTATCGTGGCTAATGTCGCCGCAATGATTGCCCGGCGGGCCAGCGCCCGCCCCTCGAATCCGGGAGAATGCCGCCTCATGAAGTCGTTTATCGCCGCCCTCGCCGCGCCGTTGCTGGCGCTCTCGCTCGCGTTGCCGGGTTCCGCTGCCGAGCTGCCCGATCTTGCCGGCCGCACCATCAAGGCGGTCACCGAGAACGCCTATTATCCGCTCAACTTCGCCGACCCCAAGACCAATGAGGGGATCGGGCTCGAGTACGACCTGATCAATGAGATCGGCAAGCGTCTCAACGCCAAGGTCGAGTGGAGCCTTTCGGCCTGGGACGTGATGATCGAGGCGGTCAAGACGGGCCAGTTCGACGTCGGCGCGGATGGCATCACCATCAATGCCGAGCGTGAAGAGCAGATCGACTTCACCCAGCCCTTCATCACCGTCGACCAGTATTTCCTGGTGCGTGCCGACGAGAAGCGCATCACCGGCTTCAAGAGCTTTGCTGAGGACACCAGCCTGCTGTTCGGCGCCCAGTCGGGCACCTCGGCGTTCTACACTGCGATCTACGATGTGCTCGACGGCGACGAAGCCAACCCGCGCGTCAAACTGTTCGACACCTTCGGCGCCTCGGTGCAGGCCCTGAAGTCCGGCGACGTCGACGCGGTGATCGCCGACCAGGCCGCTTCGGCCGGCTATATCGGCGCCGATCCAGGGGCCTTCAAGCAGGTCGGCGAGCCGATCAAGTCCGAGCCGCTCGGGCTGATCCTCACTCCCGGTTCCGATCTCGTCGGGCCGTTCAACGCAGCCATCGACCAGATGCGCGCCGACGGCACGCTCGATGCGCTGATCAAGAAATGGTTCTTCGAATACGGCCAGGCCAAGTAAGGCTCCTGCGGGACGCGACCGTTTGGCTCGCGTCCCCCTCTCCATGCCGGCATCCCCTCCGAAGTCCCGTTCGAAACCCTTCCCGTGGTGGCTCCTTGCCATCGCGCTTCTCGGCCTGTTGACGCTCTGGGCCATCGTCGCTGACGCGGGCTACGCCGAAATCTTCCATACCCTCACCAAGGGCGTGATCACGACGCTTTGGGTAACGTTGCTGGCGTTCGCCCTTGCATCCGCCCTCGGACTGGTGGTCGCCCTTGCCCGCACCTCGCCCAATCCGTGGCTGCAGCAGGTCGCGATCTTTTACGTCGAGATCATCCGCGGCGTACCCATTCTCGTCGCGCTGTTCTACGTCGCCTTTGTCGGCGCTCCCGCCATGGTGGTCGCGGCCAACTGGGTGCTGACGCCACTGCTCTCGCAGGGCTGGATCAAAGCGCTGACCGTCCGCGAGTTCGATTTCACCGCCCGCGCCATCGTCGCACTCACGGTCTGTTATTCGGCGTTCATCGCCGAGATTTTTCGCGCCGGAATTGAGGCGGTCGACCGCGGCCAGATCGAAGCGGCGCGGTCTTTGGGGTTATCGCGGGCGAACACCTTCCGCCACATCGTCGCCCCGCAGGCCCTCCGCACTATCCTGCCACCGCTCGGCAATGACTTCGTCTCGATGATCAAGGATTCCGCCCTGGTTTCAGCCCTCGGCGTCCAGGACATCACCCAGTTGGGCAAAGTCTACTCGTCGGGAAGCTTCAAGTTCTTCGAGACCTACAACGTCGTGGCCTTCCTCTACCTGACTATGACCATCACCCTGTCGCTGCTGGTCCGCGCGCTCGAGAAGCGCCTCAAGCAATCGGACCGGTAAACTATTGTGGAGCGGGCTGGCACGCACCACATTCGGCGCGTCGCAACCCGGCCAACAAGGATGCCGTCCATGATCAAGCGCATAGCAACTCTGGGTCTCGCCGCCATCGTCGCGGTCTCGCTCGCCGCCTGTGGTGATGCGAAGTCGACCAATGTTGGTAGCGTGGGGGTCGACTGGACCGGCAATGACATCTCCGTCGAGGCCGTCGCCGACCCTAAAGTGCAGGGCGTCGTTTGCCATGTGGCCTACTTCAACCGCAGCGTCATCGACCGCCTGCAGCAGGGCAACTGGTTCGAGGACCCTTCTTACTCGGCTGTCGACTGCAACGCCTCCGGCCCGATCACCGTCGGCGACATCAACATGAACAAGGGCGGCGAGGAGATTTTCCAGCAGGCCCGCTCGCTGATCTGGAAGAGCCTCAGGGTGTCGCGCATCTATGACGCCGAGAATAATTCACTGGTCTACCTCGCTCACACCCGCGAACTGCAGCAGGGCTCGGGCAAGATGTCGCTTTCCGTCATCCCGCTTGATGGCAGCGTCACCTGGACCAAGGGCGCGCCGAAAGCTGCTGCCACGGCGCAGTAAGCGAAACCAATTGTCGTCAAGTTTGAAGCAAGGGCGAGCCATGTCGGCAACGGCATGGCAGCACTAAGGGTGACAGTATGAGGCTCCCTACGCGTGGAGCAGATCATGTCGCCCATCGTTCTTGCCGCGCTCTATTCCCACGCCGCGACGCTGTTTGCCTCGGTGCTGCTCATCGTCGTGGTGTTCCTGATTGGCCGAGTCGCGCGCCTGAGCCAGCCGCTTGCGATTACGCTGGCGATCCTCCCCGCGCTCGTCCTGTTCGCGATGGACCGCCTGGTCATGCAAGGCCCGCCCGGCCTGATCTAGCGCGCTCGGGACCGCTATCCTTTCCGATCCAGCAATACTAAGCGCCTGTTCCGCCTAACCCTCTAAACTTGCAAAGATATTTTCTCTGACTTGGTCGCCTTGCTGCCATGTGGGGAGGATAGTGCTGGCAGTGCGCGCCAACCGATCCGGCGCAGCAGCGGTTTGCAAAGGAAGACCCAGATGGCAATTCTCATCGGCGACATCGCCCCGGATTTCGAGGCCGACACCACAGAAGGCCATATCCGCTTTCATGACTATATCGAGGGCAGCTGGGCTGTTCTCTTCTCGCACCCCAAGAACTTCACGCCGGTCTGCACGACTGAGCTCGGCTATACCGCCAAGCTGAAGCCCGAGTTCGACAAGCGTGGCGTCAAGGTGCTGGGCCTTTCCGTGGACAAGCTCGAAAACCACGCCGGCTGGGCAGCCGACATTGCGGAGACGCAGGGCACGGCACTCAACTTTCCGCTCATCGCCGATCCCACCCAGGAGATCGCCCGCAAGTACGACATGATCCACCCCAATGCCGACAATTCCCTCACCGTCCGCTCGGTCTTCGTGATCGGCCCCGACAAGAAGGTAAAACTCAAGATCGAGTATCCGGCGTCGACCGGCCGCAACTTCGACGAGATCATTCGCGTCATCGACAGCCTGCAACTGACAGCACGCCACCAGGTGGCAACTCCTGTGAACTGGAAGGTCGGAGAAGACGTGATCATCGTGGCATCCGTCACCGACGAAGCGGCTCGGGAGAAGTACCCGGAGGGCTGGAAGACGGTGCGGCCGTATCTGCGCCTCGTGCCGCAGCCGCGCACCTGACTTCGTCCAGATATCCATGACTTGTGAGCGGGCGACCCGAGCGGTCGCCCGTCTTTATTTCGTCAGGCCGCGCCCCGCAGGCTTCGATTGATGGCGGCGAGCAACATTATGATGCGGGCCACGCCCATCAGCAGCAGCCCGCCCACGATGGGCGCCACCGACCACGACGTGGTTCGCGCCACATCCATGGCAACGGCCAAGTAGCTGGCATCAGGCGCTGCCAGCGCAGCTTGCGCCATTTGCAGCACCCCCGGCGCACCTAAGCCCAGCATCACCACGCTCACCAGCACCGAAACCAGCCCGATGATGAACAAAAGACCTGCAACCACGTTCGCCCCCTCTTGAATGCAATCTGAGTAGATGAGGCAGCGGAGATTTCGTCAACCGCCTCCGCGTTTCAGCCGATCTTAACGGCGACGGGCCTAGTGTCTTCCCGACTGGGAGCACTTGATGACGACGCAGCGCAATGGAGTGGACTGGAGGCTTTTTGCCCTGGTGTTTGCGCTCACAGCCGCAGCCTATGTGGCGCGAGCCGTGCTGACGCAAGGCTCAGTGCCCCTGTTCAACGATACCGACGATGCCATGCGTCTCGTCGAAATCCGCGACTTTCTTGGCGGCCAGGGCTGGTACGACCTGATCCAGCACAGGCTCAACACGCCATTCGGCGCAGAAATGCACTGGTCACGGCTGATCGATGCCCCGATCGCCGGGCTGATGCTTCTGCTTCACCCGCTGGCGGGGGACCTGACGGAATCGGTCGCCGCCTATGTATGGCCGCTGCTCCTTTTGGGTGTCCTGATGCAGCTGAGCGCCGGGATCAGCGTCCGCCTCGCCGGCCCAGAGGCCGCTCTCCCCGGGCTGGTCCTGCCGGCCTTCTCATTGATCTCAATGGTCGAGTTTGCGCCCGGCCGTATTGACCATCACTCCGTGCAGATCCTCTTGGCGCTGACCATGCTGCTCTGTCTCATCGAGGCAATTGAGCGGTCCCGCATGGCATTTGCAGCAGGCCTCGCAACAGCGTGTGCCATCGCAATTGGCGCCGAAAGCCTGCCCACGGCCGTAGCAGGGGCGCTTGCCGCCGGGCTCATCTGGGTCATCGATGGTCGCCACGCGGCCTTGCTGCGCAACTTTGGCGCAAGTTTCGCATTCGGCACACTGGCACTTTTGGTCCTGGCCCTCCCCCCAGAGCGCTGGTTCAAGCCGTATTGCGATGCGATTTCAGTGGTCTACGCTGCGGCTGCGGTCGGCACCGGGCTGTTTTTTGTGCTGCTGTCGCTCCTGCCTCTGGCGCGCCGCGTGCCAACACAACGGCTGGCGGCAGGCGGCTTTGCTGGCGTGGCCGTGGTTGCGCTGCTCTACCAGGTGTTCCCCACCTGCTTTCACGGCGCCTATTCAAATCTCGACCCATGGCTGATCACCCATTGGATCGACCGGATTGATGAGGCCAAGCCGCTCTGGGTTGCGTTCTTCAGCAACCCGAGTTACGTCGCGGCTGTCGGCCTGCCTCCCCTGTTGGCAGTCCTGGTGACGCTGTATCACCTGTTCCATCCCAACACGGCGTGGCGCAGCCGATGGGTGGCCTATGCGGTTGTACTGCTCCTCGCAATCGCTGTGATGCTGCTGCAGGTGCGTGGCGCCCGGCTCGCGACGACATTGGCGGCGCCAGCCGGTGCGGCACTCATTGTTGCCGCCCGGGCCAGCTATCTTGCGCAAAAGGGTGTCTTTCCGGTGATGGGTCTCGTGGCCGGGTGGGTGGGCTTTGCTGGACTTGCCCTCGCCCTGATGGCCAACTCCGTCCTCACACTGCTCCCCGGCGCCACGAGTGCTCCGGACAACACGCCGCAATCAGCACAGAAGGCAAGTTGCCTGATGCCGGCCGCTTTCGTACCACTGGCTGGCCTGCCCAAAGCGCGCATCATGGCCCCGATCGACCTGGGGTCCCACCTGTTGGCCTTCACGCCGCACGAAGTGGTCGGCGCCCCCTATCACCGCGATGTCGCCGGGCTGCACGACAGCTTCGATTTCTTCAACGCCCCGATCGCAGAGGCGCGCGCCATCCTCGTTTCGCGCGGCATTTCGCTCGTTGTGATCTGCCCCTCGATGCCGGAACTCAAAGGCCTGCCCGATGCGGACGCAGGCGCATTCGTGCACCTTTATGCACAACACACGCTGCCCGATTGGCTCAAGCTGGTCAGCGTTCCCGGCGCAACGCTGGAGATCTACACCGTCAAGCCGCTATAGGCCGAGTTCCGCCCGTGCCTTGCGCGTGAGTTTTCCAGCAATCAGCCGATGGGCTTCAGTCAGGTAGCCGGCAAGCAGAACTTCCTCCAGCGCTCCGGGATTAACCAGCACCCATTGTCCCTTGGCGAAATATGGGGCCTGAGCGATTCCCGGCAGGTCAACGAGCCCCGCATAGGCGATCTCGGTGACCTTGAACGCAATTGCGCCTTCCGTGTCGCCCAGGAGGCAGAACACCTTGCCACCTACCTTCGCGACCAAACTCCCCCACTGCGCGACAGTGGTGGTGGCCGGTAACCCGGCGATAAAGCGGACAAATCCATCGTGACTGTGGAGGGTCATGGCAGCCCGTCAGATCTGGTCATGCCGCACAAAGAGCCGGGTGCGCCGCGACCGGCCAAGCCATGCCAGCAAGGCCCCGGGAACCGCCAGCACCGCCCAACCGGGGAAAGCCAGAATAGCATTCACGCTCACTTCGAGGACAGGGCCGAACAGGCGGCTCGCAATGAATGTCCGCGCAGCAGCGAGGCTTTCGGCGTTGATCCAGCTCCAGGTCTGCTCGAATGAGGTCAGCACCAGATGATCGGCGCCCAACGACTTTGTGCCATCAATGATCAGCAGGATCAGCGCTAGGCCAACGAGCCAGGTGCCCAACACTCGCACAATGAGCCGCATCTCTGTCTGCCGAACCTTCAGCGTCTGAGGAGCGACCGCCCCACTTCAAGGCACTTGTCGCACGCCCCTTCGCCCGTGCACAAGATCATCGCCAACCGAGGCATGAAAACTATGGCCAAAGACATCGATCTGATCCCTTGCGGTCGGCACGTTCCTGAGTATAGTGCGCCCGCTTGCGAAGGGGTCTGACCGCCGCTTCCGCCGTATCATCGGCACAGGCACTGCAGTTCACCGCCTGGTGTGGTTGCATGCGGAGAGATGGCCGAGTGGTCGAAGGCGCACGCCTGGAAAGTGTGTAGGCGGGGAACCGTCTCAAGGGTTCGAATCCCTTTCTCTCCGCCATTCCTTTCTGGCTCTACTGACACTCTGGGTTTGAAGCGGCGCTGGTCTGCTACTCAGTAGCCTACGATTTACCAAGTCCATCCGGTTTATGCACCGAGGTGCCTCCGGGCTCAAGGCGCCGCTTTGGCGACCGTGTAGGTGCGTCGGCGGGTGCGGCCCCCGTTGTCGGAATGGAACTTGTGGACATCGACAATGCGCAATCCCGCCGCTTCGTAGGCGCCCGAAGTTCGGAACTCATCCGGATCAAAATTGCGATCGCTGTGCTGCAGGTCGACCATGGCGCTTTCAGTTGGTGGGCGGTTGACGATGGAGGCAATGCGCGCGCGGAGTTCAGAGACGGTGGCCGGCAGCGAAATGTGGCGCTCGGCAAGGGCGTCGAGTATCTGCTGAGCGTGATCGCCGGGGGCTCGAGGCACTAGCCGTCCGCCGGAGGTGGCCACGATAACGACTCCCCCTGGTTTCAACATCTGCTGCAACAGCCGCAGGTAGCGGAGACGCCCGGCTGGCGGCATGAAGTGGAGGATCAGGTGCGCTATGATCATGTCGTAGCTGCCAAATGGAGCCGCCGCCGTCAGGTCGCGTACAAAGGTGGTGAGTGGAGCGCTGCGCCGTTTCGCGAGACGTTCACTGGCGTGGAGCGGTGAAGGGCAGAGATCGGCGACGTGGACCTGGTGCAGCCTGGTCCCCAGCACATCCAGTGCGAACTCCAGCAGCCCCGCGTCGGCTGCTCCGGCAATCAGCAAATCACCCGAGGCGGGGAACAGGCCAGAAGCAAGTGCGCCGAATTGTTCCTTGTCGCGCTCTGCACCCATGCGCTCGCCCGACAGCACCAGATAGGGGCGTGTCGCATGGTAGTCGGTGCAACCAGCGCAGTTGGCCACGGCATAGGCATAGTCTTCGGCCGCATCGGCCAGATCCTGAGCACTCACTGGGCTCATGTTGAGACCTCGCTGTTGATGTCTTGTCGGGCACGTGGACGTATCAGGGAGAGTGGCAATGCCGCGAGTGGCAACAGCAATGCCACCCAGCCGACGAGGCTCGCGGCTGCAAGTCCCACCAACCCCAGCCCCGCCGGAAGCCATTCGATCGTCTCAACGGGCTTGGCCGGCGGCCGTCGCAGCAGTTGCAGCGCAGCGAGCACCGCGAGCGCCCCAAGGGTGGTGATGGCGGCGACGCGCGGCATCATGGCGGACATCGGGGCATAGTACTGGCTTACAAACAGCGTCAAAATGGCAGTTGCGGCCCCGAGGCCGAGCGGAGCGATGGCAGCGGGTGAAACGCCGTTCGGCGCAGTTGCCCGTGCCGCTCCCCGGCGCCGCGTCAGGCGCGCGCCAAACACCAGCGCTGCAGTCAGTCCGAGCAAGATCAGGACGCCCGGGCGAAGCAGTGTCCCCCAGCCATAAAGGATGGTTGAGCGCTGCAGGGCAGATTCGAGCACCGGCCCGATAATGAACCCGAGCAGGAAGGGCGCGCGCGCTATGCCGGCGCGGATCAGCAGCAGCCCGAATATGCCGAAGCCGAGCATCTGCCAGACGGTCGCAGCGTTTGGTGCGGTATAGTAGGTGGCGATCAGCGCGCTACAAAGCGAGACAACGGCGATACCGCGACGCGGCAGGCGCGCCAGTTGGAGCAAAAGCGGCGCAAACAGCAGGCAGATCACAAGCCCCAGCAGGTTGGAGGCACCGATGGTCAGGGCTATGGCTGCGGGTAGTTCGGGCTGGACGCGCATCATCGCCGGGCCCACCTGGATGCCGATCATGGCGAAAGCAGCGAGGATGATCGCCATGCCGGAACTCCCCGGCACGCCGAGGAACAGGGTCGGGATAAAAGCCCCGCCCTCCTTGGAGCCGGCGGCCACTTCGGGTGCAACGATACCCTCGACGGCCCCCTCCCCGAACGGCAGTTCACGTGGGCTCGCGCGTGCGGCCATGCCGTAGGACATCCAGACCGCAACACTGGTGCCGATCCCGGGGGTGATGCCGACGAGCACCCCGATGGCAGCCGACTTGAGGGAGAGGGCGAGGTGCCGGAACGGTTCGAGCAGGCCATCGATGGTCAGGCGGAGCGCCGGCTTGGCGCGTGTCCGCTCTGTCGCTCGCTCGTGGCGCAGCAGTTCGGGGATAGCGATGATACCCGCTATGACCGCAGGAATGCCGAACCCGTCGATTAGTCGAGGCACGCCAAAGGTCAGCCTGACGACGCCTTGGATGGGATCAACCCCGACGGTCGAACAGAGGATTCCCAGCGCGCCGAGGGCAATTCCCGCGGGCAGTCCACTGCTTGAAACTGCCGAGATGCCCACCAGCCCCAGGCAGGCCAGAGCGGCAACCTCTGGGGTGCCGATGAACAGCAGCGCCTTGGCCATGAAGGGCGCCACCAGCAGCAGTACCAGTGCACCAGCTACGCCTCCGAAGGCGCTTGACCCAAGGATCACACCAACCACCCGCGATGCCTCGCCGCGAAGCGACAGCGGATAGCCGTTGATGACAGTTGCGGCCTCCGCCGCAGACGTCGGTGCGCCGAACAAGGCAGCCGGAACAGTTCCCGACACCTGAGCAGCGGCATGCATGGCAACTAGCAGGATGGCCGCCACCAGCGGTGGCAGACCAAGCAGAAACGGCGTTATGATGAGCAATGCTGCGCGGGCACTGACACCGGGCACCAGCCCAATGATGACGCCAATGAGCGACCCTACCCCGAGACCGACAAGAGCGTCCGGCCGATCAAACGGAGTGATCATCATCTGCCCACCTTTTGCCTACAGGACGCAGGCCTGTCCATCACTCAGGGCTGCTCCGCACGCGACTGCCGACTTCAGCACCTTGGCGTATAGCTCCCGCTCGGAAAAGATGGCGCTGATGGTCTGTCTTAGCGCTGCAGTATCGACCGGCAACGCCGACCCGTTGCCGCTCGTGGCGCGCAATGCGTCAGTAACCTTGGGCGCGCAGGCGACGAAGCCTGCTTCGAGGGCGGCGAAGCTCACCGCGTCAATGTCGGGCGGCACGATAACCATCTGGTCGGATTCTGCGGCGGCAGTCATGATGTCGAGGATCTGCCTTTTGGTCTCGGTGTTCGCGAAGCTGCTGAGCACAGGGAGGTCGGCCAGCGCAGACCCGGCTATGGGAGCGTTGAGGGCGAGAATGGGCATAAGTGTACCATCAGCGACAAGGTCTGAGAACGTATCGTAGGAGCCCAGTGCTGCATTCACTTCGCCCGACATGATTGCCACCTTGCGACCGGCGCTGCCATAGCCGCCAACCGGCTTGATGCGGCTGCCGCTCACTGCATTGGTCAGTAGCGTCTCGAAATGTGATGATGACGTGGCACGCGGCGTCGGCACCGTGATTGCATTTTGTGACGCAAGGAGCTCGGCAAAGCTCTTGACGCCGGCCCTCTCCGTAACAAATAGCACGCGCTGGTCACGGCCGAGCGAGCCGAGGAACTGCACGGCAGCGAACTGGCTGGACAGCTCGTCGTCGGACAACGCCCCATAGATCATGCTGCCAGGAACAAAGGAGATGAGGTCGGGGCTACCCTTGGCCTCGAACGCCGCGCTCAGGGCAAAGCGTCCGCCGCCACCACCGTCATTTTCCACTTCGATAGCTGCGTCGCCGCGGTAGTCCTTGAGCAATGTCGCGAAGGCGCGCGCCGAAACATCGAGTGTGCCACCGGGATCGGTCCCAACGACAATGCGCAGGGTCTGTGCCGCCCAGGCGAGGCCGGGCGACGCGCACGTGGCCGCCACCGCGCCAAGAATTCCGAGAAAGTGCCGACGGCGGAGAGCTAGCGGTGTGGTCATGGTCAATGTCGTTCCTCCCAGAGCTTGCGATAACTACCAATGCGCGGCATGGATGGCCATCGGTCGGCGCAGGATACAGACTTATCCCATGAGAGATAGAGCAGTCCCACTCCACAAGCTGACGGCCCAGAGACTACCCGGACCGGCGGCAGAGCAGGCGTTTGCCTTCCAAAAGCAGCTCGAAGCGGGCGCCCTGATGGATCAGCCTCAACTCGCCGCGTACCAGCTACATCACCTCAAACGCCTGGTCGGCTTTGGCACACGCGAGGTAGAAGCCTATGCCAATGCCGCTTTCGCTGCTTCCGTCAGCAGCGCCAAGACCTTGCCGGAAGCGCTGTCGGCTATTCCGATCCTGACGCGTGGTGCGCTGGCGCGAAATCCGCTGGACTACCGTAGCCTGCAATTGCCCACCGGGCACAGCTTTGGAGGACAGAAGCGGTCATCCGGAACCAGCGGTCAGGTCGTCGCGGTGGAAACCACCAATATCAGCCACGGTTGGCAATCCGGCATGAACCTGCGCGCCCAACTCTGGGCTGGCCGGGACTTTGGCAAGACCTATGCGACGATCCGGGTGCACTTCAAGACCATGGCGCCCTACCCTGAAGGTGTCATCGAACCGAGCTGGGGCAATGTCACGACAGTGCCTCTGCAAACCGGGCCGTCGGCCCATCTCGACACCAAGGCAAGTCTCGAGCAGCAATGGGAATGGCTGTCGCGGATCAAGCCCGACTACCTGCTGACCTACCCGTCCATTATTCGGGCCATGGCGGCGCGTGCGGCACGGGAGGGGAGGATGCCGTTCCGCCTGCTCGGCGTCTCTACGGTCGGCGAAACCGTGGACGCCGAGTTGCGCGATGCCTGCCGGAATGACCTGGGCGCTGAACTCTATGACACTTATTCCGCCGAGGAACTGGGGGTGATTGCTCTGCAGTGTCCGAACACCCGCCGGTACCACACCATGGACGATGCGTTGATCGTGGAAGTGCTGAGCGAGGATGACCGACCCGTTGCCCCGGGCGAGACCGGCAGGCTGGTGATCACGCCACTTTTCAACTACGCAACGCCGCTGCTCAGGTACGATATCGGTGACCTTGCCGAGCGTGGCGCGGTCTGCTCGTGCGGTCGCTGTTTCGGGGTGCTCAATCGGGTCGTTGGGCGCATCCGCAACATCTTTCGTGTCCGGGACGGCCGGACCTTCTGGCCGAGCTTTGGCGCCAAGGCCTACTCGTCGCTGGTGCACGTGGTGCAACACCAGTTCCGTCAGCTCAGCTACGATGAACTGGAAGTGGTCTTTGCCACAAAAGACACCGTCTCGGCTGAGACCGAGGACAGGATTCGGCAGGCCATCGCGAAGAAGCTGCCCGAGCCCATGACGATACACTTCCGCTATGTCGATGAGATTCCGCGGGAGCCGGGCGGCAAGTATCAGGAATTCGTCTGCCTGATAGACTGAGCCCGGCACTGTGGCCGGGCTCAAGCAATCTCACTTCAAAGAGACCGGAGGTCCGTCTTACATCGGGATGCGCAGGCCGACCGTCAGGGACTGGTTCATCGAACTCGACAGATCACCGGTAAAGGGTTCGTCGTCGCTATCCGAACTGTCGAAGGCCACTTGCCCGCTGGTGCCGCCAGCGATTCCGCTCAACGAGTAGGTCAGACTGATCACCATGCCCGAACCAATGTCGAAGCCGACACCGGCGCCGATCATGTAGGCGAGGCCGGTAGTATTGATGTCCGTGGTGTAGGCACCGCTCTCAGCGGTCTGCTGCGAGGAACCCAGACCTAGACCGGCGCCGACACTGAAGGTCATCCCCTGTGTGACGGCAAAGTCTTTCCACAGGTTGGCAAGGACCATAAACGTCGCTGAGTCGGCTGTCAGCGTCGCTGAACCTTCAGACTGCACGTCGAAGCGGGCGCCCGAATTGGTGTGGTAACTGCCCTGGATCTCGGCTCGCAACCCCGGGATCAGTGTCGCACCCACTGCGGCGTAGAGATCGGCACCAAGTTCAAGATTGCTGACTTCGGTTGAGCTCGGTGTGTAGTTCGAGGAACTCGAAAGGTTGTCCAGCGCCAGTTCTTGCCAGTTTCCACCGGCACCAAACTCAACATAGGGGCTGTCAAAGCTCAGGTCCTGAGCCTGCGCTGTCGGCGACATGGCCAAGCCAAACGCCAGAACGGAAAAGCCAACAGCCAAACCACTTCTTGAAATCATTCAAAAGTCCCCCAATGCCCAACGCAACTCAACAGTAGAATAGCAGCGCGGAAGTCAAAAAGAAGTGACATTTCCATCACGATTGGCAACTTTTCCGCGGAACTGTGTCGCGTACTCCCACGGCCGCCGACCAGACTTACGCCCGCTCACGGGTAATGGTTGAACAGGTTTCCGGCGTCGGGGACGTGTGACATTATTTTGTCGCTGATTGCGGTCAGGCGGGTGAAGGCGCCGGCGGAGATTTCGGGTTCCAGCGCGGCGGCATTTGCGGTGACCTGGTCGGGGCTGCGAGCCCCCACGACGACTGAGTGGATCCCTGGCTGGTTCAGGATCCAGCGGATCGCGAGGGTCGAGAGTGGCAGGCCCAAGTTGTGGGCGAGTTGCTTCATTTCTTCAACACCAGCGTATACGTGCGGCCAGATATCCGCCCTGAACGGCAGGATCGAATGACGCTGATCGCACGCGACAAGGCCCGGGTCGAGGCCGAATTTTCCGGTCAGGATGCCGTGACCGAGGGCGCTGTACGCCACCACCGCGATACCCTTTCCGCGGCAATAGGGAATTGCTTCAACTTCGGCATACCGCCACAGCAGGTTGTAGCCGAGTTGATGGACGTCGATGCGACCGACCTCGGAGACCTGCTCCATTTGCGCAACGCTGAAGTTGCTGACCCCAATGGCGCCGATCTTGCCCTGGGCGCGTGCGATTTCGAGCCCTTCCATGACGGGGCGCATGTCCCGGCCGGCGCGAGGCCAATGGATGTAGTAGAGGTCAATGAACTCGACCCCGAGCCTTTTGAGGCTGCCCTCGACTTCGGCGAGGCTCGCCGCTGCCGTGAGGTTATCGGTGTGCGACTTGGAGGCGAGAAAGACGCTCTCGCGCTTGCCTTCAAGGAACTGGCCGAGCAGGGTTTCAGACCTGCCATTGCCGTAACCTGCCGCAGTGTCGAAGTGCCGGATGCCGGCGCGATAGGCTGCCTCCAGGGCACTCAGCAGATCTGCATCCGCCACATCCTTGGCGTACCATGAGCCGCCTTGCGCCATGGGCAGCAGGGGCAAGGGATTGTTGGCGAGGGGGGCTGGGCGCGGACCGGATGCGAGTATGGTCATGATCGATCACGTACTTTCGCGGATGATGAGTTCGGGATTGATCAGGGTCACACGCGGGGACGGCAGCTTTTCGCCTGCGGCGATCAGATGCATCAGCCGGTCGACGGCCATTTGCGATACGGCGGCGGCGTCGTAGTTCACCGTCGACAGCGGCGGTTCGCCGAACTCGGTGAAAGCGATGTTGTCATAGCCCATGATGGCGAGATCGTCGGGGATGCGGACGCCGTGCTTGTGGCACCAGCGCAGCGCGCCCAATGCAAGCGAGTCGTTATCCGCCAGCACCGCTGTCGGGCGCTTGGCACCATTCATCAGCATATCGAGGGCGAAATAGCCGTGGCGTCCGTAGTGGCCATTGGTCGGTGCAATGAGGTCGCGGTCAATCTCGATCCCGGCCTCGGTCAGGGCCTGCTGATAACCTTCAAGCTTTTCGTCGTTGCCGTTTGAATGTGAAGCGTCGAGAAAGCCGATGCGCCGGTGGCCCCGGCCAATGAGGTAGCGCGTCGCCTGGTAGCCGCCGCTGCGATCGTCCACGCTCACGCCGTCGATCCCAGCGTCGGGGTCGGCAATCAACAGCACCAGCGGAAAATTGGCCCGTCGAAGCGGCCGCAGGTGCTCGAGGTCGCGGTGGCGGGCTGGATAGATCAGGATGCCATCGACTTGGCGGGAGCGGAACATGTCGACGACCTTGATCTCCTCTTCCAGCGTGTTGTTGGAGGTGGCGAACAGCGTGCCATAACCTTTCGCGGCCAAGGCGATTTCCACGGCCTGTGCGGTCTGGGTCAGCGTCGGGTTGAGGATATCGGTCAGCACCAGGCCGATGGTCCGCGTTTCGCGGCTGACCAACGACTTGGCGATCTGATTGGGGACATAGCGCAATTCCAGCGCTGCCGACTGGATCTTGTTCCGCGTCTCAACCGGAATGCGCTCGCTGTGGCGCAGCGCCAGGGACACCGTGTTGAGTGAAAAGCCTGTCCGTGCAGCAATATCGCGGAGGCGGACAATACCTTTACCCAAGATGTCCATCCAGCGCTTGCACAGGCGATCCTTCGCACAAATCAGCGCGCCATCGATAACACGGGTCTTCGGTGCGGGTCACCTTCACTCGTTCCGCCATGGCGCGCAGTTTCGCTCGCCTTTCAGGTGATCGCGCCCTCTCTGCGCAGACGCTGGATAGCGGCGTATTGCAGGCTGTCGGTCGCCATTTCCATCAGCTCGATGCGGTTGCCGTCCGGGTCTTCAAGCCAGGCCTGGCGGTTGCCATCGATAGCGGTCTTCAGCGGCAAGAGCAGTTCAAGCCCGGCGGCAGCGATCCTCGCCAGCACCTCGTCGATGTTGTCGACCGTCAGGCACATGTGGTTCATGCCATTGGCGTTCCAGCCCGGCGCCCGGTCGTTCTCGGCACCGGGGAACACCTCGAGATACTGCTCGTCAGTGATCCGAAGGTAGACCAGCCAGACGGTACCATCGTCCTTTGCGAGCCGGAGCATTTCGGGAAAACCGAGCTTGTTGACGTAATAGTCGAGCGACCGGTCGAGGTCCGTCACCTTGATGGCGACATGTCCCACACCATTGATTCCCTGCATATTTTCCTCCCTGTAGGTCCACCCTGCGAGGCTATTGACAGCCTCCCAATGCGCCTTCGTAGTGAACGCTAATACGGAAATGAGGTGTCCGAACGAAGCTCAGTTGTCAATTGCCTTTTCACCTCTCCTGGGTCGCCTAGCAGCTGCGGCGGGTTAGTGAACCGTCTTTAGTACCTTGATTTTATTATATTATGTTCGGTTCCGAAGATTTGCATCAGCATTGGATGGTCTGCTGATTGACAAAAACACGTCAACGAGAAGGCGAGACGGATTGAGGCGCGCACAGAAAATAGGCCATTGACGGCAGCGCACAGTCCTCTTTAGATTATCGATAATACGACCCTGAAACAGGGCAAGGGAACGCAGCGAGGCAAAAGCCGGCTGTGGTGCAGGAGGGAGGATTGCATGGCCTTTCGGTGGAGCCGATGGTCGCCGCAGCTTGCGTTGACTCCGGCGGTTGTGATCACCGCGGTGGTGTTCATCGGCGCGATCCTGTGGACGATCTACGTGTCGTTCACGACGTCCAAGGCATTCGCCACCTACGGCATTGATGTGACCGACTGGGCCAAGCAGTACGAACGGCTGTTCAAGGACAAGGGCTGGACCATCGCCCTGAAAAACATGCTGGTGCTGGGCATCGGCAGTTTCCTCGCCATTGTCTTCGGCTTCATCCTTGCCGCCATGATCGATCGCGAAAAGCGGGGTGAAGGGTTCTTCCGTACGATCTTCCTATACCCGCTCGCTGTGTCGCTGATCGTGACCGGGGTTGCCTGGCGTTGGATGTTCAACCCGAGCTTCGGGCTACAGGGCGCGCTGCACTCGATCGGTCTGACATGGATCAGCTTCGACTGGCTGTCGAAGCCCGAGACGGCGATGTACGGCATCATCCTCGCCTCGGTCTGGCAGGGCGCCGGCTTTTACATGGCGCTGATGCTCTCGGGGCTCAAATCCATCAACACCGAGATCTGGAGCGCGGCCAAGCTCGACGGCGTGAGTTTCTGGCGCCTCTACGCCGAAATCATCATCCCGATGATGAAGTTCACCTTCCTTACCTGCGCCATCCTGCTCTCGCTTGGTGTGGTCAAGGCCTACGACATCGTGGTCGCCATGACCAATGGCGGGCCGGGGCAGGCGACGTGGGTGCCGGGCTACTTCACCATCAATGCCTACTGGGTCAAATCGAACCTCGCCTACGCTTCGGCAGCGGCGGTGCTGATGCTGCTGATCACGGGGCTGATTTTCCTGCCGCTGGTGCTGCTGACCGCCTGGCGCGAACGTGCGAGGACATCATGAGCATGGCCATCCAGCCCGGCGAAGCCGTGGTCGACAGCGCGCCGCGCTTTCCGCGCAAGCCAAAGGGGATTTCGGGGCGCTCGATTGCGATCCTCATCTTCCTTTCCATCTGCGCCGCGTTCTTCTGCGTGCCGCTCTACATCATTATCACCACCTCGTTCAAAACCATGGCGCAGATCCGCGAGGGGGCGATCTTCTCGCTGCCCTCGCCGATTACGATCGAGCCCTGGATCAACGCCTGGGACAATGCCTGCTCCGGCATCCGCTGCGAGGGACTGAAGGTTGGCTTCTGGAACTCGGTGGCGATCCTGATCCCGAGCCTCGTGTTCTCGATGACGCTCTCCTCGATCACCGGCTATGCGCTGGCGCTGTGGAATGTGCGCTGGGCCGGGACGTTCCTGTTCATCCTGTTCATCTGCGCCTTCGTGCCGTTCCAGATCATCATGATCCCGCTGATCATCCTGAGCTCGGGGATCAAGGTTTACGGCACGATCTGGGGCATCGCGATCATTCACGCCGTGCTCTCCATGCCGTTCCTGACGCTGGTGTTCCGCAACTACTACAAGGGCATCCCGCAGGAGATCATGAGCGCCGCAATGATGGACTCTGGGTCCTTCTGGCGCATCTTCGGCGAGATCATCATGCCGATGAGCGGCAATATCTTCATCGTGGTGCTGATCCTGCAGGTCACCTCGATCTGGAACGATTTTCTCCTCGGGCTCACTTTCGGCGGTCTCGGCACCCAACCGATGAGTGTGGTGCTCGCCAATGTGGTGATCACCACCACCGGCGAGGCTGCCTACAACGAGAACATGGCGGCGGCGCTCCTCACCGCCATCCCGCCGCTCGTCATCTATTTCGTTCTCGGCAAGTTTTTCGTCCAGGGCATCACTGCCGGCGCGATCAAGGGGTAGGGCATGCCACGCGTAGCATTTGAAGACATCATCAAGAGTTATGGCCGTCTGACGGTTCTCAAGAATCTCGACCTTGCGATCGACGACGGCGAGTTCCTGGTCCTCCTGGGGCCTTCGGGTTGCGGAAAAACCACGCTGCTGAACCTTCTGGCAGGCCTGCTCGACGTCACTGCCGGGCGGATCACCATCGGGGACCGGGATGTGACGGACCTCGACCCCAAGGACCGGGGGCTGGCCATGGTTTTCCAGTCCTACGCGCTCTATCCGACCAAGACCGTGCGCGGGAACCTCAAGTTCGGCCTCGCCGCACACAAGCTGCCGCAGGCCGAGGTTGAGCAGCGTATTGCCTGGGCCGCCAAACTCTTGCAGATCGAGCCGTTGCTCGATCGGAAGCCCGCGCAGCTCTCCGGTGGCCAGCGCCAGCGCGTCGCGATCGGGCGGGCTCTGGTCAAGAAGGTCGGCGTGTTCCTATTCGATGAGCCGCTGTCCAACCTTGATGCCAAGCTGCGCACCGAGATGCGGCTCGAAATCAAGAAGCTCCATGATGAGCTGAAGTCGACCATCGTCTATGTGACGCACGACCAGATCGAAGCCATGACCATGGCGACGCGCATCGCGGTCATGGACGCAGGCGTCATCCAGCAGTTCGGAACGCCGGACGAGATCTACGGCCGGCCGGCCAATATGTTCGTTGCAGGCTTCATCGGCTCGCCGGCGATGAACCTTCGTCCAGCTACGCTCTCGGTGTCTGGGGGCAAGGTCGCGGCGCGGGCGGCGGGTGTTGATCTCGATGTCAGCCACTATGGTTTCGTCACTGCCCCAAAGGATGGACAGGGTGTCGTCATCGGGCTCCGTCCCGAGCACTTTGGCGAGCCGGACGCGTCAGTTGCGGACCCGGCGGGCAATTTCTCGCTGCCGGTTCAATACTGCGAAAAGACCGGCAGCGACGCGACCGCTTACCTCAAGTTCGGTGATGGCCTGATCGCGACACGCGTCGATCCCGAACAGATCGGCCGCTTCAAGCAGGGCGATACCGTCAACATCTCCTTCCCGCAGGGGAAGCTGCACGTCTTCGACGCCCAAAGCGGGCGCCGACTCTAGGCTACGGCCAGTCAGCGGACCGGATCGGATGATCCGGCCTGGCGCTGTGGGCCGCAAAGGAGCAAAGACCGGACCTGCTGGCCCGGACGAATGGGCCCAGCCGGCGACGGCAGGCCACACAAAGGCCCCGGCAAGGCAGGCAGCCAGTCCAATCGGCTGCCTGGAGGAACCGCCGGGGAACGATCCATCGCCGGATGTCCCGGCAGGGATGTGAAAACGTCGGCCCGCCGGAACGCGAGCCAAGAGGGAGAGACAGAATGCGTATGAAGACTCTAGCGACTATGGCGGCTGCGTTGCTGCTCGGTGCGGCGCCGATTGCAGCCTCAGCCGAAGAACTGATCGTCTATCACGGCTGGTCGTCCAAGGCCGAAGTGGCGGCGCTGAACATCCTGCAGGGCGCCCTGAACGCGAAGGGCCACACCTGGAAAGATCTGGCGATCCCACACAATTCGGGCGTCAACGTCTCGATCGTCAACATGGTGACGGGCGGTGATCCCCCGAACGCGTTCGTGACGTCTGATCCGCACATCTTCCGCGACCTCGCTGGCCTCGGCCTCGAACGCGATCTGACCGACTACTACAAGGAGATCGGTGCGGCAGACAATTTCTTCCCGATCGTGCGCGAGTTGTCGACCGTAGACGGCAAGATGGTGAAGGTGCCGCTGTTCCTCCACATCGACGGCATGGTCTATTGGAACATGGATGTTGCCAAGAAGGCGGGCGTTGATCCGACTGCCTGGAAGAGCGTCGACGAAATGATCGCCGACTTCCCCAAGATCAAGGCGGCCGGTTTTGTGCCTGCTGCGGTCGGTGGACAGGCGTTCCAGGTAGGGTATCTGTTCCACGCCATGGTTGCGGCCCTTGCCGGGCCGGACATATACAATCGTATCTATTCGGAAACCCCGGACCCGACCGCCTTCGATACGCCCGAGGTTCGCAAGGCCATCGAAGTGGTGCGCGCGTTCTCCAATGAAGCGACGCCCGAAAGTGAGAACCGTCCGTGGAACGAGACCACAAATACGGTGATCTCCGGCCAGGCCCTGTTCCACATCATGGGTGACTGGATGAAAGGCGAATGGCTGGCTGCGGGCAAGGTTCCGGGCGTCGACTTCGGCTGCGAAGTGATCCCTGGCGCCCTTGCAGTTCCTGTCACCTCCGATGCCATGGGCATCCTCGGTGGCCAGCCTGCGGAAAAGGACAAGGCCGAACTTGACCTCGTCGCGGCGTTCGTCGATCCGATTATCTCGGCCAAGGCCAATCAGCAGAAGGGCTCGACCAGCCCGCGCTCAGACGCCCCGACCGAGTTCCGCGATGCCTGCAACCAGGTAGCGATGGACGCGATGAACAAGCCCAATGGTGCGGTGAAGAACCCCTTCAACGTCATCACCGGCGACTGGAACAACGGCATCTGGACCGCGATGTACAACTTCTGGAGCGACAAGAACCAGACGACGGATGATGCCGTCGCGGCGCTCAAAGACGCATACGATCAGACCTTCAACTGATCGATCGGCCGGCGGGGAGCCTCCCAGTCTCTCGCCGGCCTTCCTTATTCTCCCGGCGCGTTGCCGGCATCAGGCCCGGACCCCATGCCCCCCATTGCTGCTCCCAAGTTCACCCGTAGCGGCCGCACCCTTCTCGAAGGTCAGGTGGCTCGCCTCATCACGATCGCTGCGGACGGATCGGGGGAGACCCTGCTGCTCGAGGCCGACGAGGTTATCGAAGCGCCAAACTGGACGCCCGATGGCCGGCATCTGATCTTTAACGCGGGCGGCGAGCTCTGGCGCATTGCTGCTGATGGCAGCGGCACGGTTGAAAAGATCGACACCGGCCCGATCCGCGACCTCAACAACGATCACGTCCTCTCGCCTGATGGCCAGACCATCTATGGCAGCGACAATGATGGGCACATCTACGCTTTCCCGATCGGTGGCGGTGCCTGGCGCCGGGTGTCGAACATCCACGACACGCCGCACCACTATTATCTGCACGGCATTTCGCCGGATGGCCTGACCCTGTCCTACGTGGCCGTCGAGGGGCCGGCGGAGCGGCGGCGCATCAACATGTTCACCATTCCCGCCACCGGCGGCCCGGATACCCGTCTCAGCGACGTCGGCTATCCCAATGACGGGCCGGAATATTCGCCTGACGGGAGATGGATCTATTTCAGCTCCGAGCGCGCCGCGACGCAGCCTGGCCACTCGCAGTGCTTCCGCATGCGGCCTGACGGCACCGGCATCGAACAGCTGACATTCGACGAACGGGTCAACTGGTTCCCGCATATTGCGCCCGATGGGCAGTCGATCGTCTTCATCAGCTACCCCACCGGCACGACGGGCCATCCGCCCAACAAGGACGTCATCCTGCGCTTCATGCGCGCGGACGGGACGGGGCAGCGCGATATCGCCTCGTTCTTTGGCGGGCAGGGGACCATCAACGTCAACAGCTGGGCCCCGGACAGCCGGCGCTTCGCCTATGTCGCCTACCCAAGGCGCGACAACACCTGACATCGCCGGCCCTTCGCGCCGCGCATCATGGAGATTTCAATGCAGCCCTTTACCAGCCTCGGTCACTTCAACCTCAAGGCAACTGACCTGCAGGCCTCGATCGACTTTTACGCCAAACTCGGTTTTCCCGAGTTCCTGCGCCTGACGCAGGCGGATGGGCGCACTTGGATCGTCTACCTCAGGATCACCGATGAGCTCTATATCGAGCTGCTGCCGGGTGGCACGGGCCGTGCCGGTGACCAGCAGGCGGCCGGGCTCAACCACCTCTGCCTGACGACGCCGGATATCGAAGCCACCGCAGCGCACCTCGCCAAGGTCGGTGTGCCATTGGTCTCGCCACTCGATCCAGCCAAGCGTGGCGTTGATGGCAATCGTGGCATGTGGGTCGTGGACCCCGACGGCAACCGCATCGAGATCATGGAAATGGCGCCGAGTTGCGACCAGTACGAAGCGATCAAGGCGTTCCACGCCACCGGCAAGGCTACCACCCTGAAGCGGCCGATCTAGGCTTGGCCTTCACCTGCTCCAGGGCTAAACCATCGGCCGGGCGGGATGGCGGCTGGCCGATCGGCCACGGGCAAATTCAGGAGAACTCATGAGCAAGCGTATCGTTTTCACCGGCGGCAGCGGCAAGGCCGGACAACACGCCGTCGCCTATCTGCTTGCCCAGGGGCATAGCGTCTTCAACCTCGACCTCAAGCCGCTCAATATTGCTGGCGTCAATACGCTCAATGCCGACCTCACCGATAGCGGTCAGGTGTTCAACGCGCTCTCGATGCACTTCGACTTCGACGGCTTCAAGACCGGCAAGGGGCCGGCACCGGTCGATGCGGTTGTGCACTTCGGTGCCATTCCGCGCGTCCTGCTGCAGCCAGACAACGAGACGTTCAAGGCCAACGTCGTTTCGACCTATAACGTGATCGAAGCGGCAACCAAGCTCGGGATCAAGAAGATCGTCATCGCCTCGAGCGAGACCACCTATGGCGTCTGCTTTGCCGAAGGCGACCGGGACTATCACTCCTTCCCACTTGAGGAAGACTATGACGTGGACCCGATGGACAGCTATGGCCTCTCCAAGCTGGTCAACGAGAAGACGGCGCGCGCCTTTGCCATGCGCACCGGCGCCGATATCTACGCGCTGCGCATCGGCAACGTGATGTCGCCTGAAGACTACGCGAACTTTCCCGGCTATCTCGCCAATCCGCCGTCGCGCAAGCGCAACGCCTGGAGCTATATCGACGCGCGCGACCTCGGCCAGATCGTTGATCTCTGCGTCGGCAAGGATGGCTTGGGGTTCCAGGTGTTCAATGCGGTCAATGACGAGATTGTCGCCAACGAGCCAACGGCGGAGATCCTCCGCAAGTACGCGCCGAACACGCCCATCACCCGCCCGATGGGCGAGCGCGAGGCGCCGCTTTCGAACCGAAAGATCCGGGAAGTGCTGGGGTTCAAGGAACAGCACAACTGGCGCAAATACGTTCCCGGCGCCTGACCCTTTCCCCTTGCAAGGACGATTTTGATGAAACTCTACAAGGTTCCTCACAGCACGCTCGAGGTCTCGAGCGTGGTGCTTGGCCTGATGCGCATCGCCAAAATGGCCAATGCTGATATCCGCGCCCTGTTCGACGCGGCGCGCGACAGCGGCATTACGGTCTTTGACCACGCAGACGTCTATGGCGGTGAGCGCCACCGCTGCGAGGAGCGCTTCGCCGAGGCCGTGACACTCTCCGCCGCAGAGCGGGAAGCCATTGTCATCCAGAGCAAGGTCGGAATTCGCAAAGGCTATTTCGACTTCTCGCGCGACCACATCCTCGCGTCGGTCGATGGCTCGCTTGCGGCGCTGAAGACCGACTATCTCGACGTGCTGCTGCTGCACCGTCCCGACGCACTGGTCGAGCCTGAGGAAGTCGCCGAGGCGTTCGATACCCTCCATGCGGCCGGCAAGGTGCGCCATTTCGGTGTTTCGAACCAGACCCCGGGCCAGATCGAACTGCTGAAGACCGCGGTCAAGCAGGACCTGCTGTTCAACCAAGTGCAGCTCAGCATCACCCATTCCAACCTGATCGCCCAGGGCGTTGCCGCCAATATGGCCGGGTCGGACCAGTCGATCTCCCGCGATGTCGGCCTCATCGATTATTCGCGGCTCAAGGGCATGATGCTGCAGGCGTGGTCGCCGTTCCAGAAGGGCTTTTTCGATGGTGTATTCATCGGTGATCTTGAGAACTATGCCGAACTGAACAGCGAGCTCGATCGGCTGGCCGCCAAATATGGCGTGACCCCCACGGGCATCGCGGTGGCCTGGATCACCCGGCATCCCGCCAATATCCAAGTCGTCCTCGGCACCACCAACCCGCAACGCGTTCACGACAGCGCTGCAGGGTCGGACATCCTGTTGAGCCGCGAGGAATGGTACAGCCTGTTCAAGGCCGGCGGGCATATCGTCCCGTAAGCAGGCTAGATGCTCGCGAGGTAGCCACCGTCCACGTAGAGCACCTGACCCGTGACATAGGCGGAGGCAGGTGCGCACAGGAAGATGGTGGCGCCGATGAGATCGTCGAGTTCGCCAAATCGGCGCATGGGGAGCTTTGCCAGCATGGCGGCGCTCCAAGCCGGGTCCTCATAGAACCCGGCCGTCATCTCGGTGGCGAAGTACCCTGGCCCGAGACCATTGACCCTGATGCCTAAGGCAGCCCACTCGGCTGCCAGGGCGCGGGTCATGCCGGCAATTCCGCTCTTCGAGGATGTATAGGGTACCGCTGTGGGGATGCCGACTTCCGAGCTCAACGAGCAGAGGTTGACGATGGCCCCCGGCTGGCCCGCTAGGTGCGCTGCGAAGGCGCGGGCGACGAAGAAGGCGCCCTTGAGGTTGGTGCCAACGATCTTGTCCCATAGCGGCTCGGTGACCTCGAGCGAGGGGGAAACCTGCTCGGTGCCGGCATTGTTGATGAGCAAATTGGGGGTCAGGCCGGCGGCAGTAAGACGGGCGAATAGCGCTGAGATATCATCGACATCGGCGACATTGAGGGGTTCGACGTGCGCCTTGCGTCCCAGCGCGCGGATGGTGGTTGCGACCGATTCGAGATCGCCGATGCTGCGGGCGGCAAGAATGATATCGGCGTCCGCTTCGGCCAGACCCAAAGCGAGTGCGGCACCGATGCCGCGACTGGCACCGGTGACCAGTGCGAGCTGGCCGGAGAGGTCAAAGCGGTTGCGTTTGGTCATGGCTTAACCGTGAAAGACTGTCAGAAGTCTGCACTATGAGTGTGGTTTGGCCGTTATGGAAACACCGGTTTGCACAAACCCATCGATCCTGCCTCAATGCACAGCGATTGGAGACCGTCATGCGCCGCAAAGTCGAGCACCGCGCCCTCGCCATTGCCGGATATGTCGAGCCTTGGACGGGCACCGAACCGCTGCGACAGCTGAGCATGTCGGCCAGCGCGGAAACCACCTCGGTGTCCATTCGCCGCCTTGACCGCGATGGGATGCCCCGGATGGACTGGCCCGTGCAGAAACTGTCGGCAGTAGCGCACCGCGAGTTTTCGCAAGGCGCCTTCGCGGAGATCAGCAAGTTCGAAAGTCTCGGCGCTATCCGGAGTTTGCGCTTCGAGCTGCTGTTGACCGAGAACGCGGGACAACGCGTTCTCCTCGATTGCCGGAGTTTCTCACTATGGATCGAGGACAACCAACTCTCCCTCCGTCAAGATGACGTGCAGACTTGGCTTGCCCATGTCCCCGCGAAGCAGTGGCTGGACCTGGTCATCGACTGGAGCGAGCGGGAGGTGAGCATCAACGCAATTGACGACATGCGGCCCTACTCGATCTCGGCGCCGTTCGAAGCCCCTGCTCCCAACTGCTTCTGCTTGCTGTCTGATACTGATGAAGCCTTTCCAACATTGAACTGCCGGATGGCCAAGCCGCACCTGGCGGGAGAACGCGGCAATGCGGCCTGGAATTTCCCGACGCTGTTCACCGCCGAGCCGCTTTCGGCGGCGGGCGTCGAGCTGAAGCTTCACGGCAACCCGACGTTCTGTGTCACCTCGGCCCGATGGGATGGATCGGTGCTTGATCCTCGTCTCGATGCCGCGCACTACGACGCGATCCACTTCCACGATACCGATATGGCCGGGCTCGACTGGCCGGCGAGCTATGAGGTGCTCGTACCGGAGACGGCTGAGAGCGGCGCTTATGCCTTTGAGCTGGTCGCGGACGGGGTGACGGAGCGGATCGCCTTCTTTGTCGCCCCTCGCGTGGCGACGGCTGCGGTGTTGTTCATCGTCCCCACCTCGACCTACCTCGCCTATGCCGACGAGTACCTGCCGCCGCATCTTTACGAGTGGTTCGGCACGGACCGCGGACACGTCTTCGCCCGGGACAACCAGTTGCGCTCGCTTTACGACTATCACTCCGACCAGAGCGGCGTGTCGCTGGTCTCGTCGCGCCGGCCCAAGGCGACGCTGCGCGACGACTATCGCTACCCGCTCTGCGGCGATCCGCACAACCTGCCGGTCGACCTGCACTTCCTGCGCTTTTGCGCGCGACACGGAATCGCGGTGGATGTGGCGACGGACGCAGAGCTTCATGCCGAGGGGCTGGCTCTGCTTTCGCCCTACCGTTGCGTCGTCACAGGAAGCCATCCGGAATATCTCTCCGTCCGGATGGAGCAGGCTTACAGGGACTACGTCTCCCAATCCGGCGACCTCGCCTATCTGGGCGGCAACGGGTTCGCTGCCACGGTCGCCTATCGCGATGACCTGATGGAGTTGCGGCGTGGACCGACCCAGGCGGGGCGGACATGGGACGGGCCGCTGGCCGAGATGGGGCTGGCGCTGACCAATGAGCCCGGCGGCTATCTCCGCGATCGGGGACGCGGCGAATACAGCCTTGTCGGCGTTGGTATTTCGCTGATGGGGTTCAGCCCGGGCCGCCCCTATGTCCGCACCGCGCGGAGCCACGAGGACGACCTTGGGTGGCTGTTCGACGGTGTGTCGGAGAGCTTTGGCGATAGCGGTATCGTCCTCGGTGCGGCGGCCGGCTACGAAGTCGACGCGGTGAACTATCATCTGGGCAGCCCGGAGGACATCATCATCCTCGCCACCGCCAGCGGCTTCCCCGACGCTTATGTCGACGATTCAAATAGATGGTTCGAAGGGGGCGAGGCCGAACGCCGGGCGCACCGGCGCGCGGATATGACGCTATGGCGCCATAGCAGGGGCGGCAGCGTGTTTTCGGCCAGCTCAGTGGCCTTTCTGGGCGCTTTGCCGGGTGAGGGCGGGGACAACGATGTCGGCAGACTGACGCTCAACCTGCTGCGGCACTTTTCAAAGTGAAAGCGAGTGTGCCAAATGCGGATCTGCTCAAGAACGCATCAAAAAAGGAACTGCCCATGAAGTTTGCATCCGCCGCTCTGTTCGCGCTCGGTCTCGGCCTCATGGCCGCGCCCGTGCAGGCCGAAACCATCAAGATCGGGCTGCAGCCTTGGCTTGGTTATGGCCCGCTGTGGATTGCCGAGAAGCAGGGCTTCTTCAAGGAGCAGGGTGTCGACGTCCAGCTCGTCAACTTCAGCTGGGACGCCGACCTTGCGGCAGCGCTTGCCAGCGGCAACATCAACGTCACCTCAATTGCCACCAACGGGCTGATCCTGCAGCGCAATAACGGCATCGACCTCAAGGCGTTCATGCTGATGGACGGCTCGACCACGGCCGACGCCGTGCTCTCCAACAAGTCCGTCAACTCGATCACCGAACTCAAGGGCAAGAAGGTCGCCTATGAGCTCGGCGCCACGAGCGACCTGTTGATCAACTACGCCCTCAAGGTCAACGGCATGAGCCTCAAGGACATCGAGGCCGTGCCGATCAACGCCTCCGACGCCGGGCTGGCGCTGATCGCGGGCCGTGTCGACGTGGCGGTGACCTACGAACCCTATATCTCGGCCGCCCTCGCCCAGGGCCCCGATTTCAAGATCCTGTTCTCTGCCGGCGAAAAGCCCGGCCTGATCAGCGATATCCTCGCCGCACAATCCGATTTCCTTGCTGCGCACCCGACCGAGTTGCAGGGTATCATCAAGGCCTGGGACCAGGCGGTCACGTATCTGCGTGCCAATCCCGATGAAGGTGGCAAGATCATCGCCGATGCCGTCGGCTCGCCGATCGACGAGTTCAAGACCGCGTTTGCCGGCGTACAGCTGTTCGACATCAAGGAGAACCTTGCCGAACTCGATGGCGACTTCCAGGCGACCGTCGGTGAGATCGGCGCGCTGATGCAGGAAGCCAAGCCCGACGAGATCAAGACCATCCCGACCGGCGACGAAATCCTCGACCTCACCGCCCTCAAGGGCCTCGCACAGTAAGGCTGGCGCGGCGCCTTCCCCACCCAAACCCGGGGGGCGCCGCCCTATTGTCTCCGACCATGCCCAACAGTCCCACCGTCGCCGAGGCGGCCGCTCAAGGCCGCGCGGATCGCCGCAAAGCCGAAAAACAGGCAAGCCTGTTCCGGCTGCGCCAGCCCATTCCCCAGAACATCTTCACCAGCGTCGGCTTCGTTGTGCCGGCGCTGCTGGTTCTGGTGTGGATGGCGGTATCGGGACTGGGACTGGTCAAGCCGCTGTTCCTCCCCAGCCCGTTCGCAGTGCTGGACGAGGCCTGGCGTCAGCTCTCGACCGGTATCCTGTTGCAGGACGCGGCCGTCAGCACCTATCGCATTGTCGTCGGCTGGCTCTCCGCCATGGTGCTCGCCGTTCCGATCGGCATCCTGATGGGCAATTTCCGCATCTTCGAGGGCGCGCTTGAGCCGTTGATCTCCACCGTGCGCTACATGCCGGTGGTGGCGCTGATCCCGCTTTCGATACTCTGGGCGGGGATCGGCGACGAGCAGAAGATCCTGATCCTCTTTCTCGGCACGTTCTTCCAGATGGCGCTGATGGTGATGGACAACGTCAAGAACATCGACATCAACCTGATCCGGGCCGGCCAGACGCTGGGCTTTTCCGACACGGAAATCCTCTGGCGCATCATCCTTCCTGCGGCCATGCCGGGGATCTGGGACACGTTCCGGATCACCATCGGCTGGACTTGGACCTATCTGGTCGTCGCAGAACTGGTGGCCGCGCAAACTGGGCTCGGGCGCCGCATCATGGATGCGCAGCGCTATCTCGCGACCGACACGATCATCTTCGGCACGCTGTTCATCGGGCTCCTCGGCCTCGTGACCGACCTGTTGTTCAAGCGGGTCGGGCGCTCGATGTTCCGCTGGGCGGCCGACCGATGAGCGCGCCAAAAGTTGCCATCGACGCGGTCGGCAAGGTCTTCGGCACCGGTGCGGGGGAGTTCCTCGCCATCGACCGAATCGACCTTGAGATTGCCGCCAACGAGTTCGTCTCGATCGTCGGCACCTCCGGCTGCGGCAAGTCTACGCTGCTCAACATGGTGGGCGGGCTCAGCGAGCCGACTTTTGGCGACATCCGCATCGACGGTACGCCGGTAATCGGGCCGGGCCGGGACCGCGGTTTCGTGTTCCAGGGTTACAGCCTCTTTGAATGGCTGACGGTCGAGGGCAATATCCGGTTTGCGCTGGAAAAATCGGCGCTGAGCAAAGCCGACAAGGCCGCACTTGTGCGAGAGTTCATCCAGTCCGTGGGCCTGTCCGGCTTCGAGAACGCCTATCCGCGCCAACTCTCCGGTGGCATGCGGCAGCGCGTGGCGATTGCCCGGGCGCTGGTCTACAAGCCCTCGCTGCTCCTGATGGACGAGCCGTTCGGCGCGCTCGACGCACAGACCCGCGGCATGATGCAGGAGCTGCTGCTCAAGGTGTGGGAAGAGCACAAGGTCACGGTGCTGTTCGTTACCCATGACGTCGAAGAAGCGATCTTTCTTGCCGACCGGGTGGTGGTGCTGGCGTCGCGCCCGGGCCGCGTCAAGAAGGTGCTGCCGGTCAAGCTCGAGCGGCCACGCCGCTTCGATATCGTCACCAGTCCAGAATTTTCCGCGCTGAAGCGTGAGATCCTCGCCGATATCCGCGAGGAAACCCTGAAAGTCATGGCGCTCGACCCCGCCTGACGGAGATCTTTCAATGACCAACCCTGTAGCCCTCCACGAGCTGAGCCAGCTCTCTGCTGCCGAACGCACCGAACTGCTGACTCGCAGCGAGGCTGATCTCGGCCCGTTCATCGAGAAGGTGCGCCCGATCATCGAGGCGGTGCGGACTGAAGGCGATGCGGCAATCGCCCGGTTTGCGCGCGATTTCGACAAGGCGCCGGTCGATGCAGAGCACCTGATGGCGACGGAAGCCGAGTTTGACCAGGCCTTCGCTGAACTCGAGCCCGAAATGATCGAGACGCTGCGCTACTCGGCCGACAATATCCGGCGCTTCCATGAAGCGCAGATGCCGCCCGAGATGTGGATGAAGGAAATCCGGCCCGGCGTGCTGGTCGGCGAGCGCACGACGCCGATCGACGCGGTCGCCTGCTACGCGCCCCGCGGCAAGGGGTCGTTCCCGTCGGTCACCCTGATGACCACGATCCCGGCGACAGTCGCCAAGGTGCCGCAAGCCATCCTCCTCACGCCGCCCGGTCCCGACGGACGGATCGATGCGGCGACCTTGGTTGCAGCGCGATTGGGCGGCGTGGAGCGCGTCTATCGCGTAGGCGGGGCGCAGGCGGTGGCGGCTGCTGCATTTGGCACGGCCAGCATACCGAAATGCCTGAAGATCATCGGCCCCGGCAGCCCATGGGTGGTGGCCGCCAAGCGGCTGCTGTCGGACCGGATCGACACCGGCCTGCCCGCCGGCCCCAGCGAAAGCATGATCCTTGCTGATGAGACGGCGAACGGCCGGATCGCGGCGCTAGACCTGATCATTGAAAGCGAACATGGTCCGGACTCTTCGGCTTTCCTCGTTACCTGGTCGCGCGAAGTCGCAGAGGCGGCGCGGGCGGCGGTGCCCGAATACTGGAAACAGATGAGCGACTTGCGAGTCGGCTTTTCGTCGACCGTGCTCGGGGGCAGCAGTGGCGGCATCGTGCTGACCCGGACGCCGGAGGAGGCCTTTGCCTTCATCAACGACTATGCGCCCGAGCACCTGCAGGTGATCTCGAAGCAACCGCTCGAACACCTCGCCCATATCCGCAATGCCGCTGAAATTCTCCTCGGCGAATTCGCGGCGGGCTCGATCGCCAATTACATGATGGGCCCCAATTGCGTGCTTCCTACTTCGGGCTGGGCACGCACCCATTCGGCGCTGGGCGTTCGCGACTATCTCAAGAGTTCGACGATCGGGCAGATGACCCGCACCGGCTTTGACGAGATGGCGCCCCATACCCACCGCTTTGCGACCTATGAGGGCTTTGACGCGCACGCCAACGCCGTCTCCGGCCTGCGGCTGGCGGCTTGGAAATCGAACTAGGACCCGGACCTACCGATCAAACGGCCGGCGGTCCTGGGTGACCTGCCGGATGTAGAGGTGCCGGAAGTTCGGGCTGGTGTTGACGAAGATGGGGAGAATGGCGGCGCCCCGCACCGCTGCATCCTCGATCAGTTCGGCCGCCACCAGCCTGGCCTTGCTCCGGTCGCGGCGCGCCGCCGGCGTGGGGCGCAGTGGGTAGGCCATATCGACGAGGGTCTGGATGATCTGCCGCGGCATGGCGCCGCCGACGGCGATGAACTCGGGATCGAACAGCACTTCGAAGACCGCTGTTACGTCGCGCAATGTCTCTGATGCGGACTTCAGCCACTCCATCAGCCGCTGGTCGCGCACCTGGTGCAGGCGAACCACCAGCTCAGGCAAGAGGTCCGTCTCGTTGACCCCGCAGGCCTTGGCAAGACCGCCCATCGACAGCACGTCCACGGTCTTCTGATCGGGCCAGACGGGGGAACCGTCGAGGCCGAATACTGGCAGCAGCCCCATCTCTCCGGCGTTGCCGAAAGCACCCTTGAACGGCGCGCCATCGATAATCAGGCCGGCACCGGTGCCCTGCCCGACATAAAAATACACAAACGTGCTGGTTCCGGTGTCGCCGCGATGGAACCGCTCGCCGATGGCTGCAGCCGTCGCATCGTTTTCGACCAGCACCGGCAAGCCGCAGAGCGTCTGCAGTTCCTCGGCAAAGCCGACATCGCGCCAGGCTTCCCAATGCGGCATCGAAAAATCGAAGTCGTAGACGGCCGAGCCGAACGTCGGCAGCACCAGCCCGACCCCCCACACCTTGTCGCGCGGCACGTCCGCCTCGGCGAGGGCAGAATCCAGCTCAGCGGCGACGCGCGCCAGCGTGTTCTTGGGCAAGCGGGTGTCGCAGGCAATCTGACGGCGCACCAGCACGTCGCGCTTCAGATCACTGACGACGAGCAGGCACACGTTGCGGTCGAGGTGCACACCAACCGAAAAGCCGGCCCGGGCGTTGGGTTCAAGATAGATCTGCGGCTGCCCGCGCAGACCGCTGGAGCGGCCGGCTTCGGTGATCAAGCCCTGATCCAGCAGTTCGCGCGTGATCGAGGAAATCGTCTGCGGCTTCAGCCCAATGACGCCACCGATCTCCACCCGGCTGATCGGCCCCTTCTGGCAGATGGTCTCGAAAACCAGACGGCGATTGGAGATGCGGGCGTCCTCGGCCCGCCGCGCCTCGATCACCACCCCACCATTGTCAGAGGTCTTTTTTGCAGCCGACATATTTTATACCTGGAGCGTTCCAGCCTGATCGCGTCGCGTCACAATTCACAGCAGCAGCTGTACCACAAGTCATCGCGCGGACCTGTGTCGAGCGGGGTTATTCACCTAAAGGCCAAGGGATTTCAGAACCGCCCGGTTGTGCCGGGCGATCGGGAGAGGCTTATCAGGGGGACAGGGATACATATCCTGTTCGTAGACCGCGAAACCGTCGAAACCGGCGGCATCGAGAAATGCCTTCACCTCGGCGAAATCGACAATCCCGCGCTCGAGCTCACACATGACGCCCGACTGGAAGCCGGTGATGTAGTCGATGTTGTTATCCTGGATGGTCTTGAGCAGCACCGGATCGACATTCTTGAAATGGTAGTACGGAATCCGCGTGGCGTGCCGCCGCATGAAGGCGACAGCATCAGCACCCGTATAGGCGTGATGGCCAAAATCGAAGCAGAGGCCGACCAGATCGGCGGGGGTTTCGGCCAACAGCCGCTCTACCTCCTCTTCCGTCTCGACGCCCGAGCCGACATGGGGGTGAAAGGTGAATTTGAGCCCATGCTCCTCGACTACGAACCGGGCGGCTTCGGTGGTGTTGGCAATCATCTGGCGCCAGGCGTCCGGCGCCAGCGCCCGGCTCTGACCCTCGGTGGGGAGGCCACAGTCATCCATGAGCACAACCCACTCGGCGCCCATGGCGTTGAGCAGTTGGCAAGTCTGCGCCAGGCGCGGCCGGAGGCTGTCGAGCGCATCCGTTGGCGCCAAGGGGTGCACCAGCGCGGAACCGCAAATGCTGAGCCCACGGCTTTCCAGTTCGTCCGCCAACTGGGCCGGGTCGGTGGGCAGGTAGCCCCAGGGGCCGGTCTCGGTTGCGGTGAACCCCGCGTCGCGCACTTCATCCAGATAGCGTTCCCAGCCCACCTGCCGGGGATCATCGGCGTACCAGACGCCCCAAGCGTCAGGTGCGGTCGCGAGTCGGATCATGGGACGGCCTCGGTTCGCAAAAGTGCTATTTAAATCATGATACTGTACAATAATCATCGGAGATGCAACTCACATCGCGGCCGGTAGGAAAGCTGCAGATGATCCAATGGTTTGACAACGGTGCTCGGGGACGATTGCCGCGCCACGCCTCACACTTCATATCCTGTCAGGCGATTTGCTTGACCGATAGCCTTGATAAAACATGCTATTGGAACTTAAATGGAGGCGCTTCCTGAGGCCCGAGCAAGGGGATCGCCAATGCGGTCGGTGACGTCGTTCAACGAGAATTGGGTGTTCGAGGACGAGCACATCGTCCGCCTGCCGCACACAGCGGTGGAACTGCCCTATTCCCACTTCGACGAACGCGTCTACCAGCGCGGCTTCACCTACCGCAAGACATTCGAGGCGGGCGCAGACTGGGCCCAACGCGAAGTGTCCCTGATCTTTGACGGGGCCATGGCGGATGCGCGGGTGCTGGTCAACGGCACGGAGGTTGCCGCCCACAAGGATGGCTACACGCCGTTCGAGGCGCGGCTGACCGGGTTGCTAGAGCCCGGCACCAACACAGTCACGGTCCTGATCGATGGCAGCGAGAACCCGGCGATACCGCCCTTCGGTGAACTGGTCGATTACCTGACCTATGCCGGAATCTATCGCGACGTCTGGCTCCGCGCTACGGCGCCGGTGTTCATTGCGTCGGTGAAAGTCGAGACCCCTGATGCCTTGGCGCGGAACAAGCGTGTCAAGGCCAGTATCGAGCTCGCCAATCCGCAGCAGCGCGCCATCGCGGGGACCTTGCACGCTGAGCTGGTGGAAGCCTCCGGAGCAGTGATCGCCCACATGGAGGTCGAGGTCACGTCCGAGCAGGTCGAGATCGGGATCGGGATCGACGGGCTTGCCGACATCCGGCTCTGGGATCTCTCCGATCCGGCGCTCTACACGCTACGATTGACCCTTCGCACCCCGCATGGCGAAGACACGACCAATACCCGCTTCGGGTTCAGGCAGGCGGAGTTCACCGTAGACGGGTTCAGGCTCAACGGCCGCGGGGTGAAGCTGCTGGGTCTCAACCGGCACCAGTCGTTTCCCTATACCGGCTATGCGATGGGCCGCGCTGCGCAGGAGCGGGATGCAGAAATCCTTAAGCACGAGCTGAAGCTCAACATGGTGCGCACCTCGCACTATCCGCAATCGAGCTGGTTCCTCGATCGCTGCGATGAGCTGGGGCTGCTGGTGTTCGAGGAGATCCCCGGCTGGCAGTATATCGGCGGCGCCGAGTGGCAGCGTGAGGCGGTGGAGAACGTGCGCCGCATGATCCGCCGTGACTGGAACCACCCGTCGATCGTCATCTGGGGCGTGCGCATCAACGAGTCACGGGATGACCACGCGTTCTACGCCGAGACCAACCGCGTTGCCGCCGAACTCGACCCGACCCGGGCCCGCGGCGGGGTACGCTGCTACACCGATAGCGAGTTGCTCGAAGACGTCTATACGATGAACGACTTCATCCTCGGCCTTGACGAGCTCGGCGGCAATCGTCCCCGCACACCGCTGAGGCCGCAGCAGGAAGTGACCGGGCTCGACCATCTTGTGCCGTACCTTGTCACTGAATATAGCGGCCACATGTACCCCACCAAGATCACCGACCAGGAACAGCGGCAGATCGAGCATGTGACGCGGCACCTGCAGGTTCTCGATGCGGCATTTGGAGACCCCCAGATTTCGGGCGTCCTCGGCTGGTGTGCCTTCGACTACAACACCCACAAGGATTTTGGCTCGGGCGACCACATCTGCCATCACGGCGTTATGGACATGTTCCGGGAGCCGAAGTTTGCAGCCTCGGTCTATGCCAGCCAGTGCGACCCGGCTGAGGATGTGATCCTCAAGCCCGTTACCATCTGGGCCAATGGCGAGCGCAACATTGGCGGCGTGCTGCCGCTGATGATCCTCACCAATTGTGACGAGGTCGAGCTGCGCTACGGCAACCATGAGCCGAAGCGCCTCGGGCCGGACCGCGAGAGCTACCCGCATTTGCCGCACGCTCCCGTGGTCTTCGACCGGCGGCATTTCACCGATGGGGAACTGGGCCTTTGGGGCGACGCCTGGGTCGATGGCACGATCAGCGGCTTTGTCGGTGGCGAAAAGGTCGCTGAGGTGCAGTTGCTGGCCAATCCGGTGGCGACGGAATTGGAGGTCATTGCTGACCGTCCGGCGATCGGCACAGCAGACACTGTGCGCATCATGGTGCGGGCACTCGACCAGGCCGGCAACAAACTGGCGCACTTTTCCGAACCGGTCGCCATTGCGGTGCATGGGCCGGGGCGGAGGATTGGCCCGGCGCTGGTGTCGCTCCGTGCCGGCGCTACAGGGTTCTGGATCGAGGCCACTGGACCGGGCGAGATCACCGTCGAGGTGACCAGTGAGCGGCTCGGGACGGTCAGCGGGACAATCAGGGTCGCATAGAGCCGGACTAGAGACTGCGATAGGGCGGCGCACCATCGCGATAGACGGCGTAACGCTTGGGCTTCACCCTTAGCACACTGCCTTCCCGCACCGGGTTGGACTTGTCGAGGTGGACAGTGATCGCCGTGCCATCGGCATGCGCCCCCTCGGCGAGAAGGAACGGGCCGAGGTTGACGACGCGCTTGACGACCAGTTCGGTGCCAGTGTCGGCGATCTCGAAATCCTCCGGCCGAATCCCGAGGATGGCCTCGCCGTCCGCTATCGGTGCGTCATGGGTGAAGGCGCCAGCGGCGATCTTTCCACCTGCCACCGCCCCCTTCACCATGTTCATCGTGCCGATGAAGTTGGCGACAAAGGTCGATTCCGGATTGGCATAGATCTCATCGGGCGTCCCAACCTGCTCGATGGCGCCCATCGACATCACGACGATGCGGTCGGCAAGCGCCAGGGCCTCGTCCTGGGCGTGGGTAACGAACAGCGTAGTGATCCCGAGCTTGCGCTGAATCAGGCGCACTTCCTCGCGCAGCCGCTCGCGCAGATGCTGGTCGAGGCTGGCAAAGGGTTCATCCATCAACAGGATTTTGGGTTCCAGCACTAGGCATCGCGCAATCGCCACACGCTGCTGCTGGCCGCCGGACAATTGCCGCGGCATGCGCTTGTCGTAACCCTCAAGCCCGACCAGAGCCAAAGCCTCCATCACCTTGCGGGTGATGTCACCGCGCGACATCTTCCTGAGCTTGAGCCCGAAGGCGACATTGTCGAAGACGTTCATATGGGTCCACAGTGCGTGGCTCTGGAACACCATGGCCGTTGGCCGCTTGTTCGGGCGGACGCTGGCGACGTCCTGCCCATCGATCAGCACCTGTCCGGAACTCGGCAATTCGAAGCCGCCGATCATGCGTAAGAGGGTCGACTTGCCCGAGCCGGATGGTCCGAGCAGGCACACCAGTTCGCCATCGCCGATATCGAGCGACAGCGGGCTGACGGCGGCAACCGACCCGAACACTTTCGAGACCCCAGCAAGACTAAGCCTGGCCATACATCCACTTTCCGAACTGCAATTGTGACATGCGCATCATCCGCCGAGCCCCTTGGCAAAGGAGTCCGAGCCCATGACGCGGCGAGCAAGCAACAGAGCCACCAGCGAGGGAACCCAGAGCGCAACCGAGAGCACGGCGCCATACTGGACGACCAACTGGTTGTTGATCATCGACATCATCAATAGCGGCATGGTCTGCACCCGCGGCGCGCCGACAAGCCAGGCTCCTTCGGTTTCATAGAAGGTCCAGACGAAGGTCATCAGCAGCGCGGCGCCGATCGCCGGCAGCGCCTGCGGCAGGGTGATGTGCCAGAAGACCCGCAGCGGAGATGCGCCGACATCCATTGCTGCCTCTTCCATATTCTTGCTGACGCCCTGGAACGCCGCCGTGGGCAGCCAGATCATCAGCAGGATGGTGTTGAGCAGCTGGATGATGATGACGCCTAGATAGGTGCCAACGAGGTTGAGGCTGAGGAACAGCACCGCGATCGAGATGATCAGCGCAAAGCGCGGAAAGGCGTTGCCCATCAGGAACGACATCATCAGCCACTGCTTGGCAGGAAACTGCATCCGGGCGAAGGCATAGGCTGCGGGCAGGCAGATCAGGGCTGAGAGCGCGGTAACGATGGTCGAGAGCTGGACGGAAGTGAAGAACGCCGCCCAGACATCGGGCCGCTCCAGCACCTTGAACCAGTATTTGAGGCCCCACTTGGTCGGCAGGATCGAGGGATAGAACCACTGCTCGGTGAACGCCCAGAGGAACACCGTGGCGATCGGCAGCAGCACGAAAAAGATCAGGAAGATGGCCAGCACATAACCCGGCCAGTCGAGGCGCTTGAGGAATGCGATCACTTGACGGCCTCCGCGGCACGGCGCTTCGCAATCGAGCGCACATAGGCGAGGCCAGCCACGGAGCAGAGCGCAAAGACGATTGTTGCCTGTGTCGAAGCCTGCAACGGATCGCGCACGGTCGAGAACGTCCTCAGCATGAACGGCCCCATCATTTCAGGCGAGGTCGGCCCGAGCATGAAGGGCATGAAGGCCTGCCCGAACAGCCCGAGGAAATTGAGCGAGGTCACCACTAGCAGCGAATTCTTGATCTGCGGCAGGATGATGCTGGTGAGAATGCGCAGGCGCCCGGCGCCAACATCCTCAGCGGCCTCGATGGCCGAGGTGGGAATACTCGACATGCCGGCCGTCAGCACCAGCAAGGTAAACGGCATCGCATCCCACAGCATGCCGATGACCGGACCCCATGGAGTGAGATAGGGCGACTGAAAGCCATTGATGCCGACAAGTTCCAGAAGCGTCTGCAGCAGCCCGTTCGGGCCCATGTATCGGATCAGCGCATAAACGATGATGATGCCGGGAACGAACATCGGGAACAGCGCCAGCACCTGGACGAAGATCGCCAGCCTGCTCTTGGAAAAACGCAGGTAGATCGCAATCGGCAGGTTCACCACGATCAGCAGGATCATGGTCACCACCGTGGTCCACAGCGTGCGTCCCAGATTGGTGAGGCTGTAGCCGTCAGTGAAAAAGAACAGGTAGCTGGCGATCGACCAGTTGTAGGTGCCGTCCGGCTGCTTGACGTAGATGGTGCTGAAGATGCTGCGAAGCGCCGGAAAAAACAGGAACACCGCGATCAGCAGGATCGGCAGGGCCACAAAGAGGAGGCCGACTGGCCTCCCCTTCTGTTCCGCCCCATTGGCTAATGGGACGGAGCTTTGAAGCGTGTCGCTCATCGGCGCAGTTTATCCGCGGGTGAGGTTGGAGGCAACTTTGCGGTACCAGCCATCGAACAGGTGCGGTTCCCACGGGCCGGGGAAAGTCGGGATCGAGGTCGTCGCGACATTGGCGAACTTTTTCTGCAGCTCGGGCGACATTTCCGACCAGTTGATGCTTGGGAACCCGCCCAGATCGCTCACCACCTTGTTCTGAACTTCCGCAGAGATCAGGAAGTCGGCGAGCTTGAGCGACAGGTCCTTGTTGGCGGCAACGGTGGGCACCAGCACACTGGAATAGCCGCCGATAAACGCCAGGTCCTGCAACTGCGCAACCGAAGTGGTGTCGGGAACGACCCCCTCATTCATCGCCACCAGCGCCATGTCGGACCAGGCGATGGTCATCGAGATCACACCGCTCGCGAGCAGCTGGATGGACGGCGTATTGCCGCCCGTATATTCGCCACCCTTATAGAGCGAAGGTGCGATATCGTTCAGCAGCACCCAGAGCTTGTCGAACATCGGGTTGGCGTAGTCGTCGGAGTAGTTATCATTGGTAAACAGGCTCTCGTCCCGTCCCATGACTTCCTGCAGCGCCCGCTCGATGAAGCACGCGCCGCTATCGCCCTGATCGGGGCGGGCGTAGGCGAACTGGCCGGGGTTAGCCTTGATCCAGGCAATCAGTTCCTCGAACGTCTTGGGCGGGGTCGGGACCTTTTCGCCATTGTACATCATGACAACCTGCGAGCCGCGATACGGCAGCGCCCACTTGTTGTCGATCACGGCCGGGTTGACCTTGGCCATGTTGGGCAGCCCGAGCGTCGAGAAGTCGACCCAGAGCCCGGCTTCGATGGCGCCTGCGGGGTGATAGGGTCCGATGGCTTCCATCATGTCGATCTGCGGATCGGTCTTGGACTGAAGCGCGGCAAAAGCGCGCTCCGACAAGGCATCCATGGACGCGCCGCCACCACCCGAAACGAGGTTCAGGCTGGTGCCCGGATTGGCCGCCTCGAAGGCCGGCTTGATCGCCGAGGCCCAGAACTCGACGACGTTGGTGTCCGAGTTGAAGAAGATATCGAGGGTGCCTGCGGCCGCATTGGCCGTACCGCCCATCAAACCGGCTGTCAGCCCACCAAGGCCGATAGCTGCACTGCCCTTCAGAAAGTCACGCCGTTTCAAAACCATATCAGGCCTCCTAGTTCCCTACCCCTGGATGTCGATCTGTGCCGAGCAGCGGCGCAGATCAAAACGCTCTGTGCTGGATGGCCCTTAGCCATCCGTCGCAGGCGGTCGTCACGAATTTAATAAGGTAGCCGGTATTTATTCAGACCTGTCAAGCGTCAAAACCGAGCTGGACGCCACCATCACCTGCAGGGTGCAGAATGGAAAAACTCCCTCATATGTATGGAAAAATCTCCAGAAACGTGGAGAAATACGGGGCAGTGCTTTAAGTCCAGTCTTATCAATTATTCTGTGATCGACGCCGACCGTAGGTCCGAGTTATCACGCTGGAAAATCTCTGGAGAGCAAAAATGCGGGACTATCGTGATCGTCAGCGCAACCCTGAGCAGCTGGCGCAGCACCTTGAAGTTTGGCAAAACGAGCTGACGGCATGGGAGCTCTATGACCGTCGCCGTCTGGGATCGTGGACGCTGACAGCCCCCGACGGGGACGTTCGCACCGTTTCGGCGGGCGACGCCTGGTCCAACCGGTTTGGCATTCATCGATTCCGTTCGGAGCTGATTTCCGACGCCGCGCCCGCAGCCGAGTTGCGCCTGGACTTCGGCGGCGAGGCCCTGGTGCGCCTCCGTGGCGCGGATGGTGCGCAGCTTGATGCCTTCGGCGCCAACCCCAAGCACAAGCGCTTTGCGCCCGTTCCCAGCACGCCATTCTACATCGAGGCCGAAGTTGCAGCCCGGTCGCTGTTCGGCATTCCGAACCGTGACCCCCATCTCGAGATGGCGGAGCTGGTCAGCGTTCACACCGAGATCCGCGCATTGCGCCGCCGCGTCGAGACCATCCGCAACACCGCACTGACGGTAGAGGACGCCGAGCTGGCGCGGGCGCTCTATGAAGTGGCCGCAATCGGGCTGTCGCAGTTGCGCCTCCCGACAGCGACCGCTGTGGTCGGTCCGAGGCTTGCCGATCAGAACTGGGCCCGGGACATCTGGGAGCGCAGCTTCGAGCCGGCAGAGGTGCTCACCAAGCTCGACGACGCAGCGCTCGCCTCGGCGGCAGCGGCTGTCGCCGCGATCGATGCTGGCCTCGCCGAGTTGCGGGCCAAGTACCCCAAGCAGGGCAAGATCCTCGCCACCGGCCACGCCCATATCGACTATGTGTGGCTCTGGCCGCAGCCCGAGACAGAGCGGAAGATCGTCCGCACCTTCAACAGCGTCAACTCGCTGATGAAATCGCATCCCGAGTTCACATTCCTGCAGTCGTCATCGCTGATGTACAAGCATGTGGAACAGCTCGATCCGCCGCTGTTTGAAGCGATCAAGCAGCGCATCGCCGAAGGCCAGTGGGAGGTCAACGGCGGCATGCTGATCGAATGCGACACCAACATGCCCTCGGCGGAGGCGTTCGTCCGCCAGTTCCTGTTCGGCCAGTCCTATTTCGAGCGGCACTTCGGCGCCATCAACAAGACCGCCTGGCTGCCCGACACGTTCGGCTTCACCGGGGCCATGCCGCAGATCATGCGCCACGCCGGGATCGAAACCCTGGTCACCATCAAGGTGAGCTGGAGCGAGACCAACAAGATGCCGGAGAACCTGTTCCAGTGGAAAGGCAATGACGGCTCCACCGTGCTGGTCCACACCTACAATGCCTATGACAATGACGGCTACAACATGCTGATGCTGCCGCAGGCGCTCGACGAAGTCTGGCGCAAGCATGCCGGCAAGGACCTCTCGGACACGGTGATCGCCACCTATGGCTGGGGCGACGGCGGCGGCGGCCCGGACCCCGACCAGATCGAGGCACTCCCGATCCTCAACCTGATGCCGGCGCTGCCGTCGATCACCCACGGCAATCTGCAGGCCCATATCGACCGCCTCGGCATCGAGCTGAAGGACGCGGCGGTTCCGACATGGTCGGGCGAGATGTATCTCGAATATCACCGCGCCACGCTGACCACGCAGGCGCGCACCAAGCAGCTCAACCGCCGTGCCGAGCTGGCCCTCGTCGCGGCCGAAGCCGCTAGCGTACTCGCCGCGCTTGCGGGTGACGCAACACCGATGCCGGCGCTTGCCGACGACTGGGAACTGACGCTGCGCAACCAGTTCCACGACATCCTGCCCGGCTCATCGATCCACGAGGCCTATGAGCAGACTGGCGCAGAGCTCTCCGGCGTCGTCGCGCGCTCGGAAGCCATCGCTGCTGCAGCGCTTGCGAGCATTGCATCCCGAAACACAGGCGATGTCGCCGGCGTCGCCGTTGCCAATTTCTCGGGCAGCGCCAAGCCGCACTGGCAGATTGAGTCTAGCACCCCCCTCCCCGAAGGCCTCGCAGCCCAGCAGGTGGGTGACAGCTATGTCGTCGCCTCCGACCGGGCGCTCGCCCCGCTCAGCGTCGGCTTTGTCGCCGAGGCCAGCCAGCAGAGGGTCACTGTCGCCGACCGCCTGCTCGAGAACGATCTGGTCAAGGTTGTCCTCGACAGCCACGGCCGCATCGCCTCAATCTTTGACAAGGGGCGCAAGCGTGAATTGGTCGATGGTGCGGCCAACCGGCTGATGGTCTATCGCAACGACCTGCCGCGCAACTTTGACGCCTGGGACATCGAGCCCGGCTTCAGCCTCGGCGGTGAGGAACTCTTGGCGTTCGACAGCTGCGAAGTGACCGCCACCGGCCCGTATCTGGGCGAGATCACCATCGTGCGCAGCCTCGGCGCCAGCCGCATCACGCAGAAGCTCCGCCTCTGGTGCAACAGCCCGCGGCTCGACATCGTCACCGATATCGACTGGCATGATCGCCGCACCTACCTCCGGGCTGCATTCCCGGTGAATGTTTTGGCGGAACAGGCGGTGTTCGACCAGGCCATCGGCGTGACGCAGCGCGCGACGCATGACAACACCACCTGGCAGCTGGCGCAGTTCGAGGCCTGCGGCCATCGGTTTGCCTCGCTCGGCGAGGCCGACTGGGGTGCGGCGCTGCTTTCGGCCGACAAGTACGGGTTCTCGGCCAAGGGCAATGTGCTGACCCTCAGCCTGATCCGCGGCCCGATGTTCCCCGACATGCTGGCGGACGAGGGCCATCACCACTTCACCTATGCCATCATGCCCCATGATGGCCGGTGGTGGAGCGACGAGGTGCAGGCCGAGGCCGATCTGGTGGTCGACCCGCTGCGCTTTACCCCGGCGACAGCCGCCGCTTCCTACGACGTTGCGCCCATCGCATGGTCCGGGCTCAACATGCGGCTGCACGCGCTCAAGCCGGCCGAGTCTGGCGAAGGATATGTCCTCCGCGTCTCGGAAACAGGCGGTCGCCGCGGCGACTTCAAGCTGAGCCTCACCAACGGACAGGCCTGGCATTATGTCGATGGACTGGAACGTCCTCTCGATAGCAGCGCCGCCAGCGCCTTCACGCCGTTCCACCTGGCCTCGGTCAAGTTCTAGACCAGGTCTCCTGAGCGGTCCGCCCTACCGGGCGGGCCGCCTGCGCGGATCAGTTGGTCTCTGGCGTGCTGCGCCGGACGCGGATTTCGATCCTGCGGCGATCCGGATCATTCAGTGCCGCGCCGCCACCGGGCGAGAGCAGGTCACCTTTCCGCAGCAACTGACCTGCAGACAGGGGCACGACTTTCATCCCCTTGAGTTCAGGCTGGTTGCGCAGCACCCGTGCAACTTCGATGGCACGCGCCAGACCGAGGCCCGCATTGTCGACCGGGATCAGTTCCTGGTCCGTCTCACCGTTCAGCGCCGGTAGAGCCACGCGATCGAGATTGGATTCCTTCTGCTCTCTCGGCTCGATCACCTGTTCGTCGGTGTGACCGACAATCTCGATGACATCGGCATCGTACTGGCGGAGCAGCGCGGCGATCTTGGCGGCCGCGTCCTCAACCAGATAACTCTCGAAATCGGGCGTGATCTCAGCGCTTCCGGTCTTGAACCGATACTTGTTGCCATCGAGCGAGATGATGGGCGGCCAGCGGTTGCCAGGCGGAGTGCTCTCCGCGGCCGGCCCAGCAGCCACAGAGCCGACGAGGCTCTCAAGCTGAGGTTCCGTCAGGCTCCCTGCCCCGGCGCTGACCAGACGGTCGAGCACGGCCATCAGTTTTTGCACCTCTTCGGCACTGGCTGAACGTCCGGTCGTGTCGCCGAACACCGTTAACACCTGGGCAAGTTCATCTGCACTCTCGACCCCAGAGGCCGCTGCGACTGTCTGCATGTCGCGGGCGAGGACGATGGTCTCCCAGAGCTTGGAAAAATCGGCTGCCGAAAGCTTTGGCACTCCGCCGGGGAACAGCTTCAGAAGCAACATCTGCAACTGCAATGCCGCTTCGGGGAGCGCCCTGGCATCGAGGCCTGCGGCAACAGCGACCTGCTGCTTCAGCCCTTCGATTTCCTTGTCCTTGTCGAGCAGCGCCGTGGTCGAAATCAGCAGCAGGCAGAACAGCAGCAACAGCAGGATTTCGGCCATGGTGAAGCCTAGGACTACGCCGCGCCGATGACCCCGCTCGCTCTCCGCGACGCTCATCGACGCGCCTCATTACGGGGCTCTGGAAGTGGAGCCCAGAACGCCAGCCGCCTCCACCAACTCCCCCGGTTCCGCCGGCGGCGCAGGCTATCGGGGATCTCGGCCATTGCCGCGTTGATATCCTGGAGCAGCGTCAGTGTCGTTTCGAGCTCTGCGCGCGCTTTGGCCAAGGTCTCCGCGTGCGCTTCGGAGCCCAGCATATCGACCAGAACTTTGGAGGTCGCCTCCGCGCGGCTGCGATACTCCTCCATGCTTTCAACGGCCATCTGCTGCTGGGTACGTCCGAAATGGGAGAACTCGAGCAGCATGCCGTTCAGTTCCTGCCGCACCTTGCGGGCGGCTTCGGACAGCTCGAGGCGCGACTCGTGCTCCACCTCGATGGGATCGCGGCGAAAGAGATTGAAGACGATCCGCAAAACGATGCCGGCAATGGTCGAGGCCACCGCGACGCCGAAATTGCGGATGATCTCGGCAGCGTTGGTGCCGTTGGAATACTGGATCAGCGTCACCGCGAGGCTGGTGAGCGTATAGATGAAACCCATATAGTAGAAATTATCGCCGGATTGGTCACTGCGCAGCCTAAGGCCGCGGAACAGCCAGATGCAGAGCGCGTACGAAATCATCAGCAGCACTGGCACCAAAGTCACCAGCACCGCGTCGACGTTCAGCGCCTTGGCGAAGACGATGTAGAGGACACCGGCGACCGAAAAGACGATGAACACCACTGGACCGGTCGGATCGGCCTTGCGCATCTTGGGTTCGGTCATTTTCACATCCCCATCAACGCTGTGAGCCTGGCGGGGCGCTTGGAGTTGCTCGCTTCTGCCCATTGCAACCAGAACGCGCTCAGTTCTGCCGGGTCAATCCTGGCAATACCACGCCGCACCAGCCAGAACTCGATATCGGCACCGGCAAGGTCCGTTGCGAGCCGATCCTTGGCGAGGCGGTCAAACGCTTCGAGTGAGAGCCCATCCCGGAAATGTGAATAGGCTTTGGTGTGTTCGATCATATCGGAGATCACCACCAGACGGGACGGAATGGCCCGGTCATGGGCCGAAGTCAGGTGCTCTGCAGCGATGCGCTGGATGGTTTCGAGGATGGGCGAGAAGTCCTGCTCTGTCCCGACAATCCCGGTCTGCAACGCCTCCTCGGCCTTCTGCGAATACTCCGTCTCCCAGCGTTTTTTGGCCAGCTGCGGGTTGCCGGTGACGGGGTCGATGTCCGAACCATCACCGGGATTGCATCTTGCCAGCACTATGGGGGAGCTTTCGGCATCAGTCTTCAACAGGCGCAGTTCGAGCAACCCATCCTTGGGAATTGTCGCCACCAGATCGTGCAACTTCTGCAGCACCTGGGTCTGGGTGACCGAAGCGAGGGCATCGGTCGTATCGATCAGCACCAGCGTCTGTGAGCTGTAGCCGGCTTTGGGGCAGAGGGTCGCTAAATCCCTCGGCACATAGTCGGCGCGGGCTTTCAGCAATAGCCAGGTCAGGCCGCCGGCGAGCGCGACCAAGAGGCCTGCCAGCATGAGGACGAGGGCTACCTGTCCGGCGCGCCCCCGCTGACGTCGGCCGCGCCTAGGCCGTGCCATAGGGAGCGTCCGGCGCCAGCTTGTCGAGTTCGCGGTAGCGGTCGAGACCACGTTCAAACTCGGCCGTCACATCGGCCATCACCTGCTGCAGGTTCTGCTGCGCGGCATCGATTTTTTGCTGAAGCGCCTCGGCTGTGATCTCGTTCATGCCATCAATGCTGCCGGCGAGGCGGTCGAGCTTGAACGGCTCAAGAAAATCCGCCGGTGCCGGGGCGGATCGCGCGGCGGTATTGGCATCACGATATGTGCGCAGCAGCTGGTTGGCGGCCTTTTCGAGCTGGCCCTGATATTCCTGGAACAGGTTCAGCAGCTTTAGCCGGTGCGCCAGGATCGCCTGGTGCTCGGTCCGCCGCTTGGCGATGTCGGTGCGCAACTCCGAGACCGCGTCCTGATAGTCCTGCCGGACCTGGCTCAGGTCCTGGATCTTGGCGCGCCGCTCATCGGCATAGGCCTGGCGCGCCTTACGCATCGTGTCGGCGACTTTCTGGTAGCCGGGGAACTTGTCGACGAGGCTCAGCCCATCGACCAGCGCCACCAGCGCAAACAGCACCCCGATGGCGAACAGCAGCCAGGATTCGAACTGATCCAGCTGCAATGGCCGGGACTGCAGCCGCGCCATCACCGCATCACGCGCCTGCTCGGCGAAGGCGGCGGTTGGCGCGCGCGTTCCGGCCGCCTCGCGATAATGCGCCAGCCCCAGATTGAGGGCCGCGGCCCAGGCAAAAAACAGCAGAAGCGATAGGAATCCGAACAACTTTCGGAAGAAATTCCGGTGATAGAGATTAGGCACCAGGATCACGGCAAAGAACACCGCAACGCCCACGTTCAGCACCGAGAACAGCAGCGCCTCGATGATCCCGCCAACGAGCCCAAGCTCATTCCCACCCGAGAGGAAATAGCCGTTGGCGACGATCTCGGCAACGACGAGCAGGGCGATCACCAGCAGCTTGGTGACTAGGCCCAGCGCCGATTTCTTCTCGGCCGGGCGCCGGATGCGGTTGTCGCTTTTGAAGCCTTTGAGCGAGTCTTCGGCCTCGGTCAGGTCTTTGCGCAGGCCATGCAGGTCGTCGAGCGCCATCTGCTGCTCGGCCTTCAGATCGGCGAGGCCGCCGTGGGACACCTCCTCGATAGCGCCGAAGCGAGACTCGAAATCAAGATCCGTCAGCCGTTCATGGAAGGTGGCAAGCTGGGCCTGCAGTTCGTCATAGGCAAGTTTCTGCGCGGCGCCGATCTGCTCGACGATTTCCGCCTCAACGGCGTCGATCGTACGGGCATCGGTTGCGGGCTGGTTAGCCGTACCTCTCTCGGCACCCCTGGTCTTGAGGTCGAGCTCCCGCTCAAGCCGCTGCACATCAAGATCGTTGAAGGTCTGGACAGTGGGCCGGTAGGTGTGCGCCGGCCGGCCAAGTGCGCCCCGCAGCCTTTCCAGTGACTTCAACATGGTTACAACTACCCCCGCATTTGACGCTAGTTGCCGCGAGGAAGGTTGGTCAAGGTGAATAGAAGGTTAATCGCAAAGCATTGGAAGATCGTTGCGGCCTAGACTGGCTAGCACGGGCGGCAAAGCGGCAAAGCCTTTCGACAGGCTGACGACGCAGTCTGCCGGCGGCGCGCACATTGGAAGCTCAGGCGCGGACCGAAAGTTCGATGTCGCCTGTCTCGCGGGAAAACAGCTGCCGGTAGACCGGCAGCAGGGCCGCGCCGATCGACGGGGCCGACACGCCCCGGATGCCGCTGCGGATTTCGACGTGATCGAAGGTCAGGGTGGGCAATTGCGCTGTATGGCGCCTTACCCGCTCGACCAGCCGCTCAACGATTGGGCGCGGCATGACCCCGTCAACCACCGCGAGGGGAAACTCGGTTACGGCGCCGGTGTTGGCGATGGCCGTAGCAATAGCCTTCCCCGCTTCGTTGAGCCATTCGCTCAACACGGGCTCGAGCGCTGACCAATCCCATCGCTGCGGGTCGCCGGTTGGCACCGGCAGGCCGGCAACCCGCAGTTTGGTTTCGAGCGCCATCAAAGATGCAACGAGGTGCACAAAGTTCGGCTGGCCGGCGCTATCGGTGATGATCATTGAGCCCATGTTGGCGGAATTGCCCGAAGGACCTTCCCATAACCGGCCATCGGCGATGATTCCGGCACAGATGAATGTGCTGACCAGAAAATAGCACATGTTGTTGGGACGTGGACGCGGTAGCGCCGTCAGTTCGGCCCAGCATGCGGCATTGCCGTCATTGTAGAGCCAGACCGGCAGGCCGGTTGCTTTTTCCATGGCCTTGACGGAATCAAGATCGCGCCAGGACGCCGCATCCTCCGGGCCGCCGCCGACCAGGTCTATATTGCGGGCGATGCCGCCCGGCATGGCGAGGCCCATGCCAACGACGCGATGCTGCTCGACGGCATTGAGCCGCCCCATCATCAGCCGGCTGAGGGAACCTATTTCCTCGAAAATTGAGCTTGCATGGGGAAAATCATAGTCCCGTCGATGATGGGCGAGGATCTCGCCAGCCAGGCCGCGGAGGACAATCTCCATGTGGCGCCAGCCGATCTCGCATCCCAGCGAGAAGGCACCACCAGGATTGAGGAGAATTGGCGTTGCTGGCTGGCCGCGATGGCCTCGCCGCACTTCACCCCTGAGGACAAGGCCGCGCTCTTCGAGATCGGAGATAATCCGCGACACGGTCTGTGGGCCGAGCCCGGTCCGGCGCGCAATTTCTGCACCGGATACGCCCTGACGGGTCGCCACCGCGGTGAGCACGGCACGCTCGTTGTTCAGCCGCATCTCTCCGGCCGCCATCTTCCGGGCGCCCAGGTCGAAGACATCCTCATCTGGCCGGTTGCTGGTCGAGCCGTCCAACTCTTGCACTTCCCGCATTGCGACAGGGGTGACGCAAGCTCAGAGGTATTGCCAAACAGTTGGTCCTTGCACAAATAAAAACTAGCGCAATGCACGTAGTGCATTGAGGATAACCGCGACATCGATCGCCTCCTGAAGCAGCGCGCCCTGTACTGGCGGCAGGAAACCGAAGGCAGCTGCGATCATGGCGGCGACGGAAAGGCCGAGGCCGGCGAACACGCTTTGAAGCGCGATGGCCCGTGTCCGCTTAGCGATGACGATGGCCCGTGCCAGTGGCGCCAGTTCGTCGACCAGCAGCACCACGCCCGCTGCTTCGGACGAAGCGGCGGTCCCCCGTGCGCCCATCGCCACCCCGACATCGGCTGCAGCAAGGGCGGGGGCGTCGTTGACGCCATCGCCGACCATCATGACCGCCCCGGCCTTCGCCTCACGCTGGATCACGGCGACCTTGCCCTCAGGGGTGAGTTCGGCCTCGACGAGGTCGACGCCGAGTTCGGCACCGATCGCTGCGGCGATGTCGCGGCGATCACCGGAGGCCAGCACAATGCGATCGACGCCTGCTGCGCGCAGTCCGGCCAATACCTCGTGGGCGTCGTCGCGGATCCGGTCTTCCAGCACGATCACGCCGGCAAGCGCACCTCCAACGGCAACTGTGACCGACATTGCGCCGGCTGGCACGTCCGCGAGCAGCGCGCCGCCGCCGTTCGGCGCCGTCAACCCCGCCATATAGCCCTTGCCACCGAGTGCAATCGTCTGGCCATCCACAGTTCCGGAAATGCCCTCGCCCGCGGCTTCCGAAGTGTCCTTGGGGAGCGAGAGGACCAGTCCCCTCTCTGCTGCGGCCTTGATCAGCGAGGTGGCGACGACGTGGCTCGAGGCCTGGTCGAGGCTGGCGGCAAGCCGCAGCACTTCGTTCTCGGTCTGCCCTTTGGCGACAAGGATGCGCGTGACGGTGGCCTGCCCGTGGGTGAGCGTGCCGGTCTTGTCGAGGATCGCAATCTTGATGCGCGCAAGGGTCTCGAGCACGCCACCGCCCTTGACCAGCACGCCGACGCGCGCCACCCGCGAGAGGCCCGAAATGAGGGCGACAGGGACGGCGAGGATCAGCGGACAGGGCGTCGCCACCACCAGTACTGCCAGCGCCCTCAGCGGATCGCTGGTGAACAGCCAGGCCGCACCCGCCATCGCGACCGTGAGGGCGAGAAAAGCCATGGCGTAGCGATCGGCGAGCCGCACCATGGGGGCCTTGCTCGATTGGGCCGCCTCGACCAGCCGCACGATGCCCGCATAGGTGCTCTCGGCGGCGGGTCGGGTTGCCACTAGATCGAACGATGCACCCACCGAGGTGCTGCCGCTCAGCGCTTCCCCACCGTCAGTGACCTTCATCGGCACAGACTCTCCGGTCAGTGCGGAAAGGTCGAGTTCTGCACTTGCCCCGGACACCCGGCCATCGACGGGCAGTACTTCCCCCTGCCGGATCAGCAGACGGTCGCCGGGCACGAGTTCGGTGATCAGCGTTTCGTCGAGGCTGCTCGGCCCATATCTCAGTGCGGTCTTAGCCACCCGGCCGAGGAGAGCGGTCATCTCCCGCCGCGCCCGCCCAGCGGCAAAGGTTTCGAGCAGTTGTCCGCCCGCATACATCAGGGCGACAACATTGCCGGCCAGTGGCTCGCCAAACGCCAGTGCGGCGCTCATCGACAGGGCGGCGACCACGTCGAGCCCCACATCGCCACGACGCAGCGACATGACGATCTCGTAGAGCAGCGCCAGCAGCACCGGCGCGGTCCCGGCGGCCCAGGCCCATGCCGCGAGACCGCCCATCTGCAAAGCCCAGAGCACAGTGCCGGTGGCGAGCCCCAGCACAGCCAGCCCGGCGAGCAGCAGGCTGAAATGTGCACGCGCCCAGGGCAGCGAGCTGGACGTCACTTGGTTTGAGGGCATGCTGAAGAGACCTCCCGATGGGCACGGCGGGTTCAGGACCGGCAGGTCGCAGCGCTCCGGCGTCCAGCTTGATAGCCGGGCGCCGCCTGGCCCACCTTGATCTGACGCAAGCCAGCGCCCGATACGGGACTCAGTCGAAGAAGTCGGAATCGCCCTCGGTGAGGTACTTCTTTGCCTTCGAGGGGATCATATCGACGCCCATGCCCGGACGATCCGGCACCTCGATCAGTCCGTTCTTGACCGGCATGCCGTCAAAGCCCTCGGTGATGTCGTACCAGAATGGTTCGAAGCGGGCCGGGTACTCGAAGGCGATGAAGTTATCGGGGAGGGTTGCCGACATCTGGACCAGCGCGCCGAGCCCGAGGATGCCATTGGCGGTGCCGTGCGGCGCTACCGCAATGCCGTGGAGGTCAGCGTGCTCGGCAATCCATTTGAGTTCAGCGATACCGCCGACGTCGCAGGGATCGGGACCGATGACGTTGACGGCGTGGCTTTCGATCAGCTGCATGTAGTTCTGGCGCAGGTAGATCTGCTCGCCGGTATGGATCGGGGTCGTCGTGTGGTGGGTGACGTCCTTGTAGACGCCGGGGTTCACGTAAGGCGAATAGTCGCCGGTGATCGAATCCTCGACCCACATCAGATGCAGGTGCTCCACCGCCTTGGCAAAGCGCAGCGCGTCGAGCGGCATGAAGCCCGGACCGGCGTCGACGGCGGTATTGTAGCCTTTCCCCAACGTCTCACGTGCGGCGGTGACGCAGGCGACCAGATGGTCCATGCCCTCCTTGGTCATCACCCCCTTGTGGGGATAGGGGAACGGCGCATCGTGCTGCACGTCGCCGTAAAAGTAATCGGGGAAGTCGCGGACCATTGACGAGTGATAGGCGGTCGGCAGCTTGAAGAGCGTGAACTCGCCCTTCAGCGACTTGCCGTACTCGGCCCAGCGCTTGTAGCCCTCGGGCGTATGTTCCGCACCGCCGGGCACTTCGGCCTGATAGAGCGTGCGGTAGGTACGGACATGGTCACGGACCTTGCCGCCCAGCAGCCGGTAGACCGGCGCATTGGCGGCCTTGCCCGCAATGTCCCAGAGCGCGTGTTCGATGGCGCTGACGGCGGCGCCGAACGGCTTGAAGCCGCCGCGCACGCGGATGCGGCGCATGACGCGCTCGACGTCGCGCGGGTCCTGGCCGACGATCCAATCCTTGAGCTGCAAGACCTGCGGCTGGACATAGGGTTTGGGCGTCTCGATCTGGCTCCAGCCGGTGATGCCTTCATCGGTGGTGATACGGATGACGGGGCTGCTGGCAATGACAGCGCATTTGAGATCGGTAATTTTCAATCGGGGACCCTCCTCAAAATCCTGCCGATATAGCGGCTTACCTTTGATAGCGGCTTTCGGTGGTGGGGTCGAATGCTCCAAAGGGCGGAGCGCCCTATTCGAGGAATACCTTTACCGCAGCCGAGCGGCCTTCGGCATCGACAACCGAGAGCGTCACGAAGCCCGGGCCATCCGGCGTCCAGCTGTTCTGCCGGGCAAAGGCCGAGCGGCCGAACGGGGCGCCATTGGCAAAAAAGGTGAAGGGAGGCGCGCCGTTCCTGACCTTGACCATCAGCGGGCGGTCTTCACCCGAAGCGAGCCCGAGATCGACATCGACGCCATCGGCCGGGAAGGCGATCTCGGGGCCCGCGTCCTTGGCCACCTTGTCATCATCTGGGTGGCGGAAGCGGCGGAGCGGGGTGGGAAGATCGGCGTTGGCAGCAAACAGGGTTCCCGGCGGCGCTTTGCGCAGCGGCACGGCGGGCGTGCCCAGCCGGTCAAAGCTCTCGAACAGGATCGGTGCTGCCGCGAGTACGCCGGAAATCCCCGGTACGGGCGCGCCGTCCGGGCGGCCCACCCAGACGCCGATGACGGTCTTGCCGTCAAAACCGATCGACCAGGCGTCGCGATAGCCATAGGAGGTGCCGGTCTTGTAAGCGATGCGCCCTGCCGAGCCGTTGAGCGGCGGCGGCACGCCGGCAAGGATATCGGCGACATACCACGCCGAGACCGGATCCAGCACGGGCGCGGCATCTGCTGGTTCGGGCGCGGCGACGGTTACCCCGTCCTGGAGCCGCACTGGCGAGCCGCCGCGCGCAATGGCCGCATAGAGGGATACCAAGTCGCGCAGCGTGACGCCGACGCCGCCAAGCCCCACTGCCAGCCCCGGCGCCGTATCGTCGGGCAGCAGCGGGTTGGCGTTGGCGCGCTTCAGCCGCTGCATCAGGCGCGCGGTGCCTACCGCATCGAGCGTGATGATCGCGGGAATGTTGAGGGACTGCGTCAGCGCCTGCCGCATGGTGACAGTGCCGCGGTTCAGCCCGTCGAAATTGACCGGGACGTAAGCGCCGAAGGCAGTAGGCCGGTCGGCGATCAGGCTTTCGGGATGCGCGAGGCCAAGCTCGAACGCCAAGCCGTAGATCAGCGGCTTCAGGGTCGAGCCCGGCGAGCGGACGGCTTCGGTCATATCGACAAAGCCATCGCTTTGCTGCGCAAACAGGCCCGCCGAGCCTACCGAAGCGAGGATGTTGCCGGTTTCCTGGTCGGCTACGACGATCGCCACAGAAACTTTTGGCCCAAGCCTTGCCGCGCGCTCGGCGCCGAGCTTTTCGAGCGCGGCCTGAAGACGGCTATCGACGGTCAGCGCAATTCGGCGGGCTTGCGGCTGGGCGGCGACGGCCTCTTGCGCGAGGTGGGCGGCCAGCATGGGGAATTCGCGCCGCGCGGCTGGCAGCGGTTCGCGCTTGGCCATTTCGGCGTCGTCAGCGGTCAGCACGCCCTCGGTGACCATGCGGTCGAGCACGGTATTGCGTCCAGCGAGCGCTGCCGCCGGATCGTGATCGGGGCGGCGGGCTTCCGGCGATTGCGGCAGCGCCACCAGCAGCGCGCATTCGGCGGTGGTGAGCCGGGCCGGCTCCTTGCCAAAATAGGCAAGGCTCGCAGCGCGGATCCCCTCGATGTTGCCGCCATAAGGCGCAAGCGTCAGGTAGAGCGTCAGGATCTGGTCCTTGCTCAACTGCCGATCCAGCGCTTCGGCATGCACCATCTGGCGGAGCTTGCCGGTCATGTTGCGGGTGGGCTCGCCCTCGATCAGGCGCGCTACCTGCATGGTGAGGGTCGAGCCGCCCGAAACGATATGCCCGCCTGCCACGACAAACTGCCCGGCCGCACGCAGCATCGCGCCCCAGTCGATGCCGCCATGATCCCTGAAATGCCGGTCCTCGTAGGCGACCAGCATATCGATGAAGTGCGGATCGACCTGGTCGATGCCGACCGGCAGCCGCCAGCGGCCATCAGGCGTCGTAAAGGGCCTGAGCAGCACTCCGGCACGATCCACTACGGCTGGCGAGACCGGCAGGGTGGCGACATCGGGCGTGGGCGGAAGGGTCGGCGTCAGCTCGCGGATCAGCACATGGGCGCCCAGCAACCCGCCAAGCAGCAGCCCGGCGAGGCCATAGGCCCCACCGGATGCCAGCCGCGCCCATAGGCGCGACTTCGGTTTCACGTCTGTCTCCAGCCGCTCGCTCACGGCCCGGTCTTGGTGACCTCGATGCTGCCGGCATCGGTGTTGCCGCGGAGTTCCGGCCGGTACATGTCCTCGACCGTCGCACCCGGGAGCACGAAGGTGCCGGGGGTCACGGCGCGGACCATGTAGGCGGTCGAGAACGGCGTCACGTCAGAAACGTAGCGGAATGCCGCCACGTACTGGTCGGTGCGTGATTCGACATGAGCCGGCGTGTTGACGTTGAGCCAGCTCATGTCGCCCACGCCGCCGCCCTGGGTCAGGTCGGGGTTCTCGATCTCGAAGCCGGCCGGCAGCGGATCAGCGATCATGTACTGACCCGAGCCCAGCGCCGACGGCGTCACCGTCAGCAGCACGACGAACCGGTCGTTCTGGCTCACCGTGTTGAGATCGGCGGGCGTGCCATCGGGCAGGAAGTATTCCCGCGTGATGCCAAAGCCCTGATCGGATGCCGGAGCGAGCGCCGACGGAATGCCGGTCACCGAGACCTGCATCTCCGTCGCCGCATTGCCGGTGTTGGCGATCGTTACCGTGCCGGAGTTGTCGAAGTGCTCCTGGTCGTAGCGCTGGTAGACGGCGCCATCGAGCGCGGTGCCATCGATGGTCACCGCACCGCTCGTCGCCTCGTTGCCGAGGGCGGCAGCCGCCAGCAGCGTCCAGGCGTCTTCCTGGGTCGAGGTGTAGTTCTGGATTTCGCGCTCATCGGCGAGCTTTGCCGCAAGCGCCGCCAGATCCACCCCGGCGGGGGTGAACTCGGCGGCCAGCGCCAGCACCGCTGCGGTGTCGCGCAGCTGCGTGCCGTAGTCGGCGCGGTAGTCGTAGCGCGGGCGCTTTGTGTCGAGCGCCGCAACGGCCGCCGCAAAGGCAGTCGCCGCACGCGTCCGGTCACCATAGAGCGCCAGCGCCGCCCCGAGCTGTGCCTTGGCCAATGGCGAGCCAAAGGCGTCAAGGCGGGCTTCGAGATAGTAGCGGAGGTCACCGATAGCAGCCCGGCCGCCGCGCGCCAGATCGTAGAGCGCGTAGGCCACGTCTTCACCGCCATTGGAGAAGTCGGCCGCGTAGGAGACCTGGTTGCCGAGGTTATCGAGCGCCCGGCTCAGGGCCAGTTCGGGGATGGCAAAGCCAGCCGCCTTGGCGCGGAGCAGGAACTCGGTGACGTAGGAGTCGAGCCACAGCTCCGAGTTGTCATAGGGCCCCCAGAGGCCGAAGCCGCCGGTCGAGGTCTGCTTGGTCAGGAGGTTGGCAATGGCGTCATTGATCCGCTGGCTCAGCGCATCGTCGGTGCCAAGACCAATCATCCGCGCCACGTCGTTGAGATAGAGCAACGGCAGGGCGCGGCTGGTGATCTGCTCGGCGCAGCCATAGGGGTAGCGGTCGAGCTCCATCAGCAGTTGCGGTACGCCGAGCCGCGCGATCGGCCCAACCGCGAGGGTCAGGGACGAGGTGTGCGGCACCAGCCCATCGAAGTAGCTCGCATCAAGCGTCACGGTTTGACCGGGCTTCAGCGGGATCAGCTTGGCGGTGGTCACCGGCGCACTCGCGGCGCGGACGCCGAGGGTCAGTTCCTTGGCGAGCGCATTGCCGCTCGGGTCGGTGACGAGGAGCTTCAGCTTGTGATCACCGAGCTCGCGGCCAGTGAGGCCAAGTTCGAGCGCGGTGCGGCCACCGGCAGCGAGGTCAACACTGGTTTCGGGGCTGTCGGTGGAGAGCCCGTCATCGGTGCTGAGCGTCACCTTGTAGGTGCCGGCCGGACCGCTGAGATTGTTGATTTCGACGAGCAGTCGCGACTGGTCATTGAGCCGCATGAAGCGCGGCGGGCTCATGGTCACGACCACCGGATCGCGAACCACCATGTCCTTTTGGGCATGGCCTACAGCCTTGTCGGTCCAGGCCATGGCCATCAGCCGCACCGTGCCGGCAAAGTCCGGCATGTCGAAACTGATGGTTGCCGTGCCGTCGGCACCGACTTCCACAACGCCCGAATGGAGCGCCACCAACACCGAAGTTGCAGGCGGTGTGCCCAGACGCGAGGCCGCGCCGTCACCGCCGACGCGCAGAGCGCCGGGGAGACCCTGGGTCGGGTCGATCAACTGGCCATAGAGATCGCGTACTTCCATGCCGAGCTCGCGCTGGCCGAAATACCAGCCGTCCGGATCGGGTGTCTGGAACTTGGTGAGGTTGAGGATACCAAGGTCCACCGCCGCGACGGCGACATAGGCCTTGTCGCCTGCCTTGGCGTTGGCAAGCTTGATGGTCGTCGCGACGGCCTGCCGCGGCAGGGTCACTTCGGGCGCATCGATCTGGACGTCGAGCTTCATGTCACCCGGATCGACATCGGCAAAAGCGAGCCCGAGGGCACGCGCCGGCATGCGCTTTTCAGTGGCGCTGGCCGGACGATAGAGGATCGCGGTGACGTAAGCGCCCGGGCCCCAGTCATCGGTGACCGGCAGGGCGACAGTCGTCCCCTCAGCCGGGACCTCGACCGCCTTCATGTCGATGATGCGGTCGTCGACCACCATCACCAGCGCGGTGCCGGCAAACTGCGGATCGAGGTGCAGCATGGCCGTCTCGCCGGCGCGATAGGCCGGCTTGTCGAGTGCGACCTGCAGCGTGTCGGGCGTGTCCGAGCCCGCATCAGGATAGTAGTACCCGGCATAGAATTCGTAGCTCGACGAGGTCGGGTTATCGCCCGTGCTTTCGACCTCGAGCCGGTAACGGCCGTAGTCGATGGCGGATGCAATGGTCACCGGGCCGCTGGCCTTGGCGTCGACGCTGCCATTGGCCACTTCGCGGGTGGTGGTCACGGCTTCCCACTTCCAGGTGCCGTTGTCGCGATACCACTGATAGTTGGTCTCGATGCGCGAGAGGCTCCAGTTGAGGCCCGCCTTGTCGACGGTCTCGCCCGTCGGCGCGACGGCAATCACGTCAAAGCCGGCCTGGCTGCCTTCGGCGAGGCCGTCGGCTTCGCTGAACTGCGGCTTGAGGCCGATCCGGTCGACATCGGCCAGCACCGGACGAGTGAGGCTCCGCTCGATGGCGCGGCCGTTGGAATCGACCAGCCGCATGATGAGCTTGGCCTCGAGCGGCCGCGTCGTCGCCTGCGGCGCCGGCACGGTCACATCGGCCGTGACATTGCCATCGGCATCGGTAACGCCAACGACGCCCAGTTCTTCGCGGTCGGTCTCGAAGCTGTCGTCGAGGCGGCCGAAGGTGTAACCGGGATACTTGGCGAGCGAGGTGACGGCGGAGATGACCGTGTCAGCCTCGACCGAGAGATCGGGCGCGGTGGCGCCATAGAGGTACTTGGCCATGACGCTGACCGGCGTTGCCTCGTCGACAACGATCGGCTTGTCCTCAGCGGTGACCTCGAAAGCCAGCCGCTCGGGCTCGAAATCCTCAACGAGGAAGGTGGTGCTGGCGAGCGCATCGGCCTTGGGATCGGCATAGAAGCGCGCGGTCCACGAGCCACGCATGGCGTCGGCGTTCAGCGTGACGGCGTCGAAATAGCCACCTGCACCGGCGTCGTTGATCACGGCGCGCGAGGACACGACGCCATCGGGGCGTTCGAGTTCGACCGTCAGCGGCAGGTCGGCGACCGCCTTGGCATGCACGTCGCGCAGCAGCGCAGTGAGGAACACCGTCTCGCCCGGGCGATAGACACCGCGTTCGGTGGTCGCGAACAGGTCGAGCGGTCCCGGCGAGGGCCGACCGGCGACACCGCGATCGGTCAGATCAAAAGCAGGCTTGGTGAGATCGAGGAAGGCGTAATCGCCGGCATCGGTTTCCGACACCAGCAATTGCGGGGCGCGGCCCCCTTCGCCACGGGCCAGGCCCGGCGCGAAATCGGCGCGGCCATTGGCGTCGGTCACCGCTTCGCCGAGGATCTCGTTGTTGACGGCGATCATCCGCACATGCGAGCCGGCCACCGGCTGGGCTGTGCTGAGGCTGCGCACGAAGGCGTGAACGCCGTCATCGCCGGCAATGGTGGTGAGGCCGAGGTCGGTGACGATGAACCACTGGGTCGCGACTTCCTTCCAGTATTCCTGCTCGATGCCGGCGACCTTGGCGGTGATCACATAGGCGCCGGGCGGGATATCACCCAGCACATCCGTGACCGGGATCGCCGTGGTGGTCAGCGCGTTTGCCGCACCCTGGGCGAGGTCAACCTGGCCCTCCCAGGTCTTTTCGCCATAGGAATTGGCGACGTCCTCGGCCGAATAGCCGTCAAGCGTGCGCTGGAAGATGCCATTGCGCACGGCGGTCGCGATCGAGCGGTCGCCAATGCGGTAGATCACGACATCGGCTGTCTTGGCGTTGACCGAAGTGATCGGCAGGCCGCCGCCGAGCCCGGCGGGCATGACGTAGGAATTGTTGGCAAAACCGACGAAAGGCGCGCGATCGGGGACATAGACATCGAGCGCCACATCATTGCGCAGCGTCTCGCCGCCGGCCGACGGCAGGCCGGCGCGCAGGCGGATATGGTAGCGGCGTCCATATTCAACCCCTGTGATGCAGATCTGGCTGTCTTCCGTCTCGACGGCCACCTGCGGCGCATCATCGACCACGACATAACCCGAAAGATCGGTCGAAGCGGCCGGTAGCGGATCGGAGAACACGGCGCAGATACGCGGCGTTGCCGCCTCGGCATCGACGGCGTTGGAGGTGATGCGGAAGCCGTGTTCGGCCACTACCTTGTCGAGACGGGCTTCGAGCGTGGCGTCTTCGACCAGCGCGAGGCTGGCGCGGTAGGTTGCAATCGACTCGCGCCACATCTGGCGCAGCTCAAGCCCGTGGGCGAGCGCCGCCAGTTGCGGGGCGCGGTCGGCGACGTCTTCGGAGATCAGGAAGGCATTGAGCGCGGCATAGGTCGCGGTGGTGGCAAAGTCATAGACGCTGCCGCTGGAATCGGTCGCGGCCGCTTCGATGTCGGCCCGCACCAGCGCCATCTCGGCGAGCTTCATCCAGAGCGCCGGGTCGTTGGCGTTGGTGGCCAGCGCCTGACGGTAGGAGACCATGGCACCGGCCGGATCTTCCTTGGCTGCCGCGGCATCGCCAGCGACCACCAGGTCGGCATAGCTCACCTTGGGCGGCGGCGGATCGGACTTGGGCAGCCCGACAAGGAAGTAACGCGCGGAATCAATCAGGTCCTGCGCTGGGAACGGCAGCTCGGACTGGCGGTCGGCGGCAATCGACTCAGCCGTGGGGGCCATCGAGATGCGGCCGGAGGTGGCCCCATCGAATTTGGTCTCGGGGCCAACATCGCCCTTGAGGAAGCACCAATTGGCCTTCTCGTTGAAGGTGAAGGCCTTGCAGAGCTTGTCGTCGGTACACGCCTTGGTACAGGCATTAACCGAGGAGTCCTTGAGCACCGAATAATCGAAGCCGGGCAGGTCGGTGGATGGGAGAAGCGTGGCGCTCCGGTCGGCGGCGCTCACGGGGGCCGAAAGCCCCATGGCCAGAATTATGGCCGCACAAAACCATGCGGCAGACCGGAACAGTGGCAGCATATTACCCTCACCCTGCAGTTCAAGCCCCCCGGCTCTTATCCATAGTAAGAGGATGATTGTGGCGGGTAAAGGTCGATCCCTAAAGAGAAAATGTGCAGATCGTCATAAATGCTGCAAAGGAACAGGCAGCGAGAAGCGTCCTGTTCTTTTCGGGCGCGCCAGTTGCCTTGGTCGCATTGACAGGGTTGAAGCCAACACTCCAATCTGGCTGGTGGCGAGGTCACTCAACGATCCTCCCGGTCTGAGGGGGACAGACTGCCGATGCACGAACTTGAGGGGCATATCGCCGGGCTGCCGCTCTGGCAGGGCAGGCCCCGGCTTGAGCCGCTGGTCGGCGGGCTTTCAAACATCAGTTTCGTGGCCACCGACGCCAGCGGCAAATACGTGGTCCGCACCGGTAAGGACTATCCGTTCCATCATGTGTTTCGCACCCGCGAAATCATGACGGCGCGCGCCGCGTTCGCTGCGGGCCTCGGGCCGGAAGTCATCTACGACGAGCCCGGCCTGATGGTGTCGCGCTTCATCGAAGGGCGCTCGCTTGAGGCTGCCGATGTGCGCGGCCGGATCGAGCCGGTGGCCGACCTTATCCGGCGCTACCACGACAATGTGGCCGAGGGGATTACCGGCGCCGCGTTCTTCTTCTGGGTCTTCCACGTCATCCGCGACTATGCCGCGACCCTCAAGACCTCATCGAACCCGCTGACCGCGCGCCTGCCCGAATTGTTGGCCATCAACGCCGAACTCGAAGCAGCGCAAATCCCCCTTCCGGTGCGCTTCGGGCACAATGACCTGCTCCCCGCCAACCTGATCGATGACGGCAAGCGCCTGTGGCTGATCGATTTCGAGTATGCGGGCTACGGCACCGCGATGTTCGACCTTGCTGGCCTTGCCTCCAACGCCGGGTTCGATATGGCCCAATCCACGGCGCTGCTCACCGCCTATTTCGGCCATTCCTCCTCGCCCGATCTCCTTCGCAGCCATGCGGCGATGCAATGCGCGTCGCTGCTGCGCGAGGCGCTGTGGGGGCTCGTTTCAGAACTCTATCTCACCACCCCCGGCGTCGACTTTGACAGCTACGCCAAAGATAATTTTGCCCGTTTCGATAGTGCGCTTGCGGCCTATCGCGGCAGCTACGGAAAGGCCTGATCCCCGATGGCGCTCCCCTCTCACGCGCAGGTCGTCGTCATCGGCGGCGGCATTATCGGCTGCTCGACCGCGTATCACCTCGCCCGCGACCACAAGGCCGATGTGATCCTGATCGAACAGGGCAAGCTCACCTCGGGCTCTACCTGGCATGCGGCAGGCCTTGTCGGCCAGCTCCGCTCCTCGGCCTCGGTGACGCAGGTGCTGAAGCGCTCGGTCGAGCTCTACAAGACTTTGAAGGATGAGACCGGGCTCGATACTGGCTGGAAGATGACCGGCTGCCTCCGCCTCGCGACCAACGCGGACCGTTGGACCGAGTATCGGCGCCTTGCCACCACAGCCCGCAGCTTCGGCATGGAGATGGAGCTGATCTCCCCCGACGAGGTCAAGCGCATGTGGCCGCTGCTCGAAGTGGGCGATCTTGTCGGCGCGAGTTTCCTCCCCACCGACGGGCAGGCGAGCCCCTCCGATATCACGCAGTCGCTCGCCAAGGGCGCCCGCATGCACGGGGCAAAGATCTTCGAGGGCGTCACCGTCACCGGCTTTGTGATGGATGGCAGCCGCATCACGGGGGTCAAGACCACCGATGGCGATGTCGCCTGCGAGACAGTGGTCAATTGCGGCGGGCAATGGGCCCGGCAGATCGGGGCCATGGCCGGCATCAACGTGCCGCTGCAGCCGGTCAAGCACCAGTACATCGTCACCGAAAAGCTCGAGGGCCTGTCGCCCGACAGCGCCACCATCCGCGATCCCGACCGGCTGACCTATTTCAAGGAAGAGGTGGGCGGGCTGGTGATGGGCGGGTACGAGCCCAACCCGATCGCCTGGACCACGGGCGACGTGCCGTCCGACTTCCAGTTCAAGCTCTTCGACGACGACTGGGAGCATTTCGAGCAGCACCTCACGGCCGCAATAGCTCGTATCCCGGCGCTCGAAACCGCCGGCGTGCGCCAGATGATCAACGGGCCGGAGAGTTTTACCCCGGATGGCAATTTCATCCTCGGGGCGGCGCCCGAATGCACCAACATGTTCGTTGGCGCCGGGTTCAACGCCTTCGGTATCGCCTCGGGCGGCGGTGCCGGCTGGGTGCTGGCCGAGTGGGCGATGGCCGGCGAAGCACCGATGGACCTCTGGGTCGTCGATATCCGGCGCTTTTCGGAGATGCACCGCGACCGCGACTGGGTGCGCGACCGCACGCTCGAAGCCTATGGCAAGCACTACACCGTGGGCTTTCCGCACGAGGAATATCAGAGCGGGCGGCAGCGCATCGTCTCGCCACTCTACGAGCGCCTCAAGGGTCACAACGCGGTCTTCGGCGCCAAGCTCGGCTGGGAGCGGCCCAACTGGTTCGCCCCCAAGGGCACGGAGCCCAGGGACATCTACTCGATGGGCCGGCAGAACTGGTTCGGGCCGGTCGGCGAGGAACACCAGCTGGTGCGGGAGCAGGTCGGCCTCTTCGACCAGTCCTCGTTCGCCAAATATGAGCTGCGTGGCCCCGATGCCGCCAGCGCGCTGAGCTGGATCTGCGCCAACAGCGTCGACAAGGCGCCGGGCCGGCTGACCTATACGCAACTGCTCAACACCCGCGGCGGCATTGAGTGCGACCTCACGGTGGCGCGCCTTGCCGACGACCACTTCTACATCGTCACCGGCACCGGGTTCCGGACGCACGACTTTGCGTGGATCAACGAGCATATCCCCGCTCGCGCCAAAGCCAGCCTCACCGATGTCACCGAGGCTTATGGCACGCTGAGCCTGATGGGGCCGCGCGCCCGTGAGGTGCTGGCAGCGGTCACCGGTGCCGATGTCTCCAACGCCGCCTTCCCCTTCGGCCATGTCCGCATCCTGCCGATTGCCGGAACCGAAGTGCGCGCGCTCCGCGTCACCTATGTCGGCGAGCTCGGCTGGGAGTTGCACATCCCGCTCGCAAAGACCGGTGAGGTGTTCGACGCGTTGCTCACCGCGGGTGCCCCCCATGGCCTCCGTCCGGTCGGCTATCGCGCACTGGAATCGCTCCGGCTCGAAAAGGGTTATCGGGCCTGGGGCTCGGACATCACGCCCAACGACACGCCGTTCGAGGCCGGGCTCGGCTGGGCCGTCAAGCTGAAGTCGGGCACACCGTTCCTCGGCCGAGAGGCGCTGGAGAAGAGGGCTGGCAAGCCGCTCAAGAAGCGCCTGATGACCTTTACCACCGAGCGCGAGGACGTCGTGCTGCTGGGCCGCGAAACCATCCTCCGCAATGGCGAGTTCGCCGGCTATCTCGCCTCGGGCGGCTATGGCTACACAATCGGCAAGCCCATCGGGCTCGGGTATGTGCGCAATCCCGACGGCGTCAGCGACGAATGGCTCAGCGGGGCAACCTATGAGCTTGTCGTTGCCAATGAGGTGGTCAAGGCGGTGCTGTACAAGGAGCCGCTTTATGACCCGAGCGCCGCACGGGTGAAGGCATGAAGGTTCTGGTCGCGGTCAAGCGCGTGGTCGACGCAAGTTTTCGGGTGCGGGTCAAGACCGATGGCTCTGGCGTCGACCTCGAGAACGTCAAGATGGCGATGAACCCCTTCTGCGAGATCGCGGTTGAGGAGGCTGTGCGCCTCAAGGAAAAGTGCATTGCGACCGAGATCATCGCGGTCTCGATCGGTGTCGCCAAGTCTGAGGACACGCTCCGCGCCGCACTCGCCATGGGGGCCGATCGTGCAGTGCTGGTGCTGACCGAGCAACGCATCGAGCCTCTCGGCATCGCCAAGCTGCTGAAAGCCATTGCCTTGGAAGAAGGCGCCGACCTGGTGCTGCTGGGGAAGCAAGCTATCGATGATGATGCCAACCAGACCGGGCAGATGCTGGCCGGGCTGCTGGGCTGGCCGCAGGCCACTTTTGCCTCAAAGCTGGAGATCGCCGATGGCGTTGCGACCATCACGCGGGAAGTCGATGGCGGGCTCGAAACCGTCGCCGCGCCGCTTCCGGTGGTGGTCACCGTCGACCTCCGCCTCAACCAGCCGCGCTTTGCCTCGCTGCCGAACATCATGAAGGCCCGCGCCAAACCGCTGCGCAAAGCCGCTGCTGCCGACTTCGGCATCGACCTGACACCCCGCCTCAAGGTGCTGGCCACCACCGAGCCGCCGGCTCGCGAGGCCGGTGAAATCCTCGGCTCGGTCAGCGAACTGGTCGCCCGCCTGCGCGATAGCAAGGTGCTCTGATGACCATCCTGCTCCTTGCCGAACACGACAATCACCGCCTCGACCCGCAGACCGCCCGCGCCCTCACGGCAGCCCGCGCCATGGGCGGTGGGGTGCATATCCTCGTTGCCGGATCCAACTGCACCGCGGTCGCCGAAGCCGCGCGTACGCTGGGCGCCGAAAAGGTGCTGCTCGCCGATGCGCCGGTTTTGGCGCACCAGAGCCCCGAGGCGCTTGCGGCGCTCATTGTCTCGCTCGCAGCTGGGTATGACGGCATCGTCGCCGCCGCCACCAGCATTGGAAAAAGCGTACTGCCACGCGTCGCGGCCTTGCTCGACGTGATGCAGATATCCGAGATCGTCGCCGTCCTCGCGCCCGATACCTTCCAGCGACCGATCTACGCCGGTAACGCGCTGGAGACGGTGCAGACCACCGACCCCATCCGCGTCGTCACCATCCGCGCCGCCGCCTTCGCCGAGGCTTCGAGTGGTGGCGCAATCGAGCTCGTCACCCTCACCGTACCCAACCTGCCCCAGCCCATGCGCTTTGTCTCCGCAACCAGCGCCGAAAGCGATCGGCCCGAACTCACGGCGGCTCGCGTCGTCATTTCCGGCGGCCGCGCCTTCGGCTCGAAAGAGGCCTTTGACACCCTGCTGGTGCCGCTCGCGGCCAAACTCAACGCGGCCATCGGCGCCAGCCGGGCAGCGGTGGATGCGGGCTATGCCAGCAACGAGTTGCAGGTCGGCCAGACTGGCAAGATCGTCGCCCCCGATCTCTATATCGCCTGCGGCATTTCCGGTGCCATCCAGCACCTTGCGGGAATGAAAGAGAGCAAGGTCATCGTCGCCATAAATTCCGATCGCGACGCCCCGATCTTTGCGGTCGCGGACTATGGCCTTGTCGGCGATCTCTTCACTATCCTGCCGGAACTCACCAAGGCGATAGGCTGATCGCCACTCCTTTGCGCATCTGCTCGTGACTGCCCACTAAAGCAGCAAACTGACTGCTGATTGGCCAAACCGGCCGGCGGTTCTTCCCCACTGCCCCACCTAAGTGCCTCAGACTCCACACCTCTTGCCGCTGGCACAGCCCTTGCAACTCTTGAACCGAGTTAGGAGCTAGGGTTCCGGCGTGAGAGCATCGCGCGTCTGGTCCGAGAGCATCCACCGCAGCGGGAGACATCCGGGCGGACACACGGCGGGACAAAAGCCCGGGAGACCTCGTTAGCCAAGGGATTGGCGGCGCCGGGTCTTGCCAATCCCCAGAACTGGAACAGGGGATTGCATATGCTGATTTCGAGACGACTGCTGTCAGGCTTGGCGCTCGCCGCCCTGCTCGCGGGCAGCACCACAGCGCACGCCGCACCGAAGACCGATTTCAAGGTCGCTTGGTCGATCTATGTCGGCTGGATGCCCTGGGGCTATGCCTCGGACACCGGCATCGTCAAGAAATGGGCCGACAAGTACGGCATCACCATCGAGGTGACCCAGTTCAACGATTATGTGGAGTCGATGAACCAGTACACCGCCGGTGCCTATGACGCGGTGACTCTGACCAACATGGATGGTCTCTCGATCCCGGCCGCCGGCGGCGTCGACACCACCGCCGTCATCGTCGGCGACTTTTCGAACGGCAATGACGCGGTGATCCTCAAGGACAAGGCCGCGCTCGCCGATATCAAGGGCCAGTCGGTCAACCTCGTCGAATACTCGGTCTCGCACTACCTCCTCGCCCGCGCACTCGAAAGCGCCGGGATGAGCGAAAAGGACGTCAAGGTGATCAACACCGCCGATCCGGACATGGTCGGCGCGTTCCAGACGCCGGACGTCACTGCCATGGTCACCTGGAACCCGATGGTGTCGGAACTCCTGAAGCTCCCCGACGCCACCAAGGTGTTCGACTCCACCCAGATCCCCGGCGAGATCATCGACATGATGGCCGCCAATACCGAGGTGCTGAAGGACAACCCCAACTTCGGCAAGGCGCTGGCCGGCATCTGGTATGACACCATGGCCGTGATGACCGCCGACACACCGGAAGGCGCCGCCGCCCGCACCGCGATGGGCGTCGCCTCCGGCACAGATCAGGCCGGCTTTGAAAGCCAGCTTGCCGCCACCAAGCTCTTCGACAAGCCGGCCGACGCCGTGGCCTTCACCGCCTCGCCCGACCTCGAAAAGACCATGGACCTCGTCCGCACCTTCCTCTTCGACAAGGGGCTGTTGGGCTCCGGCGCCGCCTCGGCCGACGTCATCGGCATTGAACTGGCAGACGGCAAGGTGCTGGGCGACAGCGCCAATGTGAAGCTCAGGTTTTCGTCTGAGTACATGAAGGCAGCGGCTGACGGGGCGCTGTAGGCCTCGAAACGTCCCCTCACCCGCCCTTCGGGCACCCTCTCCCTCAAGGGGAGAGGGACGCTGCGGCGGCATCTTGTTTCCTCTTCCCTCTCCCCTTGAGGGAGAGGGTGGCGCGCAGCGCCGGGTGAGGGGAAGTCGATCACTTTGCAAAGAAAACCGAGCCCCATGCGCTGGATCAACACCAAACCAAACCGAACGCTGCAGCTGGTGCTGGCGCTCGCGCCGTTTGCGCTGTTGATCCTTGCCTATGCGCTCGGCTCGGTCGCCCGGCTCAGCGAAAACCCCGGCGACAAGCTGTTGCCCGGCTTTGCCGCCTTTGCCGACGCCATCAACCGTATGGCCTTCCAGCCAGACCCGCGTACCGGAGACTACCTGCTCTGGGCCGATACTGCCGCGAGCCTTGGCCGGCTGTTCACCGCACTCGTCATTTCCACCGCCATCGCGCTGGTCATCGGCATGCTGATCGGCATGCTGCCCTATGTGCGGGCGCTGCTGGCGCCGTTCTTTGCCGTGGTCTCGATGGTGCCGCCCCTGGCGCTGCTGCCGATCCTCTTCATCGCGCTGGGGCTGGGTGAGACCTCCAAGATCACGCTGATCGTTATCGGCGTGGCGCCCATCATGGTCCGCGATCTGGCGCTGAAAGTGCTGGAACTGCCGCGCGAACTGATCGTCAAGGCGGAGACGCTGGGCGGCTCGTCATGGCAGATCGCGCTGCGCGTCGTGCTGCCGCAGATCCTGCCGCGGCTGATCACCTGCCTCCGCCTGCAGCTTGGGCCGGCCTGGCTGTTCCTCATCGCAGCCGAGGCCATCTCGTCCGATTCCGGGCTCGGCTACCGCATCTTCCTCGTCCGCCGCTATCTCGCGATGGATGTGATCTTTCCCTATGTGGTCTGGATCACGCTTCTGGCGGTGATCACCAACATCGTCCTCGATCGGCTGCGCATCGTCGTCTTCCCCTGGTCCGAACTCGGGGCCAAGGCATGAGCGAGATCGTCATCGACAAGGTCTGGAAAGAGTATGGCGAGCAGATCGTTCTCGAAAAAGTTTCGCTGACCATCGCCTCGCGCGCCTTCGTGGCGCTGGTCGGGCCGTCGGGCTGCGGCAAGACCACGTTCCTCAAGCTGCTGCTCGGCGAGGAGCAGGCGACGCGCGGCACTATCACGCTCGATGGCAAGCCGCTCAGCCCCGAACCCGGCCCAGATCGCGGCGTGGTGTTCCAGCGTTACTCGGTTTTCCCGCACCTCACCGTCCTCGGCAACGTGCTCCTCGGCAAGGAACTACAGGCCTCGAAACTCCGCGGGCGCCTCTTCGGCAAGGCGCGCCGCGCTGCAATCGAGGAGGCAGCAAAGCTCATCGCCGATGTCGGGCTCGCCGGCTCCGAAACCAAATATCCGGCCCAGCTTTCCGGCGGCATGCAGCAGCGCCTGGCGCTGGCGCAGGCCCTGATCATGCGCCCCAAGGTGCTGCTGCTCGACGAGCCGTTCGGTGCGCTCGATCCCGGTATCCGCGCCGAAATCCATGTGCTGATGAAGCGGCTCTGGCATGAGACCGAACTCACCGTGGTCATGGTCACGCACGACATGCGCGAGGCCTTCACGCTCGCCAGCCGCGTCGTCGCCTTCGAGCGGCCGCGCGACCGGCCCGAAGAGCGCGAGCGCTATGGCGCCTCGCTGACCCAGGACATCACCATCTGGCCGCCGCGCATTGCCGGCGCAGATCCCGATGGCACCCCTTTCCCCAGCCCGGACCGGGACGACCCGGTCAGCCTTTCGGGCCCTCGCCAGGACGACCCGGCCGCACCGCTCACAGGAGAATAGCCTCATGAGCCGCACCGCAGAGCAGATCGCTCAGGACCGCGCCCGTTACGAAGAGCACCAGCGCAAGGGGCTGCTCTTCGCGCCCAAGGCGCTGCCGGGTTCAAGCCCGCTGCCCGCCCCCGCCCTTGCTGCCGACCGTATCATTGCGACCGAAACCATCCCCGGCGGTTGGTACTGGTCGACCCGACTCAAGGCCAGCGAAGCGCTCCTCATCGGCCAGTCACATGGCCCCTCCTCGGTGGCGCTCATCGCCTGGAGCGCTAGGGATACCAGCGAGCGGCTCAACCTCCCCGATACGGTCAAGGTGCAATGGACCACTGCGATGACCAAGGGAAGGGTGATCTTTTCCGACATGGGCCGGGTAATGTTCTCGGTGATCGAGGATTCCTCGGGCGCCCATGACGGGCTGGTGGGCGGCTCCACCGCTGCCTCGAACGCCGCCCGCTATCCCGGCGTCACCCGCAACACGCGCGACAATTTCGTGCTGGTCGCAGGCAAGCTCGGGCTCGACCGGCGCGACATCCCCTCGGCGCTGACGCTCTTTGCCCCGGTTCGCGTCACTGCCGATGGGAGCTTTGTCTGGCGCCCCGAGCTCAGCCACCCGGGCGACTACATCGATCTCCGCGCCGAAATGGACCTGATCGTCGGCCTCTCCAACTGCCCGCACCCCCTCGACCCGCGCCCGGACTACGCACCAAATCCAGTCGATATAACGCGTTATGTGGCGATAAGCGGTGCGGATGATCTCTGCCGCACTGCTACCGCCGAAGCCGTCCGCGGCTTTGAAAACAACGCCCGCGCTGAAACCTGAGGGAGAGCACAATGACCCACACTCCCGCCACTGCCGCGCAGTCCCACCTGATCCCCGCCGAAGCGCCCTGGTCCGGCCTCGTCAAAAAGGGCGAGACTATCCGCATCATCGACAGCGAAGGCCAGCAGGCCGTCGATACGATCTTCTACCGGGCCGATGACTTCTCTGAGCGCTACAGCGCCCAGGATACCCTGCGCGTCCAGGGTTCCGCCTATGTCGGGGTCGGCACCAAGGTGATGTCCAACGAGGGCAATGTGATGCTGATCGTCACCGCCGACACCAGCGGCCGCCACGACACCTCTGCCGGTGCCTGCTCGTGCGAAAGCAACACCGTCCGCTTCGGCCACGAGACCCGCTACCTCCACGCCTGCCGCGACAATTTCGTGCTCGAAGTCACCAAGCACGGCATGGGCAAGCGCGATATCGTCCCCAACATCAACTTCTTCATGAACGTCCCGATCGAGCCCTCGGGCGAAATGACCATTGTCGATGGGCTTTCCAAGCCCGGCGACTATGTCGAACTCGTCGCCGAAATGGACGTCCTCTGCGTCATCTCCAACTGCCCGCAGATCAACAACCCCTGCAACGGCTTCAACCCTACTCCCATCCAGGTGCTGATCTGGGAGGCGGGGGCATGAGGCAGACTTTGTTTGTGAAGCTCGAAGGTGCGGCGGATCCCCTTCTCCCCTTGTGGGAGAAGGTGCCCGAAGGGCGGATGAGGGGTTCTCACCTCGCATTCCAATCGTCCGTCGCTTGCGCTCCAGCCGGGCATCGCTCCGCGACGCCGACCTCTCATCCGGCCATTGGCCACCTTCTCCCACAAGGGGAGAAGGCGATCGCTGCGGTCGCCGGTGAGTGCGCAGGCGGAGCTGCCTGATGTTCACCAAGGTCCTGATTGCCAACCGGGGCGAGATCGCTGTCCGGGTGATCCGCACGCTCAAGCGCATCGGTATTGCCTCGGTCGCGGTCTATTCCGATGCCGACCGGTTCACCCGTGCCGTCGCGCTCGCTGATGAATCCGTCCGGCTTGGCCCCGCACCCGCTACCGAGAGCTACCTCAATGTCGAGGCCGTCATTGCCGCCTGCAAGGCGACCGGCGCCGAGGCGGTGCATCCCGGCTATGGCTTCCTCAGCGAGAATATCGGCTTTGCGCAGCGCCTCGCCGAGGAAGGCATCGTCTTCATCGGCCCCAGCCCGTCCAATATCGAAGCCTTCGGGCTCAAGCACACGGCGCGAGAGCTGGCCAAATCGAGTGGCGTGCCACTGCTGCCCGGCACCGGGCTGCTGTCGTCCGCGGCCGAAGCGCTGACCGCTGCCGAAAGCGTTGGCTATCCGGTGATGCTCAAATCCACCGCCGGCGGCGGCGGGATTGGCATGTCGCTCTGTGCCGACGCCGAGGCTCTCGCGGCCGCCTTCGACAGCGTGCAGCGCACGGCCAATGCGAGCTTTGGCGATGCGCGGGTTTATCTCGAACGCTTCGTTTCCGATGCGCGCCATGTCGAGGTGCAGATCTTCGGCGACGGCAAGGGCAATGTGGTTGCGCTCGGCGAGCGCGATTGCTCGCTGCAGCGGCGCAACCAGAAGGTGGTCGAGGAGACGCCCGCCCCGGGTCTCTCCGACGCCGTCCGGGCGCGCCTCCACAAGGCCGCTACCGATCTCGGTGCGGCGGTGAACTATGCGTCCGCGGGCACCGTCGAGTTCATCTACGATCCTATCCGCGAGGATTTCTATTTCCTCGAGGTCAATACACGGCTGCAGGTCGAGCACCCGGTAACGGAGGCGGTGCTCGGTATCGACCTCGTTGAATGGATGATCCGGCAGGCCGCTGGTGAGCCGGTGATCCCGGCTGTGCTGCCCACGCCGAAGGGCGCGGCCATCGAGGTCCGGCTCTATGCCGAAATCCCCCATGCCGGGTTCCGGCCCAGCGCCGGGCTGCTCACCGAGGTCTCTTTCCCCGCCGACGCGCGGGTCGATACCTGGATCGAGACCGGCACCGAGGTCACACCGTTCTATGACCCGATGCTCGCCAAGATCATCGTCGCGGCGGAGGATCGCCAGGCGGCGATCGCCAAGCTCCGCTCGGTGCTGGAGCGCACGGCGATCTCCGGCATCGAGACCAACCTCAGCTACCTGCGCGCCATTGCCGGGTCAGACCTTCTCGCCTCCGGCAAGGTCGCGACCACGGCGCTGCGCGATTTCGCATTCGTTCCCGATGTCATCGAGGTGATGGCACCCGGCGCGCAATCGAGCGTTCAGGAACTGCCCGGCCGGCTCGGCCTCTGGCATGTGGGCGTGCCGCCCTCTGGCCCGATGGATGCCCGCTCGTTCCGCCACGCCAACCGATTGGTGGGCAATGCTGACGAGACGACGGCGCTCGAACTGACCGTCAACGGCCCGACGCTCCGCTTTCACAGCGGCGCGGTCGTGGCGCTTGCTGGCGCGGAGATGCCGATGAAGCTCGACGGCACCCTCGTGCCGCACGATACGGCCATCACCATCGCCCCCGGCCAGGTGCTCAGCATCGGCGCCATCGCGGGCGCAGGACAACGGAGTTACCTCGCGGTCGCGGGCGGCATCGCGGCGCCGCTGATCATGGGCTCGCGCGCTACCTTCGGGCTCGGCCAGTTCGGCGGCCCCGCCACCGGCACGCTGAAGCCCGGCGAGGTGCTGCATCTTGCCCGCACGCCACAATCTGCGCAGCCCGCCAACGATCCGGCGCCACTGACGCGGGAGTGGCAGGTCGGCGTGCTCTATGGCCCGCATGGCGCGCCGGATTTCTTCACTGAAGCCGATATCGAGACGCTGTTCTCGACTGCCTATGAGGTGCATTTCAACTCCGCCCGTACCGGTGTGCGGCTGATCGGCCCGGCGCCGAAATGGGCGCGCACCGATGGCGGCGAGGCAGGGCTCCATCCCTCCAACCTCCACGACAATGCCTATGCCATTGGTGCCATCGATTTCACCGGCGACATGCCGATCATCCTCGGCCCCGATGGCCCGAGCCTTGGCGGCTTCGTCTGCCCGGCGGTGATCGCGCGCGACGAACAGTGGAAGATGGGCCAGTTCAAGCCCGGCGACACCATCCGCTTTTACCCAGTCGCCCGGCCGGCCGACCCGGTCGCCGGTCCAGCCGTCCATCGGCCGAGCGAGGCCGCCTCGGCCATCGTCGGGCGGCGTGATGATGGCCCGGTGCCGGTGGTTTATCGTCGGCAGGGCGACGACAATCTGCTGGTCGAATACGGCTCTATGTCGCTCGATATCGCGCTCCGCCTTCGTGTCCACCTGCTTATGGAGGCGCTGAAGGAGGCCAGGTTCGCCGCCATCGACCTGACCCCCGGCATCCGCTCGCTGCAGATCCATTATGACGGCACGGCGCTGAGCCGCACCCGCCTTCTCGGCCTCCTCGCCGAAATCGAGCAGAGCCTGCCGCCGGCGGAAGCCGTTACGGTGCCGAGCCGGATCGTCCACCTCCCGCTGAGCTGGAACGACCCCGATGCGCAACTGGCGATGCGGAAATACCAGGAGCTGGTGCGTCCCAATGCGCCCTGGGCGCCCGACAACATCGAGTTTATCCGTCGCATCAACGGGCTCGACAGCATCGAGGCGGTCAAGCAGACGATCTTCGACGCGAGCTATCTGGTGCTGGGCCTCGGTGACGTCTATCTCGGCGCCCCGGTCGCGACCCCGACCGATCCGCGCCACCGGCTGGTGACCACCAAGTACAACCCGGCCCGCACCTGGACGCCGGAGAACGCCGTCGGCATCGGCGGCGCCTATATGTGCATCTATGGAATGGAAGGTCCGGGCGGCTACCAGCTGTTCGGCCGCACCATCCAGGTGTGGAACACGTGGCGGCAGACGCCGGTGTTCGGCGCTGATAAGCCGTGGCTCCTCAACTTTTTCGACCAGATTCGGTTCTTTCCGGTCAGCCATGCGGAACTCACCGAGGCCCGCGCGGCTTTCCCCCATGGCGCCTATCCGCTGAAGATCGAAGAGACGCATTTTTCCTATGCAGACTACGCCAAGGAACTCGCTGCCAACTCCGACGCCATCACCCGGTTCAAGACCCGCCAGCAGGCAGCGTTCGATGCCGAACGGCAGCGCTGGAAGGATGAGGGACTCGACAGCTTCATTGCCGACGATGCCGGCAATGGCGCCACCGAAGGCGAAATCCCCGCGGGCTGCTTCGGCGTTGGCAGCAGCGTGCCGGGAAATGTCTGGAAAGTCCTGGTGGAAACCGGCACTGCCGTTGAGGCCGGCCAGCCGGTGGCTATCATCGAATCCATGAAGATGGAAATTACTGTCACCGCCCACCAGCCGGGGCGGGTCCGCGAAATCCGCGCCCTGCCCGGCCGCAATGTCAAAACCGGCGACGTTGTCGTCGTCCTCGAGGAGATCTAGGAATGGCCGAAGCAGATACCAACGAGCTGATCCCGATCGTCGTCGTGGGCGCCCACCTCACGGGCTTGCCGCTCAATCACGAACTGACCGGACCGGGCGGGCATCTTTTGAAGCGCAGCCGCACGGCAGCCGACTACCGGCTCTACGCGCTGCCCAACACCACCCCGCCCAAGCCCGGCCTCATCCGTGAACCCGGCTTTATCGGGCCGGGGCTTGAGGTCGAGGTCTGGGCGCTGCCGCCCGAGGCATTCGGCCGGTTCGTCGCAAAAATCCCGGCGCCGCTCGGCATCGGCAAGCTGACGCTCGACGATGGCAGCAGCGTTTCGGGGTTCCTCTGCGAAGCACATGCCTTGGCGGGCGCCACCGAGATCACCCAGTTCGGCGGCTGGCGCGCCTATCTCGCCTCGCGCGCTTAACTGTTCCGGTAGGGCGCGATCCAGCCCAGACCTTCGCTGGTGCCGGCCTTCGGCCGGTATTCGCAGCCGATCCAGCCGTCGTAGCCGAGGCGTTCGAGTTCTGACAGGACGAAGCCATAGTTGATCTCGCCAGTGCCCGGTTCATGCCGGCCCGGCGTATCGGCGATCTGCACATGGCCGATCCGCTGCTGCAGGCGCTGAAAGGTGGGCACCAGGTCGCCCTGCACGATCTGCATGTGGTAGAAATCGTACTGGATGCGGAGGTTGTCCGAGCCCACCGCATCGAGGATCCGCTCGGCATGCCCGGTGGTCGAGAGGTGGAAATCCGGGATATCGCGGCGGTTGATCGGCTCGATCACCAGCGCGATCCCGGCGTCCGCGAGGCGCGGCGCCGCGTAGCGCAGGTTGTAGACAAACGTCTTGTCGAGCGCCGCCGTCGTCACCTTGTCGGGCCGGATGCCGGCGAGGCAGTTGACCGTCTTGCAGTCGAGCGCCTTGGCAAAGCGGATCGCGGTATCGATACCGGCGCGAAACTCGTCAATGCGATCGGGGTGGCAGGCGATGCCGCGCTCACCGCCGTCCCAGTCCCCCGCCGGCAGGTTGAACAGCGCCTGCACCAGCCCATTTGCTGCCAGCTGTTCCGCCAGCACCTCGGGGCTCGCCATATAGGGCACGGCGTACTCCACCGCCTTGAACCCATCGGCTGCCGAAGCTTTGAAGCGCTCCAGAAACGGCAGGTCGGGGTAGAGAAACGACAGGTTGGCGGCAAACTTCAGCACGGGCAGACCCTGCAATCGGAAAACCTGCTTCTAGCCTGCCACTCAGGCCTCCGTATAGGTCCGCACCAGACGACCATCCGGCCGTTCCGAAAGCCTGCTGTTGCCGGCGAGCCGGACCCGCTCCTCGCTCAGGGCGACCAGATCCATGGCCGGGGCGAGCTTGCCGTCGCCGGCATCATCGGCCGAAAGCACCGATGCTTTCAGCAACCGAGAATACGGGTGCTCGGGATTGTCGAGCACGGTCCGCGCCGGGCCCATCTCCACCACACGGCCCTTCTGCATGATGATCAGCCGATCCGAGATATAATAGGCGGTCGCGAGATCGTGGGTAATGTAGATCACCGATACGCCGAAATCGTCGCGGAGCGAGCGCAGCAGGTTGACGATCGACATGCGCAGCGACGCATCGACCATCGACACCGGCTCGTCGGCCACCAGCAGCGGCGGGTTGGGGATCAGGGCGCGGGCGATGGCGGCGCGCTGCAATTGCCCGCCGCTCAGTTCATGCGGGAAGCGCCCGCCGACTTCGGCAAGGCTCAGCCCCACCTTTTGCAGCGCCGCGTCCATCGCCGCATCGATCGCGGTCTTGTCGCGGAGCCCCAGGAACCGTTGAGCGGTTGAGGCGAGGTAGCGATCGACCTTCTTTAGCGGATTGAACGCCTCGAAGGGGTTCTGGAACACCGGCTGGACGCTCGCCATGAACTTCAGTCGCTCGGCCCGGCTGGGCTTGGTCACAGACTCGCCGCGAAAGCGGATTTCGCCGCTGGTCGGGCGCTCCAGCCCCAGGATCATGCGGGCAAGCGTGGTCTTGCCCGAGCCGCTTTCCCCGATAATGGTGAAAATCTCCGGCTTGTCGGCCGAGAGCGTGAAGCTGACGCGGTCGACGGCGCGCACTTCCTTGCGCGACAGCAGCCCGCCCATGGCGAAGTGCTTGGAGACGTCAGAGATTTCCAGCAGGTCGCTCACGCGTGCACCTCAAGCTTTGCGCCGTGGATGCCCGGGCCCAGCGGCTCGACATCGCGCCAGCGCCAGCAGGCGGTGCGATGCTGGGGTCCCACGGTTTCGAGCGGCGGCGACTCGGTCTTGCACTTGTCGATCGCCAGCGGGCAGCGCGGATGGAAGCGGCAGCCCTGCGGCGGCGCCGCCAGGCTCGGCGGGCGGCCATCGAGCGCCGGGCGCTGCGTGGTGTCGCCGATGCGCGGCAGGCTCGCGACCAGGTGCGCGGTATAGGGGTGGCGCGGCGTGGTGAACAGCGCCCGGGTTGGCGCTTCTTCCACCAGCCGTCCGGCATAGATGATGCCGATCCGGTCGGCCATGTTGGCGTGCACGGCCATGTCGTGCGTCACAAAGATGATGGACGAGCCCATCTCCCGGCGCAGGTCGCGGATCAGCGACAGCACGTCTTTCTGCACCACCACGTCGAGCGCGGTGGTGGGCTCGTCGGCGATGATGAACTGCGGGTTGCAGATGGTCGCGAGCCCGATGGTGACGCGCTGGCGCATGCCGCCCGACAATTCATGCGGATAGGCGCGCAGCACATCGGGGCTGAGCTTCAGCTTCCCCAGATGCTCGATCACCCGCTGGCGCAACGCAGCACCGGAGAGCCCGAGCGGGCGCGCCGCAAAATCCTGGAAGGTCTTTTCGATACGGCGGAGCGGGTTCAACACGCTCATCGAGCCCTGCATGATGTAGCTCAACGACTTCCAGCGGATCGCCTCGATCTCGTCCGGTGTCGCCTTGGTCACATCGATGGTCGTGCCATTTCGGAAGGTGTAGGTGGCACTGCCCGCCACCACGCGCAGCGGCGGCCGGATGGCGGCGGCCAGCACCTTGATGAAACTGGTCTTGCCCGACGAGCTCTCGCCGGCAATGCCGTACACTTCGTCCTCATGTATGGTCATGGTGATATCGTCGACGGCCCGCACTTCGCGCGACACGCCGAAATAGTTCATCATGTAATAGGCCTTGAGGTCCTTGACGGTCAGGACATCGTTGGCAGAAGCGGTCGACGGCGTTCCATTGTCGCTCATGGTTTTATGCCCCCATCCGGCGCAGGCGGCTGCGCGGATCGATGTATTCGTTGAGCGACACGGCAAGCAAGAACAGGCCGAGGAACATCAGCACGAGGATCACCACCGGGATCAGGATCCACCACCAGGTGCCCACCAGCAGCGCCGAGTGATTGTTGGCCCAGTACAGCGTCGTGCCGACGGTTGGGATGTTGAGATTGGTAAAGCCCAGCACCGCCAGCGTCACCTCAAGCCCGATCGACCAGATCATGTTGGCCATGGCGGTCGAAAAGATGATCGGCATTACATAGGGCAGATGCTCCCCGCCCATGATCCGGAGCGGCGACATGCCGGAAAATACCGCCTGCCGGGTGAACTCGCGATGCCTGAGGCTCAGTGCCACCGACCGGATCAGCCGCGCATCGAACGGCCAGCCGAAGCAGGCCATGATCAGCGCCAGCGTGAACGAGTTCATGTTGGTGCGGAGCACGTAGTAGAAGAGGATCAGGATCGGGAAGATCGGGATCGCAACGAAGATGTCGTTGAAAAACATCAGCACGCGATCCGGCCAGCCGCCGAGATAGCCGGCGGTCAGCCCAACGGCGATCGAAATCACACGGCTGACGATGGCCACGGTGATGCCAAAGCTCAGCGTGTTGCGGAATGCGAAGGTCAGTTGCCAGAACATGTCCTGTCCGCGCGAGTTGGTGCCGAACAGGTATTGCGCGCTCGGCGGCTGGTCCGGGATGGCGGTGTAGACCGCGGTCGGATCAATCGGCGAAACAAAGCTCAGGCAGGCAAAGATAACGATAGCGCCAACCAGCACCACCCCGATGGCAAACTCGATATTGTAGCGGATGAGGTCGCGTAGGACTGAAAACATCTCTGTCACTCGCTTTTGACGCGTGGATCGAGCAGCGGGTGAACGAGGTCGATAACGAAGATCGCGCCGGCGACAGCAACGATCGCAATACAGCTGATGGCCAGCACCAGGGTCGAGTCACCGCCGTTCACCGCCCTTACGAGCAACGAGCCGAGCCCCGGATACGAGAACACCTGCTCGGTGATGACAGTGCCCGAAAAGATCCCGCCTAGCGCCATGGCGAGCGCGGTCAGCTGCGGCACCAGCGCGTTGCGGATGACGTAGGAGAAAACAATGCGGTTCTGCCGCACGCCAGCCAGTTCTGCATAGGTGACGTAGTCTTCGGTGACGATGTTGGAGACCAGCGCCCGCATCCCGAGGAACCAGGTGCCCAGCCCGACGATGGTCAGCGATGCGGCGGGGAGGATAGCATGGTGCAGCACCGAGCCGGCAAATTCGAGAGTCCAGCCCTGCCGCACGTTCATGGCAAAACCATCGCTGATCGGCAGCACCGGCCACAGGAAGCCGAAGATGATCACCATCAGGAAGGCGACGATGTAGTAGGGGATCGGCTGCACCCCGATGGCAACGATACCAAACGCCTTCAAGAACCGGGAGTTCTGGTAGTAGCCGGCGAGGCCACCGAGGATATTGCCGATGATCCAGTGGAAGATCGTGGTCACGGTCAGCAGGCCAACCGTCCAGGGCAGCGCGAGCATCACCAGTTCGATCGCCGGACGCGGGAAGGCGATCAGCGCCGGGCCGAAATCGCCGGTGCCGAGCCGAGCGAGGAAGTTGAAATACTGGATATGGAGCGGAACGTTCAGCCCGAACAGCTCCTCGAGGGTGGCGCGCAGCGCAACAATCGCCTCGGGGCTGTAGCTCGACTGGCCACTCACGCGCCCGATGATCTGGTCAACCGGACTGATGGGCGAGAGGTGCGAAATGAAAAAGGCGGCGGAACAGCCGGCGAAAACCACGGCGATAAACTGGATCAGCCGTTTCAGAGCAAAAAGCAGATAGGCCTTCATCGTGTACTCATATCCCCGCCAAGGTTGACGTCCGGCCTTGGCCGGACGTCAGGAATGGAGCGCGCGGCGTTACTTGCCGGTCGGCTTCAACTGGGTGAGGATGTATTTCGAGTTCGACCAGTTGTTGACGATGTTGGCGTAGGGGTTGGCCTCGGCAGTCGGGAAGCCAGTCCAGTAGCGCGTGTCGTAAGCCGAGAAGACGTTGAACGACATGATCGGGATGATTGGCATCTCATCGACCATCAGCTTGATGAAGTCGTTGCCGAGCGCGACGTTGGCGTCGTGGTCGGTGAACTCGGTCACCCGCATCTTTTCGATGATGGCGTCAAGGCGCGGATCGCCCCAGCGCTGCCAGTTACGCGCCGACTGACGGTCGCCGGGCTTGGCCAGATAGCTCGAGTGCCAGCTGTCGAGGAAGAACGAGAGGTCGGGGTTGCCGCCCCAGGTTTCGATCGACCAGGCCGTTGCGGCTTCATAGGTGCCGAGCGGCAGGTTCTGGCTGTAGATGTTGGGATCGGCAAATGCCGTCGCATCGACGCCAGCCTGGCTCCACTGCTGGGCGATATCGGTGCCCAGGCGGTTGATCACGCCATCGGTAAAGGTGTTGAGCGTGAACTTGAACGGCGTGCCATCGGGCTTCATCCACTTGTCGCCCTGCTTGGTGAAGCCGGCGGCTTCGAGCAGTTCGCCAGCGGCGGCGAGGTCCTTCTTCCACCAGCCATAACCGAACGACTTGTGGATGGCGTTGGGATCGGTCGGCACGGCGTCGCCGAACTGCGGCTTCACCATGGCGGCGATCTTGTCACCTACCGTTGGGTCATACGGCTTGATCTTCTGCTTGCCCGTATCGAGCTCGTAGCCGATCAGCCAATCCTGCAGCTTGGCGTGGTAGTCATCGGTATGCGTGCCCGTGGGCGGCATGGCGATGGCCGAAAGCGTCGCGGCGCCACGATAGGACGACATCGACATCTCGACCGGATCGAGCATCAGGGTCAGGGCCCAACGGACGCGCTTGTCCGTAAACATCGGGTTCTGGTCGTTGAATATGACCATGGGCAGGGTCGGATCGGGATGCGCATAGGGGAAGCCCGGGAACCAGCCGCGTGCGGTCGGATCTTGCTTGGCCAGGCTGAACATGCCTTCCGGCGACAGATCGTGGATCATGTCCAGATCGCCGTTGACCATCTCGATCAGGCGCTTGTCGTTGTTCGGGATCGACCGGTAGATGACGTATTTCGGCGCGGGTTCACCCCACTCCGCCATGCCCGTCTTGTCCCAGTCCTTGCGCTTTTCCCAGATATACCACGAGCCGTTCGGATCGAACGAGTTGAGGGTATAGGGCCCAAGGCCGACCGGCGGATTGAAATCGTAGGACTTGGGGTCCGCGACCTTTTCGAAGATGTGCTTGGGCATGATCCAGGCGGCATTCCAGCGCACTGCGAACAGCGAATGGAAGCGCGCATTGGCCTTCTTGAGCACGAAGTGCACGGTGTAATCGTCTGGGGTATCGACGCTCGCCACCGCATCGGCGAACGGCGCGCTCCAGACATAACCCGGCGTCGCGGCCTGGGTGTCGACCGTGTATTTCACGTCGGCGGCGGTGAACTCGACGCCGTCACTCCACAGGATCCCCTTCTTGAGGTGGACCGTCATTTCGGTGAAGTCTTTGTTGTATTCCCACGGGCCGGTCGCCAGCTCGTTGTAGAGCGAGCCCTTGAGGCCGGCATCGGGGTCGATGAACCACAATGTGTCCATCACCAGCTGGTGCAAGCCGTTCGACCAGCCGCCACCATTACCGGCAACCCAGATATTGAACTGGCCGGGGCTGGCGGCCGGGTTCTCCGGATTGTTGATGATCAGCGTTTCGTTACGCGGAAAATTGGTGATCGGCGGCGCGGCCGGCTCGTCCTGGGCAATCGCCAGGTTGTTGGCGGCAAGCATAAGCACAGCCACGGCTGTGCCGGTCATAAAGCCACGTCTATCCATGATGTAGTCCTCCCTTGGGAACGCCCTCCAGCATTCCGAGCCAGATGCTAACCGATGATCACTGATTGTCAACGCGTATCGTGATACAAATCAGCTAATCGAATATTCAATATGGTCAAGCCGTTAGCCGGCTTCGCCATGCCTCACGAACCCTCCGGCACACCGCTGAATTGGTGTACCGAAGGGTCCCGGGAGGCCGCCAGAAAGGCCGGGTCAGGCCTTGAGGCGGATCATCTGATAGGAGTAGGGCGGCAGCTTGGCGCTGAGTTTGCCGCCACCGACCGAAGCGCCTGAACCCTTTTTGGGCGCCACTTCGGTCTGCTTGGTGGCGGTGTTGACCGCCTCAAGGCTGGTGTGAGTCATCACCTGATGATCGACGATCTGCGCCGCGGCAAAGCCTTCGAGGCTCACCTCGGTCTCGATGGTCTCGGTGGCATGACGGTTGACGAGGAAGAAGGTCAGCGTGCCATCTTGCTCATTGTGGACGCCCGAAACATCGACATAGGGCGTCTTTTCGGCATGCGGGCTTTCATAGCCCGGCGAGTTGACCACGAGGTTGAGCGCCGTGCCACGGCCATAGATCGAGGCAAAGTAGTACGGGTAATAGATGGTCTGGGCCCAGGCCGGGCCGCCCTTTTCGGTCATGATCGGGGCGATGACGTTGACCAGTTGCGCGATGCAGGCGATCTTGACCACGTCCGAACGCCTGATGAAGCTGTTGAGGATCAACCCCACCATCAGCACGTCTTCGAAATTGTAGATGTCCTCGAGCAGGCCCGGGGCATGCGGCCAGCCGCCGGCGCCTTCGAGGATCTTCCGGTCCTGCTGGTTGGAGTGGTACCAGACGTTCCACTCGTCGAACGAGATATAGACGTCGCGCTTCGACTTGCGCTTGGCCTTCACCTGCCGGATCGTCGAAGCCACTGTTTCAATGTAGGTTTCGAGCTTGTGGTTGAGCGCCAGGTAGTTCGCCGTGTTCTTTTCGCGGTTGGCGAAATACATGTGCAGGCTGATGTGGTCGACGTGATCGTAGGTGTGCTCGAGGACGATCCGTTCCCAATCGGGATAGCTCGGCATGTCCGAGTTCGACGAGCCGCAGACGATCAGTTCGAGCGATTTGTCGAACATGCGCATGGCACGCGCGGTGTTGGCAGCGAGTTTGCCGTACTCGGCGGCGTCCTTGTGACCGACCTGCCAGGGCCCGTCCATCTCGTTGCCGAGACACCACATCTTGACGTTCCAGGGCTCCTTGCGGCCGTTCTTGATGCGCAGGTCGCTCCAGTAGCTGCCGCCCGGATGGTTGACGTATTCGAGGAAGTTGCGAGCCTCATCGACGCCGCGCGACCCGAGGTTCACAGCCAGCATCATCTCGGTGCCAACTGTCGCGCACCAGTCGGCGAATTCGTGGACACCGACGGCGTTACTCTCGGACGTATGCCAGGCGAGGTCCAGCCGGACCGGCCGCTGCTCGCGCGGGCCGATGCCGTCTTCCCAGTTATAGGCCGAAACGAAATTGCCGCCGGGGTAGCGCACCACCGGAATATTGATATCCTTGACCAGCTTGGCGACGTCGCCGCGCATGCCGTCCTTGTCCGCCGTCGGATGGTCCGGCTCATAAATGCCGGTATAGACAGCGCGACCGAGGTGCTCGAGGAATGCCCCGTACACGCGATCGTCGATGGGTGAAATAGTATAGTCCTTGTGCGCCGTAACCGTCGCTCGCATCATGTCCTCCCGGTCACCCGCAATGGTGATCTATATCGGATGAAGTGATACAAACTGCCCCCGCACGTCAAGAGGCATGGGCGAGGTTTTTGTCTCCGGAGATGGTGTCGAGGCTATTGATCGGTCTCAAGGCGCAGGACGATATCCTGGTCGTAATTGCCGAAGCCACGGCCGAAAATGTTGATGCCGCCCGGGTGTTTAGCGTCCTGGTTGACGCCGATGCGCAGCCGGATCGAGTGGTGCGTATCGATATCGAGGTCCTTCAGCGAAACCGGCGAAATCTTGATGCCATCGACGAAAGTCCCAGTGGCATTGACCCGGAAAGTCTTGAGCTTGCCGTACTGGCTGCCCTTCAGTTTCCACCAGTCGGGCGTATAGACGCCGCGCTTGTCGCCGAAATCGCCCGGCGAGGTCCAGGTGCCGATATCCTTGCCGTTGACGCCCACGGTGATGTCGCTGGGCCAGTCGGCGCTGGTGCCCGGCACTTCAGAGCTCAGCTCGATGGCAAACTCCATCGAGGTGATGTTGTGCTTGGCGAGCCGCGCATTGTTGGGAAACTGGTACTCGACATAGCCGCGAGTAAACCAGATCAGCCCCGCCTTCATGCGGTCGGGATCGAGGAACGTGTCGGGCACGTCGAGAAGGCCAATAATGCCGTCCTGTGAGCAGAGCCCGCACGGCGCCGAGACTTCGCAACTGGTATAGAGCCCGAGCGGCATCGCCACTTCGATGGCCTTGGCGCGGAGGGGACGGATATCCTCCTTGAACATCACCAGCACTTCGTCGAACAGCGAGTGGCAGATTTTCTGGTTGCCCTTGCGCGCCTTCTGCGTCTCGGTCCTGACCAGTCCGGCTTCCACCAGAATCTGCATGTTTGAAGACACGGTGGATTGGGGCTGTTTGAGTTTACCCGCAATATCGTTGACGTTCATGGCGCCCTCGATATGCAGCAGTTTCAGAATGGCCACACGCACCTCAGAGGCCAGTGCTTTCAGCACTTCCGGTCGCTCCTCGGGATCGACCAGCAGGAAGTTGCGGCTCATGACAGTTCCAAACTTTGAGTTCGAAACTCGTTTGTATCAGGAAGTATGGTTCGGTCAACGCCGCCCGTCCGGCTTGTGGGAAACTGCCAGGAAAACCTGATGGAAAAGCCCTGCTACTCGGCCGTCGCCATCCCCATCCGCCCCAGCGCCCGCCGCTCGACCAGCACTACGGCCTGATAGAACGCCACCGAGATCAGTACCGACACCACCGCCACCGCCCAGATCATGCCGTAGTCGAGATAGCCACGGGACTGGTTGAGGAGGTTCCCCAGCCCTGTGCCGGTCGCGAGCCATTCGGCGATCATCACGCCCAGCAGCGCGCGTGGCGCGGTGAGGCGGGTTGCCGCGAAGAGGTAGGGGAGCGAGGCCGGGATCGAGACCAGCCGCAACTGGGTAATGAGGTTGGCGCCATAGGCCTTTGACACCTCCAGGGCGGCGCGCGGAACCAGCAGGAGGCCCTGCGCCATGGTGACGAAGGCGGGAAAGAAGGTCACCGAAATGGTGATCCAGAGGATCACGGCGGGCCCGCGCCCCAGCATCAGCACGAGGAGCGGGGTCAGTGCCACCAACGGCATGGTTTGAGTCACCAGCGCCACCGGCAGTAGTGCCTTGACCAGCCGCGGCGCGATCTGCGCCCCGAGCGCCAACGCAAAAGCCAGCGCCAGCCCGGCCAGCATGCCGATCAGCGTCATTGGCAGCGTCTGCGCCAGCGCCGCGAGGAGCTTGCCCTGTGCGATGGGCGCGCTGGGGAGGAGGAACAGATAGTCGAACAGCCCCGGCGGGGTCTTGGCAATCATCGCCGGTACTTTCAGCACCGCCAGCAGCACCCACCAGAGCGCAAACGGCAAGGCCACTGACGCCAGCACGATCGCCGCCTGCTGCCAGGCCGGTCGTGCCCTGTCGCCTCCGCGCAGCACGCTGGTCGGCACCGTCACCGCCTCTGAGCCCTTGGTGATGCGGCGGGCGATCAGTGCGAACAGCAGAAAAGCCAGCCCCGAGATCAGCGTCGCCACCATGCCGATGCCCCAGAGACGCTCCGGTTCGGCGCGCCCCAGCGAGCCCAAGAGGTAGACGCCCAGCCCCCAGCGCCCACCGCCGCCGAATTCGGCTAGGATTGAGCCCAGCACCGCATTGGGCGCCGCGATCCGCAGCCCCGAGAGGATCACCGGCAAGGCGCTCCGCGCCTGCACCAGCCGCAGGGCCTTCAGCTTGCCGCCGCCATAGGCGCGCACCACGTCGACCGAGCGCGCATCGGCCTGCGTGAGGCCGACCAGCGTCGAAGTCATGGTGACGAAATAACAGCCGATCGCCGCCAGAACGATGCGCGGCTGCATGTCGGAGAGCGTCAATACCAGGATCGGCGATATGGCGATCGGCGGCAGCGAAAAGATCGCCACATTCAGCCCCCGCGCCACCCGCGCCGTCACCGGATAAAGCGCAAACAGCGCCCCCGCTGCGATGGCGATCACGTTGCCGATGATGAAGCCGGCCCCCGCCCCATAAAGCGTCGCGGCAATATGGTTGGGGTAATCGGCCCAGTCATGGATCAGCCGCAGCAACACCGCACTGGGCGGCGGCAACGCCCCATCCGCCACCAGCCGGAAGCGGCCGAGGATTTCCCAGATGACGAGTATGATCAGGGTGTTGAGGGCCGCCTTGACTCGTGGACCCACCATCATCGGGGCTTCCCACCCCTCATCCGTCTGCTCCGCAGCCACCTTCTCCCACAAGGGGAGAAGGCAACCGACTGAGACATCGCGGCCCCATCGCCTTCTCCCCTTGAGGGAGAAGCGACTGTCTTGTTGGTCAAGCTGGTGACCATGGTTTTTTGTCCCTGACGATGGCGTTGAGGATGGTGAGGAGCTTTCGAGCTGTGGCGACGATGGCGACAAGCTTTGGTTTGCCTGCGGCCACGAGCCTGTCCCGGAAGGCCTTGAGGGTGGGATTATGCCGTGCGGCAACGAGGGCGCCCATGAACAGGGCGGTGCGCACGGCAGTGCGGCCACCACCGATAAGGCTCTTGCCGCGCCATTTGCCGGACTGGCGGGTATAGGGGGCGAGCCCGGCGAGGGCCGCGACTTGCTTGGGATTGAGCTGTCCCAGTTCGGGCAGTTCGGCCAGCAGCGTGCGGGCGATGGTCTTGCCGATGCCAGGCACCGAGGCGAGCAGGTTCTCCTTGTCGCGCCACACAGGGGTGTCACGCACGGTGGTATCTATATGGCGGTCGAGGTCTTTGAGCTCGTCCTCCAGCGTGGTTACAATGCGGGCGAGCGATGTGCGGATCAGCCCCGGTGCTGCCTGCTGGCGCCGCATGCGCTCGGCAGCCAGCATCTGCACCAGTTGCCGGCGTCTGGCCATTAGCGCCGCCAGATCCTCGGTGTGCGCATCGGCTATCGGCCTTGGCTCAGGCTTTACTGCCGCAACGAACAGCGCGATGAGGCGGGCATCGATTGGGTCGGTCTTGGCCTTGAGCCCGATGGCCTGGGCGTAGTGCCGGACCTGAGCGGGGTTGAGCACCACCACCGGCAGACCTGCGGCAGCAAGTTCGGCCACCGCCAGCCGCTCATAGCGGCCCGACGCCTCGATGCCGACCGACACAAGCCCCTCCAGCCTGCGCAGCCGCTCGACGAGTTCACTCGCGCCAGCCTCGTCATTGCCGGACACAAGGCTCTCGCCCAGCGGATGGATATATACATCCAGCCGCGCCTTGCTCACATCGATACCTACGGTGATCTCCATCTTGTCCCCTCCTTGCCTAAGCGGGCTCGCCTTGTTGCGGCCCCGGCGACTGTTCGGGATCGATGGATCGATGCCAGGCGCCCCTCGCTTCTCCACGAGTTTTTCAACTCCTGGTGCCATCGGGCTGCCCGGCATCACCGCAGCGCTATCGATATCAGATAACTGCGGGATCAAGTTACAAGGTGCCCGAAGGGCGGATGAGGGGTCCGGAGCCACGATGCCGCAATCAATGCCCATCCAGCGCCCCTGCAATCTCCGCCTCCAGCCGGTGAAACACCGGATCGGCAAACAGTTCCGGCCGGCGCGGCCTTGGCAGATCGATGGCAATCTCGCGCACGATCCGCCCGGGCCGGCTGGCCATCACCACCACGCGGTCGGCGAGGAATATCGCTTCGTCGATGCCGTGGGTGACCAGCAGCGTCGTCGCGCGGCTTTCCATCCAGATGCGCTGCAGTTCGATATTCATCTGGCGGCGCAGAATCTGGTCGAGCGCCCCGAACGGCTCATCGAGAAACAGCACTTGCGGCGCCGTCACCAGTGCCCGTGCAATCGCCACGCGCTGGCGCATACCACCAGAAAGCTCTGCCGGTAGCGCATGCTCAAAGCCCTTGAGCCCCACCAGCGCGATCAGCTCGGCGATCTTGTCGCGAAAATCTACGCGCTTCAGCCCCAGCACGTCGAGCGGCAGGGCAATGTTGTGCTCCACCGATCGCCAGGGCAGCAGCGCCGCATCCTGGAAGGCGACGCCGGTGATGCCGCTGCGCGTTGCAGCAGCGGGTGTGAGGCCGCCAACGGCGACCTCTCCGGAATCGGCGGCTTCGAGCCCAAGGGCCAGCCGCAGGATGGTCGACTTCCCGCATCCGGAGGGGCCGATCAGCGCGGTGAACGAGCCTGGTGCGCAATCAAGCGACACCGACCGCAACGCCTCGGTGGTCTGGCCCCGCGCCTCGAATTGCTTCGAAACCCCGTCCAGCCTGATGCCGGAAGCCTCGCCCATCAGATCTCCTCGAGCACCGTGGTGTCGAACATGTCGCGCGTCGCGACGATGCCAACGGCGGCGAGCGCCTCGATATTGGCAGCAATCGCCTCCTCGCTCATCGAGAAAATGCCGCCTACGGCCTCGATCAGCGGCTTCTGCGCGGTGTTGAAATAGACCTCGTTGTCGATCTCGCGGCCGGTGCCCTTGAACCAGGTTTCGGCAAAGGTCGGGGGATAGACGGCCGGGTCCTTGAGGTTTTCTTCCCAGCCCATGCGCGAGGCTTTGAGGAAGGCAACGATTTCCTTGCGCTTGGCCTTCAGCGTGTCGGTGGTGACAACGAGCGTGTCGTTGAAGATGGTGAAGCCGAAATCATAGAGCAGGAAGCTCGTCGCTTCCGCACCCGCCAGCTTGATGGTGTAGGGCACGTTGGTGGTGAAATCGAGCGAGGCATCGATCTCGCCCTTGATCAGCGGCGTCGGGTCGTAGGCATAGGGCACGATATTGACCGAGGCGCGATCGACGCCCGAAATCTTCAGCATCGCTTCCACAGAAACGACGTTCACCGGCGGCACGGCGAGGGTCTTGCCCACAAGGTCCTGCGGCTTGGTGATCGGGTTCTTGGCGAGCGACACGATGCCGATCGGGTTCTTCTGGTACTGCGCGCCGATGATCTTGAACGGCGCCTGCTGCTGGGTGATGGCGGTAACGGTAGTGTCGGGCGTCGTCACCGTGATGTCGGCCTTGCCGGCGATCAGCGCCGATTCCGGGATCACGTCCGGGCCGCCCGAGAGATAGGTCAGGTCCAGCCCTTCGGCGGTGTAATAACCTTTGTCGATGGCGGTGAAGTAGCCGGCAAACTCGGCGTCGTTGATCCAGCTCGCCTGGAAGGTCAGGGGCGATGCTGCGCGCGCCAGCCCGCCGGTCAGCGGCAGCGCGGCACCAGCGGCCATCATCGAAAGGACGTGTCGTCTGTTCATCTGCAGTTTCATCGGGGGAGGCTCCGGGTTCGGGGAAGAGGGGGGAGGCGGAAAACTCAGGCGAGGCCGCGAATGCGCGCCAGTTCGCGCAAGGGCGGCGTCGCGTCGATCTGCTCTTTGCTGAGCAGATCCCATTTGATGCCGCGCGGGCGCTTGCCGCGATTGCCCACAGTGATGGTGCGGGTGGGCGTCGCGATCACATCGACCAGAATGTCGGTTTCGCTGGGGTGGAGTTTGTCCTCGACAACCTGCACGTCGTGCACGGCGGCGACCACCGGGGTCGCGTCATCGGCGAGGCCGAGATCGGTGAACATGCCCCATTCCATATCGAAAAAGCCGTGGCCCTTGCCAAAGCGCACGCCATCGACCGACACCGCCGAAGCGCCGGTGACCATGAAGTCGAACCGGCCCATCTTGGTGATCTCTTCGAGCGTGATCGGCCGGCCGAAATGCTCCATGCCGTCGAGCCAGGCGGCGTAGAGTTCAGCGCCCTTGGGCACGCTTCCCGGCTCGACATAGAGAAAGCCGCGGAAGATTCCGTAGGTCGACATGACGAAGGGCTTCCCCTCCGCCAACATACGCCGGCGCAGTTCGACGAGGCAGTTGTCGGGCGTAATGAAGGCGAACTTGCTGGCCTTGTAGGCCGGAAGATCGGTGATCCGGTCGGTCGCCGCGTCGCTGCCCACAAAGTCGGGGATGACCTCGGCAAAGTTCATGTGAAACCGCGTATCGGGCAGCGCAACGGCTTGCAGCTTGTCCCAGATTCGTTGCCGGATGATCTTGGAAGTCGACACCGGGTGCCCTCGTCATGTGTTTCAGTGTTTCATGATCATGAAACACTTGTTTCATCATGACAAGCCGGGTGATAAAGTATTTTTCATCGCGTTGACATTAGAACGGGAACTGCCATGGCCTCACGCCTGGTGCTCAGAATTCAGGAACGATTCCAGCGGCTTACTGCGGGCGAGCAGAAGCTGGCGCAGCTCATGCTGGATCGGCAGGACGACATTCTCACCCATTCGGCGACCGAAATCGCTGAAATGGCCGGCGTTTCGAAGGCCACGGCGGCGCGGTTTTTCCAGCATCTGGGCTATGCCGATTTCAACGAGGTGAAACTGCAGGCGCGCGAGGAGCGCAACCGTACCGAGCCCTATGGCTATTCGGTCGGCGGCTCGGAGCGCATTGCGCTGGGCAAGGCCATCGGCACCCATCTCGAACTGGAACTGCGCAACCTCACCAAGACCTTTGAGGAGTTGCGCTCCGACAAGGTGCGCGAGGCGGCCGACCTGATCAAGGAGGCGCCGCGCCTATGGGTGCTCGGCCTCGGCGCCGAAGAGGGCTTTGCCCGCTATGCCCGCCTGCTGTTCTCGCGCCTGCGCCACTCGGTGATGATCCTCGGCATCAACCAGGGCTCGTGGGCCGAAGATCTCGCAATGACCGGCCCCAAGGACGTGCTGCTCCTCATCTCGCTGCCGCCCCGCCCGCGCATGCTGAAGCCGCTGCTCGACTATCTCGAAACCACGCGCGTCAACGTGGTGACCATTGCCGACCGCAATTTCGCGCTCGAAGCGCAGCGCTTTTCCCGCGTCGTGCTGCCCTGCCACGTCGCAAGTTTCGGCCTCGGCCCCTCCCACACCGCCATCGGTAGCGCCATTCGCCTCCTCGCCGTCACCTACGCGGCCGAAGCCGGCAAATCGGCCGAACAGCGCAGCGAAATCATCGCCAGCATCCACGAAGAGCTCGAAGACACCGACAAGTGACGACTGGGAGAGCTCCTCAGCTCACCCAGCGGCCCTTGCCGCCCAGTTGCACATAGACGTTCTTGAATGACGAATATTCGTCAAAACCGTATTTGCCCGTCTCCCGGCCAATGCCGCTCTGCTTGTAGCCGCCGATCCCCATTTCCGGCGTCCCGTCGCCGTGGCCGTTGATCCAGGTTCGGCCCGCCCGCACCTGGCGGATGGTGTTGATCGCCTTCTGCAGGTCATTGCTCCAGACCATCGCCGACAGCCCGTAGCCGGTGTCGTTGGCCAGCCGGATCGCTTCCTCGGGGGTTTCAAAGCTGGTGGTCACCAGCACGGGCCCGAAGATTTCCTCCCGCGCGATCGACATGTCGGGTGTCACATTGGTGAAGATCGTCGGCGCGAAGTAATTGCCGACATTGCCCAGCCGCTCGCCGCCAGTGATCACTTCCGCACCGGCTGCCCTGCCCTCCCCGATATAGCGCTCGACCTTTTCGAGGTGCGGCCGGTGGATGAGCGAGCCGACCTGAACCGTCTCATCGAGCGGGTCGCCGATCCGCACCTTCCGCGAAATGGCGACCACCCGTTCCAGCAATTCGTCCTTGGCGCTGGCCTCGACCAACAGGCGGCTGCCGGCGATGCAGACTTGCCCGGCATTGCCAAATACGGCGCTCGCCACCGTGTCGGCGGCCGCTTCCATGTCGCTGTCGGCGAAGACGATGTTCGGCCCCTTGCCACCCAGTTCCAGCCCCACCCGCTTGATGCGGGACGCCGCGAGGCCGCCGACGATCTGGCCGACGCGCGAGGAGCCGGTAAAGCTAAGGAAATCCGTCGCCGGATGATCGGCAAAGCTCTGGCCCACCGGGTCTCCGTAGCCGGTTACGACATTCAGCACGCCATCGGGGAGCCCGCAGTCTCGCGCCAGTTCTGCCAGCCGGATGGAGGAGCCGGACGTGAATTCCGACGGCTTCAGCACCACGGTACAACCGACGCCCAGCGCCCAGGGCAGGCGTTCCGAGGCAATCAGCAGCGGAAAGTTCCACGGCGTGATGACGCCAACGACGCCAATCGGCTCACGCAGCATCAGGCCGAGCACATTGGTGCCAAGGCTATTGTGGGTTTCGCCGGTAAGGCCCACGCAATGGCCCGCAGCGTAGCGCCAGAGTTCGGCGGAGAACGCCACCTCACCGCGCACGCCGGCAATCGCCTTGCCGCCTTCCAGCGCCTCAATGGTCGCCAGTTCTTCCCGGTGCTTGCGGATGGCGTCGCTGATGCGCTGGAGGATCCGCCCGCGCTCGGAGCCGGTCATCTTCGGCCACGGGCCTTCGTCGAAGGCACGGCGCGCTGCCATGATGGCGCGTTCGGCATCGGCGTGCGAACCCTTGGGAATTTCGGAGACGAGCGTGGGTGCATGGGCCGGGCTCTCGCGCCGGATGGTCTCGCCGGTTTCCGCATCGACAGACTTCCCATCGATCAGCATCTGATAGCGGCGGGCAGTCAGGCGGGGGTCGCTCAGGCGCGGCGGCACAAACGGGGTGTGCTGGTTCATCGGGGTCCTCCTCAGGTTGGCGCGGAGACTAGCCCCAACACCGGCAAAGACCCAAGGCCTGTCTCAGGACCGAGCACCCGCGCTAGACCAATTGACGACTGAACGGATACCACCCCGAAATGCTATGGCGACACCTGAGACCGGGCGCGCTATGGCTCGGGCACAATTGAGCAGATCGCTGGCATGGGGCATGTTGCCGCCATCGCCTCAACCCTTCGTGGAGTTTCCCATGGCCGACATCAGCGGCAAGATCGTTCTCATCACCGCCGCGGCCCAGGGCATCGGCCTTGCTTCAGTGCAGGCGTTCGTCAAGGCCGGCGCCAAGGTGATCGCCACCGATATCAACGCCACCAAGCTCAAGGAACTCGACGGCACGCCGGGCGTGACCACCCGCGTTCTCAATGTGCTCGACGCCGACGCCGTCAACAAGGCGGTGGCCGAGATCGGCCGCATCGACATTCTCTTCAACTGCGCCGGCGTCGTCCATGGCGGCACCATCCTCGACATGCCCGACAAGGACCTGCAGTTCGCCTTTGACCTCAATGTCTGGGCGCAGATCCGCACCATCAAGGCGATCCTGCCGCAGATGCTGGAGCGCCGCGATGGCGCGATCATCAACATGGCAACCGTCGCATCTTCGCTGAAGGGCGTTCCCAACCGCGCCGCCTATACCATCTCCAAGGCCGCGGTCATCGGGCTCACCAAGTCGATCGCCGCCGACTACACCGACAAGGGCATCCGCGTGAATGCCATCTGCCCCGGCACCGTCGATTCCCCGTCGCTGCATGAGCGCTGGCACGCGACCGGCGATTTCGAAGCCGCCAAGAAGGCGTTCATCGCCCGCCAACCGATCGGCCGCATCGGCCAACCCGAAGAAATCGCCGACCTCGCCGTTTACCTCGCCGGCGCCACGTACACCACCGGCCAAACCCACACCATCGACGGCGGCTGGACGGCTTAAGATCGTCACGCGACGGCGCGCGTCCCCTCTCCCCTCCGGAGAGAGGGTGCCGAACAAAGCGAGGCGGGTGAGGGGCAGTCCATAGCCGTCCTCACTCCAGCCTTGCATACATCCGCCTTGTCATCGCTCAGAATATAGGCACAACTTACTTCATGCCCTTGAAGTGAGTTTGTTGATGTCTGAACGCTCTCCTGTCGCCGCTGTCCGTGCCGCCTATGCGGCGCTCCGCGCCTACAATGACCCGGCTCTTTTCCTCTCCGTTCATGATGAGGAAGCTTCTGTTCATCGGGCGGGTGAAATTGAGGCTGCTGGCCCGGCAGGCAAGCCACTCTACGGGCTGCTCTTTGCGGTCAAGGACAATATCGATGCCGCAGGTCTTCCCACCACCGCCGCCTGCCCCGCCTTCTCCTACCAGCCCAAGGCCTCCTCGTTCGTCGTCGCACGCCTCGAAGCGGCTGGGGCCATTGTTCTGGGCAAGACCAACCTCGATCAGTTCGCCACCGGCCTCGTCGGCGTCCGCTCGCCCTATGGCGTGCCGCGCAACGCGTTGAATGCCAAGCTTATTCCCGGCGGCTCCAGCTCGGGCTCAGCCGTCGCGGTTGGCGCCGGGATCGTCGATTTCTCGCTCGGCACCGACACCGCAGGCTCCGGCCGCATCCCGGCAGGGATGAACGGTATCGTTGGGCTGAAACCCACCCTCGGGCTCCTCTCAGGTACCGGCATGGTGCCCGCCTGCCGCACCCTCGATACTATCTCGATCTTCGCCCGCAGCGTCGAATTCGCAGCGAAAGTTGCAGCAGTTGCAGCAGGTTACGACGAAGCCGACGCCTACTCCCGTCCCCTCGCGCCGTTCGAACTCAAGGCCAAACCGGCCAAGCTCCGCGTCGGCGTACCCCCAGCAGGACAGCGGAAGTTCTTCGGCGACGCCCATGCGGAAGCTGCCTATGCCGCCGATCTGGAGCGGTTGAAGAGCCATGGCGCGGACCTGGTGGAACTCGATTTCGAGCCGCTCCACGCCGTCGCACGCCTCCTCTATGAGGGCCCGTGGGTCGCCGAACGCTATGCCGCCACCAAGCCGCTGATCGAGGAGCATCCCGAGGCGTTCTTCCCAACGACGCTCAAAATCATTGGTGGCGCCAAGGGGTTAACGGCAGTCGCGGCGTTCGAAGCGATGTACAAGCTGGCCGATCTCAAGCGCAAGACGGCGCCGATCTTTGAGAGTGTCGATTGCCTCGCGGTCCCCACCCTGCCGCGCCTCTATACGCTGGCCGATCTCGAGGCCGAGCCGATCCTCTACAATTCGAACCTCGGCACCTACACCAACTTCGTCAACCTGCTGGACCTCGCGGCGATCAGCGTGCCGGTCGGCATGCGCGGCGACGGCCACCCCTCGAGCCTGACGCTGATCGGAAAAGCCCAGAGCGACGGGGCTTTGGCAGGGATCGCGACGGCAATCGCGGCCTAAGACGGATGTCCCAGCCGCTGCACCTCGTCACCGACAATGACGATGTGGCTGCGCATCATGCCTTCGGCCTCGGCGCGGTCACCGCGGAGGATCGCCTCGACGATAAGTCCATGTTCGGCATGTGATTTTGCGAGGCGCCCGAGTGCACCGAACTGGGCCAGACGGAATGGCTGCAGCCGCTGCCGGGTCGAGCGGGTGATCTCGCTCAGATAGCCGTTATGCGCACCATCGTAGATGCGGGTGTGGAACAGGTCATTGGCCTCCGCGTAGCGGGCGGTATCCCCACCCCGCACGATTGCCGCCATTTCGCCATGGAGGGCATCGAGCGCGTCGCGTTCGGTGATGGTCATTGCCTCCGCAGCCAGACCGGCGCACAGCGCTTCGAGATAAGCCATCACCTGGAACATGCCGGCGAGTTCCACCTCGTCGGGCTTGGCCACCAGCGCCTTGGCGTGCGGCCGCTGGTCCACGAGGCCACTGGCAGCGAGCAGCCGCAAGGCCTCCCGCACCGGCGTGCGCGACACCGCAAAGTCGCTGGCAATCTGGGTTTCATCGAGCGGCGTGCCGGGAGGCAGGTCCCCCGAAATGATCCGGTCAGCAAGGCCGCGCCGGATTTCGTCCGCCGATGTGCGCTTCAGCATCTTGGTGCTCTCCGCCGGTCTTTACGCCGGCTCGTCGATGACGCTGACATGGGCCGCGGCAACGCGCCAGCCGTCGGCAGTGCGCACCCAGGTCTGCATCTGCCGGCCAATCCGTCCGGGAGCGCTGGCGCGGCGGAACAGCGTTGCGGCAATCGCCATGTCGCGGCCATAGCTGGTGATCACCGTATTCTCAAGGCTCCGCGCCAGCCCCTGCGAAGGCCGGGCCTTGCGGAAGGCGCGGATCGCCTCAATGCCGTAAAGGTTCTCCGTGATGCCGTAGCGGATGGTCTGCGCGCTGGGCAGAAACAGCTCATCGAGCGTTTCCACATCGTTGCCGGTCAGCGCCACTTCGTAGCGCTCGAAGGCTGCAGTCACTTCGGCGAGGGTTGCCGGATCGTTGATCTCCATCAGCCCGCCCGCCGCTTCAACATCCGGTCACGTAATTTGGCAAGGAACGGGATGGTTTCGAACTGATCGGGCCGCACCCGGTCCCAATCGACGCCGCCGGGGCGCTGCGTGGTGTTGCCGGTCGCAATCAGTTCACGCTCGGTCGCCACGTAATCAAGCGGGGAATCGTGGCTTTCGAGCACGACCCGCGCCGCATCCACCAGTTGGGCCGAGTGGATGGTGGTCGCGATCGGGGTGCGATCGCCGATGATCCCGAGTTCACGGAAGATCGCCGTCTCGAGATCCGCAAAGCCGGCGCCCTTGCCGGTGCGGCCACCCAGCCGGCTGACGGCCACCGAGCCGACAACGGCGAAATCGAGCGGGCTCACATCCTCGAACTCGATCCGTTCGCCGTGCTCCATGAAGCCCTGCGCCGTAGCCGCCAGTTCGAACGAAATGCCGTTGGCCTTGAGCCGGGTGGGATCGAGCCGCAGGTAGGGAAAGCCCTCCGTCAGGTACGGCACCGGCGCGAACACGAGCTTTCCCTCATAGAGCGCGCGGATGCGGATCGGGATCTGGGCGGCGTCGGGGTTGGTCTTGATTGTCCGCGCCGTCTTCCATTCCGGCGTCTGGGCCAGATGCCAGGCCGCGACATCGGCGCCGACGAAATTGGGGATCATGCTCCAGGCCGGGCCTACGGCAAGGCCATCGGCTTCGAGCGTCCGCCACACATCGTTGCGCACCACGTCCTTGTCCGGATTGCGTCCGGCCCAGCGTCCCGCTTCACTCATCGGCAAATCCCTTGGCAACAGGCGCCACGCAGGCCCCGGAGCTCTCCAGTTGATGGGCAATCCTGAGGCAGGTGTCTTCGCGCCAGGGCGGCGCAATCACCTGCACGCCCAACGGCAGGTCCGCCCCGGGCAACCACACCGGCACCGCGCAGACCGGCAGACCGATGAAGGAAATCGGCTGGGTGAATATCCCCATGTTCGGGCGGATCGGCATTTCGACCCCACCGAACATCGCGGTCTTTTGCCCAAGCTTCGGCGCCTTCATCGGCGTCGCTGGGGCGAGGATCACATCGACATCGTCGAACAGGCGCAACACCTTTTCACGAAAATCCCGCCGCAGCTTTTGCGCCTTTTCCACCCACACGGCGGGCAGCATGGCGCCCGCCAACAACCGATCGCGCACTTCCGGGTCAAAATCGTCCGGTCGCTCCCGCAGCCGATCGAGGTGCAGTGCGGCGCCTTCCGCCATGGTGATCAGGAAGGCCGCGGCGCGCGCCGACTGCGCATCGGGAATGGTCACAGCGCGCGAGGCATCGAGCGCCTTGGCGACGTGCTGCACATGCGCCTGCGCCTCGGCGTCGCCGGAAAAATAGCCATCGGCAACGCCGATCCGCGTACCCGGAAACGGGTTCTTCAGCCGCGCCGCCGTAGGCTCGTTGGCGCGCTTGCTCTGCGCCGGATCGGCCTCGTCAAAACCCTGCATCGCGTCATAGGCAAGCGCCAGGTCCCGCGCTGAGCGCCCGAAGGGGCCGAGATGATCGAGGCTCGCGACGAACGGAAAGCTGTGCGCCCGACTCAGGCGGCCATATGTGGGCTTCAACCCGAAAAGGCCACAGAGCGAGGACGGCACGCGGATCGAGCCATTGGTGTCCGAGCCCAGCGCCAGCGGTACCAACCCGCCGGCAACCGCGCTCCCCGAGCCACCCGATGAGCCGCCGGCCATGCGGTCGAGCGCATGCGGGTTGCGTGACGGGCCGTCATGGACATTCTCGCCAGTGAAATCATAGGCGTATTCGCCCATGTTCAGCCCGCCCACCAGCACCGCGCCGGCGGTTTCCATGCGCGTTACAAGCGTTGCATCCTGATCCGCCGGGGCATTGTCGCGGTTGATCTTGGAGCCGGCGCGGGTCACCACGCCCTTGATATCGAAGAGGTTCTTGACCGCGAACGGCACGCCGGCCAAGGGGCCAGGGTCGACCGCATTGGCCACCTTGCCATCAATCAGGTCGGCCTGCTCCAGCGCGCGCTTTGCAGTGACATCGGTGAAGGCGCCCAGCATGGCATTGTGCTTGTCGATGCGCGCCAGCACCGCCTCGACCACGGCGCGTGCCTTGACGCGTCCGGCGCGCACCTCGGTGGCTATCGTGGCAGCGCTATCATTGGCCGACAGTCCGGGCGTTTTGCTCATGGGCGGTAGACCGGCGCCGGTTCGGCGCCGTCGCCGAGCTTCACCTGTTCGACCAGCGCCGCCATCTTGCTGGCGGTCTTGAGGTTGAGCTTGATCCCGGCCCGGTGGGCCTCGGCTATGCGCAGGTTCAGCAGCGGCGCGGTCGCATCAATCACTGCATCTGCATCGAAGGGTTTGTAGGCCATGTCGGTGGACGCCTCGCCGGTGTTAGGGCCCGTCATGCGGCCGCCCCTACGGCCTTTGCGAGCTCCGAAAGCGGGGTTACCCATCCCACGATACCGCCCTGTGCGGCAATCATCTTGATGGTCGCAGCCTTGAATTCAGCGAAGTAACTTTCCGTCGCGTCCTCGATCAGCAGACACTCGTAACCACGGTCATTGGCCTCCCGCATTGAGGTCTGGACGCACACTTCCGTGGTCACTCCGGCAAATACCAGATGCGTGACCCCCAGCGCCTGCAGCCGCTCGTGGATGCCGGTGGCCCAGAACATGCCCTTTCCCGGCTTGTCCACGACGATTTCACCATCGATCGGGGCCAGTGCGTCGACGATCTGATTGCCGGGTTCGCCGGCGATGAGCAGCCGCCCCATTGCACCCGTCTCCCCAATATGGAGGCTCGGGTTGCCGCGCCGGATCTTGGCGGGCGGACAATCAGAAAGGTCAGGCTTATGCGCTTCGCGGGTGTGTATAACTGTCCAGCCCTGCTGTCGGAACAATCCGATCAACGCTGCAGTGGTCGGGATGATAGCCTCAAGGCGCGCCACATCATTGCCGAGCGAATCGCCAAACCCCCCCTTCTCGATAAAGTCGCGCTGCATATCGATCACCACCAGCGCGGTGTGCGCGGGATCGAGCGGGTACGGATAGGGCTGGGCGGGAACGGGGATCATAGCGAGTCTCCAATGCCGGGAGACGAGGGCGCCCCCTCCACCACCCTGCGGGTGGTCCCCCTCCCCCGCATGCGGGGGAGGATCAAGGCGAGATCGTGCCAAGGCAGGTCCTCACCCGTGAAACGGGGGAGGGGGACCGGCGAAGCCGGTGGAGGGGGCACATGCAGCCGCGGCATCTCTCAGTGCCCCGCCATATGCTGGCCGATGGTATTGCGGTCGGTGTCCTCGATCGCCGACACATAGTTGATCGTGCCGCCCGACATCACCGCCACCCGGTCGGCAAGCTCGAGGATCTCGTCGAGATCCTCCGACACCAGCAGCACGGCCGCGCCGCGATTGCGCTGCTCCATGATCTGGCTGCGGATATCGACCACCGAGGCGAAATCGAGCCCGAAGCACGGGTTGGCGACGATCAGCACGTCGACGTCGCCGCTGAGCTCGCGCGCCAGCACGGCGCGCTGCACGTTGCCGCCCGACAGCGTTTCGATCGGCGCATCCGGCCCTTGCGTCTTCACCCGGTATTTGGCGATCAGCTCGCGCGCCTTCTGCTTCATCGGGCCGGGGCTCATCCACCAGCCCATGCTGGCGACCGGCGGTTTGTCGAAAGAACGGAAGGCGATGTTTTCGGCGACGCTCATCTTGGGCACCGTGGCGTTCTTCAGCGGCTCCTCGGGGAGCCCGAACACCTTGTATTTGTCATAGGATTTGCGCTTGGGCTCGAATTGGTCGCCACGAATGAAGATCGCGCCATCCGACATCGGCCGCTGCCCCGACAGCACTTCAACCAGCGCTGACTGGCCATTGCCGGAAACCCCTGCGATGCCGACAATTTCACCAGCCTTGACCTTGAGGTTCACCGCCTTGATCGCCGGCATCCCGTCATTGTCGTCGGCAAACAGGCCGGCGAGTTCCAGCGCATCCGGGCCGGGGATGCGCTTTTCGCGAGCGGCGCGTTCACGGATCGCGGTGTCGCCGATCATCATCGTGCTCATGTCGCCCACGGTCGCGGCCTTGGCGTCGCCAGAGCCGGTATACTGGCCGCGCCGCAGCACGGTGAAGTGGTCGCAGAAGGCCTTCACCTCGCGGAACTTGTGCGAAATCATCAGGACAGTGATTTCCTTGCGCGCTGCCATGCCGCCGAGCAGACCCAGCATCTCGTCGGCCTCGCCGGGGGTCAGCACCGACGTCGGCTCGTCGAGGATCATGAAGCGCTGGTCAAGATAGAGCAGCTTCAGGATTTCGAGCTTCTGCTTTTCACCGGCCGAAAGCTGGCTCACCTGCGTGTTCATCGGCACGCGGAACGGCATCGTTTCCATGAAGGCGTCGAGGTGCTTTTTCTCTTTCGCCCAATCGATGATCGCCGGCGCATCGGCGCGCGAGATCACGAGGTTTTCCGAGCCCGTCAGGCACGGCACCAGGGTGAACTGCTGGTAGACCATGCCGATGCCATTGGCGCGGGCGTCGCGCGGCGAGCGGATATTCACCTCCTGCCCATCGAGCATGACGCTGCCCTTGTCGGCGCTGTAAAAGCCCATGATGCATTTGACCAGTGTCGACTTGCCGGCGCCGTTCTCGCCCAGGAGCGCATGGAACGAGCCCGCCTCGACCTTGATCGAGACATTGTCGAGCGCCACCAGCGGTCCGAAGATCTTGGTCATGCCGATGGCTTCGAGCGAGGGGGCACGGCCGGTGTGGGGCGTGTTCATTGCGCGGCTCCAGAGGTTCGGGTGGCAATCAGGGCAACCGGTCCGCCGCCATCGGGGCCCTGATGTTCGGCGCCTCCGGAAACGAAGATTTCCGAGGTGCCGACGAGCCCCGCGAGCACGCCGCCGACGAAGGCGCGGGCGTGGCGGGTGGCGGAGATGTCGCTGTCGTCGAGCATGGTGTGACGCGCACCGCGCAGCAGCCCGGTGGTGCCCGGTTCGGCCTTGGCGAGCAGCGCCACCAGCCGCGACGGATCACTGGCGATTCCCAGCCGGTCGAGCGCCTGCCGCACCGGGGCGGTATCGATGGCGTCGTTCATAACGGCGTGGTCGACCGACAGGGGCCCGGACCAATCCGCACTCATTCCCAGCACCACGATCTCGTGGTTGCCTAGTTCAATGCCCGCCGAGGTGCTGGCGCGCGACGACCAGATCGAGGTGTCACGGCCGATCAGGCTGTCGTCGATCTGGGACAGATCAAGCTCGCCCAGCGCCACTCCGACCCCGAGGGCCGCGGCGCCGCGGGACAGGCCCATCGACTTCAGCGTATCGCGCGTCGCCACCGTTTTGCCCGCCGTCTCCACCGCCGCGATGCGTTCGGAGGTCAAGAGCGGCACCTTGATCTGGACGAAATGCACATCGTTGGGATCGACGATCCCTGCATCCGCCATCGCCTCGCGGACGCCATCGGCGACCATTTTGACCTGAGCGAGCCGGCCCAGCCCTTCGGGCGGCAGCAGCGCGGTCAGGGCGCTGCCGATGGCGAGCGAGGCGCCGTCCGCCTTTGCCCCCTCCGCCCGTTCCAGCACCAGGAGGTGCGGCGACAGCGCGCCTTCGGTGCCGCCGGACATGACATAGGCGATGGCCTCGATCCGAGCGGTGTTGAGGTAGACCGAGAGCGCCTGCTTCAGCGCCAGGACCGCGAAGGCGCGGGTGAAATCGTTGACGCAGCCATTGCCCTCGGTCTTGCCGAGGATGGCAATGATGCCGCCGGGGTCGATCCGGCCGGCTTCGATGGCGGCCATCAGCCCAGTGACGTCGTCAGGACTGCTGGTGGCAATGCGGTGGACACGGGCTTCGCGCATCAGGGCAACGCCGCCAGCAGTTGCGCAGAAGTCGCGACCGCGCCAAACACACCGCCCTGCATCTTGATCATATCGAGCGCTGCGAGATGGTTCTCATGCTTGGTCGCCGCCGTGCAGTCGGAAAGCACCAGGCACTCGTAGCCCCGATCATTGGCATCGCGCATGGTGGTGTGGACGCACACATCGGTGGTCACTCCGGTCAGAACGATGTTGCGGATGCGCCTCGTCTGCAGCACCAAGTCGAAATCGGTGGCGAGAAAGCTGCCCTTCCCCGGCTTGTCGATGATCGCCTCGCCCGGCTCAGGCTGCAGTTCGGGGATGATCTCCCAGCCCTTTTCGCCGCGGATCAGGATGCGGCCGCAGGGGCCTTGATCCCCGATGCCGGCGCCAATGCGCTGCGAGCGCCAGCGCTTGTTGGCGGGCAGGTCGCTGAGATCGGGCTTGTGGCCCTCGCGGGTGTGGATGATCGGATAGCCCTTGGCGCGAAACGCCTTGAGCACCGACTGGATCGGCCCGATCGGGGCGCGGGTCAGCGAGATGTCGTAGCCCATGGAATCGACATAGCCGCCCGGCGCGCAGAAATCGGTCTGCATGTCGATCACGACCAGCGCGGTGTTATGCGGCCCGAAATCGCCATCGAACGGCCAGGGATAGGGATCGGACGCGATGGTCACGCCCCCCTTCACCCACGCTTCATTGACCCGTTCGTCGACCAGACTCATTCGGCGGCCTCCTGGAACTTTTCGCCATAGAGGCGGGTCGGGGCGGCAAAGCCAGAGCTGGTGCCGTCGGTGACCTTGACGCTCGCTTCCCACGGCAGCCGGTACTGGCCGGCCACGAGATCCTGCATGAACGTATAGGGGCAATCCTGCGCGCCGCCCTTCACCGCAGTGAAACCGCGATGGCCGAGCTGGTAGATGTTGTTTTCAACGCCCCAGTTGGCCCGCGCCTCGCGCACCAGATCGGGCCGCACTTCGGCGGTGATGATCTCGTCGGCCCTGCCGGTGGTGCCTTCGGCGATGATGGTGCCGTCGAAATCGACGATCATCGCCTCGCCCATCGAGTCGAACGTGCCGTCCGAGCCGCACATGCACACATTGGCGGTGACCATCAGGTTCTGGAAGCTGTTGGACTGGTTAGTGAAGCACCAGGACTTGCGGATCGGGGCGGTGTAGCCGGCGGTGCGCAGCATGATCTCGGCGCCCTTGTAGGCGGCCTCGCGCGACATTTCAGGGAACATGCCGTCGTGGCAGATGATGAGCGCCAGCTTGCAGCCCTTGGGGCCGTCGATCACCGGAATGCCGAGATCACCCGGCTCCCACGGCTCAACCGGTACCCAGGGGTGGAGCTTCCGATAGTAGAGCTTCAGCTCGCCCTGGTCGTCGATGACGATGCCGGAATTGTAGGGATTGCCGCCGGGGTTGTACTCCATGATGGAGAAACAGCCCCAGATGCGGTTGGCCTTGCACGCCGCCTTGAAGGCTGCAACTTCCGGGCCATCGAGCGAGCACATGATCTCGGGATTGATGTCCATCGAGAGCCCGTGCAGCACGTATTCGGGGAACACCACGAGGTCCATGGTCCCAAGGTTCCGCCGCGCCTTGCCCACCAGTTCGACGATGCGGTCGGTCTGGCGCCTGAGGTCTGCCTTGGTCACCGTCACCGGCAATTGTAGCTGCACCAGCCCGATGACCACGCCGTTTTCAGATTTGTTTAGGCCGCCAAGACCGCTCATGAAAAGGCTCCGCTCATCTGCTGCTCCTATTTGGTGATGGACAGCTCGCCCGGAACATCCCGTGCGGCGGTCTTGGAGCCGGCAGAGATCACCATTATGATCAGCGTCAGGATGTATGGAGCGGCGTTGAAGAAGTAGTAGCCCTGGGTGATGCCCACCGCCTGCAGCGACGGACCAATGGCACCCGCAGCGCCGAAGAACAGGGCGGCAAGGATGCACTTGATCGGGTCCCAGCGCGCAAAGATCACCAGCGCCACGGCCATCAGCCCCTGCCCGGAGCTGAGACCCTGGTTCCAGATCCCCGGATAGCTCAGCGACAGGAAGGCCCCGCCGATGCCAGCGAGGAAACCGCCGGCGCTGGTCGCGAGGAAGCGTACCAGATCCACCGAAACGCCCATCGCCTTGGCGGCGGCGGCGCTGTCGCCGGTCATCCTGACGATCAGGCCCCACTTGGTGTTCTTGAACGCCCAGGCCATGGCGATAGCGAGGATGATGCCGACAAAGAACAGCGGATTGACCTCGAGCGCCTGCGCCAGCGCATCATTGCCAGTCCAGGCGCCAAGTGGGATCGCCTCGAGATGCGGCGCCTGCGGCTGGATGAAGGGCTTGCCGAAAAAGAACGCCACGCCCGTGCCGAAGCTCATCATGGCAATGCCGACGGCGATGTCGTTCACCTTCGGAAGCTTGCAGATATAGCCGTGCAGCGCCCCGAGGACGACGCCCGCACCGCCCGCCGCCAAGACGCCCAGCCAGGGCGAGCCGGTGAGGTAGGAGACCGCGTAGGCAACCATGGCGCCCAGCACCAGATTGCCCTCAAGCCCGAGATTGATGCGGCCCGATTTTTCGGTGAGGGTTTCCCCCAGCGCCACGAACATGAAGGGGGTGGAGACGCGGATGGCGCCGCCCAGCATGGCGATCAGGACGGTGACGACTGCATTGTCCATCAGGTGCGGTCCCCGGTGCTCTTGGGTGTGAAGATCTTGAAGCGGCCGTAAAAGGTCTCGCTGACCAGCAGGATGACGAACATCGTGCCCTGCAGCACCAGCACGGTGGCATCCGGCATGCCCATGCGCCGCTGGATGACGCCCCCGGCCGCAGCCAGCGCGCCAAACAGGATCGCCACCGGCACCACCGCAAGGGGGTTATGCCGCGCGAGGAAGCTGACAAGGATTCCCGTGAAACCATAGCCCGCGACCAGCGAGGCATTGGCCTGGCCATGGATGGCCGCGACCTCGAAAAAGCCCGCAAGCCCAGCGCAGGCTCCGGCGATCATGCAGCAGACCACCATCAGCCAGCCGACCGGCAGGCCCTGCGCCTTGGCAGCGCGGGTGTTGCCGCCGGTCATGCGCGCCGCAAAACCAAAGGTGGTGCGGCTCATCAGCACCCAGAGCACAATGGCAAGCAATATTCCTGCAGCGAACCCCCAGTGCACGTCGGTGCCTGGAATTGAGCCGATGCGGTAGGCGTCGCCGATTGGCATGGTGGAGGGTTTGTTGGCCGAGGAGGGGTCGCGCAACACGCCTTCAACAAAGAAGTTCATGATGGCGATGGCGATGTAGCTCATCAGCAGGGAGGCGATGGTTTCGTTGACGCCGCGGGCGTGCTTGAGCCAACCCGTAAAGCCAACCCAAAGTCCGCCGATCAGCATGCCGCTCAGTGCCATGATCGGTAGGGTGAGGAAGGGCGTAACGCCGCCTGACACCAGGGGAATGGCGATCGCCGCAGCAGCAAAGCCGCCCAGCACCAGCGCGCCCTCACCACCGATCATGGTCAGGCCGATACGCGCCGGGATGGCAAAGGCGAGGCCCGTCAAAATGAGTGGCGCGGCGCGCTGCAGCGAGTTCTGGAAGGAGAATGAGGAGCCGAAGCCACCGGTCCAGATCAGGCTGTAGAACTCGATGGGGTCCTTGCCGATGATCAGCAGGAACACCGCAAACACCAGCGCGGAAACGATCAGCGCGCCCACTGGGATTGCGATCGACTCGGCAAAACGCAGCAGCTGCAGGTTGTTCGCTTCGGACTTGATGGATGCGGCGCTATCGGCGGTTTCAGCGGTCATGCAGGGGCTCCGCGCTGGTCACTGTTGATCCTCACCCGTGAAACGGGGGAGGGGGACCGGCGAAGCCGGTGGAGGGGGCGAGAGGGGCCGTCTGTGCGGCCCCCCTCCAGCAAACAGATCGCGGTACCGGAGGCGTGCACCCGCCTCCAGTACCGCAAACCGGGATCAGGTGAGCGAACCCTGGACGCCTTCGAGCAGCCAGTTCATGCCGTCGAGGTAGGGGTCGTAGTTGTCGTAGTCCTTGTCGACGACGACTTTGCCGGTATTGTCCTTGAGCGTGCCCTTGTAGATCGGCGCGCCGCCCTTCAGCGCTTCGATGGCGGCGTCAGCGGCCTTGATGGCTTCCGGCGTCGCGCCAGCGCCGTACGGCGTGTTGCGCAGCATGTCGTTGTTGTAGCCACCGACGAGGAAGTTCGGCGGCACTTTGCCGGCGGCGATGTCGTCGGCGTAGGACTTGTAGATGGTTTCCCACTTGTACTCGGCGCCGGTGATGAAGCCCTTTGGCGCGAGCGGGGCCTGGCTGGCATTGTGGCCGCAGGTCTTGACGCCACGACCTTCGGCGGTCTCGACCACCACTTTGGGGCTGTCGACGTGGCAGGTGATGACTTCGCAACCCGCATCGATCAGCGCGTTGGTGGCTTCGGCTTCACGCACCGGCAGGCTCCAGTCGCCGGTGAAGATCACCTGCACTGTGGCATTGGGGTTGACCGAGCGGGCGCCCAGCAGCACCGAGTTGATGTTCGACAGCACCGAGGGGATGGGCTTTGCGGCGACAAAGCCGATCTTGCCCGAAGAGGAGAGCCCGGCCGCAACACCGTCCACGTAGTGGGCCTGGTTCAGGTAGGGGAAGTAGGAGCCGGCATTGGCCGGGTCCTTGTCCTTGTTCCACAGCGGCGCCGCATGGCGGAACTGCACGTCGGGGTACTTCTTGGCCAGTTCGATGACGAACGGGTTGTAGTAGCCAAACGAGGTGGCGAGGATCAGGTTCGCCCCGTCGAGGTTGATCATCGATTCCATCGACTTGGACACAGCGTCCGTCTCGGGAACGTTCTCTTCTTCGACCACGGTGATGCCCGGCAGGGCCTTCAGCGACGCGACGGAGACGGCATGCGCCTGGTTCCAGCCGAAATCGTCCTTCGGACCGACATAGACGATGCCGAGGACGACATTGGTCTGGGCCTTGGCAAAGCCGAAAGGCAGGGCGGTGGCTGCGAGGCCGGCAGCGCCGACCTTGAGCAGCGAACGCCGCGAAAGTGAGTGGAGAGTCATGACGAGGTTCCCTGTTGCACCAGTCAGCACGCCCAATTGAGCTAGGCCGCGCCTCTGGCCTTACTTGTGCAAACCCTGTGCCAATGCCGAACGGAGGCAGGGCTCCCGGCGCAGTGCGCTGATTCAGATCAGGTTTCCCGAAGTGGAGGCCAAAAACACCGGGGGTCCATTGCAGCGGAGACAGACATCAAATGATGAGACTGTATGCAGCGTCCAAAATTGTGCTTATAATTTAGGCACCAAGTAGCGCGTTGCATACAGTGTCTGAATACCGGTTAACGGTTTGCCGGTCGCCGCGGCGAAAGCGTGCAAGATCGGTGCCAGCCTGTGGGCAACATTGGTAGGCCTCGCGCCCAGGCCTGAGACCGCCTAACATGCTGGCAACAGGTCCGAAATGGACCACACATCCGGATGCAGGCGAGGACACAATGAACCAGATCGATCTCAATGGACAGGTGGCCGTCGTCACCGGTGGCGCCCAGGGTTTCGGGCTTGCCTGCGCCCGCCGCTTCATCGCCTCGGGCGCCAAGGTCAGCCTCTGGGACCGCGATGGCGACGCATTGAAGGCCGCGGTCGACCTCCTCGGCTCCGCCGCATCGAGCCAGGTGGTCGACATCACCGACCTGCCGGGACTTACCGAGGCCCACGCGTCCGTCGAGAAGGCTGTCGGACCAGTTTCGATCCTCGTCAACTCCGCCGGCATAGCAGGTGCCAACTCGACGGTTGAGGATTTCGATCCGAACGAGTGGCGTCGCATCATCGAGGTCAACCTCAACGGCACCTTCTACGTCAACAAGGTGGTGATCGGCTCGATGAAGGCCCACAATTACGGCCGGATCGTCAACATCTCTTCTGTCGCGGGCAAGGAAGGCAACCCCAACCTTTCCGCCTATTCAGCCGCCAAGGCGGGCGTGCTCGGGCTCGTCAAGTCGCTCGGCAAGGAACTCGCCAAGTACGATATCGCGGTCAACGCCATCACCCCGGCCACCGCCAACACCCGCATCCTTGAGTCGCTGACCAAGGAATTCATCGAATACATGCTGACGCGCATTCCCCGCGGCCGTTTCCTCGAGGTCGAGGAACTCTCCAACATGGTGTCGTGGCTGGTCAGCAAGGAAAACAGCTTCACCACAGCCTCGGTGTTCGATCTTTCGGGCGGCCGCACCACTTACTGATTGGATTTCGTTCGCATGATCCGGCACTGCGTTTTCGTCAAGTTCCGCGCTGATGTCCCGCGCGCGGAACGCCAGGCCATCTATGACCAGTTGGCGGCGCTGCGCGCCCATCTCAAGGGGATTGGTGCCATGAGCTTTGGCGCCAATGTCAGCCCCGAGGGCCTCCATCAGGGCTTCGCAGATGGCTTCACCATCGATTTCGCCGACGCCACGGCACGTGATGCCTACCTGGTCGATCCGGCGCATCAGGCTGCCGGCGGGCGCCTCGTCGCTGCGCTTGAGGGCGGAACCAAGGGCCTCCTGGTCTTTGACATCGAGGTCTAGCGCGGTCCTCGCCCCGGCCGCGCATGTCTCGTTTGCGCAACAGCACGGTGATACAGCGCTTAAGGCCACATAAACCAGCCACAATTACCTTTGATAGCCAGAGGGACCGCGCTGGCGAAGCGCCCGGATATCGGGCACACGTCACCGGCGTGACGGTCGGACTGCCCAATGGCATCCGCAACGGTCCAAGAAGGATCGGCACGCCGGAACGACGCCATGCGCAAGAAGAACGCCGGGGCCCTGTTCATGGATTTTCACGTCTCGCCTGATGACCGCGTCGGGGGCCAGCCCACGAAGACGCGTGGGAAGGCGACCGGCAAGCCCGCAGCGCGCAAGCCCGCGCGTGGCGAACGGATCGAGCCCGGCTTTGTCGATTCCGATAGCGTCCGTGTCGACGACGAGCGCCCGCAGCGCAGCAAAACCTCTCGCGGCAAGGCCAAACCGGCGGCGAAGACCAAGCGGGGCCGGCGCCAGAAGAAGCCGCTGACCCTTGGTCGCATCATTTTCCGGCTGTTCAGCTGGGGCATCATCCTCGCCGTCTGGGGCATCCTCGCCATCGGCGGCGTGGTGCTCTACTACGGCATGCAGCTGCCCTCCTCCAGCACCTGGAAAGTGCCGGATCGCGCGGCCAATATCCGCATCGTGGCCGCCGACGGACAGCTGATCTCCAACCGCGGCAAATCCGGTGGCGAGGCGGTCTCGCTGCACGAATTGCCCTATTATGTGCCCGCCGCGTTCGTCGCCATCGAAGACCGGCGCTTTTACCAGCACTTCGGCATCGACGTGATCGGCCTCGCCTCGGTGGCACTCGAAAGCGTCAAGGCCGGTGAAGTCACCCGTGGCGCCTCGACCATCACGCAGCAGGTCGCCAAGAACCTCTTTCTCACCCCCGACCAGACCCTCGGCCGCAAGGTGCAGGAAGCGGTGCTGGCGGTGTGGCTCGAGCAGACCTACACCAAGGACGAGATCCTCGAGCTCTATCTCAACCGCGTCAATTTCGGCCACGAGAAGTACGGCATCGAAGCCGCGGCGCAGTTCTATTTCGGCAAATCCGCCCGCAACATTTCGCTGAGCGAAGCGGCAATGCTGGCGGGCTCCTTGCAGGCCCCGTCGCGCCTCAACCCGCGCGGCAATGCCGATCTGGTCAAGGCGCGCCAGTCGCTGGTGCTGCAGGCCATGTCCAAGGAAGGCTATATCTCGGCGGCCGAAGCCAAGGCTGCGACGATCGATCCGAGCCAGACCATCCGCACCAAGGTCACCGGCTCCGAATCCTATGTCGCGGACTGGGTCGAGAGCCTGATGACGTCTTATCTCGGCGAAGTGAACCAGGATGTGATCGTTCACACCACGATCAACTGGGACCTCCAGAAGGAAGCCGAGTTCGACGTGCGCGAAGCCATCTCAAAGTACGGCGCGGACAAGGGCTTCTCACAGGGCGCGCTGGTTGCGATGGATGTCGATGGCTCGGTGCGGGCCCTCGTCGGCGGCGTCGATTACCAGAAGAGCCAGTATAACCGCGCGGTCACGGCGCGCCGTCAGCCGGGCTCGACCTTCAAGCCCTTCGTCTACCTCGCCGGCATGGAAAAGGGCTACACGCCCGACACCGTTGCCGACGACTCGCCGGTCGATATCAACGGCTGGAAGCCGGAAAATGCCGACGGCAAATATGCTGGCCCGATGACGCTGCGCGAAGCGCTGGCCAAGTCGCGCAATACCGTCGCGGCGATTCTCGCCAACGATGTCGGGCCCGAAAAGGTCGTCGAAGCCGCCATGCGCATGGGCATCTCCTCCCCGCTGCAGGCGGTCCCGTCGATTGCGCTCGGCACCCAGGAAGTGTCGCTGCTCGAGCTGACTGCTGGTTACGCACCCTTTGCCAATGGCGGCATCGGGGTGATCGCCAATGTCATCACTCGCATCGAGACCCCCGATGGCAAGGTGCTCTACGACGCCGTGCCGACTGGCCCGGGGCGCGTGATCGAGCCCAATATCGTGGCTGAAATGAACGACATGCTGCATGCCGCCATCGAGATCGGCACCGGCAAGCGGGCGCAGCTCAACGGCTGGCCGATGGCCGGCAAGACCGGCACCAGCCAGAAAGCGCGCGATGCGCTGTTCGTCGGCTACACCGCCCGCATGGTCACCGGCGTCTGGCTGGGCAATGACGACGACAAGGGCACGACGCTCTCGGGCGGCAATGTGCCTGTCGAGATCTGGAGCCAGTTCATGGCCAAGGCACATGAGGGCATGGCCGTTGCCGATCTCCCCGGCGCCGGCGCCGACATCACGGTCGCCGCCGATCAGCAGCCGCTGCAGCCGATGGAACAGCCGGCCGCCGATCGTCCCAAAAAGACGCTGGTCGATCTCCTCGGCGACATCTTCGGCGGCGGCAACTAGCTGACGCCGTAGGCCATCAAGTCCTTGCCGTGGGCTTTCAGCCAGGCGCGGCCGCGCGACATGTCGGGCAGCGCGTCTTCCACCGCCTCCCAGAAGGCGGGCGAGTGGTTCATTTCGAGCAGATGCGCCACCTCGTGGGCCGCGACATAGTCGAGCACGTGCGGCGGTGCGAGGATCAGGCGCCAGTTATAATTGAGCTTGCCGCTCGATGAGCAGGAGCCCCAGCGCGTCGACTGGCTGCGCATCGCGATCGAGGTGATGGCGACGCTCAGCGTTGCCGCATGGACGGCGGATCGCTCGGTGAGGTCGGCATGGGCCTCGGTCTTCAACCACTCGATCAGGCGACGCGCCAGATGCTCGGCATCGCCGGGCACCAGCAGCACCGGCTCGCCATCGATCTCGGCAATCTCGACGCGGCCACGGAGTTTGCCCGTCGCGTGGATGCGGTGGCGGACGCCGCGCAGCGGCACATACTCACCATCGGCCAGCGTCACCCGCGGCGCGGCGCGCTTCAGCCGTGTAGCGAGCCAATTGACCTGCCGGTTGAGAAAGGCCTCGGCCTCGTTCCAGCGCCCGTGCTTGGGCACGGTCAGGACCGGGTGGCCGTGATGCGGCACCGTCAGGCGGTAGCTCCGCGCCCGCGCCGAAATCTTGACCGACACCTCGACGCGCGCGCCATCGATGGTGAGGAAGGTGCCGGACGGGACTTTGCTGGGAAACAGGAAGTTCATGGGCATGAGCATCGCCGATTCGAGCCGAAGCGGACGACAAAAAAAGACGCCCCTCTTTTCCAAGGGGCGTCAGTCGTCAGGAGGTCGATGCGGCTTGGCGTCTTTTCAGACGTTGGTGCCGTTATTATTGCCGTCGCCATAAGTCGGGCGGTTGCCGTTCCGGTCCCGCATGAAGCGGTCGAACTCTTCGCGGTCACGGGCCATGCGGAGGTTCCGCATATGCTCCTGGAACGCGTTGATCTCCTCGTCGAGGCGCTTGCGCTCCTCTTCGAGCCGGCGCAGCTGCTCGGCACGATATTCGTCGAACGCGGCATTGCCGCTCGACTGACCGAAGCCGCCATGGCGGAAGCCATGGTTGCCACGGCCGCAGTTTTCGGCCCAGTTGCGGGAGCGGTGCATGAACCGCTCTGCCTTGTCGGACGTACCACCGAACATCTCGCCCCACAGGATGTAGGCGAGCACGGCGAGCCCGACGGGCCACCACACAACAAAGCCCAGAACCATCAGAGCGATGGTCAAGGGACCCCATTGCGGCTTGATAATTGCAGTGTGCATTTTCAGTCTCCCAGTCACGAACACGGCTGATGTGGCCCGCCCCGGGGTAGGGTCAAGCGTGTAACCGGCGCATTTTGACCCTTGAATAGCCGTGCTAGACTTCCCATGCATGGCGCAAAATTGTGCTGCAGACGGCCTAAAAAAGGACATCCGATGAGCGTCGTTGAAAATGGAGCGGCTGTGTCGCCCGGCAGCTGGCGGCCGCTGCGGCTGGCAACGCTGGTCGGACTGCGCTGGCTGGCGATCGCCGGGCAGACCATCGGCGTGCTGTTCGTGCAATTCGGGCTCGGCTTTCCGCTGCCCTTGGCCGAATGCCTCGGACTCGTCGCGCTTTCGGTGCTGCTCAACCTGTGGCTGGTGTTCCGGTTCGGTGCCGGCTACCGCCCCTCGGCCATGGTCGCCACCGCGCAGCTGGGCCTCGATCTCTGCCTCCTGAGCGGGCTCCTCGCGCTGACCGGCGGACTCGAAAATCCGTTCTCGCTGCTGCTCCTCGCGCCCGTCTCGGTCTCCGCGACCACCCTGCCGCAGCGCTCTACACTGATCCTCGCGGGCCTCGCGGTCGTATCTGCATCAGTGCTTGCGGTGTTTCACCTCGAGCTGCCGTGGCGGCCCGACGACCGCATTGTGTTCGACCGAGTGTATGTCATCGGCATCTGGGTCAGTCTCATCTGCGGCGTCACGTTCATTGCCGCCTATACCAACCGGGTAGCCCACGAGGGCCGCCAGCTTGCGGATGCGCTCGGCGCGACGGAACTGGCACTCTCCCGGCACGAGCAGCTCTCCGCCCTCGATGGCCTCGCCGCCGCTGCCGCCCACGAACTCGGCACGCCACTCTCCACCATTGCGCTCGCCGCCCGCGAAATGCGCGACGAAGCGCCGCCCGGCCCGATGCGCGACGATATCGAACTCATCATGTCGCAGGCGGCGCGCTGCCGCGAAATCCTCGGCAAGCTCCGCAGCCTCCGCGAAACCCCCGGCGATCCGTTTGCAGCCGTGCCGGTGAGCGCGCTCCTCGCTGAGGTGATCAATCCGCTCGGCGGCATGGGCAAGACTATCACCATCCGCACCGACCCGATGGCGGGGCCGGAACCGGTGGTGAAGCGCAATGCCGGCCTCCTCTATGGCCTCGGCAATCTGATCGAGAATGCAGCACAGTTCGCGATGACCTCGGTCGAAATCGATACCAGCTGGGACAAGGCGGCGCTCACCGTCACCATCACCGATGACGGTCCGGGCTTTCCGCCGGAACTGGCGACACGGCTCGGCGAGCCCTACCTCACTACCCGCGCCCGCGCTCCCGGCAGTCCGGAACCCGGCGGGCTCGGGCTCGGCATCTTCATCGCCAAGACACTGCTGGAGCGCACGGGTGCCCGGCTCCGCTTCGAAAACGAGGGCCTTGAGGGCCATGCACGCGTCCGCATCATCTGGCCCCGCCAGGCGATTGAAGTCGCGTAAGGGATGACATTGCGATGCAAACGCCTTACATCGGGGACAAGATGAGCACAGTCGATGAACTCCTTGCGGGCGACCGCAGTCTCCTCCTCGTGGACGATGACAAGACCTTCCTCACCCGGCTCGAACGGGCGATGCAGAAGCGCGGTTTTGACGTCCGCATTGCCGATACCGTCGCGGGCGGCCTCGCGGCCGTCAGCGAGTCCGCGCCGGCCTATGCAGTGGTTGACCTCCGCCTCGAGGACGGCAACGGCCTAGATGTCGTCGCGGCCCTGCACTTGAAGCGCGAAGATGCACGCGCCGTGGTGCTGACCGGCTATGGCAATATCGCCACCGCCGTCACAGCGGTGAAGCTCGGCGCGGTGGATTATCTCTCCAAGCCAGCCGACGCCGAGGACGTGATCCACGCGCTCCTCGCCACCGGTGGCAAGCCGCCCGAGCCACCGGAAAATCCGATGTCGGCCGACCGGGTGCGCTGGGAGCATATCCAACGCGTCTATGAGTTGTGCGACCGGAACGTTTCTGAGACAGCGCGCCGTCTCAACATGCACCGGCGCACGCTGCAACGCATATTGGCGAAGCGCGCGCCCAAATGAAGGAGCCGGCGGCAGTCACTTCTGCTTCGCAAGCTCTGCGTTGAACTCCGCCAGCGACTCCTGCGATTCGAACCATGATACGCAGTCACAGTCGCTAGGAGTGTACATTACGTTCTTCAGGTGCAGGGGCGTCAACGTGTACTCACAAATCGCGGTTACCAGTTGACCCTGCTTGTCGACCGCTTCTACCGACACAAATCTACTAGGGACGCCATCCAAATGGCCTGCGTTGCCGCCCGGCAGGACAGAATAGTCACTGTGTTCCGCAAATTTCCGACAGGCAAGCAAAGCGTCGGCCTCGGTGATTATCCTCCTAGTTTCAGCGCTTTGTGCCCAAGGAATCAAGCTTGCGAGGCACCCAATAGCCGCTATCGTGAGACGCATCCTACCTCTCCGTTCACTGATCTTCACTAGGACACGGTTGTTCGCCTCCCGCCACAACTGCGTCATCCCCTAGTGACAGCCTCCCCGCTTCAGTCCACGTTCAGCCCAACAAGACTATGAGGAGCCACCATGACCGTCACGCTACATTTTCACGGGGCGGCTGGCACTGTCACCGGCTCCTGCTACCGGGTCGTGCATCCGGGCGGGCAGTTTCTCGTCGATTGCGGCATGTTTCAGGGCAACAAGACGGTTCGGGACCTCAACTACAAGCCCTTCCCGTTCAATCCGGAATCGATCGACTACCTGCTTTTGACGCACGCCCATATCGACCATGCGGGGCTGTTGCCCAAGCTGTCGCACAAGGGTTTTGCCAAGCCGATGTACATGACCGAGCCCACTGCCGGTCTCCTCGAATATCTGCTCCCTGATGCTGCCGGCATCCAGGAGAGCGAGGCCGAGCGCGAGAGCACCAAGCGGGCCCGTCGCGACGAAGCGCCGTTCGAGCCGCTCTATACGATGGAAGATGCGACCGAGGTGCTTAAGCATCGCACGGGCGTCAAATATGGCGAGTGGATCACCCCTGGCCCCGGCGTTCGCGCCCGCTACTGGAACGCCGGCCACATCCTCGGCTCCGCCTCGATCGAGGTTGAGGTGCAGGACGGCAGCGGCAAGGCGATCCGGATCCTCTTTTCAGGCGATCTCGGCCCTGACCAGAAGGTGTTCTACGACGCCCCCGACGCACCGGCCGACTATGACTACATCCTCTCTGAATCCACCTATGGCGGCCGCGAGCGGCAGGACTACACGCTGGTTGAACGCCGCGAGGCGCTGAAGACCGAGATCAACTCGGCGCTGGCGCGCGGCGGCAATTTGGTGATCCCGGCCTTCGCCGTCGAGCGCAGCCAGGAGCTGCTGCACGACATCGGCTATCTGATCAAGAATGGCGAGATCAACCCGAGCCTCGTCTTCCTCGATAGCCCTCTCGCCTCGAAGGTCACCGCAGTTTACCGCAAATACGCATCGATGTTCGACGATGTCGAACTCAGCGCCAGCGAACTGTTCTCCGATCCGCGCTTCCGCATCATCGAGGCGGTGGACGAGAGCAAGGCGATCAACACCATCAAGGGCGGCGCCATCATCATGTCCGCTTCGGGCATGTGTGACGCGGGCCGCATCAAGCATCACCTGCGCAACAACCTGCCGCGCGCCAATGCCACCGTGCTGTTCGTCGGCTACCAGGCGCCCGGCACGCTCGGCCAGATCATCCAGTCGGGCGCCAAGGAAGTGCGCATCCATTCCGAACTGGTGCCGGTCCGCGCCCGAATCCGCAGCCTCGGCAACTACTCTGCCCATGCCGATCATTCCGAGCTCGTCGCCTGGGTCACCAAGCGCCTGCCCGCCCATGGCGCGATCTTTCTGACCCATGGCGAGGACGAAGAACGCGCCGCGCTCAAAGCCGCACTCATGCACGATGACGGCCTCGCCGCCGATCAGGTGCTGACGCCGCAACTCGATGACGCGTTCGAGCTGCGCGCCGAGGGCATTGCGGGCGTCGCCAAACCGGCAGCGCCGCGTATCGACATGGCGCAAGTGACGTCCGATTGGCACAACGCCTATGCCAGCTTCATCATCGATCTCAGCCACCAGTTGCAGGGTGCCGACGACAGCCGTCGCAAGGCGCTGATCGAGGGGCTGAAGTCGGTACTGGCCACAACCGGACCGGTGACCCCACCCCTGCCGATGAAGACCCAGGCCGGACCCACGGTGCTCCATGGCGAGCCAAGCGGCGAGTAGGTTACAACTCGCCTGGCGGGTCCATCAGGGTATGGATTCGATCGGCGCCCAGCCGGGCGAGCCTCAGCATCATCGCCTTGCGCCGTGCGCCAGCCATCCCGGTCTCTGCCGCCATGCGCAGGATCGCGGCGTCATGCCCGTCGCCCACCATCAGCCCCTCATCAGCCGGGAAAATATCGGGGCTCAGTTCGGGCGGCTTGGCGAAAAAGAAGCGGTCGCAGAATTCCTTGTAGTGCGGCCATTTGCGGTCGACCTGAAAGTCGACAAGGCTCGACTTGATCTCGATGATCCAGATCTCGCCCTTGGGGCCCACCGCGAGCACATCGGCGCGGCGGCCATTGCCGAGCGGCACTTCGGCGTAACAGCAGAAGTCGTGGGCGGCACGCAGGAAGCGCATCACCCCGCGCTGCACCCTGAGCGCTGTCGGCGATTGCCGCAGATCAACGATCTGCGGCAGCTCAGCCATGGGGCGTTGCCGGCTCGTTGAGCGGCACGGTGTCTGCCCGTGCCGTCCTGCTCAGCGCCGGCACGGCCCAGAGGCCGAGGAGAATCACCGGCAGGCACACGAGATAGGAGGTGCGGATGCCGAAATACTGCGCGACGAAACCGAGCAGCGGCGGGGCGAGGAAGAAGACGATAAAGGTCACCTGCCCGATGGCCGCGACATTGACTGAGGCCGGCCGGTCGGTGCGTTGCGCTGCTGCAGAAACCGCCAGCGGATAGACGGCGCTGCAGCCAATTCCCAGCAGCGCAAAGCCCAACAGCGCCACCCACGTCGCCGGCGCGAGACCAACGGCGAGGGCGCCAACGAGGCAGATCACCAACAGCAGCGTAGCTATCGCCCGAGGCCCGTAGCGCTCGACGAAGGGGTCGATGTAGATGCGGGTGATGGCCATGAAAAAGGTAAAGAGCGTCAGGCCCGAACCGCCGACGAACGGCTCGGCATGGAACACGTCGCGCATATAGATCGCCGACCAGTCGACGCCCGCGCCCTCAACGAGGAACGCGGCGATACCGATCAGGCAGAGCGGCAACAGACCGATGGTCGGCAGCGCGAAGCGTGGCGTCTCGCCCTGATGCGCGTCGGCGCGCTCGGGCGTGGTCCGCATCCCCGAAAAGGTCAGGAAACCCACCGCCACCACCAGCACCAGCAGCAACGCGGTGTGCACTTGGATCGAGATCCCCAACTGACGGATCCCGGCACCAACCAGCGCCGTCACAAAGAAGCCGAGGCTCCACATGCCATGCGCGCGGTTCATGATCCGCCGACCAAGTTGCGCCTCGAGCTTGTCGGTCTCGATATTGACGTTGATCTCAAGCGCCCCAGCGAGCCCACCTGCAAAGAACAGCGCCACGAACACCACCGGCGCGCTGGGCAGCCAGGGGACGAGGGCATAGATGACGGCCGTGCCGAACACGGTGATGAACGCCGTAGCCCGTGCCCCCAGCCGATGGATCAAGGGGCTCGCCGTGGTCAGCGAAATGAGCGAGCCGATCGCCATGCCGATGAGGGTGAGACCCAGTTGCGACTCGGTCAGCCCGAGCTGGCGCTGCAGATCGGGCACGCGCGACAGCAGCCCGCCGAGGGAGAGCGCGAAGAGAAAGAACACCGAATAGATGCGGATGTGAGCAGGGATACGCATACGTTCAGTCCACTTCATGCCGCAGCGGCTTGGCGCCGAGGGCACCGGCAAAAACAAGGCTCAGCACCACCAGCGGGATGCCGATGCCGAACGACCAGCGGATGCCAAAGTGCTCGGCAACATAACCCAGCAATGGCGGGCCGACCAGAAACGCACCGAAGGCGATCTGCGCGAACGCCGCGACATTGGTCGCCGCCGGCCGATCTGTGCGCTGCGCAGCAGCCGACATGGCGAGCGGGAATATGACGCTGGTGCCAACGCCCATCAGCGCGAAGCCAACCAGCGACAACCAGCCGGCTGGCGAGAAAAACACCAGGATCGTTCCCACGCCAAGAACGCTCAGCAGCACGCGCGACACCAGTGTCGGGCTGTAGCGCTCGACGAACGGGTCGGCGAAAAACCGCGTCACCGCCTGCCCGAACGCCCCCAGCGCCACGGCAAAACCTGCGAGGAATGGCGAAACCGCGAACTGGTCGCGCATATAGATGGCGGACCAATCGATGCCCGCGCCTTCCATCAGCGCGGCCGACAGAGTCACCGCAACGAGGATCATGATCGCAAGGGTTGGCGCAGGAAAGCGCGCCGCGGGTCCGGCGGCATTGCCCGTCCGGTGTGGCGCGGGGTCAAACCGCCCCAGCACCACCGCCACGCCAAGCGCCACCACCGGCACCATCAGCGCCAGGTGCAGTTGCACGCTCATCCCGGTCTGCGCGATGCCGGCGCTGACAAGCCCGGCCGCGAAAATCCCGAAGCTCCAGAACGCATGCGCCCGGTTCATGATGCGGTGGCCGATCAGGTGCTCGGTCCGATCGGCTTCGAGGTTCAAAATGATCTCGATCCCGCCGATCACCAGCCCAACGGGCAGCAGCAGCAGAAAGAACGCCAGCGGCCCGGTCGCAAAGCTCGCCACCGCATAGAGCAGCGCCATCAGCGGGATCAGCGTCAGGATCGAGCGGCGATAGCCGAAACGCTCCAGCAGCGGCCCGGCAAAGCTCAATGAAATCAGCGTGCCAACGGCGACGCCGATCAGGCCGAGCCCGAGCGCCCCCTCGGCCACGCCCATCGCCCGCTGAATGTCGGGAAGGCGGGGTGGCAGGCTACCCATGGTGAACGAATAAACAAAAAAGCCGCCATAGACCCGCTGCTGGGGCGGCAACTCAAGACCGAATCTCATGGGAAAAACCTGCGGATCGAAACCGCGCTACCCTAATTAAATCGGTTCAATCGCACAAGGTGCCGAAGATTTAAGCAGCGTGGGAATCGTCGCGAAGGACATTCACCCCGGTCAGCGCCGAACGCATGATCTCGAGCCGGCGGTACTGCCCGGGCCGGCGTTCGCTGGCCATCGACACGCGCCGGTTGGGCCCGAGATAGGCCGGGGTCTCGAAATAGACCTGGGTGTGGTCGATCAGCCGGGCGATGCGGACACGCACCCGCTCGCTGGTGAAGGGCATGGTGATGACGTCATCGAACCCCATCTCGATGCAGCTTGAGATCGCTTCGGTAGATGGGCTCTCGGCAAAATAGATCAGCGGCGAAAAGCGCAGCCTGCGGCTCGCGGAAAAGCGGATATCGTCAGCGACCGGCTTGAGGCTGGCGACGTTCGCGACTTCGGTGAACAGGAAAAACAGCAAGGGCGTCTGCTGCGATTGCGCCTCTGCTGCCGCCGGTCCGGCATAGGGCAACACGGTCGAAAATCCGAGCCCCTTGGCGATATGCGTCAAGGCGGCGCCCGGCCCGTCGGGCGGTCCTACGATATAGGCACAAGCCTTCATTGGTCGCGTCCCCGACCCCGATGCATTCCCGCCTCTATGCTTAGGGGGGGCGGGTTGCGGGCGCGTTAATGACAGAAAGCGTGCGGCTCAAGCCGCGCGCAAAAGGGCGTCGCGCACAGCGGCTTCCGCCGCCGCGATGCTGGCAAATATCTGGCCATCCACACTGAACGCATCGAGCTTGACCGCAAGAAAGCGGAAGCCTTCCTCGTGGGCCACGAGAACGCCCTTGGGCTGGCCGTCAATATCCACCGCAACGGGCTTTGCGCTATGGGGCTTTTCGAAATGGGCATGCTGCATGGAATACCTCCATCGGCCCGTCTCTGGGGACGGCCGGGGTGTTACCTGATGTGTGAGACGATGACGTGACAGAGGTCACATTCGTTTGGGTCGGTAACACCCTGAGGACTGACGTACCCATTTGCCGATAATCCGGGCGTGGAGTGCATGGCACAGTGCTTGATGCATGGTCGTCTCCTTCCGGTATTCGGCGGTCTGCCAGTTGAACCAATGGTACGAAAGTTAGTTCCGCACCGCAGCTATTTGGCGGCACAAAAATGTCCACCTCACGATCCTTGTAGGGCAATCTCGGCCGCTGCGAAATGCGGCTTAAGTCGACCTCAGGATGAGATGAAGCTAGCCGAGTCTGCCAGTCCCCGCCAGAGCAGGGGTTGCACGGGAAAACCGGCGCGGGAAATATTCGACCCTCCCCGTCCGCCAGCGCAGAATGGCGCTGCGGTCAGCCCTCAATGGTCTCGCGCAGCGCTTCCAGTTCCAGCCAGTCGGTCTCGGCCTTGTCGAGCGCTGCCCGCGCCGCATCGAGCTTCTTGCTGGTTTCGGCAAAGCGCTTGGGATCGCGCTGATAGAGCTTGGGGTCGGCAAGGCTCAGATCGAGCGCCTTGATCTCGGCACCGAGCCGCTCGATCTCTTTGGGCAGGGTTTCGAGCGCGTGCTTGTGCTTGAAGGTGAGCTTGGGCTTGCTCGTCGCCTGCGTCGTCGGTGCCAACGAGACCTGCCGGCCGCCGCGCGGCTTGCTCTGCGTCGTCGGCGCAGTGACGCCAAAGCCGCGCTGCACCACCATGTCGGAATAGCCGCCGGCATACTCGGTCCAGACGCCTTCGCCCTCGGCAACGATCACCGAGGTGGCGACACGATCGAGGAAGTCGCGATCATGGCTGACAAGGATCACAGTGCCCGGATAGTCCGCCAGCATTTCCTGCAGGAGGTCGAGCGTTTCAAGGTCGAGATCGTTGGTCGGCTCGTCGAGCACCAAAACGTTCGAGGGCAGCGCCAGCGCCCGCGCCAGTGCCAGTCGGCCGCGCTCCCCGCCCGAGAGCTTGCCCACCGCGGTACCGGCCTGCTCGGGGGTGAACAGGAAGTCCTTGAGGTAGCCCATGAAATGCTTGGGCGTGCCGTTGATCATCAGCGTGTCCGAACCGCCGCCGGTGATCGCCTGCTTCAGCGTCGTATCGTCGGTCAGTGAGGCGCGGCGCTGGTCGAGCGTGGCGAGCTGCAGGTTCGAACCCAGACGGATCTTCCCCGCATCGGGCTTGATCTCGCCGGTCAGGAGCTTGATCAGGGTGGTCTTGCCCGCGCCGTTGGCCCCGACAATCCCCACCCTGTCGCCCCGGATGATGCGGGTCGAGAAGTCCGCGACAATCGGCTTGTCGTAGCTCTTGAACACGCCCTCGGCCTCGGCGACGAGCTTGCCCGAGGTTTCGCCCTCCGACACCGAGATCTTCACCTCGCCGACGACGCGGCGCTGGTCGCGGCGTTCCTGGCGGAGGTTCGAGAGCCCCTCCAGCCGGCGCACATTGCGCTTGCGGCGTGCGGTGACTCCGTAGGTCAGCCAGTGCTCTTCACGCACGATCTGGCGGTCGAGCTTGTGGCGGTTGGTCTCTTCTTCCTCGAGCACGGTGTCCCGCCACTCTTCAAAGCCCGAAAAGCCCTTGTTGAGCCGGCGCGTCGCGCCGCGATCGAGCCAGACTGTCGAGCGCGTCAGATCGGCGAGAAAGCGCCGATCGTGGCTGATGATCACCAGCGCCGAGCGGATACTGGTGAGCTCAGCTTCCAGCCATTCGATGGCCGGCAGATCGAGATGGTTGGTGGGCTCATCGAGCAGGATGATATCGGGCTCGGGCGCGAGTACGCGCGCGAGGGCCGCACGGCGCGCCTCACCACCCGAAAGCCGCATCGGGTCCTCGGTGCCGCTGAGGCCAAGGGCGTTGAGCAGATAGGTCGAGCGATAGTGATCGTCGCCCGCCTGCATCCCCGCCTCGACATATTCGAGCGTCGTCGGAAAGCCCGAAAGGTTGGGCTCCTGCGCAAGATAGCGGATGGTGGCGCCGGGCTGCAGGAACCGCCGTCCGCCATCGGCCTCGATCTGGCCCGCCGCGATCTTCAGCAGCGTCGACTTGCCCGACCCGTTACGCCCGACCAGCGCGACCTTTTCCCCCGGCAGCAACGAGAGTTCGGCGTTCTCCAGCAGCTGGGTCGACCCCAGCGTCAGGCGGATTTGTTGCAAGGCGAGGATGGGCGCGGCGGCCATAAGCAGTTCCAATCGAGGGATCGGGCCGCATAGAGCACGTGAGGGCGTGAAGATCAACGCGCGGCTGCCGCGCGCCAAGTGCAGGGCGGCTCTGGCGCCGTGCAGCGCGGCCGGTTAGTGGGCGGCCTCGGCGATCAGCACCGGCTCCATGTCCTCGAACCTGAGGCCCAGCCGGTCCCGTAGCGAGCGGCGTTTGCTGGCAAGATCGGCTATGGTGTAGCTGTCGAGCACGTTGAAGAACGCGCCCAGCGCCTCGCGCAGCGCCGAGTTGACGTCGCAATTGTCGACCAGCGGGCACGACACATCGCCACCCTCGAAGCACTCCGCCATGGCAAAGTTCTCTTCAGTCAGCTTGATCGTATCGAGCAGCGTGATGTCCTCGGCGGGACGGCCCAGCTTGATGCCGCCACGGCGGCCACGCACCGTCTCGATCAGCCCGGCCTCGACCAGCGGCTTGATCAGCTTGAACAGGAACAGCTCGGAAATCGCATGCGCCTTTGCAATGTCGGCAACACGGCTCAGCCCCGGCTCATTGACCGCACAATAGATCAGGGTGCGGATGGCGTAGCTGGACTGGCGGGTCAATCGCATAAAGTCTCTCCAAAATTGCGGCCTTTGGGCCGCAATGATCCCCGAACCTGACGCCACGCTGAAGCTACGCGCTCGATCTGCAGCCCGGATCACTGGTTGGCAGTTTATAACGGTTCTAAGATACGTCAAGTAAACTTGATCGTCATGTTCAGGATTTTTGCTGACCCAGCGCACTGAACCACCTCTTCCGTCGTCCCGTAATTTCAGCATCGTTGAGCGGGGCAGCAGGATGGCAGACCAGGTTCTGGTGACGGGCATCGGTGGGTTCATAGGCCTTCACGTTGCGCTGGGGCTGCTCCAGGCCGGGCATCAGGTCCGCGGTACACTGCGCGATCCGGCAAGGGGCAAGGACATTCGCGATGCCCTTGCGGCGGCGGGTGGAGACATCAGCCGTCTCCGCCTGATCGTTGCCGATCTCGGTGATACCCGCGCCTGGCGTGAAGCCGTCGAAGGCTGCCGCTATGTCCAGCACGTTGCCTCGCCCTTCCCCATGCGGCAACCCAGCGGCCGCGAAGCTCTGGTCGATGCCGCGCGGGACGGCACGATCAACGTTGTCGAGGCGGCGCTCGGCGCCGGGGTCGAGCGCATCGTTGTCACCTCGTCGATCGTCACCATGATGTATCGCGCCGGCCGGCCCGGCCGGATCAGAGTCGGTGAGACCGACTGGACCGACCCAGAATGGCGCGGGCTCTCGCCCTACATCGTTTCCAAAACGCGGGCCGAGCTGGCGCTTTGGGAACGCCTGAAGAGTTGGGGGGCATCCGAGCGCGTCGTGACGATCCACCCCGGCCTCGTTCTCGGGCCACTGCTGAGTGACAGTTTTGGGACCTCGGTGGGCCTCATCGCGCTGCTTCTGGGTGGCAAATATCCAGCGCTTACGCCGGTCAGCTATGCGGTAGCCGATGTCAGGGACGTCGCCGAACTGCACATTCGCGCCATGACGCAACCCGGCCTCGGTGCTCGCCGGCTGATCGCCGCAGCCGATACGCTCAGCCTCTTTGAAATCGCGGATATCCTGCGCGAGGCCCTTGGCCCCGAGGCGCAAAAGATTCCGCGTCGGGTCCTACCCGGGCTTTTGGTCCGGGCGATTGCGCTCGTTGATCCGGCTGTTCGGGCGGTGACACCTGACCTCGGCACGGTGCCTTTGGCCGAAACCGGCTATGTCACGGCTGCGACGGGGCAGGTTTTCCGCCCGGCACGCGACGCAGTGGTCGCGGCCGGACAGAGTCTTGTTGCGCGCCGACTGATCTAGCGATCAATTGCCGATATAGGGCTGATGCAGAAGCAAGTCGGCTTCGCCCATGCGGTCGGTGGCCGTAAACTGCTGATGCCAATACGGGTAGGGCAGGTTGGGCTGGCTCACCTTGTCGAGTTTGGCGACGTCGTCGGCGGTGAGCACAAGGCTCGCCGCCTTCAGGTTGTCTTCAAGCTGCGCCATAGAGCGCGCGCCGATGATCACCGAGGCGACCAGCGGGCGCTGCAGCAGCCAGGCGAGCGACACCTGCGCCCCGGATACGCCATGCGCGCCCGCAACTTCGTTGATCACATCGACGATGTCCCAGAGTTTGCCCACATCATAGATCGGCGGCTCGCGGAAGCCCGCCACCTGCCGCCCGCTCTCGGGCTTTGAATGCCGGGTGTACTTGCCCGACAACCACCCGCCGGCGAGCGGGGACCACACCAGAACACCCACGCCCTGGTCGATTCCGAGCGGGATCAGCTCGAACTCGGCCTCGCGCGAATAGAGCGTGTAGTGGATCTGCTGGGCGACGAAGCGCTGGTAGTGCGCGGCATCGGCGACCCCCAGGGCCTTCATCAAATGCCAGGCGGAAAAGTTCGAGCAGGCGGCGTAACGAATTTTGCCCTGCTTGACCAAGGTATCGAGCGCCTCAACCGTCTCATCGAGTGGAGTAAGGCCATCCCATTCATGCACATGGTAGATATCGATCACGTCGGTCTTCAGCCGCTTCAGCGAATTCTCCGCCTCGCGGATGATGTGCCAGCGGCTGAGGCCCCGGTCATTGGGGCCGGCGCCCATCGGAAAGCGCACCTTGGACGAGATCAGCAGCCGGTCGCGGCGGCCATCGGTCAGCGCCTCGCCCATCATGGTCTCGGCCTTGCCGGCATTGTAGACGTTGGCAGTGTCGATCAGGTTGATTCCGTGGTCGAGGCACACATCGATCTGGCGCTGCGCGTCCTTCAGTTCGGTGTCGCCCCAACTGCCGTCATTGCCAAACGTGACGGTGCCCATCGAGAGCGCGGAAACCTTGAGGCCGGATCGGCCGAGCAGTCGATAGTCCATTATGTCCTCCAGAAATTATCGCGAAGCGGTCTTGTTATTGCGGCAAACCCTAGAACAGGCTGCTCGTATTGGGGAGTCATCGTGATGTAGCGCTTTGGGATCAGGCTCGATCACGAGCGCGCGACACACGGGCGATAGATGGACTCAAATACATAGTCTTTGCTAGCATTTGCAGGGGCGTCAGGGGAGACTTGAGGGTTATGCGGATCAACGGCTTGGGCAAGCTCATCGGCGCGGCATTTCTGATGCTGTTTTTGTCGCTGCAACCGGCGCTGGCGCAGACCCAGCAGGAGCGCTCCGACCAGGCCTTTGCCGCCTTCAACAAGGGCGACTACGACAAGGCCTACAGTCTCGCCCGGCCCCTCGCCGATGAAGGATTTGTCGATGGCCAGACGCTCGTTGCCTATCTCTACGAGATCGGCGGGGGCGTGAAGCAGTCCTACGAGCAGGCGCTCAAGTGGTACCACAAGGCCGCTGACCAGGGCTCGGACTACGCCGAAAACGCCATCGGGGTCTATTACGACAACGGCACGGGAGTCGCAGAAGACGATGCGGAGGCCTTCAACTGGTACCAGAAGGCCGCCGACAAGGGGAACCACGACGCCGAAAACAACCTCGGCTACGCTTACGAGGCCGGCGCCGGCGTCGAGCAGGACCTGACGGAAGCGGTCAAGTGGTATCGCAAAGCCGCGGAAAGCGGCAATCCGCTGGCACAGTCGAACTTTGGCAACATGTTCGCCTATGGCCGCGGCATCGATCAGGACCAGACCGAGGCACTGCGCTGGTTCCGCAAGGCGGCTGCCCAGGGCAATGCGGCTGGCCAGTCCAACCTCGCCTTTGCCTACGAGACCGGGGCCGGGGTCAAGCAGGATTACGACGAGGCGCTGCGCTGGTACCGGATCTCCGCCGAGCAGGGCAATACCTTCGCCCTCAACGCCATCGGTATCTTTTACGACAACGGCTACGGCGTCGACAAAGACCCGGCCGAAGCCCTGAGCTGGTATCAGAAGGCGGCCGATGCCGGCTCGCTAGATGGCATGAACAATGTGGGGTTTGCCTACGAGACCGGCCGCGGCGTCGATCAGGACTATGCCGAAGCGCTGCGCTGGTACGGGCAAGCGGCGGCGGCTGGCAGCGCCTGGGGCCAGAACGCCATGGGCGTGATGTACCAGAACGGCCGTGGCGTCGATGTCGACCTCAAGACCGCATTCGACTGGTACATGCAGGCAGCCCAGCAGGGCCATCCCGATGGCGAGAACAATGTCGGCTACATGTACGACCTCGGGCTCGGGGTCGACCAGGACTCGGTGGAAGCCGTACGCTGGTATCGCGCCGCCGCCGAGCAGGGCATGGCGCGGGCGCAGAACAATCTCGGCATCATGTATGCCGACGGTACCGGCGTCGATCAGGACCTCGCCGAGGCCGTGAACTGGTATCGGAAGGCCGCCGAGCAGAACCTCCCCGAAGGCCAGAACTCGATGGGCTATGCCTACGATCTCGGGCTCGGGGTCGATCAGGACCAGACCGAAGCGGTCAAATGGTACCGCGCCGCCGCCGACCAGGGTTTTATGGTCTCTCAATCCAACCTCGGCTCGATGTATGCCGATGGCACCGGCGTCCCCGAGGACGACACCGAGGCGGTCAGCTGGTGGCAGAAGGCGGCCGACCAGAGTTACGCGCCCGCGCAGCGCAAGCTCGGCAATGCCTATGCCTATGGCGAGGGAGTCACCAAGGACCCGGCCGAGGCCGTAAAGTGGTGGACGCTTGCCGCCAACCAGGGCGACACCGACGCGCAGATCGCGCTCGCCTCCGCCTATGAGCGCGGCGAAGGCGTCAAGGCCGACCTCAAGGAATCAAAGCGCTGGAAGGAACTCGCCGGCGGCGACACCGCCAGCGTCGATTTCGGCGCAACCGACGTGGCGGCGAGTTCCGGCTGCGACGTGACCGGCATCCCGCAGGTCAAGCCGGACGAAGTCCGTGTCGCTCTGGTGATCGGAAATTCCGCCTACCAGAACGCCCCGGCCCTCCCCAATCCTACCTGCGATGCCCAAGCCATGGCGCAGATGCTGACGCTGCTTGGTTTCAAGGTGACGCTCGGCACCGATCTCGACAAGGCCGGCATGGAAGCAAAGGCGCGCGATTTCGCCAAGGCCGCGGCCAATGCCAGCACGTCACTGTTCTTTTATGCCGGCCACGGGCTGCAGGTCGATGGACACAACTACCTAGTGCCGGTCGATGCGCGGGTCGAGGACGCCACGTCGATCAGCTTTGAGCTACTCGATATCGAAAAGATCACCAGCTTCATGACCGGCTTTGACAATGCGACCGGCAAGGAGAAGGTGGCGATCATCCTCCTCGATGCGTGCCGCGATAACCCGTTCGCCTCCACCCTCAAGCGCAGCCTCAGCGCCTCGCGCTCGACCTCGGTCGAAAAAGGCCTTGCGGCCGTCGGCGATGGCGGCGGCATGATCATCGGCTTTGCCACCGCCCCCGGCGATGTCGCGGCCGACGGCGAGGGCGACCACAGCCCCTTCACCACCGCGCTCATCGAAGAACTCCCCACGCCCGGCGTCGAATTCCAGACCCTGATGACCCGCGTCAAAGCCAAGGTCGTCGAAATGACCCGCAAGAAGGAACGCCCCCAGCGCCCCTGGACCAATTCCGACCTGACCTCGGAGTTTTACCTCGTGCCGGCGAGCTAACCGATACCGCAGTCGTCTCCCTCCCCCTCGTGGGGAGGGATCAAGGGTGGGGGGCCACACGCGCCGGCTTCTACGTCACCACCGTGATCTTCTCACTCGCCCGCGTCACCGCCGTGTACAGCCATCGGCTCCTCTCCTCGCGGAACACGTAGCTCTCGTCAAAGAGATAGACATTGTCCCACTGCGAGCCCTGCGCCTTGTGCACGGTGAGGCAGTAGCCGAAGGTGAACTCGTCGAACTGGCGGCGCTCGGGCCAGCTCAGCGCGTCTTCCTCGCCTGAAAAGAACGCGGCGTGGGTCACCACTTTGGCCTGCGCCTTCGATTTGCCACTGGTCGGCTCATCGGGATCGAGGGTCATCGAAAACCGCGTGGTATTGCGCCTTTTCACTTCCGCGGCGATCCAGATCTGCCCGTTCAGCAGCTTTTTGACCGGGTTGTTCCTCAAACACACCAGCCGGTCGCCCACCACCGGCTCGTGACGCGGCAAGAGCTTCAACTCGCGCAGCCGGTCGTTATAGGCAACGCGCGTCTTGTTGCGCCCGGCCAGCACCTGGTCGGCTTCCAGCACCGCATCGCGATCGACCTCGGAGCGCGGGATCACGAGGCTCTCACCATAGCGGCCGTGCTCGAGGTAGCCGCCCTCGCGGATCTCCATCGACATGCGGATGATCGGGTTATCCGCCGCCTGCCGGTGGATTTCGGTCAGCATGTAATCAGGCTCATCGGCAGTGAAAAACCCGGCGCCCTGCACCGGCGGCAGCTGGAACGGATCGCCCAGCACCAGCACCTTGGTGCCAAAGCTCAGCAGGTCCCGGCCCAACTGCTCGTCGACCATCGACACCTCATCGATGACGATCAGGTCCGCCGTCGCCGCCTCGCTCTCGGGGTCGATGGCGAACTTGGGCTCGCCGTCCTTTTCGCTCACCAGCGCATAGATGAGGCTATGGATAGTCGAGGCACCACGCGCCCCGTATTTCCGCATCACCATCGCTGCCTTGCCGGTGAAAGCGGCGTATTTGACCGATTTCACGCCCTGCGCCAGATGTCGCGCCAGCGTCGATTTGCCAGTCCCGGCCCAGCCGAACAGACGGAAGACCTGCGGGCCGTCCTTGTCCTTGAGCCAACGCGAGACCGCCTGCAGCGCCTCATCCTGTTGTGGAGACCATTCCATCAGCTTATCGTGGTCGAAACCGTGCCGATACCGGCGATCGTGCCTTCCAGCCGGTCGCCTTTCACCACCGCCGAGACCCCCGCGGGCGTGCCCGTGAAGATCAGGTCACCTGGGAAGAGTTCAAAGTATTTCGAGAGCTCGGCAATCACATGGGCGAGGTCCCAGATCATGTCGGCGATATCGCCCGACTGGCGCATCTCGTCATTGACCTTGAGCTCGATCCGCCCGCGCAGCGGCAGTGGCACCGCGGACGCCTTCACCAGCGTGCCGATGGGCGCCGAATGGTCAAAGCCCTTGGCAATCTCCCAGGGCTTTGCCGCCTTTTTAGCCCAGGCCTGCAGGTCGCGCCGCGTCAGGTCGATGCCGGCGGCATAGCCCCAGACATGGGTCAGCGCGTCTTCGACCGCGATATCCTTGCCGCCGGTACCGATCGCCGCCACCAGCTCAATCTCATGGTGAAAGTTCGCGGTCTGGCTTGGATACGCTACCGAAGCGCCGTCGAGCACCAGCGCATCGGCGGGCTTTGAAAAGAAAAACGGCGGTTCGGCATTAGGGTCGTGCCCCATCTCGCGCGCGTGCTCGGCATAGTTCCGTCCCACGCAATAGACCCGGCGCACCGGAAACAGCCCGCCCCCCGAAACCGGGACGGCAACCTGCGGCGGCGGCGAAATGACGTAGTTCGGCATGATCGATCCCAGCACTGATTGCGGCGACCCTACAAGAATCGGCGCAAGTACAAAATGAGAACTTTGCCGAAAAGCACAATGCCCACCGCACTCGACATCTCTCAGGGACAAATCTCACCTGCGCCGCACGACAGAGGCGACAAGCCCGCCCGTTTTCGCCAAGATCGGCGCAGCGAGGACTCCTATGACCGATATCGATCCCTTCATGATCCGGGCGCTGGTGCCCGATTTCGACGCCCTCAATGCCGGGTTCGTGCGCGACAGCATGACGAGCCGCGCGGGCCACCGCAGCACCCTCGACCTGCCCTATGGCGATCAACCACGCCAGCGGCTCGACCTGTTCTTTCCGCCCGAACTCAAGGCGCCGGCGCCGATCCATGTGTTCATCCACGGCGGCTACTGGCGTGCCAACGGCAAGGAGAATTTCTCCCTGATGGCCGACACCATCCTCGCCGAGGGGGCTATCGCCGCGATCGTCCAGTACACGCTGATCCCCAGCGGGGCGCGCATGGCGCAACTGGTCAACGAGGTGCGGAGCGCTGTCACCTGGCTCGCCACTCACGCACACGAGTTCGGTGGCGACGGCACGCGCATTTCCGCCACCGGGCACTCAGCCGGGGCGCACCTTGCCTCTTACCTTGCCGCCAAAGCCCCGCACGAGCACAGCTTTCCGGCGACGCCTGTCCGCTCACTGCTGCTGGTCAGTGGCATCTATGATCTGAGGCCGATCACCACGAGCTTCCTCCAGCCCGAACTCAATCTGACCGACGAAGAGGTCGCCAACTTCTCGCCGCTCGAGGCCGAACAACGGCACGGCCCGCGCGTCGTCCTCGCCGTCGGCCAGGACGAAACCCCGCCCTTTCACCAGCAGGCGCAAGACCTCTGCTTCGCCGCCGCCCGCCGCAACATCGCCATCGAACGCCTTACCATTCCCCACCACAACCACGTCAGCATCGTTCGCGACCTTGCGCTGCCGGGCACACGGATGGCGGGGCTGATCGCAGAGTGCATCGCGGTGTCGCGGGAATAGCGTCCGGCGGTTCAGACGTTACGAGACGGCGTCATGCTCCTCGCGGACCGCTTCCCAGACTTCGCGGGCCGCGTCGATGTTCATGGCGGCAATGGCGAGGCCGACGATGACGTCCGGCCAGACGGAGGACCACACATAGGCCGTCGCCAATCCTGCAGCGATGATCGCGACATTGGCGATGGCGTCATTGCGGGCAGAAAGAAAGGCCGCGCGGGTCAGGCTGCCGCTATGTTCGCGGAAGCGGGCGAGGAGAAATGCGCAGGAGAGGTTGATCACCAGCGCCCCGCCGCCCGTGAGCGACAGGATGAAGGGCTCGGGCGGCACGGGGTGCGAGAACTTGCCATAGAGCGCCCAGAGCAGGGCCAGCGCTGGCACCAGGAGGATACCGGCAAGCACCATCCCAACCCGCGCCCGGGTACTCGCCGCCCAGGCGAGGGCAAAAAAGATCAAGAGGTTGACCGACGCGTCTTCAAGGAAATCGACGCTGTCGGCGAACAGCGACACCGAGCCGATGGCGAGACCCACAGCAAACTCGATGCCAAAGTAGCCGAGGTTGAGCAGTGCAACAATGAGCACAACCCGGCGAAGGGCACTCTGGTCAGCCATGCCGGGTCACCCTTGCGACGCCTGAGCGCCCGTTGCGCTCAGGCTCACCGCTAGACGTCCAGATTCGCGACGTTGAGCGCGTTGTCCTGGATGAAGTCGCGGCGGGGTTCGACGAGGTCGCCCATCAGTTCGGAGAACAGCCGGTCGTTGTCGTCGCTGTCCTTGACCTGCACCTGCAGCAGCGTGCGGACGTTCGGGTCGAGCGTTGTTTCCCACAGCTGGCTGGGGTTCATTTCGCCGAGGCCCTTGTAGCGCTGCAGCGAGACGCCCTTGCGGCCGACGCCGGTGACGGTCTGGAACAGCGAGGAGGGCCCAAAGATGTCCCAGCTCTGGTCCTTGCGGGTCAACTTGGCCACGCCGCCATAGAGGTCGTCGAGCCTGTCGACGAACTGCCGGATGCGGCGCGCATCGGCGCTGGCGAGCAGTTGCGCATCGACAGCATGGGTTTCCATCACGCCGCGCACGGTGCGCGAAAAGCGCAATCCGCCCTGCCCGTCACTCTCGCCGGCCCAGCCGCGCTCGACCTCGTCGGAAATCCGGTCGAGCCGGCGCGCCACGCGCGTTGCGGTCTCGATGGCCTTTTGCGGATCGGACAGCAGATCCGGATCGAGTGCGCCGACAATCGCTGCCTGCTCGATGATCGAGCGGTTGTAGCGGGTGTTGAGCCCCTCGATGGCGTGAACGATCTCGCGGGCCTGCCGGATGATCGACAGCAGGTCCTCGCCGGCATGGGTCATGCCGTCGCGAGTGGCGAGCACGGCATCTTCGCCGCCGGTGTTGATCAGGTAGTCCTCGAGCGAGCGCTCGTCTTTCAGATACTGCTCGGACTGGCCGCGCTTGATCTTATAGAGCGGCGGCTGGGCGATATAGACGTGCCCGCGATCCACCAGTTCGCGCATCTGCCGATAAAAGAACGTCAGCAGCAGGGTGCGGATATGGGCGCCGTCAACGTCGGCGTCCGTCATGATGATGATCTTGTGGTAGCGGAGCTTTTCGATATTGAACTCTTCGCGCCCGATCGAGGTGCCGAGCGCCATCACCAGGTTGCCGATCTGCTCGGAACCCAGCATGCGGTCAAACCGCGCGCGCTCAACGTTCAAAATCTTGCCGCGCAACGGCAACACCGCCTGGTTGCCACGATCGCGGCCCTGCGTCGCGGAGCCACCGGCGGAGTCACCCTCGACGAGGAACAATTCCGACTTGGCGGGGTCCTTTTCCGAGCAATCCTTGAGCTTGCCGGCGAGGAAGTTGACGTCCAGCGCCGATTTGCGGCGGGTCAGTTCACGCGCCTTGCGCGCGGCTTCGCGGGCCATCGCCGCCTCAGCCACCTTGCCGACGACGACCTTGGCTTCCATCGGATGCTCTTCAAGCCATTGCTGCAGCTTGTCGTTGACGCCGTTCTCAACCACCGGCCGCACTTCGGACGAGACCAGCTTGTCCTTGGTTTGGCTAGAGAACTTCGGGTCAGGCACCTTCACCGACAGCACGCAGGTCAGCCCTTCGCGGGTGTCATCGCCAGTGAGCGAGACCTTTTCGCGCTTCAGGATGCCGCTTGATTCCGCATAGGAGGTCACCTGCCGGGTGAGCGCGGCGCGGAGGCCCGCCAGGTGCGTACCACCATCGCGCTGCGGGATGTTGTTGGTGAAGCACAGCACGTTCTCGTGGTAGCTGTCGTTCCACCACATGGCGACCTCGACCGTCATGCCGTCCTTTTCGGATTTCAGCATGATCGGGTTCGAAATCAGCGGCGTCTTGGCATTATCGAGATACCGCACGAACGCCTCGAGCCCGCCTTCGTAATGCAGCTCCACTTCGACATGCTCGGGATGCCGCTGGTCGCGGAGGAAAATGCGGACGCCCGAATTGAGGAAGGCCAGTTCGCGCAAGCGATGTTCGAGCGTCTTGTAGTCGAACTCCACCATGGTGAAGGTTTCGGCGGACGGGGTGAAGGTCACCTCGGTGCCGCTGCGGCCTTCAAACGTGCCAGGCGTGTTACGCGGCACATAGGTGCCGACCTGCTCCAGCGGCGCATCGGCGACGCCGTGCGTGAAGCCCATCTCGAAAACCTTGCCGTCGCGACGGATGTTGAGTTTCAGCGCGATCGACAGCGCGTTGACCACCGAGACGCCCACGCCGTGGAGGCCGCCCGAAACCTTGTAGGAATTCTGGTCGAACTTACCGCCCGCATGCAGCTGGGTCATGATGACCTCGGCCGCCGAGACGCCCTCTTCTTTGTGGATATCGGTCGGGATGCCGCGGCCGTTGTCGTTCACCGACACCGAACCATCAGCATTGAGCGTCACCGTCACGAGGTCGGCATGGCCTGCCAGCGCTTCGTCGATGGCGTTGTCGACCACCTCATAGACCATGTGGTGCAGGCCCGAGCCGTCATCGGTATCGCCGATATACATGCCGGGGCGCTTGCGCACTGCATCGAGGCCCTTAAGGACCTTGATCGAGTCGGCGCCATATTCGTTCGGATCGTAGGGGGTCTCGGAGGTGCTCAAATCGGTCCCGAATCAGGTCAGCTTTTCCGCTCGAATCGGTCTAGCGGAATGACCGTCGATACCCAAGCCAAATGGCTATTTTGAGCCCGTTTTACAAGGCTTAGAGCCTATTTCAGCCGGGCTCGCGGCTGAGCCGCCCATCCCGCACCGTTACCCGCTGTGCGTCATCGCGCAGCGCCTCGAACAGCATCGGGTCCGTGCCGGTCATGAAGCACTGCGTGCCCAGTCCGTCCAGCGCCGAAAACAGCGCCGCGCGGCGGCCCGGATCGAGGTGGGCGGCGATCTCGTCGAGGAGGAGGAATGGCGCGATTCCCGCCGTACGCCGCGTCAGGCGGGCATTGGCGAGGATCAGCCCGACCAGCAATGCCTTCTGCTCCCCGGTAGAGCCCAAAGCCGCCGGCATGTCCTTTTGGGCGTGCCGCACCTCGAAATCGACGCGATGCGGTCCCGTCAATGTCCGCCCAGCCGCCCGGTCGATACCGCGCGATCTGGCCCATAGGGCCCGCAATTCCCGCTCGAGTTCGGAAGAGGATTCCGGCGCGTGCCGGTCCTCGAACAGCGGCGTCAGCGCCAGGCAGGCGGCCGGGAAATTCTGGTCATCGAGGCTCTCAAGGATCAGCGCCTGCAGTTCGGTGATCGAATCCACCCGCGCAAAATGCATCGCCGCCGCGCGCTCGGCCATCTGCGCCTCGATCGCCCCGATCCAGAGCGGATCGGCATCCTCCTCGAGCAGCCGGTTGCGCTGGCGCATGGCCTTTTCGTATTCCGACACCGTCGCCGAATGGCCGGGGATCAGGGTGGTCACCAGCCGGTCGAGAAATCGCCGCCGCTCGCTCGCTGGTCCGGTGAACAGCCCATCCATCGCCGGCGTCAGCCAGAGGACGCGGAGATAGGCGCTCATTTCCTCGATGGTTTTGGCATTGGCGCCATTGATGCGCACGCGGCGGCCGGTTTCCCCGGCATTGAGCCCGGTGCCGATATCGACCGGCCCCTCCGGCACCTCCACCGTCGCCGCGACCGCCCAGGCCCCGTCAGAGCCCTGCGCCGCGACCTCCTCGAAGCTTGCCCCGCGCAGTCCCCTGCCGGGCGTCAGCATGGAGATCGCCTCGAGCAGATTGGTCTTTCCCGCCCCGTTCGGCCCCACCAGCACCAGATGCCGCCCATCGAGATCGAGGGCGGCACTCGCATAATTGCGAAAATGGCTGAGCCGCAGCCGGGAAATGTATCGGGATGGGATCATGAAGGCGGCAACGGCCTCCGGTTCTCCCCTCTCCCCTTGAGGGAGAGGGTGGCCGCGCAGCGGCCGGGTGAGGGGAAGTCGATGAGCGAAGACGTCCCCTCATCCGCCTCGCGAAGGCTCCGCACCTTCTCCCTCAAGGGGAGAAGGAAGAAAGGGCTAAACCCGCATCGGCATCAGCACATAGAGCGCCTTGGCCTCGCCGTCCTCTTTCACCAGCGTAGGCGAGCCGGCATCGTTGAACATGAAGACCGCGTTTTCCGAGCGGATCTGCGCCAAAATATCGAGAAGGTAGCGCGCATTGAAGCCGATCTCGAAGCTCTCGGGCTCGAACTCCACGGCCAGCTCTTCGCTCGCCGTGCCGTGGTCCGGATTGGTGACCGAAAGCTCCAGTTGCCCCGCCTTCATCTGCAGCTTCACCGCCTTGCCGCCGCGCTCGGACGCAATGGTCGAGACGCGGTCGACGGCAATCGCAAAGCTCGAACGATCGACGTTCATCTGCTTGTCGTTGTTCTTGGGCGTCACCCGCTCATAGTCGGGAAAGGTGCCCTCGATCAGCTTCGACAACAGCACGACGCTGCCCAGCGTGAAGCGGATCTTGGTGTCTGAAATCTCGATCGCCACGTCGCCATCGGCGCCATCGAGAAGCTTCTGCACTTCCGAAACGGTCTTTTTGGGCACGATGATGCCCGGCATGCCCTTGGCTCCCGCAGGAGCCGCTGCGTCGGCGCGCGCGAGGCGGTGGCCGTCGGTCGCCACGGCGCGCAGCGTCAGCTCGCCGCCAACCTCCAGCGCCTGCACGTAGATGCCGTTGAGGTAGTAGCGCGTCTCTTCGTTGGAGATCGCGAACTGGGTGCGCTCGATCAGCTCGCGAAAGGTCGCGGCCGGTACCGAGAAATTGTGGGTGAACGTGCCCGATTTGAGATCGGGAAAGCTGTCGGGCGAAATGCAGGCGAGGTGGAAGCGCGAGCGCCCGGAGGTCAGCAGCAGCTGCTCGGTGCCCTCGTTTTCGAGCCGCACTTCGGCGCCATCGGAGAGCTTGCGCACGATTTCATAGAGGGTGTGCGCCGGCACCGTCGTCGTTCCGGCCGTCCCCACCATGGCGGGCACGCTTTCGGTCACTTCGATATCGAGGTCGGTGGCGCGCAGGTCGAGCTTGCCATCACTGGCCTTGAGCAGCACGTTGGCGAGAATGGGGTAGGTATTGCGCCGCTCCACCACGCGATGCACGTGGCTTAGCGACTTGAGCAGATGATTGCGCTCGAGAGTGACTTTCATAAACTCAATTTCCCTACCGCTCGCCGCCCCGTGGACAGCCCGAAACCCCGGTGAAACCGGGCTGCGACATTTGCAAGGGTGGCGACAAAAGGCAAGGGCGCGCCAACGGCCAGAGGCCCGGCGTCCCCGAATATTTCGCCCACAAGGCGCCAGCAGCGTTTCCGGGAAAAGTGGCAACGGTTTTCCGGTTCGGAAACGCAGCAAGGCAAAGACTGAAGCGCTAGTTCCGGCCGTTCAGGGCCGTCTCCATCGCTTCCAGCCGCCGCTCGGTCTCCTCGACATCGAGACGCCGCAGCATCTCATGCCAGGCCCGATCGGCCGGCTCGGCCTCTGCCTCAATATGGCCCCTAAGGTCGAGCCGCTTCAGGCTCTTCCCGATACGCAACAGCAAACGCGGTTTTACCACGACGCATCCCCGACTTACGCAACAACGGACAAACAGGCCCGAACGCGGGCCAACACAGAAAACACGCCTCACAACGCGCGCGCCCAATGCGGGAACGCCCCCCTTAATGCGGGGGCGGGCTCGGGCAAAACACGCAGCTCCGGCCCAGTCCTTCCCCCTCTGCCCGCAACGGCAAAAAGGGCCTTAGCCGGCCCCGCAGGGCCGGAAACAGCTCACTCCTCAAGCATGCGCTTCAAGAGTTCGATCTCCTGCGCCAGGTCGCCATCGTCCTTCATCATCTGCTCGACCTTGCGGACCGAGTGGAGAACGGTGGTGTGGTCCCGGCCGCCGAAACGGCGACCGATTTCCGGCAGGGAGCGCGAGGTCAGCGCCTTGGCGAGATACATCGCGATCTGGCGCGGCCGCACCACATCGCGCGAGCGGCGCGAGGAGAGCAGGTCATTGCGCGGCACCTTGTAGTGGCGCGAGACGATCCGGAGGATGTCCTCGATCCGCACCCGGCGCGCGTCGCGCGAGCGGACGAGATCGGCAAGGGTCCGCTCTGCCAGCGAAACGGTGATCGGTTCCTTGGTCAACTGGTTTGCGGCCAGCAGCCGGTTCACGGCGCCATCGAGGTCGCGGCCATGGCTCACCACCACGCGGGCGATGTAGTCGATCACGGCCGGTGGGAAATGCGCATCGGCAAAGCGCAGCGTCGCCTGTTCGGCGCGGCGGGTGACGATCGCCTTGCGCAGGTCGAGATCGAACGTGGTAATCGGCACCACCAGCCCGCCCGAGAGCCGCGAGCGCACGCGTTCATCGAGCATTTCGAGGTCACGCGGCGGCGCGTCGCCAGCCACCACCACTTGCTTCGCCCCCGTGAGCAGGGTGCCCAGCGTATGGCCGAACTCGGTAGCGGATTTGCCCTGCAGGAACTGCATGTCGTCGATCAGCAGCAGGTCGACCCGGCGCAGCCATTCCTTGAAGCCCAGCGCCGACTGGCGCTGCACCGCAGTGATGAAATGGTACATGAAGTGGTCGGCCGTCAGGTAGACGATGTTCCGGCCGGGCTCGGCGGCACCAGCCGCCCAGGCGATAGCATTGAGCAGGTGCGATTTGCCCAGCCCGACGCTCGAATGCACATAAACCGGGTTGAAGCTCACCGCATTGTTGGCGGCGGCATGGGCCACCTGTTTTGCCACCTGCAGCGCCATTTCGTTCGGTGCGCCGGAGACAAAGGTATCGAAAGTCATCTTCGGGTCGAGCGCACTGCCCGACAGCGCATCGCCCCGCGGCGCCTGCGTCATCGTTTCGCGCACAAGGCGGGGCGCCGCGGGTACGGCGTTCTGCTTGGTGTCCTCGATCTCGATTTCCTGATCGGGCTGCGGCAGGCGTGGCCTCGCCTGGCCATTGACCCGCACGGTGAAGTGCAGCCGGTTCAGCGCCCCGAGCTCAGCCTGGAAAGCTTCGAGGATCTTTTCGGAATAGTTCGACTGCACCCACGAGCACAGGAACCGGGTCGGCACCGACAGATGGGCGAGATCGTCGACGACCTCTTCCAGCTCGAGCCGGGCAAACCACGAGTTATAGACATCTTCGCCGACGGCAGCCCGCAGGCGGGCCCTGACGCGCTGGAACATTTCGCGTGAGGAGACATTGCTGCCATCCTTGCCCATGACAGTCACCTCCCGCCGTTCGTCGTCCGGGTCCTTTTTCGCTGCTCCAACATTGCTTGAAATCCAATCGGAACGACCCGCCGCCGCGTTCATCGTCATTAGTTTTTAGCCCCAATTCACTTCTGTTAGCCGGCCCGTTTGGGCACAGCTCCGCCAATCCTGCCTGTCTCCGCCCCGCAGACAAACGTTTCTTGTCCGCGATCCATGTCGCGGTTGTGTTATTCAAGTCTTTTCAGTTGAGCCCGGTCCGCCAGAGGGTCCGGATTTATCTTAGTCTTACTTCAGCACAAGACTAAAATTTTACGCCGCCAGTTAGAAATGTGATTGATCTTGGTCAAGACTGTTCGCCGTTGTCTGTTTCTATTCAGCTGCAGGCTCTACTCGGATTCAACACATACTCCGCGCTCAGAGTTGCGACTTATAAGTCCTTACTCCTGACCGCTGAGGACCATTCTAGACGGGGGGGTTATGGCAATCAACGGGGGTTTTTTGCCATCTGGGGGTTGACTCTCACGTTCGCAAAAACCTTTCCCGGGGACTCGGCGGTAACTAAAAATTAAGGCGCTGTGACTCCACGCGGAATCCGATTTTCATTGCCTTTTTCCGGGAGTGAGAATTGTGGCAGTCAAACGGGCTGAAGGAGATTTCATTCCATTGTGACAGAGCCCTGGGGGCCGGATTGTCGTTTTGCCGCACCCCTAAGTGTCAGCAATCGCTCGTGATTTCGTCCGAAATAAATCTGCTGGCGAGTGTCGCAATCGTGTCACACTGGGCGCGCCCAATATGTGACGATTTTATGGAAAATTCGCGGCAAAACAAAAAGGCCCCCATCCGGGAGCCTTTAATTCTTCAGCGCTGACAAAGCGTCAGGAGCGAGCCGATCAGGCCGGCTGCAGCGCCTTGATGCGGTGATTGAGACGCGACACCTTGCGGGAGGCCACGTTAGCGTGGACGATGCCCTTCTGAGCAGCGCGCGCGATCTCGGGCTGGGCAGCGGTGAGGGCCTCGACGGCGACCTTGTGGTCACCAGCAGTGATGGCTTCCTCGACCTTGCGGATGAACGTGCGCATACGCGAGCGGCGCGACTTGTTCACTTCGGTGCGGGCAGCGATCTTGCGGGTGGCCTTTTTAGCCGATGTCGTATTGGCCATGAAATCCTCTTGGCGCTTCAGCCCGCTCATTGCAGCACGTGCTGCATCTGCTCAGGCGATGAAATGAAATCGGCGGCTTTTTCCGGCCGCCAAGGTGGGCGCTGTATAGTCGCGACGACCGGTGACGTCAACTGGATTCAGGCCGGCGCCCCGATCACGGCCTAGTGCTGGCATGTGGGGCAGAAAAAGCTCGAGCGCCCCGATTGCACGATGCGCTTGATCGTCCCCCGGCAGAGCGGCGTCGGGCAGGGCTCGCCCTCCCGATCATAGACGGCAAAGCGGTGCTGGAAATAGCCCGACGTGCCATCTGCCGCCCGGAAATCGCGCAACGTCGAGCCACCCGCCTCAATCGCCTCGGTCAGCACCGTGCGCACCCCGTCGGCGAGGTCCTCGAGGCGCCTGGACGGCGCGCCCGATCTCAGCACCAGCCTGGCTGCCGCAACATCGGGGCGGATATGGGCGCGGTGCAGCGCTTCGCTCACATAGATATTGCCCAGCCCCGCCACGACGCGCTGATCCAGCAGCGCCGCCTTCATCGGGGCCTTCTTGCCCTTGAAGCGCTCAGCCATTTCCACGGCATTAAAGGCGTTGGAAAGCGGCTCGGGGCCGAGGCCTTTGAGGTAAGCGCTCTCCGACTCCTCGGTGAAGAGGTCAACAAAGCCGAAGCGGCGCGCGTCATTATAGATCAGCCGCAGCTTGCCATGCTCGGGATGGTCGAGTTCGAGCACCAGGTGATCGTGTTTCCGGTCCTCATCGGGCTCGTAATAGCGCGAGGGTTCCTTGAACTTGAAGTCCTCGAACCGGTAGCTGCCGGTCATGCCCAGATGGCTGAGCCAGGTGGCACCGCTCGACAGCCGGAAGAGCAGATACTTCGCCCGCCGGTCGGCCAGCGTGATGGTCGTGCCCATCAGGGCTTCGGCAAAGCCAGCTGGAAACGGGAAGCGCAGGTCTGGGCGGTTCAGTATGACCCGCTCGATCCGCGCGCCCTCGACATAAGGCGCCAGCCCGCGGCGGACCGTTTCAACCTCGGGCAGTTCAGGCATGGGCACATCCTCATCTCGCGCCCCTATGTGGCGGGATCACCCAAAGATGACAAGGCCGCCCCTTCTGCTCCCTCCCTATTCTTAGCAGGAGGGCCCGGGTGGGGGTCGGCAAACTCATTTGTCGCGGGCTTGCCCCTGGACGAGCTGTCCTATCCCCTCAACCATGCGCTGCTTTGGACAATGGCAAGGCCAGCCCCATTGGGCTATAACGCCGCCAATTCGGAGACAGGCCCATGGCACAGACAGGCGAGACAGAGACGGGCGAGACCACCCATTTCGGCGAGCGCACCGTGCCGCTGGCGGAGAAGCAAGAGCTGGTCAATGACGTGTTCCATCGCGTCGCCGATCGCTATGACCTGATGAACGACCTGATGAGCGGTGGTGTGCACCGGCTCTGGAAGGACGCCTTGGTCGCCCGGCTGGCGCCGCCCAAGGGCGGCTCGGTCCCCTATCGCGTCCTCGATATGGCGGGCGGTACCGGCGATATCGCCGAGCGGATCGTCAATGCCTCGGTCGGCTTTGCCGAGGTCACCGTTTCCGACATCAATACCGACATGCTGCGGGTCGGCGCCGAGCGCGCCAAGACCTGGCGCTTTCCGTCGCAGGTCAATTTCGTTGAGGCCAACGCTGAGGCCCTGCCCTTCGCGGACGAGAGCTTTGACGCCTACACCATCGCCTTCGGCATCCGGAACGTGCCGCGCATTGATCTGGCGCTTTCGGAAGCCTACCGGGTGCTGAAGCGGGGCGGGCGGCTGCTCTGCCTCGAGTTCAGCCAGGTCGACACACCGCTCCTCTCCGAGGTCTACACGGCGTTTTCCGACCGCGTCATCCCGCCCATCGGCAAGGCGGTCACCGGCGACGCGCAGCCCTACCAGTACCTCGTTGAATCGATCCGCAAGTTCCCCAACCCCGCGCGCTTTTCGCAGATGATCGCGAATGCCGGGTTCAAGCGCGTCACCCACACGCCGATGACCGGCAATATCGCGGCGTTGCACGCCGCCTGGAAGCTCTGATTCATGGGGCTTTCCGCCTATTTTCGCCTGCTCCGCGCCGGCTATGTGCTGGCCCGTGAAGGGGCACTGTCGCTGCTCGATAATCCGGCCCTGCCACCAGCCATGCGTGCCGGGGTCAAGCTCGGCCGCCTGTTCGAACGCGCGGAAGTGCGCAGCAGCGGCCGCGTCGACCGTCTGACCCGGGCGCTGAACCGGCTCGGCCCCACCTACGTCAAGTTCGGCCAGACCCTCGCGACGCGCCCCGATATCGTTGGAGCTGACGTCGCGGCCGATCTCGCGACGCTCCAGGACAAGATGGAGCCGTTCGATTCGGCCCTGGTGCCCGCCATGCTCATTGAGGCGTTGGGCGAACGTGCCGCCGAGCTCAAGGAGATTTCACCCCCGATCGCCGCCGCCTCCATCGCCCAGGTGCACAAGGCGATGCTCGAGGACGAGACCGGGCGCCGCGCCGTGGCCGTCAAGATCCTCCGCCCCGGCATCGCCGAGCGCTTTTACGCCGATATCGAGAGCCAGTATGCCGGCGCGCGTCTTGCCGAACGGCTGGTGCCGCGGCTCCGGCGGCTGCGTCCGGTGGAAATCCTCAAGATGCTCGACCGCTCGGCCCGCATCGAGCTCGACCTGCGGATGGAAGCCGCTTCGATCTCGGAGTTCGCCGAAAACATCAAGGACGACAAGGGCTTCGTCATCCCCGCTGTGCACTGGAATCACAGCGCCGAGACCGTCCTCACCACCTCCTGGGTCGATGGCATCCCGATCCGCGACAGTGCGGCGCTCGATGCAGCCGGCGTTGATCGCAAGCTCCTTGCGACCAACCTCCTCCAGTCGTTCCTCCGCCACACGGTGCGCGACGGTTTCTTTCACGCCGACCTTCACCCGGGCAATCTCTTCGCCGATCCGCGCACCGGCGACATCGTCGCGGTCGATTTCGGCATCATGGGCCGGCTCAGCAAGCGCGAGCGGCGCTTCCTCGCCGAAATCCTCTATGGCTTCATCACCCGCAACTACCGGCTGATTGCCGAGCGGCATTTCGAGATCGGCTACGTACCCAAGGGCCAGTCGGTCGATGACTTTGCCCTGGCGCTCCGCGCCATCGGCGAGCCGCAGCATGGCCGCCGCGCTGCCGATATCTCGATGGGGAAGGTTTTGGGGCAGCTGTTTGCCACCACCGAACTGTTCCAGATGCGGGCGCGGCCGGAACTGATCCTTCTCCAAAAATCCATGGTGCTGGTCGAAGGCGTTGCGCGCGCGCTCGATCCCGAACTCGACATCTGGACGGTGAGCGAGCCCATCGTCGGCGACTGGGTGCGGCGCGAGGCCGGGCCACTCGGCCGGCTCGAGGAGCTCAAAGTCCATTTCGACACCGCCATCGCCAGTATGGGTCGCCTCCCCGCCATCCTCGACAAGGCGGAGGCCGCGCTCGATGATTATGAGCGCGACAGGCACGCCCCCAACCGGCGCTTTACCCGCTTCATGCTGGTCAGCGGATTCTGGGTGGCCGCGATCCTTGTCGTGGTGATGATCTGGCGCCTGCTGACAGTCTGACCAACAGGTTCAGCACTCGTTCATCATCAAGGCCATACCACGGCAAGGCAAGCTTGCAGCCCCCCGGCGGCGCCCCTAGATTGGCGGCCTGGGTGGCAAGGGCGACCGTTGAGGAGTTACCAATGAACCTGAAGATTCTGGGCCGGCTCGCCGGCGTGCTGGCGCTGACCGCAAGTCTCGCCGGCTGTATCGATATGACTGCCGAGCTCGAAGTCAAATCCGAGACCGCCGGCAAGGCGACGACCACCATGACCATGGGCAAGGAATTCTACCCCATGATCAAGCAGATGGCCGAGGCGCCCGACGCCAAGACCGACGAGGCGTTCTGCAAGGACGAGGGCGACGTGCTAGTCGAAAACGCCGACGGCAGCGCCACCTGCACCAGCGTCAAGGAAGGCGACCTGACCGCCCTCTCGAGCCCTGACAGCCCCACCGAAGACGCCACCTACACCGTCGTCAGCCCTGGCGTGGTTCGCGTCGCCTTCAAGACCGAGAACATGTCGGGCGAAGTCACCAAGGACCAGGACGAGCAGACCAAAGCCATGATGCAGCAGTACTTTGCCGGTCACACGGCCACCATCCGTATCAAGGGCAAAAAGATCACCGATACCAACATGACGCTGTCGGCTGACGGCACCTCGTCGGAAATCGTGATCCCGTTCACCGCGCTGTTCGACGGCACGGCGAACCTGCCGGCTGAACTCTACGCCGTCGTTGACACCAACTGATCATGACAGATCGGGTCGCCGTCCGGTTCACGTGGCTCGATCACGGCAAGGGGCTTGATGCCCCGCGCCAGCAATCGGCGGGCGCGGCAGGAGTTGATCTCCTCGCCGCGCTCGGCGCTTCTGAGACCATGACCATCGCCCCCGGCGCCCGCGCGCTGGTCCCCTGCGGCTTTGCCATGGCGCTGCCCAATGGCTACGAGGCGCAGGTCAGGCCCCGCTCCGGCCTTGCCGCCAAGTTCGGGGTGACGGTGCTCAATTCCCCCGGTACGATCGACGCAGACTACCGGGGCGAGATCAAAGTGATCCTGATCAACCACGGCAGCGAGTCCTTCATCATCAGCCGCGGCGACCGTATTGCGCAGATGGTGGTGGCCCCGGTTTCGGCGGTGGCTTTTGAACTTGCGGAGACGCTTAATGAAACGCAGCGCGGCACCGGCGGTTTCGGCTCTACTGGGCGTTAGCTGCAAGGGGCGTCTATGAGTCTCTCCTCAGACGAAATCAAACGCTACTCGCGCCACATCGTGCTGCGCGGGGTGGGCGGCGAGGGCCAGCAGGCGCTGAAGGCGGCGCGGGTGCTGGTGATTGGCGCGGGCGGGCTCGGCAGCCCGGTAATCGCCTATCTCGCGGCCGCCGGTGTCGGCACGCTCGGTGTGGTCGACCACGACACGGTGTCGCTCTCGAACCTCCAGCGCCAGATGATCCACACCAGCGCCGGCATCGGTACATCGAAGGCCCAAAGCGCGGGCGCCTTCGTTGCCGCGCTCAACGACCATGTCAGCTTCGTCGCCCATGCCGAGCGGCTAACCACCGCCAATGCCACAGCGCTGTTTGCAAACTACGATCTGATCCTCGATGGCACCGACAATTTCGGCACCCGCGCCATCGCCGCCGAAGCGGCACGCGCCGCCGGCCTGCCGCTGGTTTCAGGCGCGGTTTCGATGTTTGACGGGCAGGTCACGGTGTTTGCCCCGGGTGGCCCTAGTTTCACCGACCTCTACCCAACCACCCCTGACGAGGCGGACCTCCCCGCCTGCGAAGTTGTCGGGGTGCTGGGCGCTGTCACGGGCGTCATCGGTACGCTGATGGCCATGGAGGCCATCAAGCTCGTCACCGGGCTCGGCGAACCGCTAATCGGCCGCCTCCTGCTCTATGACGGCCGCGCGGCGCGCTTTGATGAGATGCGCTACGCCTGAGCGCAGTATTTATTGTGCTGTCGCGTTTCCCGGAAACGCTCTCACTCAGGCGTCGGGGTGCTTGAACACCAGCGTTGCATTCGTGCCGCCAAAGCCGAAGCTGTTGGAGAGCGCAATGCCGATATCGGCATTGTCGCGGCGCTGGCGGAGGATCGGCATGTCGGCAAAAACCGGGTCCAGTTCCTCGATATTGGCGCTCTCGCAGAGGAACCGGTTCTGCATCATCAGGATGCAATAGATCGATTCCTGCACGCCGGTCGCGCCGAGCGAATGGCCGGTCAGTGACTTGGTCGCCGAGATCGGCGGGCACTTGTCGCCCGTGCCGAACACTTCGCGGATAGCTTCCATTTCCTTGACGTCGCCAACCGGCGTCGAGGTGGCGTGCGGGTTGATGTAGTCGACCTTGCCCTTGACCGTCTCCAGCGCCAGCTGCATGCAGCGCACCGCGCCCTCACCCGAGGGGGCCACCATGTCCTGGCCGTCCGAGGTCGCGCCATAGCCGATCAGCTCGGCAAGGATGGTCGCGCCGCGTGCCTTGGCGTGCTCGAGTTCTTCGAGCACCAGCACTCCGGCGCCGCCGGCAATCACAAAGCCGTCGCGCTTCAGATCATAGGCGCGGGAGGCCTTTGACGGCGTATCGTTGAAATCCGACGACATGGCACCCATGGCATCGAACAAGTCGCTCAGTGTCCAGTCGAGATCCTCGTGGCCGCCGGCAAACATCACGTCCTGCTTGCCCCACTGGATCATCTCATAGGCATTACCGATGCAGTGCTTGGAGGTCGCGCAGGCCGAAGTGATCGTATAGTTGACGCCCTTGATCCCAAATGGGGTGGCGAGCGTTGCCGATGCGGTCGAGCTCATCGCCTTTGGCACGGCCAGCGGCCCAATGCGCTTGGGTCCGCGCTCGCGGGTGATATCGGCAGCCTCGACCACGGTCCGGGTCGACGGCCCGCCTGAGCCCATGATGATGCCGGTGCGCGGGTTCTTGATGTCTTTTTCTTCGAGCCCGGCCATGGCGATCGCCTGCTGCATGGCGATGTAGTTCCAGGCCGCGCCCTTGCCCATGAAGCGGGTGGTGCGCCGGTCGAGTACTTCGAACGGATCGAGGTTGGGGGCGCCATGCACCTGGCAGCGGAAGTTGAGGTCGGCATAGTCCTTGGCAAAGACAATGCCCGGCCGCGCTTCGCGCAGGCTCAGCAGCACCTCGTCGAGGTTGTTTCCGATCGAGGAGACGATCCCCATGCCCGTAATGACAACGCGCCGCATTTTGCCTCCCACCGCCCCTGAACCATGGTCCACGGGGCGTTCGAATTAGTTGAACAGGCCGACCTTGAGGTTGCTGGCCTCGTAGATCACCTTGCCGTCCGCCTTCACCCAGCCGTCGGCGACACCGAGGGCGAGCTTGGAGCGCATGACCTTGCGCAGGTCGATACCGTATTCCACAAGCTTGACGTCATCGGTCACCTGGCCGGTGAACTTGACTTCCCCGCCCAGCGCCCGGCCACGGCCTGGCGAGCCACTCCAGCAGAGATAAAAGCCCAGCATCTGCCACAGCGCATCGAGACCAAGGCAACCCGGCATCACCGGATCACCGATGAAGTGGCACTTGAAGAACCACAGGTCCGGGTTGACGTCGAGTTCGGCGCGCACCTGACCCTTGCCGTGCGATCCGCCATCGGCATCGACATGCGTGATGCGGTCAAACATCAGCATCGGCGGAGCAGGCAACTGGGCATAGCCGGGCCCGAACAGCTCACCTTTGCCGCTGAGGATCAGGTCGTCGTAGCCATACGCGCTTTTGCGGTCCGCCATGGGGCAGGCTTTCTCCAATCAGATGGTCCAGCCGTTACTAGTGATGGGGAGGAGGAGGGTCAAGCTTACTCGGCTTGACCCCACAGACGGCTGCTGGCCGCGGCGCTTGTATCAAGGCGCTGCGAAAGTTATATGTGCACCTACAGAAGCCCAAGGTTTCAACAGGATACGATGACAGACCGCAGCCTGATCTCCCGGCCAGTTCCTTCGCGCCGCCCGTGCCTTACGGCCGTGCTGCGTATGGCGGGGCTGCGGCCCACCCGGCAGCGCGTGGCGCTCGCCGAGTTGCTGTTTGCCGGTCCGCACCGCCATGTGAGTGCTGAACAGCTGCATGACGAGGCGAGTTCGGCCCGGGTCAATGTGTCGCTCGCCACCATCTACAACAGCCTGCACCAGTTCCGCGAAGCGGGGCTCTTGCGCGAAGTGGCCGTCGACGCGTCGCGCTCCTATTTCGATACCGACACCTCGGACCACCACCATTTCTATCTCGAGGACGAGCAGCGGGTCGTCGATATTCCGGCGTCGGCCATCGTCATCAAAAACCTCCCCGAGCCCCCCGAAGGCATGGGCATCACTCACGTTGATGTCGTGGTGCGGGTCAGAAAGCTGCGCTGAAGCGCGGCTCAGACGTTCAACGCCTTCTTGGCAGCATCGATAAATCCCTGTTTCAGTTCGTTGTAGCGCGGCCGGTTTTCCGGCGCGCCCGCCATAGCGTTCTGCTTTGCTGCGAGATATGCCGCGCGCAGCTCCGGCTGCGTCCTGAGCGCATCGCGGAACGCCAGGTTCGAAACCCAGGACGGCCCGCAGAACTCGACCACGTGCACGAGGTGCGTCCGCTCGCTGCGGTCCTTGCCGTGCCCGAAGATGTGGTGGCCCGGAACTCCTGCGTGAGCCGCGTAGTCGTAGCCAAGCGCCAGCAGCGGATCGTGACACTCCTGCCACCGTTGAAGCGGCGCAACGCCAATCAAGATATCGAGGATGGGCTTGGCCGTCAGGCCGGGTACCGCTGTTGAGCCGTAGTGCTCTATCGCTTCAAACACGCCATCCAGGGCCAACTCCAGCCGGAGACGTTCTTCTTCGAAGAGTAGCGGCCAGGTGGGGTCGTAGGGCACGAGGCGATTCTGGCCATGGGTGAGACCCAGCATTCCGTCCCCTTCGATGGCCGGGCACAAGGCCCGCGGCTCAGTCGAACACTTCGTCCTTGTAGACGCCCCACAGGTCGCCCTGTTTCAAATAGCCGTCAAAGCTCTGGGCGCTGCCGCCTGCGGGGTGCGAGGTGGCGATCACTTCGCACCAGGTGCCGTCGCATTCCTTCAGATCGACGCGGAAGTTAGGCTCAAGCCAGGCCCGCACTCCGCTATCTGCATCCTTGGATTTGAGCAGCGGCACGTCCTTGCCGTCGCCGCTTGCTGACACCACGAGACCGGCGCGCTTCCCCTGCAAGAGGTTCTGGTGCAGCCAGCCTTCTGAGCCATCCACATCACGGATCTTCCGCCAGGTATCGAATTCCTGGATAATCTCCACCGGGGTGCCGGACTTGAGATAGACCCAGGCCACGCCATACTTGGTACCTGGCCCGACCCGTACATTGATCGGGTTGGAGCGGGTGGTGACAAAGCGCGGGAGCGGCAGGCCGCTGGGATTGTCGGCGGCAATCGCCAGCGTTGCAACAAACATGCCGAGGCCTGCCAGAAGCGCTATGCTGGCGGCGCGGACGGGAGCAAATGAGCGGATGAAATGAAGCACGGGAGCGACTTGGCCAAACATGACTTTGCAGGGAAGTGCTTTTTTCCTATCACTAGGCAAAAGACCTTAATGGTCGCTAAAAGGCGCGCCGCTTGACCCTCAGCCGACCCAGGATATTCGTGACCCGCCGCTTGCCCGAGCAGATCGAGGAGCGGATGGCGACGCTGTTCGAGACGCGCGGCAATATGACCGATTCGCCCCTCTCTACAGAAGCACTGCTTGATGGGGTGTCCGGGGCCGAGGTGCTGGTCTCCTCGATCAATGACCGGATCGATGCCGATTTCATCGCCAGCATGCCCAAATCCGTCCGGCTGATCGCCCAGTTCGGCAACGGCTTTGACAATATCGACGTCGAGGCCGCCTACGCCGCCGGGCTGACAGTCACCAATACGCCGAGCGTCCTGACCGAAGATACCGCCGATATGGCGGTGATGCTGATGCTGGCACTGCCGCGCCGGCTGGTCGAAGGCGCAGGCGTGTTGCCACGGGATGGCGCGTGGGCCGGCTGGTCGCCGACCTGGATGCTGGGACGGCGCCTCCGCGGCAAAGCGCTCGGCATTGTCGGCATGGGCCGGATCGGCACCGCCGTCGCCGCCCGCGCCCGCAGCTTCGGGCTCAATATCCACTATTTTTCCCGCAACCGCCGGCCGCCCCAGGTCGAGGAGGCACTTGCAGCGACCTTCTGGGACGATCTCGACGCGATGATTGCGACGGTCGATATCGTCTCGCTCCACACCCCGCTGACCCGCTCGACCCACCATATCCTAAACGCCCAGCGCCTCGCGGCGATGCGGCAAGATGCGTTCGTGGTCAACGTCTCGCGTCCCGAACTGCTGGATGAAGAGGCGCTGATCGGTGAAATCGAGCGCGGACACCTCTCAGGCGCGGCGCTCGACGTGTTCGAGAACCGCAACGGGCTCAACCCGCGGCTCCTCAAGCTCGCCCGCGAGCATCGCGTGGTGCTCACCGCCCACATGGCCTCGGCAACGCTCGAGGCGCGGCTCGAGATGGGCGAGACGGTGATCGTCAATATCCGGGCCTTCATTGACGGCGCGCAGCCACCTCACCGCGTCCTGCCCGAGAGCAAGGGCAAGCTCAGGAGCTGAGCTCCTCTATCCGGCTGGCAAGGAATTGCCGCTCGATCGCCTGTTCGGTACGCTGCAGCGCCGCCTCGTAGGCAAGGCGCGCTTCGCTTTTCCGACCCAGCCGCCGCAACAGGTCGGCCCGCGCGGCGTGGAGATAGCGGAAACTCGCGAGTTCCCCCGCCGCCAGACTATCGATCAGCGCCAGTCCCGCCTCGGGGCCATCCCGCATCGCAACAGCCACAGCGCGGTTGAGGGCGACGATCGGCGAGGAGTCGGCCCGGAGCAGCACGTCGTAGAGCGCGACAATGCGCGACCAGTCGGTCTCTTCCGCCCGAGGTGCCAGCGCGTGCTCGGCCGCAATCGCGGCTTCAATCGTGTAGGCAGCAAGCGGCGGTTGGGCGAAGGCCCGCCGCAGCAATGCCGCTGCTTCGGTTATCGCGTCTTTGTCCCACAGCGTCCGGTCCTGATCCGCGATCAGTACCAGCGTCCCATCCGCGCCAACCCGCGCTGCCCGGCGAGAATCCTGCAGCAGCAGCAGTGCCAGCAGCCCGGCCACATCGGCTTCCGGCTGCAATTGCAGCAGCAGCCGGGCCAGCCGGATGGCTTCGGCCGACAGGTCCGCGCGCAACATCGCGTCCCCGCGCGATGCCGCATAGCCCTCGTTGAAGATCAGGTAGATGACATGCAGCACCTGGTCGAGCCGCGCTGCCAGCGCGTCGCCCTCAGGCACCTCATAGGGCAACCCCATTTCCCGGATGCGGGTCTTGGCGCGCACGATGCGCTGCGCGATGGCAGAAGGCTTAGCGAGAAACGCCGCGGCGATCTCCTCGGTGGTCAGCCCGCAGGCCTCCCGCAGGGTCAGCGCGATCTGCGCGTCGGGGGCAATCGCCGGGTGGCAGCACACAAAGATCAGCCGCAACTGGTCGTCGGCAATCGGCTCGGCTTCGGGTGGCATCTGGGCCTCCTCGGCCAGCGACAGCTCGGCAGCAATCGTTTGAAACCGCGCCTTGCGGCGGATCCGGTCGATGGACTTGAAGCGCCCGGCCGACACCAGCCAGGCGCGCGGGTTGGCGGGCACGCCCTGGGTTGGCCATTGCTCGGCCGCCGCCAGAAACGCGTCATGCAGCGCTTCCTCGGCGCGGTCGAAATCGCGCAACAGACGGATCAGCGTCGCCAGCACCCGCCGCGACTCGGTGCGCCAGATGGCCTCGATCTCACGCGGGGTTACTGGCGTCATGGGCCTCAGCTCACTTCAGGTAGAACCGGGATTTCGTAGATCGGCCGCACCTCAATAGTCCCATACTTCGCGATCGGGATCCCCGCCGCCAGCCGCACCGCTTCATTGAGATCGCGCGCCTCAATGAGGATGAACCCGCCCAACTGCTCCTTAGTTTCTGTGAACGGCCCATCGGTGGTCGAAACGCCACTCTCGCGCACCCGCACCAGCACCGCCGTATCGGCCGCCTGCAGCGCCGCCGCTGCCACGAGATGCCCCGCCTCGGCCAGCGTCCGATCATAGCCGAGCGAGGCGCGATCGAGCTCCTGGCTCGCCTTGGCGTCGAAGTTCGCAAACGCCTCGGGCGCCAGATGCACCAGGCAGAGATACTTCATGGTCCGTCTCCTCAAATGGGTCTGCCATCTGGTCGATGGGCACGGCGCGGTTTCGACACGCGGCATGCAGCAAACTTTATCAACTGTGTCAGCCCGCCATTCACCAGCCGCTTTCACCCCTCGCTAAGTGCACAAAGCGATGGCACGGGGCAAGCGCGCGCAGATGAGGCAATATCGGCTATTCGACGTTCCAGAGGAGGGGGCGAGCACCGTGAAGCTTTCTGGCCTTGCCCCGCCGACTGAGCCGCTGATAGCGCCAATGCCGGTGCGCTCGCGCATGCTGTCGATCGCGACGGTGCTGCTGGTCGCTGCCGTGATCGCCGCCGCGATCTTCGGCTTCGTCAATGTCAGCAGCCAGCAACAGGCGCTGACGGCGTTGCGCGAACAGGGCCAGGAACTCAGCACGGTCAACCAGGCGCTGGTCGAAGCCGATGCCAACGTCCTTCACTACCTCGCGGGCGAGCCCGGCGCACTGCCCGGTTTTTACGCCAATCTCGAATTGCTGCGCAAAGGCCGCGCCGGCTTGATCGGCACGCTCGAAGCGCCTGCAAGCGCCGCCGGCAGCGGTGTGCAATCGGTCGGCGCCATCATCGATGGGCTCGATGGCGTCTGGTCCGAAGCGATCCGCCTGACCACGGCCGGCAACAGCGAAGCGGGCCGCGTCCTGCTCTCGACCCAGAAGACCGGTGAAGCGGTCTCGGTGGTCGGCGACGCGGTGCAGCGGGTGCTCAACAATGCCGACATCGCGTTCCGCGGCCATGACGAGCGCATCTGGGTCGGCACGCTGTTTGTCCTGATGCTGCAGGTGATTGGCGGCGGGCTCGCGATCCTCGGGCTCGTCTATGCCTTCCGCTCCAGCGTCTCCGAGGCCGATGGCCGCGCTGCAGCTGTCGCCTCCGCCGACGCCTCGCGCGAGCAGGTGGCGCGACTGTTCGAAATGGCGGACGTATTGCAAAGCGCCACCGACCATGCCGATGCCAATGCGGTACTGAAAGCCACCGCCGCCGAACTCGTCCCCGGCTTTTCCGGCGCGCTCTACGTGTTCAACAATTCGCGCGACCGGCTTGTGCTCTCGACAGACTGGGAGCGACCGGCCGGTGAGCGCCTGCCCGAAACCATCAGCCCGGCCGATTGCTGGGCGCTGAAGCGCGGCAAGCCGCATCTCAACCAGTCCGACAGCGGGCGGCTCTGCTGCGCCCACCACGCGCCGGGCGAGACGCTGCTCGAAATCCCGATGATCGCGCGCGGCGAAATCGTCGGGCTGCTGCAATTGTTTGCCTCGGGCGCCGATGCGGAAGCGCGGCTCGAGGCGGTGACCAATCTCGGCTCTGCGCTCGCCGACGGCATGAGCCTGGCGCTCGCCAACATGGCGCTGAGGGAAAAGCTCCGCAATCAGGCGCTGCGCGATCCGCTCACCGGCCTCTACAACCGCCGCTACATGGAAGACAGCCTGCAGCGCTTCGTGCGCCTTGCGGAGCGCGAGAACCGCGAAGTCTCGCTGGTGATGGTCGATCTCGACCACTTCAAGCGCCTCAACGACGAGCACGGCCACGCCTTTGGCGACCAGGTGCTGCGCGAAAGCGCCCTGGCGCTGGTTTCGGCCCTGCGCGAAACCGATATCGTCTGCCGTTACGGCGGCGAAGAGCTTGTGGTGATCCTCCCCGATTGCCCGATCGAACGCGCCGCCGAAAAGGCCGAGGCGCTGCGGCTTCGCATCGAAAGCCTCAGCAGCGCGCATGGTGCCGAGATCACCGCCTCGTTCGGTGTCGCCTCGATCCCGCACACCTCGAACAACATCACCGACCTCCTCGCCTCCGCAGACGCGGCGCTCTACAAGGCCAAGGAATCCGGCCGCAACTGCGTCGTCACCGCGCCGCTGAAGCCGTTCCGGCTGGATCGGCCCGCCGAGGACTCAGGGGCAGAAAGCTACCCCCGGGTCGCGGCCGAGTAGGCCCTCTCCGTCGCCTCCAAGCTGCCCCATGGCGCGGGCAAGCAGTTCCGCGGCTAGTCGGTGCGTGCGGGCGGCATCGCCCCAACTGATGGGCAGACGCCCACCGATCAGCAGATCTGCCGCGCCATGGACCAGCGACCAAGCAGTACTGACCACCAGCAGTCCGTCTTCGCTCAGCATCGGGTCCCTGCCGAGCACCGCGCCCACATCGGCCACCAGCTGGTTGAAGGCATCCCGCCCCGCCGCAGAGAGCTCAGGGTCAGTATGTTTTGGCCGGGCCGATGAAAAGATCAGCCGGAACATTTCGGGATTATCGCGCGCAAAATCGATGTAGCCGAGCCCTGCCGCAACCAGTTGGGCACGCGGATCGGCCTCTGCCTCATCCTTGCGGCGCTGCTGGGTGGCGAGGAAGCGGCGATAGCCGACGGCGGCAAGGGCCGTCAGCAGCGCATCCGAGTCTGCAAAATGATGCGCCGGGGCTCCATGCGAAACCCCCGCACGTTTCGCGCAGCCACGCAGGGTAAAGCCCTCAATGCCCTTGTCACGCAGTTCCGCTTCGCCGGCTGTGAGCAAAGCATCGCGCAGGTCACCATGGTGATAGCTGCGGCGCGACGGCGTTGGGATTTCTGGCATCTGAACCATAACTTCCGGCCGGGAAACAAGCCGACCAATCCCCAAAACCCTAGGCTCTCGCCGCCATCTTGACAACGTCTATTTTAGTCGGCTATTAATCTGGACACTGTCAGGATGGGATGTTCAATGAGTAGCGATCGTCTGTTCGAGCTTGCCAACATGGCGGCGCTGGCCGGCTGGCTCGGCTTGCTGATGAGCCCGCTGCTGCCGCGACTCAGCCAAATCATCGCCGGTCTGGTTGTGCCAGCGCTGCTCGGAACGCTCTATGCCGGCCTAGCCCTCGCCTTTTGGAGCAGCACCAAAGGCGGCTTTGGCAGCCTTGATCAGGTCGCTGCGCTGTTCGAGACGCGAGAGCTGCTGCTCGCCGGCTGGGTGCACTATCTCGCCTTCGACCTGTTGGTCGGCGCCTGGGAAGTGCGGCGCGCCCGGGCAGAGGGCATTGCCTTCGTCCTCGTCATTCCGTGCCTCGTCCTGACATTCCTCTTTGGCCCTGCCGGGCTCGTCCTCTTCCTCTGCCTGCGGCTCGCCTCGCGTCTCTCGCGCGGCCAGACCCCTACCGCGCACCTGGAGCCTTCCCATGTCTGAGACCTTTGCCACGGCCATGCCGATCCATAGGGCCACGCTGCCCCGCCTGCTACGCAGCGAACCCGCCCTTGCTGCGACCGGGCTGTTCCTCTTGTTCCTGATGCTGCCGACAGGCATTGCGGCGCTGCTCGACAGCCGGACGATGGAGGGTGTCGATATCTGGGACAAGCCGCTGAAGTTCCAGTTCGCGCTCAGCGTCTACACGTTGACGCTGTCGCTCTTTGCGCACTGGCTTCCCGTCGGCTTTACCAACTCGCGTGGCTACCGCCTCTACCGCGCCAGCGTCATTGCCGCGATCCTGGGCGAAATGGCGTGGCTGATGGGCGCAGCGGCGCTCGGGGTCGCCTCGCATTTCAACACCACCGAGCTCGGCACGCTGATCTACCGCACCATGGGCGGCCTCGCGGTCTGGCTCACCTCAATCACCATGGTCTACGCAGTGGTCATCGCCCGGCGTGGTGCGGATTTCGGCAATCCGGCGCTGAAGCACGGCATCGTCCTTGGCCTCGGCCTGGTGCTGCCGCTGACGCTGATCACGGCCGGGTTCATGAGCGGCTGGGGCAGCCACCACATGAGCGGCAGTGCGTCCGACGCGGGCGGGCTCTGGCTGATGGGCTGGTCGCGCGATGGCGGCGACCTGCGCGTTGCGCACTTTTTTGCCACGCACGCGCTGCATGTCGTCCCCGCGCTGGCGCTGGTCTCAAGCACTGTGTTTGGCCGGACCGCACTCTGGCCCGTCCGCGCCGGAGCGATGCTGTTTGTCGCGTTCGTCGCCTATTGCTTCGTCGAAGCGCTCCTGGGCCAACCCTTCCTCGGCTTCATCGGCTAGCGGTCGTCTTGAGCCTCGGGTTCGGCCCCGAGGACAAAGGCGGTGACCTTGTCGATGGGCATCTCACAGGGGCGCAGCGCCAACTCGCCCGAAGGCGGCGCATAGATATTGAGGCTGATCCGGTCCGGGCCGCCAAGCTCTTCGGCAAAAAGCTTGAAGCTCCGTCCATTCGCATGTGCCACATTACTCACCCCATACCGCCGCCCAAGATAGCGCGCCACAAACCACCCCTGCGGCCAGGCCACAAGCCTCGCCCAAACGGCGGCAGGTGAGGTTTCGAGTAGCTCTTCTTCCATTCCGAGAAGATGGGGTCGGTCGCCGGTTTGAGCAATGGCGACATGGCTCTCGACCGGTCGGATTGCCTGCAACCCCGTTGCGCGTCTACCCGTTTGCCTCCAGACCTACACTTTGAAACCGTTTAGAAATCCTGGTCGGAACGCATTCTGAGTGTCCTCCAGATCGACTTCTGGCCCATCGGCTGTGCGTATGATGGTCAGCGTTCCAAACGATTCCCGAAAGGCGGCAAAACTAACAAACTGACTTGAGTCATCCGTCGCTGCTCCGCCCCAGTACCTGAACTGCTCCAAGACGTTTTTGCGACCCATTGCCAGCGTCCGAGGCGCACCCAGCGAATGAAGCAGACTTTCGATAGTGCTCTCGTTTTCCAACTCAAAATTTGAGTACCAGCGAGCAATAGCTACCGAGTCGCGTGGGACTGCGCCGCCCGTCAGTTCTCGAAATAGCGCCAGTCCTATTCGCGCAGAAAATGCATTCAGCGCTCTGTGAAGTCGCGGTTGGGAGTGTACATCTATCGGATAGGCCTGCCTGCCCTGCCAGTCGAGAGCCGGTTCATCGCCCGTTATGAACATGGCGGCCAGATCTGGGTGGTTGTTTACAAAGCCGTGAATGTGCTTACGCACATCAGCCTTGCCGATGTCCGTTGTTGGGTCCGGGAAAATCCTACTAGCCATCGCCGCGATGAGGTCGAGCTCTCTGGTCCCCTGGTGACAGTCGTAGCACGCGCCAAACTCAAGCCCTCTTGGCCGATCGGCCCCCTCAAATATGCTGACTGGAGGACAATGATCGCACGACGTTGTCGGAACGATTCCTCCGCAATAGATGCAGTGGGGCTGCGTCTTCTGAAGCTTCAACAGACGCGACTTTGCTGCACCCATCTTCTCTACACTCTGCAGAGGCAGTTCGACGCAACGTTCGTCTTGAACACACTAGGCCGTTGGGAAGTGTTCGTGTCAACCGACCAGAATCGCATCCAGGCTTGATCCGGCCGGAGCCGCGACAGCGCTGAGCCCTTCAACTCCTCCGCTTTTTCGCAGGGTAGGACCTATCAAGTCCAACTCTTGCAACACCACCTGCTCCCTCGGCTAGAAATGACAACGTTGCCAATTGGCCAGGCTTGGCCCTCTTGTATTGCTGCGTGAACGTGCCCGCCGAACTCGGCCCCGCCCTGCCCTCGGCGTCATACGGCCAAGGTAAAGTTGCGAGATGACAACGTTCTCATCGGCCTCCAAGGCTATTGAGGGCGATGATCGGCTTCGCCCCATCAACAGCAAAGGCCCAGGATTGCTCCCGGGCCTTCACAATGCTCAGAACTGTGACCTTCCTCAGCTTTCCGGCCGAGGCGAAAGGTCCGCCGATTACTCGGCGGCGGCTTCCTGCTTGATTTCCTTGCCGGTGGCCTGGTCGACGACCTTCATCGAGAGCCGGACCTTGCCGCGCTCGTCAAAGCCCAGAAGCTTGACCCAGACCTTGTCGCCTTCCTTGACCACATCGGTGGTCTTGGCGACGCGGGCTTCGGCCAGCTGGCTGATGTGGACGAGGCCGTCCTTGGCGCCGAAGAAGTTCACGAACGCGCCGAAATCGGCGGTCTTGACCACGGTGCCCTGGTAGACGGCGCCGACTTCGGCTTCGTCGGTGATCGACTTGATCCACTTGATGGCCGCATCGATCGAGGCGCCGTCCGAGGACGAGACCTTCACGGTGCCGTCGTCGTTGATGTCGATCTTGGCGCCGGTCTTTTCGACGATCTCGCGGATCACCTTGCCGCCGGTGCCGATCACTTCGCGGATCTTGTCGGTCGGGATGGTGATGGTCTCGATGCGCGGGGCGAACTCGCCAACGCTGGAGCGTGAGGTATCGAGAGCCTTGGCCATTTCGCCGAGGATGTGCTCGCGGCCGTCCTTGGCCTGGGCAAGCGCGACCTTCATGATCTCTTCGGTGATGCCGGCGATCTTGATGTCCATCTGCAGCGAGGTGACGCCGTCAGCGGTACCGGCAACCTTGAAGTCCATGTCGCCGAGGTGATCTTCATCACCGAGGATGTCGGAGAGCACGGCAAAGCGCTCGCCTTCGAGGATCAGGCCCATGGCGATACCGGCGACCGGCTTCTTCATCGGGACACCCGCATCCATCAGCGCCAGCGAGGTGCCGCAGACGGTCGCCATCGAGGACGAGCCGTTCGACTCGGTGATCTCGGAGACAACGCGGATGGTGTAGGGGAAGTCTTCGGCCTTGGGGCGCATCGGGTTGATGGCGCGCCAGGCGAGCTTGCCGTGGCCGATTTCACGGCGGCCGGGCGAACCCATGCGGCCGGCTTCACCCACCGAGTAGGGAGGGAAGTTGTAGTGCAGCATGAAGTTCACCTTCTGGGTGCCTTCAAGGCTGTCGACATACTGCTCGTCATCGCCGGTGCCGAGGGTCGCGACCACGAGGGCCTGCGTCTCGCCGCGGGTGAAGATGGCCGAGCCATGGGTGCGCGGCAGGACGCCGACTTCAGCCACGATCGGGCGGACCGTCTTCAGGTCGCGGCCGTCGATGCGGTAGCCGGTATCGAGCACGTTCCAGCGCACGATCTTGGCCTGGAGATTGTGAACCACTTCGCCAAGCGCTTCACCCGAAACGGTGCCGGCTTCGATGGCGGAAGCAAAGTGCTCCTTGACCTTCTTTTTGGCAGCGTCGACGGCAGCGTAGCGCTCGTCCTTCTTGGTGATCTTGTAGGCGGCGCGGAGGTCCTTTTCAGCGACCTTGAGCACGTCCTTTTCGAGATCGGAATAGTCCGGTGCATTGAACTCGCGCGGCTCCTTGGCAGCCATTTCAGCGAGCTTGATGATCGCGTCGATGACTTTGCGCGAGGCTTCGTGGCCGAACATGACGGCGCCGAGCATGACTTCTTCGGAGAGCTCCTGGGCTTCCGATTCCACCATCAGCACGGCGTCCTGGGTGCCGGCCATGACGAGGTCGAGCTTGGATTCCGCGCGGCGGTCAACGGCGAGGTTCAGCACATATTCGCCATCGATCAGGCCGACACGCGCTGCACCGATCGGGCCCATGAAGGGCACGCCGGAGATGGTGAGGGCAGCCGAAGCCGCGACCATCGCGAGGACGTCCGGGTTGTTTTCCATGTCGTGCTGCAGAACGGTGATGACCACCTGGGTCTCGTTCTTGTAGCCATCGGGGAACAGCGGACGGATCGGACGGTCGATCAGGCGCGAGGTCAGCGTCTCGTTTTCAGTCGGGCGACCTTCGCGCTTGAAGTAGCCGCCCGGGATCTTGCCGGCGGCGAAGTATTTTTCCTGGTAGTTGACGGTCAGCGGGAAGAAGTCCTGGCCGGGCTTGGCGGTTTTCGCCGAAACAACGGTCGCGAGCAGCACGGTCTCGCCGAGGGTGGCGAGCACGGCGCCGTCGGCCTGACGGGCGATCTTGCCGGTCTCGAGGGTGAGCGGCTGGCCGCCCCAGTTCAGTTCCACCTTATGGTGATCGAACTTGATGGTCATTGTCTTGTCTTTCCATTCTGCCGGAATGAGCGGGAACGCGGGGGCGTAGCCACCCCGCGAACTCATCCGGTGTGCCAGCCCCTCCAGCACCCCATGTGCTCGGACGGGCCCAAAATGGGCACGGTTTCCGCGCTGACGATCCGATTTTCAATCGGTACGGAACATGGACAAGACGATGAGCCGCTCATTTTCCTCGGGGGAAGCGCTGTCAGAGCGCAATGAGCGGCCGATGATCTCGCCATGCTCCGCGTAGTCTTGTCAGCCTACGCGAGCGCAGGATCGTTTCATGCTGAACCGATCCCGGCGCCTTTTCTCTCTGGTCGCGCTCTCGAACCGCAAAAGTCTAGCAACTTTTGCTGATCACGCTCCCGGGCCCTTTTGACCGGGCCGGACGGCGAGGCGTGCCTCGCAATCCAGTTCGTAACCTTGCCGCTGGATCAGCGACGGAGGCCGAGGCGCTCGATGAGCGTCTTGTAGCGCGCTTCGTCGGACTTCTTGACATAGTCAAGCAGGCTGCGACGGGTCGACACCATCTTCAGCAGGCCGCGGCGGGAATGGTTATCCTTGCCATGCAGCTTGAAGTGTTCGGTGAGGTTGGCGATGCGCTCAGAGAGGATCGCAACCTGGACTTCCGGCGAACCGGTATCATCCTTGTTGGTGGCGTAGTCCTTGATGAGTGCCGCTTTGCGCTCTGCAGTAATCGACATCGGACAAGTCCTTTCAAATAGAGGGCTAAGGGTCGCTGCCGCCCGGGATGTCGTCCAGACGGAGCCATGAAACGAGCCAGGCTGCCGCAAAGAACGGCGTCCTGAACTCGCGGGTGCTATAGGCGATCAGCCCAAAAAGAGCCAGCTATTTCTGGACAGCCGCCATGGCGTGGTCTGTCTCTGGGACAGCCGAACCGTTGAGGCTGTTGTCGGGGTCGAGCGAGGCGAGCGGAATCGTCATCCGCCATTCGATCCCGTCGGCCAGCATTTCGCGCACCACGTCGGAGCCCAGTGCACGGCCGACCATGTTTTCCATCACCGTGGTCCCAAAGCCGCGGCGGTGGATATCCTCTGGCGGCGTAAACCCGGTCTCGGTCCAGACGATCGCCACCGCGTCGCCCACCCGGCTCCAGGTCAGCTTCAGCTTGCCGTTCTCGGTGGCAAAGGCGCCGTGTTTGACCGCGTTGGTCGCCAGTTCATGCACCGCCATTCCGACAATCTGGGCCGCCTGCGCGTTGATGCGCAGTGATGGGCCCTCGATATAGGTGCGCTCGTCCTCGACCGGGCAGATCGGATCGATCTGGCTGGTCAGCAGTTCGCGTAGATCGACACCCGCAACGCCATGGGCCAGCAGCAAATCGGTCGAACGCGCAAGACCCATGATCCGGCGCTCGAAGCTCGTGACGAAATCAGGCACGGAATCGGCGCCGCGCGCGGTCTGCTTGGCCATCGCGGCAATCACGGTCATCTGGTTCTTGGATCGATGCGCCAGTTCCCGCATCAGGAACCGCACCTCGGTTTCCGCCGCCTGCCGCCGCCGCGAGGCCTCGCCCAGTGCGGTGGAGACAGTCTCGATTTCGGCGATCGGGAACGGCCGCGCCTCGACCGGCTGACCCGAACCCAGCCGTTTGGCATCCGCTTCGAGCCCGCGCACCGAGCGGTTGATGCTGATGCTGACCCGGTAGACGACGAACACCACCAGCGCCGCCAGCAGGATGCCGCCGCCCAGCAGCGACCAGAAGGTATCGGAGAGCGGCTTGGTCACCAGCGCATAAGGCGCCCAGGCGACCAGCGTCCAGCCGGTCAGCTGCGACTGCTGCGTCACCACCGTGAGCCGGTTGTCACCTTCGCCCACCTGGTGCCAGCCAGCTTCCGACGGGTCTGTGCCGAAATCAAAGCCCAGCGTCTTGCCGGCCTCGGGGCTGCTCCCCGAACCCGCAATGACGATCCTCTGGCGGTCGACGAGGGCCACGCTCCAGCCGTCGGGCATCTTGTTGGCGAGCATGGTGTTGGAGAGCTGTGAAACATCGCGGCTGAACCCCAGCAGCAAAGGCGGCCGGTCGGGCGGGAACATCGGCAAGAGGATATTGACCACCCAGCGCTGCGCCAGCTTGCCGAACACCGCATCGGACACTGCGACATCGCGCGTCGTCAGGGCTCGCTTTGCCGTCGCGACGTCGGACATCGGCAGTTTTTGCTGCTCATCGAACGGCACGCGTGTGCTGAGAATGGAATTGAAGTCGCTGTCGACGACGTAGACATACGACCCCGTGCCCGCGAGGGCCTCGCTGACCCGGGCATGAAACCCGGCAAGGTCCCCATCCAGCAGTTCCGGCATGGTCGCCAGCACGCGCAGCGTATTGATATTGGCGACGATCTCGCGATCCACCGCCTGCACGATCGAGCGGGCATTGCCGGTGGTCAGCGTTTCGACGACCCGCTCCTGCGCCTCGTTGTTGCGCTGGATCAGCAACGCGGAAAATACGAAAGCGGGAACCAGCGCCACCAGGGCGAGAATAGCGAGATAAACGGAAATAGGGCGCGCACCCTGCCGGGGCCGCCGTGGTTCAGATACGGCCGCGCCTACGCCCTCAGCCATATCGCGTCCTTGCAAGCCATAACACCGTCAATACACCCGCCCAATCCACCAAAATGCGCGGTTTCGGCATTAGTTCCATCGAACTCAGGATATTTTTCAGAATGTCTAGACAAATACCCGCTGCGGCTTGAACTGGCCGAATTCCACTCGCCCCATGGCCACCGGTACACCCGCGAGGCTGGCCCAGGCGAGGTCGATGGCAATCGGGGCGTTAGCGCCGACGAGCAGCACCGGATTGCCATGCCGGATCGCGGCCGCTTGATCCGCGCTCATCCGCAATTCGGGAAACTCGCCCAGCCCGGCCGCGATCGGCAGCAGCAGCGCGTCGCGATCGGCTGCCGCCTCGAGCTCCTCAATGGTGATGGCCTTGAGATCGGTGAAGGGGCCAACGGCGGCACGGTGGAGTTCCACCACATGCCCGCGTGTTCCGAGCGCCCGTGCCAGGTCGCGCGCCAGCGCCCGCACATAGGTGCCCTTCTCACACGTCATCTCGAGCCGGCTGATATCGCCTGAATGCTCGAGCAACGTCAGCGACGCGATATAGACCGGCCGGGCCGCGAGGATCACTTCTTCCCCCGCGCGTGCCAGGTCGTAAGCGCGCTCGCCATCCACCTTGATGGCCGAAAACGCGGGCGGGGTCTGCATCACTTCCCCGGTAAAGGCCGGCAGCATGGCCCGGATCGCCTCGGCATCCGGGCGCATGTTGGAGCGCTCGACGACCTCGCCTTCGGTGTCGTCGGTGGTGGTCTCTTCGCCCCACTTGATGGCAAAGCGATAGAGCTTTTCGCCATCCTGGATCGCCGAAACGGTCTTGGTGGCTTCGCCCAGCGCAATCGGGAGAATCCCTGTCGCCAGCGGATCGAGCGTTCCCGCATGCCCGGCTTTCTTGGCGCCAAACAGCCAGCGGACCTTGCCAACCGCCTGGGTGGAGGTCATGTCATAGGGCTTGTTGAGGATCAGCCAGCCAGAGACGTCGCGCTTATTGGATTTGGACTGGGCCAACTAGTCGCTACCCTGCTCGTCCTCGTCACCATCCTTGGCGAGGTCGCGCTGCACCTTGTCGGAGCGGAGGATGGCGTCGATCCGGCCGTATTGCTCAAACGTCTCGTCGACAAAGAAGCGGAAGTCCGGCGCGAACTTCAGTTCGAGGTCGGGCGCGATGCGGCCGCGGATGAACTTGTGGTGGCGGTTCAGCGCTGCCGCCACCTCTTCGGCGCCCTCGCCACCAAGCGGCATGATATAGCAGTTGGCGAGCTTGAGGTCCGGCGCCATGCGGACTTCGGGCACGGTGATGATCTTGCCTTCGAGCAGCGGATCGTCGATCTCGCCGCGGGCAAACAGCGCCGACAGCGCATGACGGACCAGTTCGCCGACACGCAGCATGCGCTGGTTGGGGCCTTGGGGCTTGTTGGGTTCGCGTTTCATTTGCCGGAATTAGGCGCTCAGCGCGGGCGCGTCAACTCTTGCAGGCCAAACCGGGCGCTCACAACTCGCCAAGGCCCTTGGCCCGCAGCACCAGTCGCTTGGCAAACGGCTCATAGCGCCCCTTTTCGAACGCGCTGCGGGGCATGATCACCTGATCGTCGACCGTCACGATGATCATGTGCTCTTTCTCGCGCATGACATTGGCAATTGCTTCCGGGGCGATGAAGCGTTTGCGACCTCCCTCGGCGATCGCAAGATGATTTACCCAATCCTCGACCACCACTTCGGTCGGCGCCGGATAGCGCTTCCGGGCGCGACGGCGGGCCAGAAAGTTGAAGCCGAGCGTCCAACTGCCATAGACGAGGACAACAAAGACCGCCCCAACCGCTAGGAACCGCCATCCCTCGGTCCATTCAGGCGGCATCAGCCCGATACCAAAACCACCCAGCACCACCGGCAGCAGATAGGTGAGCTTGGCAAGGTTACCCAACTCGCGCGGCCGCGCCTCCCACACGAGAGCATCTGCGGCAGTGAGAGTGAAACGGTAGGTCTGGAGCGGGGTATCAGTCACACGCGCACCCTCGCTGCGTTGCCCCAGTTGGGCACTGGTCTTCCTCCCCCCCTTGAGGGGGAAGGTGCCCGAAGGGCGGATGAGGGGTGCCGCATCGCCTGCGATGCGCGTTCCGAGCGACAGCGAGGAGCGATGTTGTCCAGACCATCGTCGACCACCCTACCGATACCCCGCCGCCTGCAACTCAAACAGCTCCGCATAGCGCCCACCGAGCGCAATCAGCTCCTCGTGCGTCCCCGCTTCAACCACCCCGCCATTGGCGAGCACCACGATCCGGTCCGCCATCCGCACGGTCGAGAACCGGTGCGAGATCAGCACCGCGGTCGTGCCCTCAGCCAGCGCCTTGAAGCGGGTGAAGACCTCCGCCTCGGCGCGTGCGTCGAGCGCGGCGGTCGGCTCGTCGAGCACAATGATCTCGGCGTTGCGCATATAGGCGCGGGCGATGGCGAGCTTCTGCCACTCGCCACCCGACAGGTCCTGCCCCTTGAGGAAGGTGCGCCCGAGCATCTGGTCGTAGCCGCCAGGTAATTTGCGGATCACCGGATCGGCGAGGCTCTGTTCGGCCGCCGCGATCACCCGATCTCGATCCTCCGCCGCCTCGATCCGCCCCACCCCGATATTGTCCGACGCCGAAAAGCTGTAGCGCAGGAAATCCTGGAAGATGACCCCGATATGGCGGCGAAGGTCGGTGGTGGCAAAGCGCTTGAGATCGACGCCATCGACAACAATGCGGCCCTCGTCGGGGTCGTAGAGCCTGGTCATCAGCTTGACGATAGTGGTCTTGCCCGCCCCGTTCTCCCCCACCAGCGCCAAGGTTTCCCCCGCTGGCACGACAAAGCTCAAATTGCGCACGGCCCAGCGTTCGGAGCCTGGGTATTTGAAGCCGACATTTTCAAAGACGATCCCCTCTTTGAGCGGCACCGGGAACGGCGCCGGGTCAGCCGGTTCGAGAATCGTCGGCTCAATCTCAAAGAAACTGAACAGGTCGTCGAGATAAAGGCTCTGCCCGGCGATCTGGGTAAAGCCGATCAGGATCTGCTGCAGATAGCCGTTGAGCTGGTTGAACGAGGACGCCAAAAACACCAGCTCGCCGATGCTGAACTCCCCATGCAACGTCCGCCACACGATATAGGCGTAGGCGGCGTAATAGGTGAGCGTCGAGATCGCCGCGAGCGCACCGGTCTGCCAGGCGCGCTTGATCGAGAGCGCGGTGTTTTCCTCAAGGATCTGCCGGCTCAGCGTCTTGAAGCGGGTCGAGAGGAACTCACCCAGCCCGAAGAGTTTCACCTCCTTGGCGCTGTCGGCGCTGGCGCCGATCTCGCGCAGATACTGCAGCTGCCGGCGCTCAGGCGAGCGGTTGTGCGAAATCCAGTAAGCCAGCCGGTTGAAGCGGAACTCGCCCCACACCGCCGGCGCCACCGAAATCGCCAGCAAGGCGATCAGCAGTGGCGCGTACACAAACAGGCCCGCCGCCAGCGCCATTGCCGTAATGATCGACTGGCCCTGCCCGAAGACCTGCGAGATCACGGTCGAGCGGCTCGCCGCCTGCCGCCGCGCCCGCTCCAGCCGGTCCTGATATTCGGATTGCTCGAAATGCTTCAGGTCGAGCTTGGCCGCATGCTGCATCAGGTCGAGGCTGACGGCATTGGAATGGCTCTCCCCCAGGATGGTATCGACGACATTGACCGCGCGGTTGAAGCCGTCACGGGCCAGCACCAGCACCAGTTCGATCGCCAGCAGCCAGATCAGCGGTGTCAGCCGCCCGCTCGCCAGCCAATCGGACAGTTGCGGGCCGGGCGCACCCTGCCCGGTCTGCCGCAGCACTTCGTCGATGATCAGCTTGGTCAGCAGCAGCACCAGCGGCGGCTGCACGGCAACGAGTACGCGGAGCCCGATGCTTAGCGACATCAGCCCGGGGCTGGTGCGCCACATCTGCGCAAACAGCCGCCCCAGATGCTTAAAGGTCTTCAGCCGCGCGCCCTTGGCAAACGGCAGGACCTCGGGGATATCGGCCCCGCCGCCCCGTCCCATTCCGCCACCGCCGCCCATCGGCCCACGCGCCATCTCAATACTCCTGGCGCAACCGCCGAACCGCAATCAGTATCACACCTAGTATGGCGCCAAAGCCCCCGCCAGTCCCACCTGCCTATTTGGGGGATGGCAATCGCATATCAAGACGAAGGCCCCCTCACCCTGTTCTTCGGACCGACCTCTCCCCCCAGAGAGAGGTGGCGAGGTGGCGTGATCGTGCCGTAGCTTACCTCTCCCTTCGGGGGAGAGGTCGGCGCGCAGCGCCGGGTGAGGGGGCCTTTCTTTCGAGCGGCCGTCCCATCCGTCTAGACTCGCCTATCCAGGAAGGCGAGATTTGTGGTGCTCCCGTGTCCGGCGCCAGCTATGAGGGCGAGGTGAACGCCAACAACACCTTCGATATCTTTCTGGTTGCCGCCCCCGGGTTGGAATCTGCGCTTTGTAATGAAGCGCAGCGCGCCGGCTTTGCCGATGCCCGCCTCGTCGAGGGAGGCGTCGAGCTCAAAGGTGGCTGGCCCGAGATCTGGCGCGCCAATCTCAGCTTGCGCGGTGCTACCCGCGTCCTGGTGCGGATCGCCCAGTTCCGCGCCATGCACCTCGCGCAGCTCGATAAACGCGCCCGCAAGGTCGCGTGGGGCGAGTTCCTCAAGCCCGACCAGCCTGTCGCTATCGAAGCCAGCTGCCGCAAATCCAAGATCTATCACGCCGGTGCCGTGACCCAGCGTGTCGCCACCGCGATCAAGGAAGAACTCGGCGCGCCCATCGCCGAAAAGGCCGATGTCACGGTGATGGCGCGGATCGAGGACGATCTCGTCACCATCAGCATCGACACCTCCGGCGAGGCCCTCTACCGCCGCGGCCACAAGCTCGAGGTCAACCGCGCCCCGATGCGCGAGACCATGGCCGCGCTGTTCTTGTATCAGTGCGGCTATCGCGGCACCGAACCAGTGCTCGACCCGATGTGCGGCTCGGGCACTTTCGTCATCGAGGCCGCCGAAATCGCTTCAGCCCTCTTCCCTGGTCGCGACCGGGGATTCGGCTTCGAGCATCTCGCAGGTTTCGCACCCGGCCAATGGCAGGCGATGCGGACGCCTCTACCGCCAGCAACCACCGATCTCCGCTTTTCCGGCAGCGACACCGATGCCGACGCCATCGCCATGAGCCGCACCAACGCGGAGCGCGCCGGGGTGGCCAACGTCACGCAGTTCGACGTGCGCGATGCAGGCGACCTTATCCGCCCGGACGGCCCGCCCGGCCTCGTCATCTGCAACCCGCCCTATGGCGCGCGGCTGGGCGACAAGAGCGACCTCCGCTCCGTCCACGCCCGCCTCGGCGCCGCGTTGAAAGCCCGCCTTTCCGGCTGGCGCGTCGGCCTCATCACCACCGACCGCACCCTCGCCGAAGCCACCCACCTGCCATTCCGCGCGCCCAGCGAGCCCGTGCTCCACGGCGGGCTGCGGGTCAGGCTTTGGCAGACTGAGGCGCTGCGGTAGCGCTTATGCAGTCGGCCTAAGCCAAAGGCCCTGCCGACCGCCGATTGACCAGCTCGATGAAAGCATCGCGCTCTGAGGTATCGCTGAAGGCACTGGATGGCACGAAGAGCGCACCATACCCCACCATGATCGCCACACCCTCCCGGGTTGCCGCGGCGCCATGGACATAGCTCCACTCATACCGGCTGAAGGAGTGGTCGTCCGTCAGCTGAAAGCCAGTCTCATCGGCCTGCAGCCGCGTCGGGACGGGCGGGAGCAGTTGGTCAAACCGGCGTGCCATGCGGGATCTGGCCCAAGGGGCCACGCCCAAAAGCAGCACCAGGGCGAAAAGCACGATGGCGACGACAGACCCCGTATGAGGCGGTACATTCAGGTGCAGGCGGTTGCGCAAGAACGTCTCGATCAGTGTGGTCAGCAACCCCACCCCAACGCCCGCCGCCAAAAGCGCCGGACGAAGAGCGCCCTGCAACTTCAGCCTCCTCCGGATAACCGGCATGGCATTGATCAGCCCCTTGTCGGAGGGGACATATTGGGCGGCAAAACGATTCATGATCTCATCACCAAAAAAGATCATCACTAAGCGAGAGTAGTGCTAGATCGCATTGTGAGTGCAAGACTCCGACCAGACCCTATCCACGATCGAGCCGTGCGCTGGTAAACGCGACGAAATGGCTAACCTCATTCTCGCCGCCGAAGCTTGAGATGGGCACGTGATAGACGGCCAAACCGGCCAGAATCGCTACACCGTGCGGCAATTCTACAACTCGTTTGATGTGGGTCCAGCTCTGGAACAGAGAATAGCCGGTACCTTCAATCCGGATACCTTCATCATCAGCGACCAGAGTAAATTCTCTCGGCGCTTCAAGTTCGTACCACGCCCGCGCAATTTCCTTCTGCGCCCATGGAAATACGAACTTGCTATAAGCAAAGAGCGAAGTCGCCCATATGACACCGAAGCCGACTACCGCGGGAATCGCGCCATTGCTTGCTGATGCTATGTACCCCGAAAGAAGGAACGACCCTAGCATCATCCCAACCCAAACCAGATAACGCGCGCGAGCAATCCATCGGCGACGAGGCTTTGGATACAGCTTCCTAATCCAGCTCCGATCCCGGAGTTGCGCCAGCACGTTTGGGGTGAACGTCAGCGTATACTGGCCCATACTTCAATCCAAACACTATAAAATGCACCTTGATGCCCCGCCCAATGCCGAATTCAAAGCACTTTCTGAAGCGGGAGAAACATTCTGTCGCCCCCGTGTCGCACTATCGGTGTGGGGAGACCAATGCTCACGAAGGCGGATGATGCATGGGACAAAGTTGTCCTGAACAGCGGGTCCGGACATTCGGCCGCATCACGGGCCAAGATGTTGTGGGTGGCGCGAACAGCGGCGAGCTGAGTGCATTCCTGACGTCTGCCTGGGACATTTCTGCAAGTGACATCGTTGTCGCTCTTATTTCCCTGATCCTCGAGACCGGCAAGCTGGCGCGGGCCAATATCTCGCTCGACACCGGATTGGTCGCCGATATCGATGAAGCTGCAGCCCGCCGGGGCGTCACCCGCTCCGCCTTCCTCGCCACAGCGGCACGGGACAGGATCCGGGCAGGTGCGTGAGCAACAAAAAATCGGGCACCAAGTTACCTTGATGCCCGATCATGACTGGTTGTGCAAAGGCGCTTAAAGCGACCGGATGACGCTCTCGACGCGGAAGCATTCGATGACGTCGCCGGCGCGGATGTCTTCGTAGTTCTCGAAGGCCATGCCGCATTCCTGGCCCATCGGAACTTCCTTGACTTCGTCCTTGAAGCGCTTGAGCGTCTTGAGCTTGCCTTCGTGGATCACGACGTTGTCGCGGAGCAGGCGCACACCGGCGCCGCGTTCCACGATGCCTTCGGTGACCTGGCAGCCGGCGACCTTGCCCACCTTGGTGATCTGGAACACTTCCTTGATCGAGGCGTAGCCGATGAAGGTCTCGCGACGCTCCGGCTTGAGGAGACCCGACATCGCCGCCTTCACGTCATCCACGAGGTCGTAGATGATGTTGTAGTAGCGGATTTCGATGCCTTCGCGGGCCGCCAGTTCCGTCGCCTGCTTGTTGGCGCGGACGTTGAAGCCGATGAGGATCGCGGAGGAAGCCGAGGCCAGCTGCACGTCCGACTCGGTGATCCCGCCCACACCCGAATAGAGGATCTGCGCGGAAACTTCGTCGGTCGAGATCTTGTTGATCGAGGCGTTGATCGCTTCGACCGAGCCCTGCACGTCGCCCTTGATGACCATCGGAAACTTGGCAATGCCGGAGGACTTGAGCTGATTCATCATCTGCTCGAGGCTCGTTGCACCACCGCCGGCGGTCTTTTCGCGCAACAGGCGCTGGCGATATTCGGTGACTTCGCGGGCTCTTGCTTCGCTCTCGACCACCGAGAAGCGGTCGCCTGCACTGGGGACGCCCGTAAAGCCCAGCACTTCCACCGGAATGGAGGGGCCGGCGTCCTTCACATGGTCGCCCTTGTCGTTGATCAGCGCACGAACACGCGCAAACTCGGTGCCAGCAACCACGATGTCGCCGATCGCGAGCGTGCCGCGCTGCACCAGCACCGTCGCCACCGCACCGCGGCCGCGATCGAGCTTGGCTTCGATGACGAGGCCCTCGGCGCGCCCGTCACGGGCCACCTTGAGTTCCAGCACTTCGGCCTGCAGCAGGATGGTTTCGAGCAGCTTGTCGAGGCCGGTTTTCTTGATCGCCGACACTTCCACGTCGAGCGTGTCGCCGCCCATCGATTCAACGAACACTTCGTGCTGCAACAGCTCGGTGCGCACCCGCATGGGGTCGGCATCGTGCTTGTCCATCTTGTTGATGGCCACGATGATCGGCACACCGGCGGCCTTCGCGTGCTTGATGGATTCGATCGTCTGCGGCATCACACCGTCATCGGCCGCCACCACCAGCACCGCGATATCGGTCGCCTGGGCACCACGAGCACGCATGGCGGTGAACGCCTCGTGGCCCGGTGTGTCGAGGAAGGTGATCTTCTGGCCGTTCTTTTCGACCTGATAGGCACCGATATGCTGGGTGATGCCACCGGCTTCACCCGACACCACGTTGGTCTCGCGGATCGCGTCGAGCAGCGAGGTCTTGCCGTGGTCGACATGACCCATGATGGTCACCACCGGCGCGCGGTTGGTCAGGTCCTCGGCCTTGTCGTCGGCGGGGATATCATAGAGCCCCTCTTCGACGTCGGCATCCGAAACGCGGCGCACCGTGTGGCCCAGTTCGGTCGCGATCAGTTCGGCAGTATCGGAGTCGATGGTGTCGGTGATCTTCACCATCTGGCCCTGCGCCATCAGGATCTTGATGATGTCGACAGCGCGCTCGGCCATGCGGTTGGCGAGTTCCTGGACCGTGATGGCCTCGGGGATCACCACTTCACGGCTGATCTTGACCGCCTGCTGCTGGTTGCGGCCCATCTTCTTGTCGCGGCGGCGGCGCATGGCGGCGAGGGACGGGCCCTTGTCGCGATCGCTCTCGGCGCCGGCATTGGTGACGGTGAGGCGGGCACGGGCGAAGGCTTCTTCACCAGCGCGGCGCGTCGGCCGTTCCGGTGTCGCACGGGCGACGCCACCACGGCGGGCATTTTCCAGTTCGGTCGCATTGACGAGGCCGGACGGACGCGCAGCCGGAATGGTGCGGGTCTTGCGGCCATCGGCTTCCGACGGCGGGGCCGGCGGCAGGTCGGCGATCGGGGTGACGGTGCGGTTGCCCGGTGTTGCGGCGGCGCGGCGAGCCGGCGAGACGCGCGGTTCACGCGACACAGCCAGTTCGGCAACAGCTTCAAGCGCACGTTCGCCATCGGCGGCGCGCTGCTTGGCTTCCTCGGCCTTCTGCGCATCTTCGCGCAGGGCACGACGACGCGCATCTTCTTCGTTGCGGCGTGCTTCTTCGGAGGCGGCACGAGCCTGCTCTTCGACCTGACGGCCGGCAGCTTCGCGAAGGGCGCGGGCGCGGGCATCGGCCTCAGTGGCGCTGAGGCCACCGGCAGGACGCGGACCCGAGGACGAACGGAACGGCGGGCGTGAATTGTTCTGGCCGGGGCGGCCCTGCTGCGAATAGCCGGGACGGCCCTGCGGCGCACCCGAGGACGGGCGCGAGGATGGCACTGACGACGGGGCCGTCCGCACCGGCGGTGCGCTCGACTGCGGCGGGCGCACGGGGGCGGGCGCGGGTGTGGCGGCAGGCGTCGCTGCGACAGTCGGGGTGACTACTGCAGCGGCCGGCGCGGCAGGCGCTGCCGATGGGGCAGCCGCTGGCGCAGGCTCAGTAGCTGGCGCGGGCGCCGGCGTCGGGGCTGGTGTCGGTGCCACAGTCTGCGGACGCGCCTGCTGCGGCGCGGGTGCGGCAACCGGAGTTACGGTCGGCAGTACGGGTGGGCGGTGCGGAATGGTGGGCGGCACGAAGCGTGTGCGCTTCTCCACGACCACGGTGTTCCGCGACGAACGTGCCACATTGGGGCGCACTCCCATACCGGGGGTACCCTTGAGGGACAGCGTCTTCTTGCCGCCAGCACCAGTCTCGTCGCGCTTGTCGTCGTTATCAGCCATGTAACTCGCGTCTTCCTTGCGAAACTCGCATGCGAAGCCCCGGGGGCTTCAAGTATCAGTCCTGGTCGGGCAACCGGGGAGGCCGCGCGATACCGCGCTGCTCAATAGCCCATTCGGAGCCGGATCGCTTCACAAAAGAATCGATCCGTCTCTTGGTCGCGCGGTCGAGAGCAGGAATGGTAAAATTCCTGCTGGTCCCGCTCAGTTGGCGATGTAACGTGCCAGTCGATCTGCACGTTTTGCCGCCGCCTGGGCCGCGCCCCCTTTGGTGAGCGCAGCATGTATCACATTTTCCATGCCGAGTGCCAAACCCATTTGGTCTGAATTCAGCAATTCGAAATGGGCGGTTTCCGAAGGGTTCATCCCCGCTTCCGCCGCCGCCATCGTGAACCCCTTGATGGAGCCCAACAGCTTGTTTCGGCCATCTTCGGCCGCATCTGTCGCCGTCAGCAGCGCGGAAATCTGTCCCGCCTCGATCGACGACTTCACCTTGGTTGCCCCTGATATAAGCTGCCCGGACTTGCGGGCAATGCTCAGGGCATTCAGAAACCGCTCTTCAAGCCGGCGGCGGGTCAACTCAGCGAGATCGCCGGCAACCTTCACGTCAGCCTTGAGGCTCTTGGCAAACGCCTTGCGGCGCACCGCCTCGGCCACCGCCTTTTGCCCCAGTGTAATCCAGACACCACGGCCTTCGGCCTTGGCATCGGTATCGGGCACCACTTCGCCGTCGGGTGAGACGACGAAGCGGATCAGGTCGGCAATCGGCTTGACCTCGCGGGTCAATGCACATTGCCGTTTGGTCTCATCGCTGCTGGCCAATGTCTTTTCGTCCAGCAACGGTGTGTCGAGCAGAGCGTCCTCGGGATCGTCCAGTTACGCGGGCTCCCCTTCGGCCGACGCGCCATCGGCACCGGCGAGATCGGCTTCGGTGATCCAGCCGGCCCTCAGTCGCGCCTGGAGAATCATTTCTTCGGCTTCTTCGCGCGAAATGGGGAAGTCCTTGAAGGTCCCCTCGTAGCGCTTGGTCTCGCCGTCCTTGCGTTCGGTCCAGCCCGTCAGGTCGTCCGACGCGCAGCCGGCAAAGTCCTCGACGTTCTTGACCCCGTCCTTGCCCAACGCCACCAGCATGGCGGCATTGAGGCCCGGGATCTCGTAAAGCTCGTCTTCGACGCCAAGCGCGATGCGCTCGTCATCATTGGCCTTCTCGATGGCGGCAAGATATTCAGCGGCGCGGCTCTGGATTTCGCCAGCGGTCTCTTCGTCAAAGCCCTGGATCGAGGAGATTTCACCGGCATCGATATAGGCCAGTTCCTCAACCGAGGAGAAACCTTCCGAGGCCAGCAGCTGGGCCACCATCTCGTCGACGTCCAGCGCATTCATGAATAGCGCGGAGCGTTCGGTGAATTCCTTCTGGCGGCGTTCCGATTCCTCGGCTTCGGTCAGGATGTCGATATCCCAGCCGATCAGCTGCGACGCAAGCCGCACGTTCTGGCCACGGCGGCCGATGGCGAGCGACAGCTGCTCGTCGGGCACCACGACTTCAATGCGCTCGGCCTGCTCGTCAAGCACGACCTTGGCCACATCAGCCGGCTGCAGCGCCGAAACGACCAGGTCGGCGATCGATTCGGTCCACGGGATGATGTCGATCTTTTCGCCCTGCAGTTCTGCCACGACGGCCTGCACACGGCTGCCGCGCATACCGACGCAGGCGCCGACCGGGTCGATCGAAGAATCCGACGAGGTCACGGCGATCTTGGCGCGGCTGCCCGGGTCACGGGCAATCGAGCGGATGGTGATGATGCCATCGTAGATTTCCGGCACTTCCTGCATGAACAGCTTGGCCATGAACTGCGGATGGGTGCGGGAGAGGAAAATCTGCGGGCCGCGCTGCTCGCGGCGCACATCATAGATATAGGCACGCACGCGGTCGCCGTAGCGATAGAGCTCGCGGGGGATCAGTTCGTCGCGGCGGATGATGGCTTCGCCACGCCCGAGGTCGACAATCACGTTGCCATATTCGACGCGCTTGACGGTGCCGTTGACGATCTCGCCGACGCGGTTGATGTACTCTTCGTGCATCCGGTCGCGCTCGGCATCGCGCACCTTCTGGACGATCACCTGCTTGGCCGACTGGGCGGCGATGCGGCCGAATTCGATTGGCGGCAGCGGCTCGGTCACATAGTCGCCGAGCTTGGCCGCATCGTTGCGCGCCTTGGCATCCTTCAGCCCGATCTGGCGGCCGTATTCCTCAACCGTCTCCACCACCTCGAGCAGGCGCCACATGCGCGTCTCGCCGGTCTTGGGGTTGATCTCGACCCGGATATTGGTCTCGGCGCCGTACTTGGACTTGGCGGCCTTTTCCATCGCGTCCTGCATCGACTCGATGACGATCATGCGATCGATCGACTTTTCGCGGGCGACAGCATCGGCGATCTGCAGCAGTTCCAGTCGGTTCGCGCTAACGGCCATTTAGTGGATCTCCTCGGAGGTAGAGTCGGTAGAGTCTTCTGTGTCGGTAAGTTCGACGGTCTCGATTTCTTCGTCGTCGTCGATCGGGAACTCGGCCTGGTCGAGCTGCGCCATATTCATCAGCGCATCGGTCATCACCAGCTTGGCCTCAGCCAGCAACGCCAGCGGCAGGCGGTGGTTGGGGTCGGTCCCCTTGGGCACGTCGGGCAGCGTCACGGTGACGAATTCATCGTCGACGGCCGCGATGATGCCGCGGAAGCGCTTCCGGCCGTCGAGCAGATCAGAAAGCTCGATCTTGGCCTCATGGCCCAGATGGGTGCGGAAGTCGCGCGCCCTGACCAGCGGCCGATCAATACCGGGCGAGGAGACCTCGAGATGATACTCGCGGTCGATCGGGTCCTCGACATCGAGCACCGGCGACAGATCCTTGCTCAGCCGCTCGCAATCGGTGATGGCGAAGCGGCCATTGCCGTCCTCGGCCATGATCTGCAGCGTCATGCCGTTTTCCGGCGTGATCTTGATGCGCACCAGCGCATAGCCGAGGTCATTGGCCACCGGCTCGACGATCCGCGCGATCCGCGCTTCGAGGCCGGTTTCCTTGATGTAGCGTTTTTCTGTCAGGTCGAAGGTCAATTGCGCAATCTTGCTGGGCGGAAGCTGCGCCGGGTGGCGTGCAACGCCCCTTGGATAACAAAAAGAGCGGGGGCCGGTTCAGGCACCCACTCTCGCTTTAGAGCCAGAGATGTTGGCAGCTATATAGCCGGAGACGGAGTCTGGTGCAAGGGGAGCCTCAGACAGGCTATGCGGCAAGGCCAAGGCGCTGCTTCAGGCTTATAAGAGTGTAGCTCCCCGGTTTGGCTCCATTGGCGATCAACTCCTGGCCGAGCGCGACAAGCCCGTCGTTAAGCGGCGTTGCTACGCCATGCAGCCGCCCAAGCAGGACGATCTCCCCATTGAGATAGTCGGTCTCGATACTACCGGCCCCGCGGCGGAGGCTCTGCGTCGACGATCCGCCATCCCGCACGGCACCTGCGACCTCGCCGGCACGCGACAGGTCGGCCTGCCGTCCCTCGCCACGGCTGATGACGAGCCAGTCGGTGATGCCCGCCGCCCGGTATGCGGCCTCTGCTTCGGCCCGGACCAGCGCAGCCACCTCGCCGCTGCGCATGGCCGGCCCCAGCGCCGCTTCGAGCACGTTGCCGATGTTTTCAAGTAATTTGCCGTATTTGGAACGCATCACATCGTCCATCGTGGTGACGGCAAAATTGGCGGCGTCGAAGGCTTCGGCAATGGCATCGACGGTTCCGTCGGTTCCTTTGGGATAGCGGCCAATGTCGAGGAGGCCATGGCGCGGCTCGCCGTAGCAGATGACCTCCCCCGGCCTGGTGTATTCGCCAGGAACCATCACCGTCATGGCATAGACATTGGGGAAGAACCGCAGCGCCAGCCGCTCGTTGGCGACCCCGTTCTGGGCGCAGACGATTGCTTGCGTGGTCACGCCGGCCTCGCGCAAAGCCAAAAGCGCCGCGCCGCTATCCTGCGATTTCATCGCAAGCACGATGACGTCGTCCGGTCTGAACGCGATAGCGGACGGTGAGCCGTGGCAGGGGAAACTGACCTGCGAGTCGCCGGCCGGCGTCCGGAACCTCAGGCCATCCCGTTCGATCGCCTCCAGCATGGAACCGCGTGCTACTCCCAGAACCTCACGCCCGGCCTTTACCAAGGCGGCCGCAAACGTACCGCCGATAGCGCCGACGCCATAGATAATGAACCGCATGGCCTGTCTCCCTATTTGGGCGGCAGATTGGCCCAGTAGCGCCGGGTCCGGCAAGGCGCCCACTAAGGATTCGCTCCGGGGGCTCGGCCAAAGAGTACCGTTCGGGTTGTTTTCATCGGCATCTGCCGATACGTTGGGCTTCTTCCGACTACCCCAATCATGGACATTGAAAAATGGAATATCGCCGCCTCGGCAAGGCTGGCCTGAAGGTCAGCGAATTTTCTTTTGGCGCCTGGGTCACGTTCGGCAAACAAGTCGGCGAAGACGATGCCGCTTCGATCATGGGCTATGCCTATGACAACGGCATCAACTTCTTCGACAACGCCGAGGGCTATGAAGCCGGCAATGCCGAAATCGTCATGGGCGAAGCGCTGAAGGCGCTGAAGTGGAGCCGCGACAGCTATGCGGTGTCCTCGAAAGTGTTCTGGGGCGGTTCCAAGCCGACTCAGAAGGGCCTTTCCGCCAAGCACATCACCGACGCCGCCCACGCGGCGCTGAAGCGCCTCCAGGTCGACTATCTCGATCTCTATTTCTGCCACCGCCCGGACGTCGACACCCCGATCGAAGAGACAGTGCGCGCCATGCACAATCTCGTCACGCAGGGGAAGGTCCTCTACTGGGGCACGTCGGAATGGAGCGCGCAGCAGCTGACTGAGGCTTATGCCATCGCCCGCCAGGAGCACCTGACGCCCCCGACCATGGAGCAGCCCGAATACAACCTGTTCCGCCGCGAAAAGGTCGAAGCTGAGTTCTCGCCTCTCTATTCTCTGTTCGGCCTTGGCACCACGATCTGGTCGCCCCTCGCCTCGGGCATTCTCACCGGCAAGTATAATGACGGCGTCCCTGCCGACAGCCGCATGAACCTCCCCGGCTACGAATGGCTCAAGGCCCGCCTCGATAGCGAAAAGGGCAAGGACGAACTTGCCAAGGTCAAAAAGCTCGCGAAGCTCGCTGACGAGGTCGGCATGCCGATCCACTACCTCGCGCTGCTCTGGTGCAATGCCAACCCGAACGTCTCGACGGTTATCCTCGGCGCCTCCAAGCTCAGCCAGCTCAAGGACAACCTCAAGGCGCTCGACCACAAGTCGAAGATGACCCCTGAGGTACTCGCCAAGATCGAAGAGATCATGGGCAACAAGCCGGCCGCACCGCAGCGCTTCTGACCGCTGCTGCATTCACGCGCTCGACGAAGGGTCCCCGGAAGCTCCGGGGGCCCTTTTTTTGTCTCTCGGGCGCTCAGCGGGTGCCCGGGAACAGCTCCAGCACAGCTTTTCAGCAGAAGTCTGTGACTTTTCGCCAGTCGAAAGCAGTTATTGCGCGTCCGATGGCGCAATCGGGACCGTTTTTAAGGCCTTGGAAACCATAATTCGGGGCCTTTCCATTTTTTAATGCTGATCACAGCCGAGTGTTTTCGCTCCGTTGCAAGCGTCGACTGCAGCTCTCCCGTGTGACGCTTTCGTGTCGGTTTGCCCCCGAAGCGGGGTCTGGAATCGCCGTCAAAGCCCCGGCTGCCGTACCGTATCCAAAACGAAACCTACCCCCTTTTGGGCTACCGACTGGCAGCAAGGCAACCAGCATCCCCCCGCGTAACCCTCTGCATTGATTATATCTTTTCAAGGGCTGGCCGCAAAAATTCACCCCCTTGCGGATCGAACCGATCAGTACGATTTCCCTGTTGTCCAACCAACGAAAGGGACTTGGAAATGAAGATCTCAGTTATCGCACTCGCCGCCGTTCTGCTTGCCGGCCTTGCTGCTCCGACGCTTGCCAATGACGATTCCTCGTTCGACGGCGCCTCGCTCGCAACCGCTCTGCAGCACAAGGGCATCAATGCCGTCGCCGTCTACGAGAACTCGGACAACATCGTCCGCGCCGTGATCCAGCAGGCCGATGGCACCGACAAGTTTGCCTATTTCTACCAGGACACGCTGCAGCCCGTGAAGTCCGGCACCGATGCCGCTCAGACGCGCGTTCTCAGCAAGGTCGACAACGGCATCCGTACCCAGCCCGTCGCTGACCAGTATCCCAACGCAGACTTCTTTTTCGACTGAACCTGACTGACGTCCACTCTGTCCATGAAAGGGACCTCTAAAATGAAACTCTCAGCTTTTGCTCTTGCCGCCGTTCTGCTCGCTGGCGTGGCCGCCCCGGCTCTCGCCTCCTCGGATGATCCGAAGTTCGACAGCAGCTTCCTGACCACTGCTCTGCAGCAGAAGGGCGTCAACGCCGTCGCCGTCTACGAGAACTCGGACAACATCATTCGCGCCGTGATCCAGCAGGCTGATGGCAGCGAAAAGTTCGCCTACTTCTACCAGGACACGCTGCAGCCGGTGAAGTCCGGTGCTGACGCTGCCCAGACCCGCGTTCTCAGCAAGGTCGACAACGGCATCCGTCACCAGCCGGTCGTCGATCAGTACCCCAACGCCGACTACTTCTTCGACTGAACCTGACTGACTTCAACTCTGTCCATGAAAGGGACATCAAAATGAAAATCTCAGCTTTTGCTCTCGCTGGCGTTCTGCTTGCAGGCCTCGCCGTTCCCGCTCTCGCATCTTCGGATGACCCGAAGTTCGACGGCAACTTCCTGACCACTGCTCTGCAGCACAAGGGCGTCAACGCTGTCGCCGTGTACGAGAACTCGGACAATATCGTCCGCGCCGTGATCCAGCAGGCCGATGGCAGCCAGAAGTTCGCTTACTTCTACGAAGATACGCTGCAGCCGGTGAAGTCCGGTGCTGACGCTGCCCAGACCCGCGTTCTCAGCAAGGTCGACAACGGCATCCGTCACCAGCCGGTCGTCGATCAGTACCCCAACGCCGACTACTTCTTCGACTAAGCCAAGCTCCGAACCGGCCGGGTCATCCCCGCCGGTCCGCTAAGAGGCCGAGCCATCCGGCTCGTCCTGTATGGATCGTGGCAGAGAGGCCAGGGCCCTAGTGGGTCCGACCTCTCCCCGATCAGGCGGGAGTGGCAGTTTACTGGCCGCTCGCGCGCAGCAGGACCACCGTCTGCTGCTCATCGAACTGGCGCCGCGCTTCGATAACACGCGCCCAGTTGCGATCTGCAAACGACTCAAGACCTTCCAGCAGCGTCAGCATTTCGCCGCCGATCTCGGTGAGCTCATAATCCACCCTTGGTGGAATTGTGGGGAAGCTGGTACGGGTGACGAACCCATCGCGTTCGAGGGCACGCAGAGTGGCGCTCAGCGCCTTCTGCGAGATCGTGCCGATATCGCGCTGCAATTCGGTGAACCGCATCGTCTCACCACCCAGATGCAGCACTACCGAGGCGGTCCACTTGCTGTTGCGATGCGAAAACAGCTCTTCAATGGCCGCATAGTTGGGCGGCGTGGCGCGCGCTTTTGGCATGTCAGTCTCCGAATGGCACCGGCAGGGGGAAGCGGGTGCAGATTCTGCTTTGTCCCGATGTGGGTCAGCCCTCCCGTTTTTCTAGAGGGCACGCACAATTTCAATAGGCTGTTGCCTAAACGTTCCATTAACTTGCAGTAGGGTTCGGTCAAACCCTTGTGAAGCTCATGTAAAAGCTGCGCAGCCGGCCCTCGACACGGGCCTTTTCTTCATAGCGCGTCGGCTCCCAGCCCTCGAAAGGCGTGTGCCAGCCGCCCGGCTGCTCCGGCGCAAAGCGGAAGGCCGGCGCGCGGAGAATGTGCGCCAGCGTCCAGTCGGCATAGTCCTCGATATCGGTTGCGACCTGAAACACCGCTCCCGGCTTCAGAACTCGCGCCAACTCACCCAGCGTTACCGGCGAGATAAACCGGCGTTTGTGGTGACGGGTCTTCGGCCAGGGGTCGGGATAGAGCAGAAACGCACCATCGAGCGAACCGTCGGGGAGTTTCGCCAGCAGCTTCAGCGCGTCATCGGTAAAGAGCCGGATGTTTTCGAGCTCGTCCTCCTCGATCTGCTGCAGCAGCTTGGCGATGCCGCCCGAAAACACCTCGCACCCGATATATCCGGTCGCGGGGTTCCGCCCCGCCTCGAGCGACAGGTGCTCACCGCCGCCATAGCCGATCTCGATGACATAGGCCGATTTGCCGACGAACAGCGCCGCCGGATCCAGTTGCCTGTCGCCAAGCTCGATCGCCAGTTCGGGCAAGAGGTCCTTGAACAGCCGGTCCTGGCCCTTGTGCAAACGCTTGCCTGAGCGGCGGCCAAAAAACGCGCGCTGCTCGCCGTCGATATTGAGCGGGTGGTGGGGTTTGTCGGTCATCGGCACTCCGTTTTCCCTCTCCCCTTGAGGGAGAGGGTGGCGCGCAAGCGCCGGGTGAGCGGACGTATCTCACTGCCCCTCACCCCGCCCTTCGGGCACCCCTCTCCCTCAAGGGGAGAGGGAACAAAAAAGATCAGGCTGCAGCCTTCACCGCGGCTTTCAGCGCCGGGACCAGGTCGATCTTTTCCCAGCTGAACGAGCCATCGCGACCCGGCTTCCGGCCGAAGTGACCATAGGCTGAGGTCTTGGCGTAGATCGGCTTGTTGAGATCGAGGTGGGTGCGGATGCCGCGGGGCGAGAGGTCGAACACTTCGCCGAGGATGGTTTCGAGCTTGCCCTCGTCGACCTTGCCCGTGCCGTGCAAGTCGACATAGATCGACAGCGGCTTCGCCACGCCTATGGCATAACTGAGCTGGATGGTCGCGCGATCGGCGAGTCCTGCGGCGACAACATTCTTCGCCAGATAGCGCGCAGCGTACGCCGCCGAGCGGTCCACCTTGGTGGGATCCTTGCCCGAAAACGCGCCGCCACCATGCGGGGCCGCGCCGCCGTACGTATCCACAATGATCTTGCGCCCCGTGAGGCCCGCATCGCCGTCGGGGCCGCCCACCACGAACTTACCGGTCGGGTTGACGTGCCAAACCGTGTCCTTGGTGATCCAGCCGTCGGGGAACGAGGCGCGGACATAGGGCTCGACAATCTTGCGCACATCGTCCGACGAGAGCGACGCATCGACATGTTGGGTGGAGACAACGATCTGCGTCACGCCCACCGGCTTGCCGTTTTCGTAGCGGATCGTCACCTGGCTCTTGGCATCGGGCCCAAGCTTGATCGCAGCGCCCTCGCCGGCCTTCCGAGCGATGGTCAGCGCCTCGAGGATCTTGTGGGCGTAGTAAATCGGCGCGGGCAGCAGTTCGGGCGTTTCGCGCGTGGCATAGCCGAACATGATGCCCTGGTCGCCGGCGCCCACGTCCTTGTTGCCGCTTTCGTCGACACCGGCGGCGATATCGGCCGACTGGCCGTGCAGCAGCACATCGATCTTGGCGGTCTTCCAGTGAAAGCCCGACTGCTCGTAGCCTATGGCACGGATGGCCTTGCGAGCCGTTGACTTGAACTTGGCCGGATTGACCACCGGATGCCCGGCCGCATCGAGCAGAACCTTGCCGTCCTTGCCATGCTTCAGCAGCGTTTCGGGCACGCGCACTTCACCCGCGATCACCACGCGATTAGTGGTCGCCAGCGTTTCGCAGGCAATGCGGACCCGCGCCGGGTCCATGCCGGCCTTTTTGGCTTCCCGGAACACCAGATCGACGATCTCGTCGGAGATCCGGTCGCAGACTTTGTCCGGATGCCCTTCAGAAACCGATTCCGATGTGAAGAGATAGGAAGACCGTGCCACGGTGAAACCCCCAGAAATGGCCAAAAAAGGCGAGAAATCGCCCTGTTGACAGAATCTTTGCCACCGGGGAGGGGCAGGGTCAAGGCTTATATAAAGAAAGCTTTATATCCCAGCGGCGATGGTTGAGAAATCATGCAACGTGCTTTGGCCGCCGCGACGAAATATATGCCAACAGCAGCCCCAACCCGACAGCAACCCAGAGCGGCAGGTCGCCAACGCGGTTGAAAATCGTGCCGCCCGGCACCGGTTCATCGGGGGTGACATCGAGCACTCCCTGCTCTCCGGCAGCCAGTTGCGCCGTGATGCGGCCAAGCGGATCGACCGCCAGCGTCATCCCGCTATTGGCGGCGCGCAGCATGGGCAACCCGGTTTCGACCGCGCGCATCGCTGCATGGTGGGCGTGCTGAGCCGGGCCGATCGAGCCATCGAACCAGGCGTCGTTGGTGACGTTGAGGATGTACTGGGCCTGTTTCGGATCGCCGATGTCACCCGGAAACACCGCCTCGTAGCAGACCAGGGCAAGGAACGGCGGCGAGCCGGGAGGGCTCATCAGCCGCTTGCCGTCCCCTGGCGCCCAGCCGTTGGTGCCAGGCACGAATTGGTTGATGCCGAACAGACGGAAGAAATCCTGAAACGGCAGGTACTCGCCGAATGGCACCAGATGCGATTTGTCGTAGCTCGCCACCACCTCGCCCTTGGTGTTTATGGCAAGGATCGAATTGTATCCGGGGTTGTCCGCGATCGGCAGGCCGTCCTCATCGAGTGCCTCGCGCGGCGCCCCTGTCAGCAACAAGGTCTTGTCGGGCAGCATGCGCGCAATCCGCGCGATGGCATCGGGGTAATTGTTGAGAAAGAACGGAAAGACCGATTCCGGCCACACCAACTGGGTGATGCCATCGAGGCCGGGATCGGACAGGGTGAGCTTGCTCTGGGACAGTGTGATCAGCGTCGTCACGATGTCGTCGGGGTTGGCCGAGGCCCAGTCGGCATGGGCGAGGATCATCGGCTGCACCATGCGCACCTTCATGTCTGTGCGCGGCGTGAGCACCGTCGATTGCAGCCGCCAGTTGCCCCAGCCGACCTGCCCCGCGATCACAGCGACCGCGAGAAAGAATGGCACCAGCCGGCGCACCAGACCGCGCTGGTCGGCTGGCCAGATCAGCGCCGGGGTGGCGGCGATCAGTGCCACCATAAAGGTCAGCCCATAGCTGCCGATCACTGAGGCGAGTTGCAGCATCTGGTCGTTGGCGGTGAGCGCATAACCCAAAAGATCGAACGGAAAGCCCGTGAACAGATGGCCACGCGCATATTCTGAAAGCGCAAGGAACGTTGCGAAGGTCAGGATCCGGAGCGCGCCGTGCGACCAGAAGATATGCGCCAGGGCGCTGCCCAGCCCCCAGAACAGTGCCAGCACAGCGGCCAGGGCGACGATCGCCACGGGCATCAGCAGCAGGAACAGCCCGCCTTCCTGGAGAAATGCCGCTCCCAGCCAATGAAGCGCGACGGTGAAATAGCCGAGTCCGAAGGCAAACCCGATGGTGAAGGCCGGCCCGACCAGCCGCCGCCAGCCAAGGCGCCGCTCGGCCCCATCAAGCGCCCACACCCAGATCGGCAGCGTCACAAAGAGCGCTGGCAGGAAGAAGAACGGCGCAATTGACGACGCGGCCACCGCTCCCGCCGCAACGAGGATCAAGAAGCGGCGCCAGCCATGGCTTAGCATCACGGTCTCGGCGAGCCAGGTCATGAAGTGCTCGAATCAAGGGGCATGGGGCAACCTCGCGGGGCAACCGGGCGGGGTCAAGGCCGGATCACCCGGGCTCGCATTTAACAGGCGGTTTGGGCAGAGTAGGCCCATAGAGATTGGAAATTACCATGGCGCATCTTACGTCGCAGGACGCCGCCGAGACGGCCGGGTTCACACCGGGCCTTAGCCGGAAGCTCGCCGCTGGAGTGGAATCGGGCTTGCTGCCCTACCTCCACGCCGTGATCGTCAGCCGCGAGGGCGGCGTGGTGCTGGAGCAGTACTATTCCGGCGCGGACGAGGATTGGGGCATGCCCCTTGGTGAGGTCACCTTCGGCCCCGATGTGCTGCACGATCTGCGCAGTGTCACTAAAAGCATCGTCTGCCTGCTCTACGGCATCGCGCTTGACCGTGGGCTGGTGCCAGCGCTGGACAGTCCAATCGTGCTGCAGTTCCCCGAATATGCAGACCTTGCCGATGACGCAGACCGGCAGAAGATCAGCGTCGAACACGCCATGACGATGTCGATGGGGCTCGAGTGGGATGAGGACCTTCCCTACACAAATCCCGAAAACAGCGAAATCGCCATGGAGCGGGCCGCTGACCGCTACCGGTATATCCTCGAACGTCCGATCGTTGCTGCGCCGGGGACGCGTTGGATCTACTCAGGCGGCGCCGTCGCCCTGATCGGCGCGCTGATTGCCCGCGGCACTGGGATGCCGCTGCAGCGCTTTGCGGAAGAGGCGCTGTTTGGCCCGCTTGGCATTACGCATTTCAGCTGGGCGCAAGGCGCGGACGGCGTTGCCTCGGCCGCCTCGGGCTTGCGCCTCAGCGCGCGGGATCTGCTGAAGATCGGCGAACTCCTTGTGGCAGGAGGACGTCTCGGCGAGCGCCAGATCGTTCCCGAGGCCTGGATCGAGGCGTCGTTCACCTCGGCCATCAATGCGGATGGGCTCGGCTATGGGCGCCTGTGGTTCATCGGCGAAACGCCGGTACCCGCCCTTGACGGGCCAGGTAGATGGGTCGCCGGCTTCGGCAATGGTGGCCAGCGCCTGTGGCTATGCCCGGCTGCCAACACTGCCGCGGTCGTTTTCGCCGGCCATTACAACAAGCCGGACGCGTGGGTCACCCCCACGCGCATCTGGCGCGAAATCGTCCTCGCCAACCTGCAGCGGCCCTAGTTAGCCAGGCGGGCCATCGATGCCAGTGTCTGACTATTCCGCCGCGGTCGCTGACTCGTCAGCGTCCTTCGACTGCGGCGCCTTGGGTGGGCGGGGCACGCGCTGTTTCAGGCGCTTTATCCTGACGCGTTTGACCTGGCGGCTGTCGGACTGCAGGATTTCGAACTCGAACCCCTTGATGCCGCTGACGATTTCGCCCTTGGCCGGAACGTGCCCAGCCAGTTCGAACACCAGGCCGCCGAGCGTGTCGACTTCCTCGGCGTGGGCGCCGGGGTCGAAATCTGCGCCGATCACCTCGCGCACCTCTTCGAGTTCGGCGCGGGCCGAAGCGATGAAGACGTTGGAATTGACCTTGCGCACCAGCGCGACATCATCATCGTGCTCGTCCTCGATCTCGCCGACCACGGCTTCGAGCAGATCCTCGATGGTCACGAGGCCGTCGGTGCCACCATACTCATCGATGACCACAGCCATATGGACGCGCTTGACCTGCATCTGCTGCAAGAGGTCACCCACCGGCATCAGCGGCGGCACGAACAGCACCTGGCGCACGATTTCGAGACGGTCGAGTTTCTGGCGGAGCGGCGGCGAAACCAGCTTGACCGGCACCGGCGCGTCCGGCGTGTTTACCGGTTCGGTGATGCGACGCAGCGCATCCTTGACGTGGATGAAGCCGGTGATGTTGTCGAGGCTGTCGGTATAGACCGGCATGCGCGAGTGCCCGACCTGCCGGAAGCGCGCCACCAGTTCGCCGAGCGAGGCGGTGGTTTCGATCGCTTCGATATCGGCGCGCGGGATCATCACGTCCTCGACTCGCTTGTCGGCGAGGTCGAGCACGTTCTTCAGGATCGTGCGTTCGGATTGGGTGAAGTCGGCGGTTTCGCCGCTGCTTTCCGACTCGAGCGCCACTTCAAGGTCGTCGCGCAGCGATACCGTGCGGAGGGCCAACAGGCCCCTCAGGCGCGTCCACCAGCTTTGCCCCCGCGGGGCCGCGGAGGCGGGACTAGAAGGAGGTTCGGTGGTCGGTTTGGGCGCAGACTTCCGCTGCGGCGCGGTCGGACTATCAGTGTCGCTCATCGTTCCTGGCCGCAAGGCGGCCGTTCCATTCCTGCTAAAGCGCGGAGTTTACTCATCCGCATAGGGATCGGCAATGCCGAGGGTGGCAAGGATTTGGGTTTCGAGCCCTTCCATGACAAGGGCCTCGTCATCCTCGATATGGTCGTAACCCAGAAGATGAAGGAAGCCGTGCACCACGAGGTGGGTGAAATGGGCTTCGAGAGTGATCCCCATCTCTTGGGCTTCTTGGCCCACCGTTTCACGGGCGAAGGTGATATCGCCAAGCAAGCCCATCACCGGACCGAACGGCTCGATCTGCGGGAAGCTCAGCACATTGGTCGATTTGTCGACACCGCGCCATTGGCGGTTCAACTCGTGCTGTTCCTCGTCGTCGGTCAAAACGACCGAAACTTCGGCGACGCCTTTGACCTTGGCTTTCGATTGCTTCAGCGCCTCAAGAATGGCGGTGTTGGCAATCGGTTCGAGCCCATCGGGCCAGTCCCCGGCATTGACCGAGAACGCAATCTCCAGCGGCGACGACATCAGGCTTTCGGCGCCGCCTGTTCGCTCAGCCGCCTGGCGGTATCGGCTTCGTAGGCGCGAACGATGCGGCCGACCAGCGCGTGGCGCACCACGTCCTTGTCGTTGAAGCGCGAGATGTGCACGCCTTCGACGCCGTCAAGCAGGCCAATCGCTTCGACCAGACCTGACTTTTCACCACGCGGCAGGTCGACCTGGGTCGGGTCGCCGGTGACGATCATCTTGGAGTTCTCACCCAGGCGGGTCAGAAACATCTTCATCTGCATTGAGGTGGTGTTCTGCGCCTCGTCGAGGATCACCACGGCATTGGCAAGTGTGCGGCCGCGCATGAAGGCGAGCGGAGCGACTTCGATCATGCCCGAGGTGATGCAGCGTTCCACATGCTCGGGACGCATCATGTCGTAGAGCGCGTCATAGAGCGGGCGGAGATAGGGGTCGACCTTGTCCTTCATGTCGCCGGGGAGGAAGCCCAGGCGCTCACCGGCTTCAACAGCCGGACGGGAGAGGATGATGCGATTGATGTCGCCGCGTTCCAGCAGGGTCGCGGCATGGGCGACCGCCAGATAAGTCTTGCCGGTACCGGCGGGGCCCACGCCGAACACCAACTCGGCCCGGTCCATGGCGCGCATATAGGCGTCCTGGGCGGGCGTGCGGGCAACAATCGTCGCCTTGCGGGTTGCGATCTGCGCCATGCGCACCTTGCCCTTCTTTTCGAGCGTCGGCAGCACCAGTTGGCTGTCCTCGGTCTCGATCATGCGGATCATGGTGTCGACATTGGCGATGTCGATCGGTTGACCCTCCTCGAGCAGCCCGTACAGCGATTCGAGGACGCGCCGGCCCTGGTCGACCGCTGAGGCCGAGCCACGGAGCATGACGTGGTTGCCGCGGGGCGTCGCCTGGACGCTGAGCCGCTGTTCGATCAGAGCGAGGTTCTGGTCGAAATCGCCGTAGAGTTGCGCGGCGAGCTTGTTGTCTTCGAAAGCGAGTTCTAGCTGGGAGGAATGGGCGTTATCGGACGTCGGGGACACGTACCTGCTCAAATCTCTGGGGCTCCTTATAGCGGACCCCTTCAAATATGGGCCGCCTGTGCGCGAGACTCAACAACGCTAGCAGAATTCGGTTCCCCGACTGTGACAATCTTACCAACCAGTGAATTATTTCGCGCCTCGATGATTTCGACCGGCACGATCTGGCCGATCAGCCGCGCCGGGCCATCCATGTGCACGGCCTGAAGGTAGGGCGAGCGGCCGCCGATCTGGCCTGCCTGCCGCCCGACCTTCTCGATCAGCACCGGCAGGGTCTTGCCGACCACGGAACGATGGAAGGCGTGCATCTGAAGGTTGATCTGGTCATTGAGCCGGGTGAGCCGCTCGGTCTTGACCGCTTCGGGGACTTGATCCTGCATCGTCGCGCCGGGCGTGCCGGGGCGGGAGGAGTATTTGAAGGTATAAGCCGAGGCGTAGCCGACCTCTTTGACGATCGACAGCGTCTCTTCGAATTCAGCATCGGTCTCGCCGGGAAAGCCGACGATGAAGTCGCCCGACAGCGCCATGTCCGGTTTGGCGGCCATGATCCGTTGGATCGTGTTCATGTAGATGGCGCGGGTGTGGCGGCGGTTCATCGCCTTGAGCACCCGGTCAGATCCCGACTGCACCGGCAGGTGCAGATAGGGCATCAGCGCAGCGAGATCACGATGCGCCTCGATCAGCTCATCGGTCATGTCGAGCGGGTGGCTGGTGGTATAGCGGATGCGGGCAATGCCGGGGATTTCGGCCAACCGATAGCAGAGTTCGCCGAGCGCAACGCTCCGCCCTTTGGCATCCAACCCATGGTAAGCATTGACGTTTTGGCCGAGCAGTGTCAGCTCACGCACTCCTGCCTCTGCCAAGTTCGCTGCCTCGCGCAGCACCTGCTCCAGCGGCCGGCTGACCTCGGTGCCGCGCGTATAGGGGACAACGCAGAAAGAGCAGAACTTGTCGCAACCCTCCTGCACTGTCAAAAACGCCGTAAGTCCCCGTGCCAGCGTCACTTCTTTCTTCGCTGGCGGCAGGTGCTCAAACTTGTCTTCCGTTGGAAACTCGGTTTCAACCACGCGCGCGCCGTTGTGCGCACGGGCAATCAGCTCCGGAAGCCGGTGATAGCTCTGGGGCCCGAACACCAGGTCCACCGATGGCGCGCGCCGGACGATCTCCTCGCCCTCGGCCTGCGCCACACAACCGGCCACCCCGATCATCAGATCCTGCCCGTTGGCCCGCCGCTCCTCGCGCAGATCGCGCAGGCGGCCGAGTTCTGAGAACACCTTCTCTGAGGCTTTTTCCCGGATGTGACAGGTGTTTAGAACAACGAGATCGGCATCTTCCATGACCTGCACCGGCTCATAGCCGTGCGGCGCCAGCGCGTCCGCCATGCGGTCGCTGTCATAGACGTTCATCTGGCACCCGTAGGTCTTGATGAACAGCTTCTTGGTTGGGATCAGGGTCTCGGTCATGGCGGGGTCAATACACCCAACCAGAGGCCCTGTGAAGGAAGGCGCGTTATCGCCTATTCGGCGGGGGTCGTCGCCGTAGGCAGCGCCGTGCCGCGATTGAGCGCGACCAGCATCCGGCGGACTTCGGTTTCCATCTGCCTGGCCACAAGCTTGCGGTCAGACCCTGCGCTCAGCACCTGTGGCGTGCCGAATGCCAGGGTCACATCGCGGGTGCCGCCGGTGAGGATTTCGGTCAAATTCTGCTTTATTGACTTGGACTTGATCCAGGCGATGAAGGAGCGATCCGTGCGGCCGACCGGCAGGCCCTGCAGCCTGGTATAGGCGATGGTGAGGGGCTGGATCATTACTTCACCGGCACCGGCGTCCTGCATGGCGTGTTGCGCGGCGCCGATCAGGGCCGAGCGGAACGGCAGCACGTGAGTGCCAATATCCGACTGTCCCTCGGCAAACAGCAGCACGGCGCCGCCCGAAGCCATGCGTTTGCCCATCTCACGTGAGGCGCGGTGGGCGTCTGAGCGCTTCTTGCGGTCGACATAGAGGGTGCGCTGCAGGGTGGCCATGAAGCTCACGAAGAACCACTTTTTCACCTCGGATTTGGCAACGAACGTCACATCAGCCTTCGATCCCACGGCGATGATGTCGGTCCACGAGATGTGGTTGGAGACCAACAGGGTGGCGCGATTGGTAGAGGGCGTGCCGATGACGGTGACGTTCATGCCCAGGAATTTGCAGCCGAACCAGTGGAACCAGCGTGGGATGAAATTCCAGCTCAGGCCCAGCCGCGTGATGATGAACTGGCCAGGAACGAACACAATCATGAACGGTAAATAACCGAAGACGAAGAACAGGATCCGGAAGATCATTTCTGCTTGTCCTCGGGGGTGATGGAGACGGCATAAAGTTCGAGCCGGTGATCGACCAGTTTGTAGCCGAGCCGCTTGGCGATGATCTCCTGGATGGCTTCGATTTCCTCGTTGCGGAACTCGATGACCTTGCCGGTGCGGATATCGATCAGGTGGTCGTGGTGCTCGTCGGGGATGGGTTCGAACCGGGCACGGCCGTCGCGGAAGTCGTGCTTGGTGACGAGCCCGGCTTCTTCGAAGAGGCTCAGGGTGCGGTAGACGGTCGAGAGCGAGATGCGGCCGTCGATGGCGCTGGCGCGGCGATAGAGTTCTTCGACATCGGGATGGTCTGAGGCTTGCTCAATGACCTGCGCGATGACGCGACGCTGGTCGGTCATGCGCATGCCTTTTTCAGCACACTGCTCTTCGAGCGTCAGGATGCCGGTCTTGCTCATCGGCGGTCCCCGTTTCTCACCTGATCCGGGTTACCCAAGATCGCGCGCCATGACAATAGCGGTCGCCGGGGTGCCGTCAGGCCGGGGGTAGTAGCCCTTGCGTTCCGAGACCTTCTGGAACCCGAATTTGGCGTAGAGGCGGAGGGCGGCGACGTTGTCGGCCGCCACCTCGAGGAACAGCCGCTTGGCGGTGGACATCAGGAGGTCATCGAGCATTGCTCTGAGGAGGGCCACGCCGACGCCGCGCTTCCGCCACTTCGGATCGACCGCAATGGTCATGAGTTCCGCCTCGTCGCCGACGATGCGAAGCATGGAAAAGCCGGCGATCTTGCGCTTGGCGTCACAGGCGACAAAGAGCGGCGTGCCCTCGCCCGCGATGTAGGAGACGAAGTCCTCGCGCGGCCAGCCGCGGTAAAAGCCCATGGTGTGGAGCTTGGCGATGGTGTCGGCGTCCCGGGTCTGGGCGGGCTCGATATGGAGGCCGGCGGGGCCCATCCAGAGTTTCATGACGGGGTCACCCGGGCGACGCGGAACTTTTCCTGCGCCTTGGCATCGGCGTCGCGAATATAGGCTGCGTCCGGCGGATAGGCAGCAGGATCGAGGGTTGCTGCAAAGCGGGTGAGCGCGGCGATATCGACAAAGGCGGAGGTGATGAGGTCGGCGCCCACAGGGACCTGACGACGCGCCTCGGCAATTGGCAGCAGTTCGGGATGTCCGACGGGAATGCCTGGACCCGAAAAGACCTGGAAATAGGCCTCGTCCCGACGCGCATCGAGGAGGACCGCCAGCTGGGTGCACTGGGTCGCCAGCGAGAGCGCGAGGAGCGAGGGGACGCCAACCACCGGGATATCGAGCGCCAGACCGAAGCCACGGGCGGCGCTGAGCCCGATGCGGAGGCCGGTGAAGGAGCCAGGGCCGGTGGTGACGGCGATGCGGCGGAGGTCCGCATAGGTGATGGAATTGCGCGCCAGCAACTCATCGATGGCCGGGATCAGCCGCTCCGCCTGGCCCTGGGCCATGTCCTCGACCAGCGTGTCGGCGCGGTCACCGATCAGCAGCGCCAGTTGCAGGCGAGGCGCGGCAGTATCGATGGCGAGGAGGGGCGTGTGCATGGTCAGACAGATAGGCGCAGCGATGGCCGGCGTCGAGAGGCTACTTCCCCTCACCCGCCCTTCGGGCACCCTCTCCCTCAAGGGGAGAGGGAAGATCTCGAAGCTGCGTATGCTTTAGGCAGTCAGACCTGCTGCACGGCCTCGACGCCAGGCACAAAGTGGCGGAGAAGGTTTTCGATGCCGGATTTGAGCGTCGCCGTCGATGACGGGCAGCCCGAGCAGGCGCCCTGCATGTGGAGGAACACGGTGCCCTCCTTGAAGCCCTTGAAGGTGATATCGCCGCCATCCATGGCGACCGCTGGACGCACGCGGGTGGCGAGCAGTTCCTTGATCACTTCGACGGTCTCGGAATCGGACTCTTCAAAGAACTCGTCGCCTGTTTCCTGCTCAGCAGTGCCATCGGCGATGACGGGCTTGCCGGAGAGGAAATGCTCCATGATGACGCCGAGGATGGCCGGCTTGATATGGCTCCACTCGGCGCTATCCTTGGTTACGGAGATGAAATCGGACCCGAGGAAGACACCTTCCACACCCGGAACTTCGAAGAGTGCGGTGGCGAGTGGTGAAATGCCGGCCGACTCGGACGTGCGGAAATCGCGCGGCTCACCCACGACGACGTCGCGACCGGGCAGGAACTTCAGGGTTGCCGGATTGGGTGTCGATTCGGTCTGGATGAACATGTTGGGATCCGCAAGTTCGCGTTAGAATGGTTCTAAAATAGGATTTTGAACCACAGATTGCAAGGCATCACATCCATCACGTTGCCGCAATGATCTCGTCGTCACTCATGGTGCCGGGGATGATGGTGACGATCACCGGCAGGGCACTCGTGGCGGCGCGGGTGGCGAAATCGGTGATGAGCTGGCCGGGGCCTTCCTTGGCGCTCGAGGCGGCGAGGACGAGGATACCGATGCCCGAGTCCGCAGCGACGACCTTTTCGATCTCCTCACGGAGGTCGCCTTCGCGGATCACCGTTTCGGTCCGGATATCGCCGATGGCTGAAATGCGTGCCAGGCGCGCATCAAGCAGGCGCTCAGCGTTTTCCCGGGCCTCGGCGCGCATGACTTCCTCGACACCGAGGAACTGCGCAAAATCCTGGGTTTCGATGACCGCCAGCAATACTACAGTGCCGCCAACCCGGTGCACCCGGTTGGCCGCAAAGGTGATGGCCCGGTCGGACTCGGGCGTGTCGTCGATGACGACAAGAAACTTCCGCTTCGAACTCTGTTCGCTCTCAGCCAAGGCGCCGCACCCCATCTGACATTGGTATCATTGTCCCAGAACGAGGCCCTGCCAGCAAGTCAGCGGACAAAGCCGACGATCTGTCGGATTTCATCCATGTGCGGGATGGCGATGGCGCGGGCGCGGTCAGCGCCGTCGCGGAGGATCTTATCCATCTCGGCCCGGTCGCCCACCAGCCGGCGCATCTCGCCGGCAATGGGGGAGAGGACGGAAACGGCGAGATCGGCTAGGGCCGGCTTGAACTTGCCCCAACCGGAGCCGCCGAACTCGGCCAGCACCTGATCGACGCTCTGATCGGCCAGCGAGGCATAGATGGCGACGAGATTGGCGGCCTCGGCGCGGCCTTCGAGGCCGGCAGCCTCGGTTGGCAGGGACTCGGGGTCGGTGGTGGCGCGCTTGATCTTTTTCGAGATCGTGTCGGCATCGTCCATCATGTAGATGGTCGACATGTCCGATGCGTCGGACTTTGACATCTTCTTCTTGCCGTCCTTGAGACTCATGACGCGCGTGGCGGGACCTGTGACCAGAGTATCGGTCAGCGGGAAATAGTCCTCGTCAAAGCCCAGCCCTTTGATCTGCTTGCGGAAATCGTGGTTGAACTTCTTGGCGATATCGCGCGTCAGCTCGAGGTGCTGCTTCTGATCGTCACCGACCGGCACGCCCGTAGCTTTGTAGAGCAGGATATCGGCCGCCATCAGCGAAGGATAGGCAAAAAGGCCCAGTGACACGGCTTCTGAGTTTTCGCCGCCTTCGCCGCCCGCCTTGTCCTTGAACTGAGTCATGCGCATCATCCAGCCGACGCGCGCCACGCAGTTGAAGATCCAACCGAGTTCGGCGTGCTCGACGACCTGTGACTGGTTGAAGATGATCGACTTTTTGGGATCGAGCCCGGACGCGATATAGGCGGCGGCGATCTCATAGGTCCAGCGGCGCAGGTCTTCGGGCTCCTGCCAGACGGTGATGGCGTGCATATCGACGACGCAATAGATCGTCTCGTGGGTCTGCTGCAGCGGCACGAAGCGGCGGATAGCGCCAAGATAGTTGCCAAGGTGCAGATCGCCGGAGGGCTTGATGCCGGAAAAGACGCGAGGGATGAAGGCCATGATGATCCCGAAAGCTGAACGGGGAAGGCTTTACCCTTTCGAGCCCCGGCGCCGCAAGCGATTGAGCACGAGATCGAGCCGCTGGGCGCCCGAAACATGGGCAAGGCCGAAATAGACCGCGAGCCCAAGGGTGACGAGACCGCCGAGCGCCAGCAGTTGTACGATGAGCGGCGCATCGACGGCAAAGAACGGCGCGAGCGGAATGGCCAGCCCCCACAGCATTGCGGCCATGGCGACCGAAATGGCAATGATCAGGAAGTGCCGGCGCCATTCGCTGGAAGCGAGGCGGAAATGGCCACGACGACCGAGCCAGATGGCGAGGAGCGCGGCGTTCGCCCAAGCCGCAACGGAGGTCGCTATGGCGATGCCGACATGGGCGAGAAACGGGAACAGGGCGAGCGAGAAGACGATGTTGATGACCACAGATATGCCGGCGAAAGCGGTCGGGGTGCGGGTGTCTTCGCGGGCGAAAAAGCCCGGCTGCAGCACGCGGATCAAGACATAGGCGGGAAGGCCCGCCGAGAACCAGATCAGGGTGTTGGCGGTTTCGAGCGTATCGATGCCGCTGAAGGCGCCGCGCTGGAACAGCACGCGGACGATGGGCACCGAGAGTGCGATCAACGCGGTGGCGGCGGGCATCGACAGGAACATCGAGAGCAGCAGCGACTGGTTCTGCGCCGCGTCGGCTTCCTTGGCGCGCCCACCCTTCAAATGCCGTGAGAGTTCGGGCAGCAGCACAGTGCCGATGGCGATGCCGATGATGCCGAGCGGCAACTGGTAGAGCCGATCTGCATAATAGAGATAGGCGATGGCGCTGTCGGCGGATGAGGCGATGATGGTGCCAACGAAGATGTTAACCTGGGTGATGCCGCCGGCGATCACGGCCGGGATGGCGAGAATCCAGAAGCGCTTCACATCGGCATCGAACTTGGGCCAGTGCAGGCGGGGCACGAAGCCGGCGCGCCGGATGGCGGCATAGACCAGCGCCAGCTGTGCGATGCCGCCCGCGATCGTGCCGATGGCGATCCAGATGGCGGTTTGCACATCGGTGTTTGGCCAGAGCACCAGCGGCGCCATGAAGGCGATCATGACAATGTTGAGCAGGATCGGCGCGAAGGCCGCGGCCGAAAACTTCCCCAGCCCGTTGAGGATCGCCGCATAGGCGGCCATCAACGACATACACATGAGGTAAGGAAAGCAGATCCGGGTGAGGAGAACCGTCAGCTCGTATTTGGCCGGATCGTTGAGGAAGCCCGGAACGAACGGCGCCAGCACCCACGGCATGGCGATTTCGGCAAAGACGGTGACGACCAGCACCACCGCGACCAGCCAGCTCATGATACGCGCAGCCCAGAGCCGGGCGGGTTCCATCCCTTCCTGCTCGATGGCCTTGGCAAAGAGCGGGATAAACGCGGTGTTGAAGGCCCCTTCGGCGAAGAGGCGCCGGAAGAGATTGGGGAAACGGAAGGCGGCCAGGTAGGCGTCGGCGGCGGGGCCAGTGCCGAGCACTGCCGCGACCAGCGCATCACGCACAAAGCCGAGGACCCGGCTGCCGGTGGTCAGCAGCCCGACATTGATGAAGTTACGGAAGAGGCTCACGGACGTAGTCCGGCGGGATCCAGAAAGTAAGGCCCCCTCACCCGGCCTTCAGCCGACCTCTCTCCCAAAGGGAGAGGCAAGCTGAGGCACGATCGCGCCACCTCGACACCTCTCCCTTGGGGGAGAGGTCGGCGCGTAGCGCCGGGTGAGGGGGCCTTACTGTTCATAAGCGATAGCCGCAGCCAGTTGCCTACCCATGCGCCACCTTGGGCACGGGCTCTTCGTGGACGGCGTTGAAGACGCCGAGGAGGGCGTCGTGGATCTTCTTCTGGCGGGCTTTGGACTCGATCTTATGGCCGGTCAAATCGGTCACATAGAAAACGTCGACCGCCTTTTCGCCATATGTGCCGATATGGGCCGAGCCGATGGTGAGGTTGAGGTCGGAAATCTCGCGGGTGAGCTGGTGAAGAAGCCCGGTCCGGTCGAGGCCCATGACCTCGATGACGGTGAACTTTTCCGAAATCGTGTTGCTGACAACCACCTGGGCGGGAAGGCTGAAGGGTTTGAGGCGGCGGTTGTGGCGGCTTTCCTTGCCGAGATCGATCAGCACCTGGCGCTTGCCTTGGAGGAGTTGCTTGACCGTATCGATGATGCGGGTAGCGCGGACTTTTTCGTCTTCGTCGGAGGTGAAGCTCCGGCGCAGCCGGAAGGTGTCGATGGCGCGGCCATCGCGGGTGCCGAAGATCTGGGCGCCGATGATCGAGGCATCGCACATGGTGCAGGCGCCGGCGATGATCGACAGCAGGCGCGGATGGTCCGGGGTGTAAAAGCTGACCTCGGTGATGCCCTCGAAGGCCTTTATGCGGATGGAGCCGGCAAACATGTGCTCGGCGTGATCGGCAGCGCGGATCATGCGTGCATGCTCGATCTGCAGTTCGGGCTCGGCGCGCAGCCAGTAGTGGTCGTACTGGCGGCCGAGATAGGTTTCGACGTCCGCTTGCGGCCAGGCATTGAGCGCGCCGCGCAGCACCGATTTGGCGGCCTCGATGCGATCGCGCTGGGTGACGTGGGAATGGCCGCCGGACAGCAGTGGCTCGGTGGCGTAGTAGAGCGAGCGGAGCAGCGAGCCCTTCCAGCCGGTCCACACGCCCGGGCCAACTGCACGAATATCGCAGGCGGTGAGGATCATCAGCAGCGACAAACGCTGCGGGGATTGGACGATGTCGGCAAAGGCCTTGGCGGTATCGGGGTCCTGGATGTCGCGGGACTGCGCGATCTCGCTCATCAAGAGGTGATATTCGATCAACCAGGCGACGGTATCGGTCTCGGCGGCATCGAGCCCGAGGCGGGGGCAGAATTTGCGCGCGATGCGCGCACCGGCGATCGAGTGATCTTCGGGGCGGCCCTTGGCGATATCGTGGAGGAACAGCGCGACATAGAGCAGCCGCGTGTCGTTGAGGTGGGGCAGCAGTTCGTGGGTCAGCGGCAGCTGGTCGCGCAGCCCGCCATTGGCGATTTCGGCCATGACGCCGACGGCGCGGATCAGGTGCTCATCCACGGTGTAGTGGTGGTACATGTTGAACTGCATGAGCGCGACGATCTTGCCGAATTCCGGCACGAAGCGCCCAAGCACGCCGCTCTCGTTCATCTGCCGAAGGATGCGTTCGACATAGGTGGGGGCGGTGAGGATCTGGAGGAACCAGGCATTGGCCTGCTTGTCGTTCCTCAGGTCATGGCCGATGAGCCGGAACGAGCGGCGGATCGCCTTGATGGCATCGGGGTGGAGATGCAGGTCGCGCTGGCCCGCGAGCATAAAGCCCTTGATCAGGTTTCGCGGGTCTTTTTCGAACACGGCAGGATTGGCGATGTTGAGCCGGCCGGAATCGATGACGAAATCGGTTTCGCCCTTGATCGCCACCTTGCCGCGGCGGAACGGGGCGAGGACGCGCCCGACCATATCGAGCGGCTTGGCGTGATCGAATTCGAGTGAGGCGCAAAAGATGCGGGTCAGGTCGCCGACATCCTTGGCGACGAGGAAATAGCGCTTCATGAAGCGCTCGACCGCCAGCATGCCGGCACGCTCGGAATAGCCGAGGCGGGCGGCGAGATCGGGCTGGACGTCGAAGGTCAGCTTTTCCTCGGCGCGGCCGGTGACATAGTGGAGGTGGCAGCGGATGGCCCAGAGGAAATCCTCGGCGCGGATGAAGAGCCGGTACTCCTCGGCGCTGAGCACGCCCTTCCCCACCAGCTCGGCGCTGGTCTTGACGCGGTAGAAGTACTTGCCGATCCAGAACAGGGTGTGGAGGTCGCGCAGGCCTCCCTTGCCGTCCTTGATGTTGGGCTCGACGACGTAGCGGGTATTGCCCATCTGGCGGTGGCGCTCGTCGCGCTCGGCCATCTTGGCGGCGATGAACTCCGGGCCGGTACGCGGCATGATCTCGTTTTCGAACCGCTGCTGCAGCTCGGCAAACAGCGCCCTGTCGCCGGTGAGGTAGCGCGCCTCGAGGGTGGCGGTGCGCACGGTCATGTCGGAGCGGGCCATGCGGATGCAGTCATCGACCGAGCGCACGGCGTGGCCGACCTTCTGGCCGAGGTCCCACAGCATATAGAGGATGTATTCGGTGATCTGCTCGCCCCAGGGGGTCTGCTTATAGGGCAGGATAAACAGCAGATCGATGTCGGAGCCGGGGGCGAGCGTGCCGCGGCCATAACCGCCGACGGCTGCGATCGATACCATTTCGGCACCGGAGGGGTTGTCGACCGGATAGACTTCGCGCGTGGCGAAGAGGTGAATGGCGCGGATGATTTCGTCTTCCGCCGCCGACAGGTTCATGGCGCAGCGGGTGCCCTTGCCGTTGGCCATCAGCTCCATTTCGGCGCTCTTGCGCGCGTCCGCGAGGACACCGCGCAGGTGCTGCAGTACCAGGGCGCGCGCGGGCGCGGCCTTGGGGGACTGGTCGCCGATCTGCGCCTTGATAGCAGCAAGGATCGTCTCGGCGTGGACGAGATGAAATGTCGGTTTTCGCGGACGGCTATCAGTTTCGGCGAGTTGCATCGCGGATTTTCTTGAGCTCGTAAATCAGGTCAATCGCTTCGCGGGGGGTCAAATCGTCGGCCCGGACCTGGTCGAGCTTGTCATAGAGGGGATTAACAGTCGCCTTAGGTGGCGGCGGTTGGTGGGCAAAGAGCGGTAAATCGTCTAGCACGCCAACAATGTGTCCGGAAGACCTTTGGCCAGCGGCGGCGCGCTGCTCAAGAACACCCAAGACCTGACGCGCACGGGCCAAGACTTTTTCCGGCAGGCCGGCGAGTTTGGCCACCTGGATACCGTAGCTGCGGTCGGCCGCGCCTTCGGCGACTTCGTGGAGGAAGACCACCTCACCCTCCCACTCACGCACTTTCATGGTGTGGTTGGTGACGCGGGCGAGGGTCTTGGCCAGCGCGGTCATCTCGTGGAAATGCGTCGCAAAGAGCGCACGGCAGCGGGTTTCGTCGTGCAGTGCTTCGACAGCGGCCCAGGCGATCGAGAGGCCATCAAAGGTGGCCGTGCCGCGGCCGATTTCATCCAGGATGACCAAGGACCGCGAGGTGGCGCGGTTGAGGATGGCGGCGGTTTCGACCATTTCGACCATGAAGGTCGAGCGCCCGCCGCCGATATCGTCAGATGCGCCGACACGAGAAAAGACGCGGTCGACGACCCCGATATGGGCGGAAGTCGCCGGAACGAAACTCCCCATCTGGGCGAGGATGGCGATCAGCGCATTCTGGCGGAGGAAGGTGGATTTGCCGCCCATGTTGGGGCCGGTGATCAGCCACAGCGCGCCGCCGGAGAGCTCGGCGCCGTTTTCGACGAAGACGCCATTTTGGCGTCGGACATTGGACTCAACCACCGGGTGACGGCCGCCTGCGATGCTGAAGGCGAGGCTGTCATCGACCACGGGCCGGCAGAAACTGCGCGTCATGGCGAGTTGCGCCAGACCCGCGGCGACATCGAGTTGGGCCAGCGCATCGGCGACGGCGCGGAGGCCGCTGGTTTCGGCGCCGATTGCGGCCTGCAGGCGGGTGAATACCGCTGCTTCAAGCGCCAGCGCGGCGTCATGGGCCTTGGCGATGCGGCCTTCGAGTTCGGCGAGCTCGGCGGTGGTGAACCGCATTGCATTTGCGAGCGTCTGGCGATGGATGAAGGTGTCGCGGTGCGGTGGCTCCAGCAGCCTGGTGCCGTGGTTGGCCGGAACTTCGACGAAGTAGCCCAAAACGCCGTTGTGCCGGATCTTCAAGGACCGGACGTCGGTCTCGTCCATCAGCCGGGCCTGGAGCGCGGCGACGACACCCCGGGTTTCGGTGGCGAGCGCCCGCTCGTCATCGAGGGTCGCATCGTATCCCTTGCGCACAAAGTCGCCGTCGCGGGCCAAGAGAGGCGGCTCGTCGTCGATGGCAGCCAGCAGTTCTGCGGCAAGGGCAGATGGCGCATTGGCGAGCGTTGCCGCGATGGCGGAAAGCTCGGATGGGGCATCGGTGAGGGTTGCGAGCCGACTGGCGAGGGCCATGGCGCCTTCAACCGCCAAAGCCACGGCACGAAGATCGCGCGGCCCGCCGCGATCCAGCATCAGGCGGGTCAACGAGCGGGTGAGGTCGGGGATGGTCTTGAGGTCTTGTCGCAACCGCTGGGTCAGGAGGCCATCACCCACCAGTGCCGCCACGGCATCGAGCCGGGAGTTAATTGGCGCCGAACCGGCAAGCGGGGCGGCGAGGCGCTGGGCGAGGAGGCGTGAGCCTGCCGGGGTCACGCAGAGATCGATCTCGGAACGCAGAGCGCCCTTTTCCTCGCCGCGCTGGGTGACCAGCAGTTCGAGCGAGGCGCGGGTCGCGGCATCGATCGCCATGAATTCCGAGATGGTCTCGGTGGTCGGCGCGCTGAGGGCGACCGGGACGCCCTTCTGGCTCTCGCGCACATATTCACAGAGCGCGCCGAAGGCCGCGCGGCCGGCGCGCGAGAAGGCGGTGGGGTCGACTTCGCTATTGGGAAAGGCCGTGGCAATCCGGTCGCTGGCAGCGGCGCTGTCGAAAAGCTGTGACGGCATCTGCACAAGTGCTGCTTCCGGCAAGCCGACTTTGTGGGCGCGGAGCGCATCGAGGGTCAGGTCGCTGACCAGCAGCTCGGCAGGCTCAAGGCGAGCGAGTTCGTCGGTGATGGCGTCGGCGGCGATATCGAGGACCGCCGTCTGGCCGGTCGAGACGTCAGCCCAGGCCAGCGCATAATCGGTCTCTCCATGGCGGACCATGGCGAGCGCCGCGAGATAGTTGGCGGCGCGGGCGGGCAAGAGGTCGTCTTCGGTGAGCGTGCCGCGGGTGATGAGGCGGACGACGTCGCGCTTCACCGGTGATTTCGAGCCGCGCTTTTTGGCTTCAGCGGGATCCTCCATCTGCTCGCAGATGGCGACGCGATGGCCGAGGCTGATGAGCTTTTTGAGATAGTCCTGCGCGGCGTGGATGGGGACGCCGCACATCGGGATATCGGCGCCCTGGTGTTTGCCGCGCTTGGTCAGGACGATACCGAGCGCCTGGCTGGCGATCTCGGCATCCTCAAAGAACATCTCGTAGAAATCGCCCATCCGGTAGAACAGCAAATAACCGGGATTGACCGCCTTGATCTCAAGGAACTGCGCCATCATCGGGGTGATGACCGACAGGTCTGCAGCCGTTTGGGCGGCGTCGGGCGCTTCGAAAGGGGTTTGGTCCATCAGGCCATTTCAGTAAAATGAAAGGCGCGACGTTAGGAGCTTTGGCCTGCCCTGCCAACTCCCCCTGCCGCGCCTCAACACCTCAAATGGCCAAAGTCAGTATCGGTCGGATGCGTCGTGCACCGGCCGATAGACAAAGTCGGTGAAGGTCGCTTCTTTGGCTGTGCCGTTGAGGTCTGAGCAGGCCATGCCAACGAACGCACCGGTAAAGCTGCCATGCTCGGCGTGACCACCGCACTCGTCCGAGAGGAGCGATGCATCGAGAGCCGCGCCCACCGGCTGCCAGTTGCCGCCCGCCTTGGCGTCGCCTGCTGCATAGAAGAACTGCAGTTTTGGGCCGCGGATTTCGATCTTCAGCCGGACCGGCCCCTCCTGCGGCAACGGCACCGGGTCGGAGGGGAAGCTGAGCTTGCCATCGGGGTGGCTCGCAAGCGAGCTCATGATCAGCAGCTCGCGCTTGCCATCGGAATGGGCGGTGACCGTGAGGTAATGGAAGTTGTAGCGGCCATAGTAGCCGGTGATGCCGGCGAACTGGCGCTCATCGACCGGCGAGAAGTCGAGCGTCACTTCGGCATCATAGGAAAAGTGCGTCTGGCGGCGGGCGACGAGCGCCTGCTCGAACCACGAGCCGATCGCCTCGCGGCCGATCAGCTTCAGTGCGCCGCCTTCGAGCCTGAAGATGCGCTCGGTCTCAGGGGTGCGGAGCCACTGGAAGTCCTGGTGCAGGGTCTCAAAGCTGTAGCGCTGCTCGGCCCAGTATTCGGTTTCGTCCCGAGTGCCGGGAACCTCGACTTCGAGCGACGGCACCGGGCCGTTCTTGACCCAGAGCCAGTCATCGGCGCCCCAATAGGCTTCCTGGATGCCGGTTTCGCGGCCAAGGACGCAGCGGCGTTTTTGCGTCGTCGGCCGGCCCATCAGGTGAACAAGGAAGGTCTTGCCGTCGGGCGTTTCGACCAGATCGCCATGGCCCGAGCGCTGCACAGCATTAAGCGGCGAATCCTTGGCGGTGAGGATGTGCTGGATGGGGTGGGTTTCGTAGGGCCCATCGATGTTGCGCGAGCGGGCGAAGGTGACGGCGTGTTCGTAGCCCGTGCCGCCCTCGGCGGTCAGCAGATAGTACCAGGGCCGGCCGTCCTTGCCGTCGCGCTTATAAAGATGCGGGCCTTCGACGAGCTTGAGGTCTGTGCCCTGGTAGATGTTCTTGATCGGGCCGACGAGCTTTCTGGCCTTGTGGTCATATTCCTGGAGCGCGATGCCGGCAAACAGCAGCGGGCGCACACGATGGTCCCACAGCATGTTGACGAACCACTTTTTGCCGTCGTCGTCATGAAACAGCGACGGGTCGAAGCCCGATGAGTTCATGTAGACCGGATCGGACCATGGACCTTCGATCGAGGGCGCGGTGACGAGGTAGTTGTGCGCGTCCTTGAACGAGCCATCCTTGCGCTTGACGTCGGTATAGATGAGGAAAAACTGCTCGCCATCATGGCTGAGGCAGGGCGCCCACACCCCGCACGAATCCGGATCGCCACGCATATCGAGCTGGGAGGCGCGGGTCAGCGGGCGGGTGACCAAATCCCAGTTGGCGAGATCCTTCGAGTGATGGATCTGCACGCCCGGATACCATTCGAAGGTCGAGGTGGCGATGTAATAGTCATCACCCACGCGCAGGATCGAGGGGTCGGGATTGAATCCGGGGAGGATGGGGTTACGGATGGTGGGCATGTGAGTCTCGGTTGCCTCCCTCTCCCCTTGAGGGAGAGGGTGCCCGCAAGGCGGGCGGGTGAGGGGAAGTTGGAGGAGTTCGCTCCTCGCTTACGCTCGGAACGCGCATCGCAATCGATACGGGACCCCTCAACCGGCGCTTCGCGCCACCTTCTCCCTCAAGGGGAGAAGGAAGCCTGTGCGTGGGACAGTTCGATCACACGAACTGGTTGACCAGGTTCTCGAGATATTCCTGCTGGCCGGATTTGGGCTGCGGGTTGATGTTGTCGGCTTCGACCCACTGAGCGATCTGCTCAAGCGTACGCTCGCCTTTCAGCATGGCAGCGGCGCCCTTCTCGTTCCAGCCAGCGTAGCGGGTATCGAGCGCCTTGTCGAAGGTGCCGTCTTCGATCATCGCTACGGCGCCCTTGAGGCCGCGGGCGAGGATATCGAGACCGCCGATGTGGCCATAAAGGAGGTCTGCCGGGTCGATCGACTGGCGGCGGACCTTGGCGTCGAAATTGAAGCCGCCAGTGCCGAGGCCGCCGTTCTTCAGGATCTGGTAGAAGGCCAGCGCCATTTCGCCCGGGTTGTTGGGGAACTGGTCGGTGTCCCAGCCAGACTGCAGGTCGTTGCGGTTGGCATCGACCGAACCGAGAATGCCGAGCGCGCGGGCCAGCGCCAGCTCATGCTCGAAGGAGTGCCCGGCGAGGAAGGCATGGCCCACCTCGATGTTGCACTTGACGATCTTTTCGAGGCCGAATTCCTTGAGGAAGCCGTAAACCGTCGCGACGTCGTAGTCGTACTGGTGCTTGGTGGGCTCCTGCGGCTTTGGTTCGATCAGCAGCGTGCCCTTGTAGCCGATCTTGTTGGCGTGCTCGACGACGAGGCTAAGGAAGCGACCGGCCTGATCGCGTTCCTTCTTCATGTCGGTATTGAGCAGGGTTTCGTAGCCTTCGCGGCCGCCCCAGAGCACGTAGTTCGCACCACCCAACTCGTGGGTGATTTCCAGCATGGTCTTCACCTGACCTGCGGCATAGGCGAATACATATGGGTCCGGATTGGTCGCAGCGCCGCCCATGTAGCGGCGGTTGGAGAAGAGGTTCGCCGTGCCCCAGAGGAGCTTGGTGCGCGAAGACTGCATCTTCTTTGCGAAGATGTCGGTGATGGTGCGGAGGTTCTTGTTGCTTTCGGCGAGCGTTGCGCCTTCCGGAGCGACGTCGGCATCGTGGAAGCAGAAGAACGGCGCATCGAGGAGATCGAAGAGCTCGAATGCGACATCTGCCTTGACCTTGGCGCCTTCCATCGGGCTGCCGGCATACCACGGGCGATCAAAAGTGCGGCCACCGAACGGGTCGCCGCCTTCCCAGGCAAAGGTGTGCCAGTAGGCGATGGCGGGACGGATATGGTCTTCCATCCGCTTGCCAAGGACCATCTCGTCCTTGTTGTAGTGGTGATAGGCGAGCGGATTACGGGAACTGGGTCCCTCGAACTTGACGGGCGAAATACCCTTGAAGAAATCAGTCATTTACGGGCCTCCTCGATGGCGGGGTAGAGCGCGCGATAACGCGCATATTGGTCGGAATAGGCTTGTGAAAGGCTGCGATCGGGGCTCACCACCCGCTTGATCCCAGGCATGGTCATGATCTCGGTGGGATCGGCGCCTTCGGCAGCGCAGAGCGCGAGCCGGGCAGCGCCAAGCGCACCGCCGAAATCGCCATCCTCAGGGATGGCGATTTCGGTATCTAGATTGGTGGCAATGAGCTTCAGCCACAGATCGGAACGCGACCCGCCGCCAACGGCGAGGAGGCGCCCCATTTCGGTGCCGGCATCTTTCAGCACGCGTTGGCAATCGCGAAAGGCAAAGGCGACGCCTTCCATCACGGCCTGGGCCATGAGGCCGGGATCGGTCGAGTGGCTGAGGCCGACAAAGCTACCGCGCGCGCCGGCATTGTTGTGCGGGGTGCGCTCGCCGGAAAGGTAGGGGAGGAAGATTTCCTCGCCCGGTCCCTTGTAGCCGGTCTCTGCGGCGCCGGAGAGTTTTGCGGGATCCTGGCTGGTGATCTTGCTCAACCAGTTGAGGCTGTCGGTGGCCGAGAGGATGACGCCCATCTGGTGCCAGGTATCGGGGATGGCGTGGCAGAAGGCGTGAACGGCGCCCTTGGTGTTGGGGCGGAAGCGGTCGTTGGAGACAAATAGCACGCCCGAGGTGCCGAGCGAGACAAAGCCCTCGCCGGGCTTGATCGCGCCGATGCCGCAGGCGGCGGCGGCATTGTCACCGGCGCCGCCTGCGACGACGACGCTGCCACTCATGCCCCAGCGGCGGGCAAGTTCGGGTTTCAGAATACCCGAAGAGGCCGAGCCTTCGACGAGGCGCGGCATGTGGGAGCGGTTGAGGCCGGTGACAGCCAGCAGTTCATCGGACCAGTCGCGCTTGCCGACATCGAGCCAGAGCGTGCCCGAGGCATCGGACATTTCCTCGACATGTTCGCTGGTCAGCAGCAGGCGCACATAGGCCTTGGGCAGCAGCACCTTGGCGATCTTGGCGTAAATCTCCGGCTCGTGCTTTCTCACCCAGGCGATCTTGGGCGCCGTGAAGCCGGGCATGGCGATGTTGCCGGCGATGGCACGGAGGCTTGGCAGTGCGGCTTCCATTTCGGCGCATTCGGCAGCCGAGCGTCCGTCGTTCCAAAGGATGCAGGGGCGAAGGACTTCGTCGTTCTTACCCAGAAGCGTTGCGCCATGCATGTGGCCGGAAAGGCCGATACCCTTGACCGCGGCCATCTCGGATGGATGGGCCTTGGCGAGCTTGTCTGCCGCTTCGAGCATGGCGTTCCACCAGTCGGCCGGGTTCTGTTCGGACCAGCCGGGATGGGGACGAACGGGTTCGACCGACTTGGCGGTTGCCTCGCCCAGCGCCTTGCCGGCGCGGTCGATGAGGATGACCTTGACCCCGGAGGTGCCGATATCGACGCCAAGATAGGTCATGAGGCACGTACCTCAAGACGGCGTAAATGCAGATGGCGTAAACGCATGTTTGGCACTCCTCCCGCGGGCATCGCTTTTGTGGTGATTTACCCTCAGCGCAGATTGTCGCGCAGAAACAGCCCGATTTCAATGGGCTCGGCATGCCGATCCGCATCCTGTCCCAGCGCGACGGCGCGCGCCATGGCGAGGGCGGCGGCGATTTCGCCATCCGGGTTCTGGTCGAGGACCACATCGATCGCCCCGCTGCGCAGCCCCTCGCGGGTCGGTTCTGTCAATTCGTGGGCGATGACGCGGACCGCGCCGGCTTTGCCGGTCGTTGCAAGCGCGGCAAGGAGACCGGCATTGCCGGCGCCGAGATTGTAGATCCCGGCGATGGGGCCGTGGCGGGTCAGGAGTTCCGTGGCGGCGGCTTCGGTCCTCTTGTCATCGTCGAGGCCTTCGAGCGGCCCGATGAGTTCGTGGTTGGGGAACTCGGCGCGAATCACCGCTTCAAAGCCCTCGCGGCGCTCATGGTGGTCGGCGAGGCTGAGGGAGCCCGCGATCAGGCCGATGCGCCCGCTGGCGCAGAAGCGGCCCATCAGCGAGGCAGCGGTGCGGCCGGCGGCGACATTATCGATGCCGACAAAGGCGCGGCGGAGGGAATTAGGAAGGTCCGAGACGAGAGTGACAACGGCGATGCCGCGCCGGGTGGCCTGATCGATGGCGTGGCGCACTTCGGGGTCCTCGCTGGCGACGACGATGGCGCAGTCGCAGGCCTTGGGCTGGAGCGCGTTAATTGCTGCGCTGAGGGCGGCGGGGTCGAAGGCATGGACGAGGCGCGTGGTGATACTGACGCGCTCGCCCTTCAGCGCCCGGGTGCGCCGCTCGATGGCTTCGGCGAGGCTCTGCATGAACTCGTTGCGGCCATCGGGGAGGAGGAAGGTGACGCTGAGGTCGCGCGCCCTTGCCAGAAGCGAAGCGGAAATATCGCGTTGAAAATCCAGTACTCGGATGGCCTCGGCGACCTTTTCAGCGGTTTCGGCGCGGACGCCGGGGCGGCCATTGAGGACACGATCGACGGTGGCGAGCGAGACGCCCGCCTCGCGCGCCACATCATGGACCGTCGTCCGCCGTTTGAAATCGTCCATGACGTCCCCGGTGAGCAACGGAACTGGGATCCGTTGGTTGAGCGGCAAAGCCTTGTCGGCTTCGCACACAATCGTCAAGCACTCCGCCCAAAAGGGGGGTGAGCCGAAGCTTTCGCCCTGCCCGAATCCGGGCTATCACCGCTCCCATAGCAAAGAGGGAAAAGACCATGACGATCGGTGTGGAAGAGTTCGGCGCCTTTGAAGGCAAGCGCGTCGACCAGTTCAAGCTCAGGAGCAGCACCGGGGTCGAGGTCGACCTGATCAGCTGGGGTGTGGCGGTTCGCGACTGGCGCGTGCCGGTTGCGGACGGCCTGCGCTCGGTGGTGCTGGGGTTCGAGCACTTTGACGCCTACCCCGCCCACTCGCCGCATTTCGGTTCGCTCGCCGGCCGGGTCGCTAATCGCATTGGCGGTGCGAGCTTCGGTCTCGACGGCAAGCACTATCCGACGCCGGCCAATTTCGCGGACCGGCATACCCTGCATGGCGGGCCGGAAGGGCTGGGCCGGGTGGTGTGGGATGGCGAGGTGGACACAGCGCGCAATGCGGTGCGTTTCACGCATTTCTCGCCCGACGGGCACATGGGGTTTCCGGGCAATGTGACGTTCAGCGCGCTTTACACGCTTGAGGGTAGCAAGCTGAAGCTTGAGCTGCGCGCGACGACCGATCAGCGCACGCCGATCAACCTGGTGCAGCACCAGTATTTCAACCTTGGAACCGGGCCGGACGTGCTCGACCATCGCTACCAGGTGAATTCGGGCGCTTACACCGAGGTCGATAGCGACCTCATTCCAACCGGCGGCATCCTGCCCTCCAAGGGGACCATTTGGGATCTCCGTGCCGGCCGCACGATGCGGGACGCGGCAGGCAAGCCCGTCGACTATGACGGCAACGTGGTGCTCGACCAGGGCCGCGATCTTGACGTTCCGGTGGCCACAGTGAACGGGCCTGACGGGGCACTGACGCTGAAGCTCTGGACCGACCGGCCGGGGCTGCAGGTTTACAACAGCGTCTGGAGTGACGTGCGCGCTGACGGCAAGGTCTACGGCAAATACTCGGGCTTCTGCCTCGAGGACCAGAGCTTCCCCGACGCGCTGCATAACTCGCACTTCCCCTCGATCATCTATGAGCCGGGCAAGGACTACCTCCATCACTGCGATATCGAGATCGCTTGAGGCTAGAGGGCTAGCCGCCAGTCGTTGACCTCCATCATGGTACCGGGCGGATATTCGAACGCCCGGACACCAAGAAGTTCAAAGCCGGCACGGCGGCAGATGGCATTGGACGGCGCATTGTGGGGTGACGGGTAGGCATGAAGATATGCATGCCGCCCGTTGTGCCGCAGTTGTTCGAGCAGCAGGCGCGTCGCTGAACCGGCAAGTCCCCTGCCCTGAAACTCTGGCAGGATTTCCCAGCCCGTTTCGTAGACGGTGTTCGCTCCCAATATCCGATGGCACCAGCAGGCTGGCCATCGGCCAGGATCAGGAACATTTCGGTCACGCCGGGCTCAGCGAGGATGTAACGCTGGTGGCGACGCAGCACCTGCTCGTCGATTTCTGGTCCGCCGATATGCTGCTTCTGCGCGGCGGTATTGCCACGGCGCAGGACATCGAGGCCAGCATCTCCCCAGTCGGCGAGGATGATATTCATTTCCTGACCTCTGCGAGCAGGTTGAGTGCGGCGATCGCCGCAGCAAGGACCGCCGGGCTGGACGAGTAGAACCAGAATTTACCGCGCTTTTCGAGCGTCAGCAGACCCGACTTGCGCAGGACCTTCAGATGCTCGGAGACCGTAGCGAGTGAGAGGTCGGAGAGTTGCGCCAGCTCACCGGCGGATTTCGCGCCATCCCGGCAGGCCGCGACAAAGGCCCGCCGGTCCGGGTGGGACAGCGCGCGGAGCACCTCGTCGAGATCGAAGGTGTCGATGGCGATCAGCCCTGGATGAGGGTGAGGAGGTTGCCCGCCGGGTCGCGGATCTGGGCCTTTTTGACCCAGCCATTGTCGAGCACCGGCATGGCCACCGCGCCGCCTTCTGCTTCAGCGGTTCGCAAGGCGCCATCGAGATCGGGCACGACGACGCCAAGGGTGAGTGAGGCGGCTTCAGCTTCGACCAGCGCACCGTTCGGACCACCTTCTGGGGTGGTGACCATGCCATAGCCCGGACCACGTGGCGTCACCTGCCAGCCCAACACGTCGGCGTAGAACCGGCTCAGCGCCGCGAAGTCGGGGCCGGCGATGTCGAAATGGCCGATGCCGTTCATGGTGTGGGATTTGGCGGTCATGCTGGTCTCCTGTTCGGTTTGGCCATCATTTCGCAATTTGACGAAATGTCAAGTGGAGCCTCCTGACCGGACCTGGCAGCAGGCCTCTGACAGAGGAGGCAAAGCTGGCTATCGTGTGGGCCACGGAGGATGTGCCTTGGACAAAACCGAGCGACTGTTTTCGATCATGGACGCGTTGCGCCGGCATAGGCGGCCGGTCACGGCTGCGGCCTTGGCCGACGAACAGGGCGTTTCCGTCCGCACGCTCTACCGGGACGTGCAGACGCTAATCGGGCTCGGGGCGCCGATCGAGGGCGAGGCGGGCATCGGCTATATGCTGAAGCCAGGGTTCTTCCTGCCGCCGCTGATGTTCAGCGCCGAGGAGCTGGAAGCGCTGGTGCTCGGCGCCCGCTGGGTGCAGGCACAGCCCGATGCGGGGCTGGCTGGGGCGGCGAAGAACGCAATCGGCAAGATCGCCACCGCATCCCCCGAGGATCTGCGCGACCGGATGGCCGATAGCGGGCTCTGGCCCGTGCTGATCCGCGGCCCGGCAGCGCCGGTCGCGGTACTCGGCCTCGTGCGGTCTGCGATGCGCGACGAGACGGCGCTGCACATTGGCTATGCTGATGAAGCGGGGCGAACCAGCGAGCGCGACATCTGGCCGATCCAGCTGGCCTATTATGAAGGCAAGCAGATCGTCGTCGCCTGGTGCTGCTTGCGGGAGGCGATGCGGCACTTCCGCACCGACCGGATCGTTTTGGCAGATGCGACCTCGCAGCGGTATGGCCGCCGCCGATCGGTACTGGCCAAGGAGTGGCGCGCCGAATGGGCAAGGCTGCATCCGGACTGGGCAACAGGGGCCTGAACACTCCTGCCACGACCTGTCAGGAGGGGTAGTGCAGGGTCTTTTCAGCGGCGGCGCGGTTCCGCCAAGACACTGAAAGGACGACACAAATGACCATCACCCCGTTCACGCTTGCCATCGCCGACAAGGATATCGACGACCTCAAGGTGAGGCTCGAGGGCACACGCTGGCCGCACCCGACGACCGATGACTGGAGCCATGGGCAACCGCTGCATTTCATCCGAGAACTCGCTGACAAGTGGCTGCTGGATTTCGACTGGCGGCAGCATGAAGCGGCGCTGAATGCCTATCCGCAGTTCCTCACCACGATCGAGGGGCAGACCATCCATTTCCTCCACATCAAGTCCAAGGAGCCGAACGCGTTTCCGCTGCTCCTGACCCATGGCTGGCCCTCGAGCGTCGCCGAATTCATCGACGTCATCGGGCCGTTGAGCAATCCACGCGCGCATGGCCTCGATCCGGCGCTGGCCTTCGACCTCGTGATCCCTTCGCCCCCCGGCTACGGGTTCTCGACCCCACTCGCCGGGCCGGGCTGGGATAGTGCCCGGACGGCGCGGGCTTGGGACGCGCTGATGAAAGCGCTGGGTTACGCGCGCTATGGCGCGCAGGGCGGCGACCTCGGCGCGCTGATCACGCGGGAATTGGGAATTCTCGCGCCAGAGGGGCTGGTGGGAGTGCACCTCCAACAGATCTTTGCCTTCCCCAACGGCACACCGGGCGAGATGGACCGGCTCTCGCCATTCGAAATGGAGGGATTTGCGAACCTCGAAAACTACCAGAAATATGCCGGCTACCAGCCGATCCAGCAGAAGCGGCCGGGAACGCTGGGCTATGGCCTTGTCGACTCGCCCGTCGCGCAACTGGCCTGGAATGCCGAGCTGTTCTTCGGTTTTGAGGGGCAAGGCGCCGCCTGTGTCGACCGGGACCGCTACCTGGCGCACGCCTCGATCTACTGGTTCACGGCATCGGGTGGCTCGGCTGCCAACATCTATTTCGAAGACGCACAAACAGGCGCCGGCTACCGCGAGGTGATGAACCCAACCCCGACCGGCGTCGCCGTGTTTCCGTGGGATTACCGCTCGGTACGCAGCTTTTCAGAGCGCGCCAACAACATCGTCCACTGGACGGAAATGCCGCGCGGCGGGCACTTTGCCGCGATTGACGCACCGGATCTGCTGGTGGCGGATATCCGGGCGTTCTTCGGCGGCTTGGTCTAGCAGCCGGTAGGTGGAGGGCCGTTGGGGCGGCCCTCCAGAGGGATCAGGCGACGATCAGATCGGTGTCGTGCACCTTCCGGATCAGGTCCGAATAGGGGCAGATGTCGTGGGCCAGATGGACCACCTTTTCGAGGTCGGCCTTGTCAACGCCGGGGGCACGGGCGGTGAGCTGGGCCTTGATCGAGTATCCGACATTGTCTTCGCGATCGACAAAGCTGATGGCGGCTTCGACCGAGGTATCCTCGGGAAGCGTAACCTTAAGGCGGCCGGCAGCGCCGCGCATGGCGCCAAGGAAGCAGGCGGAATAGCCGATGGCAAACAGTTGCTCCGGATTGGTGCCCGGGCCGTCATCGCCACCCATGGCCTTGGGGACGGAGAGCTTGACCGAGACCTTGCCATCGTCGGTGGCAGCGGTGCCGTTGCGGCCACCGTGATAGGCGGTGCCGTGGGCGGTGTATTTGACCTGCATGGGAAACTCCTTGGCAATCTGAGAAAGTGAGCGAACAACTGGGGCGTGATAGCCGGGTTTTAGATTGCGCGCAATTCAATTGTGCGCTATTTATCTACATCCTCTGGAGCGCCCCATGGCAACTGCCCCCGATCCTGCAAAGGATCTCCGCCTCGACCAGCAGCTGTGTTTTGCCGTGTATTCGGCAGCGCATGCGTTCAACCGGTTCTATCGCCCGCTTTTGGGCCAGCTTGGCCTCACCTATCCGCAGTACCTCGTGATGCTGGTGCTGTGGGAAAGCGATGGGCTGTCGGTCTCCGCCATCGGCGAACGCCTGCTGCTCGATTCGGGCACCCTGACCCCGATGCTTAAGCGACTGGAGGGCCTGGGTCTTGTGACCCGGGCGCGGGACAGCCGGGACGAGCGGGTGGTGATCGTTGCCCTGACGGAAAAGGGGCAGTCGATGCGAGCAATCGCGGAGGGCTTCCCCACACAGATTCTCGCGGCTTCGGAATGCGCAGGCGAAGAGATCGATGCGTTGCGCGTAGCGCTGGTGGATTTGAGGGGCAAGCTTGACCACGCCGCTGCTCTCGCCTGACTATCGGGCAGAGGAGGAATGCCCACATGACTGAACGCCATCTGATGACGACGCTTGGGCCCCTGGTGCGCAGCCAGCTGGGGATGATCCTGCCGCATGAGCATGTCTATGTGGATTTGAGGACACCGGACCAGCCCGGTTATGCCAGCGGCGCCGAGGCCGATGTGGTGGCGCTGATGGCGCCGGAGATCGAGCGGATCAAGGCGTTGGGGATAACCGCGCTGGTCGAATGCACCCCCACGGGAGTGGGCCGCCGGGCGGATTTCGACCTTGCGGTCTCCAAAGCGACCGGTTTTCCCATCGTGGTGCCGACCGGGATTTATCGCGAGCCGTGGATCCCCGAATGGGTGAAATCGGCGACCGAAGCCGAGCTTGAGCGCTGGATGGTGCGTGAGCTGACCGAGTGTTTCGACGAGGCGGATTTTCGCGCCGGGTGGATCAAGCTCTCGGCCGGTGATGAGGGGATCACACCACTCGAGGCGAAGATCCTGCGGGCGGCGGTGCGCGCGTCCATCGCGACAGGCGCCGTGATTGGCAGCCACACCATCAAGGGCCGGGTGGTGATGGACCAGCTCGACATCATCGAGAAAGAAGGCGGACGGGCGGATCGCTTCATTTCGATCCACACCCAGGAGGAAAAGGACTTTGGGCTCAATCGCGCGGTGGCGGCGCGTGGCGCGTGGATCGAGATCGACAATATCGGGCGAGGCGAGGACGCCGAGATCGTCGACCTGACGACGCGGATTCTGACCACAGGCTATGGCAAGCAACTGCTGCTGAGCCATGATCGGGGCTGGTTCGACCCCGCACAGCCGGGCGGCGGCACGCCGCTGCCCTATACGCACCTGTCATTAGTGCTGCTGCCGAAACTGCGGGCGGCGGGGGTTGACGAGGCGGCGATCACGCAGTTGACGCACGACAACCCGTTCGACGCGTTTTCGCGGCCAATTTGAAAGAGGGTCACCCGGCCGGACCCGAGAGTGGCGCGACCGGGCAAGCGCCGCCGGCTACTTGCAGCCCGCGCGGCCGGTGATTTCCGCGACAAGGATCGGGGTGGCGGCGATCTGGCCCCACTTGCCGCGATCGGGCGCTGCCGCATTCATGGCAGCGAGCGCGGCATTGGCATCGACCGAGAGCGGACGCGCGCAGCTGACATAACGGCGTCCCTTGCTGTCCTTGGCGGCGGTGAGGATGCCGGCGGCTTCGCCCACGCCGGCGAGATACGCTGTGAGGATCTGGAGAGCCTCGGGTTTGGTCGAGACGGCTTCGACCATTTCCATTACCTGGGCCACGGAAACGCGACCGTCGGACGTGGATTGGGCCGCATGAACTGGCGAGTTGGCAAGGAGCAGGCTGGCGGTGACGAGGGCAGCGATCGATGAGATACGCATGGGAGCTTCCTAAGCTAGGGTTGCGACGTAGCCGAACTAAACAGAAATAAATTATTGCGCAACAATAATTTTGGTGCGATGTTGAGTGTGTTGAATGGAGAACACCAAATGCTGACACCCTCGCTTGAAGTGCCCCCCCGCCGCATGCGGATCCGGCGGTTGAGCCGCGTCATGATACTGGTTGCACACGGTGCGTCCGTGTTGCTGCCGATTGGATTGCTGGCGATGTGGCTGCTGGTCCCGGCCGAGCAGTTCGCCCGACAGGCCCAGGTGCCGGTGGCGTGGATGGGGGATTTCGGGCTCGGCCAGCGGCTGATCGGCTACCTGATCACAATGGTGCCGGCGGGCTTTCTGGTGCGGGCGCTGTGGAGCATCCGAAACTGCTTTTCGGGCTTTGCGCGGGGTGAACTGTTCACTGCGGCGGCGGCCAAGGGGTTCAGGGATTTCGCGGCGGGGCTGTTTCTCTCTGCCTTCGCCCAGCCCTTTGCCGGCGCGGCATTCAGCGTACTGACCAGCTGGAATGCACCGGAAGGACAGAAGCAGCTGGCCTTCGCCATCAGTTCGGACACGCTGCTGGTGCTGTTCCTCGCGGCGCTCCTCGCCATTGTCGGCTGGGTGCTGGCCGAAGCCACTATCATTGCCGACGAACATGCCCAGTTCGTCTGAGGGGCGCCAATGCCGATCCGTGTGACGCTCAACGTGATGATGGCCGAACGCAACGTGAAGTCGAAGGACCTCGCCGAGCATATCGGCATTACCGAAGCCAACCTGAGCCTCCTTAAGCAGGGGAAGGTCAAGGGCATCCGCTTTGATACGCTCGAGGCGATATGCACCTATTTGAAGTGCGAGCCGGGCGACATCCTGCGGTTTGTCGAGGCGGAGCCGGGCGCACCTGACCAGGCGAAGCTCTAGCCGATCCTGGCGAACTGCCTCCGGTAGGCGCGCGGGGTGACGCCGTGCACGGCCTTGAACTGACGGTTGAAGTTGGCAAGAGACTCGTAGCCGACATCACTCGCGAGGTGGGCGATCGGACGCCGCGTCGCTGCCAGCAACGCCGAAGCCTCGCCGATCCGCAGACGCTTGAGATAGTCCGAAAGCGTCGTCCCGATGTGGCGGGCAAACAGCCGCTGCAGACCGGAGGGAGAGAGAGCCGCGATCTCTGAGAGATCGTCGAGGCGCAGCGCGTCGGCATAGTTGAGGTGGATGTGGTCGAGCACCCGGTCCATGCGGGTTTGATCGACGGAGGGGCCGCTGGACTGAGCGCCGGAAGTGGCGAGCGGGATGACATTGGTATCGGCAGAGAGCTGTCGCAGGATATCGATCAGCGATGTGACCCGATCCGCAGGAGGCTGAGCGAACAGCCGCTCAACGGCCGGCCGGACCGCTGCTGCGGCAACGGGCGAAAAGCTAAGGCCGCGGACGGCGCGATTGAGCAGTGCTTCGACGGGTTTCAACTCGACGAGGACGCCGGTCAGCCGCCGCGCCCAGTCGGGGTGGAACCACATGACCTTGGCCATATGGGGCGCTTCTGGCCGCACCTTGGCCGTGCTCGCCCAAGTGTGCGGCAGGTTGGGGCCGACCAGCACCAGATCGAGATCGTCATAGGCGCCGATATGGTCGCCAACAAAGCGCTGCCCGCGGGAATTGAGCGTCAGCGTCAACTCGAACTCGGGATGGTGGTGCCACTGGAACGGGATGGCATCCTCCAGCCGACGGTCAAGCCACGCCCAGGACGCGCCGGGAGGTGGCCGCACTTTCTCCAAAATTGGCCGCATCGTGCGTTAGGACCTCCAGCACCGCCGTAATAGTATCAGAAGTGGCGGTCTGGCGACAACTCGCGCCCGTGGGCCACGCTAATCTCAAGCTCATAAATCCCCTCGGAGGAGGGCCACATGGAGGAGATCAACGATGTCGATGGCACAGGGCATGGCGCCGCAAGGGATGGGGCATGGGATCAAGCGGGACAGCCACCCCACGACACAGAAGCTCACGACCCAGCTCAAGGACATCAAGAAGACCCTGCCGCTCCGCGTGCTGTCGGAAGCGGACTTCCAGCATTGGCAGACCCGGGGCTATGTGATTGTGCGCAATGCGGTGCCCGCGGATCATGTAGAGCGGCTCAAGGACTTGCTCTGGCGTTTTGAGGAGAAGGACCCCAAGGACCCTTCAACTTGGTACACGCCGCAGCGCCGCGACCACATCATGAAGGAGCTCAACGGCACCGGCATGGTGGAGATCTACAACCACCAGTATTTGTGGGATAACCGCCAGTACCAGCGGGTCTATGACGCCTTTGTCGATATCTGGGACATGGAAGACCTCTGGGTCTCGATCGACCGGGCCAACCTCAATCCGCCCAAAAAGGTGCCAGGCAACCCCAACGGCTTTATCCACTGGGACAGTGACACCTCACTGGTGCCGCTGCCGATCGGGGTGCAGGGCGTGCTCAGCCTCGTCAAGCAGGATGAGGCGGTGGGCGGCTTTCAGTGCATTCCCGAGTTGTTCTACGATTTTGACAAATGGGTGAAGACCCAGCCCGCAGACCGCGACCCGATGCACCCCGACTGGTCGGGATACACCATCACCAATATCAACATGGAGGCAGGGGACCTGATGATCTTCAACACCCTCCTCGCTCACGGTGTCCGCCCCAACCACTCCGGCGACCGCGTGCGGATGGCGCAGTATATCTCCATGTTCCCGGCAAACGAGGATGACGAGGCAGACCGCGTCGAGCGCATCCGGCTCTGGCGGGAACTCGATCATCCCCAGCGTGACGCGTTTCCCGGCGATCCGCGCGACTGGGAAAAGCACAACGCCACTACCGCAGAACTGAGCCCTCTGGGTGAAAAACTGCTTGGTCTCAAGAGCTGGCGCTAGGCCAACAGCGGCGCTCCCTGCGCTGTTCGAACAGCGCATTGCAAAGATTGAGCACGGTGCCGGGATGATCCGGCGCCGTGCGGTGTTCTTCAACTAGACGGCCGTGTGGCCGCCAAAGATGGAGAGTGCCATGACACGTTCGACACGACTGCCCGTTACCCATTGGCTGGGCGCCCTGCTGGTCGCAGGATGCCTTGCCGCCACGCCCGTGCTTGCCGTCGATAGCGGTGGTGGCAATGGCGGCGGCAGCGGTGGTGGTGGTTCCAGCGATGGCGGTGGCAGCAGCGGTGGCGGTGGCGGCTCCAGTTCGTCGAGCGAGGCCAGCGGCCCCAGCCTTTCCGACGCCCGCGCCTTCATCAAGGCCAGCAAGTGGCCGCAGGCGATCAAGGTGCTCAAGGTGATCGTGGCCGGCTCACCCAACAATGCGGATGCGCTGAACCTTCTGGGCTATTCGCTGCGCAAGTCGGGCGATATGGACCACGCTCTCGGATTTTACCTCAAGGCGCTGAAGATCAACCCGCGCCACAAGGGCGCCAATGAGTATCTGGGCGAGCTCTATGTGGAGACCGGCCATATGGACAAGGCCAAGGAGCGCCTACAGGTTCTGGCCAAGCTGTGCGGCAATACCACTTGCGAGGAATATGAAGACCTCGACAAGGTGATCAAGGCGGCAAGCTAAGTCGAAAAGCCAAACCTGTGCTTCGCCGGAGACGGCGGAGCGCGTTCAGGCGAGCGCGAAATTGAGCCGGTAGCTCAGGGCCTCGGCAATATGCGGGCGGGCCACCCGGTCCGAGCCGCCCAGATCGGCGAGGGTTCGCGCCACCTTGAGCACCCGGTGATAGGCGCGAGCCGAGAGGCGGAACCGTTCGGAGGCCTGCAGCAGGAGCGTCTGGCTATCCTTGTCGGGATTGACCACCCGCTCGATCAGCGCTGGACCGGCCGCTGCATTCGTGAAGATCTCCGGATGGCCGGCTTCGATGTAGCGCAAGCGCTGGATTTCGCGGGCCCGTTCGACGCGTTGCGCTACCGGCGCGGAAGACTCGGCGTTCGACGGCGCCAGCATATCGGCGGCCGAGACGGCCGGCACATCGATGCGCAGATCGATGCGGTCGAGAAACGGACCGGAGACCCGCCCCTGATAGTCTGTAGCGCAGGCATCGCCCCGCCGGCAGGTGTGGCCCGGAGTTCCGGCAAGCCCGCACTTGCAGGGGTTCATGGCGGCAATCAGTTGGAAGCGCGCCGGAAAACTGACCCGGGCATTGGCCCGCGCGATGACGGTTTCACCTGATTCAAGCGGCTGGCGCAGGCTGTCGAGCACGCCCGGTGAGAACTCTGGCAGCTCATCGAGAAACAGCACGCCATTGTGGGCGAGACTGACCTCCCCCGGGCGCACCTTGAGCCCGCCACCGACGAGCGCAGCCATCGAGGCCGAATGATGCGGTGAGCGGAAGGGGCGCCGATCGGACAGCGCGCCGCCGGCGAGCTCCCCGGCGATCGACTGGATCATCGACACATCGAGCAGTTCCCGAGGATTGAGTGGAGGGAGAATGGAGGGAAGGCGCGCCGCCAGCATGGATTTGCCGGCGCCGGGGGGCCCGATCATGAGCAGGTTGTGCTGTTTAGACCCCGCGTGCTAATGCGCTGAAAACCTTGAGTTCTGACATGCAACCAAAGCGTCCCATCGCGTTCTCTTACGTCCGCTTCTCCACGATGGAGCAGGCAGGTGGCGACAGCTTGCGCCGCCAGACGCAGGCCGCCGAGGCATATGCCGCTACTCACGGCCTAGAGCTCGCGGAACTCACATTGCACGACCTTGGACGGTCCGCCTATCGCGGGAAGAACCTTGCGGAGGGCGCTCTGTTCATGTTCCGCAGGGCGGTGGAGGACGGAGACGTTCCGGCTGACAGCTATCTCCTCATCGAAAGCCCGGACCGCCTTTCCCGTCTCCCGGCAATTGACGCTCTCACTGCCCTCTCCGAAATATGCAAGCTTGGCATCACCGTGGTGACGCTGGACGATGGACAGCAGTACGACCGCCAGCGAATGACCCAAGAGTTTATGGTGGTGCTCAAGTGGCTCCTCCGCGCCGAGGTTGCCCACGACGAGAGCAAGAAGAAAGGCTACCGCGTTGCCAAGGCATGGAGCGAGAAGCGCCGCAATGCCGCTACCGCCAAGCTCACCGCCATTTGCCCTCACTGGCTCCGACTATCCGATGACCGCCTAGCATACGAGATCATAGAGGACCGTGCCGCTGTCGCTCGCCGAATCCTTGAGGAGGCGCTAGAGGGTCGCGGCCAAGAGGCCATCGCGAGAGGGCTTAACCGGGATGCCATCCCGACTTTCGGTCGAGACCGCAAGTGGAAGCACAAGGAAGGCTCCACCCGCTGGCATAAGAGCATGGTCGCGAAGGTGGTGAGGAGCGAAGCCGTGGTCGGCACCTACCAACCCCACCGGATCGCCTTCGATGAGAACGGTCGCAAGACCCGCGTACCAGACGGCCCGGCCATCGAGGGGTATTTCCCTGCCATCATCGACACCGACACCTTTGCTACCTTAACGGCCCGCCTGGACGGTAAGCGAGCGCCCTACGTCCGCAGGGGTCAAGCCATCACCAACCCTCTAGCTGGGATTGCCCGGTGCGGTCTCTGTGGCTCAAGCATGACGCAGGTAGCAAAAGGCAACCGCTCCCGGCCCGTCTTGGTCTGCTCCAGAGCCAAGGTGGGGGCAGGATGCTCCTACCACAGCGTCCCCGTGGAGGAGATCTGGGCAGCGCTTCACAGTCACCCCATCGCCGGGACGGCCCCGAAGGGCAACACCGAGACGCAGGCCGCTTGGGAGCGCCTTGAGGCCGCCCGGCATGGGACTGTGGACCACGTGACAAACCTTACGAAGGCCATAGCCGAAGGAGGGCACAGCGTCGCCCTTATGGACGCCCTTGCAGAAGCTGAACGCGAACTGGCTGGCATCGAGGCAAGCGCCCGTGCCTTGGCCGACCGGGCGAGGGTGGAGACCGCAAAGAGCGTGGAACGCCGCTTAGGGGCGTTGCAGGCCGCCCTAGACAATAAGGAAACCAGCGCCGCAGCGCTAAACACCGTGTTGCGAGAAAACCTTTCCTCGGTAACCGTCTTTCCCGCCGACCCCGTGAACAGCACCGCCGCAAGCATCGCGTTTCTGTGGCTGCAAGGGGGACAGTCCTCAGTGCCACTCGGTGGCTTTGGGAAGGCCCCGCGCTAGCGCCTGTCAGGACATACCCGGCAGACGAATAAGGGCTGCTTGGGGCCGAGTACCAAATGGCTGTCCAAGGGTCGCCCGGCTACTGCCTTCCGAATGCTTCCCCGCGAAAACACCGCTGGGATCAGCAACCGCATCACTCCCTCCACCCCAACGACCGGTAGTCCTTACCAGCGCTCGCTTTGCGTTGGAAGACGGAAGTCAAGTCGGAATCGGTTAGAGGCGAATAGTCTATTTTGATAATAGACACGCGGAACGGCAAATGATACATGCCAAATCTTGTGCGTTTGAAAGATTACAAGTCCGACACACCCCGTCACAAGGACACTAGAGTACCATCATGGGTACGTCAATAGGGATGATGACAGGAACTGTACTACTCACAGGCACAGGACAGACGACAAGGCCATCAACATACCATCGAAAGACTTTACTCATGACAACCGATATGCCGAATACCATCCCCTCAGGGAACAAGACGACCCATCGCCCCCTCATCACACCCGCCGACATCCTAGCTCTAGGTACGGACGCCCTCCCTGCGGCACCACCCGCCTCATGCCCCGTATGGGTGCAACTCCCGAACGAGGACAGCCCTGCTGAGGGCGTGACCGCGTGGGGCATAGGTAAGCTCGGTAAGAGAGACATCATGCACACTGACGCCATGCAGACTGCCTTACTCTGCGAGGCGATGAGGTTTCCTGGCGTCACACTTGTGACCAACAGGGACACACCGCGCCACACCACCCCCACGGCCCTCTACGGCAAGCTAGTGTTCGCGGACGCGGCAGAGGACAACATGACGATTCACCGCCTCTTGGGTGGCGCCGAGGCCGGGGAGCGGGTGAGCCGAGCTGACATCATCCCCACTGACCTAAGGGGGGCCGTCAACCGGAAGTCGGGCGGGGCTTCCAAGAAGGGGGCATGGGAAACCGTCTATGGCCATTGCAAGCGATACGCGGAGAAGGCCTCAGAGGAAGCCGCCGCAGCAGGCAAGCCACTGCCCTTCACCGTGGACGCCTACCTGACCAACCTTGAAGCTCTCTTCCGAGCCGCCACGGCAGGGTCGCAGGCCGGGAACGCCGCCCACCCTGAGGCCGCTGAATGATGACATTCAGTGTGTTCAGCTACGAGTGCCTAGCCCAACGCTGGGAGCCCGAGGCCCCGTTGTTAGATCGCTCTCGCTGGCTCTTCGGGAAGGGGCTTGTCGGGGAAGGTGGGTGGGCCTTTCACTTGGGGCCTCTCCACTTCATGGTGTGCCGCAGGGTGTGGGCATGAGGGCCTTCCCGATCAAGCAGGGCGCGGATGGACTGATGGAATGGTGCCGGAACCGGATGCTTCGGACAAACTTGCCCAAATCGGCCCGTGACCTTGTCGATGCTTGGTATCGCAACTGGCGGGGTCAGCCTGACAAGCCCGAAAAGGTGAAGGGGAAGTACAAGACGCACCACGTTGACAGGGTAGCGAAGTGGCTTCAGCGGCAGCACGGGAGGGGCCTTCTCGCGGTCTATGATGAGCGTGGGCGGTGGGGAGCGAAACGCTATATCACCGTGCCGTTGCCACCTATCTCCGGACTGGAAGCCGCTCTACCACGGCCAAAGCGTCTGAGAAAAGCACCTACGTCTTTGGCAGAAAAGCAAGTGGGAACAGTGCGTTAGCAATAGGCACCGTATAAGAATACTTTAGTGGTCCATCTAGTAGAAGCCGACAGAGATTGAGGGGAGTGACACCTCAGAGTTCTCTCTAGGCACGAGCACGGTGGGGAGGAGATGAGCTTCGGTTCACCTTCTCCCAATTGGCGCGTTCTCAACGCAGTACCTTGACGTGTGCGCGGTGCCGCCCATCGCTGCGGTCTCTCCTAAGGAGCCCAGAGGGAGGATAGCCTTGGACCCCCTCTTCCTCCGTGGGGCGACACCATGAGCCTCCGCAATAGGCTGGTCACTTGATGCACATGCTCAAAGCTCCTGACCTAGCGTAGAGGAGGGAGAAGAGGGGTCATGCACCAGCCTCAGGCTGACTTCATGGCGACCTTAGGCGGGACATCAGGTGGTCAGAAGGATACCCCCCTCCCGTCCGGTCCCATCAGTGGTGCCGCGCAGAGGGGCCGCGTGTGTCTGTGCTCAAAGTGACCGCCCTGTTACCGGACAGTGTGGTTGGGAGGGAGAGGACAAGCAATTTAGTGAGACCGAGAGGGACGCCATGCTGCCATGAGGCTATCCAAGGGTTGGCTGCGAGGATTGATCTTGCGACCGCGCCCCTCCACATCTGTGCTGCCCACCACCACCAGAACGCTTTTGAGGAGCAACGTTGTGAGTGACGCTAGCAAACGTGAAGTTGCCTATTCCTATGTCAAGCAGGCCCTTGAGGGCATTGCCGATTATCGTGTTGTGGGCGCTCGCTACCATGCGGCCCTAGGTATGTTAGGCGAAGCTGTCCGGCTGCTGAAGTCTGTCGGCGATATCTAGTCACGGGGAAGAGGGAGCGGGAAGCATCCTTTTAGATTCGGTTATGCCGAGGAGGTTTGGGTGCGCGTACCCGGAGGCAACCCAAGGGTCTCTCACGCGACACACAGTATCCACGTGGCGTCTGGCCAGCAGTTTCCCCCTCCACCCCTCGAATAACGTGGGCTTGCCGTTGCCGATTGACCCCGCGATCAGTCGCGCCTTGATGCCAACGCCCGTAGTGCGGGTGTGGGGGCGTCCGTGGTGAGGTCGCGGGCCCACTCTTCGGCCATATGCTTTGGTCCGAGCCGCTAAAAACATTGCATATTAAGCCTGCAGTTTAGGTCTACGACAAAGCCAACAAGCAACATTGATAAAACCGATACGTAGATCACGGTGGCGAGTAACGGCCGCCAGTATGGTCGGCCAAAGCACAGGAATACCCCGGTCACCCCCAATGCCGCGCACGCGCCAAACGCGAGGATGCCAACAACAGGATTGCTGGGCAGGGGCACTTGGTCGCGAATCGTGGCAGCCCAGAGTGCGAAGGGAAGCGTCGAAAGCACCGCGCCAACTATAGTGTAGAGAGGCTTATGATCCATGCTTCAAGCTAGATTCCTGCTTGTCGCAAAGCAATCTACCCCACACACGTGATGAGGGCGTGGGGTATTGGTGCTGGGGGATCGGGAGTGGATCGTCTGCGCTTTTAGTGCGCCCCAGCTGATCGCCTCGCCTCGCCTTACCTCCCGACTTGGCTAAGGCCGACTTCATTCTGCCTCCAAGTTCGTTCCCCAACAAGTACGTCTAGGGATTATCTCTGACCACTCCATCCCCCTTCACAGAGAGGCTCCACCAAGTGTCCTACCTGGAGCATAGACACCTAGAGCACTAAGGCTGGGCACACCTCAAGTGCTCCAGCAAGGAAGCTTCCAAGGCGGATGGGAGGGGGAGGAGACCCCCATCCTTCCCCCAGCAACGCCACGCCACACCATCGCTACTGCCGGGGTCTCCCCGTATGGTTTTTGGGGTCTCTCGCGCGAGGTCTAGTATACGTGACGGCGAGCGCGGCTTTTCCCCCCCTTAGGGGGTGGCAAGAAGTGCCTTGTTCCCTTTTCGTTCACTCCTATGATCGCCCCATGGGCATGGAAGACGACAGCGCGAGTCGAGGGGGCTACAATTGGGGAGGCATCCCCGGCCTCCTGTCGCTTGAGCAGGCAACCCGCGAGGAGCTTAAGCGCCGCGCTGAATACGAGCAGCGGCCAGACGTTGTTGAAGCCAAGCGCCAAGCCGCCCTATCAAGGGAGCGCATGGAGCGCCTTACGGTAGGCAAGGACGGCAAGCCCCGTCTCATCGGCCCGCCCAACCCCTACAAGCCGCACCGCAAGTTGGGACCAGAGGACCACTGCTAGACCGTAATTGTCAGTCACAACGAACGTTGACATTAGACAATATGCTGAACTAGACTCCCCTCACCCACGGAGAGGAGCCCGCCGCCATGCGCCAGTACGTTGTCTATACCCGCGTCAGCACAAAGGAGCAGGGCCGCAGCGGGCTAGGCTTGGAGGCTCAGGAGCGGGACATCGAGCTGTTCCTTACCAACTATTCGGAGGTGCCTTGGGAGATCGCCGGGACGTTCCGAGACGTTCAGTCTGGCGGGGACGACGACCGGCCACAGCTTCGCGCCGCCCTTGAGCTGTGCCGCCGCTCCGGAGCCGAGCTTCTGGTGGCGAAGCTGGACCGGCTCAGCCGCAAGGTCGCCTTCATTGCCCAGCTCATGGATGACCCCAAGCTCCGGCTCCGGGTCGCCACCATGCCGCAGGCCGACAAGTTCCAGCTCCACATCTATGCGGCGCTGGCCGAGCAGGAGCGCGACTTTATCTCCGCCCGCACCAAGACTGCCCTAAAGGCCGCCAAGGCCCGTGGGAAGGCTCTGGGAGGCCTTCGCGACACTACCATGAGGCGCAACGCTGCGATCCAGCAGAAGGCAGTCAGCGAGGCCCAGATACTCCTCCAGATCATCGGCCCCATGCGGGACGCGGGGCAGACCCTAGAGGCCATTGCCGCAGCGCTGGACCGTATGGAGGTGGCGACCTCAAGGGGCGGAAAGTGGACAGCGAAGCAGGTTTCACGAGTTCTGGCCCGAAGTAGGAGCTAGAGTAGCAGCGTCTCCAAAATCAGATCGACCGATTGGACAAGGTGCTTGGCCTGTCTCGCGGACACCCTGCCGTGGCCTTCAGCGCTAAGCTTGCCGTAAACGGTCTCAACCCAGCCAGCTAAGCTCTCAACCATCTCGGCAGTGCTGTCGGAGTATTCGCGGATCGTCTGGTTCTTTAAGATAAAGCGAACGCGAGCCTTCCTAGAGACCGTAGAGTTGCCGAAGCCGGCCTGCGACTTCACATCTTCGTCAGGCGCAAGCGCATGAAGTACCTGCACCAATAGCTCCCTCGCGGAGAAAGCCGCCTGCCGCTGGCTGTCCGGCTGACGTCCAGACATGGCAGCTTTGGCACCCCGCCGCATGTCCACCAGGTGCTGGCCAAGTGGTAGTAGAGCTGCCTCTAGTTCATCCACCGCACCTGTTGCCAGCGCCACCCTTCCCGTCTGGGTGATTTCGAGCCAGTTCTCAGGATCGGCAATGTCCGAGTACGTGGGCCGCAACAACCCGTCGCTAATGAGCTGTTCTAGAAGCTGTGCTACTTCTGCCCGCTCATCGTTCGTGAATTGCATGCCAAGCTGCGCCTCCAAGGGACCACTTTGATGGGGCCGCCCTAGCACGTTGATCTTGTGAGCCTTGGAGCTTCGGGCGAATATTTCTAGAATCACGAGGGCTACGTCGCTCGGGACTAAGCGCGGCGCTGAGCCACCAGAAGTTTCTGTTGGGTCAGACGGAAGGTCAAACGCCCCTATGGCTAGATCGTCACAAGTGTTGTCGGTGATCTTCGCCAATTCAAGCTGAAGCGTCTTCCGTTGACCGATAGGCTTGTCGAACAAAGAGCCGGTGCCATCGAAGGTGTCGAATGTTTGCAGAACCGACAACTCCAGAATGCTTAGTGCTTTGCGGAGGTCCTCGCTTCGTGCGGCTGCTTTCCTTCCCTTAAGCTGCCAATATCTCTTGGCGGTCTCACGAGCTGCTTTGCGGTAGTGGTCACTCGCAAGCCGGGCCAGCTCTCGGGGAAGAGAATCGCTCCCCAGACGGTTAGCCCCGTGAGCGGCAAAGAGGGCCGCCTCGGCCTCTTGGTGGAACGGAAAGAGTGTCTCCTCGCCCACCCTTATCGCGCTTTGCCAGTAAGGCCCTTCTATGCCCTCAGTCACAGAGCCACCTTTGAGAACATTGACCAAAGCTGGAGACCTAGAGAGGCCAAAGCTATTAGGGTGAGTATCCCCACAGCAGCCTGGAGGGACTTGACCCTCTTGCTTGCCGTTGTAGCAGCATAGACAGCGTGTGCTACGTCTTGCCGGACGTGCACAAGGAGACGGTCCCGAGAGGCATCTTCCAGCGAGTACTTCGGCAAGTCCCCCTCGAAGTAGCCGAGGTCTTCGTGCAAAACGTGTCGGGCACGAGCTGCATCAATTTCCTCTACGGTCGCTTTGAGGTCCACAAGTGCCCCTAGCATAGCCGCCCAAGCATCTGTCTGCGACGCCACAGCGCTAACCCTTTCCAATCATCTACGAACGGCACTACCGAAGCGTTGGTGGGATGCTAATCTCACACCAGTTCTTATTCGCACCTTTGACCCGCACCCTTGCCGGATAAGCAGGGTTGAAGTGAAACGTGACCGGACTTCCACCACGGTTCTGCCTTGAGTACTCGGATAGGCTATTCAGGTTGTTGATAGATAGAAACTGTCTCGCATCGACAATCGCCTCCTTCAACTTCTCGAATTGATCGAGTGCGTTACGGGCTAGACGTTCGGCCTCGTAAAGATGTGCGTCTACCTTCAAGCGGTCCAAGATGAAATCAAGAGCCGCATGTTCATCAGCGGCCTCGACCAATGCGAGGGCATCTGCGGTCTGCCTTGCTAGACCTGCGACGAGATACGACCGATTGATAAACGCTAGGCCGTCCACCTGATAACTGGCGACCACCTCGCTCTCAAATCTAGTCGTATCTTGCCCTTGGCTATCAACGGCTTCCACTGACTTGACGCGTTCGACTTCCAGAAGGCCACCGGCCCCCATCTTTGCTAGCTTGTGACAAGCCGTCTTGCTGGACGCGTGCCAGAATAGCTGGCGCAGGCGGTCAACATCGGCTGCCGCAGCATGCAGCTTCTGAACCTCATCTCTCAGGGGGGCAATCAGGGGCAGAGCATCGAGAAGGAAGTACTGCGCCTCCCCCACCGCAGCTTGGCGCTTACCGGCCGCGATTGCAGCATTAACTCGCTCCACTCCGAAGTGGCTCTTTGCGCACTCGTTTCCGATGGCCCGCAAGACACCTTCAGAGGGAAACCAAGCCAAGGTCCCACTGAAGTACTTCGGAGCGCTTGGTGAACAGATGGGACACGATGCCATCCCCACCCTTGAGCGAACGGACTCAGGAATTACAAATGTTACTATTGCCTCAAACTCTTGATCCGAAGGTGGACGAGAAGGATCGTGATGTTGCCAAGTATCTGGCTTTCCGGTTTCACGTACCCAGTCGAGAAACTCTTGCCGCAGGTACTTGCCGGGGCGTTGGCGGAATGGTCCTAGCTTTGGAACTTGGGGCGCTGGAGTTGTCACTAAAGATGCGCTCATTTGGAATCCTCTTCCCTCGCAATCTCGTTTGACCTCCCAGTCTTGCAGTTCTGCTTACGTTCACTTAGCACGATTCGATTTCTGAAAAACAGTGTGTGACTAGTCGTCCCCGTGGACTGGGCACTCTCCCGTTAAGTAGCTGCACCGAGGTGCCACTCTATCGGATACCAGAGTCCTCGTCCTTGAAGGTCCAATGTAGACACCTTGAGGAGGTTGTGGCTTCCGGCGGCCGCCACCTCGAGCGCCCGACGCGCCACTTCCTGCCCGCGAACTTCGCTGAGGTCAGGCAGGCCGCTGGCATCGGTGCGGCGGCGGGCGACCGGCCGGGTGCAAAGCTGGAAGCCCCCGATATGATTGACCAACGCAAGAAGGTTCTCGGGGGCGATGATATCGATGTCGTCGCCCGCCCATGCAGCCTCCGGGCCGGACTCGGCAGAACAGATAATGCCAAGATCGCGAGACGCGGCAGCAATTGCGGCCGGCAACACGCCGGCCGTTGCGGCGAGGCGGCCATCGAGTCCAAGCTCCCCGATGGCGAGGTGGCTATTGAGAGCATCGGAGGGAATGGCACCCATGGCGGCCATCAGGCCGAGCGCGATCGGCAGGTCGTAGTGGCTGCCCTCCTTGGGCAGATCAGCCGGGGCCAGATTGACCGTGATGCGCTTGGGCGGCAGGCTGAGACCGGAGGCATAGAGCGCGGCACGCACCCGTTCGCCGGATTCCTTGACGGCCTTGTCGGGCAGGCCAACGATGAAGAAGTTCGGCAATCCCGGTGCAATCTGCACCTGCACATCGACGGGAACCGCTTCGATCCCCTGAAACGCCACGGTCGCAACCCGCGTCACCATCACTATCGCCCTCAAACACTATAGTAACGCTATCAGGAGATGTACGGAGGCTCAAGAACATTACAGGAACATCTGCCAACGTGGACAACTCGTTGCTCCCGTCGAATGCGTCAGGGATGTCCACGTTCCTGCTGTGGCGTTAACCATGCTGGAATGTCAAAGGGTTAGCGCAAGGTTTCGTTAAGCCGCACATGTTGAATCAAAGGCTCCAGATTTTCGTTTTGCGAGCCGGTTCAGCATGCCCTCCGCCTACGCCCGCCCCGTTTCGTACACCGCCAGAACGCTGGCGATGCTCTGCCTGCTGGTGTTGCTGGCGGCCTGCGGCCGCTCGCCCAGCAGCCATTTGGGGGTGCCGGGCGACAACGACCCGCACGAGGGCGTGCGCCGGGCCTGGGGCCTGCCGGTGCAGGGGCTGGACGTGGCGCGCTATCAGGGCCGGATCGACTTCGACAAGGTGAAGGCTGGCGGCGTGCACTTCGTCTATATGAAATCGACCGAGGGCAAGGACTACATCGACCCCAGTTTTTACGACAACTGGAAGCGCGCCCGTGCTTCCGGGGTGGCGTTCGGCGCCTATCATTTCATGACATGGTGCAGCCTTGCTTCGGAACAAGCGGCCTGGTTCGTTGCCAATGTTCCCAATGACGACGACGCGCTGCCACCGGTGCTCGACCTCGAGTGGAACAATGCCTCGAGTTGCAAGAACAAGCATGATCGCGCCGACATCCTCGAAAAAGTGCGCGTGATGCTGGCGGCGATGGAGCGGCATACGGGCAAGGTGCCGGTGATCTACACCGACATGACGTTTCACCGCGATATCCTTGAGGGCGAACAGTTCGACAACCCGTTCTGGCTGCGCTCGACCGCCGCTGAGCCCCACACTCGCTATCACGGCCGGCCGTACCTCATCTGGCAGTGGACGCAGACTGGAACGATGTCGGGCATCAACGCCGAAGTGGACCGCAACTCGTTCTACGGCACGCCCGACGACTGGGTGACGTTCCAGCTGACCGGCTGCGACCCGAGAATGGTCGAGGTCCTTACCGCGCAGGGCCGTTGCCGCAGCATGAAATAGCACGCTCTGGCGTGGCTACCCTTGTCAGTGCATCGCCCAAGGCCTAGCTTTTGGAGGTGATTTGCCGGATGGCGCCGGCGCAACCGCTCAAAAGGGGAAGCACGATGGCTAAAGGTCAACTGAAGTCGAACAAGGAAGCCAAAAAGCCCAAGAAGGAAAAGCCGAAGGTGCTGGCAACAGCGGGCTTGAACACGGCGACTGCCGCGCCGGCAAAGAAGAAGTAAGGCCACACTGGCGACAGGATTTTGGAAGGCCGTGGCTTAAGCTACGGCCTTTTCCGTTTCAAGAGACGGCTGCTGCGACGGCACCCAACAGGCCGCTGGATTTGATGCCATCGAGCAGGAACTGCACGGCCAGCGCTGCCAGCAGGACGCCCACCACGCGGTTGACCACAGCGAGGCCGGTGATGCCGAGCATGTGGGTGATCGGGTTGGCCAGCCGCATCACGACATAGCAAAGCGCGAGGATCGCCAGCAGCGCGCCGACCACTGCGAACCAGGCAAGGTTGAAGCCGCCTGTGCCGGTGGTCAGAAGGATCACGGCGCTGATCGCGCCTGGCCCGGCAAGGAGGGGCGTCGCCAGCGGGAACACCGAAATGTCGGCGCGACCCTGCGCTTCGTTTTCTTCCTCGGGCGTCGTGCCGGTGCCGCCCGAATGGCGGGCGAACACCATGTCGATGGAGATCAGCAGCAGCAGAATACCGCCAGCGATGCGCAGCGCCGGCAACGTGATGCCGAACATGCGCAGCAGGAGATCGCCGAAGATCGCAAAGAACAGCAGGATGACGCCGGCAATGATGGTGCCGCGGAGCGCCATGGCGTTGCGCTCGGCTCGCGTGTTCTTGTGGGTCAGGGCGGCGTAGACGACCAGAAGGTCTGCCGGCCCGATGGTGGCAAAGAACGTGGTCAGCGCGAGGAGGAAGATGTCTATGGGCATGCCTCAAACATGCCGCATCGGCGCCCACTTCGCCAGTCCGCTCGGGCGAACGCGGAGTTCATGTCCGGTAGAGAGGCAAAGCTGTGACTATCCTGCAACGGCAAAGCGGCAAACTTGATGCGATTTGGCCGAAGTAAGTTTCGATTAGGAACGACTCCTGTATCTGGAGGTCAGTGAAAACTTGGGTGCTTCAATATGAAAAAGTTCCTTCTCTCGACTGCTGTGATCCTCTCCGGTGCCATGTTGGCGGGCCATGCTACCGCAGCTGACCTCATCGTTGATGAGCCCGCAATGCAGGCAGCGAGCACTGGCGTCAGCGGTTTCTACTTCGAGATTTATGGTGGCGCGACGCTGGAAGGCAGTTCCACATATAATGGCACCGACTACGACATGGACGCTGCCGCCGCATTTGGCGCGTCTTTCGGTCTCATGACCCCCGTGCCGGGCCTTGCCGTTGAACTCGACGTCATGAAGTCCGGCGGCAATTATTCTACCGAGGACTATGGCGTAGAGAACTACAGCCTCATGATCAATGGCGAGTACAGCGTACCCGTCAACGACATGTTCGAAGTCTACGGCGCAGTGGGCGTTGGCGTTATCAATACTGTCTACTATAGCGACGATTACAGCGGCGTCGGCGCCGGCTATCAGGTGGCGATTGGTGCCCGTGCGCATGTCACAGATGGCGTGTCGCTGTTCGGTGAACTCAAGTACCAGAATTCCTTCAGCGAGATCGATGCAAACGGGTACGACATTCAGTACCCGACGCTCAACGCACTGGTCGGCGTGCGCTTCGCGTTCTGATCTGATCGCTGCAGACTTCGAGCGGGCCGCACTGTGTGCGGCCCGTTTCTATTTCCGCCGCTTTTCAATCGCGTCCCAGATCAGCACAGCAATATCCGGGCCGCCGAAGCGTTTGATTTCTCGGATGCCGGTGGGGCTGGTGACGTTGATTTCGGTGAGATAGTCGCCGATCACATCGATGCCGACGAAGATCATGTCGCGCTCTTTCAGCGCCGGGCCGATGGTGGCGCAGATCTCGCGGTCGCGCGGCGTCAGGTCGATGAGTTCGGGGCGACCGCCGACATGCATGTTCGAGCGGGCCTCGCCATCGGCCGGCACGCGGTTGATGGCGCCCACCGGCTCGCCGTCGACAATGATAATGCGCTTATCGCCCTTCCGGACATCGGGCAGGTACTTCTGCACCATGAAGGGCTCACGGAAACTCTGCTCGAAGAGCTCGATCAGGGAAGCGAGGTTCTGGTCGCCCTCCTGGAGGAAGAAGACGCCCGCGCCGCCATTGCCGTAGAGCGGCTTTAAAATGATGTTGCCGTGTTCCTTCCTGAACGCATGGATCAGCGCGCGGTCGCGGGTCACCAGGGTGGGCGGCATCAGCTCGGGGAACTCGGTGACGAGGATCTTTTCGGGCGCGTTGCGCACGGCGGCCGGCGGATTGACCACGAAGGTCTTGGGGTGCAGCCGCTCAAGGATGTGGCTGATGGTGATGTAGTTCATGTCGAACGGCGGATCCTGACGCATCAGGACGACATCGTATGTGGCGAGGTCGGCGCGGGCGAAGGCGCCGAGCGCGTAATGCTCACCCTTGGGCCTGTCGAACACTTCGATCGGCGCGAGGTCAGCCGAGACCTGGTTGTCGCGCAACGCCAGCGTACCAGGCACATAGTAGTGGACCACGTGGCCGCGCGCCTGCGCCTCTAGCATCATGGCAAAGGTGGAATCCCCTGCCGGATTGATCGAGGCAATGGGGTCCATCTGGACGGCGATCTTGAGGGACATCGGGTGGGTCCTAACTGGCGTCGAAAGCGTTCCTGACATGGCGCGGCCAAGAGAGGGGCGCAAGGAAAATCACATCAAAGCGCATGTCGGAGTGGGCGAGGGCCGGGTGTCGGGCCGTGAAGTACTGCGCGGCGCGGGTGATGCGGCGCGGGTTGACGGCGGAAAGCGCGTCGGCGAGCGAGTCGCGGCGCTGGCGCGATTTGACCTCGACGAAGACGGTGACGCCGAAACGGCGGGCGATGAGGTCGATCTCGCCGATCGGAGTCTTGTAGCGGGTGGCGATGATCCGGTAGCCCTTAAGGCGCAGGTACCAGGCCGCCAGCGTTTCGCCGCGGCGGCCGAAGAGTTCGGCGGCGAGGCGCGGCTTACTCCTGTTGCCGGAGGGCGAGGGCGGCATCGTAGACCTCCTTGCGCTTGAGCCCATAGCGGGCGGCGATGTCATCCACAGCGCCCCGCAGCGGCTGGGTCTTCAAGAGTTCGGCCAGCGCCGGGCGCCATTCGGAGACGTCGATTTCGCGCTCCTCGGCACCGGCGACCACCACCACGGCTTCGCCCTTGGTTTCGGCGTCGGTGAAGGCCTCGGCCAGTTCGGCCAGCGTGCCGCGCTTGACGCGTTCGAAGCGCTTGGTGAGTTCGAGCGCCACAGCCGCCTCGCGGGTATCGCCGAACTGCCGGGCGAGGGCGGCGAGCATTTCGCCGAGGCGGCGCGGGGATTCGTAGAACACCAGGGTTTCGCGGCGGGGGGCGAGGGCCAGCACGGTCTGTTCGCGCGCTTCGAATTTGGCGGGCAGAAAGCCGATGAAGCTGAAGCTGTCGGTGGGGAGGCCAGCGATGGCGAGGGCGGCGAGCAGGGCCGATGGGCCGGGGACGGCGAAGACATCCACTCCCGCCTCACGTGCCCCGCGCACCAGCGGGAAGCCTGGGTCTGAGAGGAGCGGGGTGCCGGCATCGGAGATTAGCGCAATAGCCTTGCCGGACTGGATCAGCGCCACGACTTCGGCGACCCGTTCGCGCTCGTTGTGTTCATGCAGCGACCGGCGCGCCGTGCGGATGCCATAGTGATCGAGGAGGGTGGCCGAATGGCGGGTATCTTCGCAGAGCACCAGATCGGCCGCAGCAAGGGTTTCGAGCGCGCGCACGGTGATGTCGCGAAGGTTGCCGATGGGGGTCGAGACGATGTGGAGGCCGGCCGCGAGCGGCGGGGCGGTGAAGGGGGATCCGGCGATGAAAAAGCCGTTCGCTTTGTCGTCCAAGCCGGTCCCCAATCGTTAACAGCACGTTATGCTCGCCCTTTATGCACCGGGCGCGATTCTGTATAGACGCGGGAGGGGCGCCCGGCGAGGGCAGGTTGCGGGAAACGATGAAGGCAAAGCAAGTGGCAAAGAGCAGTTTGAGCGACATGACGCGCGGGCTGCGGGGCTTTGGCCTTGGCCTTGCCACTGCAGCGCTGCTGGCGGGCTGCTCGATGGGCGACTATTCCTTCGGCCCGGCGGGCCCCGGCGCGGGCGGAACACAAGGGCAGGCGCTGCCCAAGGTCGCCGGCAAGACCTATGGCAAGGGCGAGGTGCGCGTCGCGCTGCTGCTGCCGCTGTCGGGCGATCCGGGCCTCGTTACCGTCGGGACCTCGATGGCGAATGCCTCGGAACTGGCAATGCAGTTCGTCGAGACGAGCCCCAATATCGGGGAAAACATCACCGTGGTGCTGAAGGATACCGGCGCAACGGCTGCAGGCGCGGCGCAGGCGGCGAGCGAGGCGGTGTCGGAAGGCGCCAGCCTGATCCTCGGGCCGCTCAGGGCCGATCAGGTGACGGCAGCGGGACAGGTGGCCAAGGCCGCCGGCATTCCGGTGATCGGGTTCTCCAACAATACCGGCGCGGCGTCGCCCGGGGTCTATCTGCTCAACGTGCTGCCTGAGACTGAAGTGCGGCGGTCGATGAGTTACGCCAAAAAGATCGGCAAGAAAGCTTTTGCAGGGGTGTTTCCGACCACTGCGTTCGGGAGCATCCAGCAGGGCGCGTTCCAGCAGGCGACGGCGGATCTGGGGCTGAACACCCGCGCGGTCTATAATTTCTCGTCGGAGGCCGAGGTTCGCAATGTGGTGGCGCAGCTGGTGCCGCAATTGCAGGCGGGTCAGATCGATACGCTGTTCATCCCCGATCGCGCGACGGCACCGAGCATTGCCAACCTGCTGCTTGAGGCGGGAATCGCGACTGGCAGCGTGCAGCTGATCGGCTCGGCGGACTGGAACAATGATGCGTCGATCGCCAATACGACGTCGCTGGCCGGGGCGATCTTTCCTGCGGTCGACGCGACGGGGCTACAGGCGCTGACCGGCGAGTACCAGGCGAAATATGGCGCGGTGCCGCATCCGTTTGCGACGCTTGCCTATACGGCGACGATTCTCGCCAACGCCTCGTCGCTCTCCAAGGGCACGCCGCGCTATGACCGGACGCTGCTGACGCTGCCGGCCGGGTTCAACGGTCGTGACGGGGTGTTTCGCTTTAACGCCGATGGGACGAGCGAGTTTGCACTTTCGATCCGGCAGGTGACGATCGGCGGATCGAGCGTCGCCGAGGCGGCGCCCAAAAAGCTCTGACCGTCAGCAGGCCGCAGTATATTTGGTGAAGGCGCAGGTATTGCCGTCGCGGATGACCAGCCGGCCGCCCTTGAACGGCACCACGGTGGTGAACGAGCCCGCGCTGAATGGTGCGGCAAGCGCCCAGTGGCGGCCGCTCCAGACGAATAATTTCGTAAACGGCGAGTGGCGGCTTTTGGTGTGGATGCCGGGATACTTGATATGGGGGTCGGTCAGGGCATCGGACGAGTAGACGCCGCTGGCAGTCTCGACGATTTCCACCGTTTCGACCCTGCCATAGCCGATCTTCTTGACCATCGACTGCTTCAGCGGCTCGGTGGCGATGCCCGGGTCAGTTTTGAAATTCCACTTCACCAGCCCCTCGGGATTGAGCGGTGGTGGGAAAATCTCGTTGCCGGATGAGAGCAGCGTCCGGGCTGGCTCTTCGTTGGCGATGGCGGGCGGCAGAACGCTGGGCAGGGCCAGCGCCAGCGCGGCGAGGCCAAAAATGCCCCCGACCAGCATGATCGTCCGAGTCTCGTCCATCGCCGATATTCCAATTGCCTGATGAAATTAACTCTTCATCAACCATACTGGGAAAACTGCGTCAAAATGGAACAGCCGTTAAGGTTAATTTAACTGCGTCTCAGGCGGGGAGGGCAGCCGAGAGATCCTCGACGGCGGAGACAAAGCGGTCGTGCGCTTCGCGCGTCGGCCAGGGGCGGATCAGGCGGTCGAAGGCTTCGAGTTCGAAGACTGGGAAGCTCGGTTCGCCGAAGAATTTGCGCGCTTCTTCCGGACCGAAACCGGCGAGGTGCACTGCTTCGAGATAGGCGGCCTCACGATCGGCCTTCTTGATCTGCTTTTGCAGCGCCGCTGCCGGCATGGCGCCGAGCGAAAAGCGGACGTGGACGGCGCCGAGCAGGCGGTTTTCGACATCCTTGTAGTTTCCGCCCATGGCCGCCTTGAACGGCGAGATGATGTCGCCCATCACGTATTCGGGGGCGTCATGAAGCACGGCATAGAGCTGCGCGCGCGCGTCGGCGTCGCGGTTCAGCGCCTTGAAGATTTCAAGCACCAGCACCGAATGCTGGGCGACGGAGAACGGATAGTCGCCGACGGTCTGGCCGTTCCAGCGGGCGACGCGGGCGAGGCCATGGGCGATATCGGTCAATTCGACATCGAGCGGCGAGGGATCGAGCAGATCGAGCCGCCGCCCGCTCAGCATGCGCTGCCACGCTCGCGGTTTTGTCGCCATTTTCGCCCCCAGATGCCCAGAGCGCGACGCTAGTCGCGAGGGGCTGATTCGGGAACAGAAAGGGAAGGCCCCTCATCCGGCGCTGCGCGCCCGTAGCCCGCAGGCGTGGCCTGACGGGCGTTCTTCGCTGCAAAGCTCCACTGGAGCTTTGCAAGAGCACTCAGAACTCTACCCGACGGGGAGAAGAATTAGTCCTCAGCGGTTTCGCCGAACTGGTAGGTGGCCCAGGTGGGGAGGGTGAGGGTGACGGGCTGGTCGCCGACGGTGACGGCAGCGGGGTCGGTGATGCGGTCGAGGCGGAGGATGGCGACGGACTTGCCGCCCACCACTTCACCGAGGACCCCGGCTTCGCGGCCGTTGGCGATGACGGGCGTGCCCGCAACTGAGGTAACGCCGGAGACGAGTACCGGGCGGCGGCGGGCGGTACCGCGGTGTTTCATGCGGGAGACGACCTCCTGGCCGATATAGCAGCCCTTGAGGAAATCGATGCCGCCCAACAGGTCGAGGCCGATATCGTGGGCGAAGGTGGCATCTGTGGGGAAGTCGGGCCCCTGCTCCGGCACGCCGGCCGCGATGCGCTTTGACGCAAAGACGGCGTTGCCGTCCTCCCAGCCTACTGCCTCCGCCTTCGGTGCGATGATGCGGGTGCCGAGGCCGCCGGCGCGGGGATCGGCGTGGGCGATGCCGGTGGAGACCTCCCCATCACTCCAGCCGACGGAGTGGGTTTCCCGCAGGTCGTCGATCTGGACGGCGGCGCGCAGCCGGTACATCTTCATGCGTTTGAAGAACGCATCGGCGACGGACTGGTCGACATCGAGCCAGAAGGCGTCTTCGGTCCAGCCGCTGAGGCCTTCGGCCTGGACCTTGCCCTGTGGGGAGAGCAGCGCCCACCAGACGGCGGGGCCGGGCTCGCCGAGAAGCCGCCCGGTCACCACGTCGAACAGCAGCTTTTGCGCTTCAGGACCCGAGAAGCGGAAGGCGGCGCGGGTGGGGCGGAGGAAGATGGTCATTTTTCACCGTGTCATTCCCGCGACGGCGGGAATCCAGTATGCCCGAAGAACGAGAGGTGTTGGACACATGGCGCACTACGAGACGATCTTCAAGAACGGCACGCTGGTCAATCAGGATGGCGTGCACCAGTCCGACATCGGCGTCATCGCCGGCCGCATCACGGCGCTGGGTGGTCTGGGTGCGTCGAGTGCCGATACTATCGTCGATTGCACCGGCCTCCACCTCCTCCCTGGCGTGATCGATACGCAGGTGCATTTCCGCGAGCCAGGGCTGACGCACAAGGAAGATCTGGAATCCGGCTCGCTCTCGGCGGTGATGGGCGGGGTGACGGGTGTGTTTGAAATGCCCAACACCAACCCCCTGACCACCAGCCGCGAGACCTTTGAGGCCAAGATCGCGGCGGGCACCAACCGCATGCATTGCGATTTCGCCTTCTATATCGGCGGCACGCACGAAAATGCCGGCGAGCTGACGGAACTCGAACGGCTGCCGGGTTGTGCCGGCGTAAAGGTGTTCATGGGCTCGTCCACCGGCTCGCTGCTGGTGGCCGACGATGATGGGGTGGAGGCGATCCTCCGCGCTATTTCGCGCCGCGCGGCGTTCCACTCGGAAGACGAATACATGCTCGAGGCGCGGAAGGGTTTGCGCGTGCCGGGCGACCCGTCTAGCCACCCGGTGTGGCGCTCGCCGGAAGTGGCGATGAGCTCGACCGTGCGGCTGGTGAACCTGGCGCGAAAGACCGGCAAGCGCATCCATGTGCTGCATATTTCGACCAAGGAAGAAATCGTCTATCTCGCCGGGCACAAGGACGTGGCGAGCGTCGAGGTGACGCCGCACCACCTGACGCTCGACGAGACCGCCTATACTCGGCTCGGCACCTACGTGCAGATGAACCCGCCGGTGCGCGACGCGGCGCATCGCGAGGGAATTTGGGCGGGGGTTGCCAATGGCGTGGCCGATATCCTCGGCTCCGACCACGCGCCGCATACGCGCGCGGAAAAGGACCACGCCTACCCGGCGTCGCATTCCGGCATGACCGGCGTGCAGACGCTGGTGCCGATCATGCTCGACCACGTGAATGCCGGCCGGCTGAGCCTCGAGCGCTTTGTCGACATGACCAGCCACGGCCCCAACCGGCTTTTCGGCATCGCCAACAAGGGCCGGATCGCCGTGGGCTATGACGCCGACCTCACCGTGATCGACCTCAAGCGGCGTGAGACCATTCGCAATGAGTGGGTCAAAAGCCGGGTCGGCTGGACGCCCTATGACGGGGTGGCGGTCACCGGCTGGCCGGTCGGCACGATCGTGCGGGGCCATACGGTGATGTGGCAGGGGGATTTGGTGACGCCGAGTGTCGGGCAGCCGATGCGGTTTCTGGAGGCGCTGTAGAAAGACCCCTCATCCGGCGCTGCGCGCCACCTTCTCCCCGACGGGGAGAAGAATGGTGCCCGGATCGAGCCACAGCGCATTCCTCTCCCCGTCGGGGAGAGGGTGGATCGGCCAAAGGCCGAGACGGGTGAGGGGAATTGCTTACTGCAGCGAGCGGGTCAGGTTGTATTCGCCGGAGCGCAGGCGGTCGGGGAGGGTGGCGACCAGATCGGCGGTGGCTTGTTCGCCGTGGCGCTCGACCAGCGAAGTGAGCGCGGCGAAAAGCGAGGCATGGGCGAGGGCGAGCGATTCGACGCCATCGTCCTCGGCGGCATTCCAGGCTTCGGCGAGATATTCCAGCGCCACCTGGCGCTCGGCGGAATCCTCGTCCGCGAGCAGGCCGATTTCGGCGGGGGTGATCTGAGTCTTGGTTGGCTTCATGACATCGGGCCTAGCATTTCGGGTCGGGCGCCGCGCCCCAGACGTGAGCAAAAGGTTAATACGCAGTCTGCAATTATCCTTAATCCACAGGCGGCGGCCGCTGGCAACCTATTCGGCGTAGCGCGCGTGGATTTCCCGTGCCGTCTTCTCGGCTTCGACAAGGAGCCGGGTCAGCGCTTCCGCGGCGGAAACGGTGCAGGTGCGGTAAAGCCGCGCATAAGCCCCATAGCCCGCATTGAAGGCACCGGTAAGGCGTTGCTTCCGATCATCGTCAGGCTGGTCGAGGGTGATGAGGTCGGCCATTTCGGCGCGCCAATCGGCTTTGTCCGCAGGACGGCAGAGCGGAGCGAGGAAATAGAGGCTGCCCAGGACTTCCGAGAGCCGCTCCATTTCCGTCTCGTAGGGCGGATCGACCGCGAATGCCGGTGTCGCGCTGAGGAGCGGCAGGCAGAGCAGAAGGGCGCGGAGAGGGCGAAGGTTCAGCATGGCGGGCATTGGTAGTCGAAACACCCCCTCGCCTCAACTGCGATCGAAGAGGCGGAAGGCGCGGTGCAGCACTTCGCCGAGGTGCGGGGTAGTGGGGAGCGTGTCGAGCCCGTCGGAGCGCACCCAGCGCACGGCCATGATCTCGTCATTGGGGACGATCTCGCCCTCGAAGGCCTCAGTGCCGAAGACCTGGAGGAGGAACCGGTTCTGTTCGCCGAGGTTGAGGCGCATCACCGGCCGCAGCGCAAAGACGGCGAGGCCGAGCTCTTCCTTGAGTTCGCGGGTGGCGCAGGTTTCGGCGTCTTCGCCGGGCTCGAGCCGGCCGCCGGGCAGGCTCCACATCCCCAGCCACGGGGCGCGGGCGCGCTGGATGAGCAGCACTTCGGACTTATGGAGCAGCGCAACGCTGGCGGCATTGGGGAGGGCGAGAGTCATGACGCTGAGTTTCGGGGTTTGCGGCAAAAGCGGCAAGCACCTAACTTGGAGGTGAAGAGGGAGTGTGCACCGATGTGCGGACGCTATGCGGCGACCTTGCCGCCCGAGATGATGGCAGAGCTGTTCGGGCTGTTGAATGCGATCGACTTCCCGCCGCGCTACAACATCACCCCAACTCAGCCTATCGCCGTGATCTGGGAGCAAGGCGGGCGCCGCACCATCCAGCTGGTGCGCTGGGGGTTTGTGCCGACCTGGGTGAAGGACCCGCGGGAGTTCACGCTGCTGATCAATGCGCGGGCAGAGACGATGGCCGACAAGCCCTCGTTCCGGAACGCGGTGCGCAACAGCCGCTGCATCGTGCCCGCCTCGGGCTACTATGAATGGATGAAGGGGCCGGACGGCAAGAAGCAGCCCTATTACATCACCATGGCGGACGACTCGCCGATGATCTTTGCCGGGCTCTATTCGCAATGGGCGGGGCCGGAGGGCGAGGAGGTCGACACCGCCTGCATCGTGACGGTGGAACCCAATCTCGAGATTTCCTCGGTCTATGACCGGATGCCGGCGATCCTTCAGGGCGAGACGATCGAGCTGTGGCTCAATACCCGTGACATCGACGCCAAGGCCGCGACCCAGTTGGCGCTGCCGCTGCCCGAGGGCTCGCTGAAGTACCATCCCGTCAGCAAGGCGATCGGGTCGGCCAGGGCCGAGGGGCCGGAGCTGATCCGGCCGATTGACCCGAGCGCCGCGGACGTGCAGCCCAAGCCCAAGAAGGTGGCTGGTGGCGGCGGGCAGATGGACCTGTTCTAGTCGCGGCGCCTGGGGGACACGCCAATCGATATTCATGCGATTTTCGATGTGCTGGCCTGGCTGGCAGGGACTGCCACGGCGCTGGCGCTCAGGCGCTGGTCGCCGGTGGTGTTTCCGTTGGGGCAGCGGCAGCGTGGGCCCTATTATGCGGCGCTGCTGGTGGGTGCGGCGATCGGGGCGTTTGGGCTGGGGACGCTGAACCTGTGGCTCAGCGGGCAGCCGGGGATCGGGCGGTCGATCGAAGGGGCGCTGTTTGGCGCCATTGTCGGGGTCGAGGCCTACAAGCTCGCAACGGGTATCCGGGTGCGGACCGGCGCGGTGTTTGCGCTGCCGCTGGCAGTTGGGATCGCGGTGGGGCGGATCGGGTGCTTTCTCGCGGGGATGGACGATTTCACCTATGGCATCCAAACCGATCTGCCCTGGGGGCATGATTTCGGCGATGGGGTGCTGCGGCACCCGGTGCAGCTTTATGAGACTGCAGCGATGGCCGGTTTTGCGCTGGTCTATGTGGTGGCGCTGGTGCGGGGTCGGCGATGGCCGGTGAGCATTGGCTTTCCGGTGGTGGTGCTCTGGTACGGCACTCAGCGCTTCGCCTGGGAGTTTTTGAAGCCCTATGGCGCCGTTGTTGGCAATCTGTCAGTCTTTCATCTGACGTCGTTACTGCTCATTGCCTATGCGTTGTTCATGTTGAGGGGCCAATTCAATGAACTTTCAGATGCCAAAGGCAATTGAGCCAGTCCGGAAGGTCAAGCCCTACATCTTTTATGGCGAGACGACGTCGCTCTGCGACGAATGCCTCAGCCTGGTGCCGGCCAAGATCCTGATCGAGGGTGATGAGGTCTACTACGAAAAGCGCTGCCGCACGCATGGGGTGCAGAAGGTGCTGGTCTCGACCGATGCGCGCTTTTTCAAGTGGCAGAAGGACTTTCTGAAGCCCGGAGACCGGCCGCTGGCGCTGCAGAGCCGCACGCATTACGGCTGCCCCTATGATTGCGGGCTCTGCCCCGATCACGAGCAGCACTCGTGCCTCGCGATCATCGAGGTGAACGAGCATTGCAACCTCGAATGCCCGGTGTGCTTTGCCGGGTCATCCCCCGCAACCACCGCCAGCCTGCCGCTCTACACCATCGAAAAGATGATGGACGCGCTGGTTGCCAATGAGGGCGAGCCGGACCTGTTGCAGCTTTCGGGCGGCGAGCCGACGATCCACCCCGATATCCTCGCCATTATCGATGCGGCCAAGAGCCGGCCGATCCGGCATCTGATGATCAACACCAATGGGGTGCGGATCGCCAATGATCCGGAGTTCGTTGCGGCGCTCGCCGAGCGGAAGACCTCGCTCGAGATTTACTTGCAGTTCGACAGCCTTGAGCGCGAGGCGCTGATGACGATCCGCGGCGCGGACCTGCGCCGGATCCGGCAGAAGGCGCTGGAGGCGCTGGAGCAGCACGGGATTTCGACGACGCTGGTCTGCACGCTGAAAAAGGGCGTCAATGACCATGAGGTGGCGGCGATCATCGACCATGCGCTCGGCTGGTCCTGCGTGCGCGGCGTCACCTTCCAGCCGATCCAGGACACAGGGCGGAACGAGGATTTCGCGCCACGGAAGAACCGGCTGGTGCTGTCGGAAGTGCGGCGGCGGATCATCGACGAGCATGGGCTGTTCGGCGAAACCGACATGATCCCGCTGCCCTGCAACCCCGACGCGATTACCATCGGCTATGGGCTCAGGAACGGGCGGCAGGTGGTGCCGGTGACCTCGATGATTCCGCATGATGTGCTGCTTGATACGATGCCCAACACGGTGGCGTTCGAGAAATATCCCGAGCTGCAGAAGCGGATCTTCGAGCTGTTCTCACTTTCGGTGGGCGAGGGGACGATCACCGAGCGGATGTCGGCGCTGCTCTGCTGCCTGCCTGAGGTGCCGGTACCACAGGGGCTCGACTATGCCTCGATCTTCCGCGTGGCGGTGATCGGCTTCATGGACCGGCACAATTTCTCGGTCGCCAGCGTCAAGCGCAGTTGCATCCATTTCGTGACGCCGAACGGCCAGATCATCCCATTCGAGACCTATAATCTGTTTTATCGGGACAAGAGCATCGACGGGATCAGGGCGAAGCTCGATCGACAGTTTGCTGAGGAGGCGGTACGATAAACACCTTCATCCGCATCATCGTTGCGCTCTGCGGCATCGCGCTGCTGTTGCCGGGACTTTGCACGCTGTTCTTCGGCGGCATGTTTGCGCTGGACGGTTTGTCAGCCCGCGACATGTACGGCCTGGGGGCGCTCAGCATCCCGTGGCTGATCGTGGGCGGGCTGCTGGTCTGGGGCGGCTGGCTGGTGATTGCTGCAGCGGCAAAGCGGCCCTCGACGCCAAGCCCACCCAGTGACAAGACAGACCAGAGCCGAGACTGACTGACCTACCCCAGCACCTTGCCCGGGTTCAGTATCCCATTTGGGTCGAGCGCGTGCTTGATGGCCCGCATCATTTCGAGCGCCACCGGGTCCTTGACCTGTTTGAGCAGCCCGGTTTTCAGTTGGCCGATGCCGTGCTCGGCGGAGACTGAACCGCCCAGCCGGATGACGATCTCGTAGATCGCGGCGTGGACGGGTTCGGCGCCCGCCATGAAGGCCTTGCCGTCGGCGCCGACGGGCTGGCTGAAGTTGAAGTGGATATTGCCATCGCCCATGTGCCCGAAGGCGCAGGCGCGGATGCCGGGCACGACCTTTTCCGCCGCAGCGATGCCATCCATGAGGAGTTGCGGGACGGCAGCGATGGGCACCGAGACATCGTGCTTGATCGACGCGCCTTCACGCGACTGCACGTCACTCATCTGCTCGCGCGCTGCCCACATCTGGGTGCGGTCGGATTCCGACTGGGCGAGCACGGCGTCGCCCACCAGCCCCTGCCCCAGCGCGTCTTCCAGCGCCGATTGCAGCGCACCGGGAACACCACCGCGCATGCGGTTGACCTCGGCCAGCACATACCAGGGCGAGAGGCTCGCCGTGGGGTCGCGGCTCAGCATCTGGTGCTTGAGCTGCAGGTCGATGCCAAAGCGCGGCATCAGTTCGAACGCGGTGAGGCGCGAACCGGTACGCTCGCGGAGGAGGTAGAACAGCTCCAGTGCGGCGGCGGGCGAGGCGACATTGCAGAGCGCGGTCTCGTGCGCTTCGGGGATGGGGAAGAGCTTTACCGTGGCGGCAGTGATGAAGCCCAGCGTGCCTTCGGCACCGACCAAGAGGTCCTTGAGGTCATAGCCGGTATTGTCTTTCTTGAGCGCGTTCAGCCCCTGGTAGAGCCGGCCATCGGCCAGCACGGCTTCGACCCCGAGCGTCAGTTCGCGGGCGTTGCCGAAGGCCAGCACCTGGACGCCACCGGCGTTGGAGCTCAGCACGCCGCCGATGCGGGCGGAGCCTTGCGAGGCGATCCAGAGCGGGAACATGGCCCCCGCAGCTTCTGCCGCCTGATGCGCATGCTCGAGGATGACGCCGGCCTCGAGCGTCATGTGCCCGGCGGCAGCATCGACTGAGCGCACGCGGTTGATGCGGCTCAAATTGACGATGACTTCGGTGCCGCTCAGCGGCACCTGGCCGCCGACGAGGCCGGTATTGCCGCTTTGCGGGACCAACGGGACACGATGCGCGTTAGCCCAGCGGCAGAGCGCCTGCAGCGCGGCGACGCTGCCCGGCAGCGCGACGGCGACAGCGGGAGTATGGAAGCGCTTGCGCGGTTCGCTGAGATAGGAGGCCATCTCTCCAGGAGAGCTCAGCAGGGTGCCAGCTTCACCAAGCAGGGCGCGGAGACCGGCGATGATATCTTTTGAGGAGAGCAATTCAGGGGCTTGGGACATGGGGCGAAGATAGTCGGGCGCCCGGTTGCCGTGAAGGCCGAACTTGCGGCGGCGAGGAGGCTCGTGCGACAAAGGCTAACCCCCTCTCGCCCTTTCACAAACGATCCGAGCGCACCCCGAAAATGTCGATCCTCTGGCCCGAACTCTATTTCATCCGCCATGGGCAGACCGACTGGAATGCCGAGGGACGCTACCAGGGCAGCAAGGACATTCCGCTCAACGATATCGGCCGGGCCCAGGCCGACCTCAACGGCAAGGTGCTGGCGGACCTCTTGCAGCGCTCCGGCCGGAGCCCCAGCGATTTCAGCTGGCACGTGTCGCCGCTCGGGCGGACCCAGGAGACCATGCAGCGGGTGCGCGCGGCGTTCACCGAGCCTTTGCCCGAAGCCGTGCCGGATAAGCGGCTGGTCGAAGTGTCGTTCGGGGTCTACGAGGGCCGGCTCCATGCCGAACTCAGTGCCGGCGAGATGGCGATTGCCGGCGAGCGCACGGCGGAGTTCTGGTTCTTCCGTCCGCCATCGGGCGAGAGCTATGAGGATGTGGCGCAGCGGGTGATCAGCTTCGGGCACGAATTGCACGGCCCGGCGATCATTGTCGCCCATGGCGGCATTCTCAGGATCCTCCGCCGCCTGATCGAGGATTTTCCGGCCGAGCGCGCCGTGAACTGGTTCCCGCCGCAGGATTGCGTGGTGCATTTTACCGGCGGCAAGTCGGTGGTCTACCCGGCGGGACAAAGCTGGGACGATTGAGGGGCCGGTTGACCCCAACGCCCTCCAGCCCCTAGAACCCCTTCATCCTCCGGGGCGACACCATGAGCTTCAATACGTTCGGCCACCTGTTCCGTTTCACCACCTGGGGCGAAAGCCATGGGCCGGCGCTGGGCGTCGTGGTGGATGGGTGCCCGCCGGGGCTGCCGATTTCGGCCGAAATGATCCAGCGCGACCTTGACCGACGGAAGCCCGGCCAGTCGCGCTTCACCACGCAGCGGCGCGAAGACGACCTAGTGCGGATCCTTTCGGGGACGTTCGAGGATGAGCGCGACGGGCAACTGAAGACCACCGGTACGCCGATTTCGCTGATGATCGAGAACACCGACCAGCGCTCCAAGGACTATTCGGAGATCAAGGACAAGTTCCGTCCCGGGCATGCCGATTTCACCTACCAGCAGAAATATGGCATCCGCGACTACAAGGGCTCCGGCCGCGCTTCGGCGCGCGAGACGGCGGCGCGGGTGGCGGCCGGAGCGGTGGCGCGGCTGGTGATCCCCGAGGTGACGGTTCGCGCGAGCCTTGTCCAGATGGGGCCGCACAAGATTGACTATGCCAATTTCGACTGGGCGCAGGTGGACCAGAACCCGTTCTTTTGCGCCGACCCCAAGGCGGCGCAACTCTGGGAGGGCTATCTCGATGGCATCCGCAAGGACGGCAATTCGGTTGGTGCAGTGATCGAAGTGGTGGCCGAGGGCGTGCCGCCTGGCTGGGGCGCGCCAATCTATGGCAAGCTCTCCGCTGACCTCGCCTCAGCGATGATGTCGATCAACGCGGTCAAGGCCGTCGAGATCGGGGCCGGGTTTGAGGCCGCGAGCCTGACGGGTACGGAAAACGCCGACGAAATGCGGGCGGGTAATGCCGGACCATATTTCACCTCCAACAAGGCGGGCGGCATTTTGGGAGGAATTTCCAATGGCGACCCGGTGGTGGTGCGCTTTGCGGTCAAGCCCACCTCGTCGATCCTGTCGCCGCGCCAGAGCGTGACCACGGACAACGAGAACACCGAGGTGATCACCAAGGGCCGTCACGACCCCTGTGTCGGCATCCGTGCGGTGCCGATCGGAGAAGCGATGATGGCGCTGGTACTCGCCGACCATTTCCTTCGCCACCGCGGCCAGACGGGACGGGACGGCGGGATCGGATTTTAGAGTCCTTGTTTGGTCGCGCTTCCGAACCGGAAAACCGTTGCCACTTTTCCTGGAAACGCTCTAGGGGCGGCTGAACACCGCGACCGTCTCGGTATTGCCGTCGCCGCCATCAATGGGTGAGGGTACCGAGATGCGGTGGCTCCAGCCGGCCGCCGCCATATAGGCGATCACGTCAGTTGAGGCCTTTTCGATCGCGAGCGGATCGGTGACGATGCCGCGTTTGCCGACATTTTCGCGGCCGACCTCGAACTGCGGCTTGATCAGGATCACTGCCTCGGCTCGGTCCGCACAGAGGGACAGCGGCACGTCGAGCACCTTGACCACCGAGACGAAACTGATGTCGCAGACCAGCAGGTCGATGGGGTCTGGCACCGTGTCGCGATTCAGGTCGCGGCCGTTGAGGCCCTCGAAACTGACAACGCGGGGGTCGTCGAGGAGGCTCTTGTGCAACTGGTGGTGGCCAACATCGATGGCGAAGACCTTGCTCGCGCCGCGCTCCATCAGCACCTGGGTGAAGCCGCCGGTCGAGGCGCCGAGATCGAGGCAGGTCCTGCCGGTGGCAGCGATTTTACCCGCATCGAGCCCGGCGATGAGCTTGAGCGCCGCGCGCGACACATAGGTCGCGGCAGGATCGTGGAGCGCGAGGACGTCGCTGTCGGCGACTGGCTGGTGCGGTTTGACGGCGACGACGCCATTGATTGTGACGGTGCCGCGCAGCACGGCATCGCGGGCGCGGGCGCGGCTCGGGAGCAGCCCACGCGCTTCGAGCGCCTGATCGAGACGGATCCGGGTGCTCAACTGGCGAGCAGCTTCTTGATCTTGGCGACGGCGGTATCGCTGGATTCGCCGTAGGCGATGGTACCCTCGAAGGCCCCGTTCTCGTCGAGCAGGAACAGGGTTGCGGTGTGGTTGACGAGGTAAAAGCCGCTGGCGTCCGGCGTGCCCCTTTCGCTCATCGCGCCAAACGAGGCCTTGATCGCCTCGGTCTGCGTGGCATCGCCGACGAGGCCGATGGTGCCGGGGAAGGCGCTGAGATAGTCGGCGAGCACCGCCTTCGTGTCCCGCTCGGGATCGACGGTGACGAAAATGGTGCGCAGCTGGTCAGGCGTCAGCCCCAGCTGCGCGGTCCAGGCGGCGGTTTCTGCCAGCGTTGTGGGGCAGACGTCGGGGCACGAGGTGTAGCCGAAGAAGACGAGGCTCGGCGTGCCCTTGAGGTTGGCCTCGGTGAAGACGCCACCGGCGGTCGATTCGAGGGCGAAGGGCTTGCCGGTGACGGCCAACGGGTTGGCCGGGGGGCGGACGACGAACAGCACGGTGGCGCCAATGGCGGCGACGGCCACCAGCACCCAAAGCACTATACGGAAGCGCTGTAGCGCCCGCGACGAAGTTTCAGCCATCTGGCCCTCCCAACAATTGGCCCGGCTTATAGCGCCCGGTGGCGCTTGAGGCGCGCGTCAAACGCGCGCAGTCACGCGGGATTGAAAGCGTTATTGAGGATCGAGCGGCTCGGTGCCTGTGGGCTGGCCGGAGCGGAGGGTGATCTTTTCGATCCGCATCTCGGCTTCTTTCAGCAGCGCCTCGCAGCGCGCCTTCAGGGCTTCGCCGCGCTCGTAAATGGCGATCGATTCGGCAAGCGGCGCTTGGCCGCTTTCGAGCTTGCCGACAATGGCTTCGAGCTCCTTGAGGGCGGCCTCGAAGCTGAGGGCCTTGATGTCGTCAGTGCTGGAATCGGCCACGGGGTGCTCCTCGATATCGCGCCTGTTGCTACCTCCTCCCCGGCCCTCCCCACAAGGGGGAGGGTGAAACAGGTTTGGTCAGCCGCCCATGAGCGCCGTGACGTGGGCGGCAGCACCGGTGGCGAGGCCCTGGCGGTCATAGCCCCCCTCAAGCATCGAGACGATGCGGCCATCACAGCGGCGGGCAGCGACTTCCATCAGGCGGGTGGTGACCCAGGCGAAGTCATCGGGGTGCCAGTTGAGGCCGGCGAGGGGATCGCGGTAATCGGCATCGAAACCGGCGGAAATCAGCAGGAGGTCTGGCGCGAAGGCATCGAGGGCGGGAAGGATCTTGTCATCGTAGGCCAAGCGCATTTCGGGGCCGCCACTGCCCGAGGCGAGTACGGCGTTGCAGATATTACCCACGCCGGTGAAGCTCGGTGCTCCGGTGCCGGGATAGAGCGGCATCTGGTGGCTCGAGGCGTAAAACACCGTTGGGTCGTCCTTGAAGATGTCCTCGGTGCCATTGCCGTGGTGAACATCGAAATCGACGATGGCGACGCGTTCGGCGCCGTACTTGCGCTGCGCCTCGCGGGCGATGACGGCGATGGAATTGACGAGGCAGAAGCCCATCGGGCGGTCGATTTCGGCGTGGTGGCCGGGGGGGCGCACGGCGCAGAAGGCGTTGCGAACTTCGCCCAGCACCACCGCTTCGAGCGCCATTAGGCCACCGCCGAGCGCGGTCGAAGCGGCATCGAGCGAGCGGGAGGAAATGAAGGTGTCCTCGTCGATCTGGCCTATGCCTTCGGCGGGCCGGGCACGGCTGAGGCGCTGTAGGTAATCGGGCGAATGCACGAGCTCCGCGAGGGTCAGGTCACCCGAGGGAGCATCACGGCGCACCAGCCGGTCGAAGGCGGGAGCGCCCAGCGCTTCCTCGACGGCACGGATGCGATCGGCCCGCTCGGGGTGGCCGGTCGGGGTGGCGTGATCTGCGAAATTGCGCTGGCTGACGTAAAGAGTGGCCATGGACCGGTTCTGGTTGTGACGTCGGACAGCTTGACGTTGCCCGCTCCAGCTTGTCAAACCGGCTCATGACCGGCAAAGCCACCGTTTCCTCCGATATCGACACCCTTGCGGCACTTTTGCGCGCGGGCGAGATCGTCGCCTTCCCCACCGAGACCGTCTACGGGCTGGGCGCGGACGCGACCAATTCGGATGCGGTGCTGAAGATCTACGAGACCAAGGGCCGGCCGCGCTTCAATCCGCTGATCGTCCATGTTGCGGACCTGACGATGGCCGAGCAACTGGTGGAACTGACGCCACTGGCGCGGAAACTTGCGCAGTTCTGGCCGGGACCGCTGACGCTGGTGCTGCGAAGGAAGGTAGAGGCGGGTCTCAGCGACCTCGTCACGGCCGGGCTCGATACGGTGGGCATCCGCATCCCCGATCATCCGCTGGCGCTGGCGCTGATCCGTGCCGCCGGCCGGCCGCTGGCGGCGCCTTCGGCGAACCGCTCGGGGAAGCTGTCGCCGACGACGGCGGCGCAGGTGATCAAGGGGTTTGAGGGCAACGTGCCGGTGCTTGATGGCGGGCCGGCACAGGCTGGCGTCGAATCCACCATCATCGCGGTCGACGGCGAGACGGTAACGCAGTTGCGCGCCGGAGCGCTGCCGCGCGAGGAGATCGAGGCGGCGCTGGGGCGGGCAATTGCCATTGCTGCTGAGGACGCGGCCATTGCGGCTCCGGGGATGATGCTGAGCCACTACGCGCCCAACGCGGCGCTGCGGCTCAACGTCACGCAGCCGGGACCGGATGAGGCCTGGTTGGGCTTTGGAGCGGCGCCCGGCGCGGCGGCAAACCTCTCGCCGACCGGCGACCTGCGTGAGGCAGCGCGGAACCTGTTCGCGATGCTGCACCAGCTCGATGGGGTTGCGAGCCGGATCGCCGTGGCGCCAGTTCCGCGCCACGGACTGGGTGAGGCGATCAACGACCGGCTGAAACGGGCCGCGGCGCCGCGCGGTTAATTGTCCCTGACCTTGTAAGGCTTCTGCTCGCGCCAGAAGCGCATCAGGCTTTCGAGGTCGGGGTCGCCTGCCTCGGGCAGCACGATGCGCAGCGTGGCGTACAGATCGCCCGCGCCATGGAGGCCCTTGCCCTTCAGCCGGAGCGCCTTGGCGGTATTTACCGCGGGCGGCAGGTTGAGTTCGGCCGAGCCTTCGAGCGTCGGGACGCGCACCTTGCCACCGAGCACCGCCTCATAGAGCGTGATCGGGACATCGACGCGGAGGTCGGCGCCATCGCGGCGGAACTGCTTGTGCCGCTCGAACTTCACCGTGACCATGGCGTCGCCCGGCTCACCGCCATAGGGCGAGGCATGACCCTGGCCCTTGAGCCGGACCTGCTGGCCGTCCTCGACCTTGTCGGGGAGCTTGACGTTGAGCGTCTTGCCATTGGGCATCCTGAGCGGCACGCTGCCACCGACATGCGCCTGTTCCAGCGAAATCGCAGCAGTGGCGTTGATATCCTCGCCACGCCCTTGCGTGGTGCGCCCGGCGCCGCCGCCCATCGAGCCGGTAAACGGGTCCCAGCCGGCGCTGCCCGCGCCACGGCCGGCACCAGCCCCGGCGCCACCGCGGGGCTGGCCGCCAAAGCCGCTCATGAATTCCTTGAGGATGTCCTCGGCGGAAAAGCCGGCGCCGCCGCCGGCTGCGCCCGGCCGTGGGCCGCCACCGGCGCCGCGGGCAAAGCCGCCAAAGCGCGGGTTGCCATCGGCATCGATTTCACCACGGTCGAAGGCGCCGCGCTTGTCCTTATCGGAGAGGAAGTCATAGGCTGACGAAACCTCGGCGAATTTCGCGTGGGCCTTTGGATCGTCCGGGTTCTGGTCCGGGTGATGTGCCTTAGCCAGCTTGCGATAAGCAGCCTTGAGGTCTTTCTCGCTTGCGGACTTGGGCACCCCGAGCACGCTGTATGGGTCGCGCATTGGTGTCCTTGAAGAGTTGGGGGAATTGCTTTCCCTGTGTTCAACATCCTATATGGCGACGCCCTGCCGCCTTGTCCAGACCGGCGCAGAGGCTTGCGCAAGGCATTGATATCCATGACTGCCAATAACCTGACCGACAAGCTGTTCGACGACGCGGACACTTCACCGATCGATCCGTTCTCGCTGTTCGAGGACTGGTTCGCTGAAGCCCAGCTCAAGGAGCCCAACGATCCGCACGCCATGGCGCTCGCCAGCGTTGATGCCGATGGGCTGCCGGACGTGCGCATGGTGCTGATGAATGCGCGCGACCACCGCGGCTTCTGCTTTTTCACCAATTTCGAGAGCGAGAAGGGCAAGCAATTGCTGGCCCACCCCAAGGCCGCGTTCGTCATGCACTGGAAGTCGCTGCGGCGGCAAATTCGGGTACGCGGGCCGGTGGAAGTTGTGTCGGACAGCGAGGCGGATGCGTATTTTTCGACACGCGGCCGGGCCAGCCAGATCGGCGCCCATGCCAGCAAGCAGTCGCGGCCCCTGGCCAATCGCTACGCCCTGCTTGAGCGCGTCGAGACACTGAAGACCAGCCTTGGTGACGATGGCGCGGTGACGCGGCCGGCGCACTGGTCGGGCTTTCGGGTCATCCCGCAGACCATCGAGTTCTGGAAGGATGGCGCCAACCGGCTGCACGACCGGGTACGGTTTTCGCGCCAGCTGCCAGCGGGCGACTGGAGCCGGCAGCGGCTCTATCCCTGAGCCCCGACAGCAAGGGTTCAGTGGAATGGGCGCGGCAGGGGCTTTAGTAGTTGCGGCTGCCGTGCCAAGCAACAGGGGCTCGACCCGCTCGCAACCGGTGCCGCTTTTCTGATGCGTATTCTGATCCGCACGTCAAAATGGGCGATCTGGTCGCGGCGCCTGGGCAGCCTGGCGCTGCCGATGACCATCGTGCCGGTATTGCTGCACCGCGAAGGCCTGATCGAAAGCCGGGATTTCGCGACGATCGAAGCGATCGCGGCGCTGATCGCCGCCGTGGCGCTGATCTCGGGGCTTGGCGCCTATGGCCGACTGTGGGTGACGGGGGACCGCGGCTGGGGCAAGGCCACGTGGGGGATGCTGTTTGCCCTGATCTGCCTCGCGCCCTTTGCCTATCTCGGCTACGAGGCGAGCCGCTATCCCAAGGTCAACGAGGTGGCGACCAACTTTGTCGATCCGCTGCCGCTTACCTCGGGCGTGCGGGTGCTGCCCACCAGCGCGGCGCTGCGCGAGCTGATCGAGGCGCGCTTCCCCAATGCCCGGACCCGCAGCTACCCGATCGACGCGACGCAACTGTTCACCATTGTTTCCGCGCTGGTCGATGATCGTGGCTGGGATGTGCGCATGCAGCGCACCCCATCGACGCCGCTCGATAGTGGCCAGATCGATGCCATGGCGCTGACGCTCTTGGGCTGGCGCAACGAAGTGGTGATCCGGGTGGCGGGAACGGCGCAGGGCGTCACCGTCGACATGCGGTCGGTGCCGCTCAGCGCGTTGCACGATTTCGGCGAGAACGGAAAGCTGGTCGAAGAATTCCTGCTCGCCCTCGACCAGAGGGTGACGCTGCTGCTGCGCGATGCGCCCACGGCGCCGGCGGCAGATACTGAAGACGCGGCCCCGGACGCTGGCAGCGACGCACCGGCCAACTAGGCTGGCAACGGATAGAGGCGCGGCCCGAACAGGGTGTGCGCCAGCCCGATCTGCCCTCGCTCGGCGAGATATTCCACATGTGCCTTCAGCGTCATGCGCGCGGCCGGTTGCAGCGGCAGAGCGAGTGTGGGGTAGATGATTTTCAGCAAGTCGCCGATCCGCGTCGCACCTGCAGCAATGGCGGCAATGACCTGGACATTGCGATGCTCTCGATGCGCCTGCAACGCGAACGCGTATGCAGGCCCATCGGTGATCGGGCCACCGTGGGCCGGCAGATAGCGGCGGTAGCCGGCGTGCTGCAACCGGACGAGGGAGGCCAAATAGTCGCTCATCGACCCGTCCGGTACCGAGACCAGCGTCGAGTTCCAGCCCATGACATGGTCGCCGCTCAAGAGGTCCGGCGTGCCGCGGATGCCAAAGGCCAGATGGTTGGCGCAGTGCCCGGGCGTCGCGATCACCTCAAGTGCCGCATCGGATAGAGCAAGGATCTCGCCGTCGAAGAGAGTTCGGTCCGGAACCAGCGCCCAGTCGCTTTCCCGCGCCACCGGGTTGATCTCGAAGGATCTGCGGGGACGGCTGAGCCGGTGCGCTCCCCCAAACCAGACTGGCGCGCCGGTGGCCGCCTTCAGCCTGGGCACCAGGTCGGAGTGGTCGCGATGGGTGTGGGTGAGGAGAATCGCCAGCGGCGTCCGGCCCGCCAATGCCGCCATCAGTGCCTCGAAATGGGCGACGCTATCGGGGCCGGGGTCGATGAGGAAAGGCTGCTCGCCGCCGATGACGAAACTGTTGGTGCCGGTGAAGGTATAGGGGCCGGCATTGGGTGCGGTGACCCGCTGCAGGCCGGGCGCCACGGTGATGGCGCGCCCGGCTTCAGGTGCAAAATCTCTATCGAAGAGCAGGGCTGGGACGGGCACGGGCATTGCGCAGATCAGGGGGAGCGAATAGAACCCGAACAGGAATGCTCCTCTTGATGAAGGATTGGCAATGGCCTTGACGCTCACTACGCCGAACACGGTTCTCGGCGCACTTTCTCCGAAGTCCGGCACGGCCCGGATCGTGGCCAATGTGGTCACAGTAGTGCTCGGCTCGTTGCTGCTGGCGATCTGCGCGCAGATCAAGGTGCCGGTGATGCCGGTACCTGTGAATCTGACCTCGCTCGGCGTCGCCGTACTGGCCGCTGGCTTCGGCTGGCGCATCGGCGTCGCGACGGTGCTGCTTTACATCGTTGAGGGCCTCTCGGGGCTGCCAGTGTTCGCCAATGGCGGCGGCATTGCGTACCTTTTCGCCCCGTCCTTCGGCTTCATCGTCGGCTACCTGGCCATGGCCTTCATCATCGGCTTTGCCGCCGATCGCGGCGCGTCGAGCAAGCCGTTCGTGCTGTTCGGTGCCATGCTGGTTGGCGACGCCGTGCTGTTCGCCTTCGGCTTTGCCTGGCTCTATGTGGTTGCCAATGGCATCGTCCAGTCTGGCGCGGCACTGCCGGGCTGGCTGCATGCCGATAACCTCCTCGGCAGCGCCTTCGACGGCGCGGTCAAGCCCTTCCTCCTCTGGGACGGCCTCAAGATGGCGTTCGCGGCGGTCAGCGTTGCCGGCACCTATATGCTGGTGTCCAAGAAGGCCTGAGCCTCACAGCACAGTATCAAAAAGGCCGGTCCTAGACCGGCCTTTTCATTTGGCGGGAGCGGTCGGGAATACCCCCGACATCGGCAAAAAGCCTGAAATGCGCTTGAACCGATCGAGCCAGCGCCGGATCGCCGGGTAATCCTGACGCGACACCCCGCCTTCTTCCGAGAGCACAATGGGCGGGAAGCAGGCAAGGTCGGCAAGTGTGGGGTGCGCGGGGGCGCAAAGCCAGTCGCGGCCGGCGCGCTCGCCGAACCACAGATGCTCGTCGAGCCGGCGCAACAGCAGATGGGCATCGGCCTGCGCCCTGGCGAGGTCATCGCCCTGCTCGAAGTTCAGTACCAGCCGGGCCGCACCGGCGGTGTCGTCGAGTTGCCCGGCGGTGGTGAGGAAAGCGTCGATCTCGCTGGCCGCTTCCGGCGGATACCAGTGGCGCGTGCCATCATACTGGCGCGCCAGATAGCCCAGGATTTCGAGTGATGAGGCGAGGTTGGCTCCGGCGTCGGCGAGCACCGGCAGAGTGCCCAGCGGATTGATGGCACGGAACCAGGGCGCGTTGTGGTCGGTGCCGGGGAAAATGTCGACTGGCACGATTTCGTATTTCAGCCCCAGAAAGCCCAGCAGCAGGCGAACGCGGTAACACTCGGCGGACAGCTCGAAATCGTAGAGCGTGCGCATCAGATATCGAGCACCAGGCGGGATGATTTGGCGCGCGAGACGCAGGTCATCATCACAGCGTTGGCCGCCCGCTCGGTGTCGTTGAGATAGACGTCCTGATGGTCAGGAACGCCCTCAAGGACCCGGGTCATGCAGGTGCCGCAGGCGCCCTGCTCACACGACGAGGGGGCCTCAAGGCCATTGTCGCGCATGACTTCGAGGATCGATTTGCCGACCGGAACCGCCAGCGTGAGGGCGGAACGGGCGAGCTCGACGGTGAAGCTCGAGCTCTGGTCGATCGGGTGAGTGTTGGCAAAGTACTCGAAATGTATCGCCTCGTCGGGCCAACCGAGGGCCTTCGCGACACTGCGCGTCAGCTCCAGCATCGGTGCGGGGCCGCAGACGTAGAGCTGATGGGCGAACTTGAAGGCGCCGGCGAGGGCGCGGATGTCGGCTTCCGTCTCGGCCGGCGTGCGCCCGAGGTGACGGACCACCGAGGCGCCGAGCGCCGCCAGTTCATCGGCAAACGGCAGGTGCGAGCCCGACCGGGCGAAGACGTGCAGCTCGAACGGCAGGCGTGACCTCTGCAGCGCCTTGGCCATGGAGAGCAGCGGCGTCAGCCCGATACCCCCCGCAACAAGGATGGTGCGGACCGCATCGCGGCGGAGGGGGAAGTTGTTGCGCGGCTCGGAAATCGCCAGCACATCCCCCTCGCGCACCGTCTCGGCAATGGCGCTGGAGCCGCCACGCGACTCCGGCTCGCGCTTGGCCGCAATGGTGTAGCTCTGCTGCTCGCCGGGACCGTTGGTGATCGAGTACTGCCGGATGAGTCCGTTGGAGAGGTGGAGGTCGATGTGGGCGCCGGGCTGAAAGGTCGGCAACTGGCCCGCCAGCGGCGCCAGTTCCAGCGCCGTGACGTCGGTGGCGACGGGCCATTTGCGCTTGACCATGACGCGCAGCGTTGCCTGCCGCCCGATCACCAGATCGGGCATGGTGGCGAGGTCGAGCGACACCGGTTCATAGCTGGGGATGATCGGCGCGGGCGCCTGTTCAGTAGCAGCGGCGAGCTCGAGGCTGTCGCGCAGGCGGATCAAGATGCCGTTGAAGTGCCGGAGCGTCTGAAGCTCATCGTCGGGGCGCGGCACGAGCCCGCGGATCACCGCACGGCCGGCATCGACCGGCTGCACCACGAACAGACACCGGCTGCCGGCGAACTCGACCCAGGCGGTAAGCTGGGCGACCAGTTCTGCAGCCACACCTTCGGTCATGACGGCCGCGAGAGTATCTCCAGGCTGCGCGTTGACCGGAACCGGTCGCAGGGCTAGCCAATGGCCGTCATCGACCGGCGGGGCGAACGCTGCATCGTCATCGAGGCTCGACCAGATCAGCCCCAGATGCTCGACGGCGCGATAGGTACGGTTGACGATGCGGCGGGCCGGCGCATCTGCCGGATGGGCCGGGATATAGGTGCAGCCGGCTGAGCGGTTGGCATAGCGCCAGCCGTGATACTGGCACTTGAGTTCGGCCCCCTCGTTGAGCCCGATCGACAGGCGCACGCCACGGTGGAGGCACCGGTTCTCCCAGACGTTGACGTGGTTGTCGTCGGCGCGCCAGACGGCGAACTCGCGGCCCCAGAGCTGGCCATGAAAAATGTGCCGGTACGGCAGGTCTTCGCTCGAGGCGATGGGATACCAGGCGGACTGGGCCGAAGATGAGAGTTCGGTGGTCATGCGCTTTGCGGGATCACCCCGTAATTGACGCCCTTCTGACTCAGCCAGCGGCGATAGGCGATGGCGGATTTGTCAGCCCGGATCGGGGTTTCTGCGCGCGGATCGAGCGGCAGGCGCTTGGGATACTGGTTTTCGAGGATGGGCTTGTCCTGGCCGAAAATGGTCTGCTGGAAGCGGCGCATCGACGCGAGGGAGTTCTCGTGATCGATCATCGACAGCATCAGGTGGGTCCGCATGGTTTCCTCGCCCGTCGGCTGGGCAAAGATGGCGATGACATCGAGCCGCTCCGGCTCGGCCGGGCAGGATTTGTACAGCACCGAGCAATAAGGGTGCGGCACGCGATAGATATACTCGACCTCCTGGCCCTCGCTGGCGCTCAGCGCAGCCCGCGGCTGGAAGAAGCGGCAGCGAGTGGCAAGGATTTCGTCGCGCTCATAGGAAATCTCGACGTCGTATTCCTTGACCTCGGTATGTGGCTCGGCTCCCAGAATATCGGTGTGCACATAGGGGAAGTGCCCCATATCGAGGAAGTTCTCGATGGCCCGGGGTGCCGACACATTCACCCCGATCGAGCCGGCGCAGATGTTGAAGCGGTCCGGCTCTGCGAATTCGGGAATCTCAAACAGGCCCGCAGGTGGGGTGCCGAGGCTGGTCCACACGAAACCATAGCGCTCAAGTACTGGCAGCAGCTGGCCGGGCATGGCGGCGTGCCAGACACGGATGTCGCCCCCTTCGCGCAGATAGCGCAGCGGCTGGCCGAACAGCAGGGTGGGGCGTTCGTGCCCCTCCTCGATATCCTCGGCGGCAGAGATCACCTGCCAAGCGTCGCGCACGGCAGGCGAAAGCTCCCGCAACGCGTGCGCGGAAGTATTGGCAGAAGCGATCTGTGGCATGGTGGTCGAGGTCATCCTTACTTGCAGAGTGCGGCCCGCGGCCTCGCCCGGCAAGCCCCATGCAAGCATGGCTCGGATGTTATTTCGGCTGGATCACGCCTCGCGGCGTGCCTCAAGCAGCACAACGTCCACGCTGACGACCCGGTTTCGCCCCGCAGCCTTGGCGCTATAGAGGCGCCTGTCGGCGGTCGCGACAATCTCGTCTGCGTGCTCCATCCCCGTCCCGGCAGCAACGCCGATGCTGACAGTGACCGTGAGGCCGGGCGCATACTCGTTCCAGTCCATGCCTTCGATCGCCACCCGGACCATTTCGCAGAACACGGCAGCCGTGGTGGGCGCCGCATCGGGAAAGATGATGGCGAACTCTTCGCCCCCCATCCGGACCGGGTGACCATGCACACTGATCTGGTCGGTGAGCAGCGTCGCAACGGCCCGCAGCACGCGATCGCCGACGGCATGAGAGAAGCGATCGTTGACGGATTTGAAGTGGTCGAGATCGAGGATGGCAATGGCATAGGGCTGGCCGGCGAGCCGCTGCAGGATCTGATCGAGGCCGCGGCGGTTGGCGATCCCCGTGAGCGGGTCGAGGAGCACCTGCTCCTCCAACCGGTCGGCGCGCGAGCGCAGCAGGTCGCTCTCGAAGCGGATTTCTGCGACACGCGCGCGTCGCTGCGCGGTGCTGCCGGATTGGCGGACATAAAGCGCGTGGTAGCGCTTGTGGAGATCCAGTGCCTTTTCGAACTCGCCCTTTTTCTCGTACAATTGGGCGAGCCGGCCGGTGGCATTGAGCAGGTGATCCAGCTTTCCGCTGGCTTCGGCGAGGCTGATGGCCTCGGTGCAGGCCCCTTCGGCCGCCTCAAGTTCACCCGCCCGGGCCATGAGGTCGCCCACGGTGTACAGATATTGGGTTGTCGGCCCGATCCCCGCCTCGCCAGGGACATCGGACCAGCGGTCGATGCAGGCCATGGCCTGTTCCACCTCATCGAGCCGGCCGTGCAGGTCGGCAGCGGCAGCGAGCGCGGCGCGCAGGGTCCAAGTGTCGCCGCAGCGCGCGGATACGTCTACCGCTTCCTTGGTCGATTCAAGGGAGAGGTCCAGCCAGTGTGTGGGCGCTGAGGTATCAGCGGTCGAGTCCACGTTTTCGGCGTGGTGACGCTGGCATCGGCCAAGGTCAAGAAGCTGCCAGCCGAGCATGGCGTCGTCTCCAAGCTCGCGCGACAGCGCCACTGCGCGCTCCAGCAGCGGCAGGCTCAGCTCAGGCTGACGCGCCATGGCCAGACACGATGCCTTGGCATTGGCAGCCAGCACGATGACACGGTTGTCCCCCACCTCTTCTGCCTCGGTCAGCGCCGTCTCGGCGCTGTCGAAGGCCTCATCGGTCAGCCCCATGTCCAAGAGCAGCAGCGCCCTGATCCCCAGCATGCGCGCCTGTTCGCGCGTATTGCCCTCGCGGAACCAGAGCCGATGCGCGAGTGCCGCGCATTCGTGGCCGGTCTCGGACTGTCCCATCCGCAGCAGGCACCAGGCCATGACGCTGAGGCTGCCGGCAATTGCCTGCGGCGCATCCTGCTCCTGTGCGGCGGCAAAGATCGTCTTGCAGAGCGAAAGGGCTTCCCCAAAGCAGCCCTGGCGCGTCAGCGTAAATGCCTCTACGAGGGCGCTCTCAAGGTGGAAGGGCTGGTCGGTCACACGGCGGCTCATGTCTCAAATCGCGCGCGAGTCTATCTGCAATCTGTCGACACAATGCTAACCGCCGGCCTAACCCGCTGGACGGAGCCCGACAATCCGGACAGGATGGCGTCGCGCGGACGCGACCGACGGAAACAGTCGGCGCTCGGTTATGCCGCGAGGAGGGGACAATGCGGGAAAGCTACGATCACATCGTGATCGGGGGTGGTGCGTCGGGCTGCGTTGCGGCGGCGCGGCTGGTGACCGATGGCGGGCGTCGCGTGCTGTTGCTCGAAGCGGGGCATTCGAACCACCATCCGCTGCTCGACATGCCGCCGGGGATCTTCAAATTGATCAACGGCAGCAAGTACATGACCTACCACCAGACGGTGCCGCAGGCGCACCTCAACGGGCGCGTGCACGATATCCCGCAGGGCAATGTGCTGGGCGGCGGCACCTCGGTGAATGCCCAGGTCTACATGCGCGGCCGGCCGTCCGATTACGACGAGTGGGACGAGATCCTCCGCGGCAACAATGACGGCGCGCCGTGGGGCTGGTCGAGCGTCCTCAAGCACTTCCGCCGCATTGAAGGTAATAACCGGCTGAGCAACGAGTTGCACGGCGCCGATGGGCCGTTGCTGGTGTCCGACCCGGGCCATGTCGACGATGTATCGCGCTGGTTCGTCCAGAGCGTGCAGCAAAAGGGCGAGCCCTTTACCAACGATTTCAACGGCCCGACGCAGCGCGGGGTAGGCTTTTACCAGTTCATGAACCGCAAGGGGAAACGCTCGAGCGCGGCTTACGCCTATATCGAGCCGCTGAAGGCCGACAAGCGGCTGACCGTGAAGCTCCGGGCGACAGTGACCCGCATCAATATCGAGAACGGCCGCGCCGTCAGCATCACCTATCGCGATGCGGCGGGCAACGAGAGCACCGCGTTTTCCGATGGCGATATCGTCCTCAGTTCCGGCGCGCTGGTCACGCCCAAGATCCTGATGCTGTCAGGTCTCGGCCCCGCCGCGCATTTGAAGCAGCACGGCATCAACACGCTGGTCGACCTGCCGGGCGTCGGGCAGAACCTCATCGATCACCCGGAAGTGCCGGTGATCTCGGTGGCCAATGGCCCTTACGGCTATTTCAAGCAGGGCGTCGGCTGGCGCATGCTGAAGAATGGCATCAATTTCAAGGTGTTCGGCAATGGCCCGATCCTGTCGGTAGGGCTCGAGGCCGGGGCCTTCATCAACCCGATCGACCGCGATGCGCCGCCCTCGATCCAGGCGTTCTGCGTGCCGATCGTTTATCTCGACCGCGACCTGTTGAAGGTGTTCGACGACACCTATGGGGTGACGATCACCACTGTGCTGGTCAAGCCCAAGTCGCGAGGGTTTGTCGAGTTGCGGTCGGCTGACCCGATGGCGATGCCGATGGTGTCGCCGCACCTGCTCAAGCACCCCGACGACATGAAGATCATGATCGAGGGGCAGCGGTTCTTCCGCGACGTGCTGCTCTCCGGCCCGCTCGGCCAGCGGATAGAGAAGGTGATCGCTCCGGCCGGCCCCGATCTCAGCGACGAGGTGATGGCCGAGCATTGCCGGCGGTTCGTCAAGACCAACTACCACCCGGCCAGCACCGCCCGCATGGGTGCCGACGGCGACCCGATGGCGGTGCTCGATGCCCGGCTGAGGGTGCGCGGCGTCGACAATCTCCGCGTCTCGGACCTCTCCGCCGTGCCCAACATCAACGCCGGCAATACCACGGCACCCGCCATGATGCTGGGCGACCGCTGTGCCGACTTCATCCTCGGCCTCGACCGGCCGGAAACAGCCAATCTGGGAGCCCATTCATGATCCAGGATCTCTTTCGTCTCGACAGCAAGGTGGCGCTGGTCACCGGTGGAACACGCGGTATCGGGCTCGGTATCGTCGAAGCCTTTGCCGAGGCCGGCGCACATGTGATCGTCTCGTCCAAGGTGCCCAAGCCTGAGGTGATCGCCGCGCTGAAAGCCAAGGGCTACAAGATCGATTACCTGCAGGCCGACATGCAGGACCAGGCGGCGCCGGCCAAGTTGATTGCCGACGCCACGGCCATCACCGGCCGGCTCGATATTCTCGTCAACAATGCCGGCGTCGCCCAGCATGGCGACACCCATTCGTTCACCGAAGCCAATTACCGGCGGCTGATGGACATCAATGTCGATGCCGTGTTCCGTGCCTGCCAGGCGGCACTCGGGCCGATGCGGAAGCAAAAGAGCGGCGTCATCCTCAATATCGGCTCGATCTCGGGGCTGGTCTCCAACATCCCGCAGCCGCAGGCCGCCTATAATGCCTCCAAGGCCGCCGTGCACATGCTGACCAAGAGCCTTGCCAGCGACTATGTGGGCGACAACATCCGCGTCAACGCCATCGCCCCGGGCTATATCGACACCGACATGACCTCGGGCGGTCTGAAAGACCCGGTCTGGGGTCCGGTCTGGAAGGACATGACGCCGATGCGGCGGGCTGGAACGGCGACGGATATCGGAGCTGCGGCGCTCTACCTCTGTTCAGCCGCATCCAGCTACGTCACCGGCGAAGTGCTTGTGATCGATGGCGGATATACCATCCGCTAGCAGCTAACGTCTCGACGCTCCGCAGGCGGCTCAGCTAGAAGGGCGTGAGCCGCTCGCTACCCACAAGGATACTTTACCGATGTCCACCCTGCCCCCCGATTCCTGGCGCAATCGCCCTTCCCACCGGCAGTGGCTCACCGAGCAGGCGAACGGGCTGTTCGCCTTCTTTCAGAACCGGATGATCAACCCCAGGGGCGGCTTCTTCGATCTCGACGTCGCGGGCAAACCGATCGCGCCGAACAATCCGGTGCGCGGCATCCACAGCACCGGCCGCATGGTGCACTGCTATGCCATCGGGAGCCTCCTCGGCCGGCCAGGCTCCGATATCGTCGTCGATCACGGCATGCAGTATTTGTGGAACGTCCACCGTGACACCGAGCGCGGCGGCTATTACTGGGCTGTCGATGACAATGGCGCGAGCGACAATGGCCGGAAGCAAGGCTATGGCCATGCGTTTGTGATGCTGGCCGCGTCCAGCGCCAAGCTGGTCGGACACCCGCTCGCGGACAGGATGCTCGCGGATGTGACCGAAGTGATCGGGACGCGCTTCTGGGAAGAGCAGAACGGCGCAATCGCGGAAGAATTCAACGGCGACTGGTCGCCGATTTCGACCTATCACGGCCAGAACTCCAACATGCACCTGACCGAGGCGCTGATGGCGGCGTTCGAGGCGACGGGGGACCGGAGTTATCTGGATAAGGCCGAGCGCATCGCCGACCTGATCATCCGCCGCCGCGCCGGCGAGAACGGCTACCGGGTGGCTGAGCATTTCGACGGCAACTGGGCCGTCGACAAGAATTACCTGGGCGATCCGATGTTCCGCCCGCCCGGCACCACGCCGGGCCACTGGCTCGAATGGTCGCGGCTTATCCTGCAGCTCTGGGTGCTGGGCGGCAAGCGGCACGACTGGATGCCGGAAGCCGGCGAAGCGCTGTTCGCGCAATCGGTCGCGCTCGGCTGGGACAATGCGCTTGGCGGGTTCTTCTATACGCTCGACTGGAACGATGTGCCCGATACGCGCGGCAAATACTGGTGGCCGATGTGCGAAGGCGCGGCGGCTGCCGCGTTCCTCGTCGAGCACCGTCCCAGCGCCTTCCACGAAACCTGGTATCGCCGGATCTGGGACGTCATCGCCCGCTACTTCATCGACGAGAAGAACGGCGGCTGGAACGAGCAGCTGACCGAGGACATGATCCCAAGCTACACCCTGTTCAAGGGCAAGGGCGACATCTACCACGCGCTGCAAGCGTGCATGATCCCGCTCTACCCGGCCAAGGGAAGCCTGACCCGGGGCGTGGTGGAGGCGATGAAGGGGTGAGGGAGATAGACTGGCTGGGGCGCTAGGATTCGAACCTAGGGATGGCGGTACCAAAAACCGCTGCCTTACCACTTGGCGACGCCCCAACGCGCGCGTTCCTACACGGTTCACCAAACCTTCGCAACCAATCGGAGCGCCCCAAAGTTTGGAGCCTCAATGCGCTTGAACCTCTGGCGACCTGAGTCTATAAAGCGCGCGCAGCCGATGGCCGCCCGCCGAATTCTCCCGGAGTTCCGGCACCATGGGTCCCTTCAGCACACTGACGGAGTATAGCGCAGCCTGGTAGCGCACCTGCTTCGGGAGCAGGGGGTCGAGTGTTCGAATCACTCTACTCCGACCAATCAACCCCGGCCTCGCAAGAGGTCGGGGTTTTTTACACCGACAGGGGTCGGGAGTGGCCACCTATCAGGTTAGCCCAAAGTCTGCGCCCGCTTCTCTGCTACGCCAGGCCGGCGCTGAGTTTCGCAAGCAGTGCCCGTATTTCCGGGCGGCATGAGCCGCATGTGGTGCCCGCTCTCAACACGCTGCCGATGGCTTCCACGGTAGAACTTCCCGCGCGGGCGGCGGCGACGATCTGGTTTGCACCGATGTTGTTGCATGCACAAACGAGCGGGCCGATGTCCGGGCGATCGGCACCAGGACGACCGGCGAGAATATCAACACGGCGGGTGGCATCGACGGGCTGGCCAAGGAGCGCTGCTGCCCATTGTCTCGACACTGCGACGGGAGCGGGAGAGACGAACAACGCAAACACCAGCCGACCGGCGTCGAATAGCGCCAGATTGTGCCGACCGGTGTGATGGTCGACGAAACTCACTAGCTCGGCGTTGTCCTCGACGCCAAAGGCCTGCCTCGCCCAGGCAAGGGGGTTAAAGCTGTCCGCCACAAACGCCAGTTCCGTCCGCCAGCCACCAACAGCGGCAGCCATCGCCCAATAGTCGGCGTCGCGATAGTTCGGCCGCTCGATGCTTACAGCAAAGCCGTAAAATGCCACTTTCGCGGGCCGCGCAGTGATGGCGGCCATCTTGAGCGCTGGCTGACCCGAGACTGGATCCTTTGCGGCGGTCACCAGCTTGTCGATGCGCCCGTTCGAGGAAAACTGATCCGTCCAGTGCATTGGCGCGAACACGGAGCCGGAGCGCTGGCGCTCGGTAATCAGGGCGCGGACGTGCACGCAACCATGTTCATTGGCCAATTCAACGAGCCCGGCATCGGTGATGCCGCGGTCAAAGGCGTCGTCAGGGGAAATCTCGACAAACGGCTCGGCCAGATGGGCCGAGAGGCGCGGTGCCTTGCCGGTGCGCGTCATCGTATGCCAGTGGTCTCGCACCCGGCCGGTATTGAGCGTCAGCATATCAGCTAGGGGCTCGGGCCGCATGGGCTCCACCGCGATGAAACGGGCGCGTCTATCGGGCGTGTAGAACACTCCATCGGTGAACATCCGCGATGTGCCGCCGTCGCGCACCGGCCACTGCGTGGGCATCAGCTCGTCGTAGGGTGTGTCCTCAAGCCCTTCGAGGTTGAAGTCCCGGCGGCCGCCATTCTCGAAGGCCGACAGCGCGACGTGTTCGGCAAAGATCTCCGCTGCGTTGCTATAGGGGAAGGCCGGGCCGAACCCCATGCGGCGCGCAACAGCGGAAATGATCCACCAGTCGGGCCGCGCTTCGCCGGGCAGCGGCAGCATCGGGCGCTGGCGGGAAATGCGGCGTTCCGAGTTGGTGACGGTGCCGTCCTTTTCTCCCCATCCGGCGGCCGGCAGGCGCACATTGGCTTCCGCGACCGTGTCGGTCGTGGACATCATGTCAGAGACCACGACGAACGGGCAGGCCCGCAGCGCGGCGCGCACCTTGTCGGCCTCGGGCATCGAATCCACCGGGTTGGTGGCCATGATCCAGAGTGCCTTGATCCGGCCATCGACCACGGCATCGAAGAGGTCCACCGCCTTGAGGCCCGGCCGGGTCGCGACGGCCGCCGATTGCCAGAAGCGGCGCAGGCGCTCGACGTTTTCGGGTTCGAAGTCCATGTGCGCCGCAAGCATGTTTGAAAGCCCGCCGACCTCACGACCGCCCATCGCGTTGGGCTGTCCCGTGACCGAGAACGGCCCCATGCCGGGCAGTCCGATGCGGCCAGTTGCGAGGTGACAGTTGATGATGGCATTGACCTTGTCCGTGCCACCGGCCGACTGGTTCACGCCCTGGGAGAACACCGTCACAGTGCGTGGGGTTGCGCCGAACCAGTCGTAGAACACTGCGATGTCGCGCGCGCTGAGGCCCGTCGCCTGCGACACGGCATCAAGGCTCCAGCGCCGCGCGACGGCCAGCGCCGCCGAAAATTCGCTGGTGCTGTTGGAGAGAAATTCCCTGTCCAGCAGCGCCTTTTCGGCGAGCCACCGCAGCAGGCCGACAAACAGTGCACTGTCGCCATCTGGCGCAATGGCGAGATGGAGATCGGCCTGATCCGCTGTGCTGGTGCGTCTGGGGTCGATCAGCACAATCCGCATCTGCGGCCGCTCGGCTTTGGCTTTCAGGATGCGCTGGTAGAGAACGGGGTGACACCAGGCGAGGTTGGAACCGACGAGGACGATCAGGTCAGCCCGTTCGAGGTCTTCATAGTTGCCCGGCACGGTATCCGAGCCGAAGGCGCGCTTGTGGCCGGCCACGGAGGACGCCATGCAGAGGCGCGAATTGGTGTCGATATTGGCCGAACCGAGGAAGCCCTTCATCAGCTTGTTGGCGACGTAGTAGTCCTCGGTCAGCAGTTGCCCCGAGCCGTAGAAGGCAACCGAATCCGGACCGTACTCCGCGATGGTTTGACTGAAAACGGCCGCTACCCTGTCGAGAGCGGCGTCCCAGGTGACGCGGTGCCCGTCGATCTCGGGGTGAAGCAAGCGCCCGTCGAGCGAGAGGGTTTCGCCGACCGCCGAGCCCTTGGAGCAGAGCCGCCCGAAATTGGCCGGATGCTCAGGGTCGCCCGCGATGGTAACCGAGCCGTCGGCTTGCGGGGTGGCCAGCACGCCGCACCCGACCCCGCAATAGGGACAAGTGGTCCGTACCGGCTGGCCTGGGCTCATTCGGCAGCCGCCAGCATCGCCTCTGCAGCCATGAAGATGCTCCCGTCGACGACGTTGAGGGCGATGGTGCGCACCCTGCCCTCGTCTGCCCCTTGCGCCTCGCCGGTCTCAAGCGAAAACACCCAGCTATGGAGCGGGCAGGTGACCTGTGCGCCATGAACAATCCCCTGGCTCAGCGGGCCGCCCTTGTGCGGGCAGCGGTCCTCAATGGCGAAGACCCTGTCGTCCATGGTGCGGAACACCGCGATGGGTCCCCAGGCGGTCTTCACACATCTCGCACCGCGGCGGGGAATCTGTTCGACCCGTCCGATTTCAACCCAATCCTGCATAGCCATCACTCCGCAGCCTGTGGCATGCCGAACTCCGCCATGGCGGCAAACTCGTGAGCGTCCTTGCCGTTGACGCGTTCCTGCCAGGGGTCGATCTGGGCAAAGGTCTGGCTGAAGACGAAGCGGTCGTGGTAGTGGCGGCGCTTGTCGAGATCGGTGACCACTGCGGCGAGGATCGACTCCTTGCCCACCCGCTTCATCCACTTGTAAATGCGCTCGAGATAACGGCCTTGCTCACGGTAGAGCTGGACCAGTGCGGCAATAACCTCGACCGCCTCGTCCTCGGTGTCGACATGGCAGAGCGGCTCGGTGCCCTTTATATCGAGCCCAGCAGCGCCACCGAAGACGATATCATAGCCGCTATCGACGCAAATGACGCCGACGTCCTTGCAGGTGGCCTCGGCGCAGTTGCGCGGACAGCCGGAGACCGCCATCTTCACCTTGGCTGGCGTCCAGCTGCCCCACATGAACTTTTCGAGCCGGATGCCAAGCCCGGTCGAATCCTGGGTACCGAAGCGGCACCAGTCGGAGCCGACACAGGTTTTCACCGTGCGGAGGCCCTTGGCATAAGCGGCGCCCGACACCATGCCGGCGGCGTTGAGATCGGCCCAGACGGCGGGCAGGTCCTCCTTCTTGACGCCCAGCAGATCGATGCGCTGGCCGCCCGTGACCTTGACGGCCGGGATCTTGAACTTGTCGGCGACATCGGCGATGGCGCGCAGTTCATTGGGACTGGTCATGCCGCCCCACATGCGGGGCACAACCGAATAGGTGCCGTCCTTCTGGATATTGGCGTGCACCCGCTCGTTGATGAAGCGCGACTGGTTATCGTCCTCGTATTCACCGGGCCAGGTCGCAACGAGATAGTAGTTAAGCGCCGGCCGGCACTTGGCGCAGCCGCAAGAGGTCTTCCACTCGAGGTCCTGCATCACCTGCGGGATCGAGCGCAGATCCTTGGCGATGATCAGGCGGCGTACATCGTCGTGCCCCAGATCGGTGCACTTGCACATCGGCAGCACGGCCGCCGGATTGTAGGCGCCGCCCAGCGTCAGGCTCAGCAGCTGCTCAACAAGGCCGGTGCAGGAGCCACAACTGGCGGAGGCCTTGGTATGGGCGCGTAAATCGTCGAGGGACTTCAGCCCCTTGCCGGTGATGGCGTCCGTGATCTTCGATTTACAAATGCCGTTGCACCCACAGATCTCTGCCTCACCCGGCAAGGCTGCAACGGCCGCCGTAGGGTCCAGGGGGGCCCCTCCCTGATAGTTCTGGCCAAAGATCAGGGTGTCCCGCATCTCGCTGGTGTCGACGCCCCGCTTGAGCATGTCGTAAAACCAGGGGCCGTCGGCGGTATCGCCGTAAAGTACGGTGCCGATGATCTTGTGGTCACGCAGGATCAGCCGTTTATAGACCCCAGCGGCGGCGTCGCGCAGCACGATTTCCTCGCGGTCATCGCCTTCGGCAAAGTCTCCTGCCGAATAGAGATTGATGCCGGTAACCTTGAGCCGTGTCGCGGTCGCAACGGGCACGAAGCCCTCCGGCTCTTCATCCGCCAGTTGCGCGGCGAGCACATTGGCCATGTCATAGAGCGGCGCCACGAGGCCGAAGCACTGGCCTGCCACTTCCACGCATTCGCCCAAGGCGTAGATGGAGGGATCGGAGGTCCGCATCTGCGCGTCGACGACGATGCCGCGATTGACCGCCAGCCCGGCGTCCTTGGCGAGCACACCGTTGGGCCGGATGCCCACCGCCATCACCACCAGATCGGCCGGCAGGACGGTGCCGTCGCTCAGCTCCACTCCGGTGACGCGTTTGTCACCGAGAATCTGCTTGGTGTTGGCCGCGGTCACGACCTTGATGCCGCGCGCCTTGATGGCCGTACCGAGGAGGTAACCGGCGGCCGGGTCGAGCTGGCGTTCCATCAACGTCGGGTGCACATGGACCACGGTCACATCCATGCCCTGCTCGTTGAGCCCCGCCGCGGCCTCGAGGCCAAGCAGGCCACCGCCGATGATCACGGCGCGGCCGCGTGCCTTGGCCGCGAGCATCATGGTGTTGACGTCGTCGAGGTCGCGGTAGCTCACCACCCCTGCAAGACTGTTGCCGGGGACTGGAATGATGAAGGGCACCGAACCGGTTGCGATGATCAGCCGGTCGTAGCTTTCGGTGATGCCGTTGGTGGCGGTGACGGTCTTGTTCTCCCGGTCAATGGTCTCGACCTTGCAGCCCTTGTAGAGCGTGATGCCGTGCTGGACGTACCAGGCGTCGCCATGGATGACGATGTCGTCGAAACTCTTTTCACCCGAGAGGACAGGCGAGAGCATGATGCGGTCGTAGTTCACCCGCGGCTCGGCGTTGAAGATGGTGACTTCGTACCGGTCGGGGGCGAGCTCGAACAACCGTTCGAGCGCACGCCCGGGCGCCATTCCATTGCCGATGATGACCAGTCTTTCCTTGATCGGGGTCATTACGCAGCCTCAACAAAGCGGTGACGCTCGTAGAGGAACTTGAGCACGGCCTCGCGGCTCTTCAGGTACCCGCGGTCCGCTGCCAGCTCCAGCCGCCGGCGCGGCCGGGGCAGTGCGATCTCAAGGATCTCGCCGATATGGGCAGAGGGGCCGTTGCTCATCATGACGATCCGGTCGGAGAGCAGTACGGCCTCATCCACATCATGGGTGATCATGATCATGGTGTTGTTGAGCCGGTCGTGAATTTCCATCACCGCATCCTGCAGGTGGGCGCGGGTCAGCGCGTCGAGGGCGCCGAAAGGCTCGTCGAGGAGCAGGATCTTTGGCTCCATGGCGAGCGCGCGGGCAATGCCGACGCGCTGCTTCATGCCGCCGGAAATCTCGCCCGGACGCTTGTTGGCCGCATGGGCCATCTGCACTAGGTCAAGGTTGCGCATGATCCAGTCGTGGCGCTCGGACTTGCTGCGGGTCTTGCCGAAGACCTTGGTGACGGCAAGGGCAACGTTTTCGTAGACGGTGAGCCAGGGCAGCAGCGAATGGTTCTGGAACACCACCGCACGCTCAGGCCCGGGGGCGTTCACGGTCTTGCCTTCAAGGAAGATGGCGCCCGAGGTGACTTCGGTGAGCCCGGCGACGAGGTTGAGCAAGGTCGACTTGCCGCAGCCCGAGTGGCCGATGATCGAGACCACTTCGCCCTCGCCGATTTCGAGCGAAATGTCCTTGAGAACTTCGGAGCGGACGCCGTTCCGTTCGAAGGCTTTGTCGACGTGATCGATTTTCAGGTAGGCGGTCATTGCGCTCTCCCTCAGTTCGCGGTCGTGCCGCGGGTGACGAAGGCGCCGAAGCCGGCAACGAGGCGATCGAGCACAAAGCCGACCACGCCGATATAGACCAGCGCCACGATGATATCGGGCAGGCGGGAAGAGTTCCACGCATCCCAGATGAAGAAACCAATGCCGACGCCGCCGGTGAGCATTTCGGCAGCAACGATGGCCAGCCAGCTGAGCCCGATGCCGATACGCAGCCCGGTGAAGATGTAGGGCGCTGCGGCCGGCACCATGATGCCGAAGAAGAACTCGATCGCGTTGAGCTGCAGGATGCGGGCGACGTTGCGGTAGTCGTCGGGGATCTGGCGCACGCCAACGGCGGTGTTGATGATGACCGGCCAGACCGAGGTGATGAAGATCACGAAGATCGCCGACGGATGGCTGTCGCGGAACGCCGCGAGAGATAGAGGTAGCCAGGCCAGTGGCGGCACGGTGCGCAGCACCTGAAAGATCGGATCGAGACCGCGCATGGCCCAGACAGACTGGCCAACAAACGCGCCCAGCAGCACGCCAACAACGGCAGCCAGCCCAAAGCCGACGGCCACCCGCTGCAGCGACGCGAAGATGCGCCAGGCGAGGCCGATGTCGCCATTGCCGTAGTCGAAGAACGGATTGATGATCAACTCGCCCGCCTGCTCCCAGACCAGCGAAGGCGGCGGCAGCGAGGCGCCTGGTGAGCCACAGGCGATCTGCCAGACCAGCAAGAGCAGCGCGATGACCATGAGCGGCGGCACCACCGCATGGACGACGCTCATCCCAAGCTTGCGCCAGTTCCGCTTCGGGGCAGATCGGGCGGGGAAGGAAAATACCTTCGCCTGTTTCGCCGGTGATGTCGTTTCGATTTGGGCCTCTGCACTCATGGTCTCAGGTCCGATGCTTTGGATATTCAGGAAAGAGCGGCGCCGGGCCGGATGACCCGGCGCCCAGTCAGGGACGTCAGGCGAGAGCCTTGATGGTGAGGCTATCGAGATAGGCGGACGGGTTTTCGGGATCGAAGATCTTGCCGTCGAAGAAGGTTTCCGGCCCGCGTGAAGTGGAGGTCGGAATGTCGGCTTCCACCACGCCCAACGTCTTGGCCGCATCGCGCCAGAGGTCTTCGCGGTTGACCTTATCGACCAGCGCCTTCACGTCGGTGGTGGCAGGCAGATAACCCCAGCGGATGTCCTCGGTGAGGAACCAGGCGTCGTGGCTCTTGAAGGGATAGGATGTGTGGTCCTTCCAGAACTTCATTTCGAGCCCGGTGGCGGTGGCGACGCGGCCATTGCCGTAGTTGATGTCGCCCTTGAGGCGGCCGGCCACGTCGGCGGGCGGCACGTTGAACCAGCCGCGCTTGCCAAGAATCTGGGCCAGTTCATCCTTGTTTTCCATAGCATCGGCCCATTGCTGGGCCTCCATCACTGCCATCAGGATGGCGCGGACGGTATTGGGATTGGCGGCAATGAAATCGTCACGCAGGCCGAGCGCCTTTTCGGGGTGATGCTTCCAGATCTCCCCGGTGGTCGCGGCGGTGAAGCCGATCCCCTGGTTGACCAGCTGCTCGTTCCACGGTTCGCCCACGCAGAAGGCATCCATGTTGCCAACCTTCATGTTGGCGACCATTTGCGGGGGCGGCACGGTGATGGTGGACACATCGACATTGGGGTCGATGCCGGCTGCGGCGAGCCAATAGCGGACCCAGAGGTCATGCGTGCCGCCGGGAAAGGTCATGGCGACGCTCGCCGGGGTTCCGGCAGCTTTCTTGGCCGCAAAGACTTCCTTGAGCGGAGTGGCATCGAGACCGACGCCGACATCCTTGTAGGCCTGCGAGACCGAGATGCCCTGGCTGTCATAGTTCAGCCGCGCGATGATCGACATCGGCAGCGGCTGGTTGTTCTGCGTCACCTTGCCGGTAGCCATCAGGTAGGGCAGTGGCGACAGGATATGAGCGCCGTCGATGCCGTTCGCGGCACCACCAAGGACCAGATTGTCCCGAGTAGCGCCCCAACTGGCCTGCTTCAGCACTTCAACATCGGGCACGCCATACTTGGCAAAGAGCCCCATTTCCTTGGCGATGATCAGCGGTGCGGCATCGGTCAGGGCGATGAAGCCCAGCTTGGCGCCAGTCACTTCGGGTCCCGCAGCTTGCGCAAAGGCTCCCGAGGGGAAAAGCGTCCGGGCGGCAGCGAGGGTGGCTGCGGCGGCTGTGGACCCAGTCAGAAAAAGGCGGCGATTCAGCGTCGGCACTTTGGTCGGCATAGGGTTCTCCGGTGTTGCTCACTTCGGCGCCGTCCGGTGCCCCTCGATGCCCCAAAACAAAAAGGCCGCCAGCAGGTATTGCGCGCTGGTTCGAAAACCAGGTGCAGTCCTGTTGGCAGCCTTGCCTGTAAGGGAGCGCCCATCGTTGGACGCCGAAGTGATCGCGATCTCTCGCTTCGAAACTAGATATGCAACCGTCGTGCCAGAATGACGAGCACGCCGAATTTCCTGCTGAATCAGGGCTTTGCTGGAATCAGGCGAGCGCGGCAATGCGCGGGCTTCGCACGGGCGCAGACTATACCACAGCCAATGCGATCAATTTATAGGCAATACCAGTTCTTGCCTATTGTCTGCACAGACCGGCTTAGGCGCTGCGTTGCGCAGCGATATAGGCGTCGATCAGCAGTGGGTCGAATACCTGCTCGTCAAAGAATCCATCCGGACCGAGGCTGAGCGTGCCGCGCATCACGCCGACCGGAGTTGGCCGCAGCAACGCGCCTTCAACCTTGGCGTTAGCGGACGGTACGGCCACGCCCAGCGGCGCGATCGCGGCTCGATAGAGATCCGGGCGATAGCTCGCCGCGGCGCGGTCGGCGTTGTCGGCGCTGTGCTCGACATGCCCCCACCGCACCATCTGGGTGTAGAACCACAGCGCGTGACTGCTCCAGGGGAAGGTCGCGGCACGGGCGTGCGGGATGAAAAAGTCCTCGACGAGCAATTCGGTGCCGCCACCCGCCGCGAGACGTCCAGACAGCCCGCGCTCCAACAGGGTGGCCGGTAGCCCCAGATAGGCCGGGCGCGCGAGGATCGTCGCAGCGTCCCAATGGTTTTCCGGGTTCTCGCTCCACTCGGAGGCGCGATAGAGCGCCCGCAGCAGCGCTGAGAGCGGCTCGGCATTGTGGGCGGCCCAGCGCTCGCTGGCGCCGAGGACCTTTTCCGGGCTTGAGCGCCATATCGCTGCCTTGACCGTGGCGATCCTGGCTTTACCGGTTTCGACACCCACCGAGCTCCAGGGCTCGCCGACGCAATAGCCATCGATGGCACCGGCGGAAAGCGCGTCTGGCAGAAGCGCCGGCGGCAATACGACGATCTCGACATCCTGATCCGGATCGATGCCGCTGCCCCGCAGCCAATAGCGCAACTCGTAGTTGTGGCCCGAATAGGGGTGCACAACGCCAAACGTCAGCTTCTTGCCACCCGCCGCCACCACCTTGGCAAGCGCCGCGCCGGTGGAGCGCGCATCGAAATCGGCGCTGGCGCCGTATTCGGCGAGGCGCTCCCATAGCGGCATGCTCACGGTAACCGCGTTGCCACCAAGCCCCAGCGCCATCGGCGCGATCACTGCCGTCGCGATAGGTGTCAACCCAAGTGCGGAGGCGATCGGCATGGGCGCCAGCATATGGGCGACGTCGAAATGGCCAACCGCCACCCGGTCGCGAATATTGGCCCAGGAGGTTTCGCGGGTCAGCGTCAGGGCAATGCCTTCGGCCTCGGCAAAGCCGCGCTCGCGGGCAATGATCAGCAGCATGCTGTCGAGCAGCGGTAGGAATCCGGCAGTGATCTCGTGTGTGGGGGCCATGGCGGTTCTAGGGCTCCATCAGACTGGCTGCGGTCACAAGGCTCTGGGCAATATCGACGAGCTTGCGGTTCTGGTTCATCGCAGTGCGGCGCAGCAGCGCGTAGGCGTCTGCCTCGGCCAGCCCGCGCGTCTTCAACAGGATTGCCTTGGCCGCATCGATGATGCGCCGGTCCTCAAGTTCACCGCGTGCGGCTTCCAGTTCCCGCGACAGCCGGGCGAACGCATTGAACCGGATGACGGCCATGTCGAGGATCGATTTCACCCGCTCCTTTTTCAGTCCATCCACCACATAGGCCGAAACGCCCGCCTCAACTGACGCCGCAATAGCCGCAGCATCCGAGCGATCAACGAACATCGCGATCGGGCGGCGCAGGGCGCGACTGAGTGAGAAGAAGTGCTCGAGACGATCGCGATTGGGGTTTTCGAGATCGATGACGACCACATCGGGCATCGACTGTTCGATCACCCGGGCCACCGCATTTATGTCATGCAAGACCGTGACTCGTCGATGGCCAGCCTCATGCAGCCCCTCCTCGATGATCGAGGCTCGAATGCGATTCTCGTCGATCACCAGAATGGACAGGTCTTCATGCAGCATCTGCTGAGTTACCCTCGCTGAGCCAGGGAACTCAATAGCACCGCCTGCATGGCTTGGCCGCGCAGGAAGCACAGGGCGGCCACCGCGAGCAGGAGTCTCCACAATGGGTCGAGGCAGGCGGTGCCCGTTGTCCCGCACCATTGCCGTGGTCTTTGCCCTGGCTCAACGAGCTTGTGCGTTGCCCGCACTATCGTTGCTGGCAGAAAGTGAGGCGCCGAACATGGTGACGCACTCGATCGACAATCTGCCGGTAGCCGAGATCATGGCCCGCTGGCCAGGCACCATTCGAGTATTCATTGCTCTCGACATGCACTGCGTAGGGTGCCCGATTTCCATCTTCCATACCCTTGCCGAGGCCGCTGCCGAGCATCAGCTTGATGCGAAACTGCTGTTTGCGGCCATCCTGGAGGCGACAGGTCGGCTATAGCAGTCCGGGCGTTATTCCGTCGGCGATCAGCAGCAGCTTGTGCGGCTCGCGCAGCAGCAGCTTCTGCCGCCCGCCTTCCACCAGTCCAGCGGCCTCCCAGGCCGTCAGGATACGGGACACGGTGTGAAGGGTCGTGCCACTCATTTCGGCAATGTCCTGCTTTGAGACCGGAAAATCGATACGGATCCCGCCCAGCTCTTTCTTGCCCGATTGGTGGCCCAGCCGCAGCACTGTGTGGGCGACCCGGCGCTCCACCTCTTCGGTCGCCATCTCCCGGATCCGCGCCTGCGCCTCCTGCAATCGGCTACCCATGGTTTGGATCGCATTCACCGCCAGCGCGGGGTGGCTCTTCATGAACACGTCCCACAGCGCCATCGGCCACGCCAGCGTGAGACTTTCGACCATCGCCGTTGCCGTTCCGGGATAGTCCGGACGCCTGAGCGCCTTGGCGATGCCGAACAGATCACCCGGAACCACCATCCGCACGATCACCTGCTGGCCCTCGGCGGTCACCTGCGTCACTCGCAGCTTGCCGTTAAGCAAGACGAAGAACCGGTCCGCCGTTTCACCCTGCTCGAACACGGCGCCGCCGGCGTCATATCTGAGGCTCGCAGCCGAGCTCAGAATGTCGTCAAGTTCATCGGCCCCCATTGACGCAAAAAGCGGCAGAGATTGCACCAGCGCTCGATTGATCCTGCCCGACACGCCACGCCCCCCTTGCAGCCTGCACCTTGCTACAGGCTCCCGGTCCGTCGTGGCAACAACGCAAACGGGGGCCGCGCGTGCATCGCGCTGCCCCCGTTCTGCAGTCAGTCCGCCCTCAACGGCGCGGCGAGGTCTTGGCGTAAAGCTCCATCATCCGCGCCTGTGCCTTGCCGGGCAGGCGCACATTCATCAGGTCGTTGAGGTTCGAGCGATCGTTCCCCACCTGGATCAGACCAACCATGCCCATGTTGAAATGCGGAAAGCACTTGAACCCGTAGAGCCCTTTCACGGTTAGCGTGACGGTGAACTGCTCGTTGGTCTTGCCCTTCCACGTCTCCGCATCGGCGGGGATCATGTCGAGGATCGTCTCGGCATTGTGCCCCTTGTCGACCGGAATGAAGGTCACCGTGTCGCCCGGCTCAACCTGGAGGAACGACGGGGAAAAGCCCATCGATCGCCCATCCGTCCCCTTGTTGAGCATCAGCACCTCAAAATTGGCTGCTGATGCCACCCCGGTTATTCCGAGCACCGCCAGTGCAGTTAACCCTGCCAATACAGTTCGCTTCTTCATCTCGTTCGCCTCCTCGGAAAATGGGTTGCGGCGCTAGCGGAGCTTGGGGCTCCGGAAGCGCCAGCCGTCAATCACTGCGCCGCGAGCAGTGCAAACGCGGCGTCGAACCGGGCCTGCGCCGGCTTGGGATTTTTCACCGCCTTGACCGCGTCCAGGTTGGCCGGCGCATCGCCGACGATCACCAGGGCCACCATGCCCATGGTATAGTGTGGGGCGCATTTGAAGCCGTAGGCGCCTGGCACCGTGAAGGTGATCACCGTCTCTTCGCTGGCCTTGCCCTTGGTAGGCTCGGCACCATCCGGAAGCATGCCCTTGATGGTTTCGACATTGTGGCTCTTGTCGGTGGGGATGAACGTCACCGTGTCGCCAACTGCCACTTTGGTCAGCGCGGGCTCGAACACCATGGCGCCATCGGCGCCCTTGTTGAGCATCTGCACCTCGAAATTGGCGGCCATCGCCGGTGCTGCCATCAAAACCAATGCTGCTGCCGCAAGGACCCTGAGCATTTTCATCGTCATCTCCTGATTGGTGGACCAGCACACGCCAGTCTGATGGCCGGTGATGTGCGCCTTTCACCCGTGCCGCTCTTTGATGCGGCTCAAACAGCGGAGCGATTGCGCTGGCAGGCAGATCAGCAAAGCGCTCCGCGTTTGCGCCATCGCAAAGAGCACCCTGCGTCATCGCTCTATGCACCATCAGCACCGGACGACTGATCGTTCGCGAGCACACCAAGGAGAAACAAAATGGACGCCGCCAAGGCCATCACCGTATCGCGCAGGACGCTGCTTGCGGGGGCCGCTATTGTCGGCGCCATGGGTGCAGCTCTAGCGAGTGTCCCCGCACAAGCAGAAGAAGCGGCGCCAACTGCCGGCCCCGCTCCGGATCTCGCGAGCCTCCCGCGCGTGAAGGTTGATCTCGTCGCGCCGCCCTTCGTCCACCCGCACGACCAGGTCGCCGTCGGCGGCCCAAAGGTCATACAGTTCACCATGACCATCGAGGAGAAATCGCTGGTCATCGATGACTACGGCACGACCGTGCAGGCTCTCACCTATAACGGCAGTGTTCCCGGCCCGATCATGGTGGTGCACCAGGACGACTATGTCGAGCTGACGCTCATCAACCCCGAAACCAACACGCTGCAGCACAACATCGATTTCCACGCCTCGACGGGCGCGCTCGGTGGCGGCGGGCTGACGCTGATCAATCCCGGCGAGCAGGTTGTGCTGCGCTTCCGCGCCACCCGCGCCGGCGCCTTCGTCTACCACTGCGCCCCCGGTGGCGCGATGATCCCGTGGCACGTCGTCTCGGGCATGAACGGCGCCATCCTGGTTCTGCCGCGCAACGGCCTCACCGACGCTGCTGGCAAGCCACTGGTCTATGACCGCATCTACTATGTCGGCGAACAGGATTTCTATATTCCCCGCGACGAGAACGGCGACTTCAAGACCTACGACTCCCCGTCGGATGGCTACGAGGACATGCGGGCCGTCATGCTCGGCCTCGTGCCCACCCACGAAGTCTTCAACGGCGCCGTCGGTGCACTCACCGGCGAGAATGCGCTGAAGGCCAAGGTCGGCGAAACTGTCCTGATCGTCCACTCGCAGGCCAACCGTGACACCCGCCCGCACCTGATCGGCGGCCATGGCGACAATGTCTGGCCCGGCGGCAAGTTCGCCAATGCACCCGATGTCGACCTCGAGACCTGGTTCATCGCCGGCGGTTCGGCAGGCGTTGCCTCCTACCGGTTCCTGCAGCCGGGCATATACGCCTATGTCAACCATAACTTGATCGAGGCTGTGGAACTGGGTGCCACCGCACACTTCAAGGTCGAAGGCGAGTGGGATCCCGACCTGATGACCCAGGTCGCTGCGCCCGGCCCGATCGCCTGACGCATCACGGAACCTGGTGGCCCGCTCAGGCGGGCCGCCGTGCTCTCAAGGAGGCCTCAATGCCCCTGGCGACTTCCGCCATCCGGCCGCTCGACTTGCTGCTTCCCGCGCTGCTGCTTGGCGGCCTTGTCGCCCTGCTCGGCGTCCAGACTGGCATATGGCAGGCCCTCCAGCCCACCAGTCCCGAACTTGCGCCCGCCGTCACCACCATCCCCGCCCACGCCTACAGCTACCGCCTCACCGGCGATTTCCTTCGCGATGGCATCCCTGTTGATGGCCCGCTGGTCAGCGAAACGCCCGCCCACCCGCTCGACATCATGACCTACCCCGTCAGCGCCGCCGACTACGCCCGCTGCGTCGCGTTTGCGGCCTGCCTTGCCGCCGAACCCCGCCGCCACAGCAAGGGCAACGTCCCTGTCACTGGCGTCAACTTCGGCGATGCGACTGCCTATGCGACCTGGCTCTCGGCGCAGACCGGCCAGACCTGGCGCCTGCCCACCGTCGCCGAATGGACCTTCGCCGCTGGCTCCAAAGCCAGCGACCCTGCACTGACGAGGAGCACCGACGCCACCAACCCAGCCGATCGCTGGCTCGCGCTCTATGAGAAAGAGGCCGCGCTCGGCGCCAATGCGCTGGCCGCACCCCAGCCGCTCGGCAGCTTCGGTACCAATGAATTCGGCGTCGCCGACCTCGCCGGCACGGTCTGGGAATGGACCACAACCTGTGGCAGCCGCACCAGCTTCGACGCCGCAGGCGCAACAGTCGGCCATCTCGACTCCTGCGGCGTGCGCTATCTCGAAGGCCGGCACCGCACCGCCGTCAGTGGCTTTATCCGCGACGCGCTCGCCGGCGGCTGCTCGTCCGGCACCCCGCCCGACAATCTCGGCTTCCGCCTCGTCCGCGATTGGCCCTGGTATCGCTCTTTGGCCTATCTCTGGAACCCCAACGCTTGAACCCACCGCACCTGATCGCGCCGCTTTATTGGTTCGATTTCGGGCGGCGATCGCTCAGTTCCGCCGCGTCCGACAGGCGATCGACGTGCGCTGGCGGGGCGCACCATCGGCCGCCGGCCTGCCCGCTTCTACGCGCATAACTGCAAGACTAAACACCCGATCCAAGTGTTTATTGCTATGCGATTCCTTGCCGCAGCTGCCTCCCACTGGTGATTTCAGGGCCAAAGCACGTTGTTACTTGCTGGAGCTTTGCGAGTGATCTAGCGTAGACTCAACGCCGGTAAACAGGTCGGCATTTTGTCAAGAACGGACTTTGCGTGGGCGAGCCGGAAGACGATCAGAAGACTCTGCAGAGTGCATCTGCAGCGCGAGGGGAACAGGCCAAGGCGCCGGGCATTCCGCGACTATTGGTGATTCCGCCGCTTGATGCGTCGCATCTTGCCGACGCACAAGACCTCGAAATTGCCCGCTCGCTCGTTACCGACCTGACGCTCACCCTCTGCCGCAGCCACTTTTATGAAGTGGTCGCCCCCTTCACGGCGTCCCAGATCAAGGCGGGTACGGATGACCGTGACACGGTTCCCGCCGACTATGTGGTCCGCACCGAACTGGTGATGTGTCACAAGCCGCTCCCCTATTCTGTGCTCACCATCGAAGTGCAGGCCGGCGGAACGGGTGAGAGCATTTATAGCAGCGAAGTGGAATTGCGCTCAGGCACGCTGCTGAGCCTCCACTACAGCCTCTGCGCCGTTCTGGTCGACCAGATCTGCGGGCAGATCGGCACGCGCGAAATCCTCAAATACCGCCGTACCGGCGCCGCCTCCGCTTACGTTCACTATCTGCTGGCAATGAAGCGCAGTGAGCGGAGCGATCTGACCTCGCTCTTGCGCGCACAGAAATCGCTGACCCGCTCGGTGCAGCTCTCGCCCGATTTCGTGCCCGCCCTCAGCCAGCTGGCACGCACCAAAACGCTCGAATGGCTGGAACGCGGCAGTGCCGACCGGTCGCTCTTGAGCGAAGCGATGCACCTGGCGCAGCGGGCCAACCGCTACGATCCCACCGATAGCGGCAGCCTCCGCGAAATCGGCCACTCGGCGCTCTACCTCCACAATCTCGATGCGGCGCTGTCGCACTACGAGGCGGCCGAGGCGCTGGCGCCGAACCATGCTGACCTCCTCGCCGACCAGGCCGACGTGCTGACCCACTTGTCGCGGCACGAGGATGCCGAGGCCAAGATTTCGCGCGCCCTGTCGCTCAATCCGCTGGCACCCGATGACTATTACTGGATCGGCGGCGCCGTCAGTTTCTTCCGCGGTCGCTACCGCGAAGCGCTTGGACGTTTGACCGCCATGCGCTCGCCCGGCCTCGCACTGCGACTGATGGCAGCCTGTGCGATCATGGATAACAATGTAGAAACGGCGACATTTTATCGTGAGCGTGCACTAGAGCGCGATCCGAGCTTTACGGTCGACAAGTGGACGAGCCTTTATCCTGAGCCAAACTCAGTTGATACTGCGCACTACTTGGATGCTTTAAGATTGGCGGGTTTTGCAACTCGGTCTTAACTGATCTTTAAATCGCGTATGTGCCTCCTAGTCGCGCTTTTAGGAGGCACAAAATGAACGCAATGACCGTTTCGCCCATTCTCGTAGACCACGACGCCGCCCTGCGCCCTGCTGATACCCAGGCTGTTTCGGACGCCAACCAGCGTTCCGCCGTCGCTGACTCGCTGCCGGCGATGCCTCGGATCCCCAGCCGCAAGTTCTATCGTCAGTAGCACTGGACTGGTGAGCGTCGCGCTCGCTGGGACGGACCAGGATTGGTGGGAACATGGCGAGCGCCGTGTTCCCGCCGATTTAACTGTTGCCCGGCTCCGGCCTCACCTTGCCGCCCTCGGGATTACACGCCTTGCTCGGCAGACCGGGCTCGACCGTGTCGGCATTCCCTGTTTTTCCGCCATCCGCCCCGCCGCGCTGACCCTCAGCGTCAGCCAGGGCAAGGGCGTCGATGATTTCAGCGCCATGGCCTCCGCGCTCATGGAAGCGGCCGAATTCGCCATTGCCGAACGTCCCGGTGTTGCGACCCGCCTCGCGACAACAGACGATCTCGCGCGCGCCGGTGCGGCTTGTGCCGATGTGCGGCACCTGATGGCCGAGGATTTGCCACCGGATCGCCCAATCCACTGGTTCGAGGGTGAAAGCTGGCCCAGTGGCACGCCCATCTTCCTCCCCGCCGACGCCCTCACCATCGGCACTACACCGGAAGACCTTCCCAGTATCAGCCGCAGCACCAACGGCCTCGCGTCCGGCAATACGCGCGAAGAAGCGCTGTTTCACGCCATCTCAGAGCTGCTCGAGCGCGACGCGACCTCGCTCTGGTCGCTCTTGGACAACCCTCGGCGCCGGGCCACCGAGTTTGCGCCCGAGGCCATCACCGAGCCGGAAGTGCGCGCCATGTGCGATGCCATCGGCGCTGCCGGGCTCGAACTGCGCCTCTTCGACCAGACCACCGATCTGGGCGTTCCCTGCGTAATGGCGGTGGTCCGCGAGCGCCCGATGGGCGGCGCGCGGATGTTCGACATGGCCGCCGGCTATGGCTGCCACCCCGTCGGGTCACGGGCTATCGCCCGCGCCATCACCGAGGCGGCGCAGACGCGGATCACCAATATCGCAGGTGGCCGAGACGACTTCCTCCCCGACGAGTATTTCGAAGGTGTCGATGAATCGACGCTGTTTCTCGCCGAGCCCCGTGCGGGCGATGCCGGCGCCCCGAGCTGGCTCGAGACCGGCACGCCCTTGCCGGAACTGCTTTCCCACCTCGCAGACCGCGTCGGGTCAGTGGCCAACCTCGCCTGGGCAGAGCTCGGTGGCGCGCCCTATGGCATTTCGGTGATCCGTGCGCTCTCAGATGTGCTTGAGGACCGCGAGACCAATATCAACTGGGTGCCGGGGCCCCGGGCCTTGCGGGTGCTCGGCCGATGAAAGTGTTGTTTATCGGCCCGTCGATTGCGAGCGTCAGCCCGGATATGAGTGGGCTCTACGTCCATCCACCCGCCATGCAGGGCGATATCGCCAAGGCTGTGCTGGCCGGCGCAACCGCGATTGGCCTTGTCGACGGCTATTTCGACGCCGTGGCGGCGCCGTGGCACAAGGAAATTCTCTACGCCCTCGATAGTGGCGTTGCGATGCTGGGCTCCTCCTCGATGGGAGCGCTACGGGCAGCAGAGTGCGCTGCATACGGCATGGTGCCGATAGGTGTGGTTGCCAATGCCTATGCCAGCGGCGCGCTGGACGACGATGCGGCGGTGGCCCTGACCCACGGCCCGGCCGAACTCGGCTATCCGCCGCTGACCGAGCCCATGGTCGATGTGGTGCCAACGCTTGAAAAGCTGCAGGCGCTTGGCCTAATGACAGAGGCTGATCACCACGCCATCCGCGACCACGCGGCCGCGATCTTTTTCAAGGATCGCACCGATGCGGCGATCTTCAGCGCCCCCGAGCACGCCGCGCTGCTCGCCGCCTATCGCGCACACCGGGTGAACCAGAAGGCGGAAGACGCGCTGCTGCTGATCGATGCGCTGAAGGCGCTCGACAATTTACGCGGCCCGACCACCGGGCTTAGCCCCTCGTCATCGCTGTTCGCCCGGCAGGTGCTGCCCGAGTTGTTGAAGAGCCAGACCGTCACTGCCTAGGCTCCAATGGTCTTCCTGAAGAAGGTGCGCGGGTTGTCGATCAGCATGCGATCGACGACCGCCCGGTCGACGCCGTGGCGCGCGAGCCGCGGGATGAAGTGTTTGAGGATATAGCCATAACCAAACCCGCCATAGCGGGTGAGCATGATCTTCAGGAACACATCCTGCGACAGCAGCAGCCGGTCGACGAGGCCCATATCGACCAGCGACCGGATGGCAGTGGCGTTCTGCTCGTCCGATGGCGACTGCGCATCCTGGTCGGCATAATAGTAGTCCATGCCGATCATGTCGTATTCGAGGAACGCGCCGCGCTCGGCCAGCGCCTTCTGGTAGCCGAGGTCCTCGTGGCTCGGGTTCATGTGGCAGAGGATGGTATGCCGCAAATCGGCGCCTTCGGCTTCGATCACGTCCAGCACCTGATGTGCCAGCCGCTCCCAGCCGGGCAGGTGGATCGAGAGCGGCACGCCGGTGATCTTTGACGCCCGCGCCGACGCGCGGAGCGACTTCCGCTCTTCGTCAGTGAAGTCACGGCTGATCCCCACCTCGCCGATGAAGCCGGGAAGGATCGGCGGCTGGGTCGCCCCGCCACCCACATCATTGACGAGATATTCGGTGACCTCGTCGAGATCCATGGCCTTGAGCCAATCGGGGTGCGTCCGCTCAAGATAGAACCCAGCTCCCATTACGATCTTCAGCCCCGAACGACGGCTGATTGCGGCGAGTTTTTCGGGGTCGCGGCCGATGCCGATATTGGTGGGGTCGACCACAGTATGCCCGCCCAGCACCTCGTAGCGCGCCAGTTCCGACAGCGCCGTCTCGGGATCGTCGAGCGAGAGATTGTCGCGGTTCATATAGGGGTTCATCCGCAGCTCGCCGATGATCTCCATGCTCACCGGCATTTCGCCGAGATGGCGCTCGTCGGGATGGCAGGGACATTGCCAGGATTTGCTGCCATCGAGCAGGATATGCTCGTGCATCAGTGTGACGCCCATGTCGTCCACCGGCACCGGTCCCAGAACCGTCATGACCTCTCCGGTCGTCACCCCGATCTTCACCCGATTGGTCATAGTCAGTCTGCCTTGTGGTCTGCTCTTGCGGTCGCTCCGTCCACAAGATCAAGCAGGGCGATTTTTGCAAGGCCCAGATTGTCGACAACCGCACCGAGAAGACGGTTTGGCCCGTTCCGGGGCTGGAGGGGCGGCCGGTCCTGCGCTATCGAATGAGAGCTGAAGCTGGCGGCATCCGCTGGTATGGAGTGCGCGATGTCCCTGGTTGCCCGGCTCAAGAAAATCGGCATCGACACCTATCTGCTGCTGCTCGCCGGCACGGTGCTGCTGGCCACCGTGCTGCCGGTCTCGGGCGATGCGGCAGTTTGGGTCAAAGCCATCTCGGTCTGGGCCGTGGCGCTGTTGTTCTTTCTTTATGGCGCGCGGCTCAACACCGCCGCCGTGGTGGCGGGCATCGCCAACTGGCGCCTGCAGGGCCTGGTGTTCCTCACCACCTATCTCGCCTTCCCGGTGATCGGGGTGGTGCTGGCGCTGCTCTTGTCGCCGTTCCTCGGGCCCTCGATCACCACGGGCCTGCTGTTCCTCGTCGTGCTCCCCTCAACGGTCAACTCCTCGATCGCCTTTACCGGCATGGCGCATGGCAATGTGCCGGCCTCGGTCTGCGCGGCGTCGGTCTCCAACCTTGTCGGTGTGTTCCTCACCCCGGCACTCGCGGCGCTGCTGCTCCACACCAAGGGCGGCGGGGTCAATGCAGATGCCATCGGCAGCATTGCGCTGCAGATCCTGTTGCCGTTTGCCGTCGGACAATTGCTGCATCGCTGGCTGGGCGGGTGGATCAGCCGCCACAAAGGGGTGACCCTGGTGGTCGATCGCGGCTCGATCCTGTTGATCGTTTATTCCGCCTTCAGCGCGGGCATGGTGGCGGGTGTCTGGCAGCAGCTCGACCTCGGGGCGCTGGCGCTGCTGTTTGCCGCCGATGCGGGGCTCCTGGCCCTGATCATGGTCGTCGTGGGGCTGATGTCACGGTTCGTGGGGCTGAAGCATGCCGACCGGATGACGCTGCTGTTTTGCGGCTCGACCAAGAGTCTGGCGAGCGGGGTGCCGATGGCCAATATCCTCTTCGTCGGCATGCCAGTCAGCCTGATCATTTTGCCGATCATGCTGTTCCATCAGATCCAGCTGTTCGTCTGCGCCATCATCGCCCAGCGCTGGGCTAACCGCATTGCAGCCGAGCCCGCCCTTGCCACCCAGTAGAATGCAGAAGGCCGGCCCCATTGGACCGGCCTTCTGATGTTCGCAGGTTTGGCTGGCCTCAGAACTCGTTCCAGTCTTCCTTGAGCGCAGCGTTGCCCTTGGAGAGATAGGAGTTCGCTGCAGCCTTCACCTTCTGCTGCAGCGCCTTGATGCCAGTGGCAGGGGGAGTAGCGGCCGGGCGCGCGGCCGGGGCCGGGGTGGCGGTGCGGCTGGTGTGCTGGTCGACCACGAAGCGGTCGACGATGGTGTCGAGTTCGTTCGCCTGGCTCTCGGTCTGCTCGATCGCGGCATTGGTTTGTTCGACGAGAGCCGCATTGTGCTGGGTCATCTCGTCCATCTGACGGATCGCACCCGAGACTTCGGCGATGGCGTTCGACTGTTCGCGGCTGGCGCTCGAGATGTCCTTGATCAGCTCGGCGCTTTCCTTGACCGAACCCAGCATGTCGATCAGCTTCTGGGTGGCTTCTGCCACCAGCTTGCTGCCTGAACTCACTTCACCCGCAGACTGCTCGATCAGCACTTTGACCTCAGATGAGGCGCTGGCTGCCGACTGCGCGAGGCGGCGGACTTCCACGGCAACCACCGCAAAGCCCTTGCCCGCATCACCGGCGCGCGCCGCTTCTACCGAGGCGTTGAGCGCGAGGAGGTTGGTCTGGAAGGCGATATCGTCGATGAGCCCGATGATGTTGGAGATCTTGGCGGAGGACGAACTGATCCGCTCCATGGCGGCATTCGACTTGGTCATCACTTCGCCAGTCAGCGCCGCGGTATCGGAGACGTTCTGCGCCTTGCTGGAGGCCTGCTCGGCCCGCTTGGCGTTCTCGATCACCGTGGTGCTGAGCTGTTCCATCGCAGCAGAGGTCTCTTCGATCGCTGCCGCCTGCTTGGTGGTGCGTTCGGCGAGATCGTTGGCACCGGCGAGGATCTCACCAGTCGCGGTCTTGAGCCCACCCGAAGTATGCCGCAACTGGCCCACCACGTCCGAGAGGTTATCGACCACGGCATTGGTATCGGCCTTGAGCTTGGCGAAGGCCCCGCGATATTCGCCCTGCATGCGCATGGTGAGATCGGTCTGGGCGAGTGCCGCCAGCACCTCTCCGGTCTCGCTGATCCCGGCATCTACGGTCGAAAGCAGGTCGTTGACGTTCTTGGCGACGGCCTGCAAATCCTCATCGGGGACCGAGAGGGCAATGCGCTGGGTGAAGTCACCATCGACGGCGGCATTCACCGCGGTGGCAAGCCCATCCATCAGCTGGGTCATCGACGCCGCGCGTTCACGGGTCTGGCCGGTGCGGATCGCTTCGGCATCGTTCAGTTCACGCACCTTGATGGCATTGACCTGGAACACCTTCACCGCCGCCGCCATCTCCCCAATCTCGTCACCCCGCGACGTATAGGGGATCGCCTCGTCGAGATGGCCTTCGGCCAGCGTGTTCATGCTACCGGTAATGACGCGGATCGGCTTTGCCACGGCGCGAAGGATGAAGAACAGGGAGAAGGCTAGGACCATTAGCACGAGGGCGCCCAGGATCAGATTGACGACGATGACCTGGTCGATGGTTGTGTCAGCCGCGACTTTCGCCTCTTCAGCCCGCGCATTGGCCGCAGTCACCCCCTCGTCGGCCAGCGCCAGGGTTTTGTCGGACGTAGCCAGCAGGGAGTCGATCAGCTTCTGCCGATTGAGCGATATCCCGCCGGTTGCGAGACCCATCGAAAGCTCATCGGAGACGAGCTTCGCCAGTTTGCCGACTTCGGCGCGATAGGCCTTGGCCTGTTCAAGAATCGTCTGTGCCCGCGCCACATCTTCGGGGAGCTGCATCAAGCCGACGGCCTCAGTCAGCATGTCGTTGATTTCGCCGAGCTCCTTGTCAGCCGCCGCTTCGTAGTCCGGAATCTGCTTGGGCTTGAGCGCCAGGCGGATATCACGCGAGGCAACGCCGATGGCCTGAAGCGCCTCATTGGCGCCAGTCAACAGATGGGCCGCCGCCGCCTGATCGGACGCCTCCAGCACTGAGAGCTTGGCACCATTGAGAAAGAACGTCGTGCCTCCAAGCAGCACCAGCACCAATAAAATACCCAGGCCAGACGCCATGGCGACCTTGGTGCCAATCTTCAGCTTGTTGAAAAACCCCACGGTGAACTCCTGTTCGGGTGGCGCACCGTCCTGAAGACGGTCTGTGACAAACGGTCATGGCGCGCCTGCGCGCCTGACATCAGTCACGACGTTCCCATTAACAGTTGAAGACTGGGTAAATACTACAAAAGCCCGGTGAAACGGTGCTTGCAGAACCGCTGACCCGTGACATTTACGGCTGGTGCGTCAACAGTTTAGCTCTCCCCGATGCTATTCGGGCCAGCGGTCATCCGGACGCCAGAAACCGAGCTTGGGGGTGTTCCACTCATCGGTGGGGAGGAACATCGTCCCCGGCGTGCGCAGATTCGCCTCGATCGCCTCAAGGTTGAGATCAATTCCCAGCCCCGGCTTTTCCGGCACCGTGACATAGCCATCGGCCATGTAATTGGGATCGAGCCCGGTCACGAGTCCCTCCCAGAACGGCAGGTCGAGACCGTGATGCTCGCAGGCGATGAAGCTCGAAATCGCCGCGGCGGTATGGATATTGGCCATGAAGCCGATGGGCGAGCCGGCGCAGTGGAGCGCCGTCGGCAGCCCCTCGTCCTCGCCATCGTCGGCGATGCGCTTGGTTTCCATCAAGCCGCCCGAACTCAAGAGGTCCGGGTGGAGGATGTCATAGGCCCGGGTGCGGATGGCCTCGCGGAAACCTTCGCGGAGATAGAGGTTCTCGCCCGAGGCAATCGGGGTCAGCAGCGCATCGGCGACCTTCTTGTGCGCCGGGGTATCGAAGAACGGCACCGGATCTTCCATCCAGGCGAGGTCGTACTTTTCGAGCGCGTGGCCCAGCCGGATCACCTCATCGGCGCTGAGATAGCCCTCGCCGAAATGGTCGACGCAGAGCTGGATGCCGCTCCCCACCGACTCGCGCACATTTGCCACCACTTCGGCAGCCGCTTCGATGCTCTTTTGCGTCAGCTTGACGCCGCGCCCCGCCATCGGCGCGCGCCAACGGTGGCCGCCCTCGTAACTATAGTCAAAGCGCGCCTCGTGGCCGATCAGCGGGTTCTCGCCGGTTTCGAACAGCGACGGCCGCAGGTCGAACTTGATGAAGGTGAGGCCGCGATCGCGCCGGCTCTGCACCGCCCGCACGAAATCATCGGGGCTCGGGTTATCCGGCGTCGGCGTATCGCCATAGAGCCGCACCTTGTCGCGGTATTTGCCGCCGAGCAGCTGGTAGCACGGCACGCCATAGACCTTGCCGATCAGGTCCATGAGCGCGATCTCGATACCCGACACCCCACCGCCCTCGCGGCCCCAGTTGCCGAACTTCTTGATCGAGCGGAAGATCATGTCGACGTTGCAGGGGTTCTGCCCCACCAGCATGGATTTGAACTGCAGTGCATTGCTGGCGTGACCGGCATCGCGCACCTCGCCCAGCCCATAGATACCCTGGTTGGTATCGATCCTGAGGATCGGGTAGTCATAGTTCGCCGCCACCACCGCGAGCCGCATGTCGGTGATGCGGAGTTCGGTCGGGGCCGAGTTGGTGTTGATGGCGTTCTCGATCCGCCCAAGCTGCAGTTCGGTCATCTGGCTGTTCTCGAAGTTGGCCTAGCGGCGATGCGCGTAGGCGGGGAGCATGAATTCGGCGAGGTCGTCCATGATGGTCAGCGCCTCTTCGCGCGCCGCCTGGTCGAGCGCCCGGAAACCGGTCTGGCGCACTGCCGTCGAGCCGATGACGCCGCGCATGTGCAGCACCTCTTTCATCAGCGGCATGCCGTAGCTGGCCTCAAGGTCGAGCAGCGGCAGCAGGCGCTGGAAGATGCCGCGCGCCTTCTGATGATCTCCAGCCTCGATGGCGTTCCACAACGCCACATGCACATCGGCGATCTCGCAGGCCGGCATGGTACCCGAAACGCCGTGGCGGAGCTCTTCCATGAAGGTCTTCCCCGCCTTGCCGCCCATCACGCCTTCCAGCCGATGCCCGGCGAGCCGGATGATGTCGCCGACGGTCTGGGCCGGGTAGCCCGACTCTTCCTTGACGAAGCGGGCATTAGGCAATTCGTGCACCAGCTCGGCGATCAGCGCCGCGCTCATCGTCGTCGCCCCCGGCACCAGCGCATTCTGCAGCACCAGCGGCAGCGAGGTCGCGGCTGAAATCTCGCGGTAGTAGGCCTTGATCTCATTGACGCTCGCCGGATGGAGCAGCGGCGGCAGCGCCATGATGGCATCAGCGCCGATGCTTTCGGCGTGCCGCGCGTGGTGCACGGCAAGGCTCGCATGCGGCGCCGACACCGCGATGATCGAGGGCACCTTGCCCGCCGCTGCGCCAACGACGATTTCAGCCGCGCGGCGGCGCTCGGCCTCGCTCAGGTAAAAGCCCTCGCTCGCCAGCGCATTGGCGACGACGCCATGGACACCCGCCGCAAGGCAGAACTCCATAGTGCGGCGCAGCGCCGGCTCGTCGAGCTCATGGCTCGCGGTAAACGGGGTAACGACGATGACGTAGATGCCGCGAAAGCTGTGGCGGTCGAGCATGGTGTCTCTCAGGGTTGGCTGGCGAGCAGCGCTTCGATTTCTGCCCGGCTGGGCATGGAGGGCGCGGTGCCCGGCTTTTGCACCGAGAGCCCGGCTGTGGCGCAGCCGAACCGCACGGCGGCTTCCGGCGACATGCCTTCGGCCAGCGCCACGGCAAAGCCGCCGTTGAAGGCATCGCCTGCGCCCGTAGTGTCGACCACCTTGGGGATTTTGAACGCCGGCACCATGAAGGTGCCCACCGCGCCATGGAGCAGCGCGCCTTTTTCCCCCAGCGTAATCAAAGCATTGCGCGCGCCGCGGCGGACGAAGTCCTTGGCGGCCAGCAGTGCATCGGCTTCGGTCTCAACCTTGAGGCCGGTCAGCGTTGCCGCCTCGGTCTCGTTGGGGGTGACATAGTCACAAAGCCCATAGATCTCGTCGGGCACCGTCACCGCCGGTGCTGGGTTGAGGATGGTCGTCACCCCATGCTGGCGCGCCAGCTTCAGCCCGGCAATGGCGGTCGGAACCGGCTGCTCGAACTGCGTCATCAGCACCTTTGAGGTGACGATGGTCTGTTCGGCCGCCGCCACGTCCGCGGGCGAGAGGTTCGCTGCAGCACCGCTCTCGACGATGATGGCGTTATTGCCGGTTTCAGTGGAAACGAAAATGAACGCTGCGCCCGTCGGCAGCGTCTCGTCGATCACGACCGCACTTGTGTCGATGCCATCGGCAGCCCAGGCCTTCTGCGCCATCTCGCCAAACGTGTCACGGCCGATGCGGGTGATCATCCGTGCATCGCCGCCGGCCCGCGCCGCCGCGATCGCCTGGTTCGAGCCCTTGCCGCCCGGGCCATCCTTGAACCCCTGGCCGAGGATGGTCTCGCCCATCACCGGCAGGCGCGGCGCCCGGAACGCCAGGTCGGCCACAAATATCCCGAGCACTGCAACAGGCGCACGCATGATTTGTCTCCCAAGTCCCGGTGCTTTGCGCACCTTGTTCGTCATTCTTATTGGACGTCATCCCAGCGAAAGCTGGGACCCAAATCGTCTCCCGCGCAAGCGGCGGCATAAGTCCCTGCATTCGCAGGGACGACACCGGGATGCGGGGCGCCCAGAGCCGGGCGCCCTCAGTTTAGCTCAGCTTCCCCGCCTTCAAAGCCGCGAGAATCCACTCCCGGTACTTTTCATTCCGGCCCTCAACCTCAGGTGAAACCTTGCTGGCTTCCTCCATGAAGTAAAGGTAGTCGCGGCCCATTTCTTCGCCGCGCAGCGTGTGCATGTCGACAGCAAAATCCGGGATCTCCGGCAGCCGCTCGCCGAACGCCATGGAGTGCTTGGCCCAGTTGACCATGTCGTCGGTGGTGCGGTCCTTTTTGCCGTCGGCCATGACGCGGATGGCATGGGCGGCGAACAGGAACCGGTCATGCTCGGGGCGCGGGTAGCGCTGGTGCATGCCGTAGAGCGTGTCGGTGAGGATGGGCGCCTGCGGGTTACCCATCCCGACATCCTCGACCGAAATCACCCCGAGCCGGGCCCAGAGCTTTTCCTCCATCTCGGGGCTGGTCAGAAACATCTCCCAGCCGAGGAGCAGTGCGTTCTCGGTCAGCCCGCGGCGGATCGATTTCTGCAGTGCCGAGATCACCTCGTCGGCGGCAAAGCCGCTCGCGGTGGTGGTGCGCTGCCAGGGGTCCGGCGCCTGCTTGACCTTGACCGGCCCCTCGCTCACTTGCCCGACACCCAGTTGGCGATGTTATTCCATAGCGGTGCATAACCGGCCCAGTCGCAGAACGGCGGCGGCGCCCAGTGCGGACCGCAATCGGAGGTGAAAGCGACCGAGCGGCCCTTGCCGAAATTGCCCACCGCGATCAGCGGATCACCACCGACGCGCACGATCACTTCGCCCTCGGGCTTGGTCTGCACTTCGTTGTAACCGAGGAGATCCGGCCAGACCCCATCGAGTCCGGCCACCACCGGGTGGCTCGGATCGCCAACATGCGGTGTCACGCCCTGCGGCGATTCCACCCTGTCGTCGTGGTGATAGAGCTGCACCGGCAGCACCTCCTCGATGGGCGAGCCGGCATATTTGCCCTTGGCCTCGATGCCTTGGAAGGTGAGGTAGCCACCGATCATCACCAGCCCGCCGCCGTTCTTCACATACTCGCGAATCGACACCAGCCGGTTGGGCGAAGGGATCGAACGGGCGAACGTGTCAGGGTGCAGCAGCAGCGTGTTGGCGCCGATGTCGGAGAGCATCACCACGTCATAGGCAGCCAGCGCTTCCGGGGTCTGCGGGAACTCGCGCGGCGCGAGGTGATTGGGGAGGAACGTCACTTCCCAGCCGCCCTGCTCGAGCGCCGCCTTCAGCCAGCGCACGCCTTCATTGTACTCAGTGGTGGTGAAGCTATCGAACCCCTTGGTGTGGATCGAATGGGTGACCCAGGATTCTCCTGCGATCAAAACGCGCTTGGCCAAGGTGATACTCCTTATTGCAATGTACCGGTTCTGGGGGTGCCGACCGACTGGCGGCGGATCAGTTCCACCGGCAACCGGGTCAGCATGGGGATTGGCTCGCCGTTGAGCAGGGCGAGAAGTAACTGGAAGCCCTGCCGCCCAAGCGCTTCGACCGGCTGCCGGATGGCGGTCAGCGGCGGGGTCAGCAAGGCACCGAGCGGCATGTCGTCAAAGCCGATCAGCGACATCTGGGTGGGAATGCCTATTGACCGATCCCGCAACGCTGTCACGGCGCCGATGGCGAGATAATCCGATGACGCAAAGATCGCGGTGGGCGGCTCATCGAGCTCGAGGAACCGCATTGTGGCGGCGCGGGCCATATCCGGGGCGAAACTGCCCAGCGCCAGATAGTCGGGCCGGACCGTGAGGCCCGCCTCCGTCATGGCGCGGGTGAAGCCGGCCTGCCGTTCGCCCACGGTCAGCAGGCCCCGCGGCCCCCCAAGATAGGCGATCCGGCTGTGTCCAGCCTCGATCAGGTGACGCGTCGCGGCATGGGCGCCCTGTTCATTTTCGACGAACAGGCGGGGGACGTTGACGCCGGGGATGTCTTCGTCGACCAGCACCACATTCCGGCGCGTGCCGATCAGTTTTGCGAGCGTCCCGTCATCGGGCGTATTGGTCATCATCAGTAGCCCGTCGACATGCCGGTCATGCAGGCGTTCGAGGCAGGCGATCTCGCGATCGCGGTTGGAGCGCGTGGAACTCATGAACACGGTGTAGCCGTGCCGGTCGGCCTCGTCCTCGAAGGCCGAGGCGAGCTCGGCAAAGAACGGCTCGCGGATTTCCGGCGTCACCAGCCCTACCGCTTCGCTCTTGCCGGTCGAGAGGCGCTTGGCGAGCAGGTTGGGGCGGTAATCGAGCTTAAGGATCGCAGCATCGATCCGGGCGGAGGTGGTTGCGGGCAGCTCGATACGGTTATTGAGATAGCGCGACACGGTCGTCGGCGACACGCCGGCATCCTGAGCCACATCATGTATCGTCGCCATGTCCTCTCCCCTCAGGCTGTCAGGCTAGATCGGTGCAAGCGCTTTAGTAAAGCGGTTTCATAGATCACTTTTCTTAGTTTGAGTTGAGCCGGCCCCCTCCACCAGGCTCCGCCTGGTCCCCCTCCCCCGTAAACGGGGGAGGATCAAGAGGAGCGCGGTGTTGGCGCTGATCCTCCCCTGCGAAGCGGGGGAGGGGGACTGCCGAAGCCGGTGGAGGGGGCGCGCGGAGCCACGATGCCCTCACCACACAACCGGATGCGTCTCCCCCGTCGCAACGTTCACAAAACCCTCCGGCGCCAGCGGAGACGGTGCGACCAGCACCCAGGTCCAGGGTGCGCAGGTGAGCGTGGCAAACATCAGCCGCTCCGGGAACCCCGGGTGCCAGCGGGGATGCCAGGTCGGCTCGTACATCCAGTCGATCTTTTCAGCCTTATTGCGCAGCACCGCCATATCGGCAGCCACCGCTTCGGCCGGCCGCTGCGACATCAGCCCACCGATCTCGAAGCGCACCGTCGCGACCAGCTCTCCGGCATGGACCAGCGCCCAGCCGCCCTGTTGCGCGCGGAGCGCATTGACCGCCTTGGCCATCGCCGCATCGGACGAGCCGCAGACCCAGATATTGTGCTTGTCATGGGCCACCGAGCAGGCGAGCGCGGTGTCGGCGTCGCGCGGGCCGCAGCCGCGCCAGAACATTTTCGACACCTTCCCCTCGCCGGAGAAGCGGTCGACGATGGCGAACTTGGTGATGGTCTCAGAGGGCAACCGCTGCACCTCGCCATTTTCGACCGGCATCTCGACGGTGTAGAATTCCGGATGCCAGTGGAACGGCCGGATCACCGCCGCCTGCATGGTGCTACGCCCCGGCGCGGCCTTGATGGCAAAATTCTCGGCAATGATCTCGCGGCGGATATTCACGGTGGTCCGCGCCCATTCGGGCCAGTCGATCTGCGGCACCTCGGGCAGGTAGCGCGTCCCCTCAGAGACCTGCCGCCCGTCGGCCCAGACCTTGGCGATCGTCAGCGAGGGCACATCCTCGAGCAATACTATGTCGGCATAGCGCCCCGGTGCGATGGCCCCAACCCACGGCGTCAGTCGCATATGCCGCGCCGGATTGATGGTGACGCACTGGATGGCGATCTCGGGCGAAAGCCCGGCTGCAATCGCGGTGCGCACATTGTGGTCGGTAGCGCCAATATCGAGGGTCAGGGTCGAGGAGCGATCGTCTGTCGCAAACGCCACCTGGCTCCAGTCCTCAAGGCCCTTGTCCAGCAGCCCCTTGATGATCTCGGTCATCGTGTGGATGCGGATTTCGATGAAGAGCCCGCGCCGCAGCTTGTCCCAAGCCTCCTCGGCGGTGAACATTTCATGGTCCGAGGCCATGCCCGCCGCCGCGAAGGCGTTGATCTCGGGCAGCGCCCTCAAACCGGCCGCATGGCCCTCGACCACGCCACGCGCCGCAAACGTCGCCTCGATCATCCCCCAGAGCCGCCCGTGCGAGGGGTTTTCGGGGTTCCACACCGCAGGCCAGTCCATCACCTCGTCGAGCCCGGTGACCATCAGGCTCCTGGCCATAAAGTCCTGCTGCTCGGCATGGCCGAAATAGCCGCCGCCCCATTCGTAGGCTGTAGGCGGCACGGCGGAACCCGGCTGCGGGAAGATCTTCAGCGGCGAGCCCGCAGCCCGCGCCTTGAACCACAGTTCGAGATTGTGCGGCCCATCGACATTGGAGAACTCGTGGCTCGCCTCGCAAGTCCAGCTATTGCCGCGCGGCAACACCAGCGCCGCTTCATATTCGGGCGTCAGATGCGAGCTTTCGATATGCTTGTGCACCTCGCCAAACCCCGGCACCGCCGAAAGGCTTGGCTCATGCACATGCTCGGCCGCCGTCCCGGTATAAGCACCCGCCGGCCCGACCCAGGCGATACGGCGCCCCTTGATGACGATCTCCTGGTCCTCGAACCAGTGCCGCGAATGCACATCGAACAGCCGCCCAACCCTGAGGATGCGGTCGGCGGGGCGTTTGCCCAAAGCCACCAGCAGAAGGTCCTGCCGGATCTTGACCTCATCGGCGGCGGTGATGTGGAGGTCGGAGGGGAGGTCAGTCATGGTATCTCTATTCGGATGTGGTCCAGGAAGCCTCGTCACACACGGTCGTCATCCCTGCGAAAGCAGGGACCCATGCCCCGTTGAGCGCTGGCGGAGAGTTGGGTCCCAGCTTTCGCTGGGATGACGTTTGGTGAGTGCTATAATTTATGCGTCTCCCGCCAAATCCGTACCAGTCGCAGCGACTCCGCCGCGATCCCCCCGATCAACTGCTCGCCCTTTGCGGCACTTGCCGGCCGCGGATCGCCAAACACGCCCGATGAATTGAAGGCGGAGAGTTTCATCGGCTCCACCCCGAAGAGCTCTGGGAAATCCGGATATTCCGCCTTGGCACGCTCCATGCGCACGCTGTCAGGCGCCAGCGCCAGCATCATCGAGGTCTCAACCTCGTCGGCGTGATAAAAACCCGGCCCCGCCGGCGCGCTCTCCACCACTTCGGCGGCCAGCGCCTCAAGCCGCGGATAGTCGAGATGCAGTACCGGAAACCCGATCTCGCTCAGCGTCCGTGCGGCGAGCGCGATCGGTTCGCGATTGCCGAAATGGCCGTTGATGGTGACCAGCCCCTTGACCCCCATGCGCTGCAACCCGCGCCCCAAATCCTCGACCACCGCGCGCAGCGTCGTCGGCGACAGCGACAGCGTCCCGGCCCAGCCCTCCGCCGTCCACGCGTCGCCATAGGCAATGGCGGGCAGCAGCAGCGCACCGCACCCCTCGGCAATCCGGCGGGCGACGCCCGTGGCCAGCACCGTGTCGGTCAAGAGCGGCAGGTGCGTGCCGTGCTGCTCGACGGCGCCCACCGGCAGCACCGCGATCAGCCCCTTCTTGATCGCCGCCTCAACCTCGTCCCAACTCGCCCGCGCCGCATCCAGCATCATGCCCATCCCAAAACCGTCAGCGGCGCGCCAGGCGCCAACTTGCCCAGAAGTTCGCCCGTACTCGCCGCATAGTCCACCGCACCGCCGGTCACCGCGCCGAGCGTTGCCTCAGCGATATCGCCCGGCTCATACCCATGCGCCACCAGATCGATCAGCGCCGCCTGCAGCGGTCCCATGGTCGGGTTGAACGCCACGCTCTCGATCGCCGCGCCCGTGACCCGACCGCCGTCCTTCAGCGACAGCACGACCGTTGCGGGACATTTGCTATAGGGCGCATGCGCCCGCCGTCCCGCCTTCAGCAACGCCTCGGCCACGCCTGCATCCAGCGTGTTGGCCCCAAACGCCAGCTCGGGCTGCGGCACAGCCCCCGTCACCAGCCCCGCCTCACCGAGATAATCCGGATCGAACGGCCAGGGATAAAGCTCCGCCATGGTCAGCCGGTGCCCCAGCGGATCGATCAGCAGCAGGTCGCGCGTTGCCGCGAACTCGGAGAGATATTGCCGGCAATGCGCACAGGGATGCGCCTCGCCAATGGCGATCTTTGCAATCGTCGTGCCGCGCGAAAAGGCCCGGGTGAACACAAACCCCTCGCCGTGCACTGTGAAACCGAGATGGACGCCGGGAAACTCGAGATTGCCGCCCAAAATCAGGTTGCCGGTCTCCTGCTCCAGCCCCACCGCCCCAACGAAGAACTGCGAAATCGGCGGCCGGGCGAGACTCTTGGCCGCACCGAGCGCCAGCAGCATCAACTCCTCAACATCGGCGAGACCGTAGCGCGCGATCAGCGCGTCTGCCTCTTGCTTGAGCAGCACCGCGCCCTCGTTCAGCGCCGGATCGCGCCTCCGGCCTGTGACGAGGCGGGTGATTTCACCCTCGAGTGCGCTGCCCACCGAAACGGCAAGTTGCTGCTGCCTTAGGCGGATGGCCGGATCGGCGGAAAAGGGGTTCTGGCTCATCGGTTCTTGCGAGAATGCTGGGGGAGAATGCGTTTGACAATCGTTGTCCGAGTGTCGTTACATTGCAATGTAAACCGGTTTACCGGACGGGGGTCAAATGGGTTCAACGCTTATCCACGGGGCGACTGTCCTTACCGTGGATGCCGAAAACACCGTGCACACGGATGGCTGGGTCGCCATCCGCGATGGCCGAATCGACGGCGTCGGACCCCAATCCACTCGGCCTGATACCTCCGGTTTCGATGAGGTTCTCCACCTTCCCGGCCACCTCGCGATGCCCGGCCTCGTCAACGCCCACACCCATTCGGTGATGGTGCTGTTCCGCGGCCGCTCCGAAGGCCAGAGCCTTCTCACGATGGACGGCTGGTACAACTCGATCCGCGAGCCCGAACTCTCCCTCATTGCCTCCGACATCGCTCCCGCCGTGGCGCTCTCTGCCGCCGAAATGGCGCTTTCGGGCACCACGACCTTCTGCGACCAGTATTTCTTTGCCGAAGAGATCGCCGGCGCCGTCAAGCAGTCCGGTCTTCGCGCCGTCATCGCCTATGGCATCGTGCAACTGGGCGACGAACAGCGCGGCAAGGAAGAATTGGCTAAGGCCACCGCCTTCCTCGCCCAGCAGCGCAGCGCCGATGGCCGCGTCATCCCCTGGTTCGGCCCCCACGCCCCCTATGTCGACAATACCGAGGACCTTCTGGTCGAAGAGGTGAAGGTCGCCAACGAATATGGCGTCGGACTCCACCTCCACATGGCCTGCGGGCCGGAAGACAACGAGGAAACGCTCAGCCGCTACGGCACCACTGCCAGCGTCGCGCTCGAAAAGATCGGCTTTTTCAACGGCCGTATCCACGCCGCACACTGCCTCGACCTTTCTGCCGAGGACATTGCGGTGTTCGCGCGCGCACCGAACGCGTCCATCTCCCACAATGCCTCGGCCGGGCTTCGCTCGGGCCGCGAGGGCATCTGCCCGGTGGTGGAGTTGCGCGCTGCGGGCGTCACCGTGGCGCTCGGCACCGACAATGTCGCGGCCAACAATTCCTATGACATGGTCGCCGAAATGCGCGTCGCCGGCCTCGTGGCCAGCCACCGCGAGCGCCGGGCGCAGCCGCTCTCGAGCCAGGACCTCATTCGCATGGCGACCATCGAGGGCGCCAAGGCGCTGGGGCTCGATCATGAAATCGGCAGTCTCGAGGCCGGCAAGGCCGCAGATATCGTGGCGTTCGATTTTTCGGGTCCGGGCTATTCTGAGACTCCCGATCCGGAGACACTCCTGATTTACTCAGGCAGCGGGCGCGATACGCGGCATCTGTGGGTCGGGGGCGAAATGCTGGTCCGCGACCGGCAGCTGATGCGGCGCCCCTACGACGCGATCCGCCGCGAGTACTCGGCGACCTATCAGGACTTCTGGCGCCGTGTCGCCGAAGCCAAAAAGACGAAAGAAGTAGCCTGACTTGAGCAAACGGTTTTTCATTTTTGACAGCGACGGCGGCGTCGACGACGCACAGGCGCTGATTCTTCTCGTGGCGAACGGGCTCGTTCCCGACCTCATCACCACGGTGTTCGGCAATGTCGGCCGCGACCAGGCGACGACCAACCTGCTCGCCGTCTGCGCCCAGCTCGGCGTCTCGATCCCCGTCCATCGCGGCGCTGACCGGCCGCTGACCCAGCCGGTGATCGATGCCAAATATGTGCATGGCGATGATGGCCTCGGCGGCGCCCCGCGCCCCGCGACGCAGGAGCTGCCGGTCTCCGATGACGCCGTCAATGTCCTGATCCGCACCTTCAAGGCCGCTGCCCAAAAGGGCGAAAAGGCCGATATCCTGATGATCGGGCCGCTCACCAACCTGGCGCTGGCGCTCCGCATCGACCCGTCGATCGTCGATGGCATTGGCACGCTCACCATCATGGGCGGCAATGTCTATGGCCGCGGCAACACCACGCCGGCAGCCGAATTCAACATCTATGCCGACCCTGAAGCCGGACATATCGTCTTTACCTGCGGTGTCGAAACAGTGGTCATCCCCTGGGAGCCCTGTCTCACCCACTATATGGAAGGCGAGCGCGTCGATGCGCTCTATGCAGGCATCGCGGCATCGCCGCTCCGCGAGTTCAACGTGGCGCTCGCCGCTCACGCCCGCAACAACAGCGTCAGCCGCGGTAATCCCGACCGCTTCCTTTATGTCGACCCGCTGGCCGCTGCCGTGGTGCTCGATCCTTCGATGGTGACCAAATCGACTTTTGCCTCATCGAGCGTGGAGCTGGCCCCTGGCCTCACCCGCGGAATGACGCTGGTCGATCCCTCAGGCCGCCTCGGAACCCCCAAGATTACGTTCGTCGAGGAAGTCGACGTCGCCAAGGTCGACGCCCTCTACGCCGTATCGGCCGCCTACACACCCAACAAGCAGACAAACTAAACAACAGGAGTGCGCATGTCCCTTATTTCCGGTTTCACCAAGGTCGCAGCAGGTTTCCTGCTCGCCACCAGCATGACCGCCGTGGCGATCCCCGCCACCTACGCCGCCGACTACACCAAGGACAACCCGCTCAAGGTGGCGCTGGTTCTCCACGGCACGCTCGGCGACAAGAGCTTCTTCGACGATGCCGCCACCGGCATGAAGCAGGCCGAAGCCGATCTGCCGGTCTCGGTCAAGATCATCGAACTCGGTTACGATCGCTCCAAGTGGCAGGCCGGCCTCGCCGATGCCGCTGACTCGGGCTATGACGTGATCATCGCCGGCACTTTCGATATGACCGGCTACATCACCGAACTCTCCCCGCAGTACCCCGACGTCAAGTTCATCGATTTCGATGACGCGCCGGATTATTCCAAGTGCGAGTGCAAGAACGTCCTCGGCGTGCAGTACACCACTGCTGCTGCTGGCTATCTCGCCGGCTACGCTGCTGCCAAGATCTCGAAGACCGGGACGCTCGGCACCATCATCGGCATGGAATTCCCGACCGTCACCGACTTCAAGACCGGCTTTGACCAGGGCGCCAAGGCAGCGAACGCCAGCGTGAACATCCTCAACGCCGTTGCCGGCTCGTTCAACGACCCTGCCAAGGGCAAGGAAATCGCGCTCGCCCAGATCAACCAGGGCGCTGACGTGGTGTTCCCGATCGCCGGCGGTACCGGCATCGGCGCGCTGCAGGCCGTCAAGGACTCGGGCAAGCTCGCCGTCGGCGTCGACAGCGACCAGGCCACGATCTTTGCCGATAGCGACGCGGCCCAGGCCGACGTGATCTTCACCTCGGTCCTCAAGAAGGTCGGTCACTCGCTCTATCTCGCGCTCCAGGGCACGCTCGATGGCACGGCTCCGTACGGTTCGCGCGAACTGCTCGGCATCAAGGAAGGCGCCGTTGGCATTGCCAAGAACGCTTACTACGAAAAGCTGGTCCCGGCTGACGTCCGTACCGAAGTCGATGGCCTCGAGGCCAAGATCATCTCGGGCGAAATCGCCGTCACCTCTGACATGAAGTAACGGCCTTAATCCTCCCCCGCGCGGCGGGGGAGGGGGACCGCCGAAGGCGGTGGAGGGGGTTATGGCGTTTGCTGTCACCCCCTCTCCGTCCCGGACACCTTCTCCGGCGGGGACCGGTTGAGGGCGATACCGGAGGCCGCGACGTTGCCAGATTTGGGCAGTGGTTCACGGTTCGCAAAAACAAGAAAAGTGCAGCGGGGCAGCATGGCGCTTCTGGAAGCAATCGGGATCGGCAAGACCTATCCCGGCGGTGTAGTGGCAAATGATGGGGTCAATCTCGTCATTGAGCCGGGCGAAGTTCATGCCGTGGTCGGCGAGAACGGCGCGGGCAAATCCACCCTGATGAAGATCCTGTTCGGTATCGAACAACCCAATGCGGGCACCTTGCTCCTTGACGGCAAGCCGGTGAGTTTCCCAAGCCCGCGCCAGGCCATCGAAGCCGGCATCGGCATGGTGTTCCAGCACTTCTCGCTGGTTCCGAGTTTTTCCGTCTATGAAAACGTGGTCATGGGTTCGGAGCCGCGCAACGGCATCACCTTTGACCGCAAGCGCGCCATTGCCGAAGTGCAGGCGCTGAGCGACAAATTCCGCCTGAAGGTCGATCCGCTGCCGCCCGTCGGCACCCTCCCCGTCGGCCAGCAGCAGCGCGTCGAAATCCTGAAGGCGCTCTACCGCAACGCCCGCGTGCTGATCCTCGACGAGCCCACGGCCGTCTTGGCGCCGCAGGAAGTGCAGGAGCTGTTCGTCGCCATCCGCTCCCTGGTGGCGCAGGGCAAGACCGTGATCTTCATCGCCCACAAGCTGCCCGAAGTGCTGCAGATTTCCGATCGCATCACCGTCATGCGGCAGGGCAAGACCGTCGGGCAGGTGAAAACCAGCGACGTCACCGAGCAGAGCCTTGCGGCCCTGATGGTCGGCCGCGAGGTGATCCTGCGGGTGGACCGCAAGCCAACCGACCAAAGTGAGCTGGTCGCCGAGGTGCGCGACCTCCGCGTCGTCAATGCGCGCGGCACAGAAATCGTCGCGGGGCTCGATCTCAACGTCCACGCCGGCGAGATCGTCGGGCTGGTGGGCGTCGAAGGCAACGGCCAGGCCGAGCTGATCGAGGCGGTTGCCGGGCTCCGGTCGATCGCCGGCGGCACCATCAAGATCGCCAACGAGAATGTCGCGAGCCTCAGCGTCCTCGAGCGGCGCGGGCGCGGCCTTGCCTCGATCCCCGAAGATCGTATCGCCTCCGGCCTCGCCACCGGCGCCAGCGTTGCTGAAAACATCGTCGCGACGCGGCTCAACGATCCGCGCTACGTGCGGCGAGGTCTGCTCGACCTCAAGGCGATCAAGGCCAATGCGGTAAAGCTCATCGAGCGCTTCTCGATCCGCGTCGGCGGGCCAGGCTATGCGGTGGGGACGCTTTCGGGTGGCAACATGCAGAAGGTGGTGGTGGCGCGCGAGTTGAGCGAGCAGCCCCGGCTGCTGCTGGTCAACCAGCCGACGCGCGGTGTCGACCTCGGCGCCACCCAGTTCATCTGGCGCACCATTACCGATACGCGCGATGCGGGCGCGGCTGTGCTTCTGAGCTCAGCTGACCTCTCCGAGCTCCTCGCGCTCTCGGATCGCCTGCTGGTGCTCTACCGCGGCAGGATCGTCGCTGCCTTCCTCAATACCCCCGATCTGACGCCTGAAACGCTCGGCACGTACATGCTCGGGCTCTCGACGCAGACGCCCGAAGAAATGAAGCTGGCCCTCAAATGAGCAATGTCCCTTCCATCGATCGCGCGTCACGCCTAAAGGCGATTCAAAGCGAAGTGATCCGCGCCGTCGGCGCGCTGCTGATCGCGCTTGCCGTCACCACGATCATCGTCTTTCTCACCTCCAAGGCGCCACTCGACGCCTTGACGCAGCTCTTCACTGCGCCCGCCGCCAAGACCCGCACGATCGGGCTCTGGGTTGACGATATCGCCAAGCTCACCGTCACAGGGCTCGCCTTTAGTCTCGTGTTCCAGGCCCGGCAGTTCGCCATGGGCGTCCAGGGTCAGGTCTATATCGGGGCGCTGGCCTCGTCCTACGTCGTGCTCTCGCCGCTCGGTGATACCCCGTTCGGGCTGGCGCTGGGTGTGCTGGCCGCGATGGCCGCCGGCGCCTTCTACGGATTCATTCCCGGCATTGCCAAGGCGCGGCTCGGCGCCAACGAGATCGTTTCCTCGCTGATGCTCAACTATATCGCCATCGAACTCTGCAATTTCCTCGTCCGCGCCTCGCTGCCCAAGCCGCAGCCGGGCGTCTTGACCACCATCGATTTTCCCAAGGCCGCGGTCTTCCAACCGCTCGTCGCGGGCACCCGCATCGACCTCGGCCTGATCTTTGCCATCGTCGCGGTGGTGCTGGTCTGGTTCGCGCTCTATCGCACCAGCTGGGGGCTGAAACTCCGGCTCGTCGGGCATAACGCAAAGTTCGCCGAATATGCGGGCATCAAGTCGACCTTCATCATGGTCTCGGCGATGACCGCCTCGGGCGCGCTCGGTGGGCTCTTGGGCGCCATGTTCGTTCAGGGCCAGACCTGGGGCAAGCTGACCGTGCAGTTCGAGGGCGGCCTCGCCTTCGAGGGCATTCTCGTCGCCATCGTCGCCCGCGCCCGGCCGCTCGCCGTGCCGGTCGTCGCGATCTTTTACGCCTATCTCCGTCAGGGCGCGGCGCTGATGAATATCCGCACCGACGTCCCCGCTGAGGTGATCGGCGTTGTCACCGCCATCATCATCCTCTTGGTCTCCTCGACCTTCTCGCTCAACTTCATCACCAGGTGGTTCAAGCGTGCCCCGGCCCCGATTGCCGCCGCTCAGGGGAGTGCCGCCAAATGATGGAAATGCTGATCACGGTCTTTTCCGCGACCTTTTTTGTCACCATCATCCGCACCACCACGCCGTTGCTGCTCGCAACGTTGGGTGGCCTCGTCGCGGACCTTTCGGGTGCGCTCAACGTGGCGCTCGAAGGCATGATGCTGATCGGGTGCCTCACCGCAGTGGTCGTTTCAGTCTATGCGCCCTGGTATGTGGCGGTCGTTGCCGGGCTCGGCGTCGGCGCGCTGCTCGGGCTGGTGATGGCGTTCTTTGCCTATCGGCTCAGGGCCGACATCATCCTTGTCGGCTTTGCCATCAACATCCTCGCTGCCGGCGGCACCGTGTTCGCCCTCTCCATCGCCACGGGCGGCGACAAGGGCACCTCGATCAATCTGCAGTCGCAGGCGATCCCGGCGCTCGACCTCAGCTTTCTGAGCACCATCCCGGTGGTCGGCCCGGTGCTCACCGCATTTCTTTCGGGCCATTCGATCCTCAGCTGGGTCGCGGCGCTGCTGGTGTTTGCGATCTGGTACTTCCTCTACCGCACGCCCTGGGGCCTGTGGCTGCGCGGCGTCGGTGAGTATCCAGCGGCGCCCGAAGCCGCCGGCATCCCGGTCGCCAAGGTCCGCACCTGGAGCCTCATCGTCTCAGGCGCCCTTGCCGGGATGGGCGGCGCGCAGCTGGCGATGTTCAACTATGTCGGCTTCACCCGCGACATGACCGCCGGCCGCGGCTTCATCGCGCTGGGCGCAGTGCTGCTGGGTGCCCGTCACCCTGTCGGCGCGCTCCTCGCGGCGCTGCTGTTCGGCACCTTCGAAGCACTGGCGGTGGTGCTGCCCGGCCTCTTTTCCTGGTTCCCGGCAGAACTCGTCCGCATGATCCCGTTCGTCGTCACCATCCTCGCCCTGGTGCTGTTCTCGATCCGGGCCCAGCGGGCCCTGGCGCTGAGGGGCGTGAAGTAGGCTAGCCTAACTGACAAAGAAGAAGGCCCGGATGAAACCATCCGGGCCTTTTGACTATTCGCCGTTTCGCGTCGCGATCATTCCCACTCGACGTAGCGCAGGTGCTCGTAGCCGGTGATCGGGTTGTAGTCGTGCAAGGTCGCGCCGGATTTGGCGGCGTCTTCAAGCGTATCGCTGCCGAAGTTGAACTTGATACCCACCAGCGCGGTATGCACCGTCCATTCCTCGTCCTCGTCGCTCTCGGTCTGGTAGTTACCCTGATAGGCCGCGTAGATCGAGATCGGTGAATCGTCGAAGCGGTATTCCGCCTTGGCGCCCCACTTCACGGCGTCGATCTGGTCACTCTTGCCGTAATCCACCCGTGCCACTCCGATATCGGCGGACAGCATCATGTTGGGATTGACGAAGTAGCGGATCTCGCCGCGCGCATAGAGCGCCGACACGTCATCGACGTCGCCGAAGCCCTTGGTGTAGCCGACCTGACCATAGAGCTGGATCTTGTCCATGGTGCTCATCGCTTCACCACCGATGGTGGCGAAGCTGCCATCCCCGAGCGCCGCGTAGTCGCTGTCGCTCATGGCGCCGACCGAGCCAAACACGCCCAGTAGCAGGTCGCTGGTCCGCCAGTTGACGTGCGCTGCTGCCTCGAGCACCGAATAATCGGATGACTCGCCGTCCGGATCGCCGCCGTTGAGCATTTCGCCGCTGAGGTCGAACTGCGCCGACACCTGGTCACTCAGCCAGGCATTGACGCGCGCAGCGCCGCCGAGCAGGTAGCCGTTGAATGAGTAGGTCTCGTCGGCATCCGTCAGGCTCAGCCCGCCGACATAGCCTTCGAAGTCACCTGAGAGGGTTGAGGCCGCCGCCGCAGGCGCTTCAACCACACCGGAATCAATCATCAAGTCAGCCGCAAATGCGGTGCTGCTCATCGCGGCAAGCGTCAAAGCTGCCAAAGACAGACGTTTCATGGAGGCCCCCAGTTTTCCCAACTGGTGCAAATGTAACGATTCCGCACTTAATGAGCTATTTGTGTTCGACGCTCGTGATTATTTGTTTCTCTGGCGTGATAATCCGGCCACACAACGGAAAATGGCGACAAATTACCTCAGCTTTCCGGCGGCGACCGCTAGTACTTCTTTGAACGCCGTCAGGTCGGTGAACAGCGCATCGGCGGGTGCATCGCCGATGCTCACGGTGCCGCCGCGGCGCACCACGCCGCCATGCAGCATCAGGTTGTCGATGAAGCCCAAATCCTCGATCAGCATGCCGTCGGGACCGCGCGGCAGGCCGTTGGCATCAGTCGACCAGACGCCGCCGAAATAGTCCCTGGTCCGCTCGCCGTGGTCGGCCTTCACATTGGTGTAGGCGAAGACATCTTTCCCCTGTGCGCACATGTAGCCGAGCTCGAAACAGGTGCCGGTATCCGCGGCCAGCCCGCGAAACGGCGTCAGGTTGGCAATAATCGCGTCAGCGCTGTTCATAAGCTGTTCATCGATGTGGCTGATTGCGAGCCCAAGCTCCCATTTGCTGTCGGTCTTGGGGAACTCAAGGTCGCCCGGCGAGATCGGGATCAACCCCGCTTCACGCGTCAGCACGATCTTGGCGTTGAGGATTTCACGGGCGTTGGAGAGAAAGACCTCCGGCCCGGCAAGGTACACGGCTTTGGGCATTACTCACTCCTGTCAGGCGACCTGCGCGCCACTCACATAAACCGCAGCAAGGTTGGGGCGCGAGGCGGTATAGAGGATTTTCTCCAGACTTTCCGTAGCCTTGGCGGCAAACAGCCGGACTGTCCCCTGCGCCACTCCCGGATCAATCACCACCGCATCGCACTGATAGCCAGGCCGGAACAGCCCAACAGGCAGGTCCAGCGCCACACCGCCGCCGGCGGTCGCGAGGTGGAACGCGGTCAGCATGTCGATCCGCGAGTGCGGCACCCCTCGCTCCGCCGCCGGCAGGTCCGGGTTGACCCCGTCTTCCAGCATCCGCGAGGCTTGCGCCGTCGCGCGGCACGCCTCCAGCATCGATCCCCCCGGCCCGCCCGAAATATCGGTGCCAAGCCCGACATGGAGCCCCCGCTCCAGCGCCCGGCGCAGCGGGAACACCGCATTGGCGAAGTACATGTTGGAGAGCGCGCAATGCGCCACCCCGGCGCCCCGCGCCTTGACCGTCGCCATATCGGCGTCGGTCAGGAACACCGAGTGCGCGAGGATGGTCTTGCGGCGCAGGAGCCCAAAGCCATCGAGCGCTGCCGTATCGGTTTTGCCAAAGCGATCAATCGCATAGCCATGCGCCCAGTCGCTCTCCGAGCAATGGGTCTGCACGTGGCAATCGCATTCAGCCGCCAGTTGCCCCAGCCCCGCCAGCGCCTCATCAGTGCAGGACGGAATGAAGCGTGGGGTGATCACCGGCAGCACCCGGTCATTGCCGGGCATGGCCCGCACATGCGCGATGAAGGCGCGCGTTTCGCTCACCGCTTCCGCGGCGGAGGCATCGCGATAATAGTCCGGACACGCATCCGGATCATCCATCACGACCTTTCCCACCAGCGCCCGCTGACCCTGCCTCAGGCAGATTTCCGCCAGCGCCTCAGTTGCCGCGCGATGTACCGTGGCGAAGTAAAGCGCGGTGGTTGTGCCGTTGGCGAGAAGGTCCGCCACCAGCACCTCGTAGCGCTCGCGCGCCAGGTCGAGGTCCGCATAGCTCGCTTCGAGCGGGAAGGTGTATTTGCCCAGCCAGACCTCAAGCGGCACATCCAGCGCCGCGCCAAGCTGCGGATATTGCGGGGCGTGGACATGGAGATCGACAAAGCCGGGAATGACAATCCGGTCCGGCGCAAGCGCGATGAGGTCCGACCGCGCCGCGAGCGCCGCGTGCTCTGTTTCACCCGCTCGCGCCACGATCTCGATCCCGCCGTCGCTGCCGATCAGCAGGATAGCGTCATCCAGCACCTCGATCGCCCCGGCCTCCGGGGCGTGGACGAAGGTGCCGCGGACCGGATGCCCGCGCCAATCTGCCGCCGTCACCAGACGACCTTGTGCTGCTCGCCGGTCTGCACGTTGACGAAGCCTTCTGGCGCCGCCGCGCTGGGCGCCACCAACACCCAGCGCCAGGGGCTGCAGGTGAGGGTCGCAAACTTGAGGAATTCGGGGAAACCGGGCTTCCAGAGGTTGAGGTCCGACGGCTTGTACATCCACTCGATCTTTTCGGCGGCCCGATAGAAGGCCTGCATTTCGACATCGAAGGCCTCGGCAGGGCGCGCCGTCATCAGCCCGCCGATCTCAAAACGCACTTCGGCGACCACTTCGCCCCGGTGCACCAACACCCAGCCGCCATCGATCTCCTGCAGCCGGTTCACCGCCAGCGCCATCGCCGCGTCGGACGAGCCGACCGACCACACATTGTGGCTGTCATGGGCCACCGAACAGGCAATCGCCGTCTCCGGATCTGCTGGGCCGCATCCGGTCCAGAACATTTTCGACAACGCCCCGTCGCCCCGATACCGATCGATCACCGCCCATTTGGTGATCAGCCGGGCGGCATCGCGCTGCACCTCGCCGTCTACCACCGGCAATTCCTCGACAAAATAATCGTCGGTCCAATGGAAGGGCCGCAACACGGCGGCGGTCATGGTGGCGCGGCCCGGCTCAGCGGCAATGGCGAAATCGGCGGCATGCAGACGGCGCCCGACATTCATGGTCTTCCGCGCCCAGTCGGGCCAGTCGATCGCGGGAGCCGTGCCGACGAACTGCTTGCCGTTCGAGGCGAGCTTTCCATCGGCATAGACATGGGCGATTGAGAGTGTCTGAACGTCGTCGAGCAGTACTATGTCGGCATAGCGTCCCGGAGTGATCGAGCCCACCCACTGGTCGATCCGCATATGGCGCGCCGGGTTGATGGTGGCGCACTGAATGGCGATTTCGGGCGCGAGGCCATAGTGGATGGCGTGGCGCACGTTGTAGTCCGAGGCGCCAAGCTCCAGCGTTTCGGAAGCCGAGCGGTCGTCGGTCGTGAAGGCGACGTTCGACCAGTCCTCGAGCTTTCCGATGAGGCCGGGAAGTATGACGTCATAGGAGAATGGGCGAAGCTCGGTGAAAATGCCCCGGCTCAACCGTTCCCAGGCTTCCTGCAAGGCCCAGACTTCGTGGTCGGACGAAATGCCGGCGGCGGCAAAGGCGCTGAGGTCGTGCGGGTCGATAAGCCCCGAACCGTGACCTTCGACGACGCCACGCTTTTCCATGGTGGCGCCGATCATGCCCCACATGCGGATATAGCCGGGGTTGTCCGGGTTCCAGACCGAGGGCCAGTCCATCACCTCGTCGAGGCTGACCGTGCCCATGTCGTTTTCGAGGAAGGCGATCTGCTCCTCATAGCCGTAATAGCCGCCCGATTCCTCCCAGGCGCTCGGCGGCACGGCCGAGCCGGGCTGGATGAAGACCTTCAGCGGCGACCCAGCGAGCCGCGCCGTCTGCCAGAACTCCTGATTTTTAGGGCCGTTGACGTTGGCGAACTCGTGGCTCGCTTCGCAGGTCCAGGTATTGCCGCGCGGGATCACCAGCGCCGCTTCGAACTCCGGGGTAATATGCGTCGATTCAATGTGCTTGTGCACTTCGCCGAAGCCGGGCACGGCCGAAAGATGGGGGTAGCTCACCCGTCCGGCGACTGCGCCCTTGTAGCTGCCGCGCGGGCCGACATAGGCGATGCGGCGGCCCGAAACGATGATCTCCTGATCCACGAGCCAGTGCCGCGAATGCACCGACAGCAGCCGCCCGACTTCGATCGCAAGATCGGCGGGGCGCTTGCCCAAGGCGACCAGAGTCAGGTTCTGGCGAATGGCAACTTCATCCTCGGGATTGAGGATCAGGTCATCAGGCTGGGTCATCGAGGTACTATCCGGGGGAGCTGTGATCGAGTTAGTAAAGCGGTTTACGAGAGCCGATGCAATGCAGTCCTGCCGCTTAAGTGTCTCTGAACCGGAGGCCCTTATACTGGCCTGATGAGCCTCGCCGAAACCCAAGCCCGCCCCCTCGCCGACCTCGGCCCCGCGCGCCAAGCCGGGGCTGAAGCGCCGCCGCGCTCAGCCGTGCCGATCACAGACGGGCTGATCGGGCTAGGCTCGGTATCGGCAGTGTGGTTACTGGTCTACCTGACCCGGCCGCCGCTGCCGGTAGCTGCCTGGCTGCTCGTTCTGGCGACAGCCTTGCCGATGCTGGTGCGAGAACTGGCGCGCCACGCCCCTGGGGACCGCACCAAAGGTCCCTCGACCCCGCTCGTCTGGGTCCTGGGGTTTGCGCTCGGTACCTTGCCGTTCCTGCTGATCCACGGCCAGCATACTGGCCTCGTCGTCTGGGGCATGGCCTGGCTGGTCGCGGCACCTGCCTTCCTGATCCGGGTGGGACTGGAACTGCGGCGGAATGGCAGCATTGCCGGTGGTTTTCCGTCGACGCTGGGTCAGGCGATCCTGTCGCGCGACTGGGAGAAGTTTCGGGCCTTGGCTGCCCCCGCCCGCCTTTGGGGGCTGAAGGCATTTTTCATCCCGCTCTACGCGATCAGCCTTATCGCCATGCTGAGCTTCACCTATGCCAACCCGGTGTCATCCCCGCTGGCATGGTTGGCCCTTGCGGTCGCGTTCGCCTACACGGTCGACCTCTGTTTCGGCCTCAGCGGCTATCTGATGGCCTCGAACAGCCTCGTTTCCACCATCCGCTCGACCCAGACCCGGCTATTGGGCTGGCTGGTCTGCGTCGTCTGCTACGGGCCGATCGTCGTCCACCTGCCCGATCTCGATGCCATCCTCGCCAAGGAGATGACCTGGCCAGCCGATGTCCGTTTCGATCTGCTGATGGTCACGGGCGCTATCGCTTTGCTGGCGTTGCTGGTGCTGTTCGTCTCGGCCACGGTCAGCTTCGGGTTGCGCTTCTGCAACCTCAGCAATCGCGGGCTGATCAGTGCCGGACCCTATCGCTGGATGAAGCATCCGGCCTACTTCGCCCATGCTGGCAACGCCTGGATCCTCACCTTCATCTTCCTGCCGGCGGCGCACGTCTCGCTGGGGCCGGCGCAATGGCTCGCGCCAGCGGCCCTCACCGCCATCTACTGGCTGCGTGCGCTCACCGAGGAACAGCACATGCGAGAGGATCCCGACTATGTCGCCTATGCGGACTGGATCGCGCGCCACGGCCTTGTGGCGCGGCTCAGGCGGCTGGTGGGCCTCAACTAGGCGGCGAGGTCGGCCACGACTGCATCGAGCACCGGCCAGCCCTTGTCGGTCACACGGATAAAGCCGTTGGGCAGCGTTTCGACAAAGCCGATGGCCTTGAGCTCGTTGATCTGCCGATCCGAGATCTTGCGGCCCGAGAGCTTGGCAAAGCGGGCGGGGTCGATGCCTTCGCGGAGGCGCAGGCCCATCACCAGCAGTTCGTCGCCTTCTTCTTCCCAGGTCAGCACATCGTCCGTGACCATGCCATGGCCGCGGGCGTGCACCCGCTTTTCCCACTCGAAGGGCAGCTTTTCGGTGGCCGTAGCGTGGCGCTGGTTGTTGATCAGCAGGCGGCCATGGGCCCCCGGCCCGACGCCGACATATTCGCCGTAGCGCCAGTAGATCAGGTTGTGCCGGCTTTCCTGGCCGGGGCGCGCATGGTTGGAAATCTCATAGGCGGGGAGGCCCGCCTTCTGGGTCATTTCCTGCGTCATCTCGTAGAAATCGGCGCTCAAATCCTCGTCGGGCATCTTGAGCTTACCGGCCCGGAACAGGTCGTAATAGCGCGTCCCCATCTCGATGGTGAGCTGATAGAGCGACAGGTGCCCCTGCGCGATCCACAGCGCCTCCGTCAGCTCGTCCTGCCATTCGTCGAGTGTCTGGCGCGGCCGGGCATAGATGAGATCGAAACTGGTGCGCGGAAAGATCGACTGCGCCAGCCGCACCGCGGCGATCGCCTCGTCAACTGTGTGCTTCCTGCCCAGTTCGGCCAGCGGCCCTTCGCGCAAGGACTGCACACCGAGCGAGACGCGGTTGACGCCTGCAGCGCGGTAGCCGCGGAAGCGGTCGGCCTCGACCGAGGTCGGGTTGGCTTCGAGCGTGATTTCGGCCTTGGGGTCGACGATCCAGTGCTTAGCAATGGCATCGAGAATGCCGCCGACCGAGCGCGGATCCATCAGCGAGGGCGTGCCGCCGCCAAAGAACACCGACTGCACAACGCGGCCCTGCGTGTGCTTGGCAAAATGCGCCAGTTCCTGCGCATAGGCCTCGACATAGTGCGCTTCGTCGAAGGCGCCGCGATGAACGTGCGAGTTGAAGTCGCAATAGGGGCACTTGGCGGCGCAGAAGGGCCAGTGCACATAGACGCCGAACAGGCCGTTCGAGCGCGCATCGACAGAGTTGTGACCGAGGCTCTCAGTGCTCAACCCCACCTCCCAGCGCGTCTTCGACGAATTTGGCAAAGGCCCGCGCGCGATGGCTGAGGCCGGTCTTGCCGGGCGACCACGAGTGCTTTTCGTCCGAACTCATTTCGCCGAAGGTCAGGTCATAGCCATCGGGCATGAAACTCGGGTCGAACCCAAAGCCCTTGTCGCCGCGCGGCGGCCAGACCAGCGTGCCCTCAACTTTGCCCTCGTAAACCACTTCGCGGCCATCTGGGTGGGCGAGGCAGAGCGTGGCATTGAACGAGCCGCGCCGGTCCTTGGGGGTCGTGGCGCCTGCGGCCTGTAGCGAATCCTCGACCCGGCGCATGCCGATGCCGTAGTCGCGCACGGTGCCGGACATGGCCCAGTTGGCGGTATAGACACCCGGGCGCCCGCCGATGGCATCTACCGCGAGGCCAGAATCGTCAGCCAGTGCGATGTTGTTTGAGGCGGCGGCGGCGGCGCGCGCCTTGATCCGCGCGTTCTCGACAAAGGTCGTGCCGGTTTCTTCCGGCTCAGGCAGCCCGAGCTCCCCGGCAGAGACCAGCTCGAGGCCGAAGGGCGCGAGCAACTGCTTGAATTCGGCGAGCTTGCCCGCATTGTGGGTGGCCAGCACCAGTCGGTCGCCACGCCGCAATGTGAGCGGAGCCGCCATTATGCCAATGCCGCCAGCTGCAGGCGGGTCAACTCGGCAATACCGCTTTCCGCGAGCCCCATCAGGCTGTTGAGCTCGTCACGGCTGAACGGCACCTGTTCGGCGGTGCCCTGGATTTCAACGAACTGGCCGCCGCCGGTCATGACAAAATTGGCGTCGGTGTGGGCCTCGACGTCCTCGAGGTAATCGAGATCGAGCACCGGAGCGCCGCGATAAATGCCGCAGGAGACCGCCGCAACCGAGTCGCGCAGCACCTTGCCCTTGGTCAGCCCACGCGCCTCCAGCCACTTGATAGCGTCCGCGAGCGCGATATAGGCGCCGGTAATCGAGGCGGTGCGGGTGCCGCCATCGGCTTCGAGCACATCGCAATCGAGGGTAATCTGGTTTTCGCCCAACGCCTGCATGTCGACCACGGCGCGGAGCGAGCGGCCGATGAGGCGCTGGATTTCCTGGGTACGGCCCGATTGCTTGCCGCTCGCCGCTTCGCGCTTGGTGCGCGAGCCGGTGGCGCGCGGCAGCATGCCGTATTCGGCGGTGACCCAGCCCATGCCCGAGCTGCGGCGCCACGAGGGAAGTGTCGTTTCAACCGATGCGGTGACGAACACCTTGGTCGAGCCAAAGCTCACGAGGCAGCTGCCCTCGGCCTTGGGCGCAACGTTGCGCTCGAGGGTCACTTCGCGCATTTGCTCGGGGAGGCGTCCGGATGGCCGCATGGGGTCAAATCACCAGTCAACAATGTCGTTAACCGCCTCTTAACCCTCGCAGACACCGGCCACAAGCGCTGCGACCTTGGCGGCGCACGGCTTTCGGCCTAAATGGTGAATATGGCGAGCAATGATAAAGTCCCCGAAGACGTGCTGTCGGTTCTGAACAGCCGCAGCCAGGATATCTTCCGCAAGATCGTCGAACGCTACCTCGACACCGGCGTTCCAGTCGGGTCGCGCGACCTGTCGCGCATGCTGTCGGTCGGCCTGTCACCCGCCTCAGTGCGCAATGTCATGGCCGATCTCGAGGATCTGGGGCTGATCGCGGCGCCGCACACCTCGGCCGGCCGGCTTCCGACGCAGCAGGGCCTGCGGTTCTTCGTCGATGCCATGCTGGAAGTCGGCGCAGTCGACGCAGAAGAGCGTGCCGCCATCGAAAAGCAGATCGAAGGGCCAGCCGCGCAGGGCTCGGTCGAGGATTTCCTCACCCAGGCGAGCCAATTGCTTAGCGGGCTCTCCCATGGCGCGGGCGTTGTCATCGCGCAGAAGTCCGACCTGGTGCTGCGCCATATCGAATTCATCCGGCTCGATGCCGAGCGCGCCATGGTGGTGCTGGTGGGCGATGACGGCTCGGTCGAAAACCGCGTCCTCACCATGCCCCCCGGCCTTGCCGCCAGCGCCCTGACCCAGGCCTCGAATTTCCTCGCCCATCTCGCCGTCGGCAAGACTCTGAGCGAAACCCGCAAGGCGCTGCAGACGCAGCGCGAAGCGATGCTTTCGGAGCTCGACGAGCTGACACGCAATCTCGTCGAGGCCGGGCTCGCGACGCTTTCGGGTAGCGGCACCATGGCGCCCCCAACGGTGATCGTCCGCGGCCGGGCCAACCTCATCAACGACACCATGGCGTCCGAAGAACTGAGCCGCATCCGGCAGCTGTTTGACGAACTCGAAAGCCGCGATGGGCTCATCGAGCTCCTCGGCGATACCGAAAAGGCGCAAGGGGTAAAGATCTTCATCGGCTCCGAAAACAAGCTGTTCTCGCTCTCGGGCTCGTCGGTGATCCTCTCACCCTACAAGGACGCCAACCAGAAGGTAGTGGGCGTGCTGGGCGTCATCGGGCCGACCCGGCTCAACTACGCCCGCATCGTGCCGGTGGTCGATTATACCGCCAATGTCGTCTCGGCCATGATGGCCCGCAAAGGCTGAACCGGCATCCGGACTTGAAAGTTTCGCATTCTTGGCCGATATGCGGGTCCAAGATCGCCGGCAGTGCCGGCCTCAAGCTTTCAGGGTCACCATGAACGACGATACCGCCAAGCCCGAGGATACCAAACCCGCGCCCGAGGCCGAGGTGGAGACCGACGCAGCAGCGCCCGAAACCGCCGGTCCCGATCCGGTGGAAGTGCTTCGCGCCGAAAACTCCGAACTGCGCGACCGCATCCTGCGGTCGGCCGCGGAGATGGAGAATCTTCGGAAGCGCACCGAGCGCGAAGTCAGCGACACCCGCTCCTACGCCATCGCCGGCTTTGCCCGCGACATGCTCACCGCCACCGATTCGCTGAGCCGCGCCCTGATGGTGCTGCCTGCTGAAGCCCGTGACAGCGCCGACCCGACGGTCAAGTCGCTGATCGACGGCATCGAAATGACCGAGCGCGAGATGCAGCGCCTCCTCGCCAAGCATGGCGTCAAGCCGATCGAGGCCGAGGGCCAGAAGTTCGACCCGCACAAGCACCAGGCGATGTTCGAAGTCCCCGATCCGACCCGTCCGGAAGGTACGGTCGTGCAGGTGGTGCAGGCCGGTTTCGCCATTGGCGACCGCGTGCTGCGCCCGGCCATGGTCGGCGTTGCCAAGGGCGGCTCGTCACACGCTGCCGCCGCAGACGCGGTCGACAAGAGCGTCTGATCCCAGATCGCATGCCGACGGCGCTGGCTAGTCTCAGCCGCGCCGTCGCGCTACCTTCGCCCCATGCGTGGGGACCTTTACGACAGACCTGACCTCTACGACCTGATCGCCCAACCCGATCTGGTGATGCAGGGCTTTTACGTCGAAACGGCCCGTTCACTCGGTCCGCGCGTCCTCGACCTGGCCTGCGGCACGGGGCGGTTCAGCATCGCGCTCGCGGAAGCCGGACTCACGGTCACCGGTGGCGACCTCTCAGCCAGCATGCTGGACCGGGCGCGGCAGAGCGCAGAAGTCCGTGGCCTGAGCATCGACTTCGTCGCACTCGATATGCGCGACTTTGACCTTAGCGGCCGGACCTTCGACACGGTCATGATTGCGGCCAACTCGCTGCTGCACCTCCACACCCATGCCGAGTTCACCGGATTCTTCAGCTCTGTCGCGCGCCATCTCGCGCCTCAAGGCCGCCTGCTCTTCGACGTTTTCGTTCCCAGCCTCAAGCTCCTGACGCTCGCACCGAATGATCGCCAGCTTGTGGGCCGCTTCCCCCACCCGGCCCTCGGCAAGGTGACGCTCGAGGAAACCATTGTCTATGATCCCGTCACTCAGATCAGCCAGGCGGACTGGTATTGGTCAACGCCGGACGCTCCCGATTTCTGGGCCAACTCGCTTACTCTACGTCAGATCTTCCCCCAGGAAATGCCCCTCCTATCGAGGCTTGGCGGCTTGGAGTTGTTGGAGCGTTATGGCAATTTTGATCGTTCTCCGCTGTCGGCGGAGACGTATCGGCAGGTCTGCGTCTGCGGACACCCCTGAGAGTCAATTGGTCTTGGTTAACAGGTCCGGGCACTTGGTCACGTCGTGGCGGGCCTTGGGGGTGCCCAGTTCGGCGACCACCGAATTGTCATAGGCATCAACGACATGGGCGATCTGGTCGGGCGTGAGCTGATCGGCCTTAAGCAGCGACACTCCGCGGGCCATCAGTGTTTCGGACCACGTCTGGTAGAGGTCCGCTTCTTTGTTATCGCCAGAATCGGATGCGTTGGTGCCGAGCCAGAAGAAAGCGCTGCCGCACCACAGCACCACGTCTTCCTCTTCGGTCAGTTGCTGGGCAGCAGCCGGCCCGCAGAACGCCGCAAAGGTGATCAGCAGGAGGGCGAGGCGCTTAAGCATGCTCGTTTCAGGCAATCTCGCCGCTGGTGATCCGCTTGACCCCAGCGGCGGCCATGGCATGCCAAGCGGCTGCGAGCGAGCCGTTGGCGTCAATGGCGCGGCAGGCGTCCTCGACCACATAGGTCTCAAAGCCGGCGCTCTGCGCGTCAAGCGCTGACCAGCCGACGCAGAAATCGGTGGCGAGACCCACCACAAACAGCCGCGTGATGCCCCGCTCGGTGAGATAGCCGGCAAGTCCGGTCTTGGTGGCTCGGTCAGCTTCCTGGAAGCCTGAATAGGAATCGACATCACCGTGATAGCCCTTGCGGATGATCAACTGGGCATGCGGCAGCTCGATCGCCGCAGAAATCTCGGCGCCGTGCGTGCCCTGCACGCAATGATCCGGCCACAGCACCTGCTGGCCATAGGGCAGCGCGATCAACTCGAACGGCACCTTGCCCGGATGTGACGACGCAAAGGAAATATGGCCCGCCGGGTGCCAGTCCTGGGTCAGGGCCACATTGGCGAACTTCGAACCCAGCTGGTTGATCAGCGGGATAATCTCATCCCCGCCGGCCACGGCAAGGCTGCCGCCGGGAAGAAAATCATACTGCACGTCGATGACCAGCAGCAGGTCCTTGGCGTTCAGCGAGATCGACATGAGGGGGCCTCCTATTGGCCGATCAAGGCCGAGCAATCCTGAAAACTGTATGCGGCCTCGTCGGATGTAGGCCCGGCGCCATTGACGATACGATCGATCGAGGCCTCGAGCTTTTCGCGATAGCTCGCCAGCGCCGCATCGGTGAACCCAGCCTCGAGATAAATCGGCAGGGCGCGCTGGATCAGCATGTCCGCGCCCTCGGCATAAACTTTGGCCGAGGCGATCTTGCCAGTGGTGGCGTCGGCGGGTGCGTCGCGGGTCATCAGCATGAAGGCCGTTCCGCACCACATGTCCTTGGCGGCCGCTGGCGGAATGTCCTGGGCCAGCGCGACAGCTGGCACCAGCACCAGGGCGACGGCGATCAACCTCAGCATGTGTGCAGTTCTTCCGGGACCGAATAACGACTGTTTAGACCATAACCGGGCGGCGCTCCACAAGGCGGATGCAGGACTGACGAGAGGGGACCGTACTCCGGCGGGAAAAGAAAATAGACGCCCGGATATCGGCGCCTTTGAAGCAAATGTTCGAATAATGCTATGCGTTCTATTGCCTCGCGACTCACCGTGAGGCACGCCATGGGGGCTCAATTTGCGCAAATATCTTCTGGGTGGCCTCGCCGCCCTTGCTCTGGTCGCGGCGCCGGTTTCGGCATTCGCCGAGGACCTGACATTCATGCTGACCAATAGCTCTTCCCTCGCTGTCAAAAGCTTCTTCACCTCGCCGGTCGGCGTCGACAAGTGGGAAGAGGATGTGTTCGGCGACAACTACCTGCCCTCGGGCAACCAGGTGAACGTCACCATCGCCGATGGCCGGGATGTGTGCACCTACGACATGAAGTTCATCCTCGAGGACGACAGCGAATACACCGAGAACGACGTCGATCTCTGCTCGCTCGGTGAATACACACTGAGCGACTCGGAATAGCCGCAGCCTTCGTGCAAAGGCGCGCGGGGGCCCTGCTCCCGCGCTGCTTGGGTTGTTCTGATTGAACGCACCCAAACTGCGCAAATCTCGTGCTGGTGTGCTTGCACCCCCAAACACCCCCCCCTATATAGCCCTCAAGGCTCGGAAACGGGTCAGATTTCAACTCAGCAAGGGACTCGGACCCCCGCGAGGGGTTAAGGAACTGCCGATCAGGGGTTTCATTCGAGTTCGCTAGGAAAGAGGCTAGGCATGGGTAAAGTTATCGGTATCGACCTGGGTACAACCAACAGCTGCGTATCCGTTATGGATGGCGCGATGCCCAAGGTTATTGAAAACGCGGAAGGCGCGAGGACCACGCCGTCGATGGTGGGTTTCACCAAGGACGGTGAGCGTCTGGTTGGCCAGCCGGCGAAACGCCAGGCGGTCACCAATCCGGAAGGCACGCTGTTTGCGGTCAAGCGCCTGATCGGGCGCCGCTACAACGACCCGATGGTCGAAAAGGACAAGGGTCTCGTCCCGTTCAAGATCGTCAATGGCGATAACGGCGATGCGTGGGTCGAGGTCAACTCCAAGAAATACTCGCCGTCCGAAGTGTCGGCGATGATCCTGACCAAGATGAAGGAAACCGCCGAGGCTTATCTCGGCGAGCCGGTCACCCAGGCGGTGATCACGGTTCCGGCTTACTTCAACGACAGCCAGCGCCAGGCTACCAAGGATGCGGGCAAGATTGCCGGCCTTGAAGTGCTGCGTATCATCAACGAGCCGACGGCAGCCGCTTTGGCCTATGGTCTCGACAAGAAGAACACCGGCCTGATCGCGGTCTATGACCTCGGCGGCGGCACCTTCGACGTATCCGTGCTCGAAATCGGCGATGGCGTGTTCGAGGTGAAGTCGACCAATGGCGACACCTTCCTCGGCGGCGAAGACTTCGACATGCGGCTCGTCGATTACTTCTCGGACGAGTTCAAGAAAGAGCAGGGCATTGACCTTCGTAAGGACAAGCTCGCGCTGCAGCGTCTGAAGGAAGCAGCGGAAAAGGCCAAGATCGAACTTTCGAGCTCGACCCAGACCGAAATCAACCTGCCCTTCATCACCGCTGACGCCTCTGGCCCGAAGCACCTGACGCTCAAGCTCAGCCGTTCGAAGTTCGAGCAGCTGGTGGATGACCTCGTCCAGAAGACGATCGACCCCTGCAAGCAGGCGCTCAAGGATGCCGGCGTCACCGCTGCGCAGATCGATGAAGTCGTGCTGGTGGGCGGCATGAGCCGCATGCCCAAGGTGCAGGAAGTCGTGAAGCAGTTGTTCGGCAAGGAGCCGCACAAGGGCGTGAACCCGGACGAAGTCGTCGCCATGGGCGCCGCCATCCAGGCCGGCGTGCTGCAGGGCGACGTCAAGGACGTGCTGCTGCTCGACGTGACCCCGCTGTCGCTCGGCATCGAAACGCTGGGTGGCGTGTTCACCCGCCTGATCGACCGCAACACCACCATCCCGACCAAGAAGTCCCAGGTGTTTTCGACCGCCGAGGACAGCCAGTCGGCCGTGACCATCCGGGTGTTCCAGGGTGAGCGCGAAATGGCGGCCAACAACAAGCTGCTCGGCAATTTCGACCTTGCCGGCATTCCCCCGGCGCCGCGTGGCGTGCCGCAGATCGAGGTCACCTTCGACATCGATGCCAACGGTATCGTCAACGTCTCGGCCAAGGACAAGGGCACCGGCAAGGAGCAGCAGATCCGCATCCAGGCCTCGGGCGGCCTTTCGGACGCCGATATCGAGCGCATGGTCAAGGAAGCCGAGGCCAACGCTGAATCCGACAAGAAGAAGCGCGAGGCCGTCGAAGCCAAGAACCAGGGCGAGTCGCTGATCCACTCGACCGAAAAGTCGCTGAAGGATTATGGCGACAAGGTTTCGGCAGAAGACCGGACGGCGATCGAAACCGCGATGGCCGATCTCAAGGCCGTGCTTGAAGGCGACGAAGCTGAAGTCATCAAGGAGAAGGCGGCAGCGCTTGCCGAAGTCTCGATGAAGCTCGGCGAAGCGATGTACAAGCAGAGCCAGGCAGAGGCCGAAGCCAAGGCCGAGGGCGGCAAGCCCGAGGACGATGACGTGGTCGATGCCGAGTTCGAAGAGGTCAAGGACGACAAGAAGTCGGCCTGATCCGCTTCTGATCGCAATTAATCGCAGCATTTGGGGCCCGGCCAGCGCCGGGCCCTTTTGTTTTTGGCCGAAAAGGCGGATAGGGTGGCCCTATGTTCCCAGATCTGATGAAATTTACCGACCCGGAAAAGCTCCGGAACCTGATGTCCAACGCCCTGCGCCTCGGTCACGCTGACTATGCGTTCGAGTGCCAGATGCGCATTGCCGAGCTTGCCGGCCTGCCGTTCTCGGGTCTGGAGCGCGAGTTCTGGACTGCGGTCAGCTATGGCGAGGAGACCAAGCGTCTCGAAACCGGCAAGGCGGCACGCCTCACCCAGACCCGGCAGAAGCAGAAGCGTCTCGGCGCCGTGCAATGCCTCACCGACATGGCGCTTGCGCCCGCGGTCACCGATGGGTTTGAGGCCCTGGTCCAGCACGGCAAGGCCGAGTTCACCGGCGAAGCGGTCGTGGTCCGCAATGCCGAACAGTTCCCGGCCGAAGCGGTCGCCAACGCTGCCAAAAAGCTCGAGGCCCACGGCATCACCCGCGAACAGATCGCTTGATCCGGTTTTCCACAGGGCGTTTCACGTGAATCATCGGTGTGGCCCCCGGCCTACCGGGGTTTTGTAGTTTTTCCTCCGCATTGTTGCCGCGGCGCCGCCCAACTGTGCCCACATCTCGCGCTAGACTCTAGGTTCTGAGTCTTGCTGGGCATGGGTGTCGTCAGCAGCGACGCTTCCGGCAACGGGGTGACGGCGATCCTCGGATCGCCACAGCCGGGGCGGGCGTATGATGGAAGAGCATGACATGTCACCTATAGAGGTGCGCGGGCTCCCCGAAGGTGAGCCACGCGATGCCATGCCCGCCCGCGACTACACCCGCGCCTTCCATCTCGATGCCGACATGCAACACGTGCTCAATATACTCGGCAGCATGGGCGGCAAGCCGATCGACGCCTGCCGGGCGCCTGAGGCCCGCGCCCAGCCGACCCTCGACATGGCGCTGCGCCGGATCCTCCGCGATAGCCATGACGAAATGGGCATCGGCATGGAGATGCACCTGATCCCCGGTCCGACCGGCGACATCCGCGCCCGGGTCTATGCCCCGCAGGCGCCGAGCGCGACGCCGCGCCCGGTCATCCTCTATTTTCACGGCGGCGGGTTCGTCCTCGGCGATGTAGACCAGTTCGACGCCACACCCCGCAGCCTCTCGGTGCGCACCGGCGCCATTGTCGTTTCCTGCCACTACCGACAGGCGCCGGAGCACCGTTTCCCCGCAGCCCACGAAGATGCCTTCGCCGCCTGGCGCTGGCTCGCCGACCATGCGGCAACGCTTGGCGGCAACGCGCGCCATATGGCGATCGTGGGCGAGGATTCGGGCGCCAATCTCGCGCTCAACGTGGCACTCCGCGCCCGTGACGAAAATATTGTCCAGCCCAAGCACATCGGTCTCGTCACCCCGATGGCCGCAATGCTCTTCGACCTGCCCTCGCACCTCGAAGTGGCGACGAGCTTCCCGGTGAACGCCGAGACCTTGAAGTGGTCGGCGCGAAAGCTGTTTCGCAGCAAGGACGACATGCGCGATCCCCGCATGAACCTCGCCGGCCGCACCGACCTCAACGGCCTGCCGCCGATCAGCATCGTCCTCGCCGAGGTCGATCCGCTGCGCTCGGAAGGCGAGGCGCTTTACGATGCGCTGCGGCTCAGCGGCACAGTCGTCGACAAGACGCTCTATCATGGCGTAACGAACGGCTTCTTCGGTCTCTACCGGGTCGTCAACAAGGCCATGTTCGCGCAGGCCGACCTCGCCTCCCGCCTCAGCATGGCCCTTGAGGCCTGACGCAAAAGCACACTGATTCGCCCAATCCTGTTGAAGTCGCGCCCTGCTATGGTAAGAGCGCGGTAGAGTGCCTATCTAGGCGAATGCCTGAGCGCGGGGGCGACAGGCGGCTAAGGATCGTGCCCGTTGGCGAAACGTGATTTCTACGAAGTACTCGGGGTGCCCAAGGGCTCCGATGAGGCGGTGCTGAAAAGCGCCTACCGCAAGCTTGCCATGCAGTTCCATCCGGATCGCAATCCGGGGAATGAAGAGGCGGAGCACAAGTTCAAGGAAATCAACGAGGCTTACGACACCCTCAAGGATCCGCAAAAGCGCGCGGCCTATGACCGGTTCGGCCATGCCGCCTTCGAAAACGGTGGCGGCCAGCGCGGCCCCGGCGGCTTCGGTCCCGAATTCACATCCTCGATGTCCGATATCTTCGAAGACATCTTCGGCGATTTCATGGGCGGCCGCGGCCGCGGCGGCAACCAGTCGCGCCTGCGCGGGTCGGACCTGCGCTACAATCTCGAAATCAGCCTCGAAGAGGCGTTTGCCGGCCGCACCGTCGATATCGACGTGCCAACGCTCGCCGCCTGCACCACCTGCGACGGCTCGGGCGCCAAGCCCGGCACCGGCATGTCGACCTGCCGGCACTGCAACGGCCAGGGCAAGGTCCGCGCCGCCCAGGGCTTTTTCACCATCGAGCGCACCTGCCCGATCTGCAATGGCCGTGGCCAGATCCTCGAGCAGCCCTGCACCGATTGCGGTGGCCAGGGCCGGCGCCAGCAGAACCGCACGCTCTCGGTCGATATCCCCAAGGGCATCGAGGATGGCACCCGCATCCGCCTCGCCAATGAGGGCGAAGCGGGGTTGCGCGGCGGACCGCCGGGCGATCTCTACATTTTCATCTCCATCAAGCCGCACGACCTGTTCCAGCGCGAAGGTGCCGATCTTTACGCCCGCGTCCCTATCGCCATGACCACGGCGGCGCTCGGCGGCGAGTTCGAAGTGCCGACGCTCGATGCGGCGCGCGCCCGGGTCAAGGTCTCCCCCGGCACCCAGCCCGGCCAGCGCGTCCGGCTCAAGGCCAAGGGCATGCCGATCCTCCGCACCAAGGACTTTGGCGATCTCTACGTGCAGCTCGACGTCGAAACCCCGCAATCGCTGACCAAGCGCCAGCGCGAACTGCTCGAAGAGTTCGAAAAGGAATCGACCCGCGAAAACTCGCCGACCAGCGAGGGGTTCTTCACCAAGCTCAAGAGCCTGTTCGACAACTAGCACGGCAACGGGCGGGCGCTATTGGCACCCGTTTTGTTCCCGCGACACGCCCCCTAACTGCTCGGCATCAACGCCGGTTCGGCATTATCCACGTTCCATGCAATGAGCGTAGAGCTGTCGCGGCCCTGTGCTAGCTTGGCGTTGGACAGCATGAACTTTAGCGCGGACAGGTTGTCGGGCTGCGACTGGAATGCTGCTGCAAAGGCTGACGGCTCTTCGTAAGTCCGGCCGGGCAGTTCCTGAATGCCGTCCGTCGCGAGCACGATCACATTCTTGCCAGTCCGCAACTGGCGTATGCCCGTCGAGAAATAGGGTGGCACGCCCGCGAGGCTGTTTCGTTCGCCGATCCACTCGAAGAAATTGCGCGTTGTGAGGGTGAACTGCCCGAGCCGGGACAATTCGGGATGCAGCAGGTAGAGAGTATTGTCGCCAATCGACAGCCAGAGCAGATGCTGCCGCCATTGGTAGCAGACGAGGCACGCGGTCTCTCCGGCGACCTTAGACATGTGCCGGGAGGTTGCCTCGCTGGTGAGCAAGTCGACCAACTTTCTTTGTAAGAGCGGAATAGCGGAACCGTCGGCTGCGGTGCAGAGGGGCATCAGCTCCGGTTCGGCACTGCCGAAGAGGTCGAGAACGGCGTCGACACTGGAACTTCCACCATGGCCATCGAGCAGGACTGCAAAGGTCCAGTCCGTGGCCGACCAAAGCACCAGCCCATCCTCGTTCTTCGTGCTGCCATAGCCGCCATAGCGGCCAACACCTACTGATCCGACCAACTCAACGACAGGTTGATCAAGGCAAGCGTTGACGCCACCGCTCCAGCTTAGTTTCTTCACCACCTAGTCCCTCCCACCTGCTCGCCTCTCCCAGAGCTTCCACGCGCCACCCGAATAGGCTAGCGTTTTCAGACAATGACCGACACATCCCCCAAAACTGCCATCACCCTTTGCGGCTCGATCCGCAAGGGCTCCGTCAACGAGATCCTGCGCCGACATATCTCGGGGAAACTCCGTGAAGCCGGGGTCGAGGTAACGGACCTCAGCCTCGCCGATTTCGAGATGCCGATCTTCAATGAAGACCTCGAGCCCGACCATATCCCCGAAAGCGCCGGGCGGCTGGCCGAGGCGTTCCGGACCCATGACATCGTCCTGATCATCACGCCCGAGTACAATGGCGGCTTGCCGCCGCTGATCGTCAACACCATCGCCTGGCTCAGCCGGCAGAAGCCGAGCCCGTTCCGGCACGCGATTTTCGGCATTGGCGGGGTCAGTTCGGGAAAGTATGGCACCATATGGGCCCAGTCCCACCTGCGTGAAACGCTCTCGAAGATCGGCGCGCTGGTCGTCCCGACACTGATGGGCGTTGGTCCTGACAGCGAGGCCTTCGATGCAGACGGCGCGCCGGTCGAGTCGGCGATCAATTTCAAGGTCGGCCAGATGGTGAAGGAGCTCACCCATTTTTCTCGCGGCGGCATCTGAATGTACGCGCTCTATGTGACGCATCCCGAAGTCGCCATCGACCCCGCCGTTCCCGTGCCACGCTGGAGTCTCTCCGAGACCGGCCGCAAGCGGGCGGAGGCTTTCGCGCATCATCCGCTGGTGCGCGGCGTGCGCCAGATCGTTTCCAGCACCGAGACCAAGGCGGTGCAGCTCGCCCAGATCCTTGGCGTTGCCAACCGCATCCCGTTCATTGCCGAGCCCGCCTTTGGCGAGAACGACCGCTCGGCCACCGGGTACGTGCCGTCCGAGCGCTTCGAGCAGCTGGCAGACGCGTTCTTTGCCCACCCGACGGAATCTGTCGAAGGCTGGGAGCCTGCGGCCACCGCCCAGGCGCGGATCGTCGGGGCGTTCGAAGCAACGCTCGCTGAGTACGACCCCGCCCGTCCGCTGCTGTTCGCCGGTCACGGTGCGGTGGGCACGCTGCTCAAATGCGCGCTCGATGGCCGCGTGATCTCGCGCAGCGAAGACCAGAGCCGCATCGGCCACAAGGGCGGCGGCAATGTCCTCGTCATCGGGCTGGCCAACCGCACGCTGCTGTCGGACTGGGTACCGATGGAAGCCTTGCCGGAAACCCTTACGGCTTAGCCGCGCCTTTCTTGCCCGGCGCCCAGTCGTCGAGCCCGAACAGGTCCATGGCGTCTTCCAGCGCTGCCGCGAGGTTCTCGAGCCGGCGCGTATCGTGGTCGACCTGACGCAACCGCAACGGCCCGGCGAGCGGCGCCTCGGCGATCAGCGCGGTACCCTTTTCGGTCAGCGCCACCATGCGGGCGCGCCGATCATTGGGGTCGGTCCTCACCGTCACCAGCCCCATGCGGCGCAACTCGTCGATCGCCTGCCCCAGCGTTGCTGCGTGCATCACCAGCGTCTTTCGCAACGCCGCGAGCGGCAGCTGTGGCCGCTCCGAACAGATGCGCAGCACCGACAATTGCAGCCCGGTAATGCCGAAGCCCTTCCGTAGCTCGGCATGAAACCCATCCATCGCCCGCTCCAGCCGCACCCACGCCACCAAAACCGAAAGCGCCTGCTGCTGCATAGGTAAGTCACTCCGGCAAAACGAGAATCAATCGGTGCTATGGCACCATAGCTTGCCGCCTACCCGGAGACTACGACGGCGTTGTTCGAACAGTCCTCTCCGTCCCCTCGCCCCTCAGGGGACTTCGAGCCGTCCCGCAGGGCAAAAGGCGCCAGTGGTGGCGCAGCTTGAGCCTGCAGGCCCATAGCGAAGCTAGGGGCCGGATGAGGGGGGTACTGACTGTGCCCACTCGCGCAGTCTTCCTTCTCCCCTTGAGGGAGAAGGTGGCGCGCAGCGCCGGATGAGGGGTCCGCGACGCACAGCGTCGCGCGATCCGAGCGGAGTGAGGAGCGACGTCTGCTATCCTTCCCCTCACCCGCCCGCTGCGCGGACACCCTCTCCCTCAAGGGGAGAGGGAAGGTAGACACCTGCCCGCTAACCCCCTGATCCCCCACCATTTCCTCCAACTTATCCCCGCCGGTTCCCTCTGCCCTATACTGCGCTCACTGCCCCCGCGCTGGACGGGATCGCGAGCGAACGGTTTGCGGGGACAGGGTCGGATGGAGGGTGTCGCGCCCTCCTTGCCGAAGTTCCGGCCGGCCGGATGCTTTCTTCAGGGAGGCGAGGGCCGCCAGTGGTGTCACGGCCGCTTTCGGGCGGCCAGGGGCCGAGCTCCCTTTACGGGGAGCCGGGGTGCCTGCGCAGAAACGTCCGGGGTTTCGGCTCCGTGGATCTGGACTGCGGGGATAAGCCCCCTCCTTCGGGAGGCCGGTCGGAGCAATCCGCCGGTGGCCAGGCACTGCGGTTCCGGGGAAGTCCCCGCGGTCCGCCGGAGCGAGGTGGAAACGTCCGGTCGCGCCGGCGGGGTCCGACCTCGCACAAACTGCGGACTACCCGCCTTGAGGCCTGGGCCTCGCCGGCGCACGTCCTCACTGGTGTTCACCCGAAGCCTCAGGCGGTCGGGCGATTGGTCTTGCCCGAACCGTCTGCCTGTGCCACTCACCTGAAACTCCGGAGACATCGCCATGACGGGTACGCCCCAGACGACTGGAACGCTGATTGTCGCGCTCGACCTTGATACGCGCGCCGAGGCGGAGCGCCTGATCGCCGAGCTCGGCGACGCGGTCGATTTCTACAAGATCGGCTACCAGCTGTTTTATGGCGGTGACGGCCTGGCGCTAGGCAAGGCGCTGATCGCCGCTGGCAAGCGCGTGTTCTTCGACCTCAAGCTGCTCGACATCGACAACACGGTCGAACGCGGCGTCGCCGCCTTCGCCCAGACCGGCGCCAACATGCTGACGGTCCATGCCTATCCACAATGCATGCGGGCTGCCGTCCGCGGCGCTGCGGGCTCCGATCTCACCATTCTCGGCGTTTCGGTCCTCACTTCGATGAGCGATGCCGATGTCGCCGAGGCCGGCTTTGCCCGCGACACGGCCGGCCTTGTGGCGCTCCGTGCCGGCCAGGCGCGTGATGCCGGAATCGGCGGGCTGGTGTGCTCGCCGCTCGAGGCAGAAATGGTGCGCCAGATCGTTGGCCCGAAGCTCGCAATCGTGACGCCGGGCATCCGGCCGAAAGGCGCTGCACTCGGCGACCAGAAGCGCGTCATGGGTCCGACGGAGGCGCTCGCCGCCGGAGCGACCCATCTTGTGGTCGGCCGCCCGATCACCGCAGCGGCCGAGCCGGCAGTTGCGGCCAAGGCCATTCTCGCCGAAATGGCGGGTGGCGGCACGCGGCTGGCGTGAAATCGGCCGGTAGGCTATAGGCCGATACCAGAATGAGGAACCGATCATGGCAGATCTTAAGGTCGCAATTGCCGGCGCGGGCGGCAAGATGGGCGGCGCTAATATCCGCGCCATCGCGACAGCGGCAGGCCTCAGCGTCGTTGCAGCATTCGACCGCCCGGGCTCGGCGGCCGTCGGCAAGGATGCCGGCGAGAATTCTGGCATTGAGGCGCTGGGCGTCCTGATCGGCGATGATCCGGAAGCTGCGCTCGCCCTGGCGGACGCGGTGATCGATTTCACCGCCCCGGCCGCGAGCGTCGCGCTTGCACAGCGTGCTGCAGCGCTGGGCAAGATCCACATCATCGGCACCACGGGCTGCAGCGTCGAGGACGACGCCGCGATCGCCGCCGCGGCGAAGGCTGGCGCGACCATCGTCAAGGCCGGCAACTTCTCGCTCGGGCTCAACCTTTTGCTCGGGCTGGTGCGCAAGGCCGCGGCGGAACTGCCGGGCTTTGACGTCGAAATCCTCGAGATGCACCACAACCGCAAGGTCGACGCGCCATCCGGCACGGCGCTCATGCTGGGCGCGGCCGCCGCCAAGGGGCGCGGTATCGATCTCGCGACCCATTCCGTACGTGTCCGCGATGGCCATACCGGCGCGCGCGAGCCGGGCAGCATCGGATTTGCGACGCTGCGCGGCGGCAGCGTGATCGGCGAGCATTCGGTGATCCTTGCCGGCCCGTCCGAGCGGCTCGAACTCCGTCATATCGCGGATAACCGCGCGCTGTTTGCCGATGGCGCGGTGCGTGCCACCCTATGGGCCCGGGAGCAACAGCCCGGCCTTTATTCCATGGCCGACGTGCTCGGCCTCAACTGACAGGATTTTCCATGACCGGCACACTGATCCTCGTCCGCCACGGCGAAAGCGAGTGGAACCTCAAGAACCTGTTCACCGGCTGGCGCAATCCGGACCTCACGGAAAAGGGCGTCGGTGAAGCGCGCGGCGCGGGCAAGCGGCTGAAGGCGGCGGGGCTCGTCCCAGAGGTCTATTTCACTTCGGCGCTGAAGCGCGCCCAGCACACGCTCGACCTGATCCTCGAAGAGCTCGGCATCACCGACCTGGTGATCACCCGCCACCATGCGCTCAACGAGCGCGACTATGGTGACCTCTCGGGTCTCAACAAGGACGACGCGCGCGCCAAGTGGGGCGAAGATCAGGTGCTGATCTGGCGCCGTTCCTATGACGTGCCCCCGCCGGGCGGCGAAAGCCTCAAGGACACCGCAGCCCGGACCCTCCCCTATTTCGATGCCGATATCCTGCCTGCGCTCAAGGCCGGCAAGACCGTCTTGGTCGCCGCCCACGGCAATTCCCTGCGCTCGATTGTCATGGCGATCGAAAAGCTGACGCCCGAGCAGATCCTGAAGCGCGAACTCGCGACTGGCGAGCCGGTGGTTTACACCATCAATGCCGATGGCTCGCTCAAGGACCGCGTGGCGCTCTAGCTCTAAGCGGAGACGCCGCACTCCCAGCCGAGGATAGCGCGCTTGCGCGGCAATCCCCAATGGTAGCCTGTCAGTGCGCCCGTCGAGCCGACAACGCGATGGCACGGCACCACGAACGAGATCGGGTTCTTGCCCACGGCCGCGCCAACGGCGCGCGCCGATGTCGGCCGGCCGATATGGCTCGCGACACTGGCGTAAGTGGTGGCCATGCCGACGGGAATCTTCAGCAGCGTCTCCCAGACATGCACCTCGAAATCGGTGCCGATCAGCACCACCCGCACCGGCTCATCGGCCTTCCAGCGCTGCGGATCGAAAACGCGCGTGGCGACGGGAGCTACAGCCGCATCGTCGCGGCGGTAGCGGGCGTTCGGCCAGCGGTTGGCAAGGTCCTCGAACGCCGCCTCGATGCTGGTTTCGGCGTCGGCAAAGCCGATCCCGGAGAGGCCATACTCCGTGAGCGTCAGCACCGCGGTGCCAAACGGCGACGGCGCCACGCCCCACACCATCTCGAGCCCCTCCCCCTTAAGCCGGTAGGCGCCTGGCGGCATCGCCTCATGGGTGACGAACAGATCATGCAGCCGCGAGGTGGAGGAAAGGCCCACTTCAAACGTCGTATCGAGCACGCTCTGCCGGTCTGTGAGGAGCCGCTTGGCATGATCGAGCGCCACGGCCTGGGCAAAGCTCTTGGGGCTCAGCCCGCACCAGCGGCGGAAGAGATCGGTCAGCTGCCGCTCGGTCAGGCCCAGCGCGTTGGCAAAACGCGGCAGATCGGACTCTTCAGGGGAGGTCTCGCTCAGATAGGCGATAGCGGCCCTGACGGTTTCGTAGTCGGAATTGGCGATGAGGGTGTCATGTTTGCTCATGCGCTCACCATAGGCAGCGCGCTCCGGCAGATCGACCCGATTTTGACAATGGTGCGGCTAGAGCCGCGAGCGCTTCAGGGCCGTACCGAAGGCCTTGGCGAAGCTCGACTTCTCGTCCTGGTTGAGAAACGCCCCCAGCACCAGGTCGCAGTCGGCACTCTTGAGGCGCAGCCCCGTGGTCCGCTCGTTGAAGTCGCGGTCTACCACCAGCTTGACCAGCCGGGGCGCAAACCGGTTCAGCACTTCCTTGCCGGTCCCATCGACCTGCTTGACCTCAAGCTGATCGGGCCAGAGCGTGATCTCCTCGTAGCGCTTTGTCTGCCGGAACGAGGTCGACAGCGCCCAGACGACGAGCACCACATCAAGGCCGAGAAAACCGACGATCGGCCAGGCGCCCAGCGAGAAGAACAGTACGCCGGGAATGCTGGCCATAATCGCGACCAGCGCGATCACCACGCGCATGCCCTTCGTGCCCAGCGACCGGTTTGGGGTCAGCTTGGCGGCAAAGAGCGGCTTTGCTTGCGTTTGCGTCGACATGTTGGGCAACACTATAGGCTGAGAATCGAGAGGCGAAAATGCCAAAGCGCAAATTGAAGGGGCTTCCGAAAGCCGATGTTGAGGCTATTTTCGGCGCTTTTGCGGCGGTTGAGCCCGAGCCGAAGGGCGAACTCGAATATGTGAACAGCTTCACCCTGCTGGTTGCGGTGGTGCTCTCGGCCCAGGCGACGGATGCCGGCGTCAACAAAGCGACGCGGGCGCTGTTCAAGATCGCCGATACGCCGGAGAAAATGGTAGCCCTCGGCCAGCCCACGATCGAGGAGATGGTCAAGACGATCGGGCTGTTCCGCACCAAGGCCAAGAACGTCTACGCCCTGTCGCAAGTCCTGGTCGAGCGCTTCAACTCCGAGGTGCCACAGGATCGCGAAGCGCTGGAGAGCCTCCCCGGGGTTGGCCGGAAGACCGCCAACGTGGTGCTCAACATTGCCTTTGGCCAGCCGACCATCGCGGTCGACACCCATCTCTTCCGCGTCGCCAACCGCACCGGCCTTGCTCCCGGCGCCAACCCGCTGACGGTCGAGCAGGGCCTGCTGAAGGCCATCCCCGAACAATACCTGCTCCACGCCCACCACTGGCTGATCCTTCACGGCCGCTACGTCTGCAAGGCCCGTAAGCCCGAATGCTGGCGCTGCGTCATCCGCGACTGGTGCAGGTTCGAGCCCAAGACGCCTCTGCCAAAGGGAGGCTAAGCATCGACGCATCAATTCCCTGCCAACGGAGCGGCACCCGGCACGCTCTAGAGATTGCGCCGCGCCCGCTTCTCCTCTATCTCCGGCGCGGCTCTTTGGTGAGAACACGAAGGATTATCGATGGCCGAGACCCGGTTTGACGTGCTCACCATCGGCAACGCGATCGTTGATGTGATCGCCCCCATCGAAGAGGGCTTCCTTTCCCGTGAAGGTCTCACCGAGGGCATCATGCACCTCGTCGATGCCGAGCGCTCAGCCTACCTCTATGATCGCATGCCGGCGGACAAGCGCCAGATCTCTGGCGGCAGTGCCGGTAACACGGCAGCTGGTGTCGCGTCACTCGGGGGCCGAGCGTCCTTTATCGGCAAGGTGGCCGACGACAATCTGGGCAATGTCTTCGCCGATGACCTCAAGCGGCTTGGGGTTCACTACGGCGTGTCCCGGCTCAGCAATGGCCCTGCAACCGCACGCTCGATGATCCTCCTCTCACCTGACGGCGAGCGGACGATGAACACCTATCTCGGCGCCTGCCACCAGTTGACCACCTCCGATATCAAGGAAGCCGAGATCGGCGCGGCAACCGTCATCTACATGGAAGGCTTCCTCTGGGATCCCACCGAAGCCAAGAAAGCCTTCGTGACCGCAGCGCATTATGCCCACAAGCATGAGCGGGCCGTGTCGTTCACCCTCTCCGACCCGTTCTGCGTCAACCGCTACCGCGAGGAGTTCCTCGACCTGATCCGGTCGAAAACCGTCGATATCGTCTTCGGCAACATTGAAGAACTCAAGGCGCTCTATCAGGCGGATTTCCATGGCGCCGTGCAGGCGATCGCCAAGGATGCCGAGATGGCGGCCATCACCATGGGTGCCGAGGGTGCGATGGTTATCTCGGATGGCGAGATCATCACAGTACCCGCCTATCCGGTTGAAAATGTCGTCGATGTCACCGGGGCTGGAGACCTTTTCGCCTCAGGGTTCCTGCTCGCCTATGCCCGCCAGCGGGATTTGCGCACCGCACTGCAGGCCGGTTGCCTCGCTGCAAGCGAAGTGATCTCGCATATCGGCGCGCGCCCAGTGCTGGACCTGCAGCAACTCGCGATCGAAAACGGCGTCGCGATCTAGGCTAAATTTTCCGCAGATCGACCCGGTCGATCGTATGGCCGGGCCCCTTGGTCAGCACCAGGTCCGCACGGCTTCGGGTAGGGACGATATTGTCCCTGAGGTTGGGCAGGTTGATCTCGGTCCAGGCCCACATGCCGAACGCTTCGGCTTCTTCGGTACTCATGGTGGTAAAGCGGTGAAAGAAGCTCTTGGGGTCAGCGAAAGCTGTCTGCCGCAGGCGGCGGAAGCGCTCCATGAACCAGGTTGTGAGGTCCTTCTCATCGGCGTCAATGAAGATCGAGAAATCGAGAAAGTCCGAGGCGAAGACGATGGGCCGGCCTGACTTCGGCAACTCGCCTGGCTGCAGGATGTTCAGCCCCTCTACGATCAGGATATCGGGCCGGTCGATGATGGTCTGCTGGCCCTCGATGACATCATAGACGAGGTGGGAATAGATCGGCACGCCGACTTCCGGCTTGCCGGACTTGATGTCGGAGAGAAAGGCGATCAGGGCGGTACGATCGTAGCTCTCCGGGAAGCCCTTGCGGTCGGCGAGCTTCAGCTCATCGAGCTTCTTGTTGGAGTAGAGGAACCCGTCGGTGGTGACGAGATCGACCTTGGGTGAGCTCGGCCAGCGCTGCAGCATAGCGCGCAGGATGCGCGAGGTGGTGGATTTGCCCACCGCGACGGAGCCGGCGACGCCGATGATGTAGGGCACCTTGCGCCCGTCGGCGCCCAGGAACCGGGTAGATGCACGGTGCAGTTGCTGCGTCGCCTCTACATAAAGAGAGATCAGCCGGCTCAATGGCAGGTAGATCTCTTCGGCCTCGGTGTAGGAGATCGGATCGTTCAGCGCCCTCAGCCGCTCAATGTCGGACGCATTGAGCGTCATCGGTTCATCGGCACGGAGCCTCGACCATTCGGCCTTGGTGAAGTGGTGATAGGGCTCGAGTTTGCGCTTGGCCATCAGCTGGAGGCTTTCGAACGCGAGGCCTTCTCTTCGAGGCCGGACTGGGCAGTTCGGCGTTCGAGCTGGGCCATCACATCGGCAAGCGGTACGCCAGCGGCGCGGAGCAGAACTAGGAGGTGATAGAGCACGTCCGAGGCTTCGCTCTCGGTACCTTTGCGGTCCATGGTAACGCTGGCGATGATGATCTCGGCGGCTTCTTCGCCGAACTTCTTGGCGCAGCGCTCGACCCCACCCGAAAGCAGCTTGGCGGTGTAGCTCTCATCAATGGAGGCGCCGGCGCGCTTGCCGATCCGCTCGTCCAGGGCCTCGAGGGTAAAGCTCATATCGTTCTCCTAGCCCTGATCACTGAGGTCGTGGCGCATCGGGATGCCGTGCTGCTCCATATAGGCCTTCGCCTCACCAACCGTGTAGGTGCCGAAGTGGAAAATCGAAGCGGCAAGGACCGCGCTGGCGTGCCCCTGGGTGACACCGGCAACGAGGTCGTCGAGGGTACCGACGCCGCCGGAGGCCACAACAGGCACGTGCACCGCGTCGGCTACCGCGCGCGTCAGCGCCAGATCGAAGCCGGACTTGGTGCCGTCTCGATCCATCGAGGTCACCAGCAGTTCCCCTGCCCCCCGCTCCACCATGCGGACGGCGAACTCGACGGCGTCGAGCCCGGTCGGGTTGCGGCCGCCATGGGTGTAGATTTCCCACTCGTCCATGTTGTGCTGCCCCGGCGCGCGGGTCTGGCGGCGGCGCGCATCGACCGAGACGACGATGCACTGGTCACCGAACTTGTCAGCGGCACGAGCGATGAAATCGGGATCGCTGACGGCGGCGGAATTGATCGACACCTTGTCGGCGCCGGCGAGGAGGAGCTTGCGGATGTCCTCGAGCTTGCGGATGCCGCCACCGACGGTGACCGGCATGAAGCAGTGTTCGGCGGTGCGGGCGACGACGTCGAAGATGGTCTCGCGGTTTTCGTGGCTGGCGGTGATGTCGAGAAAGGTCAGCTCATCGGCGCCCGCAGCGTCATAGGCGATGGCAGCTTCGACCGGGTCGCCGGCATCGACCAGATCGACGAACTGCACGCCCTTGACGACGCGGCCATCCTTGACGTCGAGGCAGGGAATGATGCGGGTTTTCAGGGTCATAGCGGCGTCCCCGCTTTCAGCAGCGCGATTGCTTCACGTGAATCAATGCGGCCGTCGTAGAGGGCGCGGCCGGAGATGGCGCCTTCGAGGAGCGCGTATTCGGGCTTGGCCATGGTGCGGATATCGTCCATCGAGGCGAGGCCGCCAGAGGCGATGACGGGGATGGAGACGGCTTTGGCGAGTTCAAGGGTTGAGGGCCAGTTGATGCCGGCGAGGACGCCGTCGCGGTCGATGTCTGTGTAAATGATGGCCGAAACACCAGCGCCTTCAAAGCGTTGGGCGAGCTCGATGGAGGAGAGCTCTGAAGTTTCTGCCCAGCCTTCTACTGCCACCTTGCCGCCCCGCGCGTCGATGCCGACGGCGATCTGGCCGGGGAACAGCCGGGCGGCTTCCTTGACCAGCGCGGGGTCGCGGACGGCGATGGTGCCGAGGATGACGCGGGCGAGACCGCGGCCCAGCCACTGCTCGATATGGGCGATTGACCGAATTCCGCCACCGAGCTGAACAGGAAATGACACGGCCTGAAGGATGGCTTCGACGGCGGCGCCATTGACGCTCTCACCGGCGAAGGCGCCGTTGAGATCGACGACGTGGAGATACTCGAAGCCCTGGTCCTCGAAGCTCTTGGCCTGGGCTGCCGGATCGTCGTTGAACACGGTGGCCTGCGCCATGTCGCCCAGCTTCAGACGGACGCACTGACCGTCCTTCAGATCGATGGCGGGAAAGAGGATCATTGCGGAATTCCTTCGAGCATCACCGCCCATGCGTTGCCAAAACCCTGGCGCAGTTCCGGCTCTGGGCCATCGTCCCAGAGGAAGGATTTTACCTTGCCGTCGCGAACGGCGATGACCGAGGCGTTGGCGGCGGTGTGGGTGCGGCGGCCGTCGCGATCGAGCCAATCGGTCTGGTGCCGGATGAGGATGCGGTCGCCGCACTGCAGCACATCGCGCGGGGTGAGAGCGACGCGGGTTTCGCCGAACCACATGCCGAGGGCGGCATAGCCCTTGGTGGCGCCGCGCGGCCCGAAGATGACGATCCCCGGATCGGACAGCGAGAGCAGGCGCGGTGCTTCGCGGCGGCCGAGCGCTGCGAGCCAGGCGAGCGCGGTGGCGGCAGTGGCGCTCACGGCTTCCACCTCAGGAAATTGCCAATCAGGGACAGGCCGAGGGTCTGGCTCTTTTCGGGGTGGAACTGGGTGCCCAGCATATTGTCGCGGCCAACGATGGCGGTGACGGCCTGACCATAGTCGGCGGCCGCCACCAGCATTTCCGGGTCACTCACGGCCATGTGGTAGGAGTGGACGAAATAGGCATGGAGGCCATCCGGGCCGTCCTTGATATTTGCAAGGAGTGGGTGGGCTCGGAGAAAGTTCAAGGTGTTCCAGCCCATGTGCGGGACCTTGAGGTCGCCGGTCTCTGGACTCCTTTGGGGTTCGATCCGCACCACGGCGCCCGGGATCCAGCCCAGCCCCTTGGTGATGGTCTTTTCGCGGCCCTCTGAGGCCATCAGCTGCATGCCGACGCAGATGCCGAGGAAGGGGACGCCGCCACGGATGACCCGCTCTTCCAGCACCTCGACCATGCCGGTCACGGCATCAAGGCCGGCGCGGCAATCAGCGAAGGCGCCAACGCCAGGGAGGACGATGCGATCGGCGCGGCGGACAAGCTCGACATCGTCGGTGACTAGCACTTCGTCAGCGGTGCCGGTCTCGCGCGCGGCGCGCTCAAAGGCCTTGGCGGCGGAGCGGAGATTGCCCGAGCCGTAATCGATAATGGCGACGGTGCTCATTGGACCTGCTTCAGATAATCAACCGCGGCCAGATCGGGATCGGCAGCAAACACATCGGTGCGATACGACCAGCCGCTGCGCGCGAGCCTTGTGCCACGCAGCCCATGGGCCTCAAAGCCGAACAGAATTGCCGCGAGGATGTAGAGCCCGGCGGCGGCATCCTCCCCGATCCACTGTCCGAGGATGGCAAGCCCGACCACCACTACAACCCAGCCCAGCACGACCAGCCAGAGTCCATGCGCCAGCGCGTAGACTGGCGGCAGAAGCGCAGCCAGCCACGAGAAGCGGTCTGCCACCGCTTCGGGGGCATCAGCGTTTCGCGCATAGACGGAGTAGAGGGTCAAGGAGTAGCCTCCTGGCGTTCGGTACGGTCGTCAGGTTTCGCCTTAGAGCAAAACCCGTGCGGTTGAAAGACCGGGGAATACCCCGGCGCAACAGGCGGCCGTCCCCCAGAGGAGCGAGGAGACATTTTCATGAGCCACGATTCCCACGACATCCCCCAGGGCGAAGCCTCCCAGCAGGGCATTTTCATCGGCTGGCTGGCGGCCGGCCTTGGTGCCTTTGCAGGGCTGTTCACGCTGTTTGTACTGATCTCGGCCGCGATCGGCCACTAAGGGCCGCCTGGTTCAGGCGCTGAGCGTTCCCTTGGTCGATGGGATGCGGTCGGCGGCACGCGGATCGATCTCGACAGCGTCACGCAACGCCCGGGCCAGCGCCTTGAAGGCGCTCTCGGCGATATGGTGGTTATTGTCACCGTAGAATGTCTCGACGTGGAGCGTGATGCCGGCGTTCATGGCGAAGGCCTGGAACCACTCGCGGAAGAGTTCGGTATCCATCTCACCCACCTTGTCGCGGGTGAACTCAACCTTCCAGATGAGGAACGGCCGGCCCGAGACATCGAGCGCGACGCGGGTGAGCGTGCCATCCATCGGCAGGTCCGACGAGGCGTAGCGACGGATGCCCTTCTTGTCGCCAAGAGCCTTTTTGATGGCTTCGCCGAGCGCGATGCCGACATCCTCGGCAGTGTGGTGAAAGTCGATATGGAGATCGCCCTTGGCCCTGACCGTGATATCGATCAGCGAGTGCCTGGCGAGCTGGTCGAGCATGTGGTCGAGAAAGCCGATGCCGGTCTGCATGTCATGAGTGCCTGAGCCGTCGAGGTTCACCGACACCTTGATGTCGGTCTCGTTGGTCTTGCGGATGATCTCGGCGGTACGCATGACGGTCAATCCCAGGTGTCGCGCCCATATGGCGCGGCGGCTTTAGCAGATAGCGCCTCAGCGGTGAAGATGGGGTGAAGGGGGTGGGCGGCTAGTGCACTTGCCCCCTGCACCGGCTTCGCCGGTCCCCCTCCCCCGCTTTGCGGGTGAGGATGAGAAGTGCGCCCAACTACCCAACCGGGCAGGCGGCTTTGCATTCGGGCGGGGCGTGCCTAAATAGGGGCGACGAGTTCTGGAGTTCTTCCCCCATGTCGAAAGACAACGACTTCCCCGGCTGGCACGGGACAACCATTGTTGCGGTCCGCAAGGGCAACAAGGTGGTAATCGCCGGCGACGGCCAGGTTTCCGTGGGCAACACGGTGATGAAGCACAATGCCAAGAAGGTGCGACGGCTGGCCGATGGCAAGGTGATCGGCGGCTTTGCCGGTGCCACGGCAGACGCGTTCACGCTGTTCGAGCGGCTCGAGGCCAAGCTGGTGCAATATCCCGACCAGTTGATGCGCGCCTCGGTCGAGCTCGCCAAGGACTGGCGCACTGACCGCTACCTCCGGCGCCTCGAAGCGATGATGATCGTTGCCGACAAGGATGTGACACTGGTTTTGACCGGTACCGGCGACGTGCTGACGCCGGACCATGACACCATCGCCATCGGCTCAGGCGGCAACTATGCCTATTCCGCTGCGCTGGCGCTCAGGCAAGCGACCGACCTCGACGCCGAGGACATCGCCCGCAGGGCCATGAAGATCGCGGCCGAAATCTGCATCTACACCAACGAAAGCGTGACCCTCGAGTCGATCGAGACCGGAACGTGAAACTCGTCGTCCGCCGGCTGACCCGGGATGATGCCGCGCTCTATCGCGACATCCGCCTCGAAAGCCTGAAACTTCATCCGCACGCCTACGCCACGACATGGGAGTCGTCCTCAGCGCTTCCAGACGAGCACTGGGCGACTTCTCCTGAACGGATGACCCTGTTCGGGGCGTTTGCAGAAGATGGCGCAGTGCTCGGCCTCGTTGGGTACTTCCGCTCGAACGGTGACAAGGATCGCCACCGCGGCTGGCTGGTACAGATGTATGTGCGCGAGACGGCTCGGGGCAGTGGCTGTGCCATGGCGCTGGTCGACGCTGTCATCGCGCATGCAGAGACCGAAGTGCTCGAAGTCCATCTCGGCGTCTGGGACAAGAACCCCGGCGCTATCCGGTTCTACGAGAAGGCCGGTTTCAAAGTCTACGCCACAGACCCCCGGGCCTATTTCTGGGACGGGACGTTCTACGGCGATCACTCGATGGTGCGCTATCTCGATGAGGCACCGGGAAGGACCAAAAATGACTGACACCAATTTTTCCCCGCGCGAGATCGTCTCGGAGCTGGATCGCTATATCGTGGGCCAGAAGGACGCCAAGCGCGCCGTGGCTGTGGCGCTGCGCAACCGCTGGCGCCGGCAGCAACTGAGCGAAGACCTGCGCCATGAGGTGACGCCCAAGAACATCCTGATGATCGGGCCGACGGGCGTCGGCAAGACCGAGATTTCGCGCCGCCTGGCCAAGCTGGCGCAGGCGCCGTTCATCAAGGTGGAAGCGACGAAGTTCACCGAGGTGGGCTATGTCGGCCGCGATGTCGAACAGATCGTTCGCGATCTCGTTGAAGCCGGCATTTCGCTGCTGCGCGACAAGAAGCGGGCTGATGTAGAGGCGCAGGCGCACCACAATGCCGAGGAACGCGTGCTCGACGCGCTGGTCGGCAGTTCGGCGGCGCCTTCGACCCGCGACTCGTTTCGCAAGAAGCTGCGCGATGGCGAGCTCGACGACCGCGAGATCGAGGTGGAACTGACCTCGACCGGCAATCCCGGTGGCTTCGAGATCCCCGGCATGCCGGGCGCCAATATCGGAGTGATCAATATCCAGGACATGCTGGGCAAGGCTTTTGGCGGGCGCGGGGTCAAGCGCAAGGTCAAGGTGAAGGATGCCCATGCGCCGCTGATGGCCGAGGAAGCCGACAAGCTGCTCGACCAGGACCAGCTCAACAAGGAAGCGGTCGACCTCGTTGAAAACCACGGCATCGTCTTCATCGACGAGATCGACAAGATCGTGAACAAGGACGGCTATGGCGGCGGGGTGTCGCGCGAAGGCGTGCAGCGTGACCTGCTGCCGCTGATCGAAGGCACGACGGTGTCGACCAAATACGGGCCGGTGAAGACCGACCATGTGCTGTTCATCGCTTCAGGCGCTTTCCACGTGGCGAAGCCCTCGGACCTTTTGCCGGAACTCCAGGGGCGCCTGCCGATCCGCGTGGAGCTCAAGGCGCTGACCCGCGACGACCTGATCCGCATTCTCAACGACACGGACGCGAGCCTCATCAAGCAGTATGTGGCGCTGATGCAGACCGAAGGGCTGACGCTCGATTTCACCCAGGATGCAGTGGAAGCAATCGCGGACGCGGCGGTGAAGGTGAACGCCACGGTTGAGAACATCGGGGCACGCCGGCTGGCGACCATCATGGAGCGGCTGGTCGAGGACATCTCTTTCGATGCGCCGGACAAGTCAGGCCAGACGATCAGGATCGACGCTGCTTACGTGGGCGGCCGGATCGACTCGCTGGCGGCGGACACGGATCTGAGCCGGTTTGTGCTTTAGAGTTGGCGGAGCGGGGAAAGAACCCAGAAAGACCCCTCATCCGGCCCTTCGGGCCCGTAGCCCGCAGGCGTAGCCTGACGGGCGTTCTTCGCCGCAAAGCTCCACTGGAGCTTTGCAAGAGCACTCAGAACTCTCCCCGACGGGGAGAAGAACCGCTGTGGCCCGATCTCGGGACCATTCCTCTCCCGGTCGGGGAGAGGGTGGATCGCGCGTAGCGCGAGACGGGTGAGGGGGTCTTTTCTGTGTCGGCTCAGGCTGACAGTGTCACCAACGCCTCCGCCAGCACTTTGTGCACATCGTGGCGCGTGCCGTCGGGAGTGACGATCCGCACGCGTTGCACAGTGTGGCTGTTGTAGAGGCTCACCATGAAATCCTCGACCTGCAGGCTGCCGTAATCGGCGATCGGAATGGTGACGGCCTCGGTGACGAGTTGCGCGCCGTCGGGCCGATGCGCAGCGATCGAAAACACCAGCGCCAGTGGCTCGTACCGGGCGGCGAGGGCTGCCCGGTAGGCGAGGATATCGCCGCCTGCTGCTTCTGCAGCGAAGCGGTGATCGGCGAAGGCGTCGGCAAGCGCCACCGCCAGCATGGCCTTGCGCTGAGACAGCGGCGCGGCGTTGGCTGCCGCAACCGCTGCCTCAAGATAAGCCTGATGCTCACTGAGGCTAAGAGTTTCAGCCAAGGTGCTTGTGAAAGAAGGCGAGGGTGCGGGCCGAGGCCTTGGTGCAGGCGGCTTCGTTGAAATTGGATGCACGGTCACTGTTACAGAAGCCGTGTCCGGCGTCGTAAGTGTAGATATCTGCTTCCGGGTGACGGGCCTTCAGCGCTTCGATCTGATCGAGCGGGATGCCAGTGTCCTTGTCGCCATAGTGCATTTCGGTCGGCACCTTGGGATTGAGCTCGAGGTAGTTGGGGATGCCACCGCCATAATAGCCCGAGGCAGCGCTGAGACCCGAGGCGAGGCTGGCGGCGCGCCAGGAGACGGTGCCGCCGAAGCAATAGCCGGTGATGCCGACCTTGCCGCCGGCAGCAGCCGCACCGATCGCTGCCTGAACATCGAGCAGCGCGGCACTATGATCGAACTTTTTCATCAGCTCGCCGATGATGACGAACTGGTCAGGCGTGTAGTTCTCACTCTCGTAGCCCATCTCGACGCGATCGAACATCGAGGGGGCGATGGTGAGATACCCGTGCTTTGCGAAACGATCGGCGACGCTGCGGATCCAGTTATTGGTGCCCCAGACTTCCTGGATGAGGACGACACCGCCACGAGGCTTGCCCTCGGGCGCAGCACGGTAGGCGTTAAAGGTAAAGCCGTCTGAGGCAGTGAGTTTGATGCGCTCGCCCATGGTCTACTCCGGGAGAAGGGGGAAATCCGGCCGGCACCATAGAAGGCGGTTGCGACGAGCGCTAGACACCGGCCGGTAAGATCGGAGTGAGCGGCACTGGCGCATCGGGGTGGAGGAACCCCTCGGCCTTCAGCTTCTCCCACAGGCCCGCGGGAACGCTGGCGCGGAAGTGGGTGAGGTTGTCGGCAAATTCGGCCGGGTTGGCGGGGCCGGGGATCAGCGCGGTGATCGCGGGGTGGCCGAGCGGAAAGGTCAGCGCTGCACGGATCAGTGTGACGTCATAGGATCGGCAGATAGCCTCGATGAGCCGGACCTTTTCGAGGATCGCCTCGCTGGCCGGGGCGTAGTCGAACAGTGCGCCGGGGACGGGACCTGTGGCGAGGATGCCGCTCGAAAGCGGAGCACCGGCGACGACGTCGACGCCTTCCTTGAGGCAGCGCGGCAGGAGGCCTTCGACCACCGCCTGGTCGATCAGGGTGTAGCGGTTGGCGAGGAGGAAGACGTCCCAGCTTCCATTGTCGAGCAGGGTTTCGAGGATCGGCGCCTCGTTGACCCCGGCGCCGATGGCGCGGACAGCCCCGGATGCCCGGAGCTCCTGTAGGGCGCGGATGCCGCCGTTGAGCGCGGCGCTCAGCGTTGCCTCGTGGTTCTCCTTCTGGCTGAAGCGGCCGAGATCGTGGAGGTAGAGGATATCGATGCGATCGAGCCCGAGGCGGTGGAGCGACGCCTCGTGGCTGCGCATTATGCCGTCATAGGAAAAATCGAACTGCGGCCGGAACGGCATAGCGCGCGGATCAGAGTGGCGATTCTGCGCCCAGTTGCGATCGGGGACGAGGAGACGGCCGACCTTGGTGGAGAGCACGTAGCTGTCGCGCGGCTTATCGCGGAGGAAATCGCCGACGCGGCGCTCGGAGAGGCCGGAGCCATAGAAGGGGGCGGTATCGAAGTAGCGGATGCCGGCATCCCACACCTGTTGCAGCAGCGCGCGGGAGGTTTCGTCGGATGGCGCACGCTTCAGGTCGCCGATTGGGGCGGCGCCGAAGCCGATGCGGCTGAGGTTGAGGCCAGTGGTGCCGACCGGCCGGGTTTCGATCAGCGCGCTGCCCACAGCAGCCCTCGCTTCAGGATGGTGCGGATTTCGGGCTTGTCGAGTTCGGCCGGCTTGTGGCCGAGCGCGGTGTAGAACACCCGGGCCTTGCCATAGCTGGTCTTGAACACCACCGGCATGGCGACGCCCTTTTTCCAGCTGGCATGTTCGCCGGAGAACGTGGTCGTCGCGAGCACTTCGACGGCGGGGTCGACATGCATGTAGTATTGCTCCGAGGTGTGCTCGAAGCTCGAAATGCCGGCCATCACGGGGTCATCGGTCCGCAGCGGATCGACGCGGTAGGTGATGATGTCGCCCGGATGGGTGGCAAAAGTGCAGGCGGCTAGGAAGCGGAAGCGGGCATTGCCGGGAAAGCTGGTGGCGAGCCCGTGGTGGAACGCGGCAAGCCCGCTACCGGCCTCGACTGCGGCGCAGAGCCGGATGCTGGTCTCGCGGTCGAGTTCGCCGCCGGTGATCTGCGGCACGATCAGGTCATAGCTGCCGATATCGTCGCCGCCGAAGGCGGCATAGTCGCCGGTGACGGTGACCGCGAACCCCTCGGGCTCCAGCAATTGCCGCACCACATGCGCACCAGCCTCGGGCTCGTGCAGTTCGAGCCCTCCCCACACCACCAAAGCCCGCTTCACGACATCCTCCCAGAACACAATTCGCGGCGGGAGACGAGCAAAGGCCGAGCGGGAAGGCAAGCGGGGAAAAGGTCTAGGGGGCGGACGGAGTTGACTCTAAGCGTGCGTCTGTTCTTCTTATGTTCTTATTCCGAGTCCACGGATGTCCACCATGCCAGGCGCAGCGACGATCCTTCATGCCGATCTCGACTCGTTTTACGCCTCGGTGGAACAGCTGCTCGACTCCTCGTTGCGCGGCAAGGCGATTGCGGTGGGCGGCGGGGTGGTGCTGGCCGCGTCCTATGAGGCCAAGGCGTTTGGGGTGCGGGGCGGGATGGCTGGACGGAAGGCAAGGGAACTTTGCCCGCACCTGATCTTTGTCGGCGGGCACTTTGACGAGTACCAGCGGTTGGGCGATGCGGCGATCAAGGTGCTGGACGATTTCACGCCTCTGGTCGAACGGATTTCGATCGACGAGGCCTTCGCCGATGTGGAGGGGACGGCGCATCTGTTCGGGCCGCCAGTCGAGATTGCGCGGATGGTGCGGCGGCGGGTGAAGGATGAGCTGGGCCTGCCGATCTCGGTGGGCGTGGCGCGGACCAAGCACCTGGCGAAGATCGCCTCGCAGGTCGCCAAGCCCGATGGGTTGGTGGTGGTCGACCCGGAGGGAGAGACGGCGTTTCTGAAGGACCTGCCGGTAGGCCTGATGTGGGGTGTTGGGCCGGTGACGGAGGCGCGGCTCTTGGCAGAAGGCATCCGCACCATCGGCGAGATGAGCGCAGCCTCGCCGGACGCATTGAAGCGGCTCCTGGGCGAGGCGGCGGGCGAAAAGCTCGCAGACCTCGCCTCGAATCGAGACCCACGGAAAATTGTCACCGACCGGCGGGCCCGATCAGCGGGGGCGCAGTCGGCGCTGGGGCGGCAGCCGGCGGAAGAGCGGATCTACCGCCCGGCCCTCTGGCACCTCGCAGACCGGATCGGCTCGCGGTTGCGCAACAAGGGTCTGGCCGGGCGGACGGTGACGGTGCGGGTGCGGTTTGCCGATATGCGGGCGGTGACGCGGGCTGTCACACTCCCCAAGCCGATCGCGGCCACCGCCATGCTGGCCGAACTCGCCACAGCGCTGGTCAGCGGCGTCCTCACGGAGTTTTCGCAAGAGCGGGTGATCACGCTACTGGCGATTTCGGTCTCACACCTCGAACGGCGTCCGCTATTGCAGCTCGAACTGCCGTTGGGGCTGCCAGGCGAGGCGCAGCGGCCGGGGACCCGGCGCGGTGCGGCGCGATGGGTGGCGGACCGGGCAGTGGATGCGGTGCGCGACCGGTTTGGCTGGGAGGCGATCGGCTATGGCTCGGTGGTGCTGGAATCGGGTCGGTCGGTGCCCGACGCGTTCCGTGAACTGGCGGAAAAGTCGCTTTGAGCTACTTGAGCCGGCGGACCAGTTCGGCGCTGAGGAAAGCGAGGTCGTCGGCGTCGAGCTTCTTGATGTCGCGTGCCAGGCGGTTCGCGAGTTCGGTCGCCTCCGGTGAAAGCCCGCCAGTATCGATGGTGACCTTGGGGTCGCTCATTTCGGCGAGCCGCTGCAAATCCTCGGCATCGTCCCAGATGACATTGAAATAGGCGATGATGCGCTGCAGCAGCATCCAGGTGGGCTTGCCGCGGCGGCCGTGCTCCAGCGCCGAGAGATAGGCACTCGACACATTGAGCGCGGTGGCCATTTGCTTCAGCGTGATGCCGCGCTCCTCGCGCAGCGCCCGCAATTTCTGCCCCAGCGGTGTCATCGATATTCCCTCACCCGGCGGAGCCGGACATAGAACGCGCCATCCCCGCCGTGGCCCTGTGCTGCGAGATCCCAGCCCGAAACCATCGGCGCAAGGTCAGGCTGGCTGAGCCACATCGGCAGCATGGCGCGCAACACCCCGCGCTCGATGAGCACTGCCGCATCGTCCTCCAGCTTTTTCAGCCCCTTGCCGGTGATCACCAGCAACGTCCGGTCGCCACGAGCGGAGCGGGCATGGATAAACCGCGACAGCGCCGCGTGCGCTTCGACCTGCCGCATGCCATGGAGATCGATCGTGCCATCGATTTCCTCGCGGCCGCGCATCAGGCGCTGCTTGAGGTTTGGCTCGATGCCCGCACGCGGCTTTTTGGCGGGTCGGCCATCAGACTGGTAGGCCGGCATGACGGGCGGCGGGCGCTTGGGACGCGAGACGGCCTGCGGCGGGCCGGGCGGCATGGGCAGCGGTTCGTCGCCGAGTTCGAGAATAGGCGGGCGCTTGCGGCGAAGCGGCGCAATGGTTTCGGACACCTGCGTCCACAGGTGCCAATCTGGTAGCGCTGGTTTGTCCGGACGGCGCTTGGCCATGCCCCGCTCCCGGCGTCGGCGCTACTCGAGCTGGCTGGTGGCGACAAGCTTCCAGTTGGGATCGCGTGACTTGGGATTGCGCGCAAAAGTCCATTCGTCAGCAATCGACTGCACCTGGTCGGAATTGCCCTCGATCAGCGCGCCGTCCTTGCCGCGGGTGGCGGAAACCACTTCGGCGTGGAAACGCACCGTCACCGCGACATTGCGCTTGTCGCCTTCGGCCTCAGAGATTTCGACCTTGGGCAGGCCGACAAAAGTGAAGTCGATGGCCTTGCCCTCGGCTTCGCGATCCTTGATGGCGCGCTCGAAGCCGTCATAGACGTCTTTTTCGAGGAGGTTCTTCAGCGTCTGCCGGTCGCCGGTGGCAAAGCTGGTGACGATCATCTCATAAGCAGCCTTGGCGCCCTCCATGAAGATCTTGGGCGAAAAGCTCGGGTCGGCTTCGTTGATGGCCTTGAGGCCCGCTGCGACCTTTTCGTCGCCGTGCGAAAACTGGGTGACCTCGGTTTCGAACTTGCGGGTCTGCCTGTCCAGATCCTCGGGCGTATCGGATGCAGGCCGTGGGCGCAGCTGCACCACCGTATCGTCGGCGGTCGCCTTCTCGGTCGGCTTGGTCACCGGCTTGACCGTGGCATCGCGCCGCTCGAGCGGCGAGCGTTCCCGGCCGGTGCGGGTGCCCAGCACCTGGCGCAGGCGGAAGAGGACCACAATGGCTAGACCGATCACAATCAGGGTCGGGATATCGAAAAACTCATCCATCGGATCTGTGTCTCACTGGGCCGGGCGATAAATCGGAAGGGCGGCTCGCTGCGCCGCCATCATATGCCTATATATAGGTAAAGCCTCAGCCGGAAACCAGTTCACGTCGGCGAGACTGAAAGACAGTGATCCATCGAAAGGCGATTGCCGTGGGACGCCTGCTGTTTTTGCTGTTTCTGGCCGTTCCGCTGATCGAAATCGGCTGCTTCATCGTTATCGGCCAGGCCATCGGGCTCTGGCCGACCCTTGCCGGAGTGGTGGTGATGGGGGTGATCGGCTCGCTGGTGCTGCGGGTGCAGGGTCTGTCGCTGCTCAACGAGATACGTCAGAGCGTTGGCCAGGGACAATTGCCGGCACGCGCGCTGGCTGACGCGATGATGGTGTTCATCGCCGGGATGCTGCTGTTGTTACCGGGCTATTTTTCGGACGTCATCGGGCTGATCCTGCTGATCCCCGCGGTGCGCGGCGGCATTTACAGCTTCCTGAGGTCCAGGGTGCAGGTGGTTTCGACCACCAGCGCGGGGTTTGGCTATGCCGAACACGCGGAACCTTCGCGGCGCGACCTGCCCGATGGCACGGTCGACCTCGATTCCGACGAGTGGCGCCCGCGCTGATCGGGCTTCGTCTTGTCGCTGACAGCCAAAGATGCTAGCCAGCGCGCCACCTGATGTTCATGAGGACTTGAGAGAATGGCTGACGAAACCCCGGCTCCGGCCACTGAGACTCCGGCCCCGAGCTACAGCCTCGTTGGCCAGTACATTCGCGACCTGAGCTTTGAGAACCCGGGCGCGCCCGGCTCGGTGCTTTTGGGCACCGCTGCCCCGCAGTTTTCCGTGGGGATCAATGTCGGCGTCAAGAAGCAGGCCGATGACCTTTACGCGGTCGAAATCAACATCACCGCCAAGGCCGAGCGCGACTCCAACGTGCTGTTCAATGTCGAGCTCTCGTATGGCGGCGTCTTTCGCGTCAAGAACGTGCCGGAAAACGTGCTGCCGCAGCTGCTGATGGTTGAATGCCCGCGGATGATCTTCCCGTTCGCTCGCCACGCTCTCGCTAGCACAGTGCAGCTCGGTGGCTTCCCCCCGCTGATGATGGAACCGGTGGATTTCCAGGCGCTGTACATCCAGAACCTCAGGAACCTCCAGGCGCAGCAGGCCGCGTCCAGCTCGCCCGCCAACTAAGCCGCAGGGTCTCGATAGCTCTGCCACAAGGCGTCGGCACCGAGGGTGCCGACGAGGCTCGCATGGGCCGCCAGTTCCGCTTGCGTGAGGCGTGAGGGCAGCGGCGCGGGGCGTTGCCGAGCGGGGGCGATCTCGATGGTGATCCCCGCCTCGATGTGGGTTTCGGCCACAAGTGCCAAGCCCACCTGCCGGCCCCCGATAAGTTCCAGATAGACATCGGCGAGGATCTCGCTGTCGAGCAGCGCGCCATGGAGCGTGCGCTTGGACGTATCGATCCCATAGTGCTTGCAGAGCGCATCAAGACTGACCCGCGCGCCCGGATGGACGGTCCGCGCCAGCATGACCGTGTCGATCACCGGGTTCTTCAGCCGCTTGCGGCCGCTGCGCTCAAGTTCGGCATCGAGAAAGCCCATGTCGAAGGGCGCATTGTGGATAACGAGGGTCGAGTCCTCGATGAAATCGAGGAAGCGATCGGCCTCCGCCGCAAACTTTGGCTTGTTGGCGAGAAACTCATTGGAAAGTCCGTGTACCCGGAACGCCTCTTCGGGCATCGAGCGCTCGGGGTTGAGATAGACGTGAAAGTGCCGGCCGGTTGGGATGTGATTGATCAGCTCGACACAGCCGATCTCCACCACGCGATCGCCGGTCAGGGGCGAGAGGCCGGTGGTTTCGGTGTCGAGAACAATTTCCCGGTTCGTCATTAAGCGCGGTTCTCCCTGCGCAGTTTTCCCACCAGCTGGGCTACGGCGGCGCTGGTCTGAGCGATCGACACCGAAGTATCGATGGCGTAGTCGGCGCGCTTCAGCTTTTCAGCCTGTGGCATCTGGCGAGCAAGGATAGCATCGAGCTTTTCCACACTCATGCCGGGCCGGGCCAAGGCGCGACGGCGCTGCTCGTCGGCGCCGACACTGGTGACGGCAACGGCGTCAAAGCCCCAGTCGACGCCATTTTCGTAGAGCAGCGGGATTTCGACGACGACGAGGTCAGCGCCTTGGGCTTCCGCGTTGGCGAGGAACTGTGTGATCTTCTGCCTCACCAGCGGATGGACGATAGCTTCCAGCGCCCTGAGGCGCTCGGGGTTGCCGACGAGGTGGCGGGCCAGTTCGGCACGGTCAATGCTGCCGTTGTGAGATACGCCGGGGAATTCGGCTTCAATCGGCGCAACCGCTTCACCGGCATAGAGGTCGTGCACGGCGGCATCGGCGGAGAAGGTGGGTACCCCTTGTGCCGCGAATGCGGCGAGAACGGTGGACTTCCCGGTCGCGATTGAGCCTGTGAGCCCCAGCTTGAACATCAGAGTGTTGCTTCGATCAGAGCGCGCAGTTCCGGAGTCACCTCTGGCCGGGTGCCGAACCAGGCCTCAAAGCCCGGTACGGCCTGGTGGAGGAGCATGCCGAGCCCATCGGCGGTGCGGAGACCCAGAGCGCGCGCTTCCGCGAGGAGCGGGGTTTCGAGCGGGGTGTAGACGATATCGGTCACCAGCGCGGTCGCGGGCAGCCGGTCGAGCGCCAGGCCTTCGAAGCGGGTGCCGTGCATGCCCAGCGTGGTGGTGTTGACGACGAGGCCGGCACGCGGCGCCAGCGCCGCAAAAGTGTCGAGCGCACCGGCACGAAGCTTGCCCCCCAGCTCAGTGGCAAGGGCCGCGGCGCGCTCTACGCCGCGATTGAGAACATGGACGGCGCCACGTGCCCTTAGATCGAGCGCGGCGGCGACTGCGCGTGCCGCGCCCCCTGCCCCCAGCACGATTGCTTCGTCGAGCCCCTCGTCCCAGCCCGGCGCACGCTGGTCGAGATTGGCGAGAAAGCCATAGAGATCGGTGTTGGTGCCGCGGATGACGATGTGCCCGGCTGTGTCCGAGGTGCTGAGCGTATTGAAGGCGCCGAGGTGTTCGGTTGCGGGGTCGCGTTCATCGCAGAGGGCAAAGGCCTGCTCCTTGTGAGGCAGCGTGACATTGCCGCCGGTGAACTCGCCCGAGCGCAGGCGTCCGAAAAAACCTGGCAGATCCTCCGGCAGCACTTCTATGGCGTCATAACTCCCCGAGATTCCATAGCGATCCAGCCAATGACGGTGGATGAGTGGTGAGCGCGAGTGCTTGATGGGGTGGCCAATGACGAAGGCGCGTTTCACGTGAATCCCTCAAGGGTATGGGGTGCATGCTTTCGAAGTGCGGCGAGCAGTGGCAAAAGTGGCAGGCCGAGAATAGTGAAATAGTCACCTTCGATGCGTTCGAACAGCCGCACAGAGGGCCCTTCGATCCGGTAGGCGCCGACAGAACCGAGCACGGCCTCGCCCTCAAGGGCCAGAACCGCATCACGCTCAGATTGGGTGAAGCGCCTCATGGTGAGGGTCGCGCTCTCGACGCTGGACCAGAGCACAGTGCCAGCCTGAGCCAGTGCGACACCCGCGTGCAGGTGATGGGTGCCGTCATTGAGCAGGTCCAACTGGCGCGCAGCGTCCGCAAGCGAAGCCGGTTTGTGAAGCAGGCTATGACCAAACGCGAGGACTTGGTCGGCGCCAATCACGACCGCCTGCAGATGATTCGCTGATACGGAAAGCGCTTTGGCTTCGGCGAGCGATCGGGCGACTGCGGGGGCATCGCCGCCTTTCCCCAGCACTTCGGCTTCGAGCAGGCGCTCGTCGATTTGGGCTGGACTCGTCTCGAATCGCAGGCCGGCCCCCGAAAGCAGGGCCTGTCGCGTCGCACTTTTCGAAGCAAGGATCAGCATGGCTCTGGTTTTCCACACTGTTCCCGCTGGCTCAAGGGCGGTGCCGGTGCAAAACCCGGGCATTCAGAGATTGCACCGGGTTCTCCCCGCTGGCTCGCGATTGCTCAACAGGTTTGCCCAGCCGGATGGTGAACAAAAAGTTAATGGGCAATCCGGGGAGAACCCCTGGCGGATAAGCGGGCTCTGTCCACAGGCGCGTTAACACTTCATAAACCATTGTGGCATGGTTAACGCTTAGTAAACGGCGAGCCTTCGACCGGTCGACACATTTTCCCGCGACGATCTTCCACAGGCATCGGGGGATGTGTGCTGCGCGCTTCTGCCACCTCAGGCTTCGGTTGTGGGTAAACCAGAATTCCGGCAAAACACGGCCATGATAATGATGATGAAGAGTCTAGATTCTTTGAATTGGCAGGGACGATGACCGAAACACCGGTGCTAAAACCCCTGCTGGAGACGGTGCTGGGACGGAGACAGGAGCGCCTGCCGATCTGGATCATGCGCCAGGCGGGCCGCTATCTGCCGGAATATCGTGAGATCAGGGTCAAGGCGCAGGACTTCCTCGAGCTCTGCTACACCCCTGAGCTGGCGACGGAAGTGACCCTGCAGCCGCTACGGCGCTTCGACCTCGACGCTGCAATCCTGTTTTCCGATATCCTCGTGATCCCAGACGCCCTGGGCCAGAAGGTCCGCTTTGCGACCGGTGAAGGCCCGCTCCTCGAACCTCTGGATGCCACTGGCATTGATAGGCTGACGCCACAGACCGTGGTGGATCATCTCGCCCCGGTGCTCGAGACAGTTCGGCGGGTGCGTGCCGCCTTGGCTTTGGACAAGACCCTCATCGGCTTTTGTGGCTCTCCATGGACCGTTGCGACCTACATGATCGGTGGCAAGGGGTCCTCGGACCAGGCGGCGGCACGGCTGTTCGCGCTCCGCGAGCCAGTGGCGTTCGCCAAGCTGCTCGATGTCCTCGTTGAGGCGAGTGTGGCCTATCTGGTGGCGCAGTTCCGGGCCGGCGCCGATGTGGTGCAGCTGTTCGAGAGCTGGGCGCTGAACCTTGATGAACGCGCCTTTGCGGACTGGGTGATCGCGCCCAACCGGCGGATTGTAGAAGGTATCCGGAAGGTCATCCCAAATGCTCCGGTGATTGGGTTTCCCCGTGGCGCGGCGGCAATGATCCCTGCCTATGTGCGGGAGGTCGGCGTGAATGCGGTTGGGCTCGACTACTCGACACCGCTTGGCTATGCGGCGAGCGCGGTGCCGGCGGGTTTGACGGTGCAGGGTAATCTGGACCCTCTGCGCCTCGTGGCCGGCGGTGCACAGATGGAAGAGCGGGCGCGGGAGATTGTCGCGGCATTCCGTGATCGGCCGCATATCTTCAACCTGGGGCACGGCATCGTGCCGGAAACCCCGATCAGCCATGTCGAGCGGCTGATCGCAGTCGTCCGGGGGAGCTAAAGGATGGAATGGGTCAAGGCGCTGCATATCCTGTCGGTGATCGCCTGGATGGCCGGGATGCTCTATCTGCCGCGGCTGTTCGTTTATCACGCGGATGCCGAGAAGGGCTCGGTGCAGTCGGAAACCTTCAAGGTGATGGAGCGGCGGCTCTATCGGGGTATTACGACGCCGGCGATGCTCGCGACCTGGGTCTTCGGACTCTGGCTCGCCTTTGGGTTTGGCATCGTTGATTTCAGTCAGGGCTGGATGTGGCTGAAGGCCGTGATGGTCTTGTTGCTGAGCGGCGTTCACGGCTTTTATGGCCGGCTGCTCAGGGATTTCGCCAATGACCGGAACGTGCGGCCATCTAGATTCTTCCGCGCCATCAACGAGATCCCGTTCGTGATCGCCATCGTTATCGTCATCGCCGTGGTGGTGAAGCCGTTCTGACGACGCTCGATCTCGGAGCCGGCGTTTCACGTGAATCCGCCGGCTTTCACAATGTAACTTGAATGTAACGGCCGTTTTGGATATCTGAGGGCCACGCAAGCTCGTTTGATGCGCGCCTCCCCGGTGCTGCTGAGCTGGTTGTTCACCCCCCGCACATCTTTGAATACCGTTCTCCAAGGGTCTTCCGCGCAATGGAAAATATGAAGCTCAGCGAGCTTAAGGCCAAAACGCCTGCCGAACTGCTTGAGTTCGCTGAGCGCTATGAGGTCGAAAACGCGTCAACCATGCGCAAGCAGGAGTTGATGTTCGCGATCCTCAAGGAACTCGCGGCACGCGAAGTAGATATCACCGGCGAGGGTGTGGTTGAGGTTCTGCCCGATGGTTTCGGGTTTCTGCGTTCCCCGGATGCGAACTACCTGCCGGGCCCCGACGATATCTATGTTAGCCCCTCGCAGATTCGGCGCTTTTCGCTGCGCACCGGCGATACGGTGGAGGGCCAGATCCGTTCTCCCAAGGAGGGGGAGCGCTACTTCGCGCTGGTGAAGGTCAACACTATCAATTTCGAGGACCCCGAAAAGGTCCGCCACAAGATCAATTTCGACAACCTGACGCCGCTCTATCCCGATGAACGGCTGCGCCTCGAGTTGCCCGACCCGACCGTCAAGGACAAGAGCGCCCGGATCATGGATCTGGTGGCGCCTCTCGGCAAAGGCCAGCGTGCCATCATTGTTGCGCCGCCGCGTACCGGTAAGACCGTACTGTTGCAGAATATCGCACAGTCGATCGCCACTAATCACCCCGAGTGTTACCTCATCGTGCTGCTGATCGACGAGCGGCCTGAGGAAGTGACCGACATGCAGCGCTCGGTGAAGGGCGAGGTGATCTCCTCAACCTTTGACGAGCCGGCATCGCGCCACGTCCAGGTCGCCGAAATGGTCATCGAGAAGGCCAAGCGCCTCGTCGAGCACAAGCGCGACGTGGTCATCCTCCTTGATTCGATCACCCGCCTCGGCCGTGCGTACAACACGGTTGTGCCCTCCTCCGGCAAGGTACTGACTGGCGGCGTTGACGCGAACGCGCTGCAGCGCCCGAAGCGCTTCTTTGGCGCGGCGCGCAATATCGAGGACGGCGGCTCGCTGACGATCATTGCCACGGCGCTGATCGATACCGGCAGCCGCATGGACGAAGTGATCTTTGAAGAGTTCAAGGGCACCGGTAACTCGGAAATCGTGCTTGACCGCAAGGTTTCCGACAAGCGTATCTTCCCGGCGATGGATGTCACCAAGTCTGGGACGCGCAAGGAAGAACTGCTGGTCGAACCCGATATCCTCAGGAAGATGTACGTGCTCCGCCGTATCCTCAATCCAATGGGCACAGTCGACGCCATGGAATTCCTGATGGACAAGATCCGGCAGACCAAGACGAATTCCGACTTCTTTGACTCGATGAACACCTAAGGCGGCATGCGCGACGGCGATACAATCGTCGCCCTCTCGTCCGGCGCTGTTCCCTCGGGCGTCGCCGTCATTCGGTTGTCTGGCCCTCAAACCGGGCCGGTGCTCGCGGCCATGCTTGGCGCATTACCGCAGCCACGTGTGTTGAGCCTCGCTGATATCCGCTTCGGCCCCACAACATTCGATCGCGGTCTTGTTGCCTGGATGCCCGGGCCGCGGAGCTTTACGGGCGAAGACTGCGCCGAATTGCAGCTTCATGGCTCGCCCGCCGTGGTGCGCTCGACCCTCCGCGCACTGACATCACACCCTGGTATCAGACTGGCCGACGCCGGAGAGTTCACCCGCCGGGCCTTCGAGAACGGCAAACTGGATCTGGTCGAAGCCCAGGGTCTTGGTGACCTGATCGAGGCAGAGACTGAGAACCAGCGGGCACTTGCCTTTACCCGCATGGAAGGCGGCCTGACCCGGCAGGTGGAAGGATGGCGAGAACGCCTCCTGGACCTGCGGGCAGAGATCGAGGCGCAGCTCGACTTTTCTGACGAAGGTGATGTCGGTGAACTGCCGGATGATTTCGCCGATGCTGTAGAAGCCCTGTCAGGTGACATCGGAATGGTCTTGGCACTTCGTGGCCAGGGCCGGATCCTTCGCAGTGGCTTCCGCGTGGTGCTCGCTGGACCACCCAATGCCGGCAAATCCAGCCTTCTGAACGCCCTGTCGCAGTCCGAGGTGGCGATCGTTTCAGATGAACCGGGCACAACGCGCGACCTCAAGGAAGTGCCGCTGGACGTCAAGGGCCAGCTGATCCTGCTGATTGATAGCGCTGGTTTACGGGAAACCAGTTCCAAAGCGGAGGCGATCGGCGTTTCCCGCGCGAGGCAAGCCATGCTTGAGGCTGATCAGGTGCTTTGGCTTATGGCACCAGACGTGGGTGTCGAAGAACCGCCAGAACTCGTCGTTGAGGCCCATCTGCCAAAGGGGGTACCTGTGGCCAAGATCGGCACAAAGTCCGACCTGGGGCGCGGGGTCGGGGCCAATCTCTACGTGTCGGCTACGACAGGGGAAGGTGTCCCGGAGCTTCTTGAGCAGCTCTACGAGGCTTCCGGCGCAGGTTCCGTGTCCATTGCGAGTGTCTTGGTCAGCCATGAGCGCGATCGAGAAGCCCTGCTCGGGGCCGTTATGTCGCTGGGTCGCGCCAGGGAAAGGCTCTCGGAGCCGGAAATGGCGGCCGAAGATCTGCGCAGGGCGTCGTATGCGCTTGAGCGGCTGCTCGGACGGATGGATGCCGAGTCCGTTCTAGATCACCTGTTTAGCGCGTTTTGCATTGGCAAGTGATTCACGTGAAACAGTCGTCGCAATTGATTCACGTGAAACATTGGCCTAGACCGGCCGTTCAAACCAGTTTCCCGAGTTGGCCATGATCGAGTACGGCGTCATTGTAGTGGGTGGAGGGCACGCAGGCTGCGAGGCAGCTGCGGCGTCTGCGCGTCTTGGCGTTCCGACCGCCCTCATCACGCACCGGTTCGCAACCATCGGCGAGATGAGCTGCAACCCGGCCATCGGCGGGCTCGGCAAGGGTCACTTGGTGCGCGAGATCGACGCCATGGATGGTCTTATGGGCCGGGTGGCAGATGCGGCTGGCATCCAGTTCCGCGTCCTCAACCGCCGCAAGGGCCCCGCGGTCCGCGGACCACGCGCCCAGGCGGATCGGAAGCTCTATCGCGAGGCGATGCAGGCCGCGATTACGTCACAACCCAATCTCACAGTCATCGAAGGCGAAGTCGACGATCTGATCGAGCACGACGGACGCATCACCGGCACGGTGTTGTTAGATGGGCGGCGGTTTGCCACGCGTGCCTTAGTGCTGACGACAGGCACCTTCCTCCGTGGCTTGATCCATCGTGGCGAAGAGACAGTACCGGCCGGACGTGTCGGTGAGAAGCCGGTGTTGGGACTGTCGGTGCGGCTCGAAGCGCTTGGCCTCACACTCGGGCGCCTGAAGACCGGCACCCCTGCCCGGCTGGACGGCGACAGTATCGATTTCTCCGCCCTTGAAGAGCAGCGCGGCGATGATCCGCCCGAGCCCTTTTCGATGCTGACGGCGGCGATCACCACGCCACAGATCAGTTGTTATATTACCCGCACCACCGCAGAGACCCACCGGATCATTGCGGACAATATTCATCGCTCGGCGATGTACTCCGGCCGCATCAAGAGTCGCGGGCCGCGCTATTGTCCATCGATCGAGGACAAGATCGTCCGCTTCGCTGATCGTGAAAGCCACCAGATATTCCTGGAGCCAGAGGGGCTTAGAGATTCAACGATCTACCCCAATGGCCTCTCTACCTCGCTGCCGGCAGACGTTCAGGAGGCCTTTCTGAAGTCGATGCCGGGTCTTGAAAACGTACGTATCGTCCGTCCGGGCTACGCCATCGAGTATGATTATGTCGATCCCCGCGAGTTGCGTGCGACGCTTGAGCTGAAGCGCTTACCGGGGCTCTATCTGGCCGGCCAGATCAACGGTACAACTGGCTACGAAGAGGCCGGTGCCCAGGGTCTCTTTGCCGGGGCCAACGCTGCATTGTCTGCCCTGGAGCGTGAGCCGCTACGGCTCTCGCGCACAGAAAGCTATCTCGGCGTGATGGTGGATGACCTGGTGACGCGCGGCGTGACCGAGCCCTACCGCATGTTCACCTCGCGGGCCGAGTTCCGGCTGCATCTGCGCAGCGACAACGCTGATCAGCGCCTGACGCAGTTGGCGCTAGATGCCGGTCTTGTTGGGCCACAGCGCGCTGAGGCCTTTGCGGCAAAGCGCGGGAAGCTTCAGGCCGGCCGGCAACTGCTCGACCGGCTGGTGGTGTCGCCCACGACCGCACGCAAGGCAGGTGTTCCGATCAATGCTGATGGCCACGAGCGCTCGGCGTTTGAACTGATGTCGTATCCTAACATTACGACTGAGGACCTGATGCGCGTCTGGCCCGAAGTGGCTCAGCTTGAGCCGGTTGTGCTCGAGCAGCTGGGCATCGACGCTCAATACGCAGTGTACCTCGATCGCCAGCAGGCCGATATTCAGGCAATGCGGCGTGATGAGGGGCGCGAGATCCCCGATTGGTTCGACTATGACGCGCTTCCTGGCCTCTCCACGGAGGTGCGCCAGAAGCTCAAGGCGCAGCGTCCGGCCACGATTGCACAGGCGCAGGCCATGGATGGCGTCACACCGGCAGCGATCACGCTCATTCTGTCTGTGGTGCGGCGCGGCAGCATGCGCAAGGCGGGCTGATGGCCAGTCGGGATGCTATTGCGGCTGCACAGGCCTACGCGGGCCACCTGGTGCGGCCCGTTGCCGATGTGGCGGCGGACCTGGAATCGCTTTCTGTCCTGCTGAGGAAATGGAACGCCGTACAGAATCTTGTTTCACGTGAAACAGAGAAGGCGCTGTGGTCTCGCCACATCGTGGACAGTCTACAGGTGCTGCCGTTGTTGCGCCCAGATGACCGGGGTTTCATAGACCTCGGCAGCGGCGGTGGCTTCCCCGCCCTGCCACTGGCTATCGCACTCAAAGGGTCGGCGGCCAAGTTCCGGCTCGTCGAGCCCACAGCCAAGAAGGCCGCGTATCTACGTGCGGTGATTCGTGAACTCGATCTTGCGGCTATCGTCGACACGCGTCGCGCCGAGGACATTGATTCACGTGAAACAGCCCCGATCGACGTCGTGACTTCCCGCGCTCTTGCGGCGCTGCCGTTACTGTGTGGGTTGGCGGCGCCGTTCTTTGGGCCCGAAACCCGGGCGATCTTTCACAAAGGCCGGGAACATGTGGAGGAGCTCAGAGAAACCCGTTTGGCGTGGGACGTTGACGTGTTATTAACGAACAGCGTCACCGATGAGGCTGGCGTGTTGCTTCAGCTCAGCAATTTGAGACTGAAATCAGTTAGTTAGCGGCAATTTCGGGAGGCCGTATAAGTGGCTCCGCGCATCCTGACCCTCGCGAACCAGAAGGGCGGCGTCGGTAAAACGACGACTGCCATCAATCTTGCAACGGCACTCGCGGCAATCGGCGAGCGCGTGCTGATCGTTGACCTCGATCCGCAGGGCAATGCTTCGACCGGCCTTGGCATCTCCCGGGCCGGGCGTGACGTATCGAGCTACGATCTTCTGGTCGGCGAAGCAAGTGTGGCGCAGGCGTCTGTGATGACGAGCGTCCCCAACGTAGCTATCGTTCCCTCGACTCTGGATCTTCTTGGGGTGGAGCTTACCATTGCCCAACAGGCCGATCGCGCCTTTCGGCTGCGCGACGCCTTTCGCGCCATGGGCGATTTCCGCATCGAGGGGCGGCCCGTCAGCTATGTGCTGATCGACTGTCCGCCGTCACTGAACCTGTTGACGATCAACGCCCTGGTGGCAGCCGATGCGGTGGTGGTGCCGCTGCAGTGCGAATTCTTTGCGCTTGAGGGACTCAGTCAGCTGCTGCAGACGATCGAGCAGATACGCTCGACGCTTAACCCGCGCCTGACGATCCAGGGCGTGGTAATGACCATGTACGACAAGCGAAATAACCTGTCGGATCAGGTGCTTGCCGATGTGCGTAGTGAAATGGGGTCGCTGGTTTACGATACCGTCATACCGCGCAATGTCAGGCTGTCGGAGGCGCCGTCGTACGGCAAGCCCGCCCTGCTCTATGATCTCAAGTGTGCCGGCAGCCAGGCTTATCTGCGCCTCGCGACCGAAGTGATCAGGCGCGAGCGGCAGCTCGTGGCGGCGTGAGGACGAAGCGATGAACGACAAACCTTCCCGGCTTGGGCGCGGCCTTGCAGCGCTGATTGGCGATATGGCGACCATGGAAGGCGCCCGCTTTGCCGAATCAGGCGGGGTCAAGCGCCTGCCGGTTGATTTCCTCGTGGCCAACCGCTCGAACCCGCGGCGCGAGTTTGATGTGGCGCAGCTGGAAGAGTTGACGAGTTCGATTCGCGAAAAGGGCGTGATGCAGCCTCTGTTGGTACGTCCGACCCAGGATCCGAACCTGTTTGAGATCATTGCGGGCGAGCGCCGGTGGCGTGCGTCGCAGCGCGCCGGGCTCAGTGAAGTGCCGGTGCTGGTGCGCGATGTCGACGACAAGGAAGCGCTCGAGCTTGCCATCATCGAAAACGTGCAGCGTGTCGACCTTAATCCGCTTGAAGAAGCAATGGGTTACGGCCAGCTGATCGAGCAGTTCGAGTACACACAACAAGATCTGGCGCAGGTGATCGGCAAGAGCCGCTCGCATGTGGCCAACACGCTGCGGCTGTTAAAGCTGCCACAGGATATCCGGGATATGTTGTCGCGCGGCGAACTTACCGCCGGCCACGCGCGGACGCTGATCACGTCGGATGATCCGGCAGCGCTGGCGAAGCGGATTGTCGGCGGCGGGCTGTCGGTCCGTGAAGCAGAAGCTCTGAGCCAGCGCGATGGCGTTTCGAAGAAGAAACCATCCCAGGCGAGTGTCGAGAAGGATGCGGACACGGCGTCGCTGGAGAAGCGGTTGTCGGACGCGCTGGGCCTACATGTCGCTATCGATCACAAGGATCAGGGCGGACGACTGGAAATTCGCTATCGTACACTGGAACAGCTCGATGGCATCTGCATGAAGCTGACTGGCTACGGCGTCTAGCAGTCAGAATGTTTCACGTGGAACGTACTCAGCGCTCCACCGCCAGCATGCAAACCCCAAGCAGGGCACGCCGGGCCACCGGCTCCTGCAGGTCGTAGCGCTTCCGGCTGTCGCTGACGGCCGTCTGCAGCCGGTCCAGCGCCAGGCTCAAACCATCGTCGCTCCACTGCCTCAGCTGGCGCTCCAGTGCAGCGCGGCGTGAAAAATGTGGTTTGGGACGCGCGCCGTCGAGCACAGCTCCGCCGAGCTTACCCGCATCTACCTCTGACCGCCAGCGCCGGAGCGTTGAGAAATGTCCCAGCGCGCTGGCCAAAATCTGCTGGGGGTTGATCGAGGCAGCAAGCGCCCGTTGCAGCGCGGCATCGAGATCGGCAGTATGGCCGGCGCCGACAGCGTCAACAATTTCGTCGAGCACCAGGCTTGCATTGTCGGCGCAGAGCGTCAGAATATCGTTGCGGGTCAATAGCTTGGACTCAGCTGAAAAAAGCACCAGCTTTTCCAGTTCGCGGCGGGTAACCTCACGGTCATTGCCGAGCACGTCGCGCAAGGCGGCTACCGCATCCGCGTCGGCGCGAATGCCGGCCTTGTTGAAAGTCTCAGCAATCAGACGACCGAGAGATTCGTCGTTGTCGGGATAGCAGGGCAGGGCGCGGCCCTGCTTGGAGGTCTCAACCAGCGCACGCAGCGGATCCTTGGGTAGAAGGTTGCCGGCCTCGAGGACAATGGCGGCCTCCATCGGGGTCTCCACCAGTTCCGCCAGTGCCATCACCAGCGACTTTCCGGCGCTGCGGACGCGGATGACCCGGCGATCGCCGAAAAGCGATGTGGTCCGGGCCTCAACGGCGAGGCGGGACGGATCGGCGTCAAGTTCGGAAGCGTCCAGCACCAGCAGGTTCATGCTGTCGGCGTCGCCGCCGGCGAACCGGCGCGCGAGGCGCTGCCCGGTTTCACGGACGAGGCCGGCGTCGGGCCCATAGGCGAGGAAGATGCCGCGATCCATGTCGGGCCGATCCACGAAGCGACCGACCTCATGCGCTTTCAGCGCACCCATCAGCTGAGCTTGTTGCCGAGCACGCCCATCAGCGTGAGCCGGATGGTTTCGGCGAGTTCGCGGGCCGCGTTGTCCTCGGCGCTGCGCTGCGCTTCGTTTTCGGCGAGGCCCTGACCGTCGGTGGTGTACACCGCGCTGGCTGAGCGGGTGGTGTTGAAGACCACTGCGCCGGCGGGGGAGGTGACCTTTATGGTCGCCGTGACCACTGCTTCATATTGCTGCGACGGGCGAGTCACATCGGTGCTGGTCAGATCGCGGCTGCTGGCTGTCGTCGCAATCTCCAGCAGAGGTGCAACGCCGCTGGCGCTGCGGCCCATCTTCAGCGTCAGATCCTGATAGATAATCTGGTCCAGCCGGTTCACTGGCTTGGCGTACTGGAAGTTGGCCTGGGCCATGTTGGTGCCGCTGCCGCCATAGACCGGCGTGTAGCTGGTACAGCCCGCGAGCCCGCTGGCGCCACAAAGCGCCAGCACAATCAATGCGTTACGAAGAGTGCGACTAGAGAACGACATTGACGATCCTGTCTGGCACGATTACCAGCTTCTTGGGTGGCTTGCCGTCCAGCATGCGAGCAACGGCCTCGAGAGACAAGACTTCTTTCTCGACCAACTCGCGGGACGCCCCTATCGGCAGGGTGACCTCGCCGCGGCGCTTGCCGTTGACCTGCACCGGAACGACGACAGTCGAATCCTGCAGCAACGCCGGATCTGCCTTGGGCCAGGGGGTATCGACGACCAGTTTCGTCTGCCCCAGCACCGTCCAGCAGCTCTCGGCCAGATGCGGCATCATCGGCGCCACCAGTTGCACCAGCCGCTCAATGCCCTCGCGCAGCGCACCGATCCGCCCCGGCGTGGGCGCAGCGACGACGGTGCCGAGAAACTTCGACAGCCCGTTGGTCAGCTCATAGATCTGGGCCACGGCGCGATTGAACCGCAGGCCCTCAATCTCCCCGCCAACGCTGTCTACGGCGCGGTGAACGAGCTTGCGGATCGCCGTGGTCTCTTCGTCGCCCGCGTCTGGAGCGGCAGTCGGCTGGTCGAACAGTTCAACCGCGTCGTTCACCAGCTTCCAGATGCGCTGCACGAAGCGGTGCGAGCCCTCGACGCCGGCTTCAGTCCATTGCACGTCGCGCTCAGGCGGGGAGTCCGACAGCATGAACCAACGGGCGGTATCGGCGCCGTAGGTGGAGACGATCTCGTCGGGGTCGACCACGTTCTTCTTGGATTTGCTCATCTTTTCGATTGAGCCGATCTCAACGGGCTCGCCGGTCTGGATGTGTCGAGCGGTGCGCACGTCCATGCCGCTGATCGCGACGTCGGACGGTGAGAGCCAGTCGCCCGCCGCATCGCGATAGGTCTCGTGCACGACCATGCCCTGCGTAAACAGGCCCTTGAACGGCTCATCCACGTTGAGATGACCGGTCTTGTGCATGGCGCGGGCAAAGAAGCGCGAATAGAGCAGGTGCAAGATCGCATGCTCGACGCCGCCGATATACTGATCGACCGGCAGCCAGCGGTTGGCGATCCCCGGTACGGTCGGGGTCTCGGCCGTCGGGTCGGTGAAGCGCGCGTAATACCAGGACGAATCGACAAAGGTGTCCATGGTGTCGGTCTCGCGCAGCGCCGGGCCGCCGCACTGGGGGCAGTTGACGTGCTTCCAGGTCGGATGGTGGTCGAGCGGATTGCCCGGCTTGTCGAAGGTCACATCCTCGGGCAACACCACCGGCAGGTCCTTGTCGGGCACCGGATTGGTGCCGCAGACCTCGCAATGGATCACCGGGATCGGGCAGCCCCAGTAACGCTGGCGAGAGATGCCCCAGTCACGCAGCCGGTAGTTCACCTCGACCACGCCCTGTTTGCGGTTATCGACCGTACGTTCGCCAAAATAACTGGCGATCCGCTTCTTGGCGGCATCGACTTCGAGCCCGTCGAGGAATTCGGAGTGATAGATCTTGCCGGGCCCGACATAGGCTTCTGTGCCAACTTCAAAAGTAGCCGCCTCGGCGTCGTCTGGCAGCACCACCGGGATGACTGGCAGGCCATAGCGGCGGGCGAAATCGAGGTCGCGCTGATCATGGGCTGGGCAGCCGAAGATGGCGCCGGTGCCGTAATCCATCAGCACGAAATTGGCCACGTAGACGGGCAGGGTGGCGCCGGGCTTAACTGGGTGCTTCACGTGAATACCGGTGAAGACTCCGATCTTTTCGGCCTTTTCGATGGTCTCGGTAGCCGTGCCCTGCCGGTGTGTCTCGGCAATGAACTCAGCCAGCGCCGGATTATGGGGCGCGAGTTCGGCGGCCAGCGGATGGTCGGCGGAGAGCGCCACGAAGCTTGCGCCAAAAATCGTGTCGGGGCGGGTGGTGAAGACCTCTATGCTGGTCGCAGTGGTCTTTTCGTCTGCCACCACTTCGAACAGCAGGCGCAAGCCTTCGGACTTGCCGATCCAGTTGCGCTGCATGACGCGCACTTTTTCAGGCCACTGGTCGAGTGTGTCGAGCGCGCCAAGCAGGTCCTCCGCGTAGTCGGAGACCCTCAGGAACCACTGCGTCAGTTCGCGCTGTTCGACGACGGCGCCGGAACGCCAGCCGCGCCCGTCGATCACCTGCTCGTTGGCGAGCACCGTCATGTCGACGGGATCCCAGTTCACCTTCGACTTCTTGCGGGTGACCAGGTCAGCGCGGAGGAAGTCGAGGAACAGCTTCTGCTGCTTCGAGTAGTAAGCGACGTCGCAGGTGGCGAACTCGCGCGTCCAGTCGATGCCGAGGCCGATGGACTTCAGCTGCTTCCGCATCGCAGCAATGTTCGCATATGTCCACGCCTTGGGATGCACCTTGTTCTGCATCGCCGCGTTCTCGGCCGGCAGTCCGAAGGCGTCCCAGCCCATCGGGTGCAGCACATTGTGCCCTCGCGCACGCTTGTAGCGCGCCAGCACGTCGCCCATGGTATAGTTGCGCACGTGCCCCATATGGATGCGGCCCGACGGATAGGGGAACATCTCGAGCACGTAATACGGGTCACGCTCGTCGCTGTTGCGCACAACAAAGGTCTGCTGGTCATCCCAGGCCTTTTGCCAACGCGGTTCTTCGACACGCGGGTTATAACGTTCGACGCTTCTACCAGTCACTTGCGGGACGTCCTTCGGGAGCCAGAGATCATTGCGTTGCGGGGGTTTTTTGGCTACCCGGACCATCACCAGAAATCGACCAGACGGTCAACAGGTCAGCATTCAGTAGCGCCCAATGGATCACGCCGCCCAAAACCTCGAACTCATCAGAAACCGGATTGTCCGGGCGCAGCGCCGCTTCGGACCACCGCCCGAGCATGTGGAACTGATTGCGGTTTCCAAGACCTTCGACGCCGAGGCGATCCGGCCGTTTCTCGAAGCGGGTCAGCGTATGTTTGGCGAGAACCGTGTGCAGGAAGCCAAGGACAAATGGCCCGGTTTGCGGGCGTCCTATGACGGCATACAACTGCATCTGATCGGCCCCCTGCAGACAAACAAGGCGCGCGAGGCCGTGGCGCTGTTCGATGCGATCCACACCGTCGATCGCGACAAGCTGGCGGGTGTGCTGAGCGAGGAAATGCAGCGCGCCGGACGGCAGTTGCCGGTTTTCGTACAGGTCAATATCGGCGGCGAACCGCAAAAGAGCGGCATTCCGCCTTCCGAAACCGTCGATTTCGTTGCCCGCTGCCGGCAGGTCCATCGCCTCAACGTCATCGGGTTGATGTGCATTCCGCCCGAAAGCGACCCGCCCGGACCTTACTTCGCGCACTTGGCGTCGCTCAGCCGCGATGCTGGTGTGAACAATCTGTCGATGGGGATGAGCGGTGATTTTGAAGTCGCCATCGCCATGGGCGCCACCCATGTAAGGGTTGGTAGCGCGCTGTTCGGCCACCGCTCTGCCGCCCCTGCGGTACTATGAAGCCATACTATCCCTTCTGTACGGCATCTTGACCTGTATCTCCCGGCCCATGCGCACGGAGATGTTCACCGTCTGGCAACCCCGTGCAGGAAAATTTGCGAGAGGATGAAACCCAAGGCTGTCAAATCACGTTCCTAGAGAGGCGTATTGTGTAACGCCATTTTGATTGGCGGGCTGCGGGTCCCCGTCCTAACTCAGGAATAACGACAATGGCTTGGGGTACAGTAATGAACAGACGGCGCGTTCTACTGGTCGATGATGATGCTGATCTTCGGGGGAACCTCCTCGAGCAACTGGCGCAGTATCGCGAGTTCGATCTGGTGGAAGCCGGCACGGCAGCAGAAGCCATGGTAGAGGTGCGGAACGCGCATATTGATCTGATGCTGCTCGATGTCGGCCTGCCCGATATGGATGGACGCGAAGCGGTCAAGATCATGCGCCGGGAGGGCTTCAAGAGCCCGATCATAATGCTCACTGGGCAGGACAGCGACGCAGACCAGATCCTGGGGCTCGAATCCGGTGCCAATGACTACGTGACTAAGCCCTTCCGGTTCTCGGTGCTGCTGGCGCGCATTCGCGCCGCGCTGCGCCAGCATGACCAGTCCGAGGATGTCGTCTTCACCATCGGGCCTTACAGCTTCCAGCCGGCGGCAAAGCTCCTCGAGGCGCCGGATGGCGCCAAGGTGCGGCTCACCGACAAGGAAACCTCGATCCTCAAGTACCTCTATCGCCAGGGTCCCAAGACCATCACTCGCGAAATCCTGCTCAAGGAAGTGTGGGGCTACAACAATCGCGTCACCACGCACACGCTGGAAACCCACATTTACCGGCTGCGCCAGAAGATAGAGCGCGACCCGTCCAATGCGCGCTTGCTGGTGACCGAAGAGGGCGGCTACCGGCTGGTGCCGTGACGGGCGGGCCCTTTCGGGCTCTATCCGGCAAATCGCAAGTGCATAAACCACCTCCGGCAAGCATGTGGGCGGAAAGGGATTCCGGTCCCGCCCAAGAAATGCTCTATATCGTCTGATGCGACACACGCTGAGCGCAATGGCGGTCGGCATGTGGCGACGGCATCAGGAATAGGGCGGGATGCAACTCGACGACGCGGCGACCATACTGGGACGTGCTGACTTCTTTGAAGTCTGCGACGCCGAACAGCGGCGCTTGCTCGCTTTTGCCTCGGAACGGAAGAAGTTCCGTCCGGGCACGGTCATTTACGCGTCGGGCGATGTACCGGAAGGCGCGCATGTGCTGGTTTCGGGCACGGTGTCGACCACGCAGGATGGCGCCGAAGACAACCCGTTTCTCATTCACAGCCAGGGTGCGGTGCTGGGCGCCATGGCGCTGGTCGTGGCCAAGCCACGTCCGGTTACTCTCAAGGCAGTTGATGCGGTCGAAACCCTGTTCGTCCCCCGCTCGGCTTTCATGAAGCTCGCCAACCAGTATCCGGACCTTGCCGGGCGCGCGGCGGAGCGCATTCGCGGTGAACTCACGTCTTACCTCGGGGCGATTGAGGCGGTTCGCGGCCGGATGAGCAAGCAGTAGACCGGCGCATGTCGCGCCGGTCGTTTCACGTGAATCACCCAGCGACGATCGCCTCGGCCTCGATCTCAACCAGCCAGGCAGGATCGACGAAGGCGGTCACCTGCATCAGCGTCGTTACGGGGCGAATCACCCCAAACATTTCGGCATGAGCCCGCGCCGCATCTTTCCAGAGGCTGATGTCGGTGAGGATGATGCGGGTGCGCGTCACATCCTCCATGCGGCCGCCGGCATCGGCGATGGCCTTCTCGACAATTTCGAGGCAGCGCTTGGTCTGTCCGTAGACATCCCCCGTCGCGGCGGTGCCACCGGCGGCGGCGATCGGCGCGGTGCCGCCAACGACGATGCAATTGCCGACGCGCACGGCGCGAGAGAAGCCGATCACCGGCTCAAGATAAGAGCCGGAGCTCACCAGCTGACGTTCAGACATGAGAAATCCCTAGTTGAAGCGGACGATGACCGGCACGTGATCTGAGGGCTTGTCGCCCCAGCCGCGGGCGGCGCGGATGATCTCAGAACCGGTCGAGTGGGTAGCGATATCGGCGGTGGCCCAGATGTGATCGAGCCGGCGGCCCTTGTCGGCCGCGTCCCAGTCCTTGGCGCGATAGCTCCACCACGAATAGAGCTTCTGGTCATAGGGTACGTGCTTGCGCACCACATCGACCCAGCCATGCCCGCCAGTGAGCAACTCGTTAAGCGCTGCGGTCTCAACTGGGGTATGCGAGACGACGCCGAGCAGCTGCTTGTGGCTCCAGACGTCGTTTTCATTCGGGGCGATGTTGAAATCGCCGCAGATCAGCTGCCGTCCAGCAAAGGCGGGCTCGGTGAACCAGCCCTTCAGCTCGGACAGGAAGCCGAGCTTGTGCTTGAACTTGGGGTTGATCTCGGGGTCGGGCTCGTCGCCGCCCGCAGGAATGTAGAAATTGTGCACGGTCAACGGCCCGGCGGGGGACGCGGTGCCGAGGTCGACCAGTGCCGAGACGTGCCGGCTCTCCTCGATTTCGCAGAAGACCCGGCTCGATATATCAGCGAGCGGGAATTTCGAGATGATGGCTACGCCGTGATATCCTTTCTGGCCATGCACCGCCTGATAGGGGTAGCCCGCCGCTGCGAAATCCTTGGCTGGGAACTGGTCGTTGAGGCACTTGATCTCCTGGAGGCTCAGGATATCGGGCTGGTATTTGGCCAGAAACTCCAGCACCAGCGGCAGCCGCAGGCGAACGGAATTAATGTTCCAGGTGGCGAGGCTGACTGGCATGAAGGGCATTCCGCAGATGAGGGAACGCCTCTTATGGCTGAGCCGATACCCCGAGCAAAGCCGGAAATGTGAAAGCCTATTCCTTGGGCGCCGTCACCGACTTGAAGCTGGCGTCGATCGAGAAATAGGTGCTCGGGATTTCGACGTCGTAATCAACGTCATAGAGGGAGAACGTGAGTTCGGCACCGGACGGCTGGGTCAGCGTCCACTGCTTCAAATTCTTGCTCTCGATATCGAAGACGAGTGCCACGCGCACCACACCGGCGGGTGTATCGTCCTGCAACGTCACGGAAAAATAGTCCGCAGACTGCGCAACGGCGACGATATTTGCCTTGAACAGGTCGATGGTCGAATCAAGGAACTGGCGCAGCGGCACCTTGTCCTGTGGATAGGCGTATTGGGTCTGTTCCTTGCGGTCCACGACGTAAAAGCCGCGGCCGACCGACACGATCTGCTCGTACGATGGCGGGTTGTATCGGAACAGGATCTTGCCCGGGCGCTGGAGGAAGAACGTGCCTTCGATGCGCTGGCCCTGGGTGTCGATCTGGAGAAACCGGCCGACCATGGTCTTGATCGATGAGTTATGCTCGTTGATGGCGGTGATGAGCGCCTTCTCGTCGTCGGTCAGCTCCCGCGGCACGGGCTGCGCCGCATCCTGTCCGAGGACGGGCGAAACCAGCAGGGCGGTGGCGAGGGCGAGAAGCGTGCGTCGAATCATGGCGAAAGAGGTTCCCTAATCTGGGGTCGGCAACAATCATGCTTCTAGCCAACAATTGCGGCAACAGCGGGAAGGTTGCGGCGCGCGGCGGAATGGAGCGGGGGCCCACTTGCGAGTGGGCCCGCCGCAGTGCGACCGGCGGCTGAGCCCTAGTAGCCGTCGGCGTTGTTGCCCACGAGGATTTCGCGCTTTCCCGCATGGTTGGCCTGGGAGATCACGCCTTCGCGTTCCATCCGCTCGATCAGCGTCGCCGCCTTGTTGTAGCCGATGGCGAGGCGGCGCTGGATATAGGAGGTCGAAACCTTCTTGTCCTGCAGCACCACGTTGACGGCCTTGTCGTAAAGCTCGTCACCCGATCCGCCGTAATCGTCGCCGCCTACATCGCTGTCGGCCGGGAGCTCGTCTTCCTCGGCGGTGATCGAGTCGAGATAGTCCGGGCTGCCCTGCGACTTCAGGTGCGCAACGATCGCTTCGACCTCGTTGTCGGAGACGAACGGGCCGTGCAGGCGCCGGATGCGGCCGCCGCCGGCCATATAGAGCATGTCGCCATTGCCCAGCAGCTGCTCAGCGCCCTGTTCACCAAGGATGGTGCGGCTGTCGATCTTGGAGGTGACCTGGAACGAGATACGCGTCGGGAAGTTCGCCTTGATCGTGCCGGTGATGACGTCAACAGAGGGGCGCTGCGTAGCGGTGACCATATGGATGCCGGCAGCTCGGGCCATCTGGGCGAGGCGCTGGATGGCGCCTTCGATGTCCTTGCCGGCCACCATCATCAGGTCGGCCATTTCGTCAACGATCACCACGATATAGGGGAGCGGCGAGAGATCGAACTCTTCGCTCTCGAAAATCGGCTCGCCGGTTTCCTTGTCGAAACCGGTCTGCACGGTGCGGGTGATGACCTCGCCCTTGGCCATCGATTCGGAGACGCGCTGGTTGAAACCATCGATGTTGCGGACGCCGATCTTGCTCATCTTGCGATAGCGGTCTTCCATCTCTCGGACGGCCCATTTGAGCGCGACCACGGCCTTGGATGGATCGGTGACCACCGGGGTCAATAGGTGCGGGATGCCGTCATAGATCGAGAGTTCCAGCATCTTGGGGTCGATCATGATCAGCCGGCACTGCTCGGGCGTCATCTGGTAGAGCAGCGACAGGATCATGGTGTTGATGCCCACCGATTTGCCCGAGCCGGTGGTGCCGGCAATCAGCAGGTGAGGCATGCGGGCGAGATCGGCGATGATTGGTTCGCCGCCGATGGTCTTGCCGAGGCAGATCGGGAGCTTGCCCTTCATCTTTTCGAAGTCGGACGAGGCCAGCATTTCGCGCAGGTAGACCGTCTCACGGATCTCGTTGGGCAGCTCGATACCAATAGCGTTGCGCCCCGGCACCACGGCAACGCGGGCGGAAATGGCGCTCATCGAGCGAGCGATGTCGTCAGCGAGCGAGATGACGCGGCTCGATTTGATGCCGGGCGCGGGCTCCAGCTCATAGAGCGTCACGACCGGACCGGGCCGGACGTTGATGATGTCGCCCTTGACGCCGAAATCGGCCAGCACGCCTTCGAGACGACGCGCCATGGCTTCAAGGCGTTCCGGCGCATGCTCGGGGCTCGGGCCCTTGTGCTTGGGCGGCGCCAACAGGCTCAGCGGCGGGAGCTCGAAACCCTGCGGGTCATCGAGAAGCGACCCCTGGGCTTCACGGGCGGCGCGGGCGCCGGGCTGCGGACGGGGGGCGGGCGCAGCGACACGCGGTGAGGCAACGGGCGCGGCGCTCTGCTGGGCCGGAGCTGCCGGGCGTGCTGCCATTGGTCCACGGAGCGGGGTGGGCACGGCCCAGCGGGGGGCTTCCTCGACCTCAGGTTCAGCGTCCTCGTAATCGTCGACGTCGAACGGCGGTTCTTCGGTTTCGATGTTGATCGCACGGCGCTCGGTGACGAGGGTCGGTTCCTGCCGAGATGGGCTGACCGGAGCGCCATTGAGGCTCGGCTCTACCGCAACATCGCGCCAGCTCTCATCAGCTTCGGCCACCTGGCGCTCCTTCAGCCCAGCGCGAGCCCGGCGGAAGGCAGCATGCGCGGAGTACGCAAGGTGCGTTGCAGCACCAAGAACGACATCGAACATCGAGTCGCGCTCGGGGGCATCCTCGTCTTCGGGCAGTGCCCGCTGCGCCACCTTGCCGGCGGCGGCGGATTTGGCACCCTTGCCAACTTTGGATGACTTTTCAGGCAGGGAGGGCAGGCTGACCTTGCCCAGGCCCATTGCGATCCAGAAGAGCGCGAGAGTCGGTGCCGCGATGATGATGGCAAACAGCGTCGCCGTCACCGGCTGCGGGCTCTCGCCGGTCACCAGGGTAGCGAGATTGGAAAAGCCTGTGCCGACGAGGCCACCAAGCCCGGTGGGCAGTGGCCAGCTCTCGGGGGCAGCGACGAAGGCAAAGATCCCGCAGCTCAAAAGACTGGCGGCAAGCCACGCGAGAAACCTGAATCCCATCTTGGATGGGGTGCGCAGGCGAATCATCGCCCAACCCCAAAGTGCGGGCGGCACCAGGACGACCAGCATGCCGAGGCCAAACACCTGGATCGAGATATCGGCGAGCGCCGCGCCCGGAAAGCCGAGCCAGTTCTGCGCTGGCTTGCCCGACGCATAGGAGAAACTGGGATCGTCAACCGACCATGTGGCGAGCGCAACCAACAGGATCGCCACCAGACCCAGAATGATCGCGCCAATCAGGCGGACCGGGATCCGGATTGCAATGGCGGGGGCGGAGACTCGATTGGTGTCTTCGAGCAAGTGCTGTGCCGGCATTGTCAGGTACACTCTACACAACTGGAACGCGTTACCGCCGATCCCGACAGGGGACTCGCCGATTGAAAACTGATCCTAGAGCGGTAGGGTTAATCCGGTGCTAACCTTGAACGCGTTCGGTGCGTTCAGACAGACCAAGGAAGGCCGGCGACCTTGGCTTCCTTTTGAGCGATCTTGCGGTCGTTGACCGGGGTGTGCAGCCCACGCGGTTTGCGAGTGGGAAGCCTCTGTGGCGGGCCAAGAGGTACGTGAGCTGCACGCCGCGATCAGCGGGAGCTGGAGAGCCGAGCCGCAAACCCGGCTCTCCCGTGATAGGGCGCGGCGGACAGGGGAGGAAGTCCGCCGCCGCGCCAAGCTTGCTTAGTTGTAGGCGTGCTCGCCATGGCTCGCGATATCGAGACCATCGCTTTCGGCCGACTCGGAGACACGGGCGCCGCCGAACACAGCCTTGACGATCAGCATGGCGACGAAAGTGACCACGCCGGACCAGACCACCGCGATGCCGACTGCCGTCGCCTGGATGACCAGCTGGTTCCAGATGCTGTAGGCCGCCGGATCGCCGAGGGCAAAGCCACCGAGCGATGGAGCAGCGACCACGGCAGTGCCGAGGGCACCTACGATACCACCCACGCCATGCACGCCGAACACGTCCAGTGCGTCGTCGTACTTGAGCATCGGCTTGAGCGTAACGACGGCCCAGAGGCAGACCACGCCGGCAACCGCACCCAGAACGATCGCACCCATCGTGCCAGCAAAGCCGGCTGCAGGGGTGATCGCTACGAGACCTGCCACAGCGCCGGAAGCGGCACCGAGAAGGCTGGCATGGCCACGGATGAACTTTTCAGCCGTTGCCCAGGCAAGCGCTGCCGCCGCCGTTGCAGTGATGGTGTTCAACAGGGCCTGCACGGCAAGACCGGTTGCTTCGAGGTTCGAGCCGGCGTTGAAACCGAACCAGCCGACCCACAGCAGGCAGGCGCCGATATAGGTATAGACCAGGTTGTGCGGCGGGATCGGTTCCTTGAGGAAGCCGATACGCGGCCCCAGCACGATGGCTGCGACGAGGCCTGCCACACCGGCGTTGATATGCACCACGGTGCCGCCAGCGAAGTCATAAGCGCCCATCTTGAACAGCAGACCGCCCGAGAACCAGACCATGTGGGCAATCGGCAGGTACGAGAAGGTGAACCAAAGCGCGATGAACAGCATCACGGCGCCGAACTTCATGCGTTCAGCAACGGCACCGACGATCAGGGCCGGAGTAATGGCACCAAAGGTCAGCTGGAACACCACGAAGGCGAGTTCGGGAATGCCGACGCCGGGGGTGAAGGTCGCTGCCGTGCTCGAGGGTGTGACGCCCGACAGGAAGAGCTTGGAGAAGTCGCCGATGAAAGCCGAGATACCGCCTTCAGTCGGGCCGTTGAAGGCCAAAGAGTAGCCGTAGATCACCCAGAGCAGGGCGACCATGCTGAAGCCGGCAAACACCTGCATCAGAACCGACAGCATGTTCTTGGCGCGCACAAGGCCGCCGTAGAACAGGGCGAGGCCGGGAATGGTCATGGCGATGACGAGCACCGTCGAGATCATCATCCAGGTGGTGTCGCCCTTATCGATTGTGGGCGGGGTGTCCTGGGCAAAGGCTGGCAGCGCAACCAGCAGCGACAGAAGCGCTGCTGTTCCGGCCAGTTTCGATACCTTCTTGAAATCTGTCATTGGGTAATCTCCAAAAGATACCGCGTCACAGCGCCGCCGAACCGGTTTCACCGGTACGGATGCGGGTAACGGCGAGGAGGTCGAGAACGAAGATTTTGCCGTCGCCGATGCGACCGGTCTGCGCGCTCTCACGGATGGCTGAGACGATGGCGTCGGACAGGGAATCGTCCACCGCGATTTCGATCTTCAGCTTGGGCAGGAAATGCACGGCATATTCTGTGCCGCGGTAGATTTCCGAGTGCCCCTTCTGGCGGCCGTAGCCTTTGACTTCAGTCACGGTCATGCCGTGGACGTCGAGCGAGTTGAGGGCCTGACGGACCTCTTCCAGGCGCGACGGCTTGATGATGGCGATCACCAGTTTCATGGATGCCCCTTTCGATAGTTCTGTTGGACCGTCTTCCAATGGCCTTAGAGACTCAAGAGGCGTGCCAGACTCCCGCAAGTGCCAACAACATTATGATTCTGTTTACGAAAAGCCGTCGCGCCGCCGTCACACTGCGGTCCCGCATCACTGTTTGAACAAGATTGTGCCTATTCGTTGTGCAATTGCACAGAAAATGCTCGCACCGTAAGCAGGTGCCAGCGCGGCATCGCGCCGCTTGCGGCGATTGCCTTAAAGGGCGACATACACTCTACGAAAAGTGAGAGCCTCTCCAATGAGCGAGCGCCAGTTTGATATCGTGATTGTTGGCGGCGGACCCGCTGGACTGACGCTGGCCCTGGCGCTGGTGCGCTCGATGCGTGGTCTGTCAGTCGCTGTTCTCGACCGCCGTCCATTCATGGTGCCGCAGGATCTGCGTGCTTCGGCGCTGGCCGCAGGCGTGCGGCGGATTTTCGAGCAGCTGGGCGTCTGGTCGGCCATTGCCGATGGTGCCGAGCCGGTGCGGAAGATGAAGATCACCGATTCCGGCCGCGGCGATATCTCCCGCCCGCTGTTCCTCAAGTTCGAGGGCGACGTCACACCGGGCGAGCCCTTCGCGTATCTCGTTCCCAATACAAAGGTCGCCGCAGCGCTGCTTGCGGCGCTGGATGGGGAGGTCACCTTCATTGCCCCGGTCGAGGTCACCGGCTTTGCGGCCGACGCCAGTATGGGCAGGCTCAGCCTTGCCGATGGCAACAGCATTGCTGCGCCGCTAGTGGTCGCCGCTGACGGTGTGAACTCAGCCCTTCGCCGTATGGCGGGAATCGCCGTCACCGGGCACGACTACCACCAGTCCGGCGTGGTGACGACGATCGCCCACGAGTTCGACCACGAGGGCACCGCCTACGAACATTTCCGTCCCGCTGGTCCTTTCGCCAGCCTGCCGCTTCCCGGTCGCCGCTCCTCGCTGGTCTGGACTGAGACGACCGCCGAAGCGCAACGCATCAAGGGTCTCTCGCGAGAGGATGCGGCCATCGAAATCGAGGCGGCGATGGGTTCGTGCCTCGGGCGCATCACGGTTGAAGAATCGATCCAGGCCTACCCCCTTCGTCTGCAACTGGCGGAAAGCTTCATCGCACCCCGCCTTGCGCTGATCGGGGATGCGGCGCACGTAGTGCATCCAATCGCCGGGCAGGGGCTCAATCTGGGGCTGAAAGATGTGGCAGCGCTCGCCGAAGTGGTGATCGAGGCGATGCGGCTCGGTCGCGATCACGGGGCGGCCGACGTGCTTGAGAGCTACCAGCGCTGGCGGCGGTTCGACACGTCGGTAATGGCGATGGTTACGGACGTGATGACGCGGCTCTTTTCAAACGACGTCCCACCGGTGCGCGCGCTCCGCGATTTCGGCCTCGGAATCGTTGATCGCATGGGCCCGCTCAAAAACTTCATGATCAGCCGCGCCGCCGGCATCGACAACACCGGCCCGAAACTGCTGAGCGGCCGGCCGATCTAGGGCCGTTCCGCTAGCGCGCCAGTCCATCATTGCCGAGACCGTGGAGCTTTTCCATGTCGTCGGGGTCGATTTCGCGCGCTTCGTCGAGGCTGAGCATAGGTACGCCGCGGCGGATCGGGAAGGCGAGGTGGGCGGCGACCGACACCAGTTCGCGGCCATCGGCGGAGAGCGATAGCCGCGTCTTGGTCAGTGGGCAGACCAGCATCTCGAGCGTTTTAACGTCGAGCACGTGGCGCGGGTCAATCGGCTCCGCTCCGCCCTGATCGTCCGGCGGGCTCAATTCAGCGTGGCGTTGCTGCTGCCGCTGCCGGCCATTTCAAACTCGGCCATGGCGATCAGTGTTTCAGCACGCGCCTCGATGCTGCCTGCTTCGAGCAGCGCCTGCTTTTCGGCGGCGCCATAGGGCGAGACCATGCAGCAAAAATTGACGAGATCGGCGGTACCGGTCTTTTCGATCTCGTCCCAGTTGAGGTCGAAATTGCCGAATTCGGCATAGTCGCGCATCATTTTGAGAAAGCGCGAGCGGTCGACCTTTTCTTCGCCGAACTGGCGGTCGAAATCTGAGGCGAAATCGGCCGTCGCGATCATCGCCTGCCGGAACGGCGTCATCGCCGGCAGTTCCTTGGTCAGCTCGAAGCGGCATAACCCCTCGAGAATGATAAAGTAGCGGCTGTCCTCCACTTCCTCAAAATGCGAGATGCGGCCCACCGTGCCGATCCTTTGCAGCGGGGCGCGGCCCTTGGGGCTTTCGTCGTCGCCTTCGCGCGGCTGGATCAGCCCGATCAGCCGGTCGCCGCGCAGCGCAGCGTCCACCATTTCGAGGTAGCGCGGCTCAAAGATATTGAGCGGCCGCCGCGCGAACGGCAGCAGCAATGCGCCGTTAAGCGGAAAGATCGGGATGCTTGTCGGCAGGTCGTCAGGCGATTTCGGGCGCTTGAGCATGGCTTTCTTGCCTCATGAAAAGAGCAGTGCCGACAGCAGCCGGCGGCCCTTGAGCGTGGCGGGGTCTTTGGGGCCCCAGGCTTCGAACAGTTCGAGCAACTTCTTACGTGCGCCGTCATCGTTCCACGTGCGATCGCGGCGCATCAGCGTCACCAACGCTTCAGCGGCTTCGACGCGCTTGCCTTCGGCGTTATATTTGACCGCGAGGTCGAACCGGGCCTGGTGGTCATCAGGATTACGTTCGAGCTGGGCTGCCAGTTCATCGGTTTCGGAGAGCTCGGCGGCTTCGGTCAAGAGCTTCAGCGCGGCGAGCGTCGAGGTATAGTCGGCGCCCTTCCGCTCAGCTTCGGGCATGGTGTCGAGCACGGCCTGCGCCTGATCGGGTTCGCCCGCGGCCAGAAACACCTTGGCCATGCCGATAATGGCAGGGGCATTGTCCGGCTGATGCTGCAGCACCATGCCAAAAATCTGCGCGGCGCGGTTGAGGTCGCCGGCGACAAGCGATTCGCCAGCGGCGGCGAGAGCGTTCTTTATCTCTTCTTCCATCGAGCCTTCGGCAGGCGGCGCGGCGGGGGCGCCGGAGATCACCTTGTCGGCAAACTTCCGCACTTCGCTTTCAGGGATGGCACCAAGGAAGGCATCGACCGGGCGGCCGCCGGCAAAGGCAAAGACCGCCGGGATCGACTGAATGCCGAGTTGGCCTGCAACCCCCGGGTTCTCGTCGATATTGATCTTCACCAGCCGGATCTTGCCGGCTTTCTCATTGATGACCTTTTCGAGATTGGGAGTCAGCTGGCGGCAGGGGCCGCACCAGGGGGCCCAGAAATCGACCAGTACCGGCGCCTCAAGCGACGCGTCGATGACGTCAGCCTTGAAGGCGCGATCGGTCGAATCCTTTATGAGGGCTGCAGGTGGGGTGGCGCCCATCGCGGGCGAAGACGAGAGATCGTTGAGGCTCATGCGCTGCTTTCCTGCCACTCGAAGATCAGGTGTGCTGATTTCTTGCGCCTTCCGGGCCGTTTGGCGCAAGCATTAACGCAGCTTGCGCGGACCCAGAATTATGGGTTGCAAACGTGCTTTCGATTGGGCATATAGGCGCGCGTCGAGCCAGTGCCAAGTTCCTTACGGAGCGCGGCGGGCAAAGACTGGAGTGCGGGTGTAGCTCAGGGGTAGAGCATAACCTTGCCAAGGTTAGGGTCGAGGGTTCGAATCCCTTCGCCCGCTCCAATATCCTCCCTTCGCAAAGGGTGGATGACAAAGGGTCCTTCGGGGCCCTTTTTGTTTTTCTGCGTTGGCAAAATGGCTTCAGGCAGGTTTGTCCGGCTTCGCGGCCAACGCGAGAACCGCCTCGACATTGTGCCGGTGCACTGGCTCATAGGCATAGAAATAGGCGATCCCGCTGGTGGCGAGCGCTTCCGCAGCAAAGCTCCGCAGGTCGTGGACCGCCAGTTCAGGCTCATTGGCGAGGCGGGTCAGATTCTCAACATAGAGCCGGGTGGCAGCAATGAAGGCGCGGTCGTAGCCGCCGGCCTCGATCTGCTCGAGCGAGCCATGGTTGGGCAGGATCCTGGTGAACGCCCACGAGTCCATTCGGTCGAGATCGCGCAGGTGGATGGCGAGCCGCTCGGGCTGGACCACATAGGTCACAGTATCTTCCAGCGTATCGCCGGCCAGCAGCACGCCCGATTGCGGCAGCAGCAGCACCGTGCCGTCGTGGCTATGTATATCGAGAAAGCGCACCTCCACCACGGTATTGCCGACATGCAGCGTGGTTTCTCCGTCCAGCACGGTGGTTGGCATGACCAACGGCTTGATTGGCGGGTCGTTGTTTTCCAGCCAGTCTCGGTTGTCGATCAGTGCGGCGTTGGTCAGCGGGCTGGCAATGATCTCGCAATCTGAAAACACCGCGTTCCCGGCCACATGGTCGGTGTGCCAGTGGCTGAGGATCACCCGCATCCGCGTGATGCCCATCGCCTCCAGCGTCCGCCTGACGATCCGCGCATGCGGGATCGACATGTGGGTGTCGTAAACCAGCGCCTCGTCGCCATCGACGATGGCGAATGAGCAGCACCCCAGCGTGAAGGCGCCGTCATCGAGCCAGTTAGGCGCCGCCGAATGGGCGCGAACCCCGACTATGCGGCCATCATAAAAGCCGATGACATTGGGATAGGGGCGGACAACGCGCATCGTCGCCCCAAGTTCAACCGCCATTTTGTGCCCCTCTGCCCATGCGCCTAAGAAATAGCCTGATGCCCTTTATGCTCATTTCGTAATCTTGTGTCCATCCGTTGCACACAACGGCGGCAAATGGATTCGCTCCTCTCTTTGATTCTCAACGATAATTTTCTGGCATGCGCCTTGCTTTGATAGTGGTGAGTTTGGGGGCTAGGGTTCCGGTGCCAGGTGCACGTCAGGTCCGAGAGCTACCACCGGCCCAGGAGACATCTGGCTGGACACACGGCGGGACAAAAGCCCGGGAGACCTCGTAAGCCAAGGGATTGGCTGCGGTGTGGTCTTCAACCAATCCCTTTCTTGAACAGATGAAAGGGAAGCGACATGCAAAAATATGCCTCACCCGCGATAACGCGGACATCGGCACTCCACCGGCTTGGTCTTGCTACCAAAGGGTTCGGCGCCATCAGTCTCGTAGCCGCCATGCTGCTGACAGCGGCCCCGGTCGCGGCGCAGGAAACGCTGCGGGTTCCATATTTCTCCGATATCGGCTCGTTCGATCCCGACAATGCCTTCGAGGTCGGGGCCCTCAGCGCCATCAACAATGTCTATGAAGGCCTTGTCGAATATGCGCCCGGTACCACCAAGGTGGTCGGGCTGCTCGCCAAGAGCTGGGAAGTGTCACCTGACGGGCTGACTTACACCTTCCATCTCGTCACCGGCGCCACCTTCCACGACGGCACGGCGTTCAATGCCGATGCGGTGATCAATTCGTTCAAGCGCCGCCGTGATAACGATCTCATCCTCAGCTACTTCCTCGCCAACGTCACCGACATGCAGGCGCCAGACGAAGCGACCCTGGTGCTGACCATGGGCCACCCGCAGCCGTCGTTCCTTGATGCACTGTCGAGCCCTTGGGGGCCCAAGGTCATCAGTCCCGCGGCTTTGGCCGAACATGCCGGCGACGATGTCGGCAAGACCTGGCTCAACGAGCATGCGGTGGGCACCGGTCCGTTCAAGCTCGCCGAGTTCAAGCGCGGCGAAGAATATACGCTCGAGCGGAACGATGCCTATTGGGGCGAAAAGCCGTTCTTCAGCGAAATCCAGATTCCCGTGATCCCCGATGTCGGCCAGCAGATCCTGCAGCTGCAGGCCAACGAGATCGATGCCGTGCCCAATAACTATCCGTGGGCGCAGCTGACCAGCCTGCCCGCGGGCGTCAAAGCAACGGCGATCCCCAGCATGGCGCTGGTCGAAGCCTTCGTGAAGCCCGGCTCGCCGCTCGATAACCCTGAGATCCGCGAGGCGGTGCTCACCGCCATCAACCCCGCGCTTTGGGTCAAGGATGCGTTCGGCGACTACGCCACGCCAGCGAAGTCGCTCTACCAGGTGACCATGCTCGACCCCAAGACGCCGGTGGTGTTCCCCACCGACATGGACGCCGCGAAGGCAGCCATCACCGCGGCTGGTCCGGTCAAGCTGGTGCTTGGCTATGCCACCGAGGAAACGACCAATGTCGGCCGTGCCGTCGACCTGATGGTGGCCCAGCTGGCGCAGATTGGCGTCGATGCCACGGTGAACGTTTTGCCGCAGGGCGGCGCCTACGCGGTGAAGGGTGATCCGGCCGCGCCGGACCTGCTGATCTCGCGCTCCAGCCCCGATGCCGCGCACCCGGAAAACCAGGCGACGGTATTTTACACCAAGGGCGCACCGATCAACTTCTTCGGCGTCGAACTGCCGGAAGCCGATGCGATCGTCGCCGAGGCGGGCCTCCTGACCGATATCGAAAAGCGCAACGCGCTCTACGAAAAGGCCGGGCAGATGTATTTCGATGCCGGGCTCTTCATCCCGCTGGTCGATGTGCAGGATGTGGTGGTTGCCGCCGATGGCCTCGTTGACCTCGGCCTCCGCCCCGTGTTCCCGCCGGGCAACATCGATTTCGCCACTGTCCACTGGGCCAAATAAGGCTCTGGCCGCGCCGGCTGGTCCGGCGCGGCTCCCCCTTCACGTGACGAGGCAATATCCATGACCAGCGTCAAGCGACTGTTCGTGCTGCTATGCGGCTTCGAGATTATCCCCAAGACCGTCTCCACCCACAATATCGGGGCGCGCTTCATCATATCGGTGCCGATTTCGGCCTATCTGCTCGATACCGATGCGGGTTGGGTGCTGTTCGACACCGGGCTCGACGAGGCGAACCTCCGCGACCCCGAGCGGCTCAATGCTCTCTATATCTCGACCGGCTGGGACCCGCCGCCGGTGGTGAAACCGCACCACGAGATGGAGCGCCAGCTCAACGAGATCGGCATCGGCTTTGATGACATCTCGACCGTCATCCTCTCGCACCTTCACGCCGATCACACCGGCCACATCAAGCACATGAAGAACGCGCGCTTCATCGTTTCGCAGCGCGAGCTCGATTTCGTCCGCTCCGGCAAGGCGCCGTCCTATTTCTTCGGCTCCGACTATGATCTTCCCGGCCTCGAATGGCAGGTGGTCGAGGGCGATGTCGAGCTGATGGATGGTTTGACGATCATCGCCACGCCAGGTCATTCGCCGGGCCATCAGTCGCTGGTGGTGACGCTGCCGAACACCGGCCAGGTGGTGCTGGCGGCCGATGTCGGCGACCTGATGATCAATTTCACTGACGAGATCCTCCCCGGTGGGCTCACCGACGAGGCAGAGGCGCTGGCCTCGATCCGCCGCATCAACCGCGAAGTGGCCGAACGCGGCGCGATGCTGATGCTCACCCACGACCCCGAACTTATCCAGCAGATCAAGCTCGCCCCCGACTATTATGACTGAACCCGTCCTCATCATCGACAACCTCAGCGTGGTGCTCAGCCGTGACGGCCGGGCCAACCGCGTCCTCGATGGCGTGAGCTTTTCCGCGGCGCCGGGCGAAATCATTGCGCTGGTCGGGGAAAGCGGCTCGGGCAAATCGACGATCGGATTGGCGCTGCAGGGCCTCTTGCCGCGCGAAAGCCAGCCGCAGGTCAGCGGGTCGATCCGGCTGGCCGGCGTCGAAATCGTCGACGCCAGGGACAGCCAGTTGCGCGCCGCCCGCCGTCACCTCGTCCGCGCCATCTCGCAGGACCCGATGGGTGCCCTCAACCCGACCATGACGGTGCGCCGCCAGATGGCCGAATCCACCGGCAGCGATGACAAGATCCTCGATTGGCTGGCCCGTACCGGCTTGCCCGATCCGCAACGCATCGCTGAGTCCTTCCCGCACCGGCTCTCCGGCGGGCAGCGCCAGCGCGTGCTGATCGCCATGTCGATGATGGCGGGACCCAAGCTGTTGATCGCCGATGAGCCGACCACGGCGCTCGATGTCACCATTCAGGCGCAGATCCTCGACTTGCTGCGCGACCTGGCGCGGGAACAGCAGACCGCGATCCTCTTTGTCACGCACGATCTCAGCGTCGCGGCGGCGCTCGCCGACCGGGTGCTGGTGCTTTATGCGGGGCGGGTCGCCGAAATCGGCAATGTGCGCGACGTGATTCGCGCGCCGGCCCATCCCTATTCAGCCGGGCTGCTCGCTGCCCGTTTCGACTTCTCCTCAGACCGGCTGCGGCCGCTTCCCACCCTGCCGGTTGAGCGCACGCGTCCCGTCAGTATCGAAACCGCCTGCGCCTACGCCCACCGCTGCCCGCTTGCCGCCGATGACTGCCGATCGCAACGGCCACAACTGATGGCTGTGGGCACTCGGCCAGGAGAAGTCGCCTGCTTTCACGCAGCAGAAACCCAGACGCTGGTGCGTGAGAGCGTGGCGACGGCGCCTTGGCCCGGCCACGACATCCAGAAAAGCGGGGTGGCGCTCGAATTGTTCAAGGTCTCGAAGAGCTTCGCTACCGGTCCCCGTACCCTCTGGGGCGGCCGCCAGCCGCGTCCGGTGCTGAAATCGGTCGATCTCAGCATCCGGCAGGGCGAGTGCGTGGCGCTGGTGGGGGAGAGTGGCTCGGGCAAGTCTACCATCCTCCGGATCGCGGCGGGGCTGCTCAAGCCCGATAGCGGCGACGTCTCGCGGGTCGACAGGATCGCGCCGCAGGTGGTGTTCCAGGATGCCGTCTCGGCGCTTACGCCATGGCTCACCATCGGCGAACAGATCGGCGAGCGGCTGCGGCCATCAGGGCTCAGTGCCGCCGCGCGGCGCGAAATGGTTGCCGAAGCACTCGATCTCGTGGGTCTCGATCCGGCGCTGATGCACGCGCTCCCCGCCGAGCTCTCGGGCGGCCAGTGCCAACGCGCCGTGGTGGCCCGCGCCGTGGTGGTGCCGCCAAAACTCCTCCTCTGCGACGAGCCGATCAGCGCCATGGATGTGTCGCTGGCGGCGACCACCCTCAATCTCCTGGGCGATCTCCGGCGCCGCCTCGGCATGGCCATGCTGTTCGTCACGCACGATCTGGCCGCGGCCCGCATCATCGCTGATCGTATCGCAGTGCTGCAGCACGGCGAACTGGTCGAGGATGGCGATCCCGACACGCTGATCGCCGCACCCAGGGCCGCCTATACCCGCTCGCTGATCGCCGCCATGCCCCACCTCCAGACAGAACTCAGCTCATGAGCATGCCTACTTCTTCTGCCGCACCATTGGGTCCCCGCATCAACTGGCGCGAACTGTTCCGCCGGGTCGGCTGGCTCGAAACGGTGGGCATAGTTGGCGTGCTGCTGATCACGCTCCTTGCCTTCGCCGCGCCGTGGATCACCCCGTTCGATCCGCAACTTCGCGTCGCCGAAGCCTTCCTGCCACCGACCAGCGCGCACTGGTTCGGCACCGATGAGATCGGCCGCGACCTGTTCTCGCGCGTCGTCCTCGGGGTGCAATACACTTGGTTGCCGGGGCTGGCGGTGATCGTCTTCAGCCTCATCGTCGGGGCGGTAATCGGCACCATCGCTGGCGCGGCTGGCGGGGTCGTCGATCTGGTCATCCAGCGCATCATCGAACTGTTCCTCGTTCTCCCCTCGACGCTGATCGCCCTGGCAGTCGTCGCCGCGCTGGGGCCGGGGCTGCTCAATACCATGATCGCCATCGCGATCTTCTGGTGGCCCTGGTACGCGCGCATCTGCCGCGACGAGATCCGGCGGCTCAAGAGCCGGCCGCATGTCGAGGCGGCGCGGGTCGCTGGCGTGCGCGGCCCGCGGCTCTTGCTGCGGTACCTGTTGCCCGGTGCGGTCCCCTCGCTCCTCGTCGCTGCGACGCTCGACGTCGCCAACATCATCATGACGATGTCGCTGATGTCGTTTCTCGGCCTCGGCCAGCCCGCCCCGGCGCCGGAACTCGGCGCCATGACCTCGCGCGCGCTCGACAGCCTCACCGTCTACTGGTGGCTGCCGATCCTCCCCGCCGTGCTGATCTTTCTGATGTGCATCCTCGCCAACCTCGCCGGCGACGGCATCCGCGCCGCACTCAGGGGCGCCTGATATGCTGCTCTATCTCGTCAAGCGCATCGCCAGCCTGTTTATCGTCCTTCTGGCGATGAGTTTCATCGTCTTCTGCCTCCAAAGCATCATCCCGGCCGATCCGGCGCGCGCGCTTGCAGGTCCCACCGCGCCGGTCGAAACGCTCGAAAAGGTGCGCCAGCAGCTCGGGCTCAACGATCCGATGCCGGTGCAGTACGGCCGGTTCCTCTACCGGCTCACCCAGGGCGATCTCGGCACCTCGGTCCGAACCCGCCAGCCGGTGAGCGATGATGTCCGCAAATACCTGCCGGCTTCCGCTGAGCTCGGCGCCTTCGCCATGCTCCTCGGGGTCGGTCTGGCGGCGGTGCTGGCGGTGCTGCAGAACAGCTTGCGCCGCTCAGGGGCCATCCGGCTTACCCTGCTCGCAGCCGGGTCAACGCCGATCTTTCTCTCGGCGCTGCTGCTCGTCTACTTCTTCTGGTTCAAGCTCGGCTGGCTGCCGGGGGCGGGGCGTCTCAGCATCCGGCGCTTTGTCGGTCCAACCGGCTTCAACTTCATCGATGGGTTCCTCGTCGGCCGCCCCGAGATTGCGCTGGATGCGCTGGCGCACCTGATCCTGCCTGGTATCGCGCTGGCCCTGCCCATCGCGGTGGCGGTTGGGCGCAGCCTCAATGGTTCGCTTCACGATGTGATGAAGCAGACCTATATCCGTACCGGGCGCGGCAAGGGGCTGAGCGAAACCGCCGTTGTGCTCCGCCACGGCCTCCGTAACGCCGCCTCGGCACCGCTATCGATGATCGGCCTCCAGGTCGGGTTGCTGTTTGGCAATCTGCTCATCGTCGAGCGCGTGTTCTCCTGGCCCGGGCTTGGGCTCTACATGGTGCAGGCCTTCGCCAGTTCCGACCTTTCGGCGGTGCTCGGCGTCTCGATGGTGTTCGGGGCCTTCTATATTCTCGTCAACATGGTCGTCGAAGTCAGCCAGTCGCTGGCCGACCCGCGCATTGGTCTGTGAGAGGACAACTGAAGTGACCCGCATCCGCATCGGCATGATCACCCCGTCCTCCAACACCTCGCTCGAACCGATGACGGCGCTGCTCCTGGCAGGCGCGCCGGAGATCACCGCGCACTATGCGCGCATCCGGGTCACCGAAATCACCATCGGCGCCAAGGGCCTCGCGCAGTTCGACGCCGCGCCGATGCTGGAAGCCGCGTCGCTTCTCGCCGACATGCGGCCCCAGGCCATTGTCTGGAATGGTACGTCCGGCGGCTGGCGCGGCCTCGAGGCGGACCGGCAACTCTGCGCCGCACTCGAAGAGCGCACCGGCATCGCCACCACGACTATGACGCTGGCCTTGGTCGATCTCCTGCGCAAAAAGCAGATGCAGCGCATCGCCTTCGTCACGCCCTATACCGGCGATGTGCAGGCCCGTATCCTCGACACCTTCACACGCGAGGGCTTTGTCTGCTCCACCTCGCCCTGCCTCGGTATTTCGGAGAACTTCGCCTTCGCCACCGTGCCCTCAGCCGCCATGAACCGCATGGTCGCCAATGCGGCTGCAGACCGGCCCGATGTGATCCTGCCGTTCTGCACCAACCTTGCCGCAACGCCCTATGCCGCAGCTTGGGAAGCCCAGTTCGGCATTCCGGTCTACGATTCCATCGCCATGGCGGCCCGCGCCGGTATCGAACTCAGCGGCGGCAGCCCCGCTGCCATCACCGGCTTCGGTTCGGTGTTCGAGTAATCAACGCTACCGCGTTGGCGCCTGCTCCGGCAGCGAGCCGCGGCGCATGATCGGCATTTCGATCAGGGTTTCGCCCGGTGATCTCGCAGGGTCGAGCAGCAGGCGCATCGCCTCCCGTCCCATCGCTTCGTGCGGCAGTCCGACCGTGGTGAGCCCGGGGCGCAGGTAGGACGCGACTTCGTCGTTGTCGAAGGAGACGAGGGCGATGTTGTTGGGAATGCTCAGCCCGGTTTGCCCAATGGCCTGATAGGCGCCAAAGGCCAACCGGTCGTTGAGGCAGAGAATGGCGGTGGGCGATGTGTCGCGCAGCATCGACTTGGTCAGGTCGTAACCGTGGTCGGGCTCCCAGTTCCAGCAACTCAGTTGCTTTTCAAACCGCAGTCCGCGCTCCGCCATCTCGTGATTGATGCCGGCGATGCGGCGCGAAATGAACTCGGATCGGAACAGTCCGCGCTCGTCATCAGGGTTATGACCCAGCAGCACGATCCGCTCCGATACGCCGGCCTCGGCCAAAAGCCGCACCACGGTCTGCCCGCCGGCGAATTCATCGGGCGCCACTGAAATCGGAAAGCGTGCACTGCTGCCGTTGAGCATCACGACCGGCGCCGCGATCGGCACGTCGGGCACGAACACTTCACGCGCCCGCATCGCGGCAAAAATGATGCCGTCAACCTGCCGGTCGAGCGCGGCGCGTACCGCCTCGATCTCGCGCTCAGGGGCACCGCCGGTTTCCAGCACCAGCATCACATGCCCGGCCTCCTCGGCGGCTGCCAGCGCACCGCGGATCAGGCCGTTGGCGTAACGGGTGGTCGCCACATAATCCGAAATGAAGGCAATCGAGCGCGAGCGGTCGGTGCGCAGCGCGCGGGCGGCGGCATTCGGCCGGTACCCGAGGCTGGCGGCGGCAGCGTGCACCTTGGCATGCGCTTCGGCCGATAGCCTCGTGTCGGGACGCCCCGTCAGGATCATCGAGGCTGCCGTCGGCGACAATCCCGCAAGCCTTGCCACATCTGCGAGCGTTACACGCTTTTTGGCCACCACCTGGCGGTATTCCCCTTGGCGGCGCGGGCCGCATCACCTCAATTGCGAACTGGATAGTCGCGCCGCGTTCGCTTGACAACCAGTGCATAGCATTGCATCTGCTAAAACCATTTAGCAAGGGTAGAGCATGGCCTTCCAACTGGACGCGTACTGGGTGTGGGATTTCTGGCTCGCCGATGATGGCGAGCGGTACCACATGTTCTTCCTCCACGCCCCCAAGGCGCTGGGCGATCCCAATCTCCGGCATCGCAACGCGCGCATCGGGCACGCGACCTCAACGGACCTCCGCAACTGGACCAGCCACGGCCAGATCTTCGAGCCCGGCCCCAAGGGTGCCTTCGACGATACCGCCAATTGGACCGGCTGCACGATCCGCGACGACAACGGCCTCTGGTGGCTGTTCTACACCGGCTCGCGTTTCCTTAGCCCCGATAGCTTTGCCAACATCGAGACCGTCGGGGTCGCCACTTCGCCCGATCTGTTCACCTGGACCAAGCAGCCGGGTCCGGTTTCGGTCGCTGACCCTGCGCTCTACGAAGTACTGGGCAGCTCCAGCTGGCCGGAAGAGGCCTGGCGCGATCCATGGGTGTTCCGCGTTCCCGGTGACAGCAACTGGCACATGCTGATCACGGCGCGCGACCGCGCTGGCGATGAGTTTGACCGCGGTGTCATCGGGCACGCCATTTCGACCGATCTCGTCAGCTGGCAGGCGCAGCCGCCGCTCAGCGTCCCCGGCGCCGGTTTTGCCCATCTCGAAGTGCTGCAGCTGCTCGAAGTCGGCGGGCAAATGCACCTGGTGTTCTGCTGCAACCAAAGCCGGCTCGCCGGTGGCAAGGCTGAGCAGCTGGGCGGCATCTGGACCTTCCCGGTCGGCGCCTTTCCCGGCCCGGTCGATCCGTCGGCGGCGCGGCTCATCGTCGACGAACATCTTTACGCCGGCCGCGTCGCGTTCGATCGCAGCGGCAAGCCGCAGCTTCTCGCTTTCGTTAACGTCGCGGCCGATGGCACCTTTGGCGGTGGCATTTCCGATCCCCTGCCGCTCATCCTCGATGCGGATGGCTACCTCAGCGTGGAGCAGAGCTCATGACAATCGCGATCTCGGGGCATGTGGCCCCCGGTCTTGAACGGGTGGCCGAAGCGTTCCGGGCCGGCTTCGATGACCGCCCGAGCATGGGCGCAGCGCTCCACGTCCGGCGCGATGGTGAAACCGTGCTCGATCTCTGGGCCGGCATCGCCGATGAGCGGACCGGTCAGGCCTGGACCGCCACCACCCCGTCGGTGATCTTTTCGTGTACCAAGGGGCTGATGTCGATCCTCGCGGCGCAGCTCGTCGAAGCGGGCCGCCTCGACTACGACGCGCCGGTGAGCAGCTATTGGCCAGAATTTGCTGCGGCCTCCAAGGGTAGCGTCACTGTCCGGCACCTTTTGGCGCACAAAGCGGGGCTCTCCGCCCCGCGCCAGGATCTGAGTCTTGAGGATATGCTGGACTGGACCAAGGTCACCAGTCTCCTCGCCGCGCAGGAGCCGCTCTGGCCTTTGGGTCAGGGCTATGCCTACCACGCCATCACCCATGGCTGGCTGATCGGCGAGGTGATCCGGCGGATCACCGGTAAGCCGGTGGGGCAAGTGTTCGCCGAAGCTATCGCTAGTCCCCTAGGTGTCGATGCCTGGGTCGGGCTGCCCGCCAGCGAGATGAACCGACCGGCGCATCTCCAGGTCGCCCCGGGCCTCGCTCAACTCTGGGTCGATGAAGCGGCAAAGCCCGCGCCAAACTGGCCCTATCGCGCCATGACGCTGGGTGGAGCGCTGCCACCCTCACTGGTCACCGCCGATGGCGGCTTCAACGATCCTCAGGTGCAGGCTGCAGAAATCCCCGGCGCCGGTGGCATCGCCACGGCCGCGGCGCTCGCGACCATCTGGTCGGCCACCGTGGTGCCCACCAAGGGCGTGCGCCTCATTGGCGATGCGATCATGGCGCGCGCCACCCAGACAGAAACCGAAGGGGCGCCGGTGTTTGAAGCGCAGCCGCCATTTCCGCGCTGGGGCATGGGGCTCCAGCTCGATTCCGAAGCGCGCCGCTTTATCGGCGAGGGCAGCTTTGGCCATGACGGCGCCGGTGGACAGGTCGGTTTTGCCGATCCGCGCCATCGCATCGGCTTCGGCTATGTGACCAACTGGATGGAGGGTGCAGGGGATCTGCGCGCTACCGCCATTCTCGATGCGCTTCGACAAATCGTGACCTAGCCGCACCGATCGCATCCCTCAGGGGCGGCCAAAGGCATATTGACAGCCTCCCCCCACCATGCGCTAAATCCATTTAGCAGACCGGAAATATCCACTGCATACCCTATCTGGAGGAGGTAGTTGTGAGATCACATTCTCGCCATGCGCTTCGCGTGACCGTCATTTTGTCCACCGCCCTGGCCTTTGGCCCGGCAATGGCTGCGCCCACCTGCGGCGCTGACCCGGTGGTGCTGAACTCATATTTCGAAACGGGCTTTCCGCTGCCGACGAACCTCTCGGCGGAATTCACCAAGCAGTTCCCCAATGTCACGTTCGACATCAAGGAAGACCAGTTCGCCAACCTCATGGAGAACAGCCCGCGGGTGCTCTCCGAGGATAACGCACCGGACCTGATCCGCCTGCCCTCGATGAGCGACCTCGTCGCCAACGACCTGCTGAAGAACCTCGATGGCTACTACACCGATTTCGGCTGGGACAAGTTCCCCTCGGCCCAACTGGTGCAGTTGCGCGTCGAAGCCGGCGGCCGCCCGCGCGGCACCGGTTCGCTCTATGCGATGGGCCTCAACTATTCGCTGACCGGCGTGTTCTACAACAAGGATCTCGCCGCCAAGCTCGGGATGACCGAGCCGCCCAAGACGCTTGCCGAGTTTGATGCACTGCTCGCCAAGGCCAAGGAAACCGGCCTGCAGCCGATCATGCAGTGGAACAAGTCGACCGGTGGTCTGGCCTTCCCGCTGCAGAACCTGATGGGTTCGTTCGGGGCTCCCGAGCCGATCAATGACTGGATCTTCCAGAAGGACGGCGCCACCATCAACACGCCGGACAATCTGAAGGCGGCCGAACATCTCGAAAGCTGGGTCAAGGCGGGCTATTTCCCGGCCGATGCCAACTCGATCGAGTACTTCCAGATGATGAGCCGCTTTATCGGCGGTGAAGGCGTGTTCCTGTTCAATGGCGACTGGGAGTCGGGCAATCTCGACAAGCAGGCTGCGGGCAAATACGGCTTCTTCCTGATGCCGTCTGCCACCGAAGGCGGCCGTCATGCGGCGATGTCGGCGCCGCTCACCTACGGTATCGGCGCCAAGGCCAAGAATGCCGATTGTGCGGCGTTCTTCCTCAACTGGGTTGCGACCGACGAGGAAGCCCGCAAGATCAACGTCGCCGTCGGCGGCTCCAACCCGGGCGGTCCGCCCGATCTCGCCATCCCTGCGGTCACGCCGGGTTCGGTGACCGAGGCGACGCTCTCTGCCGGTCAGGTTCTGGCCAAGGAAAACGGCGCGATGGACTTTATCGCCAACGCCACCGGTGCGATCTTTGCTGCCGGTTGGACGCCTGAGCTGCAGAAGATGGTCGGTGGTCAGCAGACCGCGAAGGGCCTTCTCGACGCGGTGCAGGCCGAGTACGAGAAAGAACTTTCGCGTTGACGCCATCGTCGTCCAGCACAGTCTCTGACGGGGCGGCTTCGGCCGCCCCGCTTCGTTCCCCCAAGAGTGGCAGGGGAATATTGGGCATGCGCCGAACGACCGTCGGCGCGCTGGTGTTCATCGCCCCGGCCTTCTTGATGTACGCCGCCTTTGTCCTCGTGCCGCTGGCGATGTCGCTTTTCTACTCGCTGCAGCGCTGGGATGGCATCGGCAAGATGCGGTTCGTCGGACTCAATAACTACCTGATCGTCCTCACCGATTCCGACCTGCTCCAGGTCATCGGCAACGCCTTCCAGCTGGTGCTCTATTTCACCGTCATTCCGGTGGTGCTCGGACTTGCCGTCGCGGCGGTGATCCGCGAGCATTTGAGCGGCCCGTTCGGTACCGCCACCCGCATCGTCCTCTTTCTCCCGCAGGTGATCCCGCTGGTCGCAGCCGGCATTGCTTGGAGCTGGATGTTTGCCTCGACCGGCCTCGTCAACCAGGTGCTGCGTGGCATCGGGCTCGGCGATCTGGCGCGCGGCTGGCTCGGCGACTTCACCTTCGCGCTCCCCGCTGTCGGGCTGATCGGCGCCTGGGTGCTGCTCGGGCTCTGCACCATGCTGCTGGTCACCGGCATCACCAAGATCGAGCCCTCGCTTTATGAAGCGGCGCGGCTCGATGGCGCCAATCCGGTGCAGGAATTCCTTTACATCACGCTGCCCGGCCTCCGGCAGGAGCTCGGCGTCTGTGTCACCGTCACGGTGATCGCGGCGCTTGCGAGTTTTGATATCGTCTACATCGCCACTGGCGGCGGCCCCGGCCTCCAGACCACGGTGCCCGGCCTCGAAATCTACCGGCTGGCCTTTGCGCACCGGCAGGTCGGCCTCGCCTCGGCGCTCGCCATCTTCCTCATGGTGCTGGTGCTGGTCTGCGTCCTTCCCATCCAGTGGCTGACCCGGGTGCGGCGATGAACACCACCCTCACCGCCAACGCGCTGGTGGCGCGCATTCTGATCATCGTCCTGATGATCCTGACGCTCCTGCCCTTCCTCAGCATGTTCACCGCCGCGCTGGCCCCTTCCGGTACCTATCCGCAGGGGCTCGAATGGCCGGCCGATCCGCAATGGGTGAATTTCGCCAAGGCCTTTGAAGTCGCCAAGATGGATCAGCTGCTCTGGTCCAGCGCGCTGATCATCCTCGGCGTCGTGCCGGCCAGCGTGCTGTTTGCCACCATGGCCGGCTATGGCCTCGCCAAGTTCGACAAGGGTCGCGGCAGCTGGCTCTACCTGGTCTTCGTCCTCGGCCTGACCCTGCCTTTCGAGGCAGTGATCACGCCGCTCTACTACGAGATTAAGGCGCTGGGCCTCCTCAACACCCGCTTTGCGATCATCCTGCCGCTGATCGGGCTCTATATGCCCTTCGCCGTCTACTGGATGCGCACGCACTTCATCGGCGTGCCCAAGGAACTCGCGGAGGCCTCGCAGATCGACGGCGCCAGTGACTGGAAGCAGTTCTGGCTGGTGCAAGTGCCGATCGCGAAGCCCGCGATCATGTCGCTGACGATCCTCCTCTTTCTCTGGACGTGGAACCAGTTCCTGCTGCCGGTCGTGTTGATCCAGGATCCGCTGCAGCGCACCATGGCGGGCGCACTCGGCGCATTCCAGGGGCAATGGGGCACCGATGTGCCTCTGCTTTGCGCCGGCGCGCTGCTGATCCTCACCCCGACCATCGCGATCTTTTTGATCTTCCAGCGCCAGTTCGTGGCGGCGTTGCTGCAGGGTGCTGTGAAGGGCTGAATTAGCCCCGCCCCGCTTCTCCCGATTGACATTTCACTTAAGCATATGCCTAAGTGACGTATCGGGCCTGACCTTTTTCTGGCGCCTGATGTCGAATTCGGCACCGGCCGAACGACTCTTCATCGGGCGATGACAGAAGGGATCGGTCAGATGGGTAATCGGTATGGTTGGGTCGTGGTTGCCGCCGGGGCGGTGATCACCTGCGTCGCGATGGGGGCGCTGTTTGCGCTGCCGGTTTATCTGCAGCCCATGGCCACCGATACCGGCTGGACCCGAGCAGGCATCTCTACCGCCATGACCATCGGCTTTGTGGTTATGGGCGTCGCGGGCTTCGGCTGGGGCACGCTCAGCGACCGGATCGGCGCGCGCCCCGTGGTGCTGATGGCGACCGTGCTGCTCGGCGTCGGCCTCGTCATTGCCAGCCAGGCCCACGAGCTGTGGCTGTTCCAGCTCTCCTATGGCGGTCTTGTCGGCGCCTCGGGCGGCGCATTCTTTGCGCCGATCATTTCGGCAACGCTCAGCTGGTTCGACAAGAACCGTGGTCTCGCGGTGTCGCTGGTCTCGATCGGCGGCGGCGTCGCGCCGATGGTGATCACGCCTTTTGCAGCGCTCCTGATCCAGACCTATGGCTGGCGCAGCGCCATGCTGTGGATCGCGCTCGGCGCCATGATCCTCCTGGTCCCGGCGAGCCTCCTGATCCGCCGCGCGCCACTACTCGCCGAGCCCACCACAGCTCCTGCGATGGGAGCGGCCCGCGCACCCTCCCTCGCGATCTCGGCGCTCAAGACTCCGCAGTTCATCGTTCTCGCCACAACCTTCTTTCTCTGTTGCGCTGCCCATTCCGGGCCGATCTTTCACACCGTCAGCTACGCCATGATCTGTGGTGCCTCGGCGATGGGCGCGGCGACCATCTACAGCGTCGAGGGCGTCGCGGGCCTCTTCGGCCGGGTGCTGTTCGGCACGCTGGCCGACCGGCTCGGCGTCAGGCGGGTGATCGTGGTCGGCCTCGCGCTGCAGGCCGTCGGCATCTACGCCTATATTTACGTGTCCGAACTCAACCATTTCTACCTCCTCGCGGTGGTGCTCGGCATGGTCTATGGCGGCGTCATGCCGCTCTATTCGGTGCTGGCGCGCGAGTATTTCAGCGCTGGCGTCATGGGCACGGTGCTGGGCGCCATGACCATGACCTCGAGTATCGGCATGGCCTTCGGCCCGCTCGGCGGCGGCTGGCTCTACGATACCTTCGGTACCTATCACTGGCTCTACATCGCCTCTGCAGCCGTGGGCCTCGCCGCCGCTGCCATGGCGCTGGTCTTCCCACCCGCACGTAAGGACGAGCTGCCGCCTGCGCTTCAAACGGCCTGACTTAGGCCCGCCGTGGCGATGCGATCGCGGCAGCGGGCCTCATCGGCGGGGCGGCCGAGCGCGGCATAGCTGCTCGCCGCCTCTTCGAAGGCTGAGAGGGCGCGGCTCTCAGCGCCCTCGGCGCGCCGTTGCACGCCACGGGCTTCCCACACGGCGGCGGCCCAGGGTCCGCCCTGCCACATGCCGGCGATCCGTTCAGCTTCGTCGAGCCGGCGGCCAACCTGCGACAGCTCGTGCATTTCGGCCAACACCGTCGCCGACGCGACGCGGAATGCCATCGAGCACGGCTGGCAGCCATGGCTCTGGTCCGCCAGCAACCGGTCCCCCTCGGCAATCGCCTGCAGCGCCTTCGGTTTGGTCGGCGCGGCGCGCACCAGCAGCCCCTGCAGGCGGATCACCAGATGCGGCGCGATCCACGATTGCGCGGCAATCCCCAGCGCTCGCTGGATCAGGCGCCCGGCCTGCCACTTCTGGCCGCGCGACAACGCCAGTTCAGCCAGCCGTTCCAGCGCCAGCGCCCTGCCCGAAGGGGCATCTGCCTCGGCCAGCAGTGCCTCGGCCGCCGTCAGCAGCCGCTCGGCCTCGCTCATCTGCCCCGAAAACAGCGCCGCTTCGCCCAGGATCAAAGAGGCAAGGCCCCGGCCCGGCAGCGAGCCTGCACCCTCGGCCACTGCCAGCAGTTCCAGCGCCGCGCTGCCGATCTCCTGGTGACCCTTGGCGCTGCACATGCAGAATTCGGCGAGGCAGAGGTGGCCATCGAAGATCTGCGAAACCTTGTCCGGGCGCTTGCGGGCCCAATCGATGAACTCGGTTCGGAACACTTCCTTCCACCGACCCTGCATATGGGCGCAGAGCGCAAACAGCGCACTCGCTTCGCCCACCTCGCGCACAAGCCCTGCGGCCATGGCGAGCTGGCGCGTCTCTTCAGCCACAGCACGCGCCTTGTCGAATTCGCCGCTGTTGAGATGCAGCAGCCCCCAGGCCAGAGCGGCCCGGATGCGGTCGGTCTGCCCGCTGGCATCGATTGGCGAGTTCGCCAGCGCCTGCTCATAGAGCGCAACTGCTTTGGCCGAGGGGCCGATGCCGAGCTCGACATTGAGGTTCTGGCGCAAGGCGTTGAACAGCCGGATTGCTTCGGCGCGGTTTCCGGCAGTCAGCGCCGCTTCCATCAGCTCGAGATAGGCGGGCTCATCGCTGGGCTCCGCCGCAATCAGCCGGTCCCAGAGCGCCCCGGCACGCAGCAGCGACAGGTGCAGTTGCACCAGTTCAGATCGGGGTGCCTCGAGCCAGTCGACATAGAGGTCATCGGGCAGCAGCTCACCCGTATAGAGATCGGCGGCCGCAGCACAAGTGGCGGCAGAGGGCGCTTTCAGCGCGGCCCTGGCGGCCGTCTCGAAGTATTGCGCATCGATGCGCACCTCAATGCCATCACCAAGCGCGACGCTATCGCCAACCGTGGCGATCAGCTCGGCCTGCCCCAGCGCCTTGCGGGCAAAATACACCGCTTTGCGCAAGCTGGTTCCAGCCGCCTCCGGGTCGGCATCGGGCCACGAGGAGCAAACCGCCAGAAATCCTGGCTTCGGCTCTTGCTATATCGAGTTCGGCGCCGAACGCATCGCGCGGGTCGATGTCGATTTCTTCTCGGGCCCCAAGCCCACCGGCACGTTCTACGGCGTTTCTGAAGCGCTGCGTGTCGACAAGCAGCACTTCGGCTTCAGCCGCCGGCTGCGCTGGTTCGGCCTCTGAGCTCACGCCGCGGCATGCAGTTTAACTTTTCGTAAACTTGGGCAAAGCCGCATGCAAAACGGGTGGGCCAAATCTAGCCTGCCCGTTGCGCGTCAGCACTCTTTTAGAGGTGCCGCCTCATGTCCGAGTTGATAGTTGGTGGCTATGCCGATGCCCGTCTTGCCGATGAAGCGCGCACCGATCTATTCGGGGTGGAGCGGGCCTTTCTGCCGCAGATCGGCGAAGCGGTGATCGCCACGGTCGACCGGAACGGCGCCATCCAGCTCAACCAGATGCTCAACCTCTGGACCGCGGCGCCCTCGGGCACCGGTTTCCGGGCGTTTTTGTCGAGCCTCCTCTTCCTGTTGCCGCTTGTTGGCGTGCTCGAAAAGACGACATCATCCCGCCTCGTTTCCTCGCTTGAAGAGTTCGGCATCGATGGCAGCATTGCCTTCGAGTTGACCAGGTTTCTGGAACCGGGCCGGGCTGCGGTGTTCCTGCTGTCACCTGATGAGCCAGCGGATTTCGTGGCACGCCAATTGGGCAGTCGGGGCGCCACGGTGCTAAGGGTGCCGGTGAGTGCTGTCGCGGAGACTCGGCTGCGCTCGTCGCTTGCCATCACCCACGAGCTGGCGCGACGGCACCGGGCCGAGGTCAACGGGACAGTTCTGGGGTAGGGGCGCATAACGGGTCATCCCGATGAGCCGGAGCCTGGCGCGGTGAGGAGACGATTTCGATGAAGATCCTGGTGGCTGAGGATGACCTCAAGTCGGCGGAGTTCCTGCGCAAGGGGCTGTCACAGGAAGGGCACAGCGTCGAGTGCGTCACCGACGGGCGCGATGCGCTGTCCTACTGCCTCTACAACCCCTGTGACCTGCTGGTGCTCGACCGGATGATGCCGGGGATGGATGGGCTCACCGTCCTCAAATCGCTGCGCGCTGCAGGCCGCAAGATGCCGGTGATCTTTCTCACCTCGATGGGAGATGTCGATGACCGGGTCGAAGGTTTGCTCGCCGGTGGTGACGACTATCTCGTCAAACCCTTCCACTTCTCTGAGCTTCTGGCGCGGCTCACTGTTCTCGGCCGCCGCCCGCAGGTGGTGCCGCAATCGACCAAGCTCGCTGTGCACGATCTTGAGCTCGATCTTCTCACCCGCACCGCCACCCGCGCCGGCAGCAATATCGAGCTCCAAGCCAAGGAGTTCGCGCTGCTCGAAATCCTGATGCGTAATACGGGGCGCATCGTCACCAAGACCATGCTCCTCGAACAGGTCTGGGATTTCAATTTCGATCCCCGCACCACCGTCGTCGAAACCCATATGAGCCGGCTGCGCTCCAAGATCGACAAGCCGTTCGAGGTGCCGCTGATCCATACGACGCGCAGCGCGGGTTACTCCCTGCATGCACCGCGCTAGGGCCCTCGTCGGCACCGCCTTCCGCACTACCGCGCTGATGATGCTGGTGGTGATCCCGGTGCTTTTGCTGGGTGGGCTGTTCGTCCTCCTCTCCACTCGCACGGCGCTGGTCAGCCAGCAGCGCGACTGGATTATCGAGGACGCAGAACTGTTGCGCGACGCGTTCAGCGCCGGCGGCGAGCAAGGGCTCGAAACCTTCATCCGCGGCGCCACGGACACGCGCTCGGACGCCACCTATATCTTCGGCATGTTCACCGCCGGCGGCACCCATGTCAGCGGCAACCTCACCGTTGCGCCGAAATTCCGCGGTTGGGGCCAACTGGTTTCAACGGACGCGGCGCCTCTCAAACGCGCCGAGTATAATGGCTACGCCGAAGTGGTCGGCCAGCACCTGATCGTCGTCGGGCGCTCGTCCGATATCGTCGATGGCACCACCAACCAGATCCTCTTGTCGCTGATCCTCTCCGGACTGGGCATCCTGCTCTGCAGTCTGACCCTGGGCTATTTCCTCAGCTACCGGTCCGCTTCGAAGCTCTATGCAACCTATCAGACGCTGGACAAGGTCTCGCGCGGCGAAACGAGCCTGAGGCTACCGGTGAGCCACAAGGACGACCAGCTCGATTTCGTCGCTCGCCAGGTCAATATCCATCTCGACCGGCTGTCGGAGCTGATGGAAACGACGCGTAACACCGCGGTCGCCATCGCCCATGACCTGAAGACCCCGCTCAACAAGGTGTCGATGGCACTGCAGGACGCCGCGAGCAGCACCGACCCGGACCTTCGCACCGACCTCATCGCCGTGGCCGAAGACGAGCTCGCCAATCTCAAGGGCGTGCTCGATACCATCCTCCGCATTTCGCGTATCGAGGCGTCGGACGACAGTTCGACCTTTGTCGATTTCGACGCCGGGGTGCTGGTAGCTGATCTGGCGCAGACCTTTGAGCCTGTGGCCGAGGCGGCGGGGCAGACCCTCGCAGTGGCGCTTCCCGATAGCGCTCCCGCCATCATCCACGGCGACCGTCGCATGGTGCAGCAGCTCCTCGTCAACCTCATCGAAAATGCCACCCGCTATGCCGGGGATGGCGCCGCCATCTCAGTCCGGGTCAGCGTCGACGCAGGGGCCACCGCGCTGGTCGTTGCCGATACGGGCCCCGGCATCGTTCCTGAACTTCGCCACCGGGTGCTCGAGCCGTTCTTCCGCGTCGGGCCGGAACGCAGCACGCCGGGTACCGGGCTCGGGCTGGCGCTGGTCAAGGCCATCGTCGAGCGGCATCGGGCCAGTATTACGCTTGACGACAATGCACCCGGCCTGAGGGTCACGGTCAGCTTTCCGGCAACCCCGTCCGACCGCGCCTGACCGGCCGGGCGCTCCCTTGCAAAACTGTATAGTTGCGGCCAAGGGCCCGACAAGCGCACCCCGCAATCTCCTCCTCGTTGGCGCCGACGCGCCGCTCACTGAACCGCACAACGCACTCAGTGAAAGCCAAAGTTCAACAGAGGATCTCATCATGCGTAATCTGCTCATCCCGTTCGTGCTCGTTGCTTCCATCGGCGCTTCCTCGATGGCGTTTGCTGCTGCCACCGTTACCGACGGCGCGATCGCCTCGATGGACGCCAAGGCCTGCACCGTGACGCTGGCTGACAAGAGCGTCTACCAGTTCCCGGCCAAGTGCGATTTCTCGAAGCTGAAGGCCGGCGAAAAGGTCGCGATCACCTGGGCCGCCAATGGCAAGGTCAATGACGCAACGCTGATCGTCGCTGCGAAATAAGCCGACCAGATACACGCACACTCTCCCGGTGCGCAGGGCGGAAGCTGAGCTTCCGCCCTTTCTTTTTGCCCGCTCCCGCACCGGCCCGCGACGTTAACGCGATGTATAGTTCGGGCGAGGATCAGGACAATTGGCGGGGCTAGACCGTTTCCTGTCGCTGCAAGAGCAGTGAACCCCGATCCAGACTGGCGCCAGCGGATCGACGTAAGTGGCGCTTTGAAGGAGTTTTAAAATGAACACATTCTCGAAACTGGCCATCATCGCTTCGGTCATGGCTCTCGGCTCGGTCGGCGCCAGCTATGCGTCGCAGACCTGGACGGATCTCGCGCCCGGCAATGGCGTCGCCATGAGCGACTTCAAGACCGACCTCTCGGTCTACAACAAGCAGGATATCGCCGACCTCATCTCGGCCAAGACTGTTTCGGTGCTGAAGTATGACGAGGCCTGGGTGAACCAGAAGGGCACGGGCGAGGCGACCAACCTCATCACCGAGGACGCCCAGTCGATCAACCAGCTGCGCGAGGGGCTCAAGGCCGACCCCGCCGCGGTCAAGCTCCTCGCTGAACACAAGATCAAGGTCGACCAGGTCGTCTCGATCCTCCCCGACGGCAAGGGCGGCGTGCAGCTCTACATCTCCTGATCCCATCCGCCAACCAGCCTGACGAAGACCCGCAGATCACCGATCTGCGGGTCTCGCTTTTTTGCCAAGCCGGGAGAGGACACACCGGCCCTCATGCGCTATGGCTCGTCTCAAACGGAGGAGACCTCATGCCCACGCCCAGCCACCTGTCCCCAGCCGATCGGGGGCAAACCCTGATCACCGCCATCCGTGCCATGCGGCTCGACAGCGGCTTTTGCCTCATCCGCATCGATACCGACGCGGGCATTTCCGGCTATGGCGAGTGCGGAAGCCTCGATGGCGATTATGTGCGGGCGGCGATCGACCTCCACGCGCTGGGCGGCGGGCGTCTGAAGCATCTCAAGCTCATCGGCAAGGACCCGCTCGATATCGCGGTGCACCACCACAACCTGTTCTACGCCTATCCGCAGCGCCCCGCTGAAGTGCAGGTGCTTTCCGGCATCGACATGGCGCTGTGGGATCTGGCGGGCAAGCTCCTCAACCAGCCGGTGCACAAGCTCTTGGGCGGCAAGTTCCGCGACGACATCGCGCTCTATTCGCACTGCCCGCATTTCGACTCGACCGATCCTGGCGCCTGGGCCGAGCACGCGGCGATCCTCAAGGCCGACCCGCACGGGTTCACGGCCTTCAAGGTCGATATCCACTGCGCCCTTGATCTCCACATGCAGGAATATGTGCCGAGCCTCTCCCCCGGCGACGTGCGCAAGGTCCGCCGGTCCTATGAGCTCGCCCGCGAGCATCTGGGCGAAGAGATCGACATCATCGTCCACTGCCATTGCGAGCTCGATATCCCGAGCGCCATCGCAGTGGCCGAAGCGGTCGAGCCGATCAAGCCGCTCTACTACGAGGATCCGGTGCAGCCGGGTTTTTCGGAGAACTGGCTGGCGCTCCGCCGCACCACGCGCCTCCCGATCATGACCGGCGAAAACATCGAGCTGCCGGAGGGGGCGCTGCCGTTCCTCCAGTCCCAGGCGGTCGATTGCCTCCAGCCCGATATCGTCATGTCTGGCGGCATCACCGGCACCAAGAAAATCGCCGACCTCGCCGCGCTCTACCGCACCCCGATCACGCTCCACAACGTCTCGGGACTCCTTCTCAACGCCGCGAGCCAGCAGCTCGCGGCCTCGATCTTCAACTGTCCGCGCATCGAATGCACCCGCACCGCCACCTCTCTCGCCTGGGCCGAAACCAACCCGCTTGAGATCAAAAACGGCCGGATGAAAATCTCCGACCGCGCCGGCCTCGGCGTCGATCTCGACCCCGATTACCTCGTCAGCCACCGCTTCAAGGGCGAGCCGATCTGGAACTGAAAATAGCACCCTCAACGTCTTCCTTCCCCCCCTTGAGGGGGAAGGTGGCGCGAAGCGCCGGATGAGGGGTCCGCAACACTTAGTGTTGCGCGATCGGAGCAAAGCGACGAGCGGTCCTTGCGGAGGATAGAACCCCTCATCCGCCCTTCGGGCACCTTCTCCCTCAAGGGGAGAAGGAAGTGGGGGCCTTCCCTTCGACTCGCCGCCCTAGAGCGGCACCTTCTGCGTGTGCCCCGGCTCAAACTCCGCCTTGCCGAAGGTCCCCGGCAAATTGGTCGCCATCCACTCATACGGATAGCCGAGCTTCAGCGGCATGGCGTCGGTGAGCTGCTGGCGGATGTCCTGAGGCAGGTCGAAGTCGCCGGAAACGAGGTTCTCCGCCACCTGGTCCTCGCGCCGCGCGCCAATGATTGCCGCGGTGACGCGCTGGTCACCCAGCAGCCAGCTGAGCGCCACCTGGCTCGGCGTCTGGCCCAGTTGGTCCGCCACCGCGACCACCATGTCGATCATCCTGAGCGAGTCCTCGAACCAGTAGCGCGGCAGCGTGATCGCTGCCTGGATGCCGATGCGGGTGTTCTCATCCGGCTTGTCCTGGTTGCGATACTTGCCGCTCAGCATGCCGGCCGCCAGCGGGCTCCAGCAGATCATGGCCAGCCCCTGGTCTTCGCAGGCGGGGAGGATCTCGCGCTCGATATCGCGGCGGACCAGATTGTAAAGGTGTTGGGCCGAGACCAGCGGCTCGTAGTTCTTCAGCGCCGCAACGCCATTGGCCTTGGCGATCTGCCAGCCATAAAAGTTCGAGCAGCCGAGATAGCGTATCTTGCCGGCCCGGATCAGGTCGTCGGCGGCCCTGAGGCTCTCCTCGATCGGGGTATAGGGGTCGGGCCCGTGGAACTGGTAGAGGTCGATATAGTCGAGCCCCATGCGCTTGAGGCTGTTCTCGGCCGATTCAACGATGTGCTTGCGGCTCAGCCCGCGCGAGGTCGGCGCCGGGTTGGAGGGGAACCAGCACTTGGTGGCGATCACCAGGTCGTCGCGCTTGTGCTCCTTCAGCGCCACGCCGAGCATTTTTTCGGATTCGCCGCCCGAATAGCCGTCGGCGGTATCGATGAAATTGCCGCCGCCCTCGACAAAGCGCTTCACGATGGCGCTCGATGTCGCCTGGTCGCAGCCCCACTGCGCATTGCCAAATGTCATGGTGCCAAGGCAGAGCCGCGAGACCAGCAGTCCCGAGCGCCCCAGATAACGATATTTCATAACTATCCTCCAAAACGGCGCCGCGCATTCGCGGACGTTGCGCCTTGCGGTGAAGGAAACAGCGAATTGGGCGCGGCGTAAACCCGACTTCCGTTGTGCCAGGCTTTTGGGCGCTAGCCCTTGACCCCGCCATCGCTCAGCCCCGCAACGAGATAGCGTTGCGCAAGAAGGAACACCACGGTGATGGGCAGGCCCGAGAGGATCGCCGCGGCGGCGAAATCGCCCCACAAATAGCGCTGCTCATAAAGATACGAACGCGCGCCTACCGCGAGGGTCATGTTGTCGGTCTCGCGCAGCAGCACCGAGGCCACCGGATATTCGGTGACGAGCCCGATAAAGCTCAGCACGAACACCACCGCGAGGATCGGCACCGACATCGGCAGGAACACCAGCCGGAAGGTCTGCCACGGCGTTGCACCATCGATCTGGGCGGCCTTGTCCATGGCCGGGTCGATCGAGTCGAAATAGCCCTTGATGGTCCAGATGTGGAGCGTGATGCCGCTCAGATACGCAATCATCAGCGACCAGTGGCTGTCGATGCCGAAGATCGGCGTCACATTCCCCAGGGCATCAAAGATCGTATAGAGCGCGATCACGGTCAGCGCGGCCGGGAACATCTGGACGATCAGCAGCGTATCGAGAATCGCATTCCGGCCCCTGAAGCGCAGGCGGGAGAACGCATAGGCCGCCGTCATCGACAGGATCAAAATCCCGGCCGAAGCGATGGTGCCGATCTTGATCGAGTTGAACAGCCACAGCAGCACGGGGAAGGGCGGCTGGGTCACCGTACCATCGGCGGCTGTGAACGGAATGCCGAAGGCCAGCGACCAGTGCTCGAAGCTGATCGGATTGGGGATCAGGCTGCCGGTCGAGAAATTCCCCGGCCTGAGCGAAATCGAGAGGACGATCAGGAACGGGAACAGGATCAGCGCGATAAAGCCGATGAGGAAGGCGTGCGCCGCCAGCTTCTTCCAGAACAGTTCGCGCGGGCGTTCGACGATCATGTCAGCCCCTCCCGCGCGCTTCGGCAGCGCGCCTGAGCGCAAAGAAGTTGGCGTAGGCGAGGAGCCCGACCAGCAGGAAAATCAACGTCGAGATGGCGCCGGCTATGCCGAAATTCTGCCCCGCATCCTGGAACGAGACGCGGAAGGTGAAGGAGCCGAGGATGTCGGTCTGCCCTGCTGGCACGATCGTTCCGGCAATATCGGGGGCGCCGCGCGTCAGCAGCAGGATCAGCACCACATTGTTGAAGTTGAAGGCAAAGCTCGAAATCAGGAGCGGCACAAAAGGCGGCAGGATCTGCGGCAGGGTGATCGAGAAGAAATTCTGCAACACCCCCGAACCCTCGAGCGCCGCCGCTTTGTAGTGGTCCTGCGGGATTGACTGGAGGTACCCCATCGCCAGCAGCATCATATAGGGGTAGCCGAGCCAGACATTGACCATGATCAGCATGGTGCGGGCCAGCGTCGCGTCGGTGAACCATTGCGGCTGGATACCGAACAGCGATTTGAGGATCAGGTTGATCTCGCCAAAGTTCTGGTTGAACAGCCCGCGAAACACCAGGATCGAAATGAAGGCGGGCACGGCATAGGGGAGGATCAGGAGGATCCGGTAGACGGCCTTGCCCTTGAGGTGCGGCCATTGCAGCACCGATGCCAGCAACAGGCCGAGTGCAAAGCCGAAGAACACCGAGAGCAGCGCGAAGGTCACCGTCCACACAAAGATCTGCAGCATGGGCTGGCGGATGCCCTCGCTGAACAGCACGCGCGCGAAATTTTCGAACCCGACATTGACGCGCCAGCCCGGCGGCACGGTCTTGCCGGCAGCATCGCGGAAGAACCCGACGCTTTCGTCGCGGGTGAGGACGCTCCCGTCGGTGCGGCTGACCAAGGAGCCATCCGGCTGCTGCTCATAGACTGGCGTCACCTTGGCAAAGGTGCGCAAGCCCGATGAGGTGATCTCGCTGCCATCGGGTAGCGTGGCCGTAACCCCGGCCAGGGCGGTGCGGAGCTTGATCACGTCCTTCATCGCCAGCGTTGGCGGCGCCGCATCGACCGGCGCGACGCCCACTTTCACCGGCGCGCCATCGAGCGCAAACGGGTCCGACAGCAGCCCGCCCGTGCCCTCCGGCAGGAACAGCCGGTAGCTCGTGCCTTCGGCCACCAGCCCAAACGGGCGCTCAGTGGTCTTGTCGACAGTTTTCTGGCCGAGAAACAGATCGGTGACCCGGTCAAAGGTCAGAAGGTTCCGCGCCCCATAATTGGTGAAGCCCACATAGGTGGTGTAGGCAACAGGCAGGACGATGAAGATCAGCACTGCAGCAATGCCAGGAAACACGAAGCGCGCGGTGTAGAAGCGTTTGGCGCCAAAGATGATGACAATGCCCACCATCAGCGCCATCACCACGGCGGCAAACAGCGGCTCCCCGGCGAGGTAGAGCCCCCAGACCACATACATCAGCCCCAGTCCCAGTACCGCGATGATGCCATAGCGCACCAGATCGCCCAGCTTGAAGTTTGGCCGTGGCGCAACAGCGGGTGCGGGCTCGCTTATGGTGGTCATATGCCCTCTCGTTTCTTCCTTCTCCCCTTGCGGGAGAAGGTGCCCGAAGGGCGGATGAGGGGTTCTCACCGCCCACTCCGCTCACTCGGCAAGGCCCCCTCACCCGCCGCTGCGCGGCGACCTCTCCCCCAAGGAAGAGGTGGTGAGGCGGCCCGATCCTGTCCCAGCCTTACCTCTCCCTTCTGGAGAGAGGTCGGCCCAAAGGGCCGGGTGAGGGGGCCTTTTTCTCCAATCCCAAGGGATTGAGGGTGGGGGTCCATCGACCTCCACCCAGAGCTCGCGGTCTTCTGCTTACGGCGCGAGAATGCGCGTCGCTGCGTCGTCGAGCGCCTTGTCGACCGTCGACGACTTGTCAGTGATCGAGGCGAGGGCCGGGCCCATGGCGGCCCAGAACTTGCCCATGGCGGGGGTCGAGGGCATGGCGACGCCGGCCTGCGCATTGGCGAGAGTGGCTGCCACATTGGCGTCACCGGCCAGCGTTTCGGCAAAGCTCTTGTCAGCGACAGCCCCAAGCGGCACGTCGTCGTTGATCATCTTCAGACCATCGTCGGTGGTGAGGTAGTTCTCGATGAACTCGATCGCCAGGTCCTTGTTGGGGGTCGCCGCGTTGATGTTGGCAGCGAGCACGCCGACAAACGATTTGCTCGGCTGGCCGGCCACCGACGGGATCGGGGCGACACCAAAGTTGATCTTCGAGGTCTTGAGGTTCGACCAGGCCCAGGGCCCGTTGATGACCATGGCTACCTCGCCCTTGTTGATCGCCGCGTCCATCACGCCATAGTCGACGCCCGAGGGCATCACGCCATCGTCGATCATCTTGCGCAGCAGCGCCGCGCCGGTCTTGGCGCCAGCATCGGCCACACCAGTGTCCTTGGGGTCATAGCTGCCTGTCGCGTCGTCCTTCTTGAAGGCATAGCCACCGTTCGCCATCAGCAGCGGGAAGGTGAAATAGGTGTTGTTATAGTCCCAGAGGATCGGCTTGACCCCGGCGGGGAGCTTCAGGCTGGCGATCTCCTCCATGGTCTTGGGCGGCGTCGGCACCAGGTCCTTGTTGTAGATCAGGCCCACGGCTTCCACCGCCAGGGGATAGCCCCACACCTTGCCGTCAAAGGTCACGGCATCCCAGGCGAAGTCGAAAATCCCGTCCTTGACGGCGGCACTCGGCTCGACCGGCTGGATCAGCCCGCCCGCGGCCCATTCGCCAAAGCGGTCATGGGCCCAGATGAAGATATCGGGGCCCGAACCGGTCGCGGCAGCCTGCTGGAACTTGTCGGTCACGGCCTCCGGGTGCTCGACCACGACGTCGACGCCCAGTTCGGCCTTGAACTTGTCGCCGAGCTTCTGCAGCCCGTTAAAGCCCTTGTCGCCGTTGATCCAGATCAGCAGCTTGCCGGCTTCCATGGCGCTCGCCAGCGAGCTCGAGGCGAGCAACGCCGCCATGCCGAGGGCGAAAATCTTCAGTTTGGTCTTCATTGCGTGTCCTCCCAGACAGGTCTTTGACAGACAGATTATTGGTAACGCGCCGCAGCAAAGCGGGCGGCGCCGAGGTCAGTATGGTGTGGTCAGCACGAGCTTGGTGAAGCCGGAAACGCGCATCCCGCAGGGTGCAATCGAGTGGCTCAGAGGCGCCTTTGCGCCATGGAACCGGCACCTGCTTCCCGCCTTCGCCTGCCGCATACTTTTCCTCCCAGAAAGTGGTGCGCAGTCCTCTACCGCCAATTTATGGGCAGGATCGGTCCGGTTTGTCAAACCGGTTTGACTCGGTGCCCGCCCCACGACCGGGAGCCGTGGCGGTTGAATTGTGACAAGGCCCATGCAATCCTCAAAGCGGTTTAAACAACCCGGCGGGGAGGCAGGGGTTTGACGACCTTGCGAGAACTCGCCCGCCATCTGGGGCTGTCACCGGCGACGGTCAGCCGGGCGCTCAACGGCTTTCCGGAGGTGGGGCAGGCGACACGCGCTCGCGTCCTCGCCGCTTCCGAGACGCTCAACTACACGCCCAATGTCACCGCCAAGCGCCTCGCCACCGGCAAGAGCGGCATGGTCGGGCTCGTGTTCCGGACGCTGCCCGGCTACACGATCGATCCGCATTTCGCCGATTTCCTCGCCTCGCTCTCCGAAGCATTGGCCGACAGCCGGATCGACCTGGTGTTCCACGTCGCCTCGGCGGAAGACCAGCTCAGCCACTACCGGCGCTTCGTCAAGGACGGGGTCGTCGACGGCATGATCCTCAGCGCCCCAGAGCCCGACGATGCGCGCATCGCGCTGATGGAAAGCCGCAACCTCCCCTTCGTCGTCCATGGCCGTGGCACCGAGGATGCGGGCTACGCCTATTTCGACATCGACAATGCCGGCGCCTTCCGCGCCGCGACGACGCTGCTGGTTGAACTCGGCCACCGCCGTATCGCCTTCCTCAATGGCTCCGAGCGGCTGGGCTTTGCCCGCCAGCGCCGTGGCGCCTATGACGCGGTCCTCGCAAGCCGCGGCCTGAGGACACCGCAGCGGTTTGTCGTCCACGGCGAAATGACCGAGGAGACTGGCTATGCCGCTGCCGCCGCCATGCTGGCCGAGCCGGTGGCGCAGCGCCCCTCCGCCTTCATCTGCTCCTCAACCCTGCAGGCACTGGGCGTGATGCGCGCCGCCGCCGAGGCAGGGCTCACGATCGGCAGCGAGCTCTCGATCATTTCGCATGATGACGTGCTGCCGCATCTGCGCAGCGAAAATTTCGCGCCGCCGCTTACCGTCACCCGCGCCCCGATCCGCAATGCCGGGCCGGCGCTGGCGCAAATGATCATGGCGCGCATGGATGACGTAGCGCCGGCGCGCCTGCAACGCATTGAAAAGGCCGACCTGATCGTCAGGGCATCCACCGGCCGGGTGCCGAAATGGGGGGAAGAGGCATGGACGCACTAGCACGGGTTGCTGCACCGGATCAGTCGGTGCTGACCATCATCAACCTCGTCAAGCGCTTCGGCGCCGTCGAGGTGCTCAAAGACATCAGCATCGACATGAAGGCCGGCGAGTTCCTGGTGCTGGTCGGGCCCTCGGGCTGCGGCAAGTCCACCCTGCTCAACTGCATTGCCGGGCTCGACACCACTTCGGGCGGCCGCATCGCGATTGGCGGGCACGATGTCACCGAGGTCCCACCGCGCGACCGCGACATCGCCATGGTGTTCCAGTCCTACGCGCTCTACCCGACCATGACGGTGGGCGAAAACATCGCCTTCGGCATGAAGGTGCGCCACGTCCCCAAGGCGACGCAGACCGAAAAGGTGCGCGAGGTCAGCACGCTCCTCCAGATTTCCCACCTCCTCGACCGCAAGCCCGGCGCGCTTTCTGGCGGGCAGCGCCAGCGCGTCGCGATGGGCCGGGCGCTGGTCCGCGATCCGGTGCTGTTCCTCTTTGACGAACCGCTCTCCAATCTCGATGCCAAGCTTCGCGTCGAACTCCGCGGCGAGATCAAGCGCCTCCACGAGCGGATGGGCACCTCGATCGTCTATGTCACGCACGACCAGATCGAGGCGATGACGCTGGGCACCCGCATCGTCGTCCTCAACCAGGGGCTGGTGCAGCAGATCGGCACGCCCGAGGAGGTGTTCGACCACCCGGCAAACCTCTTCGTCGCCGATTTCATGGGCTCGCCGCCGATGAACCTGATCCATGGCAAGCTCAGCCTCTCCGCCGATGACGCCCGCTTTGCCCTCTCCGACGGCAACCAGCTTCTCGTTCCCAATCCACCGCCCGCTCTTAATGGCCGCGATGGGCAGGATCTGGTGGTCGGCCTTCGCCCCGAGGCGCTGGAGCTGGGCGATGGTCCCAACGCCCTCGCCGTCACCCCGCAACTGGTCGAAAACTCCGGCTCTGACACCTTCCTGACCGCCACCCTCGGCGGCAAGGTGATCACCGCCCGCCTCGCCGGCCGCACCAAAATCAGCAGCGGCGGCCAGGTCCACCTCATCGCCGATACCACCCACGCCTCGTTCTTTGATCCCGTCACTGGGGCCAATATCGGCTTGGCGTGAGCGCGAGGGTGCGACAATCACGATCGGCTGATTAAGTTGACAGTGGCACTCACGATTTGTAGTTGGAGGGCGCTTCCGCTGAGGGGGCGTCTCAAGTGAGGTGACTATGAAGTTCTCGATCGCGATGCCCGGCTTTACGATGATTGGCCGTACCCTGGCCGTTGGCGTGGCGCTGGCTGCGATGTCCGTTTCCGCTTTTGCGCAGGATGCCGGCATCACGGTCTATAACGCCCAGCACGAAAGCCTGACCCAGGCCTGGGCCGATGAATTCACCAAGGAGACCGGCATCGCCGTGACGCTCCGTCAGGGCGACGACCTCGAGGTCGGCAACCAGCTGATCCAGGAAGGCGCCAACTCGCCGGCCGACGTGTTCCTCACCGAAAACTCCCCCGCCATGGTGCTGGTCGACAATGCCGGCCTGTTCGAGCCGCTGCCGGCCGATATCCTTGACCAGGTCCCCCCCGAGTTCCGTCCGGCCAATGGCCACTGGACCGGCATTGCCGCCCGCTCCACCGTCTTTGCCTATGACAAGACCAAGCTCACCGAAGACAAGCTCCCCAAGTCGATACTCGATCTCGCCGATCCGAGCTGGAAGGGCCGCTGGGCCGCTTCGCCCGCCGGTGCCGATTTCCAGGCCATCATTGCCGCCATTCTGGCGCTGAAGGGGGAAGACGCAACCCTCAGCTGGCTCAAGGCGATGAAAGAGAACTTCGTTGCCTATAAGGGCAACCGTGCCGCCATGGCCGGGGTCAACAAAGGCGAAGTCGAAGGCGCGGTGATCTACCACTATTACTGGTTCGGCGATCAGGCCAAGACCAAGGAAAACAGCGGCAACGTGGCGCTGCATTATTTCAAGAACCAGGACCCGGGCGCCTTCGTATCGGTTTCGGGCGGCGCGGTTCTCGCCTCGTCCAAGCATAAGGAAGACGCCGAAAAGTTCCTCAAGTTCATCACCGGCAAATCCGGCCAGGCCGAGCTCCGCGACGGCACCTCGTTCGAATATGCAATCGGCGTGGGCGAAGCGGCGAACGCGGCGCTGACCCCGATTGCCGATCTCGATGCGCCCAAGGTCGATCCCTCGCTGCTTGACAATGCCAAGGTCACCGAGTTGATGACGGCGGCCGGCCTGCTCTAAGTGGGGCTTATGCAGAAAACTGCGTAACGCGGTTTTCTGCACCGGACATGCGGTAGGTCAAAAGCCCCGCGCCGGATTGGTACAAGGTTTTCCCCGCCGGCTGGTTTTGTCCCGCCGGCGGGATGTTCTTTGGAAGGCGGGCCGATTTGAGCCTGGTTGAGACTGTGGCGCGGCCCGCGGGTCGCCTGGGGCGTATGCCGGCAAACCTGCCCATCCTTGCGGTGGCGCTTGTCGTTACGGCGCTCAGTCTCATTCCCCTCGGCTTCATCGTCTATATCGGCATCGACAGCGGCTGGGAGACGGTCGCCAAGCTGGTGTTCCGCCCCCGCGTCGGCGACCTCCTCGTCAACACCTTCCTGCTCGAACTCGTCACCCTCCCCATCGCCATCGTGCTCTCGGTAGGCCTCGCCTTCCTCGTCGAGCGCACGGATCTCCGCTTTGCGCGCATCTGGTCGTGGCTGCTGGTCGCGCCGCTCGCCATCCCGGCCTTCGTCCAGTCCTATGCGTGGAACAGCTTTGCCCCCGGCCTCAACGGCTTCTGGGGCGCGGTGCTGGTGTCGATCCTCGCCTATTTCCCGTTCCTCTATCTCCCCATCGCGGCCCAGCTCCGCCGCCTCGATCCGACGCTTGAAGAGACGGCGGCCTCGCTCGGCCTCCGCCCCACGGCGATCTTCCTTAGGGTGATCCTGCCGCAGCTCAGGCTCGCCATCTGCGGCGGCGCGCTGCTGGTCGGGCTGCACCTTCTCTCCGAATACGGGCTCTTCGTCCTGATGCGGTTCGATACCTTTGCTACCGCCATCGTCGATCAGTTCCAGTCCGTCTATAACGGCCCCGCCGCCAACCTCCTCGGCGGTGTGCTGGTGCTGCTCTGCATCGGGCTCCTCGGGTTCGAGGCCCTGGTGCGCGGCGATGCGCGCTATGCGCGGGTCGGCTCCGGTGCGCCGCGCGATGCGGTCAAGTGGCGGCTCAAGCGCTGGTCAGCGTTGATCCAGCTCGGCCCGGTCCTCATCACGCTGGGCGCTGTCGGGGTGCCGCTGTTCACCCTGATGCGCTGGCTCATCCTTGGCGGCGCCGGTGTGTGGCGGCTTGATTTCGTCGGCGCGGCGCTGGGCCAGACGCTGGCGCTGGCGCTTGCTGGTGCGGCGCTCACAACCCTCGCCGCCATCCCCGCCGCCTGGCTCAGCGTCCGCGCGCCTGGCAAGCTGCAAAAGCTCATCGAAGCCAGCCACTACTATGTCGGCGCGCTCCCTGGCGTTATCGTGGCGCTGGCGCTCGTGAGCATCACGGTGAAAGTCGCGCTGCCGCTCTACCAGACGGTGTTCACGCTGCTCCTTGCCTACCTCCTGATGTTCCTGCCCCGCGCGCTGGTCGGGCTCCGCGCCAGCATCGCGCAGGCGCCGGTCGAGCTCGAACGCGCCGCCATCAGCCTTGGCAAGGCGCCGCCGCTGGCGATCTTTCTGACCACGGTGCGTCTCGCCATGCCCGGCGCCGCGGCGAGCGCCGCGCTGGTGGCGCTCGGCATCGCCAACGAGCTCACCGGCACGTTGATGCTCGCGCCCAACGGCACGCGCACGCTGGCGACGCGGTTCTGGGCCTATACCAGCGAACTCGACTTCTCGGCCGCCGCGCCCTATGCGCTGCTGATGGTCATCCTGTCGCTGCCGCTGGTCCTGCTGCTGCGCCTCGAGGCCGACCGCAAACCCAAGGGCACGCCGGGCTCATGACGCTTCTGACCATCAGCCATTTGAGCAAGCGCTATGGCGAGACCGAAGCGGTGCGCGGCGTCGATCTCGAAATCCCCGCCGGCAGCCGCACCGCCGTCGTCGGCTCGTCCGGCTGCGGCAAGACCACGCTGCTGCGCCTCATCGCCGGCTTCGAAACCCCCGATCAGGGCAAAATCGTCCTCGGTGGCACAACACTGATCGACGAGACCATTTTCATTCCCGCCCATCGCCGTAGCATCGGTTATGTGGCGCAGGAAGGCGCGCTCTTCCCCCATCTCACCGTCGCCGCCAATGTCGGCTTCGGGCTCGATCGCAAGGCCCCCGACCGGCAAAAGCGCGTTGCCGAGTTGATGGAGCGGGTCGAGCTGCCGCTGAGCATGCTCGATCGCCGCCCGCACGAACTCTCCGGCGGCCAGCAGCAGCGCGTCGCGCTCGCCCGCGCCCTCGCCCGTCGCCCTCGCCTGATGCTGCTCGACGAGCCGTTCTCGGCGCTCGATGCGGGCCTTCGCGAGTCGATGCGCGAAATGGTCGGCACGCTCCTCAGCAAAGCCGGCATCACCACCGTGCTCGTCACCCACGATCAGGCCGAGGCGCTGTCCTTTGCCGAACACCTCGTCGTCATGCGCGATGGCGCGGTGATCCAGACCGGCGCGCCGCAGCAGATTTATCTCAAGCCCGCCGATGCCATCACCGCGAGCTTTCTGGGCGAGGCGATCTTTCTCGATGCCGAGCTCGCCGATGGTGTGGCGCTCTGCGATTTCGGCCGCATCCAGACCAATGCCCCCGGCCGCCATGGCCGGGCCCGGTTGATGCTGCGCCCCGAGCAGATCCAGATGGTGCCAATCGATCCCGATACGGTCTCCGACCAGTGGACCACCAGCGGCCGCGTCGTCAGCCGCGCCTATCGCGGCCCCACCTGTCGCGTCGTGGTCCAACCCCCCTCCCGCGGCTACCCCGCCGGCCCCCGCGCCGAAATCAGCCTCGTCACCTCCAGCCTCTTCACCCTCGAAGTCGGCGCCTTCGTCCGCCTCGCCGTCAACGGCACAGCACACGTCCTGGGGTAGGGCACTCCCTTTTCTTCTCCCCGTCGGGGAGAAGGTGGCGCGAAGCGCCGGATGAGGTGCCTTTGCGATGGTGGCGCCGCACACCCCCTCCCAACCTCCCCCGTCACGGGGGAGGTGCCGATCGAGCTTGTGGCTCAATCCATGAACATCACACCCGCCCGCCTCCCTCCCCCTTGAGGGGAGGGATTGAGGGTGGGGGTGGTCCGGCGATCCGCAAGGACCGCGTCACGCGCCATCTCCAAGTAGAACCAACAGCTCTCTGGCGCTCCCCCCATGCTCCGACTAACAATCGGCAACCTCCCGGAGATTTCTGATGCTCGAACGTGACTACATCACCCCCGGCCGCTCGGCGGCGCTTGGCGAAAACGGCATGGCGGCGACTTCGCACCCGCTGGCAACGCTCGCCGCGATCGACACCCTGCGCGCTGGCGGCAACGCCATGGATGCGGCGCTGGCGGCGGTGGCGGTGCAGTGCGTGGTCGAGCCGGCAATGACGGGCATCGGCGGCGATTGCTTCGCGCTCATCGCCCCAGCCGATGGCCGCCCCGTCACCGCCTTCAACGGCTCGGGCTGGGCTCCGGCGGGCGTGTCGGCCGAAAAGCTGCGCGCCGAAGGCCACAAGGCAATCCCCGAAACCTCCCCGCACGCCGTCACCATTCCCGGCGCCGTCGATGCCTGGTGCCAGCTCAACGCCACCTACGGCAAGCTCGACCTCGCGCAGATCCTCGCGCCCGCCATCGGGCTCGCCGAAAACGGCTATCGCGTTACCGGCCGCGTCGCACTCGATTGGTCGCGCTACACCGCGCGCGTCGAACACCATGCCCCCGCCAAGGCGCAGTTCGGCACCGTTCCCAAAACCGGCGACCTTGTCGCCAATCCGGCGTTGGCCGCGACGCTCCGCGCCATCGGCAAGCATGGCCGCGATGCGTTCTATTCCGGCGCCGTGGCTGACGAGATCGTTGCGACCCTCGAGGCCCTCGGCGGCACCCATACCGCCGATGATTTTGCCGCCTACAAGGGGTTTACCACCGCCCCGATCAGTGCACCGTTCCGTGGCCACGACATCTCCGAGTGTCCACCCAACGGCCAGGGCCTTGCCGCCCTCGTCATTGCCCGCATTCTCGACGGTTTCGACCTCACCGATGGTGCGGCCAGCGAGGCTGACCGGGTGCATCTCCTCGCCGAGGCCACCAAGGCCGCCTATCGTGTCCGCGACCTGTTGATCGCCGATCCGGCGCACATGACGGTCAGCGTCGAGGAAATCCTCGGCGACGCCTTCATCGGCAAGCTGCGCGACAAGATCCAGCCGCACCAGGCCCTCGATGCCGCCACCTGGGACGGCCCCATCCATCGCGACACGGTCTACCTCACCGTCGTTGACCGCGACCGCAACGTCGTCTCGCTGATCAACTCGATCTTTGCCTCCTGGGGCAGCGGCATCTACGCGCCCCAGTCGGGCGTGCTCTTGCAGAACCGGGGCAGCGGCTTTTCGCTCACTGCCGGCCATCCCAATGAGCTGGCGCCGCGCAAACGCCCGCTCCACACCATCATTCCGGGGCTGCTCAGCAAGAACGGCGTGCCGGTCATGCCCTTTGGCGTCATGGGCGGGCAGTTCCAGGCCGCCGGGCACGCGCACTTTCTCACCCATGTGCTCGATCGCGGCTACGATCCGCAGCGCGCCAACGAGGCGCCACGCAGCTTCTCGTTCGGTGGGCTCCTCACGCTCGAGCCCGGCTTCGGCGATGCGGTGCGCGGCAATCTCGAAGCGCGCGGCCATCGCGTTGCCTGGTCCAATGAGCCGATCGGTGGTTGCCAGGCGATCTATATCGATCACGACCGTGGGGTCTTGATCGGCGGCTCGGATCACCGCAAGGACGGCATGGCGCTCGGCTATTGAGCGCCCCACCCGTCAAGAGGATGCATATGCGCCGTCTCGTTCAGGCCCTTTCGGCCCTCGCCCTGCTTGTCACGGCGTCGTTCGCCGCCGAACCGCAGCATCTGGTGCTGGGCGTTCAGGCCAGCGGCACCGTCAAGTGGGAGCTCGCGGCCATCACGGCGCTTGGGCTCGATACCGCCAACGGGCTCAGCCTCGAGGTGCGCGAACTCGCTGACAGCAAGGCCGGACAGATCGCTCTGCAGGCACACCAAGTTGACGTCATCCTCTCCGATTTCGTCTGGGTCTCGCTGCAGCGCGACGCAGGCAATCTTGTCACCCTGGTGCCGCACTCGCTCGCTGTCGGCGGGCTGATGGTCGATCCGGCGGCGGGCATCTCCACGATCGCCGATCTCAAAGGCAAGGTGCTGGCGGTCTCGGGCAGCCCGGTCGACAAGAGCTACGTCATCCTCGCCGCCGCCTATGCCAAGCTCACCGGCAGTACGCTCAGCGCCGATGCCACCGTCCGCTTCGGCGCGCCGCCTTTGGTCAACGAACTGCTCACCGGCGGGCAGGCGCAGGCAGCGCTCAACCTCTGGAACTGGAACGCCCGCGCCGCCCTCGCCGGCAAGGCGGAACTCACTAGCATCCCGAGCCTCCTTCACGATCTCGGCGTCACCGAAACCCCGCCGCTCCTCGGCTGGACGTTCTTTGAGGATACTGCCGCCGCAAAACCCGAGGCGATCAAGGCCTTCCTCGATGCCTCGTTCGCCGCCAAGGCCGCACTCCTCAGCGACGATGCGCTCTGGGACACCATCCGCCCAGCGATGAATGTCGGCGACGACGACGCGCTGTTCCGCAGCCTCCGCGATGGCTACCGCGCCGGCATCGTCTCGCACTTCGATCCGGACAACACCACCGCCGCCTCGGCCACCTTCGCGCTGCTGGTCCAATATGGCGGCGCCGATGTGGTGGGCGATGCCAAGACCCTCAGCCCCGGCACGTTCTGGCCGGGTTACCGCAAATAGTTCCGCCCCCGTCCCGCTGGAGCCGTCTACCGCTCGAGGCCATCGGCCTCGCCCTGCTGCTTGTGGTGTGGCAACTCCTCGCCACGCTCTTTCCCGGCCGGCTGTTTCCGACCCCAATCGCCGTCGCCTTCGACCTCGTTCACCAACTCACCGACGGCAAGCTCATCGCCGATCTGGGCAAGACGCTCACCCGCGTCGCCATCGCCTTCATCGTCGCCATGGCGCTCGGCACAGCCATCGGCATGGCGCTCGGCCGCTTCAAAAGTGCCGACCGGCTGTTTTCAACCTGGGTGGTGATCGGGCTCAACGTTCCGGCGATCGTCATCGCCATCGTGCTCTACATTTCGCTGGGGCTCACCGAGTTCGCGCTGGTCCTCGCCGTGGTGCTCAACAAGCTGCCGCTGGTCATCACCACGGTCCGCGAAGGGGTGCGCAGTCTTTCACCAGACTTCCGCGACCTGGCGACCGTCTTTCGCCTGCCGTTCGCCCGACGATTGCGGCTGATCATAGTGCCCCAGCTGCTCCCCTACCTCCTCGCCGCCGCCCGCACCGGCCTCAGCCTGATCTGGAAGATCGTCCTCGTTTTCGAGGTACTCGGCTCCGACGGCGGCGTCGGCTTTCGCATCTCAGTGTTCTTCCAGTTCTTCAACGTCACCGCCATCCTCTCCTACACCACCGCCTTCATCCTCATCGTCTTCGCCTTCGAGTACCTCCTCCTTCGTCCGATCGAAGGGAGGGTACTCAGATGGCGCGCGGTGCAGACCTGAAAATCGATATCGCGCTCAAGCGCTTCGGCCCTGACAGCCCGCCGCTGTTCGAGAACTTTGGCCTCGCCATCACCCCCGGCAGCATCGTCGCGCTCACCGGCCCCAGCGGCGTCGGCAAGTCGACGCTGTTGCGGTTGATCGGCGGCATCGATCGGGACTTTACCGGCACCATCACCATCGACGGCCGCCCAGCGTCAGAGGCCCTACCGCCCGGCTTCGTTTTCCAGGATCCCCGCCTGCTGCCCTGGCTCACCGCCCTCGACAATATCCGCGCCATGCGGGAGGGAACCACGCGCGAGGCGGCGCTGTCGCAGCTCAAAACGGTGGGGCTGGAAGGCGCTGAGGCGCTCTATCCGCATCAGCTGTCTGGCGGCATGCAGCGGCGGGTTGCGCTGGCGCGCGCACTGTCAGTCAATCGCGGATTGCTGCTGCTCGACGAGCCGTTCGTCTCGCTGGATCAATCACTTGTGGCCGAAATGGAGGCGCTGCTGCGTGAGGTTCTGGCGCAAACCGGCGCCACTGCGCTCATCGTCACCCACGATCAAGCCCAGGCCGAGCGGCTGGCGCAGCGCGTCATCACGCTGACCGGCCGCCCGGTTCAGGCGAGTGAAGGCGCCGGTCGCCCGGCGCCCTGATAGTTACTGTGCCTGCGGCACGTAGTTGGGCGAGAAGGTCGCGAGATAGGCGACAACATTGTCGATATCGGCCTGCTCGGCCAGTCCCGGGAAGCTCATCTTGGTGCCGGGCACCAGATCCTTGGGCTTGTGCAGGTAGGTGGTGAGTTCCGCCGGCGTCCAGACGATGCCGCCCGCGCCCGCATCGATCATGGCCTGCGAATACTTGAAGTCCGCAGCGGTGCCGGCGGTGCGACCGAAGAGGTCGTTCAGCACCGGACCCACGCGGTTCTTGGCGCCTTCGCCCACGGCGTGGCAGGCCGCACATTTCTTGAACACCTGCGCGCCCGCCGCCGGGTCACCAGCAGCATGTGCGGCGCCTATTGTCAGCGCCGTAACAAGCAGTCCAAGCACGATGGATTTCATCGTCGTCCTCCAGATTTTGTCAGTCGCGAGGAATGCCGCAACTTCAACTCATCCATGCCGACGCTACGGCAGGCAAGTCAACAGCGGCAGGAGTGACCTGCCGTCGCACCCCAATTCTTGGCTGGTCTTGCCTAGTGTTTGCCCGCGCCCCGACGCAGGCGCCGGATCCCGAAAAACGCCGCCAGCAGCACCAGCGGCGCCGCCAATCCCAGCATCACCGGCTTGGGCCAAGGCAGCACATCGTGGAGGCTCTCGAGCCCGTAGCCGAGGATGCCGAGCGCATAGTACGAGATCGCAATGATCGACAGCCCCTCGACTGTCTCCTGCAGCCGGTACTGCCGCGCCCCGGTCGCCGAAATGGCATCCAGAACCGATTGGTTCTGGCCCTGGATCGACAGCGTCATCCGCGCGTTCAGCAATTCGATCGAGCGCTGCACCTTCGCGGTCACTGCAGTGAGTCGCTTCTCCATGGCCCGGCAGGTGGCGAGCGCCGGCTGGACCCGGTTGTTGAGGAAGCGCTCGATGGTGGTGAACTCGCCGATGGCGCGTTCCTTGAGCCGGGCCAGCCGCTCGGCCAGCACCTCGCCATAGGCCTGCGTCGCGGCAAAGCGGAAGCTGGTTTCCTCGACGGTGCGGCCGATATCGGTCGAGAGCCGGTGCAGCGAGGCGAGGATCGCCTGATGGTCGGCTGTGCCATCATGCTCGCCCATGTCATGGGTAATTGCGGCGAGCGTTGCCTCATACTGGCTGACCTTGCCCGACAGTTCCCGCGCCAGCGGCAGCCCGAGCAGCGCCATGGTGCGGTAGGTCTCGATCTCCAGCAGCCGCCGCACGATCACGCCCGAGCGCAGTGCGCCATTGCCGCCCGCTGCCACCTCGAAGCGCACGAAGCCTGCCTCATCGAGGTGAAAGTCGGTCGCCGCCTGCGCCTGTCCCTCAAAGACCGATGAATAGCAGAGGCTCAGCGGGTTGAAGCCGGAGAGCGCCGGTTCGGCAATGGTTTCGGTCGCCATCAGGTCGATGCGGGTGGCAGATATCAGCAGCAGATTCTGGTGCAGTTCGAGCCCGATGCCCTCGGGGCGCTTGGTCCAGTCGTTGGGTGCCGCCGTCCAGGTGAGCGTCGCGAACTCGTTGTGCAGTTCCCACGTCACATCGCGCCCGTCGCGCGAAAACACCAGCTGGCGGGCCCAGGCCGGCCCGTCCGCGCGGACGCCGGCCACCATCCCCATCTGCGCATGCAGCGCGGCGAGGTCCTTGCCGCCATCGGCGCTCATGAAGGCGAGCCGCCTTATGCGCAGCGGCGCCGTCATCGGCGGTACCGGGCGGGCATGGGTTTCCTCGTCGATCACCCGGCGATAGCGGTGCTCACGCCACGCAGTATCCTCGGCCATCTTCGCCCTCCGCGCGGAGCATTCCGCCCGAGAGGCAGCGTCGAGCTAAACCAGCCCGCCAGCAACTGGCATTTTGTCGCCATCTGAAAGTCTGAGCCGATCGAAAACAAAAAGGCCTCCCCGAAGGGAGGCCCTGATCTTGTGGTCCGATCTTGCGATCAGAAGCCGAAATGCACGCCGACAAGCACGGAGGTGGTGCCGGCCTGTTCGTCGTCGTAGTTGATGTCGTCCGAGGCGATGGGCTCAAACGAGTTGGCATAGCGCACTTCGCCAACGAGGCTGATCTGGTCGGCAACCTTGGCGGTCACGCCGGCCTTCAGCAGATAGCCAGCGCCCCAGCCATCGACATAGGTGGTTGTGCCGTCGCTGTCCGAGTCATTGAGGTAGACGCCGCCAAGACCGACTGCACCATAGATGCCAAACGTGTCGTTGAGGCTGACGGTATACTTGAGATCGGCCATCAGCGTACCGGTCTTGAGTGTGTAGTCGCCCTTGTCCTGGTAGTCGCGCTGTGCGTAGAACGCGTCGGCTTCGACCGAAAGACCCTCGATCCCGGTGCCGAAACCAACGACGCCAGCAATCGCGCCGCCCGCCTCGGTGTCCACACTGCCATCATCGGAGGGATCGTAAAAATCCAGCGTGCCCTGCAACGCCACGCCACCCAGCAGCTCGAAATAGAGCGTCGTGTCAGCGGCCGGCGTCGTCATCGCGGCAGGCTGATCGACGATCAGGTCGGCCGCGTGTGCTGCGCCCGTGAGCGCAACCAGCGCAACGCCAGTCAAAATTGCAAACTTGTTCATGTCACATCCCAATGTGGTCCGCCTGCAAGGCGCCAGATGACGCATTAGTACGCGTTCTAGGTAAATGGACGATGGGGCGGGAAAGCCTGGTGGCAAAAATCCACGCCGCGTTGCGCATCGCAACACCTGTACTTTGTATCGCCCAACAAAAAGGGCCTCCCCGAAGGGAGGCCCTGATCTTGCGCTCGGATCTTGCGATCAGAAGCCGAAGTGCACGCCGGCGAGCACCGACGTGGTGCCCGACTGTTCCTCGTCGATGTAGTCGAACGAGTTGGTGTAGCGCACTTCGCCCACGAGGCTGATCTGGTCAGCGACCTTGGCGGTCACGCCAGCCTTCAGCAGGTAGCCAGCGCCCCAGCTGTCTACATAGACTGTGCCGCTTGAGCTCTCGTCGTGCAGGTAAACGCCACCGAGGCCGACAGCGCCGTAAACTGCGAATGAGTCGTTGAGGTTGACGGTGTACTTCAGGTCGGCCATCAGGCTGCCTGTCTTCAGGGTGTAGTCGTCGGAGCTGTCGCTGTAGTCGCGCTGCGTGTAGAAAGCGTCAGCTTCAACCGAGAGACCTTCGATGCCCGTGCCGAAACCGATGACGCCAGCAACGGCGCCGCCGGCCTGGAGGTCGTCGCTGCCGTCGCCCTCGTAGTTCAGCTTGCCTTCGAGCGATGCGCCGCCCAGGAGTTCGAAATAGAGCGTCGTGTCGGCGGCCGGAGTGGTCATCGCGGCGGGCTCGTCGACGATCAGGTCGGCGGCAAAGGCTGAGCCTGACAGGGTTACCAGCGCAGCGCCGGCCAGAAGTGCAATCTTGTTCATTTGAATAATCCCAGGTTCTACAGATCCGTCAATTGACGGCGAATCCTTGCCGGTTGGTAGCAGCACCATCAGAAATCGGCCACCGTTCCTTGGAGGCGTGATGGCAGAAGTGAGCCAGTCGTGGCGTTCGCGCCACACTCTTATTGCTTGCGCAGTGCCTCGACGATGAACTGCAAGGCGCTCTCCACGGCGCGGATCTCGACCACCAGCGGGCCGATCTTGGGGTCGGCTTCCCAGGTGGGGTAGCCGCGCGCCTTGGCCATCTGGGCCATTTCGGTCGCGCGTTGCGCTACGATGCCGGCGGCGGTTTCCGCTTCGGTGATCGCCTCATGGCGGACCAGCGGTGGGGTGCGTGGGTTGTTGGCCAATGCCTGCAGCCGCTTGGCGTGCACCCGCCACGCCTGCGCAAAATGCTCGGCCCGCTTCAGGCGAAACGCCACTGTGGTTGGATTCAGCTCAGGCTCGGTCACGGCGCGTCCCCCTCCCGCCAGCATCGATTCGGCGGGGCGATGAGTCAAATTTGCTGACAGTTCTTGCTTAATTTGCGGCGACTTACCGAATTTGCCATCGGTCATCCGGCTTGTGCACATGGCTCATGTGCTGGTCTGGCCCTTCGCGGCCATTGCCGGCGCTGCTAGTCTCATCCGGTTCGCGGCAGGACCACGCCTGCCTTGCCACCATTTGGGGGACCCGTAAGTGCCCAGCAGATCCAACACAACCGTCATCACAGACGATGCCATTCGCGATCGCGCCTATTTTCTCTGGGAAGCCGATGGCCGCCCAGACGGACGAGGCGATCACTATTGGGGACTGGCCCTCACCGAACTCACGGCCGCCGCCATCGCTCCCGCTGTTCCAGATGCCGCCAAGCCAAAAAAACCGCCGGCTTCTCCAAAAGCCTCGGGGAAGGCGGCCAAAAAGGCCGAAGCCGTCAAGCCCGCCAAGGCGACGAAAAAAGCCGAGGCCGGCAAGCCGACGAAGAAGGCTACCACCAAACCACGCGCCGCCGCCGTGACCCCCAAGAAGGCAAGATAGCCCCAAAAACGCCATCGGCGCCAACCTGAGGGTGGCGCCGATGCAGGGTTTAGTGAAACCGCGTCAGTCGAGCGCGGCGACCGCGATGATCTCGACCTTCAGGGCCGGGTGCGCGAGGCGCGCCTCGATGGCGGCGCGGGCCGGAGGGTTGGCCGGGTCGATCCAGGCGTCATAAACGGTGTTCATCGCGGCAAAGTCGGCGATGTTGTTGAGGATCACCTGGCAGGTCAGCACCTTGGATTTGCTGGTACCGGCTTCCGCCAGCAGCTTGTCGATGGCAGCCAGCACTTCGGCGGTCTGCTTTTCGATGCTGCCGTTATAGTCCGTCGCCACCTGACCGGCGAGGTAAACGGTATTGCCGTGCTTGACGGCCTGGCTCATGCGCTTGCCGGGCTGCAGGCGGGTGATGGTCATGATGTATCCTCGATTGCGAAGGGGCGTTGATGCGCCTCCAATACAAACTCCGCCCCGAACGCGAAAGCGGAATCCTGTCGCGGCACATGCGCGTTTTCTCTGAGTGGGATGCTGCCTGCAGTTCCGCACGACGCGCGGGGCCATCGCATTCGAAAACAAGGCCCCTTCACCCGGCTCTTCGTACACCCTCCCCTTGACGGGGAGGGATGGGGTGGGGTGCGCGGAGCCGGTGGACAATTTGTGAAGCAGGGTCTTCTTGCCCGCTGGTCGCCACTGCCGTGGCCTTCTCGACTGAAATTGCTCTACCCGAGCAATTTCCAGGCGTCTCGAAGTCCCGCAACGGGGAAGGAAGACGACTGCGCGTCCCGACGCTACCGACCTCCAGTCCGGTGACAGCGGCCGCTACGGAAGAAGGCCTGTGGGCAATATGCGATAGCCCGCCCGCAGGGAGAGGTGTCGGCGCTATCGACTTGTCTTCCAGGTGCCTTGGCCACTTGTGATTGCCCTGCCACGACTGGGCAGCACTGAATCAATCATCCTCCCGCTTGACACCGCAAAGAGTGAGTGTATAGTCACTCACATGAACAACACAGCACTCAAACTCTCCACTGCAGACGCCCGGCGGGAAACCGTTATCGCCAGCGCCATCGCGGTGTTTGCCCAAAGCGGCTATCTCGGCACCTCGGTGGCGGCGGTCGCTGAACATGCCGGGATTTCCCCGGCCTATGTCTTCAAGCTCTATCCCAGCAAGGAATTGCTGTTCGTCACCGCGCTGGAAGCCTGCTTTGAGCAGGTGCTGGCGTCGCTTGAGCGTGGGGCGGCGGAGAGCCGCGGCCAGACGCCGGAAGCCATCCTCTACGACATGGGCCAGGCCTATGCCGAACTCATTGTCGACCGGGCGCTGCTGATGCTGCAGGTCCATGCCCAGTCGGCAGCATCGGTTCCGGAAATCGGGACGGCGCTACGCAACGGCCTCCGCATTCTCACCACCTTCGCCAAAGCGCGCTCCGGCGCGCCTGACGAGGCCGTGCAGCGCTTCATGGCTTATGGCCAGCTCTGTCACCTCATCGTCGTTACCAATCTCGATGCCGATAGTTCCGCCTGGTCCAAACTGCTCACCGCCGGCATCCGGCACCTCTAGGTTTCACCCCACTACCGCAGACGAGCGCGGACCAAGACCACCCCAGACCCGACTGCCGCGAACGACCGCGGAATGACATCGGCCAAAGCCAATACCTCTTGCTCCGTGTTTTACAGCACCACCTCCCCTCAACATCGTCCCGATAGTGAGTGATTACTCACTCAACATTGTCCCCAGAAAGGCCATCCCATGAACATCTCCAGCTTCTCTCCCGTTAAAAATCAAACCCTCGAAGTCGTCCTGCCCGGCATCGTTGCCCCGTCAGGGTTGCAGCTCCGCCAGGCGGCGCTGCCCACTCCCGCAGCACACCAGGTGCTGCTGCAGATGGAGGCGACGGGCGTTTCGTTCGCCGAAAAGTCGATGCGGCGCGGGCGCTATCCGGGCCAGCCGAAATTCCCGTTCGTTCCCGGCTATGACGTCGTCGGCACGGTGCTCGCGGTAGGGCCGGGCGTCGATGTGGCGCTCTTGGGCCAGCGCGTCGCCGCCGCCATCAAGACCGGTGGCTGGGCGACGCACCTGCTGGTTCCCGCCGACGAAGTGGTCGCCGTTCCTGCCGGTCTCGAGCCGGCCAATGCCGAAACGGTCGTCGTCAACGGCGTTACCGCCTGGCAAATGCTTTACAACAAGGCGAAGGCCAAGCCGGGGCAGACCATCCTGGTGCTGGGGGCGAGCAGCGGCGTTGCCACCGTCCTTGCGCAACTGGCCGTCAGTGATGGCATCCGGGTCATCGGCACCGCGTCCCCGCGGCACCATGAGGCGCTGCGGGCGCTTGGGGTGGAGCCGCTCGACTACGCCGATCCAAACCTCTCGGCGCGGGTCCGCGAGCTCTCCCCGAGTGGCGTCGATGCGGTGTTCGACCATCTCGGGCCTAAAAGCGCCAAGGCGAGCTTCGATTTGCTCGATCAGGGCGGCACGCTGGTCGCCTACGGTATTGCAGCCGATCTCGACAAGACCACAGCGCTGCTGCCGACCTTTGTCGGATTTCTGTCGCAACTGGCGCTGTGGAGCGCGCTCCCCAATGGCAAGCACGCCGTGTTCTACGATTTCTGGGAAGGCATGATCGTCGGCCCGGCCGCTTCGAAGAGCCGGCGGCGCGAGGATCTCGGCAAGGTGCTTGCGCGCATGTCGTCGGGCGCCATCAAGCCCGTGATCGCTGCGACGTTCCAACTGCGGGACGCCCGTGCCGCGCTGGAATTTGCTGAAGCCCGCGGCGTGTTCGGCAAGGTCGTCATGGTGCCGTGAGCCCGGCAGCAGAGCCAATTATAGAGAAGGGCGCCTGGTCATATGATCAGGCGCCCTTAATCAGATCCGTCAGTCTGTCACTGCGTGACGGTAACCTTGGGAATATCAAGCGTGACGGATTTGCCGCCGAAACTGAAGCCGCCATTATAGGCAGTGTAGCCGCCGATCAGCAGCAGAACGACAAATGCAATTGCGATGCCCAGAAGAATTCCAGAGCTGCCACCGCGGCGTTCGGTAACGATTGTTTCGCGTTCAACTGGTGTGACGATAGTTTCGCGCTCGATTGACATGACAGGCCTCTGGTTATGTTCTTTGATCTTAAAACGGCCAGTTCCTGATTAGGTTGCATGTCGCCTATTGTTCGGCGAAAGGCTGGACGGGGGTCAGCAGGCTGCCATAGGCCCAGCCGCTATTTCCGTCTTCGTCGGTGATCTTGAACCAGCCCTTGATACTGTCGGTCACCTCAACCAGCCTTCCGCCCTTGATGGTGAGCACCTGCGGCATGGTCTTTGACGGGCCGGAACGGACGCGTAGCGATTCAACGGCGACGCTGTACATGTCACCGTTGCTGGCGACGGGGACCGATCCCGCAGCTATGGGCGGAGCCGCCTCGTGCCGGACATCGACCGATGAAGCGATATTGAGGGCGTTTGCTTCCACCTTGGGAAGGTGTGGGACGTAAGTTTGACGGATGTTGTGCTGCACTGTCGGCGCTGCCGCGATGGCGTTGCTCAGGCTCGTGAGCATGAACTGCGACGAGACAAAGCAAATGGCGCCCGCACCCGCGATTACAATCGCGAACCGCGCCAAGGCTGGAAGTTCAACGGACATAGAGGACGAACCTGGTGGAGCCACAACGCTGCTACAACGAGGTTGCCACCAGTCCGTTCCGTCGCGACAGTTCCAAACCCACCTGATGTTTTCAGCGGTCTTAAGACGCCTCAGAGCGTGATCCCGCCATCGGCGATGAAGTTGGCGCCTGTGGCATAGGCGCTTTCGTCGCTGGCGAGGTAGACGGCAAGGTGGGCGATCTCGTCGGGCTGGGCCATGCGGCCCATCGGCTGGCGGGCAATGAAGGTCTTCCAGACCTCGTCATGCTCGCCCAGCGAATGGGCCCGTTCATGCAGCGATGGCGAGTCGACGCTGCCGGGGCAGATGGCGTTGCAGCGGATGCCCCTGGACATGTAGTCGAACGCCACCGACTTGGTGAAGCCGATCACCGCCGCCTTGGTCGACATATAGCTCACCCGATTGGGCACGCCCTTCAGCGAGGACGCCACCGAGGCAATATTGATGATGGAGGCGCCCCCCTGGGCGATGAAGGCCGGGAGAAACGCCTGGGTCAGAACGAACATCGGGGTGACATTGATGTCGAAGCTGCGCTGCCATTCGGCGAGTGTGGTCGTCTCCAGCGTGCCCTGATGCACCCAGCCCGCGCCATTGTAGAGCACGTTCACGCCCCGGTGCCGCGCCGCCGCCGCGCGCAGCCCCTCATGGTCGGTGACATCGAGCGTATAGGCCTCGTGCCCGGCGCCGGGATACGCGCCTTCGAGCATGCCATCCAGCACGCCGATCGCCGCCGGGTCGCGGTCGGTCGCAATGACGCGCGCTCCCTCGCGCGCAAAGGCCAGCGCCGTCGCCCCACCTATGCCCGCCGCTGCAGCGGTCATGAAAATCGTCTTGCCTTCAAGCCGGCCCATCTGCCCCAGCCCTCCTCAGTTGTCGCCATCCGTCCCATCGGCTAACATGTTAGTCAATAGGGGTTTTCAAGCCTCGGGGGGACGACCAATGACTGCCGACAACTGGGAGACGCTGCTGCCTCCCATGTTCGCTGCCGCCGGAATCGCGGTTTCGGGGCCGCTCATCATCGAGCCGCTGACCGGCGGGGTTTCGTCAGATATTGTGCGGGTGCAACTGAGCGACGGGCGCGATTTCTGCGCCAAGCGCGCCCTGTCGCTGCTCAAGGTCAAGACCGAGTGGCAGGCGCCGGTTGAGCGCAACCACTACGAGATCGCCTGGTTGCGGCGCGCCGGCCAGATTGTCCCGGGTGCGGTGCCGAAGGTGATCGGCGAAGACCAGGCGCATGGGATTGCGCTGCTCGAATATCTGCCGGCCGCCGATTACCTCCTCTGGAAGACCGAACTCTTGGCCGGCCGGGCCGACCCCGCCGTGCCGGTAGCCGTGGCCCACGCGCTTGGCGCCATCCACGCCGCGACCCTCAACGATCCGGAAGTCGCGGCTGAATTTGCCACTGACCACCTGATCGACGCGCTGCGCCTCGATCCCTATCTGCGCTTCACCGCCACCAGGCACCCTGAGGTCGCTGACCGGATCATCGGCGTGCTCGAGGTCACCGCCTCGACCAAGCTGGCGCTGGTGCACGGCGATGTCAGCCCCAAGAACATCCTCGTCTCCCGCCACGATGGCCATCCTGTGCTGCTGGATGCCGAGTGCGCCTGGTATGGCGATCCGGCGTTCGATGCCGCCTTCTGCCTCAACCATCTGGTGCTGAAGTCCATCCACCTGCCGATGCTGCAGCCGATGCTGCTCGGGCAGGCTGAGGCTTTCGCCGTCACCTGGCTCAGTCATTTGCCCGCCGCCTTGCGGCCAGAGATGGAAGGGCATGTCGCGGCGCTCCTCCCGTGCCTGATGCTGGCGCGTGTCGATGGCAAGTCGCCGGTCGAGTACCTCACGCCAGCCTCCCAGAAGCGGGTCCGCGACCTGTCCCTGCCGCTGATCAGCCAGCCGGTTGCTGATCTGGGCCGGGTGTTCGCTGCGTTACGTTCCTAAATCCTTCAGAAGGCGTTCATCCGCATGGTCAAAATACGTTCCGTCCATGGCCGCCAGGTCTGGGATTCGCGTGGCCGGCCCACCGTCGAAGTCGAGGCTCTGCTCGACTCTGGTGCCCTTGGCCGCGCTATCGCCCCCTCGGGCGCCTCCACCGGCAGTCGCGAGGCGCTCGACCGTCGCGACGGCGGCACTCGCCTCGGCGGCTACGGCGTCAACGGCGCGCTTGCTGCCGTGAACGGCGAAATTGCACAACGCCTCCAAGGACTTGATGCGCTGGACCAGGCAGGCATCGACGCCGCACTGATCGCTCTCGACGGCACGCCGCAAAAGACCCGGCTCGGCGGCAACGCCATCGTCGCCACGTCGCAGGCCGTCGCCTGGGCAGCGTCGGCACACCAGAAAATCCCGCTGTGGCAGCACCTTAGGACACTCGCCGGGCTCGATCCCACACACAATCACATCCCCGCCCCGATGATCCAGATCTTCGGCGGCGGCCGCCACGCCGGCAACCGCATCGATATCCAGGACTTCCTGGTTCTCGCCCTGGGTGCCACCTCGTTCGCCGAGGCCACCGAACAGATCGCCGAAGTCTATATGGCCGCCGCCAAGGCTATGATCCAAAAGGGAAAATTGAACGGCATCGCCGACGAGGGCGGAGTCTGGCCGGACTTTTCCGCCAACGAGGAAGGCCTCGAATATCTCACCCGCGCCATTGAGGACGCAGGCTTTGCGCCCGGGCGTGATATCGGCATTGCGCTGGATGTGGCCGCCACCTCGTTCTTCGTCGAGGGTGGCTACCGCCTTCAACTTGAAGGCAAAACCCTTGATACGCTGGCGATGATCGAGCTGCTGCAGCGCTGGGTCGCGGCCTATCCCATCGTCTCGCTCGAGGATCCCCTGGCCGAAGACGACGATTCGGGCTTTGAAGAAATCACCCGACGTCTGGGCGGCACCATCCAGATCATCGGCGATGACTATTTCACCACCAATGCTCCAAGGATCGAGGCCGCAGTGCCGAAGCGCGCCAGCAATGCAGTGTTGTTGAAGGTCAATCAGTGCGGCACGCTTACTGAATTGATCGCCGCAAACAAGGTCTGCCGGCAAGCAGGCTGGAATGCCATCCAGTCCGGCCGCTCCGGGGAGAGCGAAGACATCACACTCAGCCACCTTGCTGTCGGTCTCCGCTCCGACCAGATCAAGGTTGGATCAATGGCGCGATCAGAGCGAACTGCAAAGTGGAATGAAGTTATCAGGATTGAAGAAGCTGCGGCTCAAAACGCCTATTGGCAATTCCGTATTCCGCGACGATAATATGGGTTAATACTTGGGTCGGGGGACCGAAAGTGATTTCCAAACTAATCAATAACCCGAGCCGGCCGGTTCGGGTTGAAGATGTTGCGCGTGTGGCGGGGGTCTCCCCGATCACAGTATCCAGAGCCCTCTCGCATCCTCACAAGGTTCGCGACGAAACACGGCAACGGGTCACCGAGGCGGTGGCCCAGACCGGCTATGTGGTCAACAGCTTTGCGTCGAGCCTGAGGTCCGGTCGCTCCTCGGTGGTGACTGTGTTTGTTTCCAGTTTGCTCAACCCCTACTACGCCAATTCGATGCAAGGCGTGATTGATGCGTTCGAGAACAGCCCTTATCACCTGATGTTCTCGCAAACCGGCTATTCGGAATTGCTGGAAATTGATGCCGTCAACTCGGTGCTTCCATTCCGGCCGGCTGGCGTGGTGTTTACCGGCGTTGTCCGCTCCGAGGAAACCCGCATCGCGCTGCAGCGGCTGGGCACTCCTGTGATGGAGATGTGGGGCTATCGGCCCGATCCCATTGATATGCTGGTGGGATTTTCCAACGCCGATGGCGCGCGGCTGATGGGCGAGCATTTCGGGGAGCGCGGCTTTCGACACATCGCTTATTCAGGCCACGCAACCGAGCGCGGCGCAGAACGGATTGCGGGCTTTGGCGAAGGGCTCGCCAAGTTCGGCGTGTCGCTCGAGCTGGTCTTGCCGATGGAGGGGACGCGCAACATTCCGGATGGAATTGCAGCCTTCACCGAGATCATGAGCAGGCTGCCCAATTGCGACGCCATCCTCTTCGGCACTGATGTCCTTGCCGCTGGCGCACTGCTGGGTGCGCGGAAGATGGGCATTGAAGTGCCAAAGCAGGTAGCGATTGCCGGATTTGGCGATCTCGATTTCGCGCCGCACCTGGTGCCGCCGCTGACCACGATTCATGTGGCAAGTTACGATCTCGGGCTTGAGGCAGGCCGCATGCTGCTCAAGCGCCTGAACGAAGAACCGGTGGCTGATCCCGTGCGGCTGGTGCCGGTGACGCTGCAGATTCGGGAGAGCACCCAGGGCTGAGGTACGTTGCTCAGCCCGCGCCATCGCTTCGCCCCTTACACCGCGTCCTTGCCGGGCGCGGGACCTGCTGATATTCCGATAGAGATCAGAATTTCCGGTTCGGCGCCAATTAGCAGAAGGAATATCTGCCCCGCACGCGCGGATTGGGCTATGGGTGGCCGGGAAAACGCATGCCTTTGAGGAGACCATCATGAGTTCGGGTAAGGGCGCTGGCGAAAGCGGTCAGCGCAAACTGCGGTCGCGCGCCTGGTTCGACAATCCGGATAATGCCGATATGACGGCGCTCTACCTTGAGCGCTATCTCAACTACGGCATTTCCCGCGAGGAACTGCAGTCGGGCAAGCCGATCATCGGGATTGCACAGACCGGCTCGGACCTGTCGCCGTGCAATCGCCATCACATGGAACTGGCCAAGCGCGTGCGCGATGGCATCCGTGACCAGGGCGGCATCCCGATGGAGTTCCCGGTTCACCCGATCCAGGAAACCGGCAAGCGCCCGACTGCCGGGCTCGACCGTAACCTCGCCTATCTCAGCCTTGTCGAAGTGCTGTACGGCTATCCGATCGACGGCGTGGTGCTGACCATCGGCTGTGACAAGACCACCCCGGCCATGCTGATGGGTGCGGCGACTGTCAATATCCCGGCGATCGCGCTTTCAGTCGGGCCGATGCTCAATGGCTGGTTCAAGGGCGAACGGACCGGTTCTGGTACCATCGTCTGGAAGGCCCGCGAACTCCTCGCGACTGGCGAAATCGGCTACCAGGAATTCATCGACGTGGTTGCCTCCTCGGCGCCCTCGACTGGCTATTGCAACACCATGGGCACTGCCACCACCATGAACTCGATGGCGGAATCGCTTGGCATGCAGCTGCCGGGTTCGGCTGCCATTCCTGCGCCCTATCGTGACCGGCAGGAAATGGCCTGGCGCACCGGCATGCGGATCGTCGACATGGTGCATGAGGACCTCAAGCCCTCAGACATCCTGACCAAGGACAATTTCATCAACGCCATCGTGGTCAACTCGGCCATTGGCGGCTCTACCAATGCCCCGATCCACCTCGCGGCCATTGCCCGCCATATCGGCGTCGATATGACCATCGAGGATTGGCAGACCTACGGCCACAAGGTGCCGCTGCTGGTCAACCTGCAGCCAGCCGGCGAATACCTCGGCGAGGATTACTACCATGCCGGTGGCGTGCCGGCGGTGGTGAACGAGCTGATGAAGGCCGGGATGATCCGCAAGGACGCGCCGACCGTCAACGGCAAGTCGATCGGCGAAAACTGCGCCAACACCACCGTGCAGGACAGCAAGGTGATTTTCCCGGTCGATAAGCCGCTCAAGGAAAACGCCGGGTTCATCGTGCTCAAGGGAAACCTGTTCGATAGCGCGGTGATGAAGACCAGCGTCATCAGCCCGGAATTCCGCACCCGCTATCTCTCCAATCCCAAGGATCCGGAGGCCTTCGAGGGCCGCGCGATCGTCTTTGACGGTCCCGAGGACTATCACAAGCGCATCGACGATCCCTCGCTCAACATCGATGAGCACTGCCTGCTGTTCATGCGCGGAGCTGGCCCGATTGGCTATCCGGGTGCGGCTGAAGTGGTCAACATGCGGCCGCCAAACTACCTCCTCACCAAGGGCATCACCTCGCTCGCCTGCATCGGTGACGGCCGGCAGTCGGGCACGTCGGGGTCGCCCTCGATCCTCAACGCTTCGCCGGAAGCTGCGGCGGGTGGCAATCTCGCGATCCTCAAGACCGGGGACAGGGTGCGCATCGATCTCAACAAGGGCTCGGCCGATGTGCTGATCTCGGACGCCGAGATTGCCGAGCGCCGTACCGCGCTCACGGCTGCTGGCGGGTACAAGTACCCAGACCACCAGACGCCGTGGCAGCAGATCCAGCGCGGCCTCGTCGATCAGCTGGGCTCGGGTGCGGTACTCAAGGGCGCCACCGATTTCCAGCGTATCGCCCAGCAGCGCGGTCTGCCGCGCGACAATCACTGATCATCCCCACAGGGCTGGTCGCGACGAATTGTGAGAGGGCCGGTTCGCCGGCCCTTTCCTTTTAGTCGGCACCCCATTACGCCAGCAGCGGTCGCAGGGTTTGACGGCGGCGACTGCGATGGCGCACAATGGGGCGCTGCATCCGGTGAGGGCTAGATGTCTGATATTCTTGAATACTGCAAAGGCCGCGAGACGGTCACTTTCAAGCCTGGTCACGTGATGATCACCGAGGGTGGCCACGAGGGTAAGCTGTTCGTTCTGGTCGAAGGCCAGGTTGAGGTGCTCCGCAAGGATACCCAGGTCAGCTATATCGACGAGCCAGGCTCGATCTTTGGCGAAATGGCGGTTTTGCTCGATATGCCGGCCAGTGCCACGGTCAAGGCGCTCTCGGCGGTCAAATGCTACGTCATTGACGACGCCATCACCTTTCTCGGCGGCCGGCCGGAGATTGCGCTCTACGTGGCCACGCTGCTTGCTCGGCGGCTCTATTACACCACGTCGTACCTCGTCGATCTGCAGCAGCAGTCCGAGGGCAAGCGCGACGATCTCGATCTGGTCGACAAGATCCTGGCGCAACTGGTCGAAAAACCCGACGACGCGCGGCACGCCAAGCGCCGCAAATAGCCGATCGCTCAGCCGGCCCCATCTGGGCCGGCAACTCCCCTGATCAGCTGAACCCGCGCGACGACATCGCCACGCAGATGATCGCCGCATAGGTCAGCTGGTGGGCGAATTGGTCGATGCCGTGCAGCGCCCAGAAGCGGCCGGGGGACGTTTCGGCGTGGACGCCCCGGGAATACTGGATTTTCGAATAGTCCAGCGCGTAGTGGACGACAAATTCTGCCAGCACCAACAGTAGGGCAGTCATCAGCGGTGTGGCGGTGACCAGCAGCAGCACGCCTGTCATTGCGGCATGAATCCCCGCATGCGCGTATCCACCGGGTTTGCGAAGGTCGCCCTTGCCCGCGATGATCCAGCCGGGCTGCAGGAAGTAATCAGCCACGCAGTGCTTGAGTTCGAGCCCGACGAGCAACACAAAGAACAAACCGAACATCCGGGACGTGCCTCCTGAGCGGCGATGTGAAACGGCCGCTCTCCCCGGCGCCATGCTGGCAACCTCATTGTTGCGAGGCAAGCACAGAGTTACGAATTATGTCAGTGTAGGAACAATGTTGTTCAGCGGCGGTTCATGGGTAGGGCCCATCTTGACCCCGCCGCATGCCAAAATCGCTGTGGTTGGAGGGAATCGGCCGTGCGCAAACTAGTCATTCTGGCGTTGTTGGGCTGGCTCCTCGCCAATGGCGCCGCTTTTGCAGCCAGCGGCACAGCGGTCGGCGTCGATCAGGACGCCCAGGCGCTCGGCAAAATCGAGACGCGGGTGTTGAAGGCCGGAGCCGATGTCTTCATCGGCGATCGCGTCGTCACTGATGCCAAGGGCCTCGTCCAAATTCTCTTCTCGGACAAGACCAAACTGGTGGTCGGTCCCAATTCCGCGCTGCTGATCGAAGACTATCTGCTGCGCGACGACGGTTCGGTCGGCAAGCTTGCTATCAACGCCCTGGCCGGGACCTTTCGCTTCGTCACCGGCGGCGCGCCCAAGGACAAGTATCTGATCACCACGCCAACCGGTACGATCGGGGTGCGCGGTACGGCGTTCGATTTCAACGTCCACGATGACCACACGACGCTGCTGGTCATCCATGGTGCCGTGAACCTCTGCAATCTCAAAAAACAGTGCGTGGTGATCGGCGCGGTGTGCGAAGTCGGCAAGACCGATATCACCGAGGCGATCAGCATGGGCAATACCGATGCGCTGGACCGGGCAGCCCGCGATGCGATGCGTGCCATGTTCCCCTATGCCGAAACCCAGTCGCAACTGCTTGGCGCCTTCCGGCTCGAACAGGCCCGGCTCTGCCTCAATCGCCCGGTTGGTCCGCCTGTCGTGCAGGATCCGGCAGGACAGAGTGGGGGTGGGGGCTTTCGAGAGCGAGTCAAACCGCGCTAAGCTGACCCAATGATCCGTCGCCTGCTGCCGCCTTTGCTGGGACTTCTGCTGGTGGTGGCGCTCACCCTGCTGCGCATTGCCGATCCCTATCCGGTGCAGGTGCTGCGCGAGATCGCCTTCGATTTCTACCAGCGGCTGCAACCCCGGGCCGACGGTGATTTTCCCGTGCGGGTGGTCGATATCGATGAAGACTCGCTGGCCGAACTCGGCCAATGGCCGTGGACGCGTGACCGGCTGGCGGAACTCAGTGACCGGCTGACCGAGCTTGGTGCCGCCGCGGTGGCATTCGACGCCCTCTTTCCAGAGCCCGACCGCATGTCGCCCAGCCGCATCGCGGCGGCGCTGCCGGGGGTCGATCCGGCCAACCTGCCGGACTACGACGCGATCTTTGCCACCTCGCTCGCCAATTCCCCGTCGATCCTCGGCTTTTCCCGCGCGCCGGCGGGCAAGCCGATCACCGGCAGGCCCAAGAGCGGCTTTGCCGTCAGCGGGCCCGATCCCAAGGATTCGATCCCGTTTCTGACCGGCGTTGCGACGCCTCTCGTCCCGTTGCGCGAGGCGGCACATGGGTTTGCTGCGCTCAGCCTCAACACATCGCAGTCCAGCAGTGCGATCCGGCAGCTGCCGATGCTATGGACCGACGGCACGGAGATTTATCCCACCCTGTCGCTCGAAGCGTTGCGCATCGCGATGGGCATCGGCACCATCGTCGTCCTCGGTGACACCGCCGCCGCCGGCTATGTCGACAGCGTGCGGCTGGGTGATTTCGTCATTCCCACCACCTCGAGCGGCAACCTGTGGCTTTACTACAGCAGCCCGCGCGCCGATCTCTTCGTCTCCGCCAAGGATATCCTCGGCCCCAATTACCACCAGTTCGCCGACAAGGTTGCCGGCCAGATCGTCCTGATCGGCACCTCGGCAAGTGGCCTCCTCGATATTCACGCCACCACTCTTGGCGACAATGTCCCGGGCGTGGCCATCCATGCCCAGGCGATAGAGCAAATCCTCTCCAGTACCTATCTCACCCGGCCTGATTGGGTCGAAGGGCTGGAGATCGTCGGTTTCCTCGTGCTGGGCGCGCTGATGGTGCTGGTGGTATTGCAACTCGGCCCGCTGGCGGGGCTTGCTGCAGGCGCCGTGTCGCTCGCAGCGTCGCTTGGCTTTTCGTGGTGGATGTTCACCGGGCAGGGCGCCATGGTCGATCCCAGCTTTCCGCTGGTCGGCCTCACACTGCTGTTCGGCGCCATGGTGTTCTTCCGGTTCGTTACCACCGACGCTGCCAAGCGCCAGATCCGGCGCGCCTTCGGCTATTATGTCGATCCGACGCTCTTGGCGCAGATCGAAAAGAACCGCGATGCCTTAGCGCTGGGTGGTGAAATGCGTGAGGTCTCTGTGATGTTTTCTGACGTGCGCGGCTTCACGCCCTTGAGCGAAAAGCTGACGCCACCGCAGATCCTCGCGCTGCTCAACACCATGTTCGGGGCGCTCGGCTCCGAGATCACCGGCCGGCTGGGTACCATCGACAAGTTCATCGGCGATGCGATCATGGCGTTCTGGAACGCTCCGGTCGATGTGCCCAACCACCCGCGCCTCGCCGCTGAAGCAGCGCTGGGCATGCGCAAGCGCCTGCGCGCCCTCAACGATGCCGATGCATTCGGGCTCAAGCGCAATTCCGTCGGGGTCGACGAAGTGGTGATCGGTGTGGGCATTTCCACTGGCGAAGCGCTGGTGGGCAACATGGGCCTTGAAACCCGGTTCGATTATTCGGCCCTCGGCGACACCGTCAACGTCGCAAGCCGCGTTGAAAGCGCCTGCAAGGAAATGGGCTATGACCTGCTGGTCACCTCGGCCACCCGCGACGCGGCAGGCGACCTCGCCTTCCTAGACGCGGGCTCGATTGCGCTGAAAGGCAAGAGTGAGCGGGTCGCGATCCATCTTCTTGTCGGCGACTCCGAGCTCGAAAAGACCGGCGCCTTCAAGCTGCTGCGCGCCACCCATGCCGAAGCGATCAAGGCGCTGCAGGATGGCCGCGATCCCGGCGGGGCCATTGCCGAATGCCTGGCCCTCGCGCCACAGGTTGAGCCGGGTTTGAAGAAGTTTTACAATCAGCTCGTCGACCGGCGTGAGGATTTCCCTACGCTTCAGCCCGCCGCAGCCGCCGAATAGGCCTCGCGCATCTCCTCGATCTCGCTGAGCGCCTGCTCGAACGCCGTCCAGTCATCGGCCTCGGCAATCGGCGCCCAGATCGCCTCCATCTCATCGATCAGCATGGTGCGGGGCATTTCGCGCGCAAAGTACGGGTGATCGAGATTGGCGTTGGCGGCCCGTGAATGCGCCGCCATCAATCCATGCAACCGCTCGAACGCCTCGCCTTGATAGTGCGATGCGGCGGGGCTCCGCATTGCGCGCCCAGCATCGCCGCCACGCCAGTCGAAAAAGAACTGCTCGTAGGGCGCTTGGCTTTCGCCGAGATAGTTGAACACTTCGCGCACCAGCTCGGAATCCGCTTCCTCGCCGAGCGGCGCCAGCCCGAGCCGGTCCAGAACCGCGGCCCAGATCGAACGCTGGAAGGCCGGCCAATAGCGGTTGAGCGCCGCTTCCATCTGCGCGTGCTCACCCAACGGCAGCAGCGCTTCGGCCAGTTTGGTCAGGTTCCAGACCAACGCTTCCGGTTGCCGGCTGAACGCATATAGCCCGTACTCGTCGAAATAGGCGGCAGTGAAGGCGGGATCGTAGGTCGGCACGAAGCGCCATGGCCCATAGTCAAAGCTCTCGCCGGTGATGTTGATATTGTCGGTATTGAGCACGCCATGGACGAAGCCGGCGGCGATCCAGCGTGCGCCGGTCTCCGCTACCGCCTCGGTGACGGCACCGAGGAAGTGCGCCGCCCGTCCGTTGTCGCCCTCCTGCCACAACGCCGGGTAGTAGGTCTTCACCGAATGGTCGAGCAGGCGGGAGAGGTTGGCGTCCTCACCGAGATAGCTCAGCCGCTGGAAACTGCCGATTCGCACATGCCCATGGCTCAGCCGCACCAGCACCGATGATCGCGTCGGCGACGGTTCATCGCCACGCACCAGTTCCTCGCCGGTTTCAACGAGGCTGAGGCTCTTTGAGGTATTCACCCCCAGCGCCTCGAGCATCGACGTCGCCAGCACCTCGCGCACACCGCCCTTCAGGGTCAGCTTGCCGTCCCCTCCCCGCGACCAGGGCGTACGGCCCGAGCCCTTGGTGCCAAGGTCCATCAGCCGGCCATCGTTCAGATCGTCGAGCTGCGCAAACAGGAACCCGCGCCCATCACCGAGGTCGGGATTGTAGGTCTGGAACTGGTGGCCGTGATAGCGGAGCGCCAGCGGTTGCGGGAAGCTCCCCGGCAGCGGTTCGAAGCGCCCGAAATGCGCAATCCATTCCGCGTCGCTCAGCCCATCCAGCCCCACCGAAGCGGCCGCGCGCTGATTGCGGTAGCGGAGGACGTGTTCAGGGAAATCTGCCGCCCGTACGGCATCGTAGAAGTCGGGCCCGAGGTTGGCGTGCGTCATGCGGGGACGAAAGGTCATGACCCACCGGCCTTTCCGTCCCCTCTCCCCTCTGGGGAGAGGGTCAGGGTGAGGGGACGTTCGTCACGCATCACCTGCGGAACACTCCCACCACTTCCACATGCGTCGACCAGGCGAACTGGTCCACCGGCGTGACGCGCCTGAGGCTGTAGCCGCCATCGATCAGGATCGCCGCATCGCGGGCAAAGGTCTTGGGCTCGCAGGAGACGGCCACCACGGTCTTGACCCGTGAGCGTGCCAGTTCCCGCGCCTGCCCTTCGGCGCCGGCGCGCGGCGGATCGAACACCACGGCGTCGTAGGGGTCGAGTTCGATCGGCGCCAGCGGGTCGCGGAACAGGTCACGCACCTGCGCGGTCAGCGGCTTCAGCCCCTGGGTATGGTTGAACGCCTTTTTCAGCGCGTCCACCGCCGGCCGGTCGCTGTCGGCCGCATAGACGCGGGCCTGCGCCGCCATGCGGAGCGCAAACGGGCCGACGCCGCAGAACAGGTCGGCGACCGATTTCGCAGCGCCAATGCCTTCAAGCACGAGCCGCGCCAGCGTTTCTTCGGCCACCATCGTTGCCTGCAGAAAGCTCGCGGGCGGGATTTCGACCAGTGACTTCGCCATACGTATCGCCGGTGCCCTTGTCATATAGACCGCCTCGCCATTGAAGGTCAGCCGCGCCAGCTTGTGCGTCGTCGCATAGTCAGCCAGCGCCGAGGGCTTCAGCTTCCGCTCCGACTTAACTGCGACATCGAGCCCGGTGTCGGTTGCGGTGATCGAGACGTCGCAATCACCGGCAAGCGGATAGAGCGCCCGCGCCACGCGCGGCGCCGCCTTCTGGAGGCTCGGCACGAGGATCGGGCAGATCTCGATATCGAGCACGTCGTGGCTCTTGGCCCGATTATAGCCGGTGGCGTTCTTCCGCACATGCAAAGTCGTCCGCCGCCGTCCGGTGCCGCGCCCATCGAGCAGCGGCGTCAGCGCGGTTTCGACATTGGCGTGCTCGAGCGCCGACTCGACCAGCGCCTCCTTGAACGCAGTGTACGGTGCAGGGCCGGCATGCTGCAGCGTGCAGCCGCCGCAGATGCCGAAATGCGGGCAGAACGGCTCGATGCGGTCGGCGCTGGGCGACAGCACCTCGACGAGCGTCCCGCGCTCGCCGTCGATTTCTGCTTCAACGCGTTCGCCGGGCAGCGTGAACGGCACAAAAACCTTGGTGCCGGCGCTGTCGCCAATGCCGTCGCCATGCTGGCCCAGGGCGGTGATGAGGATTTCGGTCATCTTCGCGCTCTAGCAGCCTTTGGTGACAATGGATACCTGCAAGCGCGGCCGCCGCCTCAGGCGAGCGGCTGGCTCACCTGCTCGAGAAGGCTGGCGATCGACACGAACGGAATACCCATGCGCTCGCTCAATCCGGTTGCGCAGGTCGACACGGTGGAAATGCCGATCTGGCAGTCCGCCGGAATCTGCGCCTTGCCGAACCGCGTCGCGTGGGCGTTGAGCTCGGGCACATAAAGCCCCTTGTCGCCCGCATAGCCGCAGCAGGTGATGGCATCGAGTACCACCACCTTCTCTGCCATCGCCGCCGCCAGCGCTTCGATGGCGCCCTGTTCTTTCAGCCGCTGGGCCGAGCAGTTGTGATGCACAGCGATCACCGGCACCGGCTTGGTGATGGTCAGCCGCGGCAGGATTTCGCGCAGGATGAACTCGGCCGAATCGAGCACCGGGCTCTCTCCGGGATGCTCGCGCAGGTGCTTGGCGCAGGTTGAAGCATCGGTCACCACCATCAGCTTGCCGCCGGCCAGGGCATCCAGCCCATCACGAGTCGGCTTGCCCACGCGCTCAGCCTCCTCGGGGAAACCCTTGGAGGTGAACGGCTGCCCGCAGCACTGGCCCTCAAGGTGCTCGGGCACCACCGGGTCGAACCCGGCCCGCCGCATCAGCTCCAGCATTGCTTCGGTGGTCGGCAAAAGCCCGTTCTCGCGCGTCGGGGCACCAAACATGCGCGTCGCGCAGGAGGGGAAGTAGACGACCTTCCCCAGCGGCGCCGCCGGATTGGCCGGCGCGGCCTTAGGTGCCCCGGGTCCGGGGCGGAGCGCGCGTGATACACGTGGCACCTTCTTGGGCGCCAGCGCGTGGAGAACCCCTGCCACGCCATCGACCACCGCGTCGCCAACAATGCTGCGCGACACCGATTGCAGCCCGAGGCCGAACTTCATCCCCGCCTCTACGGCGCCAGTGTGTCCGCCCACCCAGTGGGCGGTGTTCCGGTCCGCATCGGAACGCCGCCGGCCACGTTCGCCGATCACCATGGTGCCGGTTTCGATGCCTACCGGGCAGCGGAGCGAGCAGAGGTTGCAGGCGGCGCAGGTGTCGAGCCCGGCATACTGGAAGCCATCGTCGAGCGCCTTCAGCCGCACCGGGTCTTCGCCGGTCTGGCGCAGCCGCGCCCGCTCGCGCGTCACCACGATGCGCTGGCGTGGCGACAGAGTCATGTGGTGGCTGGGGCAGGCCGGCTCGCAGAAGCCGCATTCGATGCAGAGGTCGACGATCTCATCGGCCAGCGGCATCAGCTTCAGGTTCTTGACGTGGATATCGGGGTCGGGGTTCAGCAGCACGCCGGGGTTCAGCAGCCCCTCTGGGTCGAACAGGCGCTTGATCTCGTGCATCAGCAGGTAAGCCTTGGTGCCCCACTCCGCTTCGACGAACGGCGCAATGGCGCGGCCGGTGCCGTGCTCGGCCTTCAGCGAGCCGCCGTAGCGGACCGAGACAAAGTCACTCAGCGCCTTCGAAAAGCGGTCGAACTTTCCCGCCGCCTCGGGGTCCATGAAATTGTCGCTCATCTGGAAATGCAGGTTTCCAGCCAGCGCATGGCCAAAGATGATCGCGTCCTCGTAGCCGAAGTCATCAAGCAACTTGCGCATATCGATGACGAAGTCGGCCAGCCGGTCGATCGGCGCCGCCACGTCCTCGGTCAGCATCGAGGTGCCCTTGGGCCGCGCCGCGCCACCTGTGGCGAAGAACCCCTTCCGCACGTCCCAAAGGCCGTGGGAAATCGCCTCGTCGGGCGAAAAGCTGATGTCGGTGGCGCCTTCGCTCGCAAGGATCGCCGTCGCCTTGGCGGTCTCGGCCTCGAGCGTTGCCTGGTCCGGCGCCGTAACGTCGATCAGGATCACCGGCGAGGTCTCGGTGAAAAATTTCACATAGGGCTGGATCGCGGGAAGGTGTTCCACGGTCGCCAGCGCACGCCGCTCGATATACTCGGCAGCGGTCACACCGGTCGTCGTCTGCACCCCGCCATTGGCGAGCTTCGAGATCGCCCGGGCGCAGGAATGGGGGTCGGGGAAAGGGATCAGCCCCGTCACCTTGAACGGATGCTCGTCGATGGTGTTGTAGGTCACCTCGGAGACGAACCCGAGCGTTCCCTCAGAGCCGACGATCAGGTGGATCAGGATATCGATGGGGTCGTGGAAATCGACCAGCGCGTTGATCGAATAGCCGACGGTGTTCTTGATCCGGTACTTCTTCCGGATCAGCGCCACCAGTTCAGCATCCGCCATCACCTCGTGGTGCAGCCGGTGCAGCCCGTCGAGCAGATGGGCGTGCGAGGCGCGGAAGGCGGCGACCGATGCCGCATCGCCCGAATCGAGCACCGTGCCATCGACCAGCATGACGCGCAGCCGCGCCATGGTGTGGTAGGTGTTGTAGGCCACGCCGCAGCACATGCCCGACGAGTTGTTGTTGACCACGCCGCCGATCTTGCAGGTGGCCTGGCTCGCGGGGTCCGGCCCGAGCTTCTTGTTATAGGGTTTTAGGAGCTTGTTGACGTTGGCGACGATATTGGCCGGCCCCAGCGTCACCCGCTCGCCACCCGCTTCGATCGCCACCTTCCTCCAGCCATCGCCCAAGACGGCGAGGACGCCATCGGTGATGGCCTGGCCGCTGAGCGAAGTGCCGGCGGCGCGGAAGGTCAGTGGCAGCCGCTCGGCACGCGCGGCGTCGATCACGGCACGGACTTCGTCCTCGGTGTTGACGATCACCACCACGGCGGGTACGAGGCGATAGGAGCTGGCATCGCCCGAATAGGCGTAGGTCATCACCGCATCGGTCATGATCCGGTCTTTGCGGATCACGTCCTTCAGCCTTGCCGCCACCCCGGCGCCCGCCGCGGCCTTGTCCACCCCAAGGGGCGCCATCTCGTTCACGTCACACTCCACCCTATCGTCGCGACAAACATGTTAGTGCGATTTGGCCCCGATAGGGAGTCGCGCTTTGGTCGCTATCGCACGAGGTCGAGCTTGTCCTCGGGCGGGCCGGGGAATTTGGCAAAGCCGGTGATCTTGTCGCCACCCAGCAGCTCATCCACAGCGCGTGCCGCCTGATCGATCGCCGAGTGCGCATAGGCGTAGGCGCCCGCATCGGCATTGGCGATGGCGATGCGGCCCCAGCCCTTGCGCGAGGCCTCGACCGGCAAGGTCCCATCCGGCCAGTACTGGTCCCATGGCCGCATATATTCGAGCGAATAGCCGTGGCTCCAGCGGTTGCAGGTAATCGCCTCGATATCGGTCGCGGCATTGAAGCTGGTGCCGGCCAGCGCCCGGCTCAGCATGTCGCGCACCTCGCGCTCCATCGTCTCGAAGCTCATTTCCGCCAGCTGGTAGCGTCCCGCCGTGGCCTGGTCGCGGGCCGAAACGCCCGCCTCGCCGGTGACGACGATCTTGGCCACGTGCAGCAGCACCGGCTCGCTTGGGTCAGCGCCGAACTTGTAGTCTCCAACGCTGACGGGGAAATCGATCGAAGCGCCGAGCCAGAAGCTCTTGGGCATTTCAAAGCCCGAAATCCCGAGCTCCGCGAAGGCCTGCCAGTTCTTCAGCAGCACGTTGGTGTAGATCAGCGGGATCTTTACCTGGTCGTTCAGCGCTTCGCGCTGGGCGTCCGGCAGCTCATCGGTGAGATAGGGGATCACCCGGTGCCAGCAGGCGAGCACCACCTGTTTTGCCGTCACGGTCTTCAGCGCGCTGCCTTCGATATAGGTGACGGTGACGCTGTCGGCCGTCGCCGGGTCGCCATCGTGCTTGACCTTGACCACGCTGGCATTGAGCCGCAGCCGCGTCGTGCCCGCTGCCGCATCGAGCTTTTCATAGTCGAGCCGGGCGTTGACCAGGTCTTCCATCGTGCTGCCCGGCAGCGCATCCGGAATGAGCTTCCGCACCAGCGCCCGGGCGACACCCGCATTGCCGTCAGGGAAATGGTAGATGTAGTCGTCGGGGTCGGTGAGAACGAGCCGGCCCGAGGGGCTCATGGTCTTGTAGGGGTGCTCCCCCAGCGCCATGCCATCAAAACCCGGATTGCCGTTGCCCCACGCGTCGAGCGCCGTGGTGCCATCGATCCCCATGCCGAAATACTCATGCGTCGAGTTCTGGAAATAGGTCACCAGCTCCGTGTCATAGCCACAGGTCTTGGTCAGGAAATCGGCATAGGTGGTCTTTGACAGGATGTCGAACTTTTCGGCGAGGCTCTTGCCCGCCAGATAGTCGGGTGGGGCATCGATCAGTTCGATCAGCTGGGCCTTGGCCTTGTCGTTGAGCGGTGTGCGCGCCACCCAATCGGCGGCAGCCTCAGTCTCAACCACAAAAGTATCGGCGCCAAAGTTCTCCTTTGAAAAGAACACCGCCGAGCCCAGCCCGTGCGCTTCTTCCCAGTCACTGTCGTAGAATTCCTCGAAGCGCTTGAGCTCAATACCGATATCGGCGAGCAGCGTGTTCACGGCCTCGGAGAAATAGCTCGGGCTCTGCAGCGACTGGCTTCCGCCATAGCCAATCACGGTGCGACCACTCGCCGTCACAAACTCGTTGCGGCGCGCGTGCCCCCCAAAGTCGTCGTTGTTTTCGAGGATCAGCACCTTGCCGCCCTGGTGCTTTTGGAAGAGCGCGGCTGCCGCCAGCCCCGAAATGCCACCACCCACCACCACCAGGTCGTAGCCTTCGCCGCTTACTTCCGGCGTCCCTGCGGTCTTCCAGAACGTGCCGTCACGCAGGGCATGTCCGACGGTCATCGCGCCTTCGGAGTGCCCGCGCAACCCAGTGAGGGCCGGAGGATAGGGCGCCGTGACTGAGGCCTCTGCGGTTGGCGCTCCAATCCCGATGCTGGCTGCCGCCATGCCGCCGACGCTCAGGGCCACGCCGTTGAGAAAGTCCCGGCGACTGATCGCCCGGTCCATCCCAAGTTCCAGATCCCGCTTCGACCAATTGCTCATAACAAAACTCCCGCACGCAACGACCTAGCATCGAAGCGGGCGGGAGCGCTGTCAATCGGCAGGCGTCAGAGGTCGATATCGTCCTCCGCCGGCCCGCGGATCTCTTCTGCGGCACGTCGTAGAATATCGGCGACGCGACGCTGTTCGGCTTCGCCACGCTGCACCGCCTGCTTGATCGCCTTCTTCAACGCCTTGCGGGCGTCGTGCACTTCCGGCGGCACGTCGGACATGTCGCGATCAGGCGCCTCGGGCCGTGGCGGCGAATTGGGCGCGCCGGGGCCAAAGCCACGTCCTGCGCCCCAGCCTGGTCCGTCGTGGCGACCGCGTCCAAAGACCCCGCGGCCCATCTCGCGGAACTTTTCCGCCTGCTCGGTCGTAAACGGGTAGTCGGGGCCTGTCGGGTCCGGCCGCTGGGCATCAGGGTTCGACGGATCGGCGTTGTTGAACATCTCGCCCCATTCGCGCATCCGGGCCCCCGCCTTGGCGAGGAAATCGAGCGTCGATTCAATCGCCTCGCGGTTGTCGGCAAGGTGCGTGCGGCCTTCGTCGGTGATGGTGTAGAGCTTCTTGTTGCCCTCCATTGCCGAGGTCACATAGCCCGCTTCCTCAAGGAAAGTCAGCGCCGGGTAGACGATGCCGGGGCTCGGCGAATAGAACCCGCCGGATTTCTCCTCTACCGCCTTGATCAGGTCATAGCCGTGGCGCGGCTGCTGTTCGATCAGGAACAGCGCAACGAGCCGCAGGTCACCCGAGGCCAGCATCCGCCCGATGCGGAAATTGCCGCCAAAGCCGCCCCAGTCGCCGCCCTTGTTGAAGCCGAAATCCCGGAACCCGCGACGCGCCATGGCCTCCATGCGCATCCAGCTCTTGTCCCACCGATGGTGATGATCATGCATGAGTGTATCTCCAGATATATCTTATCATAGCCGGAAGATAGGTTGAGACCACGAGTCATGCAAGATAGCTCTCAAGATATATCTTAAGCGATGGCGGTGATCGCCTTCTCCCCTTGCGGGAGGAGGTGCCCGAAGGGCGGATGAGGGGTTCTCTCCTCCGCAAGGGCCGCTCCTCGCTGCGCTCGGATCGCGCATCGCGAAAGCGATGCGGACCCCTCATCCAGCGCTGCGCGCCACCTTCTCCCGCAAGGGGAGAAGGTGAGATGGGGATAGATCGATGCTTGCGACCGACGGCCAGGCCTACTCCGCCACCAGCCCGCGCCAGCGCTCAAGCTCATCCAGCGTCTCGCCGGCCCCATCGAGGGCAAACTGGTAGATGTCCATCGCCGAAACCATCACGCCATAATAGCCAAAGCGCTCACGCGCCTCGTGCTTCAGCCTCAGGATCAGGTCGCGGTCGGCGCTGGCGAGGTCGGCGCGGAGGTTGGCGTCGCGGGCCTGCCGCACGGCATAGTCGAACGGCTCGAACCCCCAGATGTCGCAGCTCCAGTGGTTGTCCGCGAAATCGGCGAACTCCAGCGTCCAGCGCAGGCCGGCGCCCAGATGCTGGGGGTCGAGATAATCATTGGCAAACTGCGCGCGATGCAGCTTCAGGCCGCGTTCGTCGAGCGTCGTCGCGATCTCGGCCGCGAGCCCCAGCCACTCGATTGCCCGGTCCGCCTCGCACGGCAGGTGCAGGTCGATGCCGCGCCAGGCCATCAGGTCATAGCCGGCGCTGCCGGTCACCGTCGCCTCGCCGAACTTTTCCTGCAAGAGCCCCAAAAGCCCCGATTCGATCAGGAGGGTGCGCGTTTCCTCGCGCAACTCGTCGGCGAAGCGGGCCCGCTCTTCGGCGTCATTCATTGGTGGGCGTCCTTACCACGCAAAAACTAAGCCCGGCTGTAAGGCCGGGCTTTGAAATTCGCAAGGCATGATGCCGGATGTGCGGCGAGACTACGCGGCAGGGGTCTCGGCGGCTGCCGCAGCGGCTGCAGCGGCTGCTGCTTCCTCGGCATCCTTCTGGGCCAGTTCCTTGGCAAGAGCCTCGGCAGCGGCGACCTTTTCGGCTTCGCGGGCGGTCTTGGCTTCCTGCGCAGCGGTGCGCTCGGTGGCTTCGATCTTCTTGGTGCGGGCGCCGACGTTCTCGAAAATACGTGCCGCTTTACCGCGACGATCGCGCAGGTAGTACAGCTTGGCGCGACGCACCTTACCGCGCTTGATCACTTCGATACGGTCGATATTGGGGCTCAGCACAGGGAAGACGCGCTCGACACCCTCGCCGTACGAAATCTTGCGCACGGTGAAGCTTTCCATGATGCCGGCGCCGGAGCGGGCAATCACGACGCCTTCATAGGCCTGCAGGCGTTCCTTGTCGCCTTCGCGGATCTTCACCCAGACCTTGACGGTATCGCCATGGGTGAATTCGGGATGGTTTGACTTGGCGAGCAGCTTTTCGTGCTGTTCCTTGTTGATTTCTTCGATGATGTTGGACATCTGAGGTTCCGTTCGTCTTTTTCAAAGGAGCGTTTCGCCGGCTTTTGGCCGACCGCCCGGTCTTGGTTGCACGGATTTTTATGCGTTATTGGCCGCGCCCTGAAGGCGTCAGCGTGCGGGCCTATAGACCAAGAGCGCCCGCGAGTCTAGGGCTGGCGGGCGCCCGATGTCAGTTCTGTGTCAGAGCCAGCCGGCGAGAACGCCCACACCACCGAGCGCAAACACCCCACCGGCCACCTGGGCAACGATGCGGCCATACTTGCCCGTCAGCTTGCTGACGCCAATCGCGGCGCCGATACCTGCGGCATGCAGCAGCGCCGTCGCCACCATGAAGCCTGCGGCATACTCAAGACCGGACGCATCAGCCGGCATTTCAGCGCCATGCGCGTGACCGTGGAAAATGGCGAAAACGCCCACCAGTGCCATGGCGCCAACCACCGGCATCGGCCGGCCAAGCGCCGCAACGCCGCCGATCACGATCGATGACAGGGCGATGCCCAGTTCGACGAATGGCACGTTGATCTGGCCGATTCCGAGCAAAAAGCCCACCGCCATCATCCCCACAAAGCTCAGAGGCACCAGCCACAGGGCCTTGCCGCCCAGCACATAGGCGAACACGCCGACAGCCACCATGGCAAGCACATGGTCGAGCCCGCCAATCGGGTGCATGAAACCATGGAGGAAACCGGAGGTGTCGCCATGCCCGGTATGGGCAAGAGCTGCCGTCGGCAGAGCAATCAGGATCAGGGCAAGTAGGGCGCGCATAAAATCTCTCCAGGCGGGACCCACCGTCCCGCGTTCGCGTTCAGTCATCCTGACGGCCGGTCTCCTGGCTCCGGACCCTGCTCCCCCGCCTTCCCAGTCGCAAACCAGTGGCGCGTTTTGGGGGAGATGTGGCCCGATACAGTCGCGGGGGCGGCGCCGGTTTCGCTCTTGCACGAGCACCGGCTTCCCGTTTCACGCGCCTTCAAGCGCGCACCGTCGCCCCTTTTGTGTCAGGTCCGTTGCAACAGATCAATCCAAGTGCTGCGCATTTGCCGCATGACGGCAATGTAGCGCCTGCGCTAAATCAGCGGCAAATCGAGGCCCGCATCATGACTACACCCCGCTTCCCGCTCATTGCCGCGCTTGCTCTGCTCTTTGCAGCCAGCCCGGCTCTCGCCGAGGACACCAATGCCATGGCGAGCCCAATGGCAATGGACGCCCCGATGCTCGCAATGGCGCTCGTAGTGGCGGGCAGCCTTGAGATCAGCAATGGCTATACCCGCGCCACGCTGCCCAAGGCGCCTGTCGGTGGCGGCTATATCACCGTTGTCAACAAGGGCACCGAGGCCGACCGGCTCATCTCCGTCACCTCGCCCTTTGCCAAAAGCGTCTCGCTTCACGACATGAAGATGGACGGAACGATGATGAAGATGGCCGAGATGCCCGACGGCATCGAAATCCCAGCCGGCAGCACCGTTACCCTCGCGCCGGGTGGGCTGCACATGATGTTCATGGGCCTCACCCAGCCCTTCGTCGAAGGCCAGAGCGTGCCGGTGACGCTGGCGTTCGAAAAGGCCGGCAGCGTCGAGATCCAGCTCACCGTCGGCGCTATCAATGCCGATATGAGCACGATGCACTGACGCACTGGCCCAGCAGTCGTCTCCCTCCCCATTCTTAGGGGGGAGGGGTCAGGGGTGGGGGTCAACGCGCTCCGCACCCCGCAGTCCCGAACTTACTTTTTCAGCAGATCCGGCCGCCGTTCCGCCGTCAGCTTCTCGCTCTCGGCGCGCCGCCACCTGCCGACCTTGGCATGGTCGCCCGACGTCAGCACTGCCGGTATCTCGCGGCCTTCAAAGCTCTGCGGCCGCGTGTATTGCGGATACTCCAGCAGCCCGTTTTCAAAGCTCTCGTCGGCATGGCTCTCGGCCGCCCCCAGCACGCCAGGGATCAGCCGCACCACGGCTTCCAGCAGCACCATGGCGGCCACCTCTCCTCCCGCCAGCACATAGTCGCCGATCGACACCTCTTGAAGTCCGCGCGCCTCGATCACCCGCCTGGTCGATGCCCTCAAAGCGGCCCGCAGACGATCACTACGCCCGGCCCAAGCGCCAGCTCCCGTACGCGCGCCTGGGTCAGCTGCACGCCGCGCGGGCTCATCAACAGGCGCGGGCGGGCATCTCCCTGGGGCGAAACGGCATCGATCGCTTTGGCGAGAATATCGGGCTTCAGCACCATGCCGGCGCCGCCACCCGACGGGGTGTCGTCCACCGTGCGATGGCGGTCGGTGGCGAAATCACGCAATTGCGTGGTGGTCAGCGACCACAGCCCCTCGGCCTTGCCGCGGCCAATGACCGAGGCGCCGAGCGGGCCCGGAAACAGTTCGGGAAACAGCGTGACGATGTCCGCTGAAAAGCTCAATCGGGCTCTTCTTCGCCGAGCTCGGCTTCGACCGGCGGATCGATCAGGAGATACCCCTCGCCCACATGCACCTCAGGCACCACGGCCTTGGTAAAGGGGAAGAGGAAGGTGTCGCCCGAACGGCTGTCGCGTATTTCGATCAGGTCGCCGGCGCCGAAATTGGGCACGGCAGTAACCTCGCCGATCTCCGAGCCATCGGTCAGCCGGGCGCGGAGCCCGATCAGGTCGGCGTGGTAGAAATCGTCTTCGTCGTCATGGGCGGGCAACAGGGCGCGGTCGACATAGAGCTCGACGCCGTTGAGCTTTTCGGCGGCGGTGCGGTCGGTCACGCCTTCGAGCCGAGCCACCAGCACATTGGTGGTGGTGCGTGCCGCGACGATCTTGATCGACAAGCCAGGCTTGTTCGTCGACAGCGGCCCGTAAGAGGCGAGCGCCAGCGGATCCTCGGTATAGGACTGAATGCGCACTTCGCCCTTGATCCCATGGGCCGCACCAATGCGGCCCATGAGGAGCTTTTGCGCGCCGTTGCTGGCAGCAGCCACGGCTTACTCGGCAGCCGGAGCTTCGGCTTCAGCAGCCGGGGCGTTCTTGGCGGCTTCAGCAGCCTCGGCAGCAGCGGCCTTCTCGGCGGCAGCAGCGGCAACCTTTGCTTCTGCAGCGGCCTCAGCGGCGGCGATCTTGTCGGCCTCGGCCTTCACCTTGGCTTCAACGCGCTCCGTGGCCTTCTTGCCGGGAACGGCGCGTTCCGGGTTGTTGCGGGCTTCGCGCTTGAGGAGACCTGCGGCGTCAAAGAAACGTGCCACGCGGTCGGTCGGCTGGGCGCCAACGCTCAGCCAGTGGCTGCAGCGCTCGACGAGCAGGTTCACGCGCTTTTCCTTGTCGACGAGCTTGGGATCGTACGTGCCGATCTTTTCGATGAAACGGCCATCGCGCGGCGAACGGGCATCGGCCACCACCACGTGGTAATAGGGGCGCTTCTTGGTGCCGGCACGGGCGAGGCGGAGTTTGAGAGCCATGGGGTCAGTCCTTCTTCACTAATTTTGCTTGGTTGATCTTGGTGTTGGTTATTTCTTCTTGGGCACGAACCCGCCGCCGAGGCCGGGAAGGCCAGGGAAGCGGGCGGACCCGCCAAGCCCGGGCAGGCCCGGACCGGAATTCAAAAGCTTGCCGACATCGGTCGGCAGTTTCTCCGCCAGCTGCTTGGGCGCTGCCTGCTGCTGCGGGATCGATGCGGGGTCGATCCCCATCTGGCGCGCCAGCCGCTCGAGTTCCTTGGGGTCCATCGAGGCGGGATCGGGCATGTTGCCGAGGCCCGGCATCATGCCGCCCATCTTGCCGCCGAACATGCCAGCGAGCGAGCCCATGCCGCCCTTCGAAACCTTTTTCATCATGTCCGCCATCTGGCGGTGCTGTTTCATCAGCTTGTTGACGTCCTCGACCTTGGTGCCCGAGCCGTTGGCGATGCGGATGCGGCGCTTGGCGTTGAGCAGGTCGGGGTTTTCGCGCTCGGCCTTGGTCATCGAGTTGATGACCGCGATCTGGCGGTCAAAGATCTTGTCGTCGACATTGACGCCGGCCATGGCCTTTTTCATCTGGCCCATGCCGGGCATCATGCCCATCAGCGCGCCCATGCCGCCCATCTTCTTCATCTGCAGCAGCTGAGTGCGCAAATCCTCGAGGTCGAAGCTGCCCTTCTTGAGCTTCTTCGCCATCTTCTGGGCGTCTTCGACCGAAACGTTCTGCGCGGCCTTTTCGACGAGGCTGACAATGTCGCCCATGCCGAGAATGCGGTCGGCGATACGCGAGGGATGAAAATCTTCAAGGTCGTCGAGCTTTTCACCAGTACCGAGCAGCTTGATCGGCTTGCCGGTCGCAGCGCGCATCGATAGCGCCGCGCCGCCACGGCCATCGCCGTCGGTACGGGTCAGAACGATACCGGTGATATCCACCCGGCTGTCGAACGACCGCGCCAGGTTCACCGCGTCCTGGCCGGTCAGCGCATCGGCGACCAAGAGGATTTCGTGCGGGTTGGCCTCGGCCTTCACCGCGGCGGTTTCCGCCATCAGCTCTTCGTCGATATGGGTGCGGCCGGCGGTGTCGAGGATGACGACGTCATAGCCGCCGAGCCTCCCCTCGCGCATGGCGCGGCGGGTGATCTCGACCGGGGATTCATTTTCGAGGATCGGGAGCGTTGCCACCCCAACCTGCTCGCCGAGGACGCGCAGCTGCTCTTTTGCCGCCGGGCGGCGGTCGTCGAGCGAGGCCATCAGGACCTTCTTGCCCTGACGTTCCTTCATGCGCTTGGCGAGCTTGGCCGAGAGCGTGGTCTTGCCCGCGCCCTGGAGGCCGACCATCAGCATGGTCATGGGCGGCGCGGTATTGAAGTCGATCGGCACCTGGGTCTCGCCCAAGACCTTCACCAGCTCGTCATGGACGATCTTGATGACCTGCTGGCCGGGCGTGACCGAACGGGTGACCTCGGCGCCGATGGCGCGCTCGCGCACCTGCTCCACAAACGCCTTGACCACTTCGAGTGACACGTCGGCCTCGAGCAGCGCCCGGCGGACTTCGCGCAGCGCCGCATCCACGTCGCTCTCGGAGAGGGCGCCGCGGCCACGCAGGCCTTCGAAGATCTTGCCAAGCCGGTCGCTCAGGCTTTCAAACATTTTTGGTCCTTTGGTTCCGCTGCACGTTTGCCTCGGCACCCAGATGGTCGCTCACATCCAAAAACCCAAACGCAAAACCCACCCGAGGGCGCATCGCGCTGTCGGGTGTTGGCCTCCGGGATCTCTTTATACCTTTACGGGTCCCGGTCGGCAGTCAGGCGTTTGAACCTGAGGAATTAGTGGTCCCACTAGAGCGGGCCGGCCGATGAGTCAAGGAAAACCGGGCGCAACCTGGTTCGGCCCCGCAAAACTGTTGGCACCGGCAGAGCTTCCGACCATAAACTCAGTGCTCCATTTGAGGCCTTCCCATGACTGAGAACCCTGAATCGTCCTTTCCCTGGCCGGACGAACGCATTGTGCATTACACCGCCCATCGCGTCCCTCAGGGGCTCAGCATTGATGGCCGGCTAGACAAGCCCAGTTGGCAGCACGCCCCACGTTCGCCCCGCTTTGTCGACCTGATCACCGGCCGCCCCACGGTGCACGATACGCGGGCCGCCGTGCTCTGGGACGACGACTATCTCTATGTCGGGTTCTGGGTGGAGGAGCCGTTTGTAGAGGCCAAGCTTAGCGAGCGCGATTCGCTGATCTGGAGCGAGAACGACGTCGAACTCTTCGTTTCCGGCGCGGATGGCTACTACGAGTTCGAGATCAACGCCCTGGGCACGATTTACGAGGCCTTCTTTCTTTGGGAGGATGCCTACGAGCGAGGCGGTTACAGCACACGGCCCGAGTTCTCCCGCACCGCGCCAGGCGCCAAGCCGTGGAACGGGGTCGGCTTTACCAGTCATCCGCGCGGCCCGCGGCTCGGCTTTTTCAACTGGGACCTGTCTGGGCTGAAGAGCGCCGTCGCGGTTGACGGCACGCTCAACGACAATGCCGATCGCGATCGCGGCTGGACGGTCGAACTCGCGCTCCCCTGGTCGAGCCTGCAGCTTCTGGCCCAGGGCGACGGCCGCGCTGTGCCGCCAAGGCCCGGCGATACCTGGCGGATGGATTTTTCCCGCTTCAATACCTATCGCGAAGCCAAACCCGCCGAGGATTCCGGTGGCTGGGCGATGAACGCCCACGGCATCTGGGATTCCCATATCCCCGAACTCTTTCCCTATATCCACTTTTCCTCCAGTGACGTGGGCACGAAGGGTTAGGCTAGGTCCCCTGCCGGAGCGCGGTTGTTCACCTCCCCAGCAGCCACCCGCACGCCCTTCGGTGTCGCACGTCAAGTCTCGTAAGGATTGGCCTCGTGCGACAATCCCGAAGAGCAGTTGCGGCAGAAACCACGGCGCGGCATATTGCGTTCGGGTCAGCAGTTCACCCAGGCGCCGCCGCTCCACTGGAGAGCTAAACCTGCGACGACATGTTCGAGACAGCACTCACTCCCGTGCCCTTTCGGAAGCCGGCGGCCACGACCTCCCCTCTGGGGGAGACGGCACTGACGAGGATGAGCTGATGTCACGCACCGCTGTTCCACTACGGGTGGATGATCTTTCGCCTTTCGCCAAAACCCTGCGCCAGAGCCTCAGCGGGCATGAGGGCGTGCCGACGCATGTTGAGCTGCTCAACATGCTGGCGAAGGCCGCTGGCTTTGCCAATTACCAGCACCTCAGGGCCGATGCTGAAGCGAGCAACCGGCTGGTCGCGGCAACTGAGCCGGTGCCGCGCCCCGATCTCGAGCAGGTGGCAAAGGTCGCGCGCTACTTCGATGACGCAGGCGTGCTCACCAGTTGGCCATCGCGCCTTGCCCACCAGACGCTGACCCAGTGGGCGTTCTGGTCGCGCATTCCACGCGGCGAGACCTACGACGAGCGCGGGATCAGCGCCTTGATCAAGGGCTGGCATGCCTTCGGCGACCACGCCATCATCCGCCGGGCCATGGTCGATGCGAAAATGCTCGAGCGGAACCAGAACGGCCGCGAATACCGCCGCATCGAGCAGGTGCCGCCCCCGGAACTGGCGCCGCTTCTCGCGCATCTCGAAGCGCGGAAGCGCGCCACGTAAGGCCCGCATGCTGCGTTCGGGCTGTTGACCCCGCCGCTGTGCCCGGGCCAGCCGCTCCCTCGGCCGGCACGCTCCGGTGTGAGATGGGGTTAGGTGCCATCTCAAGAAACAAGACCTGGCGTCCGCGCCGGGTCTTTCACCCCGCCACCCCCGCCACTGGCAATTTGCGCCCACATCCGCCATATACAGGCCGAACGCGACCCCGGAAGGCTTTGTCATGGCTACCGCCCCATTCCTCAAGATGAACGGGCTCGGCAACGAGATCATCGTTGCCGATATGCGCGGCCGCAAGGACAAGGTCACCCCGGCTGCTGCAGTGGCCATCAATGCCGATCCCGCGACCAAGTTCGACCAGATTATGGCCGTCCACGATCCGCGCGCGCCCGGCACCTTCGCCTATATCGAGATCATCAATTCCGATGGCTCGCTCGCCGAAGCCTGCGGCAACGGCATGCGCTGCGTCACCCAGGCCCTGGCGGCCGAGACGGGGGTCAAGAGCTTCGTGTTCGAAACCATCGCGGGCATTTTGACCGGCGACGAGCGGGCCGATGGCCTCCTCACCGTCGACATGGGCAAGCCCCGCATGGGCTGGGACGAAATCCCGTTGGCCGAAGAGTTCTACGACACCACCGGCATCGAGTTGCAGATCGGGCCGATCGATGCGCCGGTGCTGCACACGCCGTCGGTCGTTTCGATGGGCAACCCCCACGCGACCTTCTGGGTCGAGGACGACGTCTGGAACTATGCGCTCGATCGCTTCGGGCCGCTGCTCGAAAACCACCCGATCTTTCCCGAGCGCGCCAACATCTCTATCGCGCAGGTCGTCAAGCCCGATCACCTGATCCTTCGCACCTGGGAGCGCGGCGCCGGGCTCACCCGCGCCTGCGGCACCGCCGCCTGCGCCGCCGTGGTCAATGGTGCCCGTACGCATCGCACCGGCCGCAAGGTCACCGTCACCCTGCCGGGCGGGGATCTCCTTATCGAGTGGCGTGCTGATGACCATGTGCTGCTCACTGGTCCGGCCGAGTTCGAGTTCTCGGGCAATTTTGAACCCGCTACCGGCATCTGGACCCGCGACGGGGCGGCGGCCTGATGCAAGGGCCCCGCACATGAGTGTCGAAACGCTGACCTTCGGCTGCCGGCTCAACGCCTATGAATCGGAAGTGATGAAGGCCGAAGCCGAAAAGGCGGGGCTCAGCCATACGCTCATCGTCAACACCTGCGCCGTCACCGCCACATCGGTCCGGCAGGCCAAGCAAGCCATCCGCCGCGCCCGGCGTGAGTATCCTCAGCGCAAGATCATCGTCACAGGCTGCGCCGCACAGACCGAGGCACGCACCTTCGGCGATATGGCAGAAGTCGATCTCGTCATCGGCAATGCCGACAAGATGAAGTCAGCAAGCTACCAGCCGATGGCGTTCGGCGTGCCGCTCAACGACAAGGTGCAGGTCAACGACATCATGAGCGTGCGGGAAACCGCCGCCCACCTGATCGAGGCGATGGATGGGCATACCCGTGCCTTTGTCCAGGTGCAGAACGGGTGCGACCATCGCTGCACCTTTTGCATCATCCCGTTCGGCCGCGGCCCCTCCCGCTCGGTGCCGATGGGCGTCGTGGTCGAGCAGATCAAGCGGCTGGTTGGGAACGGCTATCGCGAGATCGTTCTGACGGGCGTCGATATTACCTCCTACGGCCCCGACCTGCCGGGCAGCCCGACGCTCGGAACCCTCATCCAGGCGATCCTCCGCCACGTCCCCGATCTGCCGCGCCTTCGCATCTCGTCGATCGATTCGATCGAGGCCGACGAGGCGTTCTATGATTCCGTAGCGTCAGACCGCCGTCTGATGCCCCACCTCCACCTCAGTCTCCAGTCCGGCGACGATATGATTCTAAAGCGCATGAAGCGCCGGCACAGCCGCGCTGATGCGCTCGCCGTCGTCGCCCGCCTCCGCGCCCTCCGGCCCGACATGGTATTCGGCGCCGATATCATCACCGGCTTTCCCACCGAAGACGACGCGATGTTCGAGAACACCCTTAACATCGTCAGCGAAGCTGGCCTCACCTATCTCCATGTCTTCCCCTATTCGCCCCGACCTGGCACCCCCGCCGCGCGCATGCCGCAGGTGGATACTTCAGTCGCGAAGGCGCGCGCTGTCCGCTTGCGCGCCGTCGGCGAAGCGCAGGTCGAAAAGCTCGCGCAGTCGCGCATCGGGCAGGTCGAAAGCGTGCTCGTCGAACGGGGCGGCATCGGGCGTCAGGAACAATTCCTGCCCGTGTTGGCTTCTGTTCATCGGCAGGGTGAAATTGTGTCCATGCGCATCACCGGCGTTTCTCAAACCGGGCTCGTTGGCGAGCCATTAAGGTCGGCGGCATAATGGCTGAGCAGAAGAAACCCGGGCTTTTCGGCCGCCTATTCGGCCGCCCCACCCCCGCGACGCCAGCGCCCGAGCCGGAAATCACCCCGCTCGAGGTCGAGGAGTTGCTGGTCGAAGAGACCATCCGCGACGCTATGCCCTTGATTTTGCCTCCAGATCAGGAGCTCGCTCTCGAAGAGGCGCTGCACGAGGCTGGCGCCACCATCGCCGAGCCCGTCGAGATCGAGCCCCCACCCGGCCCGCCCGAGGCCACGATCGCCTACGTCGAAAAGGTCGAGGCCCAGCCTCCCGCTCCGACGCTGGTCACGCCGCTCGTCGAACCCAAAAAGCTCAATTGGCTCCAGCGCTTAGCCGGTGGCCTCAAGCGCTCGTCCGAGCAGCTCACCGGCAATATCGCAGCCGTCTTCACCAAGAAGAAGCTCGATGCCGCAATGCTCGAAGAGCTTGAGGACATCCTGATTCAGTCCGATTTCGGGGTGGAAATGGCGACGCAGGTCACCGACGCGCTGCGCCGCGACCGCTTCGATCGCGACATCTCCGGCGAGGAAGTGCGCGAGGTGCTGGCCGCAGAAGTTGCCAAGGTGCTCGGTCCAGTAGCGCAGCCACTGGTGATTGATGCGGGACAAAAACCCTATATTATTCTGATGGTTGGCGTGAACGGGTCGGGCAAGACCACGACCATCGGCAAGCTCGCTGGGCTCTATCGCGACCAGGGCAAGCGCGTCATGCTGGCCGCCGGCGACACTTTCCGCGCTGCGGCAATCGAGCAGTTGCAGGTCTGGGGCCAGCGCACCGGCGCCCCGGTCGTCACCAAGCCCGCAGGCTCTGACGCCTCTGGGCTCGCCTATGAAGCGGTGGAACGGGCCAAGGCCGAGGGCGTTGACGTTCTGATCATCGATACTGCCGGCCGGCTGCAAAACCGTGACGAGCTGATGAGTGAGCTCGAGAAAATCATTCGCGTTATCAAGAAGGTAGAGCCAAGCGCGCCGCACGCGACGCTGCTGACGCTCGATGCCACCACCGGACAGAACGCGCTCAACCAGGTCGAAATCTTCGGCAAGCGCGCCGGGGTCACCGGCCTCGTGATGACCAAGCTCGATGGCACGGCGCGCGGCGGCATCCTCGTCGCCATCGCCAAGAAATTCGCCATGCCGGTGCATTTCATCGGCGTCGGCGAAGGCGTAGATAATCTCGAAGCGTTCGCGGCGCAGGATTTCGCCACGGCAATTGCAGGGAATGCGTAAGTGACTGACGATACAAAGGACGCCGAGATCAACTGGAGCGAACTCCGCCCGCAGATTATCAAGATCCTGTTGGAGCTCGGCCCACTCGCGGTGTTCTTCATCGCCACCAATTTCAGCGAGGGCTGGCTCGCTGCCAACCCGATGCTAAGTGCCTGGTTCAGCAAGCCAATCATCTTCGCCACGGCACTCTTCATGCTGGCCATGGTGGTGGCGCTGAGCCTCAGCTGGCTGTTGCTCCGCCGCATCGCGCTGATGCCGCTGGTCACTGGCGTCGTAGTGCTGATCTTCGGCGCGCTGACGCTCTATTTCCAGGATCCGATCTTCATCAAGATCAAGCCGACCATCGTTGATTGCCTGTTCGGCGCCACGCTCTTGGGTGGGTTGCTGTTCGGCCAGTCGCTGCTCAAATATGTCTTTGGCGATGTCTACAAGCTCAAGCCCGAAGGCTGGCAGAAGCTGACCGTGCGCTGGGGTCTGTTCTTCTTTCTGCTGGCTGCGCTCAATGAGCTGGCTTGGCGTGGTGGCTCCTATTTCATTGCCGACCCCAATGCTGCCGACAAGTTCTACGCTGCGTTCAAGCTCTGGGGCGTGATGCCGATCACCATTGTGTTCTCGATGCTGCAGATGCCGCTGCTCAGCAAGTACGCGCCCGATCCGGTCAGCCCGGCGGCAGAGTAAAGCCTTAGCCCGCCTTGGCTTTCTCGATCGCCGGAAGGACTTCGTTTTTCAGCGAGTCCTCCGAGATCGGGCCGACATGCTTGAAGGTTATGACGCCCTTGGCGTTGACCACAAAGGTCTCCGGCACACCGTAGACGCCCCAGTCGATCGAAACGCGATTGGTCGGGTCCGCACCGATACGGTCGTAGGGATTGCCGAGTTCAGCGAGGAAAGCCGCCGCGTTCTCCGGCGCATCCTTCTGGTTAATCCCAAACAGGCGCACGCCACTTTCCGCCTTCAAGGCCTTCAGCAGCGGGTGCTCGTCCCGGCACGGAATGCACCAACTCGCAAAGACGTTGACCACGGTCACTTCGCCGGTGAGCGATGACGTGTCGAAGCCGTCCTTGCCGGTGCCCGCGACTGCAATCATGTCGAATTGCGGCGCCGGTTTGTTGATCAACACCGAGCGGATAAGGCTGGGGTCGCGGTCCATGTTGAGCGCGAAAACCGCCACCAGCCCACCAAGCAGGATCAGCGGGAGCAGCACCAAAGCGAGTCGAAGAAAACTGTTGCGGTTCAAGTCGGTGTCCCGGCGGAGCGGCGGCGAATGCCGGCTTTGTCGAGCGCCTCAAGCCGCGCCTTGACGCGCCGCGCGTCCCAGATCACGTAGCCGATCAGCGCCAAGGTCAGCACTACAACCCCGGCATAGCTCCAGGCGATGAATTCAAGATGCGTGCCGGCGCCGATCATGCATTGCCCCCGCTGAGGGCCGCCTGGCGGCTGAGGCTCTGGGCCCGGCGGCGGAGGATTTCGGTGCGGATACGGATGATGTGGAGCAAGGCGAACAGCAGGGTGAAGGCGAGGGTCATCACCAGCAGTGCCGTCAGCATCGAGGCCGGCATGTGCGGGCCCTGCGCCGTGAAGACGCTCGCCGGCTGATGTAGCGTGTTCCACCAGTCGACCGAGAACTTGATCACCGGGATATTGATTGCGCCCACCAGGGTAACGACGGCGATGATGCGCCCGGCCTTCAACTGATCGTCGAAAGCCCGCCACAGCGCAATGATCCCGAGATAGATCAGCAGCAGCACCAGGGTGGAGGTCATCCGGCCGTCCCATTCCCAGAATGTCCCCCAGGTCGGGCGACCCCAGAGCGAGCCGGTGTAGAGCGCCATGGCCGTAAAGACGGCCCCAAGGGGGGCTGCAGCCTTGTTGGCGACGTCTGCCAGTGGATGGCGCCAGATCAGCGTTCCGAGCGCTGCGGCCGACATCACGCCATAGACCAGTTGGCTCAGCCAGGCATTGGGCACGTGGATGTACATTACCCGCACCATGTCGCCCATCTGGTAGTCTTCGGGCGAGTTGAACAGCGCGAACCACAGGCCGACCGCAAAGCAGAGCGCAGTGGCAATCGCCAGCGGCAAAAGCAGCGGTCGCGTCCACACCAGAAACTGGCCGGGATGGGCCAGCCGGCTGAACCAGTTGGGCTTTGGCGCGGTGTCGACGGTCATGATGATCCGATCTATTCCCCGGCCGCGCGCAAGGCAAGCGCCGCTGCAAAGGGCGCAACGACGCAGGCAACAAGGCTGAAGGCGAAGAGCAGCAGCACGGCACTGCCGCCGACCAGCGCGTCGGTGCTGCCCACCCCGAAAATCATCACCGGTATGACGAGGGGCAGGATCAGCACCGGAGCGATCAGCCCGCCGCGTCGCAACCCCACGGTTACCGCCGCGCCGATGCCGCCAAAGGCGGTCAGTGCCGGTGTGCCACAGGCGAGCGCCAGTACCGTCAGCCCCCACTGATCGGCCCGCATCGAGAGCAGCAGCGCGAGGATTGGCGTGGCGATGATCAGTGGGATCGCCGTCACCAGCCAGTGAGCAATCAATTTTGCGGCAACGACAGCTTCCAGCGGCAGCACCGAGTGCCGCATCAGGGTGAGCGAGCCATCGTCGTCATCGGTGCGGAACAGCCGGTCGAGCCCCAGCAGCATCGACAGAAAGGCGGCGATCCAGACGATGCCTGGTGCCAGCCGCATCAATTGCGGACGATCGGGGCCGATGGCGAAGGGGACGATCACCCCGACCATCACAAAGAACAGCACCAACGTCAGCGCCTCGCCCCCGGCCCGGAACGACAGACGCAGATCGCGCAGGATCAGGGCGCGGAACGCACTCACCGGGCGCCTCCCAGCGTCAGGGTCTCAATGCCCGAGCGATTGGCAAGCGATAGGTCGTGGTGCGTGGCGATCACGACAATGCCGCCTTGTTCGCGATGTCGGTCGATCAGCCGCCCAAGCAACGCCTCACCCTCCGCATCGAGCGTCGCAGTTGGCTCATCTAGCAGCCAGATTTTACGGTGTGACGCGACGAGCCGCGCCAACGCTAGCCGGCGGTTCTGGCCGGACGACAGGTAGCCTGCCTCAAGCTCGGCCAGACCTGCGATGCCGAGTTCCTGCAGCGCATGGTGCACTGAAAGCCCGGTTGGGCCGTACATCTCACGCCAGAAGCTGAGGTTTTCGAGGACCGTGAGCCTGGACTTGATGCCCGACTGATAGCTGAGGAGATGGAGTTCGGTGGCGCGCTCTGCCGGACGGCCATCGATCTCGTAGACGACGTCCCCGAGGTCCGGGCGCACGATCCCGGCCAGCGCCAGCAGCAGTGTCGATTTGCCGGCGCCGTTAGCACCTCGCAACAGCAGCACACCACCCGCTGCTACTGCAAAATTCAGCCCATCGAACAGCAGGCGCTCGCCGCGCAACACCGTCAGGCTGCGGGCGATCAGGGAGGTCGGCGCAGCGGTGCTGGATTCAGGCTCGGGCAAGGTCATGACAGAGATGGCTTAATCGAGGCCAGAAGCCCATTCAACCCAAGTCCGCACTGGCAAGGGTGAACTTGTTTCTCTATAAGCCTCGCTAGATTGGAATTCTTCCAACCAGTCGATCTTGCCCCCCGGTCCAGCGGGACTTTTCCGGTTCCGCATCAGGGCCGAGGCGGCGCCTTGCAACACCAGCGCGTGAAGGCGGCACCGTGACCTCCAAATCCCTCGACAGCTTCAAGTCCAGAACAACCATCAGTGTCGGGGGGAAGACGTACAGCTACTTCTCCATCCCGCTGGCTGAAAAGAATGGTCTCAAGGGCGCCTCGACGCTCCCCCATTCGATGAAGGTGGTGCTGGAAAACCTGCTGCGCTTTGAAGATGGCATTACCGTCACCAAGGCCGATATCGAGGCGATTGTCGCCTGGCTGGGCACCCGCACCTCCGAGCACGAGATTTCATACCGCCCGGCGCGCGTCCTGATGCAGGACTTCACCGGCGTTCCCGCTGTGGTCGACCTCGCGGCGATGCGCGATGCTACCGCCAAGCTTGGCGCTGATCCGCAAAAGATCAATCCGCTGGTCCCCGTCGATCTCGTCATCGATCACTCGGTGATGGTCGACAATTTCGGCACTGCCCAGTCGTTCCACCAGAACGTCGATCTCGAATATGAGCGCAACGGCGAACGCTACGAGTTCCTGCGCTGGGGGCAGAAAGCCTTCGCCAACTTCCGCGTGGTGCCGCCCGGCACCGGCATCTGCCATCAGGTCAATCTCGAATATCTGGCGCAGACCGTCTGGACCCGCGTCGATGAAGTCACCGGCGAAACCTACGCCTACCCCGATACACTGGTCGGCACCGACAGCCACACCACCATGGTCAATGGCCTTGCCGTACTCGGCTGGGGCGTCGGCGGCATCGAGGCCGAGGCTGCTATGCTTGGCCAGCCGATCACCATGCTGATCCCCGAAGTGGTGGGCTTCAGGCTGACCGGCAAGATCAACGAAGGCATCACCGCGACCGACCTGGTGCTCACCGTCACCGAAATGCTGCGCAAGAAAGGCGTGGTCGGCAAGTTCGTCGAATTCTACGGCCCCGGCCTCGACTATTTGAGCCTCGAAGACCAGGCGACGATTGCCAACATGGCTCCTGAGTACGGCGCCACCTGCGGCTTCTTCCCGGTCGATAGCGATACGCTCAACTATCTCACCACCTCCGGTCGCGATCCGGAGCGCGTGGCGCTGGTGAAGGCCTATTCCGAGGCTCAGGGCATGTTCCGCACCACCGCTTCGGCCGATCCGGTGTTCACCGATACGCTGGAGCTCGACCTGACAACGGTCGTTCCATCGCTCTCTGGTCCCAAGCGCCCGCAGGATCGCGTGTCGCTCACAGACGCTGCGCCCAAATTTGCCGAAGCGCTCAAGGATCTCACTGCCGGCGGCAAGCCGCGCGGCACAGATTTCCCGGTTCGCGGCGAGAATTTTCAGCTCGCCGATGGCCACGTGGTGATCGCAGCGATCACCTCGTGCACCAACACCTCGAACCCTAACGTCCTGATCGCAGCGGGTCTTCTCGCACGCAAGGCGCGCGCCAAGGGCCTCAAGTCCCAGCCCTGGGTCAAGACCTCGCTCGCCCCCGGCTCGCAGGTGGTGACCGACTATCTTGATGCGGCAGGCCTCACTGCCGACCTGGATGCACTGGGGTTCAACCTCGTCGGCTATGGTTGCACGACCTGCATCGGCAATTCTGGCCCGCTGCCGGAAGCCATCTCTGAGACCATCAATGCCAACGATCTGGTGGCGGCCTCGGTGCTTTCGGGCAATCGCAACTTCGAAGGCCGGGTGAACCCGGACGTGCGCGCCAACTACCTCGCCTCGCCGCCCCTGGTCGTCGCCTACGCGCTCGCTGGCTCCATGCACAAGAATATCACCACGGAGCCGCTGGGCACCGGGTCGGATGGCAAGCCGGTCTACCTCAAGGATATCTGGCCCTCTAACCACGAGATCGCCGAGATCGTCCGCACCGTCATCACCCCGCAGATGTTCCTCGGGCGTTACTCCGATGTGTTCAAGGGCGACGAGAACTGGCAGGGCATTGCCGTCGATGGCGGCGAAACCTACCGGTGGAATTCGTCCTCCACATACGTCCAGAACCCGCCCTATTTCGAGGGGCTGAAGATGGAGCCCGAGGCGGTCACCGATATCCACAACGCCCGCGTCCTGAGCCTTTTCCTCGACTCGATCACCACCGACCACATCTCGCCTGCCGGCTCATTCAAGGCTGGTACGCCGGCCGGCAAGTACCTGGTCGAGCGGCAGGTGGCGCCCAAGGATTTCAACTCCTATGGCGCCCGCCGCGGCAATCACGAAGTGATGATGCGCGGCACCTTCGCCAATATCCGCATCAAGAACCAGATGGTGCCGGGTGTCGAAGGCGGCTTCAGCAAGGGCCCAAGCGGCGAGATCATGCCGATGTATGATGCGGCCATGGCCTACCAGCAGGCCAACACCCCGCTGGTGGTCTTTGCCGGCAAGGAATATGGCACCGGTTCCTCGCGTGACTGGGCGGCCAAGGGCACGCGGCTGCTTGGTGTTCGTGCGGTAATTGCGCAGAGCTTCGAGCGCATCCACCGCTCCAACCTCATCGGCATGGGCGTGCTGCCGCTGCAGTTCGCCGATGGCCAGAGCTGGCAGACCCTGGCTCTCGATGGGTCGGAAACCGTCTCGATCGAAGGCCTCACGACGCTCACGCCGCGCTCGACCGTCACGGTCAAGATCGTGCGGGCCGATGGCCGGGTGGAGCAGGTCGAAACCCGCTGCCGCATCGATACGATCAACGAGCTCGAATATTACCAGAACGGCGGCATCCTGCACTACGTGCTGCGCAACCTGGTCGCTGCCTGACCTTCATTCCCCCGCCATCCCGGGCTCGCGTCCGGGGTGGCGTTTCGTGTTAACTCGATCACGCTATATCGCGGCGATTTGACTCGCCCCCGCCCATCCACGTGCCTAAAACGTTGGCATGAACTTTCGTCGATATTTCGCCGTCATTGCCGCCTCGCTCGCCATCGCCTCTCCCGCTGCTGCCGGAGACCTCAGGCTGGGCGCCAAGGCTGTTATCGAGCTTTTCACCAGCCAGGGTTGTTCGTCCTGTCCCAAGGCTGACGCGATGTTCGACGCACTCGCCAAGCGCCGGGACGTCGTGGCCCTCGCCTACCATGTCGACTATTGGGACTATATCGGCTGGGCCGACACGTTTGGCGCCAAGGCGAATTCGGATCTCCAGCGCGACTATGCCGACAGCTGGGGTTCGTCGCGCATTTTCACGCCACAACTGGTGGTAAATGGTGCTGGTAGCGTCGTCGGTTCACGCGAGGACGAGGTCAAGACGGCTCTCGCCAGCGCGACGCTGCCGCTTGAAGTGGGCCTCACCACCACCAGTGACGATATGCTCGATGTTGCCGTCGCGCCCAAGGCCGGCCTCGATGACGCGGTGGTTTGGCTCGTAACCTTCATTGATCGCGCCAACGTCGCCATCGAGCGGGGCGAGAACGAAGGCAAAGAGGTGACCTACTCCCAGATCGTCACCGGACGTCAGGTGCTGGGAATGTGGGAGCCCGGCACCGGCGCGCATCTGAAGCTCCCGCTGTCCGAAGTGCTGACTGGCAATTCCAATGGTGCGGTCATCCTCGTTCAGGAAGAGCGCAACGGCCTGCCCGGCCCGATCCTCGGTGCCTCAAGCTTTACCCGTTAGCTTCTCCCTCGACCAAGAAAAAACTCTCGCCTGTGACGCGGGCGAGAGTTTGAATGACTGTGCATGAAAGGGCGGCCGGCAACCGAACATCATGGTTTGGGGGCTCGGTCAGCCCGGTTGCCGGCCACTGGAGGCAACATCCAAAAGCTAGGCAGCCAATCTGGCGGGTTCAGGGAAGCAATGTGACCGAAATGGGATTTGTTGCGACTTCTGAGTAACTGCACTTCAGCTTGCCAAGCCCGGCAAATCCCGCAATCATGACACTCAGGTGACGGGGAAGGGGAATGGCGGAAGACAGCGAGCGCGGCGAGGCAGGGCGCCTTATCGACTTCGTCGGTGGGAGCCAGACCGGCTTCAACAACCGCCCGAACCGGATTCTTCCGGTGGTCAGCTTCGACCGCCATGAGCTCACGACCATTCTCAATCTCTATGGCCGCAAGGTCGCCGATGGCGAGTGGCGTGACTACGCCATGGACTTTCTCAAGGATCGGGCGCTGTTCTCGATCTACAAGCGCAGCTCCGAGCGGCCGCTCTATGTGGTTGAAAAGAACCCCAGGCTCCGCAACAAGCAGGGCCAGTACATGGTGCTGAGCCAGGACGGCCGCATCCTGAAGCGCGGCCACGAACTGGCGACGGTGTTGCGCGTGCTGGAACTGGCGTTGGTGAAGTAATCAGGCGGAGTTCTTCGCTGCTCTTGCCAGCACTTCTCCCATGCGTGTCTGCCAGCCAGGGCCGGAGGACTTGTAGAAATCCAGCACGTCCGGATCGAGCCGCATGGTCACAGGTACCTTGGTCCGCCCAGACTTCGGCCGTCCCATCGGTTTCGGCATCGGAATGCCGCGCTCGGCGAAAAACTCGGAGGCCGGACGAAGCCGCTTGATCTCTTCGGGGGTGAGCGGCGCGACGGGATCGTAGTCATCCGGCGGCGGCTGAAGCTTTCGATGCGAATGGCATTGAGGACGTACCCCGCCAGCCGCCCAAGGTCCGCAACCAGATCGCCGGTCGGCTCCGCCTTGCTGGGAACTGCCGATTGTGCTCCTTCTGGCACGACCGCGCCCGGAGGATAAATGGTGTAGCCGCTCATAGCGCCATCTGCATATGGACGATGTCGAGCCAGCGGTCGAACTTGAAGCCCAGGGCATCGTATTTGCCGATATATCGGAACCCGGCCTTTTCATGCAGCCGGATGGAGTTGGCGCGTTCGGCGGTGATCACCGCCAGCATCTGCTTGAAGCCGGCGGTGCGGCTCTCTTCGATCAGTTTGGCGAGGAGGGCCGAGCCGATGCCTTTGCCGACCGCATCGGGGCCTAGATAAATCGAATCCTCGCAAGTGAAGCGGTACGCGGCGCGGGGGCGGTAGAAGGATGCGTAAGCGTAGCCCAGCACCTTGTCGCCTTCAGTCGCGATGATCACTGGGTGGCCGAGATCCAGCATCTTGCCGAAGCGGTCCGCCATCGTGGCCTCGCTCGGCGCTTCGGTCTCGAAGGTGATCACCGTCTCATCGACATAGTGCCGATAGATGGCGGTGATCGCGGGCACGTCAGACCAGGCGAATTTGCGAAACGTGATCTCGGGCATGTGCTGCTCAACAAAACAAAAGGGTCGCAATCTTGATAGACCGCGACCCCCAAAAGTTCCAATCAGACTTGCTGATTGCGGAAATCAGTTCCGCTGGTTGCCGAACAGGCGGAGCAGCATCATGAACAGGTTGATGAAGTCGAGGTAGAGCGACAGAGCACCCATGATGGCGCCCTTGGCGAGCAGCTCGGCACCGTGCGCCTCGTTGTAGCTTTCCTTGATCTTCTGGGTATCCCAGGCGGTGAGGCCGACGAACACCAGAACGCCCACGATCGAGATGGCGAAGCTCAGGCCATCAGACTGCAGGAAGAGGTTCACCAGCGAGGCGATGACGATACCGATCAGGCCCATGATCAGGAACGAACCGATCTGGGTTAGGTCGCGCTTGGTGGTGTAGCCGTAAAGGCTCATCGCGCCGAAGGTGCCGGCGGTGATGAAGAACACCTTGGCGATCGAGCCGCCGGTATAGACGGCGAAGATCGACGAGAGCGACAGGCCCATCACAGCGGCAAACGCCCAGAACAGCAATTGCGCTGTGCTTGTCGAAAGCTTCTGGATCCCAAAGCTCAGCACCAGGACGAAGGCGAGCGGGGCAAGCATCACGACCCACTTGAGCGGGCTCAGGTAGATCGCCTGGCCAAAACCAGTCAGCTGGCCGGACCCATCGAACGCCATTGCGAAGGCGCCGTAGGCAACGATGCCGGTGACCACGAGGCCAACGGTCATGTAGTTATAGACCTTCAGCATATAGCTGCGCAGGCCCTGATCGATCACGGCGGCGGTTCCGGCCCGCGCACCGGCGATAGTCGGTCGGTCGAATTCAGCCATGGTCAAATCCCTTTCCTGGCAAAACACAGCTCGCCGGGACCTGACGGTCCCTCCCCTGAACGAGCGCTTGGGTCATAATATGAGGGCTCGTAAAGCTGAATACAAGGGAAGCCTTTGTCGCGGCTGCCCCGCTAATCTTGTAGCAGTTCAAGGGCTTAATCGGGGTCCTTCGATCAGGCGGTGCAACTTGACGCAATTGCGACAGAGGCAATCCTTGCGGCGCAGACTCTGCGCCGCTACCGTCAGGCTACGTGCTTCACGAATCACGTTGTTTTGGCGTCGAGAGGAGGGTGGTGTGCCCAGACTCTTTACCGGCATCGAAGTCCCCGCTTCGGTTGGTCTGGCCCTTTCGCTCAAGCGTGGCGGCCTGTTCGGCGCACGCTGGATCGATACAGAGAACTATCACATTACCTTGAGATTTATCGGCGACGTCGATTTCCAGGTCGCACATGAAGTGGCGGATGGGCTCAACCGGCTCGCCAATTCCGAGGCCTTCACCCTCAAGCTCAATCATCTGGCGAGTTTCGGCGGCGACAAGCCGCGGGCCCTCTATGCGGGGGTGGAAAACAATGCGGCCCTGCTTCGCCTGCAGGCCGGGCACGAGCGGGTATTGCAGCGGCTAGGTCTGACGCCGGAAGGACGCAAGTTCGTGCCGCACGTCGCCCTGGCAAGGCTTCGGGGCACTTCAGCAGGAGAAATGGCAGAGTTTCTGGCCTTTTCCGGCCGGTTTCAGCCGCTGGAGTTTCCAGTGGGCCGGTTCGTGCTGTTCTCCAGCAAGGACTCGGTGGGCGGGGGGCCCTACCTCGTCGAACACTCCTATCCGCTCGCCGCCTAACGGCCGGGTCGGGCGCGCCAGCTTAACGATTCCTTTACCAAGCAGGGTCAAACAGAATCCACGGCGCTTGGCGGCGTCAAATTGCCGACACGATTGCCACTAAAGGTCTCGACTTAAATCAAATGCTCCTTCGGTTTGAGGTCTTGGTAACCATGCGGTGTCAGGATACCAGAGCGTCGCGGCCGATGGCGCAATCACGGACAAGGATGTTCGGGCAATGACATCAAAACGACTGGGACTAGCTTTTCTCCTTACAGGAGGCCTGCTTGCTGCATCACTGGCGCAGCCAGCGGCGGCTCAGGACATCAAACAGTTGGGAACCTTCAAGACCTGGACGGCCTGGACCGGCGCCGATGCCAATGGCGCCATGTGCTATATCTCGGCACAGCCCGATGACTGGTCTCCGAAGGAAGTTGGCGGCAAGCCGGTCAACCGCAGCCCGATCCACTTCCTCGTGATCAACCGCAAGGGGCTGGGCACCAAGAACGAAGTGCAGACGCTGGTCGGCTATCCGTTCAACCCGACCGCCGCAAATGTCTCGGCGACCATCGATGGCAAGACCTTCCCGATGGTCACTGAAGGTGAGGCGGCCTGGCTCGCTGTCGAAGCCGACGAGCCGGCATTTGTCGAAGCGATGAAGGCGGGCACCAAGCTGGTGGTCAAGGGCACGTCGCAAAAGGGCAATAACATGTCCGATAACTACAGCCTTGCCGGGGTGACTGCTGCTCTGGGCGAAATCAACAAGGCCTGCAGCTGATCGCTGCTCCAGCGCGGTTCGGACGATTGGACGGGTCGCGCCCCGCCTGCTAGGTAGCAGGCGACAAATGAGGCCGAATCCATGATCTCCAAAGCTGCCGGCGCCATAGCCTTTGCTGCCGTCATTGCGCTCGCTGCGCCAGCGGAGGCACAGGCGGTCAAGCTCCTGGGCCAGTATCGCGATTGGTCCGCCTATACGGCGACCGAGGCGACCGGTCCGGTATGTTTCGCGCTGACACGGTCCACCAATGTGGCCCCCAGCCCAGATGGGTTCACCGAGGCGTATCTCTACCTCACGCACCGCCCGTCTGAGGGCGTCCGCAACGAGCTGAACATCGTGGCCGGGTTCACCTTCGCACAGGACCAGCCAGCGACGGCCACCGTCGACGGGCAGAGCTTTGAGCTGTTCACGGAAAAGGATGCGGCCTGGCTGCTCAACCCGAGCGAGAATAACAATCTGGCGGGCGCGATGCGGGCAGGGTCCAGCGTCGTGGTCGAGGGCACCAGCGACGCCGGCATCCGGATCACCGAGACGTTCTCGCTGTCGGGCGCAACTGCCGCTTCCAAGGCCGTCGAGAGCAGCTGCGCCAGCTAAGCACGCGTTCACCGTTTCGGGGGCTGCTTTGCGCGTCTGGCGCTATTATGTTATGCGCGCGCTTGACGCCGCAGAAAGCCCTGACCGCCGATGAGCATCGCCCTCGATCTCGACCACCACGCCCATCCTGACCGCCCCAAGCTGGGGCGTGCGTCGCTTGTCGGGCTGATGAAGCCCGAACTCAAGGACGCCCTGATGGGCATCGGGCTCAACGAGCGCGAAGCCAAGATGCGCGCCAGCCAGTTGTGGAACTGGATCTATCACAACGGCGTCACCGATTTCGAGCGGATGACCAATATCCAGAAGGGCTTCCGCCAGACGCTGGCCGACACCTTCGTGCTGGATCGCCCGGAAATTGTCTCCGAGCAGATTTCCATCGATGGCACGCGCAAGTGGCTGTTCCGCTTCCGCGATCCCAAGACGCCCTTGATGCCACCGGTCGAGGTGGAAACGGTCTACATCCCGGAAGAAGATCGCGGCACGCTCTGCGTCTCCTCGCAGGTCGGCTGCACGCTCACCTGCACATTTTGCCACACCGGCACGCAGAAGCTGGTTCGCAATCTCACGGCGGGCGAAATCCTCGGCCAGATCCTGATGGCGCGCGAGCGGCTGGGGGATTTTCCTGGCGGTGTCCGTCCCGATGATGGCGGGCTCGTGCCGGCGCCGCGCGGTTCGGGTGGGTCCGAGGGCGACAGCCGTGCCATCACCAATGTGGTGATGATGGGCATGGGGGAGCCGCTCTACAATTACGACAACGTCAAGCAGGCGCTGCTGATCGCCTCCGATGAGGCCGGCATTTCGCTCTCGAAGCGCCGCATCACGCTCTCCACCTCCGGCGTGGTCCCTCACATCGAGCCCACCGGCCGCGAGATCGGGGTCATGCTGGCGATTTCGCTCCATGCCGTGCGCGATGACCTGCGTGACCTGCTGGTGCCGATCAACAAGAAGTATCCGCTCAAGGACCTGATCCAGGCCTGCCGCGACTATCCGGGCCTATCCAACGCGCGCCGCATCACGTTCGAATATGTAATGCTGCGCGACATCAACGATTCCGATGCCGATGCAAGGGAACTGGTGCGCCTTCTCGCCGGCATTCCCGCCAAGATCAACCTGATCCCGTTCAACCCCTGGCCGGGGTCGAACTACGAGTGCTCGACCTCGTCGCGGATCGAGCAGTTCGCCGATATCGTCAACCGCGCCGGCTACGCCTCGCCGGTCCGCACTCCGCGCGGCCGCGACATCTTCGCCGCCTGCGGCCAACTCAAGAGCGCGTCGGAGCGCCTGAGCAAGAAGGAGCGCGACGCGCTCACATCTGCCTAGCCGGAGATGCGCCGGCGCTTGCCTGGCCGCCCCAGCGCAATCGCCGCGGCGGCCACGAGGCTCAGCACCACCGACACGTCAAAGATCGACCAGAAGCCGAAGGCACCCGCCCACAGACCGGAGCCCAGTCCCGAGAGCAGCGCACCGGTGCTCATGGTGTTGCTGAACAGCGCGGCTGCAGCGCCCGGCCGGCCCGGCAGCAGCTCCTGGATATAGGCCATGCCGAGGATGGAAATGATGGCGATGGCCACGGCGCGCAGCACCTGCGCGAAATAGAGCGCAGCGAGCGTGGGCAGAACCAGCGGTGCCGCGAAGTACAGCGCGAAGATCACGAAGCCGGCGATCAGCAGGCCGTGGCTCACCCGCGCCATCGGACGCACGATGAATATGCCCATGACCAAAACCTCCAGCGCAGCGCACAGGCTGAACAGCAGCCCGACGTCAGTGGCCGTCCCGAGTTCGCGCACCACCACCACCGCCATGGCCGTCGATCCCATGAACATCGTGGTGTGAAACAGCGTGAGGGCCAGCGCCGCAGGTGCCGCAAGCCGCGCAACGCCGAAGTCAAGCTCGCGACGTTCCCCGATCGCGGCAGGCACCACGTCCAGCCGGGTCAGCAGCACGGTCGCCAGCCCGATCAGCGCCAGCGCCGCAGCGCCCAGATAAACTGCAGTGAACGACCCGAACGCAACAAGCACCGCCCCGATGGCAGGTCCGATCGCCCAGCCCAGGGAGGTCAGCAGCCGCATCGCCGCCATGCCGCGCGATGAGGTTGTTTCGTCGGTGCGGTCGAGTTGCGCTTTTGCAATGGCGAAGAGCAAGGCAAAGCTGGCGCTGCCGACGCCGAGCAGCGTGACGCCGACGACGATCAGCATCCACGGCGCGGTCACAAAGCCAGCCAGCGCATAGCCTGCGATCTTGGCCAGCATCGTCGCATAGAGCGGCCACCGCCCGGGCTTGCGGTCATAAAGGCCGCCAAGAAAAGTCGTTCCGACAATCCCTGCCGTTGCCGACAGCATGAGAAAGGCGGTGAGCTCCAGCGGGCTCATCCCGACCTTTTCGATGGCGAGCAGAGCGGTGTAGCTACCCGCCACCGCCTCGGCGAGCACTGCGAGCAACAGGGCAACCATTGTCGGCGCGAGGGAGGGCACCTTGAACAGTGCGAGGCTTGAACGGAATGACACGACAAATAACCTGAAATACGAAGTGTAAGTGCCGTCTACTCGCCCTTGATCCATTCGATCTTGTGACGGCCGGCGCCGGTGTCGCCCAGAAGACTCGCGAGCGCCGGCATGATGGCACGGAGTTCATCTTCCAGCACAAACGGCGGGTTGACGAGGATCAGGCCCGAGCCGTGAAGCCGCGGTGGGTTCGAGGCGGGCCGCACGCTGAGCTCGACGCGCAGCATGCGCGGGATGCCCGTCGCTTCCATCCCCGAAATGAAGTCGTGCACCGCGCGCGTGTCCTTGAGCGGATACCAGAGCGCGTAGATGCCCGTGGGGAACTTCTTGTGCGCCTTCACCAGGCCATCGATGAGCCGGTCGAACTCGCCCAGTTCCTCGAACGGCGGATCGACGAGGATCAGCCCGCGCTTTTCCTTGGGTGGCAAATGGGCGTTGAGCGCCAGCCAGCCGTCGAGATGGATGACGCGAACCTGGAAATCGCCTTCGAAGAGCTTTGCCAGCCGGTCGGCATATTCGGGGTGGAGTTCCAGCGCCGATAGCCGGTCCTGCGGCCGCAGCAGGCGGCGGATCAGGAGCGGCGAGCCCGGATAGGTCGCGAGCTTTTCGCCCGGGCTTTCGCCCTTGATCACGTCGAGATAGGGCGCCACCAATGCGGTCGCCTTCTGCGGCAGACCTTTGGCGATGACCTTTCCGATGCCGTCAACCCACTCAGGCGAGCGCTTGGCGATCTCGCCGGTCAGGTCGTAGCGGCCGATCCCGGCATGGGTATCGATCACGCGGAACGCCGCGTCCTTCTTCTTCAGATACTCGATCAGCCGGGTGAGGATGATGTGCTTCATCACATCGGCGAAATTTCCGGCATGGAAGGCGTGTGAGTAGTTCATCAGTGTTTCGCCTGAGCTGCGAGGATGGTGACGGCGAAGGCGGTGAAGATGCCGGCAAAGCCCCAGTTCAGAGCGCGCTCCACCCATTTGGTCCGACGGAACGCAGCGGCCAGCCAATCGGCCGCAAACACCGTCAGCACCGCCAGCGGGATCGACAGCACGATGAACTCAGCACCGAGGAAGAACAGCTTGCCGGTCGCCGCCGGGTCATGCGCATCGACGAATTGAGGCAGGAAGGTCACGAAGAACAGCACGACCTTGGGGTTGAGCAGGTTGATGCCGACCCCCGTCGCAAAGCTCTCTGCCAGCGTTGGTGTCCGCTTTGCGGCCTCGGCGATCCGCAGCCCACCGCCATGCACGATGGCGTTGTAAGCAAGCCATAGCAGGTAGAGCGCCCCGGCAATCTTCAGTGCCAGAAACGCCGCCGGTGCTGCAATGATCAGCACCGAAATGCCGAAGGCGACGAGGCACGTATGCACCAGGATGCCACTCATGGCACCCGCGGCACAGGCAAGCCCGTGCGCCCGCCCATAATTGATGGCCCGGCTGAGCTGCAGCGCCATATCCGGGCCGGGCGTGATGGCAAGGATCACTGTCGCGAGCGCAAAGGCGAGGAGAACTGGCAGGTCGGGGACAAAGGCGGGCATGGCGGGTTCCGGCTGGGCGTTACTCTGGCCCCTCACATGAGAGAGAGCTCGGAGCTTCGCTTGATGGTTTCCATCGGTACATCCGTCTTGACGCTCTGCACGCTGGGGATGCGCGTCAGGTGGTCAGACTGGAAGCGCCAATAGGCGTGCAGGTCTTCGGTCACCACTCGCATGATTGCGTCACACTCGCCAGTGGTGAGATAGCATTCAAGCACTTCGGGAAAGCCTCGCACCGTCTCGGCGAACTGCTGGGTGATGGCCGCATCCTGGGTCTTGAACCACACCCGCACAAACACCGTCAGCCCCAGCCCGACCTTGGCGCCATTGAGCACGGCGACATACTGGTCGATCACACCAGACTCCTCCAGGAGCTTTACCCGGCGCAGACATGGCGAGGGCGACAGACCCACTTCATTGGCCAGTTCGACATTGGAGATGCGCCCGTTACGCTGCAGCGCCATGAGGATACGGCGGTCGATGGCATCCAGGGTATCTGGCATGAGCTGCGTACCTATTGCTCCATATTGGCATATTGTGCCACACACTGCGCTTAGCTTGCGATAATCGCAAGATAGTTGCGCGGCGCTCGGTTTATCCTGTCGCTCTCATTTGTTGGAACGCATCCCATGGCAAAAGACATCAAGAAGATCGTCCTCTCCTATTCGGGTGGGCTCGATACCTCCATCATGCTGAAATGGCTGCAGGAGCACTACCAGGCCGAGATCATCACCTTCACCGCCGATCTGGGCCAGGGCGAAGAGCTTGAGCCGGCACGGAAGAAGGCCGAGATGTTCGGCATCAAGGACATCCGTATCGTCGACGTACGCGAGGAATTCGTGCGCGACTTCGTCTTCCCGATGTTCCGCGCCAACGCGCTCTATGAGGGCCAGTATCTGCTCGGCACCTCGATCGCCCGCCCGGTGATCGCCAAGCATCTCGTGGACATCGCTCGCGAAACCGGCGCCGACGCCATTGCGCATGGCGCCACCGGCAAGGGCAACGACCAGGTTCGGTTCGAGCTCACAGCTAACGCGCTGATGCCAGAACTCAAGGTCATCGCGCCCTGGCGCGAATGGGACCTGCGGTCGCGCACAGCGCTGTTGAGCTACGCCGAACAGCACCAGATCCCGATCGCCAAGGACAAGCGCGGCGAAGCGCCGTTCTCGGTCGACGCCAACCTCCTGCACACCTCGTCCGAAGGCATGGTGCTCGAAGATCCGGCCATCCCCGCTCCCGACTACGTCGCTCAGCGCACGACCGACCCCGAAAAGGCGCCCAATACGCCCGAGATCATCACCATCGGCTTTGAAAAGGGCGATCCGGTGTCGGTCAACGGTGTGGCGTTGTCGCCGGCGGCACTCTTGACCAAGCTCAACGAACTGGGCGGCAAGCATGGCGTCGGTCGGCTCGACCTCGTCGAGAACCGCTTCGTCGGCATGAAGAGCCGCGGGCTCTATGAGACACCCGGCGGTACGATCCTCCTTGCGGCGCATCGAGGCATCGAGTCGATTACGCTCGACCGTGGCCAGGCGCATCTCAAGGATGAGCTGATGCCGAAATATGCCGAGCTCATCTATAATGGCTTCTGGTATTCGCCCGAGCGCGAAATGCTGCAGGCGCTGATCGACAAGAGCCAGGAATTCGTGGCGGGTGAAGTCACCGTGAAGCTCTACAAGGGCTCGGCCAGCGTCATCGCGCGCAGTTCGGAAAACTCGCTCTACAACATGGATCTCGTCACCTTTGAAGAAGGCGCCGTGGCTTACGATCACCACGATGCCGAAGGCTTCATCCGGCTCAACGGGCTCAGGCTCAAGACCTATGCGGCGCGTCAGCTCAAGCTCAAAGGCAGGCTCTGACAATACGAATGGGGACGTAGCCCGACTTTTTCGAGTTACGTCCCTTTTCAGCTGATCACAAAAGCTGACGCATACTTCACATTTAATGGGCCGTTAACGCTGCGCGAATAGCCTCGCGGAACCCGCATTTGGGCTATCAGGACTGTCCGGCGTGACGGCGAAAACGACGCAACCAGCTGTCGAGGGGGACAATGCATTGCTGCTTGACGCAGCAATGCAGACGATTCCCTACGGCTTTTGCGTCTGGTCGCCGAATTTTCACCTGGTGATGTGGAACCAGAACTACCTCGACATCTATGGCTTTCCAAAGCGCCGTATCCGCAAGGGGATGACGCTGGCGGCTGTCGTCAAGCTTTCCGACGAACTGGGCAATCACCCCGATATTGGCCCAGCTGATTTCCTTGCCGGTTACAAGAAAGAGCTGCTCGCGAACCGGTCCGGCGCCCGGGCCAAGGTGCGCGAACTGGTGAGCGGCGGCCGTACTATCGAGACGGGGCACGTCTATTCGCCGGGTCTCGGCTGGGTTGTTACCCACGAAGATGTCACCGAAGAAATCGCTACTAGCGAGATCGTCCAGAAGCGCAAGCGCGAACTCGAGCGGCAGAACATTCGGCTCGATGCGGCGGTGAACAATATCTCCCAGGGTCTCTGCATGTACGACCCCAAGGGACGGCTGGTGATCTGCAACCAGCCCTACCAGCGGATCTACAACCTCCCTGAAACGCTGCTGAAGCCCGGCACCCAACTCGACGATATCCTCGGCTACCTGTTCGAACACGGCATGCATGCCGGCGGCGACCGCGAGGAATACGTCCGGTGGCGGCGCGAAGTGATTTCAAAGGGCGAGTACGGCAAGAACATCCACGAACTCAACGGCCGCATCATCCTGATGCAGCATCATCCGATGAAGGATGGCGGATGGGTCACGACGCACGAAGACATCACCGAACAGCGCCAGCAGGAGGAGCGGATCTTCCACATGGCCCGTCACGATGCGCTGACACAGCTGCCAAACCGACTGCAGTTTCTGGAGGAAATGGCAGCAAGCGAGGCGGGCATCTCGCGGGGCGAGAAACTCGCGGTGCTTTACATCGACCTCGACCACTTCAAAACTGTCAACGATACGCTCGGCCACACGCTCGGAGACAAACTGCTGCAGCAGGTTTCGGCCCGTCTGTGGGGCGCAACGCGCGAGGACGATATGCTGGCCCGTCTGGGTGGCGACGAGTTTGCGCTGTTGATGCGCAACACGGATCGTCCGGCAGACGCCGCTGCCACAGCAGATCGGATCGTCAAGGTCATGGCGACCCCGTTCACCATTGATGGCCACCAGATTGTCATCGGCTCAAGCGTTGGCATTGCCATGGCGCCGCAGGACGGGGACACTGCCGAGGCGCTGATGAAGAACGCTGACCTGGCGCTCTACAAGGCCAAGAACGAGGGGCGCTCCACCTTCCACTTCTTCGAGCCGAGCATGGATGCTTCCATCCAGCGGCGACGCTCGATCGAGGCAGGTCTCAGGACCGCGCTGGAGCGGAACGAGTTGCGCGTCCTCTACCAGCCGCTGATCGGGCTGAAGCAGAACCGGGTGACGTGCCTTGAGGCACTGCTACGGTGGGAAAACCCGGATCGCGGCAAGATCTCGCCTGCCGAGTTCATCCCGGTGGCCGAAGAAACCGGTCTCATTGTCGCAATTGGGCAATGGGTGCTGGAGGAAGCGTGTCGTACCGCCGTGACCTGGCCAGCCGACGTCCGCGTCGCCGTCAACCTTTCGGCCGTGCAGTTCCGCAACAAGCAGCTCTACGAAACCGTGGTCCGCACGCTCAGCGAGACCGGTCTCAGCCCCAAGCGGCTTGAACTTGAAATCACTGAGTCTCTGCTGCTCGATGACAACGACACGACGCTGAAGACGCTTCACCGCCTGCGGGCGCTCGGCATTCGCATCTCGATGGATGATTTCGGCACGGGGTATTCTTCACTCAGCTACCTCCGCAGCTTTCCGTTCGACAAGATCAAGATCGACCGCACCTTCATGCGGGATCTGAAGTCGAAGGGCGACAGCCTTGCAATCATCAAGGCTGTGATTGGGCTTGGCCAGTCGCTCGGCATGTCGACTACGGCCGAAGGTATCGAGACCGAGGACCAACTGGCAGCCGTGCGAGCGCAGGGGTGCGACGAGGTGCAGGGGTTCCTGTTCTCGCCGCCGATCTCGGCTGCGTCCGTGCGCGAGATGCTGGCGGCGCAGAAGCCGGTGCCGGCCCTTCTCCGCCGGGCGTCCTGAGCCCAATCTGCGGCAGAGTCAGCCCTCAAGGCTCTCTTCAGGTCTTTACCATTGGGCGCATGCAGACCTGCCATTCGGCGAATTGTCTTGAGAATGCAATGCCGCTCCGATATGGGGGCGCGCTAAGCTCCCCTTCTTCGATCGGCCGTCCCACATGCCTTTGCGCAATATTGCGATCATCGCCCACGTTGACCATGGCAAGACCACCATGATCGACGTCCTGCTCAAGCAGTCCGGTTCCTTCCGCGAAAATCAGCGCGTTGAAGAGCGGGCGATGGACTCCAACGACCTGGAGCGTGAGCGCGGCATCACCATCCTTGCCAAGGTAACCTCGCTGGTCTGGAAAGACACGCGCATCAATATCGTCGATACGCCCGGCCACGCCGATTTCGGCGGCGAAGTCGAGCGCATCCTCTCCATGGTGGATGGCGTGGTGATCCTCGTCGATGCCGCTGAAGGCCCGATGCCGCAAACCAAGTTCGTGCTCGGCAAGGCGCTGGCGCAGGGGCTGCGCCCGATCGTTGCGATCAACAAGATCGACCGTCCCGACGAGCGCCACCTCGAAGTGCTCGAGGAAATCTTCGACCTCTTCATCGCGCTTGATGCTACTCCCGAGCAGCTCGATTTCCCGGTGCTGTACGGCGCCGCCAAGCTCGGCTGGATGAGCGAGAAGCCGGAAGGCCCGAAGGACTCGCTTGGGCCCCTGCTCGACAAAGTGCTGGAATACGTGCCTGAGCCGAAGGTGGAAGAGGGCCCGTTCCGGATGCTCGTCACCACCATCGAGCGCAACGCGTTCCTCGGCCGCATCCTGACTGGCCGGATCTTTTCGGGTTCGGTTAAGGCCGGCGACTCCATCCACGCGCTCAGCCGTGACGGCAAGGAAGTGGAAAAGGGCCGCGTCTCGAAGGTGCTGGCGTTCCGCGGCCTCGAGCGGGTTCCTGTTGACCAGGCCGAGGCTGGCGACATCGTCGCCATCGCCGGGCTCGAGATCACGACCGTTGCCGACACGCTGACCATTCCATCCAACAACGTCCCACTGCCGAGTAAGCCGATCGATCCGCCCACGCTGTCGGTGACGTTCCGCATCAATGACGGCCCGCTCGCTGGTCGCGAAGGCGACAAGGTGCAGTCGCGCGTCATCCGTGAACGCCTGATGCGCGAAGCTGAAGGCAACGTCGCGATCAAGATCACCGAAGGCACCGACAACGATTCGTTCGAAGTTGCTGGCCGCGGCGAATTGCAGCTCGCGGTGCTGATCGAAAACATGCGTCGCGAAGGCTTCGAGCTGACCATCGGCCGCCCGCGCGTCGTGATGAAGGAAGAGAACGGCGAAAAGCTTGAGCCGATCGAGGAAGTGATCATCGACGTTGATGACGAGCACACCGGCGTCGTCGTCCAGAAGCTCACCGAGCGCAAGGGCGACCTGGTGGATCTCCGTCCGTCGGGCGTCGGCCGCAGCCGCCTGCGCTTCCACGTGCCGACCCGTTCGCTCATCGGCTACCAGCCGGAATTGCTCTCGGATACCCGCGGCACGGCGATCTTCAACCGCCTGTTCCATGAGTACCAGCCCTACAAGGGTGCCCTGCCGGGCCGCCGCACAGGCGTCCTGATCTCGAATGGCACCGGCCAGTCCGTAGCGTTCGCCTTGTGGAACCTCGAAGACCGCGGCCCGATCATGATCGATGCCGGCGTCGACATCTACGAAGGCATGATCATCGGCGAGCATGTGCGTGAGAATGACCTTGAGGTCAACGCGCTCAAGGGCAAGCAGCTGACCAACATCCGCACCACGTCCAAGGACGAAGCGGTGCGCCTGACGACCCCGAAGAAGCTCACCCTCGAGCAGTCGCTCGGCTACATCGCCGACGACGAGTATGTCGAGGTGACGCCCAAGTCGATCCGCCTGCGCAAGATCTGGCTCGATCCCAATGATCGCAAGCGCCAGATGCGGTCGGCCAAGGCCAGCTGATTTTGAACTCTGTGTGGTCCCTCGCGAGGGACCACACCCTTTCGCCCTGGAGCCCCCGCCCCCATGGCCCACTGGATCATCGAGACGATCTCGAGCCTCGGTTATTTCGGCATCTTCCTGTTGATGCTGGTCGAGGCGGTGTTTCCGCCCATCCCGTCGGAATTGATAATCCCGTTTGCCGGCTTTTCGGTGATCAACGGCGATCTCAACTTCATCGGTGTCGTCGCAGCCGCCTCCCTCGGCTCCGTCGCCGGCATGATCCCGTGGTACTTCGCCGGGCGCCTGTTCGGGCTGGGCCGCGTGCGGGCACTGGCCGATCGCTATGGCCGCTGGTTCACCCTCAATGCCGATGAGATCGACCTCGCCACCGGCTGGTTCAAGCGGTTCGGCCCCGCCATCGTGCTGTTCGGGCGCCTCTTGCCGATCATCCGCACGCTGATCTCCGTGCCGGCCGGCCTCGCACGCATGCCGCCGCCTCTCTTCTTTGCGGCTTCGCTGGTCGGTATCGTCGTCTGGAACACGCTGCTGGCGGGCGCAGGCTATCTCCTCGCCGATCACTATCACCTCGTTGAAGCCTGGCTCGACCCCGTGACCCTGGCCGTGCTGGTCGCTGTCGTTGCGCTCTATGCCTTCCGCCTCGCTACCTGGCGTCCGAGCAGCAGCCGCTAGCCAGCCATTTTGTCGCGACGAGCCGGGATAATCCCCTGATCCGCTTGCCGCTTCGCACAGCGCCCCCTAAATAGGCGTTGAAACCGAGGGCCGCCCCGATGCTATTCGCCTTGCTGCAGACGCTGAGCTTCATCCTGAACCTGGTGTGGTGGATCTTCCTGATCGTCATCATCATGAGCTGGCTGATCAATTTCAACGTGATCAACACGCGCAACCAGTTCGTCGCCAACGTCTGGCGGGTGCTGAACCAGATCACCGAGCCGATCCTCAGGCCGATCCGCCGCGTGATCCCTCCGATGGGCGGGCTCGATCTCTCCCCGATCATCGTGTTCGTGATCATCTTCTTTCTGCAGAACTGGATCGCCTCGATCGCGGTCGGGCGCATCATCTAGCGGCCAATGGCGCCCTATCGGGTTGAGCCCGGCGGGCTGACGCTGCACCTGCGCGTCACGCCCAATGCCGGGCTCGACCGCATCGAAGGGTTCGAGACCCGGGACGACGGGCACGAAGTGCTCAGGCTCCGGGTCAAGGCGGTGCCCGACAAGGGCAAGGCCAACGCAGCGGTCATCGTACTGCTCGCCAAAGCGCTGGGTACGTCAAAGTCCCAGATCAGTGTCGTCAGCGGCGATACAGCGCGTCAAAAGACCGTTTTTATCGCCGGTGACCCCGGTATATTGGCCGCAGCTGTCGCAAAACTCATCTGAACGCATATATTACACCCAGCATCTATACTGGGGCGTTCTATGAAGGTCAGTCGCGAGCAAGCTGCCAGGAACCGGGTCCATGTCGTGGACGTTGCCGGCACACAATTCCGCAAGCATGGCTTTGACGGCATCGGTGTCGCTGACCTGATGAACGCTGCGGGCCTGACCCATGGGGGCTTTTACAATAATTTCCCGAGTAAGGACGCGCTGGCTGTCGAAGCGGTAGAGCGTGTCTTTGCCGAGACCAGGGATCGGCTGCGGGAAGTCGCCGTGGGCGCGGCCGATCCGCTCGCTGCCATAATCCGTCTTTATATCTCCCCCGAGCACCGCGACGCACTGGAAGCGGGATGCGCAGTCGCCGCGTTGTCCCAGGACGCCACGCGTGGCAGCCCTGAGTTGAGATCGGCGTTCGAAGCCGGCATCGAGGGCTATCTCGACCTGATGGTCGAGTTCGGTGGGGTGTCGCGCGGCCAGGCCATGGCCATCTATGCCACCATGCTGGGCGCCCTGACGCTTTCCAGGACGGTTGTCGATCCGGTGATGTCAGACGAAATTCTGAGCTCCGCGGTAGAGAGCCTGCTGCGCCGAAAAGAATAGTCTGCCTGCCCCTTGCGCTGTTAAAGTATGATCATCATCTAACTCTGCAGTCGCCATTTGAAGGAGTTTGATCATGGCCGCACGTCACGGAACCGCCCTCGTAACCGGAGCCTCTTCGGGCATAGGAGAACTTTATGCCGATCGCCTCGCGCGGCGCGGCTATGATCTGGTGCTGGTCGGCCGCAATGCCGAAAAGCTCGGTACTCTCGCCAGCAGCCTAGCCGCTAAGCACGGCGTCAAGGTCGAGTCGCTTGTCGCCGATCTTGGCGACGCCGCTGGTCTCTCCGAGGTCGAACGCCGCCTCGATAGCGACGCCTCGATTACGCTGCTGGTCAATTCCGCCGGTTTGATCGGCGGCGGGCCACTGAGCGATGGCAACCTCGATGCGCTGAGCCAGATGCTGGCGGTCAATGTCGTGGCTCTCACCCGCCTTGCTTCTGTCGCCGCCAAGGTATTTTCCGCCCGCGGTACCGGCGCCATCATCAATCTCGCCTCCGCCATGGCGCTGATCGACAATGCCGGGGCCGCTGCCTACGCCGCTTCCAAGGCCTATGTCCTCAGCCTCTCCCTGTCGCTCGATCTCGACGTGAAGCCCAAGGGCGTACAGGTGCAGGCGGTGTTGCCGGGCTACACCCGCACGCCGATGATCAGCGATGGTGCCGGTCTCCCCGATTCCGTGGTGATGGATGCTGACGCGATGGTCGATGCGGCACTGGCTGGCTTCGATAGCGGCGAGCTCGTCACCATCCCCTCGCTCGAATCGCCGGCAGCCTTCGATGCCTGGGTCGAAAAGCGCGCCGACCTCTGGCCCCATCTCTCCCTGTCTATTCCCGCGCCGCGCTACACTGCGGCCAAAGCCAGCGCAGCCTGAGGGCTATTTGCGGGGGCGCCGAATTATCCCGGCGCCCCGAACGCCCGACGCAGCAATTCCATTGCGTCTATTGTGACATTTTGGCACAACCTAGTGACCATTCCTGGGGGGCGGGGAGGGGCAGGGCGGGTTTGGCCCCTCTGCCACAACTACGGAGCGTCCCTCGGGAATTTTGAACCGAGGGATCCTTCTATGACTTTATTGCTTTGGGCGATCGTGGTGTGCGGAGCACTCTCGATCGTATATGGCGTCATCACGACGCAAACCCTGCTGGCGGCCGATTCAGGCTCGGCCCGGATGCAGGAAATTTCCGCCGCCGTGCGCGAAGGCGCATCGGCCTATCTCAAGCGCCAATACACCACCATCGGTATTGTCGGCCTCGTCATCCTGGTGCTGGCGTTCTTCTTCCTCGGCATCTACGCAGCGATTGGGTTCCTGATCGGCGCGGTGCTCTCGGGCGCCGCTGGTTTCATCGGCATGAACGTCTCGGTCCGCGCCAACGTGCGCGTCGCCCAGGCGGCCACCACCTCGCTCGCCAAGGGCCTCGATCTGAGCTTCAAGGCCGGTGCGATTACCGGGCTCCTCGTGGCGGGCCTCGGGCTTTTGGGCGTGGCGCTCTATTTCATCGTCCTCACCCAGTTCCTCGGCTTCGAGTTCACCAGCCGTACCGTCATCGATTCGCTGGTGGCCCTCAGCTTCGGCGCCTCGCTGATCTCGATCTTCGCCCGTCTCGGCGGCGGCATCTTCACCAAGGGTGCAGACGTCGGCGGCGACATGGTCGGCAAGGTCGAAGCCGGCATTCCGGAAGATGATCCGCGCAACCCGGCGACCATCGCCGATAACGTCGGCGACAATGTCGGTGATTGCGCTGGCATGGCGGCCGATCTGTTCGAAACCTACGTGGTGACCATCGTTGCTACCATGGTGCTGGCCGCAATCGTTCTGCCCGATGCCTTCAAGCTCGCCGGCATGGTCTTGCCGCTGGCCATCGGCGGCGCGTGCGTCATCACCTCGATTATCGGCACCTATTTCGTCAAGCTCAGCGCCAATAACAACATCATGGGCGCGCTCTACAAGGGCATTATCGCCACCGGCATCCTGTCGCTGGTCGCGCTGCTCCCGGTGCTCTATCTCGTCTTCGGCGATCTCAATGCCGCGCTCGGCACAGCTGAAAAAGCCTTCACACCGTGGAGCCTGTTCTGGTGCGGTGTCGTCGGTCTGGTGATCACCGGCCTGATCATCGTCATCACCGAGTATTACACCGGCACCAACCGTCGCCCGGTCAACTCGATTGCCGAAGCCTCGGTTACCGGCCACGGCACCAACGTCATCCAGGGCCTTGCGGTCTCGCTCGAATCGACGGCGCTGCCGGCCATCGTCATCATCGCCGGCATCATCGTCACCTATAACCTTGCTGGCCTCTTCGGCATCGCCTTTGCCGCTGCAACCATGCTGGCACTCGCCGGTATCGTGGTGGCGCTCGATGCGTTCGGCCCCGTCACCGACAATGCCGGTGGCATTGCCGAAATGGCGGGCCTCCCCAAGGAAGTGCGCCACAATACCGATGCGCTCGATGCGGTGGGCAACACCACCAAGGCCATCACCAAGGGCTATGCCATTGGTTCGGCCGGCCTCGGCGCGCTGGTGCTGTTCGCAGCCTACACGCAGGATCTGCAGTACTTTGTCGCCAACGCTGTTGAAGGCTCGTTCTTTTACGGCATGGCGGCGGTCAACTTCTCGCTCGCCAACCCCTATGTCGTCGTCGGCCTGCTGTTCGGCGGCCTGCTGCCGTTCCTCTTCGGTGGCATGGCAATGACCGCCGTGGGCCGTGCAGCGATGAGCGTGGTGGTCGAAGTCCGCCGCCAGTTCAAGGCCGATCCCGGCATCATGGCCGGTACCTCGAAGCCCGATTATGCACGGGCGGTGGATATGCTCACCAAGGCGGCGATCAAGGAAATGATCGTCCCCTCGCTGCTGCCGGTGCTGTCGCCGATCGTGATCTTCGTTTTGATCTTCTGGATCGCCGGCCGCGCCGAAGGCTTTGCCGCGCTCGGCGCCATGCTGATGGGCGTCATCGTCACCGGCCTCTTCGTTGCCATCTCGATGACCGCCGGTGGCGGCGCCTGGGATAACGCCAAAAAGAGCTTCGAAGACGGCTTCACCGACAGCCACGGCGTCAAGCACTACAAGGGCTCCGACGCCCACAAGGCCTCCGTCACCGGCGACACCGTCGGCGACCCCTACAAGGACACGGCCGGTCCCGCAGTGAACCCAATGATCAAGATCACGAACATCGTGGCCCTGCTGCTGCTGGCGGTATTGGCGCATATGGGTGGGGCTGCTTAAGGCTCGACACCGGCGTATTAGAGCGAAGCCCGGGAGTGATCCCGGGCTTCTTCCGTTTTTTGGGAGCGGCGAGAGGAGTTGCACCTCCAACCTCCAAGGCGGTATAGGAAAGTGTGAGCTGACCTATCCTAGAACCTACGGTGCTCGATCTATCGAGCTGCGCCGCTATCTCGTGATGGACGATCCCACCATCATCCGTCCTGCCTGACCCGGTAGGGCAGGCTTTGGACTATTCTGCCAGATAAACGAAACCTCCACCGGGATGCCGAAGGCATCGGCGAGGTAGGCTGTTGGTTAGGCGTAGCTAACCAGGGACCAGGTAACCGCCTTGCCGCCGTAAGGGGGAACACGGTTTCCCTTTGCAATGGGAGCGGTGGTGCTGGGGGTTCCGACAACCTTCCATACGTCCGGGGTTACCGCCCTGGACGGTTTCTTTTTTGAGCGCACGCTCATATCACTTATTCCGCCAGCTAGCGGGTTGCTCAGCTACCACGACACCGAGCTTGCTGATCTTTTCCGCATACTTAGGGCCGACCTGCCATTTGAATGGCCGAGAAACTCCAAACGTCGTAAGGTCGCCCCTCGCCTTTAGGCGACTGAGGAACGTTCGCAAGCTCCCCTCAGTTATTTCGTGTCCGTTTCGTACTAAGGCCGCCATTATTGCGGAACTCGTCAGTCCTCCGCTCACACGAACCAGATGTGGCACAATGCGCTCAAAAAAGAATACATCGTTGAGCGCGGGTTGCTCCGGCCGCTTTGCCAGTTCGGTGTTCACCAGTGCGAGTTCTTCTTGGAGGGCGCGCAATGCTACCTCCAGTCTTTCACGCCTAGCCTGCAGTTCAATCGTCATGCGGTCGCTCATTACAGAGACGTTACCGGGTGCTGCCGTTTCTTGCAACGACGGTGAGTTGGAGGCTTGCGGAATATCATTCGCGATTAAAATCAATGCGTTAGTAGCGTCCGAGTGATGCCCAACTAGATTGGCAACGGTCCAGCAGTAACGACGAAATGACTTTCATCGTTACTGCTGGACCGTTGGGTTTGTAAATGCCCATTTATCAGCAGGAATAACTTTTCTCCATCTTGAAAGTAGATCGCGCGCTACAGGGGCCTCTTGTGCCCTCGGGTCGCGAGAGGGACCAATTGATATTTCTTCGTCTTGCCTGTCGATTTCTCCTCACCCCACTCGTCATGTTAGTGAAGGCGCCTTAAAGGGCGTCGTGCAGTGAGAGGACAACACCATGCGCAAACTAACCGCCGGCCTATTTCACTCGATCGATGGCGCCGTCGAGGCGCCCAATGAGTGGCAGTTTGATCGATTCGATGACGAGTTGGGCGCGATGCTGGGTGGCGTCCTGAGCCGTGTCGATAAGGTCATCATGGGCCGCAAGGGCTATTCCGAGTGGGCGGGCTACTGGCCCAATGCCACGCAGGATGGCGCCTTTGGCGATTTCATCAACGCTGTGCCCAAGCATGTCGCCTCGCGCACCCTCACTGCGCCGCTCGCCTGGCAGAATTCCAGCCTGATCGCGGGCGATCTCGATGCGTTCGTTGCCGAGCTCAAGGGCACAACCGGCGGCGAGATTTCGGTCATGGCCTCTATCTCGGTGGTCCGCCACCTGTTCCTCGCCGGCCTCCTCGATGAGCTGACGCTGATCACCCATCCGGTCATCGCCGGCAAAGGCTACCGCCACCTCTTCGCCGCCGATGACCCGGTGACCCGTCTCACGCTGGTCTCCAGCGAGCGGACATCGAAGGGCAATGTGGTTTCGACCTACAGCGTGATGAAGTAGCTGCAGCGGCGTTCGGGCGAGGGCCTATTGCGCCCGCCCAGCCATCGCACTCAGCCGCGCCACCAGTGCCTCCCGGTCGTGCCGTAGCCCCTTATAGCGCACCTGCTCCGGACTCAGCGCCTCGAGTTGCTCGATCAGCGCCGTGGCGATCGTCGCGGCCTCCGCATGCTGGGTCAGCGCCGCCAGCGGGTCGACCGAAATGCGGATGGTGAAGAGAATGTCGCCGCTCACCGGCAGCTTACGCAGCGTCTGCCGCTCGACCCGCAGGTAGACGCTCTCGCCATCCACTCCGAAACGCGGCTGGTCCGGGTGCCCGCCCTCGGGATGGAACAGACGTTCATCGCCAAACAACGACCAATTCCATCTTATGACCGGCATTTCGACCCGCAAATGGTCGAACATCCGCTCGATCATTGCGGCATTTCGTGTCCCCACGCCAAAGCCGGGCACCGGCCCATGCACCTCATGCATCGGCCGCCCGAACTTCGCCCTCAGCGACCAAGACGACGGAAAATCCAGCGCCGCCGCCACCAGCCGCCAGCCGTTCTCGCTCCTCCGAAGCAGCACCAGGTCTTCCTGCACCAGGCTCGCCGCCACCTGCAGCGGCGCGAGGCCAGCTTCCGCCAGGGGAACCGCGCGGCGGAGCGGAATAATCTCCATCTCCGTCCCACGCCGCTGATAAATCTCAGGAAATCGGCGCGGCAGATGCTCGACCAGCATCGCAAGCACCTCACCCTGCGCCGCTTCGGTGCCCGCCTCGGCGACAAACACCTCGTCGCGATGGCTCCCCCGCAGCCGCGCCTTCTCGTCGAGATACTCGCCCAGCCGCCCATCAACATCGATCCACGTATCCGGGTCGAGCGGCTTCAGTCCAATCTGGAACGGACGTGCAGATCCGTCATAGGGGGTGTGGAGGGGCGGGGGCATCGGGGTTCCGTCGCTACGGCATCATCTGAAACTGCCATATCCAGCCGCGCCCGTCAGCCTGGTCGGGCAGGGTCCGCGACGAACCGATACACTCTGCTCAACCCGCCATGCCCTCCGCCGAAGTCAGGCACGTCATACTCTGCGATCCGCTCCAGCCGGTGCAGTGGCAGCGGCGCCCGACCGGGATCGCCGACGAGGCATGCGATCCCTGCGGCAAGGCACCGGTCGAGAAAGCCCGCCACCCGTACCGCCAGTGCAGCCTCATAGAACAGGTCCCCTACCGCAACCAATTCGACATGCGGCGGCAGACCATCGAGCAGATCATCCCCGATCGGGGTGATGGCGACGCCGTTCGCCGCGGCATTGAGCTTCAACGCCGCAATGCCATTTGGGTCGACCTCCGCCGCTACAACGCTGGCAGCACCCCTCATCGCCGCCGCGATCCCGACGATCCCGGACCCGGCGCCCAGATCGAGCACACGCTTGCCGCGCACGGCGTCGGGATGGTCGATCAGATAGCGCGCCAGCACCGTTCCCCCGGCCCAGCGATACGCCCAGTAGGGCGGGGGACCGTCGCGGCCGGTCAGCCGCCACAGCCCGCTGGCTGAATGTGCTGTATAGAGAGATATCTCGGGAACGGCGGACACAGGTTCCAGCCGCAAATTCTGGGCAATGAACTTGGCAGGATCATGCGGTTGGCCGCGGCTTTGCTTGTCCGTCAATCCGCTGGCAACCCCAATTGCACCGCGCCTGTTTCCAAAACGCGTCGAACTGCCTATATACCCTCTTACTTCAACAGTCTTGCCGATCGTGCTGGCCGGGGCGAAGCCCTCGGCATCATGCGGCATTGATGCACATCCCCGGAAGCGGCCCGCCGAACCCCTCGGCCTGCGCTGGCGGGCCCCAGGAGACTTAATGGCCAAGGAAGAATTTCTCGAGTTCCCCGGCGTAGTGACCGAACTGCTGCCCAACGCGACGTTTCGCGTCAAGCTGGAGAACGACCACGAGATCATCGCCCACAGCGCCGGTCGGCTGCGTAAGAACCGCATCCGCGTCCTCACCGGCGACAAGGTGCTGTGCGAAATGACCCCCTACGATCTGACCAAGGGCCGCCTCACCTACCGTTTCAGGTAGGTTGCAGGCGCCCCAAATCATGGGTTTGGTCAGGGCCGGGGTGTCTCCCGGCCTTGGTGTTTTACGGCATTGACAGGCCGTGGTTTCGACAGTTAAGTATCAGCTTAACTGATTGTGACACAGCGTCTGTCGAAATGACGCCGTGTCATTCGTCATAGCTATGGTGCTGCCATAATGAATGTGCAGCCCGTGCATCCTCTCTATGTGCCGTCCGGGCTAGCCGGTTTCGGTCGCATGGGCGACTTTCCGTTTTCGACAGCAATTTCAGGACAGGCCTAGCCATGACCTCCGAAACCTTTGCCGACCCCTCCGCCGTCGCTGCCACGCCAATCGACGCGTCGACTGCGGCGCGCAATCGCCTGGTGATCGCGCTGCTCCTGATCTCGACCTTCGTGGTGTTTCTCAACGAAACCATAATGAGCGTCGCGATCCCGCACCTGATGGGCGACCTCGGAGTCACGGCCAGTGCCGCGCAGTGGCTGACCACGGCGTTCCTCCTCACCATGGCGGTGGTTATTCCGATCACCGGGTTCCTGCTGCAGCGCATGAACACCCGACCAATCTTCATGCTCGCCATGTCGATCTTTTCTGTCGGCACGCTGATCTGCGCCGTCTCGCCCGGCCTTGAATTGCTGGTCTTCGGCCGCGTCATCCAGGCCACTGGCACCGCCATCATGATGCCGCTGCTGATGACTACTGTCATGACCCTGGTGCCGCCCGAAGGGCGCGGCAAGACCATGGGCAATATCTCGATCGTGATGTCGGTGGCCCCGGCCATCGGCCCGACCATCTCGGGCATCATCCTCACCAATCTCGATTGGCGCTGGATGTTCATCCTGGTGCTTCCGATCGCCATTGCTTCTCTCGCACTGGGCGCGCGGCTGATGAAGAACGTCACCACACCACGCTTTGCACCGCTCGATGTGTTGTCGGTCGTCCTTTCGGCGCTGGCCTTTGGCGGAATCGTCTACGGACTTTCGAGCCTTGGCGAAGTGGGCGTCACCCACGCCTTCCCGAGCTGGATGCCGCTCGCCATCGGCATCGTCGCCATGGGGGTTTTTGTTTTTCGCCAGTTGAAATTGCAGACCGATGACAAGGCGCTACTTGACCTCCGCACCTTCAAGTCGGCCAATTACACGCTCTCAGTCATCACTATGGGCATCGCTATGATGTCGCTGTTCGGCGCCATCATTCTCTTGCCGCTCTATCTGGTGAACGTGCTCGGTCTCGATACGCTGAAGACCGGCCTGCTGTTGCTGCCGGGCAGTCTGTTGATGGGCCTGCTCGGTCCGGTTGTCGGCCGGCTCTATGACAAATACGGCACGCGACCGCTGCTAATTCCCGGCACGGTGCTCGTCAGTCTCGTCCTCTGGGCGCTGACACTGGTCGATCCCAACACCTCGGTCTGGGCTATCCTTGCCGGCCATGTGGTGATGTCGCTGGGGCTGGCGCTGGTCTTCACCCCGCTCTTTACTGCCTCGCTGAGCTCGGTGCCCATGCCGCTCTATTCCCACGCCAGCGCCATCCTGGGTTCGATCCAGCAGGTTGCGGGCGCAGCGGGCGTAGCGCTGTTCGTGGCGTTGATGACCATCCAGACCTCTGCCCTCCTCGGTGAAGGCGTGGTTCAGGTCGATGCGCTATCGGGTGGCATCCGCGTGGCCTTCGTGGTGGGGGCAATCATTTCGCTGTTCGCCATTGTCGCGGGAATCTTCGTCAAGAAGCCGCCGGCAAATCCCGCCATGGCTGGCATGGGCGGCCACTGAGCGAAAAAAGAAAGGCGCTCAACCCTTTCGGGGAGCGCCTTTCATGTGGCCGGGCCGGGGCTCGCAGGGAGGGGACAGCGTCGCCTCGACCAACCATTGCAGCCTATATGTGATCGGGTCAGTCGACTTTCAAGGCCTGCCCGCGGGCAGTTATTTTGCCGCCTTGGCGCGTTCGATCGATTCGAGAATCACCTTGCGGGCATCCTCGACATGGCCGACGCGGTCGATCTTGGCCCACTTGCCGGGCTCCAGATCCTTGTAGTGGGTAAAAAAGTGCTTCACCCGCTCGATCTGGATCGGCTGCATATCGCCGATATCCTTGATCCCGTCATACATCTTGGTGAGCTTGCTCACCGGCAGCGCCAGGATCTTCTCGTCCATACCGCCATCGTCTTCCATGAACAGCACGCCGAACGGTCGGCAGCGCACGACGGCACCGGGCACCAGCGGACGCGAGTTCATCACAATCACGTCGAGCGGATCGCCATCGCCGCACAGCGTATGCGGCACAAAGCCGTAATTTCCCGGGTAGCGCATCGGGGTATAGAGGAAGCGATCAACGAACAGCGCGCCCGAGGCCTTGTCGATCTCGTACTTGATCGGCTCGCCGCCCATGGGCACTTCGATGATGACGTTGAGGTCGTCGGGCGGGTTCTTGCCGATCGGGATCGCGTCGATATTCATGATCAGTCCTAGGATGGGATTTCGTGGCTTTGTCGCCTATCGAGAGCCATGTTTGCAAGGCATAGAAATCGCATGTGGCCTTTGTGCCTGAAGGAGGTCTTGCTGCAATGGGTCGAATGTTCGCGATGCTGCTCGCCGGAGCGCTGCTTCTGGGCCTCGCGAGCGGGGCCCAGGCCCAGCTGTTAGTTTCGAGCTATACCGACCTCGATCTCGATGAGTGCACGGTAATGGCGTCCGACGATTTCGGCTCGACCTGGGCCTGTGCGGGGCTCAAGGGCATGCCGGTCATGATCGCTGAGACCGACCAACGCATGTTCGTTTCATACGGGCTCACCTCGACCACGGAAAAGGCCGCCAAGCAGACTTTGCCGCTATTCAACCATCTTGGTCCGGAGATCGAGTGGCGGGTATCCAATGCAGAGGGCGCCTACAGGCCGTTCGCGACAATTCTCAAGTACTTCGTTCGCAGCGAAGCCAGCGAGACCGAAGGTCAGGTGCTGGTCGTGACTAGGATCGCCCCAGGCGCAACCTGCCACGTCGCCTATATCGATGCTCTCGCCAATCCCGATGCAAACGAGTTGGCGCGCAAGGCGGCCGATGAAAAGGCAGCAGACTTCGATTGCAAGAACGAGCCGGAGATTGTCGGCAAGTTCGAGGCCTGGGCGCGCTAGTTTAGAGCGCCTGGGTCTCGTGGCCCCGCGCCATCTGGTTGCGCAGTACGGTGCGGTCGCGGGCCGAGACGCCGATCAGTTCGGCGATACGCCAGACCATGTTGTCTTCAAGCTCATGGTTCTTGTTGTCGGCAAACACCACCAGCCACATCATGCGGATGATCTCGAGTTTTTCTGCCGCGTCGAGCGAGGACAGCGCCGAGGTGAAGCGATAGAAATCTACCGATTCCTGGTCGCGGCGTGTGGCTTCCTCGATGAGCTTGCGCACCTCGGAATCGGTCAGCCCGTAATAGTCCTGGAGCGTTGATTCGAGCGCTGTTCGCTCCTCGGCTTTGACCGAGCCATCGATCGCTGCGAGGTGCACCAGCAGGGCGGCAACGGCCAGCTTGGGCTCCATCGAGAGCATGGTGGCGTCGGGTTTGGAAAAGATGCTGCGCAGCGCCTCGAACATGACTTTGTCTCACTTGGTTGCGGTCAAGATAGGGACTAATCCGCTTTCGTGGAAGTGGGGCCGGAGCGGGTCACGTGAGGGTGACCGACAAAGTCAAAACAGAGTCAATCTCACCTCGATTCAGGTCTTGCAGACTCGCGCCTTGACTCTCGGCATGACTCTGGTGTTCTCTATTTGTTCCAGTTGAGCACCAAAAGGAGGCTCCCATGGCGAGCCTCGCCACGGCAGAGCTTGACGCCCTGCGCGCTAAAATTGCCGCCATCGAAAAGCGTCCCGTGCTGTCCGAGGGGGCGGCAGAGCATGCTCTGCGCCCGGCTGCTGCCCCTCAGATGCCCGCCCGCTCCGAGGCGGCAGACATTCTCGCCACTCCCGCCGGTGTGCTGCATGAAGTGTTTGCCGATGAGCAGCGCCTCAGCGGCACGGCACTCGGCTTTACCCTGGGGATGGCGCGCGGGCTGATTGGAGGCGAGCGGCAGGCTATCCTCTATCTTCAGCTTGCCGCCGAGACCCAGGAGCTCGGTCTTCCCTACGGCATCGGATTGGAACGGTTCGGGCTCGATTCGGACAAGCTGGTGATCGGCCGCATCGAGAGCCTTACCGAACTGCTCTGGGCCATCGAGGAGGCCATCGCCTGCCGGGCGATCGCGGGCGTGATCGTCGATCTCGCCGGCCATCCCAAGGCGCTCGATTTCACCGTGTCGCGCCGGCTGAGCCTTCGTGCGGCAGCAGCGGGCACCTCCGCCTTCCTCCTCCGCTATGGCCGCCAGCGCGAGGCCAGTGCCGCAAAACTGCGCTGGCGCGTCATGGCTGCGCTCAGCGCCGAGCAGCGCTTCGATGCCTTCGCCCCTGGCCCGCCCCGCTTTGTGGTCGAGGTCGAAAAGCGCCGGCTCGGCGGCACTTCGCAACGCGCAGAAAACACCAGATTGACCCTGGACTGGACAGAAAATGGCTTCGTTTCAGTCGAACCCCGGTTTGGATCTCAGCTTTCGAACAGCACGCCGATATCTCGTCCTCAACCTGCCGCGCTGGGCCACCGATTGTCTCAAGCGAGCTGATGTGGCGCTCGCCGCTTCGGTGCGGCCGCTGGCGCTTTGGGAAAAGCAGAAGGGCGGCATGCGGCTGGTGGCGCTCGATGCTGCTGCCGAATCGGCTCGGCTCACTCCCGGCCAGAACCTTTCCGACGCGCGGGCGCTCGTCCCCAACCTTGAGGTGCGGGAGATCGACCGCGCCTATATCGAGCAGGTGTTCGCCGATTTTGCCGATTGGCATTCCAATGCCAGCCCGATCGTAGCCGTGATGACAGATGTTACCGCCTTTGGTGATCTGGTCCTCGATATCACGGGTGTGCAGCACCTGTTCGGGGGTGAGGACAAGCTGCTCAGGATGCTGGTGGGCCGGCTCAGGGCACTCGGCTTTTCCGTTTCGGGCGCGATTGCCGACACTGTCGGCGCGGCCTGGGCGCTGGCGCATTTTGCCCCGGGGATCATTGCGGCTGACCAGCTTGAGACCGTGCTCGCCGAGCTGCCGGTGGTAGCGTTGCGGCTTGATCCTTCCCAAGTTGCGGGCCTCAACCAGATGGGCCTCAAGCGCATCGGCCAGCTCTATGGGCGCGACCGCAAGGGGTTGCATGCCCGGTTCGGCGCCTCGCTGCTGTTGCGGCTCGATCAGGCGCTGGGCCGGATCGAAGAACGGATCACGCCACGCATCCCTATTGCCGAATACCATGCCGAACGGCGCTTTCCCGAGCCGATCGGCTTCATGGACGACGTGCTGATGACGACGCGCGATCTTGCCATCCAGCTCGCGCTGCGGCTCGAAGCCGAAGGGCTGGGGGCACAGAGCTTTCACCTCTTCCTCTACCGGGTCGACCACAAGGTGATGACGCTTTCGGTCAATTCCGCTCGTGCCACGCGCGATGCCAACCATATCGCCCAGCTTTTCATCCACCGTTCCGAGCGGTTGGAGGGGGAGTATGATGCAGGTTTTGGCATCGACATGATCCGGCTTGCCGCCAGTTCAGTGTCACCGGTTGAGAGTGCGCAGATCGGCGCCTTCGAAATCCGTGACGGGGCCGCGGATATCGAGCGGCTCTATGACCGGATGACCAGCCGGCTCGGGCCCTTTGCCCTGCTGCGCTCCAAGTTCATCAACACCCACATCCCCGAACAGGCGGTGAAACTCGAGCCGGCCGTGGCGCGAACCGAGGATGATCCGGCAGCTGCCCCGCCTCCCGGTCTGGTTCGCCCGCTACGGCTCTTTCCCACGCCCGAACCGATCAATGTCATCGCCGAAGTGCCGCATGGCCCGCCGATGCGAATGATCTGGCGGCGCGTTGCCTACAAGGTGCAAAAGGCGACCGGCCCCGAGCGGATCGAGGCCGAGTGGTGGCGGTCTGGGAAGCGCCTGGCACTGTTGCCCCGGCATCCGCAGCCCGAGCAGGTCGATGCTGCCTCGCCGCAACTGCCGGGTATCGAGTTGTTCCAGCCCACCAGCACGGTGCGGGATTATTATGTGATCGAGGACGAGGGCGGGCGCCGCTTCTGGGTGTTCCGCGTCGGGCTCTATGGGGCCGAGGCAACCCCCCGCTGGTTTCTCCATGGGTTGTTCGCATGAACCTGTCTCAGCCCGTGCCCCCCTACGCCGAACTGATGGCGACCAGCAATTTCTCGTTCCTCCGCTCCGGCTCGCACCCGGAGGAACTGGTCGCCGCCGCTATCGCTCTCGGGCTCAGCGGCATCGGCATTGCCGATCGCAACAGCTTTGCCGGGGTGGTGCGGGGCTATGTGGCGCATCGGGACCTCAAGGAAACGGCGCCTGACTTTCGCTATGTCGTCGGGGTTCGGCTCTGCTTTGCCGATGGCACGCCCGACATCGTCGCCTACCCCTCGGATCGCGAAGCCTATGGCCGGCTCTGCCGCCTCTTGAGCCGGGGTAACCTCAAGCCCGAGAGTGAGAAGGGCAAGTGCGCGCTCAGCTTTGCTGACCTCACCGAATTCATTGAAGGGCAGTTGCTGATCCTTCAAGCCGACGAAACCAACCTAGAGCATAGCCGCGAGGTGCTACATGAACTGGCCCGTCTGGCCCGCGGCAATGTCTGGCTCGCCGCAGCCGCGACGTTCACCGGCACCGACCGGGCGCGCCTCAACCGTCTCGCGGCGATGGCTGCCGAAGCCCGCGTGCCGCTCCTAGCCGTCAACGACGTGCTCTACCACGAGCCAAGCCGCAAGATCGTGCAGGATGTCGTCACCTGCATCCGCGAGCACCTGACGCTCGAGGTTGCCGGCCGGCGCTTGGGGCAGAATGCCGAGCGCCATCTGAAGCCTGCGAGCGAGATGGCGCGGCTCTTTGCCGATCACCCCGAGGCGCTGAAACAGACCCAGGTGATCCTCAGCCGTATTGGTTTTTCACTCGACCAGCTACGCTACAACTACCCCACCGAAACCATCGGTAATGGCGAAACCGCGCAGGAAACGCTGGAGCGTCTGACCTGGGAAGGAGCCCGCGAGCGCTACCCGCAAGGCATCCCGCAAAAGGTGCTTTCGAGCCTTTGGGCCGAGCTCTGCCTTATCGCCTACAAGAGCTACGCCTCCTACTTTCTCACCGTGCACGACATCGTCCGCTACGCACGGCACGACCGCAAAATCCTTTGCCAGGGGCGCGGCTCAGCGGCCAACTCGGCGGTCTGTTACTGCCTCTCCATCACTGCGGTCGATCCGGCCACCGCCAACCTCGTATTCGGGCGGTTCATTTCCACCGAACGCGACGAGCCGCCCGATATCGATGTCGATTTCGAGCATGAGCGGCGAGAGGAGGTAATGCAGTACATCTACAAAAAGTACGGCGGCGCCCGCACCGGCCTCACCGCCACCGTCATTTCCTATCGCTCGAAAAGCGCCATCCGCGAGACCGCAAAGGTGTTCGGCGTCTCGGAGGATATCGTTGCCGCACTCAACCAGATGCACTGGGGTTGGGGCAATTCTGCCGACCTCAAGGGCGCGAGCATGCTGCAACTCGATCCCAACGATCCGACCCTGACACAGATGTTCAATGTCATCTCGGTGCTGAAATCCTTCCCCCGGCACCTCAGCCAGCATGTCGGTGGCTTCGTCATCACCCGCGATTCGCTCGAAAGCCTGGTGCCGATTTCCAAGACCGCCATGGAAAGCCGCACCATTGTCGAGTGGGACAAGGACGATATCGACGCGCTCGGCATCCTCAAGGTCGATGTGCTGGCGCTGGGTATGCTGAGCTGCCTTCGCCGCTCGTTCGAGCTCTTGCACCAGCACTACGGCCGCGACCTGAGCCTGCCCGACCTTATGGCCGAGGAGGCGCATCCCGAGATCAAGGCGCCGGTTTATAATATGACCCACCGTGCCGACACGATCGGGGTGTTCCAGATCGAGAGCCGCGCGCAGATGTCGATGCTGCCGCGCCTCAAGCCGAAAGAGTTCTACGACCTAGTCATCGAGGTGGCGATCGTCCGTCCCGGCCCGATCCAGGGCGGCATGGTGCATCCTTACCTGCAGCGCCGGCAGAAAAAAGAGACGGTCACTTTCCCTCGTCCCGAACTCGAAGCCGTGCTCGGCCGCACCCTGGGGGTGCCGCTGTTCCAGGAGCAGGCGATGCAGATCGCCATTGTCGGCGCCGGGTTTTCTGCCGGCAAGGCTGATCAGTTGCGGCGCGCCATGGCGGCCTGGAAGCGCAATGGCCGACTTGCGCAGTTCGGCGAGGAGTTCATCTCGGGCATGATTGGCAATGGCTACCCCGAGGACTTCGCCAAGCGCTGCTTTTCGCAGATCCAGGGGTTCGGCGAATATGGCTTTCCCGAAAGCCACGCGGCGTCCTTCGCGCTCCTCGTTTATGCCTCGTGCTGGTTCAAGTGCCACTACCCCGATGTGTTTGCCTGCGCCCTGCTCAACAGCCAGCCCATGGGCTTTTATTCGCCCGCGCAGATTGTCCGCGATGCGATTGAGCATGGGGTCGAGGTGCGAAGCGCCGATATCAACCGCTCCGACTATATCCACGTGCTCGAATCAGGGTTTCCGGCGCGCGAGCGCATCGCAAAGCAGCACGCCGAAATGCAGCCCGATATCTGGTCCAACCGAGCCATCCGGCTTGGCCTCAGGCAGGTGAGCGGCCTCAAGCAGGATCATGCCAACCTGATTATCGCCCGGCGCGGCGCCGGATACGACTCCGTGCGCGACCTGTGGCTGAGGACCGGGCTGCCGGTGGCAACGCTCGAAAAACTCGCCGAGGCCGATGCGTTCAGCTCGCTCGGGCTCAGCCGCCGCGAGGCGCTATGGACCGTGCGTGGGCTCAATGGTGCGGCCGGCGCCGAGCGTCTGCCGCTATTCTCAGTCGGCCACCGCGACTCACAGGCCGATGATAACGACGGCCAGTTGCCGCTGATGCCGCCCGGTGAGGATGTCGTTCATGACTACCGGACCCTGTCGCTGTCGCTCAAGGGGCATCCGGTCGGGTTCCTCAGGCCTGAACTTGATCGCCGCGGCACCTTGCGTTGCGCCGATCTGGCTGAAAAGCGCAATGGCGCCATTGTCGAAACCGCCGGCCTGGTGCTGGTCCGCCAGCAGCCAGGGACGGCTAGCGGGGTGATCTTTTCGACGCTTGAGGATGAAACGGGTATCGCCAACATCATCATCTGGCCCAAAACCTTCGAAAAGAACCGTAAAGTGGTGCTTGCCTCACGCCTTCTCGCGGTGCGGGGCGAATTGCAGCGCGAGGGGCTGGTCACCCATTTGATCGCGCGCAGCTTTACCGACTTCACGCCGCGCCTGATCGAGCTGGCTCAGGGCCATGACATCGGCGATGCGGTGCTCGCGCGTGGCGATGAGGGTAGGAGCGGGCCGCCGCCCGGTCGTGACGAGGGCGAGCGCCGCCGTCGCGAGCAGCTCAACCGCGAAGCCTATGCCGCGCTGCCGGTTGGTCGCAACTTCCACTAAACAAAAAGGCCGCCCAGAGGCGGCCTTTTCAAAAGAGTGAGACTTTTGCCTCAGCTATCCATCTTGGCGCCCGATACCACGGCGTGCAGGTCGATCAGCCCGACCATGCGGCTCTCATGGGTGACGATACCGTTGAGCAGTTCGGTATCGATCGAGTTGCCTTCGGGCACGTTGTGGATGTCATCCTTTGCGACCGTCAAAATGTCCGACACGGCGTCCACCAGGATCCCCACCCACTTGTCGCCAACCGACATCACCACCACGACGTGGTTCTTGGTCGGTGAGGTCGGGCCCTCGCCAAAACGGGCGCGCAGGTCGAAGATCGGCACGATCGTGCCGCGAAGGTTGATGACGCCGCGCACAAATTCACGGGTATTGGGCAGCGGAGTCGCACCATTCCAGGCGCGAATCTCGCGCACCGTCGTGATCTCAACGCCGTAAGTCTGCTCGCCAATCGAGAAGGCGATCAGCTGCAACGAATTCGCCCCCGCCGCATTGCTGCCTGACGCATCATCCTTAAACGCCATGGATTCCATGGTACTCGACCCTTTCTCAACACCCATTTCCGGGTGGTACTAATGTTACGGCACAGTGCGCCAGACTACGCGGCGCTCTTGTGCGAGGAATTTGCTGACTTCAGGCCCTGCACATCGACGATCAGGGCTACATTACCGTCGCCGAGAATGGTGCCGCCGGCGATACCTTCGATCGACTGGAAGTTCTCTTCCAGCGACTTGATCACCACCTGCTGCTGGCCAATGATGTCATCGACGATCAGCGCGATCTTGATGCCGCCCTCAGCCTCGCACAGCACGACGAACCGGCCGTCATTGCTGTCATTGCTCACCATGGCAAAGCGGTGACCGAGGTCAACCACTTGCACATACTCGCCGCGGACCTGCAGCACCTTGGCACCCGACGGCACCCGGCTGAAGTTGGCGCGCGCGCACTGGATGGTTTCAACGATCGAGGACAGCGGGATCACGTAGGGGCTGCCTGCGACCTTGACCAGCATGACATCGAGCACGGCGAGCGTCAGCGGCAGGCGCAGCGTCATGCGCGTGCCCTTGCCGGTCCAGCTCTTGACGTGCACCGAGCCGCCAATCTTCTTGATGTTGGAAAGCACCACGTCCATACCAACGCCGCGGCCGGAAATGTCGGAGACTTCCGATGCGGTGGAGAACCCCGGCGCAAAGATCAACTGGTCGATCTGTTCTTCGGTCAGCGTCTGGTCGGGCCCGACCACACCACGGTCACGGGCCACCTGCAGCACGCGCTCGCGGTTGATGCCGGCGCCGTCGTCTTCCACGACGATCAAAATGTTGCCGCCGGCCTGTTCGGCCGAAAGGCGGATGACGCCCGAATCCGATTTGCCGTTCGCGGTCCGCTTGGCCGGCATTTCAATGCCGTGGTCGGCGGAGTTGCGGATCATGTGGGTCAGCGGATCAGAAAGCTGCTCGATGATCGTCTTGTCGATTTCGGTGTTTTCACCAATCGTTTCGAGGCGGATCTTCTTGCCGGTCTTGGTGGCGAGTTCGCGCACCAGGCGCGGCATGCGGCTGAACACGGTTTTGACCGGTTGCGCACGGATCGCCATCACCGAGTCCTGCAGGCCGCGCGTCGTCTGGGCCAGCACTTCAAGGCCGCGCACCAGTTCCTGGTAGCGAGCGCGGAGCGTTTCATCCATCTGCTGGGTGAGCATGGACTGGGTGATCACCAGTTCACCCACCATGTTGACGACGCGGTCGATCTTGTCGAGATCGACGCGAATTGACTGCACGCCGTTACGGCGGTCTTCGGTCCCGTTGCGGCGGTCGCCATCTTCGGTGTCTTCGGCCGGGGCGCTCTGCTTGAGCGGGGTCGGCATGACGGGCGGGGCAGCCTTGAGGGCTGGCTTCATGGCGGCGGCGATTTCGGCGAAGCTGACGACTTCGCCATCTGCCGCGGCGTCCGCGCTAAAGGCGACGACCGGGTCGGTTGCCTTGGCGGCCACGGGCGGCGCTGAAACTGGCGCGGCGGTGACCGAAACCGGAGCAGCGATCCGGGAAATGGTCAGGTCACAATTGCCTTCGACAAACTCGAACACCTCGGTGATGGCCGCTTCAGTGACGGTCGGTGAGGTGAGGGTGATCTCCCAATGGCAATAGACGCCAAACGGTTCGAAGTCAGCGAGCGCCGGGATATCGTCGAGCTTGGCCAGAACCTTGATTTCACCGAGCGCTGCCAGTTCGCGGAACAGCAGCAGCGGGTCGTTGGCGCGCGCATAGAGTTCGGAATGGGGGGTGAACTTCACCAGCCACCGGGCTGCTTCGGGCTCCATCGGTGGCGCTGCAAAACTGTCGTCGGTAGGCCCGGCAAGCAGATCCGAGAACCCTGACGGAACAGCTACGTCGTCCTCTGCGCCAGCGATGGTGACCATCACCGGCACGAAATCGATGTCGAACTCCTCCATCGGCTCGCCGGCCATGTCGGGATCGTTGCCGGAGGTAAGGGCGTCGAACTGGGCTTTCTCGTCAGCGCCATAGCCAGCATCAAGAGCGACACCGTCCTTGGCTGCAGCGATGAAGTCGGCGACAATATCGTTGGCCCGCACGCACAGCGTGGCGACGTGCTCGCTCAGCTCAAGCCGGCCATCGCGAACGTGGTCGAGCAGCGTCTCGTAAGCATGCGCAAAACCCACCAGCGCGGTGAAGCCAAACGCGCCACCGCCACCCTTGATCGAGTGAATGGCACGAAAGATCGCGTTCAACCGGTTGGAGGAGCGATCCCCTTCCTCGATGGCGGCGAACTGTTCTTCGAGCTCCAGCAAGAGCTCGGAGCATTCGTCGAAGTATGTGGCCTTGAAGTCGTCTAGATCGCTCATGGAAACGCGCAGAACCCTTCTGGGTTGTTGGCCTGTTTAGTGCACGACGCGGTGGATGACCGAGATCAGTTTTTCAGGGTCAAACGGTTTGACGATCCAGCCCGTGCCACCGGCCGCCCGGCCCTGGTCGCGTTTGTCCTGGCTGGTTTCCGTGGTCAGGATCAGGATCGGCAGAGAATTGTGCATGCCTGAGGCGCGCACATTCTTGATGAACTCGATGCCGTCCATGACGGGCATGTTGATGTCGGTGATCACCACATCGACGCTCTCGTTCTTGAGAACATCGAGGCCTTTCTGGCCGTCTTCTGCCTGTAGCACTTCGAAGCCTGCATTGGACAAGGTGTGGTGCAGCATGGCGAGAATGGTGCGAGAATCGTCAACTGTCAGAACGCGCATTGAATTATATTCCTTCCATAATCGGTGCGAACTGGGCGCCGATGCCGAGCCGGTCTACGGCTGCTCGAAACGGCGCACTCGGTTCGAAAACTGCAAAACCAAAATTATTGCGACGCGCCGTTTCGGCTGCGCTCAGCAACATGAAGAGAGCATTTGTCGAGACCCGTTCGACAGCTTTGCCGCCAACGCGTACGGGGCCGCTTTCAACCGCGTCAATAAGCTCGTCCCGAATAAGGTCGAGCGCATCTAGATCAACGATCGCCGGCAAGGCGACGATCTTTTCACTGTCTTTGGCCATGGACTCGGCTGCCCCCAAAGGTTCTGGTCCGGCCGTCAGCATCCATTGGAACGGTTGAAGAAGTGCTAAGACTCTGCCCGATTGAGCTCCAGAGGGGGCAGAATAGTTGCCGCGATGACTTGCCGGGCCACTGCCGCGAACTCTTTCGGAGTCCAGGCCGGCTTCTGATCCTTATCGACAAGCACAGCCCGCACGCCCTCGGCAAAATCTGGCATCCGCGCCAGCATCTTTGCTAACCGCAGGTCCAGCGCCAGCACCTCAGGCGTGCTCGACAAGTATCGTGCCGCGAGATGGCTTTGTACGATAGCTTCAAGGCTGGTGGGCGAGCGGCTGTTCAAGGTGTCGGCCAGCCTGCCAGCCGTGGCCGCAACAATCGATTCGGCGCTTTGCCAGTCGACATCATAAGCTGCGACCAGGTCGGCCTCGATACAGAAGACCGGCTCACCAGCGGCGACAGACTCACTTTGAACAAGCTCCCGCAAGGCGAGGTCGGGGTCGGGTGCTGAACTCGCGATGCCGATCGCCACCCTGATGGCTTCCCGGTGCTCCGGGTTGCAGACGGCATCGACGAGGCCGAGTTCCCGCGCATCGGCGGCGCCGACCGCGATCCCGGACATCAGAAACAGAAGCGCCCGGTGCAGCGGCACTTTGCCCAGGATGCGGTTGACACCGACATCCGCCACAAAGCCGATCGCCGCTTCGGGCATAGCGAACTTTGCGCCATCCAGCGTGAACCGATAGCGGCAGTGCCCGGCAATCCCGATGCCGCCCCCCATCACCACGCCATGGGTCAAGGCGACCAGCGGCTTGGGATAGGCTGCAATCAGCGCGTTCATTCGGTATTCGGCGGCGAAATAGGCGTCCGCGTCTTCGCCGCGCCCGTCGAGGATCGCCTGGCGAACCCAGCGCACATCACCGCCGGCACAAAATCCACGCGGGCCGCGGCCTTCAAACAGCACGACCCGGAGTGCAGGAACATCCTGCCACTGTAAAAGCGTCCGAGTGATGCCCTCGATCATTTCAAGGCTCAGGGCGTTGATCGCTTCGGGACGGTTCAGCGCGATCACGCCAAGCGGCCCGTCGCGGACGATATCGAGCTGGGTGGTCATCGTTCCTCAGTTCCAAAGCGTGCCGCTGAGTGATAGAGCAGCCGCCCATGAAGGCCAATATCCCAGCTGTCCCGCTTACTAACGTGCATCTGACAGGCATCGCCCGCGACCTCAAGGCGCGCGCCGATGCCGGCAAGCCTATCCGCATCGGCGTCATCGGCTCGGGCGAGATGGGCACCGACCTTGTCACCCAGGGCGCCTTGATGCGCGGCATCGAGATTTCGGCCATTGCCACCCGCCGTCCGCAGACGGCGCGCGACGCCACCACCATTGCCTATGGCGACGATTCGCATGCCGTCGAAGCCGACACAGAGAGCAAGATCACGGCTGCCATTGAGGCGGGCAAGCTTGCCATCACCTCGGCCGAAACGCTGGTCACCAATCCGCTGATCGATGTGGTGATCGATGCCACCGGCAAGCCGGGCGTCGCAGCGGACTATGACCTCCTCGCCATGGAACACGGTAAGCACCTCGTCATGATGAATGTCGAGGCGGACGTGACCATCGGGCCCTACCTCAAGCAGCAGGCGGACCGGCTCGGCGTCATCTACTCGGTCGGCGCCGGCGACGAACCATCGAGCTGCATGGAACTGATCGAGTTCGCCTCGGCGCTCGGCTATCGCATTGTTTCTGCGGGCAAGGGCAAGAACAACCCACTCAACCATTTCGCCGTTCCAGACGACTACCGCGAGGAAGCCCTCCGCCGGAACATGAACCCGCGCATGCTGGTGGAGTTCGTCGATGGCTCCAAGACCATGGTCGAGATGTGCTGCATCGCCAACGCCACTGGGCTGGTGCCCGATGTACCTGGCATGCACGGCCCCAAGGCCGACCGCGACGACATGGTCAAAGTGCTGATCCCGCGCGAAGATGGCGGCATCCTTCACAAGAAGGGCGTCGTCGATTTTACCGTCGGCAAGGGAGTGGCGCCCGGCGTCTTCGTCATCGTCGAGGCCGAGCATCCGCGCATCATCGAGCGGATGGATGACCTCCATGTCGGGGTCGGGCCCTACTATGCCTTCTTCCGCCCCTACCACCTCACCTCGCTCGAAGTGCCCCTGACGGCGGCGCGCATCATGCTCTACGGCAAGCCCGACATGGTGCCGCTGCCACGGCCGGTTGCCGAAGTCTGCGCGGTCGCCAAGCGCGATCTCGCCGTCGGCGAGACCTTCGACGCGATCGGCGAGACCTGCTATCGCAGTTTCATTCTGACCATCGGCGATGCGCGGGCACAGCAGGCCGTTCCGGTCGGGCTGCTCGAAGGCGGCAAGGTGCTGAAGCCGGTCAAGAAGGGCGAGCTGCTGACGCGGGCCAACGCGACGCCGGACCAGACGACACGACTCTTCGCCTTGCGTCAGAAACAGGATCAGATGTTGTGGGGGACAGCATGACGACAGTGATTTTCGGCTCAGAAGGCAATGTCGGCCGCCGGCTCAAGGCGGCGTTTCCGGGTGCCATCGGCATTGATCGGGTCGCTGGGGCCGATATCGTCGCGGACCTTAAGACCATCGACTACGACGCGCCGGAGATCCACGCGCTCTTGGGCAAAGCCGAAATCGTCCTCCACGTCGCCACCTCGCCAGACGTCGATGCGCCCGACGAGGTGCACTACCAGGCCGTCGTCGATGCTGCACGCCTGCTGCTTGCGTGCCAACGCTACCCGGTCCCCCGGGTGCTGCTGCCCTCGTCAGACTGGGCAGAGCCCAAACGCGGCTGGGCGGCGATCAACCCCTACGGCTATTCCAAGCGGATGTTTGAGGAAATGGCGGCGATGTACCGGTTCTCGACCGGCAAGATCTGCGCCGCCATGCGCATTGGCTGGGTCGCTCAGGACCTCGCTCAGGTCAAAGCCTCTGCCCCTTGGCTGCAAGCCAATTACTGGGACGATGCCCGCCTGATCCGCGAGGTCAAGAAGGCCCTCGACCTTTAGCGGCTGCCCCGCAAGGCGATCTTGCCCTTGCGGCCCGGAACCGCGCTGGCATTGGCGGCCTCGCGTGCGTTTGACAGGTCATAGGCGGCCTCGATCTCGAGCTTCAGCGCGCCAGTCCCTGCGAGCTTCACCAGTTCTCCAATCATCCGGCCCAATTCAGCGGGGCTCGTCTGTTCGGACCGCTTGGCGCCCCAGAAGCCCTTGACCGTCGCGGTCTTGAACAAGAGGTTTGCCGGGCTGATCACCAGCGGTTTTCCCGACATGGCGCCAAACGAGATCAGCACGCCGTTCTGTCCGATCGTCTCCATGATCTGGTCGGCTGCCTCGCCAGCAACCGAATCGATGGCGCGAATGATCGGCGCGCCGCTGGTGATAGCCTTGACCCGATCCTGCCACCCGGCCGTTTCCGTCGATACGGCATTGCCGATCCCGAGCGCAGCCAATTCGGCAATTCCCGCGTCACGGCGAACGAGGTTGACGACATTGACGCCGCGGGCCGGCGCCAGCTGCGCGAACACCTTGCCGACTGCGCCATTGGCGGCATTCTGGATCACCCAATCGCCGGCCTTGATGTCGAGATCTTCAAGCAGCATCAGCGCGCTCAGCGGCATCGAGACCAGCTGGCAGCCGGTTTCATCGGAAACGGTGTCCGGTAGCGGCACCAGCCGCTTGCCATCTACCAGATAGTATTCCGCCCAGGTCGCCGATGCGCCACCGGCAACACGCTGGCCAACGCTCAGGTGGCTCACGCCGTCGCCAAGCTTGTCCACCACACCCATCGCCTCGGTCCCAGGCACTGCGGGCAGCGCCGGTTTATAGCCATAGGTCCCCATAATAATCGCGAGGTCATGGTTGTGGATCGGCGCCAGCCCCATCTTCACTCGCACCTGACCCGGACCGGGTTCAGGCAGCGGGCGCTCTGCCAGTTTGAGGACTTCGCCCGGCGCGCCGAACGCCTCGAACACAACGCTTTTCATTGCTCAATTCTCTCAATGGTGCGCCGTATATCGAGCCTTGGAGGACATCCCGCAAGGCCGGCAGTCGCCTGATCAATCCAGCGTCTGCCGATAGCGCAGCATAGCGATCGCTGCGATCACGACGAGAATGATGGTGAGGCTGGTAAGTTCGCCGGCCACGTCGGCGAGTTCCCCGGCCTTCAGCATCACCTTGCGCACGATGCGGAGGAAATGTGTTGCTGGCACCGCGGTGCCGATGAACTGCGCCCAGCCGGGCATGCCGGCAAAGGGGAACATGAAGCCCGAGAGGAGGATTGAGGGCAGGATGGTGAAAAAACTCAACTGCATCGCCTGCATCTGGCTCCGCGCCGCGGTCGAGATCAGAAAGCCGAGCGCCAGGTTCACCACGATGAAGAGGTTGAAGCCGATAAAGAACGCCAGCCATGAGCCATCGAACGGAACGTGGAAGATCGCAGCTGCCGAGAGGAGGAACACTACAGTCTGCACATAGCCGACAAACACATAGGGCAGGATCTTGCCCAGCATCACCTCAAGCGGTCGCACCGGGGTTGCGATCAGCATCTCCATGGTGCCGCGCTCGGTCTCTTTGACGATGGCGACAGCGGTGATCATCACCATGGTCATCGACAGGATAATCGCGAGCAGCCCCGGCACGATATTGGTCGAGGTCTTGCCTTCCGGGTTGAATTCGCGGTGCACCACCACTGAGAACGGAGCCGGGTTGGCTTTGGGCGCCAGTGGCCCGGTCAGCGTTTCGGAGATTGCCACCGTGACAATTCCGGAGAGTGCCGAAACCGCGCCTCCCGCTGCCGACGGATCGGACGCGTCGGCGGCCATAAGAATCTGAGGGCTCAGCCCCCGCACCACATCGCGCTCAAAATTCTGCGGGATAACGATGACAAAGTTGGCGTCGCCGCGCCGCAGCGCCTCTTCGCCCTCGGCAACACCGCTCACCGGTCCGCGAAAATCGAAATAGGACGAGTTCTGCATTCCCGCGAGCACGGCGCGGGTCACCGGGCCGTTGTCGTTCAGCTCCACCAGCGTCGGCAGCTTCCTGGGGTCGGAGTTAATGGCAAAGCCGAACAGCATCAGTTGCACGATGGGGAGCACGATCATCATGGCAAAAGTGATGCGGTCGCGCCGCATCTGGATGAACTCCTTCACCAGCACCGCCCGGAACCGACCCGGCGAGAACCCGTCGCTCATGATGCGGCCCCCGCTGAAGGCTTAGGCTTGGCATCGGATGCGAAATTGTCCTTCGAGCCCGCCATCAGGTAGATGAAGGCCTCTTCGAGCCCAGCCACCTGCAGGCTCCAGCGATGCGTGCCTTCGGATTTAAGCCGCTCGATCGTTGCACCCAGCACTGCCTTGTCAGTACCGGAGACGTGCAGCACCGTGCCGAAGCGCGCCACCTGCTCAACTCCGGGCTCGCTTTTCAGCCGCAGCTCCAGCGCCGGCAGGTCGGGCCCCTCAGCGCGCCAGGTTTCGAGCCCGACCATTGCCGGGATATCTGCCGATGGCCCGTCGATGAGCTTTTTGCCGTAGGCGATGTAGGTGATGAAATCGCACTGCACGGCCTCGTCCATATAATGGGTGGAGACGAGCACGGTCACGCCCCTGGCGGAAAGCCGACGGATCTCGTCCCAGAATTCGCGCCGTGCCTTGGGGTCGACGCCCGCTGTCGGCTCGTCGAGCAGTAGCAGTTGCGGCTCATGCAGCAGGCACGCGGCGAGCGCCAGCCGCTGCCTCCAGCCGCCCGAGAGCGACCCTGCCAGCTGCTTTTGCCGATCGGCGAGTCCCAGGTCGGTCAGCGCCGCATCAACGCGCGCCTTGCGCCGGTCAAGCCGGTACATGCGGGCCACGAAATCGAGGTTTTCGCGGATCGAGAGGTCCTCATAGTAGGAGAACTTCTGCGTCATGTAGCCGACCTGTTCCTTGATCCGGCGGGCGTCCCGGCGTACGTCGAAGCCTAGGCAGGTGCCTTCCCCCGCATCGGCGGTGAGCAGACCGCAAAGCATACGGATTGTCGTGGTCTTGCCCGACCCGTTGGGTCCCAAAAATCCGTAAATGGCGCCGCGCGGCACCTGGATATCGAAGTGATCGACGACGCGCTTGGGGCCAAAATCCTTGGTCAGGCCCTTAACGTCGATCACCAGGTCGGCGCTCATTGTGGCCTCGTCAGCGTCACCGGCTGCCCCGGTTGCAGCATCACCGCCGCGTCGAGCGTCGCCTCGGCGAGAAAACTCAGCCGCTGACGTTCGTCGCGCGAGTAGATCACCGGCGGCGTGAACTGCGGTTCGGACGCCATATAGCTCAGCGTTCCGCCAATTCCCGGTGGGCAGCCGTCGCAACTGATCGTCACCGGGTCGCCCATCCTGAAGTCCTGCCGTGCGGTCTGCGGCAGGTAGAACTTCACCTTCAGCGCTCCCTCTGGAAGCAGCGAAAGAACTGGTGTGCCGGCTGCGGCCATCTCACCGGCGTCAAAGAACAGCCGCTCCACCTTGCCGCCGGCTGGCGCCAGCACACGTCGATCGGCGAGATCGGCGCGGGCCTTTTCAGCGTCGGCCTTTGCGGCGGCAAGGTTGGCCTCGGCCTGCCATTGCTGGGCATCCCGGGCCGGCAGTTCGGTCACCTTGAGTTGCGCCGAAAGCTGACGCACCATAGCTTCCGCGCTCGCGAGGTTAGCCCGATCCTGGTCCAGCCGTGCCTGTGGCACCAGGCCCTCGGCAAACAGCTTGCCGCTGCGGGCCGCGCTTTCCCGCGCGAGACTCACATCGGCCTCCGCTTTCGAAAGTGTCGCGCGCACGACGGCGAGCTCGTCTTCGCGGCCGCCTGTCGCAAGGTTTTCGAGGTTGGCTTCAGCCGCTGTCACCCGCGCGTCGGCCGCATCGACAAGCGCGCGTTGCTGGCTGTCGGCCAGCGTGAACAGCAGGTCGCCAGCCTTGATCGTCTGGCCTTCGGTGACAGCGATGCTCGCAATCTGGCCACCGGTCGAGGACGCGGCATAAAGGTAATCCGCTTCGACATAGCCGTTGTAGTGAGGCACCTCGCTGACGCCGAAACCAGGCACCACCAGGCCGATCAGTCCAACCATCCAGGCAATGAACTCGTTCATCTCGTGCTCCTTACGAGCTCGACCATTGCCGGGCGCTTGGCGGGGCGCTCAGGCCGTCAAACAGGATGGTCAGGTGGTTGTCGATCAGCCGCTCCATATGCAGCCCATCCTCGGGCATGATGCCGAAGACCTCGGCCATGGCGATGTGCATCATCAGCGGCCCGATGATCGAGCGGATGGTCAGATGGGGGTCGACCTGCCGCAGATAGCCTTGCTCGATGCCATTGCGCAGCAGGGCCTCGAGGGTGGGGATGACCCGGTCCAGCACCTCGCGGCGATACATCGCTGCAAGCTCGGGAAAGCCCAGCACTTCGCGGAAGATCAGTTTGGGAATGGCGATCAGCTTGTCGTCCTTCAGCCGCAGCGCCAGCATTTTCAATACCGCCGTGATGACGATCCTGGGATCGCCTTCGTAGTTCTGCAGCGCGCCAAGGGCGTTCTCTGCGATGGGGAGCACCGCGCGCCGTACTAAGCCTTCGAGCAACGCTTCTTTCGAAGGGAAGTAGAGATAGACCGCGCCCTTGCTGAGGCCAGCCCGTTTGGCGATATCTTCGACCCGCGTCGCCGCAAAGCCATTCTCGATAAACAGCGCCAACGCTGCGTCGAGCACCTCATCGGGCCGTGCTTCCGCCCGTCGTCGAAACTTCGGACCACGCTGGGTTCTGTCTTCCTGCATCTCAAGCATGCTCTTGCTGACTGACCAGTCAGCTATTACTAACTGACTGGTCAGTCATTTGCAAGGGGATACCTTCTGAGTGTGGCTCGATGGATCGGTTTGGCCAAAATACATGGGGAGGTGTGCGCTGAGGCGCGCAAGCAAGCATTAAGCAAGCTATGGCAGTCTCGTTCGACGGGGGCCGGCATACGGTCTATTGGGTCAACTCCTGGGTGGAGCATCCTTCATGCGTGCAGTTGGACTGGCAGCTTTGCTGCTGAGCGTGCTATTTTTCCTGTTCCCGTTTTACCACAGTTACGTGCCGTTCCTGCGCCTCGGCGTCGGCGAGACACGGCTCCTTGGCGGGCTGCTGCTGGCCGTCGGCGCCCTCACCCTCGCCATCTACGGTCGCGAGCCAGGGCGCTAGGCACATTCCCTTCTCCCCGTCGGGGAGACGGTGCCCGAAGGGCGCATGAGGGGGCCGGATAACCCCTAGATGCTATCGAAGTCCGCGCTCTGCCTCAGCAGTCGCGCCACTGCAGCGAATAGACCACCGCTGTCTTCACATCCTGCGCCTTGACGCTGAACGATGCGGCTTTGCCGCCGCTGGCCTTGACCAGAATGCTAGAATTGGTGCGCAGGATCACGTCGGCCCCACAGGCGGACCAAACTTTGGCCGTCAGGGTGTCGCTGCTCATGAACGCACCAGTCTTGGGACCGGTGATGTTGCGAACGAACTTCGGGCCGCTGCCGCCAGCAAGGAAGTACTCGGCGCTGAACCTCGCACTGGCTCCCGCAGGAAGCCGGCTCTGGCCGCGGAAATCGATGGCAATGATCGAAACGCTTTTGCCCGCCGGTACCTTCACAGGAATAGCGAGGTTGCAGGTCTTGCGGTCCAGCGACTTGCCGGACGAGCCGCCAGCTGAGGCCTGATAGTTGTCAAATCGCAGCGTCAGGCTCTTGCCGCCCGCGCCCAACGCGACATCGGCGGTGCCAGCGGGGCAGCCATTGCCGCCATAGCCGGGTTTGCCCAGGCTGATACCGGCCGCCTGGGCCGGCAGGCAAAGGACGGCAAGGGCGAGGCCAAGAATCAAGGCTTTCATGTTCGTACGCTCCAAAATGCCACCCGCGATTGTTTCTGCGGCGGGCTGCTGGGCACCGCCGAAATTGTTGTCTCTAGAAGGCGATCCGGACGCCGGCGCCAATCTGTGCATGGGTGCCTGATACCGTCCCGCTGGAGCCATTGACGAAGACATTTGCGGTTGTCGTCGGGGTCACTGCCCAGCCGAGGCGGGCCCCGTACTGCACGAAAATGTCGTCATCGCTGGTCCCGGTGAGCGGGCCGACAAAGGCAATGTCGGTCACCACACCCTCGGTCGCATGCGTCACTCCGAGCGCCGCATGCAGCGTCATGTCGAGGTCCGATGAAAGCGCGCTGGTCCAGGCGATCTGCGCCTTGATCGTATCGAAACCGCCAGTTCCGCCTGCCACTTCGGCGTTGAACAAATTGTCGTCGCTGAAGCTCTCGGTATAGCCATCGTAGCTCAGCCACGTGTGCATCAAGGTGCCCGAGAAGGCGATCTGGTTCGTAAGGTCAGGGGCGAACAGCATGCCGCCAGTCACGTAGGCACCGGCCATGCTGCCGCTCGTCTCAGACAGGACGGTCGCGCCGTCTTTCGAGCCATCCTCATAGGAACGCGAGAAGGTGAGGTTCATCCCCGGCGCGGCGTTGAAGCCAACTTCGGCAAACGGCCGGAACGTATTCACCCCCGGTTCGAGATACCGCACCGAGCCGCCAAACAGCGATCCGCTGGCGCCCTCCTGGTCAAACAGCGCCGCCCCGCCATCGATGCTGAACCCGCCGCCAAGGTTGTAGTGTGCCGTGGCACCCAGAGTGTGCGAGCCGAGCGCCCCCAGCAGCGACACGCTGTCCGGCGCTTCGAGCGGCTGGTCGTCGCCTACCAATAGGTCTGCCGTGGTATTGAGGTGGGTGACGAAGGTCATGCCCTGTGCGGCGAGGCTGTCGACTGACGCCTGCTGCGAGATGAGTGTGGTCCTGCCCGCCTCGGCAAAATCGAGGGAATCGAGGTTGGTCGTCCCCACGCCGCTTCCGCCCTCGAGCAGGCTCAACTGGATTCCGAGGTCGATCGTGCCGTTCAGCCCGCTGCCGATATAGTTCTCGAAGTAGATATCGCCGTCGATCAGGCCTGAAACGTCAGCCGAATCGGTGACCCCGTCGTGGCTAACCGCAATATGAGCGCTGTCGCCGTCATCAAGGAAGCCGCGGTATTGGGCTTTGTAAACAACTATGGTGCCCGCAGGTATCGGGTCCCCGGGTGCCAGGGCGTTGACGTCGATGCTGGCGTCACAAGTTGCAACGGGTGCACCGGTATTTGCGGTGGTGGGCGCTTCAAGGTCTGGAAGGCTACCTGAATGCGAATCCGGCATCACTGCGCCGCCGCAACTCGCTGCCATCGCGCCAGAGGCGAGGCCAAGGATCACCGGCAAGGATGCCGAAATTGCGAGTAGTCGCATGGCATAACTCCACAACGCATTTGGGGCGGCACGCGGCCGCCCCGTCGTTTTAGCGTTAGCGCAGTGTTAGCACTTCTTCCACTGCAACTGGTAAACGATGGCGGCGCTCACGTCTTCGGAGTCAACGGTTGCCAGCGCTTCCTTGTTGTTCTTGGTGGTGACCTTGATGGATGAGTTGGTGCGCAGGTTCACATCTGCGCCGCAAGCCGACCACACAGAAGCCTGGGCGACCAGTTCGTTGTGGATCGTGTAGTCCTCATCCAGCGCACCCTTGAAGGTCTTCTTGAACGAAGGACCTTTGGTGCCGGCAAAGAAGTACTCGACGTTGAATTCTGACGACGCGCCAGCCGGCACGTTGTTATAGCCGCGATAGTCGATGGCGAGTACCGAGATCGACAGGCCCTGCGGGACATGGACCGGGATCGCGATGTTGCAGCTCTTGCGGTCGAACGCCTTGCCGCTGTCGCCACCGGCCTGCGCCGAGTACGCGTCGAACAGCAGGCTCAGGGACTTCGCGTCGGGGCTCAGCGTCGTCGAGACGCTACCACCGGGGCAACCCGTGCCACCATAACCGGGCTCGCCCAGCGAGATGTCGTCGGCATGTGCAACGGAGACAAAGCCTGCGCTGAGGGCCAGAGCTGCGAGCGCCAGAATGGTTTTCATTTTTTGCTTCCTTAGGGTTGAACGAGGGATCCGCCCACATCCTTGACCAGACCATAGCCTGAGCCGTCTGACCGCTAGGTGAGTCGACGGTTCAGGAGCTGTTCATGTTCGGAAATCTGGAAGGCAATGTTGTGGTGACAATGCGGCTTTTGTCGCGCAGGCAACCACTTGGGGCAGCTGCCGCTCAGGCCCCGGTCAGCACACCCGGCGCAACGAACTGCGCGATGGTGCCGACGAAATGCTTGGCGATCGGGGTAGCGTACGACCCTCGCTTCGAAGTTGTCAGCCCCTGGGCAACCAAGGCTTCCGCCAACTTCACTGCCGCTCCGACCCCGTCGATCACTGGCATGCCGAACTCCCGCTGCAGCGTGCGGGCCAGGTCAGCCATGCCTGCACATCCCAGAACGATCGCCTCGGCCTTATCATCTTCAATTGCCTTGGCAATTTCACTACGCAGCCGATCGCGGGCGCCGGAATTGGGGTCTTCGAGCGACAGAACCGGGATGTTCGAGGCCCGGACATTGGCACGGTCCCCCATGCCATAGCGCCTCACCAGTTCTTCCACCGGCACACGCGAGCGGTCGAGCGTCGTCACCACCGTGAACCGCTTGGCCAGCATGGCCGCAGACATACAGGCGGCCTCGCAGATTCCGATCACCGGAATGGTCGCCAGCGCCCGGGCAGCGTCGAGCCCCGTGTCATCAAAGCACGCGATCACCACCGCAGCGGCGCCTTCCGCCTCGCCGCGTGCAATCTCGTGCAGCAGTCCGGGGAGCGACATGGCCTCATCGTAATACCCCTCGATCGATACCGGCCCCGCCATTGAGGTGCGGGCGTCAATCTCGGTGCTGGAAGCCGCAACCAGTCGCGCAGCATTGGCTATCGTCGCGGTCATACTGGCGGTGGCGTTCGGGTTTACGATAAGCAGCCGCACCTCACGGCCTCGCCACTTGCCGGCGATTGATCAAGGCGATCAACGCTATGGTGCCGCCAATGATCAGGAACGAGAAGGCCGTCGTCACGGTGCCGAGCGCATAGAGAACGGGGGTCGTGACGTTGGTCGTCATCCCATAGATCTCAAGCGGCAGCGTGTTGAAGCTGCCGGCGGTGAGCAGGGTGCGAGCGAACTCATCATAGCTGAGCGAGAAGCCGAACAAGCCGACGCCGATCAGGCTCGGTGCAATCATCGGCAGCAGCACGTGGTAGAACGTCTGCCACGGGCTAGCCCCCAGATCGCGCGCCGCCTCTTCGTAAGAAGGCGAGAAGCGGTTGAACACGGCAAACATGATCAGCACCCCGAACGGCAGTGTCCACGTGAGGTGGGCACCAAACCCAGAGCCGTACCAGGCAGGCCTGATGCCGATTTGCTGGAACAGCACCCCAATCCCAAGGCTGACGATGATCGAAGGAACGACCAGGCTGGCAATAGTCAGGTAGAACAAGGGCGTAGCACCGACAAACCTGCGCCTGAATGCCAGTCCTGCCAGCAGCGCCACGACCACGGTCGATGCCATCACCATCAGGCCCAAGGTCAGCGAGCGCGTAAAGCTTGCACCGAAATCACCCACAGCCTGCTTTTCGAAAAGGTTGAAGAACCAGTGCAGCGACACGCCATTCAAGGGGAAGGTGAGGCCGCCATTGGGCCCCTGGAAGCTCAGGATGAAGATCGCCGACATCGGGCCGTAAAGAAACAGCACGAACAGGCCAAAGAAGGCCGCAAGGACGTAGAATCCGATACCGCGTTTTTCGCCGCCCATCTCAGAGCTCCTTCCGGATATCGACAATACGGAGGATGCCAGCGACCAGGAGCAGCACAACCGCCAGCAGCACCACGGCGTTGGCCGCTGCCGCAGGGTATTGAAGCAGCGACATCTGGTTCTTCATCATCAGCGCCACCGAAGCACTCTGGCCGCCGCTCATCACCTGCACGGTGGAAAAATCCGCCATGACCAGCGTCACGACGAAGATTGTGCCGATGGCCATCCCGGGCTTGGCAAGTGGCAGAATGACGCTCCATAGGATCTGGAAACTATTGGCACCAGCGTCGCGTGCAGCCTCGATCAACGAGCGGTCGATGCGCATCAGGGTGTTGAAGATCGGTGTCACCATGAACAGGGTGTAGAGGTGCACCATGGCGAGAATGACCGCGAAGTCCGAGTAGAGCAGCCACTCGATCGGCTCGGAGATGATCCCCATCTGCACCAGCGTGGTATTAACGAGGCCATTGCGGCCCAGAACTGGGATCCAAGAGATCATCCGGATGATGTTCGAGGTCAGGAACGGCACCGTGCAGATCAGGAACAGCACTGTCTGCGTCGCGGCCTTGCGCACGTGAAACGCCAGGAAATAGGCCACCCAGAAGCCGATGAACAAGGTCAGTGCCCAGACAATGGCGGCAAATTTTAGCGTGTTGAGATAGGTCTTCCAGGTCACCCAGCTACCCAGCACGTCAGCGTAATTGCTGGTCAGAAAGTCTGGATAAAGCCCTGCAAAATCATAGTCCCAGAAGCTCACCACAACCAGAAGGAGGATGGGGAGCAGAAGGAAGAACGCCAGGATCACCAGCAGTGGGGTGGCCTGCAGATATGAGGCGATAGCACCCAGCGTGAACGGCACACGGCGCGGCTTCGGCTTGCCGGTGGGGGCAATCAAGGACTCGTCGGCTATGGCCATTTCTTCTCCTGGAACTTCCCCTCGCCCGCCCTTCGGGCACCCTCTCCCTTAAGGGGAGAGGGGCCAAAGCCGAGATATTTTAGTCGGCCTTTCCTCTCCCCTTGAGGGAGAGGGTGGCGCAAAGCGCCGGGTGAGGGGACGTTCCCCACCCGTCAGAGTGGCGTCGTTACGCTGCGATGAACTCGTTCCAGCGCTTCACCATGTAGCGGTCTTCATCCATCACCGAATTCCAGCAGGCGACGTGGCCCATACGCTCGAGGAACGAGCCGCCATCACGCACGGCACCCGCCTTTTCCATCACCGCACCATCGGGCGAGAGGATATCGCCGGCGGCCGGCTTGCCTTCGATCCAATAGCCCCACTCATCGGCGGACATGAATTCCTTGGCTGTATCCATGGCCGCCGAATAATAGCCTTGGCGGTTGAGATAACCGCCGACCCAGCCCGAGGTGTACCAGTTGATGTACTCGTAAGCCGCGTCGAGCGTCGCACCGGAGAGGTGCGAAGCAAGCCCAAGACCGCCGCCCCATGAGCGATAGCCTTCCTTGAGCGGCTGGTACTTGCAGGCGATGCCCTTGGACCGCACGGCGGCCACTGCCGGCGACCACATCGACTGGATGATCACTTCGCCGGATGCCATCAGGTTGACGCTCTCGTCAAACGACTTCCAGAAGGCGCGGAACTGCCCGTCAGCCTTGGCCTTGATCAGGAAGTCGATCGTCGTGTCGATCTCCGCCTTGGTCATGTTGCCCTTGTCGGCGTACTTGATGATCCCCATCGCCTCGCAGATCATCGCGGCGTCCATGATGCCGATCGACGGGATGTTGAGGATGGCTGTCTTGCCCTTGAAGGCCGGGTCCATGATGTCGGCCCAGGTCGAAATCTCACGACCCACCAGATCCGGACGGATGCCCAGCGTGTCGGCGTTGTAGATCGTCGGCACCATGGTGAACCAGCCGGTCTCTGATGCGGCGAAGGTCTTGTCGCCCGGCTTTTCGACATAGCCCACGGTGTGGGGAGCAGTACCCTGGGCAATGACGCTATCTGGCGTCAGCTTGCCGCTTTTGAACAGCGGCACGATCTTGTCGTAGTACTTGAGCTTGGACGTATCCATCGGCTGGATCACGCCGGTGGGGAACACCTTCTTCAAGATCCAGTATTCGATGTCGGCGATGTCGTAGCTGTCCGGCTGGGTGACGGCGCGCTGTGCGGCGGCATCTGAATCGGTCGCCGTCATTTCGAGCGTAATGCCGAGGTCGGCCTTGCACTTTTCAGCGATGGCGTTGAGGTTCGACACGCCCGTGCCGAACTGGCGCAGGGTGATCGGGTTCTGGGCCCAGACGGTCGGGAACCCAGTAATAGCTCCCGTGCCGAGAGCGGCGCCCGCCGCAGCGGCGGCGCCGGTCTTGAGCAGGCTGCGGCGTGAGATGCCGGCTTTCTTGCTGATGTCAGTCATGTGCATTTCCCTGTTACAGATGGCCTACTTGGTGAAACGTCCGAGAACGATTGCGTCCTCGATGTCCCAGTTGAGCGGCACCGCATCGCCGACTTTGACCGGCCTCGCAAAGAAGCTGATGTCGTCGACAATTGCAGTGAAGTCCTCGACTCCGGCCCCATCGACCGAGAGTTTTACCGAGGCGCCGCGATACTCGATGTTGGAGACCGTGCCGGTGAAGCCGAGGCCCGCGCCTGCGCTCGGTCCAAGCCTGACATGATCGGTGCGAATGGCGATATCGGCGGGGTCCCCGGCGGCACCCAGCATGCCGTTCGCGGCAAAGCGGCCACCGTTCGGCACCTCCAGAAGCTCTGCGCTGTCGGCGGAGACTGTCCGCCCCGACACCACGTTGTGGTCGCCCATGAAACGCGCGACGAATGCGGTGGCGGGGCGTTCAAAGACCTCGCGCGGTGAGCCCGCCTGTTCGATCCGACCCTCGTTCATCACCACAATCAGATCGGCCAGTGCCATGGCTTCTTCTTGGGAGTGGGTGACATGGATGAAGCTTATGCCAAGCCGCGCCTGCAGTTTCTTGAGTTCCGCGCGCATCCGGATCTTCAGGAACGGATCGAGCGCCGAGAGCGGTTCGTCAAGCAACAGCGCCTCCGGGTCGGTGATCAGGGCACGCGCCAGAGCGACGCGTTGCTGCTGGCCGCCGGAAAGCTGGGCAGGCCGGCGCGTGGCATAGCCTTCCATCTGCATCAACTGCAGCATCTCTAGCGCCTTGGCCCGCCGCGCCTCTTTGCCTACGCCTTTCATGCGCAGGCTGAAGGCGACGTTGTCGATCAGATCAAGATGCGGAAACAGCGCGTAAGACTGGAACATCATGGCGGTGCCGCGCCGGGCTGGCGGCAGGTGTGTCACCATGGTGCGGCCGAGAAGAATATCTCCATCGGAGACGCTTTCGTGCCCGGCAATCATCCGCAGGGTCGAGGTTTTGCCACATCCCGATGGGCCGAGCAGGCAGCAATAGGTCCCCGCCGGTATCTTGAGGCTGACCGCATCAACCGCCACGGTCGAGCCGTAGCGCTTGGTCACAGAAGCAAGGTCGATCTCGGCGGCTTTCGACATCCAGCGTCCCCGTTTTCGCAAAAGACGATGCAGGCCGCGTGCCAGTTCGCGTCGGCGGGATTACCCGGTTGTTTTCATTTGCAGTTTTTCGCAGAGACGAATGCCGACAAATGCATCAGCGCTGATCATTGCCTATTTCGTAGGCGAGTGTTCGCAATGTGCGCCGAAAGTGTATGCAATCTTGATAGGGGCTTGTGTGCGGTCTGCCCTTTTCTCCGCGCTGCGATTCCGGCTATGAGTGCTGGACATGCCGAACGACATCAAAATCGCTGATTACCCTTTTGTCCCCGCCACCGCTGGCGAGGACAGGGCGTTCGGCATTCGCGAGCAACTGCGTGATGCCATCATCGATCGTCGGCTGGCGCCGGGCACGAAACTGAATGAGGCCGAGGTCGGCGAACTGTTTTCTGTGAGCCGCACCGTGGTGCGCGCTGCCCTGCAGATGCTCTCGTTCGAAGGGCTGGTCCGCACAGAGCGGAACCGCGGCGCGTTTGTGGCCAATCCCAGCCCAGAAGAGGCGCGGCAAGTTTTTGACTCCCGACGCCTGATCGAACCGGCACTTGCCATGGCGGCTGCAGAGCGGATCGGACCAACCGATATTGCGGCGTTCCGCGACCGCCTCGCCCAGGAATCCGAGTTGATCTCGGAGCGTGGGGCCAGTGCACGCCGCGCGGAGATCAGGGCGTCGGGTGACTTTCACCTGCTGCTGGCGGAAGTTGCGGGCAACGCGATTTTGCAGCGCTTCATGGAAGAACTGGTTGCGCGATCCTCCCTGGTAATCGCGCTCTATGGCCGCACCGGAGCTTCAAGTTGCGGTCACTCCGACCACGGCAGCATCCTCAAAGCGCTCGAAAGCCGGGACGGCGCGCTCGCGGGCCGCCTGCTGGTGCACCATATCGACCATATCGAGGGCGACCTCGATCTGAGGTCGCTCGAAGGCCGCGCGCTGCGGGACGCATTGACGTCCCCCTAGCTGATTGCAACCGATACCCCCTCCTCGCGTTACTTTCAGCGGCAGGCGCCGTCGCAGTTCTGATGATGCCGATGTTACTAGACAAATACAGGGGCTTGCCGGCTGATGTGGGCTCGCGTTTCTCTCTTTTTTGGAAGACTTATTTGACCAATCGTCGCTTGTTCCTCGTCGGCGGGGCCTCATTGGCCCTGAGCGCCTGTTCATCCACTGGCAGACCCGGTTTGCAGTCCAATGTCATCCAGGTCGATCAGCCGTGGGCCAGCTACTATTCGATGCTGAAGGACGAGCCGTTCCCCGTCAATGGCGTGGATATCCGCAAGATTCCCCAACAGTTCTGGCGTCAGGAAGTCGACTACGAGGGTGGCGAGCAACCCGGCACCATCGTGGTGAACACGACTGAACGCTTCCTCTATCTTGTCGAGGCTGGCGGCCGCGCAATGCGGTACGGCGTCGGCGTCGGCCGCGAGGAAGGGCTCAACTTCCGTGGTACCGCGACCATTGCCCGCAAGGCAGAGTGGCCGCGCTGGACTCCCACTGCCAACATGATCAAGACGCAACCGGAGCGCTATGGCCCGGTGGCGGCCGGCATGGCCGGCGGCCCCGGAAATCCTCTTGGTCCGAGGGCGCTCTATCTCTATCGCAACGGCAAGGACACGCACTTCCGGCTGCATGGCACGCTTGAGCCCTATACGATCGGCCAAAGCGTCTCATCGGGCTGTATCCGGCTGATCAACCAAGACATCATCGACCTCTACAGCCGCGTCCCCGTCGGCACCAAAGTCATCGTTACAGGCTAGTGCACGGGCGGCACAGGTGACGCACTACGTCGTCAGCACCCGGTGAAGCACCGCCTTGAGGTGCCGGTCGAGACCCTCGACCGCGACATCCACGTTACCCGCTTCAAGCGCGTCGATGATGGCGAGATGTTCGCGCATCGACTGCACCGTGTTGGCGGGTCCGACGGCGTCCAGATTGTGTAGCCGGATCAGGTACATCTTCTGGGTGAGGCGGGCATATACCGTGCCCACCTGATCATTGGCGTAGACCTTGATGAAGCTCTCGTGGAAATCGTCCTCAAGGGCTTTCACAGCTAGCCGATAGGCCGCCAGCTCATTGGTCGCCTGCACGAACTCGATGATTGCGCCATGCGCTTCCCGCATCCGCGCGATCCACTCGCGCGTCACCATGCCGGCGAACTTCCTCAGGCCTTCCCGTTCCAGCAGGCCGCGGAACTGAAAGGTATTCCCGACGAACTTCATATCGGGGTAGAAGATCGTAATTCCGACTTTGCGGCGGACTTTGATCATCCCTTCGGCCTCGAGCAGCGTGGTGGTTTCGCGCATCGGCGACAGGGATAGCCCCAAAATCTCGCCAAGTTCTTCCTGTTTCAGCGTCTGGCCGAGCTTGAGCCGGCCCTCGATCAGCGCCTCGAAGAAGGCGCTGTAGCCCTTGTTGTCGATGCCTCCGTTCACGCTTTCCTCCGTGCCACCGCGCGCTTCTAGCCGCGGTGAGCCCAATTGTCATCAAACGAAAGGCTAGTATGCCGTCGCGTTGACAAGCATTAATCGCGCCATATAGGCTTTCAATCTAGATATTAGATATATCTTTGCGTCGATGGCGCTGTTGAACGCCAGCTTCTGCCACCGCCAGTGTTTTGAGCGTGGCACTACGAAATTTGCGATGACCGAGGAGACGCCTCCACAGCAGGCGTGGTCATCAAGGGAGATAGATCGCTGCCCGACAAAGGCCGGCTCAACGGCATCGGGCGCGATCCTGAGGAGGAGAAACCTATGACCGACACGATCCATGCCAGCAAACCCTGGTCGCGGCGCCGCTTGCTCACCACCGCTGCGAGCGGTCTCGCGCTGGCCGCCGCGAGCGGCTTTCCGATGCCCGCCATCGCGCAGAGCAAGAAGCTCACCTACTGGGGCGGCCTGATCTTTTCTGAAGATGCAAACAAGCTGTTGAGCGACACCATCATGGCATGGGGTGCCGCGAACGGCGTCGCTACCGAAGTTGTGATGATCAACCAGAACGAGACGACGCAGAAGGTCTCGGCGGCGGTGTCGTCCAACACCATGCCGGATGCCATGGATGCGGGCCTTGGCCTCGTGCGGTTGCTCGGTCGGCAGGGAGTGTTCTCGGACGTTGGCGATCTCTACAAGAAGATCGGCGATGCACAGGGCGGCTGGTTCTCCGGCCCGGACACGGCGACCGACCTGACGGTGGACGCTGGCGTGGCGCGCATCGGCATTCCGTTCGGCGTCAACGGCAACCTGCTGCTGCGTCGCAAGGACCTACTCGAGCCGGCCGGGTTTACCGAGGCGCCCAAGACCTGGGAAGAGTTAAAGGCCCAAGCCGAAGCGATCAACAAGGCGCCGGTTTCGGGCCTTGGGTTGGCGCTATCAAACGTCGGTGACGCGAACCTGCAGGTCGCGGTGCTGCAATCATATGGCGGCCGCATTGCCGATGATGCCGGCAAGAAGGTGATGATCGACTCGCCCGAGACGCGCGAGTGGCTGGCCTGGGTCAAGGATGCGTGGGACAAGAAGCTGTTCCCAGCGGGTAACACCACCTGGGATGGTGCCGGAGACAACCAGGCGTACCTGTCGGGCCAGGCCGGCTTCATCGCCAATACCGGTTCGGTCGGCATTGCCGCGAAGAAAGACGATATGGAACTGTTCGAGGCCAGCGCTTTCTCGCCGCTGCCAGGCGGCCCCAAGGGTATCATCTCGCCTATCGATGTGCAGATGCGCGCCATCACCAAGTCCAGCGCCATGCAGGATGAGGCCAAGGCGCTGCTTGAGCACCTCAGCAGCCCCGAATACATGAACGCCTACTTCAATGTGGCGATCTACGGCCCGGTGCTGCAGGCCCAGGAAAAGCTGCAGGCGTTCGACGGAACCAACTCGATCCTCGTCGGCCTGCTCGGTCTCGCCAAGAACGGCACGGCACCGGCCTACCCGGACGTCAACAATGCCGCCTTCGCCGATCTTGCCTCGAACTTCCTGATCCCCAAGCTGGCACAGCGCGTGGTGGTTGATGGCTGGGACTTCGACAAGGCAATCGCCGAAGCGCAGACCCAGGGCCAGGCGATCTACGACAAGTACGCTTGATCCAGTCATCTTCCGCGGCCGGTTTGGCCGGCCGCGGCTTCTTTTGTTCGTTTTGAATGGATGGGCCATGTCCCTTGCGGCTGACAACATCCCGGCGACACGGCGGCGCCTGCTTTCAGGCAATATTCGCGTGAAAGTATTCGCCTACCTCCTCGTCGCGCCGGTCATTCTGCTGATCTGCGGGCTGGTCGCCTATCCGTTCCTGTTCGCCATCTGGGTGTCGTTCACCGACATGGTGGTGGGCAGCGTTGGCAACTTTGTTGGCTTCAAGAACTTCGAGTATCTCGCCGGAACCGCCACCTTCTACAGCGCGATCTGGAACACCGTTACCATCGTGCTGATTTCGGACGGGCTGAAGCTGGTCATTGGGCTCGGCCTCGCCCTTTTAGTGCACCAGAACCTGCCGGGGCGCGGCATTTTCCGCTCGTTCCTGATGTTGCCCTGGGCGATGCCGGCGTTCGTCGCTTTCCTGACCTGGCGCGTGCTGTATCAACCGATCGGCGGCGGCATCAATCTCATCCTCACGCAGACGGGCCTCTACCCCGAGGTGATCGATTTCCTCGGCTCGCGCTCGACGGCGATAGGCTCGGTGATCGTGGCTTCGGTCTGGCGCGGTTTCCCGTTCTGGTTCGTCTCGATCCTTGCGGCGTTGCAGTCGGTGCCCAAGGAGTTGTACGAGGCGGCAATCGTCGACGGGGCGAGTGCCTGGCAGCGGTTCTGGAACGTCACCATTCCCGGCTTGATGCCGGTGATCATCGTTACGACGCTGTTGAGCTCAATCTGGACCGCCAACGGCTTCGAGCATGTTTGGCTCTTGACCGCCGGCGGGCCGTCGGACGCGACGATGGTGTTCCCGGTGCTGGCCTATTTCGGCATGCAGACGCAGCGCATCGGCGAGGCGGCCGCGGTGTCGGTCTACATGCTGCCGGTGCTGGCGATCCTCGTTCTGTTCGCCACCTCGCTGATGATGCGGAGGGAAGAATAATGGCCGCCCTTGCCGACATCTCGGGCGCCATGCCGGTGCACAGCGTTTCGGCGCGGCGCCGGCTCATCACCAGCCGGATCATCGTTTATGCAGCTCTGATCGTTGCGGTGATCCTGGTGCTGTTCCCGATCTACTGGATGATCGTCACCTCACTGAAGCTGCCGCGCGAGATCTATCGCGTGCCGTCGCTATGGCCGAAGACATTTACGCTCGACAATTTTTCTAAGCTTCTGGCCGATGGAAAATTCCTGCTCGCCATCCGCAATAGCGCTATTGTGTCGTCGATCGTGACGGTCATCTCGGTGATTATCTCATCGTTTGCCGCCTATTCGATGGTGCGGTTCCGGTACCGGTTTCGCGGCGTGTTCGGGCGGTTGATCCTGTTTGCCTACCTGACGCCCGGCTCGCTGCTGTTCATTCCGCTGTCGATTGTGATGGCGCAACTGCACCTCGGCAACTCGCTGGTCGGGTTGATCCTTGTCTACCTGACCTTCTCGCTGCCGTTGTCGACCTGGCTGCTGCAGGGCTATTTCAGGGGCGTGCCGCGCGAACTCGAAGAGCAGGGGATGATTGATGGGTTGACGCGCTTCGGCGCATTGATCCGGATCGTCCTGCCGCTTTCTGCGCCGGGCCTCGCTGCGGTGGCAATCTTCACCTTTACCGGGGCGTGGAACGAGCTGCTGTTCGCGCTTGTGCTCACCACCTCGGAGAGCGTGCGCACCGCGCCGCTCGCGCTCAATTATCTCATCACCAGCGACGTGCTGCCGTGGGGGCCGTTGATGGCCGGCGCCGTCATCTCGTCGGTACCGCTGATGATCCTCTATTTCGTCGCCCAACGCTTCATGATTGCCGGTATGTCGGAAGGCGCCGTCAAGGGCTGACGAAACAACTCAACGAAAGACAGGAACAACGGACGATGGGTATCAGAGTTGCGGTAGGGCAGTTTCACGAGCTGACCGAGGAGCGGCTGCGCTTTGCGGCGCAGATCGGCGCGACGGGTTTGCAGATGAACAACCCCACGCTCCCCGGCGACAGCCGCTGGGAGCAGAAAGATGTAAGGGGGCTGGTCGACCAGATCGAAGCGGCCGGGCTGAAGTTCGAGGCAATCGAGAACGTCCCCACTCACTTCTACCACAAAGCGATGATGGGCCTTGAGGGTCGGGACGAGCAGATCGAGAACTACCAGGCGACCATCCGCGCCGTGGCACGGGCCGGTGTGCCGGTGCTGGGCCTGCACTTCATGCCCAACTCCGTCTGGACCACGGATCGCGCCGGCGCCACCCGCGGCGGTGCGGTAGCGCGCCAGTTCGACATGTCGGTGGTCGAAGCCAATGCCGACAACATCGAGCTACTTCGTTCCTACATGCCGACGACGCTGGGCCGCGCCTCCTCCATGCCGCTGTTCGGCAAGGACGGGCCGGTGATCACTGAGGACCAGATGTGGGACAACTACGTCTACTTCATGACGGCGGTGCTGCCGGTGGCCGAGGAAGAAGGGCTGAAGCTGGCGCTCCATCCCGATGATCCGCCGGTGCCGATGCTGGGTGGTGTGGCGCGGCTGTTCTACAAACCAGAGAACTTCATCAAGGCCTACGACCTCGTTGGGCGCTCAGAGGCCTGGTCGCTCGACCTTTGCCTCGGCTGCTGTTCGGAGATGGCGGGCGGTAAGGCCAATGTCACTGAGATAATTGAGTATTTCGCACCCAAGGGCCGGATCTCGTACATCCATTTCCGCGACGTGAAGGGCACAGTGCCGAACTTCACCGAGTGCTTTATCGGCGACGGAAATTTCGATCCGGCCGAAGTGATCGTGCTCCTCGCCAAGCACGGGTTCGACGGGTTCCTTCTCGACGATCACGTCCCCAAGATGGACGGTGACAGCGACTGGAACCACCGGGGACGGTCGCATGCGATTGGGTACATGCAGGGCCTGATCCGGATGGCGGAGTTCCTCGGCAAGGCCTGAGTAGAGGAAAATTCGGCCGGCGCCCCCTGCGGGTGCCCGTCGTTTCCGCTCGCAATGTTCAGAAAAATGGTGCCGCTTAGGTGACTCGAACACCTGACCCCATCATTACGAATGATGTGCTCTACCAACTGAGCTAAAGCGGCCTGCTGCGTCTACGCGCGAGCGTCGGTCTCATACGCGGGGTCAGCGCCGCGCGCAAGAGGTTTGGCGCCAATCGTCGTCAGCCCTCCGGCAGTGCCAGCGGTGCAGCGCGCGGCGTCGTCGGCTCGGTGGTTGCAACGGCACTACCTGTCGCACTGGTGCGGGCGGCTACTGCGCTGGTCGGTACGCGCCATTCGAACGCATCGAGCTTCCCGGAGACCGGGGACAGTGGCTCCCACTCGTCGGACGTGATCCCATCCGCCGTCCATACCGGGTCGCGCGGCGCGCGGACCGCGCGGTTGAGCCAGTCGCGAGCCTTGCCCTTGTCCCCGGTCTCGCCTTCCTCGATTTCGGCCATCAATAGGCAGACCGCCTGGGACGAATTCGCACCGGCGTAGTTCGACAGCGCCGAGCGGGCCAGCGTCCAGTCGAACGCATCGATCGCGGCACGTGCCAACACCAGCGCGCTGGCCTTGTTGGGTGGGGGCGACTCGACCAGTTCGCTTATCCGCTTCAGCCGATCGACCGCCGAGGTGCCGGGGGTGGCGTTGGCAAACAGCACGGCGACATCGGGGTGCGACGTGGCGCGCCAGACGCGGCGCAGCAGGCTGCTGGCACGCCGCGCCTCGTTGCGGTTGGCATAAATGCGAGCGGCGACCAGCGCTGCAGGAACAAAGTCGGGCTGCAGCTTCAGCGCGGCTAGCGAGTGCTCCAGCGCGGCGGCGGGGTCGCGGCCTTCCGCTAGTTGCGCACGAGCGGTCTCGACCACAGCCTGCCGCCGGCGCTTGCGCATCTTTTCTTCGCGTGAAACGGCGGTTTCGTCGGCCACCATGCGTAGGGCTTCGTCCCAGCGGCCGTTCCGTGTCAGATCGTCGAACACAGCCTCACGCGCCCAGGGCGCCTGTGGGGCGATATCAAGGGCCTTCTGCGCAAAGGTCAAAGCTGCATCGGTACGGCCCTGCTGGCGGGCCTGATCATAGAGCCCGGAAAGTGCAGCAAGTGCTGTCTTTCGGTTGGAAATCAGCGCGCGGTAGTGCTCGCGTGCCGAATGCATGTCGCCTAGCGCGAGGTCGGCACGAGCTTCGAGCAGTTGTGCAGCGGCGTTGCGTGGTAGGTTACCCTGGGCCTCTCGCGCCAGTTGCCGCGCCCGGTTCGCGTCACCCGCTTGCAGCGCGATAAAGCCATCCGAGAGCGCCAGGAACCCAAGGTCTTTGCGCCGCTCACGGCTGCGGCGGGCGATGTAGTAGGGGGCCGCGACAATGCGTTTGACGATGCCCCACACAAGGATGACCACGGCGATCGCCGCGATGACCAGAAACGCAGCAACGCCCAGCCTGGGCTGCACGCGGAAGCCGAGCATTTCGATGGTCAGGATGCCGGGCAGGCCGATCAGCCAAGCGATCCCGGCTGTGACCAGCAGGCTGACGATTAACCAATAGGCGAGACGGATCACGGTGTGGTCTCCGTCGCGGCCAGCGCCTTGCTTCGTAGGTCGGTGATGAACTGGCCAGCGGCGGCGAGGGTGCGAATATCCCCACCAACCGCGCCGGCCGCGTCGCGCATCTGCTGCGGCAGGCTGTCGAGCAGCCCGGATGCGGCAACAAAGTCACGCCGCTGCACCGCGCCCTCGAGACGGGACATCACCGCGTCTGGCGCATCTCCCTCCAGTTCGCCGGTCGGGCGAAACGCCAGCAGGGCTTTGGTCCATTCGAGCGTGCCTTCCCACAGATCGTTGCTCGGAGTGGCGGTTCTTGCAGAAAGAATAGCCGGAACGATTGCTGCAAACTGCACCGCGACACTATCAGGCCGCGGCAGGCCACTCGCTGCAGCGGCATTGACGGCGTCCGGGACCGCCATGTCCGGTAAAAGCTTGAGCAGCGCAGCCAGCTCCGAGGCGAAAGGACCACCGGTGTCGAAGCTGCTTTCGATTGCTGCCACCAGGAGCGGCAGGCGAACAGCGGGGCCGATATCTCCGCCCAACATGCTCTGGTTCTGAGACGAGATGGCCGATTTGGCCAATGCGATGTCGCTTGCCGCCTTGGCGAGCGCATCGTCATGGCTCTGGAGTTTCGCCTGCTGGCTCGCAAGGTCGGATTTAACGGCGTCCAGCGCCGAGGACAGGCTGGCAATGGTGCTGGCCAGTGCCGAGCCGTCTGCTGCTGGCGCGCCTGCGCCGATCGCGGCGATGCGGTCTTCAACATCTTTTACCCGGGCTTCGAGCGGTGTCAGATCGATCGGTGCAGCAGTAGCGCTGGCGGTCGCAATCGCCTCGCGCAGTTCGGTCAACCCGGCATCGAGCTGGGTAATGGTCGCATCAAGGCTGATCTGAGTGCGCTTTGTCTGCCCCTCGACATCGCCGAGTCGCGTCTCGATGTCGGAAATCCTGGCGTCCTGGCTTTCCAGCCGCGCTGACGGATCGGAGATCTGCGGGCGATGGTCGGGCAGCGGAACCAGAGTTGCAATCCCATAGGTTGCGCCAACACCTAGGATGGCGCCCACGGCTGCGGCGATCGATATGGCACTCCATGGCATGGCGAGCCGCGCCTGCGGACGCGGCGGGCGGGGCGGATCCTGCCGTTCGGCATCGGACGTCGCTTCTGCTGCCGAACTGCTTTCCGCAGCAGCCGTTCGCGCTGTCAGGTCGATGACCGGGGGCTTTACGGGTCCCGATTTGCGCTCAGCCATGCGGCAAGGTCCTCATATTCAATCAGTGTGCGTTTTGGTCGCGCGAAAAAGACAAGGCAAGCCCCATCATTGCCTCTTCGCTGGGATGATCGGCCAGCCCGATGCGAACGAAATGGGCATCCATCAGCGGCTCGGCAACGGCTTCGGAGAGACAAAGCATGACAGGACGGCTGCGGGCTGCCCGGTCAAACTCATCTCCCAACAACGAAACAAACGTGGCCGCCGTGCGGCGAGAGTAAAACAGCACTGCTGCGATGCTGCCCCCCGCCAGGTCTTTAGCCACGCCGTCCGGCAGGCCTTTGACGGCGACCATGGCATAAACCGGCACGGTGATGACCATTCGACCGAAAGGAGCGAGCGACTTGGCAAGGTCGGCTGATCTGTCCCGGGCCGCGAGATAGAGGATCGGTCCGGTCACCGACGCATGTGCCAGCAGTTCCGTCAGGTCGGCAAAAGAACCTGCGGCGCTTTGGACCTTTGTGAAGCCACTCGCCTTGGCCGCTGCCGCGGTGCGGTCGCCGACGCAGTAGGCCGGGAGATGTTGATATCGCTCAAGCGCCCCGCGTTCGGTCAATGCCCGCAGGGTGTTGGTGCTGGTCAACGCTAGCGCCGCAAAACCTGCGGGATCGGGCAGCGTGTGCGAAAGTGTTTCATGCACCAGCATGGGGGCTAGCACGGGCGCTATCCCGAGCGCTCCCAGTCGGGCTGCGGTGTCGCTCGCGTCGGGTTCTGGCCGGGTCACGAGCATGCGCACGCCACGCTATCCTTTGAATTGACGCTGAAAATCAGCGCCGGCTTGGGCCAGAAGTTGCGCACCGAGTTCATGGCCGATGCTGACTGCGTCCTGTCGAGGTCCGCTCGCTGTGCCGCGGTGGTACTCGCGGCCATTGGGGCTCAGGATTTCCGCGGTCAACGTGCACGAAATTCCACTCAATTCGGTAAACGCGCCAATCGGTGTTCGACACGATCCGTCGAGCGTGGCGAGGAGGGCGCGCTCACAGGAGACTGCGGTGGAGGTGTCGGCATGATTGAGCGGCGCGACGAATTCCGCAGTTTTCGTGTCGTCAGCTCGGATTTCGATGGCGATGGCGCCCTGGGCTGGTGCCGGCGGGAACTGGCGGGGATCGAGGAGGCTGGTGATCCGATCGGACTTGCCCAACCGGTTGAGTCCGGCAGCTGCGAGCAGCGTCGCATCGGCCACGCCGGCCTCGAGCTTTGCCAAGCGCGTGTCCACGTTGCCTCGGAACGGCACGATCTTGAGATCTGGACGTTCGCGCAACATTTGCGCCGCACGTCGGATGGAGGACGAGCCGAGTTTTGCGCCCTCGGGCAAAGCCGCAATCGAGCCGTAGCGCAACGATACGAAGGCGTCGCGCACGTCTTCTCGCTCGAGGAACGCTGCGAGGATCAGGCCATCCGGCAATGCCGAGGCTAGGTCTTTCGATGAATGGACCCCCAAATCGATCTCGCCAGCTTCAAGCGCCGCCTCGATCTCCTTAGAGAACAGGCCCTTGCCGCCCGCTTCGCTCAGGGGGCGATCGGTCAGGCGGTCGCCGCTGGTGCTGATGACCCGGATTTCGATCCGGGACTCATCGACCCGGTGGGCGGTTGCCAGCAGGCGGCGCGTCAAATGCGCCTGGGCGAGGGCCAGCATTGAGCCGCGGGTACCGATGCGGAGGAAGGGCGCCGATTGCATTGACGTCGGGTCCTATTGTAGGCCAAGCCCAGATATGGTGCCCGACAGGGCTTAGCCGACGCGAACCGGGCGGGCAAGTTTGATGAGAGTTCTGGGGATCGAGACCAGCTGCGACGAAACAGCCGCCGCCATTGTCGAGCGCGACGAAGCGGGCAACGGCCGGATCGTCTCCAACATTGTCCGCAGCCAGTTCGAAGAGCATGCCGCCTATGGGGGAGTCGTCCCCGAACTCGCGGCGCGCTCCCATGTCAGCCACCTCGACGGGATCATTCGTCGTGCCTGCGACGAGGCCGGACTTTCCTTGAGTGATGTCGATGCCATCGCTGCAACGGCGGGCCCCGGCCTGATCGGCGGCGTCCTTGTGGGCCTGACGACGGCCAAGGCCATCGCCGCTGCCTTGGGGAAGCCGCTCGTCGCTGTCAATCATCTGGAAGGGCATGCTCTTACCGCGCGCCTAACGGACCGCATCGCGTTTCCCTACCTCATGCTGCTGGTTTCCGGCGGTCACAGCCAGTTCGCGCTGGTGCGGGGCGTCGGGCAGTACGAACGCTGGGGCGGCACCATTGACGACGCGCTCGGCGAAGCCTTCGACAAGGTCGCCAAGCTCCTGGGGCTCGGTGTTCCCGGCGGTCCGCATGTCGAGCGACAGGCGCTGCAGGGTAATCCCACGCGCTTTGCCTTCCCAAAGCCGCTATTGAAGGAAGACCGGCTGGATTTCTCCTTTTCGGGGCTGAAGACGGCCGTACGGCTCGCTGCCGAGCAACTGGCGCCGCTCACCGACGCAGATGTTGCCGACATCTGCGCCAGCTTCCAGCGCACCGTCTCTACGATCGTTGCGACGCGGTCGACGGCGGCACTGCGGCGCTTTTCGGTCGAGTTACCGGATGCCGCCTCCCAACTGGTGGTGGCTGGCGGCGTGGCGGCCAATCGTGAAATCGGGGATGCCCTGCGGCACGCTGCCAACGCCGCTGGAGCACGGCTGGTCGTGCCGCCACCGGCGCTCTGCACCGACAATGGCGCGATGGTCGCCTGGGCCGGGGCCGAGCGGCTGGCGCTGGGATCGTCTGACCCGATGGGGTTTTCTGCCAAGGCGCGCTGGCCGCTCGACAGTGCCGATATGAGGCCCGGCTATGCCGCTTGACCATGTCGCGGTGATCGGTGCCGGCGCCTGGGGCACTGGGCTCGCGCAGGCCGCGGCCATGGCGGGGCGGCGCGTCACGCTGGTCGGCCGGGATGCGGCGGTGATCGCTGATATCAACGAACGGCGCCGCAACAGCCCGCACCTCGGGGACATCGTCATCGATCCAGGTATCCAGGCGTCACGCGAGGTGCCGGAGGCCGATCTGTTCGTTCTTGCCGTGCCGGCCCAAGCCAGCCGTTCTGTGCTGGTGGAGATCGCATCACGATTGCGCGGAATGCCTGTCGTGCTCTCGGCCAAGGGCCTCGAAGCCGGCAGCCTCAAGCGGCAGAGCGAAATCCTCCACGAGGTGGTGCATGAGGCTAAACCCTATGTCCTCTCGGGTCCCAGTTTTGCTGCCGATGTGGCGGCAGGCCGGCCGACGGCGGTGACGCTGGCGGGGGATAATGCGGAGCTGACCTCGGAAATCGCCGCCGCCCTCGCCGGTCCGACGTTCAGGCTTTATGCCGCCGATGATCTCCTGGGCGTCGAACTCGCGGGTGCCCTCAAGAACGTCTACGCGCTGGGCTGCGGCGCGGTTGAAGGGGCTGGGCTCGGTGCTTCGGCTCGGGCCGCTTTGCTCGCCCGCGCCTTTGCTGAACTGACGCGGCTGGTGGTCGCGATGGGCGGCTCGGCCTCGACCCTTACCGGGCTCGCGGGGCTTGGCGACCTGACGCTCTCGTGTATGTCGGCGCAATCGCGCAACTACCGCACCGGTATCGCCCTTGGCCGTGGCGAGTCGGCCGAAGGGATCGGGCTAGCCGAAGGTGTTTCAACCGCGCCCGTCGCGCAGCGCCTGGCGCGGCAGGTAGGCATCGACGCCCCGCTCATTGATGCGATAAACCTGCTGCTCGGTGGCACAACCACCATCAATGCCATTGTTGCCGGCCTGATGGCGCGGCCGCTCAAGAGGGAAGTCTGATGCCGCTTTATTCCATCACTGCCAAGGACAAGCCCAACGGGCTGGAGCACCGTCTCGCGGTGCGCCCCGAGCATCTCAAGCACCTCGATGCCCTGGGCGAAAAGCTCGTGCTGGCCGGTCCGTTCCAGACCGAAGAGGGCAAGGCCACTGGCAGCTTCGTCGTCATCGAAGCCCCGGACCTCGCTGCAGCAACGGCGCTGTTCGAACAGGACCCGTTCGTCAAGCAGGGCGTCTTTGCCAGTTATGAGATCAGCCGCTGGGCGCTGACGCTCAACAAGAGCGCGGGCCGCTGAGATGGCATACTGGCTGATGAAGTCCGAGCCGGACGTGCTGTCCTATGACGACGTCGTCAACAAGGGCGTGCCTGAGGAGTGGCATGGGGTGCGCAACTACACGGCGCGCAACAATATGCGGGCGATGAAACTCGGCGACGAGGCATTCTTCTACCACTCTAATATCGGCAAGGAGATCGTGGGCATCGTCAAGGTTGTGGCACTCGCCCATCCTGATTCTACCGCTGATCTCAATGCAAAGGGGGAAGTAGTCTGGGAGTGTGTCGATGTGGCCCCGGTCAAGAAGCTGCCAAAGCCGGTTGGGCTGGATGTGATCAAGTCGACGCCAGAGCTTGCCAATATGGCGCTGGTCAAGCTCTCTCGCCTCTCGGTCGGTCCGGTGACCGAAGCCGAGTGGAAGCTGATCCTGAAGATGGGTGGCCTCTAGGCCTCAGAAGTCGGCGGTGAGGCCCTTGATCTCCCAGTCGCCATAGCGCACCGGATCGAGCCCGCCCCGGCCACCCTTTTCGCCTGTGGCCACCAGATCCTCGAGTTCGCGGCGGCGCTGCGCTGCTTCGTCCAGCGCGCGTTGCGCGGCTGGTGATAGCTCCCGCTCAGGGATAGTCTGGGTTTCAGTCTCGGCGATCTCAGTCATGGCGCGACCTTAAGGTTTGGTCATCTGCCCTTGCCCAAGGGCAACAATGTCCCCACTTTTACGGCTCGAAATCAGTCCTTGTCGAGGTGGAACCCTTACCAGCGATGCTCAACTTTCTTCGAACATCCGTACTCGTTGCTGCGCTGACGGCGCTTTTCATGGCTGTAGGCTATATCGTTGGTGGCCAGAGCGGCGTGCTCATCGCCCTCGCGATTGCCGCTGCGACCAATGCGATCGGCTACTGGAAGGCCGACAAGCTGGTGCTGCGCATGCAGAACGCGAGGGAAGTTGATCCCCAGAGTGCCCCGGACCTGCATGCCATGGTCGCGGACCTATCCCAGCGCGCCGATATTCCAACTCCGAAACTCTATCTGATCGATACCGACCAGCCGAACGCCTTTGCCACCGGGCGCGATCCCGAGCATGGCGCCGTGGCCGTATCGACCGGTCTGCTGCGCTATCTTGAGCCGCGCGAAGTCGCGGCGGTGGTCTCGCACGAGCTCGCGCACATCAAGAACCGCGATACACTGACGATGACGATTACCGCGACGTTTGCGGGCGCCATCTCGATGCTTGCGCAGTTCGGCATGTTCTTTGGCTCCCGCAACTCGCGCGACAACCCGCTTGGCCCGATCGGCGTTCTCATTGCGGTGATCGTCGCGCCCATCGCTGCGGCCCTTGTGCAGATGGCCGTCAGCCGTACGCGGGAATATGAGGCGGATCGGCACGGCGCGGCGATCTCGGGCGATCCCCTCGCGCTCGCTTCGGCGCTGACAAAGATATCGCAGATCGCCTCGCAGACGGTCAACGTCTCGGCCGAGCGGAACCCGGGTCAGGCCCATATGTATATCTTCAACCCGCTCTCGGGGCAGCGCATGGACAACCTGTTCGCGACGCACCCGGCGGTCGAAAACCGCATCGCGCAGCTGCAGCGCATTGCCGAGGAAATGGGCGTCGACCGCACCGGACGCAGGACGCCGCCGCTTTCCGATGCCGCCAATACTGTCCCTCGTCCGAGCGAGAGTAGCTGGCGTGTTCCGTCTGCTGGCTCTAATGAGAGCGTGCGCGGCGGGCGCGGACCCTGGGGTTGATGGCTTGAAGAAACAGAAAATGCCGCCGGGGCTTGGGCTCCGGATCGCCGCTGCCGAGCGGTTGGCCGAAGTCCTCAAGGGAGCAAACTTTGTTCCCTTTTCTGCAACAGAAATGCCGGATGGCCGCGACCGTGCCATCGCCAACCGGCTGGTGACCACGGCCTTGCGGCGGCATGGCCAGCTGGACTTTGCCATTGCGCGCTATCTCGATCGCGGCATCCCCAAAAAGAGCGGACCATTCGAGGCGCTGCTCCGTCTCTGCCTCAGCCAGCTGCTCTATCTGCCTGAACTCGGTGACCACAGCGCGCTGTTCCTCGCGGTCGAAGCGACCAAGCGTGATACGCGCAGCCAGCATCTGTCAAAGCTGATGAACGCGGTGCTGCGGCGGGCCCAGGGTGAGGCGCACTTTCTCCGCGGGCTGCCCGCGCCATCGTTATTCCCCGAGCGACTGGGCCTGCTCTGGATCAAGACCTATGGCGAGGGGTCGCTGGAAGGGATGGCGGACGCACTCATCGATGGCGCGCCGCTGGATTTGACCGTCAAGGACGCGGATGCCTCGCTCGTTGATGCCCTGAAAGCCAGTCCGGTGATCGCGGACACTGTTCGGGTTGCGACGCGCGACAGCGCTGTGGATATGCTCTCCGGATATGCCGAGGGCCGGTGGTGGGTGCAGGACGTCGCGGCCGCCATTCCGGCCCGCCTGCTTCACCTCACCGCAGGCGCTAAAGTGCTCGATCTCTGCGCCGCACCCGGCGGCAAGACGGCGCAACTGATCAAGGCGGGCTACGCAGTCACCGCGCTGGACAATGATGCCGGACGCGTTGAGAGGATGGCCGGAAATCTGGCGCGGCTGGGCTATTCGGCCGATCTGGTCGTCGCTGACGGCCTCATCTGGGAGCCGGAGGCCAAGTTCGATGGCGTGCTGCTGGACGCGCCATGCTCTGCAACCGGCACGTTCCGCCGGCACCCCGAGGTGATCTGGCATCGCAGTGCTGCCGATGTCGCCGGCCGCGTGGCACTGCAGCGCCGCTTCATTGCCGCTGCCGCCAAGTGCCTCAATCCCGGCGGAGTGCTCGTCTATTGCGTCTGCTCGCTTGAGCCCGAGGAGGGCGAGGAGCAGGCGCGGTGGATCGCCGACACTATCGATAGCCTTGAGCCACTGCCCGTTACAGCGGAAGAGTTGCCGGGGCTGGAAGAGGCCCTCACAGACGAGGGCTTTGTGCGCACGCTGCCGGGTATGCCGGTTCCTGGGGAAAACGGTGGCACGCTCGATGGGTTCTTCGTTGCGCGATATCGTCGTCGCTGAGAGGTTGAGCGTCGCGGATCAACCGACGGGGTTGGCAAGGCGGTCATTGCGCCCTATCAGGATCAGCCGGCCCCAACGGGTGTGAGGGATATTCTTGGCCCATTCGCTGCGATTTTTGGCGCGCCGCACCCTGCTGTCGGTGGCCGACTATCTCGTGACCAATCCGCTCGTGCGCTGGACCTGGACAGGCCCGGCCAACGAGGACTTGCTCAGTGCGATTGGCGAGTTCCGCCCCTCGGACCGCGAAACCGTGCTCGAAATGATGCAGGGGCGCTACCTTTTGGCATCCAAGCTGGTCGACACCCATGGCGTGTCGCCGTTCTCGCTCGATGTCGATCATGACGACTGGCAAGACGATCTGCAGGCATTCGCCTGGTTGCGGCACTTCCGGGACGCCCGGAGCGATGAAGAGCGGCGGTTCGCCCGCACGCTGACGCTCGACTGGATCGGCCGTGATGGCAGCTTCAATCGGGACAGCTGGGCCCCGTCGCTGACTGCCCGCAGGGTGCTTAACTGGTTGCGTCACTATAATATTCTGATCGAAGGGGCCACGCTGGAGCAGCAGCAGCAGATTTCGCGCTCGCTCTCGACGCAGATTTCGTCGCTAAAGCTGCGTGGGCTGCTTGCTACGGACCCCGTAGATTCCCTCCTCGTGGCGATCGCGCTGGTCGGCGTTTCGCTGTGTGCTGACCGTTCGGACGTGGAAGTCGCCGAGCGGGTCAAGCGCGTGCAGCGCCTCCTTGAAGAGCAGATCGACGAAGACGGCTTGCACCTCACCCGGTCCGCCAAAGTGCAGATCCTGCTATTGGTGGAACTCATCACCATCATGCAGGCGCTGCGCCGCGACCACGAGCAATTCTCCAACGATCTCAGCGAATTGACCGAGAGCATGCAGCGCGCGCTCGATGCCATATCGCTGGGGACCGGCGAGCCCGCGTATTTCAATGGCACCGGCCAGATGGCGCATGACCTGATTGTTTCGGTGCAGGCGCAGAGTGCGGCCCGCGCCAGATCGACGGGCACGGCGGGTGGCTACGGGCGCCTCCTGGCCGGCCGATCGATCGTTGTTGCCGATTCCGGGCTGGTGGGAGAGCCGGAATATATGGAGCGCGCGCATGCCAGCGCCCTCGCCTTCGAGTTCAGCCACGGGCGAGACTTGATCGTCTGCAATTGCGGGCCGGCGCCGGCGGACTACGAGGATGCGTTGCTGTTCCGGCAGGGCATTGCGCACTCGGCTCCGACCATCAACGCCTTGTCATCGGCCGCAATTCCGTCATCAGGCCCGCTCGCAGGGCGGCTGGTGCAGATTGGACGGCCGGCCGAGATCGAGGCGCATGATGCCGAGGATGCGCTGGTCATCCGTTGCCATGGCTATACCGAGCGCTTCGGGGTGACGCTGGAGCGGCACCTGACGCTCTTGGCGGAGGGCAAGACGCTCGTCGGGCAGGACCGGTTCATCCGGCACCGGCAGCGTGTTTCCGGCGCCTGCGCCATCCGCTTCCATCTCGCGCACCAGACAGAAGTGCAGGTGACAGAAGACCTTGTGCGGCTGAAACTTGGTTCGGGCGCCGTCTGGACCTTCCTTTGGGAAGGGGCGGAGATGCGGGTTGAGGACAGCGTCCGGCAGTCCGCCTATTTCGGCTTTCATCGCACCAAGCAGATCGTCCTCGATGTGCTGGTTGCCGATGCGAGCGAAGTGAGCTGGATTTTCACGCTGGAAGAGGCTTGAGGGCGGTTTTCATTCCTTCCTTGCCGTGCTAGCGAGCGCGCATTCAACCTGAAATCGCGGGAAATTGGCATGTCCGACGGCAAACTGGTTCCGGTCAAGCGCGCGTTGCTTTCGGTCTTCGACAAGACCGGCATGGCGGATTTTGCCAAGGATCTGGCGGGGTTAGGGGTGGAGCTGGTCTCTACCGGCGGCACCCACAAGCTGATCTCGGCGACCGGTGCAGCGGTGCGCGACATCTCGGATCTGACCGGGTTCCCTGAAATGATGGATGGGCGGGTCAAGACGCTGCACCCCAAGGTGCATGGCGGGCTGCTCTCGGTGCGCGATAACCCGACGCATAAGGCGTCGATGGACGAACACGAGATCGGGGCGATCGACCTCGTCGTGGTCAACCTCTACCCGTTCGAGGAGACCATCGCAAAGGGCGCGTCCTACGACGAAACCATTGAAAACATTGATATCGGCGGGCCGGCGATGATCCGCTCGGCAGCCAAGAACCATGCCTATGTGACGGTGGTGGTCGATCCTGCAGACTATGCGCAAGTGCTTCAGTCTATTCGCGAAACCGGCGGCGTGCCCTATGCGCTGCGGCAGCGGCTGGCGGCCAAGGCCTATGCGCGGACGGCGGCCTATGACTCGGTGATTTCGAGCTGGTTCGCGAAGACCCTCGACTATGCTGAAATGCCCTATCGGAGCTTTGCGGGACGGCTGACCGAGGTGATGCGGTATGGCGAAAACCCGCATCAGTGGGCAGCGTTCTATGCCACGGGCGAGGCGCGCCCGGGCGTTGCGACGGCGCGGCAGGTGCAGGGAAAGTCGTTATCGTACAACAACTTGAACGACACCGACGCGGCGTTCGAGCTGGTGTCGGAGTTCGATCCGGCGGTGCCGGCGGTGGCGATCATCAAACATGCCAACCCCTGTGGCGTGGCCACCGGGGCGAGCGTGATCGAGGCTTACCGGCTCGCGCTCAGGACCGACCCGACGAGCGCTTTCGGGGGCATCGTGGCGCTGAACCAGACGCTCGATGAGGCGACGGCTGCTGAGATCGTCAAGGTGTTTACCGAGGTGATCGTGGCGCCCGATGCGACCGACGCGGCGGTGCAAGTCATTGCATCTAAAAAGAATTTGCGGCTCCTGCTGACCGGCGCACTGGCCGATCCGAAGGCCGATGGGTTGACGGTGAAGTCGCTGGCCGGGGGGCTCTTGGTGCAGTCGCGGGATAACCGGAATGTGGATGATGCCGCGTTCCGGGTGGTCACCAAAAAGCAGCCGACAGAGGCGGAAGTGCGGGATCTCAAGCTGGCGATGAAAGTTGCTAAGCATGTGAAATCTAACGCGATTATCTACGTCAAGGACGGCGCGACGGTGGGTATTGGCGCGGGGCAGATGAGCCGGGTGGACTCGAGCCGTGTGGCGCATCGGAAGTCGATCGATGCGGCGGAGGCTGCGGGGATCGAGGGCGCGCTGACCAAGGGTTCGGTCGTTGCCTCGGATGCGTTTTTTCCGTTTCCGGACGGGATGTTAGCGGCGGTTGAGGCGGGTGCGACGGCGGTGATCCAGCCGGGCGGGTCGATGAATGACCAGGCGGTGATTGATGCGGCCGATGCGGCCGGTATCGCGATGGTGATGACCGGTATGCGGCACTTCCGCCATTAAAGCATCAAACGGATGAACAAAATCCAACAGCGCCTGGGGTGACTCAGGCGCTCTTGGCGAGATCGGACAGCAAACCGGCCGCGACCGAGAGGCGTGAGACGGTCATGTCACCTTCGGTCAGCCCCTTTACCGCGGCGATAATTCGGGCGATGGCGTCGGAGCGTTCGGACTGCCAGCGGTCGAGCCGCTCGGCCACGGACCCCTCGCCGGTCGCCAGCACATCGGCGGTCAGGTCACGCTGGGCGCGAAGCAGGTTGGCGAGCGCGCGGTCGAGCGCCATGCGGTCAAAGGTGTCGGCGAGGACGATGGCATTGCCCTCCTCGATGACCCGGCCGAGCTTGAACAGGTCGAGCACCGCAAAGAACGCGACGGCGGCCTCGACGACTGGGGCACCGGTGCGGTCGGAGACGAGGACGATATCGGTGCCGAGCGCCAGCACCGAGAGTTCGGCAAAGCGCCGGGCCATGTCGCGGCCGGCGCCAGCGGCTTCGAGCGCGCTGGCGCGTTCGGCGATGGTGGTTTCGAGATAGGGGCCGAGGAGGCCGGTGAACAGGGTGCGGACGGCTTCAATGCCTGCCTGGTAGCGCTCGACGAGGGGCGCGAGGCCGTGGCGGAAGTCGCCGTTGCGCAGGAACCAGAGGGTTTCGCGCTTCAGGAGGCTCTGGACCGTGGCGTATAGGGTGAGTTGGGTCTTGCCGCGCACCTCGCCATCGAGGGCATCGATGGCGAGGTTGAGATCGGGCAGGCCATAGACGTCACGGGCGGCGGCATAGGCGGCGGCGACCTGGCCGGCATCGGCGCTGGTCGCGGACATCAGTTCGTTGACGAAGCCCGGACCGCCGCGATTGATCATGGCGTTCGAGAGCACTGTGGCGATCACCTCGCGGCGGAGCCGGTGGTGGGTGACGGTGTCTTCGAAGGTCTCGGTCAGCCGGTTGGGGAAGTAGCGGTAGAGTTCGCGACCGAGATAGGGATCGTCGGGCACGCCGGTTTGCAAAAGGTCAGCGTTGACGACGTTCTTGGCGTAGGCGAGCAGCACCGCGAGTTCAGGCCGGGTGAGGCCTCGGGCGCCGAGGGCGCGCTGCCGGAAGGCGGCGTCGTCGGCGAGGAATTCGACGGCGCGGTTGAGTTCGCCGCGCCTTTCGAGCGCATCCATCAGCGCTAGATGCTCGGGGAAGGCGGAGAGGCCGCGTTGCTCTTCGACCGACAGCGCGAGGGACTGCAGGTAGTTGTTGCGGAGGCAGAGGGCCGCGACCTCGTCGGTCATCGAGGCGAGGAATTCGTTGCGGACCTGGGGCGTGAGCTTGCCGGCCCGGGTCAGGGCGCCGAGCGCGATCTTGATATTGACCTCAAGGTCGGACGAATTGACGCCGGCCGAGTTGTCGATGGCGTCGGTGTTGAGCCGGCCACCAGCCAGCGCATATTCGATGCGGCCGCGCTGCGTCATGCCGAGATTGGCGCCTTCGCCGATGACGCGGGCGCGGATGTCCTTGCCGGTGATGCGGACGGCGTCGTTGGCCTTGTCGCCAGCTGCCGCCTCGGTTTCGGTCGAGGCGCGCACATAGGTGCCGATGCCGCCGAACCAGAGCAGGTCCACGTCGGCCTTGAGGATGGCGCGGATGACGTCATTGGGGGTGACGGCTTCGTTGCCGAGACCAAGGGCGCGACGGGCTTCGGCGAACAGCGCTACGGTCTTTAAACTGCGCGAATAGATGCCGCCGCCCTTGGATAGAAGTTCGGCATTGTAGTCCTGCCAGCTGGAGCGTGGCAGGCCGAAGAGGCGGATGCGTTCGGCAAGGCTGCGTGCGGCATCCGGATCGGGATCGATGAAGATGTCGCGGTGATCGAAGGCGGCGATGAGGCGCAGGTGCGGCGACAGCATCATGCCGTTGCCGAAGACGTCGCCGCTCATGTCGCCGACGCCGACGACGGTGAACGGCGAGGCCTGGATGTCGCGGTCGAGTTCGCGGAAGTGGCGCTTGACCGCTTCCCAGCCACCACGGGCGGTGATGCCCATTTTCTTGTGGTCGTAGCCGACCGAGCCGCCTGAGGCGAAGGCGTCGCCGAGCCAGAAATCGCGGTCGAGGGCGATGCCGTTGGCGGTATCGGAGAAACTGGCAGTGCCCTTGTCGGCGGCGACCACCAGATAGGGATCGTCGCCATCGCGTCGCAGCACATCGGGGGGTGGCACGACGGTGTCGCCATCGAGATTGTCAGTGACGTCGAGCAGGGTCGAGACGAAGATCTTGTAGCAGAGCGTCCCTTCGCGCATCACCGTTTCACGGTCGGCGCCGGCCGGGGTCTGCTTGGGAACGAACGCGCCTTTGGCGCCAACCGGCACGATGATGGCGTTCTTGACCTGCTGGGCTTTGACCAGACCCAGCACCTCGGTGCGGAAATCCTCAGGCCGGTCCGACCAGCGGAGGCCGCCACGGGCGATGGGGCCGAAACGGAGGTGGAGGCCCTCGACGCGCGGTGAATAAACGAAGATCTCGCGATAAGGCTTGGGCTCGGGAAGCTCATCGACCTTCGAGCAATCGAACTTCAGCGCCAGCGCCGGGCGGCGCTGCCCGGCGGAATCGCGCTGGTAGGCATTGGTGCGGACGATCGCTTCGGTGAGGTTGAGATAGCGGCGGAGGATACGGTCCTCATCGAGCGAGGTAGTGGCCTCGACGGCAGCGGCAATGATCTCACGCGCAGTGGTGGTGGCGCGTTCGCGGTGGCCGGCAAAATGCGGGTCGTTTTCGGCGTGAAACAGCGTCACCAAGGCCGCCGCGACGTGCGGATGGCGGGCGAGCACGGCGATCAGGTAGTCTCGCGAATAGGGGATGCCGACCTGCTTCAGATATTTGGTCAGGGCGCGCAGCACCTCGACATCGTCCCAGCTGAGCCCGGCGCGGGTGGTGAGCTGGTTGAGCCCGTCGCTTTCCGCCTCGCGGCGCCAGACCGCGAGGATGGCATTCTCGATCTTTTCGCCGAGGTGATGATCATCGAGATCGAGCGCCGTGTCGGCCTCGATCACCATGTCATGGAGCCACGTGTCGCCGCCGGTGCGCGGGGTGATGGTGAAGGTGTCCTCGTCGATGACGCGGAAGCCGAAATTTTCCAGCATCGGGACGCGGTCGCTGAGCGGGATGGGGCTCTGGCGATGATAGACCCTCAGCCCCAGCGCGCCATCTTCGCGCTGGCCGAGCCGCAGCGCGATGGCACGCTCGTCGGGGAGGAGCTTGACCACCTCGATATCGGCCAGCGCCGCCTCGGGGCTGTTGCTTGACTGGTAGGCGGTCGAAAAGGCGTCAGTGAACTCGGCAATGGCCGCTTTGTCGGGGGCGGCGGCGAGGAGATGATCGCCGAAGGTGCGGATCAGTTCGGCGACCGCGGTTTCGAGATCGTCGCGCGACGGGCGCGGCGTCGTACCGCCATTGCGCCCGATGATGAACTGCACGCGGACCAGCTCGCCCTCGGGAAAGCTCGGATAGAAGGCCGAGACGCGGCCTTCATAGACCTGCGCCAGGTAGGCGCCGATGCGGATGCGGACATCGGAATCGTAGCGGTCGCGCGGCACATAGACGAGGATCGAGACGAAGTTATCGAAGCGGTCGATGCGCGGCAGGACGCGGACGCGCGGCCGGTCGGTCAAATTGGCGATGATGGTCGCAAATTCGGCGAGCAGGTCATCGGGGATCTGGAACAGCTCTTCGCGCGGGTAGGTATCGAGCACGTTCATCAGCGCCTTGCCGGCATGGCTCTGCGGGTCATGGCCGGCGCGCTTCAAGACATCCGTGACCTTCTTGCGGATCAGCGGCACATCGATATTTGGCGTTGCATAGGACATCGAGGTGAAGAGGCCGACGATGCGGAGTTCGCCCGAGGTGGCGCCTTCGGTGTCGTAGAGCTTGACCCCGATGTAGTCGAGATAGGCGCGGCGATGGACGCGCGAGCGGATATTGGCCTTGGTGACGAGGAGCGGCGCGGGCTCGGCAAGAAAGGCCGCGTGCTGGGCGGTCATTTCGACGAAGCTGGCGCCAGAGCGGAGGAACAGGACGTTGGGATCCTCAAGGATGCCCAGTTCGCTGTCATGGACCGGCAGCAGCCGGGCGGTGGGGCCTGCGCCCTCGAGCCGGTACTCGCGCATGCCGAGGAAGGTGAAATTGTGCTCGGCGAGCCAGCCGAGGAAATGCATGGCCTCGGCCACGGCAGGCGCCGGGGCGATGGGGGCGTGGTCGTGCCAATCCTGCACCGCTTTCCGAACCCTGGCGAGCATCGGGCGCCAGCCGGCGACGGCGCGGCCGACATCGGTGAGGGTGTCGTCGATTTCACCCTTCAGCGCCTCGCGCACCACGATATCGGGCAGCGGGTCGATTTCGAGGTGGAGGAAGCTTTCGAGGCGGCTGCCGGCGCCGGGAACTTCGAGGACACGATAGGTGGCGGGATCGAACTGCAGCACCGGGTGGGTGATGAAACGCACGACGCCGCCATAGGAGCGGACAGCCGCCAGGACGCTATCGACGATGAAGGGCATGTCCGCCGAAAACACTTCGACGATCTCGGGCTCGCCCGGATGCTCGGGCGGAACCACATAGACGTTGTGGCTTGCGAGTTCGCGCTTGCCGAGCCGGCTATAGGATTTGCGGAAGGTTGCTTCGAGCACTGCGGCCGACTGGAGCTCGAGATCCTCGGGATCGGACGCGTCGACGACGGTCTTGAGGAACCGCGAAAAGCTCGGCTCGCTCAGCTGATATCCCTGTGCCCGCGCCAAAAGTTCAGCGCGTACCCCCGTGGCCGTAACGTCACTCAACGCAATGCTCCCCCTGCCTTGCCCTGATGTCCACCGGGCCAGTGTGTGACCGGCCGGTGGGATTTGTCGAGTATTGTCCCAATAGCTCTAGAGAGTGTGAAGGGCGGTAAGACCTTCGAAGCGCTTGGGCACCTATACTGGGTCAAACCAATGTGACGGCGCCATGACCCCTGCACGAACCGACCTCCGTTCGATCCTCCGGACCGGCCGCAGCCGCTCGCTGGTATCGCTGATGATCAAGGTGGCGACGGCGGGGCTGACCTACGCGATGTATGTGGTGCTGTCGCGCACCATGGGGGCGGAGGAATACGGGTACTTCGCCTTCGGGCTCAGCCTTGCGACGGTGCTCGCCATCGGCGCCTCGATGGGCCAGCAGACGGCGATCCTCCGCTATTGGCCGGAAGACCAGGTGGCGGGGCGGCCGGACAAGGCGATCGAGGCACTGCGCTCGGGTGGGGCGCTGACGTTTATCGCCGGGGCGGTGATTTCGGTGGCGTTGCTCCTGTTCGGGGCGGGGCTCGGGGTGTTCGACCATGGGCCGGTGAGCCATTTCTACGCGGCGGCAGCGCTGATCCTCCCCATGGCGCTGGCCGAATACTGGTCATCGGCCTTGCGCGCGCAGGGCTCGGTGTGGACGGCGCTGACACCACGCGACATCGGCTGGCGGCTGGTGACACCACTGGCCGTGGTGGGGCTGGTCTGGCTTGGCGTCACCCTCAGCGGCTGGGAAGCGCTGCTCCTGACGGCGCTGGTGTTGGCGGCGGCGCTGGGGGTGCAATATCTCGTCGCGCAACGGCGGGGCTACGAGATTGCGCCGGGAACGTCGGGGCTCGGGAGCTACTGGCAGGCGCGGGGCAAGGCGAGCCGCTGGTTCCTGATCGGCACGGTGATCGATTCCGCAGCGCTCAACATGGACACGATCTTTGTCGGGCTACTGCTGGCGCCAGTAAGCGCCGGCATCTATTTCAACGCCTTCCGTACGGCGGGGCTGCTGACGCTGTTCATGTTTGCCATCACGCTGGTGGTGGCCCCGATGGTGGCGCAGCACTATCACGCCGGCGAAATGCGGAAAGCCCAGGCGATCACGGCGCTCTGTGCCTGGGCGGGGTTCTTGTTCTCGCTGGTGGTGTTTGTGGGCTTTGTGGTGTTCGGCACCGAGCTTCTGGCGCTGTTTGGACCGCATGCCACAGAGGGCTACTGGGTGCTGATCCTCCTCTCGGTTGGGTTGATGTTCGATGCGGCGACGGGGCCGGCGCGGATCGTTCTGATGATGACGGGCCATGAGCGCGACTATGTGCGGATCTGGGGCGCCATCATGCTGGTGGGGCTGGTGATCGAACTGCTGGTGATCCCGGTCTGGGGGCTGGTGGGGGCCGCGGCAGTGAACGCGCTGTCGCGGGCCGTGGCGCAGAGCGCGATTGCGGTGTGGGGGACGCGCAAGGTGGGGCTCGACCCGAGCCTTTTCGGCGTGTTCTCGATCAACCGACGAGTGGATCGGGCCGAGCCTCAAGCGGCGCCGGTCGCGGCCTTGTAATCGCGTGAGGCCTCGCCAATCTTGACCGATGCGGTAGCAGGGGCTTAGAACGCCCGCCTACCCCTTCCTCGAGATGGATTATTGGGCAAATGGCCGGCAGAACGCTTTACGACAAGATCTGGGATGATCACCTGGTTTCGACCGATGCGGACGGTACCAGCCTGATTTACATCGACCGGCACCTTGTCCACGAAGTGACGAGCCCGCAGGCCTTTGAAGGCCTTCGCCTCAATGGCCGCAAAGTGCGCCATCCGGAGCGGACGCTGGCCGTGGTCGACCACAATGTGCCGACGACCGATCGCTCGCTGCCCAACCCCGATCCCGAGAGCGTGACGCAGATCGCGGCGCTGGCCGAGAACACCCGCGATTTCGGCATCGAATACTATGACGCCTTCGACCGGCGGCAGGGGATCGTGCACATTGTCGGGCCGGAGCAGGGCTTTACGCTGCCGGGCATGACGATCGTTTGCGGCGACAGCCACACTTCGACGCATGGCGCGTTCGGCGCTTTGGCGCATGGCATCGGCACCTCGGAGGTCGAGCACGTGCTCGCCACGCAGACGCTGTTGCAGCAGAAGGCCAAGAACATGCTGGTGCGGGTCGACGGCCAGTTGCCGCCGGGCGTTACCGCCAAGGACATCATCCTCGCCATCATCGGCGAGATCGGCACGGCGGGCGGTACCGGCCACGTCATCGAGTTCGCGGGCGAAGCCATCCGCTCGCTGTCGATGGAAGGCCGCATGACGATCTGCAACATGACCATCGAAGGCGGCGCGCGCGCCGGGCTGATCGCGCCCGACGAGACGACGTTCGAATACGTCAAGGGCCGCAACCGGGCGCCGACGGGCAAGGCCTGGGGCATGGCGCTCGAATACTGGAAGACGCTCTATACCGACGAAGATGCGCATTACGACAAGGTCGTGGTGCTTGATGCGGCAAAGCTTCCGCCGATCGTCTCGTGGGGATCGAGCCCCGAGGACGTGATCTCGGTCAATGGCGCGGTGCCGAACCCGGACGATATCCAGGACCCCAACAAGCGCGCCTCGAAGTGGCGGGCGCTTGAGTATATGGGCCTTCAGCCGGGCACCAAGATCACCGACATCACGCTCGAGCGTGTGTTCATCGGCTCGTGCACCAATGGGCGCATCGAGGATCTGCGGGCGGCGGCGGCGGTGATCGGCGGGCGCAAGGTGCATGACGGCGTCAACGCCATGGTCGTGCCGGGCTCGGGCCTCGTCAAGGAACAGGCGGAAGCCGAGGGCCTCGACAAGGTGTTCAAGGATGCCGGGTTCGAATGGCGCGAGCCGGGCTGCTCGATGTGCCTGGCCATGAACGCCGACAAGCTCAAGCCGCATGAGCGCTGTGCCTCGACCTCGAACCGCAATTTCGAGGGCCGGCAGGGCTTCAAGGGCCGCACGCACCTGGTGTCGCCGGCGATGGCGGCGGCGGCGGCGATCGCCGGGCACTTTGTCGATATCCGGCAGTGGCCGAACTGAGCGCGAATGCGTGGGCGGAGCGATCCGCCCCCTCGCTCGACGACTTTGAGGAAATGGCGCTGGCGGCGTTTGACGCGCTGCCGGCCGAATTCCGCGAGCTGGCGGAGAACGTCCCCTGCGCGGTGGCGGATTTTCCAGATGACGAGACCATCGCCGAGATGGAGCTCGAGTCTCCGTTCGACATTCTAGGGCTGTTCCGCGGCGTCGGGCTGCCACAGGGCGGGGTGCTGGCGCAGACGGGGCAGCTGCCCAACCAGGTCTGGCTCTATCGCCGCCCCATTCTCGATTATTGGGCCGAGAGCGAGGACGGCGAGACGCTGGGCGAGATCGTCACCCATGTACTGGTGCACGAGATCGGCCACCATTTCGGCTTTTCCGATGAAGACATGGAAGCCATCGAAGCGGCGGCCGATGCTGAGGCAGGCAAGGTTTAGGCCTCGTTGACGCCGGCGTCGCGGGGGACGAATTCGTAGTAGTCGTCGAGAATGCCGGGCTTTTCCTCTTCGACGAGGAGGCCGAGCTTCTGGCTGTCGAATTCTTGGAACCAGTCGTCCCAGCCGACAAGGTCGAGCCCGCCGACGCGGTCGCCATACTGGTTCTCGCCGGCGTTCAGCGCTTCCTGGCCGAAGACGATGCGAAGAATCGGACGGGCGCCGGTTGCGGGCGCATCGCCAAGCGCCGGGTTACCGGTGCGGGCAATGGCCCATTGGCGGATTTCGTCATGCTGGGTCAGAATTTGCGTCATCAGATATATCCCTCAAGCTGAGCCGTACATCCGCGGGCGAAGGGCGGTGTGCTGACAGCACTGCGGATGATTGCCCCGTCGCTATAAGTGGGGTGCCGAGCGGAAGGTTCCAAGCCGGTGCGACTCATTGCAGCGTGGCATATACGTGGTAATCCGTAGGAGTTGCGGCCAGATATTAACGAATTGTTCTCCAGCGCGTCGCTACTGTTCGCCCATAAATTTTGGGATGTATTGGAAAATGGCCGGAGCGAGCTTCATTCTCGCCATCAATCTGGTTATTGCCGCGCTGTTTGCGCTGGCGTTCCTGCTCGTTGCCCTCACCAACCGTTCCGATCGTGTCGCGCTGTGGTTCGCGCTCGCCTACGTGTTTGGCATTGCGTATGTGTTCTGCGAGTTCGTGCTGCCGACCCAGAGCTACGCCAAGATCGCCTATGTGGTAGGGTTCATGGCATTTCTCGGCGCGGTCACGGCGGTGTCGATCGGCATCACGCGGCGCTACAACCGGCCGGTGCCCTGGCTGCTGATCGGCGTCGCCGTTGCGGGCTTCGGGGTGACCAACTGGCTCGCCTTTGATCTCGAGCGCGACTCGATGATGCGGATGATGGGCTATCAGGCCCCCTATGCCTTCATGCAGGCGCTCGCGGCCTGGGTGGTGTTGCGGTCGCGGCGACGGCAGCCGATCGATCTGGCACTGATGGCGCTGTTTTCGCTGAGCGCACTGCAGTTCCTGTCCAAGCCGCTGGTTGCGAACCTCACCGGAGGCACCGGTGGCACTGCGCAGGAATATCTGGTCACCACCTATGCGCTCTATTCGCAATCGCTGGGGGCGGTGCTGCAGGTGGCGACCGGGCTGGTGATGCTGATGCTGCTGGTGCGCGACATGCTGGTCGATATCACCGCCAAGTCGGAAACCGATGCGCTGAGCGGGCTCTACAACCGCCGCGGCTTCGAGGAGCGCGCCATTCCGCTGCTGGCGGCGGCGCGCAGCGACAAGGTTCCGGTCTCCATCGTGATTGCCGATCTCGATGCGTTCAAGGCGATCAATGACACGTTTGGCCATGATCGCGGCGATGAGGTGATTGTCGCTTTCGCGCGGCTGATCCGCGATCAAGCGCCCAAACGCGCCATTGTCAGCCGCATCGGCGGCGAGGAATTTGCGGTTGTACTGCCCAGCGCCAATGCAGCGATGGCGCGGCTCTACGCGGAAACCGTGCGCAGTGGTTTTGCCGGGCTGGCGATTGCAGGCCTCCCCGGCGATTTCCGTTGCACCGCCAGTTTCGGGGTCGCCGAAAGCGATGGCGAGGATAGCCTCTCCGACCTTCGCCGCCGCGCCGATGCGGCGCTCTATGCGGCCAAGCGCGGCGGACGTGACCGGGTCTGCGTCGCAGGCGAGGCGACGCCCGACGTCATGCCGGCGCACCCGCTGGCGGGCACACTGGCGATGGGTTCACGCTGAAGCTTCAGTGCAGCGCGCTGCGTTCGACGAACTCGATGCCGGATGCGGTGTCGGAGACTTTGAGGGCGAGGTTCTGGCGGTCGAGTTCGGCGAGCCAGGCGTTCCATGAGCACGGGCTGACGCCGTCATCGACGCTGGGCGAAACGTCGGACAGTTCGGGATGCTGGAAGTTCAGGCTGAGCCGGGGCCGGAGCTGGCCGATACGGTCGCGAACGAGGCCAAGGGCAGGGTGGCCCTTGCGGGATTCAACCCAGTTCCGGATGGCCGAGTGGGTGGTCAGGGTACGTGTGCGCATGATGGTTTCCTCCTCAGGTCGGGAACCAACGAAACGCGCGGTGGTTCCCCCAAATGCACAATTAAAGGTGGGCACGCCGAGGCCTTTGCACCAGTGACACGGACGCCCTATATGTGCGGCGAATTAGCTCCAGATTGGGGACCGACATGGTTGCGAAGATTTTCATCGATGGCGAGGCTGGAACGACGGGTCTTCAGATCCGCGAACGGCTGGCCGGTCGGCGCGACCTTGAGGTGATCTCGATCGCGCAGGACAAGCGCAAGGATATCGAGGAGCGCAAGCGCCTGTTGAATGCGGCGGACGTGGCGATCCTCTGCCTGCCGGACGATGCGGCGCTTGAGAGCGTAGCGCTGATCGAAAACGACACCACCAAGGTGATCGATGCCTCGACGGCACATCGGGTGGCCGAGGGCTGGGCCTATGGCTTTGCCGAAATGGACAAGGGCCAGTCTGACGCCATTGCCAATGCGCGCTTTGTCGCGAACCCGGGGTGTTACCCGCAGGGCCCGATCGCGATGCTGCGGCCGCTGATCGCGGCGGGGCCGCTGCCGGCGGAGTTTCCGATCAGCGTCAATGCCATCTCTGGCTATACGGGCGGTGGCAAGTCGATGATCGCCGAGTATGAAGCGGCCGGTGATGAGGCCAGCGAATACATGCCGTACGGTCTCACCTTCCAGCACAAGCATCTGCCGGAAATGACGCGCTATTCGACGCTCAAGCATGCACCGCTGTTCGTTCCGGCCGTCGGTGATTATGCACAGGGCATGGTGACCTTCGTGCCGTTGCAGCTTGGACAACTGGCAAAGGTGCCGACCGGGCGTGAACTGCATGCGGCGATTGCCGACCATTTCGCCGCGATCAAGAATAGCTTTGTCGAGGTGGCGCCCTATGAGCCGACGGCGAAGACGCCGGAACTGGACCCGGAACTCTACAACAACACCAACCGCATGAAGCTGCATGTGTTTGCCAACGATGCGCGGGCGCAGGCATTACTGGTCGCGGTCTATGACAATCTCGGCAAGGGCGCTTCGGGCGCTGCCGTGCAGAATCTCAACCTGATGCTGGGCCTTGCGGCCGATACGTCGCTGGCAGCCTGAGCGGGTGTCGTACCGATCCCTGATCCTTTGCGCCTCGCCGCGCAGCGGGACGACGCTGTTCTGCGACCTGTTGAAGGGGACGGGCGCCGCGGGGCGCCCGGCGTCGTACTATCGGGCTGAGGACATCGCGGAGTGGGCGGAGCGCATGGGCGTGCCGTGTGGCGAGGGCGCGGCGTTCGAACGGGCTTATCTCGATGCGGTGGTGCAACGCGGAACTGGCGAAACAGGCATTTTTGCGCTGCGGCTGATGTGGCCGAGCCTTGCTGACCTGATGGCGCGGCTTGAGCTGGTGTTTCCCGGGCTTGCCGATGATGCGGCGCGGCTCGAGGCGGCGTTCGGGGCGCCGCTCTATGTGCATCTGAGCCGGCGGGACAAGGTGTCGCAGGCCGTGTCGCGGCTGAAGGCGCACCAGACGGGGCTCTGGCACATGGGCGCCGATGGCACCGAGCGGGAGCGCACGGCGCTGCATCAAGCGCCGGTCTACGATTTCGAGCGGCTCGCCGGGTTCGTGGCGGAGGCGGAGACCGCCGATGCTGAATGGAACCGCTGGTTCGCCCGGCACGGCATCACGCCGGTACGGATGAGCTACGAAGATGTGGCTGCTGACCCGAGGACCGCATCGGCTCAAGTGCTGGTGGCGCTGGGTCGTGACCCTGAGCTCGCGCAGGCGGCTGAAATCCGGACGGCGAAAATGGCGGATGCCGAAAGCCGCGACTGGGTGGCGCGGTTCGAGCGCGAGCGGGCCGCAGGCCAGCCATAGCCTTCGAAAGACGCATATCTCACGTGACATCTGCGCTTTTGACCGGCGGCAGGGCGTGGTGCATGATGGTTTTGTCACAGTGATGAGGGCAGGCGATGGACGGGGTGCTGGCGTTTTGCGAGGGGCTGCCGCTGGACAGGTTCGAGGCGGGCGGCGTGCTGATTGCCGAGGGGCCAGCTTCGGGGCGGATGTTCATTCTCGTCGATGGCACGATCGAAGTTTTGCGCGGGGAAACGCAGGTGGCTGAAATTACCGAGCCCGGCGCGGTGTTCGGCGAAATGGCGGCGCTGCTCGGCGGTGCGCATACGGCGACGGTGCGGGCGGTGGGGCCGGTGACGGCGTACCGGATCGACGACGCCAAGGCGTTCATGCGGACGGGCAACGAGGTGGTTTATCACGTGGCGACCATCCTCGCCCGGCGGCTGCAGGATGCAACGACCTACCTAGCGGATTTCAAGCGGCAGTTCGCCGGGCGGAACGACCATTTCGGGCTGGTCGATGAAGTGCTCGAGGCGCTGGTGCAACGGCAGCGGCCGGCGGTGAGCGTGGGCTCGACGCTGAAGTCTGATCCGCGGCTGTAGGGCTCTGAACTTTCAATCTTCTTCCTTCTCCCCTTGAGGGAGAGTTCTGAGTGCTCTTGCAAAGCTCCAGTGGAGCTTTGCAGCGAAGAACGCCCGTCAGGCTATGCCTGCGGGCTACGGCCCGTAGGGCGGATGAGGGGTTCTCTCCTCCGCAACGGCCGCTCCTCGCTAGGCTCGGATCGCGCATCGCCGTGGCGATGCGAACCCCTCATCCGGCGCTGCGCGCCACCTTCTCCCTCAAGGGGAGAAGGAAGAGGAAGCCCCTCACCCGTCTCGGCCTTCGGCCGATCCACCCTCTCCCCGACGGGGAGAGGAACGGAACTCACGCTTCCTTGCGCAGCATCCATTCGGGCATGGCGGTGAGTTGCTCGATGGGGCGGGTCAGGGGGAGGTCGAGGTGGACGCCTTCGGCGCCTTCGAGCGAGAACCAGGCGGCCTCGGCGGCGTCGGTTTCGATGCTGATGGCGGTGGGGACATCGCCGATCTGGCGGCCGGCGTTGAACACCCAGGTCTTGCCGATCTGATCGACCCAGGAGCCGCCGCGCGCGAAGGGCGCTTCGTGAACGTGGCCGGAAAAGACGAAATCGGGCTGGTACTGGACGATCCAGCCGGAGAGGGCCGTATCGCCGTAATGGCGGCCGCCGGACCAGGAGACCGGAGAATCTGACGGCGGGGCGTGGTGCACCCAGATCCAGCGATCGATGCGATCGGGCGCGGCGGCGGCGAGTTGCTCGCCGATGCGTTTCAAAGTCAGCGGCCCATCCCACCAGGCGCAGACGGTGATCATCACCCCATCGATGAGGATGGTGTCGCCGTCGATGGGGATGGCGAGGCGCTTGGCGAATTCCAGCCAGGCGGCATGCTTTTCGCCGTCGGCGTTGAGCGCATCGAGATCGTGATTGCCCGAGCAGACAAGCAGCCGCGTCGCTTGGCGGAGGCGCTTAAGGTACGTGTTGATGACGACGATTTGGGTGCCTGGATCGACCGCCGAGGCGATCTCCAAGAGGTCACCGGCGATCACCACAACGTCGTAGGCAGGGGCGGCCTGCAGCACCCAATCGAACTGCGGCAGCGAATAGTGCAGGTCTGCGACCACCAGAATCTTCATGCGGGACGTCCCTCCCCCGAAACTGCAGGCTTCGCCGCACTTGACCGCAGCGCGCCTGATGCGCCATTAAGCGCCAGATTATTGCGCATCTTGCCCGTTAATCGCGAAAAGTGCGACAGGCTTTTCACGCTGCCGCTGGCCCCCGAAGGGAACTGCTCATGGACAAATTTATCAATCTGACTGGTGTCGCGGCGCCCCTGCCGTTCATCAATATCGACACCGACATGATCATCCCCAAGCAGTACCTGAAGACGATCAAGCGCACCGGGCTCGGCTCGGCGCTGTTTTCGGAGATGCGCTACAATGACGATGGCAGCGAGAACCCGGAATTCGTGCTCAACAAGCCGGCCTATCGCAACGCCACTATCATCGTTGCCGGTGACAATTTTGGCTGCGGCTCGAGCCGTGAGCATGCGCCGTGGGCGCTCCTGGATTTCGGCGTGCGCTGTGTGATCTCGACCAGCTTTGCCGACATTTTCTACAATAACTGCTTCAAGAACGGCATCCTGCCCATCGTGGTGACGCCCGAGCAGCTGGCGCTGTTGATGGACGACGCCGATCGCGGTTCGAACGCGACGGTGACGGTTGACCTGCCCAGCCAGACGATCAAGGGACCGGATGGCGGTTCGATCCATTTCGATATCGATCCAGCGCGGAAACACATCCTCCTCGAAGGGCTCGACGATATCGCCTCGACGCTGAAATCCGATCCGGCGATCACCGGGTTCGAGACCAAGATGGCACACGACCGCCCCTGGCTCTGAGGGGCAACGGATGGTTCTCCATATTTCGTCAGGTTCGCCGTTCGAGAAAAAGATCGGCTATTCGCGCGCCGTAGTTGATGGCGCGATGGTCTATGTGTCGGGCACGACCGGCTACGACTACGCCACCATGACCATGCCGGAAGATGCGGGCCAGCAGGCGCGCAATGCGCTCAAGACCATCGCGCATGCGCTGGAGCAAGCGGGCTCGTCGCTGAAGGACGTGGTGCGGGTGCGGTACTACATCACCGACATGAAGTGGTACGACGCGCTGGTGGAAGTCGCGGGCGCGACGTTCGGCGAGATCCGGCCTGCGGCAACGATGCTGGTGTGCGGACTGACGACGCCGGAAATGAAGCTCGAGATCGAAGTCACCGCGCATATCGGCGCCCACGGGCACTGACGTCCGTGGAGATAAAGCTCAAGCTCAATCCTCTCGGCCGTGACGTGGCGGTGGTGCGCAACGGTTTGCGCGCCTATAATCGCGAGCAGGCTGGGCCGTTCAAGCGACAGGATATCGCGCTGTTGCTCTGCGATGCGAACGAGAAGTCGGTGGGTGGGCTGACGGCAACGGCGGTGCTGGACTGGCTGTTCGTTGAGTGGCTTCATGTACCGGCGGAGTTGCGCGGCAAGGGGCATGGCGCGGCGCTGATGGCTGAGGCGGAGGCCTTTGCGCGCCAGCAGGGCCTCATCGGCATCTGGCTTGATACCTTCAGTTTCCAGGCGCGCCCGTTCTACGAGAAGCTCGGTTTTGTCGTGTTCGGCACGCTGCATGACCATCCTGTCGGCGGCGCCCGCTACTTCATGCAAAAGCGCTTCGACAGCGCCTCCATCTGACATGGAAGCTGAAATGAAGTTCGATATCGTCCTTGTGCTCGACCCTGAGGCGGCGGACGAGCAGGCGGTGTTTGACGGGCTGCTCGCTTTCAATATCCGGAACGCGCCGCGCCCCACCGGCCAGCAGCCCTTCGCGGTGCTGGTGCGCGACCCCGTCACCGGCGAGACGCTGGGCGGGCTGACGGGCAAAGAAATGTTCGACTGGCTCTATATCAACCTGTTCCACCTGCCTGAAACGCTGCGTGGTGACGGGCTGGGCACCAGGGTGATGGCGCGGGCTGAGGCGTTTGCGCGGGAGCGCGGGCTGGTGGGGATCTGGCTCGATACCTTCGCCTTCCAGGCGCGCGGCTTTTACGAAAAACTCGGCTACGAGGTGTTTGGTGAGCTCAATGATTTCCCGCGCGGGTCGAGCCGCTACTTCCTGCGCAAGTATCTCTGAAGCGGCCGCGCCAGCCACGTGCAAATCCCGCTTTGCGGCGGCGTCGGTCTGCACTAGATAGCTCAACCCAAAGAAAACTCTCGAGACCCTTCAAATGGCCCAGAAACTCTTCCTTCTCCCCGGCGACGGCATCGGCACCGAGATCATGAAGGAGGTGGTCAAGGTGGTGACCTGGCTCAACAGCCAAGGCGAGACCGATTTTACCTTCGACAGCGGGCTGGTGGGTGGTTGCGCCTATGACGCCTATGGCGAGGCGATTTCGGAAGAGGACATGCAGAAGGCGCTGGCCGCTGATGCCGTGATCTTCGGCGCAGTCGGCGGGCCGAAGTGGGACAAGGTTCCCTATGACAAGCGCCCGGAGGCGGGTCTCTTGCGCCTGCGCAAGGATTTGCAGCTGTTCGCCAACCTCCGTCCGGCGATCTGCTATCCGGCGCTGGCCGATGCCTCCTCGCTGAAGCGCGAGCTGATCGAGGGGCTGGATATCCTCATCGTCCGCGAACTGACCGGCGGCGTCTATTTCGGCGAGCCCAAGACCATCACCGATCTCGGCAATGGCCAGAAGCGCGCTATTGATACGCAGGTCTACGAGACCTACGAAATCGACCGCATCGTGCGCGTCGCGATGGACCTCGCCCGCACCCGGAAGAACAAGGTACACTCGGCCGACAAGAAGAATGTCATGAAGTCGGGCGTGCTCTGGGACGAGGTGGCGCAGGCTGTCGCCAAGGATTACCCGGATGTCGAGTTCCACCATATTCTCGCCGACAACGCGGCGATGCAGCTGGTGCGCAACCCCAAGCAGTTCGACGTGATGGTGACGGACAACCTCTTCGGCGACATCCTTTCCGATGCGGCGGCGATGCTGACCGGCTCGCTCGGCATGCTGCCGTCCGCCTCGCTCGGGGCGCCCGATCCGGTGACTGGCAAGCGCAAGGCGCTCTATGAGCCTGTGCACGGCTCGGCGCCCGACATTGCCGGCAAGGGCATCGCCAACCCGATCGCCATGCTCGCGAGCTTTGCGATGGCGCTGCGCTATTCGTTCAACATGGTGGTGCTGGCTGACCGGCTGGAAGCCGCCATTTCGGCCGTGCTGGCCGAGGGGCTGCGCACCGGCGATATCGGCGAGCAGAACCGCAAGACCGTTGGCACCGAGGAAATGGGCGCCGCGATCCTCCGCAAACTGCAGGCCTGATCGGGGGCTTTCAAGACTGGTGGCGGGCCGCGTCGCGGCCCGCAGGTGCTTGCCAAGCCTGCTGAAATTACGCAGGGTCCGCTTTTTTAGAGCTTACGTGGACCCATGATTTTTCAGCGCGCAGTGAGCATTGCCGTCACTGGTTTTCTTTGTGGCCTGATGTCGGTGGCGCTGGCGCTGAGCAACAGCGTGCTGCTGGCGCGCGGCGACCTGTTGCCACTGCTGACCCCGATCGCCAGCGCGATCCTGTTCGCTACTGCCATCCTGCCGATCGCCACGGCCTTCCTCAGCACCATGCCGGGGCAGGTGACGACGACGCAGGAGATCTCGGTCGTGGCGCTGGCGGCGGTGACCGGCGCTGCGACGGCTGCATTCGGCGGTGATCCTGCGAGCGGACTACTGCCGACCATTCTCGTGACAATCGGGCTTGCCAGTGTGCTGTGCGGGGTGACGATGTATGCGCTCGGCGCGCTGCGGCTGGGGCGGATCACGCGCTATGTGCCCTATCCGGTGTTTGCCGGCTTTCTGGCCATCACCGGCTGGTACCTGATCACCGGTGGGCTTGAGACCATTATCGGTGGGCATCTGAGCCTCCCTCGGTTGCTCGAGCTGGCCGATGGCGTTGTGGCGCTGAAAATTGGTGCTGCGCTCTGTTTCGTCGTTGCGGTCGAACTCGCCAATCGGCGCTTTCCTTCAGGCGTGGCGCTGCCACTGGGTGCCCTTGCGGCCATCGCGCTGTTCAACATTGTGGTGGCGGTGCTTGGCCTGTCGCAGCCTGAGCTCGAAGCGCTTGGGTGGCTGGCCTTGGTGCCCGCGACCGGGCTCGGCTGGCCACCGGTGGGCATCGATCAATTGGGCAATGTCGACTGGAGCGCGGTGGCGTCGGGGCTGCTGTTTGCACCCTTTGTGGTCATCATCACCACGGCGGGTGCGATGATGAATGTCAGCGGCATCGAACTCGACACGCGTCGCGATATCGACCTCAATGCCGAGCTGCGTTCGATGGGCGCGGGCAACGTGCTTTCGGGCCTGTTTGGCGGAATTCCCGGCTTTCCAGCGGTTTCGACCACGATGCTGGCCGAACGTCTGGGCGCCTGGTATCGCGCTACCGGGGTTGTGACCGGTGCCGTCGCCATCCTGGCGCTGGCCTTTGCGCCACAGGTCTTCGCCCGGGTTCCGGTGCCGATGCTGGGCGCGCTGCTGATCTGGGTCGGCGTGTCGCTGATCATGGACTGGCTGGTGCGGCCGATCCGAACTCTCAGGCGGTCCGAATACGCCATCATTCTCGTTATTCTCGGGGTCAGCATCGCCGCTGGGCTCCCGGCCGGCATCGCCATGGGGCTGTTGACGGCGCTGGTGCTGTTTGCGGTCGAATATGCGCGGGTCGACGGGGTGCGCTTCATCGCCACCGGGCGCGATCTTCACTCGCGCAACATCACGCCACTGCGCCGCAGCGAAATGGCAAGCCGCGGCGAGGCCATCACCATCATCAAGCTTGCCGGCTTCCTGTTCTTTGGTACCAGCGACCGGATCGTGCAGCGCATCACTGGGCAGGCCCAGACGGCCGGCAAAAATGGAGCCTGGTTCGCCATCCTCGACTTCAGCCGCGTCACCGGGGTCGACTCGTCCACCATTCTCAGCTTCGAGCGCCTGCGCCGCATCGCGGAACGCGATGGGTTCAGAGTGGTCTTCGCCGGACTTGGGCCGCTGGGGCAGCGCCTTGTTGACGGGGGTCTCGACATCCGCACCGCGCCTTTCCACCTCGCGCCCGACCTCGATGCGGCGCTCAACTGGGCCGAGGGTGAACTGCTCGGCGCGCTGGCGGAGACGCGCCCCGACATTGTGCCGGCACAAGTGTCGCTGGGTCAGTTGCTGGGGGATACCGAGCTTGCGGGCGCGGTTTTCCCTTACCTCGAACGCATGGAGTATCAGGCCGACGAGCGGCTGATCCTCCAGGGCACTGCCGCGGATGACATCCTGATCGTCGAGTCCGGCCAGGGCTCAGTGATGCTTGAGACCAAGGGTGACGCGCCGCTCGCGCTGATGGACTTTGCGCCCGGCACCATCCTCGGCGAGATCGCGTTTTATGGACGGGAGGCGCGCTCGGCCTCGGCGCTGGCGCGGACGCAGGTGGTGGCGTTCAAGCTCAGCCGCGCCGCGCTCGACAAGGTTGAGGTTGAACAGCCGGCGGCGGCGGCTGCCTTCCACCGCGCCCTCGGACGGGTGCTGGCCGAACGGTTGCAGAGCGCCAATCGCCTGATCCGGGTGCTTGCGGACTGAGCCAAGCGCCGACGTCCCTTTTCCGGTTCAGTCGTCTTGAAGGCGGCGGAAGCGGTCGACGGTGACTTCATCCCAGGTGCCTTCGACGGTGCTATAGATATCGGCAGGATGGTAGCCGAGGTCTCGCAGGCGACGGGGGCTGAGGCGCGACAAGTGGGCAATCTGGCGGCGCTCAGCACGGGCGGCCCACCAGCTTGCGAGAAGCGCGCGGAGGCTGGGTGCGCGCGGGATGTTGCGCAAGGGCGTGGCGCCGGATGCGGGGGCGTCGATCGAAGTCGGGCAGTGCTGTTCCATCAAGGCCATGCTGGCCTCCTGTTTAGATTTTGAATCGATTCAATTCACCAACAAGAAGAGGCGTTGAATCGATTCAAAACATAGTTTGTCCGGGAATGAAGTCAAGCACTATTTGAACCGGTTCAAAAAGCTGGTACGCAGATCGACGACTAAGGCTGGAGCAGACCTGTTGATGAGCGGTTCCCGGATTGAGCGCACGGCGCGGCTGGCTGATGTCGCCAAGGCGGCGGGCGTGTCGCAGGGGACGGTGTCGAACGTCTTCAGCCGGCCCGAACTGGTGCGACAGGAAGTGCGGGAGCACGTCAAGGCAATCGCCGCCAGTATCGGCTATCGAGGGCCGGACCCGCGCGGGAGGATGTTGAGGGCAGGCAAGGTCAACGCCATCGGCGTCGCAACGTCGGAGCCGCTGAGCTATTTCTTCGACGATCCGTTCGCGCGTGAACTGATGCGCGGCATCTCGGAGGCCTGTGACGCGGAGGGCTCGGGGCTGGCGCTGGTTTCGGCACAGAACAACGAGCGGCTGGCCTGGAATATAGAAAGCGCACTGGTCGATGGCTTCGTGCTGCTTTGCCTCGAGGGTGGCGAACGGCTGGTGGAGCTGACGCGCCAGCGGCAGTTGCCCTTCGTGGCGCTGGCGCTGGGACGGCCTGATCCGAGCGTGAGTGCCATTGGGGTGGATGACTTCATCGGCGCGCAGCGCGCCGCCCGGCATCTGTGTGAGTTGGGTCACCGGCGCTTCGGTGTGCTGGCGCTGGAGTTCGATGATGGCCATGTCGGGCCTGTTACCGCAGCGCAGATCGCCGTCGCGCGCTACCAGACCTCGAAGCTCAGGGCCGAGGGGTATTTCTCCGTGCTGGGAGAATACGGCATCGATACCTCGATGGTGCCGGTGTGGGAGACGCAATCGACCGATGCCAGCACAAGTGCCGGGCTGGAGGCGCTGTTTGCGGCTCAACCGTATCCCACGGCGCTGCTCTGCATGTCGGACCGGATCGCGCTGGTGGCGCTCAAATGGCTGGCCGAACACCGCCTCAGCGTGCCGAGGGATGTCTCGGTGATCGGCTTTGACGGCGTGCCGGAGGCGGCGCGCTCAGAGCCGCCGTTGACGACCATGGCGCAACCGATCCTCGAGATGGGGCGCCGCGCGGTGCGCGCGATCCTCCAGCCAACAGCAGAGCCTGAGCGGCAGGTGCTGGAGACGACGCTGGACGTGCGGGGTTCGACGGCAGCGCCGCTGGCCTGAGCGGTCTGGCTGGTGTGAGCCGTGTGCAGCGGGTATCACTGCGGGCGCAAAATCGGAGGACACGATGGCTGAAGATCTGCGGGCGCTGCTCGGGCGAGCCATGACGCATGCCATTGCCTATCGCGAACGGGTGGGCGACGGGCTGGCGCGGCCGGAGCGGGACTATCACAGTATTCGCGACCAGATCGCCGGACCTGTGCCGGTCAATGGCATGGATGCCGCTGCGGTTCTCGAAGAGCTAGTGGCGGTCGCAGAGCCGGGGCTGATGCCGACGGTGGGCTCACGGTTCTTTGCCTGGGTGATGGGTGCATCGCACCCAGCGGGTGTGGCAGCCGACTGGCTGGTCAGCGCCTGGGGGCAGAATGCCGGGTACCAATCCACCGCGCCATCCGCGGCAGCGCTGGAAGAAATGGCGGAGCGGTGGCTCCTCGAAATTCTGGACCTGCCGGCTGAGAGCGGAATCGGGTTTTCGACGGGCGCCACGGTTGCCAATGGCACGTGCCTCGCAGCAGCGCGCACCGGCGTGCTGCTCAAGGCCGGGTGGGACCCGGATGCGGATGGGCTGTTCGGGGCGCCGCCGGTGCATGTGCTGATCGGGGCGGATGCGCATTCGTCGCTGTTTTCATCGCTGCAGCTGATCGGCTTTGGTCGCAAGCGCGTCATCACCATCGCGACCGACGACCAGGGGCGGATGCTCCCAAGTGCGCTGGAGGCGGCGATTGCCGGGCTCACCGGCCCCAAGATCATCATCGCGCAGGCGGGGCAGATCAATACCGGGGCGTTCGATCCGTTCACGGAAATTGTCGCCATCGGCAAGGCGCATGATGCGTGGGTGCATGTGGACGGCGCCTTCGGGCTCTGGGCCAGGGCGACGCCGCGGCTGAAGCATCTCACCCGTGGGATCGAGGGCTGCGACAGCTGGGTGACGGATGGGCATAAGTGGCTGCAGGCGCCCTACGATTGCGGTTTCGCGATCGTGCGGCACCGCGACGCGTTGCTGGGGGCGATGACGCAATGGTCGTCTTACCTCCCCTCGATCGCGCAGGGCGACCGCGTGCCGTCGAACTATGTGCCGGAGCTCAGCCGCAGGGCGCGCGGCGTGCCGGTCTGGGCGCTGATCAAGACCTTTGGGAAGAACGGGATTGCCGAGATGGTCGACCGGCACTGCCGGTTTACCGAGCAGATGGCCGCGCGGCTTGCGGTGGAGCCGGGGGTGCGGGTGGTCAACGAGCTCGCCATCAACCAGCTGATCGTCAATTTCGGCACCGGCGACGCCGCCGCGCGGAAATCTGCGACCGAGGCGGTGATCGCGAAGGTGCAGCAGGATGGCGTGTGTTTTGCCGCCGGCTCCGCCTGGCGCGGCGACTGGGTGATGCGGATTTCGATCAGCTCGGGCGAGACGACCGCCGAGGATATCGAGATGTCGGCGGATGCAATTATTGCGGCGTGGCGGGCAGTGCGGGGGTAGGCAACGAGACCGCTGCTTCTTGCCTTCTCCCCTTGTGGGAGAAGGTGGCGCGTAGCGCCGGATGAGGGGTCCGCAACACGTTGTGTTGCGCGATCGGAGCAAAGCGACGAGCGATCGGAGCGTGTTGAGATAACCCCTCATCCGCCCTTCGGGCACCTTCTCCCACAAGGGGAGAAGGCAGAAAGGCTAAAGCCCGAACGCTTCCGCCAAGAGCCGATAGGACCTGAGGCGGAGCTCGTAGTCCCAGGCGGTGGTGGTGATCATGACTTCGTCGGCGCCGGATTCTGAGACTTTTTGTTCGATCTGGCGCTTTACGCTGTCGGGGGAGCCGATGATCCAGAGGGCGGACTGGTTTTCGATGATGGCGCGCTCGCGCGGGGTGTAGGGGTGCGCGGCGGCGGCTTCGGGGGAGACGAGTTTGCGGATCTGGCCGGAATGGAACAGCGCCCAGCTCAGTGCCTGCGAGCCGGCAAGGAACTGCGCCTCTTCATCGGTGGGCGCGACCAGCGCCGAGAGCGCGATGATGGCGTGGGGGGCCGGGAACACCGGGTTGGGGATGAAGGCGGCGCGATAGGCGGCGAAAGCTGGTGCTGCAGGGGTGGCGCTGAAATGGGCGGCAAAGGAATAGCCGGCGCCGAGATGGCCGGCCGCCGCGGCGCTGGCGCCGCTAGAGCCCAGAAGATAGATCGGCGGCAGGTCGACGTTTTCGGGCGCCACGGTGATGGCGCTGAACGGGTGGTTGGCGGGGAAGCCTTCCTGGTCGAAGGCGAGCATTTCCGCCAGCTCTTCGGAAAAGTGTTCGCCACCGACCGAGCGCAGCGCCGAGAGCGTGCGGCCATCACTGCCACCAGCGCGGCCGATGCCCAAATCGATGCGGCCGGGGTTGAAGCCGGCCAGCGTGCGGTAGGTTTCGACCACACGCAGCGGCACGTGATTGGGCAGCATGACGCCGCCCGAGCCGACGCGGATGCGTCTGGTGTTGGCAGCAGAGGTGGCGATCAGCACTTCGGGGGATGACGAGGCGATCGAGGGCATGCCGTGGTGTTCGGCGTACCATACTCGGGTATAGCCCAGCTCGTCGCCCAGTTGTGCAAGGCGCACCACCTGGCGCAACGCCGCCTCGGTGCTGGTGCCTTCGGAAACGGGGGCGAGATCGAGGATCGAGAGGGGAAGCTTGGTCATGCGGATTTATATCGGCATTCTACGATGAATGCCAAGACCGCGGGGCGACTTTGTGAAAGGGGCGGCCCTCGTGACGGAGGGTCGACAACGCTCACGCGGCGCGTGGTGCGCCGAACCAGCGGGTGAGGGCGTCGGTCAACCCGGCTTCGCCGCCCTCCCCGACCCAGGCGACGTGGCCGTCGGGACGCACAAGCACCGCTGTGGGTGCGGCGACGTCGCCTAGCCCGGGCAACTGCCACGGGCCGGCATAGTGCGTCTCGACGATCTGCACGCGATCCGACCATGGCGCAGCATCGATCGTGCCCGGCCCATCGAGCCGCAGCAGGATTGGGCGGGCGCGATGGAGCAACGTGAAGAGCCGCTTGGGTCCCTCGTCAGTGGTCAGATCAAGATCGGGCATGCGGCGGCCGAGCAGCGGGTGCCCGGCGCCAAGATCGTAGGCGATATCGAGCCCGGACATCATGGCGCCATAGCGCCGGCGCGGCTCGTCCATCTTGAGCAGGTCAGCGATGGTTTCGCCGAGCGCCGTGATGCGCTCGTCATTGGGACGCTGCAGCACGGTCTGCGCCATGGTCTTGCGCAGAACGCGCGCCGCCACCGGATGGCGCTCGGCGTGATAGGTATCGAGGAGCGTTTCGGGAGATGTACCATTGATCACTTGGGCCAGCTTCCAGCCAAGGTTCACCGCATCCTGCATGCCCATGTTGAGGCCCTGGCCGCCGACGGGCGAGTGGATGTGGGCCGCGTCGCCGGCAAGGAAAACCCGGCCAGCGCGGTAGCTCGCTGCCTGCCGCGTGGCGTCGGTGAAGCGGGTGATCCAGGTTGGGGAATGGATGCCGTAGTCGGTGCCGCAGCGGGCGACCAGTGCTTGGCGCAGGTCCGCGAGAGTGGGCTCGCTCGCCGCGCCCGCTTCGGCCTCGCTGAGCATGACGCGGATTGGCCCGTGGTCGGCATAGATGATTTCGCCGTTGCGGATCTCGTAGTCCACCCGGCCGAAGCCGTGGGTTCCGTGCGCGGTCTGATGCATGCCGAGGGGTGGGGTCTCTGACATTTCAACCTCGGCGAGGAGGTTGCTGGTGGAAGCGTCCCAGCCCGGAAAGGCAATGTTGGCGGCTTTGCGCACCAGACTGCGTCCGCCATCGCAGCCGACGAGATAGCCAGCCCTGAGGGAGGCGCCGCTGTCGAGGGTGACACTCACCCCCGTTTCATCCTGGGCAAGACCGGTGACCGTGGTGCCGCGATAGACGGTCATGGGTAGCTCCGCCACCCACCCCGCGAGGATGCGCTCGATATGGTTCTGCCATAGCGCCAGCCCGTAATTGTGCCGCGTCGGCAGATCGGTGATGTCGAGGCGGGTGACGGCAAAGCCCGCGACCTGGGCTTTCTGGCCTTCGGCAAGAAACCGGTCGACGATGCCGCGCTGGTCGAGAATCTCGAGGGTACGGGCGCTGAGGCCACCGGCCCGGGAGCCCGCGAGAGCTTGTGTGGCGCGGCGTTCGACAATGGCGGCGTCTACTCCGGCAAGGGCCAATTCGGCGGCTAGCATCAGGCCGGTAGGCCCGCCCCCGGCGATGACGACAGCGTGCTCGGTGATCTGCATGGGTTTGCCTTTCAGAGTGCTGAAACGGCCTCTTTCGTAGACGATGGTGGGGGTCTTGAAGCAAGCCCCTTGTGCGCTACATATCAGTGTGGGCGAGGGTGTATTGCTCCACGCGGCACCGTGCAGCGCCCCGAAACTTTTCCAGCCGCACTTCCGTAGCTTCTCCCGACAGCAGCAGACCTGTCCCAGGGAGAACACTCATGAAGAAGATGCTCAAGACGCTTTTTGCCGTATCGGTCCTCGCGCTCGGTGCGGTGACGATGCCGGCGGTTGCCGCGACCAAGATGGTTGGTGGCGCGGCCATGTATGACACCAAGAACATCATCGAGAACGCCATCAACTCGCGTGACCACACGACACTGGTCGCCGCCGTGAAGGCCGCAGGCCTTGTCGAGGCACTGTCGGGGCCCGGCCCGTTCACCGTTTTCGCACCGACCAATGCCGCCTTCGCGGCCCTGCCCAAGGGCACGGTCGAGAACCTTCTGAAGGCCGAAAACCGCAAGACGCTGGTCAAGATCCTGACCGCGCATGTGGCGTCTGGCGCGTGGTCCTATGCCGACCTCAAGGCCAAGGCTGAGGAGAATGGCGGGCAGTGGTCGTTCAAGACGCTGAGCGGCGACCGGCTGACCGCAGCGCTGGTCGGTGGTTATGTCTCGATCGTCTCCGAGAGCGGCGATATCGCACGGATCACGATCAAGGACGTCAACCAGTCGAACGGTGTGATCCAGGTCGTCAACAAGGTGCTGCTGCCCAAGTAAGGCAGCGTGCCGGGTCAGGCCAAGCCTCCTAAAAGCAGTGGCCTGATTGGGACCCTCCGGCTCAACCCGGAGGGTCTTTCCGTTTATTCGGCAGCGGCGCTGAGGCCCTTGACCAGTTCCATCGCCTGACGCTCGAAGAGGCGACGGTAGATGCCGTCGGGGCGCGTAACGAGCGCGGCGTGCGTGCCTTCCTCGACCACCTTGCCGGCATCGAACACCATCAGCCGGTCGAGCGCGCGCACCGTCGAGAGCCGGTGGGCGATGACGATGGTGGTGCGCCCTTCCATGAGGCGGACCATGGCTTCCTGGATCAGCGCTTCGCTTTCGCTATCGAGGCTGGAGGTGGCCTCGTCGAGGATCAGCACCTTGGCATCAGCGAGGAAGGCGCGGGCGATGGCGACGCGCTGGCGTTCGCCACCCGAGAGCTTGATGCCGCGTTCACCCACCAGCGTTTCGTAGCCCTTGGGCAGGCGCTCGATGAAGCCATGGGCGTTGGCGAGCTTTGCGGCAGCGACGATGTCGTCGCGGCCGGCGCCGGGGCGGCCATAGGCGATGTTGTCGGCGAGCGAACGGTGGAACAGCACCGGCTCCTGCTGCACGATGGCGATCTGCTGGCGCAGCGTCGCCTGGGTGACATCGCGGATATCGAGGCCGTCGATGGCGATGCGGCCGCCGGTGACGTCGTAGAGGCGCTGGATCAGCTTGACGAAGGTGGTCTTGCCCGAGCCGGAATGGCCGACTAGGCCCACCCGCTCGCCCGGCGCGATGGTCGCCGAGAAATTGCTGTAGAGCGGGCGGGCGTGGTTGCCGTAGTGGAAATCGACGTTCTCGAAGGTGATGCCACCCTTTTTGATCAGCAGCGGGACAGCGGACTTGCGGTCGTCGATACCGAGCGGCTGATCGTAGAGCCCGACCAGTTCTTCCATGTCGTTGACCGAGCGCTGCAGGTTGCGCACGTGCATGCCAACGTCGCGCAGGTACCCCTGGAGAACGAAGAAGGTGGTGACGACGAAGGTGATGTCGCCGGCTGCCGCCAGCCCCTGTTGCCAGAGGATCAGCGCCGCACCGACAATGCCGGCACGCAGCAGCAGCAGCATCGCCTGCTGGGCAGTGCCGTTGAGCGTGCCGCGCTGCCAGGTGCGTTCGGTGCGGTGGCGCCACTTTTCGACGACGTGGCCGAGGCGGGCCTCCTCGCGCTGCTCGGCGCCAAAGCCCTTGACGATGACGTTGCAGGAAATGGCATCGGCCAGCGCGCCGCCGAGCCTCGTGTCCCAGGCGTTGGCAAGGCTGGCTGCCGGGGCGACATAGGCGACCGAGAGGACAACGGTGACGACGATATAGAGCACCGAACCGAGCCCGATGATCAGCCCCATCAGCGGCCAGAAGACGCCGAGCAGCACGGTCGTGCCGACCAGCATCACCAGCGAGGGGAGCATGGCGAGGAGCAGCGTGTCATTGAGCAGATCGAGCGCCCAGATGCCGCGCGTCACTTTGCGCACGGTGGAGCCGGCAAAGGCGTTGGCATGCCAATCGGTCGAAAAGCGCTGAACGCGGGCAAAGGCATCGGCGGTGATGTCGCCCATCATTTTCAGCGTCACGGTGATCATCCCCATCCAGGCGAACTGGCGGGTGATCAGCGCGGCGAGCCCGAGGGCGAGGAGGATCAGGAAGGCGGTGATGGCGGCGTTCCAGGCGATGACATCGCTGGCGGCGCTAGTCGCTACCGCATCGACGAGATGGCCGGCATAGAGCGGGGTCAGGACGTCAGCGATGGTCGACACAAAGATCATCGCGCCGATGCCGGCGATGCGCAGCGGCTGCTTTTTCCAGTGCTGCGCGGAAAAGCGCAGCACCTTGGAGAAGGCTTGACCGTTCAGTTTGGTTTTCGAGCGGGCCATGAAATCAAGCCGGCACGCCAAAGGCGCAAAGCCGGTCCCAGACTGGAGAAATGACGGTGCCGTAGAGCGGCGAATACGGAGAAAACGAGGGCGCCGGGGTATGGCGCGCAGGCGACCTAACGGTGCGCCGGAAGCAGCCCAAAGGGATGCGGTCGCATGCAAACTGTCATATCGCGTCTCCCTGTTCGTGTTTGGGCCAAGAGCAAACTGGATAAGCGAAAATCATGTGGAGAACAAGCGGCCGTCGCGAGGCGTGATCAGACTTGGCCACAAAGCTCGTTCATGAGAACCTTGTCGGCCTATTTTGATTCAAGAGTTGCCCTTGCCCAACGGACCGCAATACCGGGTTGCCGTGATCTGCACGGTCTATAACGAGGCCATTCTGCTGCCGCTGTGGCTAACCTACTATGGATCGCTGTTCGGGCTCGATAACCTCTATCTGATCGATGACGGCTCGACCGACGGGTCGACGGATAATCTGGGTGGGGTCAATGTGATCAAGATCGATCAGGCCGAGATCGACCAGGATCTCCGGTGCCGGGACGTGAGCTTTTTTCACAACGAGATCAAGCGCCTCTATGATGCGGTAATCTACGTCGATATTGATGAGTTTCTGGTGCCTGATCCGCTGTTTGGCGTGGGGCTTCGGGACTACATCGAACGAACCGCGCTGGATCATTTCAACGCTGTGGGCCTCAATGTGATCCAGCACATCTCAGACGAGCCGGACTATTCGCCGAGCCGTGGTGTTTTCGAACAGCGGCGTTTTGTGCAGTTTGAGCGCGGCTATTGCAAGCAGCTGATTCACAAGGCGCCGGTTTTCTGGGGCATCGGATTTCACAACACGACCGAGCCTGTCGCGATGGCGGCGGGCCTCTACCTGTTTCATCTGCGGGCCATGGATGTGACAATTTCGAAGGCACGGATCAACGGCCGCAACAAGCTTGCCTGGTCGGAGGGGTCATTGCGTAACGATCTCGGCTGGCAAAACCGGCTAGATGAGGATGCCTACCTCGAGCGGTTCTACATCTTCGACGAAGCGCGATTTGCAGCCGCCGTTCCGGCATCCAAATTTAACAGCCAGATGGTCAGTATCGCGTCGCTCGTGCAGACATCACCAAAAGACATCGGGCAGTTTCGGGAGCTGGAGCATGAAGTTCTGACATTGCCGCCCCGTTTTACAGAGGCATTGCCGCCGGCGCGTTCGATCGACTGGATAGCTGCCCGAAACCGGGGGGAGGATCTGCTGCCGCGGCCAGCGCTGGATCCGGTCGAGACTTATCGGGCTGCCGTGCGACTTGCCGAACGGGTGCAGCAGCCCTAGCGGGCAGCTAAGAAGAGATTACCAAAACGTGAAGACGATTTGGCAACCCGGCGGGGATCGTTCGCGTTGCTAACTCCAGACGATGGCCTTGAGGCTGTCACTCAGGAGAAACGCCATGACGCGCCTGCAAATTGAAAAGCTGCTGGAAAATGCTGTTGCCGAGGCCCTTGGCCTGCGCCGGGATGTCACCTCGCATCGTCGTGCGCCGCGCGGGCGCACTGCCGGCGTACGCCGCACGAAGTCGATGCCGCCCAAGGTGCAGCGCCGCGCGTGAGCCCCAATTGGGGCTGTATCCAGACCCTTCGAGGCAGTTGCGTTCGGCGGCAGGTGGGATAGATTCGCGTTGCCTGCCGGGGGGACCAGATGCGCGAGGCGCTCACCGTTACTCCGATCCCGGATCCAAAGGCTGATCTGGCACGCTATCGTGCCATCGTCATCGGGACTCTCCCGCAGTTTGCGGGTGCCGGATTCAGTCTGATTGGTGCGGGTTGGGATAGCGTCGCGCTGGAGTGCGACGGGTGGATATTCAAATTTGCGCGCCATGCCGACGCTGAAGTGCGGTTGCGGCGCGAGGTCGCGGTGCTCGCGTTTCTCAGGCCGCGCGTGACGATGTCGCTGCCGCAAATGGTCTGGCACGAGGGGCCGCAGCCGTTTTCGCAGCACAGGAAAATTGCCGGCACATCGCTCGAGGCCACAGACTATGAGGCGCTTGACGAGGGCCGCCGCAACGCGCTGGCCACGCGCATGGCTCAGCTTTATGCCGAACTGCACGCGCTGCCTTTGAACCGGATGCAGGCCGTCGGCGCGGTGGCGGTGGACCCATGGATGGCACCGGACGACGTTCTGGCGGGCGCGGAACCGCTGCTGGCGAAGAAGTTCTATCCGTTCCTCAAGCGCACCGTGAAAGCCTACCGCAAGCTGGCGATTGCCGGCGATGAGCTGGTCTATGGTTATTTCGACGGCCATGGCTGGAACATGGCGTTTGACCATGCGACGGGGATGCTCAACGGCGTGTTCGATTTCGCCGATTCCGGCTTTGGCTCACGCCATCGCGACCTCAGCTACAGCAACTGGATTTCCGCCGACCTCACGCTCCGGATCATCGCACGCTACGAGGTGCTGGCGAAGCGCGACGTGAACCGGGAACTGGTGATGCTCTACACTTCTGCCCTGAGGCTTTCAGAGCTGGCGGCGGGTGGCCTGCCGGAGCAACGGGCGGTGGAGAACGTGGTGAACTGGGTCAGCACGCTCGATAGCCTACCGCGCGGATAATCCAAGAAAAGCTTTTCCCAAGCTCTTGCCGAGGCTGGCAAAACATGCGAGGTAAAGCGCGAGAAAAGCTTTTCCCAAATCGTCAGGATGTTCCCTCAAAAAGGGTGCAGAACCCGACGGAAAAGCTTTTCCCGAGAGACAGAACCTCCGGCAAGGAGCCTTGCGCAGCAAGGGCCGGCGGTCTGATTGGCACGAGGGAGGAACTCATGAGAATGCCAAACCTGTGGCAGATGGCGCTTGCCGTCTCCATGTCGGCCACTGCCATTTTGCCTGGCGCGGCCTTTGCCGAAACGCTGAGCATGTTCGCGCGCGCATCGAGCTCGAACGCGGCCCAGCACATGATCGATCTGTGGAATTCGTCACATGACGACAAGATCGAGCTGACCACCATTCCCGACAACCAGATGGTGACCAAGCTGGCGACGGGCGTGCAGGCCGGTGACGTGCCGGACCTGATCTCGTTCGACCTGATCTTCATGCCCGACTTCATGAAAGCCGGGTTCCTGACAGACCTGACCGCGACGCTCGGCGCCGATCCGAACCAGGCCAAGGTCGCAAAGGCCTTCCGCGATCTCGCCACCTATGATGGCAAGCTCTATGGCACCGGCTTCACCCCGGACGTCTCGATCCTCTTGTACAACAAGGGCATCTTCAAGAAGGCCGGGCTCGATCCGGAACAGCCGCCCAAGACGCTGGCTGAGCTCCAGGATTATGCCACCAAGATCCATGCGGCCGACCCGTCGCTCTATGGCTATTATTTCTCCGGCTCGTGCGGCGGGTGCAATATCTTCACCCAGGCGCCGATGATGTGGGGCTCGGGCGCAACGCTCCTGCCCACGAGCGGCGATGCGCCGGCGATGGACGGTCCGGGCGTCAAGGAAGTGCTGACCATGCTCCACGACATGTGGGCGGCCGGCGTCATTCCGGAAAGCGCGGAAGCCGATACCGGGGCGAACTTCCAGGCGACGTTCGAAACCGGCACCATCGGCATGCAGGGCTCGGGTGGCTTTGCCATCGCGGCGCTTAAGGCCAACCATCCCGAGATCGACTTCGGCATCGCACCGCTGCCGGGCATCAAGGATGGCAACCAGTCGAGCTTTGTCGGCGGTGACGTGATCGCCATCCCGACCGGCTCCAAGCATGCAGACCTCGCCACCAAGTTCATCCAGTGGCAGCTGACCGACGAAGCACAGCTCCAGGGCCTCGCCAAGAACCTGATCCTGCCCTCACGCTCGGATCTGGCCGACAACGAGTTCTTCAAGGCCGAACCGCGCTACGTCACCACCGCGCAGGCGGTGGGCATCGGGCAGACACCCTATGCCTTCCACTTCAACGACATGGTCAATGCCGACCAGTCGCCGTGGCTGACGATGATCCAGACGGCAGTGTTCGACGGCGATATCGACGGCGCCATCCAGGCGGCGCGCGACGCCATGCACGCCATCGCGGCGCAGTAAACGGTCCTCCCGGACCCCGGGGTTCGCGGCTTCTGCCGTGAACCCCAATCTTTCCGAATTGAGAACAGGAGCCACTTCGTGATCCGGGCGCTGCGCAACAGCGAAGGCTTTCTCTATGTCCTGCCGGCACTGGCCTTTGTGGGGCTGTTTGTGTTCTGGCCGCTGGGGCAGCTGGTCTATCTGTCGCTGACCGACGCCTCGCTGCTCGGCGGTGGCAAGTTCATCGGCTTTGCCAATTACATCAAGGCGTTCAGCGATGCCGCGTTCTGGCGCGCGCTGTGGTTCACTGTCAAGTACACGGTGTTCATCACGCCGTTCCTGATGGGGCTCGGCTTCGCGCTGGCCCTGCTGACGGCCCCCAACCGGCCGCTGCAGCAATTCGCGCGCGCCACGGTGTTCCTGCCAGTGGTGATCGGGCTCGGCGCTTCGAGTCTCCTCTGGTTCTGGCTGTTCGACCAGCAGGTGGGCCTGTTCAACCGGTTCCTCGTCGATATCCATGTGCTGGCGGAGCCTGCCGTGTGGTTCACCAAGACGGATATGGCGCTGGTCGCGGTGACGATTTCGGTCACCTGGAAAGTGGTGGGCTTCGGCATGCTGCTGTTTGTCGCCGGCATCCAGTCGATCAATGGCGAGATCGGGGAGGCGGCGCTGATCGATGGCGGCAATTATTGGCAGCGCGTCTGGTACATCATCCTGCCGCTGTCGCTCAGGGTGATCCTTCTGACCACGCTGATCTCGGTGATCGGCTCGATGCTGGCCTTTGACCAGTTCTACATCATGACCGGCGGCAACCCGCGCGGGCAGACCTTCACCTCGGTGTACTGGATTTACCAGAACAGCTTCATTTCTTTCAAACTCGGCTATGGCGCCGCCCTGTCGATCATTTTGACGCTGATCATCCTGGTCTTTTCATCGATCCAGGTGGCGCTTTCGAACCGGAGTCCCAAGTCATGACCACGCTGATCGAAACGGCAGCGCCGGCCAAGGCCAAGGAATATGTGTCCCGCGCGGCGGGCGAAAGCCGGCCGATCGGCTATATCGTTGCGGCGGTTCTCGTCGCCGTTGTGGTCATCATGCTGGCGCCGCTGGTGCTGTCGCTGTTCGCCTCGATCAAGCCGATGGCGGAAGCGCATGAGACACCGCCCAACTACCTGCCGCATGGGTTCACCATCGAGAACTACGTCAAGGTGTTCCAGTACCAGGCGGGGTTCCTGACCTACCTCAGCAATTCCATCATCGTGGCGGGGCTGACGATCGTCCTCTGTCTCGCGCTGGCCATACCTGCGGGCTACGGGCTGGCGCGGTTCAAGATCCGGTTCAAGGAATTCTGGTTCATCCTGCTGCTCGCGCCGCTGATGGTGCCCTACCAGGCGCTGCTGACGCCGCTTTACCTGACGTTTTCCAAGATCGGGCTCGCCAATTCGCATCTCGGGCTCGCCATGGTGCACACGATCCTGCAACTGCCGTTCTCGATCTACCTGATGCGCAACAGTTTCGAGAGCATTCCGCGGGAGCTCGAAGAGGCGGCGAAGGTCGATGGCAGCACGTCGTTCCAGGCACTGCGCGGCATCTTTTTGCCGCTGGTGGTGCCGGGGATCGTGACGGTAGCGCTGTTTGCGTTCATTGCCAGCTGGAACGAGTTCCTCTCGGCACTGATCTTCATGAACAAGGAGAGCTCGTTCACCGTGCCGATCATGCTGGTCAGCGTGCGGGCAGGGCGGCTCGGGGCGGTGGATTGGGGTGCGCTGCAGGCAGGGGTAATCCTTTCGATCCTGCCGTGCGTGCTGATTTACGTTTTGCTGCAGAAGTACTACGTGGCCGGCTTCCTCAATGGTGCCGTGAAGTAAATGAGTGATACGCCTCCCAACGGGCCCGGCGACAAGGCCGGCCGGCACGGTCCGACCATCCGCGATGTAGCGCGGCTGGCGGGCGTGTCGATCGGCACGGCGTCCAAGGCGCTCAATGCCAATGGGCGGCTGAGGCAGGAGACGCGCGACAAGGTCAATGAGGTGGCCCTGCAGATCGGCTACCGGCCCAATGACATGGCACAGAGTCTCCACCGGACGCGGTCGATGACCGTCGGAGTGCTGTCGACGGACTCGTTCGGGCGCTTCACGCTGCCGATCTTCCAGGCGCTGGAAGAGCAGTTTGCCGACCAGGGCATTGCCATTTTCATGTGCAATGCCACCGACGATCCGGCGCGGGAGCGCCAGCATCTCGATCAGTTGCTGGGTAAGCGCATCGACGGCCTGGTGGTGACGGCGCGCCGGGCTGACAAGCGGGCGCCAGTCGGGCCGCTGCCGCCAGGGCTGCCGGTGATCTATGTCTATTCGCAGGCTGACGATGGTGATGCGCTGTCGCTGTTGTCGGATGAAGAAGATGGCGCGCGCCAGGCAGTCAATCACCTGATCGAAGTCGGTTGCACGCGCATCGCCTATCTCACGGGTCCTGAGCATTTCGAAGCGGTGCTGCAGCGCAAGCTTGGCTATCACGCGGCGCTGGCAGAGGCGGGGCTGCCAGAGCATCCAGGCTACTATCTCTCCGGAAAATGGTCGGAGGCCTGGGGCCGCGAGGCCGTGGCGGCGCTGTTCGATGGGGCCGGCGAGCGGCCGGATGGATTGTTTTGCGGCAATGACCAGATCGCGCGTGGCGCGGTGGATGCGCTCCGCGAACGCGGCATCAAGGTGCCGGAGGAAGTGGCGATTGTCGGGTTCGACAACTGGGAGGTGATGACCTCCGCGGCGCGGCCGCCACTCACCAGTGTCGATATGAATCTCTCCGCTCTCGGGCACGAGGCGGGACGGCTGCTGATCGGCATGATCGGCGGCGAGAGATTGCGCGGCATCCGCCGCCTGCCCTGCACGCTGGTCGTCCGGGAATCGACCAAACGCTAGAAACGAGAAACGAAACCGCCTTTCAAAAAGGGCGGAGCCAAAGGGAGTTATGATGAGCCAGTACCACTCAGTCCGCTTTGTCGATGTGCGCCTTGAGGGCGATTTCTGGAAGGAGCGGCTGGACACCGTTCTGGCCAAGACCATCCCGAGCCAGCACAAGAAGCTGGCCGAATATGGCCTCCTTGACTCGCTGAAGCTGCCCAACCCGCCGCCGCCGCTGCGCTTTCCGCGCCACCCGAACGGTTTCACCGTGCAGGTGTTCTGGGATTCAGACGTCGGCAAGTGGATCGAGGCGGCGAGCTATGCACTGAGCCACCGGCGCGATGCCGATATCGAGGCCAAGATCGAAGCCATCGTCGATGACTTCGAAAAGGCGCAGCTGCCGGACGGCTATCTCAACTGCTGGTATCTCGGCCGGGAGCCGGAAAAGCGCTGGTCGAACATGCGCGACAACCATGAACTCTATAATGCCGGGCATATGCTCGAGGGCGCCATCGCCTATTTCGAGACCACCGGGCGCCGGCGCTGGCTCGATATCATGGAGCGCTATGTCGAGCACATCCGGCAGACCTTCGGCACCGGGCCGGGGCAAAAGCGCGGCTATTGCGGGCACCAGGAAATCGAGATCGCGCTGATCAAGCTCTATCACCTCACCAAGGAGAAAAAGCACCTCGACCTCGCGGCCTATTTCATCAACGAGCGCGGCAACCAGCCGCCGCATTATTTCGATGTCGAACGCGAGGAGCGCATCAAGAAGGGCTGGGAGATGCAGCGCTACGCGCAGTCCAACTACGAGTACAGCCAGTCGCACAAGCCGGTGCGCGAGCAGGACAAGGTGGTCGGGCACGCCGTGCGCGCGATGTACATGTATACTGCGATGGCCGACCTCGCGGTGGAGCTGAACGATGCGGGGCTGAGGAAAGCCTGCGAGACGCTCTGGGATGACGTGATGGTCACCAAGATGTACGTCACCGCCGGGCTCGGGCCGTCGGAGCACAACGAGGGCTTCACCTACGACTACGACCTGCCCAACCAGACCGCGTACGCAGAGACGTGCGCTTCGGTGGCGTTGATCTTTTGGGCGCAGCGCATGCTGCATCTCGATCTTGACGGCAAGTATGCTGATATCCTTGAGCTGGCATTGTTCAATGGCGCGCTCTCGGGGCTCAGCCGCGATGGCGAGCACTACTTCTACATGAACCCGCTGGAGAGCAACGGTTCGGCCAATCGCTGGGACTGGCACACCTGCCCGTGCTGCACGATGAACGTATCGCGGCTGGTGGCGTCGGTTGGGGGGTACTTCGTCTCGACGGCGCCGGACGGCATTGCCTTCCATCTCTATGGCGGCATCTCGTCCAATTTGGATGTTGGCGGCACGGCAGTGGCGGTGCGCGAGACTTCGAACTACCCGTGGTCGGGCGCCATTTCGATCAGTGTCGATCCGGCAACGCCCAAGGCGTTTGATTTGAAGCTCCGCGTGCCAGGCTGGTGCAAGCGCGCGACGGCCAAGGTGAATGGCGAAACGATCACGCTGTCGCCATCGAAGGGCTACGCCACCATCCACCGCACCTGGAGCAAGGGCGACACCATCACGCTCGATCTGCCGATGCCGGCAGAGCGGATGTTCGCCAATCCGGCGGTGATCATGGACGTTGGCCGGGTGGCGCTGAAGCGCGGCCCGCTGGTCTACTGCGTCGAGGAAGCGGACAATCCGGGCGGGCGGGTGCAGCGGCTGAAGCTGTCGCGGCAATCGGAGATCGTGGTCGGCGAAAACCGCGATGCGGTGCTGGGTGGCCTCGTGACACTCACTGCGTCGGGCAAGGCGATCGATGAGAGCGACTGGTCGGGGCTCTATCGCACGGCGCCGCCAAGAGAGGCAGCAGCAACGCTCACGGCGGTGCCCTATTACCTCTGGGCCAACCGCGGCAAGGGTTCGATGGTGGTCTGGGTCCCCGAGGCATAGGCCTCGGGTAACCTCTATTTGCATGTGAACGACTAAAGGCCCCCTCACCCGCCGCTCCGCGGCGACCTCTCCCCCAAAGGGAGAGGTGGTGGGGCAGCATGATCGTGCCTCTCATTACCTCCCTTTTGGGGGAGAGGTCGGCCGAAGGTCGGGTGAGGGGGGCCTACTTTTAAGCTCCCTGCCTATGTCCTCGCGTCAGGCCGTCACTGCGGGGGCGGCGTGAGTTCCGAACGCGGTTTCGAGCAGGGCGCGCTCATAGGCGAGGCGCGAACTGGTGCGCTGCGGGGTCTCGAACTTGTCGTCGAACGGCCGGTCGAACAGCTGCCGGCGCTCCGTCTCGGTCGACATGAAGAACGGGTAGCGCGTGAAGATCGAGTGGTGGCGGGTTTCCTCGACCCGGGCGCCATAGAGCGTCACCGGGAAGGCGAGGCCCGGATAGGTGCGCACGTCGCTCATCGGCTCGGACTGGAAGACGCGCCGGTAGAACGCCGTATGCTCGGGGCGCACCAGCGACAGGCACATCGTGGCCTCGTAATGGACCGTTGCCATTACCGCGAGGCGCAGCGTCAGGAACGGCAGCGCCGGGTAGGCGAGCGAAGCTTCATAATCGGAGGTGAAGCGGCTGGGATCGATGAACCTTTCGCCGCGATCGACCAGCGGCTGCAGCACATCAGGGAAGCTCTTCATGCTCGGCCCGATCGGGTGGCGCGCGCTGATGTGGTGCATGCGGAGCGAACTCACCAGTTCGCCATCGATATGCACGCCAAAGCACATGCCATTGGGCGCGGTGTCGAGATCGTCGACCACGACGCCCGCATCGTTGAACGGAACAGATTCTTCCCGCCGATACGCTTCATAGCGCAGCCGGTAGATCGGATTGTCGGTGACATCCATGCGCACGCGGGAATATTCGACGCGATCGAGGATATCCAGAAGGGTGCCTGCAAAACGGGAGGGCCCAGGCGTCGTCGTGGCCGCCGGGGCCTCAGTATCGGTACGCATTAGGAACTCCGCACAATTATACGAAGCACCTTAACCTTTCGTTAGCCATATTTGAATTGGGATTTTTGCAATGCGGCCACCAGCCAGACGCATCTGCCCGCGTGCCGACGCCGCTGCGGCCAAAAAATGTCAGAGCCGAAAGATGTTAACGCAGATTAACCACGTTTGCGGTTTGGCACGACGGTGAGCACTTCCGGCTCACTAGGCAGCGGCGAGCGGGCGGCCATGCGCGCAATCAGCTCGGCGACATCGCGGCGGGGCAGGGGTACGCCGAACAGGTAGCCCTGGATCTGGTCGACCTTGGAGTGCTCGGCGATGAGGTTGAGCTGATCCTCGGTCTCGACGCCTTCGGCAGTGACGGTGAGGTTGATGTCCTTGCCGAGCTGGGCGACGTTGCTGAGCAGCTTCAGGGCGCGCGGGTTCTCGACGATATCCATGACGAAGCTGCGGTCGATCTTCAGCTTGGTGAAGGGTAGTGCCTGCAGATAGCTCAGCGACGAGTAGCCGGTGCCAAAATCGTCGAGCGCGATGCCGATGCCCTGTTTGGCCAGCTTGCTGAGGATCTTGGTGGCGGTGGCCTTTTCCTCGAGCAGCGCGGTCTCGGTCACTTCGATTTCCAGCCGTTGCGGGGCGAGCCCCGAACTTGCCAGTGCTTCCCTGACCATGGCCGCGACATCGTCGTTGCGGAAATCGCGCGCCGAGATGTTCACCGATATGGAGACTTCCTCGGGCCAGTTGCGGCACTCGGCAGTCGCCGATTTCAGCACCCAGCGGCTGATATCGGAGATGATGCCGGTCTCCTCGGCAATGGGGATGAACAGCGAGGGCGGGATGGAGCCGAGCTCGGGGTGCTGCCAGCGTGCCAGGGCTTCGCAGCTCACCACGCGGCGCGACTTGAGGTCGACGATCGGCTGGTAGACGAGGGTGAGGCCACCGGCCGCAACGGTTGCCTTGAGGTCCGCCTTCAACCGCTGGCGGTAGCGGTAGTCGGTGTCCATCTCATCGTGGAACACCTGCGCCTGACCCTTGCCGAATGCCTTGGCCTTGTAGAGCGCGAGGTCGGCCTTGGTCATCAGGGCATCGAGATCATCGGCGCGCTCGACGGCGGTGACGATGCCGATACTGACATTGACGGCAAAGACTTCGCCGGCGACCTCGAACGGGCCGCTGAACGCGTTGAGGATCGCTTCGGCGTCGGTGGTGGTGTCGGCGGTCGAAACCCCGCCCGAACGGTAGATGACGTATTCGTCGCCACCCAGGCGGGCCACAAGGCTGTCGCGGCCCAGCGCCCGGGTCAGGCGCTCGGAGGTTTCGATCAGCACGCGGTCGCCGATCAGGTGCCCCATGGTGTCGTTGACATGCTTGAAATCGTCGATGTCGACGATCATCAGCATGGCCATGTCAGAATGTTTGCCGGTGCGCGCACCCTTGTTGGCGGGGCGCCGGTTGTGGCGGCGGCGCTCAAGGTCGGCATCGACCTGTTCGGTAAAATAGGCGCGGTTGGGCAGACCCGTCAGCGTGTCGTAATGCGCCATGTAGTTGATGCGCTCTTCGGCCTTGACGCGTTCGGTGATGTCTTCGAACAGCAGCACGGTCTTGTCCTGGCGCGATGACACGGTCACCTCGCAGAACTGCCCCTCGTCGAGCCGCAGCAGCACCTTGCCGCCAGTGCCGTCTTCGACCGTTTCCTGCAATTGCTGCGCGGAGCGGGCCGGGATGGTGCCGCGTTCGGCGGCGGCAGACATCATGGCCGAGAACGGCCGGCCACCCCAGTTGCCTGGCACGAATCGCGAAAAGACCAGCTCGGCCCGATCATTGGTGACGGCGATGACGCCCTGCTCGTCCAGCATGCAGATGCCGTGCTGCATGGTTTCGAGCGCTGCATCGAGTTCGGCGGCGAGCCGGCTGGCTTCGACCCGCCCGCGCACGGCGCGCAGGAGGATGCCGCGGACATTGGCGGCAAGGCGGCGGAGGCTGGCGAAATAGGGGAGGAAGATGAAGGAGAGCAGCGCAGTAAAGAAGTGCCCGTCAAGGATCATGCCGATCCAGGTGGGAATGCAGATCAGCATCACCTGGGTCATCATCACGCGCTCGACCGCAAAGTTGCGCGCCGTGACGCCGACCAGAACCGCCATCGAGACGCCGAGGCTCGCCAGTTCTGCAAAGAAGGTGTTGACGACGAGGAAGCTATAGGCCGTCCAGGTGCCGTAAAGCAGCGCAATGGCGCCGCTGCCGATCATGGCGCGCTTTTCCCAGCGAGCGGCGCTCACGACGTCGGTTTCGTCGTGTTCCTCGCGCTCGAACATGATCATGTCGATGTTGCGGCCGATGCCGACAACAACAAAAGCCATGGCGATCAACAGCAGGACGACGGACTGCGACTCAAGCCAAGTCAAGGCCACGGCAGCAGCCGAGCCATAAGCGCCAAGAGCCTGTGACCGCCGATCCGTATAAAGTGACCGGATCATCGAAACGTAATCGATTGGCGGCAATGATTTATGTGCTGGTTCGAACATTAGCCTACACCGTCGATTGCCGACCCTGCCTTACAAGCCGTTAATGTCTGCTTTCGCCAAAGGTGTGGCGTTGGCCTAAACCGGCCCGTTTCGCCCCGCACGGCGGGCTATCGCGGCAAATGGTTTATGCTTTCTTTGCCCCAGGCCGGTCCGCTCTGCGACTGTTCGCGATGCCCGAAGAGTTGATAATACTGGATTTCGCGGGTGTGCGAAGGCGTCACGGATCGGGCGCACTCTGGCTCTATTGTTTGCGGCTTACCGACAAAGGATTGTCCAGATGGCCGACAAACTCAATACTGCCGACCGGGAGAAGGCGCTGCTGCGTCTCAATGGCTGGATCTATGACAGCAAGACCGACGCAATCAGCCACGATTTCAAGTTCAAGACGTTTTCCGAGGCGTTCGGGTTCATGACCCGCGTCGCACTCGCTGCCGAAAAGGCCGATCATCACCCCGAATGGTCGAACGTCTATAACAAGGTCACCATCACGCTCACCACACACGAGGCGGGCGGGCTGACCGGCAAAGACGTTGCGCTGGCCGAAAAGATCGACAAACTGCTGACCTGAACAGGGTCCGCCGCTTGCGATACGGCGCTTGATGCCCCATCTTAACGTCTTCGCGTTTCAACATAATCTGGATCCGTTCCGATAGAGGTCTCACCCATGCCGCACAGTACCCCGCTGATTTCGACGGTCGTCGTGGGTCTTGTGCTGGCATTTGTTTTGGGAGCGATCGCCAATCGGTTCCGGATGCCGCCGCTGGTGGGCTACCTGATCGCGGGTGTGCTCGTCGGGCCGTTTACGCCCGGGTTCGTCGCCGATGCGGAACTGGCCAACGAGCTGTCCGAAATCGGCGTGATCCTCCTGATGTTCGGAGTAGGGCTGCACTTTTCGCTGAAGGATCTGCTGAGTGTGCGGGCGCTCGCCATTCCGGGTGCACTGGTGCAGATCGGCGGTGCGACGCTCCTCGGGCTAGGCCTTGCAACGCTTCTGGGGTGGTCGTTGGGCGCCGGCCTGATGTTCGGGCTCGCGCTCTCGGTGGCCTCGACTGTGGTGCTGCTCAAGGCGCTGCAGGACCGGCACATGGTCGATAGCGAAAAGGGCCATCTGGCGGTTGGCTGGCTGATCGTTGAAGACCTGGTGATGGTGCTGGCGCTGGTGCTGATCCCGGCGATTGCGAGCGCCAACGGGGTCGAAGCGGCCCAAAGCCACGATCCCTTCGTCGACCTGGTCGAGCGCCTGCTCAATGCCGATGTTGGCATTTTCGGCATCCTTGCCATCGCGCTGATCAAGCTCGCGGCCTTTGTCGGCTTCATGCTGGTGGTGGGGCGGCGGGTGATCCCGGCGGTACTGCACTATACCGCCCACACCGGCAGCCGTGAACTGTTCCGCCTCGCGGTGCTGGCGATTGCGCTGGGCGTTGCGGCCGGTGCGGCATATCTCTTCGGCGTGTCGCTGGCGCTCGGGGCGTTCTTTGCCGGTATGATCCTGTCTGAAAGCGAGCTGTCGCAGCGGGCGGCGCAGGAGAGCCTGCCGCTGCGCGATGCGTTCGCGGTGTTGTTCTTTGTCGCCGTGGGCATGCTGTTTGACCCGATGATCGTGGTCAACAGCCCATGGCAGGTGCTGGCGACGGTGGCGATCATCGTCATCGGCAAGGCCATCCTGTCGTTTGCGATCGTGGTAGCACTGAAACGTTCGGTGGGAACCGCGCTGATCATTTCCGCCAGCCTTGCGCAGATCGGCGAGTTCTCGTTCATCCTCGCAACGCTTGGCGTCGGGCTCGGGATTTTGCCCACCGAAGGGCGCGACCTGATCCTCGCCGGGGCGATCATTTCGATCATCCTCAACCCGGTGGTGTTTTATGCCTTCGAGAAGGCGCGACCCTGGTTCGAGGCGCGGTTCGGCAGCCGGACCGCCGCTGTGGAAGCGGTGCGACAGGAGCCTGATCTCGTCGCCTCGGCGCCGCGTGCCACACCGGAAGCGCCAGCTGAAAACGAAGCGCCGGTGGTTGCCACCAGTAAGCATGACCACATCGTCCTGATCGGCTATGGCCGGGTGGGCACGGTGGTGGCCGAGGCGCTGAAGGCCGGGAAGCGGCCGTTCCTCCTCATTGAGGATGCAGACAACCGGGCCAATGCGGCGCGCGCTGCGGGCATTGAAGTGATCTCCGGCAATGCCGCCAGCGCCAAGGTGCTGGAACTGGCCAATGTCGATGCGGCCAGCACAGTGATCATTGCCATCCCCAATGCCTTCGAGGCGGGGCAGGCGACTGAGCAGTGCCGCAAGCATAACGGCAAGCTGCTGATCGTCGCGCGGGCGCATTCGGACGAGGAGGAGGCGCACCTCAAGCACCTCGGCGCCGATGTGGTGATTTTGGGCGAGCGCGAAATCGGGTTGGGCATGGTCGATGTGATCAGCCGCGACAGCCGTGCGGTTGCCGAGATCACGGCGGCCGACGCGGTGGAATCGGCGCTGGCCCCGCTTGCGGCGGCGGGGTCACTCGGCAAGGTGGATACGAACCGGCTCGAGGCGGCGATCGAAGCGGCGCAGGCCGAAGTTCGGCATGCCGACAGCGGCCCGGCCGAGCCGCCGGGCGTGGTGTCATCGTTGGGCGAGGAGCCGGAAGCGGCTGCTGAGCAGGGCGCGGCATTCGAGCAGCCGCAACCGGTGGTACAGCCCTACATGCCGCAGAGCCCGAAGCCGTCTGAGCCGGCGCGGGTCGCAGGGGTGCCGTACCACTCGGCCGCGGAACCCGAGGCAGAGGTGGAAGAAGTGTTCAATCCGGAAGTGCCGCCGCCTTTGCGCGCCTGATCGCGACGAGGCGTAGCGATTTGGCGAGGATTTGGATTATAGGGTGAGTGTCTTGAACGGCGGGGGCTCACCCCGACCGGCGCGGTGGTAGTGGCTAAATGATCTCACAGAAGGCTAAGTATGCCCTGAGGGCCCTCGTCGCGCTGTGCAAGGTGCCGCAGGGGGAGTCGGTGATGATCTCCGACATCGCCCGCGAACAGGCGATCCCCAAGAAATTCCTGGAGCAGATCCTTCTGGAACTCAAACGGGCCGGAATCGTGATGAGCCGGCGCGGGCGGCTCGGTGGCTACGTGCTGCTGAAGGCACCCGAGCACGTGACGTTCGGCGAAGTGCTGCGGCTGATCGATGGTCCGATCGCGCCGCTGCCCTGCCTCAGCAAGATCGCCTACCGCAAGTGCACCGATTGCGCCGAAGAGGCGACCTGCGAGATTCGCAGGGTGTTCGCTCACGTCACCATTGCGACCCGGGCGGTGCTGGATTCGACCACGCTGGCCGATGCGGTTGCAGGCGGCGAGATGCCGCTTTAGGGACGCGCCGACAGGGGGGTCACCTCGCGGGCTGGAGCAAACCGTTCCCCGCTTGGCTTGGAACCAAGCCCAACTTGAGTCATTTTACCCCAGAACCCATGTTCTGACGGAAACCTATTCCGTTGGGACCCTTCGCGCGGACAAATGGGTTTCTTGTTAATGCCGACTAAGCAGGTAGAGTAAGCGTAGTTATTCACCCCTGGGGGACATGATGAGGAAGACTGCAAAACTTCTCGCCTTTGGCGGGCTCGTTGCGGCCCTGGCGCTAAGTGGCGCCATCACCGTGCGCGCTGCCGACCAGACGCTGCTGAACGTGTCGTACGATCCGACCCGCGAGCTCTATGAAGACTACAACGCGGCGTTCGCGGCGCACTGGAAAGAGACGACGGGCAACAATGTCACCATCGACCAGAGCCATGGCGGCTCGGGCAAGCAGGCGCAGGCCGTGATCGACGGGCTCGATGCCGACGTCGTGACGCTGGCGCTTGAGGGCGACATCAACAAGATCGCCAAGGCAACCGGCAAGATCCCGGAAGACTGGCGCTCGAAGCTCGAAAACAACTCGACCCCCTACACCTCGACCATCATCTTCCTCGTGCGCAAGGGCAACCCCAAGGGCATTGCCGACTGGGGCGACTTGATCAAGGACGGCGTCGAAGTCATCACCCCGAACCCCAAGACCTCCGGTGGCGCGCGCTGGGCTTACCTCGCGGCCTGGGCCTGGGCCAACAAGACCAATGCCGGCGATGAAGCCAAGGATATTGAGTACATCAAGGCCCTCTATGGCCACGTGCCGGTGCTTGGTACCGGTGCCCGCGATTCGACCGTGACCTTCGCCCAGAAGGAACTGGGCGACGTGCTGCTCGCCTGGGAAAATGAGGCCTACCTGGTGCTCGACGAGTTCGGCGCCGACAATTTCGACATCGTCTATCCGCCGAGTTCGATCCTTGCCGAGCCCCCGGTCGCGGTGGTCGACAAGAACGCCGAAGCGCACGGCACCACCGAAGTCGCCAAGGCCTATCTCGAATATCTCTACTCGGCTGAAGGGCAGACCATCGCTGCCAAGCATCACTACCGTCCGGCCAAGCCCGACCTCGTGACCGACACAGCGCTGCTTGCCAACTTCCCAAAGCTCGATCTGGTGTCTATTGATGATCCGATCTTCGGGGGCTGGAAGACGGTGCAGCCCAAGCACTTCGGCGACGGCGGGATTTTTGACCAGATCTATGTCCCCAAGCAATAAGCCAGGCGTGACCGCCGGCATCCTGCGCCACCCCGCGAAAGCGGGGTGGAGTTTTGTCAGGCCCAGTGTGATCCCCGGTTTCGGGCTCACGCTGGGCTATACGCTGACCTATCTGAGCCTCATCGTTCTGATCCCGCTGGCGGCGCTGTTTCTCAAGGCCTTCACGCTGCCGTTTGACCAGATCATCAGGCTGGCGACGGCGCCACGCACCATCCACGCGCTGTCGGTCAGCTTTGGCTCGTCGCTGATTGCGGCTTTGGTCAACGTGGTCTTCGGGGTGATCATCGCCTGGGTGCTGGTGCGCTATAAATTCCCAGGCAAGCGCGTGCTTGATGCGATCGTCGATCTGCCGTTCGCCCTGCCGACAGCTGTGGCAGGCATTGCGCTCTCGAGCCTTTATGCCCCCAAGGGCTGGATCGGCTGGCTGGTCTCGGCCAATGGCCCGCTGCACCTGGGCTGGAAGATCGCCTACACGCCGACCGGTATCGTCATCGCGCTGATCTTTATCGGCCTGCCGTTCGTTGTCCGTACCGTGCAACCGGTACTCGAAGAGTTCGAGCAGGAGCTTGAGGAAGCGGCTGCAACGCTGGGCGCCAATCGCTGGCAGACCATCACGCAGGTGATCCTGCCGCGGCTGACGCCGGCGATCGTCACCGGCTTCGCGTTGGCTTTTGCGCGCGCGGTGGGTGAATACGGCTCGGTGATCTTCATTGCGGGAAACCTGCCCAACGATTCTGAGATCGCGCCGCTGCTGATCATCATCAAGCTCGAAGAGTTCGACCAGGCCGGCGCCTCGGTGATCGCGGTGATCATGCTGCTGATCGCCTTCCTGATGCTCCTCGTCATCAACCTCGTCCAGACCTGGTCGCGACGGAGGTTCGGCGATGTTTGATGAGAGCGACGTCGCCGTTTACGACAGCCGCCGCCCGCCCGAGGCGCCGGAACTCCACACCCGGCCCACGACCGAGCGGCGCTGGGTGAAGTGGACGCTGATCGGCATTGCCGTGGCGTTCATGCTGCTGGTGCTGGTGCTGCCGCTGGTGCTGGTGTTCGTCGAAGCGTTCAAAAAGGGCGTCGACGTGTATTTCAAATCCTTCAGCGACCGTAGCGCCATTGCCGCGATCCAGCTGACCCTTTTGGTGGCGGTCATCGCGGTGCCGATGAACCTGGTGTTCGGGGTCGCCGCCGCGTGGTGCGTCGCCAAGTACGAGTTCAAGGGCAAGGCGTTTCTCACCACGCTGATCGACCTGCCGTTCTCGATCTCGCCGGTGGTCTCGGGCATGGTCTACGTGCTGCTGTTCGGGGCGCAGAGCCTGATCGGGCCGTGGCTCAAGGCGCATGATATCGAGATCGTCTTCGCCGTGCCGGGCATCGTGCTCGCAACGATGTTCGTTACCTTCCCGTTTATCGCCCGCGAACTGGTTCCCTTGATGCAGGCGCAGGGCAATGTCGACGAGGAGGCAGCGATTTCGCTCGGCGCCACCGGCTGGCAGACCTTCTGGCGCGTGACGCTCCCCAATATCAAATGGGGCCTCCTCTATGGCGTGCTGCTCTGCAACGCCCGCGCCATGGGCGAGTTCGGGGCCGTCTCGGTGCTCTCCGGTCATATCCGGGGCAAGACCAACACCATGCCGCTCCATATCGAAATTCTGTACAACGAGTACAATTTCGCCGGAGCCTTCGCCGTCGCGTCGCTCTTGGCCATGCTGGCCCTTGTGACGCTGCTGTTGAAAACACTGCTGGAGTTCCGCTTCGGCGCCGAACTCGCCGGCACCCGCCGCCACTGAAAGGCCAGAGCTTTTGGATATCCGCGTACAAAACGTCCGCAAGGAATTCTCGCGCTACCCGGCGCTCAACGATGTGTCGCTGGGAATCAACTCGGGCGAGCTGATCGCGCTGCTCGGTCCCTCGGGCTCGGGCAAGACGACGCTGCTGCGGCTGATCGCCGGGCTAGAGACACCGACGGCGGGGCAGATCTTTTTCGGCGAGGAAGATGCGTCGCGGCGCACCGTGCAGCAGCGCAATGTCGGCTTCGTTTTCCAGGCCTATGCGCTGTTCCGCAACATGACGGTGCTCGAGAACATCTCGTTCGGGCTGAAGGTCAGGCCGCGCGCTACGCGACCGCCGGCAGGCGAAATCCGCCGCCGCGCCATGGAACTGCTCGATCTCGTGCAATTGTCGGGGCTCGAAAAGCGCTATCCGCAGCAGCTTTCGGGCGGGCAGCGGCAGCGCGTGGCGCTGGCCCGGGCGCTCGCCATCGAGCCCAAGGTGCTGCTGCTCGACGAGCCGTTCGGCGCGCTCGATGCGCAGGTGCGGAAAGAACTGCGCAAGTGGCTGCGCGAGATCCACGACCGCACCGGACACACCACGGTGTTCGTGACCCATGACCAGGAAGAGGCATTGGAACTGGCCGACCGGCTGGTGGTGATGAGCCGGGGCGCCATAGAGCAGGTGGGCTCGCCCGACGAGGTCTATGACCGGCCCAACTCGCCGTTCGTTTTCACCTTTATCGGGGAATCGAGTTCGCTGCCGGTGAAGGTCGAGAACCACGAGGTCTGGGCTGGTGGCCGGGCCGTTGGCCTGCCGGCTCATGACGATGTCGCCGGCGACTCGCGGCTGTTCTTCCGCCCGCACGATGTCGAACTGGTCGATGACGGCGCCGCGCTCGCAGGGGTTGTCGTGGCGTCGCGCCGGGTCGGCGGTACGCGCCGCGTCGAGCTCGAAATCGGCGGCAGTTCGGATCGGGTGGAGATCGACCTGCCTTTCGATCATCCGGCCGGCGAGCGCACCCGCATCGCCTTCCGCCCCAAGCGCTGGCGCTTGTTTCCGGCGGCGTGAGGCGTCAGGCGGGTTTTACCTGCCGTGTCGCTGTCACCAGCCAGATGCCGAGGCTGACCAGCACCAGGGCGGCGAGGTTCTTCCATTCGAGGACGTTCTCGCCGAGGAACAGCGCCGAGAGCAGCACGCCGAAGATCGGGATGGCGGTGTTGAAGATGGCGATGGAGCCCACCGGATTGTGCTTCATCAACACGCTCCACAGCGCGAAAGCCGCCGCCGATAGCGCGGCGAGATAAGCCAGCAGCACACCCGCCTCAAGCGTGAACGCTGCCAGATGCCCGCCGCCCGCCAGCCCGGCAGCGGTGAGCATCAGCCCGCCCAGCAGTAGTTGCCAGCCGGTCATCACGGTGACGTCGATCTGTTTGCTCAGCCCCTTGCCGTAGATGCCGGCGAGGGAAAACAGCAGCGCTGCGATGACAATGAAGCCTTCGCCGAGGAGACTAATGTGGAGATCGAGCCCGGTCGCCGCGATGTTGACCACCACCACCCCGGCAAAGCCGATCAGGCAGCCGATGACGCGGCGCGGGGTCAAGCGGTCATTGGCGTAGAGAAAGTGCGCCAGCAGCACCGAGAAGAACGTGCTGGTCGAGGTGGTGATCGAGACTTTCACCCCCGTCGTGTGGGCGAGGCCGATGTAATAGAAGAGGTACTGGCCGGCGGTGGAGATCAGCCCGAGCAACGTCATCTCGGCCAGTTGCCGCGGTGTGCGGACGATCGGCTTGCCACCCAGTGCCCCGATGACCAGCAGTATCAGCCCGGCAAGCGTGAAACGAACGCCGGCAAACAACAGCAGCGATGCGGTGTCGGATGGCACGATGCCCAGCAACACATAGCCGGTCTTGACCGCCGGCACGGCGCTGCCCCAGAGCAGGCAACACAAGAGCGCCAGGGCGACGACGACGCGCCGGTCGGAAAAGATCGAAGTTTTCGGCACGCGTTTCGCCCTGCGGTTCGGCTTTCATTGAGCCAAGCGCCGTGCCGACGCAAGTCTCCTCTGCGTTGTGGCTTAGGCGGCCTCGGCGAACTCGGCGCGCGCCTCGGTGATGGCGGGCATATTGGTGAAGGCCCAGTCGACCAGTGTCGCCAAGGGCACCATGAAGCTCTGGCCCAATGGGCTCAGCCGGTATTCGACGCTGGGGGGCGTCGTTGGAAACACGGTGCGTTCAACGAGGCCACTTGCCTGCAGATCGCGAAGCGTCTGGGTCAGCATGCGCTGCGAGATATCGCCGATCTCGCGCTTCAATTCGCCGAAGCGGAAGGGCTTTTCCGAAAGTGCGGTGAGGATCAGCACGCTCCACTTGCCCGCCAGTTGGTCGAGCACATTGCGGACCGGGCAGAGCCCCGGCTCGGGGTAGTTTTCGCGGGAGGTGCGCATGTGCGCGGCCAGCTGTTCGGCGGCGAGTTTGGGCATGGTGGTTCTCTCCAGGTAACCAGGGGCGCCAAACCTGCCGTCTTGTGGCGCCTGCTTTCAGTACCTAATATATACCTACTCTCATAAAGAGACAACCACTCGGAGAATTGCAATGACCAGTCCCACCCTTTTCGTATCCGGCGCCAGCGGCCATCTCGGCCGCCTCGTGATCGCGGCGCTGCAGTCGCGCGGCTATGACGGCAAGATCATTGCCGGCACACGCGATCCGAGCAAGCTTGCCGATCTCAAGGGCGTCGAAGTGCGCAAGGCCGATTTCACCGACAAGGCAGGCCTCATCACGGCATTGGCCGGTGCCGACAAGCTGCTGATCATTTCGACCGACCAGATCGGCACCCGCCTTGCGGGCCAGGTCGTCGCCATCGAGGCCGCCAAGGCCGCGGGCATCAAGGAAATCGCCTATACCTCGATGCCGAACCCGGAAGCCCCGTCGGCCATCACCTTCGCACCCGAGCATTTCGGCACCGAAGAGGCGATCAAGGCGAGCGGCATCCCCTACACGATCCTGCGGATGAACTGGTACACGCATAACCTCCTCGGCGCGCTCCCCAACGCCTTGGCCTTTGGCCAGTGGTACACCTCGGTCGGCGACGGCAAGGTGAACTACGTCACCCGTGAGGATTGCGCCAAGGCGGCAGCCGGCGCGCTGCTCACGACCGCCAGCAACCAGACCTACACCGTCTCCGGTCCCGCCGCGCTTTCGGCCACCGAGATCGCCGCGCTGGCGAGCGCCGCAGCTGGCAAGTCGCTGGCTGTGGTCAATGTCAGCGACGAGCAGCTCGCTGCTGGCGCCAAGGCCGCGGGCGTGCCGGATTTCGTCATCGAGCACTTCATCGTGGCGTTCGACCGCAACACCCGCGAGGGCAAGGCCGATGTCACCACCAATGCGGTGGAAACGCTGTGGGGCACGAAGCCGGTTTCGGTTGCAGAGTTCTTCAAGGCCAACGCTGCCGCACTGAGCGCTCCCCCGGCACCGGCGGCCGCTGCGCACTAAGGGAAGGCCCCCTCACCCGGCCCTTTGGGCCGACCTTGCCCCCAAAGGGAGAGGTGAGCTGAGGCACAATCGCGCTCTCTCGTCACCTCTCCCTTGGGGGAGAGGTCGCCGCAAAGCGGCGGGTGAGGGGGCCTTTGTGGGTTTGCACGAAGGCAAGGCGGGGTGCTGAGAAGCGCCCCGCCTTTTTGCTGTCAGCCGAACACCACGGTCTTTTTGCCGTTGAGCATGACGCGGCTTTCGAGGTGGAGCTTTACGGCGCGGGCCAGCACCCGGCTCTCGATGTCGCGGCCGCTGGCGATCAGGTCGTCGGGGCTCATGGCGTGGGTGACGCGGGCGGTTTCCTGCTCGATGATCGGGCCTTCATCGAGGTCGGGGGTGACATAGTGCGCGGTAGCGCCAATGATCTTGACCCCACGCTCATGGGCCTGGTGATAGGGCTTGGCGCCCTTGAAGCTCGGCAGGAACGAGTGGTGGATATTGATGATCCGCCCATATAGCCTCGTGGCGAAGCTATCCCCCAGCACCTGCATGTAGCGCGCCAGCACCACCAGTTCAGCCCCGGTGTCCTTGACCAGGTCGAGGATCTGCTGCTCCTGGGCAGGCTTGTCGGACTTGTCCCGCGCTACCGGCAGGTAGTGATAGGCGATGCCCTCATAGTCGGCGGTTGGCCGCGAGTCCTCGTGGTTTGAAATAATCGCTGCGACCTCGGCATCGAGCCAGCCGACCCGGATCTGGTAGAGCAGGTGCAGCAGGGCGTGGTCGAACTTGCTGACGAGGACGACGATCTTCTTCTTGCGGCTCTCATCGAGCAGGGTCGTCCGCATGGAAAAGCGTTCGAAGGCCGGGCGCAGGGCGCGCTCGATCGCGTCGCGGTTGGCGCCGTCGGGGGCGGTGAACGCAAGCCGCATGAAGAACTGGCCGGTCTCGCGATCCCAGAACTGGTTGGATTCAGCGATATTGGCGCCCAGCCCTGCCAGCTCGGTGGTCACGGCGGCAACGATGCCGGGCCGATCGGCGCATGACAGGGTGAGAATGAAATTGGCAGACATTTCGGGCTCCGGCTCAGGCGGTGCGGAGGTATTCGCGGCAAAGTGGCGTGTGGTCAAGGCTTTCCCGAATTGCGGGTAAACGGCTAGGCTCAGACGCCAACAGGGGGTGCCGTCATGAATCGTCTCGCTAACAAGATTGCCATCATTTCGGGAGGCGCCACCGGCATGGGCGGCGCGGCGTCAAAACTGTTTGCGGCAGAGGGCGCCAAGGTGGCTATCATCGACCGCAACCTCGCGGCCGCCGAGGCGACGGCGGCGGAAATCCGTGGCGCTGGCGGTGTCGCCGAAGCGTTTGCGGCTGATGTTTCCGACGAGGGGCAGGTGCAGCAGGCGGTGGCAGCGGTCGAGGCGCGGTTCGGCGCGGTGACGGTGCTGTTCAACCACGCCGGCACCATCGTCATCAAACCCTTCCTTGAAACGACGCTCACCGAGTGGGACTGGCTTCATGCCGTGAATGTGCGCTCGATGTTCCTGATGACGCGTGCCGTGCTGCCAAAAATGATCGCGGCGGGCGGCGGCTCGATCGTCTGCACCTCGTCGATTTCGGCGGTCGCGGGGACGCCCATGGAGGTGCTGTACGACACCACCAAGGGCGCGGTGCACATGTTCGCGCGTGCCATCGCTGTCGAGTTCCGCGACCGCAATATCCGCTGCAATGCGGTATGCCCTGGTTTCATCCGCACCCCGCATGGGTTGCGCGAAGTGGCTGAGCTGACCAAGCTCGGCGTCGATGCCTCCGAGGCGGCGCTGGCGGCGCAGCAGGGGCGGATCGGGGAGCCCGAGGAAGTGGCCCAGGCGGCGCTGTTTCTCGCCAGTGATGACGCGAGCTTCGTCAACGGCACGCATCTCTTCGTCGACAACGGCTTCACGGCGGCCTGAAAGCGGGGCTTTGTCGGTGACAAAGATGTACCTGCTTGAATAGGCTACCAACTCGGTCTAATTAACAAAGGTCGGCCTGATCGGGCCGGCATGTTCTCAGGGCGGGGTGCGATTCCCCACCGGCGGTAGATGGGAAAATCCCAAAGCCCGCGAGCGCCTTCGGTCAAAAGCCGGAGGGTCAGCAGATCCGGTGTAATTCCGGGGCCGACGGTATAGTCCGGATGAAAGAGAACGGGATTTGCGCTGCCGCACTGGCAGGCCGTGCCCTATTTGGGCGGCCTGTCTGTTCGACGCCGTCGATGTCCGTAACCCTGAGGAAACTGGTTACGGAAAGGATCGACGATGAACCAGATTTCCTCTGCCTCCAGAAATGGCGCCCTCACCGGCGCATTGCTGATGATTTTCGCCAGCCTCGCTTTTGCGGGCACCAATATCTTGCAGAACGTCCTGATCTGGCCGATCGGGATGAGTTCGACCGGCATGACCTTCTGGCAGTACCTGATCGCCACGGTGATCGCGGTGCCGCTGATCTTCCGGCTCGGCGTCAACAAGCTCCGCACCCGCCACCCTGTGCTCCACGAAATCCGCGCCTTCGTCTCCGCGCTCGGCGTCCACGTCTTCGTTTATGCCTTCGCCTCCGGCATGCCGGCCTGGCAGGTGGTGACGCTGCTCGCAACAGGCCCGCTGTTCATCATCCTCGCCTCAACGCTGTTCCTCGGCGAGAAGGCCAGCCCGGCACGGCTCTTTGCGTCGCTCCTTGGCTTTGTCGGGGCGCTGATGGTGTCGGGCATTGGCAGTGACGGGTTCTCGGCCATGGTGCTGATCCCGATTGCCGCCGCGGCGCTCTGGGCCACCACGGACGTCTTGACCAAGTACCTGTCCCGCGAGGAATCGCCGGAAACGCTGACGGTGTCGCTGCTGGTGCTCATCACCCCCAACCACTTGCTGATCCTCCTCGTCGCAACGCTGCTTTCGACGTTGACGCCGGGCCTGTTGCCGGCGGGCGTTGCCACCGGCTTCCCGTTCCAGTTGCCGGAAGGCGGTAGCCTCTGGCTGCTCGGGTTGCTGGGCGTGCTGACGGCCGCTGCCCAGTACCTCCTCGCTTCGGCCTACAAGGTGGCGGATGCGACTTACCTGCAGCCGTTCGGCGACCTGAAGGTGCCGTTGACCGCAGTGATCGGCTTCATCTTCCTTGCCCAGGTGCCGACGTTCTGGTTCTGGATCGGCGCCGCCCTGATCGTTGCCGCCTCGAGCTTCATCTACTGGTCCGAGAACGGCAAGCACGACGCTCCGATGGGGTTGTCGGCGGCCTGAGTCGAAGTTCGAGCCCTTTCCGCCTTCTCCCCTTGAGGGAGAAGGCGGCGAGCGCAGCGAGACGGATGAGGGGCCGTTTCTAAACTTCCCCTCACCCGGCCGCTTCGCGGCCGCCCTCTCCCTCAAGGGAGAGGGGGAAAGGCAACGCTAGAACATATGTTGCTTTTTCGCTCCAAGATAGAATATCCATTCTGTCCTGGGGCGCGGTGTCCTTTCGGTCGCTCAGGCAGCCTTCCAACGCACTTGCAATAGAAGTCTGTAGCTTTCTGACGGATTATCGCTGACCTTCAACAGTCGGGGATAACTTATTTTCGGGGCAGGGATGAGTGAGGACGCGGTGACGACCGATGAGAGCGCGCCGCGCGATTTTGCGGCTTTGCGCGCGCTGATCGCGACGCGGGCGGCGACCTTGCCGCGGCGGCTGACGCAGGTGGCGAGTTATGCGCTCGAAAACCCCGACGAGATCGCGTTCGGCACCGCAGCCAGCGTCGCGCAGCATTCTGGCGTCCAGCCTTCGACGCTGGTGCGGTTCAGCCAGGCGCTCGGCTATCAAGGCTTTTCCGACCTGCAGGAAGTGTTTCGCTCGCGGCTCAGGGACCGGGTGCCGAGCTATGACGAGCGGCTCAAACAGTTGCGCGACCATGGCATTGAGACCTCAAAGACCAGTCTGTTGCTTGAAGGCTTTGCAGAGGCCGCAGAGCGCTCGGTTGCCGATTTCCGCGCCAAGGTGGATCCGGCCCAGCTTGACCGGGCGGTAGAAATCCTGACCGGCGCCGAAACCATCTATCTCGTTGGCCTGCGCCGCAGTTTTCCAATCGCGTCGTACATGGCCTATGCCATGGGCAAGCTCGGGATCCGCAATATCCTCGTCGATGGCATTGCCGGGCTCGGGGCGGAGCAGATGAACTTTGTGTCGGCCCGCGACGCGGTGCTGTCGATCAGCTTCACCCCCTATGCCAGCGAGACGGTGACGCTGACCCACGCGGCACGGGCACGCGACGCCAAGATCGTATCGATCACGGACTCGCCATTCTCCCCCATCGCGCCGATTGCCGATGTGTGGCTCGAGATCGTCGAGGCGAACTTTGAAGGCTTCCGCTCGATGGCGGCGACGATGGCGCTGGCCATGACGCTGACCGTAGCGGTTGCCGGGCGGCGCGGGGAGATGGGGCGCTAGGGGCGGTGCCCGGCCCCTCACCCGCCCTTCGGGCACCCTCTCCCCAGAGGGGCGAGGGGACTAACGCCGATAGATCGCTAGAACAGCGGCCTCGCCTCGACCGAGCAGCGGCAGGATTCGGCGGCTTTTTTGGCCCAAAGGAGGGCGTCTTCGCGGGTCGCGACGTCGAGGATCCAGAAGCCGCCGATGTGTTCCTTGGTTTCGAGATAGGGGCCGTCGGTGACGAGCAGGTCGCCGGCGGCTTTGCGGCGGACGGCGATGGCTTTGCTCGGCGGCTGGAGGCCGCCGGCAAACAGGCGGACGCCGGCGGCGATCATCTCGCGGTTGAGGGCGCTGATGCCCTCCCGCATTGCGGCGTCTTCGGTCGCGCCGTCATAGAAATCGGGGCGGTGAATGGCAACCAGGTATTGGGTCATGATCTCTCCTCAGGCGCGGGCGGGCGAGGTGCCGACCCTTTGCTTTATAGCCGAACGGGGAGGGGAGATTTCGACAGGGTTGGGGGAATATTTTGGTGTGCTACGGCCCCTCACCCGCCCTTCGGGCACATTGCCATTCGCGCACAGCGCTTATGGCCTTCTCCCCTCAAATCGGTCCGCTGGACCGATTTGCCCTGCGGGACGGATCGAAGTCCCCAGAGGGGCGAGGGGACCAATCGCACGGCCGGTGGAAACAGCTAGTCATTGCTGGGGTAGCCGGTGGCGGGGCCGGAGTAACCGCCGAAGACGGTTTGTTCGTAGTCGATGACGGAGCCGGTCATCGGGGCGGATTCGGCGCTCAACAGAAACGCGACGATGCGGGCGACGTCTTCGGGCTTGATCAGCTTGCCGAAGGGGCGGCTCTTTTCGGCGCTTTCCAGCCAATCGTCGCCGGCGCCATGGAATTTCTTCAGCGTCTCATGCTCGCCGGGGGTATCGACCCAACCGAGGAGAATGCCGTTCGACCGGATACGGAAGCCGGTGACGGCGTTGGCGACGTTCTTGGTGAGGTTGGTCAGCGCCGCCTTGCTGGCGCTGTAGGCGGCGAGATTCGCCGAGCCGACATGGGCATTGACCGAGAGGATGTTGACGATGGCGCCCTCGATGCGGTCGCGCTGCATCAGCTTGAGCGCATCCTGGATGAGGAAGAACGGGGCGCGGACGTTGACCGCGAACATCACGTCGAACAGCGCCTGATCGGTATCGAAGATGCTACCACGATCGGTGAGCCCAGCGACATTGGCGAGGAGATCGACGCGGCCGAAGGCCTTGTCGGCGGCCGGCATGACGCGGGCGACAGCGGCGGGATCGGCAAGATCGGCGGCGACGAAGATGGTCTTGGTGCCAGCCGCATTCAGCGACGCCGCGACGGCCTCGCCCTTTTCGACGCGGCGGTCAACAAGCACAATCCCTTCGGCGCCACGGGCGGCGAGCAGGCGCGCCGTGGCCTCGCCGATCCCCTGCGCTCCGCCGGTAACGACGGCGACCTTGCCGGCAAACGAGGAGAGCGCATAGGCGTCGGACATGATGTGACTCGGCTGATGGAGAAGCGGCCGGACACTAGGCAGTTGGCAGGCGTAAGTGAAGGGGAGGGTGGGCGAAATTGTGGGACTGGTGGCTCACCCCTCACCCGTCTCGCGCTCACGCGCGATCCACCCTCTCCCCGACGGGGAGAGGAATAGGAGTGCCTATTGCCCATTTCTCGATGGAAGGTAAGGCCCCCTCACCCGCCGCTACGCGTCGACCTCTCCCCCGAAGGGAGAGGTAAGGAGGCTAGACCCGGACCACTTCGCCGGTCTGGCGGCTTTTGGTGGCGGCTTCGGCGAGGCGTTGGGCCTGGAGGCCGTCGTGGCCTGAGGGGGTAGGCGTCTTGCCGGAGGCCATGGCGTCGATGAAGGTGTTCACTTCGGCGGCATAGGCGGCGACGTAGCGGTCGATGAAGAAGTTCTGGATGACGTCGGCGTTAAAGCCCGAGGCGGTGGCGCTTTCGACGGTGGTCATGTGGACATTGCCGGCGCGCAGCATGCCCTTGGAACCATGGAGTTCGAGGCGCTGGTCGTAGCCGTAGGTGGCGCGGCGGGAGTTGGTGATGACGACGATCTTGCCCGAGGCCGTCTGCATCTGGACCGAGGCGGTATCGACGTCACCGGCGGTGCCGATGGCCTTGTCGACAAGCGCGCCGCCGAGGGCGTGGACGGTGACGAACTCTTCGCCGACGAGGAAGCGGGCCATATCGAAATCGTGGATCATCATGTCGCGGAACAGCCCGCCCGAGCGCTCGATATAGGAGACCGGCGGCGGTGCGGGGTCGCGCGAGATGATGGTGACGAGTTCGACATCGCCGATCTCACCATCGCGCAAGCGCTTCTGAAGGCTCGCAAAATTCGGATCGAACCGGCGGTTGAAGCCGATCATCAGCGGGACGCCCGCCTTTTCGACGACGGGGAGGCAGGCTTCGATGCGCTCGACGCTGAGCGAAACCGGCTTTTCGCACAGGATGGCCTTGCCGGCCCGCGCTGCCTGCTCGATCAGATCGGCATGGGTGTCGGTGGGGGTGGCGATGAGGATGGCATCGACGTCGGAAGCGAGGATCGCGTCGATGGTGGAGACCTTTGCGCCAACACTTGCTGCCAGCGCGTTGGCGGCGTCGGGGATGGCGTCAGCCACGTAGGCGACGCTGGCGCGGGCCGAAGCAGCGATGGTTGCGGCATGCACCTTGCCGATGCGGCCGGCACCAAGAATCCCGAATTTGACCATGAAACAACCCCAGCGATGAACAGTTAGTGCCAGAATATGAACGGATGTTCATATTAGAACGTTTATTCTGAAATTGTTCCAGATCAGAATTGACGTTTCATTCGCGGCAGGGATACAACGGCCGCGAACAGGTGTCCAGAGACCACACAGAGGAGAAGACCATGCCGGAGGACAAGCTCGATGTCATCACGATCGGGCGGGCCTCGGTGGACCTCTATGGCCAGCAGATCGGCAGCCGGCTCGAGGATATCGGCTCGTTCGCCAAGTCGGTCGGCGGATGCCCGACCAATATCTCGGTGGGCACGGCGCGGCTGGGGCTGAAATCGGCGCTGATCACGCGGGTAGGCGCCGAGCAGATGGGGCGCTTCATCATCGAGCAGCTGCAGCGCGAGGGCGTCGAGACGGCGGGGATTGTTTCCGACCCAGACCGGCTGACCGCGCTGGTGCTTTTGGCGGTGGAAGCCGAAGGCGTCTCGCCGATGATCTTTTACCGCACCGACTGCGCCGACATGGCGCTCAACGAGGCCGATATCGATGAGGCGTTCATTGCCTCGGCGCGCTCGATCGTCGTGACCGGCACGCATTTTTCGAAGCCGCACTCGGAAGCAGCGCAGCTCAAGGCGATCCGCATTGCCAAGGCCAATGGGCGGAAGGTGGTGTTCGATATCGACTACCGGCCGAACCTATGGGGCCTTGCGGGCCACGCTGCCGGGTTCGAGCGCTATGTGAAATCGGACTACGTGACGGGCAAGCTCAAGCCCATCCTCAAGGACTGCGACCTGATCGTCGGGACCGAGGAAGAGGTGCTGATCGCGGCGGGTGGCAGTGACCTTGTCGGCGCGCTGAAGGCGATCCGGGCGGTGTCCGAGGCGACGATCGTGCTCAAGCGCGGCGCCATGGGCTGCATTGTCTATGACGGCCCGATCCCGGACGATCTCGAGGACGGGATTGTCGGGCAGGGGTTCCCGATCGAAATCTACAACGTGCTGGGCGCAGGCGACGCGTTCATGTCGGGTTTCCTGCGTGGCTGGCTCAAGGGCGAGCCGCATGCGACGAGCGCCACCTGGGCCAATGCCTGCGGCGCCTTTGCGGTGAGCCGGCTGCTCTGTGCGCCGGAATATCCGAGCTGGGCGGAGCTGACGCACTTCCTTGAAAAGGGCAGCAGCGAGCGGGCGCTCCGCAAGGATGTGGTGCTCAACCACATCCATTGGGCGACGACGCGGCGGAAGGCCTGGCCGAAGCTGACGGCGTTTGCGATCGACCACCGGAAGCAGCTCGAGGATATCGCGGGCGACCAGTTGGGCCGGATTCCGGCGTTCAAGGTGCTGGCGGTGAAGGCGGCGTCTGAGGTGGCGGCGGGACGCGACGGTTTCGGCATGCTGCTTGACGACAAGTACGGCCGCGACGCGCTGTTTGCCGCGCCGAAGAACTTCTGGATCGGGCGGCCCATCGAGTTGCCGGGGAGCCGGCCGCTGCAGTTCGAGTTTTCGCAGGACCTCGGGAGCCGGCTGATCGAGTGGCCGGTGGATCATTGCGTCAAGGTGCTGTGTTTCTATCATCCGGACGACCCGGCGGAGCTGAAGACCGAGCAGGCCGAAAAGCTCACGGCCGCCTATGAGGGTGCGCGCAAGGTCGGGCGCGACATCTTGATCGAGATCATTGCGAGCAAGGCCGGGCCGGTTGATGACACGACGGTGGCGCACGCGCTGGGGGAACTCTATGCGGCCGGACTGAAACCGGACTGGTGGAAGCTCGAGGCGCAGCCGAGTGCGGCGGCATGGGAAAAGATCGATCAGGTGATCGAGGCCAATGACCCGCTCTGTCGTGGGGTGGTGCTGCTCGGGCTCGAGGCGCCGGAAGCGGAACTGGCGCGTGGGTTTGCAGCGGCAAAGGGATCGCGCACGGTGCGCGGATTTGCCGTCGGTCGGACGCTCTTTGCGGATGCGGCCAAGGCGTGGTTTGCTGGCAAAATGAGCGACGAAGCAGCGGTCGCGGATATGGCGGCACGGTTCCGGCGGCTGGTGGGGATCTGGGAGCAGTGAGGATGGCGCGGTGCGCGCCAACCCCTCACCCGACCTGGCTTCGCCAGGCCACCCTCTCCCCGACGGGGAGAGGAATGCGCTGGGGGAAGATCGAAGCGTATCAAGGGTCTTTCGGCCCAAAGGATAAGGGAGGGCAGCAATGACCCAAGAGACCATTCGCCTGACCATGGCGCAGGCTGTGGCGACGTTTATGACGCGGCAGATGACGATCATTGACGGCAAGAAGGTGCCGATCTTTGGCGGCGTGTTCGCGATTTTCGGGCATGGCAATGTCGCGGGGATGGGCGAGGCGCTCTACCAGGTGCGCGACGAGTTGCCGACCTATCGGGCGCATAATGAGCAAGGCATGGCACATGCGGCGATCGCCTTTGCCAAGGCGAGCTTCCGGCGGCGGTTCATGGCGGCGACGTCATCGATCGGGCCGGGCGCGACCAACATGGTGACGGCGGCGGCGCTGGCGCATGTGAACCGTATTCCCGTGCTGCTGCTGCCCGGCGACGTGTTCGCCAACCGGGCGCCGGACCCGGTGCTGCAGCAGGTGGAGAGCTTTGGCGACGGCACGGTGAGTGCGAACGACGTGTTCCGTCCGGTGTCGCGCTATTTCGACCGGATTACGCGGCCCGAGCAGATCATTTCGGCGCTGAGCCGCGCCATGCAGGTGTTGACCGACCCGGCTGAATGCGGGCCGGTGACCTTGGCGTTGTGCCAGGATGTGCAGGCGGAAGCCTATGACTATCCGGTAGAGTTTCTCGAAGAGCGGGTCTGGATCCCGCGCCGGCCGCAGCCGGATGCGACGGAGCTCGAGACAGCCGTGGCGGCGCTGAAGGCGGCGAAGAAGCCGGTGATCATTGCCGGGGGCGGGGTGCTTTATTCGGAGGCGACGGCGACGCTGCGCGCCTTTGCAGAGACGCACGGCATTCCGGTGATGGAGACCAATTCGGGCAAATCGAGCCTGCCGCATGACCATGCGCTCAATATGGGCTCGGTCGGCGTGACGGGCTCGTCGGCCTCGAACCTCTTGGCCGAGCAGGCCGATGTGGTGCTGGCGGTGGGCTCGCGGCTTCAGGATTTCACCACGGGGTCGTGGGCGCTGTTCAAGGCCGAAGGCGTCAAGATCATCGGGCTCAATGCGCAGCTGTTCGATGCGGGCAAGCACCGCGGGCTGCCGCTGGTGGCAGATGCGAAAGTTGGGCTTGAGGCGCTCACGGCGCGGCTTGGTGGCTGGGCATCGCCAGCAAGCTGGGTGGCGGCAGCGAAAGCGGCAAAGAGCGACTGGCTCGGCGCGGCAAAGCTGGTGACGGACCCGACCAACGCGCTGCCATCGGACGCGCAGGTGATCGGCGCGGTGCACCGCGCGCGGGGCTCGGGGGCGACGCTGGTCTGTGCCTCGGGCGGGCTGCCGGGGGAATTGCACAAGCTCTGGCCGGCCGGCGCGCCGGGCTCGTATCACATGGAATACGGGTTCTCGACCATGGGCTACGAGATCGCCGGCGGGCTGGGCGTCAAGCTCGCGAAGCCCGATGACGACGTGATCGTCATGCTGGGCGATGGTAGCTACATGATGATGAACTCCGAGATCGCGACCTCGGTGATGCTGGGGAAGAAACTCACCATCGTCGTGCTCGACAATCGTGGTTTTGGCTGCATCAACCGGCTGCAGATGGCGACCGGCGGGGCGAACTTCAACAACCTCCTGAAGGACACCAGGCACGAGGTGTTGCCCGAGATCGACTTTGCGATGCACGCCGCCGCGATGGGCGCATGGACGAAGAAGGTCGGCTCGGTCGGGGAGCTCGAAACGGCGCTGGCCGAAGCTGCCGGCATCGAGCGGACGACGGTGCTGGTGATCGACACCGACCCGCTGATTTCGACCGATGCGGGCGGGCACTGGTGGGATGTGGCAGTGCCAGAGGTTTCGGTGCGGCCGAGTGTCAACAAGGCGCGCGCGGAATATGTGGATGCGCTGAAGGGGCAGCGGCACTGACGGACTAAACGTCCCCTCACCCGCCCTTCGGGCACCCTCTCCCTCAAGGGGAGAGGGACGCTGCGGCGGTATCGTGTTCCCTCTTCCCTCTCCCCTTGAGGGAGAGGGTGGCGCGAAGCGCCAGGTGAGGGGCAGGATGAATTGCACACTTGGACAATGGAGACTGAGACGTGAGAGCCAGACTGGGGATGTCGCCCATTGCGTGGTGGAACGATGATCTGAAGGAGCTCAGCGATGACGTGTCGCTGGAGGAGTGCCTGAGGCAGTCGCGGTCGGCCGGGTTTACCGGGATGGAAAAGGGCCGGCGGTTTCCCGATGATCCGGCGGTGATGCTGCCGATCCTCAAGGCGGCGGATGTGACGCTGTGCGGTGGGTGGTTCTCGGGCACGCTGGTGAACGAGGAACTTGCGGCCAACAAGGACCGCATCCTCCCCATGATCGAGCTGTTCAAGGCGGTGGATGCGCCGTGCATCGTTTATGGCGAGGTTGGGCGCTCGATCCAGGGCGACAGGACGAAGCCGCTCGCGACCAAGCCGAAGCTCACCGATGACGAGATGAAGGCCTACGCGAAAAAGGTCACGGCGTTCGGCGAATGGTGCGCCGAGCAGGGAATGCCGCTCGCCTACCATCATCACATGGCGGCGGTAGTTGAGACCGAGCCGGAGCTCAATGCGTTCATGGCGGCTTCCGGGGCGGGGATTCCGCTACTGCTCGATGCCGGGCACCTGGCGTTTGCGGGCGGCGATGTGCTGAGGGCGATCGATGCGCACCATAAGCGGATCACGCATGTGCATGTGAAGGATATCCGGCAGGCGGTGGTCGATGGGCTCGACCGGGGTAAGCAGAGCTTCCTCGATGCGGTGGCGCTCGGGGCATTCACAGTGCCTGGCGACGGGTCGCTGGATTTCGGGGCGATCGTGCAGCGGTTTGCGGACTACGGCTATGAAGGCTGGTTCGTGGTTGAGGCCGAGCAGGACCCCAAGAAAAATCCGCCCCTTAAGATGGCTGAGGTGGGCTACAAGGAGCTGATGCGGGTGATGACGGCGGCAGGCTATACCGTCGATACTCGCGGCTTTCCCAACTAGGCGGACAGGCAAGTGAAACAGAGCGAGATGGACTGGTTCAAGCCGCTGTGGCGGCGGGTCGCAGTGACGGTGTTCCTCGTCGGCTGGCTGGGGTGGGAGACGTTCTTCAACCACGACCAGCTGTGGATGGCGATTGTCGGCGCGGCGCTGGTCTATGCGGTCTGGAGCCTGTTCATCACGTTCGACAAGCGGGGCGGCAACGCGCCGGCGGCGGGCGTGGACACCACATCGCCTGCGGGAGATGACGATGCCAAACCTCAAGCTTAGGCCGCTGGCACAGACCGGGCATGTGCATCATGTGACGCCGGAAAATGCGGGCTGGACCTATGTAGGGTTTGACCTCCACCGGTTGCCCAATGCCGGCGATGTGGCGCATGGCGGGGTGGATGACCGCGAGGTCTGCATCGTTTTGATCTCGGGCCGTGCGTCGATCGAGGTGGATGGGCAGACGTTTCTTGCCGGTGAGCGGATGAGCCCGTTCGAGGGCCAGCCCTGGTCGGTCTATGCACCGGCGGGTGCGCGCTGGCGGATCGAGGCGCTGACGGCTCTGGAAGTGGCGGTGTGCAGTGCGCCCGGCAAACCGGGGGCACGGCCGGCGCGGCTGATCGGACCCAAGGACGCCGACAGACTGACGCGCGGCAAGGGCACCAACACGCGCTACCCGACCAATATCCTGCCCGAGACGGCGGATGCGGACTCGCTCCTCGTGGTGGAAGTGATCACGCCCGGCGGCCACACATCAAGCTATCCGCCGCATCGGCATGACGAGGACGACCTGCCGCGGCAGAGCTTTCTCGAAGAGACGTATTACCACCGGTTTTCAAAGCCGCAGGGCTTTGGGTTTCAGCGCGTCTATACCGACGACCGCTCGCTCGACGAGACCATGCTGATCGAGGATGGCGACGTGGTGATGGTGCCCAAGGGGTACCATCCGGTGGCGGCGGTGGCGGGCTATGACATCTATTATCTGAACGTCATGGCCGGGCCGAAGCGGACCTGGAAGTTTTATAATGCGCCCGAGCATGAATGGATGATCGGGTAGGGGCGTCGCGCTCTGCTGTTCGAAGATGCTGATGAAGGCCCCCTCACCCGGCCTTCGGCCGACCTCTCCCCCAAGGGAGAGGTGAGTTGAGGCACGACTGTGCCCCCCACGCGCATCGGCTTCTCCCTCTCACAGCCCGACTAGAGGTGGGTCCCAGCTTTCGCTGGGATAACGGCCGGTGGTGAAGGCGGGACTAGGCCTTCTTCGGCTTGCTGGTGTTGCGCATGCTGAAGATGGTGGCGGCGATGACGCCGGAAGCGACGACGCCGATGAAGATGGTGGCGAGCGCGTTGACCTCGGGTTTGACGCCGAGGCGGACCTTCGAAAAGATCACCATGGGCAGGGTCGATGAACCCGGGCCCGACACGAAACTCGCAATCACCAGGTCATCGAGCGAGAGCGTGAAAGCGAGGAGCCAGCCCGAGACCAGCGCCGGAGCGATGATCGGGAAGGTGATATCGAGGAAGACCCGGACCGGGCTTGCGCCCAGATCCATCGCCGCCTCTTCGAGGCTCATGTCGAAATCAGCAAGCCGCGACTGGACCACCACCGTCACGTAGGCGGTGCAGAAGGTGGCGTGCGCGATGATGATGGTGAGGATGCCGCGACCCTGCGGCCAGCCGATCAGCTGCTGCAAAGCCACGAACATCAGCAAGAGCGCGAGGCCGGTGATGACGTCGGGCATGACCAGCGGCGCCGACACCGTGGCCTGCAGTATGGTCTTGCCGCGGAAACGCCGGAAGCGGACGAGCGCGATGGCGCAGAGGGTGCCCAGCACAAGGGCGATCGATGCGGCGACGGCGGCAATCTGGAGGCTGAGGCCGGCAGCGGGAAGCAGTTGCGGGTCATTCCAGAGATCGACATAGGACTGGACGGAAAAGCCCGACCACACCGTCACCAGCTTGTTGGCGTTGAACGAGAAGATCACCAGAGAGAGGATGGGAGCATAGAGGAAGAAAAAGCCCAGGGCCGAAGTAAGCGGCAGGAACCAGCGGTTCTTTCCCATCAGCGGCGGCCCTCCACCACGGCGTTCTGGGCGCGCTGCATCAGCATGATCGGGATCACAACGACGATCAGCATGGTGATGGCGAGCGCAGCGGCGCGGGGCCAGTTGGTCTTGGAAAAGAACTCGTCCCAGAGGATGCGGCCGATCATCAGCGTGCTGTCTCCGCCCAAGAGCGAGGGGATGACGAACTCACCGATGGCGGGGATGAACACCAGCATGGCGCCGGCGATGACGCCGGGCATGGAGAGCGGCAAGGTGATCGAGAGGAAGGTGCCGAGCGGGCGGGCGCCGAGATCGGCGGAGGCCTCGAGCAGCGCGCCGTCGAGTTTTACGAGGTTGGTGTAGAGCGGCAGGATGAAGAAGGGCACGTAGCAATAGACGATGCCGACATAGACCGCGAAATCGGTCTTCATCATCACCAATGGCGCGATGCCGAACACTGCAAGCACGTTGTTGATGACGCCTTCGCCGCGGAGGAACCCGCTGAGCGCATAAACGCGCAGGAGGAACGAGGTCCAGAACGGCAGGATCACCAGCATCAGGAGGATGTTGCGCCACTTGTCGGGCGCGCGGGCGATGGCGTAGGCCATCGGATAGCCGATGAGGATGGCAAAGAAGGTCGAGATCGCGGCGATGCGGATCGAGGACAGGAAGGCGTTGATGTAGATGCCCGAGGGGTCGGTGAGGACCCGGAGATAGTTGGAGAGGTGCAACGTCAGTTGCACAGTGCCGCCTTCATTGGTCAGCAGATCCGAAAATGGCGGCTGGCCGAACTCCTTGGTGGCAAAGGAAATACCGAAGACCACGGCGAGCGGCACGAGAAAGAACAGTGTGAGCCATGCCGCCGGTGCTGCGATGACGAGGCCACGGCCGGAAATGCCGACCGAGGCGAGGATCTTGCGGATGATTGCGCCGCGCGTGGCCGGCGGGATGTATTCGGGCGCCTTGCTCAATTGGTCAGCACCGAGCCGGATTCATCGGTCCACGAGCACCACACGGCTTCGTCCCAGGTGATGGCATCGGGGTCGCCGCGCAGTGAGTTGGCCTTGGTGACGCGCACCAACTGACCGCTTTCGAGCCGGACCTGGAAGACGCTCATGTCGCCAAGGTAGCCGATATCTTCGACGATGCCGCGGGTGATGTTGGCGTCGCCTGCCGGGCGCTCGCGCGAGAGGACGATCTTTTCGGGACGGATGGCGTACCAGAGGGTCTGGTCGGGGGCGCATTCGACGCCGTGGCCGACATAGATATCGGTGCCCGCGTCGACGGAGCGGATGCGCACGTGATCGGGTTCATCCTCGGTGACGACGCCCTCGAAGATGTTGACCGAGCCGATGAAGCCGGCGACGAACCGGGAGTTGGGGAACTCATAGATTTCGGTCGGCTCGCCGATCATGGCGATTTCGCCCTGGTTCATCACCCCGATGCGGGTGGCGAGCGACATGGCCTCTTCCTGGTCGTGGGTGACGACGATGAAGGTGACGCCGAGGGTTTCCTGGATCTTGACCAGCTCGAACTGGGTTTCTTCGCGGAGCTTCTTGTCGAGCGCGCCCAGGGGCTCGTCGAGCAGCAGCAGCTTGGGGCGTTTGGCGAGGGCGCGGGCGAGGGCCACGCGCTGGCGCTGGCCGCCGGAGAGCTGATGCGGACGCCGCTCGGCATAGGCTTCGAGCTTGACCAGTTTCAGCAGTTCGTCGACGCGCGCGACGATTTCGGAGCGGAGCAGGTTGTCTCGCTTGAGGCCGTACGCGATGTTGTTCCACACCGTCATATGCGGGAACAGCGCATAGGACTGGAACATCATGTTGACCGGCCGGTTGTAGGGCGCGACCTTGGACATGTCCTGGCCATCGATTTCGATGGTGCCCGAGGTGGGGCTTTCGAAGCCGGCGAGCATGCGGAGCAGGGTAGACTTGCCCGAGCCCGAGCCGCCGAGAAGACAGAACAGTTCGCCCTTGTAGATATCGAGCGAGAGATCGTCGACGGCGGCGATATCACCGAATTTCTTGGTGACGCTGCGGATGCGCACGAACGGCTTGGCGGCGGGATCGCGCCAGAGGCGGGTGTCGGCAGCGGGCTGAGGTTTCTTCGCCATTTGTTATAAACTCACGACCCGCACAGCCGGCCACCTGACGCAATTTTCTGCGCTTCCGGTGCTCACGTACCCTAGGTACGCTGCGCTCCGGTTCTCGAAAATCACGCCATCTGACTCGGCTCTGCGGGTCTCCATCGAGTGCGGGTTTCTAGAAGGCGGGGAGCGATCCCCGCCCTGGTTGGAGCTTAGGAGCCGGCTTTGATGCGCTGCCAGGCTTCGGTGAGAAGCTCGTCGTAATCAGGCGTGTGCGCCTTCAACGGAAAGAGCTTCTTGGAGATTTCAGCGGTCGGGTAGATCGCCGGATCGTTCTTGATATCGGGGCTGATCAGATCCAGCGCCGCCTTGTTGCCCGAGGCGTAGAAGACGAAGTTGGTGTTGGCGGCGGCGATATCGGGACGCATCATGAAGTCGATGAACTTGTAGGCGTTATCGGCATGCGGGGCGTCGGCCGGAATGGCGAAGAGGTCGAACCACTTGAGCGCGCCTTCCTTGGGGATGGTGTAGGCGACTTCGACACCGGCCTTGGCTTCGGCCGCGGCATCGCGGGCGATGAACACGTCACCCGAATAGCCGACCGAGAGGCAGACTTCGCCATTGCCCAGATCGTCGATGTACTGCGACGAGTTGAAGTAGCGCACGTAGGGGCGGATCGACATCAGCAGGTCTTCGGCCTTCTTGAGGTCGTCGGTCGATTCCGAGTTGGGGTCGAGGCCAAGGTAGTTGAGCGCGGACGCCATGATCTCGGCTGGGGCGTCGAGCAGTGTGACGCCGCAATCCTTGAGCTTGGAGACGATCTCGGGCTTGAAGACGACATCCCAGCTGTCGATGGGCTGGTCGCCGAGCGCGGCCTTTACCTTGGCGACATTGTAGCCGAGGGCTGTGGTGCCCCACATGTAATCGACGGAATGGGCATTGTCCGGATCGTGGGCGGCGGTCGAGGCCATCACGTCGGGATCCATATTGGCGAGGTTGGGGAGCTTCGACTTATCGAAGGGCAGGAACAGCCCGGCGGCCACCTGACGCTCAAGAAAGAAGCCCGAGGGGACCACCACGTCGTAGCCCGAGCCGCCGGCAAGGAGCTTGGCTTCGACGAGTTCGTTTGAGTCAAAGACGTCGTAGTTCACCTTGATGCCGGTTTCGGCCTCGAACTTGGCGACGGTGTCTTCGGCGATGTAGTCCGACCAGTTGTAGACGTTGACGACATTGTCCTGTGCAATGGCGGGGGCCGCGAGCAGCAGGACGCCGAGGGCGGTGAGCATGGTTTTTTGCATTGAAAACAGTCTCCTTGACTATCAGGCGGCGCGGAGGGGGAGCCGGGTCGCCACGGGCGTGATGAGGTGATCAGCACCGGCGCTCAGACGGGCGCAGGGTGCAGCGGAATTTCTGGAGGATGCGAGAGGATGCAGGGAGGTCAGGCCAAGCGGCGCGAGCGGCGCGCCGGGAAACAAGGGGGTCGCGATGTGCCCGGTGCCGGGCGCGCATCGACCCGGAGGCTCCGGGTCAACAATGACCGTGTTCAGTGAAGTGACCTTCCGCAGGCTGCAGGTGGGCTCGCGAGCCCGAAAACTAGTGGCAAATTGCGTATGGGGCAAGGGCTTGCAAGGCACAGGGCGGGCAGTTTTGCTGCAGTTCGTTTGACGGGTCGCACGGCGGAACAAAGGTGTTGCCGAACCACCTGAAAATCGGGCTTTCCGACAAAGGCCTCCTCACCCGGCGCTGCGCGCCGACCTCTCCCCCGAAGGGAGAGGTGAGAGTTGAAATAGGCGCCGTTTGGGTTCATTGGAGGAGCGATTTTCTCCCTGTTTCATGAGGCGCTCCCGTGAGCCTGACCAAGCATCTTTCGATCTCCCCCGCCGTCAAGAAGGCGCTGGCCGCCGGCCAGCCGGTGGTGGCGCTGGAATCGACCATCATCACCCACGGGATGCCCTATCCGCAGAACCTCGAGATGGCGCGCAATGTCGAGGCGGTGATCGAAAAGCACGGGGCGGTGCCGGCAACGATCGCGATCATGGATGGCAAGTTCAAGGTCGGGGTGACGGCCAAGGACCTCGAGCGGCTGGCGCAGACCGGCGGCAAGGCGGCGAAGGCCTCGCGCCGGGACGTTTCGGCACTGCTCGCGTCAGACGCAATTGCCGGGACGACCGTAGCGACGACGATGATGGCGGCGGAAGCGGCGGGGATATCGGTGTTTGCGACCGGCGGCATTGGCGGGGTGCATCGCGGGGCGGAGACGACGTTCGATATATCGGCGGACCTCGACGAGCTGGGCCGGACCCAGGTGGCGGTGGTGTGCGCGGGGGCCAAGTCGATCCTTGATATTCCCAAGACGCTCGAAGTGCTGGAGAGCAAGGGTGTGCCGGTGCTGGGCTATGGCACTGACGATTTCCCGGCCTTCTGGGCGCGGACCAGCGGCGGGAAGGTCGACCACCGGGTCGACAGCTTCAAGGATGCGGCCAAGATCATTGCGCTGCAGTTCGCGCTGGGGCTCGGCGGCGTGCTGGTCGCCAACCCGATCCCCGAGAGCCATGCGCTCGACAAGGACGAGATCGAGGGGCGGATCAACGAGGCGATCAAGGGTGCGGAAGCCGAAGGCGTGGGCCGGAAGGAACTGACGCCGTTCCTGTTGAAGCGGATTTTCGAACTCACGGCGGGCAAGAGTCTGGTCGCCAATATCGCGCTGGTTGAGAACAACGCCATGGTGGCAGCTGGAATCGCGGTGGCGATGGCGAAGCTGGCGCAGAAGGGCAAGTGAGCGCCGCAGCCGGGAGCGGCCGGATCCTCGTCATCGGCGATGTGATGACCGACGTGATTGTCTTGCCGGAGGGGCCGCTGGTGCGCGGCTCGGACCGGCGCGCGGCGATCCGCTCGCGGCCGGGCGGCTCGGGCGCCAACCAGGCGGTGTGGCTGGGCGCGATGGGCGCGAACGTGACGTTCGTGGCGCGGGTTGGGGCGGCGGACCGGGCGCAGCTCACAGGGTATTTCGAGGGGCACGGAGTGTCGCCGGTGTTGGTGGGCGATGCAGGCCAGCCCTCGGGTGTGCTGGTGACGATCGTTGATCCGGATGGCGAGCGGAGCTTTCTCACCGACCGGGGGGCGAACCTCAACCTCTGCCGCGAAGACCTGCCGCTGCCGCTGCTCGATGGGACGCGGCAACTGGTGGTTTCGGGCTATTCGCTGTTTGCCGAAGGGCCGCGGGATGCGGTGCTTTGGCTGGCGGCAGAAGCGCTGAAGCGCGGTATCGCGGTGGCGGTGGATGCGGCGTCGGTGGGATTTCTGAAAGAGGTCGGGGCGGCGCAGTTCCTGGACTGGACGCGGGGCTTTTCGACGCTGTTTGCCAATCGTGAAGAGGCGGAGGCGCTGTCGGGGGTTGTGGAGTTGGACCAGCAGATGCGGGTGCTGGGGGCGACGTACGCGCGGGTGGTGATCAAGCTTGGGGCCGATGGGGCGGCGGTCGGCGGAGCAGAGGGCGTGCTGCTGCGGCAGGCGGCGCCGGTGGTTGAGGTGGTGGATTCAACCGGCGCGGGCGATGCGTTTGCGGCGGCGTTCCTCGCGGCTGAGGTTGCGGGCGCGGGGGTGGGGGAGTGTCTCAGGCGCGGGATTGCTGCGGGGTCGGAGGCGGTGCAGCGGGTTGGGGGGCAGCCGGGGTAGGGGGCAGGTCTTAAGGGTACGAAAGTGAAGTGCCCCTCACCCTAGCTTTGCTACGTCGCTAACGCTCCTAGCTGCGCTACCCTCTCCCGATGGGGGCGAGGGGACGTTGTGGCTCGTGCAGGTCACAGCTACTCCTCCCTGAGGAACCTCGCTGGCCGCGTGGAGAGGGCGGACCAGGTGGTTAGGGTTCCTACTGCGATGGTGAGAAGGATGGTGGCGCCGGTGACCCAGACGATGAGCAGGGGATCGAACCAGAAATCGAGTTCGAGGACGAAGGCGACGAAGGCCCAGGTGCCGGCGAGGCCGAGGAGGCCGGCGAGGACGGCCGAGAGCAGGCCCAGGAGGCCGTATTCGACGAGATAGGCGCGGACGACGTCGCCACGGCTGGCGCCGAGGACTTTCATCACCACCGCATCGGCTTCGCGTTGCTTGCGCCCCGCGACCATGGCGCCGGCGAGCACCAGGACGCCGCTGACGACGGCGAGGCCGCCGATGACTTCGATGGCAGTGGTGACGCTCGAGAGGATCGTCGCGAAGGTGGCGAGCGCATCGCCGACGGGAAGGAAGATCAGGCTGGGGAAATCCTTGACGAGGCTCGACTGGAGGCTCCGCTCGCTGCCTGGGGTGGCTTTCATCAGGCCCAGATAGCTCACCGGGAAATCGGCGATGGCGTTGGGGGAGAGGACGAAGGCGAAGTTGACGCCGCCGGAGCGGAAGGCGAAATCGCGGAAGCTGCCGATGGTGGCGGTGATCTCGTCGCCGAAGACGCGGAAGGTCAGCTTGTCGCCGAGCTTGAGGCCGAGCGGTTCGCGCAGGCGGTCGAAGACCGAGACTTGCGGTTCGCCGGCGTAATCGGCGCCCCACCATTTGCCGGAGATGACGGTTGACCCCTCTGGCGGCGTGGCGGCGGCGGTGAAGGGGACTTCATCCTCGAAAACGAAGGCGAGTTCGGGCGGCGGGGTGCGGCCGAGGTCCTTGGGGGCAATGCCGTTGATGGCGCCGATGCTGCCGCGCATCAGGGGCAGGGAAGTGAAGTCGGCGATGCGGGGATCTTTCGACGAATAGGTCTTAAGGTCGGTCGCTTCGTCCTCGAACAGGTCCATGAAGACAAAGCTCGGGGCATTGGGGATCGACTCGCGGTCGAGCTGGTGGCGGAGATTGCCATCGATCAGCGCAATCATCAGCAGCATGGCGAGGCCGAGGCCGAGCGAGAGGATGACGACCGGGGCGGGGGCCCCGGGACGGTAGATGGCCTTCAGCGCATTGCGGAAGAAGGCGTTGGGAACCGGTGGGATCAGCCGCAGCGCGGCCTGCAGCAGCCAGGCGACACCACGCAGGAGGAGGAAGGCGCCGACGACGGCGAGGCCGTAGAAGAGCACCAGGATCGGGCGGCCTGTCGACAGCATGGCGAGCCCGAAGATGCCGGCAATGGCGAGGCCCATGGGCACCCAAAGGCCGGGCTTCAGCAGATCGCGCCAGTTGAGGCCGCCTTCGACGGCGGAGCCGGCTGAGCGGAACAGCAAAGCCGGCCTGAGGTTCTGGGCGCGGCGGAGCGGCAGGTAGCCGAAGGCGAAGGCGGTGAGCGCGCCGAAACCGGCAGCGGTGAGCAGCGCCGGGAGATCGACGACCGGCGGCAGGCTGATGGCCAGCAGCGAGCCGAGGATGGGGAGCGCCACCAGCGTCAGCAACGTGCCGAGGATCAGACCGAGGCCGATGCCGACTGCAGCGAGCAGCATCACCTGAACGAGGAAGTGGAACATGATGCGGCCACCGGTAGCGCCGAGCGCCTTGAGGGTGGCGATCGAGCGCTGCCGTTCGGTGATGTAGGCGGAAATGGCGTTGGAGACGCCGACGCCGCCGACCAGCAGCGAGGAGAGGCCGACAATGATCAGGAAGCGGCCGAAGATATCGAAGAAGCGCGCGAGGTCTGCCGTGGCGTCGCGCGGCGAGTTGATCTGCCAGCCGGCATCCGGGAAGGCCGTGCGGATGGTTGCCGCGGCGGTGTCGAAATCGGGCTTGTCGAGAGCGATCTTGTAGCGATAGCGGGCGAGGACGCCCGGGGCGAGGATATTGGTGGTGTTGAGCCCATCGACCGAGAGCAGCACTGGAATGCCGAGCTGGAAGCCGCTGGAGATGGAATCCGGGAGCTTCTCGATAGTACCGCGGAGGGTGAAGGGCGTCTCGCCGATCTTGAAGCTGTCGCCGAGTTTCAGGCCCAGCCGGTCAAGGAGGAGCGGATCGGCGACGGCGCCGTACTGACCATTCTGCGGGGCGAGGAGCGTTGCGAGCGGGGTATCGGGCGGCAGGGTTTCGCTGAGGGTGGCGGTGCCGACGAGGGGGTAGTTGGCGTCGACGGCGCGCAAGCTAAGGAAGGACGAGGCGGTCTCGGTGGCGCCTCGGCCCATGACTTCGACGACTTCGGAGACCTTGCCGAGGCTCGCGAACAGTGTCCGCTCTTCCGGATTGGCGGGGCGGTAGGAGAGCTGGGCCTCGAGATCGCCGCCCAGCACGTCGCGCGCATCGCGCAAGAGCGCCGATTGCAGCGCTGCGCCAACCGAGCCGACGATGGTGATTGTGGCAACGCCGAGCGCGAGGCAGGCGAGGAGGATGGCGAAACGGCGGAGGTCGCCGCGCAGGTCGGTGAGCGCGACGCGCAGCCAGCCGGAGAGCACGCTCATGCGGCGACGCTCATCTGGGCGGAGAGGTGGCCGCCGCTCATGCGCAGCTGACGATCGGCGCGGGCGGCGATGTTCGGATCGTGGGTGATGAGAAGGATAGCGGTGCCGCGGGTGCGGGCGAGCTCCAGCATCAGTTCGATGACGCGGGCGCCGGTTTCCTGGTCGAGGTTGCCGGTCGGCTCATCGGCCAAGAGCAGCTTGGGGTTGCCGACCATGGCGCGGGCGAGGCCGACGCGCTGCTGCTCGCCACCCGACAGCGCGCTCGGGAGATGGCTGTGGCGGTCGGCAAGGCCGACATCGGTGAGGGCAGTCATTGCCGCATCACGGATCTGGTGGAAGGGGCGGCCGGGGTCGGCGATTTCGAGGGTGAGCGCGACGTTTTCGAGCGCCGTCATCGAGGGGATCAGGTGGAAGTTCTGGAACAGGATGCCGAGATTGGCGCGGCGGAAGATCGCCAGCTTGTCCTCGTTGAGCCCGGTGATGTCGGTGCCGGCGACGGTGATGGCGCCGGTGGTGGGACGTTCGAGCCCGCCCAGCACCATCAGCAGCGAGGTCTTGCCGCTGCCCGAGGGGCCGACGATGGCGGTGACTTCCCCGGCGCTGAGGCTCAGATCGACATCCTTGAGGATGTGCAACGGTGCGCCGCCGCTGGTGAGGTGGAGATTGACGCCTTTGGCGGCGACGACAGAAGCGGACATGGGCCACCGGGTTTGGAGCGTTTGCGAGGAGATAGGGCGCAAACAAGGCAATTCAATGTGAGGTGTTGGCAAGCGCGATGTCGTCGCAGGCGGCGCACTTAACCGTGTTTGGGCATGCTGCGCCGCTCAGTGCGCGGGCGGTGGTATGGAGGGGCAGTTACAGGCGCGGCCACAGATGGAAAACAAGCTCTATTCGGTACAGTACCTCCGCGGCCTCGCAGCCGTGCTGGTGGTGATCGCCCACGCGGCGGCGCATCCGCTGAGCGAGAGCAATTATGTGCTGCTGCGGCTGGGGCAGTTGGGCGTGATGCTGTTCTTTGTGATCAGCGGCTTCATCATGGTGGCGATCACGGGGCCGGGCCCCTTCGCGCCGCTGACATTCCTGAAGCGCCGGATCATCCGGGTGGTGCCGCTCTACTGGCTGGTGACGAGCCTCACGGCGGTGTTGGCGCTGGCGCTGCCGGCGCTGTTTCACACCACGGTGTTCACCTGGCCGCACTATCTCCAGTCGCTGCTGTTTGTTCCGCATGAAGCGCCGGGGCGGGGCGGCACCAGCCCGCTGTTGAGCCTCGGTTGGACGCTCAACTACGAGGCGTTCTTTTACGTGGCGTTTGCGCTCTGCGCTCTGCTGGCAGCGACGCGGCGGGTGGTGGTGCTGAGCGTGGTGTTTGCGGCGCTGGTGGTGATCGGTGTGCTGTTCCAACCGCAGGACCCGGCATTGAGTTTTTACACCAACCAGGCGGTGCTGGGGTTTGTGGTGGGCGCCTGGATCGGGTGGCTGAAGCTTCGGGGCGGGATTGAGCGGTTGCCCGGCGCGGTGGTACCGGCTCTGCTAGTGGTGGGTTTTGCCGCGCTGGGATGGGCGTTTGTTGTCTATCGCGAGCCGGACGAGAGCCTGATTTCGTTTGCCTGCCTCGTACTGTTTTCTGCGGCGCTGATGCTGACAGGGTTGCGGTATGAGAAGCGGTTGCCGCGGATCGCGTTGCTCGAAGAGCTCGGCGATGCGTCTTATGCGATCTACCTCACCCACATGTTTGTGATCGGACTGATGGTCGCGATTGCCTCGCGGGTGTTGCCGGACGTGCCGGTGGCGTATCTGGGGCTGGTGGCGGTGACGGCAGTGCTGGCGCTGGCGGTGGGGCGGCTGGTGCACAAGTGGGTTGAAATGCCGGTGCTGCGGATGCTGCGCGGCAAGAGGCGCGCCGCAGAGCCGGCCGGCAGGATGCGCGCAGCCTGAGGCTCCGGGTGCTGCCCGAGTAGTTGTGCTTAGTATTGGCGAAGGCTTTGGCCTCGATACGCCAAGCTCCGAAAGTTTTCCACATCCCGACATTGCGGCATTGGCCCAGTGCCGTGCACCTGGGACTGTCCTACCTGCTGCGCAGGCTCGGGCTTTGTCATGGGCGGTTGCGGTAGCACCCGTTCTGGTCAATGGTAGCGAGGTTCCCTGCGAGCAACGGCCAAAAGAGCCGGCTCGCGTGGGGGCATGACTACGGGAGATAGTCGCTCAGGAGGAGATTACCGCTATGACTTTCAAGACGTTAACACGCCGCGATTTGCTGGTCGGTACGGCAGCGGCAGGTGCCGGGCTGCTGGCGGCCGGCACTGGATTGCCGGTATTTGCCGAAGATAAGCCGAAGCCCGATGCCCCGCTGCCCGTGGGAGGCGCCGGCAAGCTGACGGTTATTCACCGCACAGAATACTTCGAAGCGGCCCAGACAGCGTTCCGCGAGACGGTACAGGCGTTTGCCGACTCGAAGGGCGTGCAGCTCGACATTTCGACCACGAACCCTGAATCGTTCGGCGACTTCATGGGCAAGATGACGGCGGCGGTGAAGGCCGGCAATGCGCCGGATTTCGCCTATACGTCCAACGTCTCGATCGCCCAGTTGCACCTGCTCGACCTGGTCGAGGACGTGACCGATGTGGTGGATGAAGCCGTGGCCAAGTACGGCGACATCATGCCGGGGCTGAATGCCGCCAAGACTGCCCAGTTCGACGGCCGCTGGAAGGCCATTCCGCTGATCGGCACCACCACCGGCTATTATGCCCGTGGCGACAAGCTGAAGGAAAAGGGCATCGATCCGGCCTCGCTCAAGACGATCGTCGATCGTCGTGAAGCGGCGCTCGCGATTTCTGGTCCGGACTTTTACGGCTGGGGCTTTACGCCCAACCAGTCGGGTGACGGCTTCGGCTTCCTGATCGCGACGGTGCAGGCGTTTGGTGGCCACTTCACCGACGAAACCGGCCAGGTGGTGACGTTCAACACACCCGAAACGGTGGCGGCGTTCGAATTCCTGCGCGAAACCTACGACCGCAAGGGCAAGTATGCCGCCATGCTGCCGCCGGGTGTCGAAAGCTGGAACGATACCGGCAACAACGAAGCGTACCTCGCCGGCCAGATCGGCTTTACACAGAACGCGTTCTCGATCTACGCCCAGTCCAAGCGTGACGGGAACCCGGTCTACGCCAACACCCTGTTGCTCAGGGCGCCGACCGCGATCAACGGCGACAGCCGTGACGGCGGCAATGTCGGCGGCTGGATGACGATCTTCAAGGGTTCGGCCAACGCCGCGCTGGCGAAGGAACTGGCGCTCAATCTGCTCGATCCGGTGAACTTCAACAAGATCGCGTCGCTGGGCAGCGTGCTGTTCACGCCGGCCTACCAGAAACTCTGGACGCCTGAACTGCTGGCCGCAGAACCCAACCTTGCGACCATCAAGGAAGCGGTTGACGTGACCAATCCGTTCCTTGGCCAGTCGTGGCCGGCAAACCCCAACGCGGGTGTCGATGCCATCCGTGCGCAGGGCGTACTGGAACAGTCGGTCGGTAACGTCATCTCCGGCCGCATGTCGCCGGCGGACGCCGTCAAGGACGCGCACCAGAAGATGGTGGACCTGTTCGAAGAAGGCGGGATCGCGCAACCCTAAAGGCGACGTCACCCAAACGGGAGGGCGGCACGACCGCCCTCTCCAATCCAGCACAGCGTTATTTGCAGCGCTCAAGGGACGAGTGCGAGCGCCGTCAGTGCAATGATATGGCTTCGGTGCGCTTCAGGCGCCGCCTCGCCCTCCGGCAATTCCAAGGGGACGGTCTATGGTTGATCAAGCTCAGGCAAATTCCGTAGTGGCGCGACCGATGCGTCCGATGTCGATGACGCGGCGGGTGCAGGGCGTGCTCGGCCGCGACTGGAAGATTGCGTACCTCTTCGTCTTGCCGATGGTGCTGCTGATGGCGGGCCTGATCTTCTGGCCGTTCATCAGCGCCATCCTGATGTCGACGACGACATTCAACTTCCTGACCGGCGCGACCAACCAAGTGGGCCTCAGGAACTACGAAAAGCTCTACTTCAATTCCGATTACCTCTTGAGCCTTTCGAACACGATCAGCTTCACGTTCTGGTCGCTGCTGATCAAGTTCGTCACCGGCATGACCATCGCCATGATCCTCCATTCCAAGCTGCCGTGGCGGAACCTGTTGTCAGCGATCATGCTCCTGCCCTGGATCGTGCCCGAGATCGTCACGGCGCTGGCGTGGAAGTCGATCTACGATCCGCTGTTCGGCGGGCTCAACCCGATCCTCCAGGGCGCCGGCATCATCAACGAGCCGCTCGGCTGGCTGTCGGACTCGAAGCTCGCCTTGGGCAGCGTGATCGCGGTCAACGTCTGGAAGGGCATCCCCTTCTTCACCCTGCTGCTGCTGGCGGGCCTCAAGGCCATCGATACCGAACTCTATGAATCGGCCGAAGTCGATGGCGCCAATTCGGTGCAGCGCTTCCGCTACATCACGCTCCCCGGCATGCGCTATGTCATTCTCGTGGTGCTGCTGCTGAGTTTCATTTCGACCTTCAACCAGTTTGGCCTCATCTTCCTGATGACCGGCGGCGGGCCGAGCGGCGCCACCCGGCTCTATTCGATCCTTGCCTATGAAAAGGCGATCGGCTCGCTGCAGTACGGTCCGGGCAGCGCGATCGCGCTCTCTGTCGCGCCGCTGATGGCCTTTCTCATCTACCTCCTCGCCAAATACATGCGGTACGACGAGCGCTCGGCGGGCGTGGCCAAGAAGGGCTTCAACCTGGGTATCGGCAAGTTTTTCGGCCGGATCTTCAGCTTCGTGATGGATGTGATCTTCTGGCCGTTCACGATGCTCAATATCGGCTTCGAAAAGCTCGGCCTGTGGCTGCGCAAGAGCTTGACCGGCACTGCGGCGAAGCCGGTGTTCAAGCCAGAAGGGCGCGAGAGGATCGGCGTCGTGACGCGCATGCTGATGCTCGTCCCGATCATGATCTTCGTGCTATTTCCGTTCTACTGGGTGATCATCACTTCGTTCAAAACCACCACGCAGATCAGCCAGCGGCAGTCAATCTTCTGGCCGAGCCCGGCGACGCTGACGCAGTACGAACAGTTGATCTTCAACTCGCCGTTCCTCGTGTGGCTGGGTAACTCGCTGCTGGTGGCGGCGCTGAGCACGATCATCTCGGTGGCGATTGCTGCGCTGGCGGCTTATGCCCTGACCCGGCTCAAGTTCCTTGGCGCCGGTTTGCTGACCACGGCGATCCTGATTACCTATCTGTTGCCCGGGACGCTGATCTTCATCCCGCTCTACCAGACGCTCAGCGACATGGGGCTGATCAACAGCTATGGCGCGCTGCTGACCACCTATCCGACCTTCCTCGTGCCCTTCGCGACCTGGGTGCTGATCGGCTATTTCCGGTCGATTCCGGTGGAACTCGAGGAAGCTGCGATGATCGATGGGGCCAGCCGGCTCTATGCCTTCGTGCGCATCACGCTGCCGCTGGCGGCGCCGGCCCTGCTCTCGGTGGCGCTGTTCGCCTTCACCAATGCGTGGAACGAGTTCCTGTTCGCGTTCGTGTTCATCACGTCGGAATCGCTGAGGACGCTGCCTATCGGGCTGCAATCGATGGTGGTGGGCGACATCCTGCCCTGGGGCGAGTTGATGGCCGCTTCGCTGCTGACGGCGATCCCGGTTGCCATCCTCTACATGTACGCCCAGCGCTTCCTTGTCGGCGGCCTGACGGTTGGCGCCGTGAAGGGCTGAGCGACCGGCGTTACATTTCGACGGCGCCCGGGTTGGTCTCGTTGAGCACCTGCAAGAGGGCGCGGATGTAGCCGAAGCAATAGGCGAAGGCCTGGGAGTCGTCGGCGGTGGCGGAGAGGTGGGGGACGTGGTCGGGCATGACCATGTACTTGTAGCCCACCTCGGCCAGCACCCTAAGCGCCGACCACATGTCCATGTCGCCTTCGTCAGGGAAGGTTTCCATGAAGCTCAGTTTCCGGCCCTTGATGTTGCGGTAGTGGATGTTGAAGAGCTTGCCGCGCTGGCCGAACCAGCGGATCACGTCGTCGATTTCGGCACGCGGATTGTCGAGCATTTCGCCGACTGTGCCGATGCAGAAGTTGAGCCCGTGATAGGGGCTCTCGCGCAGCTGCACAAACTTCTTCAGCCCATCGACGGTGCCGAGGACACGGGTGACGCCGCGGTAGCCGGGGGGCGTGTAGGGATCGTGTGGATGGCAGGCGAGGCGGACGCGGTTGGCATCGGCCACGGGAACGACGCGCTCAAGGAAATAGTCGATGCGCTCCCAGTTTTCGTCTTCGGACAGCACGCCGGCGATGCTGGGAGGCGCGGCCTGATCCATCTTGTCCCAGCGGAAGCTGGCATTGGACGAGCCGCCGCGGCCGGGCTCGTTCGGCGAGCGTGGAATGCCGATGATGTTGAGGTTGTATTTGACCGAAGGGATGCCCGCGGCGGCGACATTTTCGATGAGGCGGCAGATCGAGTCGATCTGGCGGTCGCGGTTGGGGCCGTTGGAGAGGATGTCGGGGCTGTACTGCTTTTCGATCGGATGGGACGAGAGCGGCAGCTGCACCATGTCGAGGATGAGCCCGAGGCTCTCCAAACGATCTCGGTGGCGCTTCAGGATATCGAGCGTCCAGTCATGCGGGTTGCCATCGGGGTCGGCATTGATGTGCCGGACGCCGAGCTGGACGAACTGGCGGTACTGGTCGTCGGTGGTCACGGCGTTCTGGGTGCCGAGATACATGGCGTGTCTCCGTGGGATGGAATGCAAGTGAGAGCAGAGCGGTTAGTGACCCCCTCCACCACGCCGCGCGTGGTCCCCCTCCCCCGCTTGGCGGGGGAGGATCAAGCTTGCGGTTACTCGAACCAGGTGGTGCCGGGGTATTGGTACTGCCTGGCGACGTCCTCGTTGAGTTCGAGGCCGATGCCGGGGCGGTCGCTGATTTTGATGCGGCCGTTCTCGATGATTTCGCCGCCATCGGTGATGGTCTTCCAGTAGTCGCGGTTGAACCAGTGGAATTCGAGGACGAGGAAGTTGGGGACGGTGGCGCAGACATGGGCCGACGCCATCGTGCCGATGGGTGAGCTGACGTTGTGCGGTGCGAAAGGGATCGAATAGAGGTCGGCCATCTCGGCGATCTTGCGGCACTCGGACAGCCCGCCGCATTTGGGGATATCGGGCATGATGATATCGACGGCCTGTTGCTCGAGGAGCTTGCGGAACCCGTGGCGCAGGTAAAGGTTTTCACCGGCGCAGATCGGGGTTGAGGTCGAGCGGGTGATCTCGGCCATGACGTCGATATTTTCGGGCGGTACCGGCTCTTCCAGCCACATCAGTTGCAGGTGTTCGAGGTCGCGGGCGAGGCGGATGGCGGAGTGCTTGTCGAGTCGGGTGTGGAGGTCGGTGGCGACGTCGACATCGTTACCGGCGGCCTTCACCACCATTTCGGCCAATTGCACCATGCGGTCATGCTCCCACTTGTTGGGAGTCATGTTGAACTTGTCCTTTTCGTACCAGCCGGTTTCTGAGCCGGTATGGCCGTAGGCGCGGATATCGAGGTCGACCTTGAGGGCGGTGAAACCGGCTTCCAGCACCTCGTCGACGACGGCCTGAACTTCGCCCATGTTCATGCCGGGGGAAACTTCACAGTCAGCATAGACGCGGATGTCGTCACGGAACTTGCCGCCCATTAACTCGTAGATGGGGACCTTCAGCGCCTTGCCCTTCAGGTCCCAGAGCGCGATCTCGATACCCGTGAGGGCGGTGATCAGGGCGCCGGCAAAGCCGCCTTCGAAGACGAGGCTGCGCCGGGTTTCTTCAAAGAGAGCGTCGATGGCAAAGGGGTCGCGGCCGATCAGGCGCTCTTCCAGATCCTTGATGATGGCAATGGCCTGGTGGCCGCCATGGACGCATTCGCCGAGACCGGTAATGCCGGCGTCGGTGGTGATCCTCACCCACAAATGCATGCAATGGCCGGTGCTGGCGGCCGTCTTTATCGAAGTGATTTTCAAGTCATTCCTCCCTCGAACGGCAAATTCCGTTCATTCCTCCGAGAGGAAGTGTAGGGCGCAAGGGGTGAGGCGTCGAGATGCGGGGTGGACGGCGCCTTCACGATTGGACTGCGACTTTGTGCCTAACCGCCAGCCCCTTACGGCCATGGGCGGTGAGGGCAGACGGGTGGTTCCAAGCGCCGCAGCGGAAAGTTTGGCGCTCCGGCCCGGAACACCATATGATTGGCGAGAGCAGGAATTTCGAACCTTATGGCCGACGACGCAAAACCACCCAGAGCACCAAATAAGGGTGGCATTGGCGCCATCTTGCGCCCCTATTGGCCGTGGATTGCGCTGCTCGTAGGGCTGACGATCCTCAGCAACGCGCTCAACCTTCTCTTACCGAAGCTGGTGTCGGCGGCGATTGACGGGATCGGCACGCCAGCGCTGACACTGCCCAAGCTGGTGCTGGAGTTCTGCCTGATTGCGGCGGGGGTGTTCATCCTCACCTATGGGCAGGCGATCGTCCAGACGATCACGTCGGAGCGAGTGGCGCGCGACCTGAGGACGAAGCTGGTCGGAAAGATTGCGCAGCAGGATTTTGCCTATGTGCAGACGGTGTCCCCGTCGCGGCTTTTGACCAATCTCACCTCAGATGTCGATGCGATCAAATCGTTCGTCTCGCAGGCGATTGCCTCGATCGTTTCTTCACTGTTCCTGATCGTTGGCGCGAGCGTGCTGCTCTTGCTGCTCAACTGGCAACTGGCGCTGCTGGTGCTGGCGGTGGTGCCGATCATTGGCGCGACTTTCTATTATGTGCTGAGCCGGGTCAGGAAGCTGTTCCGCAAGTCGCAGGAGGCGATCGACTGGCTTAACCGGGTGATCAACGAGTCGATTCTAGGGTCCTCGCTGATCCGGCTGCTGAACTCGCAGGCGCTCGAATATAACAAGTTCATCGGGGCCAATACCGAGGCCAAGACCATCGGCCTCTCGATCGTCGGGCTGTTTTCGGCGATGATCCCGGTGATCACGTTTGCCACCAACCTCGCAACGCTTGCCATCGTGGCGTTCGGCGGGCACCTGGTGATCTCGGGCGGCATGAGCCTTGGCGATTTCACCGCGTTCAACTCCTATCTCTCGATCCTGATCTTTCCGATCCTGATCATCGGGTTCATGAGCAACGTGGTGTCGCAGGCCTCTGCCTCGTATGACCGGATTTCGGCGGTGCTGGAGGCGGCGGAGCCGAAGGAGACCGGGACGCGGGTGGCGGAGTTGACCGGGGCGCTGGCGGTCGACGGACTGAGTGTACGCTACGGGCAGCGGCTGGTGCTCGATGAGGTCAGCTTTGCTGCCAAGGCGGGGACGCGGACCGCGGTGATCGGGCCGACGGCGGCGGGCAAGACGCAGCTGTTGTTCGCTATCACTGGGCTGATCGTGCCGGACGCTGGGCGGGTCACCTATGATGGGGTCGATATTTCCGAATACGACCGGCAGTCGCTCTACAAGCAGGTGGGGCTGGTGTTTCAGGACAGCGTGACGTTCAACCTCAGCGTGCGCGAGAACATCGCGTTCTCGAACGAGGTGGACGATGCGCGGCTCGAAAAGGCGATCCGGACGGCTGAGCTTGACGGGTTCATCGCCAGCCTGCCGCAGGGGCTCGACACCGTGATTTCGGAGCGCGGCACGAGTCTGTCGGGTGGGCAGAAGCAGCGCATCATGCTGGCCCGGGCGCTGGCGCTCGACCCAAAAGTGCTGCTGCTCGACGATTTCACGGCGCGGGTCGATGCGCGGACCGAGCGGAAGATCCTTGCAAATGTGCGGGCGAACTACCCGGACATCACGCTGATCTCGGTGACCCAAAAGATCGCGCCGGTGGAGGATTACGACCAGATCGTGCTGCTGATGGAGGGCAAGATGCTGGCCATCGGCACGCACAAGGAGCTGCTCGCGACATCGCCTGAATACGCGCAGATTTTCTCGTCCCAGCAGAGCACCGAAGACTATGAACTACAAGCTTAACACGGGCGGGGCGGATAAGGCCAAGGAGCCGGTATGGGTAGCCCTCAGGCGCCTGCTGCCGCTGATGGCGGGCGAAGGCCGCAATGTTTTGATCGCGCTGGCGGCGCTGCTGGTGACATCGGGGGCTTCGCTGCTGTCGCCGATCATCATATCGCACATCGTTGATACGTTCATTGCCGGGAAGGACTATCAGGGGCTGTTCACCTGGTCCGGGGTGCTGCTGGCGGTGTTCATGGTGGCGCTGGTTTCTGGCTATACCCAGACGCGGACGATGGGCGGGGTGGGGCGGCGGATATTGTTCAATCTCCGCAATGCGATCTTCACCAAGCTGCAGGACCTGCCGGTGGCGTTCTTCAACCAGAACCGCTCGGGCGACCTGATCTCGCGCATCAACAACGACACCGACAAACTGAACCAGTTTTTTGCGCAGGCGCTGATGCAGTTCCTGGGCAACGCGTTCCTGATCGTGGGCGCAGGGGTCTTGCTGCTGGTGCTGAACATCAGACTCGGTGGCGCGGCGCTGCTGCCGGCGGTGGCGGTGCTGGTGGTGACGCAAGTGCTCTCGGGGTGGGTGCGGCGCGCGAGTTTTACGAGCCTCCAGACGCTGGGCAATCTCAGTGGCGAAATCCAGGAGAGCCTTGCCAATTTCAAGGTGATTGTGGCGTTCAACCGGCTCGACTATTTCCGGGACAAGTTCGCGGTGGCTAACGCTGCCAACTACGATGCCTCGGTGAAAGCAGGGGCGGCGAGCAACATCTTCATCCCGCTCTACGGCCTCGCCTCGACGCTCGGGCAGTTGGTGGTTCTGGCTTACGGCGTGAGCCTGATCGCGGCGGGCGATCTGACGGTGGGGCTGCTGATCGGGTTTCTGCTTTATGTCACCAATTTTTACACTCCGCTGCGGCAACTGGCGAGCATCTGGTCTTCGCTGCAGCTGGCGCTGGCGGCGTTCGACCGGATTTCGGAAGTGCTGGCGCTGAAGTCCGACATGGACGTGGTGCCGGCGGAGGCTCGGGCAGGGGCGGCGGTGCTGCGGTTCGACAACGTGTCGTTCGGCTATCCCGACGGCAAGGATGTGCTGAAGTCGGTGAGCTTTGCGCTCGAGCGCGGCAAGACCTATGCGCTGATCGGGCCAACGGGCGGGGGCAAGACGACGACGGCCTCGCTGATGGCGCGGCTCTACGACCCGAGCGCCGGGACGGTGCTGCTCAACGGCAAGGACATCAGGGCGTATTCGGCAGAGGAGCGGGCGAACCAGATCGGCTTCATCCTCCAGGAGCCGTTCCTGTTCACCGGCACGGTGCGCGACAACATCGTCTACGGCAATGCGGCGCTGGCGGCGTTGAGCGATGGCGAGCTGACGGGGCGGCTCGAGACGGCAGGTCTTTCGGCGCTGCTCAGCCGCTTTGACAAAGGGCTAGAGACGCCGGTGTCGTCGGCAGGCGAGGCGATGAGTCTCGGACAAAAGCAGCTGATCGCCTTCATCCGCGCCGCGCTGCGCAACCCGGAACTGCTGATCCTCGACGAGGCGACGGCCAATATCGATACGATGACCGAGCAGCTCCTGGGCGAGATCCTGAAGCAGTTGCCGGCTTCGACCACCAAGGTGGTGATTGCGCACCGGCTCAACACCATCGACAGCGCGGACGAGATCTTTTTCGTCAATGGCGGCACGGTGACGGCGGCCGGATCGATGGAAAACGCCGTGAACATGCTGCTGCACGGCACGATGACAAGCTAGCCAGGCACCCTTCCAGCGCTGTGACTAACCGGCTCGGTGTTGCTATCGGGCTGCCATGTCATGGGTCTAGGATGGCCTCGTGGTTAACACGCGAGGAGGCGAAAATGGAAAGTAACTGGTTTAGTGGGAGGTTCCTGCCCGGAGTCATCGGGGCGGTGGCTTTGCTGATCGTGCTGCTGGTCCTGAATGCGATCAGTCCGGGCATGGTGGTCAGCTGGTTCGGCGGCGCGACGAATGCGCAATTGCAGGCAGCGATTACCAAGGTGCAGACGACGCCAGGTCCGCAGGGCGAAGCGGGCCCGGCTGGTGACGCAGGCGTCGCAGGCCCGAAGGGTGACACTGGCCCCGCGGGTCCCGCTGGAGCGGCAGGACCTGCAGGTCCCAAGGGTGACACCGGCGCGGTGGGCTCCGCTGGCGCCAAGGGCGACACCGGCCCCGCAGGTCCTGCAGGCCCGCAGGGCGCTGCCGGTGCCAAGGGTGATACCGGCGCTGCCGGTCCGGCCGGCCCGAAGGGTGACGCTGGCCCCGCAGGGCCTGCTGGCCCCGCTGGTCCGCAGGGCCCGCAGGGTGCGCCGGGCGCGGCGGCTGTGACCAACTAGCCTAGTGTGGCAAAACGGCCGGCGCCATCAAGGTGCCGGCCGAACTGACTTATCTGGGGCCGTGAGCCGTCCAGATCGTGACCCTCCAGCACCTGTTCAGCCTCGCGCGTAAACGCGAGGCGGATCAAATGGTTGCGCAAATATAGACTCAGAAATCCGGCAGAAAACTGAAACATTGCATGCTCCGGTTCCGTTGCTCCGCGTGAGTTCAACAGAAAACTGGAGTTTCCGATGATACAGTCTCTTTCAACCACACGGCGCGATTTGCTGCGCTGGAGTGGAGCTGCTGCCGGTGTGCTTGTCGCCGGCTCTCTGCTCCCCAATTTTGGCATCACTGCCGCCATGGCTACAGACCTCGGTGAAGGCGATGTGGGCGTGTTGAACTATGCCTATGCGCTCGAGCAACTCGAGGCGGCCTTCTACATCAGCGTGGTGAAGTCGCCCTACAAGAACATCAGCAAGGGCGAGCTTTCCATCCTCAAGTCGATCCGCGACCATGAAGTCGCGCACCGCGATTTCCTCAAGAAGGCACTTGGCCGCAAGGCCATTCCCTCGCTGGAAGTGGACTTTTCGGCGGTCGATTTCTCCAGCCGCAAGAGTGTGCTGGGGACGGCCGATGTGTTCGAGAACCTGGGCGTCGCCGCCTATAACGGCGCTGGTCAGTTGATCAAGAACGTCGACTATCTGGCTGCCGCCGGATCGATCGTGTCGGTCGAAGCGCGGCATGCTGCTGCCATCGCCGAAATGCTGCACGGCGCCACCAAGGACGCGGTGGATGGTGGCCATGTCGATGGCAAGGGTCTCGACGGCGCCCTGTCGCCCGCCGAAGTGCTGCCCAAAGCTGCGCCCTTCATCACGACGCCCTTCACCGCCAATTCGCTGACTTGAGGAGATGATCATCATGAACACGCAAGAGAACTTCATCCTTGATGCCATCGAGCCCGAAGTGGGTGAGCGCATCGACCATGCTCGCCGCGGACTGTTTGCACGCTATGGTGCGCCCGCCGCGATCATCGGCTCCGCCCCGCTGGTGCTGGCTGTCGCGTCGCAGCAGGCATTCGCGGCAGGTGGGCTGCCCAAGCAGGTGGTCGACGTGCTCAACTTCGCACTGACGCTGGAGTACCTGGAAGCCGCATTCTACAAAGCCGGCAACGGCGCCAAGGGCCTGATCCCAGCCAAGTACCGCTCGCTGTTCCGCACCATTGGCGAGCACGAGACGGCGCATGTGAAGCTGCTGAAGGGTGCGCTTGGCGCAGCCGCCGTAAAGGCACCGGCGGTTGATTTCACCGCTGGCGGCAAATTCGCGGATGTGTTCGAGAACTTCGAGACCTTTGCAACGCTCTCGGCGACCTTCGAGGATCTCGGTGTTGCGGCCTACAAGGGCCAAGCGGGCAACCTGATCGGCACGCCGGTGCTGACGACGGCGCTGCAGATCCACTCGGTCGAGGCCCGCCACGCGGCGGCCGTGCGGCCGTTGATCGGCAAGTCGAGCTTTACCGGTGCGTTTGACAAGCCGCTGACCAAAAAGCAGGTGCTCGCTGCGGCCACGCCGTTCCTCGCCTAATACGTTTCCGCAGTGTTCGGCCACGATCGTGGCCGCTCAATTTGATGTGGCCGGCACCCGTGGGCGCCGGCCATTTCGTATGGGGGCAAGCGGCGACTAGTGCATCCGCTCTTCCTTGGAAAAGAAGCTGCGGCCGTGTGCGATCAGCTGCGGATCGGTCAGGTGGTCGAGCGGTTCGACGGCCCACACCTTGGCGGAGACGGCTGGCGCCTTGGCCTCAAGGTAATGCGCAAACTCGGTGCGCGCCTGGCCGGGACCGGTGATCAGGATGCCTGTGGCGCCCTCGAGTGACTTGGCGATGGCGGCGTGGAAGACCTGTTCATTGGCGTCTTGGGCATGGCCCAGATGGTCATTGTCGCGCCGATGGGAGTGGCTCTGCCTGGCTTCGGCAATGGTTTCTGTGTCGGCATTGTTAGGGCCGATGTCGAAGAGCTTAGCCTCGGTGTGGTCGATCCAAACGAGTGTGTGGGTGTGCATGAAATCCCTCTGGTTCGCGCGATGCGGCTGAGGGGATCGGACGACCCGCTCCAAGCGGCGCCTGCACCCCATATGTGGGGTGCCTGACGGATGATCGTGAGGGGGTGGGGCGATTTGGTCTGGGGATGGGCAGGGCCCTAGATCGAAGTGGTGGAGCTGAGCGGAATCGAACCGCTGGCCTCATCATTGCGAACGATGCGCTCTCCCAACTGAGCTACAGCCCCGCTTCGATGCGGGGGTATTACCCAATCCGGCGGGCAAGGACCAGTCCTTTTTTAGCGAGTCACGGCCGCATTGCGGACAGGGGCCGATCGCTGTCGCCTGGCTTGAGGACCATCGGCCAGCGCATCTGGACGGGTGGGGCGGGATCCCGACGCAATCGCGCGAGTACAGCCTCGGCGACGGTGACGCCCAGATCGTGCAGCGACATTGAAAAGCAGGTGACAGTTGGATGGAGGAAGCGGAGCGCCGGCTCGTCGCGGAAGGTGATGACGGCAAGGTCGCGGCCAGGCGATTTGCCCAGCTCGGCGAGCCGGCGATAGAGCCCGAGCGCCATCATTTCGTAGATAAGCAGCACGGCGGTTGGCGGATTGAGGGTGGCAAGGAGCTTGTCGGTCATCTGGTAGCCGCCAAGTTCACCCCATTGGGTATCGATGGCGAGGTCCGGGTCATAGGGGAGACCGTTTCGAGCCAGAGCGTCGCGATAGGCGTGATGAAAGAGTGAGGTGAAATTGATCCCCTTGACGGGCACGGTCGCCGCGATGCGGCGGTGTCCCAGGGCGACCAGACGGTCGATCGACTGGTGCACCACCCCCTCTACGTCGAGATCGATCCAGGAATATTCACGGCCGGAATCCGAGCGGCCCAGGGCGACGAAGGGGATGTCGCGGCGCTGCAACAGATCGATGCGGGGATCGATCTTCTGCGTGGCCGAGATGATCATGGCATCGACGGTGTCGCGGGCGACGAAACGCTGCAGGTAGAGGTATGGGTCGTCATCGGTAGGGCAGGGCAGAACCAGCAACTCGAGGCCATGCAGGCGCAGCACACTCTGTACGCCATCGAATACGCCCATGAAAAAGTTGTCGCTGTTGGAGGCAGTGACCGGGTTCAGCTCGATCATGAAGCCAATGCTATTGGTAACGCCCTTGGCGAGGTTCCGTGCCGAAGCGTTCGGGGCATAGCCAATGCGCTGTGCGGCCTCCAGAACCCGGGCTCGCGTTTCGGCGTTCACGTCGGGTTTTCCATTGAGGGCGCGCGAAACCGTGCCGGTGGAAATCCCCAGTTCGCTCGCCAGTCTGGCAATACCCTTCATCGTCTCTCCCCGCCCAACAAACGCCTATTGACACGGAAACGGTCCGAAATATAGCTTCGTAAGCGCTTACGGTCACTCCCTTCGAATTGTCGCAAAGACAGCCGGAGGATCGCGGGCGGAGGAGTTCTGATGACAAAACGTGCTGTTTTGGTCGGGTGCGGAGCTATGGCCAAAGGCTGGCTGAAGGCGCTTGCAGAAGCGCCTGCGCTGATCGGTCGCGTCGATGTTGTCGGGCTGGTGGACATGAATATCGGCGCTGCCGATGCGCTGCGTGACGCGTTCGGACTGACTGGCGCACGAAGCGGTGGCGACCTCGATGCCATGCTGGCCCTGACCAAACCTGACCTGCTGTTTGACGTGGTGGTGCCTTCGGCCCGGCGCGATGTTGTGCTGACGGGGCTGCGACACGGGTGTCATGTGCTGACCGAAAAGCCGATGGCGGCGTCATTGGCCGAGGCCGAGGAGATCGTCGCGGCGGCAAAGGCTGCGGGCCGCGTGCATGCGGTGGTGCAGAACCGGCGGTTCATCGATGGGGTGCGGCGCATCCGGCAGATGATCGCGAGCGGCGCGCTGGGCGAGTTGACGGCCCTGCACGCGGATTTCTTCATCGGCGCGCATTTCGGCGGGTTCCGCGAACAGATGGACAATGTGCTGCTGCTGGACATGGCGATCCATACGCTCGACGCGGCACGGTTCATGGCGGGCGCCCAACCGGTGGCGGTCTATTGCCACCAAACCAATCCGCGCGGCTCCTGGTATCGGCACGGTGCGGTCGCCAACGCCATCTTCGAATTCAGCAACGACATCGTCTTTACCTATCGTGGATCATGGGCGGCCGAGGGCGCAAATACCAGCTGGGAGAGTGCCTGGCGGATCATCGGCACCAAGGGCACGCTGGTCTGGGATGGCGCTGATCGCTGGGAGGCGCACCGGGTCGCTGGCGATGACGGGTTCTTCCGCCCCCTCGAGGCGATCGACGTGCCGGCTGTCAGCCAGGAGAGCCAGACCCATGGCCACGCCAGCGTGCTGGCGGAATTTCTCGATGCCATTGCCGAAGGGCGAGTGCCGGAGACCGCAGGCAGCGACAATATCAACAGCCTTGCCATGGTGTTCGGTGCGATCGAAAGCGCCCGCACTCGCCAGCGCGTGCAGATCAAAATTCAGGAGACCTCATGAGCAATGCAGCCAAAGCCGTTCGCATCGGCACGATGATCAACGCGACCGGCGGACACAGCGCCGCGCGCATAGCGGAGATTGCCGATCTGGGATTTGAGAGTTTTGAGCCGTTCTTCTGGCAGACCACCAATGGCCAGGATCTTGCCGAACTGGGCAAGCGCAGCCTCGCGGCGATAGGCGACCGCGATATCACGATCTCGACGCTGGGGATGTTCGGCAATCCGCTCGAGGACCAGGAGATGGATCGCCAGACGCTGCAGGGCTGGAAGGATTGCATCGACAACGCTCATCATTTTGGCGCGAACTGTGTGGCGGGCTTTACCGGCCGCATCCGCAACAAGCCGCTGACCGACAGCCTGCCGCAGTACAATAAGGTGTGGAGCGAACTCGCCAAGCGGGCCGCCGACAAGGGTATCAAGATCGCGTTCGAGAACTGCGCCATGGATGGCAATTGGGCCACCGGCGACTGGAACATCGCGCACAATCCTGATGCCTGGGAGCTGATGTTCAATGAGACACCGGACGACAATATCGGGCTCGAATGGGAGCCCTGCCACCAGTTGGTCTACCTGATCGATCCGCTGCCGCAGATCCGCAAGTGGGCACACAAGTTCTTCCACGTGCACGGCAAGGACGCGACGGTGCGCTGGGACGTGGTCAAGGAACACGGAATTTTCGGCAAGGAGAAGTTCGTGTTCATGCGCACCCCCGGGTTCGGGGACAGCAACTGGACCGATGTTATTTCCGAGCTCCGGCTCGCGGGCTGGTCCGGTTCGATCGATATCGAGGGCTGGCACGATCCGGTCTATCGCAACGCGCTCGAAATGACCGGGCAGGTCAGGGCGCTCAATTATCTCAAGCATTGCCGTGGTGGCGATTTTGTCGACGTCACGGCCCAATACGAAGGGGGAGATCCTTCGCTCAAGCGCTCCGGCTAAGCGGCGCGTGGAACCAAGGCCGTCAACGGCTGGACGACGCACAGAACCCATCAAGACCCTGAGGAGGAAGACTATGACTGGGACCAAGACACTCAAGCTGATGACCGCCCTGGCGCTCACATCGGCCGCAATGTTTGCTACCGCTGGCGCCGCCAGCGCCGAAGCCCTGCGCGACAAATGGTGCAGCGACGTGCATATCCGTTTCTTCGTCGGTGGCGCGGAAGGCGACGCATTCGGCACGATCGTCTATAACGGCGCCAAGCAGGCCGAGCACGATCTCGGCGCGAAGGTGGACTATGTGTTCTCTGGCTGGGACCAGGAGAAGATGGTCCAGCAGCTGCGTGAATCGATTGCTGCCATGCCCGATGGCATTGCCATGATGGGTCACCCGGGCAACGCCGCCGTGATGCCGCTGGCCGAAGAGGCCGAGAAGGCCGGCATCAAGATGATCTACCAGAACGTGCCGCTCGATGAAGTTACCGCCAAGTTCGGCGGCACCTATGTTGGTGCACAGCAGAACCCGCAGGGCCGTGCTCTGGGCGTCGAGGCAATCCGTCGCTTCGGGCTCAAGTCAGGCGACGTGGCGTTCGTGATGGGTGGCTGGGCCCAGGTCGAGCGCGCGCAGCGCGAGCTTGGCACGGTGCAGGCCTTCGAAGAGGCCGGCATGACGGTGATCAAGCTCGATGCCCCAACAGGCTCGGCAAGTGATCCGAACTCGGCAATCCCGATCTTCGTGGCGGCCATTGCGGCCCATCCAGAGGTCAAGCTGATTGCCTATCCAGGCGGCCAGCTGCTGGGCAACGTGCCGACCTACATGCAGGCAGCAGGCAAGAAGCCGGGCGAGATCATCAATATCGGGTTTGATACCAGCCCGCAGGTGGTGCAGTCCTTTGCAGACGGCTGGGTGCAGCTTGCCTCGGACCAGCAGCCCTTCCAGCAGGGCTACCTGCCGATCCTCAGCCTCTGCGAACAGGTCGTCTATGGCCTGGGCGGTATGAATGTGGATACCGGCGCCGGCTTCGTGACGCCGGAAAACTACAAGGCCGTGGCCGACCTCGCAACGCAGGGCCTGCGCTGATCGATACATAGCGACAAAGGACCCGGCCTCCTGGCCGGGTCTACCCAACAGGAGGTCAGGGTGGACGATCGCATTATTGAATTGAAGGACATCAAGAAGTCCTACGGGCGCGTCTACGCATTGGGCGGCATCAATCTGCACATCAATCGCGGCGAGGTTGTCGGCCTCGTGGGTGACAACGGCGCTGGCAAGTCGACACTGATCAAGGTGCTGGCCGGCGCGGTGCAGCCCTCGAGCGGCGATATCCTGATCAAGGGCAAGAAGGTCAGCGAGTGGAACGCGGCCAAGTCGCGCGAATATGGCATCGAGACGGTGTTCCAGGACCGCGCGCTGGCCATCCAGCAGACCATTACCCGCAACATTTTCATGGGCCGCGAGCTGGTTAACCCGCTGGGGTTCCTGAAGGTCCGCGAGCAGCACCGGCAGGCCGAGAAGCTGATGCGCGAGATCGGCTTTACGTCAAAGGTGTTCTCCCCGGACTCCATCGTGGGCCAGTTGTCGGGAGGCGAGCGGCAGGGCGTCGCAATCGCGCGCGCCATCTACAATCAGTCCGACCTGATCATTCTCGATGAGCCGACGACAGCGCTGTCGCTGACCGAGACCGAAAAGGTGTTTCATTTTGTGCGCCAGGCGCGGGCGGCGGGCCGCTCGATCCTGTTCATCGGGCACAATATCCATCACGTGTTCGATATTGCCGAACGCTTCGTGGTGGTTGACCGCGGCCGGATCGTACTTGAGGCGACGAAGGCCGAGATGGGCTCGGCGGAGCGACTGATCAATTTCATGGAAGAAATCGCGCATCCCAAGCAGGAAGCGATGAAGACGCTGGCGGGAGGCCACCAATGAGCAATATCGACCCGGCTTCGGAGGCCCTCAAGGTGATGGCTGTCACGCCGCGCCCGGCGCATCCGGACCAGACGCCGTTGCGCCGCTTCATCCTCGACAACCGCGCTGCGCTCGGCTCGCTGGTGGTGTTTGCGGTGATGCTGACCTTCTTTGTGGTCGGCAATCCAGGTGTATTTACGCAGTGGCAGATTTATCGCGCCGTGCTGACCACACTGCCTATCGTGATCTTCCTCGTAGTGCCGCTGGTGTTCATTGTCACGGTGGGAGAAATCGACCTCTCGTTTCCGGCGACTATGGCAGCCTCTGGCTGGGCCTTTGTGCTGGTGACGCAGGCGGGGTTCGATCCGTTTCTGGGTGGCATCGCCGCGCTTCTCGTGGGCGTGGTGCTTGGCGCCTCCGTTGGCTGGCTGGTGGTCTATGGCCAGCTGTCTTCACTGATCGCCACGCTGGGCTTCAGCTTCATGCTGCGCGGGCTGATCCTGATCAAGACGCAGGGGATCTCGATCGCGGTGGTGACGTTGCCGCAGACCCTTATGTACAAAATGTTTTCGAGCGACCTGTTCGGCATTCCAGCGCAGTCGCTATGGGCTGTCGCATTCACCATCGTGTGCGCGCTGCTATACAACCGGCACCGGTTCGGGGCGCGGGTGCATGTGGTGGGCGACAACCCCGATGCAGCGCAGCAGATGGGCATCAACATCAACCGGGTACGGGTGATGTGCTACGTGTTCATGGGGCTGGGATCGGCGTTTGCCGGGGTGTTCTCCGTGCTGGTGAACTTTACCTGGTACCCGAGTTCCGGCGATGGCTACCTGCTGCCGACGCTGGCGTCAGTCTTTGTGGGCGGCACCGCGCCATGGGGTGGCGTTGGCACGATCCTGGGCAGTGCGATCGGCAGCCTGACGGTGTCCTTCATCCAGACGGGCGTGGTGGGCGTTGGGCTCTCTGGCTTTTACGTGCAGTTCTTCTACGGGTTGATCATCATCCTGTCGCTGCTCGGGCATCGCTGGAACCAGGTGCGCTACCGCTAGGACGCAACGAGAGCCACTTGTCGGGCCGCTGCTGGCACGCACCAGCGCGACCCCTTCTTTATGGCTTGACGAGTCCATGCGCGATGAGGCTCTGGGCGGTGGCGAGTGCGGCGTCGCTTGCCGTGATGGTGGGGCGGCCGAGGAGGGCGCGGCCGGGGTTGCCGTCGACGCGGCGGATATTGCCGAGTTCGCCGGTGTTGCCGCGGATCTGCGGGTCGAACATGGCCGCCAGGCGGACTATCCAGTCGGGCAGTTCGAACCGTGGGAGCTTTTTGGCATAGGTCGGAAGGGCGGTGCGCAAGACGTTTGCGATCTCAATGATGCTCATCTCGTTGTCCGAAAGGATGACGCGCTGGCCGCCGGCCTCGGGCTTAGTCATTGCGGCAAGGTGCGCGGCGGCGACGTCGCGGACATCGACGATGGAAAACGCGATGCGCGGGGCGGCGGGAACGGACCCGTCGAGCAGGCGCTGAATGAGGGCGCCTGAGGTGCCTGGATCGTCGTCGAGCAGCGGGCCGAGGATGGCGCCGGGGTTGATCACGGCGAGCTTGCTGCGTGCCCCAAACCCATCGGCGAGGCGCCAGGCTTCTTGCTCGGCGCGCAGTTTTGACTCCTGGTAGGCAGGGACTGGGCGGCCATCGAGGCGGGTCCAGTCGGCGGCGGTGAAGGTTTTCGAATAGTCGAAGTGCCCGTAGACGATCGCAGCGATCGATGAGGTGAGGACGATACGCTCGACGCCCGCCGCAAGAGATGTGGTGACGGCGCGGCGCGTGCCTTCGACAGCTGGGATGATCAGCTCGTTGCGGTCCTTGGGCATATCGATGACGAAGGGCGAGGCGACGTGCTGGACGTAGCGGCAGCCGGCGACGGCCTCTTCCCAGCCCTTGTCGCTGAGGAGGTCAAGAGCAACGAACTCGAGCCGGGAGATGTCGGCGCCGTTGGCGGCGAGGGTGGCTTTCACCTTGTCGGCGCGAGCGAGGTTTCGCACCGAGCCACGAACGGTGTAGCCTGCACTGAGAAGCTGGAGGGCGACGTGGCCGCCCAGAAAACCGGATATACCGGTGACGAGGACGCGGTCGGGGGCGGTCGACATAAGACTGAAGTCTCCGTTGAACTGAACGAAATATACGAATAACGTTCAATTCGTTCAAGTAGGACTGTGACGTGCCGGAGGGGAATGTTGGCTGAGGGGACAAAGCGGGAGCAGATTCTCGCGGCGGCGCAGGCGTTGATCCTGCGCCAAGGGTTGCGCGCGACCACCATGGAGGCGATCGCGGCCGAGGCGCAGGTGGCCAAGCCCACGCTTTACAAATATTTCGGCGACAAGCGCGAGGTGTTCGAGGCCATCGTCACCGGCCTCGCGGTGCGGCTCCATGCCGATTTCTCCGATGCGCTGGATGGCAATGGTGGCATCATCGACCGGTTGGCAGAGGCGCTGACGGTCAAGTACCGGGAGATAGACCGGGTGCTCGCAGGATCGCCGCATGCGGACGAGCTCTATGGCGAGCAGGAACGCAGCATGGCGCCGCAACTGCGGCGGGCCGATGCTGCGACCGCAGACCGTGTGGTCGAAGAGTTGACAGCGGCGGGTGTGAAGGATGCGGGAAGGCTCACTGAGCTGCTGCTGGCGGCAGCGTTTGGGGTGGGGCGGAAGGCGGCATCGCCGGCCGAGATCGGGCCGGCGATGCGGGTGCTGGTGGAGCGGCTGGTGGGGCCGGAGTTCAAATAGGCTGCGACCGCTCGCCGGTCAGACCGTCGCCCAGCCGCCGGTCTTTTCGCTCGCAAAGATCGCATCGAGAACGCGCATGTTGAGAATGGCATCTTCCACACCCCACTCGAGCTGGGTGCCATCGAGAACGGCGCGGCAGAAGGCGTTGGCCTGGTCGGTGTACTGATCGGTGGGGGCGATGATTTCGCGGCGGGAGAGGCTGCCGTCGAGGGCATAGCCAGTATCGACGAGGATGGCGGTGGCGGTATCGGGAGGGGCGTTGAAGGGGATTAGGATTTCGACGCGGCCCTTACTGCCGATCAGTTCGATCGACTGCCGTCCGGTGGACTGGGTGGAGCAGACAAAGCTCAACTGCCGGCCGTTGCCGAAATCGGCGAGGACGGACGCGAGGCGGTCGGTGCCGAAGTTGGGGTCGCGATCGACGAGCGAGACGACACGCAGCGGTTCGGCGCCAAAGAGGAAGCGGGCGCCGGTCACCGGGTAACAGCCGATATCGTAGATGCCGCCGCCGCCGATATCGGCCTGGTTGCGGACATTGGCGGGGTCATTGTTGAAATAGGTGAAGGCGGCGCGGACGGCGCGAAGTTCGCCAAGCTCACCCGAGCGCACGATCTCGCGGGCGCGGATCCATTGCGGATGCCAGCGCACCATGAAGGCTTCGTAGAAAACGATGCCCGGGGGGATCTGCCGCAACTGCTCTGCCTCCTTGGCATTCAGCGCAATGGGCTTTTCGCAGAGCACGTGCTTGCCGGCTTTGGCCGCGGCCAGCGTCATGGGGACGTGGAGGTGGTTGGGCAGCGGGTTGTAGATGGCATCGACATTGGGATCGGCAAACAGCGCTTCGTAGCTGCCGTGAGCCGTGGCTTTGCCGGTGAGGCCGAGCTCGGCGATATAGGCCTCGGCTTTCGAGACATCACGGGAGGCGACGGCGACGACTTCGCTCAAGGGCGACTTGAGAATGGCCGGAGTGACCTTCTTGAGCCCGATATTGGCGGTGGAGAGAATTCCCCAGCGAACCTTCTTTTGCGCGGCCATGCGTTCCTCCTCGTTTTGTTGGCGCTAGCTAGCCCGCTGTGGCTGCGTCGGTAAAGCCACACCAAGGGCTGAGTGGGATGGATTTTGCGGGCGCGGGGTTGTGAGGGTGGTGGAGGAAGGGCAGGCTGTCACCCGTGTAGAGTGAGGATGAGCCATGGCCGAGATTGTTCTGTTTCACCATGTGCAGGGGCTGACGCCGGGTGTTGCGGCGCTGGGGCAAAAGCTGCAGGCGGCGGGTCATGAGGTGCATGTTCCGGACCTGTTCGAAGGGCAACGGTTCGGCTCGATCCCAGAGGGCATCACGCACCTGACGGGGCTCGGGTTCCAGACGGTGCTGGGGCGCGGCAAGGCGGCGGTCGAGGGGCTGCCGGCGGAACTGGTCTATGTCGGTATCTCGATGGGGGCGCTGCCCTCGCAATTGCTGGCGCAGACGCGAGGAGGGGCGCTGGGTGCGGTGCTGCTCGAATCGTTCATTCCGGTGAGCGAGTTTGGCGGGTGGCCAGTGGGGCTGCCGGTGCAGATCCACGGGATGGAGCACGACCCGGAGTTTGCCGGCTCTGGTGATCTTGAGGCGGCCAAGGCGTTTACGGCTGAGCGCAAGGAGGCCGAACTGTTCATCTATCCGGGTGACCGGCACCTCTTCACTGACAACAGCCTGCCGGGCTGGGACGCAGCTGCGGCTGAGCTGATGCTGGAGCGGGTGCTGGAGTTTGTGGAGCGGGTGGGCCGTTGAACAGCGTGTCAAAAACCAGCGAGTGGGTAGTTCGGATCGCCGAACTCGAGATCCACGCCGAGCATCTTGCCGCGTATCGGGCCCTTCTGGCCGAGGAAATCGCTGCGTCGGTCGCCAATGAGCCGGGTGTCCTGACGTTGCAGGCGGTGGCACTCAAGGATGCGCCCGAGCAGGTCCGCATCCTTGAAATCTATCAGGACCAGCAAGCCTACGAGCGGCATCTCAAGACGCCGCATTTCCTTGCGTACAAGAGCGAGAGCGCGGCGATGGTCAAGTCACTGCGGCTGGTACCGGTCGACCCAATTCGGATGGCGTCGAAGCTTCTCGACTGACTCAAGCGCTCAGGCGACTTGCCCCGCGGCCCAGCCTGAGGACCAGGCCCACTGGAAATTGTAGCCGCCGAGCCAGCCGGTGACGTCGACACATTCGCCGACGAAGAACATGTTGGGATCGGAGCGGGCGGCGAGCGTGGTGGAATCGAGGTCGTCGGTATCGATGCCGCCGAGGGTGACTTCGGCGGTGCGGTAGCCTTCGGAGCCGGTGGGCTTGATGGTCCAGCGGCGGAGCGCGTCTTCGACCCTGAGGAACGCCTTGTCGGAATAGTCGCCGATCATGCGTGTTTCGCCCAGGTCTTCGGCCAGCATCTGGGCGAGGCGCTTGGACATATGGTGGGAGAGGATGGTCTGGAGCGCCAGTTTTGGGGTTTCGGCGCGGGCCTTCTTGAGGATGTCGCCGAGGTGGCCGCCGGGGAAGAGGTCGATGACGATCGGGTCGCCTTCGCGCCAGTAGGACGAGACCTGTAGGATGGCCGGGCCGGAAAGACCGCGATGGGTGAAGAGCATGGCTTCCTCAAAGCTCTTCTTGTTGGCAGTTACCTTGGCATCGATGGCGATGCCGGAAAGCGGCGCGAGGCGTTCGAGGATGCGGGGCTCGAAAGTGAGCGGCACGAGCGCCGGCCGGGTTTCGGTGAGCCGCAGGCCGAACTGCTCTGCGATCTGATAGGCGAGGCCGGTGGCGCCCATCTTGGGGATCGACTTGCCGCCGGTGGCGACGATCAGCGAAGTGGCGGTGAACGGCTTTGGGCCGATCATCACTGAAAAGCCGTTGGCAGTCTTTTCGATGGCGCCGATCTCGGAGTTGAGCCAGATGACGCCACCGGCGTTGCGGAATTCGGTAGTGAGCAGATCGATGATCTGCTGGCTGGAGCCGTCGCAGAAGAGTTGGCCGAGGACCTTTTCGTGGAAGGAGATGCCGTAGCTTTCGACCAGCGCGATGAACATCTGCGGGGTGTAGCGGGCGAGCGCCGAGAGCGCGAAGCGCGGGTTGTTGGACAAGAAGCGGTCGCGGCCGGCTTTCACTGTGGCGTTGACGTTGGTGAAGTTGCAGCGGCCACCGCCCGAGATGCGGATCTTTTCGCCGGGGGCGCGGGCGTGATCGACGACGAGCACGGTGCGGCCGCGCTTGGCGGCTTCGATGCCGGCCATGAGACCGGCAGCGCCGGCGCCAAGAATGATGACGTCATGATGGGTGAGGGGAGAGGCCATGGCACCGGCATTCCTGTTTTCGCTTCGCCGTGCAAGCGGAAAGTGGGTGTGCAGCCGCGAGTCGCTTGAGCCGTTGCATAGGCGATTGCCTACAAACAATTGACTCCGCCCAATTTCGGCGTAGAAACGCGGCGCCGTAGCAAGAAGGAACCGGTTTGCCGTGAGCGAGCCCGTCCAGATGATCGCAAAGCTGATGTGCCGGGCCAAGGGTCCGGCTTTTGGCGTTTGTCCGGCGACCAAAACCACCAAAACCCCCTGAGCCGATCCCCGGGCCTCTCCCGCCGGGGAGCGGCTGGAAGCCATGACGCCGCAGACCATGACGGTTCTGCGCGGGGGACCTGAGGCAAGAAGGACAGTTCAAATGGGTTATCGAGTCGCCGTTATCGGGGCCACGGGCAATGTGGGCCGCGAAATGCTCAACATTCTCGATGAGCGGAAGTTTCCGGTTTCGGAAGTGATCGCCCTGGCGTCGGCCAAGTCGCAGGGCCAGGAAATCAGCTTTGGCGACAAGCGGCTGAAGGTGCAGAACCTCGAGAATTTCGACTTCACCGGCGTCGATTTCGCGCTGATGAGCGCGGGCTCGTCGGTCGCCAAGGAATATGGCGAAAAGATCGGCAAGACCGGCTGTATCGTGGTCGATAATTCGAGCTTCTGGCGCTACCACGGCGATGTGCCGCTGGTGGTTCCGGAGGTCAATGCACATGTACTCGATGCCTATATGGCACGCAATGATCGCAAGAACATCATCGCCAACCCGAACTGCTCGACGGCGCAACTGGTGGTGGCGCTGAAGCCGCTGCATGACTTTGCGACGATCAAGCGCGTGGTGGTGGCGACGTACCAGTCGGTCTCGGGCGCCGGCAAGGAGGGCGTCGACGAGCTCTGGACGCAGACCAAGGGCATTTTCGTCAACGACAGCGCGACGCCGAGGAAGTTCTCCAAGCAGATCGCCTTCAACGTCATTCCGCATATCGACGTCTTCATGGAAGACGGCTCGACCAAGGAAGAGTGGAAGATGGTGGTCGAGACCAAGAAGATCCTCGATCCCAAGATCAAGCTTTCGGCCACCTGCGTGCGCGTGCCGGTGTTTGTGGGGCACTCGGAAGCGGTCAATATCGAGTTCGAGCGGCCGATCTCGCCTGATGAGGCGCGTGATATTCTTCGCGAAGCGCCGGGAGTCTCCGTGATCGACAAGCGCGAGGCCGGTGGCTACGCCACGCCGATCGAGTGCGTGGGCGAGTACGACACCTATGTGAGCCGCATCCGCGAGGATGTGACGGTAGAAAATGGGCTCTCGATCTGGGTGGTTTCGGACAACCTCCGGAAGGGTGCGGCGCTCAATACCGTGCAGATCCTCGAGACGCTGATCGAGCGCAAGCTGGTGGAGCAGAAGGCGGCTTAAGGCCGTTCGTCTTGTCGGACTACCCTCTCCCGGCGGGAAAGGGTCGCTCCTCGCTGCGCTCGTAGCGCGCATCGAGATGCGATGCGGGACCCCTCATCCGCCCTTCGGGCACCTTGTAACTTGATCCCGCAGTTATCTGATATCGATAGCGCTGCGGTGATGCCGGGCAGCCCGATGGCACCAGGAGTTGAAAAACTCGTGGAGAAGCGAGGGGCGCCTGGCATCGATCCATCGATCCCGAACAGTCGCCGGGGCCGCAACAAGGCGAGCCCGCTTAGGCAAGGAGGGGACAAGATGGAGATCACCGTAGGTATCGATGTGAGCAAGGCGCGGCTGGATGTATATATCCATCCGCTGGGCGAGAGCCTTGTGTCCGGCAATGACGAGGCTGGCGCGAGTGAACTCGTCGAGCGGCTGCGCAGGCTGGAGGGGCTTGTGTCGGTCGGCATCGAGGCGTCGGGCCGCTATGAGCGGCTGGCGGTGGCCGAACTTGCTGCCGCAGGTCTGCCGGTGGTGGTGCTCAACCCCGCTCAGGTCCGGCACTACGCCCAGGCCATCGGGCTCAAGGCCAAGACCGACCCAATCGATGCCCGCCTCATCGCGCTGTTCGTTGCGGCAGTAAAGCCTGAGCCAAGGCCGATAGCCGATGCGCACACCGAGGATCTGGCGGCGCTAATGGCCAGACGCCGGCAACTGGTGCAGATGCTGGCTGCCGAGCGCATGCGGCGCCAGCAGGCAGCACCGGGGCTGATCCGCACATCGCTCGCCCGCATTGTAACCACGCTGGAGGACGAGCTCAAAGACCTCGACCGCCATATAGATACCACCGTGCGTGACACCCCTGTGTGGCGCGACAAGGAGAACCTGCTCGCCTCGGTGCCTGGCATCGGCAAGACCATCGCCCGCACGCTGCTGGCCGAACTGCCCGAACTGGGACAGCTCAATCCCAAGCAAGTCGCGGCCCTCGCCGGGCTCGCCCCCTATACCCGCCAGTCCGGCAAATGGCGCGGCAAGAGCCTTATCGGTGGTGGCCGCACTGCCGTGCGCACCGCCCTGTTCATGGGCGCCCTCGTTGCCGCACGGCATAATCCCACCCTCAAGGCCTTCCGGGACAGGCTCGTGGCCGCAGGCAAACCAAAGCTTGTCGCCATCGTCGCCACAGCTCGAAAGCTCCTCACCATCCTCAACGCCATCGTCAGGGACAAAAAACCATGGTCACCAGCTTGACCAACAAGACAGTCGCTTCTCCCTCAGGGGGAGAAGGCGATCACGGATAGATCAATGCGCACCTCACGGATCTGTCCATGACCCCTCGCGATGTTCTCCTGGCCCTTGCCGTCGTCACCGTCTGGGGGGTCAATTTCGTGGCCATCCGGTGGGGCGTTGATGAGGTGCCGCCGCTGTTGCTGAGCGCGTTGCGTTATGTCGCTGCGGTGGTGCCGGCGATCTTCTTCATCCGGCGGCCCAAGGTCGCGTTGTCGCTGCTGGTGGGCTATGGGCTGGCGGTGGGCGTGGCGCAGTTCGGGTTGCTGTTCTCGGCGATCAAGCTCGGGATGCCAGCGGGGCTCGCCTCGCTGGTGATGCAGCTGCAGGTGTTTTTCACCATCGGGCTGGCGGTGTTGTTCCTCGGCGAGCGGCCGAAGCTGCCGCAATTGCTGGGGGCGCTGATTGCGTTTGCTGGCATCGGGGTGATTGCGTCGGAGCGGCTGGGCGGGGCGGCGCTGGTGCCGTTCGCAATGACCATCATTGCAGCGGGTTGCTGGGGCGTGGCGAACCTGCTGACCAAGAAGGCGGGCAAGATCGACATGCTGGCGTTTGTCGTGTGGTCGAGTCTGGTGCCGCCGGTCCCGCTTTACCTGCTTTCGCTGCTGATCGAGGGGCCGGGGGCGGTTGGGGTGGCGCTTAGCCAGATCACCTGGCTGGGAATTGCCTCGCTGCTGTTTATCGGCTGGCTTTCGACGGTGTTCGGCTATGGCGCCTGGAGCGTACTGCTAGGGCGCTATCCGGCCTCGACGGTCGCGCCGTTCACGCTCTTGGTGCCGATTGCGGGGATCGCGAGTGCGGCGCTGCTGCTGGGCGAGGCGATCAGCGGGCTTGAATGGGTGGGGAGCGGGCTGGTGTTTTGCGGGCTGCTGATGAACGTGTTCGGGCCGCGTGTGTGGGGGCGGGCGTGATCGGGCTGCGGGCGGCGACGGCGGCCGATGCGGGCGCGATCGCGGAGGTTTTCACCGCGTCGCGAGAGTTGCTGACGTTCCTGCCGAAGCTCCACACCGCCGAGGAAGACCGGGCGTTCATTGCGCACCATATCGTGCCTGAGTACCGGCTGACGTTGGCCGAGGAGGATGGGCGCCTGCTGGGCTATATGGCCGAGGGCGAGGCGTGGATCGAGCACCTCTATGTCAGCCCGGCCGCGGTGCGGAGTGGGATCGGGTCGGCGTTGATGGCTGAGGCGAAGGCGCGTCAGAAGCAGCTGGAACTCTGGTGTTTCAAGCAAAACCTGAAGGGCCGGGCGTTCTACGCGGCGCATGGGTTTGTTGCGCTGTACGAGACAGACGGCAGTGGGAATGAGGAGCGTTCGCCGGATGTGCGGTATCGCTGGGAGCGCTAGCTTCCGACTGAGGGAAGTTTTGCCCCCTTCACCGGCCCCCGTTGCAACGGGGGAGGATCAAGGGTCAGACTTCGGGGCGGTAGAAGTCGCCGTCGGCGTTCATGACCCAAAGCTCACCGGTTGAGATGTCGAACCAGGCGCCGTGGACGCCCAGCTTGCCTTCGTCTTCCAGCTGCTTGACGTAGGGGAAGGTGCGGAGGTTGGCGATCGAGTTGCGGATCGAGAAGCGCTCAAGCATGGTCTGGCGCTCCTTGTCGGTCAGCAGCGTGTATTTTGAGACGGCCTCGGATACCGGGGCGAGCATGCCCATCCACTTGCCGATGAAATCGCCCTGCGCGAGTGGAGCGGAATCAGGCAAAAGCGCCGCACGGATGCCGCCGCAGCGGCCGTGACCCATGACGACGATGTTCGAGATCTCCAGCGCGTTGACGGCGAACTCGATTGCCGCCGAGGTACCGTGCTGGCCGCCGTCGGGCTGGAAGGTCGGCACGAGGTTGGCGACATTGCGGAGCACGAACATTTCGCCGGGACCCGCATCGAAGATCGTCTCGGGGGCCGAGCGGCTGTCGCAGCAGGCAATGATCATGGTGGTGGGCGATTGCCCACGATCGGCCAATTGCTTGTAGCGCTCCTGTTCAGGAGCGTAGCGGGAGGCCATGAACGACTTGTAGCCGTCGAGCAAAAATGCTGGAAACCTGTCCATAGGCCAGCGATTAGCCGCTGTTGAAGAAAATTACAATCCGCACGGTGCGTGCGGGACCAGGAGTAGGTGCATGTTGATCTACCGGTTTCTCACCGGCGTGGACGATTCAAGCTTCTGCCACAAGGTGACCAAGGCGCTGTCCGAAGGGTGGGTGCTGCATGGCACAACCGCCTATGCCTATGATCCGGAGGAAAAGGAAATGAAGGCTGGGCAGGCGGTTACGCGGATTGTCGCCGACCAGCCGTATGATCCGGACAAGAAGCTGGTGGACTACTAGGCCGCGCGTTTCAACTCGTTGCAGGGATCTGACCTCACCGCCTAGTGCGCAGCAGGTGCGCGCCGGTGAGGTAACTGCCAACGCTGCGGTAACGGCCTAGAGTAGCGCGTTGAGGGCTGCGTATTGGAGGAGCATGATGGTCTTGGCGTCGGCGATCTCGCCAGTTCGGATCATCTGCAGAGCCTCGGCAAAGCCCAGTTCGATCACCTCGATATCCTCGCCTTCATCGACGAGGCCGCCGCCTTCGGAGACTTTTGAGCCTGCATCGTATTCGGCGATGAACAGTGTCAGGCGCTCGGTGATCGAGCCGGGGCTCATGTAAGTGCCTGAAAATACAGGCGTTACGTCGTGAACGCGGTAGCCGGTTTCTTCCTCGGCTTCCTTTTTGGCGGCGGTGATGGGGTCGTCACCATCGAGTTTGCCGGCGCAGACTTCGATGAGGAAGCCCTCTTCGCCATTGTACCAGGACGGAAAACGGAACTGGCGGGTGAGGACAACGGTCTTTTGCGCGCGGTTGTAGAGCAGGATGCCGGCGCCATCGCCGCGGTCATAGGTCTCGCGCGTCTGCTGCTGCCAGTGGCCGTTATTGCGGCGGAACTCGAAGGTCGTCTTTTTGACCGTCGCCCAGTTCTGGGACAGCAGGGTTTCTTCAATGATCTTAACGCGGTCGCGCAAGGCACTTTCTCCAAAGGGAACCGCCATCAAACTGGCACGTTGGTGAACCGAAACTGAACAGGCGCTTCACGGCGAGGCCATGACAGCGCTGATATCAGTGACCTCAAGCAGCGGGAACCCAGTTTGGGTCGACCGCAAAGGACCAGACGATGAACAGTATGGCCGCCGGGCCCATGATCGCAGATCAGGCGCTTATGACGAACGGTGGTCAGGTACGAGAAGTTCTCGGTGAGAACGGCTCGCGGTTGCAGCTCTCGTATGGGCGCACCGGCAGTTCGGAGGCTGGTCAGGTTCGGGTGGTGTCGGGCCTTCGCAGCGAACGGGTGTTGAGCTTGCTCATTGCACTCGAAGCGCTGCGGGCCGCACCTGCCGCCCTCGATCCGCGATAAGTGAGGCCGGTGCGTCACCAGAGGCTTTGACCTTGGGGCGCGGCGCGGCTAGAAGTCTCGAACCATTCCAAACTGGAGCGCCCGAATCCCCCTCGGGCGAGGCCCGAGACCATATGGCTCAACGCTCACGGCCGCTTTCGCCGCACCTGTCGATTTACCGCTTCACCCTGACGATGACGATGTCGATCGTCCATCGCGCCACCGGCATCGCGCTTTATGGCGGGACGCTGCTGCTGGCGCTTTGGTTGGTCGCGGCGGCATTTGGCGGTGCACCCTTCGATGTCATCAATGCGCTCTATGGCAGCTGGTTCGGCCAACTGGTGCTGTTCGGGTTCACCTGGGTGCTGTTCCACCACATGCTGGGCGGCGTCCGGCACTTCATCTGGGATTTCACCCAGGCGATGGACCCCGCGGGGCGCGAGCTGATTGTGCGCATCCAACTGGGCGCTTCGATTGCGCTTACCCTCATCGTGTGGGCGATTTTCGTGTGGTTCAAATGAGCGAAAAGCCGAGTTCTGTTGAGATCCGGAACCCCAAGACGCACTATGGCAATGCCAAGGCGTCGACACGGCACTTCATCACCCAGCGGGTGACTGGCGCTCTCAACATCGTGTTTACGGCATTCTTTGTCTGGTTCGTGGTCAGCCTTGCGGGCGCTGACCGGGCCGGGATGGTGGCGATTGTTGCCAATCCGGTGGTGGCGATCATCCTCGCGCTGTTGATCGTCACTGTGGTGATCCACATGCGTAACGGCATGCGCGATGTGATTGAAGACTACTTCGATGGCGAAGCGAACCGCATGGCACTGATCGCCAACACCAGCCTTTCCGTATGTGTGGGTGTCGTGGTGCTCGCCGCGATCGCAAAAATCGTCTTCTGGGGTTAGTCCATATGGCCGCTTACGAGATCATCGACCACGAGTTCGACGTGGTGATCGTTGGGGCTGGTGGTGCGGGACTTCGCGCGACGCTGGGCATGGCCGAGCAGGGGCTCAATACTGCCTGCATCAGCAAGGTGTTTCCGACGCGCAGCCACACCGTGGCGGCGCAGGGCGGGATCGCGGCGTCGCTGGGCAATATGGGCCCGGATTCTTGGCAGTGGCACATGTACGACACCGTCAAGGGGTCGGACTGGCTGGGCGACAATGACGCGATGGAATATCTGGCGCGGCAGGCGCCGGCGGCCATCTATGAGCTCGAGCATTACGGCGTGCCGTTCTCGCGCACCGATGAGGGCAAGATCTATCAGCGGCCGTTCGGCGGCCACATGACCGAATATGGCGATGGCCCCCCGGTGCAGCGCACGTGCGCCGCGGCGGACCGGACGGGGCACGCGATCCTACACACGCTCTATGGGCAATCGCTGAGAAACAACGCGCAGTTCTTCATCGAGTATTTCGCGCTCGACCTGATCATGGGCGCCGATGGCTCGTGCCAGGGCGTGATGGCGTGGAAGCTGGATGATGGCACGCTGCACCGCTTCCGTTCCAAGCTCACCGTACTGGCGACGGGCGGTTACGGCCGTGCCTATTTCTCGGCGACCTCGGCCCACACCTGCACCGGCGACGGCAATGGCATGGTGGCGCGCGCCGGGTTGCCGCTGCAGGACATGGAATTCGTGCAGTTCCACCCGACTGGTATTTACGGCGCCGGCTGCCTCATCACTGAGGGCGCGCGTGGCGAGGGCGGGTATCTCGTCAATTCCGAGGGCGAACGGTTCATGGAGCGCTATGCGCCCAACGCCAAGGATCTTGCATCGCGCGACGTGGTGTCACGCTGCATGACCATCGAGATCCGCGAAGGGCGTGGCGTCGGCAAGAACAAGGACCACATCTTTCTCCATCTCGACCATCTCGACCCCAAGGTGCTGCATGAGCGGCTGCCGGGGATTTCCGAGAGCGCCAAGATCTTTGCCGGCGTCGACCTGACGCGCGAGCCGATCCCGGTGCTGCCGACGGTGCACTATAATATGGGCGGCATCCCCGCGAACTATCACGGCGAAGTGCTGAACCCGACGGTCGATGATCCGGATCGGATCGTGCACGGGTTGATGGCGGCAGGCGAAGCGGCCTGCGCCTCGGTACATGGCGCGAACCGGCTGGGCTCGAACTCGCTGACCGACCTCGTGGTGTTCGGCCGCGCGGCGGCGCTGCGGGCGGCGCAGACGGTGGATAAGGGAGCCAAGGTGCCGGGGATTGTCGCGTCGGAAGACGAACGGATTCTCGCGCGCTTCGACCGGCTGCGCAACGCCAATGGGGGCTCGCCGACGGCGGTGGTGCGCGAAAAGATGCAGCGCATCATGCAGGAAGACGCGGCGGTGTTCCGGACCTCAGAGACGCTGAAGTCGGGCGTCGAGCGGATCACGACGCTCTATGGGGCGCTCGACGATCTCAAGGTCCACGACCGCTCGATGGTGTGGAATTCCGATCTCGTCGAGACGCTGGAACTCGAAAACCTGATGGCCTGCGCAGCAACGACCGTGGTCTCCGCCGAAGCCCGGCACGAGAGCCGCGGCGCCCATGCGCATGAGGATTATCCGAGCCGCGACGACGTCGAGTGGCGGAAGCACACTTTGAGCTGGATCGACGGCAAGGGGAACGTGTCGCTGGGCTACCGCCCGGTGCATGTCGACCCGCTGACGCCGGAGAGCGAAGGCGGCATCAGTTTGAAGAAGATTGCGCCCAAGGCGCGGGTTTACTGACCTCCAGAGGGATAAAAGCATGTGGCGAGTGGTGATGGGACTTGGGTTCGCGCTGCTCATGGCGGTGCCGGTCAATGCAGCGGCGCCGACGCAGCGGGACGGGTTCATCAAATCGTGCGAAACGCAGATGTTGATGACCTCGCCCCAGTGCGCCTGCATGGCGGACAAGGCGGAAGCCGATCTCGATGAGCGTTCGATCCTCTACTTGAGCCTCGGGGCGACCGACGTGAAGAACACGGCGGCGACAGCCAAGGCGATGACCGGGGCAGAACTCGCGGCAGTGGACAAGTTCATGAAGACCGCGCCGGGGCTGTGCAAGGGCGCGAAGTAGGGCCGATTGTAGTCTAGGTACTTGTAGCAGGTTTTCACGCTTTGAGGCGGAGAGCATGGACGACAAAATCACCATCGATCTCGATCAGGATGTACTCGCGGCGTTAGCGCAGCGCGCCGAAAGCCATGGGCATTCCATCGGCGAGGAAGTACGCACCATTGTGCGAGACACGGTTGCGCCGGTGCGTGAGACAGCTGACTGGCTAGCGCGTGCGCGGTCCATCAGGGCTATGACGCCTCCCGGGTCCATCGTCGTGGAGAGCTGGAAGCTCATTCGTGCCAGTCGGGACTGGGACCATTGATCATTGTGGATGCGTCAGTGGCCGTGCAGTGGGTCGCTGAAGAAGAGAGTTCAGAGCTGTCCGAGACCCTTTTGCTGAGGGACGATCTCGTAGCCCCTGAACTGCTGCAGCTTGAAGTGGCGAACGCACTGAGGCGGATGGTCTGGGTTGGCGACATAAGCATCGGACAGGCAAAGGCCGGCCTGGATTTCGTTCGTGCAAAGGTACGAACCTCTCCGCTTACGCCCGCACTACTGGATCGGGCGCTTGAATTGTCACACGCCATGTACCATCCAATTTATGACTGCATCTATCTGGCGGTCGCGGAAGCTGAGTCTGGCCTGCTGATTACCTACGATCAGGAACTTATAGATCGCGCCAAAGAGCACGGACTAGCGGCGCTGATCGGGTCATTGCCACTGGATACCCCATGACCGATCCTGCCGGCTATTCCGGTACGCCACTCGCTCAGAAGCTGGGGCTGAAGGATGGGCAGCGGGTGGTGTTTCTGGATTTGCCGGAGGGGCTCGGAGAGTTGGCGCAGTCTCGGGATTTTGCCGAAGTGGCGCGAGCCGGATGGCAGGATTATGCGGCGTTGGCGCCCCGGGTTGATGTGATCCATGGGTTCACGACCTCGCGGGCGGTGCTGGAGGCCAATGCGCGGCCGCTGATGGACATGATCGCCCGCGATGGAATGATCTGGATTTCGTGGCCGAAAAAGGCGAGCAAGGTTTTAACCGACATCACCGAAGATGTGATCCGGGACGTGGTGTTGCCGATCGGGCTGGTTGACGTAAAAGTGGCTGCGGTCGATGCGGTGTGGTCGGGTTTGAAGCTGGTGATCCGCAAAACGTTGCGGTGAGGTATAAGAGGCGGCAATGAAGCAGGTTTTGGTGGCGCTGATGGCGCTCGGAATGATGGCGGGCGCGGCCCAGGCTGCCGGTACACCGCCGACAACGGCGCAGCATGACGAGTTCTACAAGGTCTGCATGGGGATTGCCCAGGATGACGGGTTGTGCAGCTGCAAGGCGGATGCGGCGCTGAAGCTGGTCGACACCGAGTTCATGGGTGTGATCATTTCCTCGATGAAGGGCAAGGCCCCGCAGACGGCCGACAACCTCAAATATGCCGAGTACATTGGCCGCTCGAACCAGGTCTGCAAGCCGAACTACTGAGTGTCTCACTTTCAAGGACTGAGCCAAAATGGCTGAACTGACGCTGCCCAAGAACTCGCGGATCACGCCGGGCAAGACCTGGCCGAAACCGGCGGGTGCCAAGCGGGTAACCGAGTTCCGCGTCTATCGCTATGATCCGGATACGGAAGCCAATCCTCGGCTCGACACCTATTTCGTCGATCGCGACGATTGCGGGCCGATGGTGCTGGATGGGCTGCTCTACATCAAGAACAAGATCGACCCGACGCTCACGCTGCGCCGCAGCTGCCGCGAGGGGATCTGCGGGTCGTGTTCGATGAATATCGCGGGCGCCAATACGCTCGCCTGCACCAAGGGCATGGACGATATTTCGGGCCATATCAGCGTCTATCCGCTGCCGCATATGCCGGTGATCAAGGATCTGGTGCCGGATCTCTCCAACTTCTACGACCAGCATCGTTCGATCGAACCGTGGCTGAAGACGACGACGCCGCCGCCGACAACCGAGTGGCTGCAGTCGAAGCCGGATCGCGAAAAGCTCGATGGGCTCTACGAGTGCATCCTCTGCGCGTGCTGCTCGACATCGTGCCCATCCTATTGGTGGAACGGGGAAAAATACCTCGGGCCGGCGGTGCTGCTGCAGGCTTATCGGTGGCTGATCGATAGCCGGGATGAGGCGACGGAGGAGCGGCTCGACAATCTCGAGGATCCGTTCAAGCTCTATCGCTGCCACACGATCATGAACTGCGCCAAGGTCTGCCCCAAGGGGTTGAACCCGGCCAAGGCGATTGCCGAGATCAAGAAGATGATGGTGGAGCGCGCCGTCGCGTAAGGCCCTGGAGGGTTTGGCAAGTGTTTGAAACGATTGCTGAACTCAAGGATCCCTCGGTGGCGCGGGTACTGATTGCGGCGCTGAAGGCACATGGGTTTCATCCGCGCGAGGGCGGCGAGAGCGGGCTGCCGGGGCTGCCTGGGGTCTATGCGCCGCGCGGCATTGCGATCGAGTTGCCCGAGGACGAGGCCAAGGACGGGAAGCTTCTGGCGGACGAACTGATCAAGGATATGCTGGCGCGTTAGGCGGGCAAACGGCTGCCGTTAAGTCATAGACGTCTGTCGTTCGGCTGGTGCCGGCTGTGGAGGTCGCAACTTGGCCATATTGATCCTTGCATAGGGGGAATTCGGGGAAGGGCGGTTGAACCGGCCCGGACGATGACGCTATATCGCCCCGTTCGGATTTCGTTAACATCTTCGGCACGGAGCCAGTCCATGATGAATGTGAGACGCGCAAGCGTTTCAGTTGCGGTGATCGCCACGCTGGCGCTCGCGGGCTGTGCCTCGAGCGGGGTGACGACCCGCAATATCGCGACGATCGAAGATATCACGCCGATCCAGAATACGCCGGTGGCGAGTTCGAACCTGCCGGCGCTGGGCAACAGCTCTACCGTGCAGACGGCGGATAACAATTCGCTGACGCAACTGTCTCAGCCGACGCCGCTCGATCCGTCGGCTCCGGCGGCACCGCAGACCGCCAGCAATGACGGCTCGTTCGTGACGCTGGGTTCGGTGGGTAGCGTGCCGGACGTGCCGGGGCGCGACCTTACCAGCGGGCTGACCATCGAGAAGCTCTTGGGCGGCTGGACGGTGGTGGCGGGCGCTGACCAGTGCAAGCTCAACCTCACCTATACGGCCAAGACGGGCACCAGCCGCTATCGCGCTTCGACGCCGGGCTGCACGCTGCAGGGGCTGAATGTCGTGGCCTCATGGCAACTGGTGGGCACGCAGGTGCAACTCTTCGACGAGGCGGGCGATATCATTGCTTCGCTGATCCTGTCGGGGAACCATTTCATCGGTACCCTGGCGGGTGGCCAGGGCATTTCGATGGTCGGCTGAGTTGGCCCGGCCGCGGCAGGGGGCCGCTGCCACACCTGTTTCAACGGCACTCGCGGCGCTGGTTGAGAGCGGCGCGCTGACGGCTGACCCGCTGCAGACGGCGGCGGCGACGGTGCTGGACCGCGTGGCCAATGGGCTGGTGGCGCCATCGAAGGGCCTCCTGGGCGGCTTGTTCAGTTCGCCGGAACCGGTCAAGGGCGCCTATCTCGTGGGGCAGGTGGGGCGCGGCAAGACCATGCTGATGGACCTGTTTTTTGCCGAGGTTCCGATCGCCGAAAAGCGACGGGTGCACTTTCACGAGTTCATGGATGAGATGCACGCTGCCATCGCGGTGTTCCGCAAATCGCCGCGTGGGAAATCGGAGAGTGCTGATCCGGTGGCGGCTGTGGTGGCGCCGTTGCTCAAAGAGGTGCGGCTGCTCTGTCTCGACGAATTCCAGGTGCAGGACATCACCAATGCGATGCTGCTGGGGCGGCTATTTGAAAAGCTGTGGGCCGGGCGAGTGACGGTGGTCGCGACCTCGAATACGCCGCCGGATGCGCTCTACCGGGATGGGCTTAACCGGGAATTGGTGCTGCCGTTTATCGATGAGCTGAAGCGGTTCTGCGATGTGGTGGAACTCGATGGGCCGACGGACTACCGGCGGCTGAAGTTCGAGGGCGAGGCGGTCTATCAGTTCGGCACCTGGTCCGAGGTCGATCAGGCGATGGACCGGCTGTGGCTGCGGCTAACGGGTGGGGTGCCGGGTGCGCGAAGCGAACTTCGCTCACTGGGCAGGGTGATCGAGGTGCCGCGGGCGGCGATGGGGGCGGCGCGGTTCGAGTTTGCGGCGCTCTGCGAAAAGCCGCTGGGGGCGCGGGATTATCTGAAGATCAGCCACGCCTTCGAGGCGGTGATGATCGATCATGTGCCGCAGTTCGACCGGTTGAAATCCAATGCCGCCAAGCGCTTCATCCAGCTGGTCGATACGCTCTACGACCGGGGCGTCAAGCTCGCGGCGAGCTTTGCGGTGCCGCTCGATGCGCTGGCGGAAGACGACAAGACACGGGCTGAATTCCAGCGCTGCGTGTCGCGGCTGATCGAGATGCAATCGGCGCAGTATCTGGCGGCGGCGCCGCGTGGCGACGGTGAACTCGGTGTGTCCAAGGAAACAGCGTCTTCCTAACATAACGGCTGACTTGCCCCCGTCACCCGACAGGGTTAATAGGAGCGCGATTTCCAGATTGGCAAGATAGGGGTTCGGTATGGCGCGCAAGAAGATCGCTCTGATCGGTGCGGGGCAGATTGGCGGCACTTTGGCGCTGTTGGCGGCGACCAAGGAGCTGGGTGACGTCATCCTGTTCGACGTGGTCGATGGCGTGCCGCAGGGCAAGGCGCTCGACCTGAGCCAGTCCGGACCAGTCGAGGGCTTCAATGCGACGCTGAAGGGCACCTCGGAATACAAGGATATCGTAGGCGCCGATGTGGTGATCGTCACCGCCGGCGTGCCGCGGAAGCCCGGCATGAGCCGCGACGACCTGCTCGAGATTAATCTCAAGGTCATGGAGCAGGTGGGCGCTGGCATTGCCAAGTACGCTCCCGAAGCCTTCGTGATCTGCATCACCAACCCGCTCGATGCGATGGTCTGGGCGCTGCAGAAGTTCTCGGGCCTCCCTGCCAACCGCGTCGTCGGCATGGCGGGCGTGCTCGACTCGTCGCGTTTCCGCCACTTCATCGCCGATGAGCTCAAGGTATCGGTGCAGGACGTGACGGCGTTCGTGCTGGGTGGCCATGGCGATACCATGGTGCCACTGGCGCGCTATTCGACCGTCGCCGGTATCCCCTTGACCGACGTGGTCAAGATGGGCTGGCTGACCAAGGAAAAGCTCGAAGCGATCATCCAGCGCACCCGTGATGGCGGCGCCGAGATCGTCGGGCTTTTGAAGACCGGTTCGGCGTTCTATGCGCCCGCCACGTCGGCCATCGAGATGGCCGAGAGCTACCTCAAGGACAAGAAGCGGATTCTCCCCTGCGCCGCGTTCCTCAAGGGCGAGTATGGCGTCAAGAACACCTATGTCGGCGTGCCGGTGATCATCGGCGCCGGTGGCGTCGAGAAGGTGATCGAGATTTCGCTCAGCAGTTCCGAGCAGAAGGCGTTCGACAAGTCGGTGGCCGCGGTCGCTGGCCTCGTTGACGCGTGCAAGAAGATTGCGCCGAAGCTAGCGTAAGACATGAGCCGCGTTGTGGTGGGGAAGGCCCCCTCACCCGACGCTTCGCGTCGACCTCTCCCCCGAAGGGAGAGGTGGCGGGTTGGCGAGATGGTGCCACAACATCACCTCTCCCTCGGGGGAGAGGTCGGATTGCAGAGCAATCCGGGTGAGGGGGCCTTCCCTCGCTGCTTCCGGGAGACGGTGCAATGAACATCCACGAACACCAGGCCAAGGCGCTGCTGAAGACGTATGGTCTGCCGGTGGCGGCAGGGGTGGCGATCTTTACGCCGGAAGAGGCTGAGGCGGCGGCAAAGTCGCTGCCCGGGCCGCTCTATGTGGTCAAGAGCCAGATCCATGCCGGTGGGCGCGGCAAGGGCAAGTTCAAGGAACTGCCGGCCGATGCCAAGGGCGGGGTGCGGCTCGCGAAGTCGATTGCGGACGTGGTTTCCAATTCCAAGGAAATGCTTGGGCACACGCTGGTGACCAAGCAGACCGGCCCGGCCGGCAAGCAGGTCAACCGGCTCTATATCGAGGACGGCGCCGATATCGCGCGCGAACTCTACTGCTCGCTGCTGGTCGACCGTTCGACGGGCCGGGTGAGCTTTGTGGTTTCGACCGAAGGCGGCATGGACATCGAGACGGTGGCCCACGATACGCCCGAAAAGATCATCGCGGTCGATATCGACCCGACGGCCGGCGTGACCGCTGCGGACATCAAGGAAATCGTTGCGGCGCTGAAGCTTGATGGCGCGGCGGCCAAGGATGGCGAGACGGTGTTCCCGGCGCTCTATAAGGCGTTTGTCGAAACCGACATGTCGCTTCTGGAAGTGAACCCGCTGATCGTCATGACGGACGGCCACATCCGGGTGCTCGATGCCAAGGTGAGCTTTGATAACAATGCCGGGTTCCGGCACGACGAGCTGAAGCCGCTGCGCGACCTCAGCGAAGAAGACGCCAAGGAAATCGAAGCGTCGAAGTTCGACCTCGCCTATGTGGCGCTCGACGGCAATATCGGCTGCATGGTGAACGGCGCGGGCCTTGCCATGGCAACGATGGACATCATCAAGCTCTATGGCGCGGAACCGGCGAACTTTCTCGATGTTGGCGGCGGCGCGAGCAAGGAAAAGGTGACGGCGGCGTTCAAGATCATCACGGCCGATCCGAACGTCAAAGGCATCCTGGTCAATATCTTCGGCGGCATCATGCGCTGCGATATCATCGCGGAAGGCGTGATCGCGGCGGTGAAGGAAGTGGGCCTCAAGGTGCCGCTGGTGGTGCGTCTTGAAGGCACCAACGTCAAGGAAGGCAAGGCGATCCTCAACTCGTCCGGCCTCGATGTGATCTCGGCAGACGATCTTGACGATGCGGCGCAGAAAGTCGTGGCGGCGGTGAAGGGCCGCGGCTGATGCAGCAACGCGCCGCTCAGCTGGCAGGGGTGGTGGCGGCGCTTGGCGTCGCACTCGCTGCTGCCCCGGCGCTGGCGGCGCCTTCAGCCTATGACACGGCGTTCGTTTCGGCATTTGCCGACGCGTGCATTCCCGGCCGGTTGAGCTATGAGGCGACCGAGGCGGCGGTGGCGAAGGCCGGTTGGGTTGCTGCTCAATCCAGCGCCGATCCGCAACTGGGGATCGTCGAAAAGCTGACCGACGACGTGGCCAAGAAGCTCGAACCGCTGAAGGGCCGGATGGTCTATGCGGCCTATGCCAAGACCATCGAAGGCCTACCGCATTTCCTCGTGATCAGCTTTGCCGATCTGGGGCCCGCGGCCGCCAATGAATCGGTCGTCGGGTGCTTTCTCTACAATTTCAACGCTGTGGCGTCGGTTGATCCTGAAGCCGTGACGGCGCTGATGGGCGCGCCCGTGGCCGACAGCCAGGTGGATGAGCACATCGCCAGCTATTCGTGGGCGCCTTCGCCCACGCTGCCGGGGACGCGGGAAACCTACCTGACGTTCGTCCCCGAGGTCAGCCAGTACAAAGAGCAAACCGGCTTTTCCGGCCAGGTGCTGCAGTTCAATACCACCGTGACGGTGGAGGCGAAGTGATGGCTGGGCTTGTGAGCGCATCGAATTCCACATATTTACACAGGGTATGCTGTGTAAACCTGTGGAGGGTATGATGAAGAACATTACGCTGGCGATTGATGATGGGGTGCTTGAGAAGGCCCGTGCCGTAGCAGAGAAGCGCGGTACGACGCTTAATGCCATCGTCCGCGATTACTTGACCCTGCTATCGACCGAGGAGCAGCGCTGGGCGCGGTCCAAGGCGCGGCTCAAGGACTTGATGGACAATTCGACGGCGGACATCGGGCCCGATTTCAAATGGAATCGGGATGAACTGTATGACGACTGACTGTTTCCTGGACACCAACGTACTGGTCTATGCGGCGGCGGGTCGGGTAAGTGAGCCGCGCAAGCACGAGATTGCCCGCAACCTGGTGTTGAGCGGTGGATTTGGCGTGTCAGCCCAAAGCCTCGCCGAGTTCGTCAATGCGGTGACGCGCAAGGCGAAGAACAAGATGAAGCCGGCGGACATCGACATTTGGATCGATGAACTGTCTGACCGTCCTCTGGCCGTGCTTGATGAGGCCATGGTGCGCGGCGGGATACATATCTCTCGCCGCTATGGAATTTCTTACTATGACGCTGCGTTGCTTGCGGCCGCTGAGCGGCTGGGCGCACGGGTCTTTTACTCAGAAGATCTCAACCACAACCAAGCTTACGGCCCCGTGCGGGTCGTGAATCCGTTTCTCGAACACTGAAGCACCAGAAAGTCGGTCCTTATGTCCATTCTCGTCAACAAAGACACCAAGATCCTGGTGCAGGGGCTGACTGGTGAGTCCGGCACGCTGCACACGCAGTATGCGCTGGGGTATTTCGGCACCAAGATGGTGGGCGGCACGCACCCCAAAAAGGGTGGGCAGATGTGGCAGGGCAAGATCCCCGGCGGCGGCGATGTCGAATTGCCGATCTTTGCCTCGGTTGCCGAAGGCAAGGCCAAGACCGGGGCGACTGCCTCGGTGATCTATGTGCCGCCTCCGGGTGCGGCCGGCGCGATTCTTGAGGCGATCGATGCGGGGATCGAGCTCATCGTCTGCATCACCGAGGGCGTGCCGGTGCTAGACATGGTCAAGGTCAAGGCGGCGCTCGAAAAATCGAAGTCGCGCCTGATCGGGCCGAACTGCCCGGGCGTGGTGACGGCGGGCGAATGCAAGATCGGCATCATGCCGGGCAATATCTTTTCGCGCGGGTCGGTGGGCATTGTTTCACGGTCGGGCACGCTTACTTATGAGGCAGTGTTCCAGACCACCAATGCCGGGCTCGGCCAGACGACCGCGGTCGGCATCGGCGGCGACCCGGTCAAGGGCACCGAGTTCATCGATATGCTCGAAATGTTCCTCGCGGACGAAGAGACCAAGTCGATCATCATGATCGGCGAGATTGGCGGATCGGCCGAGGAAGACGCAGCCCAGTTCCTGATCGATGAAGCCAAGCGCGGCCGGAAGAAGCCGATGGCCGGTTTCATCGCCGGGCTGACGGCGCCCAAGGGCCGGACCATGGGCCATGCTGGCGCCGTAATTTCGGGTGGTAAAGGCGGCGCGGAAGACAAGATCGCGGCGATGGAAGCGGCAGGCATCAAAGTGTCGCGATCGCCTGCGAGAATTGGCCAGACGCTGGCAGAAGTACTAAAAGGCTGACGTCACGCCTTGTGAGTTGTACCGGACGCGGGCTCACCCCCGCGCCTTAACGTCAAACAAACAATATGCGGGCATGTTCGCCCCGCGCGCAGCAGCCCGGTTGAGGATATCCCGGGCATTCAGAAGGATGGCGGGGCCAAACGCCTCGCAACTGAGATCATGACCCGACAAGACAAGAACGAACAGTTCTTACTCTCTTCTTTCCTTTATGGCGGCAACGCCAGTTACATCGAAGAGCTCTATGCCCGCTACAAGGCGGACCCCAACAGCATCGATGCGACCTGGGCGAGCTATTTCGGCAAGCTCGAAGACACCACCGAGCAGGTTGAACAGAACGCGGGCGGGCCGAGCTGGCAGCGCAGCGACTGGCCGCAGGCCGCCAATGGCGAGCTGGTTTCGGCGCTCGACGGCAACTGGGGTGAGATCCAGGTCAAGGTGCAGAAGGTATTGGTCGAAAAGGCCAAGGTCGCGGCGGCGCCAGCCCCCACCCCGGTGGATGTGCTGCAGGCGACGCGCGACTCGATCCGCGCCATCATGATGATCCGCGCCTACCGCATGCGGGGGCACCTGCACGCTGATCTCGACCCGCTAAAGCTCAAGACTGACGAGTCGGCGCCGGAGCTGGAGCCGGCGGCCTACGGGTTCAACCCGAACGACTATTCGCGGAAGATCTTCATCGACAATTACCTGGGGCTCGAATACGCGACCGTCCCGGAAATGCTCGATATTTTGAAGCGCACCTACTGCTCGACGGTCGGCGTCGAGTTCATGCACATCTCGGATCCCGAAGCCAAGCAGTGGATCCAGGAGCGCATGGAAGGGCCGGACAAGGAGATCAAGTTCACGCCCGAGGGCAAGAAGGCGATCCTCAACAAGCTGGTGGAAGCGGAGGGCTTTGAGAAGTTCCTCGACGTCAAGTTCACCGGCACCAAGCGGTTTGGGCTCGATGGCTCGGAATCGCTGATCCCGGCGCTTGAGCAGATCATCAAGCGCGGTGGCGCGCTGGGCGTGAAGGATATCGTCCTCGGCATGGCGCATCGCGGCCGGCTGAACGTCCTCACCCAGGTGCTGGCCAAGCCGCACCGCGCGCTGTTCCACGAGTTCAAGGGTGGCGCGTTCTACCCCGAGGAAGTCGAAGGCTCGGGCGACGTGAAGTACCACCTCGGGGCTTCGGCGGATCGCGAGTTCGACGGCAACAGCGTGCACCTGTCGCTGACAGCGAACCCCTCGCACCTCGAGATCGTCGATCCGGTGGTGCTGGGCAAGGCGCGCGCCAAGCAGGACCAGCGCTCGGCGGTGGATGGCAAGTTCATTGCCGACACGCGCCAGACTGATCGCTCGGTGGTGCTGCCGCTGCTGCTGCATGGCGATGCGGCATTTGCCGGCCAGGGGGTGATTGCCGAGTGCCTGGGGCTTTCGGGCCTCAAGGGGCACCGTACGGGTGGCTCGATCCACTTCGTGATCAACAACCAGATCGGGTTCACGACGGCGCCGATGTACTCGCGCTCGTCGCCGTACCCGACGGACGTTGCCAAGATGATCGAGGCGCCGGTGTTCCACGTGAATGGGGATGACCCGGAAGCGGTGGTTTATGTCTCGAAGGTGGCAACGGAATACCGGCAGCGCTTCGGGCGGCCGGTGGTCATCGACATGTTCTGCTATCGCCGCTTCGGGCACAACGAAGGCGACGAGCCGAGCTTCACCCAGCCGATGATGTATTCGAAGATCCGCGGCCACGAAACGACGCTGGATATCTATTCGAAGCGCCTGATCGGCGAGGGCCTGGTCAGTCCTGAAGACGTCGACAAGATGAAGGCCGACTGGCGCGAAAAGCTGGAGGCCGAATATGTGGCCGGCCAGGATTTCCGCCCCAACAAGACCGACTGGCTGGATGGTGTCTGGAAGGACATCAAGAAGGCCGATGTCGACGGGCCGCGCCGTGGCGATACGGGGGTCGATACGGTCGACCTCGCCAAGATCGGCACCAGGCTCTCGACCGTGCCGGCCGGGTTCAACGCCCATAAGACAGTCAAGCGGTTCATGGACAACCGGCTGGCGACGATTGAAACCGGCGAAGGCATCGACTGGGCGACCGGCGAAGCCTTGGCGTTCGCGACGCTGCTCGAAGAGGGGCACTCGGTGCGCCTTTCCGGCCAGGACGTCGAGCGCGGTACCTTCAGCCAGCGCCACTCGGTGCTGAACGACCAGGAGCGGGATGGGGAGACCTATACGCCGCTCAACAATATTGCCGAGAACCAGGCACGCTACGAAGTCATCAACTCGATGCTGTCGGAGGAGGCGGTGCTCGGGTTCGAGTATGGCTATTCGCTGGCCGAGCCCAATACGCTGACCCTGTGGGAAGCGCAGTTCGGCGACTTTGCCAATGGTGCGCAGGTGGTGGTGGACCAGTTCATCTCATCGGGTGAACGCAAGTGGTTCCGCATGAGCGGGCTGGTGATGCTCTTGCCGCATGGCTACGAAGGCCAGGGGCCGGAGCACTCGTCGGCGCGTCTCGAACGCTATCTGCAGCTGTGCGCTGAAGACAATATGCAGGTGGCGAACTGCACCACGCCGGCGAACTATTTCCATATCCTCCGCCGGCAGATGAAGCGCGATTTCCGCAAGCCTTTGGTGCTGATGACCCCCAAGTCGTTGCTGCGCCACAAGAAGGCGGTGTCTGGGCTGGTGGAATTCGGGCCGGACTCGACCTTCCATCGCCTGCTCTGGGACGATGCGGAATCGCCAGGTGTGCCGAAGACGACTATCAAGCTGGCGCCAGACGACCAGATCCGCCGCGTGATCCTCTGCACCGGCAAGGTGTATTACGATCTGCTCGAAGATCGCGAAAAGCGCGGCATCAACGACGTTTATCTGCTGCGCCTCGAACAGCTCTATCCGTTCCCGGCCAAGGCCTTGCTCGATGAGCTCAACCGGTTCAAGAACGCTGAAGTGTTCTGGTGCCAGGAAGAGCCCAAGAATATGGGTGCCTGGGCGTTCGTGCAGCCCTATATCGATTGGGTGCTCGAGCAGATGGGGCAATCGGGCAACCGGCCGCACTATGCGGGGCGGCCGGCAGCGGCGGCGACTGCGACGGGGCTGATGCGCACGCATCTGCAGCAGTTGCAGGCGTTCCTCGAAGAAGCGTTTGCAAAGTAAGAGACACGACCCGTCGGGTGGCGATACGGGCAGATAAAGGACGACAAGATGGCTGAGATCCGGGTGCCGACGCTGGGCGAGAGCGTTACCGAAGCAACGATCGGGCAGTGGTTCAAAAAGGTGGGCGACACGGTTGCCGCCGACGAACCGCTGGTTGAGCTCGAAACCGACAAGGTGACGATCGAAGTGCCGGCGCCGAGTGCCGGGGTGCTCGAATCGATTGCGGCCAATGCCGGCGACACGGTCAATGTCGGGGCGCTGATCGGTGCGATTGCCGCAGCGGGCGCTGCTGCAGCGGCGGCTCCGGTGGCGGCGGCAAAGCCGGCCGAGGCTTCTGCCCCGGCAGCGGTCGCAGAGGCGGTCAAGCCGGTGAGCAATGGTGGTGGCGGTGTGCCCCCGGCTCCATCGGCGCAAAAGCTGATGGCCGAGAATGGCATTGCCGAGGGCGAGCTCAATGGTTCGGGCAAGCGCGGCCAGGTGCTGAAGGAAGATGTGCTGGCGGCGATCATCAAGCCGGCACTGGCGACGGCGATGCCGTCAGCGATGACCGGTTCGGCGGCAGCGCCGATCCCGGTCAAGGTCGAGGCGCCTAAGGCCGAAGCTCCGAAGCCTGCTCCTGCACCAGCTCCGGTCGCAGCAGCACCAGCTCCGGCTCCTGTACCCGCCATGCCGCGCGGTCCGGTCAATGCAGCGGACGATGGCCGCGAAGAGCGGGTGAAGATGACACGGCTGCGCCAGACCATCGCGCGCCGGCTGAAGGACGCGCAGAACACGGCGGCGATGCTGACCACCTTCAACGAGGTGGACATGAAGCCGGTGATGGACTTGCGGACGTCCTACAAGGACCTGTTCGAGAAAAAGCACGGCGTGAAGCTTGGCTTCATGGGCTTTTTCACCAAGGCCGTGACACACGCGCTCAAGGAAATCCCGTCGGTAAATGCCGAGATCGATGGCGATGACCTCGTCTACAAGAACTACGCCCATATGGGCATCGCCGTCGGCACCGAAAAGGGCCTCGTCGTGCCGGTCGTGCGCGACGCCGACCAGATGTCGATCGCCGAGATCGAGAAGGAAATCGGCCGGCTCGGCAAGCTTGCCCGTGACGGAGGCCTCTCGATGGCCGACATGCAGGGCGGTACCTTCACGATCACCAATGGCGGCGTCTATGGCTCGCTGATGTCGACGCCGATCCTCAATGCCCCGCAGTCGGGCATCCTCGGCATGCACAAGATCCAGGAGCGGCCGGTGGTGGTTGGCGGGCAGATTGTTATCCGCCCGATGATGTACCTGGCGCTGAGCTACGACCACCGCATCGTGGACGGCAAGGAAGCGGTGACGTTCCTCGTGCGCGTGAAGGAGAGCCTCGAGGCGCCGGAGCGGCTGGTGCTCGATCTCTAGTCGGGCGGCATCGCGATAGAATTCAAGGGCTCGCTTCGGCGGGCCCTTTGCTTTTGTGGGTGAGTAACGGCAACGGGCCCATCTTGCGATGGGCCCGTGTTGGTCGAGGTCCGTGCGCTCGGGGCGCGGGAGATGCTAGTGGATTACACCAGGAACAACCACCACGGCAGGCCGCCCTTGCTCTTTTCGGTGCCCTGCGATTCGTTGGAGCCGATCTGCTCGCAATAGCCGCCGGCACGCTTGTAGGCTTCCGGGGCGTCGGGGCCGCAGAGCTTGCTGATCGAGGTATCGACAGCGAAAGCCTGGGTGGCGACGAGCGGGGCGCCGGCGATGATGGTGGTGGCGAGTGCCAGTGCGATAATGGTCTTCATTTTTATGCCCTCATTTGATGGCCGGCCGGTTTTGGCCGGTGCTGTTTGGTGTTGCCTTGGCAACGGATGTCGCGCTTTTAGAGGGGGCGTTTTGAACGGCTTCCGAACCGCGTATTCAGAAAACGTTCAGCGAGCCATGCGTGATCGAGGAGGGGAAAAATGCACGACAAAGTTATGGTGGTGACGGGCGGCAGCCGAGGGATCGGGGCGGCGACATGCCTGCTGGCGGCTGAGCGCGGCTATGGCGTGGTGGTGAACTATGCCGGCAATGTTGCGGCGGCTGAGGCGGTGTGCGCGCGGATCCACCACATGGGCGGCGAGGCGGTGGCGGTGCGCGGGGATGTGAGCCTCGCGGAGGATGTTGAGCACATCTTCCGGGCCGCCGACCGGATGGGGCGCCTTGCGGCGCTGGTGAACAATGCTGGGATCATTGCTCCCGCTGGCCGGGTCGACGCGATGACGGCGGACTCGATTGCCAAGGTCCTGGCCGTCAATGTGACGGGCTCGATGCTCTGTGCGGGCGCAGCGATCCGGCGAATGTCGAGCAGGCATGGCGGACGGGGTGGCGGGATCGTCAACCTGTCGTCGGCTGCTGCGAAACTGGGCGCACCGGGGACTTCGGTCGATTATGCCGCGAGCAAGGGCGCGATCGACACCTTGACCGTTGGGCTGGCGCTGGAAGTGGCGGCCGAGGGGATCAGGGTCAACGGCGTCAGGCCGGGGATCATCGAGACGGAGTTTCATGCGGCCAGTGGCGACCCCGGCCGCGTCGAGAGGCTGGCGCCGAGCCTCCCCATGCAACGCGCCGGAACGGCGGAGGAAGTGGCGCTGGCGATCCTGTGGTTGCTTTCGGAAGAGGCGGCTTACGTCACCGGTACTACGGTGGCGGTGACCGGCGGGCGGGCGATTACACCCTGACCCAAGGAGTTGGCAGGCTGCGGCGTCTTATGGGCGTAACGGGGGACCGGCAGATGAAACTCTCAATGGCTGCACTAGCGGCGGTATTCGCGATGGGTTCGGTGGTGCAGGCGGAGGAGTGCCCGCTTGGGCGGGCGACCTACGCCCAACCGGGTGGCGTGTGGCAGGTGGTGGTGTCGCCTCGCCCAGAGGATGGGGCGAGCAACCAGTTTGCCGCGATCAGGCTGATCGGCCCTAAGGACTTTCCGCCCTATGAGGGCGGCTTGTTCGTGCCCAATGGGTTTGGCCAGCCGATGGCGAGCCTCGCACCGGCATGTGTGGAGGGTGGCGCGACCGAGTGCGTGGGCTATGACGATGTGATCTACGCGCTGATGCCCGGCGGGATCGAGGTGTTCCCCTATAGTTTTGAGCAGCCGATGATGGCGCCGCAGCAGATCTTGCTGCCCGGTTTCGCGGGCGGGGTGTGGTATTCGCCCTATCGCGAGGCGGCATTTGCGATCGAACCCGGGCTGCTGGACGTGTTCACGCTCGAGACGTGCCGGCCGGAGTGAACCGGGCAGGTTCTGGCAGCGTTGTGTTAGCGCAGAGTATTTTCAGGATTCCCAATGTCGATTGAATTGACGCTCCTCGTTTGGAGCACGGCGTTGTTTGGGCTTTATGTCGGCGCCCAGGCGACGCTGTACCGGATGCAGCATGGCGTTTTGCACGCCGCGACGGCGCGCGACAGTGAAGCCCCGCCGAACGTGATGACCGGGCGGGCGGAGCGGGCGCTGCGCAACCTGATCGAAACCTACGGTGTGTTCGTGGCACTGGCGGTGGCGATCGAAATCAGCGGCCGGTCCGATGCGCTGACCGTTTGGGGTGCGCAGCTCTACTTCTGGGCGCGGATTGTCTATCTGCCGCTCTACCTGTCTGGCGTACAGTTTGTCCGCAGCTTGGTCTGGTGCGTCTCGGCGCTTGGGCTGATGCTGATGTTTGTCGGCATACTGTTTTAGCCAATACGAGGACAAGCCATGTTGATTGCGCAGCTTTCGGACCCCCACGTGGTGCCCGAGGGCGAACTGTACCATGGGCTTGTCGACAGCAACGGGATGTTCCGGGCGGCGATCGCGCAGCTCAAGGCGCTGCGTCCGGCGCCGGATCTGGTGGTGATCAGCGGGGACCTGGTGGATGGCGGCACGGCGGAGGAATACCGGCTGGTGCGGCAGATGCTCGGGGCCATTGAGCAGCCGCTGCTGATCATTGCTGGCAATCACGACGAGCGCGAGGCGTTTCGGGCGGAGTTCGGCGATTGGCCGTTCGTCGCCAAGGCAGGTCCCCTGCACTTTGCGGCCGATGGATATGGTCCGGTGCGGATTGTCGGGCTCGATGTGACGGTGCCGGGATCGCATCACGGTGATTTCGACGCCGCTGCGGAGGCGTGGCTGGAGGCTGTGCTGGCCAGCGCGCCCGAGCGGCCGACCCTGATCGTGATGCACCAGCCGCTGTTCGAGAGCGGGATCGGGTTTCTGGACCCCTACCGGTGCTTTGGCGGAGAGCGGCTGGCGGCGATGGTGTCGCGCTATCGGGCGGTCGAGGCAGTGCTGTGCGGGCATGTGCACCGGCTGATGCAGGTTCGGTTTGGCGGGACGGTGGCGATGACCGCGCCAAGTACGGCGAGTGCGATTGCGCTCAAGCTGGAGCCGGGTGCGGCGCCGGCGTCGCTGCTGGAGCCGCCGGGGTTGCTGTTGCATCACTGGCGCGAGGCGCAGGGGCTGGTGACGCACCTGGTGCCGATCGGAAACTTTGGGCCGGAGATGGCTTTCTTCTGACAGGGCGATTTCCGCAGAATTCTCCTTGTGCCGGCGTCTCGGGGGTTTCATCCGAAAGGCGGGTGGTTTAACCCCTTGGGGAAGCTTATATCGGCAGTGCGGCGCCGCTCCCCTGGCGCCTTATCCAGCGGCTCGGAGAGATCATGGCGGACAGTTTCGACCTCACGGTAATCGGTTCGGGGCCGGGCGGTTATGTCGCCGCGATCCGCGCAGCGCAGCTCGGCATGAAGGTGGCGGTGGTCGAGAAGTGGCCGACCTTCGGGGGCACCTGCCTCAATATCGGGTGCATTCCATCGAAGGCGCTGCTGCATGCATCGGAGCTTTATGAAGAGGCCGGGCACCAGTTCAAGCAGTTCGGTATCGACGTGACGCCGAGCCTCAACCTCAGCCAGATGCTGGCGCACAAGGACGATACGGTGACGGCGAACGTCTCCGGCATCGAGTTTCTGTTCAAAAAGAACAAGATCACGACGTTCCGCGGCACTGGCTCGATTGCGGCGCCGGGCAAGGTGCTGGTGACGCCGGAGAGCGGGCTGGGCCAGACGATCGAGACCAAGAATATCATCATCGCCTCGGGCTCGGAGCCTTCTGGCCTGCCGGGGATCACTGTGGACGAGGACAAGGTGGTGAGCTCCACCGGGGCCCTGTCGTTCAAATCGGTACCGAAGCGGCTCCTGGTGATCGGCGGCGGGATTATCGGGCTGGAACTGGGCTCGGTGTGGGCGCGGCTTGGATCGAAGGTGACGGTGGTCGAGTTCCTCGACCGGATCCTCCCCGGGCTTGACAGCGAGGCGGCGCGGCAGATGCAGCGCATCCTCCAGAAGCAGGGCCTTGAGTTCAAGCTGGGGACCAAGGTGACGGCGGTTGAAAAGCGCGCTGACGGGTCGCTGAGCGCGCGGCTTGAGCCGGCGGCGGGCGGCGAAGCGGTGCTGGTCGAAGCCGACGCGGTGCTCGTGGCGGTGGGGCGGAAGCCCTATACGACCGGGCTGGGGCTCGAGGTGGCGGGCGTTGCCGTGGACGAGCGCGGCCGGGTGCGGATCGACCATGAGTTCAAGACCAACGTGCCGGGGATTTATGCCATTGGCGACGTGGTGGTGGGCCCGATGCTGGCGCACAAGGCGATGGACGAGGGCCATGCGGTGGCCGAGATCATCGCCGGGCAGAAGCCGCATGTGAACTACGCGACCATCCCCTCGGTGATGTACACCAGCCCGGAACTGGCCTGGATCGGCAAATCGGAAGATGAGCTGAAGTCAGCCGGCATCGAGTACAAGGCCGGGAAATTCCCGTTCACTGCCAATGGCCGGGCCAAGGCGATGCTGGCGACGCAGGGCTATGTGAAGATCCTCGCGGACGTCGCGACCGATCGCGTGCTGGGCGCGCAGATCATCGCCAAGGGCGCGGGCGAGATGCTGCACGAGATTGCGGTGCTGATGGAGTTCTCGGGCTCGGCCGAAGATCTCGGCCGCATCACCCATGCGCACCCGACGATGAGCGAAGCGGTGAAGGAAGCGGCGCTGATGTGTGGGGACGGCGCGATACACATTTAGGCCTCACGCGCCGTTTCGCTGCGGGGTGGCCTGTGGCCACTCCTCGCTGGCGCTCCGGCGGGGCGGCCGACGGCCGGCTCGCTTCGCTCGGGGGAGTTGTCATCGCTCGAAACGCGTTGAGGAGGAACGTTGCCGTTCCTCCTGACTTAGCGGCTCGGGAGGAACGTTGCCGTTCCTCCCTTCGGCAGAACCGATGAGGGGTCGGTTCCATGCATCCGCACAATTGTTCTACGAGGCAGCTTTAGCAGCGGATCAGCCGGTCAGGGCTCGACTTCCTGGTCGGCGATCTTGGGCTTGCCCTTGCGGGCGAAGAGATAGACGCCGCCGAGGACCAGCACGGTGCCGATGGCGTGGTAGATGGTGAAGGCCTCACCCAGAACGGCGATGGCGAGGGTCACCGTGACGATGGGGGAGACATTGCCGATGATGGCGGTGCGTTCAGGCCCGATCAACCCGATGGCGGCCGAGATGCAGTAGGCCGGGAGCACCGTGGAAATGGTGCCGATGGCCAGCATCAGCAGGAAGCCATTGCCGGTGACCGCGAGATCGCCAAAGGGGTGGGTGACGAGGAAGTGCACGATCACCGCCGGGCCGGCGGCGCTCATTGCCAGTGAGGTGAAGAGCTGCGGGCCGAGCTTGTCGATGAGCGGCTTGGCGAGGATCTGGTAGGTCGCGTAGAAAATCGAGGCGGCAAAGACCAGCGAGGCGCCGATGAGCACGCCGTCGCCTTCGACACCCAGATCGTGCCAGAAGATGATGGCGATGCCGACATAGCTGACGACAAGAGCTGCGACCATCGGGACGGTGATGCGGCGCTTGAAGAAGATGGCGCCGAACAGCACCACGAAGAACGGATAGGTCAGAAGGATCAGCCGGTCGAACTGGGCGGAGATATATTCGAGCGCGGCGAAATCGAGAAAGCTCGAGAGGTAGTAGCCGATGAGGCCGACGCCGAAGACCTGCAGCAGCGTGGTGCGATCGAGTACCGGCGGGGCACCGGCGGCGCGCTGGCTCAGCTTCTTGCGATAACCGATGATACCGACGGTGACGAAGATCGGCACGGCGACGATCATGCGCCAGGTGAGCGTGGTGACGGTATCGATGCCCTCGTGTAGCGCCAGCTTGATGACGATACCCTTGGTGGCAAAGAAGGCGGCGCCGAGGAGCGCGAGCGCAACGCCGGCCCAGGCATAGGTGCGGGCAGCGGGGAGGGAAGAGGAGGGAGCGGTGGTCATTCTGGCGGGTCCGGTTCTGGCCCTGCCATCAGATCACCGGTTACCCGCGCCTGATGGCGGGGCCGGTGAAGCATCGAGGGTCAATAGCCGCGAGCGTCCCGGTCCCCGGAGGGGCCAAGAGTAGTTTTGCAAATAATTAGGATGCAAGCGGTCATGAGCGGATAGGTACGACGCGCCTGACGCGCTGTAAAGAGCGTCAAGGTGTGAACAGTGCGTTCGCCGCGTTCAGGCTCGCGGGTGGGCGGCGCGGTAGCTTTCGAGCAGGCGGTCGGTATCGACGGCGGTGTAGATCTGGGTGGTGGAGAGCGAGGCGTGGCCGAGCAGTTCCTGGATGGCGCGGAGGTCGCCGCCACGGCCGAGAAGGTGGGTGGCGAACGAATGGCGTAGCGCATGAGGGGTGGCGGATGGCGGAAGGCCGAGGGCGCCGCGTAACTGGGCGACGCGCAACTGGATGATGCGGGGGGAGAGCGGGCCGCCTTTGGCGCCACGGAACAGCGGTTCGTCGGCGCCGAGCTTGAAGGGGGCGGCTTCGAGGTAGGTGGCGATGGATTGGCGCACCGGCGCGATCAGCGGCACTAGGCGCGTCTTGCCGCCCTTGCCGGTGACCCGGAGCGTCTCGGCTTCGAGGTCGGCGCGGGTGATGGCGAGGGCTTCGGAGATACGCAGCCCCGCGCCGTAGCAAAGGGAGAGCACCGCCATGTCGCGAGCTGCAATCCAGGGCGTTTCCTCGAGCTCGCTGACGGCAGTGATGGTTGCCTTGGCTTCGAGCACCGTGAGGGCCTTGGGCAGGGAGCGGGAGACCTTCGGGGTGCGCACGGTGTTGAGCGCCTCGGTGGTGAGGACACCCTCGCGCTCGAGGAAGCCGAAGAAACTCTTCAGCGAGGACAGCGCGCGGGCGAGCGAGCGGGAGCCGAGATCGTCGCTGCGGCGCGCCGCAAGGAAGGCGCGGATATCGGCGGGGCGGAGATCGCGGAGAGTGGCCTCGGTGACCAGCCCGCCGGTGTGACGCGACAGGAAGGCGATGAACTGGCCGAGGTCGCGCAGGTAGGCTTCGAGCGTTTTGGGCGCGAGCCGGCGCACAGCGCCGAGGTCACGCTGCCAGGCAGAGATGTGCGACTGGGTTGTCGGATCGGTGAGAAGCGCGGTCATGGGGGGATGCTACCGCGCCGCTGTTAACAAAACGCAGAGGTTATGACTGATGCCACGTTGCTTGCACATGATTGATACTTGCTCGGTTTGCGGCCTCCGGGACCGTGCCTGGAGCAATAGCCGAAAAGATGGGTCGCAAAACGATACTTCTGGTCGTTGGCTGTCATAAATTTACCGTGCATTAAGTATAAGTAATAAAAGTATCGAGCAGTGATGTTGCTGATTGCATGGGGGTTAAAGTGAATTTTAGGAGCACGTTGTGGGCCGCTGCCATTGTGATGGCGAGTGCGCCGAGCATCTGGGCAGCAGATGCCATCGAACCGCTGGTGATCGAGGACGCTCCGGCGCGTTCCGATTCGGCGTTTTCCATCTACACCGCTATCGGTCTGGTGAAGATCGAATCCAACGAGATTGTCTATCTGGGCGCAGGCAGCGACAGCGTGCTGAGCCGCCTGATCTGGCAGAGCACCGCGCCGATGCTGACCGCCGGTTTCGATGTCGCCATGCCCAAGGGCTGGACGCTGTCGGGCAAGGCACAGGTCGGCATGAGTGGCGACAGCTACATGGAAGACTATGACTGGATCGACGCGCCGTGGTTCCAGGGCTATGGCGCCGACGACTGGACCGACCGCTCGCAGCACGACGACACCAATCTCGACTGGTATTTCAACGGCAGCGTCGCGCTCGGCTATGACGTGATCAAGGACGATACGGCGACGTTGAACGTCAATGCAGGCTTCAAGTATGTGGATGTGCAGTGGGCGGCCAAGGGCGGCACCTACGTCTACAGCGACTCGGGGTTTCGTGACGACGTCGGCTCGTTCCCGGATGGGGAGCCGGGGATCACCTTCCGCCAGAAGTTCCCGGCGGCGTTCCTCGGGCTCGACGGCGAGATCAAGCAGGACCAGTGGACGTTCGGAGGATCACTTCAGGCCGGGCTGACGTTCGGGGCCAGCGATATCGACAACCACTGGATGCGCGACCTGGTGTTCGATGACACCCTTGGTTCTGCGCCGATGGTGGCGCTCGAAGCCAATGCGGGCTATGCGCTCGACGAGAAGACCAGCCTGTTCGTGACGGGCACATACGACAAGATTTTCACCGGACGCGGCGACACGACGGCAACCGATACGGTCACTGACGATAGTGACACAGAGCTTGATGTCGCTGGTGGTGACTTCGGTGCTGCGAGCATTTCCGTCGGCATCAAGGGTTCGTTCTGAGCCGCCACGTTGCGTCTGCCACATGTGCATGCCGCCTTCCGGAAGGGAGGCGGCGTTTTTGTATCTTTTGACTCGCTGGCGGCAATTGAGCGCACAAGGGCGTGAGCGGACTTCTGTTTTGGGGCGGCGCGGACTAAGAGCGTTTCATGCACCGTTTGCTGGGACTTTTGACGATCTGGATCGCGCTGGTAGGCCTTGCGGCACCCAGTCTGGCGGCTGGGTGTGGTGTGGGCCCGGCTCAGTCGGTGATGCAGACGGCTGTCGGGGCGAGCGACGATCTGCGCTTGCCGTCGCCCTGCGAAGTGCTGGGTGGCAAGCGGGTGCTTCCGGCGGAGGCCGGGATGGTGGCGGCGCGGCGATTCGAGTTGCCCAAGGCAACCGATGCGCAATGGGCTCTGGGCCTGATGGACCAGCCGATGCGCTATGGGGCGGTGCCGGGCACCGAGCTGCGGCCGCCGCGGCTCGGCTGAGGTTCAGCGTTCATGCAACCCAGACCCCTTTGCGGCCGTTGAGCCGCCAAACGAGATTTATATCCATGACTGAAATGATGATTAGCCGCCGGCACCTGTTGTCCGGATCGGCGAGCCTTGCCACGCTGGCCTTGGCCGGATGTGCGGTATCCGGCCAGCGGCTTGAGGCCGAGACGCCCCGTATCCCGGCAGATGTTCTCGCCACCTATGCGGCGCTGCCCAATGAACAGTTTCCGGTGCCGGCGGCCCGGATCGACCTGGTGGAGCCGCAGTTCTGGCGGCAGGTCGTTCCCGATCGGACGGGCGAACGGCCGGGTACGGTGGTGGTGGATACGGCGAGCCGGTTCCTCTACCTCGTTCGCGATGATGGGCAAGCCATCCGATATGGTGTGGGCATCGGGCGCGACGGCTTTGCGTGGTCGGGGCGCGCCAGCATTGCCTACAAGAAAGAATGGCCGACCTGGACGCCGCCGTCCGAAATGATCGACCGGCAGCCGGAGCTCGAGCCCTATCGCAACGGCATGCCGCCGGGGATCGGCAATCCGCTGGGAGCGCGGGCGCTCTATATCTTCAAGGACGGCAAGGACACGCTGTACCGGCTGCACGGCAACCCCGATGAGCGCTCGATCGGCAAGGCGGTATCGTCGGGCTGCGTGCGCTTGCTCAATCAGGATGTGATCGACCTCTACGAGCGGGTGCCGGCGGGGACGCCGATCGTGGTGATGTAGGGGGCGCTCCTCGCGTTGCTTGGATCGGGCAACGCGGAACGTTGCTCCTGTGGTCTTGTGGTTATTGCCGATGGACCCCCACCCCCTCCCCTCAAGGGGGAGGGGGGAAGAAAGGGGGGATTTGTTTTCGTGTCGGTGGGGCGGTCGCAGAATCAGGTTGCGCTTACTACATTGTCCGTGAACAAAGCGGGTACCATGGGCGATCTGGCGGGCGAGCTTCCTGATATTGTGGCGGTGATGGTGAGTGTGTCGGTCGATGGGCCGTACACCTATCGCGTGCCCTTTGGCATGACGGTGCAGCGCGGTTCGATCGTCTCGGTGCCGCTGGTGGGGCGGTTGACGCTGGGGGTGGTGTGGGGCCTCCCCAAGGACAATTTCGCGCATAACCGGCTCAAGGATATCGCCCAGGTTTACGATGTGCCGGCGCTCTCGGAAGAGCTGCTGAAGACGGTCGACTGGGTGAGCCGCTATACGCTGGCGCCGCCGGGGCTGGTGCTACGCTCGGTGCTGCGGTCGACCGAGGCGCTGGAGCCCGAGCGGCCGCTGACGGCGTTCCGGAAGACCGCGCATGAGCCGACAAAGCTGACGCCGGCGCGCGAGCGGGTACTGGATGTGCTGATGGATGGCGGCGCCTGGGCCAAGGCGGCGCTCATCGGGGCGGCAGGGGTTTCAGCTTCGGTGATCGAGGGGCTGGAGAAGGTGGGTGCGATCGAGCGGATCGAGATGGCGCCGCCGCCGATCGTTCTGCCACCGGACCCGGAGGCCGCGCCGCCAGTGTTGAGCCCGGAACAGGGGCGGGCGCTTGAGGCGATCCGGGCGCTGGATGTCACCAGTTACGGCGTGGCACTGCTCGATGGGGTTACGGGCGGCGGCAAGACCGAGGTGTTTTTCGAGGCGGTGGCCGATACGCTGAGGGCCGGGCGGCAGGCGCTGATCCTGTTGCCGGAAATCGCGCTGACCAACACGTTTTTGACGCGCTTTGCCAAGCGCTTCGGCACCAAGCCCGGCGAGTGGCATTCGGATATGACGCCGGCGCAGCGGGCGCGGACCTGGCGCGGCGTGCTGAATGGTGAGGTGCGGGTGGTGCTGGGGGCGCGTTCGGCGCTGTTTTTGCCGTTCCGGGAACTGGGGCTGATCGTCCTCGACGAGGAGCATGACGGGGCGTTCAAGCAGTATGAGGGGGTGAACTATCACGCCCGCGACATGGCAGTGGTGCGGGCGCGGTTTGCCGAGGCGCGGGTCATCCTCAGTTCGGCGACGCCATCGGTTGAGAGCCGCAACAATGCCAACCTCGGCCGCTATGCGCATGTGCTGCTCGAAGCGCGGTTTGCCGAGGCGGCGATGCCGGATATTTCGGCGATCGATATGCGCGAGGAGCCACCAGAGAAGGGGCAGTGGATCGCGCCACGACTGGCGCGCGAGGTGTTTGCGACGCTCGACCGAGGGGAACAGGCGCTGCTGTTTTTGAACCGGCGGGGCTATGCGCCACTGACGCTGTGCAAGGCGTGCGGGCACCAGTATCAGTGTCCCGATTGCTCGGCCTGGCTGGTGGAGCACCGGTTTCGCGGCGTCTTGATGTGCCACCATTGCGGGCATGAGCAGAAGACACCGACGAGTTGCGGCGCCTGTGGGGCGGTCGAATCGCTGACGGCGGTGGGTCCGGGAATCGAGCGGGTGGCGGAGGAGGCGGTGGCGCGGTTTCCGGGCGCACGGACGGTGATCCTCTCGTCCGACATGGGTTCGAACAGCCAGCTCAAGGACCGGTTCACCGAGATCGAGCGGGGGGAATATGACCTCGTGATCGGCACGCAACTGGTGGCCAAGGGGCATCATTTTGAAAAGCTCACCCTGGTGGGGGTGCTCGATGCGGACCTGGGGCTCGACCGAGGCGACCCGCGGGCGGCGGAGCGGACGTTCCAGATCCTGACGCAGGTGACGGGGCGGGCGGGGCGGGCGAGCCGGACCGGCAAGGCGTTCCTCCAGACCTATCATCCGACGCATCCGGTGATGCAGGCGATGATCAAGGGCGATCGCGAGGCTTTCTACAGGCACGAGTTGCTGGCGCGGGAGGCGGGCCAATTGCCGCCGTTCGGACGGCTGGCGGCGCTGATCGTTTCGGCCAATGAGCATGACCCGGCCTTCGCCTATGCCAAGGCGATCCTTGCGGCGGCGCCGATGGCGGAGGGGTTGCGGCTGTTCGGGCCGGCGGACGCGCCGATCTCGATGGTGCGCGGCCGGCACCGGGTGCGGCTCCTGGCACAATCAGGCAAGGATTTTGACCTCTCGGGCTATGTACGGTTCTGGCTGGAACAGGCGCCGAAGGCGACGGGGAATTTGAGGGTGCAGGTGGATATCGACCCGCAGAGTTTCCTCTAGGGATTGAGGGTTCTACTGATCCGTGGGGTTACGGATTGTGAGGCTGGCCCCGCAGGTTCCAGATGTCCCCGTTCTGGCAAGGGGGAATTCCATGACAACTCTGATCGAAGACAGCGCGCCTTTTATCATGTGGGGGACGCTCATCGTTTTCAATGTTGGGATCATCAAGTTGCTGCAGGTGACGCTGCGCGATGCGGATCTCAATACTGCCCTCAAGGAGAAATCCCCTCAGGGACCGCCTACTACAACGACGGTGACCACCAACGTGACCCAGGACGGGGCGCCGGTGGGGGAAAAGACGCTACAGACCGAAGAGACGACCGAGGCGCAGCCGGCCAGCGAAGATTCGAGCTACAGCCGGATCGCCGGGATGATTGGCGCTGTCGTGATGGCGGTGTTCCTGTGGGCGCTGGGCAACATCATCCTCTACAAGTGCTTTGGTGATGTCGGCCAGGTTGGTGACATCATGCAGCATGTCGGCAGTTTCTTTCTCGCCGGGGCGGCGCTGTTTGCGCCCTATGCGGCGAACAAGCTGACGTCCGCCTTCAAGCAGAACTGAGCCGCAAAAAGCAGATCCTGAGCAGCGAAGACCACCTGCACCGGCCGGGAGAATTGTCCCTCGGCTGGTGCATTGGTGCGTGTGCGACAAATCTGCCCTTAAAGACTCAGTCTGCCTGCCTTGCGTTGCGGCAAGAACGCATGTTAGAGGGGGCGCGAATTCCGGGGACTGGTGGTCCATCGGGGGATAATCATGAGCTCGAGCAACCATCCGGGGAACGCCTGTTCCGGGTTCTGGGTTGCGAAGTATGAGGGTTGAGGGGCATTGGCAGCGCAGGATTCAGTGCTAACCCAGATCGCGCGCCCTTATGCGGCAGCGTTGTTTGACATTGCGGCGGCCGACAAGTCCGTCGAAGCGGTGGAATCGGGCCTTGTGGCCATTTCCGCCCTCAGCAGTGAAAGCGCCGATTTTTCGCGCTTCCTGCGCTCCCCGGTAATTAATGCCGAACAGAAGGCTACCGCGATCGATGCGATCCTGGTTGAGGCCAAGGCGCATCCGACTGTGGCCAATCTGGTCAAGGTCGTGGCGCGTAACGGCCGGCTGTTTGCGCTGCCCGCCATCATTGCCGCCTTCCGCGCCATGGCAGCGGCAGCGCGCGGTGAAGTCAGTGCTGAAGTCACTTCGGCCGTGCCGTTGACCAAAGCCCAGCTCGCGACGCTTGCCGCGACGCTGAAGGCCAAGATCGGCAAGGCCGTTACTCTCGAAGAACACGTCGATGCGTCGCTGATCGGTGGCCTTGTGGTCAAGGTCGGCAGCCAGATGATCGACAGCTCACTCAAAACCAAGCTCACGGCGATGAAGATCGCGATGAAAGAGGTCGGATAATGGACATCAAAGCCGCGGAAATTTCTGCGATCCTCAAGGACCAGATCAAGAATTTCGGTCAGGAAGCCGAAGTTTCCGAAGTCGGCCAGGTGCTTTCCGTCGGTGACGGTATTGCCCGCGTCTACGGCCTCGACAACGTGCAGGCCGGTGAGCTCGTCGAGTTCCCGGGCGGTATCAAGGGCATGGCGCTCAACCTCGAAACCGACAATGTCGGCGTGGTTATCTTCGGCGCCGACCGCGGCATCAAGGAAGGCGACACCGTCAAGCGTACCGGTTCGATCGTGGACACCCCGGTGGGCAAGGAACTGCTCGGCCGCGTGGTTGACGCGCTCGGTAACCCGATCGACGGCAAGGGCCCGCTCAAGGCCAAGGAACGCCGCCGCGTCGACGTGAAGGCGCCGGGCATTCTGCCGCGCAAGTCCGTGCACGAGCCGATGTCGACCGGCATCAAGGCGATCGATGCGCTGATCCCGATCGGCCGCGGCCAGCGCGAGCTGATCATTGGCGACCGTCAGACCGGCAAGACCGCCGTTATTCTCGACACCTTCCTCAACCAGAAGCCGGCGCATGCCGCCAACGCTTCCGAGACCGACAAGCTCTATTGCATCTACGTCGCCGTCGGCCAGAAGCGCTCGACCGTGGCGCAGTTCGTCAAGGTGCTCGAAGATGCCGGCGCGATGGAGTACTCCATCGTTATCGCCGCTACCGCTTCGGACCCGGCGCCGATGCAGTTCCTCGCGCCGATGACCGGTGCGGCGATCGGCGAGTATTTCCGCGACAACGGCATGCACGCCGTGATCGCCTATGACGATCTGACCAAGCAGGCCGTTGCGTATCGCCAGATGTCGCTGCTGCTGCGCCGTCCGCCGGGCCGCGAAGCCTATCCGGGCGACGTGTTCTATCTCCACTCGCGTCTGCTGGAACGCGCTGCCAAGCTGAACGAAGACCACGGTCTTGGTTCGCTCACCGCGCTCCCCGTGATCGAGACGCAGGCCAACGACGTGTCGGCCTATATTCCGACCAACGTGATTTCGATCACCGACGGCCAGATCTTCCTTGAAACCAATCTGTTCTTCCAGGGTATCCGCCCGGCGGTGAACGTCGGTATCTCGGTGTCCCGCGTGGGTGGTAACGCCCAGATCAAGGCGATGAAGCAGGTTGCCGGCTCGCTGAAGGGCGAACTTTCGCAGTATCGCGAAATGGCGGCCTTCGCCCAGTTCGGTTCGGATCTCGATGCGGCAACGCAGCGTCTGCTGAACCGCGGTGCGCGCCTGACTGAACTGCTCAAGCAGCCGCAGTTTTCGCCGCTGAAGCCGGAAGAAGAAGTGGCGGTGATCTTTGCCGGTGGGCAGGGCTATCTCGACGATCTGCCGGTGAACAAGGTTGGTGCGTTCGAAGCGGGCCTGCTCGGCGCGCTGCGCAGCAAGAATGCTGACGTGCTGTCGGCGATCGCCAAGGAAAAGGCGCTCTCCGACGACCTGCGCGGCAAGCTCAAAGCGGCGATCGAAGCGTTCAAGAAGACGTTCTCGTAACACCTTCCCGTTGACGCGTGACCCGACGAGGGTCGCGCAACAGGAGTAAGACGGCCCGATGGCTTCGCTAAAGGACCTCAAAAACCGGATCGCCTCGGTCAAATCGACCCAGAAGATCACCAAGGCCATGCAGATGGTGGCGGCTGCAAAGCTGCGCCGGGCGCAGGAAGCCGCAGAGCAGGCGCGTCCCTATGCCGAGCGCATGGGAAACGTGCTGGCTGCGCTGGGCAGTGCCTATGCCGGTCGCGCCGATGCGCCGGCATTGCTGGCCGGCAATGGCAAGGACCAGGTGCATCTGCTGGTCGTTGCGACCGGTGAGCGTGGGCTTGCCGGCGGCTTCAATTCGTCGATTGCGCGTCTGGCGCGTGACACGGCGCTTAAGCTGCTGGGTGAAGGCAAGACGGTCAAGATCCTGACCGTGGGCCGCAAGGGCAACGATATCCTGAAGCGCACCATGGGTGACAAGATCGTCGAGGCGATTTCGTTCCGTGACGTGCGGACGCTGGGCTATACCAATGCGGCAAGCGTCGGCGAGAAGCTCCTGGCGATGTATGCAGCGGGTGAATTCGACGTCGCGACGCTGTTTTACTCGCGCTTCAAGTCGGTGATCTCGCAGATCCCGACGGCGCAGCAGCTGATCCCGGCGAAGTTCGATGCGCCGACAACCGGTGCTGACGCGCCGAACTACGAGTATGAGCCGGACGAAGAGGCGATTCTCGCCGATTTGCTGCCGCGCAATATCTCGGTGCAGGTGTTCCGGGCGCTGCTTGAGAACAATGCATCGTTCTTTGGCGCGCAGATGAGCGCCATGGACAACGCGACGCGCAATGCCGGTGACATGATCAAGAAGCTGACGCTCGTCTATAACCGCCAGCGTCAGGCGCAGATCACCAAAGAACTGATCGAAATCATTTCGGGCGCGGAAGCGCTCTAGCAGGAACGAGGTAGAACATGGCCCGCGCAGCAACTGCAGCCAAAGCCCCGGTGGAAGCCAAGACCCCGGCCCGGAAACCCGCAGCCGCCAAGGCTGCTGCAACGACCAAGGCCGCCGTCGCCGGCAAGGCGATGGGCCGCGTTTCGCAGGTCATCGGCGCCGTGGTGGACGTCACCTTCGAGGGTGATCTGCCCGCGATCCTGAACGCGCTGGAAGTCGACAATAACGGCAACCGGCTGGTTCTCGAAGTGGCGCAGCACCTGGGCGAAAATGCCGTGCGCACCATTGCCATGGACACGACCGAAGGTCTGGTCCGCGGCGCTGCCGTGACCGACACGGGCGAATCGATCTCGGTGCCGGTGGGCGACGAGACGCTGGGCCGTATCATGAACGTCATCGGCGAGCCCGTTGACGAAGCCGGCCCGATCAAGACGGCTAGCAAGCGCGGTATCCACCAGGAAGCCCCGAGCTTTACCGAGCAGTCCTCGGAAGCCCAGATTCTCGTCACCGGCATCAAGGTGGTGGATCTGATTGCGCCCTACGCACGTGGCGGCAAGATTGGTCTGTTCGGTGGCGCCGGTGTGGGCAAGACGGTGCTGATCCAGGAACTGATCAACAACGTCGCCAAGGCCCACGGTGGTTACTCGGTGTTCGCCGGTGTTGGCGAGCGCACTCGTGAAGGCAACGACCTTTACCACGAAATGATCGAATCGGGCGTGAACAAGGACCCGCATGAGAACAACGGCTCGACCGCCGGTTCGAAGTGCGCCCTGGTGTTCGGCCAGATGAACGAGCCGCCGGGTGCCCGTGCCCGCGTGGCGCTCTCGGGCCTGACCGTTGCCGAGCACTTCCGCGACCAGGGTCAGGACGTGCTGTTCTTCGTCGACAACATCTTCCGGTTTACGCAGGCTGGTGCCGAGATGTCGGCGCTGCTCGGCCGTATTCCTTCCGCCGTGGGTTACCAGCCGACGCTCGCCACCGACATGGGCGCGCTGCAGGAACGCATCACCACGACCAACAAGGGCTCGATCACTTCGGTGCAGGCGATTTACGTGCCCGCCGACGACTTGACCGACCCGGCGCCGGCGACTTCGTTCGCGCACCTTGACTCGACGACGACGCTGAACCGCGCCATCTCGGAAAAGGGCATCTACCCGGCAGTGGACCCGCTCGACTCCTCGTCGCGCATGCTTTCGGCCAACATCGTTGGCGAAGAGCACTACAACACGGCCCGCGAAGTGCAGCAGATCCTGCAGCGGTACAAGGCGCTCCAGGACATCATCGCGATCCTGGGCATGGACGAGCTTTCCGAAGAGGACAAGCTGACCGTGGCCCGCGCCCGCAAGATCGAGCGCTTCATGAGCCAGCCGTTCCACGTGGCTGAGGCCTTCACCGGCACTCCGGGCATCTTCGTGGCGCTCGAGGACACCATCAAGGGCTTTGCCGGCCTGGTCGCTGGTCAGTATGACCATCTGCCCGAGGCAGCGTTCTACATGGTTGGTACCATCGAGGACGCCGTCAAGAAGGCCCAGAAACTCGCTGCCCAGGCAGCCTGATCGGGTTGACGTCAATCGGGTTCGCCACGTGGCGGACCCTACTCCGTAAAAGGCAGGGCCATGGCTGAAGGCACAAAACTCGAAATCGTCTCGCCCGAGCGTCTGTTGCTCTCGGAGACCGTGAAGTCGGTGACCGTGCCGGGCGCCGATGGCTATTTCACGGTGCTGGGCGACCATGCGCCGCTGATGACGACACTGAAGGCCGGGTTCGTGACCGTGGTCGACACCGCCGGGATCAGCCATGTCTACTATGTGCGTGGCGGGTTTGCGGATGTGTCGCCTGAGGGCCTGACCATTCTCGCTGAAGAGGCCAAGCCGATCGCCGAGTTCGATCGTGCGCATATCGAGGCATTGATCGCTGCGGGGCTCACCGCCCAGCAGGCCGCATCGACCGCCGATGACGAGCAGCGCCTGCAGGCCGAGATCGATGGCTGGCGTAACCTGCTGCTGGATGCGTCGGTCGGGACTGCGACTGCGCACTAAACCTTACGCACCATAGCGTTTTTAAACGGGCGTCCTCAGGGGCGCCCGTTTTGCTTTTGGGGTGCTCCCGGATTTTCTCTACTGAGAGAAGCAATTCACCGAAGCTTAAGGCGTTCCGCGTAATTCTCGGAATGGGAATGCAGTTACCGAAGATTCAAAAGTGCGACAGCGCGGACGGCTGTTGTCATTGAGGAACTGCTTGTGAGGTCATCGCTAGTGACTACCCCCTGTGCAACATGCGGAGCACTTTCCGCATTGCCACCCACTGCGCCGCTGCTCAAACCCTAAATCGTGGACCATAAAATTGAAAATCCGTAGCCGAATTCTCGTTATTGTTGCCGTACTTGGCCTCGTGGTCGCCACTGTTGGCGGCATTGCTGTGTACCTGTCGGTGTCATTTACCCAGCGGGTCGAGCAGCTCAATAACGCCTCGACTCGCGCCTTTAATGGCGAACATCTCAATCGGCTGGTCACGGCAGTCGTGATGGACTCGCGCGGAATCTACGCAGCCGCCACCCCGGAAAAGGCGAAGCCATACGCAGAAGGCATCGTCAAGTCGCTCGATGACATCGATGCGCACCTGACGGCGTGGCGGACGCTGCTGCCCGAGGCCGATCTCCCCGCGTTTGACAACATGGTGGCGCGTGCCGCCGAGTTCCGCACCTTCCGTGCCGAGACCGCGCGGCTGGGTCTGATCGATCCCGCGCAGGCAAACGCACAGGGCAATACGGACGAAAATCGCGCCAACCGCAAAGCCTACCAGGGCGAAATCGACGGTGTGGTGCAGGCTGACCAGGCCCGCTTCGATGCCCTGAGTGCTGACCTCAAGGCGTTCCAGGCCGGTGTGCTGCCGCTGATCCTTGGCACCACGCTGATTGGTCTTCTGGCTGGCGTTGCTACGGCGCTCTATGTGGCGACGCGCTATGTGACGCGGCCGCTGAGCAACGTGACCGGCATCATGGGCCGGCTGGCCGAGGGCGATCTCACGGTTGAGGTGCCCTACGCTGGCGAGAAGAACGAAATCGGGCAGATGGCTGCCGCGGTGCAGGTGTTCAAGGACAATGCCATCCGTGTCGCCGAAATGAACGAGGACGAGCGCACCCGGCATGAAAAGGCCGCCCAGCGCGCCAAGATGATGGAGACGTTCCAGAACGCCTTTGATGGCGTGGTGGCGGCGACGCTGCAGGGCGACTTCTCCAAGCGTATCGACGAACGCTTCAATGATGCCGACATCGACCGGATCTCGACGAACTTCAACGCCTTGATGGAAACCGTGGCGAGCGGGCTAGCTGAAGCTGGTGACGTGCTGGCAGCGCTGGCAGAAGCCGACCTTACGCACCGTATGCGCGGCAATTACGAGGGCGAGTTTGCCCGGTTGCGCGACAACACCAATACGGTCGCCGAAAAGCTCTCCGATATCGTTGGGCAGCTGAAGAAAACCTCGATGGACCTGAAGACCGCGACGGGCGAAATCCTGTCGGGCGCCAACGATCTGAGCGAGCGGACGACCAAGCAGGCCGCAACGATTGAAGAGACATCGGCGACGATGGAACAGCTGGCGGCAACAGTGCTGGCGAACGCAGAGCGTGCGGCTGGTGCCTCACGCAATGCCGGTGCGGTGACGGAAGCTGCCGAAGAAGGTGGCGCAGTGATGCTGCGCGCCAATGACGCGATGGGCCGGATCACCGAATCCTCGTCGAAGATCTCCAACATTATCGGGCTGATCGATGACATCGCCTTCCAGACCAATCTCCTGGCGCTGAACGCCTCGGTGGAAGCGGCGCGGGCTGGCGATGCCGGCAAGGGTTTTGCGGTGGTTGCCGTGGAAGTGCGGCGCCTGGCGCAGAGCGCCGCGGCCGCTTCGGCAGAAGTCAAAGTGCTGATCGAACAGTCGGCGCAGGAAGTGGGCAGCGGTTCGAAGCTCGTGGCGGAAGCCGCGAGCAAGCTTGAAGCGATGCTGCAGGCCGTGCGTGGCAACCGTGAGTTGCTCGAGGGCATCGCCCGCGACAGCCGTGAACAGGCCGCTTCGATCGAAGAGGTCAACACGGCGGTCCGGCAGATGGACGAGATGACCCAGCACAATGCAGCCCTCGTGGAAGAAACCAACGCGGCGATCGAGCAGACCGAGAGCCAGGCGGTCGATCTCGACCGGATCGTTGCGGTGTTTACCGTCGACGGTCACGCGCGCGCGCCGATGCGTGCTCCCGAAGTGCAGGTGGCCGAGCGGGCTCCGGCTGGCGCCCGGGGCTTGCAGCAGAAGGTCAAGCAGGCGGCAAAGGCCTATCTCAGCCACGGCAACGCGGCAGTCAAATCGGATGACTGGGCGGAGTTCTGAACTCCGCCCCAACCAAGACCTCCCGCAGAACGCGGGATGGAACTGAGGAGAAGTAAGAAGTGAATCGTAAGTTCGTGATGCTGGCCGCGACGCTTGTTGCGGCTATCGGGGTGGCTCTGCCGAGTTTTGCCCAGGATGACTACACCGCGCCGCTGACGGAACTCGCCAATGGCAAGCTACGTGAAATTGCCCAGAACCCTGCCCTGATCAGCGCCATCGTCGCCCAGAACCAGCAGACCGCCGGGTACGATGCTGCCAAGATCGACGAACTCGACAAGCAGTGGCGTGCCGAGGTTGATGCGGCCGACAAGCCGCTGATCAACGCAACGCTGGCCAACGAGGCTTCGCAGTTCCTTGCCAAGGCGCAGGCGGACAGCGCCGGCCTGTTCACCGAAATCTTCGCGACGGACGCGGTTGGCCTCAACGTCGCCCAGTCCTCGGTGACGTCGGACTATTGGCAGGGTGACGAAGACAAGTTCACCAAGAGCTTCGGTGCTGGCGCTGCCGGCGTGTTCCTCGGTGAAGTCGAACAGGACGAGAGCACGCAGACGTTCCAGAGCCAGGTGAGCATCACCATCACCGACCCTGCCAGCGGCCAGCCGATCGGCTCGATCACGGCAGGCGTCGATCTTTCCAAGCTCTGACGCCTAACGAGACAGAACGCGATTGCGGGAGCGCCTGACGGCGCTCCCAACTCTCCGGATCGGCGCGTCAAGGGACGCAGGAGCGCCCCGCGCGGTTCGGAAACAGACAAGAAGGTTCTAGAGAATGGCATTTCGCCCCAAGCTGGCCTCGGCAATCCTGATCCCGACCGCAGTCACCCTGATGGCGGTGGTGGCCCTGACGATGCTGCTCTCCTCGATGAGCAGCATTCGCAGTGTGGAGACCACGATCGCGGATCAACAGAATGAGTTGATCAACGTGCTGGGCCTCCAATATGCGGGCAGCATCAAGTTCGGCAAGACCGATGCCATCAACACGGACCTCGGCAAGTATCAGGTGGACCCGACATTCGGGCTTGCCGGGGCCAATGTGCTCGATGCGCAGGGCAAATCGATCCTCGCCTTTGGTGCGGACACGAGTGTCTCGGACACAGCGGCGGCAGTTGCTGCGGAAGCGCAAGCCAGTGGTTCGCGGGTGTCGAGGGTTGAGGGGAATATCCACTATGCGGCGGTTCCTGCGATCTTCGGCAAGGATGCGGCGACTGTCGGCGCCTTCGGGATGGCATGGGACCTCAGCATCCACCGCGGCGAGATCATCGCCGTGCAATTGCAGAATGGCCTGATCGGTCTCGGTATTGCGGCAGTGGCGCTGGTTGGCCTCGCTGTGCTGTTGCTGGGTTATGTGACGCGGCCGATGACGCGGCTGACGCGCACGGCCACTGAACTGGCGGCCGGCAATCTCGATGCCGCGGTTGACATGGGCAAGCGCAGGGATGAGCTGGGCGACCTTGCGAACGCGATTGAAGTGTTCCGGGCCAATTCGCTGAAAGTGCGGAACATGACGGAGGCGGATGCGCTTCGGCTGGTGGCGGATGAAGAGCGCCGCCGCGTCATGATGCGGGAACTGCAGCAGGCTTTTGGCGATGTCGTCGGATCGGCCGTTGCCGGCGACTTTTCCGCCCGCGTGAACGCCAGCTTCGCCGACGCCGAGCTCAATGGACTGGCGGGGACGGTCAATACGTTGCTGGAGACCATCGACCGGTCGGTGACGGAGACTGAAACCGTACTCGCCGCGCTCGCGCGAGCGGACCTCACGCATCGGATGGAGGGTGAGTACCAGGGGGCGTTCGCGCGCCTCAAGGACAACACCAATACGGTGGCGGAAAAGCTGTCGGATATTGTCGGTCAGCTCAAGAAGACCTCGACCGATCTGAAGACGGCGACGGGAGAAATCCTGTCTGGCGCCAACGATCTCAGCGAGCGGACGACCAAGCAGGCGGCAACGATCGAAGAGACGTCGGCGACGATGGAACAGCTGGCGGCAACGGTGCTCGCCAATGCCGAGCGGGCGTCTGGGGCGTCGCGCAATGCCGGTGCGGTGACCGCGGCTGCGGAAGAGGGCGGGGCGGTGATGCTGCGCGCCAATGATGCGATGGGGCGGATCACCGAGTCGTCGTCGAAGATTTCCAACATCATCGGGCTAATCGATGACATTGCCTTCCAGACTAACCTGTTGGCGCTGAACGCCTCGGTGGAAGCGGCGCGGGCAGGGGACGCGGGCAAGGGCTTTGCGGTGGTGGCGGTGGAAGTGCGGCGCCTGGCGCAGAGTGCTGCAGCGGCATCGGCGGAAGTCAAAGTGCTGATCGAGAAATCGGCGCAGGAAGTGGGCAGCGGCTCGAAGCTCGTGGCGGAAGCGGCGAGCAAGCTCGACGCCATGCTGCAGGCGGTGCGCGGCAACCGCGAACTGCTGGAGGGCATTGCCCGGGACAGCCGCGAGCAGGCGGGCTCGATCGAGGAGGTCAATACTGCCGTTCGGCAGATGGACGAGATGACCCAGCACAATGCGGCGCTGGTGGAGGAGACCAATGCGGCGATCGAGCAGACCGAGGGCCAGGCCGTCGAGCTCGACCGGATCGTCGCGGTGTTTACCGTCGATAGCCGTACGGCCCCTGCAGAGGCAAGACGCTCAGGTGCAGTTGCTGATGCCAACGGAATCAAAGGGTTGCAGCAAAAGGTCAAGCAGGCGGCAAAAAGTTACCTGTCACGTGGGAATACTGCTGTGAAATCCGAAGATTGGGCGGAGTTTTAGTCAAAAGTCCGCCAGAATACAGGCGTGGTTAACCATTGCTCTCTATGTTGAAAACTATTGGTCCACCCAGAAGGGCGGACCCGCCGGATCGGAACGGCGCGTCGTCATCAAACGACTTGGAGCTTTCAGTATGACCAGTAGTTCATCTGCTCCCGAATTACGCGCCTCGGGAACTCCCTTTCGCACCCTGGTTCTCGCGGTCTGCGCGACGCTGCTGCTGATCGGTGGTGTGGTGTCGGCGGCCAATCTCTATGTCGCGGCGAGCTTCAAGCAGAGCGGCAAGAGCTCCGAGACGATGATGTCGTCGATGCGCTTCCACATGACAGCTGACATGTATCACGACAGTATGCGCGGCATCGTATTCCGCGCGCTCTACGCCGGAGTGAACGGCGACGCCGCCATGGCCGCTGATGCGCTCAAGGAGGTCGATGAGTATGGCGGTGCGTTCCGCGATGCTATCGCCGGACAGGATGCGCTGGTGCTCGAGCCTGCGGTGCGTCAGGCTTTGGATGCGGTCACGCAGCCGCTGGACGCCTATATCGCGTCGGCGCAGGAGTTGGTCACCAAGGTGACCAAGGGCGATGTTGCCGGAGCCCAGGCGGGGCTGGCCGATTTCGAGGCCGCTTTCTCGGTGCTTGAAGGGCAGATGTCTTCGGTGTCCGATGCCATTCAGGCCGCAGACGTTGCGCAGCATGGTGCCGCCGATGGCAACGCGGTGCTTTCAGACGTCGTGAGCTGGGGTGGATTTGCGCTTCTCGCGCTGCTTGCCGGGGCCATGGTGGTGTTCGGGGACAGGCTCGCGACCAAGCCGGTTACGGCGCTGACCGATGGCTTCAAGAAGCTGTCGGAGGGCGATCTTGAGGTCAAGGTCAATCGCAAGCAGGCGCTGCGCGAACTTGGGCAGCTGGCTGAGGTTCTCGACGTTTTCCGTGAAGCGCTCAAGGCGCGGGCCAGCCTTGCCCATGAGGCAGAGGCGGGGGCCGAGCACAACCTGAAGCGGGCCAATGCGGCTGCAGGGCTCAATCAGGAAATCGCACAGGCGGTCGATGCTGCGCTTGCGGGAGACTTCTCACGCCGGGTCTCTGATAAGTTCTCTGACCCCGAACTGGTGGCGTTGGCCAACAGCGTCAACAATCTGATGGCAACCGTGGACCGCAGCATCAATGAAACCGGTGAAGCCCTGGCGGCGCTGGCGCGCGCCGATCTGACGCACCGGATGGCGGGCGACTACCAAGGGGCGCTGGGCAGGCTGAAAGACGACACCAACGCAGTTGGCGACAAGCTCACCGAAGTGGTGACGAGCCTGCGCGGCACGTCACGGTCGCTGAAGACGGCGACCGGGGAGATCCTGTCGGGCGCCAATGACCTGAGTGAACGGACCACCAAGCAGGCCGCGACGATCGAGGAAACCTCGGCGACCATGGAGCAACTGGCGGCGACAGTGATCGAGAACGCCAAGCGGGCCGAAGAGGCCAGCACCAATGCCGCACAGGTCTCACAGACGGCCGAAGAGGGTGGCGATGTGATGCAGCAGGCGACCCAGGCGATGGAGCGGATTACCCAGTCATCGGGCAAGATTTCGAACATCATCGGGCTGATCGACGACATCGCCTTCCAGACCAACCTGCTCGCGCTGAACGCTTCGGTGGAAGCGGCGCGGGCCGGGGATGCAGGCAAGGGCTTTGCCGTGGTGGCGGTAGAAGTGCGGCGCCTGGCGCAATCGGCAGCGAGCGCTTCGAGTGAAGTGAAGGCCCTGATCGAGCAGAGCGGGGTCGAGGTGGCGGGCGGTTCGCGACTGGTCGCATCGGCGGCGAGCAAGCTGGGCGCCATGCTCGAGGGTGCACGCACCAACCTGCAACTGCTCAAGAGCATTGCCAGCGAGAGCCGTTCGCAGGCGTCCTCGATCGAGGAGGTCAATGTTGCGGTGCGGCAGATGGACGAGATGACCCAGCACAACGCAGCGCTGGTCGAACAGACCAATGCGGCGATCGAGCAGACCGAGGCGCAGGCGAACGAACTCGATCGGGTCGTGGCGACGTTTACCGTCGCGGAGCGGCCGGTGGCGCGTACACCCGCGGCGAGCGCGCCACGCGTCAAGAGCGCCGCCAGAGCCTATCTGAGCAGCGGCAATGCAGCGGTAAGCACGGACTGGAACGAGTTCTAGATTGAGTACCGCAGACGGCCGATCAGCAAACGCCACCGGATCGGCGAATAGCCTATGGCCCGCCATTGCTGTGGCGCTGTTCGGCATGGGGATTGCGGCCTATGCGTTCTACGCTCCGCCACCTCGCGGTGAGATGGCCGTCGTCTTTGCACCGGGCACCAGCGCCAAGACTGCCTATCTCGCTATTCTTGCGGCGGGCGGACGATTTGTTGCTCCAACCCGTCTCGACAATATCGCTGTGGCCTATGCCGAAGACGAGAGATTTGGCGACCGCATACGAAGTCTTGGCGGTCTATTTACCCTTGCAGCGCATGGTCTTTGCGAGCCTGCCAACCCGACTGAAAGTCATACCTGATGAATATCCAATCGCTTCGCATCCAGTCGACAAATGCCATTGGCCTGGTTGGGGTGGTACTGGGCATATTGGCCGTGGGGGCCGAGTGGCTGGTCCAGGGATCACTCGGGCTGGCTTCAGTGGCGGGGCTTGGCAGCGCTGCGGCGCTGGTGGTGACTTATCTCCTCGCCCGCAACTCACAGAGTTTTCGCTATGTCGCCGTTACCGTGCTGATGGGTGAGGTGATGGCGCTGCTTGTGGCCCTGCGCGGTAACCCGCTGCAAGTTGATGTCCATATGATGTTCTTTGCGGCGCTGGCCTTGTGCGCGCTGATGTACGACGTGCGCGCTATCCTTCTTGGTACCGTACTGGTGGCTGTGCATCATCTCGGCCTTGGCCTGATGATGGAAGACCTGGTGTTTTACGGCGGCGGCAGCCTCGTACGCGTCATCATGCACGCGGTTATCCTGCTTGGCGAAGCGGCCGCGCTAATCTGGCTGACCGTGACGACGCAGAAGCTGATGATGACCGTGGACAGTGAATCCAAGGTTGCTCACGATATGGCCGCACAAGTCAGCGCACAATCGAAGGCTGCCGAGCTGGAACGTTCCGAGCGCAATGCGACCCATGCCGAGATGATGTCGCGGCTGCAGCACTCGTTCGGCGAGGTGGTCGATGCGGCGATTGCCGGCGATTTCAGCAAGCGGGTCGACACGAGCTTTGCCGACAAGGAACTCAATGCGCTCGCAACAAGCGTCAATACGCTCGTAGGGACTGTCGATCAGGGCCTCACGGAGACCGGAGCCGTGTTGTCAGCGCTGGCCGACGCTGACCTGACCAAGCGGATGAGCGGCGCCTACCGGGGGGCCTTTGCCGCTCTCAAGGCCAATACCAATGCGGTCGGCGACAAGCTGACCGAGGTGGTGGTGCGGCTGCGCAATACGTCGCGCTCGTTGAAGACGGCGACCAGCGAGATTCTCTCGGGCACCAACGATCTCAGCGAGCGCACGACCAAGCAGGCGGCGACTATCGAGGAAACCTCGGCGGCCGTTGAGCAGCTTGCGGCCATTGTTACGGAGAACGCCAACAAGGCGCAGGATGCTACGGTGAAGGCGGCCGGTGTCACCCGGACCGCCGAAGAGGGTGGTGAAGTGATGGCGAAGGCCAATGCCGCCATGCAAAGCATCACACAGTCCTCGGCCAAGATCTCCAATATTATCGGCATGATCGACGATATCGCATTCCAGACCAACCTGCTGGCGCTCAACGCTTCGGTTGAAGCGGCTCGCGCCGGTGAGGCTGGGGCCGGATTTGCTGTGGTGGCGGTTGAGGTCAGGCGTCTGGCGCAGAGTTCGGCCCAGGCGTCCTCGGAGATCAAGGCGTTGATCCAGCAAAGCGCTTCTGAAGTGAGCAACGGCTCCAAGCTGGTGGCTGAAGCATCCGAGAAGCTCTCCAGCATGCTGGGCATGGTCAAGGAGAGCAGTGCGTCGCTGAGCAGCATTGCAGCTGCGAGCCGGCAGCAAGCGTCCTCGATCCACGAGGTCAACACGGCCGTGCGGCAGCTCGATGAGATGACGCAGCACAATGCGGCGCTGGTAGAGCAAACCAATGCTGTTATCGAGCAGACTGAGGGCCAGGCAAGTGAGCTGGACCGGGTTGTCGCCGTTTTCACTGTCGATGCACGGCAGGGCGGACAGGAGAAGATCGCTGCCTGAGCGCGTTGGCCGAAGTCGCACCGGCGTCTCCCCGGACAAAACTGCCGCCTGTTTAATGCTGGCTTAAGTGCGGGATATTACCTTGCTTGGGAACTGAGCGGCGTGCGGGCCGCTGGTGCTGAAGACAAGGAAAATTGATGATGCCGAGTGCTCTCACCATTGCCAAAAAGCTGCCGCTGGCGCTGTTCGTGTCCGCGTTGCTGGTCGGTGCGGGGGTGGGAACTGCGAGTTATCTGATTGGCTCCAATGCGCTTGAGACGCAGGCGCGGCAGAACCTTACGACGCTGGCATTCGAGCGGGCCAACCAGCTGGGGCTCTATATCCGCTCGGTGCAGCATGATCTGGTGGCGACCGGCAATTCGGCGCTGACGGTGCAGGCATTGCGCGACTTTGCCGGCGCCTGGCTGCAGATCAAGGAGCCGGACCCGGCGGCGGCGCTGAAGCAGATCTATGTCACCAACAATCCCAATGCGGCCGACAAACGGCTATTGCTCGACACGGCTGAGACGACGCTGACCTATGCGACGCCGCATGCGACAGTGCAGCCGCAATACCGCCAGCAGATCGTCGCCACGGGATATGGCGACATCTATCTGTTCGATACCAAGGGTATGCTGGTCTATTCGGCGGCGAAGCAGGATGACTTTGCGACGAGCTTTGCCGACGGACCCTATGCCAAGACGGCGCTTGGGCAGGCGGTGACCGCGGCGCTGGCGATCGAGAACAACGATGACACGGTGTTCGCGGATTTCTCCGCTTACCCCGCGAGCGCCTTGGGGCCGGTGGCGTTTTTTGCAAAGCCGGTGTTCAACGCGACGGGACGGAAGATCGGGGCGCTGGCGTTTGAATTGCCGGCGAGCCGGTTGGCGCCGGTGATTGACAACCGCACCGGGCTCGGTGCCTCGGGCGAGACGGTGATTGTCGGGGCCGACGGGGTGGTACGCTCGGATTCGAGCTTTACCGAAGGCAATGATGTGCTTGCGTCGAACCTCGACAGTCCGGTGGTACAGGCTGCAGTGGGGGGCACCGCAGCCGAGGGCAGCATCGATTATCGCGGCGGGCAGTCGCTGATTGCGGCGGCACCGGTGGCTGCGCCAGGGGTGCAATGGGCGCTTGCGACGGTGATGAGCCAGGACGAGGTGTTTGCGCCGGTCGTGACCATGCGCAACATGATGATGATCATTGCCGGGGTGCTGCTGGCAGCAGTGGCGGCGGCAGGTTTTGTGTTCGCGCGGACCATCACCAAACCGATCACCCGGCTGACCCAGACGATGGAGCAACTGTCGCAGGGTAACCTCGATGCCGAGGTGGTCGGGACGGCGCGGCGCGACGAGCTGGGTGCCATGGCCAAGGCCGTGGAAGTGTTCAAGGACAATGCGCTCAAGGTCAACGAGATGACCGATGGCGAACGGGCGGCTTCGGAGCAGCGGCGGACGGATCGTCAGCGAATGATGCACCAGCTGCAGCGGGCGTTCGGTGAAGTGGTGGATGCGGCGATTGCCGGCGACTTTTCGCGGCGCGTTGAGGCGAGCTTTGCCGACCGCGAGCTGAACACCCTGGCAGCAAGCGTCAATACGCTTGTCGAAACTGTGGATCGCGGCATGGGCGAGACCAGCCAGGTGCTGGCGGCGCTCGCGCATACCGACCTGACGCAGCGTGTCGAGGGCAGCTATGACGGGCTGTTCAAGCGGCTGAAGGACGATACCAACGCGGTCGCTGAAAAGCTCTCGGGGATCGTGGGGCAGTTGCGGCAGACCTCGCGGGCGCTGAAGACGGCGACCGGGGAGATTCTCTCGGGCGCCAACGACCTGAGCGAGCGGACGACGCGGCAGGCGGCGACGATCGAAGAGACATCGGCGGCGATGGAGCACCTGGCTTCGACTGTGCTGGCTAACGCCGGCAACGCGCAGGATGCCAGCAAGGCGGCGGGCAACGTGACGCGGACGGCGGAAGAGGGCGGAAAGGTGATGCACCAGGCCAATGAGGCCATGGAGCGGATCACCAACTCATCGAGCAAGATCTCGAACATCATCGGGCTGATCGACGACATCGCCTTCCAGACTAACCTCTTGGCGCTGAATGCGTCGGTGGAAGCGGCGCGGGCGGGCGAGGCGGGCAAGGGCTTTGCGGTGGTCGCGATCGAAGTGCGGCGGCTGGCGCAGAGCGCGGCGCAGGCCTCTGCCGAGATCAAGGGGCTGATCGAGGCTTCGGGCAGCGAGGTGAAATCCGGTTCACGGCTGGTGGCGGAAGCCGCCGACAAGCTGGTCGACATGCTCGGTGCGGCCCGGCTGTCGAACGAACTGATGGAAAAGATCGCGCGGGAGAGCCGAGATCAGGCGAGCGCCATTGAGCAGCTCAGCTCGGCGGTGCGGCAGATGGATGAGATGACGCAGCACAATGCTGCGCTGGTGGAAGAGACCAATGCGGCGATAGAGCAGACTGAGGCGCAGGCGGTGGAGCTCGACAGCATTGTCGACGTGTTCCGCCTCGCGGATGGCGCCAAGCAGGAGCGCCGGGCCGCCTGATGCGCCCTCAGGCGAGCGCTGCGGCTACCAATGCCTTGGCGTGGAGATCCGTGGTGTCGTAAGTGGGGAGCGGGCTGACCGAGTCGTCGATCAGCATGTTGATCTCGGTGCAGCCGAGGATCACCGCCTCGGCGCCGCGCGCCTGCAGGCGACCGATGGCCTCGACGTAGATCTGCCGTGATGGCTCGCGGACGATGCCGAGGCAGAGCTCTTCGTAGATGATGCCGTTGAGGTTGGTGATCCCGACATCGGGCACCAACACATCAAGCCCCTGAGCCTCCAGCACATCGATATAGAAGCGCTTTTCCATGGTGAAGCGCGTGCCGAGGAGGCCGACCTTGCCGATGCCGTCGGCGAGCAGGGCTTCGGCGGTCGGCGCGGCGATGTGGACAAAGGGGACGGTCAGGGCGGCGACGATCTGCGGGGCGCAGATGTGCATGGTGTTGGTGGCGAGGCCGACGACACCGCAGCCCTGGGCCTCAAGGCTTCGCGCGATGGAAGCCAGGACCTCGCCCGCACCTTCCCAATTGCCGGCGCGTTGCATGGCCTCAATGGGCGCAAAATCCACCGAATGGACAATGACCGCGGCGGAGTGAAGGCCGCCGCGCAGGCGGGCGGTCTCGCGGTTGAGCACGGCGTAGTAGTGAGCGGTGGATTCCCAGCTCATGCCGCCGATGAGGCCGATGGTTTTCATGGTCTAGTCATGGCGCAGGTGGGCGTTTGACTCAAGGCGGCCAGTGGCCCCCTCCACCAGCTTCGCTGGTCCCCCTCCCCCGCCGCGCGGGGGAGGATCAGCTGTGGCTCAGCCCGTGATCTTGGCCGGGATATCCTTGAATGCCTTGACGATCTCGAGATAGGCGTCGCGTTTGAAGGGGACGATGAGGTCGGGGAGGTTTTCGAGCTTTTCCCAGCGCCAGCGGTCGAACTCGGCGGGGTGCTTGCCGCCGCCGGGGCTGGTGACGTTGATCTCGCTGTCGGCGCCGGTGAAGCGAAAGGCGAACCAGCGCTGGCGCTGGCCGCGATACTTGCCCTTGAGCGCGATGCCGAGCGCCTCGTCGGGCAGATCGTAGTGGATCCAGTCGGGGGCCTCGCCGATCAGCTCCACCGAGCGGATGGATGTTTCCTCGAAGAGCTCGCGGTAGGCGGTGTCGATCGGGGCTTCGCCCTTATCGATGCCGCCCTGCGGCATTTGCCAGGGGGCGTTGGTCTCGGAGGTGTCTTCCGGGTCGTCCTCTGGTTTGCGGCGGCCGATCAGCACCAGACCCTCGGCATTGAACACGGCGGTGCCGACGCAATCGCGGTAGGGCATTTTCTCACGGACAGGCTTCACGAGGCTTCCTTCATCAGGGCGCTGGCAGGCACCAGTTCGACGCCTTCGGCATCGGGGCTGCTGGCCCATTCGGCGATTGTATCGATGGAGACCGGCAGGGCGGAGATGATGCCGATGGCCGAGCCGTTGCTGCGGGCGGTGTCCATGAGCTTTTTGAGCTGGGTGAGGATAGCACCGCGGGACGGGTTGGCGTCGAGGGTCTGGTCGACTTTGCCGAACGGGACGCGGTTGGCGTCGGCCAGTTGCGGGGCCAGGGAGCGGTTGGAGGAGCCATCATCGACATAGCCGAGGCCACGAGACCCCAACTCTTCCATCATCGGGCCGAAATCGGCGCCCGATGAGGTGAAACGGGCACCCATGTTGTTGATCAGCCCAGCATAGCCTTCGAAACGGCTCATGACGTGGAACAGCTTGTTGAGATTGTCGCGCGGGGCCTGGCCGGTGAGGAGGGTATCGGGGCCAGGGTCATTGTCAGGATAGTCGAAGGGTTCGAGCGGCACTTCGAGGAAGATCTCGTGGCCGCCGTCACGGGCCGCCGCCACGGTGCGGACAAGGGTCTTGCCATAGGGGGCAAAGGCGAGGGTGACGGCATCGGGCAGCTTGGTGATGGCGTTCAGCGTACCATCCTGGTTGATCCCGAGGCCGGAAACGATGATGGCGATGCGGGGCTTGCCCGTATCGGCGGCTGCGTCATCAAGCGGGCGAGAATAGGTAGCGAACGGGGTTTCGCCCGAGGCCGAGATTTTCGGAATCGGGCCGACTGCGGTGGTTTCGACGAGATCGGGGTTGATGCTGGCGAGCCCGGCGCCAGCGGGTTCATCGGCAGCGGGCGACGCGTCAGGGACGGGGGTGCTCTCGGGATCGGCCGTGATGGTCGCGAGGTCCCCGCCGGATACGGCACCAGCAACGGAGTTGGCGGGTTTGGCGTTGGAGATTTCAACCGAGGCAACGGGGCGGCCGCCGTCAGGATCATGAACCAGAAGGACGCGTGCGACGATACCCAAGGCGATCACCACGATCACGCCAGCGGCGGCGCGGGCAATGGGGAAGCGCCACGCGATGCGGCGCGCGGCTGCGACGGCCTGTTGCCGCTTCTGCCGACGGCTGAGCGGGGCGCTCAGCTCACTGCTCACCTCACTCATGACACTGCACCTGCATTGGGACGGAGGCCCCTGAGAGTCATACGGGGCAGCGAATCAGCTGCCCCGCCTCAAATCGAGTGTGTGTCCGCCAATGGGTAACGAAGCGTTAACCGGCGTTGGCGGTGTCGGTCTTGGGCGGGTAGGCGGCGTTGGTTTCGACGCCGTTGATCAGCTTGATGGCGTACTGGAGCTGGTTGTCCTTCTCCTTGTCCGCCGGAACGTAAACCGATGAGCCCACGGTTGCCTGCTGTTCAGTGCCGCCACCGATCTGGCCCGGCAGCGCGACTTCGCCAAGGATTTCGTCCTTGCCCTTGAACTCTGCGGGCACATCTTCGGTGATCAGGATATCGGGCTGAATGCCGGCGGCCTGGATCGAGCGATTGTTCGGGGTGTAATAGCGGGCAGTGGTGAGGCGCATGGCGCCATCAGCGCCGAGCGGGATGATCGACTGGACTGAGCCCTTGCCGAACGAGCGCGTGCCGATGACGGTGGCACGGCGATGATCCTGCAGAGCGCCGGCAACGATTTCGGCCGCAGAAGCGGAGCCGCCATTGATCAGAACCACCAGCGGCACATCGGCAATCTTGGCATCGAGTTCGTCGGGCTTGGCATCATAACGCGAGCTTTCGCTATCGACACGGCCACGGGTCAGAACCACGGCCCCCTGCTTTAGGAAGGCGTCGGAGACGAACACGGCCTGATCGACCAGCCCGCCGGGATTGTTGCGCAGATCGAGGATGATGCCCTTGGGGGCCTTGCCATCGAGCTGCTTGAAGGCGTCGTCGATCGATTTCTGGATGCCGACAAAGGCCTGTTCCGAGAAGCGGGCGAGACGGATGACGGCGATATCGCCTTCCATGGTGAGGCGGGCGGCACGGGTGGCGATGACGTCGCGCGTCAGCTCGAACTCGATCGGGTCGGTAACACCATCGCGGACGACCGTGACCTTTATCTTGGAGCCGATCGGACCGCGCATCTTGGCCACGGCATCATCGAGGGCCATGCCCTGGATATCGACGCCATCAAGCTTGATGATGAAATCGTTGGAGAGGATGCCGGCCTTGGCGGCGGGCGTGTCGTCGATGGGCGAGACCACCTTAATGACGCCGTCTTCCATCTGCACTTCGATGCCGAGGCCACCGAACTGGCCAGAGGTATCTTCCTGGACGTCGGCGTAGTCGGTGGGCTCCATATAGCTCGAATGCGGGTCGAGCGAGGTCAGCATTCCCTGGAGCGCGGCGTGGATGAGTTTCTTCTCGTCCGGGGCCTCGACATATTCGGCACGGATGCGGTCGAACACTTCGCCGAACAGCGTCAGGTCTGAATAGATCTCGTCCGTAGTGCGCGGCTTGCCCTTATCGGGCGCTGCGGCAGACGCCGCCGGATCAGCGGCCGGTGCCGGCTCGGTGGCGGGCGCCGGTTCTGTCGCGGGAGCTGCGGGCTGTTGCTGAGCGATGATGGAGGGAACGAAGGCCAGCCCGAAAGCGAGCACGACGGCCGCAGAAGCGGCGAGGCGGAGGGGCGTCAGGCGCATCAAGTTCTATCCACTCTGGGTTGGGTTGGCCGACGCTGACCACCATCCGGTGGGGTCGACAGGCTCGTTATTCTTTCGCATCTCAATATAGAGCGTCGGCCGTGAGACACCAGCGCTGGTCGCGACCGTCCGGCCAATTGTCTGTGATCCCATGGAGCCCACCGGCTCACCCATCATCACGAACTGCCCGAGGTTGACGTCGACCTTGTCGAGACCGGCAAGGAGGATCGTGTAGTCCTGACCCGCATTGAGAATGACGATTTGGCCATAATTGAGGTAGTTACCGGCGAAAAGCACCCAGCCGTCGGCAGGTGCGACAACCTGCGCTTCGGCGCGGGTGACGATCGAGAGCCCACGCGAGATGCCGCCAAAGCCGTCACCTGCGCCATAGTCGACAACGGTGACCCCGCTTGAGGGCAGTTCGAGGTAACCCTTGGCCTGAGCGAAAGGTACCGCCGGTTCGGTGCGGCTCGAGTTGGCGAGCGCGAGCTTGATGGTCTGCTGGTCGAGTGCCGGGGCGTCGGCGCCGGAATTGGCCTTGGCAGTAGCATCGGCGGCGGTCGCCACTGCCGTAGCCCTGCGGGTCAACTCGTCGATCAGTTGCTTCAGCGACGAGGCCTTGTCGGCCAGCGCCTGGGCTTCCTCTTCCTCGGCGGCGAGGCTGGCGTTGGCGAGGCTTTCGGTTTGCTTGCGGGCTGCGATCAGGGTGCCGATGCGCAACTGCTCTTCTTCAAGGATCTGGAGGTTGGCTTCGAGCTTATCCTGCTGGGCCAGGGCTTCGGCCTTGATTTCGCTGAGGTGCTGCAGATCGCCCATCACGGCGTCTGCCTTTTTCTGCAACTCGGGCAGGATGGCCGACATCAGGATGGCGGAGCGGGCGGAACCGAGCGCGTCTGAGGGGTTGACGATCAGCGCTGGGGGCGGATTGCGCGAGATGCGCTCGAGGGCGGCGAGGACGTTTGAAATGGTGGTGTCGGCGCCATCGAGCCGGCCACGCACTTCGAGTTCCTGGACGATCAGGTCGCCGAGCTTGTCTTCAAGGCCAGCGATATCGGTTTCGGCAAGCTTAACCCGCTCGGCGGCGGCGATCAGCGCGGCATTCTGCTTGGCGCGATCGCCCTTCATGTCCTCGATCTCGCGCTTCAGCGCGTCCGCCTTCTCCTTGGAGAGGGAAATCGAGGCTTCGACGTCGGCGAGAGCCTTTTGCGGGTCGTCAACTGCGGTAGGGGTGACCGGCGCTGTGGTTGCCGGGGTCAGGTCGACGGAGGGGCGTAGGTTCAGGTCGGTTGCGGGGTCGGCGGTAGAGGTGATCGCCTGGCCGAGCGCGAGCGAAATCGACAGCGCTATTGTCGCGCCGCTTGCAAGCGTCCATCCCCACCAGCGTTTCTGCCGCGGCATCAAGCTCCCCGGAGCACCCGAATCATCGTTTTGACCATAGCAAAGGCTGGGCAGAAGGACCGCAGGGCTTTGTCTTTTGCGTGGCGGGGGTTTGGGCTTTCGCATGATGGCAAGGCAAGGGAAGAAAGGCCCCCTCACCCAGCGTCGCTAGGCGCTGGCGCGCCGAGCTTTGCTAGCCCTCTCCCCCAAGGGGCGAGGGGACCCTAGGGGCTCGAGCGTCAGACGGAGATCATTCCCGGTGGTACGGGTGGCCTGAGAGGATGGTGGTGGTGCGGTAGAGTTGTTCGGCCAGCATGATGCGGACGAGCTGATGCGGCCAGGTGAGGGGGGAGAAGCTGAGGGTGAGGTCGGCGGCTTTCGCGAAGGCGGGATCGAGGCCGTCGGCGCCGCCGATGACGAAGCTGACCGCAGGCCGGCCGTCATCGCGCCAGCGGGAGAGTTGGGTGGCGAAGGCGGCGGAGGGCATGGATTTGCCGTGCTCGTCGAGCGCCACGACAATGCCTTCGGGCAGGGCAGCGCGGAGGACGCGCGCTTCCTCGTCCTTGCGGGCGTCCGCTGAAGAGGCCCGCGATTCAGCGAATTCGAGGATGTCGAAGCCGGTGAGCGCCAGCGGCCTGCCGGAGGCTTTGGCGCGATCGAGGTAGCGCGCCACGAGCTCGCGCTCGGGGCCCTGCTTCATGCGGCCGATCGCAGCGATGGCAACGCGCATCGCGCTCTCCGGCTTATCCGATCAGTGCGCGTCGGCCGCGAAATCGACGGCCCACATCTTTTCGATGTTGTAGAACTCGCGCACTTCGGGCCGGAAGATATGGACGATGACGTCGCCGGCATCGACCAGCACCCAATCGGCGTGCGGCAGGCCTTCGATGCGCGGCTTCGAAAAGCCGTGCTCGCGCAGCACCTTGATCAGCTGATCGGCAATGGCGCTGACGTGACGGTTCGACCGGCCGGACGTCACCACCATATGGTCGGTGAGCGAGGACTTGCCGGTGATGTCGATGGCAACAGTCTGCTCAGCCTTGGCGTCTTCAAGGTTGGCGAGGACCACATCGATCATGGAGGGTTCCGGCACAGCGGCCGGTGCGGGTTCGGTCTTCTTTTTGGCTGCGGCCATCAGTAAATGGCCTCAGCCCATGCAAACGTAGCACGGGTCATGCGTGTTTCAGCTGTCCTTGGTTGATCGGTACAAATGCTCGCACAAGCGTAGCTATTGCCGTTGTCCCATCCTGAGTGACCAGGAATTATTACACCCCCAATATGACGCTTCGAGGCGATTTCTGCAAGATCAACGGCGGCGCTCAATTTGAGGGAGCTTTTCGAGCAGCCCGGATGGCGCTTGAAGACTGCTGAGACGTGATGCCGTGGAGGTACACCCAGGCCGGTGGATCGCGATCGGCGAGCGTTTCGGCATCGCGCTCGGGGATGCGATTGAGCTTCAGCGCGACGGCGGCCTTTGACGAGGTGGCGCGGAGGGTTGAGCCGGGCCGGGCGTAGACGGCTAGCGGCATGAGGTTGACGATATCCTGCCAGCGCTCCCAGCGGTCGAATTGCAACAGGTTGTCGGCGCCCATGATCCAGACGAAGCGGGTGCCGGGGCAGGAGGCCTTCAGCCACTCCAGCGTATCGATGGTGAAGTGGTAATTGTGCTGCGCTTCAAGCCCGGTGACGGCGATACGCGGGTGATCCATCAGGGCGCGTGTGGTGTTCACGCGGGTTTCGAGTGGGGCAAGTTCTGAGTGGCTTTTCAATGGGTTGCCGGGAGAGACTAGCAGCCAGACGGCGTCAAGCTGCAGGCGGGTGAGGCACTGCAGCGCCACCAGCCGGTGACCTTCATGGGCGGGATTGAAGCTGCCGCCGAACAGCCCGATGCGGAGGCCGGGGGCGTGGGGCGGGATATCGGTGATGGAGGTCATGGGGTCGGGGCCGGCCCCCTCCACCGCCTTCGGCGGTCCCCCTCCCCCGTTTTACGGGGGAGGATAAGGGGGCTGGGTGCATTGTCCATCAAGGCCGCGTCTGCCCGTCGCCGCGGACGAGGTATTTGAACGAGCAGAGCTGTTCGACCCCCACCGGACCACGAGCGTGGAATTTGCCGGTGGCAATGCCGATTTCGCCGCCGAAGCCGAACTCGCCGCCATCGGCGAACTGGGTCGAGGCGTTGTGGAGGAGGATGGCGCTGTCGATCTCGTTGAAGAAGCGGGTGACGGAGGCGGCGTCCTCGGTGATGATCGCCTCGGTGTGGTGGGACGAGTAGGTGCCGATATGGGCGATGGCCTCGCCGACATCGGCAACGACCTTCACCGAGATGATCGCGTCCTCGTATTCGGTGTGCCAGTCCTCCTCGGTCGCGGCGATGGCGTCAGGGATCAGGGACAGGACGGTGGCGTCGCCGCGGATCTCGCAGCCCTTGGCGATCAGGGCGGCGATGACCGGTTTCAGGTGCGTGGCGACGACGTCGCGGTGGACCAGCAGCGTCTCGGTAGCGCCGCAGACGCCGGTGCGGCGCATCTTGGCGTTGAGGGTGACGTCGATCGCCATCTGCAACTCGGCTGAGGCGTCGATATAGGTGTGGCAGATGCCTTCGAGGTGGGCAAAGACCGGGACGCGGGCTTCATCCTGGACGCGGGCGACGAGGGTCTTGCCGCCGCGCGGTACGATGACGTCGATGGTGCCATCAAGGCCGCGCAGCATTTCGCCAACGGCGGCGCGGTCGGTGGTGGGAACAATCTGGATGGCGTCGGCGGGAAGGCCTGCGGCGTTGAGGCCTTCGACGAGGCAGGCATGGATGGCGCGGGTCGAGTTGACGCTGTCCGAGCCGCCGCGAAGGATCACCGCATTACCGGATTTGAGCGTCAGGGCGCCGGCATCGGCGGTCACATTGGGGCGGCTTTCGAAGATGACGCCGATGACGCCCAATGGGGTGCGGACGCGCGAAATGGTCATGCCGTTGGGGCGGGTCCATTCGGCCATCACGGTGCCGACCGGATCGGGCAGGGCGGCGATAGTGCGCAGCCCTTCGATGATGCCGTCGATGCGCTTGTCGGTGAGTTGCAGGCGGTCGAGGAAGGCTTTCGAGATGCCCTTATGCTCGGCAGCGCGCATATCGAGGGCGTTGGCGGAGAGGATGTCGTCGCGGCGGGTGTCGACGGCGTCGGCAGCGGCGAGCAGGGCGGTCGTCTTGGCCTCGGGCGAGGCGAAGGCGAGGATGTTGGCGGCGGCGCGGGCGCGGCGCCCGATATCGGCCATGATGGCGGCGAGGTCGTTGCTCAGTGCTTGTACGGCGCTCATGAAACCTTCGCCTCCATCCCCATCAGCACCACCATGTTGTCACGATGCACTAGTTCGGAGCGCGTGCCGAGCCCCAGCAGTTCGGTGACCAAAGTGGAGTTCTTGCCCTTGACGATATCGGCTTCCTCGCGGCCGAGGCCAGCAAGTCCGCGGGCGATCTCGCGGCCATCGGGGTCAAGGATAGCGACGGCGTCGCCGCGCTCGAATTCGCCCGAAATACGGGTAACGCCGATCGGCAACAGGCTCTTGCCCGAGAGCAGGGCACGGGCGGCGCCGGCATCGACGTGAAGGTTGCCGGACAGCTCCAGCGTGCCCATGATCCAGCGCTTGCGCGCCTGGGCCCGGCTTTCGGCAGGAGCGAAGAGAGTGTGACGTGCACCTTCGGTCAGGGCGCGCAGGGGATGGGTCTCGGTGCCCTTGGCGATGATCAGGGCGGTGCCGGCCTGGGTGGCGATCTTGCCGGCCTCGACCTTGGTGGTCATGCCGCCGCGGCTCAGATGGCTCGCGGCGCCACCGGCCATGGCCTCGATCTCGGGGGTGATGGCGGCGACGTGCGGCAGGTGGCGGGCATCGGGGTCGCGCGCCGGCGGGGCGGTGTAGAGCCCGTCGACATCGGAGAGGAGGATCAGGCAATCGGCCTCGATCATGGTGGCGACGCGGGCCGAGAGGCGGTCATTGTCGCCATAGCGAATCTCGGTGGTGGCGACGGAGTCGTTCTCGTTGATGATCGGGATGGCGCCGAGCCCCAGCAGCGTCGAGATGGTAGTGCGGGCGTTGAGGAAGTAGCGGCGTTCCTCGGTGATGTTGGGGGTCAAAAGAATCTGGCCGGTGACGATGCCATGCTCGGCGAGCGATTCCGCCCAGGCCTGGCTGAGGGCGATCTGCCCGGCGCTGGCTGCGGCCTGGCTCTGGTCGAGCGGCAGAGTCCTCGCATCGAGATTGAGCAGCCGCCGTCCGAGCGCAATGGCGCCCGAGGAGACGATCACCAGGGAGCACCCCTGGGCCTTCAGCGCCGCAAGGTCAGCGGCGAGCGAGCGCAGCCATTCGGCGCGGAGCTTGCCGGTCTTGCCGTCGACAAGGAGGGCGGAGCCGATCTTGATGGTCAGGCGCCGATAGGGCGCGAGGGCATTCACTTGAGAGAACTTTCGGGGGACGACCCCTCACCGTGCGCGTGAAAGAAAGGCCCCCTCACCCGGCCTTCGGCCGACCTCTCCCCCGAAGGGAGAGGTTGGGAGGGGACACATCTGCCGGTGTTCTGGACGCGTTGCTGCATCAGGGCACCCAGTGGGGCTCGAGTTTGCGGCGCTCGGCTTCGGCGATGGCGGCCTTTTCGGCATCCATGTAGGCCAGCACCTTGTAGAGCACCTGATCGACGTTTTGCCCGGTGACGCCTGATGTGGTCAACACCTCGGCCTTGCTGATCTTTTTCAGCACCTTGACCTTTTCCTTGAGGTCGGCGGGATCGATGGCGTCGATCTTGTTGAGCACCAGGATTTCCGGCTTTTCGACAAGGCCGTCGTCATAGGCGGCGAGCTCGCCGCGGATGGTCTTGTAGGCGAGCTTGATGTCGTCCTGGGTACCATCGATCAGGTGGATCAGCACGGCGCAGCGCTCGACGTGGCCGAGGAAACGGTCGCCGATGCCGGCGCCTTCGCTGGCGCCTTCGATGAGGCCCGGAATATCGGCCAGCACAAAGTCCCGCTCACCAATCGAGACGACGCCCAGATTGGGGTGGAGCGTGGTGAAGGGGTAAGCGGCGATCTTGGGTTTGGCGGCGGAGACGGCGGCGAGGAAGGTCGATTTGCCGGCATTGGGGAGGCCCACCAGCCCGGCATCAGCGATGAGCTTGAGCCGCAGCCAGATCCACTTTTCCGTTCCTTCGAGGCCCGGGTTGGCGCGACGCGGCGCCTGGTTGGACGAAGTGCGGAAATGGGCATTGCCGAAGCCGCCATTGCCACCCGAGAGCAGCACGATCTCCTGGCCGACTTCAGTAAAGTCAGCGATCAGGGTCTCGTTGTCTTCTTCGAACACCTGGGTGCCGACGGGGACCTTGAGGATGACGTCGTCGCCCTTGGCGCCGTGGCGGTCCTTGCCCATACCGTGGGTGCCGGTGGCCGCCTTGTGGTGCTGCTGGTAGCGGTAGTCGATCAGCGTGTTCAGCCCATCGACGCAGCGGATGATGACATCGCCGCCGCGCCCGCCATTGCCGCCATTGGGACCGCCGAACTCGACGAATTTTTCGCGCAGGAACGACACCGAACCGGCGCCGCCGTTGCCGGAGCGGACGAAGACTTTCGCCTGATCAAGAAATTTCATCGCATTGGCTCCTAGCGGTGCTCCGCCCAGGCGGCTCGTGACAGTTGAGTGTCGATATGGCGCACCTCCTCTCCGCGCGCAAGGCAAAGGCGATAAGAGCTGCCAATCTCGATGAATCCGAGCTTTTTCTGGATGGCGAGCGAGGCCTTGTTGAAGTGGAAGACCCCGGAATCGAGCCTGGCGGCGCCGGTGGTCTCGAAATACCAGTCGAGCGCTGAGCGCACCGCCTCGCTCATCAGCCCGCGGTTCCAGAACGGCTGAGCCAGCCAGTAGCCGATGACGGTGCCCTGCGCATCGTCGTGGAAGCCGACATGGCCGATCAGCCCCTCGCCATCGAGATCAATGGTGAAGCCGGTTTCTCCGGCAGGAAAACCAGGGCTCCAGGTGCGCAGCCAGGCCTTGGCGTCAGCGAGACGATAGGGGTAGGGCACGCGGCTCAGATTGCCCGAGACGGCGAAATTGTCGAGGAACCGGGCGAGGCGCGCGGCATCGCTCATGACTGGCTGGCGCAGGGTGAGGCGAGCGGTCTTCAGCGTCACGTCCACTTGGGCTGCTCCAACGTCAGGTACAAGGTGGGCTTGCCGGCGCAATTGCCCAGCGTCTCGATGGCTTCGCCAGTGCGCTGGAAGCCCGCCTTTTCGAGGACGCTCAGGGAGCCCGAATTGCTGGCAAGCGCCCGCGCCCCGATGCGGGGGAAGAGCCGGGTGGCGAAGGCCGCATCGATCAGCGCCTTGACCGCCTCGCTCATATAGCCCTTGCCCCAATGCGGTTCGCCCAGCCAGTAGCCGAGTTCGGGCGATGCACCGGGCCGGAAGGTGAAGCCGACCACGCCGATGAGCTGGTCGTTGAGGGTGATGGCATAGGGCCGTTCGTCCGGACGCTGGGCGAAAATCTCTACAAAGGCGATGCCGTCCGCCCGGGTATAGGGGTTGGGCAGGCGGGCCAGCACCTCATAAATCCGCTTGTTGTCGGCGAGCTTGACCAGGTCGGGCACGTCGCCGCGGATCGGGGCGCGTAAGGCGAGCCGTGCCGTCTCGATGCGGAGCGGCAGGGCGTCTCGCTGGCGACGGGCGGCGAGCTTGGCGGTGGCTTCGGCGAGGGCTTTGGCCTGCGCGGCCGGGCCCATGACCTTGGGACGCCGCCGCAAGCTGATCTCCGTGTCGCGATCCTTGTCCATCACGCAATCCTTCGCTGGGTTTCCGGTGTCAGCTGCCGCTCTTCGGTCCAGACGATCACTTCGCCATCGCGGAGCGCGCGATAGCGGAGGCCGCGGGCAGAAAGATGACGCGCGGCCCGCTCGGCGGCGTGCGTCTCCGGGTGCGGCGAGCGATAGTGCGGAACGATGGCGTGGTCGATCAGACCCAGCCCGTCCCAGACGACCTCGCCCGAGTAGCCGGATGGCAGTTCGGCCGGATCATCAATCAGGTGAATGCCCTCGAGCGAGGGGGCCGCCACCACCGCGCCGGCGGAAAAACCGCCATAGACGATGGCATCGGCATCGAGCAAATCGACAATGATGTCGTCAAAGCCCGAAAGCTGCATGGCGCGGCGGAGAACGAAGGCGTTGCCACCGGTGACCCAGACAAGGTCGAACTGGCTCAGATGGGTGCGCAAGGCTGCGGCGCGGCCGAAATAGTGGCGGAGATCGAGCAGTTCGGCGCTGATCCCGAGCGAGGCAAGCTCCGCTGCGGGGTCATAGACGTCGGTTCGGTAGAGATCGCGCGCCGTGGCGGAAACGTTATCGAGCGCGTTCTCGATGATCGCGGCGCGCTTGCCGTCGCCTAACATTGCGAGCAGCGTGCCGGCGCGATCGCCGATCCGGTAGGAACTCAGGTACAGTCTCATTTTCAGCTGCCCTCACAGTGAAAAAGACAAAAGGGGAACCGGATTCCGGCTCCCCTTGTCAGTTTGACTGTGCGGCGCTGTTGCTAGTCGCCGATCCTGTCAACACCTTGCCGGGGAGCTGGTCTCCGGCAGGGGTTGCTAGGCCACACCGGGTTATTCTGCTGCTTCTGCTGCCGGTACGACCGACACGTAGACTTTGGAATTGGCGCGGGTTTTGAAGGTCACTTTGCCTTCGACAACTGCGAAGATGGTATGGTCGATGCCCATACCGACACCGGTGCCGGGATGCCATTTGGTGCCGCGTTGGCGGATGATGATGTTGCCCGGAATTGCAGCTTCGCCGCCGAACTTCTTGACGCCAAGGCGTCGGCCAGCGGTATCACGACCGTTGCGGGAGGAACCGCCTGCTTTCTTGTGTGCCATGGTTGTCGCTCCTTATTCGGCGTCAGACTTGGAGGCTGCCTTCTTGGCAGCCGGCTTCTTGGCGGCGGGCTTTTCAGCCGCTGCCTCTGCGGTCTTCTTGGTTGCAGCCTTGGCCTTGGCGGGCGCCTTTTCGGCAGCCGGAGCCTCGGTCACGGCAGAAGTCTTCTTGACAGCGGCCTTCTTGGGGGCAGCCGGGGCAGCGGCAGCCTTGGGAGCGGCAGCAGTGCCCTTGGGGGTCTGCACATAGGGCATGGCCAGCAGGGCTGCGGCAGCAGCGCGCTTTTCGCCACGGGCCTTGGCAATCTCGTCGACCTGGGTGGTCACTGCGGCGCCACCGGTCAGGATCTCGGTGATGCGAACGGTCGACAGGCGCTGACGATGGCCGTTACGGCGATCGTAGTGCTGACGGCGTTCCTTCTTCAGGATGATGACGGTACGCTCTTTTTCGGTGGCGATGAACTGGCCAGCGACCAGAGCGCCAGCAACCAGCGGCGCACCGATGGTCACGCTGTCGCCATCACCCACCATCAGCACCTGGTCAAAGGTGACCACGTCGCCGGGCTGGGCGTCGAGCTTTTCAATCTTCACCACGTCATTGGCGGCAACCTTGTATTGCTTGCCACCGGTCTTGATCACTGCAAACGTCATCATTGTTCCGGGAACTCCCGGACCCCTTGTTATCGCGCCCTGTGGCGCCGCAGGCGATGCCTGATCCTGCGGCTTCAAAAGAGGTGCTGATCGGAGTGATCAGCGGCGGCCTCGGACAGCGGTTGAAACAAACCAAAAATGCGCGCCACAGATGCGGCACGCAGGTCGAGCGGCCTTATCGTGGCAAACGGGAACAGAGTCAAGGTCGAAGCGATGGTTCGGGCGCGTCGCGTTCAATGTGGCCGCACGGCGATCAGGCGGGTGCGGATATCGGCGGCGCTGGCGGCCTCGGCGGCGAGGACCTGGGGCTTGTGCGAGGTCTGCCAGGCGGCCAGTGACCATTCTGGGCTCGTGGCCGCAACGGTGATCGTCGGCAGGTAGGCGTAGGCTTCATGCAGCTCGACGTCGATCATCGCGGCGATGACCTCACGGCGATACTCCTCGCCCTCAAAGGCATCGAGCAGATCGCGCTCGAATGGGCTTAAATCGGTCAGTAGCAGCCCTTCGGCGGCGGCGCCCGGCGCGCGGATCAATGCGGGGTAGACCCGGTTGGGATAGTGCACGGCGCGAAAGCCTGGGGCGCGGGCATGGAGCGCACCATCGGGCCTGAGCGGCCGGTTCAGCACCGCCGAAAGCAGGTCCGGATCGCGCAGGGTGCCATAGGCAAACAGCGGCAGGGCGGGGGAAGTGGAACTCATTGCAGCGGGGCCCGGCAAAGACAGTTGCAGCTTGCCTGTTGCTATGCCATACACCGCCCCGTCTCGACCAGCCGCTAAGCAACGGCCCGATCTCGCGGAGAGGTGGCAGAGTGGTCGAATGCACCGCACTCGAAATGCGGCGTGGGGGCAACTCCACCGGGGGTTCGAATCCCTCCCTCTCCGCCACTAAACCCTTGATATCAATGGTGTTTTTGGTCTCCGTAGGGAGCTTCAGCTAACCCTCGGAAAGGTCGCGTCTATTCGTCGTGGTGTTCACACGAACCCAACTGAAGACGGCCAATTCGGAGCCCAAAATCGTGATACAGTCGGGCCATTCTCTAATGGCCTATTTCGCACTTGGCATTAGGGCGCTTCACTCCACCACCGGTTTGCGCTGAGTGACGACCGGTGAGCAGTCGGTTCGTAGTCATTCTCCAAAGGTCCGCTGTTGGCCCGAAGCGAACCTAGCTAGAATGTCGCTTTGCTTTGACTCAGCCAGAAATGCCGTGCTGACCGTGGAGGACGACGGCGTCGGTCGGGGCACCGGGGTTGCAACGGGGACCGGTTTGGGAAGTCGCATCGTAAAGGCGATGGCACAGTCCATATCTGGCGATATTGAGTAGCTCGACAGACGTCTAGGCCCGAGCGCCAGGTTGATTTTTACACTCGCAGCTACATGATATTTAGTATCAAGGGCTGTCTTTGGCGGATATCAATTCGCGGAGGTGATGCGATCTTGAGTCCGAAACGGTTTCGCGCGGGTGAAGCTTGGGAGTCTGGACGTATCTAGGGGGCGCTCTGCACAAAAATGACAGCTTTCGAAGCGCTGCGGCGGACTGCAATAAGCATGGCAACTGCTGCTGCACTTGTGCCAGCGGCGCTTCCCTCCTTCGTATCGGCCCAAGAAGGGTCAGCGGGGATCACCGAGCCAGTCACCTTCCCTGCCTTTGACCCGGGTGCTCCGCCGTGCAGCCCGCCGGTCGGTCTCAAACAACTGCTCGCCTATGTTCAGGAAAACGACCGGCAGTTTCTTGAGGGTGTAAATTATGGGCTGTCATTGGCGGCTTCCGATCGTGGCCTTGAATACCGGCGGGTGTTGGCCGAAAGCGATGCTCCCAAGGCGGCTGCCGAAATACGATCCTTGCTCGAAGACAAGGTAGGAGCGCTGATCGCCACGTCGTCCAACCCTGCGATAGTGAGCAAGGATCTTCAGAGTGTGATCTGGTCCGGGGCGTTTGTTGGCACCATCGTTCCGCCGCCCGCGACACTTTTGCTGAACGCACCACAATATGAAACCGGCAAGGTGCTGGCGGATGCGGCTATTGCCTATATCCAGAGCACGCTTGGAGGGCACGCCAAGGTCGTACTTTTGACCCAGGACAGCATGCAGTATCTGGCACCTCGTTTTTCAGCGATGCGGGACGAGCTTAGCGCCTTACCCGGCGTGACCATTGTTGCCGACATCGCTCCCCAGCCGGTTGACGAGCAAGGCGGCTACGACACGATGAATACGGTGCTGCTGGCGTTCCCCGACGTCGATGTCGTCCTAGGCGGCGATGCCGTTGTGCTGGGTGCATTGAGAGCATTGCGCGATGCCGGCAAAGACCGTCCCAACCAGTTTTTGGGCGGGATTGATGGTGAACCGCAAGCGGTCGCTGAGATCAAAAAGGGCGACAGCCCATATAAGGCAAGCATCGCGCTTTCCTCGCCGGTCTTTGGCTACGCGATGGGGCAATACGGGGCGGACTGGCTGCTAGGGCGCAGCGTGCCGCAGGCCATGGATATCCTGCCGATTGCACTCACGAAGGACAACCTGGCGTCCTATGAAGCGGACCTGGCAGATCCTGCCGCCGTGTTCCACGATCCGGTGCGCCGCGCCTCCTATCTGCGGATGTACGGAAACATCTGCTACGATACCCGAGACCAGTACGTGAACTTCCCTTGGTCTTCCGAAGCAGGACACTAACTGGCCGGAGTTCGGGCTAGCAACCTTCGTGCGTAGTCGGCCGTTCCTAAACCCAACGGGGAATGGGTTATGGCGAATGAAGCTACCGGAAAACAACGAGTGTTTGGGCCCGAAGAGCGGGAGGGCAAGTGGTGGCTGTTTGCCTATGTTGGTGGGCTCCAGAAGGAATGGGGCCCCTACGCCTCGGAATCCTTTGCCAATGGCGCTCGGAACGGCCTTGAGAAGCTATTCGCAGAGCAGGATACGTTCAGAAAACGCAGCAGCTAGAGGGGCGACTGAAACGGGCAGAATATGGACTTGTCTGCCGTTTCGTTTGCCACTGCGTGAGACCTTAAAGATCGCACTGTTTGCCCTACTGCGTCGTCCGGTTGACGCTCTTCAGTCGCAGGAATGAAAGCTAGTCCGCATCCAAAAGCTCCCGTTGGGTCTTTCCAAAGTCTGGGAATGCGGTCCAGGGAATATCTATTGTGTCGGTAAGGCGGCTTGTATCGGATCCTCGACCACTGTCGGCACCATGAGCCTGGTGCCGATCATCAGCGCGTGCTGGTCCTCCGCAGTTGCTATGGGATTAGCGTCAAGGGGTTTCCAAGCTGAAACCTCGGTTCCTGTTGACGCTCCCGAGACCGAGTGAGCCAAACAGGTGGTTTGCGGCAGATCAAAGCCGCACATTTCGATGAATGACCAAATGCCGTGCCCAAAGGCGTTCAGCGCACCGTCAGTTCGCGCGACTAGCAGGCGGGGAGGGCACAGGCGAGCTACTCCGGCGCGCCCATCGCTGTCATTTATGGAACGGTACAAAACTATGAAACGTCGCGATTTGCTAAAGGGTGTAGCCGCTGGTGTCGCTGCTCTTCCGTTTGGACCGTTGCAATCGCAGGCAGCTGCCGCGACAGAACTAGTTGGCCAGAAGTCTCTTTCAATTCTGAGCCGTTCGATTGAAGTGAATGGCAAGTCAGCCAAGGTGTTCGGTTTGGTGGGACCAAATCAGGCGCCCGGCCTGCGCTTGATGGCCGGAACCGATTTCAATGTCCTGCTCCAAAACCAGACCTCAGAGCCGAGCATTATCCACTGGCACGGCCTGACGCCGCCTTGGCCCAGCGATGGAGTCGCCGCTGCCCCTCTGCCTTTGATCGATGCGCGCGAGAATCGCGCATTCAGATTCCCGCTCGACCGACCCGGCACTCACTGGATGCATGCCCACACCCTTCAAGAGCAGGCGTTATTGGCGGCGCCGTTGATTGTTGAGGATCCGGCAGACGCGGGACTCGACGAACAGGAGGTTGTGGTCCTGCTGCATGACTTCTCGTTCCAGTCCGCAGACGAGCTACTGGCTCAACTGAACGGTGGCAAAGCCATGGGAGGGATGGACATGTCGGGGGGCTCAACGAAGGGTATAGACATGTCCGGTGGCGGCATGGTGATGGACCTAAACGACATCGAATATGATGCCTATCTTGCCAACGACCGGACGCTCGACGATCCGGAGGTTGTGACGACCGAAATTGGCGGCCGCGTGCGCCTGCGGATCATAAACGGCGCTGCTGCAACGGCGTTCACCATCGATCTGGGATTACTCACCGGCAGCCTTGTCGCTGTCGATGGACAGCCGATCATTCCGATCGCCGGTACCACGTTCCCAATCACCATGGGCCAGCGTTTGGATATTCGGGTTCAGCTGCTGCGAGATGCTGCCGTCTTCCCTATCCTGGCGCTACGCGAAGGCGGGCCGCAGAGGACTGGCATCGTGCTTAAGTCAGGTGATGCGTCCTTAGCAAAGCTATCGGGCACTGCAAACGCCGATGGACCCGTCCTCGATTTGCTGCTCGAAAGTCAGCTGCGTGCGGCCTCGCCGCTTCATGCAAGCGCGGCGACAAGGAAGTTCGGGCTGATGCTGAATGGTGACATGGCGGCCTACCGCTGGGCGCTGTCATCGGATGAGCCGATCTTGGTCGACTTGGGTGACCGTGTAGAGATTACGATGCAGAACATGTCCATGATGGCGCACCCTATGCACCTGCACGGGCATCACTTTCAGGTCGTCGCAATCGATGGGCAGCGCTTTCCTGGTGCGCTGCGTGACACAGTGCTGGTGCCCCCGATGCGGTCCGTGACTATAGCGGTTGACGCAATGAACCCAGGTCAATGGGCATTCCACTGCCACCACCTCTACCACATGGTATCTGGCATGATGACGACGTTTGCCTATAGGGCATAGCGTGTCGAAAGTCTGGACTTACAAATCCTTGGGCTTGCTGCCCCCGATGGGCCACACACTCGGCATACGCTAGACCGATGAATTGGCGCACTAGCCACTAGCTTGCTGTATCCTCCCCGGGGGGATAAGAGACGACATGAAACATCACTCCCATCCCGACATTTCCAAGCGCCTAAAGCGAGCTCATGGGCACCTTGCCTCGGTTATCGAGATGATCGATACGGGGCGGCCATGTATCGATCTTGCGCAGCAGCTCTTCGCCGTCGAAAGCGCGATCACCAACGCTAAGCGGGAGTTAATCCACGACCATATGGAGCACTGCCTCGGCGATGGCATCGGTGCCGGTGAGATGACATCCGAGGCCGCCTTGGCCGAGTTTAAGACCTTGGCCAAGTTCCTATGAGACCAAATGTGCTGCGTACCATTCTGGACTGGTTCGGTTTTGGCCCCGATGGGCACAGTACCCAAGGACCGGGCGGACATGGCCACAAACACGGTCGCGACGACGGGGACCATGGCCACACTCACGGCGTCATTGACGCAACGATTGCAACGACGGCCGAGGGCATCAACGCCATCAAATGGTCGTTCGTCATCCTTGCCGCAACGGCGATTATGCAGCTCGTCGTCGTCTACTTGTCCGCAAGTGTCGCGCTCCTTGCCGACACCATTCACAACCTAGGGGATGCCACGACCGCCATCCCGCTCTGGATCGCGTTCGTGTTGGCCCGCCGCCCTGCAACCAAAGTCTTCAACTACGGCCTCGGCCGGGTAGAGGACCTTGCCGGTATCGCAATCGTACTCATCATTCTGTTCAGTGCGATCGTCGCCGGCTACGAGTCGATCGATCATCTCGTCAATCCGCGCCCGGTGGCGCACCTCGGCTGGCTGATCGGCGCTGGCGTTGTCGGCTTTGTGGGCAACGAAATCGTCGCCGTACTACGCATCCGCACTGGCCGGCGCATCAACTCTGCAGCGCTGATCGCTGACGGCTATCATGCCCGCACCGACGGGTTGACCAGCCTCGCAGTCGTCGTGGGCGCAATCGGCGTCTGGATGGGTTTTCCGCTTGCCGATCCCATCATCGGCCTTCTCATCACAGTGGCCATCTTCGGAATCGTCTGGCAGTCGGCGCGCTCCGTGGTGACGCGCCTGCTCGATGGGATCGAGCCAGGGACGTTGGACGAAATCCAGCAAGCTGCAGCCCACGTAAAGGGTATCGATAGGGTGGTCGACGCGAAGGCACGCTGGATCGGCCACAAACTACATGTCCAAGTGACGATCGCGCTCGACGAGGGCATCTTCCTTGCGACCGCCAACACGATTGCCGACCAACTTCGGCACGAGCTTCAGGACCACCTCCCGGCACTGGCCGAGGCTAGCATTTTGTTCGCATCCTCGGTCGAAGGCAGCGGCCATCACCATGCCCCCGATCCTGTGCCGGTCTCGACTAAGCTCGCCAACGGCCTGTTGCAAATTGTCGACACTCCTGATGGTGAGCGGATGCGGCTGCGCGTGTCACGCCATGCCGAAGGGCTCATCGCCAGCGTGAACATCGAGCGTTCGGGCGGTCGGACCGAGATACTGGACCTGCATCCGGTCGGCGACGACCACCACCTGCTGCAGAGCCGGATCGCCCCTGAAGAGCCGCATGAGTTTAGCGCACGGCTTCGGCTCGCCGCTGGCGCCGAGCGTGAGGAAATTGCCTTCGCTATGACCGAACCTGCAGGGCATCACCACTAGCAATTTTCGGGTACTTGGTCGGTGTAAAGTGCCGCCTTGCAAGGCCAGTGCTGGCGTCTGGTCGTCGAGGCAGAGGGCCAAATGGTACGGCTCAACTGGCCGACAAGCGCCGAGGTCATTTCTGCGATCCATATCAGCAATCAGGTTATCGCCTGTGTGCGAAAGTCCCCTCTAGAGTCCGGTTCTGGGCGCGAAGCGGACCCAAGAACCGACCGCCTAGAGGAAGGGTTCGGTCGCAAACTGGCGGTGGAGTAGGGCCGCTCGGTGGACGCGACATGGACCGATAAGCCAACGAGATCAATAAGTTAGAGACTGATCGGGCCGGAAATTCGCTAGACATTTCCGAGGGTTAGGAAGCTCAACTCCATCGCCAGTTCGAGTCTATCTCTCTCCGCCACTAACTCATTGATATTACAGGTCTTTTTGGTCTTTCGAGGGTGCCGCAGCTAACCCTCGGGAAGGTCGCGTCTATTCGCCGTGGCTGTCACGCGAACCCAACTGGAGACCGCTAATACACCCCCACAATTCGCGATGCACTCGGGGTGTTCTCTAATGGGCCAGTTGGCACTTGGCATTGGGGTGCTTCATTCCACCACCGGTTCGCTGGCGGACTACATGCTAGGCTGCAGTCGGCTTGAGGGGCTGCTTCTGGCCCCAAGCAGCCCCTCAACGAGGGCATGGCCGCAAGGCTTTGTCCTGGACGACCATGCTGGCTGCGCGCCTCTGCCAAAGCGTTAGGAGCTCCTTGAGCCGAGCGTCAGGGAAAGCAGTTTCGGCCTCTTCGAGCTCCTGCAGCACCACGTACTCGAACTGCCCCGATCCATGCGCCTCCCAGGACGTCTGCATCTGCTTGTCCAAATGCGTTCCGAGCTGTAGTGCGAACCAGATGTGGTTTCGCTGCTTGTCGAGGCTGCGGGTTTTCCCAAGCCAGACCTCGCCAGTGGCAAGGCAACGAACGGCGTAGATACCCATCGCCTGCTTCCGCTCCTTGTAAGTCCGGACTGCCAGTTTTCGATCCTCGGCATTCATTGCTCGGTCCTTTGTTTGCGGTTCTGAGGTCGAAGGCGGGGGGCATCACGCGACCTTAAAGAGCCCCCATTCCATGTCACGCGGTTGCCTCGCCAGGAGTGCGGCCATGACCATGACCACGAGGCAGTCTGCGATCGGCGCCGCGAACCAGATTCCGTTTTCGCCAAAGAGAATAGGCAGCAGAAACGTCAGGGGAACGGCGAAGAGATAGGTGCGGGACAAGGCGAGAATGGCCGACCCCTTGGCGTCGCCGATGCTCTGCAGATACCCCGTGATGATCATCGCCGGGCCGAAGGTGACATAGAGCGCGACGTAGGGGGGCAGGATGCGGGCGATGGCGGCAACCACCACCGGGTCGGCAACGAATAGCCATCCGAGACTGCCGCTGAAGGCCACGAGGATGATCTCGATGGCGCAGGCGTAACCAAAGCTCAGGAGCAATGCGAGCTTGAGGCTTGCATTGGAGCGGGCCCACAGCCCGGCGCCGTAGTTGTTTCCCACCATCGCCTGCAGCGCGAGGCTGATGCCGAGGAGTGGAAAATAGGCGAAGGACAGGATGCGGGTCAGGACGCCGTAGGCGGCAATCGAGGCGTCGGTGTCCTGCCCACCGAAGACTCTCAGGGCCGCTATGATCGCGGCCGCTCCAAGTGAGATGCCGAGGAAGCTGAGGCTCCGGGGCAATCCAAGCTCAAGAATTTCACGCCACTGCGCGCGCCATGCGAGCAGGGCGATAAACGGGGTTGAAAGGACAGCCTTCCCGGAGCGACGGTACAAAAGGATTGCCAGGAGGGCCAGCAGCTGTGCGAGGCCAGTGCCGAGGGCGGAGCCCGCCACTCCGAGCCCGAACCACACGATCAGAGCGTAGTTGAACGCCACATTGGCGATCGAGACGGCAAGGCCCGTCGCCGCCATGAAGCCCACCCGTCCCTCGACCCGCAGCGCGTCCGAATGAACCGCCAGCAGGAACACAGCGGGGGAGAAGAATATCCAGATGCCGATAAAAACCTGTCCCATTCCCGCGGTCTCTGTTGATCCGCCCGCGATCAGTCCGGCGACGGGCCCACCCACCGCCACGAACAGCGCGATCAGGGCGAGGCTGATTGTCAGTGATAGGCCGTGCGCACCGGCGAAGACCCGACGGGCCTCATCCAGCTTGCCGCCTCCAATCAGACGGCCGAGGACGCTCGACATCCCAGTCGAGACCATGGTCACCAGCGCGACCAGCAGCATGGTGAAAGGAAACATCAGCGTCACGGCTTCGAGCGCGTTGGGGCCGACGAAGGCCCCTAGAAAGATCGCATCGACCACACTCAAGAGGCCGCTGATGCTAGTCAGAGCAATGATCGGGATGGCCGTTCGAACGAACATGCGCGGAATGGAACCACTGGTGTAGGGGTTGGCTGGAAGACGGTTCGACATGGGATGCTCCTCGGTTGCAAAGTGAGCTTCGCCAAGATCGCATCGGACGTCCTGAGCGCTTCCTGAAACTTTTCTGAAGTCGCGACCCGAAATCAGAAAACTCTCAGAAGCGGCTCAGGAGTTGGATCGGGTGTTCAGATACCGAGGCTCGGCGCTGCGCTAAGGCGGTGCTGAAGCCCAGGAACCCCGAACATGTCCCCCATTGTCATTCTCAAGCGCCTCGCACTCGCGGCGATCACCGGCGCCCTCATCCTCCCAGCTTACGCTGCGGACGCAGCGCCCGCTCTTCGTGAACTTCCGAGCTTCTCGAAAATCGATATCTTTCCTCCTTGACCGCCAGAATAGCGGTCGGCGGCAAACAGGAACTTCACGTGGAGGGCGCCAGCGATCGCGAGCTGGAAAGGCTGCGCCTTGAGGTCGTCGACGGCACCCTGCGTGCCTGGATGGACCGCGACTTCCTCGACTACTTCGCACCCGTGAAACCCGCTTTTGCGATCGTGATCACGGTGCCTCAATTGACCGCCCTGGCTGTCGATGCCGAGTCGGCAGTCATTGCTTCGGCAATGTCTGGCGATGTCGTTTCCCTCACAGTCGGCAGTCAGTCCAACCTTGCGGTAAGGGGTATCAAGGCCCGAACCGTCCAGATCGATGCGTCAAGCGGTGCATCCCTGACAGTCGACGGCGCATGCGAGCGCAACTACGTCCAGATCTCGAGTGCCGCGTCCATTTCGGGCCAGGGCTTAGCCTGTGTCGATGTCAGGGTCGTGGCCTCAAGCGGAAGCCACGCCATTCTTTTCGCGAGCCGGGCCGCGGTGGCTGACGCCTCGAGCGGCGCACACATTGAACTATTCGGACATCCCACGTCGGTGGATGAACAAGAGCAGAGCGACGGCGATGTCGACGTCCAGCGATGACCCCAAGAGAAGGAATCGACAAATGACCAAGCTTGCAAACGTGCTCGTGTTCTATGCAATGGCCCTAGGCGCCTCGTTGGCGCTTGCCCTGCTCGCTACACCTGTCATCGGAGAGTACGCGACCCTCGTCGTCATGATGACGCCGCTGCTCTCGGTGCTCGTCATGAAGCTCATCTTCAACCGTGAAGGATACACTAGATCCGGGTGGTCCGACCTTGGACTGGCCCGGTTGGGGCTGAGGCTGTGGCCGGTCGCCTTCGGGATGCCCTTCGGCGTCCTCCTCGTCGCCTACGGCGTCGTGTGGCTGTTTGGTGTCGCGCAGTTTGGCGTCCCCGGCAACCCGAGCGACATTGCCCTCAATGCAGCGTTGAACTTCGGAGTTGGGCTCGTCGTCTGCCTCGGTGAGGAAGCCGGTTGGCGTGGCTACCTCCTGCCCCGGCTTCTTCCACTCGGTCAGCGAACCGCGCTCCTTCTGAGCGGGCTGATGCAAGCGGTCTGGCATCTGCCGTTCATCGTCTTCACAACGGTCTACCACGGCGACGGCAACCAGTGGATCATCGTTCCCCTGTTCCTCGCGACCATGACGATCGCTGGCATCCTTTTCGGGTACCTCCGTCTTGCCTCAAAAAGCACTTGGCCGGCAGTTATCGCCCACTCTGTGTTCAACACGTATTGGACGCTGTTTGGTGCCTTCACCGTCGCGGCTTCGCCACTGGCCTTCGAGTACCTGGCAGGTGAAAGTGGCGTGATCACCCTCGTCGCCGTCGCGTTTTCAGCGTGGGTGCTCATCCGCAGGCTGGAACGGCCGCAGGGATCGATACCTGCCGCCACCTAGATGGTCTTGACACAACCTGCGGGAAGGAGGGCAATTCTCGTCCGATTTCCCGCGGGGTTCAGGTCCTTGTCCGATACGGCTGCTGCGCAAGACGTTTTCCACTTCGGACCCTTTGTGCTCGACCTGCACAGAGGCACCCTGGTCAAGGGCTCGACCCCGGTTTTTCTGCGTCCCAAGGCCCATGCACTCCTGGTTTATCTGGCCCGCAACATGGGCCGGATCGTGCCAAAGGCGGAGCTGATGGACGTGGTCTGGCCCGGCGTCTATGTCACAGAAGATTCCCTGACCCAATCGATCCGCGAGATCCGCAAGGAACTGGATGACCAGGAGCAGATCCGGACCGTCTCACGCCGTGGCTACATGCTCGTCGGCTCGCCACGCGTGGCCGAGGAACCCAATGGCCGGCCGATCGTCGCTGTACTTAGATTCCGCAATGAGAGTGGCGACCCTCAGCGCGAACCGATCGTTGACGGATTCGCTGAGGACATCATCACCGGGCTTGGCCATTCTGGATCGGTTACGGTCCTCGCAAGAAATTCCAGCTTTCAGTTTCCTTCGCAGGAGCCGTCGGCATGGGCTGACGCCGCCTCTCGCATCGGCGCAGACTTTTTGGTTGAGGGATCGGTACGTTGGTCGGGGGAAGATGCTCTCGTTAGTGTCACGCTCGTCGATGGTAGGAAACTGCAGCAGCTCTGGGGACAGCGATACGAGGCTCACGACGTCGAGCTGTTTTCAGTGCAGCGAGAAATCGGCGAGCAGATCGTCAACCGGCTGGTCTCGCGCCTCGATGAGGCAACGCTACAGCGCGCCGCCTTGAGGCCCGCGCAAAGTCTGGAGGCCTACGAGCTGGTGACGCGGGCGCTGGCGATCCTGCGCGGCCAGGAGCATGTTGAGCCCGAAAAGGCCCTGCCGCTGCTCGAAATGGCGATTGCCCGAGACCCGAGTTACGGTGTCGCCTATGCCCATCTTGCCTACTGCAAATTCTCGATGCGCCGTTACGACGAGGTCGACCATAAGGCCCTCGAAGATATTCTGCTGATCGCCATCCGTGCCGCTACACTCGCGCCGGGCTCAGCGGTTCCACCAAGGGTGATGGCGGTCGTTCGGCTTTATCTACGCAACCACGCAGCGGCTGAAGGTGACCTTAGGTCGGCCTTGTCGCTCAACCGCTATGATGCGGACTCCATCGAGCAAATGGGCTACCTCATGGCGATGCGCGGTCGGCCACTGGATGCCCTTGCTTGGATCGATCGCGCCGCCCGCCTCAATCCGATTGTTCCGCCCTGGTATCATTTCGACCGGGCGCTCGCACTCTATGGTCTGGGCGAGTATCAGGCAGCGGCCGAGGCGTTGCAATTGCCCCCGAGGCGGCAGCTCTGGCATCGCGCGCGACTGGCGGCGTGCTACGCTCAGCTCAATGACCATGAGCGTTGCTCGCGCGAGCTCGAGGCGGTCTTTGAGGCATTTCCAAACTACCCGCTCGTGTGGATTGCCAGAGAGCAAATGCCCTACGAGAGACCCGAAGACATCGACCACCTGGTTGAAGGGTTCACCAAGGCGTTGGGATTGGCAGGCCGCCCGCTTGGACGAGAACACTGAGCGTCGACGACCACACAGGCCAATGTCAGGTTTTGGCGCGAAGCGGACCCAAGAACCGACCGCCTAGAGGGAGGGACCGGTCGCAAACTGGTGGTGGAGTAGGGCCGCCCCGTGGACGCGTCATAGACCGATAAGCCAACGAGATCAATAAGTTAGAGACTGACCTGACCGGAAATTCGTTAGATATTTCCGAGGGTTAGGAAGCTCAACTCCATCGCCAGTTCGAGTCCATCTCTCTCCGCCACTAACTCAGTGATATTACAGGTCTTTTTGGTCTTTCGAGGGTGCCGCAGCTAACCCTCGGGAAGGTCGCGTCTATTCGCCGTGGCTGTAACGCGAACCCAACTGGAGACGGCCAATTCGGAGGCCGAGTTCGCGATGCATTTGGGCAATTCTCTAATGGGCCAATTGGCACTTGGCATTAGGGCGCTTCACTCCACCACCGGTTTGCGTGGAATGACGACCGGTGAGCAGTTGGTTCGCACTCGTTCTCTAAAGTTCCGCTTGTGGCCCAGAGCGGACCTCGCGAGCACCTTACGACGGCGCTAGTGGTATAACGGCCTCTAGGGGTAGGGGATGTCCGGCTAGTGCACCCCCGCTGCTTGTAGAGCGCCAAGCTCACAGTGCGTCGAACTTGGCGCAGATTCTCTGCAAGATGGCTACCCTTGCTAGGCGACCCTGTGCTCAGCACCGTGCATTTTCAGGTAGAAATCAAGATTACCATCGCGAAGGGTCAAAGCCTGCATAATGCCGCCGGCGAAGCTAACGGGGGCAGTGCCCGGGGCCGTAACGATTTTGCCGTCCACAACGGCGGTTGGCTGATCCTGATAACGGGGTAACCCCATATAGCCGGTGCCTGAAAGCGTGGCCGCCGAATTGGAGGTATGCATCACCCCGTCAAGTAACCCTGCAAGGGCGAGGGGGCGCGTCCCGTCGCAGATGCCTGCAACGATCTTTCCAGCCTTTGTCGCAAAGACCAAAGCTTGCCGGATGTCAGGTGCAGCAGGCTGACTCCAAGCCGTGCCGCCGTTCACCACCAAAGCGTCGATTTCGGCCACGTTGATCTCTTCCACTGCCAGATCCGGCGTCACTCTCAACCCACCCGACGACGTCACCGGCTCGCCGCCTGGCGTCGCGAACTTTGTGTCGATATTGTAATAGGATCGAGCCACAGCATTGAGCAGTGCCGTCTCCCAGTCCGCGTAGCCCTCTGTCAGTATGGTAATGATGGTGGTCATTGGTCGTCACCTCTGGTTGCAATGACACCGCTCTAGCCCCTATACGCACCAGTTTTTGTCAGCATCGAACATGGCCAAGAGAAGCGAACGTTTGCTTGCCCTCATGCAGTCGCTCCGCCGAAGGCGACGCCCGGTCTCTGGACAGGTGCTCGCGGACGAGCTGGGCGTGTCCCTGCGTTCGCTATACCGGGACATCGCCACGCTTAAATCGATGGGCGCTGCGGTCGGCGGTGAGGCAGGCCTTGGCTTCCAGCTGAGGGCCGACTACTTCCTGCCGCCCTTAACGTTTACCAACGAGGAGGTCGAGGCCTTGGTGCTGGGACTTCGTACGCTGGTTCAGGGGCCGGACGACGAGATGAGCGCCACAGCAAGAGATGTGTCTTCGAAGCTGTCCGCTGTTCTTCCTGCGGGGCGGCGCGACGAATTGGAGGCTGTGGGCCTTTTCGCTATGCCACGCAACGCGAACAGCGGCGACCCTCGACTTGGCCAAATGCGGCGGGCTATTCGCGAGGAGTTGCAAGTCTCCATACAATACCGCGACGCCGCGGGCGCTCCCACTGATCGTATCGTCTATCCCATCGCCCTCGGTTATTTCCGCGACCGTCAGGTCTTGATTGCCTGGTGCACGCTCCGGATGGACTGGCGCCAGTTTCGTATAGATCGCGTCGATAGTTTGGCGGTCCTGTCGTCCCATCTGCCGGAGCCCAGGCGCACACTATTCCATAGGTGGCGCACTGCCTTCAAATTGCCCGACATCGGATAACTGGCCCCGAACAGTGCGTGCATCTTCAGCTGGCTCTCCCTCTTGGTGGTTTATGCCTGGCTCGTCGGCTCAGGAGTTACCAACGGAAGGTGCCTTGCGCTATACCCAGCTACTCTAGGGTTACCCGAGGAAACCGAATCTACTGTTTGGCGTTTGACCGCTGAATCGAACTCACACTGCCGTCCGGGCGTGTGGTTCGACTACTCCCTCAGCTGCGCTTGCCTCGACACCATGTGAACTGTTACGGCGTCGAGGATGAGAGTCAGTTTGGGAATAAGTAGATGGGAAGTCCACCACTAACGTTAGTCATCTCCGCCAATGAAGCCTGGCTTGCCGTATTTCAAGCGCTCTTCTTTTATAAATTCCCCGTGACAAAGTTCGATTACAAACGAGTACCACTCTTTACCATACGGTCCAAGTTTTGTTCCGAAACCCAGAATTTTGGTATTATTGTCAAATCTCTGATGTATTAGATGTGAATAATATCCATATAATCTTATGTTACTATACATTCTATCGATAGAAACTCCATCAGGATAGCAAGGCTCATAGTTCATTGCTATGCTGTTTGAGATCCCGCCAGACATAGACAAAAGTGCGAATAACGAAATTGCGACAACACGTTTTTGCATAGATAGTATCCCAGTTTGGACTGAACAATCACGATACTACGTCGCCCGTCTGAACCCGTTCTGGTCGCCATGTTAACCGCTGGTTCAGCGACCCTTCCGTCCTGGAGGTCCGAATCTAGTCGATGTTTCCTTCATCAGTGTCGTTCGGATTTGCAAAATACTCTGTGGCGGTCGCTTCTAATTACGACCGGCTTGAGGAAGGCATGGTGTCTGCAGCGGATACGGCGCCAGGAGCTTGTGGTGGACGGCAACGGCCTTGCGGCCGTGGAATGAAGTGCAGCAGATCGGCGCAAGGGACGGTAATAGCCGGATGAACGAACCAGGTGCCGACGACGACCTCGAAGGTCGACCGATTCTTGATCGGCCGGCCTTTGCGCATTTCGCCGCTACCTATCGGCGCGAACTGAAGGTGCACTGCTATCGCATGATGGGATCGCTGCACGAAGCCGACGACCTGGTGCAGGACACGCTGCTTCGGGCCTGGCGGGCCCGCGCCGGGTTTGACGGCCGGGGCTCGCTGCGCGGCTGGCTCTACAGCATCGCCACCAATTCCTGCCTAAACGCCATAAAGGCGAGGGGGCGCTCGCGCCGGATCATCGTTGCACCGGATCGCCATCCCAGGAGCGGCCGGCAAGCGCTGGCGCTGCTTCAGGGTTTTTGTGGCTCGAGCCTTACCCCGACACGGAACTGCCCGATCCACAGGACAGTACTCCAGGCCCGGAGGCGCGCTACGAGCAGCGAGAGGCGGTCCGGTTCGCCTTTGTTGCTGCCATCCAGGAACTGCCTCCGCGACAGCCAGTCGACGCATGCTGTCTGGAGTTGACTAAGTCTATGGCCTGGCACCGCCCTTTTTCTCAAGAAGCGCTTCCAGTTCTGCGATACGCGCATCTCGCGAGGCAAGAGCGCGACTTACGTATTCGGCCTCGAAGCGCTGGGGGATGTGCTGGGGGCAGTTGGAGTCCCAGGCTTCGAGCTTAAAGATCATCACCTGATCGGGCCTGGCGCTGTAGTCCGCCGGCATGAGGCTCGCGAGAAGCGTGGGGTCGTCTTCCACGATCTCGGCGCGGCCCCAGAGCTTGATGCGCCGACGATGCGCATAGTCGATCAGGAAGATGAATGTTTTCGGGTTTTCCTCAAGGTTGCCCTGGGTGATGAATTGCCGGTTGCCCTTGAAATCGGCGAAGGCCAGGGTCTTTTCGTCCAGCACTTTGAGAAAGCCCGGAGGGCCGCCGCGGTGCTGGATATAGGGCTGGCCTTCGCTATTGGCCGTCGCGATGAAGAAGCTGCGCACTTCAGAGACAAAGGCTGCAAGGTCAGGGGTAATCGTCGTTTCCCAGCCGCCAGCCGTTTCCATTCTCGCGTAAGCGGTGCGCGAGCCTTTGCGGCTCTGGATGGTCTTGACGCTCGGCGTGAACGCGATGTCGCTTGAGGGGGCGGTTAGCATGCGCGCCTCACAAGCCAAGTTCTGCCAATCCGGGATGGTCATCCGGACGGCGGCCGAGCGGCCAGTGGAACATCCTTTGGCCTGGCGCGATGGCCAGATCGTTGATCGAGGCGATACGCCGGCTCATCAGGCCGCTGGGGTCGAACTCCCAGTTTTCATTACCGTAGCTGCGGAACCACTGTCCCGCCGCGTCTTGCCACTCGTAGGCAAAGCGGACGGCGATGCGATTATGCTCGAACGCCCAAACCTCCTTGGCCAGACGATACTCGGCCTCGCGCGCCCACTTCTGCGTCAGGAAGGCGATGATCGCCGGGCGGCCCATTACAAACTCCGCACGGTTCCGCCATGCGCTGTCTGGCGTATATGCCAGCGCGACGCGTTGCGGGTCGCGGCTGTTCCAAGCGTCTTCGGCCAGTCTGGCCTTCTGGGCAGCACTGACCGCCGTGAATGGCGGCAAAGGCGGGCGCACTTCATCTGTGTGGATCATGACTTGTCCTCCCTATGGGCAGGGGGAGAGGCGCCGCGAAGCGCCCCTCTCTATGCGATCGTCAGGCAGCGAGCATCACGGGCACGACGGGGAAATCGACTTCGGTCTGGAACACCTCGTTGATGTAGTTGGTGAGGGTGTTCAGCGCGACATGGGCGACGATCTCGACGATCTCGGCGTCAGAGTATCCGGCGGCGCGTACCAGGCTGAAGTCTGCGTCGGTGATCGCGCCGCGATCCTTGGCCACAGCGACGGCGAAGGCCACGGCTGCGTTTGCCTTGGGATCTTCGGACCGGCCGCTGCGATTGGCGATGAGCTCTGCGTCACTCAGCTTGGCGACGTTGCTGCCTATATAGGAGTGCGCGGCAAGGCAATAGCCGCAGCCATTGATCTGCGCGACGGCGAGGGCAATCCGCTCGCGGGTGGCAGCGTTCAGTGCGCCCTTCGCCAGCGCGCCGTTGAGGCCGAGATAGCCTTCAAGCGCGGCCGGGCTGGTGGCCGTGATGCGGAACAGGTTGGGGGCCGAGCCGATCTGCTTCTTGACGGCTTCGAGGAACGGCTGAGCCGCTGCGGGGGCTGCGGCAATGGTCGGCGGGGTAGGGATACGGGGCATTGGGGTGAACTCCTGAGGGCGCTTGGCAATTGCCGCGCTGACAGGTCGTAATCTGGTCGCTTCCTCTATTAATGATAATATGCCAACAATAGCAATTACTATTGCAAAAATCGGGACAATGACATGGATCGCTTTGATGCGATGGCGGCCTTCATCGCGGTGACCGACCTCAACGGCTTTGCACCGGCGGCCCGCAAGCTCGGGCTCTCGACATCGGCGGTCACGCGGCACGTTGCGGCGCTGGAGGACCGGCTGGGCGTGCGCCTCCTCAATCGCACCACGCGTGCGGTGAGCCTTACCGATGCGGGCATGCGGTACCTCGAACGAAGCCGGCGGATCCTTGCCGATCTCGACGACGCGGATCAAATGGCGGGGAGCGAACGGGGCGCACCCTTGGGCCGATTGGTGGTGTCGGCCCCGCAGGTTTTTGGGCGGCTGCACGTCGCGCCGCTGGTCTGCGCGTTCATGACCCGCCATCCCAAGATTACGGCCGAGCTGCTGCTTTCAGATCGTATGGTCAACCTGGTCGAAGACGGCGTGGACCTGGCCGTGCGCATCGGCAAACTCACCGACTCAAGCGATATTGCGCGCAAGGTCGGCGCGGTGCGGCGTGTCCTCGTTGCGTCGCCTGACTATCTCGCGGCTCAGGGCGTCCCACGATTGCCCGCAGAGCTCAGCGAGCATCACCTGATCGCTTTTACCGCGCTGGCACGGCCGGATCGCTGGAGTTTCTGGAGCGCTGGCACGCAACATGATGTTCAGGTGCGGCCGCGGCTGGTCACAAACAGTGCGGATGCCGCGATCTGGCACGCCTCGCAAGGCGGGGGCCTGACGCTGGCGTTGAGTTATCAGGTCGCCGATCAGGTGCGAGAGGGCAGACTGAGCGTGGTTCTGGAGGATTTCGAGCCTCAACCCTATCCCGTCCAGATCGTCTACCCGACCTCCCGCCTGCTCTCGGTCAAGGTCCGCGCTTTTCTGGAGCAGGCGGTGGCGACGCGAGACTGGAACTTCCTCGATCTCGCCGCGGCTGCCTAGTTCCGCTACTGGGCGAAGTAGGGTTCGACTTCCACTGGACGGGCCTGGACACTGCGGTGGCAATTCAATGTCTTGGGTCAGCGATAGCTACTAGCGCATAGCGGTCTTCAGCGAGCGGCTGCTGCTGGCCCTATGCGGACACCAGACCGTGGGTCCCTTTCGAAAACTCGCAAATCGAAAGGGATACACTTCTAGGTGGATAGCACCTCGGCAGCGAAGTCGGCCACGAGGTCGACCTCATTTCGTTTGTGGCCATTTGCAGTCCAAACCGGGAGGCATAGGTCAATGCCGAAGACGCAAAACTACATCGTAGCCTTTAATGTCACCGGTTTCCGAGACAAACGGCTCCATTTCTCCTTCGTGCCTGAACCCGAATCGCTCGTACAGGCGGCGCGCCCCGTGGTTGTTCTCCCACACCTCGACGCGAACGGTGGTGGCTTGGCGCACCATCTCGTCCGCCAGTGCCGTAACGAGCATCTCGGTTCCCACGCCAATGCCGTGCATGGACCTATCGACGTAGAGCCGATGGATCGTCACCTCGCCGGCAGCCTCACCGGGGCCGAACTGCACGAAGCCGATCGAAACGCCGTCTCGCCGCGCCAGTAGCACACGGTCGTGGGCGAGATACTCCACCCAGCGGACGACGGAGACCGTGTCATCGAGATAGCGCTCGAGCTCGTCCGGCATGAACTCGGCGCCGAACGTATCGGCATATGTTCTCGCGGCGAGAGCGCCCAGGTCCTCCGCGTCCTCAAGCGTTGCCCGGCCGATGGTCACGAGCGGTCGCGGAGCGGCGGGCGGTTTGTCCAAGGTCGGCCCCGATGTCAGCCGCATGCGTGTGATGGGGTAGGGGCGACCATCGTCATCCGTTGCTGAGTACCCGGTCTCCTCAAATCCAAGGCGCCGATAGAACTGAAGGGCCTGTTCGTTGTCGGTATTCACCTCTGTGTCAAGGAACGCGTTTTGCTCCATGGCATGTATCACCAGCAAACGGCCGATCCCCTTGCCGCGGTGTGCCGCGTCCACAAACAGCGCATCGAGCCGACCAGGACCGAAGCTCATGAAGGCCAGCGGCATATCCGCCTCGTCCACGGCGACCGTGAGTTCGGCATTCGACAGGTAGTGCAACGTGTCCCGTTCGATCGTCTCGAAGTCGTCGGGCCGCACGAAGTGATGCGTGGCCGCTACCGACGAGCGCCAGATCTCCAGCATGCGACCAGCCTCCTCGAGGCGGCTCGGGCGGATCCGGATCCCCGGTTCTGCCGCTCCCGACGAGCTGGTTTCGAACTGCATGAGCATCCCCTGAATGTTCTGACGGCTATGCATGGTCGCCTGCGTGCATCGGGCACTGATCGTCCGGGCACGAGGTGAAATCGCAGAGGCGGCAGAAATGGCTGACGGCCTCGTCGTCGGTCGCCAGCGGCCTGATGAGCTTTTCAAGGAGGTGCGCCAGTTGGTCCTGTTCTGCCGCGTCGAGCCCATCGAGGTAGCTGCCCACCGCGGCACAACGCGCGGTCAATGCGGGCTGAGCCGCCGCTTTGCCGGCAGCGGTGAGGTTGAGATGGGTGGCCCGAAGGTCGGTGCCGGAAGAGGCCTCCACGAGCCCCTGCGATTCCAGCTTGTCGACCAGCCTGACGGTAGCGGTGTGGGAGAGTCCCAAGGCCCTCGCCAGCTGCGAGTTGGTGATGCCCTCCCAGTAGCTCATCGTATTGAGCGCCGCCAACGCGGAGTCAGTCTGGCTGTGGTGGGTCTTGAGCTGTTCCTCCGCTCGCGTCGTGACGTCACGGGCGAAAGCGGCCAGCAGATTTGCGGTTCTCAGTCGGGACATGTCGTACTCTCGTCGATACGCGCTTGACGAAGCAAGATGCTGCATGCTTATAGGTGCGTGCTGCACGCAAGTACAAGGAGATTGTGATGGGCCGCGTTGAAATTTGGGGCTTGCGCATCGGGCAGGTCGTCCTGCGCTACAGCCTTGTGCTGTTCTTCCTGGGCTTCGGCATCCTTAAGTTCACTCCGGGCGAAGCGGCGGCCATTCACCCTGCGCTATCACATAGCCCGGTCCTCTTCTGGCTCGACACGTTGTTCGGCCAACAGGGGTCTTCGAACGTGATTGGGGTGATCGAGATCGCATTGGCGCTGCTGATGGCCTCCCGTCCGATTACGCCGCGCCTCTCGGCTCTGGGTGGTCTCGGCACTGCTTTCGCGCTGTTGATCACGTTGAGCTTTCTCGTGACCACGCCGGGGCTCGATCCGGCGCTGGGCGCCTTTATCGTCAAGGACCTGACGCTCCTTGGCGCCGCGCTGTGGTCGGCCGGCGAGGCCCTCCAGGCGGCAAACCGAAAGCAGTCGTCCCACCAGATGGCAGTAGCCTGATCGAAGGTGGTTCCACACCCCCGTGGCGAGGGACCCTTGCCCCCCGAAAGTACCCCATGACCAGCATTCCCACCGCAGCAACGCCGGTCGGCGACGCGACGATCCGAGAGTGGATCGGCCTCGGCGTCATCGCTCTGCCCTGCATGCTCTACACGATGGACCTGACGATCCTGAACCTCGCCGTCCCGGCCATCACCAGGGAGCTGATGCCGAGCGCGGCCCAGCTGCTGTGGATCGTCGACATCTACGGCTTCATCGTTGCCGGGTCACTACTCGTGATGGGCACGCTGGGCGACAGGATCGGTCGCCGCCGGCTGTTGATGGCGGGCGCGACCAGCTTTGCGCTGGTCTCGATCCTGGCGGGTCTCGCCTCCAGCGCACCGATGCTGATCGCGGCGCGCGCGTTGCTGGGTCTCGCCGGCGCGACCCTCGCCCCCTCGACGCTATCGCTCATCAGCAGCATGTTCCGGCAGGATCGGCAGCGCACCCTTGCGGTCAGCATATGGATTGCCAGCTTCTCGTTCGGCGCCGCGGTCGGCCCGGTGGTCGGCGGCATCCTCCTGGCGTTCTTTCCCTGGCGTGTCCTGTTCCTCGTGCCCGTACCGGTGATGCTCATGCTCCTCGTGGTCGGCCCCAGGCTGCTGCCCGAGTATCGGAACCACACTGCTGGCCGTCTGGACATCGCCAGCGCCGTGTTGTCCGTAGCAACGGTGCTGCCGGTGATCTTCGGCATCAAGCTTCTGGCCGAGGGCAGCACGCCGGCCCTGGCCGCGGCCTCGGCCCTTCCGGGCGTTGCTTGCGGCGTCCTGTTCGTGCGACGGCAGCTCACGCTCGATGAGCCTCTACTCGACTTGCGCATGTTCCGGCAGTTCAAGATCTCCGCCGCGCTGGGCCTAAACCTCGTGGATTTCTTCCTGATCTTTGGCATCGTGCTGATCACCACCCAGTACATGCAGCTGGTGCTCGGGCTCTCCCCGCTCGAGGCCGGGCTGTGGAGCCTGCCCGACGGTCTGGGCTTCGTCGCCGGATCGTTGCTGACGCCGGTCTGGCTCGGCTTGATGCGTCCGGCTTACGTCCTCTGTCTTGGGCTGATCGTCGGAGCACTCGGGCTGTTCGTCATGACGCTGGTCGGTGGCCCTGGCAGCCTCTACGTCCTCGTCGCCGGTATCACGCTGTTCTCCGTCGGGCTCGCCCCCTGCGCCACGATCATTGCCGATCTCGTCGTCGGTGCCTCGCCGACGGAGCGGGCGGGCGCGGCGTCCGCCCTCAATGAAACGAGTTCTGAATTCGGCGGAGCGACGGGCATTGCGCTGCTCGGCAGCCTCGCGACCTATGTCTACCGGACAAGCTTCGTCCATGCGGCTCCGGCCGGCCTCGATGAGAGCACCAGGGTCATCGCCCTGCGGGGGATCGGCGCGGCCAGCGAAGCCGCGTCGGGGCTCGGAGCGTCCGGCGCGTCGCTACTGGCGGCGGCGCGGCTCGCGTACCAGCAGGCCATGCAGACGAGCCTGCTCTGCGCATGCGGCATTGCGCTGTGCGCGGCGACCGCCGCCTTCTTCCTGTTCCGCGGCCAGACGCAGGACTAAGCGACCCCAGCGCCTGGCGTCACTTAATGGCATCGCGCTTCTGACGCCGCGCCAGGATGGCGTGGCCGACGCCGCGTAGTATGGGGAGCCGACGGCGGGTTCCCCCTTGCTGGAAGCGGGGAGGGGTCAGCCCGCTTCCTGCATGTGCTTGATGAAGCCCACGACATCCTCCGGCAACAGGCGGCCGATCGCGTTGCTGGAATAGACCGACGTTACGATCCGGCCCTCCGGGTCGAGCAGGAAACCGGTCGACTCGAGGTAGCTGCCGCCGCCGCCCAGGTAGGCGCCCGTCAATCCGGCCAGCGCCCCCGCATCGGCACTATGCCCGAGCGGAAAGAGGATTCGGCGCTTCTCGGCAGTCGCCCTTGAGGTTTCGGCATCGTCCACCGACAGGGCGACGACGCGGACCCCGACCTCTTCGAGCTGGTCGCTGGCGCGCACGAACGCAGCCAGCTGGGCGTTGCAGTAGGGGCACCACGCTCCCCGGTAGAACAGCACCACTCCGTATTGCCCGTGAAGGAAACCGGGAAGCGACAACGTCCCGTGGTCGATGGTCGTTACCTCGATCTCGGGGAAGAGATCCCTGTTCTGCAGTTTCATCCTGTGTCGCCTCCTTAGCGAATTGGACTAATCAGTCCACTTCGCTTGCCAGCACGTTCGCGGTCAAGTAACTTCGGCGTATGGCTATCGAACCAACGCAACTGACCGGCCGCGGGGCGGCGACCAGAGCCCGCATCGTCGACGCGGCAGCACATCTGATCGAGACGCAGGGGCTGGCCAATACGAGCCTCGACGCGGTGCTTGCGGAGTCCCATACGAGCAAGTCGCAGCTCTATCACTACTTCGCCGACCGCGAGGATCTCATCCTGGCGGTGGTGGCGCGGAAGATCGACATGGTCCTGAACGCGCACCAGCCCCTCCTGCGGGACATGAATTCGCTGGCCCATCTGGTGCGCTGGCGCGATGAACTCGTCGCCTCGTCGCGCCAGGTCGATTGCGCCGGAGGGTGCCCGCTCGGCTCACTGGTGGGCGAACTGGGAGAGTCGCCGAGGGCTCGTGCAGCAATTGCACAGGGCTTCTCGAGCTGGGAGGCATTCCTCGTGGCCGGCTACGGTCGGATGCGGACGAGCGGACAGTTGCGGCCATCGGCCAACCCCGAACAGCTGGCGATTGCCACGCTGGCTGCGCTTCAGGGCGGACTGTTGCTGGCTCAGGTGGAGCGTACGGTGCGGCCGCTCGAAGCGGCGCTAGACATAGCAGTGGCCGGAGTCACGGCGCTCGCGGCCTGACGAGGGCAGCCTGGGGCGACGTCGGCCGCCGCAAGGTCGGTGGTCCACAAGGCACACTAGAGATGGGAACTCAGATCAGAGAAGCTCTGGGTCCGCTTCTGGCGGTGGGCTCAACCGGTGAGCGCAACACACTAGTCTTCGATTGGAGATGGAGTGTGGGCCATGAAGCAGCGACGTCGCATCTACTATTCCTCAGCTCAGCGCGCTGAGATCTGGGATCGATGGCAGGCAGGGGAGTTGATGAAGTCGATCGGACGCCGGTTTGACCGAGCGTCGTCCTCGGTCTTTTCGGTTATCTCGCCGACCGGTGGCATACGTCCGGCCGACCGACGACGGGCACCCAAGTCACTCAGCCTGGGCGAACGGGAGGAGATCTCGATAGGCCTGAGTACACGACGATCTTTGCGCTCTATCGCCCGTACGCTGGGTCGGTCGCCATCCACCGTCAGCCGTGAAGTTCGCCGCAACGGCGGCCCCGATCGATATAGAGCGGCCCGTTCCGACCAGGCCGCCTGGGATCGTGCTTTGCGGCCCAAGCCATGCAAGCTGGCTTGCTGTCCATCCCTGGCCCGGACAGTATCTGCCAAGCTGCAGCGGAAGTGGTCACCCGAGCAGATCGCCGGCTGGCTGAAGCGCACCTATCCGGGAGAGGCGCATCGTCAGGTGTCGCACGAGACGATCTACCGCAGCCTGTTCATCCAGGCCCGTGGGGTGCTGAAGAAGGAGTTGCTTGAGCACCTTAGGGCCCGGCGAACAATCCGCCGCTCCCGGCACGCCAGCATGAAGCAGAGCGGGCTGGGGCAGATCAAGGATGCGGTTCCGATCAGTGAACGGCCTGCGTCTGTCGAAGATCGAGCCATTCCGGGCCACTGGGAAGGCGACCTCATCGGCGGGTCCAAGAACAGCTATGTGGCGACGCTGGTCGAACGCCAGTCGCGCTTCGTGATGCTGATCAAGGTTGCCAACAAGGATACCGAAGGCGTTGTCAGCGCGCTGATCAAGAACGCACAGAAACTTCCCGGCGAACTGTATCGATCGCTGACATGGGACCGCGGCAAGGAGCTTGCTGACCACCAGCGGCTGACGCTGGCCACCGACGTCCGGGTTTACTTCTGCGATCCGCGATCACCCTGGCAGCGCGGCTCAAACGAGAACACCAACCGACTGCTGCGCCAATACCTGCCGAGGGGCACCGACCTGTCCGAGCACAGCCAGGCAAAACTCAGCGCCATAGCGCGACAGCTCAACGAGCGCCCCAGAAAGACCTTGCTCTATCAGACGCCAGCAGAGAAGTTCGCCGAGTGTGTTGCAGCGATCGGTTGAACCCACCGCGCAAAGCGGACATTGGGCAGCAACCGCCTAGTGGAGGGATTGCTTTGCACTAAGTGCCTAGCGGGAGAGACCTACAAACCGGTGGAGTTCGAAGGGTGTGATCCGAGCCTGATTGTAGATTGTTATTCTCTAGCAGATATTTAGCGGGATTGTGTCGGAAATTCGCTCGACATTTCCGAGGGTTAGGAAGCCGAACTCCACCGCCAGTTCGAATCCCTCCCGCTCCGCCATTAACTCATTGATATTACTTGTGTATTTTGTCTCCGTGAACCGTGTTGGCTAACCCTCGGAAAGGTCGAGTCTATTCGAGCTGTCGGCTGCGCGAAGCCAACTGGAGACGGCCCCATCCGACGCCGAATTCGCGATGCACTCGGGCCATTCTCCAATGGCCAATTTGGCACTTGGCATTGGGGTGCTTCATTCCACCACCGGTTTACCGTGCTGACTTAGTGGTAGGCGTAAAGTCCGCAGGCGCGCCATGAACGGTCGTTGATGGCCAACATGGGCGCGACGTCCCGCCCCCAGTCTTGGCGCGAGCTTTCTCACGTCGCGTAGACGATGACCATTGTGCGTGGCGCAGCAGCTGTTCTGCGGCTGCTCCAGCTGTCCTCCTCCTAGAGCGTTTGCGCCGGCTCCCGCTTCACCGATGGATCGAGCAAGTCAGACAACGTGCCGAGGTCAGTGTCGGTGATCGACGTATTGAGAATCTGCCGGACGGTTCCGGAGGATAGGGTCCAGCCCAGCGGCAGCACCGAGGTGTCCAACGGAAACACCGAGACGCCATCGCCGTTCGGACCGCTCCGATTCACCTGAAGACGTTCCGCACTCAAAGTTTCCCGTGCCACCCAGGCATTGAGGAGAATCTTGATCGGCTCCCAGAGCGCCGAGCGCTGGCCGATCGGCTGGGGTCCGTAGCTGTAGCCTGGGAAGACTCCCCCTCGCTTTCCGATCAACATGACGCCTAGGAATACGTGCTTGTCGCACCCATTCCAGTCGACGACCTCGAACGGATCCCTGTGGATGACTAGTCGGCATCGCTCTGCCTTCGACGTCCATCTGGGGCAGTTTCTCCAGGTGCCGGCAAAACATTCGTCGGTCACGGTGGCGAGGTTTTCGATAGTCCCAAGGACAATAGACGTGGCGTCAGTGCCGGCGTTGTCGAAGTACCCGCCATCGGCCAACATCCGGTAGTCCGTGGTCATTGGGAGTTCCACCGGTTCCCCGCTGCTCATGTCCACTTGTGGTGTCGGGTCGAGAGCCAGCGCCGCCGATGACGTCACCCATGGAAAACGCGCACTGATCCCGGCGGCAGTGACGACGCGAACGCTGCCCTCCTCAACCGGCTTGTAGCGACCGAACCAGTCCGAGAGGCTCTCGTAGAATGCTGGCTCGTGCTCGCCGAAGACGAACTGCCCTCCACTCTCGATGTTGGAGGAAACGAAGTTGAGTAGCGGCACGTCGCCGTTTGCCGACCAGACCTCGGCGACATCCTTCGTCAAGAATGAGGCGGCGTCCTCGCCCTGCGAGCGATCCTCGAACGACCATTCGAGTGCGGTTCCGGAGTCGTATTCAGAAAACCGGCCCGGCAGCAGGATGCTTGGGATGTCAATGAAGAGCAGCCAGGAGAGGATGGGCGCCAAATGGTCTGCCTCGAGTGTGGGATTGCTGACCGTCGCGCTGGTGCATTTCGGCCCACTGCTCGCTGCTGGCTTGGCCGCCATATCAGCGGCATAGAGCGCGGTTCCAAAGCTGCCGCCTGAGACGCCAACGCTGGAGAAAAGATGGCTCGCGAAGCGCGGACAAGCGGCCGCTGCCGTCGCAAGCACGCCGTAGGCGTGGGCGGCTGCGTAAATGCCTCCCCCGGACGCAGCCGAAACCAGGATCGGGTACGGACGCCTGGCAGTCTTGTAGGCGTCGAGATCGTTTCGATCGTTCAGCCAGTCGTAGAAGGCAGCTTCGAGTGGCTCGGGTTTCGCAGGCGTGTAGTCAAGCCGTCTCAGCGAGGCAGGCGGCGCCTCGAGAAAGGTGAAGACCAGCATGGACAGAAAGACTGCTAGCGCCCATCTGGGCCATCGGAGCAGGCAGCTGGCGGCTACCGATGCCAAGCCAAGGGCAGCAATGAGGATGCCGGTTGAGCCGAACGTCCGGGGCCAGAAGACCGGCGAGTGAACGGTCGCAAACTCGAGGGCGAGGAAAGCTACCGCGACCGCAAATGCAGCGGCTGCCCACAGCCAGATCGAGGGGCGAGGAATGATCGAGGCAACCCACCATGACCACGCAAACAGCGCTGCGCAGGCCAGGATCGCGGCCTCAGCGGCGAAAACGGACGGAGCAGCTTCGAATATGAGTGCCGCGAGGATGATCCCAGGCAGGCTCACCAAGGCAGCATCAGCAATCCGATTGATGGGGCCAGCGCCGGCGATCACCGCCAACTGCACCGCTGCGAATACCGCCAGAGGGATGAGCGCCGTAAAGATGAGTTTGGCCGGATCGCCGATCAGGATCCGAAGTACCTCGAGCAGCTGCCCAGGTGCGAATTGAAACAACAGTGCGTAGACGAGCACCACTACGAATGCTGGTGAGCGCACGAGGATGCCAATTGCCGGCGAAGGCGTAAGGGTAACACCGTATCGCTGGGAAACCTGTGGTCGATCCATTGCGGCTTCCTCTACATTAAGAGAAATCTTGCTATTGGGATGGACGCGTCGCTACTCAGAAGAGCAGGTGTCACATACTGCTTGTGACAAGAAAATACCCTTTCGTGGCGCCGCCAAATCTAATCACAGATTGACTATCGGGGGGACTTTTGCACTGCACTCACTCCAGTGCGCATCCCGGAATGGGAGGAGCGGTTGAAAAGGTGCGCAAGGCCCTGAGATCTTGATCGCGTAGTCGGGCCGTCTTGGCCAAAAGCTGCCGCTTGACGACGCATACCTGGTCACGGATGTCGTCATGATGCTAGATTGTTATTCTCTGACAGGCATTTAGCCAGATTGTGTCGGAAATTCCTTAGACATTTCCGAGGGTTAGGATACCGAACTCCACCACCGGTTCGAATCCCTCCCGGACCGCCATTAACCCTTTGATATTACTGGTGTTTTTGGTCTCCGTTGGGTGCGTCAGCTAACCCTCGGAAAGGTCGCGTCTATTCGCCCCGGCGGTCGCGCGAACCCAACTGGAGACGGCCAATTCGGAACCCGAAATCGCGATGCAGTCGGGCCATTCTCTAATGGCCTATTTCGCACTTGGCATTAGGGCGCTTCACTCCACCACCCGTTTACTGAACTGACTCCTTGGTCGGAGACAGGGACGTGTCGAAAACCGGTGGTGGAGTGGGGTCGTCGTCTGGGCGCAGGACAAGTCGATAAGCTGAACGCGATCAATAACTTAGAGACTGGTAGCAGCGGAAATTCGCTAGACATTTCCGAGGGTTAGCAAGCTCAACTCCATCGCCAGTTCGAGTCTATCCCTCCCCGCCATTAACCCCTTGATATTAATGGTGTTTTTGGTTTCCGTAGGGAGCGTCAGCTAACCCTTGGAAAGGTCGCGTCTATTCGCCCCGGCGGTCGCGCGAACCCAACTGGAGACGGCCAATTCGGAACCCGAAATCGTGATGCAATCGGGCCATTCTCTTATGGCCTATTTCGCACTTGGCATTAGGGCGCTTCACTCCACCACCGGTTTGCGCTGAGTGACGACTGGTGAGCAGTCGGTTTGTGGTCATTGTCCAAGGCCGCTTGTGGCCCAAAACGGAAATTCGTCAGACACCCGGCAGGATACATCGTACTTGAGTCCTGCAAGGGGGGCGATGCCTCGGTCGCTGGACTGGCAGGGGCGGGCGCAGCTAGTTATTGATAAGGTGGGCTTGATCGACATGGACAGCGGATCCTTTCCCTGAAGGGAAGGGAAGCCAAGCCCAAATGGCCAGCCAAGTCATCCAGACCAAGCACAAGCTCCAGCCAAGCACGATCGCCAATGACTGAGCCGGCGAGAATCCTTCTGCTCCAGCGATCCATCCCTGCGCGAGATACGCCACACCCGAAAGAGCTATGATGAGCCCGACGCCTCTGGGGAACCTTTGGCTCGCTGTGATAGCACCCGCGAATAGAGCCAGCGCAATTCCGATCGCGAAATCTTCATAGCTGCGCATTCCCCATTCCAGCCAGCGCACTGTCTCGGCACTTGCAAAGCGCGCTGACTGCTCGGCCGCCGGTGCACCTGCCCAAGCGATGACGGCTTGCTTCAGCGCGACGCCATCAACCGCTTGAAGAACACCATAGAGGGCCAACGCAGTCACGGCAGATGCGGCACCGAGGCGCCCGAGCCAGAGTGTCAATGCGTCTCGGGAGGCCAGCAAAGACGCAAGAGCCAGAAGTCCGGCAACAAGAATTGCCATCGCGACGAACTGCCCCAGATGAACCCCACCCCAAAGAGCATCATGGGCGTAGGTCTCGAAAATCTCGTGATGATCGTTGGCGTGTCCGCCCGCATGGAACTGCGTGACGGCAATGTATGCAAGCTGACTCGCCACAAGTAGGGTTGCAGGGAGGCGTAGCGCGTTCCGCGCGCCGATGAGGGCTTCGCTCATGGAATTCTTCTCCTTTCTGCTCGAGTCACCGGTGTCCGTGGGCGGCGACAAGGTCGTGGCGAGAGATGCCAATGTCCCTCAGTTGATGGTCACTGAGGTCTGCAAGCACGAGCGTGGTGCGCCTACGGCGGCGGTTGGCAATCAGGTAGTTCAGGATACGAGTGGTGAACATTTCAGACCTCCATGATCGAATGGGGCCGATATACGCACGCTCTCATTTGCAGAATTGAACGTAGGGGCTGAACTCTGCGGCCAAGGGACTCTCCTGTGAAGCCGGGTGAACTCGGCGATGCAGGTGTCGCAGTCTAAGCCGTTTTGATCCCGGCGACGGCTCGGCCAGCATCCTTGATCGAACTGGGTGCGATGCCAAACATCCGACGGCAGGTTCGAGTCAGATGGGCCGAGTCGGCGAAATACGCTGCATGAGCGGCTTCCGTCCAAGACACGCCAGAGTAGCCGAGCGCGAGCGCCCGGTTCAGTCTCGCCCAGAGCACATACGGGCGAAAAGCCACTCCCGTTTCCGTCACAAAAAGATGCCGAAACCGTCCCTCGGACAGGCCAACGCGGGAGGCAATTTCTCCAAGCGAAAATGAACTATCCAGACGGTGGTCGATCTCGGTAAAGGCGCGCAGAATGCGCGGATCGACAATGTGTTCAGGCTCCATTGCTCCAACCAGTTGCGCACACGTCTGTCGTGCAATCTGGATGAGGTCTGCATCTGGAACGTCATTGAAATAGGCGTGCTTCAACGGTGCAGCGAGCCTATGTGCTTCTTCGGTCGATAGGCGTGATATCTCTTGAGACCCGAACCGGCTGAGAATTCGCCGGCCTAGCTGAGACTCTGGCTGCGTGAAAATGTGGGCCAGCACTCTTCCAGGCGCCTGGAACGTGTGGAGCAAGTCCGGCGGAATGACTGCGCCGTCATATTCAATCCAGTCTGATGCAGGGGTGGTTTTGAACTGCACTTTGCCCTGCAGTCCCAACGAGAGCTGGATGGCGTGATGGCTGTGCAGTTCGCTCGGTGAAACGGCCGAACCGATATAGAGGCTTCCGTCCTTCCAGAAGATAAACTGCCCAAACCCCGAAATCAGCACTGCGGCGTCCTCCCAACACCGCGACAGACCATGCCATTGCGCTTCACTGGCGCCAAGAGTGCAGTTGCCATCCCCTAGCCTCCCGCAGACCAACATGGTCCACGCAGGAAGGACAACTGCCCGTGCTTGCGGGATGCACTTTGTCAACTTCGGGTCCCTTGGAAGGACGTTGACCTCTCTGACTTGCACCCCATTTTCCAGACACCAAAAATCGCCTAATATACCTCATGGACATCGCGGGGTTCGGCAGGGTCGTGTTCTGGGAAGGCGGGAGCCTCTGGCTTGCGCTGATCACTGGTATTACCAAGCGCCACGCGCATCATGCCGTGCAGTTGTCGGTGCCCCTCGACGGCATGGCGCAGTTCCAGACCGAGCCTGATGGAGACTGGATCTCTTGCCACGGTGCATTGATCACGCCGGATGCGCCGCATGCCTTTCAGGCTCCTGGCAAGGTCGTCGCAAATATCCTGTTTGAGCCTGAATCGGCTTTGGGACGAAGCCTGCTGGCCAAGTGCGTCCGTCGGGGCCTAACCCTACTGGATGCGGCAACCATGGCTCCCCTTGCCGCGCCCCTTGCTGCTGCCTATTTCGGAGGGGCAAGCGATGACGAATTGCGCAAGCTGGCGCAGCGTACAATAGCCGCCGCGGCCGGCGTGTCGGTTCAACCAGCTCCCGTCGACACTCGGATCATCAGGGCGATCGCCGAGATACGCGCCCGTATCGACGAGCCGATCCTGCTCGCACCGCTGGCGCGCCTGGTCGGCCTCTCGCCGGGCCGGTTCCGGCATCTGTTCGTAGCCGAGACCGGCGTGTCGCTTCGGGCCTTTGTCCTGTGGGAGCGGCTCAACCGGGCTTTGTCGATCGGCTTTGCTGAAGGGTCCTGGACCGAGGCGGCCCACGCCGCCAACTTCTCCGACTCGGCGCACCTCTCCCGCACCTGCCGGCGAATGTTCGGCCTGGCGCCCACCTCGGCCCGCGTCGTGGACCTGGAGCTTCGGCAGTCAGCCTGAAGGCCACCATCTAGCCCCTACGTTCAATCGCGGCGGCCCCCGAGTGTCTATTTCCCCTCCATCGTTAAACGAAGGAGGTTCCCATGCCCATGTCCAAGTCATCGCTCCGCCTGCTCTGGTTGCTGCCAGTCGCCCTGATCGGGGTTGGCGGAATCGGCGTCGCCGCAATGATGCAGCCGCCCCCCGCCGATCTCGACCTGTCGCTGACTCATGCGACCGAGCATGGGCTTTATGTCGGGACGCTCGAGCCCGGCGTCTCGCCCATTCCGGTCGGCACGATGCAGACCTGGACCGTCTCGGTCACCAATCCGGACGGCACACCGCTCGAGCACGCCAACCTCTCGATCGATGGCGGCATGCCGCAGCACGGTCACGGCCTCCCAACCGAACCACAGGTCACCGAAGAACTCGGTGGGGGGCGCTATAAGGTCGAGGGGATGAAGTTCAACATGCCTGGCTGGTGGACGATCACGCTCAAGGTCTCGGGAGCCGCCGGCACTGACAGCGCCACCTTCAACCTTACCCTGTGAGGCCGATCATGCGCTTGCCTTTGCTTTTCGCCGCGGGGGTGCTTGGCACTCTCGTGGCCGGCTGGACCTTTTTTGACCTTGGAAAGCCCGTCTGGAGCCCGGCAGAGACCAAGCTCATTGCGTCGCTATCGCTATCGGCGCTTCCGAAGCTGCCACCCGATCCGTCAAATGCTGTCGGTGACGACCCTGCCGCGGCCGCACTCGGGCGGGCGCTTTTCTTTGACACGCGGCTCAGCGGCAACGGCAAGGTCGCCTGTGCGTCCTGCCATCTGCCCGATCGGCAGTTCCAGGACGGCACCCCGCGGGCGACCGGCATGGGCAAGACCAATCGGCGCACCATGCCGATCGCTGGCACCGCCTACAGCCCCTGGCTGTTCTGGGACGGGCGGCGGGACAGCCAATGGGCGCAGGCTCTCGGGCCGCTCGAGAGTCTCGTGGAGCATGGCGCCGACCGCACTCAGATCACGCGGCTTGTCGCAGCCAACTATGCCGCGGTCTACGAAGCCTTGTTCGGCCTGTTGCCCGAAGTGACGGCACTGCCGGAGCACGCCACACCGCTTGGCACCGATGCCGCGAAGGTGGCGTGGACTGCTCTCCCCGAGCAGCAGCGGGATGCCGTGAACCGCGTCTTTGCCAATGTCGGAAAGGCCATCGCTGCATTCGAGCGAACGATCAATCCGCGTCCGACGCGGTTCGATGCCTTTGCCGATGCGCTGGTCGCCGGGCGCGATACAAACGGCCTTCTCACCCCCGAGGAAGCGGATGGGCTTCGGCTTTTTGTCGGCAAGGCCGAGTGCACCAAGTGCCACAACGGCCCGTTGTTCACCGACCAGCACTTCCACAATACGGGCGTCCCTGCTTCGCCCGGATTGCCGGACGATCAGGGGCGCATCGTTGCGACGGCGCAGGTTCTCTCCGATCCGTTCAACTGCCTCGGCGCTTACAGTGATGCCGGTCCCGACGATTGCGCCGAGTTGCGTTACATGGACCGGGATGGGGAGGACCTGGTCCGTGCCTATAAGCCGCCATCGCTGCGCGGGGTTGCGGCCCGGCCTCCCTACATGCACGCCGGCCAGTTCGATAGCCTCGCGGCGGTACTCCGCCACTACAATGAGGCGCCGGGCGCACCCGGCGGGCACAGCGAGCTCAAGCCCCTGGCCATGAGCCAGGCAGAGCTCACGGCGCTCGAGGCCTTTCTCGGAACGCTGACCGAAACCAGTGTCGGTGGAGGCCAGTGATGATCGACCGTACGATGATCAAGGAGCATCTTGCCCTCGAACGCCGCTCGATCACCGAGATCGCGACCGGCCTCAGCGCTGCCGCAGTGGTCGGCGCGACGCTCTACAATTTCGGCTTTTTTGCTCCGATCGAGTGGAGCCTGATTTCCCTGCTGACAGTCCAGGACTTGCTGGTGGGGGCTGGCGTCGCCGCGGCGCCGATGGCTGCGGCGGCATGGATCGCAATGCTGATCGGGCGCCTCATTCGGTCGGCTCCCGAGCGCAAGCGTCTTGCACTGGCAGTGGGCCTGCCCCTGCTTGTCGTGGGAGGCGTCGGCTTCTGCATGTTCTTCAGCGGCCCCTGGCAGTGGACACTGGGCCACCTGGCGTGCGGCTACCTGATCCTCGGCGTCATGGCAGCAGGTGCCAATGTCCTGATGAAGTCCCGGCACATGCCGTTCGCCTGGCTGGTATTTTCGCTGATCTACATCCCGACTGCCGTTGGGATTTCTGACAGCATCGTGGCGTCCGGCCATGGTCGACCGGTGTCCCAGATCGAAACGGACAGGGGCGTCCTGAGCGGCAGCGTTGTCAGGGTGACATCGGCCTACCTGCTGATCTCCCAGGGCAATGTCATTGTCACCATGCCCATGAGCAAGGTGCGCGAGGTGCGGCGGCTCTATGTGCAGTCGCCTGAGGCAGACTTCCTGAGCGGAACCACAGCTCCGGCGCTCCCGACAGACAAGTCGGCCGGGTAGCCCCTGCGTTCAATCCCAACATCGCCAAGTCGCTTATCCATTCAACATCGATTGGAGAGGGATCACAAAATGAGCGTCGCCACAGAAGACAGACCGTTCCATATAGCCGCACCAGCCACCAGCAAAACGGCCCAGCCGACCGCACGGGACAAGGGCTCCCGAGGTCTTCGCATCTTGCTCCGCGCAGCCGCTGTCAGCGTCGGCGCTATTCCAGTGGTCGCGGCTTTGGGAGCGACTTACGAAGCGATTTCTGGGTCCCAGGACCTCTCGTTCTATCCGCCGGCTGGTCGTCACGTCGATGTTGGCGGCTATCGCATCCATCTCGACTGCCGCGGGGAAGGCTCACCGACCGTTGTCATGGATGCTGGTCTGGGCGGGTCGTCGCTCGACTGGAACCTGGTGCGCGCGGAACTCACAACCACGACGCAGGTGTGCACCTATGATCGCGCTGGGATGGGCTGGAGCGATGAGAGTCCACTGCCGCGCACTCCCGGACACATCGCCGATGAACTCCACATACTCCTGCTGAACGCTGGCATTCCCGGCCCCTTCGTCCTCGTCGGTCATTCGCTGGCCGGCAAGAACATCCGGATGTTTGCGGCCACGCATCCCGATGACGTGGCAGGGATGGTGCTCGTTGATGCCCGCAGCGAGCTGGTCGACAGTCTTACCCCGAAGGCCGAGGCCGACGCGTTCAGCACAGCACTCGGTATGCAGGGGGGCCTCTATGGGGTGGCGCGTCACCTGGGTGTGGCGCGGATGTTCGGTGCCAGCCTTGCCAGCGCGCCGTTGCTCTCGCCGGCAGAAGCCGAAGAAATGGTGCTGTTGCAGACCCAGGCCTCTGCCATCGACGAAACGACCAGTGAGGGGCTGGCGCGGGCCGCCGACGATGCCGCGCTTGCCAACACCAGTCTGGGCTCACGGCCGCTCGTGGTCATTGCGGCCGCAGCGAGCATGGCAGAGATCCCGAACTGGCCGGCCGCCCAGCACAAGATGGCCGCGCTCAGCACGCGGGGGAGACTGGTCGTCGCAGAGCACAGTGGCCATGCGGTTCAACTCGAAGATCCAGCCATCGTTTCGAAGGCCATTGACGACGTGGTGGCCTTAGTCCGCGCCGACGACTAACCGCCGATCCTCAAACGCCTCAACCAACCAACCGCGAGCCCCCTCGAAGGCGGTCTCGCATCAAGGAGACTTGCCATGAAAGCCATGACCTACCGCCAGTATGGTGGCCCCGAAGTCGTCACCCTCAGCGACGTCAACAAGCCCACGCCCAAGCCGGACGAAGTCCTGATCCGCATTCTCGCCACCACCGTCACGTCTGGTGACCACCGGGCCCGCAGCCTCAACATGCCAGCCGGCTTTCGCCTGATCGGCCGCCTCGTCTTCGGTCTCACGCGGCCGCGGCAGCCGATACTGGGGACGGAACTGGCGGGTATCGTCGAAGCTGTTGGTGCCGAGGTGGTGAACTTCAACCCGGGCGACGAAGTCATCGCCTTCACCGGCGGCGCCTACGGCAGCCATGCCGAATATCGGACGGTGCCAGAGGCGGGCACGATTGCACTCAAGCCGGGGAACCTCTCCTTTGAAGAGGCCGCCTCGCTCTCCTTTGGCAGTATGACTGCCCTGCCGTTCCTGCGCGACAAGGCGCGGATCAAGGCCGGAGACAAAGTTCTCGTCGTTGGCGCCTCCGGGGCGGTGGGCACGGCCGCCGTTCAGATCGCACGGCACTTTGGTGCCGAGGTCACGGGTGTCACAAGCACCTCGAATGTGGAGCTGGCGGCCGGTCTCGGTGCGCAACGGGTCCTCGACTACACCAAGACCGACTTCGCCACGACCGGCGACACCTGGGACATCATCGTCGACACCACCGGGACGGTGTCCTTCGCCCGCTGTGACACGTCGCTGCGGCCCGGCGGCCGTCTCGTCGCCATCCAGGGGTCATTCGCGCAAACGCTGGGCATCGGCAAGCCGTCGAAGGCGAGCGGCAAAGCGGTCATTGCCGGCTACGTGCCGGCAAGGCCTGAAGATCTTCGCTACATCGTCCGTCTGGCGTCGAACGGCGAACTGAAGCCAGTGGTTGATCGCATCTACCGGCTGGAGGACGCAGCAGAGGCCCACGCCTACGTGGATACCGGCCGCAAGCGCGGCAGTGTGGTCCTGACTGTGGGGGACAGGCAGTGGGAGACGACGGCCAAGTGGCGGGCCAGGACCTCAAAGGATGTGCCGCCACGCCTCGTACCCGTGGCCCTGCGCTGACCACACCTAGCCCTTGCGCAACCTCAGCAGGAGACTTTCGATGCATTACGATGTCGTCATCGTTGGCGGAAGCTTTGCCGGTTTGGCTGCCGCACTCTACCTCGGCCGGGCGCACCGATCGGTGTGCGTTCTGGACACGTCACAACCGCGCAACCGCTTCGCCGAGGCGTCCCATGGCTTCTTTGCTCACGATGGAGCTGATCCAGGAACACTGCTCGCCACGATGCGAAAGCAGATATCAGCCTACCCGAAGGTCCAGTTCATCAACGAGGCCGCTATCGATGCGGCCAAAGATGGCGGCGGATTTCAGGTTAGCCTATCCGGTGGGTCAACAATCACAGGAGCTCGACTGCTGCTGGCATTCGGGATCTCCGACATTCTGCCGACTATCCCAGGTCTGCCAGAACGTTGGGGAAAGTCGGTGCTCCACTGCCCCTATTGCCATGGATACGAGGTCAGTGGTCGGCGCCTCGGTGTTTTGAGTGTCTCGTCGGCATCCTTGCAGCAAGCCCTGCTAGTGTCGGACTGGGGTCCAACCACCTATTACCTGAACGGTGAGGATATCGACGAACCTGGCCTCGGTCAGCTGAACCGGCGTGGGATCGCCATTGAGCGCGGGCGGGTCGCCGGACTGGAGGGGATGGGGCAGGCGCTGTCTGCCATCCGGCTTTCTGGCGGTGACACTCAACCCCTCGATGCACTGTTCATCAGTCCACGCAACCGCCTCAACAGCACGCTCGCCGACAAGCTAGACTGCGACGTCCAGAGCGGCCCCCTTGGTCAAGTCATCACGGTCGACGACTGGCAGATGACGTCAGTCGAAGGTGTCTTTGCCGCCGGCGACATCTCTCGCTCCATGCACAACATCACTTTTGCCTGCGCGGATGGCGTGATGGCAGCGATGGCAATGCATCGGTCACTGGTGATGGAAAAGTGAGCAGACGGACATGAATGGCCACTTCTGGCGCGGAGCCGACATCCGGCAGCAACCGCCTATTGGAGGATTGCTTTCCACGAACTGCCTAGCGCAGCCACATACCGCAAACTGGTTGAGTTCGAAGGGTTTGACCCGAACGTGATGGTAGATTGTTATTCTCTAGCAGCCATTTAGCGAGATTGTGTCGGAAATTCCTTCGACATATCCGAGGGTTAGGAAGCCGAACTCCACCGCCAGTTCGAATCCCTCCCCCCCCGCCACTAAATCATTGATATTGCTGGTGTTTTTTGTCTCTCGAGGGTGCCTCGGCTAACCCTCGGGAAGGTCGCGTCTATTCGCCGTGGCCATCACGCGAACCCAACTGGAGACGGCCAATTTTGAGGCCGAGTTCGCGATGCATTTGAGCAATTCTCTAATGGGCAAATGGGCACTTGGCATTGGTGCGCTTAATTCCACCACCGGTTCGTTGGCGGACTACATGCTCGGCGGCAGTCAGCTTGAGGGGCCGCTTCTGGCCCAAAGCGGCCCCCTAGTGAATCGCATTCCTCGCCAGATATGAGGCGCAACCGACCGCGGCTAAAGAGCCGCCTGCGATAATCACCGCCATCGGGACTGGGGTGCCGTTGGCCATGAAGCCGATCAATGCGCTGCCCATCATTCCACCGCCATACTGCGCGCAACCAAGCAGTGCCGACGCTGCCCCGGTACCCTCCGTAACCGAGGAAAGTCCACCAGCGATGGCGTTGGCGCCGACGAGACCGTTCATGGCGACGAAGACGAAGAGCAGGGCACCGAAACCGAATATGCCGCCCCATCCTGTCAAGGTTTCGACGATGAGGAAAAGCCCTGCACCTGCGCCGATGATGGTCCCCACCAAGACCATGCGGGTGGAGCCAAACCGCCCGACGATCCTGCGGTTGAGAGCGTTAGCCAGCATGATGCCGACGATGCCGCTGGCGAACACGAACCCATATGCCTGAGGACTGAGTCCGAAGTAGCTGATGAAGACGAAGGACGAGCCGGCGACGTAAGCAAAAATGCCTGCGGCGCTGAAGCCTAGAATCCCGGCATGCGCCATGAGCTGCCAGTTGCGCAGGTGGACGAGGTAGACCGAGAAGGATTGTAGAAGGGATTGCTGCGCCCGCTGCCCCACCGCCAAGGTCTCGTCGGTGCGGAAGACCCCCAGCGCCGTGGCAAACCCCACCATGACCAATAGCCAGAAGATCATCTGCCACGAGGACAGCGTTAGGATCTGCGCCCCGAGGCTCGGGCCGATCATGGGCGCGATTCCCATAATCATCATCAGAGTTGAGAGCTTGCGCGCCGCCTCGTCGCGATGGAACAGGTCTCGTACCATCGCGCGAGCCAGCACCACTGCCGCGCTGGCCCCGAGCGCCTGCACGATACGCCAGACAATGAGCTGCGTGGCATCGCTGGAGAGTGCGCATCCTGCCGCTCCGAGGACGAATATCCCGACCCCTAGCAGCAGCGGGAGTTTGCGGCCCAACCGGTCGCTAAGGGGCCCCCAGAACAACTGCCCGATCGCAAAGCCAAGCAGATAACCGGAGACCGTAAGTTCGAGCGTGCCCTGCGCCGCTCCGAGGCTGCGCCCCATGGTCGGCAGCGCAGGAAGGTAGAGGTCGGTCGAAATCGACGCAAAGCCGAGTAGCAGGCTGAGCAATAACGTCAGCCGTAGGCCGTGTGTTCGGAGCGGCAAGGCGGGTGGAGCGACAGCGTCCGACATAGCCTAACGATCGATCCTGGCCTGGTTCACCGCAGAATAGCGGTCGCCCTTGATGGCAATGCCGGAAACAGAGGCCTCGATCTCTGCTAGGTCTTTGGCGGAGAGTTCGACCAAGGCAGCGCCGATGTTTTCCTCGAGCCTGTGCAGCTTTGTGGTGCCCGGGATCGGCACGATCCAAGGCTTCTGCGCCAGCACCCAGGCGAGCGCCAGTTGTGCGGGGCTGATGAGCTTTTCGGCTGCGATGCGGCGGACCGTCTCAACCATCACCTGGTTGGCGGCGCGGTTCTCGGGGTCAAAGCGCGGTACGGAGTTGCGGAAGTCCTTGGGCGAGAACGTAGTGGCCTGATCGATCGTGCCGGTAAGCCAGCCTTTGCCGAGCGGGCTGAAGGGCACGAAGCCGATGCAGAGCTCGTCGAGCACTGGCAGGATCTGATCTTCGGGCTCGCGCCACATCAGAGAATATTCGCTTTGTAGCGCCGTGACCTGCAGTACGGCATTGGCGCGGCGGATATTGGCGATACCAGCTTCAGACATGCCGAAATGCTTCACCTTGCCTTCGGCGATCAGGTCCTTGACCGTGCCGGCGACGTCTTCGATGGGCGTATTGCGGTCGATGCGATGCTGGTACAGCAGATCGATACGGTCGGTCCGGAGCCGACGCAGCGAGCCTTCGACGGCGTGGCGGATACGCTCGGGACGACTGTCGGGCACGCCACTCCCGTCGATGTCGAAGCCGAACTTGGTGGCGATGACCACCTGGTCTCGGATTGGGGCCAGCGCTTCGCCAACCACTTCCTCGTTCTTGTAGGGACCATAGACTTCGGCGGTGTCGAAGAAGGTGATGCCACGCTCGAAGGCGTCACGGATCAGCTTGACGCCGTCGGCGGTGGGCAGCGGCTCGCCATAGGACTGGCTAATGCCCATACAGCCAAAGCCGATGGCGGAGACTTCGAGGCCGGCAGTGCCGAGCATGCGGGTTTTCATGGTCATGACTCCGGGATAATGCGGCTGAAGGTTTCTAGGGTGACGTTGGCAGGTTCCGGTCCGCCACGTACGCCGGTCTCAAGAGCATCGAGAGCGGCGATTTCGTCGACGGTCAGACTGAAATCGAAAACGTTGAAGTTCTCGGCGATGCGGGAGGGCTTGACCGATTTTGGGATCACTTGCCGACCCTCCTCGACATGCCAGCGCAACATCACTTGGGCGGGCGATTTGCCATGAGCCTTGCCGATAGCAACGATTGTCGGATCTTCGAGCGTACTGCGGCCATTGCCGCGGTAGAAGGTTATGCCGCCAATGGGCGACCAGGCCTGGGTGACGATGCCGTGCGCCTTGCAATGGTCCTGTACGGCGCGCTGCTGGAAATACGGATGCACTTCGATCTGGTTGACCGAGGGGACGATGTCGGTTTCCGCGAGGAGCTGTTCGAGGTGATCGACCATGAAATTGCTGACCCCGATGGCGCGCACCCGTCCGCCAGCGAGCAACTTTTCGAGCGCACGGTAGGCGCCGAGCGTTTTCTCAAAGGCCGAGGGCAGCGCCTGATGCAGGACGAGGAGGTCGATCTGCTCGACCCCGAGCTTGCGCGCACTCTTGTCAAAGCTATGCAGCGTCTCGTCATAGCCGAAATCGTTGATCCAGATCTTAGTCTCGACGAAGACGTCGCTGCGCCGAAGCCCAGAAGCGGTGAGCGCCTCGCCCACTTGCCGCTCGTTGCCATAGAGGGCGGCTGTATCGATGTGCCGATAACCGACGCGGAGCGCTTCTGAAACGGCGCTCACGGTCTCTGCGGGTGGGGTTTGAAATACACCGAAGCCGATAGCAGGCAAGTCGACGCCATTGTTAAGTGTGATGTTCGGTATGGCTGTCATGCAGGTCTCCATTCGGCGGCGTCGCTTTGGGGACCGCGACCGTCGCTGGTCAAGGAATAGGTCATCGCCGAATGTGCGATAATGGAGTATGATCGACATAGTCTTATGAGGATTTCGCATGAATAACCGGGTGGATACCCGTGACCTTGTGGCCTTTCTGGCTGTGGCGCGGGAAAGGAGTTTCACCCGGGCGGCGGCCGGACTTGGCGTGTCGCAATCAGCGCTGAGCCATACGATCCGTCTGATGGAGCAGCGGCTCGGCGTTCGACTGCTAGAGCGCACGACCCGGAGTGTCTCGCCGACCCATGCCGGACAGAAGCTGCTGGACACGGTGGGTCCACGGATGGATGAGATCGCCGACGCTGTTGCCGCGCTCGCCAGCTTTCGGGATACACCCGCCGGGAGCATCCGCATCAATGCAGCGGACCATGCGCTCCGCACGGTGCTATGGCCAAAGATCGACGATTTCGCCAGGCGCTATCCTGATATCAACGTCGAGGTCGATTCCGAGAACGGGCTAATCGATATCGTCGAGCAGGGATATGATGCGGGAGTACGACTGGGCGAGCAGGTCGCGCGGGACATGATCGCCACACGCATCGCTCCGGACTGGAGCATGGCGGTGGTCTGTGCTCCGGCCTATCTCGCTGGCCGCCAGGTGCCCAATACGCCGGACGATCTGACAGGCCATAACTGCATCAATCTGCGGCTCGTTACCAAGGGCAGCTTTTATGCCTGGGAGTTCGAAAAAGCCGGCCGGCGGCTGAACGTGAGGGTCGACGGGCAATTAAAGTTCAACAGCTCTACCCATGCCCTGACGGCCGCCTTGGCCGGACATGGTCTCGCCTGCGTACCGGCCGACATGGCCGCCGCCCACTTTGCAACAGGAGAACTGGTCCAGGTGCTCGCCGACTGGATGCCGACGTTCGAGGGCTATCACCTCTACTATCCGAGCCGGCAGCACTCAGCGGCGTTCCAGTTGTTTGTCGATGCCGTCCGCTATCGAGCCGATTGAACGACCGCATTTGGCGCTTTCGCACTCTCACCCGAGGCGCAGGTTTGCTGGTGGCCCATAGTCGAGGTCAGAACTCTTCGAAACAGTCATAATTCCGCTGCGAGACGATTCTTTCATCTTTGAAGTCAAAAGCGATGCTGCTGTGAGCGATCATCTGGTCGCCTGGCGCGAGTTTCCCCACCGGAATGGCTAGCTCTCCCTTCCAAAGGACCTCGACCATGACAAAGTCTGAGGTTTCGGCGAAGCGCTGCACTTCATAGGTTTGGCTCGACAATATCCTCTGGCCCCTCGCAAAGTCCGCTACGAGCTGGCCTACAAGCCTCCTGTCCCCCTTCGACTTCAGCCTGTTTGGCCATTCGATCTGCAGCGCGTCATGCCAATAGCAGGCCAAAACTGCGTCCAGATCGCCCTGCTCGATTCCACGGAAGTAGGCACGTACAACGTCAATCAACTGGGTCACTGTCACAATCCTCTAGACTAGAACATCGTTCTAGTTCAGATAGAACGGCGTTCTAGGGGATGTCAATGGAAAATCGACGACAGGAAATTCTGGACGGCGCTCTCGAGGTTTTCCTTCAGCGCGGTTTCGATGGCGCGACCATGGCAGCAATCCGCGAGCGCAGTGGTGCCTCAACCGGGAGCATCTACCACTTCTTCAACGGCAAGGCGGAGATGGCGGCCGCTCTATTGGAAAAGGCGACGCTCGAATGGTCGCTGCGTTCTCGGGACGTCGAACTGGGTGAAGATGCTGAACGATCAATCAAGGCCTCAGTTGCCGGCTTCCTTATTTGGGGGCAGGAGAACCCTCGGCTCTTTGCCTTTATGGACGATCTGCTTGCTCGCTCGCGCGTGACAGAAGACTTCGGGCCTGTAGCTGACATGCTCAATTCAGGTCGCCGGGCAGCAGGAGACGCTTATGCGCGGTGGGTCAGCGCAAAGCTCGTTCAGGACCTACCCTGGGATGTTGCGTACGCGCTTATTATGGGGCCAGCATATGCGATCCTTAGGAACAGCGCTGGCGGGCGAATTCCGGATGATAGCGTTGCCCAAATCGTGCGATCCGCTTGGCTGAGCGTCCGGCAGCAGTAGCGAAGAGATGATATAGACTTTGCTCTGCAGCCCCAACGAGAGCTGGAAGGCGTGATGGCTGTGCAGTTCGCGCGGTGAAACAGCCGAACTGATACAGGAGGGCGCAGTCAAAAGAGGCGAAGGGAGGTTGCATGCGTCCTGGGAACCGCAAGTGGCCCTTCGGTTTCGGCGGGCGGCACCTTCGCAGTTTTGGCGGGCCATTGGCGTCGACTTATCAAAGCATAAAGCCTGACTATGCGACCAATTCGACCCGATGCTTGGACACAATCGAACCTATCGCCCCGGACTGATCGCACGTCTGTTCAATGCAGGCAGTTGGAAGATCACGCTCTCTCGAAAGAGCTCGGACGTCATCAGGCTGGAAGATGGTGGCGATATCGAACTGCCGTGCCTCGGCGTGGTCGCCGTATCCTCGACGAAAGGACTCCTCTGGCACACGCTGGAGCTCCGATCGCATTCTCGCGTGGATCGGCTGTCCGGACTATCAGGTGACGCCGCGGCCAAGCTCGCCGCTGACCTGAAGCGGTTCGTGAATGACCATCTCTGCGAGCTCATCGTCTCGGACGGTGACAGACTCCGCGAGATAGATAACAGGCTGCATACCATCGTCGGCGCAAAGGCACAGTATCTGGCGCACGCAGATCTCAGCCGGGCCATCGCCAGCGTGCCGGGCAGGGCGGCTGCTGCCCTGTCGCATTCGATGCTCGATCCGGACCTTACCGCCTCCACGCTGAAGGCTGCGCTACCGGTGTCGTTCGACCTGCTGACGGATCCCCTAGTCCGCGATCGATACAACCGTGAATTCCTCAGCGCGGAGCTGGCGACGTTTCGCGCCTTTTTCGACGATCTCGATGGCCGCTCGTTGTCGGACCAGCAGCGCGAGGCCTGCATACGCCTTGAGGACAACAATCTGCTGGTTGCATCGGCAGGTTCTGGCAAGTCGGCCACCATGGTTGGCAAGGTGGCTTACGTTCTCGAGAAGAAGCTCTATCGGCCCGCTGAGATACTCGTCCTCGCTTTCAACAAGAGCGCAGCGGATGAGCTGAAGGCCCGCATCACGAAACAGATGAAGGTCGACGAGGAAGCGGTTGGCTGTCGAGTGACGACGTTTCATGCGCTGGGTCGCGGCATCATTCAGGAAATCGAGGGCAAGCCGCCGCAGTTGGCCAATTGGGTCGAGCACCCCGCCGGCGAGGCAAAGGCCATCGAGGAGATCATACAGGATCTCGCCAAGGCCGATTCCGAGTTTCAGCGGTTATGGATCGAGTTGCTGATCTTGCACCCGAAGGCGGACATTCCCCGGGAGGTCTTCGATTCCGACACGGACTACGAGCGCTACGTCAGCGAGCGGCGATCTAAGGGCAGGGCGTCGATCCGCGCCCTTGGCGACATCTATGTGAAGTCGCTGAAGGAGCAGTCGATCGCCAGCTGGTTGTGGCTGAACTCGGTGGAGTTCGAGTACGAGAAGCAGGTTGCGGTCGACGATGTAGACGACAGCGATGAAAGTGGCGCTGAGGACGAAGGAGACGATGAGGCCGACGCGGTGCGCCACGTCCACCCGGACTTCTACTATCCGGCCACCAACACGGTGCATGAGCACTTCGCCATAAACGCCGATGGTACCTCACCCTTCGCCAATTACGTCATGCATGCCGAGAGCAAGCGTAGCGTCTATCGCGAGGCCGAGATGGACTTCTTCGAGACAACCTCTGCACAGGCCACTGATGGCACACTGCTGACCGTTCTGAAGTCGGAGCTGGAGCGCCGGGAGATACCACTGATCCAGCGGTCGCCTGACGAGATCCAGAAGGCGCTCAACCCCCGGGTGGTCAAGCACTACCACCAGCTTATTGGGACCTGCATCAAGCACATCCGCTCCAGCCAGCTGACCCTCGACATGCTGTTCGAGCGCGCCAAGTCCCTCCACGACAAGGAGCGTGCCCGGATCTTTGCTCGGGTCATATGGTTGATCACCGAGGCCTATTCCAAGAAGCTGGCCGACGCTGGCCGGATCGATTTCGACTCGATGATTGGCGACGCCACCCGGCTTGTGGAAACACGGCAGTACGTCAGCCCGTACTCGCTCATCCTCGTGGACGAATTCCAGGACATCTCCGAGCCTCGTGCCAACCTCATCAAGGCGCTTCGACAGCAGAATCCTTTCGCCAAGGTGTTCGCGGTCGGTGACGACTGGCAGTCGATCTATCGCTTCGCTGGTTCCGACATCTCGATCTTTACCCGTTTCCACGAGAACTTCGGCACCAGCTGGCAGGGCAGGCTCGAGCAGACTTATCGCTGCAATCAGCTGATCGCCGATGTCGCCGCGAAGTTCGTCCAGCGCAATCCCGCACAGCTGAAGAAATCGGTGCGCTCAACAAGGCCGGCGATCTCGAAGTCCATCCGCGTCGTCCCCGTGAAGCCGGTGCGCGGCAAGGTCGACTACGGTCCGGCCTGCCGGCAGGTGCTCGAGCGCCTCGACGGCTTCCTCGGCGGCATTGCTGGCCAATGGCGAACCGACGCAAAGCCGAAGCTGAAGGCGTTGGTGCTGTGGCGCTATAACTACCTCGACCCGTTCGAGAGCCGAATACCCAAGTTCGAGCACCTCGAAGTAGAGGCTCTCTCATTCCATAGGGCCAAGGGCCTCGAGGCGGACTACACCATCCTGATCGATGTCAGCGAGGGCGACTACGGCGTGCCCAGCCGCATCGAGGACGACGAGCTGCTCCACCTGGTAATACCAGAGCCCGAGACCTTCCCCTATGCCGAGGAGCGGCGACTGTTCTACGTGGCGCTGACGCGTGCCAGCCGCGGCGTCTTCCTACTGACGAACGCGGATCAGCAGTCACGCTACATCGATGAGCTTGCCGACATTGCCGGCAAGGAGATCCGGTTCGAGGGCGTGGATGGTCAAGCTTTGCCGGCGTGTCCGAAGTGTTCCGCTGGCTATCTGGTGGAGCGGCGTTCGAAGAAGCGGGCGTCGTTCATGGGGTGCAGCCGATATCCAGAATGCAAGCACACCAGTGCACTGAACAGTTAGCCGTCGAGCGAACAATCCACTATAGTATCCGCAACTGCGGCCTTAGGCTGATACCATACCCCTACCCACAGCATGTCGCGGTTCCGCCTCAGGTCGGTCGGGCAAATTGTCTAGTCGGTCTCGAGAACCGGCTGACGGCTCTCGAACGAAAGCAGGGACAGGAACGACACCAAGTCGGCGATCTCGTCTCGATCCAGAGCGACCCCGGATACTACCTCGCCCGACCACGCCTTGAGCTGTTCGTAGAACTGCACCCGCTGCTCGCCCGTCATGGTTTCGGGAGAAAGGCCCGCCAGCGGATCGACATGCAGCAGGATGGCGTCCTCGAGCCTCTGCACCGAACCGGAATGGAAGTAGGGCGCTGTCTTGGTGACGTTCCAGAGCGGCGGGGTGCGGAAACGATACCGATCCTCTTCCCGAAGGGTGGAATTGTAGCGGCCGTAGTCGATGCCGAAGCCGTTCTTGCCGAAACCCAGCTGCGGTGTGGCGATGGCGTGGAACTCGAAGTCGGTGAAGTAGGGGCCGTTGTGGCAGGAGCTGCAGCGCCCCTTGCCGTAGAAGATCAGCCCACCTTTCTGCTCGCTCTCGGACATGGTCCCTTCGGCGAAGGCGAAGCGGTTGAGGGGGTTGTCCTGCAGCTGGAAGTTTGTGCGGATAAATGCAGCGATGCCCTCGGCGATATCGATGAACTCGAGATCCTCCACCGCCTTTCCGCGCGCCGCGGCCAGGGCAGGGCCGATGTCGGGCCGTGCCGCGATCCTATCGGCAAGAATGTCGTAGACCACGCCGGCTGCCTCGACGCTCTCGCCTTCGAGATGGTCGTTCTGTGCCAGGTCGGCGACCATCTCCCCCACCTCCACCGGCGGCAGATGCGCCGCGACCACCAGTGGATCGGTGGAGGGCTCCTGGCCGGCGAACTGGCTGTGGATCGTGCCCGACGACGCGTCGACCTTCCCGTCCCAGAAGAAGACGTCGAAACCCTTGCTGCCGCGACCCCAGAAGGGCAGCGTGTTGCGCGGGATGATGTCGCCGCCGCCCGCCAGGCGCTCCAGCCCTTCGCCGGCGCCACCGGTACCAATCGCGTTGGCGATGCCGTCACCCGAGCCGAACCGGTCGACGTGGCACGATGCGCAGGCGGTCTTACGATCGAGCGAGATGTCCTTGGTCTGGAACAGGAGCTTGCCCACCTTCACCAGATCCTCGGAGACGGCCACGTGGGTGTCTTGGAAGGGGAGCAGGCCGCCACGGACTATCGCCTGGCGCAGGACGTTGTCGCGCATTCCGTCTGCGAGGACCGCCAACGGGACCATGGCGGCGATGCCGACGATCACGGCGAGGTTAGTAGCGAATTTCATGGATGCGCACCACGTCGGCCAGGTTCTCGGCTCGTTGTTCGACGGCCACCAGGGCCATTTCGCTCAGGTCGTTCTCGGACAGCCCCCACTGGATCAGGCGCTTCCGCATCAGATCGTAGTCCTGGCAGCTGATCAGCCCGACCTCCATTGCCCTCAAGCCCTCGACATTGGCGGCGGACGGATCCTGATCGAGCCGCTGCTTGGCGATGAGGTGGTCGCGCATGGCGTAGTCGCAGCGATAGGTGAGGGTGGCATACTCCTCCTGGAACGCTGCGGTCACGCCGGCGCGCCATAGTGGGGTCGCCAGGATGGCGGTGGCGCCCCCGGCGACGAACATCGCGATGCCGAACAGGCTACTCCGCCACAATCTTGAGAGCATTCAGGACTTCCGGAGTGATGGTGCCCGTGACCTTGAGGTTCCAGTCGGCCTGCATGGTCGAGATCGCCGTTCGCGTCGCCGGGCCGACGACGCCGTCGATCACGCCGGAATAGTAGCCCCAGCTGTAGAGCGCCAACTGCACCTGCTTGGCGATCTCGACGAACTTGTCGGAATTGCCGGGCAGCGTCTTAAGCGCCGCATCGGGCGAGCTCGGAAGGATCGTGGCTGGGGCCGTGCTGTCGGACGCGGGCGGGGTGTAGAGCGGCGTCGCAGGCGTTGCCGGCGCCGTGTAGACCGGGGCGCGATAGACGGAGCCGCCCGAGGACGACCGATGGCTCGAGTGCGACGCATGGCTGGAATGGGAACGGTGACCGGCGAGCAGGTAGACGTGCTGAAGCTTGAACGCCTGGAACAGCGTGGTCTTGGCCAAGTCGGGCGCGGCGAAGTCTTCGGTCGGGATGGCGACCGCCGGCTGGGGCAGCAGGCCTGCGGCCGCGAGCGACGGTATCAGGAAACGCCTCAGTCTCATTGCGGCTCGAGCCTCGAATACGCCTGGTCGGTGTGCCATGCGAAGAACCCGCCGCATGACGAGCGAAGACTACACGTTTTGCAGTCTTCGAGAAACTTGTTCTTCCAGTCCGAAATCGTGGCCGGAGCCAATACACGGTAGGCTGGCGGCACCGTGCATAGGGGGAAGTTGTAGAGCAGCGTCGGTATCTCCGAAAGCCTGGCGATGTCTATCGCCGCGGCCACGGGCTCGAAATCGGCACTGCTGTCGAAGAAGAGCTCGTTCCATCGATTGCTGGCGTAGCCGATCCGCTCGAGCTGCATGATCGCCCATGGTGCGGCGAACGGCACGAACCTGGTGATGAAGTGCGCCAGGCGCGGAAGGACCGCCGCGTTCATGGTCGTCAGGACCGTCCGCAGTTCCACGTTGGCCGCGGCCTGGCATAGGACCGACAGTCCATCGAGCAGGGTTCTGAAGGCTCCGTCCTTGCCGACTATGTCGTCATGCAGGTCGGCATCAGCGGCATAGAGAGGGACGCCCCACTGCACCGTGCGGCCCGCGGACGAGGAAAGAAACGGGATGTCTTCCTTCGAAAAGTGCTGCGCGTTGGTGAGGACGTGGAAACGCAGATCCGCCCGGGCGGCATGCACCCGCTCCAGCAGACCAAAGAGCTCTCGCTTGTAGAGGGTGGGCTCGCCGCCCGAAAACCCCAGAACGGCGTTCTGAGGGGCAAGCAGCGCTGCCCGTTCGTAGTGGACGAAATTGTCGTGGTGCGTCTTCTTGGGGGGCTGCGAGCACATCACGCAGAGCTGGTCGCACCGTTCGGTGACGAGAAAGGTGTTGTGCCTCGACCCGGCGCGGATCAGACGCTGCATCGTGGACCGGGCTGGATCGAGCAGCACGATGTCGCCGAGAAAGGGGGTAGGGTCGCTCCCCGCTATGCGTGCCCGGGCACGCCCGTGCGATATCACCAAGGTGCTCTGGTCCGTCCGACGCAGCAATGCATCGTCCGGCGTCTCCCCCGTAGCGGACAGCCTGACGACGAAGGGCGCATCGGTGCCCCGGACCTCGGCGGCGAAGACCAGCGGTATCATGCCCAGACCTCGCGGAATGCTGAGGGCCAGCGGTCGACGCCGGTCCACTTGCTCAGCGAGTGCTGGACCTTCAGATCAGGGCTGATGATCATCTCGAACGCCTTGTCGAACAAGGCGATGTGGCGCCGGCAGAAGTAGGTCTGGTGCCTCGGCAGGTCGATCCTGCCGTACCTGGAGATGTCGTCGATCAGGTCGACGCCGCAGAACGGCTGGTAGGCGCAGTGCTGGCAATCGGGGTCCAGGTCGTTGAAAGAGGCCGCGTTGAGCTGGTCGACCATCGAGTAGTCCAGTCCGTCGCGTACATTGCCGATGGACAGATCGATCTGGCCGACGCGGGACATCATCCGGGCCTCGTCGGTCGGGTAGAAAGCGCCGTCGTAGTCGACGACGACGTAGTTGGTGCCTACAGGATTGGGGTTCCGGATGTCGACGTGGCCATTGGCGCCCCGACCGAGAATTCGCCTGAGCAGGTGGCTGAAGTAGTACTCCTCGAGGACCTCGTCCCGGCCGTAGTTCAGCTCGACGAGCCGATCGATGAATGCGCCATGCAAGGCGTTCCATGCCTTCAGCTCGCCCTCTGCCTCCGGCCGGCGGCGAGCGAAGCCCTGGCGATTGATCGGACGCAGGTAGATCGACCGGATGCCGAAGCGGCCGTAGGTGGACAGAAGCTCTTCCAGGTCGGGCGGGCTGGTTGGGTCGATGGTAGGAAGCGCAGACACCCGTCCGGCTCCGAACCTGCCCACGAACTTCTCGAGGTTGCCCAAGAATGCCGCCGTGGCCGCCTCGCTGCCGGTGCGCTGTCGCGTATGGGTGCCGACGTCGCCGTCTATCGAGGTGCTGAGCTGGGTGTCATCGGTATCGAAGAAGGCCCAAATGGCTTCGTCGACGACCTGGAAGTTCGAGCAGACCACGAACCGGGATTGCTTGAACCGACGCCGGCAGAAGTCGCGCACGGCGTTCAGGAGGTCCAGCCGGAGCAGGGGTTCGCCACCCTGGAATTCGATCTGAACGCGCTCCGTCTCCAGGCCATCCAGGAATCTGAGAACCGCTGAGAGCGTCTTATCGTCCCAATCGTAGCCGGTGGCTTTCTCGGCTGCCCGCGATACCTGGCAGTAGGAGCACGACAGGTTGCATCGCAGCGTAGGGACCAGGATCACGTAGTCGATCGAGCGGTTCGCCGCCGTGCGACGTACGCTCCAGCGGTAGGCATGGGACGTGAAGGACAGGTCGCCCGTCTTTTCGAAAGCCAGACCGCTTGCGAGGAGGAACCCCCGGTCCTCTTCGGTCAGGCGTGCCGAGGCGTAGCGATCGACGAAATGGTGGGACGCCCGGAACCAGGCGCCTGCCTCGTTCGACATCACCACGGCGTCGCCGACGTCACGGAATCGCAGCGGCCAGGTGTGCATCAGGCCACCATCGTCTTGAGCAGCAGTTCCCTGAGCGGCGCGCCCTCGGACCGTATGCGCTCGCGATAGAGCGCGTAGGTGATCTCCCGCCTCGCTTCGCCCGCATCCTCGGCCCGCACCAAACTCACCACGATCGCTTCCGGCTTGGCCGCACTGATGGTCCACGACGGGTGGAGGTAGCCCAAACGCATTGTCGCAGCCCCAACGTGGGCCCGGAATTCAGCGGGAACTTCGACTTCCATTTCCATCGCGTGGCACTCCAAAAAGCGTGGTCAGCCTATCGATTCGAATTGAGCGCTGCTACCAGCCCTCAAATGCGCGCCACATGTGCCCTCTGCTAGAAGCGAACCGAGGCACCATTCCTATTTGTCTCTGGGATTGCCGACGAATGGCGCGAATGGTGGCCCCCCTTGTGCCGCCTTCCGCGACCAACGCATTATCTCGGTAAGCTAAGAGACAATTGAAGCTGCTGGATCGCCATCGGTTCTAAGTTGATCGCAGCTAACGACCATCGTCACAGCTCAAAGATTCGCAGAGACGAGCTACTTACGTTATACTTACATAAATTTTGGGCGCAGCGTCGCATATGGAAATGGATCTGTTGACCGAAGGGGAAGCCACCGGCGCCGTGCCGGTCCAGCCGGCACCGACTTCCGCTGACCCCAGCTCGCGTTATCGCGATACGCTGCGGCTGCTTTTCATCATGGTGGCGGGGTCCGAGGCCGCAGAGCCTCCAACCGAGGAGGTCGCGAAGATATTCCGCGCCGAGAAGAGACTGATGGCGATGGACTTCTTGGTTCGCTATCCGGACTATCTTGCCGATGCGTTGCTCGACATCCTGGACGCGGAGCCCGACCCCGATCTCCTCGAGCGGATTCAGAGTATATTTCAATCGGATGAGCCTTCGGTACGGTTGGTAAAGATGGTGCGCTGGAAGCGAGGGGCGTACGAGAACATTGAGGACGCCTTGTCGCTGCTCAGTTATTACGGCTTGGTCCAGCCCATGCAGTTGAAGGCCGAGGACGGCAAGATCCGGAGATATGAGTACCTCATAGCCAAGAAGGCGAGCGTTTTCCTGGACCAATGCGTTACCGAACACCCGGAACTCGGGTGGTACCGTGACCGCATGCAACTTGTCATGCGCGTTGCCGCCGGCAAGAGCGGTTCGGCGTTGAAGGAATGGCAATACGAACACCCGTCCTACAGCAATACACTGCATGGCGACCTGATCCCCAGTATCCGCGCTCATGTCGAGCAGCGTCTCGCCAAGTATTTGGAGGCGTGAAGTGGCAAAAGAGCGCGTAATCCCGTCGACCGAGAAGGCGTGGCTGGAGGCGATAGCCGAGGACTCCGGTGCACCTTTGGACGCGGTCAAGTCGACATTATTGAAGTATGGTGTTCGCGCCCAGAGCACTCCTCCGCGCGCTAAGAAGTTGCGCTTCAGCAGCATCCGATTCTCGGGGGTTAGGGCAGAGTCCGATCGGGACGGGCCCTTTTCGCGGGAATGGAAAGACTTGGGCCCAGGCCTATGGGCCGCGATGTCCGATCGCAACCTGCGAGGGAAATCGTCGATCTTGAACCTGCTCTACGCCGCCCTTCGCGGCGAGTTTCCGGGGCGCGTCAAGTCAGACGTCTGGAAGTGGCTGGATGCGGTCGAAGTCACCTTCACCATTGACGGCGTGTTGCATCGCACGGAGCTCAGCAAGCCAGCAGGCGAGGAGAACCCCGCGAGAAGCACTGCAAGAATAAGTCGGTCCGAAGACGGCGACGGTTGGGTCACATTGTACGAAGGAGAAGGCGGTGAAGGCCTGAAATCCGAGATGGATAGGCTTATGATGGAGGAGCTCGATTTTCCCATCATCTACGCGCATAACAAGAACACTGGGGGCCATCAGCATGGATGGCCGGCGATCTCTTCGTCGCTGTTCATGTCCAGCTCTAGTGAAGCGAAGTCGCTCTTCGGAGACATTTATCTGGATGCTCTACCGCTAAGGCTGCTTCAGCTGTTCATCGGGCTTCCCTGGGTGTCGACCTACAGCGCCGCCCTGACGGCATCGAAGCAGTTGGAGCAGGGCAGGGTGACGTCGTCCGGGAAGACCGGAGTTGATGCTGCCCTGACCCAGAGGCTGGAAAACATCGAGACCAAGCTCAAGGCCGCTCGAAGTGCAACCAGCCAGCCAGAACGTCGCTCGGGCCTCAGATCACAGCTCGATCAGCTAGACGATCAGATCATGGCGGCCCGCAAGGACCTGGGGGACGCGCGTTCCTCATTGGCGCAGGCTGAGACATCCATGAAGATGGTCTCCGAGAATTTTGACGAAGTCAGACGACGCATCAAGCGCTTGGAGGATGAGCAGTCTGCCGGATACTCCTTCCGAAAACTCAGCCCGTCCTGCTGCCCTGCCTGCGAAGCGTCCTTCAAGACAACGCCCGTGGCGCTCGAGGTCGTAGACGCCAATTCCTGTGCCCTGTGCAAGAACGAACTGCCGCCCGCTTCAGACGACGAGGATGACGAACGCATCAATGCTGCCAAGGAAGAGGCTGAGGCACTGGAAACCTCGCTCAAGGTCGCGAGAGCCCTATTCAAGGCGGCTGAGAAGGCTGCCGGAGAGAGAGCAAGGACGCTAAAAGCGCTCCTGGACAGCGTCGCTGCAGTCCAGAGCGAGCTTTCGGTCCGCATCCCAGATCCCGAGGTTGAGGTGGTGCAGCTCGAAGCACAGGCCGCGCAACTGAAGGACTTGATCAGTAGTCTTGGTCAAGACGACGTTGAAGACGCCGTTTCCTCGGAAGAGGTGGAAATCCTCCGAGCCGCGACTGACGTCAGCAAGATACTGATGACCGCAAAACAGGCTGACATTCTCACGGAACTGACCGATTCAGTGATGGCAATGGCACGCAAGTTCGGCATGTCCAATGTGACGTCGATGCACTTGGACAATGGCGGTAAGCTGAAGGTGCACCAAGGCGGTGCTGACGACTATTTCAGCAACCTGACCATGGGCGAGCGGCTACGAATCAAGATAGCCGTCTCGCTGGCAGCCGTTGAGGTTGCGAAGCGGCGAGGTCATGGTCGCCACCCCGGATTACTGGTCATCGACTCCCCTGCCTCTGAGGAGGTCGTGGATACCGACTTCGAGCAGATGCTGGACAGCGTATCATCGGTGGTGTCGGAAATGGCAGACGTTCAGGTCATCATCGGCACCACCGCACGACCTTCCGTACTAGGCGTTGTGCCTCGCGACCATCGACTGCACGCTACGGGGGACGACTACCTCTTCTGAGCCCGACGATGGAAGCTCTCATCGACATATTGCGTGGCGATCCCAGTTCGCCGGCCGATCCGTCCGCGTTACCAGGCGAACTGATGCTGAAGGCGGTCCGGTCGCTCCCGGAAGGTGGACCACGGGCAGAAGGTTTTTGCTGGCTTTCCCAATGGATTGCGAGTGCCGAGGTCCAGCACGTGCTCCTCGATATGCTTACTTGGCCTGACGATGCGCCGGCCTTAGCCGGAATGGTCGACTGCCTCGAGATGATGGACGTCCCCAACGCCTTCAAGCGACCGGCCTGGGATCGACTGAAGGTTCGATTCGAAAATCGGGACGAGCATTACTGGGGCAGGGCGCAGGCTCTAAGAGGCGCCATGTTGGTAGCGCAGGGCACCCCGGTCCTTGTGAAGATGCTTCAGGCTGCCCTTCTCGACGTGCATCTAGATGATGACGCCGAATACCTACGTTACGTTGCCAAGGTGTCGGGCGCCGTTCTTCGTCAATATCCCGACCCGGACTTCCGGCATCTCCTGGCTCAGTTGGCAGAACTGGATCGCGCCGCCGACGAAGCCTCTTTGGAATTGGGCCTTGATGACCTCAAGAGTGCGTTGGCGGCACCCAGTCGCGATGGAGTGCAAAATGCACTTTCGTCAGCGCATAGGTGGTTCACAAAGGCGTTGGAAACCAGCGAGCAACGACCTGACGCCAATCTCTACGCACTGTGCACGTCTATCCTTATCGACGTGCAGAATCACGGCCTCAGCGCGGACCTGCCGTCGCGTTTGCCAGATCTGAGCAGGGCCGCTCTTGAGTACACCGCGTTCGCTTATACTCGCCACTCTGCCAGGTCCTGGCTGGCAGTATCCGAAACCGAACGGTTCCACTGGATATCGCTGTCGGCCAAGCTCACTTCGCTGACTCGATCATTCACGAAGGAAGTGTGGCTGAACGCGGCACTGGTTATCGAAGACGAACTTTTGGCCATTTTCTATCCGAGTCGCGAAGTGTTCGGCCTGGAGGGAGCAGCAGCATTCGACGAATTGGCTCAGGGCGCCGTCATCGAAAGCCTCCAGAAGCAACGCTACTATCTCCAAGCCATCGACCAGTGGCTTGCCGACAACCAGGCTCACGGCAAGGCCGCTCCGGTAGCGGCGCTTCGCGCGACCGTCCGAACGTCGATGGAGGCCTCGCTTTACCGCCGCCCTTTTGACCTCTCGACCATTGGCCAGTTGGTCGAGGTTCTGGTCCAAGCTGGCTTCACCGATGCAGAGGCTAAGATGGGCGTAGCCGAATTGCATGCCGGCGCCGACCGCAACAGCCGAGTTGCAGATCTCTGGCAATCCATCACGGCCGAATTCAAAGGGCATCCGGACTGCGATGGGGGCACGCGAGGTCGCACACTTATGGAAATCATGGTGCTGCAATTGCTCCGGTTCTTGGAGGCTCGAGCGAACGTCGGCGTGAGCACCGAGCCGGCAACGGAATACTTGTTCCGACGTGGCAAAGATCTGCCCGTGGAGCACGACCTGCAGCTGGATTTCCTGAAGTTTCTGCAGACGGGAGCCAGTCCATCGTTCCGAGCTGAAGAACGCGACAAGGGCGGCGGCCGTGCGGACATCTCCGTGGAATATCAGGGCGGTCAAAGCGTCGTCGAAGTGAAAAAGGACGATGACGTCCGCGACAATGCCTCGCTCGCTAAGCGGTACGCCGGTCAGGCGACCGGATATCTCACTACGGGACTTCGGTATGGGTTCCTGCTGGTCTTAGACCTAACGGACCGCCATGGGCATCAGCGCCATATCACTGAGCAGATCAGCGTTGAACGAAAGATCCCCCAGACCTCGGCGACCGAGTACAGCATCGTCGTAGCCACTGTCCAAGCCCGCAGAAAGACGCCGCACGATCTTAGGTGACCTTCTGGGGGCAGGTTCGGGATGGGAGCCTCAGTGCCAAATTGGAATATGGCCAGTGTCAAATTGGATTGCGAGGGACACGGTAGGCGCCCCGGTCGCGCCGGCCGCCTGATTCGCATAATATGCGATATGGAGCGCTTCTTCGCGAGGCTTGGCTAAGTGGTAGCTGCAACTCAGACCCACTCTAGTACTCGACTCTCGCCAGTTGCTCGCTCCAAACCGCCGACAAACGACCGCCCCAAATCAACCGATTGGCTGTCAGCGCTGGCGGCTGCGTACCGCAGAGGATGCTCTCAACAATCTCCGGCGACAGAAACGCGAGCGGCAGCACCTGGCCGACGTAGCTGTCGGTGAAGCCCTCCGCCGCGCAAATCTCCGCCATGGACGGGACCTCGCCTGACTTGAGCCGCTCCGCCCAGTCCCAGGCCCGGACCACGGCCGTGACCAATGAGCGGTCAACGGCTCCTCCGCCGCCGGAATTCGGCAGGATCAGTTTCATCTGTCGCCCACGCCGCGCAGCTCGATACGGCACGGTGACGGAGAAGCCCTCGTCAGCCTCAGGTTCATTAGTTGGCCAAAGCGTTGTCGATGTCGCAATTCCAAGAACATTCCGGAGGCCTCTGATTGAGAAGCTGAGCACCAAGCGGTCGTGACCAACCGTCACCCTGCGAAGGACCTGGCGTACCTTTGTCATCAGCTCCCCGTCGATGCGACCGGCCAGTGCATTTTGCAGTACGCTGGCAGCTCGCACTGCTGCAGGTGCCTCGACCGAACTCGCGACTTCGAGGTGAGCGAGCAGGGCTCGGTGATCGGCCAGAATGCCCCTGAGGCCGGTGATGACCGCCATCTCTATCTCGGTCGCGGGGATCCGGACCGCTGGAAGATTGCTATCGCCCTCGCCGCTCTGATCCTCGACATAGTACCGATAGCGTTTCGCACCTTTGTTGGCGCCGCTTGCGATGAACCGCGCTCCCGCCTGCGTGTGGAGCGAGCCCTCAAGAAGGTGGACCTTCGGAGCAATGCGGCGGCGACGGCTCCGAGAGCCTTGGGTGTTCTCGGCAAGCTGTGCCTGCACCTTGTCCCAGGTTGACTTCTCGATGATGGCGGTGTGTTGCCCGCGGTGCGAGATCGCCTTGTGCGGAACCCGCCCGATGTAGATGGGACTGGACAAGAGCTTGTAGAGATGGCCGCGGGTCAAGGGTCGATTGCCGTAGTGGTTGCCCTTAGTCGAGTATCGAGCCGCGGTTCGAATACCTTCCCGTTCCAGACGTTCGAGCAGGGCAGGGACGTTGCCCTCCTCCAGGTACAGGGCGAATATCCGGTTGATGGTCGCTGCGTCTGCCTCGTTGATCACCAGTTGCCGGCCGATGACGTCGTAACCCATGGGTGGCACACCACCCATCCACATCCCCTTCTTCTTTGATGCTGCGATCTTGTCCCGGATCCGCTCGCCGGTGATCTCACGCTCGAACTGAGCGAAGGACAACAGCACATTCAGCATCAGTCGACCCATGGAGGTGGTGGTGTTGAACTGCTGGGTGACTGAGACGAAGGACACGCCGCGTTTGTCCAGCGTTTCTGCCAGTCTGGCGAAGTCGGTGAGGGATCGGGTCAGCCGGTCGATCTTGTAAACGACGATGATGTCGATGCGTCCATCGTCCACCAGCTGGATCAGTTGCTTGAGCGCCGGGCGCTCCATATTGCCACCAGAAAAGCCGCCGTCATCGAAGCGTTCTGGCAGGAGCCGCCAACCTTCGTGCTCCTGGGATCTCACATAGGCCTCGCAGGCCTCGCGTTGGGCCTCCAGCGAGTTAAAGTCCTGTTCCAGACCCTCTTCCGATGACTTGCGGGTGTAGATGGCGCAGCGAAACGTCGTCTTGTCGGCCATCAGGTTGCCTTCATATCGTGAATGGCAGGGCGTCGGGGCGCCGGCGCCATTGTGCCTTCGGCCCGAACCCGATCCTTTGCCGTACCAGTGAGCCCGAAGAACTTCGGGCCTGACCATTTTGTACCGGTGATGGCGACTGCGACGGCCGATAGAGTGCGGTAGGTACCCCCCCGCCACGTGTAGCCATCGGAAGCGACATCGACGACCTCAGTGGTGCCGTTCCATTCGCGCATGAGCTGTGTGCCCGGAGAGAGCAGAGTCCGTTCCGCGGGCCAATGGGGTGCTGCAGCAAGTGTGCCGTCCGACCCGACTTGTTTCGATGCTCTTTCAGCGCCCAGTTCGGCGGCGAGCTTTCGCAGGTGCCGAACGGTTTGGGGCTTGAGGCCACCGAACGCCTTCTCCTGCAGGCGATAGGAAATGCCGAGCCGCAGTAGACCGGCCCTGATGCGGGACGGTGGCTCCTTCCCATAGACTTCAAGCCACCTCACCTGCAGCGCTTTGGTGTCGAGGCCGTCGAGGGCGACAATCTCGCGCTCGACCTCTTCTCTCGTTGGCCGCTTCATTCGGGCGCCTCGTCTGTCGCAATGCGATAGACTCGTCCTCGACCCTCGACCGTCTCAGACGTGACTTCGAGACCGCGCTTCTTTTTGAGGTTGCCACTGATCGCGCCGCGCACCGAGTGGGCCTGCCACCCTGTCGCGGTCATCAACTCCGCGATGGTCGCTCCGTCGCTCGTGCGAAGCGCATTGATCAAGGCATCGAGCTTACTGCCTGGCTTGGGCGCGCTCTCCTGGGCGGGTGCGGCTGTTCCTAGAGCGCCGCCGAGGCGCCCGGTGGTCGCCGTTTCATGCGTCTCGTCGACCAGCCGAGAATTGTCACTCTCATGCTTCACATGCTCGTTGGGGTCGATTCCCATCTGCTCCAGACCCGACGCCGAGATGACCAGAGTTGTTCGTCCTAACTCCGCGGTGTCTCGCCACAGCATCTCATCAGGCATAATTGGGCGCTCCGTGATGAGCCCTCGGGTAAGGAGGCTTTTCAGGATGACGCCTAGTGTTCCGCGGTTATCTCCAAGTGACTTCGGCGTTGGCAGGACCAGGCCGCTGTCGCGGGCTCCTGCGGCCGCGAGGATGACGCGTTGGGCATCGGTAAGGTTTGGTTTGGGCATATGCCCCTCCTTCAGTCAGGAGCCCAACGCTGATCGTTGGGCTTGCACTGACTGAAGCCCGGAGTGGAACCGGGCTGGCCTGGGTCGTGGAGTCCGAAGTCCGCGACGAACAGCAATGCTTGCTATGGAGGCGGAGTCCAGTCGGTTCTCTGACTGCTAAGCATTCTAGCTCCAGGTGCGGCCGAAAGTTGCCGACTTTACTTGGCAATGGGGCTAGCCTCAGGCATTGCGCACTGCTGGTGGATAGGTCACCCACTACCGCCCCTGCGTGGTAAAAATGGATGTACTATGCGCCATCGCTTGTTTTTGCAGATGCCCGATTTAGATGCACCAAGCACCAGTCCGCATCTGCGGCCTGGCGCTCCGATCCAGTTGAGAGGCGATTTTCAACCCTTTGATGTTAATAATCTATTAGGAGATTTGTATCGCGTCTGACAGGTCCCTGTAAGATTTGGGGAGCAGCTTTCGCGTGAGGCAGTAGCCTCCCATTCCGAAAAGGACCCAAGAAATGAGTATCTCAAGCATAGCCTCTTCGCCCCCACAAATACTCACGGCTGCTCCGAAGACAAGCGCCCCTGTCAACGATCACGATGCAGATGATCTGCCGGGGGCAGTTGCCACTGCTGCTCCGAAAGCAGCACCGCCTGCTGGCACCGGGCTTGCCATCGACAAAATGGCGTAGCGGACTTGCAAAAACGACGGCTGGCGCGAGCGGCGAGGGACTAACATTTTGCTGCGCCGGCTGTCCACTCTCCGCCTGATGAGGCGGCAAATTTTACAGAACTGTAAGGTGCCATACAGGTCTCAGTGATCGAATGCAGGCAACTTCCGAAGGCGCTGGGTTGACATTTTGTAGGCCCTCGCTTTGGAGCACCCAAAAATGAACAGACTGCTTCTGGCTGTTGCCATGGCTGTAATGCTGCCCGCAGGCGCTTCCACCATGTTAGCAACGCCTTCTTTCGCCGCCGTTGTGGTGACTGAGCTGGGCGACATGTCCAACTTCCAGACCATAGTTGCTGACACGATCGACATCGCAACAACCGGCGATCTGACCGCCGCGGAAAAGCGCATAACCGATTTCGAAGCGGCCTGGGATGCCGCCGCTGCGGCCTTACGACCGCTCAGCACTGACAAGTGGACGTTCATCGATCACGCTGCCGATGCCGCAATCGAGGCGCTTCGGAGTTCGCCGCCAGATCCTGCTACGGTGACACCGGCGCTGCAGGCGCTGCTGGCAGCCCTTGAAAGTCCGGGCGGAACAGCTGCAGCTATGCCGGCCGACGCTGCCCTCCCATTTGCAATCACCAATGCCGATGGCAGCCCAGTCCCCTGCGAGGTGACGCTGAAGGAGTTGCGCACAGTGCTGGACGCGACGTCACCCCCTGCGGCTGACAAGGCGAAAGTCGACGAGCTCCAGAACAAGGGTATCGAGCGCTGTAACGCTGACGATGACAAACGTGCCGATGGGTTCTTCTCCCAGGCGCTTGCCATTCTTGGCCACTGATCACCAGCAGGAGTGAACAACATGTCTGCGACTACTATGGCCACCGCCGCCTTCAATCGCGTACCCCGCGTCACCATCGACTTCTGGTTGATCAAGCTGATGGCGGTTACCGTCGGTGAAACCGCTGCGGACTATCTCGCCGTCAATCTGGGCCTCGGCTTGCCGCTCACCTCGATGATCATGACCGGCGTACTTATCATTGCCTTGATCTTGCAGTTCGCTCAGAAGCGCTACGTGCCCTGGGCCTATTGGCTTGCCGTGGTGCTGATCAGTGTCGTCGGCACGCTGCTGACCGACAATCTCGTCGACAACTTTGGCGTCCCCCTCGTCGTGACCACGGTGGCCTGCACCATCCTGCTCGCAGGCACTTTCGCAGCCTGGTACTGGAGCGAGCGTACCCTTTCGATCCACACTATCATCACAACTAAGCGGGAGGCCTTTTACTGGCTAGCCATCCTGTTCACCTTCGCACTCGGAACTGCGGCGGGCGACTTCGTGGCTGAAAAACTTGATGTCGGGTACCTCAACACCGGACTTCTCTTTGCCGCTGTCATCGCGCTGATTGCCCTCGCGTACTTCGTCCTGAAGATCAACGGTATCCTTGCCTTCTGGCTGGCATACATCCTGACGCGGCCACTTGGGGCCTCGTTCGGCGATCTGCTTTCACAACCGGTCGAGTATGGTGGCCTAGGTCTCGGCACTATAGTCACCAGCCTGCTGTTCTTAGCGGCTATTGCGGCCATCGTGCTCTACATGAGCTGGATGAACCGCGAGGGTGAGCTCGTCACTTCCGGACCTACGACTTAGTAGCACCGGCGCGGACCGCTCGACGCCTTGCAACCGACATCGCGGTGGCGCAGCCTAATCTGGTTCGCTATCGCGATGAACCGTCAATCCCGAGGACATCCTTCTCTCATGCGCATCCTGGTAGTAGAGGACGACAAGCGAACCTACGAATACGTCAGGAAAGGGTTCGCGGAGGCGGGCCATGTGGCCGACGTGCTGGTCGATGGACAAGATGCGCTGGCCCACGCCTCACGAGAGCCATACGACGTGCTGGTCATCGACCGCATGATCCCCGGACTCGACGGTCTGTCGCTAGTAAAAGCACTTCGCGCCTCCGGCAACACAACCCCAGTACTATTCCTGACTGCGGTGGGAGGGGTCGATGATCGGGTGGATGGGCTCGAGGCCGGCGGGGACGACTACTTGGTCAAGCCCTTCGCATTCTCAGAACTCATGGCACGTTTGAATGCATTGGCACGACGCCCTCCTGCACAAGCCGAGAGGTCTAAGCTTGCAGTGCTGGACCTTGAACTCGATGTGATGCGCCGGACCTGCCGCCGCGCGGGTAAAGCCATCGAACTTCTCCCGCGCGAGTTTTCCCTACTTGAGTACCTGATGCGTAACGAGGGTAGGGTCGTTACGCGGACGATGCTGCTTGAGCGGGTCTGGGAATTTCATTTTGATCCACAAACCAGTGTAGTCGAGACGCACATCAGCCGTCTGAGGGCAAAGATCGATCGGCCGTTCGAGCAGCAGTTGTTACACACGGTTAGAAACACCGGATACAGCGTGCATGCGTAAGGGGCTGCTTCCCAGCACGCCACTCCGGCTTACGCTTATACTTGGCGCGGTATTCCTCATAGCTCTTACAATCGCGGGAATCACGGCGTTTGAGTTGATCCGCCAGGAACTTGCGACACGCATCGACCTCAACGTGTCCGATAGCTACAGCGTTATCTCCCAGTCCTACGGAGAGAACGACCTCACCGACCTTATCGACACGGTCAACAGTCACGCCCGAACGACGCCTCACCATGACAAGGTCTACGCCTTAGCCAACTCTGCTGGTCGGATATTGGCTGGCAACGTCACGCAGGTACCGCCAGCGGCCGGGTGGTTGACCGCTAAGGCCGAAATGATTGGTGTTACCGATGAGTCCAATGACTATCGTCTCTTTGTTGGCGACGTTGGCATCTACAAACTCCTGGTGGGCGCCAGTTTTAGCGAAACTAACGCCATCGGTCGCCTGACGTTTACGAGCCTTGGCTGGGCGGGAGTTGTGCTCACTGCCCTAGTAGTGATCACGGGACTGATCATCGCTAATCGCGGACAGCGGCGCCTTGATGGGATCGCCGCCACGATGCACCGTATCGGGAGAGGCGAACTTACCGCGCGCATCGCGACCAGCGGCCGTAATGATGACGTCGATGCGCTGGTGTCCGAAGTCAATGCGGCCCTCGACCGGCTCGCTGGTCTGGTCGAGGGGATGAGGCAAGTCAGTGTTGACATCGCGCATGACCTGAAGACTCCGCTCAACCGGTTATCGATCACTGTAGAAGACGCCGTCGAGGCGGAAGAGGCGGGGCGCCCGGCAGCGGAGTTTCTGGCTGAGGCTCAAGGGGAAATTCGCCAGCTCAACGCGACCTTTGATGCGTTGCTACGCATCGCCAACATTGAAGCCGGTGCACGTCGCTCCCGGTTTACAGCGCTTGGGCTGGGGGACCTGCTGGAAACCATCGCCGATGCCTACGGTGAGGTTGCAAGAGAACACGGCCAAACGCTGAAATTGGATCTGGTCGGCACGCTGGACATTTCTGGGGACCGGGATCTGTTGGTTCAGATGTTTGCAAATCTGGTGGAAAACGCCATCCGCCATTGTCCGCCGGGAACACAAATCGAGCTGTTGTGCCGAATGGAAAGCCAGCACGTCACAGTGATCGTAAAAGATACCGGACCCGGTATTCCTGAGAGCGAACGCGACAAGGTCTTTCAGCGCCTTTACCGGGTCGAAAAGAGCCGTACCACCCCCGGGACTGGGCTGGGACTCAGCCTCGTAAAAGCAGTTGCCGACCTTCATGGCGCAACCTTGGCGCTCTCGGAAAATGGTCCTGGCCTCTGTGTCACAGTCCGATTTCCATCCAGCGTCGGCTCTTCGATTACAAATCTGTAAGGAGGACGACAGCGCGGCGTGACACGTGCAGTGGACGGTGCGGGTGCTGGGCGCTTTGCGTCCAATAAGGAGCCCTCTCATGAAACGTCGCTCAATCGTCCTCACAGCAGCTATCGTCGTGACTTCGGTGTTATCGACTTCTTTCGCTATATTGCCGACCTTTGTCTTGGCCGCTGAACAGGCAGTGTCACCCGAACGAAATCCGCCAGGAGATATCTCCGATAGTCAGGTCTTCATCGCTTACACCGGCCCTGGGTTCTCGATGCAGGTACCGGAAGGCTGGTCGCGCAACAACGTCGCTGGTGGCGCTACCTTCTCCGATAAATACAACCTGATTGCGGTGACGATTGCCGACGCACCGGTAGCGCCCACCGTGGAGAGTGCGAAGCTGGATGAAGCCGCCGCGATGTCGGCAAGCGGGCATGCGGTAGAAATAACTGGCATCAAGTCGGTTGCCCTCGACGGGGGTGAAGCTATCCAGATCGAGTATCAATCGAACTCTGATCCCAACGATGTGACCGGCAAACAGGTTCGACTGGAACGCGTGCGCTACCTCTACTTTAAGGGTGGCAAGCTAGTGCGCCTCGATATGGCTGCGCCGGCGGGCGCGGACAACGTCGACCAATGGCTGGTCATGGCAAACTCCGTGAAACTCGATTGACGACGGTGCTCGTGGCCGGTGGGCTGTACCGCTTCTTTCACAACGGTGACGCAGAGACGGCCGCTCTCAAAGGCGTAGATATTGGACTGGCGGCCGGTGAGTTCGTCGCCCTGATGGGACCATCCGGTAGTGGCAAGTCTACGCTCCTCTCCTGCCTCGCAGGCCTCGACGATCCCGACGGCGGAACGGTCGAACTAAATGGAGAGCGGCTGAGCCGACGGCCGGAATCTCAACGGGCCAGTATTCGCGCGCGGTTCGTGGGCATGCTGATGCAATCTGGAAATTTGCTCGAACATCTAAGCGTTGAGGGCAACATGGCGCTGCAACGCAGTCTGGCAAAGAACCGCTCTACCAAGGACCCATCGGAGCTTCTTGGTCGGCTGGGTCTATCGCATCGCCGCGTGTCGTTTCCCTCACAACTTTCAGGAGGTGAAGCCGCACGGGCCGGACTTGCGGTTGCCATATCAGGGGAGCCGAGCCTGCTGATCTGCGATGAACCCACTGCTGAGGTAGACGCCGAGACGGAAAGAGACATCATTCGTTTGCTGCATGAAGAGGCGGGCCGCGGCGCTGCTGTATTGGTTGCCACCCATAGTGCAGTCCTGGCGAAGGAGTGCAACCGTGTCGTAATGCTGGACGACGGCAGGGTCGTCAAATGATCACGAACCGCTCGATCCTCGTCGACGTCCGCGACGCGGGACGTACGTACGCTCTAGGCGGCACTGTGTTAGCGGCAGTTGCGCACGCAACTTGCCAAATTAGTGGCAACGATCGGATCGCGGTTGTTGGCCGATCTGGCAGCGGGAAATCAACTTTCCTGCACCTTATTGCAGGGCTGGAGACCCCCACATCCGGAGTGGTTTCTTGGCCTGCCTTGGGGGCTAGAGAAACACTTCGCCCGAAACATGTCGGAATTGTTTTTCAATCCCCTAGCCTCATACCTTGGCTGGATGTGGCTGAAAATGTTGCGCTGCCATTGCAATTGGCAGGAAGAGGCTTCGGGGCCCAGCAGGTTGTAAAAGCCGCGTTGCGTCGTTTCGACCTTGACCACCTCGCCTCAAAACTCCCGGAAGAGCTGTCAGGCGGCCAAGCACAGCGCGTGTCCTTGGTACGCGCCACAGTTACGAGTCCGGCGTTGCTGATCGCCGATGAGCCGACCGGACAGCTGGACCATAGCACCGCCGCGCACCTGCTAGACATTTTGCTTGCGTGGGCGGACGAGGAACATACTGCCATCGTCGTTGCTACCCACGATATAACGGTCGCAGAGCGTTTAGCTACCAGATGGCAGATGCACCGCGGCGTACTGACCACCGAACTGGAGAGGCTCGCATCATGATCGGCCCCTGGCTATTCGGACTGGTAAGAACTCGAGCCGGACGACTTTTCGGGATGACGACCGGGATCGCGCTGGCGGTAGCACTCCTCGCAGACCTCGGGACATTCATCGAACACAGCGCTTCCACCATGACTACCAGAGCCATAGCCGCCATCCCTGTGGATTGGCAGGTGGAGCTTGTCCACGGTGGAAGCATCGAGACCGTATCGGCGGCGATTGAGGCCGCTATGCCCACCAAACACAAAGAGCTGGTCGGATATGCCGACGTTGACGGCTTCGAGCTCACCACTGCAAGTGGCACGCAGTCAACTGGGAGCGGTCAGGTAGTGGGGTTCCAGCCCTCGTATGCGACCAATCTACCCGCCGGATTTCGAATGCTGTCAGGAGACGCGACTGGCGCCCTGCTCCTGCAGCAGACCGCCGCTAATCTGCACGCAGTACCGGGCGACAAAGTCCTGGTTCATCGACCAGGACTCGATGATGCGAGCATCACTATATCGGGGATCGTAGATTTGAAGACGGCGGATAGCCTGTTCCAGGCCATCGGGGTGCCGCCAGGCGCTGCTCCACAAGCGCCGCCGGACAACGCAGTGCTGCTGCCAATGCCAGAGTGGCATGCAATATTCGACGCAGAGGCTATCGCCCGACCACAAAGCGTAAGGACACAGATTCATGTCGTCCTCGACCACCAAAACCTCCCTTCCGATCCAAACGACGCCTATCGATACGTCCTCCAGGCTGGCCATAATTTCGAAGCGCGGATCGCTGGATCTGCCCTCCTTGCCAACAACATTGCAGCGCAACTCGATGCTGCTCGTGGTGACGCCCTCTATGCGCGGGTCTTGTTCCTTTTCCTCGGTGCCCCTGGTGTTGTACTTGCGGGCTTGCTCACGATCACGTTGGCGGCTTCTGGTGGCGAACGACGCCGGCGCGACCAGTCCTTGCTTCGTCTACGAGGTGCTTCACTGGCCACGATCATTAGGTTCGCGGCTTTCGAGGCGCTAACCGTTGGCATCGTCGGCGCTGGCGTCGGCGCTGCAATTGCTGCGCTTACCGCTCCGCTATTTGGTCAGGAATTGTTTAGTGTCACTCGCGCGCACTGGTCGGTTGTTGCCGGAGTTGGTGGTCTCGCACTTGCTGTCGGCGCGGTGGTTGTTCCGTCGTGGCGCTCAGCGCGCAGTCTCTCCGTTGCCGCAGTCCGACAAACGCTCTTAACCAACTCCACACCGATCTGGGAACGCCTCTATCTCGATTTGATCTGCCTCGGCATCGCAGCAGTCGTATTTTGGAACACCGCCGCCACCGGCTATCAGGTGGTACTTGCGACTGAGGGTGTGACGGCCATATCGGTCGACTACGCTTCATTCCTCGCCCCACTCCTGCTCTGGATCGGGGCGGCGCTTCTGACGCTGCGGTTGGTTCGTTCGTTGCTTCAGTATGGACGCAAATCACTAGATCAGCTGCTGGCAGGTGCTGCGGGGGTTGCACCCGCCGTGGCGTCCTCACTGTCGCGGCAAAGGCAGCGGCTCGCCGCCGGAGTTGGGTTCGCCGCTCTCGCTATTGCATTTGCGGTATCAACCGCCGTGTTCAACACGACATACCAGGGTCAGGCCAGGGTCGACGCTCTGCTAACAAACGGCGCGGACGTGACCGTAACTGGCACAACGTCATTTCCCGCCAGTCAGGTCATCAACCAACTTCGGGCTATTTCGGGGGTGGACAGTGCCGAACTCATGCAGCATCGCTTCGCCTACGTCGGGACCGACTTACAGGACCTCTACGGCATAGATCCCGCCCTCATTGGCAATGCCACAACGCTTTCGAATGCCTATTTCCAAAATGGCGATGCGGCGGGCACCATCGCGACGCTAGCTGGCAAACCAGACGCCGTCCTGGTCTCAGACGAGACGGTAGGAGACTTTCAGCTGACGCTAGGTGATACAATCAACTTACGGCTCCAGGGTGCCGACGGCCAATATCGACGTGTCCCATTTACATTCGTCGGTGTGGTGCGCGAATTTCCGACTGCACCACGCGATAGCTTTCTGGTTGCCAACGCCGCCTATGTCGCGAAGATGACGGGGGTTGATGCTTCGGAAGTCGCCCTCTTGCGAACCTCAGCGGACCGTCTAGCGGTGAAGTCAGCTGCCTCGGACATTGTGAAGGCGATGCCGGGTGCCAACGTAACGGAGCTAGGTCAGGCCATTCATCTGGTGGGTTCTAGCCTGACATCGGTCGACCTTGCCGGACTAACAGCGTTAGAACTCAGCGCCGCCGTATTGCTCGCGGCGGGCTCGACGGGACTTGTCCTTGCACTGGGTTTCGCCGATCGGAGGCGGAGTTTTGCAATTCTTGCCATACTTGGGGCACGTCAAGTCCAACTCGGAACATTCATTGTCGCAGAAGCCCTCGTTATCGTTACGGGTGGGGTAATTTTTGGAGCCGCCACTGGGCTGGCAGTCGCCCAAGTCCTAGTTTCGGTCCTGCAAGGGGTCTTCGATCCGCCACCTGAAGCCGTTTCGGTTCCCTGGGGCTTTCTTTCAATAGTTGGGATTGCGGCGTTGATGGCTGTAGCGGGTGCCGTCGCCAACACTTTGCGCGAAACGGCGATTGAGCCAATTCGGCGCTTGAGGGAGTTGCAATAGGGGGCGTAGTTATAGCCGCCTGGCGCGCGGATCGTGTAGTGCCTTAAGGTTGACGTCAGGTTCAGCTGCAACTTATCGCGCGCGCGATAGAAGAGTAGTTTCCATTTTCACTCGCGCAACGTGAGCCACGAGTGGAGCGGCACATTGAGGAGCAGTACGAGAATTATTTTTCTGCTGGGAATGCTCGCCCTCGCATTGGCATTGACGACGTTTTTCGTAGTTTACGCTTCAGTTTTTTTTGGACCACGATGAGCGTCGGCTGATCGGGCTCGGCAAGAGGCACCATGACCGCGATTTTTTCCACAATTATTGCTGCCTTCCTCGCGTCATTCGTTGAGGTAGTCGAAGCCTTTACCATCGTGCTGGCCGTCGGCTTAACGCGCGGTTGGCGGCCGGCCCTCGTCGGAACCGGCCTGGCGCTGCTGCTGCTCATCGCGCTAGTTGTCTCCTTTGGCCCTCTCTTGGCTATGATCCCGATTGCCGCAGTGCAATACGTCGTCGGCGTCTTGCTCATCTTGTTTGGAATCCGCTGGCTGCGCAAAGCTATCCTAAGGTCAGCAGGGGTCATCGCGCTTCGCGATGAAGAAAAGGCCTTTGCGCGAGAGACAACCGAGCTGGTTCAGCAGGCCAAGGACCCGCAGGCTAGCTACCTGGCTGGGTTAGCAGCATTCAAAGCGGTCGTGCTGGAAGGGCTGGAGGTTGTCTTCATTGTCATTGCGGTGGGCTCAACTCGTGGATTGACGCTTTATGCCGGACTGGGGGCCCTCGGTGCTTTCGTACTGGTCATATTCATCGGCCTGGTGGTGCACCGCCCGTTGTCGCGCGTTCCGGAGAACACCTTAAAGTTCATTGTGGGGATGATGCTAACCAGCTTCGGTGTGTTTTGGACTGGGGAGGGGCTTGGGGCGGAATGGCCCGGCGCCGACCTGTCTCTCGGCGGAATTCTTGTAGTTGTTGCACTAGCGTCTTGGGCGATCTTGAGGTTAGCTCGCCGAGCCCAAGCCGGCGTGAGCAACGGAGCCACAGAATGAGTATCCCGCGCCTCATCGTCTCCGAATTGCTCGGCATGTTCATCGACGACGGCAACCTAGCCATCTTGGTCGCTGTGCAAGTGGGGTTGGTCTCCACAAGCATCGTTTGGCTAGGATTACCAGCCCTGTTGGGGGGAGTGCTAATTGCAGCCGGATGCATCGTTACCCTGGCATGGAGCGTGATGCGAGCGGCTAGAAGATAGCCCTTGCCGGGTGATCTGCCTCAACGCGAGATGAGCCAGAGTGCCGCCTCTCGTGCCGCTATTGCGTACTTGGACTGTGGGCAGCGGTTTAGAAGCCTCAAACGGAAATATTGGGGTCAGCTACGAGATGTCACCTGAGTTGTACCGCGCAACGTGGAACTTCTCCGCGGACTACCCCGATGGCAGCGCCCAAATATTCGGCCCGTCGCTCGGCCGTGGCAAAATCGATCGGGTTGGGGCGTAAAGCGTAAGGCCCTGAGTGTCGCCTCGTCCGCTTTATGTCGCGACACTAAAGCCCAACTAGTTTGCTGCGTCCATGGTTGCCTTGAGAGATTAGGCTCTCAGATGTGGCAGACCCTGTTCGCAAACTTCGCCGTCGTGGGGCTCTTTGTGTCTGCGTGGCTGCAGGCACAGGACCGGCTGAGAACCGTCAGGCGTCGTGGGCTGCGCTTGCTGCTTGGGCTGTGCATGGGGTGCGGGGCCATCGCTTCCATGTTGCTGGCGATAGAGTTCCAGCCTGGTATATTCTCTGATCTCCGCTCAACGTTCATTGCACTCGCAGGCTTTCTGGGCGGACCACTTGGTGCGGGTGTCGCCGCAATCATTGCCATGGCGTACTGTGCCACGCTGGGAGGGGCCGGTCTCACAGGCGGTTGGCTGGGGGTCTTGCTGGCAGCCTTGACCGGTCTATCTGCGCAACGACTTATTGGCAGGAAAACGCCAACACTGATTCAAACCATTGCGTTTGCTGCGGGTTCGGCAACTATCCCGCTTCTCAGCCTCGCAACGTTCCCGTTGGCTATTCGCACGCAAGCGCAGGATGGCGCGGCGCTGCCGATGGCGGTTGTCGGCTTTGCCGCCACTCTTTTTGCAGCCCTGAGCATTGCGCGGTCACGCCGGCATGTCGAAGAGCGCAAGCTGCTTCTGGCAGCGCTGCACCAGGCGCCCGACTACCTCTATGTGAAGGGCCGGGAGAGCCGATTTATAGCCGTCAACACTGCTGTTGCCGGTGCCAATGGTCTAGCCGCATGATAGAGGCGGAGGCATAAATCTGATTTAGCCGATAGCAGGCCGGGGCACCTGCCTTTTGCCGCGGCGATTGCCTGACAGTCCAAGATTCCGAGGGCTTATAAGGTGATAATAGCTAAGCATTTGAGGGAAGCGTCACAATGGTCTTGAACGAGCCGCCAATCATCTCAATCGCCGGTGCCAGTGGAGATCTTGGTGGGCGCATCGCGACGGCGTTGGTGAAACGCGGCGCGAGGGTGCTGGCGATGGTGCGGCCTAGCACGACTACCGCAGACCGGGCAAAACTGTTGGCCCTTGGAGTACAAATCGCTTCGGCTGACCCCGGTGATCTCAAGGCAATGGCCACCGCACTAGCCGGTTCTGCTTGCGTGATCTCGGCTCTGAACGGGCTCAGCGACGTAGTGATTGACCGCCAGGGCGTGCTGCTGGACGCCGCCGTTGCCGCAGGGGTTCCTCGATTTATCCCTTCGGATTTCGCCGCGGACTTCACCAAAACTGCGCCTGGGCTCAACCGCAACTTCGACCTGCGCCGTACCTTCATGGCTCGTTCAGACCAAGCGCCGATCAAGGTGACCTCAATCCTCAACGGTGCCTTCATGGACATGCTTGGCGCCGAAATGCCGATCATCCAACCGGGTATTCATCGGGTGCTCTACTGGCACAACGCTGACCAGGTTCTGGATTTCACCACCAAGAACAATGTGGCCGATTACACCGCTGCGGCCGCCCTTGATCCGTCCACACCGCGCCTGCTGCGAATTGCTGGTGACAGCGTCAGCGTCCGGACCTTGGCAGCCACACTGAGCGAGGTGTCTGGGCAGCGCTATCGCCCGCTTTGGGTTGGCACTATTGGAATGCTCGGCATGATGATCGGGCTGGCGAAGCGCATTGTGCCCCAAGCTGATGCACCATTCCCGGCCTGGCAGGGGATGCAATATATGCGCGATCAGTTCGGTGGCAGAGCTCAGCTGGCGCAACTGGACAACTCACGCTACCCCGGCATCGAATGGACCTCAGTACGGAATCACCTTGCAGGCCTAGAAGCGTTTCGGGCTTCCTCGGTCTGATCTCCTGCGGGTTTGGTTGACAGGCAGTTAGGCCAAGTGGATTGTCCTGATTCGGCAGCCGGGCCTGCATTCGGGTGCAAGCAACCCTTAGAATTCTTAATCGTAGAACAGGGGTGACAACCGAGCCGTTTGCACGAAGCCTGGATCGTGAAGCGGCACAATCTCACCACCGGTGTCGGCGGCGATCGCCTTGAGGCGCCTGATGCTGGCGAGGGCAGCAGCATCGTCCATGCTGGAGCCAAGCACTTCGCGGTCGAAGTTCTCGAGCAGGTCGGCGACATCGCCAGTGAGAATCTTCACACCGGAATTGGGAAGCCGGATAACAGCAGACTGATGCCCGGGCTGATGCCCTCGCGTCAGCACCAGGTCTAGGCCATCCATCAGCGTCGTATCGCCATCGACGACATTCCACTTCAGCGCTGGGTTGGCATATTCTGAAAAGTTCATGCGCCCCGTGTCGGCCATCGCCGCTTCAAGCTCAAGCTTCTGAACCGTTATGCGCGCGTTGGGAAAGTCGCCCAAGTGCCCAGTATGGTCGCCATGCGCATGGCTAAGGACGATCTCGGTAATTTCGGACGGAGCAATGCCGAGGACCGCAAGCTGCCCCATCACCTCGTGTTCCGGCAGAACAACGGGGGCCGCCGGGAACGTGTCATCGACGAACTGTGCTCGTGCGGCATGCACGTCGGCCAGGTTGCGGCTATCGAGGCCCGTGTCAAACATCACGTAACCCCGGGAAGTCTCCATCAGGTAGCAGCAGATAGGAACCGCGAGCACGATATTGCGCTGCTCGTTGCGGATGCAGCCAGATTTGCGAATGATCTCGTAGCCGGCGAGGAGGATATAGAGCTTTCGGACTTCGGTCATGAGTGGGCGCCTTGTGCCTTGAACACATCCATCAGCATGTCGATGAAAATCGCCTTGTTAGCGCCAAAAGCGACGCGGCAGTTGGGGGGTAGCCCGCTGCGGTTGTTCACGTCGATCACAGTTCGCCCGACGGTATGAATGCCCTGCGTTTCCACCTCAACGTGGACCGAGCGGGTCTCGAGTAGGTCTGGGCGAACAAGGTAGGCGACGCACACTGCGTCATGGACAGGCGCTGAGTTGATCACCGTCATGGGCTGGGTTGAGTCGTAACCCTTGATGCGCTGGGCGATGAAGCGGGACGCAGCGATGCCCGCGGGCGTGCCCAGATCCTCGAGGGCCTTGGCCTCGACGCTCGACACCAGCGCCTGGAAGGTCGCATCAAGGGGCACGAGGGTGATCTTTTTGAAGCCGGCAGCAAAGACGATCGCCGCAGCCTCTGGGTCGGCCCAGATGTTGAACTCGGCGGCCGGGGTGACATTTCCCGTGTAGTGGGCACCACCCATGATGACGAGCTCGGGCACGTTGCTGGCGAACTCGGGATCGGCTGCGATTGCGGCTGCGATATTGGTCAATGGACCTACGGGAATGAGGACGATCTCCTCGCGCGCGACCCGAAAGGTCTCAATGAGGAACTCGACGGCGCCCCTGTCCTGCTTGCGGCTCGTGGCTTCAGGAAGGGGGAGGACATCCACGTGGATGCCGGTTGCCTTGCGCTCTGCCCGTGGGATGGGAGAGTCATTCCGGACGATCGGCTTCCGGCTGCCTTCGTAAACCGGGATTTCGGAGCGGCCGATGAAGTCGAGAACCCTGAGGCTATTGTCGGTGCAGAAGTTCACCGCCACGTTGCCGTTAACGGTGGTTACAGCCAGCAACTCCAGGTCAGGGTGCAGCGCGCCGAGCATGATTGCCACCGCGTCGTCCGTTCCTGTGTCCACGTCGAGAATGAGTTTACGCGGCACGGCTGATCTCCAGAGGTCTGAACAGGTTTGAAAAAGTGTCAGTGATCACCGGGTGGCATCCGTGCAGTGGCGCCAATTGCAGCGAGTCCGGCCATGGCAATCGCCACATCTTCTTCGTCTGGCGCTGAGCCCACGCCAATGCCGCCGACGCAGATCCCCTCAACAACAATTGGTAGCCCGCCCGCCATGTTGGTCAGGCGTCCGCCAGACGCTGCGGCGAGGCTTGGTGCCATGGCCGCGTCAATCTCACTCGAAGGACGCCGGTGCGAAGCGGCACTGACTGCCTTGGTCGTCGCGGTGTGCATCGACAGCAGTTTGGCGTCATCCATACGGAGGCAAGCCACGGTGTTACCACCAGCGTCGACGATGACGATGTCAACGTGCCAGTCAATTTCGATGGCCTTGGCGACAGCTGCCTTCAGCATCACGAGGGCGGCTTCGTGCGTCAGCTTGAGGGTTCTTGTGGTGAAGGCCATGGCTTCCGACTTCCGTAAATAGTTGGTCCCGGACGTGTCGTCCGGGACCGGTCTGGCAAAACTGAGGCTTAGAGGAACTCAGGATCGAAGATCGTGGCGTAGGGGACTTCCTGGGCCAAAACACCTGAGATCATGATGATGCTCTGGGTCTTCTGCCAGGCCTCTTCAGGCATCGAGCCGTCCTGCTGCCACATATCATTGGCGCGCGCGCGCGTCAGGATAGCGTCCAGGTCATCCTTGGGGAGGGTGGGGAACTCTTCGGCCGCGATTGCCCGCATTTCCGCCTCGTCCTCGAACACCAGGTTAAGGGACTTTTTAGTGGCAGCGACGATGGCCTTGGCCAGCTCGGGGTCCGCCTTGATGGTGGCTTCCGGAAGGTTGACAGTCGTCCAGGCGAAGAGCCCCAGTTCCTTCGGCATGCTTGCGAAAGGCTCCTGCCAGATACCCTCTTTTACGCCCTGTGCAATGAATGGCTCATAGACCATGGCCATATCGGCCTCGCCATTCTTCATCGCCGCAACGCGCCCAGCGTCCGAGGCAATCTCGAGCATGACGACATCTGCGCGCGGGTCGAGGCCATCGCGTTTCATCAGATAGAGCAGGATCGAATTGTCGGTGGAGCCGCGGGTGCCAACCGCGATCTTCTTGCCCTTGATGTTCTCGGCAAAGGTCTTGGCTGGATCGATCACTACACCGGTGCGGGCGCTCATGAACGAATTGGCGCGGTTCGACAGAGCAATCAAAGCTTTGATGGGCTTGCCACCCTTTACGCTTGCAAAGGCGATATGCTCCGGACCACCGATGTAGGCGTCCGCATTGCCTGACTGCACAGCAGCCATTGCCTTACCACCGCCTTCGGAAGTGACGATCTGCACGTCGAGGCCGACCTCTTTGAAGTAACCCTTGCGGATACCGACGTAGAACGGCAGCGAGTCGGCAGAATGGCCGGGCTCGGTGACGATGAACTTGCGCAGATCCTGAGCGGAGGCGCGGCCGGCTGAGCCCATCACAAGGCCCGTGGCGGCGAGGCCGGCAGCACCAGCTAGAACTTGGCGACGATTTATCTGAGACATGACAATTTTCCTGTGTTGATCTTTGCTTTGATTGGGCAATTCGGGTCAGATCGTTTTTGCAGTTTGTCCTTTCATGAGTTTGTGCTCGGCCCACGAAACGATCGCGTAGAGTCCGGTGGCGAGGAGCGCGAGGATGATGATGCCCACCCAGATAAGCGCCATGTCGTAGGTGGCGCCGGCATACATGATGATCTTGCCGAGGCCATACTGGGAGGAGATGAACTCGCCAGCGATGGCCCCAGCGAGGGCCATGCCGATGTTGATATGCAGCGAGGAGGCGATCCAGGGCAGGCAGGACGGAAGCACCACCTTGAAGAACACGTCGCGTCGACGCCCGCCGAGGGACAGAGTGAGTTTGACCAGGTCGTCGTCGACCGCCAGCACACCGGCATAAGCTGCAAGCGCCGTGATGACGGAGGTGAAGGCGATTGCGAGCGCGACCTTGGACGAAATGCCGATACCGAAGATGAGGATGATCAGCGGTCCGAGCGCAATCTTGGGAACGGCGTTGAAGACCACGATGTAGGGCCGCACGACGGCGGCAGCGTTGATTGACCACCAGAGGCTGAGACCGACGACGGCACCAAGGAGCGAACCCAGAACGAAGCCGGCAACGGTCGCCGAGAATGTGAACCACGTGTCGTAAAACACCGTGCCTTCATTGAAGACCGTAACAAATGCAGTGGCGATCCTCGACGGTGACGACCAGAAGAACGGGTCGATGAAACCGAGTTGGGCACCCGCCTCCCACCCTCCGACGATCGCGAGGAAAATGGCCAGCTGCAGCAGCCAGATGGCTGAGCGAGGCCACGGTCTTTCGCTCGTAATTACCACCCCAGTGCGCTTCTTCAGACCCCCAACTGGGAGGGGGGTAAGGGCACGATCGGGCGGAGCGCTCGACGAGGTCTCTTGTGTCATGCCGCTGTTCCTTCCGTCGCAGGTGCAGCTTCAGTCGCGAAAAGTAGGTCAAGGCAGCGCTGCTTGATGCTGACGAAGTCAGGAGAAGTGACGACCTCGCGATTACGCGGACGGGCCAGTGGCACATCGAAGCGATCAGCGATCCGGCCGGGCCGAGGTGAGAGCACACAGATTTCGTCCGAGAGGAAAACCGCCTCGTCGACGTCGTGAGTTACGAACAAGACCGTGCGGCCGAAGTCCTGCCACAGCGTCAGTAGCCACTCCTGCATGCGAAAGCGCGTCTGGGCGTCCAAGGCGGCAAACGGCTCATCGAGGAGGATGACGTCGTTGTTGCACAGCAGCGTGCGCAGCAGCGCGGCGCGCTGGCGCATGCCACCAGAGAGACTGCTCGGATAGTGCTTCTTGAACTTGCCGAGGCCATATCGATCCATCAGCGGCTCGGCCACGTCGCGGGCCTCGCGGCGGTCCATGCCCTGGATCTCGAGGCCATAGATTACGTTATCGAGCACCGTGCGCCACGGCAGCAGCAGGTCTTTCTGCAGCATGTATGAAACAAGGCCCGCCCGACCCGTGATGTCGTTACCATCAAGCAACACCCGGCCGGAGCTAGGTGTTAGCAGTCCTGCCAGGATATTGAAAAGCGTGGACTTGCCGCAGCCGGACTGTCCGATCAGGCTGACGAACGAGCCCGGTCTGACATCAAGCGAAATGTTGGAAATGGCTTGGACCGGCGCCGAATTCCGGCTCCTGAACTCGTGTGAGAGTGCCTCAAGCCGGAGCTTCGGCGTTGCAAGGCCTGGCGCGATTTGAGCATGAACCGTCATTGCCGGCCCTTCCTGCAGTGGTTTGGAAATTGCAGTGCTGCAGCCGCCCTTGAGCGGAAGCGTGAATTTTGTGAAGTGCAAAAATGGTGATGACGCACGAACGATCTCCCTTCGAAACTGCCGATTAAGGCCGCTCTTGGTTTGAGATCTCCCGGGTTTTTATCCCGCCGTGCTTGGTGCGGATTTCTCCCGCACCAACAGTCGCTCTTGGTCCTGTGCGCCTCATTTTGGGAGGGGCTGGATCCCTAGCGGCTAGCTCGCCGAATGCTTTGCAAGAGGCGTGCCAATTCAAAACTCCCGGGATTCCTGGATTTTTTGGCGTCACCGACTCACACTTGCGACAACAAATTCGGCAGTTTGCCCACAATTTGCGCATCGTCTGATTTTGCTTAATGCTAATGCATACGGGCAGCGTCGCATTGGTGGGCGCGCCAAGGTCAGAGATCTAACTTCCATCCGCCGAATTTTGAGTAGTTGTCATGATTGGCGAATGGGGCGGCTTCACCCGAATGCCCGGGAAAGGCGGCCGACCCCGCTCCGGCAGGAACATACCGCCACCAAACCAGTCATTAATGAGTGTTCGCTAGCTTCGGCACGAACTCTGAGGGAGTGAAACAATTCTATGTCTGGGTGCGAAGGCTGCAGGAATGGCGCGAAGTTTGAACTGCCGTTCTCCATGGCATTTCAACCCATCGTCGACATTCGGTCGGGCTCTGTGTTCGCGCACGAAGCCCTTGTTCGTGGTCCGCATGGGGAGGGGGCTCAATCGGTCCTGTCGGCTGTAGACGCTACGAACCGGTATGGCTTTGACCAGCAATGCCGTGTCAGGGCGATAAATCTGGCGCATAAGCTCGACCTGGCAGCGCAGGGCGCCTGCCTGTCGATCAACTTCATGCCAAACGCGGTCTATGAACCTCGGGCCTGCATTCGGTTGACGCTGGCGGCCGCGTCAGCTGTTGGTTTCCCGCTCGAAAATATCATACTTGAGTTTACCGAAGCGGAGCGTGTCGAGCCCAGTCATTTGCTCGGGATCCTGCGCAGCTACCGCGACATGGGCTTCAAGACGGCCATTGATGATTTCGGTGCCGGCCACGCGGGGTTGAACCTACTCGCCCAGTTCCAGCCCGACATCGTCAAGCTCGACATGGAGCTGATCCGTGGGATCGATACCGACAAAACCAAGATGACAATCGTTCGAGCGGTGACAGGGATGCTCGCGGACCTCGGCATCAAAACAGTGTGCGAGGGCATCGAAACTATCGACGAATTCCGGGCTCTGAGTGATCTTGGCCTGACGCTATTTCAGGGTTATCTGCTGGCGAGGCCGCGGTTTGAGGGATTAGCGGAGCCGCACATCCCGACTCTTTGATGGCTACGACCGTCATCCCGGTTTGCGTGCCTAGCTCCACTATTATGTCGAGCTGCTGCCGAATCGAGAGCATTGCGAGACACTAGACGCGCCATGCTCTGTAACTGGTATCAGTCTATGTTATAGCGAATGTGAGTTCCTTAACTCGGCCAGAAGCACGTCACGGATTCAGCACGCGAACGCTGCTGCGGACGCGAACAACTAATCGTCAGGACGCTGCGGGTTCGATATCTGTTTCACGCTTTTCTCCGAAACGCAGACGCGGAATGATGCGCGGCACGCGTCTGGCGTAGGTGGCGTATTCGGGGAAGGCCTTGGTAAGAATGCGTTCTTCGTTGATCATGCGGCGCCACAGCAGCAGCACCACAACGAGCGCGACCACGACCGACCAGACAGAGAAATTGATCAGAGTGACGCCTGCCATGAGGACGATCTCGCAGAAGTAGAGCGGATGCCGGACAACGCTGTAGGGACCCTCGGTGACCAGTTTGCGAGCGCTCGCCATGATCGAGTAGGAGCGTCCCAGCCACGAGAGACTGTAGGCGGAAGAGCAGAGCCCCACGATCATGACGAACACGGCGACCAGCGACCAGAACTCGCCGATGTGACCAGAGGGCATAAGGGGAATAAGGAGTATTAGGTAGGTGCCAAGCAATGCGCTGATCCGCGGCTCAAGCCCGACGGCGACTGCCTTGGCCGGACGTCGCGCTAGCGTCAGGCCGACCGCGATCAGGCTGAAGATCAGCAGCATCAGGGACTTCGAGAATTCTGCAATGACCGCGAAGGCCGGATCGCCCTCGATCAGGATTTCCACAAGATGGGTGCCCTGGATCTGAACCACGTAGAAGAGCCAAAGCAGGATTAGCGTGCGTCCTGCAACCTCCTCAAATGCCCCCCAGAACGACGTCTTGCCTTGAGAGGCCTCACTTGCTGTTGCTACGGTCACCTGTCCACCCCGACTTTTCGCAGCGCGAATTAAGCCACAAGTAGCCTTAGCCGAGCGTTAAGGCCGGAATTTTCACCAATGGGACAAAGAATTGTTGTCGGTCTGACGGAAACGTCGGTTTCCTGAATCCCCGTTTTGTTCACTAAGTGCGCATGAAGGCCGCCGCGCGGGCGGCTACGCCGGAGCCGATGTATTGGGGTCTGAGTTCTCATATCTTGCGAGGAGTTCACCCAGCAGGCGGTTAGGAAACCGGCGCTGCTGCGTGATCGCGTAAAAGCTCTCGGTCAGCCGCGGCATGCGATAGTATTCTGTCAGCACTGCCGACGATAGTTCGTCTCGCACCACGATAGGTGGGACAAGGGTAAGGCCCGAGCTCTCTCGTGCGAACAAGCGCAACATGGCCATGTCGTCGACTTCAGCCACGATAATTGGCCGAATGCCCGCCAGATCCATCAGGCGGTCGAAAGCGACCCGGATATCGCTATCGAGACTTGGCAAAAGGACGGGTTCGGTTCGCATGTCCTCAGGGAACCTGAAGCGCGGTCCATCTGGTCTGGGTCGTCCGACGAGACTCACGGCCTGGTCACTCAGCAGGTGATTGCGGAATGGCGTCCGGGAGTCGCGCAGGGCAGCACTGTTTGAGAGCACTACATCGATGGCATGAGCCTCCAGCTGTGCCAACAGATCGCGCATGGTTCCAGAGCGAACGATCAGTTCCACATCCGAGCGACCGATAAGGGGACGCAAGAATTCCAACTGAAAGTTGCGCGAAAGTGTCGTCAGGGCACCGACTCGCAGCACTTGACGCTTGTCGGCTGGTCGGCCTTCCAGGGTGCTCATCAATTCGTCGCCGGCACTAAAGACGCTGTCGGCATAGTCGAGGGCGATCTGGCCGGCCTCGGTCAAAACGAGCCGCTTGCCCACTCGATCAAACAGCTGGTGGCCCATTTGATGTTCGAGTTTGTGGATTTGCACTGACAGGGCGGATTGAGACAGATTCAGTCGTTCGGCCGCTCGTGTCAGGCTGCCTTCGTGCGCGACGGCCCAGAAATACCGCAGGTGGTTAAAGTTCAGGCTCTTCATATCGTCCTATAAAACAGAACGAAATCGCCGAAACAATGAATTTTATCCCACGATCGCTCAAGGCTAACACTCCGCCACTGTGACATGCAGCTCGGAGAATGACCTCGTGCCCATCACTGCGTTACCTCTTCTCGCACCGTTCTGCCTGCTGTTGAGCGGCGTGATCGCCTTCGCAAGCCCAGAGAAGCGGATACGATCCACCGTGCGGCTCTGCGAAGCGCTGGCTTTGGTTGCGCTGTTGATCGCAGCGCTGTCGGCCTTGGCGCTGGCAATGCTTGGCACCGAGGTCAGCCCGTTGTTCGGCCTTTGGGGGACAGGCGTTTCGATACGGCTGGATGCTGTCAGCGTCACGATGCTGCTTCTCGTCTCATTTATCGGCTGGATCGTCGTGCGCTATACCGCGACGTATCTGGCCCGCGAGGCAAGGCAAGCAGCTTTCAGTGGCTGGCTGTCTCTTACCCTTGCCGCCGTGCTTATGCTCGTGCTGGCGGGCAATCTCATTCAACTCGTCCTGGCCTGGATCGCGACCAGCCTCTTCCTGCACCAATTGCTGCTCTTCTACCCGGAGCGGCCGGCAGCGCAGCGGGCCGCCCGAAAGAAGTTTATCACCGCGCGGCTGGGTGACTTGGCGCTGTTCGGCGCTGCGGTTGTCCTCGGTATCCAATACGGCACAACGGACATTGGCAGCATCCTCGAAGCGGCGCGGTCTGGTGAGGGGGGCGGTCTCGCCATGGCAGCAGCCGCGCTGTTCGCCGCCGCAGCGCTCCTGAAGTCGGCTCAGTTTCCCACGCATGGCTGGCTGACTGAAGTTATGGAGAACCCAACCCCAGTCTCAGCCTTGCTCCACGCAGGCGTTATCAATGCTGGCGGGTTTCTCCTCATTCGCTTCGCCGACGTAATGCTGCTGGCGCCAACGGTCCTTGCCGTTCTGGTCGTGGTTGGAGGTTTCACGGCCCTTTTCGGTGGGCTCGTGATGCTCACCCAGCCTGCGGTCAAGACTTCGCTCGCCTGGTCGACCGTCGCCCAGATGGGGTTCATGGTGCTGCAATGCGGACTGGCGCTGTTCCCGCTGGCGCTGCTGCATATCGTGGCGCACTCGCTCTACAAGGCGCATTCGTTCCTCGCCTCCGGCGGTGCCGTAGAGACGATTGCCGCCAATCGCCGGCCAGGGCCCGTCGCCATTCCCAAGGCAGGCGCAGTAGCGCGCGCCTTCCTGCTTGCCCTCGCGATCTACGTCGTGATCGGGCTCGTGTTCGGATTTGAACACAAGTCGCCGCAGGCCATCGCACTCGGCGCGATCCTGATCTTCGGTGTTGCCTACATGCTTGCCCAGGGCCTTGCCGACGCCGCACCGAGGGCCCTTACCCGGCTGACGATCGTCTATGCCGTCGCGACATCTGTGGGTTACTTCGCGCTGCAGCAGGTTGCAGTCTGGCTCACCGCGAGCGTCCTTCCACTGACGCCAGCCCCGGGAGCTCTGGAATGGACGCTTATCGCTCTTGCCGTGCTCAGCTTTGGCGTCGTCGCGGTTGTGCAGGCGATGTTCCCCCTCTGGGCCTACCACCCGGCAGCCGCGGGACTTCGTGTGCATCTTTCCAATGGTTTTTACACAAACGCCATCTTCGACCGGATGCTCGGTGGCTGGCGTGTTGCGGGCCACACGGCACCTAAATCCAACTCAACCGGAGCCTAACCATGTCGCATGTCGATATATCCAGCGAACCCCAGGCCCACCAGATCCGCCTTGCAGCCGACCGGGCCGCGGGGGCAATTCCTCCTGCTTGGCCTCTCGCCTCGAGTGTCGCGGTCAATCCGTTCCTGGGTCAGACTGACGAACCGCTCAGCCAGGTTGCGGCGCGCCTTGCACGGGTTGCTGGAGCGTCCGTCACGATGCCACGCAGTTGGTATCGCGACCAGATTGCGAAGGGCACCATAAACGAGCAGGACCTGTCTGATGCTTTGGCCAGAGCGCCGTTAGGGCTTGGGCCCGAAAGCCTCGCGTCACTGAAGTCCCAGTTGCAAACTCCTGCACGGCCCCTAGTCGCAACCATGACCGTTGCCGACCTTGCAGCCAAAGTGTCCGGCATCGATTGGCCGGGCTTGATCAATGAACGCTTCGGCGCGTGGGCCGCCGGATATCTCGACGAGGGACAAGCCCTCTGGGCAGCGCCTCGGGGACGGAGCGCATACGCGGCATGGCGTTTGGTTGCGATGCACGACCTCACGCCAGAAATTGTCGGCCTCTCCGGTTTTGCGACCCATGTCGCGGAAGCTCCGGAAGGTGCTGTGCAGGCGCTGGAAAGAGCGACCGCGCGTCTGGGACTGCCGGATGCAGCCCTCGAGACCTATTTCCACCAGCTTCTCATTGGCCTTGGTGGATGGGCCCAGTATGCCCGCTACCTCTTGTGGCAGGCCGAATTGAAGGGGGGAACGGATGCTACGGTTGGCGACTTCCTTGCCATCCGGATGCTTTGGGAGGAGGTCCTGTGGGATCGCTACGGGGACCAGATTTTAGCCGACTGGGGAGCCGTGGTTGCCGTCCATGCTGCACCGTTGAAGCCAGCTGCGGATCAAGTGGTCGATGCATTGTTGCAGGAAGCCGCTGAGCGTGCGGCACAACGAGCCCTAGCTGATACTCTTGCAGCCCCAAGCGCCGGTGCTCGAGAAAGCCGACCCGCTATACAGGCGGCTTTCTGCATCGACGTGCGTTCCGAAGTCTTTCGCCGCGCTCTTGAGTCCTTGAACCCAGAGATCCAGACTCTCGGTTTTGCAGGGTTCTTCGGCATGTCTGCCTCCCACCGGCGGTTCGCGTCGGACGTTGAGGAGCATCGCCTTCCAGTCCTTCTGAACTCCGGACTCAGTTCAGTCGCTGGTGATCGCGGAATGGCTGGCACTGACCGGTCCACCCGGGTCAAGGAAAGGGCGAAACGGGCTTGGGGGCGGTTCAAGCTCGCAGCCGTCTCGTCCTTTGCATTTGTCGAGGCCACAGGGCCTATCTATGCCAGCAAGTTGGTGGGCGATGCGCTTGGACTCAAGGGTGCGCGGCTGGCGACCGACCCGGCGCCCCAACTCGTTCCGAGGCCGGATCTTCCGACACGCATCAAGACCGCAGCGACGGTGCTGCGGGCCATGTCATTGACCAGTAACTTCGCGCGACTGGTCGTGCTCGCCGGACACGGGGCAAACGTCGTCAACAATCCGCATGCGAGCGCGCTCCATTGCGGTGCTTGCGGGGGTTACGCCGGGGACGTCAACTCCAGGCTTCTGGCCGTGCTGCTAAATGACGGCGAGGTGCGCTCTGGTCTCGTCGGTGAAGGAATCGAAGTTCCGGCCGATACCCTGTTCGTGGCTGCGCTGCACGACACGACCACGGACACGGTCACGCTCTTTGACGAGGATCATCAGTCGCCTTCGCATGGTCCAGATCTGGCGGTCGCGCAGGACTGGTTCGCTTCGGCCGGCCTGATTGCCAGATCTGAACGCGCCCTGCGCCTGCCGCACGCGACCGAAGAAACGATTCTCCGGCGCAGCCGGGACTGGGCCGAGATCCGTCCGGAATGGGCACTGGCCGGCTGCAATGCCTTCATTGGAGCGCCCCGGCGGTTCACATCAGGCAAGAACCTACAAGGGCGTGCTTTCCTCCATGACTATGATTGGCGGGCGGACAGTGGGTTCAAGGTGCTGGAACTGATCATGACCGCACCGGTTGTCGTCGCGAGCTGGATCAGTCTGCAATACTACGGCTCGACTGTGGCTCCTGCGCTGTTCGGCGGGGGCAACAAGCTACTGCATAACGTTGTCGGTGGGATGGGCGTTCTCGAAGGCAATGGCGGAGCGATGCGTGCCGGTCTTCCCTGGCAGTCGGTCCATGACGGCGAGCAGTTCGTCCATGAGCCATTGCGGCTATCGGTCTGTATCGCCGCGCCATGCGAGGCCATGACCGAAATTCTGGGCAAGCATGCCGGCGTTCGGGCACTCTTCGACAATCGTTGGCTGCACCTGTTCGCCCTCGATGAGGCCGGTCGGATGGCATGGCGCTATGGCGGCGACCTGAATTGGACCCCAATGGCGGCTTCAGCGGAGTCCGACACCGAACTGCGGGCAGCTGTTTGAGCATCCACGGCCAAACAGCGGCGTTGATCAGGAGATCGTCTTTTGGAAACCAGCAGCTCATACCTGTCGAGACTTGAATCGGAATCAATTCAGATCCTGCGTGAAGCCGTTTCGGAGGCCAGCAATCCCGTAATGCTGTTTTCGGCAGGAAAGGATTCAACAGTGATGGCGCACCTCGCGCTCCGGGCTTTCTATCCTAGTAAGCCCCCTTTTCCACTCCTGCATGTCGACTCGACTTGGGAGTTTCGCTCCTTGCTCGCATTCCGTGATGATTTCGTTCGCACCAACGGGCTGGACCTCATTGTCTATGCCAATGAGGTCGGCCGGCAGCAGGGGATCAATCCTTTCGACCACGGCGAGCACTACACGCGGATCATGCGCACCGAGGCGCTCAAGTCCGCCCTTGACGAAGGGGGTTACGACTTCATTTTTGGTGGGGCACGGCGGGATGAGGAAAAGACGCGCGCCAAGGAGCGTGTTTTTTCGATCCGGAATGCCAACCACGTCTGGGACCCACGTCAGCAACGACCAGAGCTTTGGCAGATCTACAATTCGCGTATCTCGCCTGGTCAAACCGTCAGGGTCTTTCCGCTCTCAAACTGGACCGAGAACGATATTCTCGCTTACGCCCTGTGGCGAAAGATCCAACTGGCACCGCTCTACTTTGCCATGCATCGCCCAGTGGTCGAACGAGGTGGCTCTTTCGTCGTGGTGGATGACGAGTCACTCATGAGGTTCTTACCGGGCGAGACGCCAGTTGTGCGCTCTGTAAGGTTCCGCACGCTCGGATGCTGGCCAGTGACCGGTGCGATTGCTTCCACCGCGTCTGACCTCGGAAGCGTTGTGCTCGAAACCTCGGCGTCCTCCAACTCAGAGCGGCAAGGGCGGATCAACGACGGTGAGGATGGTGGATCGCTGGAACGCAAGAAGCAGGAAGGCTACTTCTAGTGTCGCCGGACTGGTCATCCTATTTCAACGGCAAGTCTGCGGTCCTGGCCACAATGCATGGCAAGGAGGCGGCGATTGCACCTACTCTCGCAAAAGCTCTTGGGCTTGACGTTATGGTGCCGGCCGACCTCGATACTGATCAGTTCGGAAGCTTCAGCAGAGAGGTGCCGCGAAAAGGCTCACAACTTGACGCGGCGCGCGCGAAGATCGCTGCTGGATTCGCGCTTGTGCCGGGTGCGTCTGTGGGAATTGCCAGCGAAGGCACCTTCGGTCCTCACCCCGCCATGCCGATCGTGCCGCAGGCACGGGAGCTTATTCTGCTAGTTGACAGGCTGACAGGCCTCGAACTGCTTGGGGAAGACGTTTCGCTCGAGACCAACTACGCTCACCAGGTTGTGAGCCAAGCGGAAGACGCGCTGTCGTTTGCTATCAGGTGTGGCTTTCCCGAGCACGGGATCGTTGTTTCCGCATGTGTAGATGGTGCTCCAGATCCAACGCTTGGCATCGACAAGAGTATCGTCGACGAGAACGCTCTAGTGTCCGTGACAACGGACTTCGTTGGCAAGTTCGGCACCGCATTTGTTGAAACCGACATGCGCGCATATCGGAATCCAACCCGGATGCAGGTCATTGCACGCGCCGCTGCCGATCTGGTCAGTCAGTTCAAAAGTCGATGCCCGTCTTGCGGATATCCTGGATTCCGCGTGGTGAAAGTCGTGCGCGGACTTGAGTGCGGCTGGTGTGGGGAGCCGACCTCCGCGATCAGGTCGAGGGTTTCTTCTTGTGCGTCGTGCGGGCACACAGAAGAAATAGCTCAACAGGCTGACTCACGAGCCGACCCAAGTATTTGCGAGCTCTGCAATCCATAGCGACGGAAGGACTTTAGCTCTTTTACGGCCCGCTAATCCCCTCTGAGTGAACTTCCAGCTTGCAGATGCGAGGCTAGACGACGCTATTTTCTGGTCAATTTAATGAGGTAGTGACCCGCTATACTCGCGGATGACGACCTCAAGCTTCGACAGCTTGTTCGATCGCCTCTACCTCCGGCCCGCGTACCTAAGTGAGCACCCAACAGAGACATGGCAGAGCGGGTCGAGTGACGCCGTTGCGCTAGGCTTTAAGCAGGGCTTCGGGTGGAACTCCCAGTGCCGCGGCTATGACGCCAATATTGTCGAGCCCGACGTTACGGATGCCCCGTTCGATGCCAGAAATGTAGGTCCGGTGCAGCCCGCTCTCGAACGCGAGGTCCTCCTGCGACATGCCGCGCTCTTTACGCAGCCGCTTGATGTTCCCGGCGAAGATTTGTCGAAGTTCCATGCCTTCGAGGCAACGCGGATGTAGCCCATCGATCTACAGCCGATGAGTCTCATTTGAAGTTGACTTGCAGCCTATTAGTCTCATCAGTGTCCGGTATCAACACCGATCTGATGGAGCTCATTTTGCGCATAGAACCAAAGGCCCATAACCACATCGTCCGCACCGGGACAGCACCGCAAGCCTGCGGCTTTCGCACTCTTGCTGCGCTCGCGGTGGTCGTGACGGGAGTCTGTATTGCCGCGCCTGCCGCTGCGGAGGAGGCACACAAGTTCGGACCTGATGCACTGAACTCTTATTGCGATGGGCAAAAGCGCTACCTCGCCATCATCAAAGAGTCCGACGAAAAGTTCGGGGTTACCGGTACCGATGAATCGGTTGAGTGGATCCGGGCGCGACAAGCCGAAAACAACGCCCAGATCGAGAAAGACCTTGGTGCGCCTTATCTGGAATGGGCACCCGTCGCGGCAAGCGAATGGTGGAACCAGCGCTGTGAAGCCCTTTGGCGCGGCTGGCTGATGATTGAGGAGAAGGACGCTATGGCCTCGACCAGCGACGACGCCCGAAAGGTCGAGGAGGCTCTGGCTCTCCTCTACATCAAGATGACCAACAGGGGGGAATTCAAGAACTTCGACGGCAGGCCCTACAAGGGCGCTACCTGCAAGTCCGACGTCATCGACGGTTTCCGCTTAACGGGTTGCACAATGTTTGGCGGAGGGTTCTTCGATGGGTTCTTCAGTGATCCAATGATCTTCATGGTCGCAAACAAAGATGGTCACCCAGCCTTTGTTCCCCTCGAGACCAATACGAAGGAGGATATCCAGAGTTCCTACTATAGCGACGTCAATGGGAACCCCGTGATGACGGGCTGGTACGTCGGATCGTATCCATTGCCCTTCGACTGGCCCAAAGCCGTAAAGCGGTTTGCGAGGTGACCGGCGACAGGCACGGTTGGCACGCGGACTAGCCGGTGCAAATTCCATCCGTCTACCGGATGTCCCCAGAGCCTCTAGCTGAACGAGCGCGAACTCCACGGATTGATAGAAGTTGCCTCCTTGGCGCCCTAGCTATGGCGTGGACGAAGCCGCTTGCGCTCCAGTTTTGGCCGACCCTGCGAGTTGAGCTTCAGCTGACCACCCAGCTGACGCCGCATGTGGTTGAGAAACTGACTGAGACTATCGACCTGGTCATCGTGCTTGGTGTTGGGGAAGCCGGTGACCTCGCTAAGGAAGGCCGGCAACCAGTCAGCCGACTCCGGCAGGTAGACTCGCCCTTCTTCGATGATGGCTGAGCACGCGGCAAGACGATCTTCCTTGCTCCCCTTGGGGTTGACCGTGCGGTAGCGGTTGTATTGGTCGCGCTCGATCAGGTCGCTATAGAGGTTGCGGCCACTGTCTGCCTTCTCGAGCAGCACTCGACCGGCGCTGTGTCGGTCGATGACTTCGAGTATGAGTCTACGAAGTGCGGGATACTCCAGCCGCTCGCGGTAGACGCGTAGAAGGTAGTAGCGATTGTCCTTAACGCCCCAGACGGACCCGGCGGAAAAGTCGTTGTTTTCATTGGCCGCGGAGGCGGTGTCCCAACTGACGACCACCGCATCGAACCCCCGATCCAGTTCATCGAGAGAGTAGGTCTTGAACCAGGCGCTCTTGACCAGGTTGCCAAGGCGCGGGATCGGGTCCTGCTGGTACTGCGCAGAAAAGACCAAAGAACCGAGGTCGCGCTGGAGCTGGGCAAGGGTCTCGTGATCCTCACGGTCAGGATCGATCACACTTCCAGAGACACGGATGTAAGGCTTGGACCTTCCGATCAGTGGATGGACCGTTTCAAGCTCAGCAATTGCCGGCGCTTTTAGCACGCTCCAGCCATGGCCGGGTGATGCGGTCAGGTAGCCGGTCACATCGTCTTCGTGCAGGCGCTGCATGGCTACGACGATGCGGCCCGTCTTCTTGTCGTTGAGCCGAGAGAACAGGGTGTTGGAGAACCACTCATTGACGCGCTTACGCTCGGCTTCCGACTGAACATCGCCAGGCTTGATCGGATCGTCGACGATGATGATGTCGGACCCACGCCCCGTCAGTGTGCCCTCGACCGAGGTCATGTTCACCCCGCCGTTGCGATCCGTGACAATCTCAGAGGAGGTGTTCTTGGTGAGGCGGACGTCCGGGAACGCCCGCCTGTACCAGGGGCTCCCGAGGACGCTGCGCAGATCTCGCATCATCTTCTCACCTAGCTCCTGAGAGTAGCAAACCAGCGTGAACGTGGTGCCAGGGTTCCGTCCGAGGACGAACGCCGGAAAGGCCACCGAAGCCGAGATCGACTTCAGGTGCCGCGGCGGCACGTTGATGATCAGCCGCGTCAGCTCGACCCGTTCGACCTGATCGAGGTGCCACGCCATTGTGCTGAGGAGCCAGTTTGGCTTGACGTTCTGGCCATCGTTGAGGTGCTGGAATGTTTTTGCGATGAAGGCGTCGAGGCGTCTGGTCAGTAGCACCTCGAGCACCGCCGCCTGATCATCAACAGGCAGGGGGTGTTTTGGAATCTCATTCATCGGCAAAGCCCTTCAGCAGGTTGCGCAGTAGCTCCTCATCAGAGCGCGACAGATCACGATCGTCTGGAATCGCCGCGTCCTGCGCCTCGAAGACATGCAGCAGTGCGAACAGCAATCTGGTCTGAGATGGTTTGCCACTGAGCGTATCAGCCACGACGCGCTTCATGATCGCTTCGAGCTTGGTGACGGTTGTCACCCTACCGTTTTCACGAAGGGTGACTTTGCCCTGAAGCTCCTGACGCAACAGTGTGAACGGACTCCTTGCCCCCTTTGGCCTGCCGTTGGGGTTGCCAGACTGGCCCGGCAGGAATTGAGCATGCCGTGGCGGCTTACCGTACCCGACCTCATACGGTTCTTCCGATGTGGGGGAGGGCGCCGGAACCGGAGCCCCTTTCTGCGGTCGGGGTCTCTCCCGCCGGCGAACGATAGGAGAGGGCGGCTTGGCGGTCGTGTCACTGGCCATATCAAACCTCCCCCACCGATACCGCGCTCGGGCGCACGCGAGTGCGAACGGGTCGTTCAACGAGCGGAGAGGTCTCTTCCGGGCTTGTTGCGGCGCGCCGAGCGGCCAGCGCGTCGAACGTCAGTCCAGTTTCCTGATGAATCGCGTCTATGCCAAACCGTGCCTTGAACCGCCGGATAGCCACATCAACGTAGAGCGGATCGAGTTCGGTGCAACGAGCGATCCGCCCTGTCTTCTGAGCGGCCACAATCGTCGTGCCGGATCCCACGAAGCTGTCGATCACCAATTCATTTCGGTTGGTCAGATCCATGATAGCGTCGGCAATCATGGCCACCGGCTTTACCGTAGGGTGTGCCTCGAGGTCTGCCATGCGCCCAGCGCCAAAAGTGTTCACGCCGGCATAGTCCCAAACGTTGGTCCGGTACCTGCCTTTGGCGCCAAGCATTACGTTATTTACGTGCGAAGCCTTGCCCTTCTTGAAAACCAGAAGCAGTTCATGCTTGCTGCGATAGAGGCTGCCCATGCCGCCGTTGGACTTGTTCCAGACAATGAGATTGAGCAGCTTCAGCCCTTGTTCTCGTCCGACCCGGAGCATGGTCTCGACGCTTCGCCAGTCGATGAATAATGCGACGATGCCTCCATCCACTACGTTCGCGGCCATCACCACGATGGCTTTGCATAGGAAGTCCGCGAACTCGTCGGTAGTCATTTCACCAGAGGCTTGCACGAATTCCCGATGGTGCGTCTTGCCGAGCCCGCCCACGTGACCATCGACCGGTACGTTGTATGGGACATCGCTTAGAACCAGCCGGGCCGTCTCGCCGCCCATGAGCACACCAAAGGTCTCGCTGGACAATGCGTCACCGCAGACCAGCCGATGCTCCCCCAGCATCCACACGTCGCCAACCCGGCTGACGCGCACGGCATTCGGGGCAGGGGCCTCGTCGTCGGGGCTCTCGTCCTCGCTGGCGTCGATGGGATTGAGAACCAGATCAATCTCGGCAGTGTCAAAACCGGACCACTGAAGATCGAAGCTGCTATCGATCTCGAGGATGGATTGGAACTCGAGCTTCAGCACATCGCGGTCCCAAGTGGACATCTCCGCGAGCTTGTTGTCGGCGATGCGGTAGGCCTTGATGTCGGCCGCAGACAGATTGCTCGCGACGAGTACCGGCAACTCGTCGTAGCCAATTCGACGAGCGGCCTCGACGCGCGCGACGCCTACGATGATCTCGCCGGTCGCCTCAATCAGTGGCGGACACAGAAAGCCGAAGCGCTGAATGCTAGCGCGGATGCGTTCGATCTGGGCCTCAGGGTGCTTTCGCACTCGTGGACCGGGACGCAGGTTTGCGGTCGGCCAATATTCAATTTGTCGGTCGTTGTTCCTACGGTTGGGCACGGGTGGTCGGGTCTTTCGCACTTTGGCGCTCCTATCTACCCAGCACCACAACGGTGACTGGTCAGTCGTGCCGACCCCGAGAACAGTGAGCGGCTGCGACCCGAGCAGGATTGCTGTCATCGGCGAACGAGGGAATTGGGGGTACAAACTAAAAGTCGGCACCCCTCAGAGGCGAGCGATCCGCGCCTCGTGCCGGAGCCGAGGGACCAATTTTCATCTCGGGGCAAATGAACCCCGGTGCAAAAGTGGTCGGAGAACCTGGACCGCGACCTTCTAAGTTCGTCGTGCCAGCGACCCTGATCGTGAAGGGTGTTCAGGATATGAATTCCCTGATCGGACGAAAAGATTCCCTGTTCAGGGGCTTAGGGAATTTAGCCGCTAATGCACTGAAGAGACTGAGAAAATCGGCGTCCCGTCAGGTGCGAGAAGGCCAGAAAACTGCCAAAGTCCCTGTATTCTCCCGACGAACAGGGAAAACGGAGGCTGGTTTGCGGTGACTACATCCACCGCCACTAAATTATTAATATTACAGGTGTTTTTTGTCCCCGCTGGGTGACTTGGCTAACCCTCGGAAAGGTCGCGTCTATTCGCCCTGCTGGCTGCGCGAAGCCAACTGGAGACTGCTAATACAGCCCCACAATTCGCAATGCATTCGGGGCGTTCTCTGGTCGGCTATTCCGCACTTGGCATTAAGGCGCTTCATTCCGCCACCGGTTCGTTGGCGGACTACATGGTAGGTGGCAGTTGGCTTGAGGGGCTGCTTCTGGTCCAAAGCGAACCTTTCGGCAGACAGGCCAGCCCTTGGTTTGATTGTTTCCGGCTCGTCGACTTCACAGAAGACCGCTGCTGACCTGCAGTTTACGGACGTAGTCCACCGGACTGGCTTCATACAGCGAATGCGCAGGAAGCAGCGCTTCAACCGCGCCGTGACGGAGCACCAAAACCCGATCGGCAACGTATCGTGCAACTGCTAGGTCGTGGGTGATGAAGAGGCCGGCGAAACCTATCTCGCGTTGGAGATCGATGATCAGATTGAGAACCTGCGCTTGCACCGAAACATCGAGTGCGCTCACCGCCTCGTCAAAGACGATGAGTTTGGGCCTGGTGGCGAGGGCTCGGGCGATGGTGACGCGCTGCCGCTGTCCGCCCGACAGTTCCTGCGGGAACCGGTCGGCGAAGTCCCTGGGCAGTCCCACATGATCGAGGAGTTCCAGCACCCGGGCCCGGCGGTCAGCCTGCTGGCTCATACCCGCCAGATACATCGGCTCGGCGATCGAGCGTCCAATCCGCATGCTGGGATTGAGCGACTGAGACGGGTTCTGCAGCACGGCGGCAAGTTTGCCACGCAGTTTGCGCGATTGACCCAGAACCGGGGCGCCTGAAAACGCGAGCAGGCCCTCGCTTGGCTTGGTGAGACCAAGGCAGAGGCGCGCCAGTGTTGTTTTTCCCGAGCCGGATTCACCGACCACCGCAAGCATTTCGCCCATACCGAGCTGGAGTGACAATGGCAACAGCGCCTGGATGCGGTGGCGGGCCCATGGCGGACCACCCAAATAGTGTTTGCCGACGCCCGCGAGTTCAAGCACCGGCCCGCTCACTCCGTGTCTTCCACGGCCAGACTGTCTGCATAGTGACAGGCCGCATCGTGCGGCAACTGGGGCATCGGGCGTTCGGTGCGGCAGAGGTCCGTGGCATGGCCGCAGCGCGGCGCGAAGGCGCAGAACTCCGCACGGGCCATCAGTTGAGGCGGCATGCCGGGGATTGGCTCCACCCGCTCCCCGGGCCGCTCTCGTCCGACTGCGGCATCCATCAGGGCGGTTGTGTAGGGATGCACAGGATGCCCGAGTACGTCGGCTGTCATGCCCCGCTCGATGACACGTCCGCCATACATAACAGCGACGCTGGCCGCGTGCTGCTGGACCGCATGCAGGTCATGCGTGACCAGCAATAGAGCAGACCCCCTTGCATGACACGCCCGCACAAGAAGTTCGAGTACTGTCCGCTTGACGGAAGCATCAAGGGCTGCCGTTGGCTCGTCGGCAATGATCAGCTTTGGCCGCCTCGCCAGCGCCAACCCGATAGCGACGCGCTGCGCCATGCCGCCTGAAATCTGATGCGGGTAGCTTGCCAGCACGCGGTCGAGGTCGCGCAGGCCGAGCCCCTCCAGGGCTTGCAGGGCCTCGGCCCGCCCGCCACCGAGTGCCACAGCCAATTGCCGGCCGATCTTCATGGTCGGATCCAGGGTCGCGACCGGGTCCTGGAAGATATACCCGATCGTTTCTTGTCGTAGCCTTTTCAATCCGGGCTCGTCGTGCGTCGCGACGTCCGTTCCATCTATGGAAACTGTTCCGGAAACGAGCAGCAGGCCGGGGATCGGCAGGCGCCCGATGGCAGCGGCAAGAGTGCTCTTTCCTGACCCACTTTCGCCGACGATGGCGACAATTTCGCCGGCCGACACGGAGAGGCTGGCGGCATCGAGGGGGCGCGAGACCTTCCGGCCGCCGCGATACTCCATGACCAGCTCTTCTACCTCGAGCAGGCTCATGACCGGCTTCCCGAAAAATAGTCTTTCAATCCATCGCCAATGAGGTTGATCGAGAGAATGGTGAGCGCCAGCACCGCTCCTGGAATGAGCACGAGCCAAGGGGCAAGCGGCAGATAGGGGCGCCCTTCAAAGATCAGCGAGCCCAGCGATGCGCCCGGTGGCTGAACGCCGAGCCCAAGAAAACTGATGCCGCTCTCGATGATCATCCCGAATGAAACCGAGTATGCCGTCTGCACGATCAGCGCACCAGAGATGTTGGGAGCGATATGCATCGCTAAGGCGTAGATGGGCCCGGCCCCGGCAACACGCGCTTGAACCACATAGTCTCGATGGCTGATCACCAGTGTCTCGGCCCGTACGGTGCGAATTACGGCAGGCAGGGTCACGAGTGCGACTGCCGCAATGGCGCTCGCCGAGCCCGGTCTGAAGAGCGCCGATATCGGGATGGCAAAGACAATCGCGGGGAATGAGAACAACGCGTCTGCCAGCCGGGCGATCACCTCATCGACAAGGCCGCGGAAATAGCCTGCCAGCATGCCCAGTGCCGTACCAATCAGAATGGCGATCAGAACGGCTCCGCTCGCCAGCAATACGGATTGCTGAATGCCTGCGGTCGTTCTGGCGAGGATTGAACGTCCAAGGTTGTCGGTCCCAAACAGATGGGCGCCACTGGGCGCCTGCAGCGGCGGGCCGACGATCGCCGAAGCCTCTCCAAAAAGCCCCGTATAGCCCAACGCGCCACACACGAGGAGGATGAGCAAGACGCCTGCGCCCAGGCGAGAGAGTTGGTCGAAGCTGCGCGTCATGTGGGGCGACGCGTGCGCGGGTCGAGCAAGGCATAGAGAACATCGACCAACAGGTTGAGCAGGATGAAGAGGCTCGCCGCGATCAGCGCGCCGGCCTGTACCACCGGATAGTCCCGCAGTTGGACGGCCTGAAGCAGGTAGCGGCCAACACCGGGCACGGTGAATGTCGACTCAACGATTGCCGTACCCCCCAGCATGTAGCCGAAGTAGATGGCAATCGTCGTGAGTACCGGAATTGCAGCGTTCTTCAGGATATGGTGGCGAACCACCTGAGCCCTGCCTTGGCCCCGGGCTATTGCCGCCATTACCCATGGGCCTTCATCTGCCGCTGCTGAGGCATTGCGAGCTGAGGTGCTTATGAACCCAACGCCGAGCACCGACAGCGTCATCGCCGGCAGCAAAGTGGTCGAAAAAATCGTCGCCCATTGCAGGTAGCGCGACACGACAAAGAGTAAGACGGTACCGACAACGAAATCGGGAATGCTGATGGCCAGCGAGCCAAACAGTCGCGCCGACCCACGGGCAAGTGGGGACTGGGCAAGGCCGCCAACGAGGCCGACCGGTAGTCCGATGGCGATAGCCAGCGCGGTGGCAATGGCCGCGATGGTCACAGTCAGCGGGAGACGAGCAGCGAACTCCTCGCTGACCGGCTTCTGGGTAACCAAAGAGGTGCCGAAGTCCCCCTGAAGTGTTGCACCCAGCCACTGGACATACTGGACCGGCAACGGCTGATCGAGGCCGAACTGGGCCTCGATCCTTGCCTTGGCCTCTGGGGTAGGATGGGCGCCCAGAAAGACATCCGCATAGCCCCCGGGGAGGGCATGGATAGCCGAAAAGATCATCAGCGAGACGATCACCAAAGTGATCAAGGCGCTGCCGATGCGCCGCCCCGCGTAAGCTATCAACTCGCCCATGTCATGCACTCCCCCGAGGTGTCAGAGCTTGGTGAACTCGGCGATGTGGCGCAAGGTGCCGTTGTATCCTTCGTTGGGCTGAATCACCGCCGACAGGCGATCCGTCCGGTATCCCACCGTCACCGGTTTGGTGACCAGAGGGATCATCTGCGCGCTCGCATCGACCAGTTCGCAGACTTCCTTGAACATGGCTGTGCGTTCGGGACCAACGGGGGTCTTGCGCACATTGGCGAGCAGGTCTGCCAGCTTCGGCTCGCTGACAACATAGCCGCCGGTCGAGCCCGCGATGCTGGGTTCCCACAGCGGCGGCACCATGCCCGGGTCGGCGTATGCTGACCAGAAAAGCGGCGCGGCCTGGAACTGCGCGTTGACGAAGACCTTATCGACGAACACACCTTCGTCGACCACCGTCAGAACGACATTGATGCCGGCCTCGGCCAGATTCTGCTGGATCACTTGAGCGATCCGCTGAATGGCCTGGCTGGACTGAACCAGCATTTCGAAGGTGAGGCCACCCGCCTCCTGCACCAGCGCCTTGGCCTTTTCTACATCTCTGGTCTTGCCGGGGGCAGGACAGGAGCCTTCGAAATTGACCGGCGCGGCGCCCGAAACGGCACCTTGGCCACTCAGCGCGATCTGATGGATCTGTTCGCGGTCGAGAGCCAGGAACACAGCCTCCCGCAGCTTGGCATCACGGAAAGGCGAGTCGGCATAGACGGAATTGAGAACCAGTGTGTAGAGGTCCGGCGTGGACTGCGATACGACGGCTACGTTCGGGATAACCTGCAACAGTAGTGGCGCGTCGGGATTTTCGAAATTGGCGATGTCGATGGTCCCATCTTGCAGCGCAGACAGCCGCGCAGTGTCATCGGTGATGATCTTGACTGTCACCTGCTCGACCTTGGGTAGGCCAGCCTGCCAGTAGAAGGGGTTCTTCTTGAGCGTCCAGAAGTCGTTCTGCTGATGCTCGGTGACCATGAAGGGGCCTGTGCCGAGCATGTCCTTGGAGGGATCAAACGTGCCCGCCTTCAACTCCTCCATCGGCAGAATCGCTGTCATGCTGGCCGCCAGCGAGGCGAGAAGCGGGGTGAAGGGTTCGTTGAGCTCGACCGTCACTGTCCTGGCGTCGGTCGCAGCTATCGACTTGACCGAGCCGAGCTGGAATGCCCACCACGAGCCAAACTTCGGATCGACAATACGCGACAGGCTGCCAGCGACATCATCGGCAGTCATCGCACGGCCGTTGGAGAACTTAACCCCCTCGCGGAGATGGAACACATAGGTGGTCGGTGACGGCGTCTCCCAGGACTCGGCCAGGCCGGGCAGGGTTTCGTAATTGTCGCCCATCTGCACCAGCGTCTCGTAGACGAGGTACTGAAGCTGCCATGCGGAGCCGACAAGCGCTGTATGCGGATCGATCATGCTGACTTCGATCGACTTGCCCCACACGATGCTGGCGGCCTCCTGAGCGAAGACGGCACGGGGGAGAGCCAAGCTTGCCGCGACTGCGGCGCTCGCCTGCAAGAGCGTGCGGCGGGACATGGACTGGGGAGTATGAAAGAGCTGCTTTGACATGACGACGACCTCCAGGTTGCACCGATCAAGTGACATGATCCACAGTCATGAAGCACGATTTGTGCCAGTCCAACGTCTTCTCGTGCGCGCGCCGAATTTTGGGGAGTTTGGCGCGCGCAGTCCACCCGAACGAAGGAATGTGATATGATCTTTGCTCATGTTTTCATCAAGCGCCGCTTGAATTTTGTGCAGGACCAGCCCCCGTGCCAGTGATCTGGATGCGACTCTATCGACCGCAATAACAACAAAACCGGCTCTTTGTGGTGGGGCGACGAAAGTGCTCGAGGTTGGCATGAAAGTTGACTGTTAGTCACGTGATGTGCAAACCGTTCTCCGGGAGGACCTTGTGCCAATGCCGTCACTTGCCCGATTGGGTGCCACACAACTCGCCGAACTTGTCAGGCGTCGGGACGTATCCGCGCGCGAAGCCGTAAGTGCGGCACTTGCCGTCATATCGAGCCGGGACGAAGACGTGAACGCCTTCGTTACCGTGTGCGCTGATCGGGCGCTGGCCGCTGCCGATGAGCAGGATGCGCGGCTCAGCCGGGGTGAGCCCGCTGGACCTCTGGCTGGCGTTCCGGTTGCCATCAAGGATCTGCTTTCGACCAAGGGAACGCGCACAACGTTCGGTTCGGTGCACTATGCCGACAACATTCCTGCCGAAGACGATGTGGCGGTGGCGCGACTGCGCGCTGCTGGCGCCATCATTGTGGGCAAGACCAACACCTCAGAGTTTGGCTATGGGGCGATCCCGCACAACCGCCTGTTCCCCGCAACTCGCAACCCATGGAACCTTGCCCTTGGTCCGGGCGGGTCAAGTGCCGGGTCCGCAGCGGCTGTTGCTGCCGGAATGGTGCCACTGGCCCTCGGCAGTGACGGCGGCGGATCGATCCGTGTGCCGGCGGCTTTGACCGGGCTGGTTGGTTTCAAGCCCTCCTGGGGACGGATCCCTGTCTATCCTGGCTGCCGTGACGAGCGCATGCCCGGCGCTTCAGGTTGGGAGAGCCTGGAGCATATCGGCCCGCTCACGCGCTCGGTCGAGGACGCCCATCTTGCCTACTCAGTCCTTGTCGGGCCCGATCCGCGTGATCGTCATAGTCTGCCCCTTGCACAGGCGCAGGATGTGGCCAGCGCTCGTCCCGTGCGGATCTGCTACAGTCCGGACCTAGGCTTCGCCGCAGTCGATCCCGAGGTCGCAGCGATCTGTGAGCAAGCCATCGAGCGTCTCGACAATGCCCTTGACGCTGTCTTCGGCCTGGGGCACCCGGCAGTGGGTGATGTACAAGCTACTTTCGACGCGATCGTGGCGCTCGATACCGATCGGGTCGGGCTTCGAAAGTTGCGCCAGTATACCGAGATTGACTTCGATGCGGTGCTTACTCGGGTGCTCGACACTGAGTGGTCAGCGGATGATTTCAGTGCTGCACTTCTCGATCGCAAGCGCATCTCCCGCGAGATGTCGGCGTTCTTCGAAGAGTGGGACCTGCTGGTGACCCCCGGCGTGGCGAGCGCAGCAATCCCCATCGAACTCGACTATCCCGCAAGCATTGCAGGCAGACCCGGCAGCGCAGCCGGCTTCACGCCGTTTTCGGCGGTGGCCAACTTGACCGGGCAGCCGGCGTTGACCTTGCCGGTCGGACTGACGGCCGATGGACGCCCAGTCGGGCTGCAGTTGATCGGTCGGCATCTCGCCGATCACACGGTCCTGACTCTGGCTGCCCTGTTTGAGAGGGTTCTCGACTTCCCCGCTCTACTGGACAAATCGCCTTCGGTGCCGCATTCGTTGTTCCACAGAGGATAGTGGCAATTGCCGAGCGAACCACGAAAACCTGACACCAGACGCGACGAACTGCAGGTGGGCGCGCGGCTCAAGCATGCGAGGTTGCTCGAGGGCATCCTGATCCGCGAACTCGCCGAGCGCGTGGGCTGCGCCGAGAGCATGATCTCCAAAATCGAGAACGGTAAGGTAGCGCCGTCGCTCGACATGCTCCAGCGCCTTGTTACCGCCCTCAATCGCGACCTGGCCTCGTTCTTTGGCGCAGATATCAATTCGCCGGGTCTCATCCAGCGAGAGGGAGAACGGCCGGTCTCCGCTACCGATGCGATCCGCGGCGGCAGTGGTGTCAGCTATGAGCGCCTGGTGCCCTTTGGTGGCGGCAATTTGCTTGAGGGTAACATTCACCGACTCGAGCCTGGCGCCGAGAAAGTGGACCCAATCACGCACCAGGGCGAAACGCTGGGCTATGTCATCGAGGGTGAACTCGAATTGACTATCGAGGCAACTACTTATCGCCTCAAGGTAGGTGACTCGTTCTTCTTCAAGAACCACCTGACTAACCGCTATCGCAATGTCAGTTCCAAGCTCACGCGTCTGGTCTGGGTGAACACGCCTCAGATCCACTAGCTCACTAGTGTCTTTCCCTATGCTGATGCGAGCCAAGAGCAAGCGGCAAAACGAGCATAGGGAGGGACCGCTTTTGGCGCGAAATGGACCGAAGAACCGCCTAGAGAGGGACCAATCGCAAACCGGTGGTGCAGTGGGGCCGCTGCCCGAGTGACGATTGTCCTGAAAAACTAACGCGATCAATAACTTATAGAACGATTGCGTGGGAAGTTCCTTAGAAATCCGGGGGTTAGCAAGCTCAACTCCGTTGCCAGTTCGAGTCTATCCCTTCCTGCCATTAACTCGCTGATATTAATGGCTTTTTTCGTCTCCAGCCGTTGCCTCAGCTAACCCTCGGGAAGGTCGCGTCTATTCGCCCTGCTGGTTGCGCAAAGCAACTGGAGACCGCTAATACAGCCCCACAATTCGCGATGCATTCGGGGCGCCCTCTAGTAGGCCAATTGGCGCTTGGTATTGAGGCGCTTCACTCCACCGCCGCCTGATCTGCGCCGCGAGATCGACGACCTCGTGGCATCGGGCATCCCGGTGCCTGGGCAGTGATCTCTCGCTGGTCAGCTTCGATGATTTCGAGCTGTTTCGTCAGGCGCGACCCGGCATCACCTCTATTGCGCAGCCAACCGACGAGATCGCGACGAAAATCGCCGAGTTGGTTATGTCGCATGTCATGGGCACCCATGGCGAGCATTCGCGCGAGATCCGGCTCGATTGCACCTTGCAGCTCAGAGACAGCGTCGCCCGCGTCGCTTAGCAACTTCCGACCTTCATCGCTTCCGCGCGTCCGCGGGCAAGAGTTCCATGATCGCTGGCATTAAACCGAGTTGCCCGCGACTGCACACATAGGCGGCTGACCTGCCCACCGTTCGGCCTCATGATGGCGCGGACTTTTTGCATCAGACCTCGAACCCCTGGCTCGTGCGTGTTACACCCGCGATTGCTGCCATTCGAATTCAAACGGAGGTTCCATGGGCAAGGTGAGGGTACGCGGTTTCGCAGTTTCCATGGACGGTTTCGGTGCAGGTCCGGGCCAGAGCCTGGAGCACCCGATGGGCAGGGGTGGCAGGGATCTGCATCGCTGGTTTTACCCGACCCGGACCTTTCGAGCGTTGATCGGCAAGGACGGCGGGACCGAGGATCGCTTCGCTCGCGAAACGGCGGAGGGCTTTGGAGCCTTTATCCTGGGTCGCAATATGTTCGGGCCAGCCGGCGACGATTGGGGCGGGCCAGACTGGAAAGGCTGGTGGGGTGACAACCCGCCGTACCACGCGCCGACCTTCATCCTGACCCACCATGCGAGGGCGCCAATTGTGATGGAGGGTGGCACGACATTCCATTTCGTGACCGAGGGAATCGAGTCCGCGCTCGCGCAGGCCAAAGCTGCCGCGGGCGGCCTGGACGTGAAGATCGGCGGTGGCGTTTCTACAGTGCGCCAGTATCTGCTCGCTGGAGCGATCGACGAACTGCATCTTGCGCAGGCGCCCGTTGTCCTGGGCGAGGGAGAAGCGCTGTTTGCCGGTATTGACCTGCCGAGCCTTGGCTATCGGGTAACGGAGGTCGAGCCAACGGACCTCGCCACCCACATCGTGCTGGCGCGCTGACGCGGAAGGGCACGGATTGGCGCGCCGGGGCGGAACCAAGTCGTGGCCTTCCGATGACCGCGGCCGTCGCTGGGCAAAGAACGGTCATTCCAATTGCGGAGCGTCCAATAGCCCTCTGCCGGTGATGCGAAGGGCAATGCCGAATTCGTGGACAGAGGGGCGGGGCACCTTGATATGGAGGCCGGTGGCGTCGCTTGTGAAGTCGAGGGGGGCGGCATTGCCCACGACCTCGACGCGATCCACACGACTGTCAGCGACGCGGCCTGCGGTCCCGAGAGAAGAGATCGTCACCACTTCGCCCGGCAGGCCCAGCGTCGTGGCAAACAGATCGCCCGACCCGGTGGTGAAACGGATATCTTCGGGAGTGAAGGGCTTGGCTGCCGACTCCCCGAACATGCCGGAGACCACCTCTGTCGGGCCTTCACCGAAAATATGCCACGGGCGGGTGCCATGGATGGCGTCACCGAAGCGCTCCATCCAGTCGCCGACCGCGGTTACGATGGCGCGTTCTTCGGAATCTATGGTGCCGTCGCCTCTCATGGGGATGCTGAGCAGCAGATTGCCGTTCTTGGCCACCACATCGGCGAGCCGATGGATGACGGCGTCGGCCTTCATATAGGACTTTCGCTCGAACACCTGCCGGTTGTAGTGCCACTCGCCAATGCAGGTATCGGTCTGCCAGACGTGCGGCACGATCTCGGCGCGGTAGCCGCGCTCGACGTCCTCGACCAGCGCACCCTGCCGATCGGCGGGCAGTTCCTTGGTATTGAGCACAACCTCAAGGCCGCCATGCCGGGCAACCGAGGCATTGTAGTAGTGCGCAGCGATATCCAGCCCGGCCTGACCGAGCGGCAGATCGAAATTGTCGAAATACAGAAGGTCCGGCGTGTACTTGTCGATCAGTTCCTTGCAGCGGCGATACCAGTTGCGGACGAACATAGGGTTGGCGAGTGGCGGGGCCTCGGTCCAGCGTTGGTCTCCGGTGTCGTAATTGTACCAGTCTGCGGCATCCCGGATGCTGTTGACGCCATCCGGTAGCGGCATGACCGCGCCGCCATAGAGGTCCTGCGGGTCCAGCCCCTCCCACCACTTGCCTCTGCCGTCCTGCCGGCCAAGGCAGTAGGCGTCGTATCGCTCGCCGGCCCGGGCGCCCTCGGCATCGTAGCCATAGGCGGTTTGGAACCAATGCCAGGTGCGAGTGGCGTGGTTGCTGACACCGAATTTGAGGCCGAGTTCGCGCGCCTTTTTGGCCCAGATTCCGATGATGTCACGCTTGGGGCCGACCCGGACGCTGTTCCAGTCGTGCCAGATCGAATCCCAGTTATCCAGATTGTCGTGGTGATTGGCCATGGCGACGAAATACTTGGCGCCGGCGCGCTTGTAGAGCGACAGCAGATCATCGGGATCCCAGTTCTCGGCCCGCCACTGGTTGATGATTTCCATGAAACCGACATCGGCCGGATGGCCATAGTTCGCGAGATGATGCTCGTGCTGGGGATGGCCCTGGGTATACATGTTGCGGGCGTACCAATCGCCGGCCTCGGGCACGCACTGCGGACCCCAGTGCGCCCACAGGCCGAACTTGGCGTCGCGATACCAGTCGGGCGCCTCGTACCCCGCCTTCAGGGACTCCCAGTTCGCCTCGAATGGTCCATTTAGGCGCGGGTCACCCACGATATCGAGATCTCGGTTCGGTCTCATTGGTTCATGTCCTATGCGTGAAGTAAGCGGCGCGGCGGTGGGGCGGGTTCCACCTCATCCCTTGACGCTGCCACTGGTGAGGCCGGAGAGGATGAAGCGCTGGCCGAGGAGGTAGACGACGAGCACCGGGACGATCGTCATCAGGATGTCGGCCGACACCAGGTTCCAGCTCTGCTGGTACTGTCCGAAGAAGTTGTAGACCGCGAGGGTCATCGGCCAGTTGCTGCTGCTGTTGAGGTAGTAAAGCGGGAACAGGAAATCGTTCCAGGTGCCGAGGAAATTGAGGATTGCGGCGGTGACCAGCACCGGCTTCAGCAGCGGCAGGATGACGCCGAAGAACAACTGCAGCGGATTGCAGCCATCGATGATGGCCGCTTCATCCAGTTCACGCGGAATGGAGCCGATGAAGCCGTAGATCAGGAACACCGAGAACGGCACCTGCGTTGCCGCGTAGAGGACGATGATCCCCAGCTTGGTGTTGATCAGGTGCGTCGCCTGCATGATCGTGGTCAGGGTGAAGAAGTTGATCGGCAGCGCGATGCCGAGGATGATGAAGAAGTAGAGGAAGCGGCGCAGCGGCGTCCGCGCGCGGGACAAAACGAATGCCGCCATGGCCGCGACCAGCGTGCCGATGACGGTTGAGGCCGACGCGTAGAGCATGCTGTTGAAAAAGCTGGTGACCAGTTTTCCCTTGTCTGCGGCGGCGAGAAAGTTTTCGAAGTTGAGTGAGGTCGGCAGGTCGGCGCCCATCGAGCTCGCCTGCGCCTTGGTCTTCAGCGAATTGACCACGATCAGGTAGACCGGGAAGGCCATGACGAGGCTGGTGATGACCGCTGCCGAGTGACCGAAAAAGGCCTTGGTGGGACTGGTTCGCACGGCGCCTACTCCTGAGCCGAGCTGCGTTCGAGCAGGCGGATGACGAAATAGCCGGCCACCAGAAGCACCACGAACATGACGCTGGAGACGGCGGTGCCAAGGCCATATTGCCCCTGCGAGAAGGCCTTGAAGATCTCGGTGGCGATGACTTCGGTCGCGTAGCCCGGCCCACCATTGGTCAGGGCGTAAACGACATCGAAAACCCGCAACCCGTAGAGCACGTTCAGCACCGAGACGACGACGATGGCTGGCAGCAGCATGGGCAGGGTCACGTAGCGCAGGCGGGCCCAGAACCCGGCTCCGTCGATCTCGGCGGCCTCGTAATAGTCTTTGGGAATGGTCTGCAGGCCGGCGAGCAGAATGACGGTGATGTAACCAACGCCCTTCCAAGTATCGACGCCAACCACAGAGTAGAGCGCAATCTTGGGATCGACCAGCCAGGACCAGGCGAGGCTATCGAGCCCAATGCTGCGCAGAAATCCGTTGAAGACACCGTTGGCGGGATTGAGGATCGAGCGGAAGATCAGCGCCACGACGAGGGTGGGCAAGACGGCCGGCAGGTAGATGATGACGCGGTAGAGGTTGACGAAGCGCCGCACGCCCTCGTTGAGGAGGATCGCCAGCGCCACCCCGATCACGGTCTTCAGCACAATCGTAAGGCCGGTGAAGATCAGCGTGTTGGCGATGTAGGCGAGGTAGTTTTCCTTGGGCGAGAAGATGCGCTGGAAGTTCTCGAGCCCGATGAAATTGACCTCGTCGGAATAGGTCGTCCAGTCGGTGAACGAGTAGCCGATACCGATGAGGCTGGGGAGAATGATGAACACGAGATAGAGCGTGAGCAGCGGTAACAGGAAATACAGCGGGTAGTGCTTGTTCAGCATCTCGTGCAGTCTCCGGGGAGGAAAGATCCCGGCCCAGGTGCTGGGTCGGGACCGGTTCTTCGGGAGGAAGACGGGCGTCGGGCCTAGTTCCAGGCCGGATCCTTGGCGGCCTTGGCAAGCTCGCCGCGGCGCTTGTCGATGCTGGCGAGAACATCAGCCGGAGCCATTGCGCCGGTGAACATGGCGGTCAGGTCCTTGCCGATATCCATCCACTGCGGGTTCACGTAGGTGACAGCCGTCTGGTAGACTGTGCCGCGCTGGTCTTTGTGGGCATCGAGGAATGCCTGCAGGTCCGGCCCGAACTTGTTCTTGACGCCGGGAAACGGCAAGTTGGACGCCAGCGGGGTGTTGTCGACGAAGTACTGCATGTTCTCGGGCTGAACGAGAAAATTCAGGTACTGCTTGGCTTCAGCGATGTGGGGCGATGTGGCAGAAATGAACATCGTCGGGCCAGCCGGATTGACGTTGAGCATCTGGTTGTCGGCCAGCGGAATGACGAAGTAGCCGTAGTCGTCGACATTGACGTCAGGGTAGTCGGTCTTCAGCTGGTTGTTGAACGCCGTGCCGCCGACGACCATCGCGGCCTGACCGGTGGCCATGACCTTGGTGGCGTCCGAAAAGGCATCGGCGAGGGCGTTCTTGCCCAGATAGCCGAGGTCGTACATTTCTTTGAGCTGCGTCAGGTCGGCGAGCATGGTCTCATTGCCGGAGAGTGTCGCCTTGTTGGCATTCAGCGCGTCCGCAAGACCCGGGGTCGCCTGCTCGAAGCGCGGCCCCACTTCGGGGAACCACAGCACGTGGTGCCACCCGTCCGAGATGGGCTCGAAGACGGGCTGGATGCCGTTGTCGAGCAGCTTCTGGCACACCGCCTTGAACTCGGCGTAGGTGGTCGGGACCTTGAGGTCGTATTTGGCGAACAGGGTCTTGTTGTAGTTGATGACCCAGGCGCTGCTGACGGTGTCCCAGTAGGTCATGCCGTAGAGCTTGCCATCCACAGTGGACTGGGCGGCGATCAGCGGGTCTTCGAGCTTCGCCCAAGGCTCCGCGGACAGATCGACGGCGTTCTTTTCGACGTTGTACTGGACCTTGAGGTCCGTTACGCCGCTCTGGCCGCCGAAGATATCGGGCGCTTCGCCGGAATTAAGCTTGGCCTTCAGCACGTTGAAATACTGGTCGGCCGGAATGATCTGGTAATCGATCGCGATCCCGGTCTGCTCTTCGAACTTCTTGCCCAGCGTCTGCTCGGCGTCCTGGACCCAGCCCTGGCTAGCGAGGTACGTGAGCGTGACTTTGTCCTGAGCAAAGCCCGGCGCTGCAAATACCGCGAATGCGGCAGTCGCCATGGCGGCCGAGGCCAGGATTTTGACTAGTCCCTTGGTCATAGTGTTCCTCCTCTTTCGTGCGTTTCGCACGGTTGACTGCGGGCCCTCCACGACCAGCAGCATTCATCGACTGGCGCGACGGACCTCCCGGTCAGTGCGCAGCCAAAGCTACGAAATCTCCCCCTCGCGCCTGCTTGAGGTGATTGAGCGCGTAGACCTGTCCGGTCATTTCGAGCTCTTCGCGGTAGACCGGATCATGCCAGCCTTCGATGTCGATCGAGCCTGTGTACCCACCGAGCCGCAGGTCCGAGATGATGTTGGTCCAGTTGCTGTCGCCGAACCCGGGTGTGCGGTGGAAGATGAACTTCTCCTTGCCGAACGCGCCGTGTTCCCGGATCACGTCCCAGCGGACGGTGGCGTCCTTGCCGTGAACGTGAAAGATCTTGGGTGCCCATTTGCGGATCTGCGGTGTGGGATCGATGAGATAGACCAGCTGATGCGCGGGCTCCCACTCGAGGCCGAGGTTGTCGTCGGGCGTCTCGTTGAACATCAGCTCCCAGGCATCGGGATTGTGGGCGATGTTCCAGTCGCCGGTGGCCCAGTTGCCATCCATCGAGCAGTTTTCGAACGCGATCCTGATGCCCTTGTCGGCGGCGCGCTTGCCGAGTTCGGACCACACCGCCTTGTAGGCCGGCAGGCTGTCGGTCAGCGGCTTGTTGCGGATGCGCCCCGTGAAGCCGGCAACGCAGGTCGCGCCAAAATGATGGGCATTGTCGATGCAGTCCTTCCAGCCTTGCAGTGTCTGGCGATCCATTTCGCCGCCTTCGAGCGGGTTTCCGAACATGCCGATGGTCGAAATCGTGATGTCGCGATTGCCGATGGCGTCGAGGCAGCGTTTGCCCAGTTCAGGCAGATCCTGACCATTGGTGGATTGCCAGAAGAACGGCTCGAAGCTTTCGAACCCCAGCGGCGCGATTTCCTTGATGCGCTCCGGCGTGCCCGCCTGGGTGGAGTTGATCATCGTGCCGATGCGAATGGCTTTTGCTGGATTGGTCATGTTCAATTTCCAGATTGGAGGTGGACGCGCTGCCGCGTGCGGGCGCTTTCGATGGCGCTGAACACCATTTCAAGGCTCTTGATATTGTCGGTCCCGACACATTCGGGTGTGCCGCGGCTTTCGACGGCGTCGAGGAAATCTTCGATGGCGCTGACGTGCTCTTTGGTGACACGGTCGTCGTTCCACTGGGGGATTTCGACGGACCGGAGGGGGCGGAAGAAGCCCTCATCGCCATCGACGATACTGGCGGTGATCGTGTCCTCGCCATCCCACAGCAGGGTGCCCTTTGAACCGATAATCCGCCAGGCGGCTTCCCAACTGGTATTGGCGCCTTCGGCGGCCCAGGAGCCGCGATAGGTGAAGGTCACGTCGTCATCGAGCTCAAAGATGGCGTTGGCCGCCGCGTCATGGGCGTACCAGGAGCCCTTGGGATTGGTCTCCTGGCAGTAGACGGCCACGGCATTCTTGCCGGACATGAACCGGGCGGCATCAAGCGTGTGGATCGCCATGTCCAGCAGCAGGACATGCTCCATGGCGTCGCGAAAGCCGCCGAAATGGGCGCCGACAAAGAAGTCACAATGCAGGGCGCTGATCTCGCCGATTGCGCCGGATTGCAGGAATGCGCGGATGCGGCGGATGCTCTGCTTGAACCGCCGGTTCTGGATCACGCCATGAATGCGCCCATGCTGGCGCGCGGCAGCAAGGATATCGCGCGCATCCTCCATTGAGCCGGCCATCGGCTTTTCAGTGAGGACATCGCAGCCATGCTCGAAAGCCGTCAGCACGATCTGCCGGCGCACTGCCGGGACGGCGACGTCGAAGACCATGTCAGGGTGGGTTGCATCGAGCACCTCGGCCAGAGCTGTTCCAACGATGGCGCCGGTCAGACGGTTGGCGTCACGCACCGAGGTGGCGAGTGCCAGGTCGACATCGACCAGACCGACAAGTTCAACACGCTCTTGCAGCGGAGAGGCGCAGAGGGCCGTGACCCATCGTGCACCCATGACTCCACAGCCGACCAAAACTGCCCGTTTCACGTCCCCTCCAAAAACCGCTTACGTCGTTGTAGTATATTTTTCTATTATGATGTAAGCGATTGCAAGACTAGGCGGGACACGTCGCGTGTGTCAACAGGGGGCGGACGACTTTCGAGGCAAGAGATGCGTGGCATTTCCAGGCTGGCCCATGAACTGGGGCTTTCGACGGGTACCGTTTCGCGGGCTCTGAACAACGTGGCGGGGGTCCATGCGAAGACGCGGTCGCGTGTGCTCGAGGCCGCGCAGCGGCTTGGCTATGAACCGAACCAGGCGGCCAGGACGCTGGCACTGGGCCAGACCAAGTCCGTCGGCTTCATGATCGACCTCGACCCAGACACTGCCGCGAACGGCGATAACTTCTTCATGGGCGTGTTCGACGGGGTGCAGAGCGTGCTGACGCCGCTGGGGCTCGATCTGCTCGTGCTGCCTTGCCCATCCAAGCAACACCGGTTTGCGTACCTCGACAGGCTGGTGGCGCGCCGGCTGGTCGATGGCATGATCCTGTCGGGAACCGAGCAACACGACCCGCGAATAGACCTGCTGCGGACTGCAGGCCTTCCGTTCGCCGCGCTGGGGCGCAGCGAAGTTGAAGGGCCGTTTTCCTGGGTCGATCTCGACTTCGAAGCTGTGGCCACCGCGTCAGTCGACAGGCTGGTGGCCAAGGGACATCAGCGGATCGCGATCACGGTCCCGTTTGGCGAGCTCAACTTCGGCATCGTCTTCAGGGAGGCCTACCGGAAGGCCCTGGCGGGGCATGGGCTCTCCTACGATCCAGAGCTTGTCCTTCAGACGGGATTTGGTGAGGAGGATGGATACTTCATCGTCGACGCCATGCTGGACAATCCCGATCCCCCGACGGCCATAGTCCTGATTTTCGAAGCCGCTGCGATTGGAATCTATCGCCGGCTGGAGGAGCGCGGCTTGCGTCCCGGTCACGACCTTGCCGTCATCGGGTTTCGCGACGAATCGGCGGTGCGCCACCTGAGACCCAGCCTGACGCGCTATTCCGTGTCGCTCTCGGAGGTTGGAACGGCACTGGCCCGCGCGCTGGTTGCGCAAATGACGCCCGAAGAGCCTGCGCCTCAGTTGCTTCAGATCAAGATACCGATGAGTCTGATACCCGGGGACAGCGATCCGCCGCGCGCTTCCAGTTGAGCGTGCTGGCTTTCAGCAGGCCTCAGACGTCGGCAAGGCGGCGTCCCGAGTTGGTCAGCACCGAATATTGCAGGTCCACGGAGAACAGCGCCGCGACAGTACTCCGGACATGGATGGCAAGGTGACGCGACAGCCCATCGGATGGCAGGTAGTCGCTAGCCATCTCAGTCAGTGCCCTGGTCGCCTCGACGCGGGCAGCATTGTCGCCAAGGCAGTCGACGCCAATATCATCTTTTGCGATGTGCTTGCCGTCCTGAATATCGAAGAAATAGCGCATGATTGTCTCCCGGACCTAAGCTCAACGCCGCTCGATCCAAAAGGTTACCTCGGCTTGGCTGAATTGAGCCGGGGTGGCGTCTCGATTTCAGAGTCAGCCAAGAATATTTGACGCTGCCATCCTTGCCTCAAATGCTTGCTTGATCACCCAGCAGATCATCGCCCACGACAACCCAAGCGACCAGCCGGCAATGACGTCGGTCGGATAGTGCATGCCGAGGTAAATGCGTGAGACGCCAACGAGAAAGGCCATGAGCAAGGCCAGACCGATGAGGTAGCCCTTGATCAGCGGGCTGCGCGCCGACTGCGAGAGAAGCGCGCCAAGCGTGAGGTAGACCACCGCCGACAGCGCGGCATGACCGCTGGGGAAGCTGGCGGTGAAGACGCTCAGCGAGGCCTCGACGTTCGGCCGTGGGCGATTGAAAGTCTGCTTCAGGACGTTGGAAATCACCGTTCCGGCCACGACCGAGACGACCAGGAAGATTGCGGTTCCTGCCTTCTTTTCCAGCAGCAGATAGACGGCGCTGGCCATGACGATAAGGCCGAGGATGGTGAAGCTGCCAAGCGAGGTGAAATCGCGCACTGCTTCCTGCAGCCAGAGGGGGCCGATCACCGCGTTGGTGTCCGCCGTGCGGAACAGTGCGGTCACCGCACTATCGAAGGCGACCGTGTCGCCTTCGAGCGCCTCATCGGCCACCATCCCGAAAACCCCCAGCAGGGCGGCGGTCAGGGTGATCAGCGCGATCAACGGCCAGCGGCTGGAACGGCGAACGTCAACACTCATGGATTTCTCCTTGTACCAGACCACCAACGGCCCCGAGGGCGGCTGGGTTCATCGCTTTTGGCCTATTTTATCTGAGCTGAGAACCAATTGCCTGCACGGCCGTTAGTGAGGCGGCCAGCCGTGAGACGGCTCTGGGGTGCACCATGCAAGAGATCAGCTACCACATTCTGCTCAACGCCCGTTCGGGCGCGGCTGCGACCGGTGCAATTACACCGCAGGTCCTGCAGGAATTCTTCTCCTCGAGAGGCGATATCGTCAGCATCGATGCCGACACGTCGATCCCCTTTGCCAAACGCCTGCAACGCGCCGCTGCCAGCCCTGCCAAGGTGCTGCTTGCAGCCGGTGGGGACGGCACGGCGACGGCGCTCGCCCAGGTTGCCATCGAAGCCGGCAAGACGCTTGCGCTTATGCCGTTGGGCACTGCCAACCTCCTCGCCCGCGATCTTTCGATTCCGCTGGTTGTCGAAAAGTGGCTGGAGGGACTGGCCGAAATGGAACCTCGCCGCATCGATGTCGGCGAAGTCAACGGCCGTATCTTTCTCCACAAGGTCGTGATCGGCGCGGTACCTGGGATTGCGCTCGCACGGGAGCAAATCCGGGGGCGCTCTGATCTCGCGGCAAAGCTCGGGTTCTTCGCCTACTTCGTGCGCCGGCTGGCGCGCATCAAGCGCTTTGCGGCAGAAATCACTCCAGAATCGGGCGATCCGCGCATTGAGCGTGTGCAGTCGATCGCAGTTGCCAATAATGACTACGCGGCAGGCGTGGGGCAGGTGTTCACCCGGCCCAGGCTCGATGCTGGCACGCTGAGCCTGTACCTTGTGCGGCATTTGAGCTTTGCCGATGCCCTGCGATTGGGAGCGGGGATGTTGATGGGAACCTGGCGCACCGATGAGGCGATCGAAATCGAGAACGTCAAATCATTGGTCATCCGAACCCGGTCGCGACGGCTGAACGCTATGGTCGATGGTGAGGTGATCGGTCTTGAAGGACCGCTGACATTCCGGATAAGGCCGCTGGCGCTATCGATCCTTGCGCCAAAGCCAGCGCCCGAACCGGCTGTTGAGCCGACCGCCGCAGTCGCGGTAGGCATCTAGCATGCGCATCTGCCATCTATCGGACCTGCACTTCGGCCATCACGACCAGAGCCTAGCCGACGGGCTGGCCGAAGACGTGATGGCCCAGTCGCCGCAACTGGTCGTGGTGAGCGGCGATTTCACCCAGTTAGGGACAGAAGTGGAGTTCGCGGCGGCCCGCGCGTTTCTTGATGCCTTGCGCGTCCCGGTCTTTGCGGTGCCCGGCAATCATGATGTGCCCGCGAAAAACCTGCTGCGGCGGTTCATTGACCCCTATGGGCTGTACCGGCGCTACATCTCCAACGAGCTGGAGCCGTTTCTCGAACTGGACGGGGTTGCGATTGCTGGCATCAAGACGGCGCGGCGGGCACGGGCTGAGCTGAACTGGGCGCATGGAACGATTAGCCGGAGCCAGCTCAATGCGCTGGGTCCACGTTTCGAGAAGGCTTCACCTCGGGCGTTGCGCGTGGTGGTGGCACATCATCCGCTGCTGAAACCCGAGGGCGATATGGCCAAGCCCATGCGCGCCGTGCGCCGCGCCGATCTTGCGCTCGAAACCTTTGCGGACCTGGGCGTAAGGCTTGTTCTCTCCGGCCACTTCCACCTCTCCTATGTGAGAAAGCATGCCCGCCCCGGGGTGGTGGCCGAAGGCACGCCAACTGGCTTGCGCAAGGCGGCGGACCTGCCGATCCTCGTGGCGCAGGCCTCCTCTACAATCTCCACCCGGCTCCGCGGCGACTCCAACGCCTATAACCTTATCGACCTCAGCCCGCGCGCGATCTCGGTGATTGTGCGCGAATGGCGGGGCGGCGCCTGGACGACCCGCGAAAAGGATACTGCGTCGGTGACTTCGGTCGAATAGCGGCTATATCGCAGGGGTCTGAGTTCGCGACCACTCAGGCTGCGACGCGATTGCGCCCGGTGTGCTTGGCCTGGTAGAGCGCGATGTCGGCCCGCTTGATCATCTCCTCAGGCGTCGCGTCGAGGCCAGTGAGTTCGGCAGCACCGATACTCGCCGTCACCTGCACACACCCGCCGGGTGTCTCGATCCGCATCGCTTCGATGGCGCCCCGCACCCGTTCGGCCACCTGCATCGCGCCGTGGAGATTGGTGTTGGGCAGGAACGCGCAGAACTCCTCGCCTCCCATCCTGCCGAGGCTGTCGCTGGACCTCAGTTCTCCACTGATGGCAGAGACGAGGTGGATGAGGACGTCGTCGCCAACGGCGTGACCCCAGTCGTCGTTGATATGCTTGAATTTATCGGCATCGATCATCAGGCAGGAAAGCGGCACACCCATCCTCCGCGCCATCGCCATGTCACGTGTTGCGGAGGTGATGAAATGGCCGCGACGCATCGCGCCCGTCAGACTGTCCCGCGTGGCCAGAAGCCGCAATTCGAGCTGCTCCATCGTCAGGTCTGCGAGGTCGCCGAGGATTTCGAGCTCCCGCTCCCCAATGTCCCGGGGCTTGGTGTCGATGCCGCAGAGCGCGCCGAGCGGTGTGCCGTCCGATGCGCGCAACGGGATGCCAACATAAAAACGGATGTCGGGATCGCCGACGACGAGCGGATTGGACGAAAAGCGCTGGTCGAGAGTTGCATCGCGCACCACCATCGGCCCGCTGCCAAGCATGGCATGGGCGCAGAACGATTGGTCCCGCGGCGTCTCGCTCACGTTCAGTCCCTGCTGGGATTTGAACCATTGGCGGCCGCCGTCGACCAGAGTGACTGCGGCGATAGGTACGCCAAGCACGGCCGTCACCAGGCGTGTGATTCGTTCGAAGGCGTCCTCTTTGGGCGTATCCAGCACGTCATACTGGTGCAGCTTCCTGAGGCGCAGCTCTTCGTCATCCTGTGCTGTGCTCATGGGCGGATTCCCGGCAGATTCGCGAACTTGGGCTCCTGACCTAGTCCCCATGCCGCTAACTCATCATGAAAAGAGGGTGGGAATTTGGTCTGTCGTGTCGGGAGGGTTAACGGCATCTTGGAGTGATCGAATGGACAGCCGGTTTGATCACAGGACCGCGGAACTGATGGCGTAGACCTACGTTGCCTCCACAGACCGGGTGAACCTTTCGCCTGGGCAAGAACCAAACCTGAGGAGATCAACGATGCGCACTGTGACCGGATTGTTTGACAACCGCGACGATGCCCACCATGCCGTGAGCGCCCTGAAGGACGCGGGCATTGCTTCCGACGATATCTCTATCGTTTTCAACCACCCTGAGGATGCTGAAGACGACGTGGCCGAAGGCGCGGGCACGGGTGCCGGCATTGGCGCTGCCGTCGGCGGCGCTGGTGGTCTGCTCGCCGGGCTCGGCATGTTGGCCATTCCGGGCATTGGCCCGGTCGTAGCCGGCGGCTGGCTGCTTTCGACCGTCGTCGGTGCTGCTGCGGGTGCTGCGGTGGGCGGGGCGACCGGTGGCCTGATTGGCGCTCTCACCAGCGCCGGTGTCGAGGAGCACGAAGCTCATGTGTATGCCGAAGGCGTTCGCCGGGGCGGCACGCTCGTGACGGCACGGGTCGATGACTCCCTCGTTGACGCGGCCAATGCGATCCTCAAGGACTCGCGCTCGGTCGACGTTTCCGAGCGCCGGCAGAGCTATCAGGATAGCGGCTGGGATGGGTTTGATGAGACTGCCGAACCCTACCGCCCCGGACAGGTCATTGGTTCCCGCCCGGGCATCGTTCCGCCGATCATCCGCTAAGCTCTTGGGCCCAGGCATCGCGCCTGGGCCCAAACTCTGTCGGCAGAAAAGCGACCTGGACTTAACCTATGCTGCAACACGGCCCCGCCCGATGTGCGCTTATGAGCGCAACAAGGAGGCCGCGATGTCAGTGTCATATGATCGAATTGACAATTGGGAAGTGCGGAGCTGCGTTGACGGCTTCGGCGTGTTCGACGACGACACGATGATCTCCGGTCCGCACCTTTCGCGGTCAGAGGCGATTCGGTCCGCGCTGGAATTGCCCAAGCCATTGCCACCCAAACTGGAGATGCACCGGCATAACGGGGAGTGTCCGGAAGCGGCAAAGGTCAACGGATTTCGAGCGGAGGCCCACCAGGTGGATCGCGCTCCCACATTGATTGCGAGTGACAACGAGAGGCTATTGCATGCCGAGGCGGACAGAAGAGTGGGTGCGACAGCGCGCTGAGCAGGTTGAAGTGGGGCTGGCGCGCCAGGCCGTCGATGCGGTGGTTCCAGCGCGCCGCAAGGTCGGTCACTGGCAGGTGCAGGCGGTACGCTTGCGCGCCATTGCCGCGCGACGCCGGGCGGATGGCCAGCCCTTCGGCGAAATTGCCGAAGCGGCGAGTATTATGCTGGCCGATATCGAAGAAGAACGCCGCGCACTCGAGCAGAAGGTGAGTGAACTGCCGCCTGAAGTGGCCAGCCACAGCAGATTTCAGGACGTGGTGCGGGCGCTGGCATCAGCCTCCGACGCCATGCGCTCCGTCTTGCCTGGAAACTGATACCGATGCCCCGGCCTGCGGTTACCGCAGGAACGGCGCAGGCGGAGCAAAGCTCGGGACGGTCTCGTGGTGGTAGTTCTGCCAGCCGAGATAGCGGCTCACCGACTCCTCGACGATCTTGGCGTGGTGTCCGCGCACCATCGCCACGTGATGCTCAAAGCCGTTGCGGGCAATGAAGGTGAGGAGTTCGCGGAGCCGCGGTACGGCCGTCACCGCAATACCGCCATCCATGGGGAAGGGGTCGGCGGTGAATTCACCTTCGCCGACATAGGTCTTGATGACGCCGGCGCGGTCATCGGTCGAGAGGCGGAAATAGGTCAGGGGGCCGGGCTGCACCTTGCCCTTGACGGCGCCAAAGCACTTGTCAGGTCCTACCACGGTGCCAATGACGCCAAGGTTTGAGATCTCGGGCGTCTCGCCGATGAAGCTCTTGGGGAAGTTGCCGCAATGGGTGCAGACGCATTTGTCGACTGCGTCACCATAATTGTTGTTCCAGTCAAGGAGCGCGGGCGGTGCCTCTGCGGCGAGCGCCAGGGCGTACATCGAAATCGCACCCGCGACATCGACTTCGCAGGCGCTGGGCTGCAGCTTTTCGCCCATCATCGACATGGCGAGGCAGGTGGCACAGCCGAAATTGTCCTGCATCGAGGTCCAGCACTGGATCGAGGACGCGTCGCACTCGTTGCGCTCCATCCAGCGGTCGACGACGATGCCGAGCCGCGCCTGCTTGACGATGTTTTCGCGCTGGATATAGGGCGGGATGGTGCCGTAGCCGAAGATTTCCTCAAGCCGCACCTTCACGTCCGGGTCCTCGCCGGACAGCTTTTCGGCCTCGCCGATAATCTCGCTCAGGTCCACCGTCACCACCGAGATGCCGCTCAGCTGCAGGAGCTTTTCGGAGAACCGCATGGTCTGGAACGCGCCGGTGCGGGCGCCGATCGCGCCGATGCGGGCCCGGCGCAGCCCGCGCACCGTGCGGCAGGTGCGCATGAAACGGTCGAGATCGCCGGCAAACTCTTCGCCATCGAGATCGGAGGTGTGCGAGGTCGTGTCGGTGAAGGGGATGCCGTACTGATAGAGGTTCGACGTGATCGAAATCTTGCCGCAGAAGGCATCGCGTCGGCCCTTGAGGTCGGTCTTGTCCAGCGTGTCGTTGCAGGCCTGCAGCAGCACCGGCACCTTGAGATCGGCCATAGAGATGGTTTCGACTACGGCAATCTCGTCACCGAAGTTCGGGAGCGAGACCACCAGCCCATCGATTTCGTCGCGGTGCTCGCGGAAGAACTTCGCATACTTGTGCGCGTCCTCGCGGGTTTCCACGGCGCCATTCGGCGTCGCTTCCATCGGCAGGATGCGGTAGCCGACGCCGAGCTTGTCACAGGCGGCGATCAGGTCGGCGCGGGCATTGGGCGCATAGGCCGAGTTGAAGAACGCGCGGCTGGAGACGATCAGACCCAGCGTCACCTTGCGATTGAACGGCTTCATGATGTCTCGGCCCCTCCCAGAGCGCGCCGGACCCTGTTGGCGGGCGGTTGGCGTGCCCAACATACAAGCGAGTTCCGGCACTCACAATGCGGAAAAATTGCGATTTCTGCGGAATCGATTTTCCCATAAAGATAGAAGCGAAATCAGATAGATAGAGACGTTTTCAGGTTTTAAGGTCGGCCGATCTTGTTCAATTTTGCTGCCAATTCCAATGAACTCGCGAGATTTCGCAACATGCCGCTGCGGATCCTATCGACGGCTCGCTCCATAACTTTGTGTCTGCTAGAACCCCAATCAAAGTGGAGTGTTGAGCATGGCGGGTAGTTTCAGTTCAGGCGGCGTTGCCGTCATCACCGGTGGAGCGAGCGGCATCGGGCGTGCGGCGGCGTTGCGCGCGGCGCGGTCCGGGATGAAAGTGGTGCTCGTTGACGCCAATGCGCACAAGCTCGCCGCTACGGCGGCAGGGCTTTCGGCCATAATCGGCGCGGACAATGTCATGGCCGAACGGGTCGATGTGGCTGAGTTCTCGGCCATGTCCGATCTGGCGGCGCGGGTTTCGGCACGCTGGGGCAGCCCGATGCTGCTGATGAACAACGCCGCTGCGTTCGTCTCCGGCGGCGCAGGTGGTATCCTCGATCCCAATGACAACTGGCAGCGCCTGTTCGCCGTCAATGTCATGGGGGTGGTCAACGGCGTGCAGGCGTTCCTGCCGGGCATGTTTGAGGCGGGGCGGCCGGCGGTGATCGTCAACACCGGATCGAAGCAGGGCCTCACCAACCCGCCCGGCAACCCAGCCTACAATACCAGCAAGGCGGCGGTGAATGCCTATACGCAGAACCTGGCGCGCGACCTGCGCGAGCGGCCGGACTGCCAGATTTCAGCCCACCTGCTGATCCCCGGCTGGACCACCACCGGCGATGCCCAGCCGCATCCGTCCGCCTGGATGCCCGATCAGGTGATCGTGTTCATGGACGATGCGATCTCGCGCGACGAGTTCTTCATCCTCTGTCCCGATGGCGAAACGCCGCGCGAGACCGACGAGAAGCGCATTTACTGGAACGCCATGGACATCATCGCCAATCGGCCGGCGCTTTCACGCTGGCATAAGGACCACAAGCAGGCATTCGCCGAATTCATGCAGCGCCCGCTGAAGCTCTAGTTCCCCAGTTTTTCGCGCAGGAAGGCGACCACTGCTCTGGTCTTGGCGGGGAGGTAGCGCCGGCTCGGATAAAGCAGCCAGGCGGCCGTGTCGTATTGCGTGGCGGTTACCTCGTGGGTGGGGAACAGATCGATGAGTTCCCCGCTGGCGATATGCTCATCCACCAGCCAGTCGCCCAGTAATGTGGCTCCTAGACCCTGGCGGGCCAGTTCGCTGAGCGCGAGCGAGGTCGTCGCCTGTACCGGCCCGGTGACCGGCACCTCTGAGATCGCACCCTCACGGTCCCGAAAGGTCCAGCGCGTCCGAAATCCGGGAAGCGGAAAGCAGAGGCAGGGTTTGGATTTGAGGTCAGAGGGCTCGGTCATGGGATGCATTTTCGCAAAATCCGGGCTGGCGACGACCCGATAGCTGGTACTGCGGAGCTTTGCCGCGACATAGTCTCCTGCCGGCCGCGGCGCGAGACGGATCGCAAGGTCGATGCCGTCGGTCACGAGGTCAAGATTGGCGTCGGTGGCGACGAGATCGATGGCCAGTCCCGGATGACGGGCAAGCAAAGCGCCCAACAGGGGAACAATGCAGACCTGTGCGAAGCCGACCGAGGCAGTGATCCTCACGGTGCCTTTGGGAATGTCGGTGGCCTCGAGGGCCTCGGCGCGGGCGGCTTCGAAATCTTCGAGCAGGACTTCGGCCCGTTTGGCGAAGCGTTGTCCTGCCTCGGTGAGCGCCAGGCTGCGCGTGGTGCGCTGCAGCAGCCGGGTGCCCAGTTCTGTTTCCAGCTGGCTGATCGCCCGCGAGACAGCGGACGGGTCGAGTTCACGCCGCCGTGCCACTTCTGCAAAGCTGCCGGTTCGCGCCACTTCGGCAAACAGATCGAGCCGATCGAGGTCCATTCATGCAACTCCGGCACGAACACAGTGCCAGGAGTGATGTTTATCGGAAAGGAGTGCACGAATATACCCCGCTTCCTCACAACACGGAAGCAAGACCGATGGATATCTCGAACGTCACCGCCCTGATTACCGGCGCCAATCGCGGCATTGGCCGTGCGCTGGTCGCTGAGCTGCATGCGGCGGGCGCCAAGCGCATCTATGCAACGGCCCGCTCGCTGACCGATGCAGAGGGTCTCCGCACACCCGATGAGCGGGTCAAGGGCGTGGTCCTCGACGTCAATGATAAAGGCCAGATCGCCGGTGCCGCAGCCCGGCTGGGCGACGTGAACCTGTTGATCAACAATGCTGGCGTGCTCGATTTCGGGAACTTTCTCACGGCGAGCCGCGAGCAGATCGACCGCAACTTCGCGACCAACTTTTTTGGTCCGCTCGAAATGACCAAGGCGTTCGCGCCGGTCATCACCGCAAATGGCGGCGGCGTCGTGGTAAACATGCTGACGCTCGTTGCCCTTGCATCGATGCCGGGGCTCTCCGTCTACAATGCGTCAAAGGCTGCCGCATGGTCGATGACACAGTCGCTGCGGGCAACCCTTGCGCCGATGCAGATCAAGGTGATGGGCGTCTTTCCGGGGGCGGTCGATACGGACATGATTGCAGACATCGACATGCCCAAGACAGCGCCGGCCGCGATCGCCAAGGCGATTGTTGCCGGCCTAGTAGCCGGCACCGAGGATGTGTTTCCCGATGCGATGTCGGCCAGCGTCTATGACAGCTGGAAAGCGGACCACAAGGCAGTCGAGCGCCAGTTCGCGACCATGTAGCCGCCATACCGCAGCGCGAAATTACAGCCCGCGGGTGTTCTGCGGGCTTTGCTCAGCGCCAGCCCAGTGCTGGCGCGACGTGCTTCAGGATCGCCTCGATGATGTGGGCGTTGTAGTCGACGCCGAGCTGGTTGGGGACTGTCAGGAGCAACGTGTCCGCGGCCTTGATCGCCTCGTCTTCGGCCAGTTGCTTGATCAGGACGTCGGGTTCAGCGGCGTAGCTGCGGCCGAAGACGGCTTGCTTGCCCGGCTCGATGTAGCCGAAATGATCCTGCCCATTGGCGCTGCGGCCGAAATAGGCGTGGTCCATGTCATTGACCAGCGCAAAAATGCTGCGGCTGACGGAGACGCGGGGGGTGCGGGTATGCCCGGCCTCGGCGAAGGCCTTGCGATAGGCGGCGATCTGTTCGGCCTGCTGGATGTGGAAGGGCTTATCGGATTCGGCCATCACGAGGGTGGAGCTCTGGAGGTTCAACCCGAGCTTGCCGGTCCACTGGGCCGTCGCAGTGGTCGCAGCCCCCCACCAGATGCGGTCGCGGAGACCGGGCGAGTGCGGCTCGATGCGTAAGAGGCCCGGCGGGTTGGGAAACATCGGGCGCGGGTTGGGCTTGGCAAAGCCGTTCCCCTGCAACACGTCGAGAAACACCTCGGTGTGCCCACGCGCCATGTCGGCGTCGGTCTGGCCTTCGGCAGGCACATAGCCGAAATACTTGTAGCCCTCGATCACCTGCTCGGGTGAGCCGCGGCTGATCCCGAGCTGCAGCCGGCCACCTGAAATCAGATCGGCAGCGCCGGCGTCCTCGGCCATATAGAGCGGGTTTTCATAGCGCATATCGATGACGGCAGTGCCGATCTCGATCTTCTTTGTTCTCGCGCCAACGGCCGCCAGCAAGGGGAAGGGCGAGCCGAGTTGCTGGGCGAAATGGTGCACGCGGTAGTAGGCGCCGTCAGCACCAAGTTCTTCTGCCGCCTCTGCCAGCTCAATCGATTGCAGAAGGGTGTCTGAGGCCGATCGGGTCTGGGACTGCGGCGACGGGGTCCAGTGTCCGAACGAGAGAAAGCCGATCTTTTTCATGTGAGCCTCAGAGGGTGCTGTCGGCGGGCAGGTTTTTCACAGCCGGGAGCCCGGATCAACACCTCCTCGCGACAATGCTATCGGTGCGGGGGCACCACGATCCAACCAAGGTCCAGCTTATCACCGCATCCAATTTGGCGCAGCACAGGCGACAACGCCACCACAATGCTGGCATCAATGCCGCAGCTGTACCCGAGGAGCTTTCCATGACTTTGCCCGCCGGCTTCACCCCGCGCCAGAACCCGCCGCTGCCCGAGGGCTGGGAGCGGCTCTTTACTGCTGTGCTCTCCGATGCGCTCGATGCCTCTGGAGCTCCGGGCCAGGCGATGTCACCGCGCATGCGGCCGCTCGACGATACGCTCAAGATGTGCGGCCGGGCGCGGACCGGCGCCTACATGGAGGTGCCCTATGTGACCGAAGGGGTGAACCCCTATGAGCTCGAGATCGCGCTGGTCGATGACCTGAAGCCAGGCGATATCGCGGTGTTCGGCTGCGGCGGTTCGCAGCGCATTGCGCCCTGGGGGAGCCTCCTCTCCACCGCCACCCATGCGCGCGGCGCGGCCGGGTGCGTCACCGATGGGTTCGTGCGCGATGTGCTGGAGATCCGCGCGCTGAAGCTGCCGGTGTTCTCAGTCGGCATTGCGCCGCTCGATTCCAAGGGGCGCGGGCAGATTATCACGGTGGATATGCCGGTGATCTGTGACGGGGTCCGGGTAGCGTCAGGCGATCTGGTGTTTGGCGACGCCGACGGCGTGGTGGTGGTGCCGCAGGCCATCGAGGCCCAGGTGCTGAAGTTCGCCTTCGACAAGGTCGATGGCGAACACCGCTCGATGGATGACCTCCGCGCCGGCCACTACCTGCGCGATGTGTTCGCCAAATACGGCATCCTTTGATCAGATTTGCTCACAGCGGGGGCGGGTCGCCCCCGCGACATAGTGCCCATGCTGCGCCCTTGAAACCGGTCGCTCCGCCGCCAATGTCTTTGGTGTGAGCCGGGCCCCTCTGGCGATTGTGGCGTGTGCCCAATCGCGATGTCGGATCACTTCCGCAGAGGGCGCCTGTCCGCTGCGTTGCGGTGCCCGGCTATCCCGATCTCCTCAACGCAGCGCGTGTTCCCTCTGCTCAACAGATGAGAGGAGAGACCATGCCAAGATCCAGACCTGCCCAGGACGACATCTTTTCACGTGCCGAAATCCTGCGCCGCCGCCACGCCCTGAGCGGCCGAGAGCTACGCGAAGCAGCGGACGCCGCGACCGGCGATGACCTGTTGCAGGTGCTTGTTGCCGCCAGCATGGTGATTGCCCATGCCGATGGCGGGCTAGACCTCGCCGAGCGGCGGAAGCTGGTCGAAGCATTCACCACCAGTGCGGCGCTCGAGGGCTTTTCGGTCAGTGACCTTGCTGCAGAGTTAGCGGGCCATCTCAGGGCCTATGAGCACGATCCGATCGGTGCCGAGGCCGCTGCACTGGCGGTGCTGGCCGCTGCGAGCCTTTCGCCAGCGGAGAAAGCGTTCATTGGCGCCACCTGTGCGGGTGTCATCGTTGCCGATGGCCTCGTTCATCCGGCGGAACTGGGGGCGCTCAACCGGGTGCAGATTGCCCTGGGGCTGACAGACGAGGTGGTCTCGTGAGCGACATCGCAGACCGTCGTGACACGCCAGGGGAGGTGTCGCGATGGAGATGCTGATCCTCGATGTCATGGGCCAGCCGCTCTGGATGTGGCTGGGCTTTTTTACCCTGGTCGTCGTGCTGCTGGCGTTCGACCTCGGCATTCTCCACCGGGATGGCCATGAGATCGGGGTGCGGGAAAGCCTCGGGCTCTCCGGCTTTTATATCACCCTCGGCCTCGCCTTTGGTGGCTTCATCTGGTTCAGCCTCGGGGCGCAATCGGGGCTCGAATATCTGACCGGGTTCGTGGTCGAAAAGAGCCTCGCGATGGACAATGTGTTCGTCATCGCGATGATCTTTGGCTATCTCGCCATCCCCCGGCAGTACCAGCACCGGGTACTTTTCTGGGGCATACTCGGGGTCATCGTACTCCGTGCGATCATGATCGGGTTCGGTGCGGCGCTGGTCACCGAGTTCAGCTGGGTGATGTACCTGTTCGCGGCGTTCCTGGTGTTCACCGGCATCAAGATGCTGATGACCAGCGACAAGGAAACCGACCTCTCGGCCAACCCGCTGCTCAAGTTCATGCGCAAGCGCTTCCGGGTCACCGAGGCGCTGCATGACGACCGTTTCTTTGTGCGGCAGCCCGACGGCAAGACCGGCAAGATCGTGCGCTTCATGACGCCGCTGTTTTTGGCGCTGGTGATGATCGAGATCGCCGACGTCATCTTTGCGGTGGATTCGGTGCCGGCAATATTCGCCATCACCACCGACCCCTACCTCGTCTACACCTCGAACATCTTTGCCATCCTGGGGCTCAGGGCGCTCTACTTTGCGCTGGCCGCGATCCTTCATCGCTTCGCTTACCTTAAGCAGGCCCTGGCGGTTCTGCTGGTGTTCATCGGGTCGAAGATCGTGGTGGCAGACCTCCTGGGTTGGGAGAAGTTCCCCGCCGAATGGTCGCTGGGCATCACCTTTGTGATCCTCGGGGCCGGCGTGGGGTACTCGCTGTGGCGGACACGCGGCACGCTGCCGCCGGCCACCACACATGTCTGATGGCTGGGGGCGGCTTTGGCCGCACCTTTCCAAATGCGCGCCGGTCATGCGGGATTGGCTGGTTGGCCAAGGGCCGATCGGCTGCTAGCTTTGTTCCACTGAGTTTCGCTTGGGAGTGCAGGGCGTGCAGTTCGATACCATCATCCGTGGCGGCACGGTCGTTACCGCCGCCGACACGTTCCGCGCCGATATCGGGATTTCCAATGGCCGGATTTCGGCACTGGGCGATGACCTCGGCGCGGCTGACGAGATCATCGACGCCACTGGCCTCCTCGTCATGCCCGGCGGCATCGATAGCCACGTGCATCTTGATCAGGCGGGTGCGCCGGGGATCGTGATGGCCGATGGGTTCGAGAGCGGCACGCGCTCGGCGGCTATTGGCGGCAACACCATGGTTCTGCCGTTCTGCCTGCAGCAGAAGGGCCAGTCCCTGCGCGAGGCGCTCGCGGCCTATCAGGCGAAAGCCGATGGCAAGTGCTACACCGATATCGCGCATCACCTGATCATCACCGACCCGACGCCGCAGGTGCTGGGCCAGGAACTGCCGGCGCTGATCGCCGAGGGCTACACCTCGGTAAAGATCTTCATGACCTATGACGACATGAAGCTCGCCGACCGCGAAATCCTCGAGGTTCTAGACGTTGCCCGCCAGCATGGCGCGCTGGTGATGGTCCATGCCGAAGGCTATGACGCCATCCGCTTTCTCACCGAGCGGCTGGAGCGAGACGGCAAGACCGCACCGTTCTTTCACGGCCCGTCCCGCCCCATCCCGGTCGAGCGCGAGGCGACGCACCGGGCGATCAGTTTTGCCGAAATCGTCGATACCGAAGCGATGATCGTCCACGTCTCTAACCGCGCTGCGATGGAGGAAATCCGCCGGGCGCAGCAGCGCGGGCAGAAGATCTATGGCGAGACCTGCCCGCAATATCTGGTGCTGACCGAAAAGGACATGGACCGCGCCGGCATGGAGGGTGCCAAGTATGTCTGCAGCCCACCGCCGCGCGACAGCGACAGCCAGGCCGCCTGCTGGGAAGGCCTGCAGCAGGGGGTGTTCGAAGTGTTTTCGTCGGATCACTGCCCCTACCGCTACGAGGACGAGGCAGGGAAACTCGCGCCCAAAGGCAAGCAGAGCTTCCGCTACGTGCCGAATGGCATCCCGGGCATCGCCACCCGAATGCCGATCCTGTTTTCCGAAGGCGTGGTGAAGGGCCGCATCGACCTCAACCGCTTCGTGGCGTTGACCTCGACCAATCACGCCAAGCGCTACGGGCTCTATCCGCAAAAAGGCACGATCGCCGTCGGCAGCGACGCCGATCTGGTGCTGTGGGATGCGGGCCGCGAGGTGACGATCACCCATTCCCTGCTGCAGGATGGCTGCGACTACACGCCTTACGAAGGGCTGGCCGTCACCGGCTGGCCGGTGCGCACCATGCTGCGGGGCGAGACGGTGATGACCGATGGGCAGATCGCGCCGGTCAAGGGCGGACGCGAAATGCTCAGGGCGCGCTAAGTGCCGCCAACTCAAATAGAATAAGTCTACCCTCAGGATGTCCGAGGCCGAAATATCGGCCCTTGTGTAGAATTACGTACACGCCATGATAACGATTACATGACTACCGTCCGGGCGGGAATGTAATCAGGGCTTGGCCTCATCATGTCAATCAAAGTTAAACTCACCCTCTGCTTGGGGGTGCTCGTGCTCGCCTTGTCGGCGCTCGCCGCCAGCGGGCTTTTCGCGCTTAATCTTACCAGCCAGCGAACCTCGGTGATCGTTGCGGACGGTGTCGCCGGGCTTGGTGACCTGACCCGTATCAACGACATGTATTCCAACATTGTGCGGGATACCCAGGGCGTGGTTCTGGGTGAACTCAGTTTTGCCGATGGCAAGGCCTCGGCGGTCGAGTCGCTTGCGCAGATCGCCGCTGACTGGGCCTCCTATCAGGCTTCCAACTTTGGCCCCGAGGCGGCCAAGCTGGTATCGACGGCCAATGAACGCATGGTCGCCGCGCAGCCGGCAGTCGACAAGCTGCAAGCGCTTCTCGACGCGGGGGATTTGCCTGGTCTTGCGGAATTTACCAAGACCGAACTCGGTGAAGTCATGGAGTCGATTGCCTCGCAGTTTGACCAACTGGCAGAAATCCAGATCGGCGTCGCCGATGCTGACAACGTGGAAGCGCAATCTTTTGCCAGTCTCGCAAACTGGGCGTTGATCGCAATTGCAGCAGCCAGTGCGATGATCCTCGGCTACGTGGGATTTGTACTGCTCGGTGGCGTGGTCGGTCCCCTGCAGCGGATGGAAACCGCAATGCGCAGCATCGCAGCCGGTGGTGACGTTGCCATTCCCTCCATCGGGCGCAAAGACGAGATCGGCAAGATGGCCGATGCGGTGCAGGTCTTCCGCGATGCTGGCCGCCAGGTGAAGTCGCTCACGGATGCCGAATTGCTTGCGACAGCGCGGGGAAATGCCGAACGGTCCGCAATGATGGCTCAGCTCCGCACGGATTTTGGCGGGGTTGTCGATGCGGCCATCCTCGGTGATTTCAGCAAACGCGTTACCGCTAGTTTTGCTGACGAAGCACTCAACAGTCTCGCTGCCGGCGTCAACAATCTCGTATCGACTGTTGATCGGGGTGTCTCCAGTGCCGGCGCTGTCCTCAATGCGCTCGCGTCGTTTGATCTGCGCTTGCGCGTCGAGGGAGAGTTCTTTGGGGCGTTCAAGCAGCTCAAGGACGACACCAACGCGGTGGCCGAACGGCTGACCCATATCGTCGGGACCTTGCAGGAAACTTCTGGGGCGCTGCGCATGGCAACGGGCGAAATCCTCTCGGGCGCCAATGACCTGTCGGATCGCACGACGCGGCAGGCAGCCACGATTGAGCAGACGTCGGCGGCAGTGGAGCAACTCTCCAGCACCGTCATGCAAAGTGCCGCCAAGGCCGAGACGGCGGTCAACAAGGCTGATGCGGTGCGGGTGATGGCAGAACAGAGCGGCGCTGTGATGGAGGAGACCACAGAGGCTATGGCACGCATCACCCAATCGTCCGCCAAGATCTCCAACATCATTGGGCTGATCGACGATATCGCCTTCCAGACCAATCTCCTGGCGCTCAATGCGTCCGTGGAAGCGGCGCGAGCGGGCGACGCTGGCAAGGGCTTTGCAGTGGTGGCGGTGGAAGTGCGTCGTCTCGCCCAGTCGGCTGCCCAGGCCTCAAGTGAGGTGAAGGCGCTGATCGAACAGAGCGCTGTCGAAGTCAGCGGCGGCTCCCGCCTGGCATCGGACGCGGCCAGCAAACTTGCCCTGGTCCTCGATGGCATTCGCCAAAGCGCCGCCTCACTGACCGAAATTGCGCGGGACAGCCGGGCCCAGGCCGGGGCCATTGCCGAAGTGAGCACGGCCGTTCGCACTATGGACGAGATGACCCAGCACAATGCCTCGCTGGTGCAGGAAACCAACGCTGCCATCGAGCAGACCGAGCGGCAGGCCAAGGATCTCGACAAGGTCGTTGCATCGTTCACGCTGGCAAATTCCGCCGGGCTGTCGCGACGCTTGGCTGCTTGATTGCGATCCAGAGCGGCGGCAGCCGTAAGGTTGCCACCGCTCCTTCTATCTCTGGAGTATCCGCTTCAGCGCCGCCACCGTTTCCGCGTCCGTCACCCGGCGGGAGGCAGCGGCAAAGCCGAGCCGTACCGCGTCGGCGCCCTCGGTCGGCTGCGGCAGGGCGGCGGCGCCATGCACCTCGGTCAGCGGCAGTTGCTCGAGCAGGGCACCGAGGGCTGCTGGCGTGATGCCCGAGCCGGCCATGATCACGATCCGGCCCCGCGCAGCGGCGAGCGCGGTGGCGATGCCCGCGACTCCCGCCAGCGCCGTCTCCGCGCCGCCTGAGGTGAGGATGCGCTGAAAGCCGAGTTCTACCGCAATGTTCACGGCGTCGGTAATGTCAGGGACGAGGTCGATTGCGCGATGGAGCGCGACGCCGAGCCCATCGGCATGGGCGACGAGGTGGGCCAGCATCTCCGCGTCGAGTTCACCGTTGACCTGCGATGCCCCCAGCACCACTCCGGCCAGCCCCGCCGCGCGCACTGCGTCAATCTCGGCCCGCATCACATCGAAATCGCCCGCACCAAAGACAAAGTCGCCACTGCGCGGCCGCACCATGGCGTAGACCGGGATCGGCGCCCTGGCGGCGATGCGCATCAGCCCGGGCGACGGCGTCAGTCCGCCCATTTCCAGTGCCGAGCAGAGCTCGATCCGGTCGGCCCCGCCGACGATGGCAGCGCTGAGGCTTGCCGCGTCGGCCACGCAGATTTCGATCACCCGCGCGGTCATGCGGAGAGCCCCAGGATGGCGGCGCCGATGAGACCCGGTTCGACTGTGAGCGTTCCGGGCACCACAAGCGGACGGTCGGTGCGCCGCAGGATGCGTCTGCGCACTTCGGTGTCGAGGCGGGCGATCAGCTCCGGTACGCGCGCCAGCCCGCCGCCCACCGGCACGATCCCGGCGCCGACAATGTTGACGGTCAGCGCCAAGGGGCTCGCGAGGAGATCGACAAGGCACTCGATGGTGCGTTTGGCCGCCGCGTCGCCCGCCAGCCAGTTGGCGACGATGGTGGTGCTGCGCAGCGTTTCACCGTGGAGGTGCAGGTGCAGCCGCTCCATGCCACGTGCGCCGCCGATGGTATCGACACATCCGACCTGGCCGCAGCCGCAGGCAAAGCGCGGAATGGCGATCGGTGGGTCGCCCGCGCTGGTGGCGGCCGCCGGGCCATGCCCCCATTCGCCCGCGATGCCGGCGGTGCCTTCGAGAATGCGCCCGTCGATCACGATGCCGCCGCCAACGCCGGTGCCCAGAATGGCGCCAAAGACGATGCGGTGGCCGCGCCCGGCCCCGGCGACGGCCTCGGCCAGCGCGAAGCAATCGGCGTCATTGGCGATCAGCACCTTGCGGCGCAAGGAAGCGGAGAGATCTGCACCCAGCGTGCGGCCATCGATACAGGGGATGTTCGCGCACTTGATGATCCCGGTGTCGGGATCGACGACACCGGTGATCGAGATCGCCACTGCGGACGCGGCATCGGCGGCGCCCACTGCCAGCATCCCGGCGATGGCGGCGATGAAGGCAGCGAAATCGTCGAGCGGGGTGTCGACCCGGCCCAGATTGGTGAGTGCGGCAGGGTCTGCGGCGACTGCGCCCTTGATGGCGGAACCGCCGATATCAAAACAGGTGATCGTCATGCCAACACTCTTGCTGCAATGCTCCGTGCTCGCTGAATTCGGCGCCATTGGCAAGCTGGCGAGCCATTCGCCCAGCGCTCGGGCGCCCCGCAAAAAGCTTTGCGCCGTCCGCTGCTTGCCGGGACAAGCATTCGTCGATCCCGCTGGAGTTTAGCACCAAAGCCCTCGCGAACGCCCGCCGATGCCCCTAGAGTGTGCCCCTTAAAGTAGCGGAGGACCCAAATAATGGGCGTTAATTCAAAGTACCCCGAGACCCAGGCGCTGCACGCCGGCTGGCGCAGCGATCCGGCAACGGGCTCGGTAGCGGTGCCGATCTACCAGACCACCTCGTTCCAGTTCAACGATAGCGAGCACGCGGCAAACCTCTTCGGGCTGAAGGAACTGGGCAATATCTACACCCGCCTCGGCAACCCGACGACCGATGTGCTCGAAAAGCGCGTCGCGGCGATAGAGGGCGGCGTTGCTGCGCTCGCAGTGGCTTCCGGCCAGTCGGCAACGGCCTATTCGGTGCAGAATCTCGCCGTCAACGGCGACAATATCGTTGCTTCGACCGACCTCTATGGCGGCTCGTATAACCTCTTCAAGAACACCTTCCGCGAAGCGGGCATCGAGGTGCGGTTCGTGGATCCGGCCGATCCCGAGAACTTCCGCCGCGCCACCGACGACAAGACCCGCGCCTATTATGCCGAGACGCTGCCCAACCCCAAGCTGGCCGTGCTGCAGATCGGCGAAATCGCCGCGATCGGCAAGAGCTTTGGCATCCCGCTGATCGTCGACAACACGGCGGCCCCGTTGACCGCCCGGCCGTTCGAGCACGGCGCCGCAGTGGTGGTTTACTCCTCCACCAAATATCTTGGCGGCCACGGCACTTCGATCGGTGGCCTCATCGTTGACGGCGGCAATTTCGATTGGGCAGCGTTCCCCGAGCGCCAGCCGCTCCTGAACAAGCCCGATCCCGCATACCATGGCGCCGTCTGGGTCGAAGCGGCGAAGCCGCTCGGTCCCATTGCTTATATCCTCAAGGCCCGCACCACGCTGCTCCGCACCCATGGCGCGGCGCTCTCGCCGTTCAATGCGTTCCTCACCATCCAGGGCATTGAAACGCTGGCACTGCGTGTCGACCGGCATTTCGAAAACGCCGCCAAGGTTGCGGCCTGGCTCAGCAAGCGGCCAGAGATTGTTTCGGTCAACCACCCCACGCTCCATACCGGGCGGCAGAAGGCAACCGCCGACAAGTACCTGACGCGTGGCAAGGGCGCCCTGATCGGGTTCGAGCTCGCCGGTGGCCGTGAAGCCGGGGCGCGGTTTATCGATGCGCTGCAGTTGATCTACCACGCCGCCAATATCGGCGACGCGCGGACGCTGGCGATCCACCCGGCGACCACCACGCACTCGCAGCTTTCTCCTGACGAGCAGCTCAGCGCCGGTGTCACACCAGGCTATGTGCGGCTCTCGATCGGCATCGAGTATATCGACGATATCCTCGCCGATCTCGATCAGGCGCTGAACAAGGCGAAATAACACGTGATCGGGCGCCGGCCAGTTCGGCGCCCGAATCCGTTCCCATCCTTGTCCTCCAATGCTAGACCCGGCCTCGAACAGCTCGGGGAATGATATGCTGGCGGTGAGCGAAGTGGCACGATTGAAGCGCGACGTGGAGCAACTGAGCGCCGCGATCCGGCTCGACAAGGCCGGCAGCAAGACGGCCCTGACGCTCAAAGACCGCCGTGCCATCAAATCGGAAATCGACTGGTGTATCCAGGAACTGGACGAGCTGCGCGGCCGTTTGACCGGCTGATGCGGCATGGCATCGGTTGCGATGGTATTGCCCAGCGGGCATGATCGGATGGCAGGTTAGGGACGGGTAGATGTTCGGCGATGCGTTGATTTGGCTGCTGGTCGGCCTGGCACTGGGCATTGCGCTTTGCATGCTGATCCTTGTCGCCGTCGCGATGTTCGATCGCCGCCAGATCAGACGTTCGTCCATTCTGAGACAGGTTGCGCCGCGAGAGACGGTGCCGGAGCCCGCGAGGGTAACATCGCGGCCAGTCCCCGCGCGTGCGGTGGTGATGCGCACGCTTGAGCCGATTGTAGAGGATGTGGCGAGCCCGGAGGCAAAGTCGGCGCCGGTACGCGTGGAGCCGATCCGCACGCCACGACCGCAGTTCCAGGCGCCGGAACAGCCCGCAAGAGGTCCGAGGACCGAGCCACCAAAGATCGAGCCGCCAAAGATCGAGCCACCGACATTCGAGGCACCAGGCCTTGAGGCAACAAAGGTTGAGCCGCCCAGCGTTGATGCGCCTGCACCTGTCGAGGTTCAGCCCACGCCGACCGAGCCAGCGCCTCCGGCCGCTGAGCAATCAGCACCGGCGCTGAGCGCGCCGCCTTCTGCTCCAGAGGCCGACTTGCCCAAAGTTGAGCCGGTCCACCCCGAGCCAATCACGGTTGAGCCACCCAGAGCTGAACCTGTCGAGCCCGAGCAGCCGCTCGTCCGGTTCGAGCCGAGCCCGGCCGTGGCCCCTCAGCCTACGCCGCCCCCACCGCCTCCATCGAACCCAGTGCGTTTCAAGCCGGCGCCCATGCGGCCAACTCCATCGCGTGTTGCGGCGCCCGTCGGGGCCGCCCGCCCCGCACCCGTTCCGCCTCCGGTTGCTGTGGCCCCGGTTGCCTTGCCGCCGTCAGTGCCTGTCGAAGCCGCTCCCGCTCCTGCCCCTGCCTCTGCGCCAGTTGCTGAGGCGGCTGAAAGCGTTGCGTCGGATGCTGTGGTTCCTGTGGCCCCAGTCACGCCGACAGCACCACCGGCTCCTTCCGTCCGTCGCGACATAAGCGTTGAGGACCTGTTCGCCCAGGCGTTTGGGGCGGCTGAGCTGCCAGGCGCGGCACAGTCGGACAAATCCAAGTGAGACCGCGCATTCACCTGATCGCGAGGACAATGGCGCGTGGCTGAGCCCCTTCTGGCGGCCCCCTCGGCGCAGGTCGCGGTGAAAGTCGATGTCGTGGTCATCGGGGCAGGGCAGGCGGGGCTCTCTTCGGCCTATCACCTGCAGCGGATGGGGCTATCCGGTCCCACCGGGTTTGTGGTTCTCGACCAATCTCCGCAGGCTGGCGGCGCCTGGCAGTTTCGCTGGCCGTCACTGACACTCAGCACGGTCAACCGCATCCACGACCTTCCGGGCATGGCTTTTGCGCAAGCGGTGGATACCAGCGCCACTCAGGTCCGTGCGGCGGAAGCTGTGCCCCGCTATTTCGCCGCCTATGAGCAACGCTTCGCGCTGCCGGTTCTTCGGCCCATGGTGGTCAAACTCGTCACCTCGCGGGGTGAACGGCTCCGGGTAGAAACGAACCGCGGCAACTTTTCAGCGCGCGGGCTGATCAACGCAACCGGTACGTGGGAGACGCCAAACATCCCCGACTATCCCGGTGCCGGGAGCTTTCTTGGCCAGCAGTTGCACACGCGAGACTACCGTACGGCTCAAGCCTTCGCCGGCAAGCATGTGCTGGTCGTCGGCGGCGGTATCTCCGCCATCCAGTTGCTCGACGAGATTTCGCGGGTGACGCGGACCACCTGGGTGACCCGCCGGCCGCCGGAGTTCCGGGAGGGGCCCTTCGACCAGGAAGCGGGTCGCGCAGCGGTCAAGCTGGTCGAAGACCGGGTGCGGCAGGGACTGCCACCGCGCTCGGTGGTCTCTGTCACCGGCCTGCCAATGACGCCCGCCATAGCGGCGATGCGGGATCGCGGGGCGCTCAACCGGCGGGAGATGTTCAGCGAGATCACGCCCGAGGGGGTGCGCTGGGCCGATGGTACGACGCTCAGGGTCGATGTGATCCTCTGGTGCACCGGATTTCGCAGTTCACTCGATCACCTCGCTCCGCTCGATCTCAGGGAGCCGAGCGGCGGCATCATCATGACGGGGCGATTGGCAACGCAGGTTGCGAAAGACCCGCGGGTGCACCTTGTGGGCTATGGCCCCTCTGCGTCGACGATCGGCGCCAATCGCGCCGGAGAGGCCGCGGCGCGGGAGTTGCTTCAGTTCCTGAAGCTCGACCGAGGTTAGCGCGAGAACGGCACCGAGGCGGTCAGCACCTGGCCCGAATTGTTGAACTCGATCTCGAAGTCGACGGTGATCTTGTCGTTGACCAGCAGGATCTTGGAGCCGATGCGCACAACGTTGCCGCCACGGTCAGTTTGCTTTTCGCTGAGGTTGAAGGCGATCTGGTCGCCGTCGATCTTGCCGATGGCGAGGCCGGTATAGCCGGCGTTCGAGCTCATGGCGGCCTGGTAGCGCTTGATGGCGTCATCAAAGCCAATGGTGCCGCTGACCGACAGGTTCATGTTCACGAGGCTGCAGCGACCGGAATAGTTGATCTTGGCCTGGTTGCCCTTGGCCACGGTCATCCTGCATTTGAACGCCTCGGGGGCCTCGCCGCCGACCATGACGCCGGCGCCGCTCCAGTTGCCGACATATGAGCTCAAAAGCTCAAGCTCGGCTTGCCCTGCCTGCACCGGTGCGGCGGTAAGCCCGAACAGCGCAAGTGCCGCTATTGCAAGCAAGCCACGAAGCCGAACCATCGTCATTTCCACCGCTCCACCGATTGCCTTCATGCTTTTCAAGTATTGCCAGAATCTGACAGTGTCCGCGCTGCGACTCACCGGCAGGCTGTGCACCCCACGTGGGCCCGCAGCGGCCATTTGCCGGACCGAAAGGTATTTCGTGAACGACATGTCAGGCAAAGCGAGCTCCACAAATCCGAGCGCACAGTCGGAGGGTTTGCCAAGTAGGGCAAGTCAAAAAAGTGCGGTCGCGCAAACTTCCCAGTCGGACGTGACGGGAAACACGCAGTCGCCGATCATTGAACTCACAGGCGTTACTTATACGCTGGATATTGTAGGCAGACCACTCCACATCCTCAAGAGCGTGCCATTGCAGGTCCGCCCGTCGGAGGTAGTGGCGATTGTCGGGCCATCGGGCAGCGGCAAGACCTCGCTGCTCATGCTGCTTGCCGGCCTGGAGCGCGCCACCACCGGCAAGGTGATGGTCGCGGGGGAGGATCTCTCGACGCTCAGCGAGGATGACCTCGCGACGTTCCGGCGCAAGACGATGGGCATCGTCTTCCAGAGTTTTCACCTCATCCCCTCGCTCACCGCCCTCGACAATGTCGGGCTGGCGCTTGAGATCGCCTCGCCGCAATTGTCGCTGGCCGAGACCCGGGCTGCTGCGACTGCGGCACTCGAGGCGGTCGGGCTTGGAGATCGCCTGCACCACCGTCCGGCGACGCTATCGGGTGGTGAACAACAGCGCGTCGGGCTAGCCCGCGCCATGATCGCCAAGCCGCGCCTGCTGCTGGCCGACGAGCCGACCGGCAATCTCGACCAGAAATCGGGCGCACGCGTCGTCGAACTGATGTTCGACATGGCGCGCAAGCAGGGCACGGCGGTGGTGATGATCACCCATGACGCCGCACTGGCTGAGCGGGCGGACCGCACGCTCACCATGACGCTAGGCGAACTGGTCGAAGCCGGGCCCGCCGTCTGATGCACAGTTTCTGGGCCGCCGTCCGCGTCGGGTTGCTGGACATGCGCGGCGACTGGCGCCGCTTCACCCTGATCATTGCCTGCCTCGCGGTCGGCACCGCGCTGATCTCCGGCGTCAGTTCTGTCGGTGCCAGCATCCGGCAGGCCGTCGCCGAGGATGCGGCGGTGCTGATGGGCGGCGATCTTGAGCTCTCCCGTGCGGACCGCGTCGCTACCGGCGATGAGGTCGCGCTGCTCCAAACCTTCGGCAAGCTCGCCAATGTCATCGACACCAACCTCCGCGCCCAGTCGGGTGACAAGGATGCGTTTGTCGATCTGATCTCAATCGGCGAGACCTATCCGCTGCTGGGCCAGATCGACAGCCCGCAACTTCCACCTGACGTGCAGCCGTTCGAGTTTCTGTCCTGGCGAGATGGCTATTTCGGCGCGCTGGTCGATCCGCTGATGCTCGACCAGCTCGGCGCACAAGTGGGTGACATGATCGCCATTGGCGGCACGCCGTTCGAGGTCCGTGGCGCGTTGGCGGGCGTTCCCGATGGCGCGGTGCGCGGCTTCCGGCTCGGCCTCAAGGCGATGATCACCACCACCGCCTTCGCCAATCTTGCCGACCAGACTTCCCCGCTGCCGGGCTTGGGCACCTGGTATCGCTACAAGCTCAAGCTCGATAGCGGGGATGCCGAAGACGGCAAGGTCGCCGTTGAGCAGGCGCTCAATGATTCCGGCTGGACCGTCCGCTCAGCCCGCGACGGGCTGGGGCCGATGGTGCGCTACTACGATCTCTTCATGCGCTTCCTGGTGATCGTCGGGCTCGCCTCGCTGCTGATCGGCGGGGTCAGCGTCTGGACCGGGATTTCGGCCTACGTTACCGAGCGTGCCAATGTCATAGCGATCCTCCGCAGCATGGGCGCCAACCGGGCGCGCATCTTCATCCATTTCTTCGCCCAGGTGGCAATGCTGGCGCTGATCGGAGTTGGCATCGGCCTCGCCGTTGGTGCGAGCACGGCGCTGCTGGCTTTGCCGGCCGTCGGCAAGGCCGTTGGGGTAAGCCTGCCGCCCGCGCTCCATATCCAGCCGCTGCTGGTTGCCGCCGGGGTGGGGCTCCTCACCGCGTTTGCCTTCTCCTACCTGCCGCTGCAGCAGGCGCAGGCGATCAGCCCGGTGACCCTGTTCCGTTCGAAGGGGCTGGCGGCACCGCCGCTGGAATGGCGGAAGCTGTTCGCCTCGTGGCAGATCCTGCCGCTGGCGCTGGCGGCTATCGCCTTCCTCGCCCTTGCGGTGGTGATGACCGATGACCCCATGCTGGTTGCCGCTTTCGCCGTGGTCAGCGTGCTGTCGGTCATCCTGTTCCGCTATGCGCTTATCCTCGTCATGGCGGCCGTCCGGCGCCTCCCCGAATCAACCAACCGCACCCTCCGCCATGCCCTGCGCGATATTGTCGGCGCCGGCTCCAATGCCAGCTCGGTGGTGATCTCGGTGGGGTTGGCGCTTGCCATGCTCGTCGTGGTGCTGGCGCTCGAAGTGAACCTTCGCAACGAATATCTTGGCGCCTCGGTGTTCGATGTGCCGACCTTCGTGGCCTCGGACCTGTTCGAGGATGAGGTGCAGGCGCTGGCGGGGCTGAAGCAGTCCGGCAGCGATATATCCCGCTTCACCTCCACCCCGATGCTGCGCGGCGCCCTGACCGCGATCAACGGCAACCCGGTTGAAACCTTCCGTCCGCGCGGGTCCGAGGCATCGTTCCTCCTTTCGGGCGAAGTGCCGCTCACCTACCGGCAGGAACTGCCCTCGACCTCCCGCGTCGTCGCGGGCGCGTGGTGGGGCCCGTCCTATTCCGGCCCGCCGCTGGTCTCGCTGCACCAGAATTTGCGCTCCGGGCTCGGTATCAAACTCGGCGACGAGTTGACCTTCACCATTTTCGGCGAACCGGTTACCGCCAAGGTCGCAAATTTCAGGGACTATTCCTGGCAGGGCGGTATCGACTTCCTCGCGACCTTTTCACCGGGAGTTCTTGAGGCCTATCCGGCAACGCTGCTCGGCGCCGTCACCGCGACGGCTGGCAGCGAGAGCATCGTCGAGCGGCAGCTGGCGACGACCCTACCGGATGTGCACTTCATCGCCATCGGCCAGACACTGGAGCTGATCACGGCTGCCCTCGGGCAGCTCTCGCTCGCCGCCTCGCTGGTCGGGGGGCTCGCAGTTGGCAACGGCCTGCTCGTGCTCCTCGGCAGCCTCGCCGCCGGCCGGCGACAGCGGCAGGCCGATGCGGTGATCACCAAGGTGCTGGGCGCGCGCCGGCTCGAAATCTTCTCGGTGTCGGTAGTGCACTATGTGCTGCTGGCAACATTCGCGGCCGTGCTCGCGACGCCGCTCGGCATCGGGCTTGCGTGGATCCTGACCATGGTCCTGCTCGACGTCGAATTCACCGTCGATGCGATGACCATCGCAGCGGTCGATCTGGGCGCCATCGTCATCACCGGTATTCTGGGCGCCACCACCATCCGCAAAGCGCTACGGCCGCGTCCGGCCCTGCTGCTGCGTCAGCTTGGCGCCGAATAGCCGACACTTGCGACGGAAGTTGCCTTGCATGGCGCTGCTTTGCTGGCCAAAGTCCCGTCAATTTTCTGGGGAGAGGTTTTCACATGCCGTTTTTTGACAAGCCGCAGGCCGAGTTGCCGCACTATCGCTCATCGTCGGTTGCACCGGCGGATTTCGACAGTTTCTGGGCCGCAACTCTGGCTGAGACGCGCACCCACGCGCTCGATGCGGTGTTCACTCCGGTCGATGCCGGCTTTCCACTGTTCGACGTTTTCGATGTGGCGTTCTCGGGCTTTGGCGGCCACCGGATCAAGGGCTGGTACATCAAACCCGCCGGCCAGGCGCCCACCGGCACGGTCATCAAGTTCATCGGCTACGGCGGCGGCCGCGGGTTCGTCCAGGAGCACCTGCTCTGGCCCTCGACCGGCCGCGCCGTGCTGGTGATGGATACGCGCGGGCAGGGCTCGAGCTGGTCGCCGAGCGACACGGCCGATCCGGCGGGCTCCGATCCCTCCCATCCCGGCTTCATGACCCGCGGCATTACCGATCCTAAGGGCTATTACTATCGGCGTGTGTTCACCGATGGTGTGCGTGCGGTGGAGGCTGTGCTGACGCGGCCTGAAACCGATCCCAGCAAGCTGGCGGTGGTTGGCGGCAGCCAGGGTGGTGGCATTGCCATAGCAGTCGCAGGCCTTGAGCCGCGTGTCCGCGCGGCGATGCCGGATGTGCCGTTCCTCTGCGATTTTCCCCGGGCGGTGGGCCTCACCAGCCGCGATCCCTATGGCGAGATCGTGCGCTATCTCGCCGTGCACCGTCATGCCGCCGAGGCGTCCTTCAAGACCCTCAACTATTTCGATGGGGTGCACTTTGCGGCCCGCGCGAAGGCGGCCGGTCTGTTCTCGGTGGCGCTGATGGACGATATCTGCCCGCCGTCAACGGTCTATGCCGCCTACAACGTATGGCCGGGTACTAAGGCTATCGAGACCTACACCTTCAACAACCACGAAGGCGGCGGCGTGTTCCAGGACCGTGCGCAGGTCAAATGGCTGAAAGCGCTCGGGTTCTGATCACCGTACCAAGGCGTCGAGCTCGTCATTGAGCGGCGCCATGGCCTCCCGCAGGTGCCCGAAAAGCGGCAGCATGCGGGCATAGCGCTCCTGCCAGGCCGGGTCTGGCAGGACCTCATGGTCGATCCCCGCCATGCGCGCGGCGTTTTCTGAAAGCGTGCCGCCGATGGTGGCGGTGGCGGCGAGGATGGCGCAGCCGATGGCGCCGCATTCGAGTTCGCGCGGCACCAGCAGCGGCACGCCGTAGATTGCCGCCTTGATCTTCAGCCAGAGCTCGGAGCGGCCGGCGGCTCCGGCGGTGATGAACTGCTGCGGGCGCGCCCCGATTGCGTCGAACTGCTGCTTCAGCGCCATAGTCACGCCTTCAAGCACCGCGCGTTTCAGTTCTGCCGGGCCGTGGCTGGCGGTCAGGCCGAAGAATTGGGCGCGCGCATTCTGTGCTTGTCCCAGCCGCTGACCAGACAAAAACGGCAGGAAAAACAAGCCGTTGCTTCCAGGTGTCGCCGTCGCCGGGTCGCCATCATCGATCAGCACCCGTCTCGTCCAGCGCACCGCGTCGCCACCTGCATCGACGAGCGTGAAGGCGCCCCAGTTGCCGCCGGGCAGTGCGACATTGCTGACCAGCGGGCTGAGCAACGGGGTCGGCCTGACACTGGTGGCAATGGCGGAGGTGCCGGTAATGTCGGAATAGGCGCCGGCAGCAAAGGCACCAGACCCCAGCAGCGCGATGGGCAGGTCGCCACCGCCGGCGAGAACGGGCGTACCCTCGCGGAGCCCGGTTCCCTGCGCAACGGCTGCAGTTATCGGTCCAAGGACTGTGCCTGGGTCATGGATATCTGGCAGAAAGTCGTGCCTCAGACCGAGCGCATCGATCAGGGGCTGAGACCAAGAGCCGGTGCGATAATCGGCGAGGAAACTGGCTGACGCTTCTGTCCAGTCGGTGGCACGAATTCCCGTCAGCTGGAAGTTGATGAAGTCCTTTGGCGCCAGCACGGTCGCGGTCCGCGCATAGTCGAGGGGCTCGTTGTCACGGAGCCAGCGCAGCTTGAAAGCGGGCCAGGCCGGGGTCGCGGGGTTGGCGGTGATGCCGGAATAGTCAGCGAAGGGGTGGGTAGCTGACCAGTCGGCAACGTCACCGGCCGCGCGCTTGTCGTTCCACAGCAGCACAGCGTCGCGCGCCAGCCGGCCATCGGCATCGATCAGCACCGTGCCGTGCATCTGCCCACAGGCACATATGGCGGCGATGCGGGTCGCGTCTGCCCCGGCGACGACTTCGCGGATGGCGCCAAGGGCGCCTTCCCACCAGGCGGTGGCACTCTGCTCGGCCCAGCCAAAGCGCGGGATCACCTGCTGATAGAAGCGCGAGGCGAAGGCGGTGATCCGGCCATGGCCATCGACCAGCGCGGCCCGCACGCTGCTCGTTCCGAGATCAATGGCAAGATAAAGCGGGTCGGTCATGGTGCCGGTCTTGGTGCCAGTCTTGGTGCCAGTTTTGGCGCGACGGCGCCGGTTGAGAGTGCGGAGTAGAGACTATCCGCCCCTCGGCGCGCAAGCCGCCGTATGTCGGTGCGTATCGTGAACTCTGAAGGCTTGCCCCTTGGCAGAGGATGGAACAGTATTTTCCAGTTGCGCAGCGGGGAGGCTCAGGCTGCGCGTATTGGGCAGGAACAGCATTTTGAAATACGCGATTGTCGGGGCTGGTGGCCGCCATGCCATGTTTCGTACGGCCATTACGGAAACTCACCCCACCGACAACGAACTGGTGGCGCTGTGCGATGTCAACGCGTCGCGGCTGGCGCTGTCGGCCAGCAAGGTGCCACCGCGCGGCAACGGCATCGCCACTTACGCGGCCGAGGATTTCGACCGCATGCTCAATGAGCAGCAGCCCGACACGGTGATCGTCACCACGCCGGATTACCTTCACCACGAATATATCGTCAGGGCGCTCAAAGCCGGGCGCAACGTGATGACCGAAAAGCCGATGACGGTGGATCTGGGCAAGCTGCGCGAAATTCTCGACGCGCAGGCGTCGAGCGGCAAGAAGGTCACGGTCACCTTCAACTATCGCTACACACCGGCCCGCACGCAGATCAAGGATCTGCTCCTGAGCGGGGTGATCGGCACAATCGAGGCAGTGGATTTCCGCTGGTATCTCGACCGGGTGCATGGCGCCGACTATTTCCGCCGCTGGCACCGCTACAAGGAGAAATCCGGCGGGTTGCTGGTGCACAAATCCACGCACCATTTCGACCTGATGAACTGGTGGGTGGCCTCAACGCCGAAGACCGTCAGCGCGCTGGGCAAGCGCGTCTTTTACACCCCGCAGATGGCGGTTGAGCTGGGGCTCGAAGGCCACGGCCCGCGCTGCCAGGGCTGCCCGGTGTTCGACCGCTGCGACTACCGGCTCGACCTCGCGGGCGACCCGGCGCTGCGCGAACTCTATCTCGATGCCGAGGACGATGACGGGTATCTCCGCGACAAGTGCGTGTTTGCCGATGACATCACCATCGAGGACACCATGCAGGTACAGGTGAAATACGCCAACGAGGTGTTCCTCAACTATACGCTCTGCGCCTATTCCCCGTGGGAAGGGCTTGAGATCAAGTTCCAGGGCACCAAGGGCGAACTCACGCACCGCCATGTCGAAGTGCACGGCGTGTTCGGGGGCGTGCGGGACAAGGCGCACGAAGACGCCATGACCACGACGCTCCACCTTGCGGGCAAGCGGCCCGAAGTGCTCGACGTCTGGCAGGGCTCAGGCGATCATGGCGGCGCCGATCCGGTGATGCTGGGCTATCTGTTCGAGCCCTGCAGCATGGAGCCCGACCTCTATAACCGCGCCTCCAGCCACCGCGAAGGCGCCTGGTCGATCCTCACGGGCATCGCCGCCAACGAGGCGATGGCGAGGGGGCAGACGGTCGATGTGGACCAGATGCTGGCCGGGGCGGGGATTGTGCTGGGGCGCTAAACCACCAGTTCCAGCCGGTCGGCGGGAAATCGGGAGAGGCCGTAGGAGATGGGGACACCGGCCTCGTCGGCGTCTACCGCTTCGGAGACCAGCAGCACGGCTCCGGGCGCGAGCTTGAGCAGCTTCAGTTCCTCGGCGTCAGCGTGGCGGGCGGAAATGCGGGTGGTCATCCGCACATAGTCGACGATCCCGTAGCTCTTGAAGGTCGCCGTCGTGGAGCCGAGTTCTGCGATGCGTTCGGCGAAATCGGGGAAGCGCCGATAGGGGAGCCAGGTGGTGGCGCGCGAGATGGGGAAGCCGTCGGCGCTGTTGAGCCCATCGATCCGCACCAGCCGCGCACCGCGCCCGAGCCCGAGCGCAGTTGCGATGCGCTGGGTCGCGTTTTCCTGCCGGTGGCCCAGCCCTTCGGAGGTGAGGGTCTGCACCTGTCCCTTGAGACCTTCACGAAAGCGCGTCCGCCGTCCCAGCGGGTAGCTCAGCCGGCGGGCGGACGCGACGAACGTGCCGCGTCCCTGTTCGGCGCGGAGCACACCGTCCTCGATCAGCACGGCGATGGCGCGCCGCACCGTGTGGCGGTTGACGCCGAAACGTTCGGCCAGCGGCAGTTCGCCATCGAGCTTGTCGTCGACCTCCAGCTTGCCGCCGACGATGTCGAGCCGGATCTGGTCGGCGATCTGCCGCCAGAGCGCGACGCCCCCCTGCGGGGCGATTTCGGTGCGGGCCAGTTTTGTCATTGCAAATTCACGAGGGCTGGTTATGAGGGGCTGAAACGGACTTACTTGTCTAGTAAATTATACAAGTTGGAGCAAGCGCCAGATGCCCTCTTCCGCGCCCAAAGTGGCGAACAACCCCCGCCAGGAGGCGATGGCCGTGCTGGCGCAGGCGCCGGGCGACCGGCTCAGCGAACTCTGGGCGGCCTGGCCTACACAGCCGTCCTTCCACAAGGTGCGTGGCCCCGAAACCGGGCTCGTCATGGTGCGCGGCCGGGCTGGTGGCGGCGGCAACCCGTTCAACCTCGGCGAGGCGACGGTGACACGCGCCACGGTGCGGCTCGAAACGGGTGAAGTCGGGCATGCCTATTGCCTCGGCCGCGACGGCAACAAGGCGGTGATCGCCGCCTGTTTCGATGCGCTGCTGCAGCGCGACCCCGAGGGCATTGAGGCCAAGGTGCTGGCGCCGCTCCGCGTCGAGCAGGCCACGGCCGACCAGCAACTGCAGGACGAAACGGCGGCCACCAAGGTCGATTTCTTCACCATGGTGCGGGGAGACGATTGATGGATCTCGCAATTGAAGGCGGTTTTGGCGACAGCGTTCTCGGCGCGCAAAGCGTATTCCGCGCGCTGATGGATGCGCTTTCGCGGCCGGGCGTTCCGCAGGCGCTGGGCAGTTTCGTGGTCCCGCCCGCGCCGCTCACGGCAGATCTCGGCGCTGTGGCGCTGACCATGTGCGACCATGATGCGACGCTGTGGCTCGATCCGGTGCTGGCCATCAGCCCGGCGGTCGGCGCCTGGTTGCAGTTCCATGCCGGCGTGCCGCTGGTGACCGACCCCGCCGCGGCGCAGTTCGCGCTGGTGAGCGATGCCGCTTTGCTGCCGCCACTTTCGAGCTATGCGCAGGGCACGGACGAATATCCCGATCGCTCGACCACAATCGTTCTGGCGGTGAGCGGCGCGCCCCGCCCGTATCGGCTGGTTGGTCCGGGGATCAAGGATTACTTGGTCACCGACCTCGCGCTGCCGAGCAGCGATTTCCTTGGGCAATGGGCCGAGAACCGGGCGCGTTTTCCGCGCGGTATCGACCTGCTGCTGGTCGGCGATGGCCGGGTCACCGGCCTGCCGCGCACCACCCGCATTTCGGAGGTCTAGCTATGTATGTTGCCGTAAAGGGCGGCGAGGCCGCCATTGCCAATGCCCATCGCCTGCTTGCCGACCGCCGCCGGGGCGACCGTTCGGTGCCGGCGCTCACCATCGCGCAGATTGTCGAGCAGCTCGGCCTCGCGGTTGACCGCACCATGGGCGAGGGCTCGCTCTATGACCGCGAACTCGCCGCGCTTGCCATCACCCAGTCGCGCGGCGACCTGATCGAGGCGATCTTCCTCGTCCGCGCCTACCGCACCACGCTGCCGCGTTTCGGCTATTCGCGGCCGATCGACACCGCTGAAATGAAGATCGAGCGCCGCGTTTCGGCGACATTCAAGGATCTGCCGGGCGGACAGCTGCTGGGCCCCACCTTCGACTACACCCACCGCCTGCTCGACCCCAGCCTCGCTGAAGGTGCCGATGTCGAAGCGCCGGTGCAGCGCGCCTCCACCCCCGAGCGGGCGCCACGCGTCACTGACCTCCTCGACCATCAGGGCCTGATCGAGCCCGATGCGACCGAGCCTCAGGATGAGGTCGGCGATCTCACCCGCGAGCCGCTAGAATTTCCGCTCAATCGCGACCTGCGGCTGCAGGCGCTGGCGCGCGGGGACGAGGGGTTCCTCCTCGCACTCGGCTATTCGACCCAGCGCGGCTATGGCCGCTCACACCCGTTTGTCGGCGAAATCCGCATCGGCGAGGTCGAAGTTGAGTTCGATGTCCCCGAGCTCGGCTTTGCCGTGTCGCTGGGGCGTATCCGGGTCACCGAATGCCAGATGGTCAACAAGTTCAAGGGCAATGCCAAGATCGCTCCGCAGTTCACCCGCGGCTACGGGCTGGTGTTCGGTCAGGCCGAACGCAAGGCGATGGCGATGTCGCTCTGCGACCGGTCGCTGCGTGCACGCGAGTTGGGGGAGGATATCAACCACCCCGCGCAGGACGAGGAATTCGTCATCTCGCACTCCGACAACGTGCAGGCCACCGGCTTTGTCGAGCACCTGAAGCTCCCGCATTATGTGGATTTCCAGGGCGAACTCGGCCTGCTGCGCGAGATGCGGGCGGAGCATGACGTCGTGGCTGCCCCAATCTCCGAAGCAGACGCGAACGGTGAACAGATGGAGGCGGCAGAATGAGCTTTTCCGCGCACTACAACTTTGCCTATCTCGACGAGCAGACCAAGCGGATGATCCGCCGGGCCATCCTCAAGGCCATCGCCATCCCTGGCTACCAGGTGCCGTTCGCGAGCCGCGAAATGCCGATGCCTTATGGCTGGGGTACGGGCGGGGTGCAGGTGACGGCCTCGATCATCGGACCCGACGATGTGCTGAAGGTCATCGACCAGGGCGCTGACGACACCACCAATGCGGTCTCGATCCGGGCCTTTTTTGCCAAGGTCGCGAACGTGGCCACGACCACGCATACGGCCGAGGCGACGATCATCCAGACCCGCCACCGCATCCCGGAAAAGACGCTGCGCGAGGGCCAGGTGCTGGTCTACCAGGTGCCGATCCCCGAGCCGCTGCGCTTCCTCGAACCGCGCGAGACCGAGACGCGGAAGATGCATGCGCTCGAGGAATACGGGCTGATGCACGTGAAGCTCTACGAGGATATCGCCAAGCACGGCCGCATCGCCACGACCTATGCCTATCCGGTCAAGGTGGAGGGTCGATACGTGATGGATCCCTCGCCGACCCCGAAATTCGACAATCCCAAGATGCACATGTCCGAGGCGCTGCAATTGTTCGGCGCCGGCCGCGAAAAGCGCATCTATGCGGTGCCGCCCTATACTGAAGTGGTGAGCCTCGATTTCGAGGATCATCCGTTCGAGATCCAGCACTTTGCAGAGCCCTGCGCGCTGTGCGGCGCGGAGGGGGTCTATCTCGACGAGGTGATTTTGGACGATCACGGCGGGCACATGTTCGTCTGCTCGGACACCGACAATTGCGAAGAGCGCCGAGCCGAAGGCCACCGCGGCGTTCTCGCGGGACACGCGCTGGAGGCTGCGGAATGAGTGGGCCGATCCAGCAGTTTTGCGCCTCCCTCCCCCTTGAGGGGAGGGATCGAGGGTGGGGGTGGTGCGATGATCACCGGTGGACCCCCACCCCCAGCCCCTCCCCTCAAGGGGGAGGGGAGCACTCTCAGCGCGCCGCAACATCTGCCTCTAGGAGCACACAATGAGCACCGAACCGCTCCTCAAGGTTGACCGGCTGACCAAGTTCTACGGCTCCCGCATGGGCTGCGCAGATGTGTCGTTCGAGTTGTGGCCGGGCGAAGTGCTGGCCGTGGTTGGCGAGTCCGGGTCGGGGAAGACGACGCTGCTCAACAGCCTCGCTACCAAGCTCGAGCCGACCTCGGGCGTTGCCGAGTACCGGATGCGCGATGGCGTGTGGCGCAACCTCTATGATCTGAGCGAAGCCGAGCGGCGCTTCCTGATGCGGACCGACTGGGGCTTTGTGCACCAGAACCCGGCCGATGGCTTGCGCATGACGGTTTCCGCGGGCGCCAATGTCGGCGAGCGCATGATGGCGGTGGGCGACCGGCACTATGGCAAGATCCGCTCGACAGCCATCGAGTGGCTGGGCCGGGTGGAGATTGCCGAGGATCGCGTCGACGACGAACCGCGTAGCTTTTCGGGCGGCATGCGGCAGCGGCTGCAGATCGCGCGCAACCTCGTGACGCACCCCCGGCTGGTGTTCATGGATGAGCCGACCGGTGGGCTCGACGTCTCGGTGCAGGCGCGCCTGCTCGACCTGTTGCGCGGGCTCGTCAGCGACCTCGGGCTCGCGGCGATCATCGTCACGCACGACCTCGCGGTGGCGCGGCTCCTCTCGCACCGGATGATGGTGATGAAGGATGGGCACGTGATCGAGGCCGGGTTGACCGACCGCGTGCTCGACGACCCGCGCGAGCCTTATACGCAGCTGCTCGTGTCGTCGATTTTGCAGGTTTAGGGCGGGCTCTGTGTTCTTCAACCCCTCACCCGTCTTGGCCTTTGGCCGATCCACCCTCTCCCCGACAGGGAGAGGAACAGTGTGCCCCAATCGAGCTCAGGTCCATTCTTCTCCCCGTCGGGGAGAAGGTGGCGCGCAGCGCCGGATGAGGGGTCTTTGCAGCCTCAACGGAGCAAACCGATGACCGCTCTTCTTTCCGTTTCGGACGTCGCCAAGTCCTTCACCATGCACCTGCGCGATGGCATCGTGCTCCCCGTGGTCGAGGGCGTGACCTTCGAGGTTCATCCTGGCGAGTGCGTCGTACTCGGTGGCCCCTCGGGCGCGGGCAAGTCGAGCCTGCTCAAGATGGTCTATGGCAATTACGGGGTCGATGCCGGTGCCATCCAGCTGATGCACCATGGCGAGGCGGTCGATCTCGCCACCGCCAGCCCGCGCACCGTGCTCGACCTGCGGCGCGATTCCATCGGCTATGTCAGCCAGTTCCTCCGCACCGTGCCCCGCGTCACGACGCTTGATGTGGTGGCGGAGCCGCTGGCCAGCCGGGGTGTCGGCCGCGACGAAGCGCAGGAAAAGGCGCGCAGGCTACTGGCGCGGCTCAATCTCCCTGAGCGGCTCTGGGCGCTGCCACCCGCGACGTTCTCCGGCGGCGAACAGCAGCGCGTCAACATCGCGCGCGGCTTCATCACAGATCACCCGGTGCTGCTGCTCGATGAGCCCACAGCCTCGCTCGATGCCACCAATCGCGCCGTGGTGGTCGAAATGATCGCGGAGAAAAAACGCGCGGGTGTGGCGCTGCTCGGTATTTTCCATGACGAAGAGGTCCGCACCCTGGTTGCTGACCGGATCGTCGATGTCACCGCCTTTGCCCCAAGGATTGCCGCATGAAACTGAGCGAGACGCCCTTCGTCCACCCCACCGCCCATGTCAGCGATTCAACGCTCGGCCGCTATACCGAGATCGGGGCGGGGTCCCACGTCGCGCACTCGACGATGGGGGACTATTCCTACTGCGTCGAGAATACCCAGATCGCCTACACGAGCATCGGCAAGTTCGCCAATATCGCAAGCCACGTGCGCATCTATGCCTCGATGCACCCGATGGGGCGGGCGTCGCTGCACCATTTCACCTATCGCTCGAGCTGGTATTTTGACGGCGAGACGGACGACCAGTCGTTCTTCGACTGGCGCGCCTCGACCCCGATCAGCATCGGGCACGACACGTGGATCGGCCATGGCGCAGTGATCATGCCGGGGGTCACGATAGGCAACGGCGCGATCATCGGCTCCAATGCCGTGGTCACCAAGGATGTCGCCGATTTCGCCATTGCGGTGGGCGTGCCTGCCAAAACCATCCGCCAGCGCTTCCCCGACGCCATCGCCCAACGCCTGATAGTGCTCGGCTGGTGGGACTGGAGCCACGACAAGCTCCACGACGCGCTGCCCGATTTCAGGGCGCTTGAGATCGAGGCGTTTCTGGAGAAGTACGAATAGGGTTTGTCCGAACAGCATTGCTGCTCAAACTCCGCCACCCTGCCCGCATCAAGGCTGGGGGCGGCTGGGGATGCGATCCTTTGAAATTGCGATAGCAGTCTTCTTTATCGGGGCATCGTTCCTGATCGCGGCATTCAGTATCGGCATCCTGAATTTCGAGACGTGCTGGGATGGTACCTCTGGGGTGCTGGAGACCTATAAGCTGGTCGCCTGCAACGCCCACCATGTGCTGGCCAAGCAGGTGGGGTTCGGGCTGGCGTTGAACTGGTCAGTCGGCCTCTGCGTCCTGTTCCCGTTCTTTATCTATTGCGTGTGCGAGACGGTGAATGGTGGCCTCTACGCCATCGACCAGATGGTCAGCCGCCAGATGATCGTCAGCGAAAGCTGGAAGACTCCGTCGGCGAGTTTCATGCGGAGCCTCGTGAGGAAGCGCACAATCTCGCTCATCGTCGTCGTCGGCGTCGCGACAATGCTGGCAACTGGCTTTGTGGCGCTTGAGTACTACCGAGTCGTGGGCCGATTCTATGGGCCCGAGCCGTTCCGGCCGTTTGCATTCATCGATCCTCAAAATGAAGCTGACTGGTCGATTGCGGCCCCCATATGCGCGTACACCCAGGAGGTCTCCGAGCAGTGCCGGACCGTAATGCAATACCGCGGTCTCAATGGCTGGTTCGCCGGGTTGGCGTACGCGTATCTGGTCTATCTGGGGGCGATCAGCGCGATCAGCTTCATGTTCGCCTTCGGTCTTTACGTACGGTTCGTGTTTGCCTCCGATATCCGGGAGGCCAAGCTTCGCGTCGTTCCAGATCTGCACTCGGTCGATTCCCGCCGAGGGTTCGAAGTGCTCGAAGACTTCTTCTTTTATTCGATCGCCGGCTGCTTCGTTCTGTTCGCCATGGGCTACCTGGTGACCCTGCAGAACGTTTACCTGCGGCAGCCAGACGCCAATCTCGCGACCTTCTTTGCACCACTGATCCCAACCAAGCTTGAACTGGATCTCGGAAAGGTCGTCGAGGTGTTACAGGCCGGGGCCAAGCTCATCATCGTCAATGGCAACAGCGTCGCGGTCTCGATCCTGGGGCTGCTGTTCTTCTTCATCGTCATTGCCAGCGCCGCGTCGGCGCTTGGGAGAGCCGCAAAGCGTGGTGCCGACCGCCTTCGTGAGCAGTTGAATGGGGGCACGCTCTCAGCGGACTTCTCGTCCTACCTTGCGGGCCTAAACCTGACGCCTGCTGCTGCGAGCACTGCCCTCGCCGATATTCGCTACTGGCCGGTGAAGTGGCCAACCGTAAACGTTACCATCGCCAGTCTGGTGCTCGGCATTCTCGCCCTGCTGTTTGTGAATTTCGGCGCAGTGCTCGTCGCTGCCGGGCTGGCCTATGTCGTCAAGCAGTCCTTCGGGCGGCCTGAGAAATGATCGGCGAGAACAGCTTAGTACCTCAAAGATAACGCCAAACCTGGCGGCTTTGGCTGTCTTATCCACCGTCATAATCCCGTCGCCAAAGCTTCATTCAGGGTTCGCGTTGCGGACTTACCCATTGCCTCCGTTCACTTGACGGGAGCATGGCATGCTGCGGATCTCAAAGGTATCGCGACGCTTCGGCGAAAAGACTGCCGTCGCTGACGTCACCCTCGAGATTCCGGATGGGCAGATGGTCGGCGTGATTGGCCGGTCTGGGGCGGGTAAATCGACCCTGCTGCGGATGATCAACCGCCTGACCGATCCGACCGAAGGCAGCATCAGCCACGACGGGCGCGACGTGACCAACCTCACGGGCTCGGCGCTCCGCGCCTGGCGCTCAGATTGCGCGATGATCTTCCAGCAGTTCAACCTGGTGCCGCGCGTCGATGTGCTGACCAATGTGCTGCTCGGTCGGCTCAACTCGCGGCCGACGCTGTTGAGCCTCCTCAACATTTTCAGCCATGACGAGCGGCTCGATGCGATCCGGGCGCTCGACCGGCTCGATATCGCCCCGGTTGCTATGCAGCGCGCCGGCACGCTTTCGGGCGGTCAGCAGCAGCGCGTCGCCATTGCCCGGGCGATGATGCAGTCGCCCAAGCTGATCCTTGCCGACGAGCCGATCGCCTCGCTTGATCCGCGCAACGCGCAGATCGTGATGGACTCGCTGAAATCGATCAACGAGCAGCAGAAGATCACCGTCATCACCAACCTTCACACGCTTGACACGGCCCGCGCCTATTGCGGCCGCATCGTCGGCATGGCCGCCGGCCGCGTCGTGTTCGACGGTACGGCTGACGATCTCACCGAAGCGGCAGCGCGCGAAATCTACGGCGCCGATGGCCTCAAGGAGGCCTTCTCGGAGGCCATCACCTCAACCAGCTTCCGCGGCTTCAGCCCGGCAGTTGCGCAAGTTCGTCAGGAAGCCTTCGCCAACTGAAGGCAACGACGCCCCCTTCCAGACCCCCGTGCAACGGGGGCCGGAACCCTCGACAGGAGAGACAAATGCTGAAGACTGTACTGATGAGCACGGTGGCGCTGATCGCCATGGGTGCGTCCGTGACCACCTCGTTCGCCGAAGACATCAAGGAATTCCGTCTGGGCATCCTTGGCGGCGAAAACGAAGCCGACCGCCTGCGCAACTACCAGTGCCTCGCCGATCACCTCAAGGAAGCCTTTGGCTTCGAGAAGGTCTCGCTGTTCCCGGCCGCCGACTATGATGGCGTGATCCAGGGCCTGCTTGGCGGTACCCTCGACGCGGCCGGCCTCGGCGCTTCGGGCTTTGCCAAGATCTACATCAAGGACCCCACGGCTGTGACCCCGGTCCTCACCACCAAGCAGACCGACGGCGCCACCGGCTACTACTCGATCGGCCTCGCCCGCAAGGACTCGGGCATCACCGACATCATGTCCGCCAAGGGCAAGAAGCTCGGCTATGCTGACCCGGATTCGACCTCGGGCTACCTGATCCCGCTGACCCAGATCCCGGTCACCACCGGCGAGCCCAACGACAAGTTCTTTGCTGAGACTGCCTTCAACGGCGGCCACGAGAACAACATCCTCGCCGTCATCGATGGCAAGTCCGACGTCGCTGTTGACGACGCTTCGGGTATCGGCGATTTCAAGGACGGCTTCACCTCGGGCACCCTTCACAAGATGGTTGCCAAGGGCGCTGCCGACCCGGCCGACCTGGTTGAAGTCTGGCGCTCGCCGCTGATCCCGAACGGCCCGCTGGTGATCCGTACTGCCCTCGGCGATGAGTGGATCAAGAAGCTGACCGACTTCTGGGCGGCGCTGCCGACCACCGACGTTGCCTGCTTCAACGCTGTCGAAGGCGGCGATTTCACCGGCTATGTCCCGGTCAAGGCCGAATTCTACAACGCCATCATCGAAGCCCGTAAAGCGGCTATTGGCGGCTAATTCCAAAACACCTGAGGGGCATCTGCGAGATCGCAGGTGCCCTTTCTCTATCCCGAGGGATGCCGATGACTCTGCTGGCTGGCGAGACCGACAACGCCCGCGCCGTGCACGCTGAATGGCGCAGGCTCAGTGCGCAGCGCACGCTCTATTCTCTCATCGGCTTCGGCGCTCTGGTCCTCGCCGTCATCGGCTCGTTCTGGTTTGCCGACGAAAGCAATGCCGGGCATTTTTTCGACCGGCTGCCGCATCTGTTCGATTTCCTCTCTTGGCTGATCCCCAAGGACTGGAACGATGTCTGGCGGGCGCTGTTCGACCTGCCCTCCCCGTCCGACAACGGCACGCAGGAATTCAACTTTGAAGTCGGCCGCCTGCCGGTCACCGACACCTTCTACATCCCTGAATATTTCCACCTGATGCTGACGACCATCAACGTCGCGGTGGTCGCTACGGTGATCGGCTTTACCGGCGGGTTGCTGCTCTGCTTTCTTGCCGCGCGCAACATGATGCCGATTGCGCCGGTTCGGTTCGTGGTGCGGCGCAGCATGGAAATCCTCCGCGCCTTCCCCGAGATCGTGATTGCAGGGCTGTTTGCGGCGGTGCTGTCGATCGGGCCGATCGCCGCCATCGTCGCGGTCGGGCTCCACACCATCGGCGCACTCGGAAAACTCTATTTCGAGGTGATCGAGAATATCGACATGAAGCCCGATGAGGGCCTCAAGGCGGTGGGCGGCAACTGGATCGAGCGCGTCCGCTTCGGGGCGCTGCCGCAGGTGCTGCCGAACTTCACCTCCTACGCAATGCTACGGCTCGAGATCAATGTGCGCGCCTCGACCATCATTGGCGCAGTCGGCGGCGGAGGCATTGGCGAGGAGCTGAAGCTCGCGATCTCGCGCGGCTTCGGCGCCAAGACCATCGCGCTGATCGTCTTGCTACTCACCACCGTCATCATCATCGACCAGGTCTCGGCACATGTCCGCAAGCGCCTTGTCGGCGATGCTGCATTCCTTTCGGCCTGAGGGCGATCAGATGACCGACGGCATTGTCCCCACCTACGAGCAGCGCTTCCCGCAGGTGTTCCACCAGTCGCTCTGGAAGCGGTTCATGCCGCTCTTCGTGGTGATCGGCGTAGCGCTCTATTTCGTCTACGCGGTGTGGTTCTTCTCCCTCCCCACGGTCCTTGCCGAAGCCAAGTGGGACCGGCTGGGCAACTATCTCCAGCAATGGGTGAGCTTCGACGTTTCTCCGGAGTTCCGGCTCGACAGCGGGGCGGCGATTGTGCCCAAGTTCAACCGCAACTCGGCACTGGGTCCCGACCCGCACCCCGAGTGGATCACCACAAATGGCGATGGCAGCCTGACCGTCGAGCTCAATGGCGCCAGCCATTCGGTGCGTTTCACCAAGTCTGCGGCGACCATCACCCGGGACGGCGAAAGCGTCGACATCGCCATCGGCGCCAGCGCCGCGAGGGTGCTCACCAATCCCGTGCCGGACTGGGTCCGCATCAAGGGCGACGAGATCAATGCGGACATGGGCTTTGTCGGCGACGTCCGCATCGCCTATGACCGCATCAAGGTGCGCAAGCGCACTTTGGGCTGGCCGAATTTCCTCTTCGATCCCTACTCGCCCTTCTTCGGCAAGTCCGCCGGCGAGGTCGCGAGCCTGATCGTTTCGGGGCCTGAGCTCAAACCCGGCACCTCCAACCTCGCGCTCGCCTGGGACAATATCTGGAACAACAGCCAGTGGCAGCATGGCGATGTGTGGATCAAGCTGCTGCAGACCATCGTCATGGCGTTTGCCGGCACGCTGGTGGGTGGGCTCGTGGCGTTCCCGCTGGCCTTCTTTGCAGCGCGCAACATCACTCGCAACCAGCTCCTCAACCAAGTGCTGAAGCGGCTGTTCGATTTCCTGCGTTCGGTCGATATGCTGATCTGGGCGCTGTTTTTCACCCGCGCCTTCGGGCCGGGGCCGCTCGCCGGCATCGGTGCCATCGCCTTCACCGAGACGGGAACGCTCGGTAAGCTCTATGCCGAGGGGCTCGAAAACATCGATGACAAGCAGCGCGAGGGCGTCACCTCGGTGGGCGCCGATCCAGTGTCGGTGCAACGCTACGGCGTCATCCCGCAGGTGCTGCCGGTGATGATCTCGCAGACGCTCTACCAGTGGGAATCGAACACCCGATCTGCCTCGATCATCGGGGCGGTGGGCGCCGGTGGCATCGGGCTCAAGCTCTGGGAGGCGATGCGCACCAATTCGAACTGGTCGAACGTCTTCTACATGGTGCTGCTGATCCTCCTCGTGGTGTTCATCTTCGACAATATCTCGAATGCGCTTCGCACCCGGCTGATCGGCAAATCGCACTGAGCCCTTCTTGCGACTGTCACATTCCTGCGCTAGGCGCCGGAGCGACAAGGGGAAGCGACATGCCTGACGCGTTGATTTTGACCAATGCCAATTTGGTGCTGGCCGATGAGGTGATTCTCGGCTCGGTGAAGATCGTCGATGGCCGGATCGCCGATATCGGCGCGCCGTTTGCCGGTGGCACGGACCTCGAGGGCGATTACCTGCTGCCCGGCCTCGTCGAACTCCACACCGATCACCTCGAAAACCACTATGCCCCGCGCCCCGGTGTCCGCTGGAATCCGATGGCCGCCGTGCAGGCGCATGATGCGCAGGTCGCGTCCTCGGGCATCACCACGGTGTTCGATGCGCTGCGCGTCGGACTCAACACCGATGATGGCATGTCGGCCGAAGATTTCACCCGGCTGGGCGCGGCGATCCACGCCGGCATGGCGGCGGGGCGGCTTCGGGCCGAGCACTTCATCCACTTGCGCTGCGAAGTCGCGGCGCCTGATTGCCTCGAGGCCTTCCGGCCCTATGAAGGCGATGAGCTGGTGAAACTCGCCTCGCTGATGGACCACTCTCCGGGGCAGCGGCAATTCCCCACTTTTGAGGCCTACAAGGGCTATTACCAGAAGAAAAAGCGCATGTCGGATGCCGAATTCGAGGCGTTTGCCGAGCGCCGGATGGGGGAGTCGGCGCGGTTCGCCCGGCCGCACCGGGATGCGATCTCGGCCAGCGCTGCCGCGCTTGGTATTGTGCTCGCCAGCCACGACGACGCGACGCTCGACCATGTTGCCGATGCACATGGGCGTGGGGTCACAATTGCCGAGTTTCCCACCAGCCTCGAAGCGGCCCGCGCCTCGCACGAGGCCGGCATGGCGGTGCTGATGGGGGCGCCCAATGTGGTCCGCGGCAAATCCCACAACGGCAATATTTCGGCCCGGGAACTGGCCGAGCATGGGCTGCTTGATATTCTCTCGTCCGACTATGTGCCGTTCAGCCTGATGCAGGCGGTGTTCGCGCTCGAGGACTCGATCAGCCTGCCGCAGTCAGTGGCGATGGTCACGCGGCACCCGGCGGCCGCGGCCGGCCTCACCGACCGGGGTGAGATCGCGGTGGGTAAGCGCGCTGACCTGGTGCAGGTCGCCAATGCCGATGACATGCCCGTGGTGCGCACGGTGTGGCGCGAGGGGCGGCGGGTGCTTTAGCCAAATCAAAAGGCCGCCACGGTTTCCCGCAGCGGCCTGATGCTCAGCGCAATGCGCCTTAGTTGACGCGCTTGCCGTCCTTGTTGAACAGGTGCACGACCGACAGATCGGGCGCGACGCGGATCTTCGAGCCGGGCTGCGCGGTGATGCGTTCGCGGAAGATGCCGTTGATCGATTGCGAACCAATGCGGCCGATGACCTGGGTTTCCGAGCCTGTCGGCTCCAACACCACGACCTCGATCTCGATGCCGTTGGGGTCGAGGTGCAGGTGCTCGGGGCGGATGCCGTAGATGACGGCGTCGGTGACACCAGGCAGCGTCGGGATCAGGATGCCATCGGTGGTCTTGAAGCCGTCCGGCGTGGTCTGGCCATTGATGAAGTTCATCGAGGGCGAGCCAATGAAGCCGGCAACGAAAGTGTTGAGCGGGCGGTCATAGAGGTCGAGCGGGGTGCCCATCTGCTCGATCACGCCATCGCGCATCACCACGATCTTGTCGGCCATGGTCATGGCTTCCACCTGGTCGTGGGTCACGTAGATGGTGGTGGTCTTCAGTCGCTGGTGCAGTTCCTTGATTTCGGAACGCATCTGGACGCGGAGCTTCGCATCGAGGTTCGACAGCGGTTCGTCGAACAAGAAGACCTGCGGATCACGCACAATGGCGCGGCCCATGGCGACGCGCTGGCGCTGGCCGCCGGAGAGCTGGCGCGGCTGGCGGTCGAGCAGTTTTTCGAGGCCGAGGATCTGCGCGGCGCGATCCACCTTCGCCTTGATCTCGGTCTTGGGCACGCCCTTGAGCTTCAAGGAGAAGCCCATGTTCTGCGCCACCGTCATGTGCGGGTAGAGCGCGTAGTTCTGGAACACCATGGCGATGTCGCGTTCCTTGGGCGGCAAGTCGTTGACCACGCGGTTGCCGATGCCGATCTCGCCCGAGGAAATTTCCTCGAGGCCGGCGATCATGCGCAACAGGGTGGACTTGCCGCAGCCCGACGGGCCGACCATGACGACGAATTCGCCATCCGCGATATCGAACGAAACGCCCTTCAGCGCTTCGAAGCTGCCGTAATGCTTGCCGGCCTTGTTGATGGTTACGCTTGCCATGAGGTTCCTCGTCCCTGGTGCGGGTTCACCCCCGCGCTGGGCTGAAACATCGCGGCGGGGTGGGCTGGCGTCAAGGCGAGAACGAGGAGATACAACTAAAGTCGTAGTAAAGTCTAATACTAAAGTCGTATGTGATGTGAGATTTGTTTGTCCCCTCTTACCTTCTCCCCTTGTGGGAGAAGCGACTGTCTTGTTGGTCAAGCTGGTGACCATGGTTTTTTGTCCCTGACGATGGCGTTGAGGATGGTGAGGAGCTTTCGAGCTGTGGCGACGATGGCGACAAGCTTTGGTTTGCCTGCGGCCACGAGCCTGTCCCGGAAGGCCTTGAGGGTGGGATTATGCCGTGCGGCAACGAGGGCGCCCATGAACAGGGCGGTGCGCACGGCAGTGCGGCCACCACCGATAAGGCTCTTGCCGCGCCATTTGCCGGACTGGCGGGTATAGGGGGCGAGCCCGGCGAGGGCCGCGACTTGCTTGGGATTGAGCTGTCCCAGTTCGGGCAGTTCGGCCAGCAGCGTGCGGGCGATGGTCTTGCCGATGCCAGGCACCGAGGCGAGCAGGTTCTCCTTGTCGCGCCACACAGGGGTGTCACGCACGGTGGTATCTATATGGCGGTCGAGGTCTTTGAGCTCGTCCTCCAGCGTGGTTACAATGCGGGCGAGCGATGTGCGGATCAGCCCCGGTGCTGCCTGCTGGCGCCGCATGCGCTCGGCAGCCAGCATCTGCACCAGTTGCCGGCGTCTGGCCATTAGCGCCGCCAGATCCTCGGTGTGCGCATCGGCTATCGGCCTTGGCTCAGGCTTTACTGCCGCAACGAACAGCGCGATGAGGCGGGCATCGATTGGGTCGGTCTTGGCCTTGAGCCCGATGGCCTGGGCGTAGTGCCGGACCTGAGCGGGGTTGAGCACCACCACCGGCAGACCTGCGGCAGCAAGTTCGGCCACCGCCAGCCGCTCATAGCGGCCCGACGCCTCGATGCCGACCGACACAAGCCCCTCCAGCCTGCGCAGCCGCTCGACGAGTTCACTCGCGCCAGCCTCGTCATTGCCGGACACAAGGCTCTCGCCCAGCGGATGGATATATACATCCAGCCGCGCCTTGCTCACATCGATACCTACGGTGATCTCCATCTTGTCCCCTCCTTGCCTAAGCGGGCTCGCCTTGTTGCGGCCCCGGCGACTGTTCGGGATCGATGGATCGATGCCAGGCGCCCCTCGCTTCTCCACGAGTTTTTCAACTCCTGGTGCCATCGGGCTGCCCGGCATCACCGCAGCGCTATCGATATCAGATAACTGCGGGATCAAGTTACAAGGTGCCCGAAGGGCGGATGAGGGGTGCTCTCCGCGCACTAGGTCCGCTCCTCGCTCTGCTCGGATCGCGCTACACTTCGTTCGTGGACCCCTCATCCGGCGCTGCGCGCCACCTTCTCCCACAAGGGGAGAAGGTAGTGGCGCGTACCCTCGAAATGCGGCTTGCAGCCACGGCCACTCCCGCTACGAATGTCGCCGAGGAGATCCCCATGCTTTCTGACATCGCCGCGCTTGACCGTGATGATCCGCTGGCGCCGTTCCGGGCGCGGTTCGATCTGCCGCCGGGTGTCATCTATCTCGATGGCAATTCGCTCGGCGCGCTGCCGCGTGGGGTGAAGGCGCGCATGGCCGATGTGGTGGCAACGCAATGGGGCGAAGGTCTGATCCGGAGTTGGAACACGCATGACTGGATCGACCTGCCGACACGCGTCGGCGACCGGATTGCGCGGCTGATTGGGGCGCCGCCGGGGACCGTAACCGTCGCCGACTCAACCTCGATCAACGTCTTCAAGGCCCTGGCCGCTGCGCTGCGCCTGCGGCCGGGGCGGAAGGTGATCGTCTCGGAAGTGGGCAATTTCCCCACCGACACCTATATCGCCGAGGGCGTCGCGGAGATGCTGGGGCAGGGGCATCAGCTTCGGCTGGTGAGTGCCGATGCCCTGTCATCCGCAATCACCGGGGACGTTGCGGTCGTTCTCCTCACCGAGGTCAACTATCGCACCGGGGCGCGGCTGGACATGCGCGCCGTGACCGCGGCGGCGCATAGCGCCGGGGCGCTCATTGTCTGGGATCTGGCGCATAGTGCCGGGGCGCTTCCGGTGAACCTCTCGGAAGCAGGTGCGGATTTTGCCGTCGGCTGCGGGTACAAATATCTCAACGGTGGGCCGGGCGCGCCGGCGTTCATCTATGTCGCCCCGAAGCACCTCTCAAAGGTTCGGCAACCCCTCACCGGCTGGCTCGGGCATGCGGTGCCGTTCAGCTTTGCGCCGGATTATGTGCCCGCGCCTGGCATTGCGGCGATGCGGGTGGGCACGCCGCCGATCCTCTCGATGTCGGCCCTCGATGCGGCGCTCGATGCGTTCGAGGGGGTCGACCTGGCGCTGGTGAAGCGCAAGGCCGATCAGTTGTTCGAGCTGTTCACGACGGCCATCGCACCCCTCGCGCCGGAAGTGACTGTGCTCACGCCCACCGATCCGGAGCGACGCGGTACGCAGGCGTCGCTGCGCCATGCCGATGCCTATGCGGTGATGCAGGCGCTGATCGCACGGGGCGTCATCGGCGATTTCCGCGAGCCCGATATCCTGCGCTTCGGGCTGACCCCGCTTTACCTAAGCTTTGCCGATGTGGCGCGGGCTGCCGAGATTCTCGGCGAGGTCATTGCCACGCGCGCCTGGGACCAGCCTAAGTTCAAGGCCAGAGCCAAAGTCGTTTAGCGAGAGCGCCCCAAGGATTGTATTGCGGTCAGCGTCCTACCTCTGGTTAGGTTCGATCCGGCGGGCTGCGGCACGCTGGTCCAGGGGTGAGAGTGGACGGGGTGGGCGAGGGGACATGAGGGATTTCCGGACGGTTGGGGCGCAAGCCGGGTTGGCGCTTGCGGTGCTGTTAGTGGCAAGTGGGGTGGCCGTTGCGGGGGATAGCCCGCCCAAGCATCCCTATGGCGCCACCGCCAGCGACCCGGTGAAAGTCCGCGGGCTGGCCGTCACACCCGAGTTCCGCGATTTCCTGCCGGAGATGGTCGATCTCTCGCAATATTTTCCGGTGCCCGGCGATCAGGGCAACCAGGGCTCATGCACCGGCTGGGCCGTCGGTTACGCGGCACGTGCCTATTATGCGGCGGCAGTGGAAGACCGGCGCATCGCGCTGCCGCAGTCGATCCCGAGCCCGGCGTTCCTCTACAACCAGAATGTCGGGGTGCCCGGCGATTGCGAGTCCGGCAGCTCCAATATCCTCGCGCTCGATACGCTGAAGTATGGCGGCGCTCTGTCGCTGGCTGACTACCCCTATGATCCGGACCGCTGTGACGTGCCCAGCAGTGGCCAGATCGCGGCGGCCACCGATTTCAAGATCGCCGACTACCGGCAGGTCGATTTCACAAGGGTCGACCAGATCAAGGGTGAACTTGCGGACGGCAATCCGGTGATTATCCGTATCGTGCCCGACGATGCCTTCGACAACCTCTGGGACAAACCCAGGGCGGTCTGGCATTCACCGCCGCTCGCCGAAGACGGGTTTGGCCACGCCATTACACTGGTGGGCTATAACGAGGCCAAGCAGACCTTCAAGTTCATCAACTCGTGGGGGCCGGACTGGTCCGATGGCGGCTATGGCCGGATGGACTACCAGACCTTCATGAACCGCACGACCGAAGCCTTCGTCATGCAACTGGCGGCGGATACGCCGGCGCTACCTATCGACGATCTCGACCCGGAACAGGCCCCGGCGCCTGAAGAGCCGATCATGGAGGAGGCCCCTGTCGCACCGGCCGACCCTGCTCCCAAGGCGCGAGTTGATCTCGCCGGGTTGCAGTGCGCCAAGGTGCAGATCGCCACCCGTGCCGGCCAGCACATTGCGGAAGGGTTTGTCAGCCGCCCCGAAGACCTTGAGACGGTGACCGAAGATCTCGGCGGCGAAGTCGATGCGGTCAACGTCGCGCTGGCGCCCTGGCCGCAATGCGAGGCGCTGCTGACGCTCGATGCGCAGCTTGGCGAAAAGGACGCGCCCAAGGTCAGTGTCAGCGGCACTGACCTGAAGGCCGGCGACAAGCTGACGATCACCGTCGAAACCCCGGATTTCGACAGCTACGTGCATGTCGCCTACATCCAGGCCGACGGCACAGTGGTCAACCTGCAGCAGGTCGATGCGGATCATCTGAAGACCTTGGCGCCCCTCAGCACACTGATCTTCGGCGACGGTGAGGCGGGTCGCGACAGTTTTGAAGTGTCCGGTCCGTTCGGTGACGAGACACTTCTGGTCATCACCTCGCGCTCACCGTTGTTCGCCGAGCCCCGGCCCGAAACCGAGACCGAGCGCGAATTCCTCAGCGCGTTGCGGGAAGCGGTGCTGGCCCGGCCAGATAAGGCCAGCCCGGAGCGGTTCATTTCGGCTGCCTATGTTCCCATCCACACGGCGGAGTAAGTCTCATGAGCGGCGTATCGAGCAGACTGATCCTCGGCATGGTGCTGTCGCTGCTGCTGGCGACAGCGGGGCCGCTGCCGGCCGCTTTGGCGCAGGATGACGTCTCGGCCAGCCAGATCGTCGATGCGCTGACGCCCAAGGGCGAGGCGGTCCGTGGGCTGAAGGTCAAGGGCGGGGACAAGCAGGTAGCGCCCTCGATCAGCATGCGCGTGCAGTTCGCCTACGATTCCGATGAGCTCGAAAACGAGGCCGTGCTGACCCTCAAGGCGCTCGGCGCGGCGCTGCGCGACCCACGGCTCAAGGAGTACCGGTTCGAAATCATCGGCCACACCGACGCCAAGGGTTCGGACGCCTATAACCTCTCGCTGTCCGAGCGGCGTGCCCAGGCGGTGGTCGAACATCTGGTGTTTTTCCATCATGTCGATCGCGATCGTCTGGTCGCTATTGGCAAGGGCGAAACCGATCCAGTCAATCCTGCCGATCCTGAGGCGGCGGAGAACCGGCGCGTCGAAATCGTCAATATTGGCGAGTAGATCAAAAGTTAACGCGCCGCCTTTAACATCCGCTCTCTGCTGGGCTACTTCGCGGTGACAGGGGGCGGCTGGTTTTGACGAATTGGACGACAGTTCTTGGCCGTGGCGCTAAGGCGCTGATCAGGCCCGCCAGCCTGCCGGCGCTGCTGACTGTTGTGGTCATGCTGATTGTCGCCTGGTACGCCACTGTTCAAAATCAGGTGCTGTACGAACAGCGCATGCGCGCCGATGTCACGCATGAGCTGAGCGTTGTGCGCGCCAAGCTCGAGGGCAATATCAACGGCGACATCCAGTTGGTGCGCGGTCTGATCGCGACGCTGGCCACCGAACCGCACATGAGCCAGTCGCGATTTGCCGATCTCGCAGCGGGGTTATTCGAAGAACACAGCCAGTTGCACAATATCGCGGCCGCTCCCGATCTCGTCGTCCGGCTGATGTATCCGCTGGCGGGCAACGAGTCTGCCATCGGGCTCGACTATCGCGCCAATCCGGTGCAGCGCGATGCCGCCGAGCGCGCACGTGACACGGGTGAGCTCGTGCTGGCGGGGCCCCTTAACCTGGTGCAGGGCGGCAGCGGCATCATCGCCCGTTATCCAGTGTTCATCGGCGGGGCAGGGCAGCGGCAATTCTGGGGCATTGTTTCGGCAGTGGTCGACACGGCGCGCCTCTATGCCGATAGCGGATTGACCGATCCGAACCTCGGAATCGACATCGCCATTGTCGGCCGCGACGGGCTGGGCGCCACGGGAGCGCAGTTCTTCGGCGATGCCATGGTGCTCGCCAGCCGGCCGGTCATCGCCGATGTCGTGCTTCCCAGCGGTTCATGGCGGCTCGCCGCCATCCCGCGCGGTGGCTGGATCGCTGTACCGCCCAATAGCTGGTTGATCTGGTTGAGTTTTTTCCTGCTCGGCCTCTTGGTGACCCTGCCTATCCTCGTCGCCGGCCGGCTGCGTGATGAGCGTCAGCGGAACCTTGATGTGCTCAGCAGCCGTGAGGCCGAACTGCAGCGGCTCTCCCGCCGCCTCGGCCTCGCGCTCGAGACCTCGCAGGTCGGCGTCTTCGAATACGACCTCGAAACCGGAGCCTTGCTCTGGGACGATAATGTCAACGCCCTCTTCGGCTTACCCCAGGATGGCGGGCCCCGCGGCTATAGCCACTGGCACGACGCGCTCCATCCCGATGACCTCGCCCGGGCGCAGGAAGAGTTCCAGATCGCCACCCGGGACACCGGGCGTTACCGCTCGGAATACCGCATCGTCACGCCTGAGGGCGAGACGCGCCACGTGCGCGCGATCGGCGCGGTCTACAAGGATCCCGGCACCTCAGCCAAGATCGTGGGCGTCAACTGGGACGTCTCGTCCGATGTAGCGCTTAATGAAAACCTCAAGCTTGCTAAGCGGTTGACCGAGGCGCGTAACGCCGAGCTCGAGGCCGCCAAGGCCAGCATCGAGCACAATGCCCTGCACGACTCGCTGACCGGCCTGCCCAACCGGCGCTACCTCGATGATGTGCTCCGCCAGCGCGCCGCAGCCGCGGATGGGTCCGAAGGGGCGCTCAGCCTGCTGCATCTCGATCTTGACCGGTTCAAGCAGATCAACGATACGCTCGGCCACGCCGCTGGCGATGCCGTGCTGATCCACGTCTCCGAAATCCTCCAGGCCAATATCCAGCCCGGCGATTTTGCGGCGCGCATCGGCGGCGATGAATTCGTGGTGGTGTCGACTCTGAGTGAGCATAAAGCCCTGGCGGCGCTTGCAGATCGCATCGTCGTGCGGATGCGGCGGCCGTTCAGCTATCAGGGCTATGAGTGCCGGTTTGGCGTTTCGATCGGCATCGCCACCGAGCGCAGTCATCCGCTTGATCCCAACCGGCTGATGATCAACGGGGATATCGCGCTCTACCGGGCAAAGAGCCGTGGCCGCAACCGCTACGAGTTCTTCACCGAGGCGCTGCAGTCAGAAGTCAGCCGTACCAAGCGCATCGCCGACGAAATTCTGAGCGGGTTCGAGAACAACGAGTTCATCGCCCACTACCAGCCGCAGTTCGACGCCGAAACGCTTGAAGTCGTGGGCGTTGAGGCGCTGGCGCGGTGGCATCACCCAACCGACGGGATCCTCGCGCCCCGGCAGTTCCTCGATGTCGCCGAGGAACTCAATGTGGTCGCCACCATCGACCGGATCGTGCTCGAACAGGCGCTGGCGCAGGCCAGTTTGTGGGAACGGCAGGGTGTGACCATCCCCAAGATCGCCGTCAACGTCTCGGCGCGGCGGCTGCAGGACGAGGCACTCGTGGGTGCGCTGCGCGCCATGAACATTCGCCCCGGCAGGCTGTCGTTTGAGCTGGTCGAGTCGATCTTCCTCGATGAGACCGATGAGGTTGTGCGCTGGAATATCGAGCAGATCCGGCAGCTGGGCATCGATATCGAGATCGATGACTTTGGCACCGGCTATGCCTCGATCGTGAGCCTGATGCGGCTCAAGCCGAGCCGGCTGAAGATCGATCAACAGTTGATCAAGCCCATCAGCGAGTCCGCGACGCAGCGCCAGATCGTCGGTGCCATCGTCGATATTGGCCGGTCGCTCGATATCGAGGTCCTCGGAGAGGGCGTCGAGACGCTGCAGCACGCTGATATTCTGCGAAATCTGGGCTGCCGTGTTCTGCAGGGGCACGCGCTGGCGCCGCCGATGAGCGGCGACGATGTGGCGGATTTCATGCGGCGGAGGACTGCCGCGCTTCCGTCAGGATTGCCAAAAGCCGGGTGACGGTCAGAACAGCTCGGCGTCGCCGTGATGACCGCGGCCAGCGGAGCCCGAAAGGGTCGGCACACGCAACTCATCCAGTACCAGACCGGACCAGATTTCTTCGTAGTCGGCTTCGGTGGCTGAGGCTGGCAGAACCGCAAACTGGCGTACGGCGTGTGCCAGGTTCTGGCCCCGCTGCTCGATCCTGTCCTGGCCCTGCAAGGCGCTGATGATGATGGCCGCGGCCTCGCGGCGCGCCGCGTCGGCGGGAATATCGCGATCACCCAGCAGCTCCAGCGCGAGCGTGACGCTTTCGACCATCGCAGCCGTCTGGCGCGCGCTTTCGTCGAGCTCTCGGGCGAGTTTATGTAACGACATGTAGACCGAACCCCCGGTATAGAGCTCGACCATAGCGCCTAATTCTAAATCGCTCCTTGCCGAGCCAAGCCAATAGAGAAAGCCCGACACGCGTGGTTAGCGCTTCACTAACGATTCTCCCGTAAGGATTGTGGAATAACCGCATCAGGGTCGTGTGCATTATGGTCTTGCCGAGTTCTCTGCCTCCGGAATTCGATCGAGGGGTGGTAACAACGGTGCATCAGGGCGATTGTCTGGTCTCGAACGAGCTGGACCTCACCTTTTCTACCGTCCTGGGCAGTTGCATCTCCGCCTGCGTGCGGGACCGCGTCGCCAATGTCGGCGGCATGAACCATTTCCTCCTCGCCGAGCAGTCCGGGTCATCCAAGGACCGCTATGGGGCATCGGCGCGCTATGGTGCGTTTGCCATGGAGCAACTGATCAACAAGGTGCTGACCCGCGGGACCGGCAAGAAATCCAATCTCGAAATCAAGGTGTTCGGTGGGGGCAAGATCAACGCGGCGCTCGATGACGTAGGCGCCAAGAATATCGAGTTCGTGCGGGAGTTCCTCGCCAATGAAGGCTACCAGATGTCCGGTGAGGATCTCGGCGGCAATTATGCGCGGCGCGTGATGTTCAAGCCGGTCACGGGCAGGGCGTTCTGCAAGCGCCTCGACAACACCGCAAACGCCAATATCGCGCGGGAAGAACTGGCGGTGGCCGCAAGTCGGCGCATCGTGGTGGCCAAGCCCGTCGTCGACGACGACATCGAGTTGTTCTAGCGGGGTTACCAAACTCTTAGCGCCCGCCGGGCGTCTATACATTTGGTTAACCATTAATCTCCTAATGTCACAGCGGAGGCCTGGGGAGGCCTGTCCGGGGTCTGTGATTCTTGCGCCGCTTGACTGTCGCGCTCATCGCTAATGTCTGCTGGTTGCTGGCGGCCCTGACGGCTGCTGCAGCGCTGATGCTGTTCGGCGTCAGCGCGCTGGCGGCGACCATTGCCTTTGGTGCGATCGTTCTGGCTTTTGCGGGCACTCTGGCGCTCGGCCTCAAGGGAGACCGGCAGTTTGCCGATCGGCTGGCGGCGCTCGGGCATGCGGTCGGGCTCAAGGCAGCGGAGGATTCCTCAACCGTTGAAGCGATCGTCAAGAACCTCTGCGGCCGGCTCGACCGGGCGCACCAGTTCAAATCCGCATTCTCAAGCCTTGCGCGCCCAGCAGCACTGATCAGTGTCGATGGATTGATTCTGGGGTCCACTGACGGGCTCATCAGCATTGAGCCTGGCGCCGAGGAGGGCCACGGCATCGAAGCAGTGCTGGGCGAGGCCTATCTGTTCGGCGGTGCCGCTGCCGAAAGCCTCACCATGGTTGGCGGGCGCCGGTATGTTGCGGAACGACGCGCGCTTTCGGGTGGGCGCGCGGTCATCGAGCTTGAACTGGCCGGCCAGTTCATTGCCGACGATGACCTCGATGCGTTTGTGGCAGCGCTCAGCGCCGGGCGCACCAGTTTCCGGTTTGACGATTGGGGCATGCAGCACTCACCAGCGTTGAAGGCGCTGGGCGGCGCGCTCGAAAAGTTTGACCGCGGCACGCGAGCGATCGAGCAGATCCTTGCCGGGGAAGCGGTCGACCCGGCCCTGATCAGCGGCAGTGGCGGATTTGCGCCGCAGGTGCGCCGGATGCGCGACGCGTTCGATGCCATGGCGGAGGAGCGCGACGAGGCAGAGGCGTCGCGCCAGATGCTCGCTGGCAAGATGGACGCAATCCTCATGGCTATCGATCGTTACCGCGCCAGCGTCACCAACCTTGCCCAACTCGCCGACCAAAGCCGCACCGGGCTCTCGGTTGCGTCCACCGCCATCGAGAAGGGGCGGACCAAAGCGAAAGAGGTTCGGGCTCTCGAGAGGCAGGCCATTACCCTTGCTACCGATGCGGCGCTGGCGGCGCAGCGCACTGGCACGGCAGTTGGGGGGATGGAACACGCGGCCAAGGAAATCGACCGGATGGTCGGCGCGATCGAGGATGTCAGCTTCCGAACCAACCTCCTGGCGCTCAATGCCGCGGTGGAAGCGGCGCGTGCCGGCGAAAAGGGTGCGGGGTTCGCGGTTGTGGCCAGTGAGGTGCGCACGCTGGCCCAGGCTACCCAGCAGGCGGTGCGCGAGATCCGTACGATCATCGCCAAAAGCCGGACTCAGGCCGGAGATTCCGTCACTGAAACGGATAGTTTGAAAAATATCCTCTCCGGTCTGGGGTCGCATTTAGAGAATCTAAGCAAAGAGACCGACATGATAGCGGGTGCACTGGACGAAGGGAGCGGCGCGATCGCGCGGCTCGACGGCAGTGTAAGCGCGGTCGGAACAGAAGCGGCGAGAGCCCTGCAACTGCCGGCACGCAGAAAGTCTGCATAAAGCAGGCAGGTGTTAGGGGTTGGACTATGGAACAGGGCGAACTGCCCCTCAGCGAGCGCGAGTTTGGCCGGGTGAAGGCCCGCGTCTATGCCGAAGCCGGCATTTCGCTCTCGGACGCCAAGCGCACGCTGGTGGTGTCTCGCCTCGCCAAGCATGTCCGCGCGCTCCGGCTCAACTCCTTTGACGCCTATCTCGACTATCTCGAGCGGCAGGGCAGCCCGACCGATACACAGGAATTCATCAACGCCCTGACGACCAATCTGACGCGCTTCTGGCGCGAGGATCATCACTTCGAGCACCTGGTCAAATATGTCGGCGGGCTGATGCAGTCCCGTCCGCGTATGGCACCCGGCGGCAGGCCCAAACTCAGGATCTGGTCGGCGGGTTGCTCGACTGGTCAGGAGCCGTACACCATCGCGCTGACGCTGCTCAACGCTCTCCCCGATCTGAAGCGCTGGGACTTCAAGATTCTTGCAACCGATATCGACACCAACGTGGTCAAGAAGGCTGCGACCGGGGTCTATCCGGTGGCCGAACTCAACGGGTTGTCGCCGGAACGGATGCGGCTGTTTGAACAGGCAGGCAACGGCGAAGTGAGCATTCCCGCTGCCGCGCGAGAACTGATCGCGTTCAAGCAACTCAATCTCATGCACAATCCGTGGCCGATGCGTGGCCCGTTCGATGCAGTGTTCTGCCGGAACGTGGCGATCTACTTCGACAAGAAGACCCAGGGTGAGCTGTTTGGCCGGCTTGGCGCACTGATTGTGCCCGAGGGCTTTCTGTACATTGGCCATTCCGAAAATCTCGGGTCCGGTGGCACCAACTTCAAGCTGGTCGGCAAGACCATCTATCAGTCAAAAATCCAGAACAAGGCGAGGGAAGCGGCATGACTATCAAGGTACTGGTGGTCGACGATTCAGCGCTCATTCGGGAGGTTCTTAGCCGGACGCTCGGCCGTGATGGTGACATTGTCGTCGTCGGCACGGCGGAAGATCCGATCGAGGCGCGCTCCAAGGTCAAGGATCTGAGCCCGGATGTGGTGACGCTCGATATCGAGATGCCCAACATGAATGGGCTGCAGTTCCTCGACAAGTTGATGCGCCTCCACCCATTGCCGGTGGTGATGGTTTCGACCCTGACCACCAAGGGGGCCAGTGAAACGCTGCTGGCGCTGGAACTTGGTGCCGTTGATTTCGTTGCCAAGCCCAACGCCACGCTCGCTGGCGGGCTCGATGCTTTTGGCGAAAACCTCCGCCATAAGGTCCGCGCTGCCGCCAATTCGGACGTCAAGGGCCGCGCCATGCGCGCCACTTCGGCCAATGTGCCGGTGCGCACTGCGGCTGCTCCTCAGGGCTCGCTGATTGCTATCGGTGCCTCTACCGGTGGCGTCGAGGCGATCCGGGTGGTGCTGAGCCAGATGCCGGCAGATTGCCCGCCGATCGTCATTGCCCAGCACATGCCCGCCGGCTTCACCTCTCGCTTTGCCAGCCGGCTCGATGAGCTTTCGGAAATCAAGGTGCTCGAGGCCGAGGACCGCATGGTGCTGCAGCCCGGCCACGCCTACATCGCCAGGGGTGATTATCATCTGCGGGTGGAGCGCAGTTCGGGCCAGTTGAAGTGCCGGCTGACGCAGGATGAGCTGGCTTCCGGACATCGTCCGAGCGTCGATGTGCTGTTTGAATCCGTCGCCAATTCCGTCGGTGCGATGGCCGTTGGCGCAATCCTCACCGGGATGGGCCGGGATGGGGCGCGCGGGCTCAAGAAGATGCGTGATGCCGGCAGCTACACGATTGGCCAGAGCCAGTCGTCGGCGCTGGTCTATGGCATGCCGCGGGTGGCCTTCGAAGAGGGCGCCGTGGTCGAACAGGCGCCGGTCGAGGCCATCGCGGCACGGCTGGCTGCTGCACTGACAAAGCTCAAATCCGCGGCATAGTCCGACGCGGATTGAGAGATTGGTAACAGATATTGCCTAGGGTCTGCAGGGTGCGCGACCCGGGTTGGTTTTACGGGCGGCTAGAAGGCGTAACGCAACAATGCCGAAGGCAAGTGCTATCAGTGTGATGATCGTGGATGACCAGCAGTCGATGCGGGGCATCTGCAAATACATCCTCAATCAGCTTGGGTTTACGCAGATCGTCGAGGCCAAAAGCGGCCGCGATGCGCTGGGCAAGCTTGAAAAAAGCAATGTCGACCTGATCATTTCCGACTGGAACATGGACGATATCGACGGGCTGACGCTGCTTCGCGTCATCCGCAAGCACCCCAAGACCCAGGCCATGCCCTTCATCATGGCAACCGGCCGCTCCGACAAGGAGCAGGTCAAGGAAGCGATCCAATCTGGGGTCAACAACTATATCATCAAGCCATTCGATGCTTCGACCATGAAGAAGCGTATCGAGGCAGTTATCGGCGTGCTTTCGTAAGGCCGGTCCTTGCGTGACAGACAAAACAGGCCGCCTCCGGGCGGCCTTTTGCTTTTTTTGCTGGATCTACATCTGCGTTTCCGATCACTAACCTGTGCAATCAGAAGTTAATATCTGCTCTATAGGCTCCGCCATCGCATCTAGTCTAAGTCTTGCTTTGGAGGAGGCATGGCGGGCGCTGAATGAGCGGCCGCCGTCTGTTTTCCCCTCCCGTGCAGGTCGTCAGCAGAGGAATGGCTATGGGATTTCTGCCGAAGCTCAAGATCGCGCACAAGCTGCCGATCGCGGTGCTGCTGAGCGCGCTGGTGGTGAGCGGCGGGGTGGGCGGCGCGAGCTATGTCATCGCACAGAATGCCGTCGTCAAGCTCACTCAGGAACGCCTTGCCAACGCCGTTGCCGAGCGCGGTGCGGAAGTCGCCACCTACCTGACCGGCATCAAGGACGACCTGCTGACACGTGCGGGTGCCAGTACGGCGAGCACTATCCATGATTTCCAGGTGAGTTGGGGCCAGATCAAGACCGGCTCGGCTTCAGAGGTCCTGCGGAAAGCCTATATCGACAACAACCCCAACCCGCCGGGCGAGCGGATCCTTTTGGATTCTGCCACCTCGCTGCTGAGCTACAACTTCCTCCACCGCAAGGTGCACCCCAGTTTCCGCACCTTGATCCAGCAGCGTGGCTACTACGACCTCTTCCTGTTCGATGATGCGGGCAATGCCGTCTACACCGCCTTCAAGGAAGACGATTTCGGACAGAATTTCTCGGAGGGCGGTGGGCCCTATGCGGACACCGAACTTGGCCGGGTCTATCGGGCTGCCGCGGCGATGCAGCAGCCTGGCGAGATCGCATTCTCAGACTTCCAGCATTATGCCCCCAGCGCTGGCGCACCCGCGTTGTTCATGGCCACGCCGGTCTTTGATGATCAGGGCCGGAAGCAAGGCGTCATCGCGCTGCAGTTGCCGCTCGACAAGATCAACGCCATTTTGAATTCAACTGCCGGGGTGGGTGAGAGCGGCGAAGTTTTCCTCGTTGGAGCGGACCGGCTGCGCCGCAACGACAGCCACCACACCACAGAAGATGACACACTGAGCGTCTCCTACGAGAATCCGTTGCTTGACGTCGCGCTCGCCGGCCAAAGCGGATCTGGCGAGGGCACTAACGAAGAAAATGCTGAAACCCTGGTTTCAGTGACGCCGCTCAACATCGAGGGCATCTCCTGGGTGGTGGTGGCTGAAGAAGACAAGAGCGAAGCCCTCGCTCCGGTGACCGATATCCGCAACGGGATGCTGATCGCTGCCATGGGGCTGCTGGCGCTGGTGGCGATCGCCGGCTTCCTGTTTGCGCGAAGCATCACCCGTCCAATGTCCCGCCTTACCGTGACCATGGACAGTCTGGCCAAGGGCAACCTTGATGTCGAGGTGGCCGGGGCTGGGCGCTCCGACGAGCTTGGCCTGATGGCGCGATCGGTACTAGTGTTCAAGGAGAATGCCCTCAAGGTCGGCGAAATGACCGAGAGCGAGCGGCTGGGATCGGAGCATCGGCGCAATGAGCGCGTCAGCATGATGCAGCGGCTGCAACGTGCGTTTGGCTCGGTGGTCAGCGCTGCAACGGCGGGCGACTTTTCCCAGCGGGTCGAGGCAAGCTTCCCCGATGAGGAGCTCAATGCACTCGCCCGTGGCGTCAACGAACTGGTTGAAACCGTTGATCGGGGTCTCAGCGAAACTGGCCAGGTGCTGGCGGCGCTTGCCGACACCGATCTGACCCGCCGGGTCGAGGGCAGCTATGAAGGCGCGTTCGAGCGGCTCAAGGCCGATACCAACGCGGTGGCCAACAAACTCAGTGAAGTGGTGCTGGGGCTGAAGGAAACCTCGCGCTCGCTGCGGACGGCGACCGGCGAGATTCTGGCTGGGGCGAACGACCTCAGCGAGCGGACCACCAAGCAGGCGGCAACCATCGAGGAGACCTCGGCGGCGATGGAGCAGTTGGCGACGACGGTTCTCGCCAATTCCGAGCAGGCCCATGAGGCCTCGCGCGCCGCTGCGGGGGTGACAAAGACCGCCGAAGAAGGCGGGGTGGTGATGAATGAGGCCAATGCTGCGATGGAGCGGATCACCGCGTCGTCGGGCAAGATCTCCAACATCATCGGCATGATCGACGATATCGCGTTCCAAACGAACCTTCTGGCGCTCAACGCCTCAGTCGAAGCGGCGCGGGCCGGCGATGCGGGCAAGGGTTTCGCGGTGGTGGCCGTGGAAGTGCGGCGGCTGGCGCAATCTGCCGCCAGCGCTTCGGCCGAAGTCAAAGCGCTGATCGAGCAGAGCGGCACCGAAGTGAAGAGCGGCTCGCGACTTGTCGCCGAGGCGGCGCAAAAGCTGCAATCCATGCTGACGGCGGCGCGTTCGTCGAACCTTGCGATGGATGCCATCGCCCGTGCCAGCCGCGAGCAGGCATCCTCGATTGAGGAGGTCAGCGCAGCGGTGCGCCAGATGGACGAGATGACCCAGCACAACGCGGCACTGGTGGAAGAAACCAATGCGGCGATAGAACAAACCGAGGCGCAGGCGGCCCAACTCGACCAGATCGTCGAGGTGTTCAAGGTCAATGATGTGGCTGGTGGGCGCAGCACTGAGCCAGCCAGGGGCATCAAGGCGCTGCAGCACAAGGTGGCGACTGCGGCACGTTCGTATCTTTCGCGCGGCGGAGCTGCGGTGGCCGAAAAGGACTGGGCGGAGTTCTGATCGCTCGCCTCAAGATCGCAAACAAGCAAGAGACCCTTCCGAGACTGGACTGGGTCTCTTTTTTCACGGAGCAGTGCGCAGCAGCAGGCTGCGAATCTGCTAGTGGGCGGTGAGTTCTCGCGAGGCATCCTGAACATGACCGACGATCTGCAACTGCTGGTCCGTGGCCTCGACCCCGGCATCATCGAGATGACGATCCGGCTTTGTGCTACTCTGGCGCGCCTGCGGCCAGACCTTGAATCGGCTGTGCGGGTCGGCTGGGGTTCGATGAACTACCGGCACCCCCAAGCTGGGTTCCTGTGTGCAGTATTTCCGATGAAGGATCATGTGTCGCTGGTCTTCGAGCACGGGCGACAACTGTCCTCCCCACTCCTGCAGGGTGATGGCAAGCAGGTGCGCTTCATCCGTTTCGATCCCGGCGCGGCGATCCCCGACGATGAGCTCGCTATCCTCCTCGCTGAAGCCATTGCGCTCAAAGCCTGAGCCGTGGTGAAAGAAGGCCGGTAACGGAGACTGGCCATGGCACGTATCGGACTGGTTGCGCACGACGACAAGAAGGATGAGCTCGTCGCCTGGGCGCTGAAAAACCGTGACACGTTGCTGCAGCATGACCTCTGGGGTACCGGTACCAGCGGCAGCCGTGTGACCCAGGGCACTGGGTTGCGGGTGACACTCTTGCTGAGTGGGCCTCTGGGTGGTGACGCTCAGCTCGGAGCGATGATCGCTGAAGGCAGGCTCGATGCGCTGATCTTTTTCCAGGATCCGCTGACGGCGATGCCGCATGACGTCGACATCAAGTCGCTAACGCGGCTCGCCACGCTCTACGACATCCTTCTCGCGCCCAATCACAAAACGGCGGACGCGGTGCTGGCAGCGATTTGACCGTCTGGTCAAAAAACTGTCATCTCCGGAGCCCGGACGCGGCAGCCCACGTTGACCGGGTGGGCAGCGTATGCGCATGTAGATTTCAAATGCGGCCAAGACCGCAAGACAAGAACTCTATCAGGACGGGGGCGGGGTGTCCTTGGATGCAGTTATCGACGTCAGGAACGTCAGCAAAAGTTTCGGCGGCCTCAAGGCCGTCAATCAGTGTTCACTGCAGGTTGCGCGCGGATCGATCACTGGACTGATCGGCCCGAACGGGGCTGGTAAATCCACGCTGTTCAATCTCGTGGCGGGCAACATTGTGCCCGACAGCGGGCAGATCATCTTTGATGGCCAGGATGTGACGGGTCTGAAGCCGCACCAGCTATTTCATCGCGGCATGCTGCGGACCTTCCAGATCGCGCATGAATTCTCCAACATGACGGCGCTTGAAAACCTGATGATGGTGCCGTCCGGGCAGCCGGGTGAAGGCCTTGTCACCACCTGGTTCGCGCCGGGGCGCGTCAAGGCGGGCGAGCGCGCGGTGCGGCAGAAGGCGCTCGATGTCATCGATTTTTTGAAGCTCGGGCACGTCAAGAACGAGCTCGCTGGCAACCTTTCGGGCGGCCAGAAGAAGCTGCTGGAGTTGGGCCGCACCATGATGGTCGATGCCAAGGTGGTGCTGCTCGATGAAGTTGCGGCGGGCGTCAATCGCACGCTGCTGCAGGATCTTGCGGCCAATATCGAACGGATGAACCGCGAACTCGGATACACGTTCTTCGTCATCGAGCACGACATGGACCTGATCGGCCGGTTGTGCGATCCGGTGATCGTGATGGCGCAGGGCGAAAAGATTGCCGAGGGTCCGATGGCTGAAATCCGGGCCAATCCCGCGATCGTCGAAGCTTATTTCGGCTCGCCGGTGGAGGCCGCCTGATGGCTTTGCTGGAAATCACCGACCTGGTCGGGGGCTATGGCGGTGCGCCCATTCTCAATGGTGTGAACCTGGCCATCGAGCAGTCCGATATCGGGGTGATCGTGGGGCCCAACGGGGCGGGCAAGTCGACGACGCTCAAGGCGATCTTCGGGCTGTTGAAGGTCACGGGAGGCTCGATCAGGTTCCGCAGCGCGGAGATCGCCAATGCGCTGCCCGATAAACTGGTGCCGCAAGGCCTGAGCTTTGTGCCGCAGGAAAAGAACGTCTTCACCTCGATGAGTGTCGAGGAAAATCTTGAGATGGGTGCCTTCACCCGGACCGACGATTTCACCGGGACCATGGAATGGGTCTACGGCATGTTCCCGGTGCTCAAGGAAAAGCGCCGGCAACCGGCTGGAGAACTGTCCGGTGGACAGCGCCAGATGGTGGCGATGGGGCGCGCGCTGATGAGCCAGCCCAAGCTGCTGCTGCTTGATGAGCCCTCGGCCGGGCTCTCGCCCCGCTATGTGCTCGAAATCTTCGAACAGATCGTCAAGGTCAACAAGGAGGGAGTTGCGATCCTGATGGTCGAGCAGAATGCCCGGCAGGCGCTGGCGTTTGCCTCGCGCGGGTTCGTCCTGGCGCAGGGCCAGAACCGTTTTACCGGTACGGGCGCCGAGCTCATTGCCGATCCCGAAGTCGCCAAGAGCTTCCTGGGGGGCTGAGCGATGAACGAGCTGATCTTCTTTTTCAACAATGTCATCGTCGCTGGCGTAGTGCTCGGGTCGATCTATGCCATAGGCGCAGTGGGCGTGACGCTGATTTTCGGCATCCTCCGCTTCGCGCATTTTGCCCATGGCGACATGATGACGATGGGGGCGTTCATGGCGTTCCTCCTCGCGTCCGTGTGCACGGCCATGGGCTGGACCACGCCGCTGGTGCCGACTGGGTTCCTGGTGATGCCGCTCGCTATGGTGCTTGCCGCGGTGGTGGCGCTGGGGATCGACAAGGGCTTTTACGCGCCGCTCAGGCGCCGTGGGGCGCGGCCGGTGACGATGCTGATTGCCTCGATTGGCGTGACGCTGATGATCCAGGGGCTGATCCGGCTGTTCTTTGGATCGGGAACGGTGTCGTTCTTTGAGACGGAAGCAAAGCAACTGGTCCGCATTCCAGTGCCGCTCGAGGGCGTCACGAGGACGATCAATTTTACCCAGCCGCAGGTGCTGATGGTGGTCTCGACAGCCATCGTGGTGCTGGCGCTGCATCTGTTCCTAACCCGGTCACGGCTCGGCAAGGCGATGCGGGCGATGTCCGACAATGCCGATCTGGCGCAGGTCTCGGGCATCAACACCAAGCTGGTGGTGCGGGTGACCTGGATCATCGCCGGCGCGCTTGCCTGTATGGCGGGGACCATGCTGGCGCTCGATGTGTCGCTGAAACCCGACCTGGCGTTCAACATCGTGCTGCCGATCTTTGCGGCGGCGATTGTGGGCGGGCTCGGCCAGTCCTATGGCGCGATCGCGGGCGGGTTCCTGATCGGTTTTGCAGAGACGCTTTCGATCTTCAACTGGTCGGTGCTGCTGAAGCCGATGGCGGGTGCGCTGCCGTTCGATGTGCCGGCGACGCTGGCGATCGTTCCGACCGAGTACAAGCTGACCGTGGCGTTCGTGATCCTCGTGGTGGTGCTGTTGTGGCGCCCGACGGGTATCTTCAAGGGAGCCTCGTCATGATCGGGCGCCGTTCCCTCATTCTGTTTGCCGGGCTGTTCGCGTTGTTCGTGGTGATCGGGGCGTTCCTCGGCACCGCCAACATCTCGCTGCTGCTGGTGCAGAGCTTTGCGTATGCGCTGATTGCGCTCGGTCTCAATATCCAGTGGGGCTATGGCGGGCTGTTCAACTTCGGGATCATGGGCATGCTGATGGTCGGCGGCGCCGCCGTGACCTTCATTTCGTTCCCGGTGAACGGGGCCTTCTGGAGCTCGGACGGTCCGCTGATGCTGGGCAAGGCGCTGCTGGCGTTCATCGCCGGTGGAGCGCTGGTATTTGGCGCACGCCATGCTGACCGGATAGGCATCAAAGGCGGCTGGCGGACGGCGCTGATCGTCGTCGCCTGGATCGTTGCCTATATCGGCTATCGCAGCCAGATCGATCCGGCGGCGGCCTATATCGAGGGCAGCTCAGGCTGGGTGGGTGGGCTTGGCCTTAACCCTGTGCTTGGATGGGCCTTTGGCGGGCTGCTTGCAGGTGGTGTCGCCTACGTGGTGGGACGTATCTGCCTGGGGCTGAGGACTGATTATCTGGCCATCGCCACCATTGGGATTTCGGAGATCATCCGCGCCCTGCTCAAGAACATGGACTGGTTGACGCGCGGTACGTTGACCGTTTCGCCGATCCCGTGGCCGGTACCGCAACCGCAGGACCTGCAGGCGCAGGGACTGCCGATCACCGAGTCCTTCATCTACGCGCGGCTGGGCTTTCTCGCCGTGGTGCTGGTCATCCTTGCCGCGGCGTTCTTCCTAGTGCAGCGCGCCTATGCTGGCCCCTGGGGCCGGATGATGCGCGCCATTCGCGACAATTATGTCGCGGCCGCCTCTATGGGCAAGAACGTCACGCGTCGGCAGCTCGAGATTTTCGTCCTCGGCTCCGTACTGATGGGGATCGGCGGCGCGATGCTGGTGTCGTTCCAGCAGATCTACGATCCGGGCGCCTATCAGCCAATCAACCACACCTTCCTGATCTGGGTGATGGTGATCGTGGGTGGCGCCGGCAATAACTGGGGCGCGGTGTTCGGGGCGCTGCTGATCTACATCACCTGGATGATTTCCGACCCGGTGTCGCAGTGGCTGTTCAACGGCATTTCGAGCTGGTCGGTCGAGCATGGCTGGGGCGCGATCCCTGAAATCCAGTCGCGCGCCAGCCAGATGCGCGTGTTTGTGCTCGGCGTGGTGATCACCATTGCCCTGCGTTACGCACCGCGTGGCCTGATCCCGGAGATCGTACGCCGGGAGAAATAACCAGTCGCTCTTTCGGCTAGACAATCGAAGCGAGAAGCGCCTCCGCTGCCCGCTTCAAATCCCGCTGAATATTGGGCCGGAACGCGGCGAATTCTTCCCGCTCCAACACGCGGGCCGCTGCAGGTGAGGGACGGGCAGCTGGCCACATGCCTGCGACCAGAGTGCCGATCATCGAGATGGCCCAGAGGCAATCGGCGACACTTGCCTTAGGCAGCTTCTGGTGCAACGCCTCTGCGAGGCGTGCTGTCAGGGCGCCCATCGTGCGCTTGGTCCGCACGATGGTGTCCTCCGACACGTTGGCTTCGAGCACACTGGTGAGGATCGCGGTCAACTGGCCGAGCCGTGGCCGCGCCGTGAACTCCCCAGCAATGAGATCGGCTATCGCTGGCACATCATTTTCGGCCGCGGTCCCCAGCCTGTCGCACATGGTGGGCACCAGCGAGGCCATTTCGCCGAGGAATAACTCCAGCAGCACCTGCTCGCGACTTTCGAAGTAGCGATAGACGTTGGACTTGGTGAACCCGGCCCTAGCAGCAATGGCGTTCAGCCCGGCGCCCTGCGGCCCTTCGGCGTCGAACAGCTCCGCCGCCGAGGTGAGAAGGGTGGTGCGTCGCGCTTCGATCTCTTGGGGCTTTCGTGCCCGCTGGAATTCTTGAGTTTGAGTCATCACTCCATTCTAGGATGCCAGTACCCGCTCCGGGAAGCGCACGCCGCTCAGTTCTTCCGATACGTCCCAGAGCCGGCGAGCGACCGCGAGGTCGAGCGATTGGCTGGGCGCCGAGGCCTCGCCCGGTGCGCCACGCACTTCCATTAGTCCCTGGGGACCATAGTAGCCACCTGGTTTTGCCGACGGGTCGGTTGCTGCCATTAGGGTGGGCAGCGCCCCCATCGGCACGGGTTGGAACAGAAAGGAGAAGTGGCGCCGGAAGAAACCCGCGACGCTCGCCTCGCCCATGCCGTTGTTGACCAGATCGGTGCGCGAGACACCCGGATGCGCAGTGATGCTGGCGATACCCCAGCCATTTGCATCGCTCCGCCGCTGCAATTCAAAGCCAAACATCAGGCAGGCGAGCTTGGTCTGGCTGTATGAGACCATCGGCTTGTAGTCCCGCTCCGACTGCAGGTTCGCGAAATCGATCTTCCCGCTTCGCGCTGCCACGCTTGCGAGGGGCACTACGCGTCCAGCCGGTGCGGCCATCAGCAGGGGCAGAAGCTTTGCCGTAAGCGCGAAATGCGACAGGTAGTTGGTCTCCAGCTGCAACTCGAACCCATCTCGCGTCAGCTCACGGCTCGGCGGCGCCATGACCCCGGCATTGTTGACGAGGATGTCGAGCCGGTTGTGCCGTGTAGCAAAATCCTCGGCAAATCGTGCCACGTTGCCCAGCGCTGACAGATCGAGGTTTTCGTATGAGACGCGTGCCTGCGGCACCTCAGCCTTGATCCGTGCCAGGGCTGCTGCTCCCTTTTCCGCATTGCGTCCGGTGAGTACGACATCGGCGCCCGCACGAGCCAGCTCAAGGGCCGTCTCGTAACCCAGACCGCCTGTCGCTCCGGTAACCAATGCGAGTCTCCCAGCCTGGAAGGGGATGTCCTTGGTCGACCAACTCATGCAGCACCTTCATAAAAGAATGATGGTCTCTAATTAAGAGGCCAGTGGTCTTTTGTCAAGATGGGCATCGGGTGCGGCAAAGCCTGTCCGAATTTGGACATTGTGTTTCGTCCAAATTTGTCTTATATCCAGATTTAGACATAGGAGGCGTGCAATGCACACCCTTGGGCTTCACGAGCCGTCAACGCCGTTCATTTCAGCTGAGCCCGTCCTGGGGCGGTTCTCGCCTGAGAACCGGCGGCGGCTGAGCGCGCCGGCTTTTCGCACGTTTCTAGCCATTGCCGATCTCTGGGTGCTCAACGAGGAGCAGCGGCGGCTGGTGCTGGGTTATCCGTCGCGCTCGACCTTCCATAGCTGGGCCAAACAGGCGCGGGAACATGGCAGCTTCGTGCTCGACCTTGATGCACTGCTGAGGATTTCGGCGATGCTTGGCATCCATCAGGCGCTGGGCGTTCTGTTCGCCGATGAGCAGGCGGGGCTCACTTGGCTGAGGGGGCCGCATGATGCCCCGCTGTTTGGCGGGCAGGCGCCGATGGTGCTGGTGACCTCCGGTACCCAGGATGGCCTGATGGCCGTGCGCCGGTTCCTCGATGCGGCGCGGGGCGGTCTCTACATGGCGCCCAATGCGCTGGATGTGGCCTTCACGCCCTATGACGACACCGAGATCATCGTCCGGTGATGCACGCCTCGGCGCCGCATCCCAGCTACCGGTTGATCCCCTCGCAGTTTCCGCCAATCGGGCTCTTCGACACGGTCGCCACTGCCGCAGACCTCGACGCTGTCATGGAGCTGTCGGGCTGGACGAACGACCGGCTGGTGAGGGAGCGGGTGGCGAGGCTTCCCGAGGCGCAGCGGGTCTACGGCCGGGCCAATTCCAGCGTCGTGATGGCCGCGTTTCTTCATACGGCGGGCGCCCGGTTCAATGGCCCCGATCTCGGTGCCTGGTATGCGGCTGCCGCAGTCCGAACTGCAATTGCAGAAGTCGGACATCACCTCCGCCGTGAGGCTCTGGCCCGGAGACTGCGCGGGATGCGCCGCGTCTATCGCAGTTATGTGGCGCGGCTTGATGGCAGCTACATCGACCTGCGCGAAGAGGCGAGAGCCGATCTGATGGCGCCTGATTCCTACGGGGCAGGCCAGGTCTTCGGCGAGCAGCAGCGGGCGGCCGGCGAGGATGGGCTGCTCTATGCCAGCGTCCGCCACCGCGGTGGCCTGAACGCCTGCGCCTATCGTCCCAGCAAGGTTCTGGATGTGACCCAGGCGGAGCATTTCGAAATCAGTGTCGAGACTGACGGGCGCCAGATTGAGGCGCGCCTCTTGCCCGGGTGAGAAAGGCAGAAGGCCCGGGATCGCTCCCGGGCCTTCTTCAATCCTGATGTGAAAGCGAGCCTTAGTTGATCGGGCCTTTTTCGACGAACTTGCCGCCTTCGACGGCGAGCTCGACGATGATGCCGTCAACGTCGCCGGCCTTGTCGAATTCGGCCGGGCCGCCAGCGCCTTCATAGTCGATGTCGGTGCCGGCCTTGATCAGTTCGACTGCCTTGCTCCACTCGCCGGGAAGGATCTTCTCGCCCGGAGCAGTGGCGACGTCGCGCAGAGCGGCCGAGAGGCCTTCGCGCTTGGCCGAGCCGTTCTTTTCGATGGCGAGCGCCAGGAGGAACGCAGCGTCATACGCCTGGGGCGCGTAGGTCGCGGCAGGGTCCTGTCCGGCATCGGTTGCCAGCTTCTTGTAGAGGTCGGCGGATTCGCCGGCATAGGCACCAGCGCGAGTGGCAATGATCTTGCCGTTGACAGCGTCAGCCGGGAGGCCTGCCGTCAGGTCGTCACCGACCATGCCGTCGCCGCCGACGAATGCGGTGAATTCGCCGCCTTCGATTGCCTGCTGCAGGATGGTCTTGCCCGAGCCCGATGCGTAGGCGAGGATCACGAGGTTCTGCGAGCCGCCCGACGAGAGCTGGCCGAGCTCGGCACGGTAGTCGGCCTTGCCGTCTTCGTGCGCGACGTTAGCCGAAACCGTGCCGCCACCGGCGGTGTAGGTTGCGACGAACACGTCGGCGAGACCCTTGCCGTAGTCGTTGTTCACGTAGGTGAGGGCAACGTCCTTGATGCCCTTGGACAGCACCAACTGAGCCATCTTGACGCCCTGGAAGGCGTCGGACGGGGTGGTGCGGAAGACGAGGTCCTTGTCGTCGAGCGTGGTCAGGGCCGGAGCCGACGCCGACGGCGAGATCTGGACGACGCCGCCGGGGATGCCGGCAGCAGTGGCGGCACCGATGGTGGCGCCGGTGCAGAAGGCACCCACGATGGCGGTCACCTGATCAGTATTGACCAGCTTATCGGCGGCCGGGCCGGCAACAGACGGGTCGCAGGCAGAGTCGCCGGTGCTGACGATGATCTTGCCGCCGCCGAGAATGCCGCCCTGGGCATTGACTTCGTCGAACGCGAGTTGAGCGCCCGCGACGATCGGCGGAGCCAGGCTTTCGATCGGGCCGGTCAGGTCGCCGAGGATGCCGATCTTGACGTCTTCGGCGAGTGCCGGAACGGCGAGACCGAGAACGGCAGCCGCGACTGCGAGGCTGAGGAGTTTCTTTGACGTATTCATTGTGTCCCTCTTACATGACGCCGGGCCGTGGTGCCTTTTTGGCAAACCTTACGGAGCGGCGGCAATCAATGGGGGCATAACCCATGCCCCGCTGGCGGCGATATTGCATATTTCAGATCGTGGAGTCACCCGGATTTGATCAACTGGTAAAGGACGGCGGCCAGTTGTCATCGCGGCTCACCGTTCTATAAGTTCGCGCTCAATGTTCGGGGACGAACCGCAAGATGCTCCGCTTTGTCAGCCTCATTGTGATTGTGCTGTTCGGCACGACGGCGCCGGTGTTCGCGCAGGACTCGGTCCAGCAACTTGGCCCGCCGAGTGGGGTGAGTTCCGGCGAGAGTACGGCCGTCGTGCCCGCGGCTGACGGAGCGGCTCCGGGAAGTCCGGATGTTTCGGCGGCGCCGGCGCCACCGCCGCCTTGCGGCACGCAGCCCATCACCATCGCCAGGATGCAATGGCCCTCGGCGGCGCTACTGGCCGAAATCCATTCGCGGCTGCTGACCGCCAATTTCCTCTGCAATGTTTCGGTGCAGGATGGCGATCTCGCCACCACGGGGTCGTCGATGGGCGCCACCGGACAACCGGCCGTCGCGCCTGAACTCTGGATCTCGCGGATCGCCGATATCTGGAACGCTGCGATGCAGGGCGATAAGGTCCGGCAGGCGGGCACATCCTATACCGATGCCACCTTCGAAGGCTGGTTCGTTCCGGACTACGTTGTCGCCAAGTGGCCCGATATTGCGACGGTCGAGGCGCTCAAGGCCCACGCTGCGGAGTTTGCCCAGGCCGGTAAGCCGGGCCGGTTCATCTCCTGCCCCATCGACTGGGGCTGCGCCCTGGTCAACCGCAACCTGTTGCGCGCCTATGGCCTCGACCAGAGCTTCGAGATAGTGGAGCCCGCCAACCGGTTCGAGATGGATACGCTGATTGCCGAGGCGGTCGGCCGGAAGCAGCCCATCGCGTTTTACTACTGGCAGCCCAATGCGGTGCTGTCACAGTTCAGCTTTCAGCCCGTAGCCCTCGCGCCCTACGACCATGATGCATTCCTCTGCATGGGACGCAGCGTTTGTGGGTCTACGACGCCTACTGGTTTCGCGCCTGATCCGGTGGTCGTGGCCCTGGCGGAATGGGTCTATCTGGGCGCGCCACAGGTGGCCGCCTATTTCGGCCGGGCCCGGATGCCGTTTGCGGAAATGAACCGGATGCTGCAGCAACTGGGCGAGCCCGGCGCCACAGTAGAAAGCGTTGCCGACCGGTTCGTCGCCGAGCGCGGCGAGATCTGGCGCCCGTGGGTAGGTTTGCCCGAACTGGCCGCCCCCAAGCCGCAGTAACCGGGCGTTCAGCACTCTGAGAGGTGGGGGGCTCGGTGTTGTCCAATCGTCACAAAGCTCGATTAGCGTCAACGGCCCCGAGGGGGTTGGTCTTGTTTAACCAACTGAAAATACGTCGGAAATCTCTGTTGTTAGGGCTTCGGAAAGCTCCTTCGCGCACTTTGGCGACAACAAGCGGGACGGTCCCACTTTAGCTCTGGAGTTTGTCTAGTGCGCCAGCAGGCTTCACTGGAGCGCGTTGTTGCGACGTTCCGCTTCATCGCGATCATCGGCACCGCGCTGATCGGCGCTATGTTGGCCTTGATGCTCGGCACGCTGTCAGGTGCCAGGTGGGAGGGTGGACCACCGCTGACGCCGCTGTTCGGGCTCGTTCTTTGCATCTCTGGGCTGCTGGTTTTGTCGCGTTGGGGGTATCTCGAGTTGAAGCGTGAGTTGCAGACTGCGGCGGCGGCACAAAAGAGCCTGCTCGATTCCGCCTACCGCGACTCGCTGACCGGGGCTTTCACCCGCTCCTATTTCCTGGCGCAACTGCATGAGCAGCTCGTCGATCAGGCGAGCCCGTTGGCTTACTTGCAGATCGACATGGACAACCTCAAAGTGCTCAACGACTCGCATGGCCATGGGGCCGGCGATGCGGCTCTGGTACATCTGGTCAAAACGCTGGGCACGCTGATGCCGCAGGCGCTGGTGGGCAGGCTGGGTGGCGACGAATTCGGTATAGCGATCGCCGGGCAGGATAACCGGGCGGCGCTGATCCGGCTGGGTGATGAAGTACTGACGACGCTGGGCCGCCCGATTTCGATCGAGGGACGGCCGACACGGCTGTCGGCAACCATTGGGGTGGCGCTCTGGCCGCAGGACGCTGTAAGCGCCGATGAACTGGTCTCAAAGGCAGATCTCGCGCTTTATAAAGGCAAGAAGAACGGCCGAGCGTTGACGGTGGCGTACGATCCGGAACTGCTGGCCGATGACCGCCACAAGCGCTTCGTCGAACGCGACCTGCGTGCGGCGATCCTGCTCAACGAACTCGAGCTCCACTATCAGCCGATCTATTCTGCCAATGGCAGGCAGAAGATTTCCCACGAGGCCTTGGTGCGCTGGCAGCACCCGGTGCGCGGCCGGATGCTGCCAGGCGAGTTCATCGGCATTGCTGAGCAGAGCGACCTGATCGACAAGCTGGGTGACTGGGTGCTGCGCCAGGCGCTGCGCGACCTGCCCCGGCTGGGGACGCCCGATGTCGGGATCAACGTGTCGGCGGTGCAACTGCGCCGCAGCGACTTTGCCGAGCGGTTCGCGGCCATTCTCAATGAAGCCGGGATTGCCGGTAGCCAAGTGGTCGTCGAGGTCACCGAGACCCTGCAATTGCACGCCGGTGTTGCCGAGTTGCGCAATATCCGCGCACTGGGTGCGCTGGGTGTCCGCATCGCTATCGACGACTTCGGCGCTGGCTTTGCCAGCCTGGAATATCTGCGCGGCTTTCCCTTCGACATCATCAAGATCGACCGTTCCTATGTCGCCAATCTGCCCGGCAGCAAGGTGGACGGCCTGATCGTCTCGGCGCTGTGCGAAATTGCCCGATCGCTCGGAGTTGAAGTCATAGCCGAGGGCATCGAGACTGAGGAACAGCTCCACTTCCTCGAGCGGTGCGGCTGCACCGGCCTTCAGGGATATCTGCTGGCCCGTCCTGCGCCTTTGGCACTTGCCCCGCGCGCCGTTGCAGTCGCCGCCTGAGGGCACGCGGCTGCGCCTTGCTTCCCTTGCGCGGCGATGGCTATAAAGGTTCGGAAGTCCTTGCTGACTTCTCGCCGATTTGGAGTAGCCGATTTGGATTTGAAGCGGATCAATGGCCACGTCAGCGTGTCCCCGCAGATCAGCCCCGAGGACGTCGCGGCCATCAAGGCCCAGGGGTTCGTCGCCATCATCAACAACCGGCCGGACGGGGAATCCCCGGATCAGCCGACGAGCGCGACCATCGAGCAAGCGGCGCACGACGCCGGCCTCGCCTACCACTACATTCCACTTGGCCGTGAAGGCGTTTCTGCCGAAATGGTCGAGCAGACCAAGCAGGTGCTCGAGGGGAGCGCCGGGCCTGTGTTCTGCTACTGCAGGTCGGGCACCCGCTCGACCACGTTGTGGGCTCTCAGCCAGGCTGGCAAGGCGCCAGCCTCAGAGATCATCGCGGCAGCAGCAAATGCGGGTTACGACATGTCCCATCTTGCGGGACATCTGAGCCAGTAGCAGGGCGTCCCTGCCGGTGGCTTCGTTGCCGACTGTTCACGAGCCTCAGCGCCTCGCGGCGCCCCCTCATGCCCGGACACCACAGATGCCCATCAAGAAGATCCTCGTCGCCAACCGCAGCGAAATCGCCATCCGGGTGTTTCGCGCGGCCAACGAGCTGAACATCAAGACCGTCGCCTGCTATGCCGAAGAGGACAAGCTGGCACTGCATCGCTTCAAGGCTGACGAGGCCTACCTGATCGGCAAGGGCAAAGGCCCGGTCGAGGCGTACCTCCAGATCGACGAATATATCCGCGTCGCCCGCGCTTCGGGCGCCGATGCGATCCATCCGGGCTATGGGCTGCTGTCGGAATCGCCGGAATTCGTCGATGCCTGCGAAGAGGCAGGGATCATCTTCATCGGGCCGCGGGCGCAGACTATGCGCGACCTGGGTAACAAGGTCGCGGCGCGCAATATGGCGGTCGCCTCGAACGTGCCGGTGGTACCGGCGACCGAAGCGCTTCCGGACGATCCGGCGTTGATCCGCAAGATGGCTGCGGAAATCGGCTATCCGCTTATGCTGAAAGCCAGCTGGGGCGGCGGCGGGCGCGGCATGCGCCGCATCATGGACGAAACGACGCTGATTGCCGAAGTTTCGGAAGGCAAGCGCGAAGCCAAAGCGGCCTTCGGCAAGGACGAGATGTATCTCGAAAAGCTGGTTGAGCGGGCCCGCCATGTCGAGGTGCAGCTGATCGGCGACGACCACGGCAACCTCGTCCATCTGTTCGAGCGCGACTGCTCGGTGCAGCGGCGCAACCAGAAGGTGGTGGAGCGGGCGCCGGCGCCGTATCTGAGCGAAGCCGTGCGTACGGAGCTGACCGATGCCGCCGTTCGCCTCGGCAATGCCGCGAACTATCGCGGCGCGGGGACCGTCGAATTCCTGATGGATGCCGACACCGACAAGTTCTACTTCATCGAAGTGAACCCGCGTATCCAGGTCGAGCATACGGTGACCGAAGTCGTCACCGGCATCGACATCGTCAAGGCGCAGATCCGACTGCTCGAAGGCGCCGTCATCGGCACGCCCGAGTCCGGCGTGCCGCCGCAGTCCGAGATCCGGCTCAACGGCAATGCCATCCAGTGCCGCATTACCACTGAAGATCCGGAAGAAAACTTCATCCCGGACTACGGCCGGATCACCGCCTATCGCGAGGCCACCGGTTTTGGTGTGCGCCTTGATGGCGGCACGGCCTACGCGGGTGCGATCATCACGCGGTTTTATGATCCGCTGCTCGAAAAGGTGACTTGCTGGGCGCCATCGGCCGCCGAGGCCATTGCTCGCATGCACCGTTCGCTGCGTGAGTTCCGTATCCGCGGCGTCCAGACCAACTTGGCGTTCCTCGAAAACATCATCACGCACCCCGATTTCGTCAACAACCGCTACACCACGCGGTTCATCGACACGACGCCGGAGCTGTTCGATTTCAAGCGCCGCAAGGACCGCGCGACCAAGCTCCTGAGCTATATCGCCGACGTTACGGTCAACGGGCACCCGGAAGTGCGCGATCGGCCGCGGCCGCCGGCCGGCGCGATAGAGCCGATGGTGCCGCATTACGAGCCGCTGGTGATTGTCGAGGGTAGCCGGCAGGTTCTGGACCGGCAGGGGCCGAAGGGTCTCGCGAGCTGGATGAAGGCGCAGAAGGGCGTGCTGTTCACCGACACGACGATGCGCGATGCGCACCAGTCGCTGCTCGCCACCCGCATGCGCAGCTACGACATCACGCGCATTGCCGAAGCCTATTCGCGCGGGCTGCCAAACCTCTTCTCGCTCGAATGCTGGGGCGGGGCGACATTTGACGTCTCGATGCGCTTCCTCAACGAGGATCCGTGGGAGCGGCTGGCGGCGGTGCGCGAGGGTGCGCCGAACATTTTGACGCAGATGCTGCTACGCGGCAGCAATGGCGTGGGCTACACCAACTACCCTGACAATGTGGTCAAGTTCTTCGTCCGCCAGGCGGCGAAGGGCGGCGTCGATGTGTTCCGCATTTTCGATTGCCTCAACTGGGTCGAGAACATGCGCGTCTCGATCGACGCGGTGGCGGAAGCCGGCAAGGTTGCCGAAGGCGCGATCTGCTACACCGGCGACATGCTCGACCCTGACCGGGCCAAGTACAATCTCAAATACTATATCGCGATGGCCAAGGAGCTTGAGGCGGCGGGTGCGCATGTGCTCGGCCTCAAGGACATGGCGGGGCTCTTGAAGCCGGCTGCCGCCAAGGCGCTGGTCAAGGCGCTGAAGGACGAGGTCGGGCTGCCGATCCACCTTCACACTCACGACACTTCCGGCGCGGCGTCTGCCACCATCATGGCGGCGGTCGAGGCCGGGGTGGACGCGGTCGATGCGGCAATGGACGCGTTCTCGGGCACCACCAGCCAGCCGACCTTTGGTTCGCTCGCGGCGGCGCTCGCCGATACCGATCGCGATCCGGGGCTTGATGCCAAGGTGATCCGGGAAATCTCGTTCTATTGGGAGGCCGTGCGCACCCAGTACCGGGCTTTCGAGAGCGATCTCAAGGGCGGGGCGTCCGAGGTCTACCTCCACGAAATGCCCGGTGGCCAGTTCACCAATCTCAAGGAACAGGCGCGCTCGCTCGGGCTTGAATCGCGCTGGCACGAGGTGGCGCGCACCTATGCCGACGTCAACCAGATGTTCGGCGACATCGTCAAAGTGACGCCGTCTTCCAAGGTGGTAGGCGACATGGCGCTCGCCATGGTGTCCTCGGGCCTGACCCGCGCGGACGTCGAAGACCCCAAGCGCGACGTGGCCTTCCCCGATTCCGTGGTCGGCTTCTTCATGGGCGACCTCGGCCAGCCGCCGGGCGGGTTCCCGGCAGAGCTGCAGAAGAAGGTGCTGAAGGGCAAGTCGCCGCTCACCGAGCGCCCTGGCTCCTATCTCAAGGATGTCGACCTCGAGGCCGAGCGCGCCAAGGTGGAAAAGGAAACCGGCGAGCCGGTCGACGATTTCCGTCTCGCGTCCTACCTGATGTATCCCAAGGTGTTCGCCGATTTCACCAAGAGCCAGGACCGGTACGGTCCGACGGCGGTGCTGCCGACGCCGGTCTATTTCTACGGACTGGCGCAGGGCGAAGAGATCTTTGCCGAGATCGAGCGCGGCAAGACCATGGTGATCAACTATCTGGGCCGCGCCGAAACCAACGACAAGGGCCAGGTGCGGGTGTTCTTCGACCTCAACGGTCAGCCGCGCACCATCACCGTGCCGGATCGTCTGAAGGTTGGTGACATCCAGGTCCGCGCCAAGGCGGCGCTGGGTGACGCCAAGCAGGTCGGCGCGCCGATGCCGGGCGTCATCTCATCGCTGATCGTCAAGGTTGGCGACAAGGTCGCTGCAGGCGACGTGCTGCTCTCGATCGAGGCCATGAAGATGGAAACCGCCATCCATGCCGAGACCGATGGCGTCATCGCTGAGCTGACAGTGAAGCCGGGCGACCAGATCGACGCCAAGGATCTGCTGATCCGGTTCGAATGATGTTCTATGCGGCAAGTGGGCAGGATCGCGCGATCGAGCTGACCGACTTGCCGCAAATGGACACGGGAAATCCAGATCCGCACATCGCAGCTGACGGTGGGCACCTTAGGGTTAGCTACGCAACCAGCTCGGGACGAACCGAGCTGAGCTTCACACAGCCTGTTGCCCACTATCTGGGTCCACCTAACGACGAGTTGCTTCACACACATCCGCTCTACGAGCGAGGTCTCACATCCTACGCAGTGTTTGAGGTTGTGAACTCGTCGTGGTTGGCGGAAGCGCTAGCCAACAATCGGCAGCATCCGCGACATAGCGACGAGGCCTGGGCCGGCAGACGTCACTTTTTGATCACGTTCCACGACCAGACCTTTGAGTGCCTCGCCGACGGGTACGTCGTTGTGCGCTAGAGGTTCGCGCCCATCGCCTCTGCGAAGGCGCGGAAATCGGGCTCGCTGATCTCGAACAGACCGAACCGCATCTGGTAGCCCCAGTTGCGGTTGCCCTGGGTGAACTCCAGTTTATCGAGCAGTGGTGCAATCGGCGCCTCGGCAGCCTCGACATAGTCGACATTGCGCCGCCACGGCACGAAGTCGCCGCCCATTACGCCCTGGTACAGCTCCTCGTCCCGCACCCGGCCAATCGTGGTGAAGCTTTGCAGGCGATCCTTGCCGCCTATGGTTTCCGCTGGGGAGTAATAGGCTACGCCGTCACCGGCGCTAATGCGCTGCAGTGGCGCCTTCTTGCCGTGGTTCACCTGCATGAACCCCGCCTTGCCGCGGCGCGCATGTTCAGCCGAGGCGACGGCAATCCAGTATTTACTCATAGAAAAGGTCTCCGTTGGTGCGGAGACCATAGATCGCGCGACTGTCAGAAACCGGCAGTGGTCAGCGGCGGCGGTAGTCGCCGTCGATCATCTTGCCGCCATCAGGGGCGCGGGCATAGACCGGGGCACGCTTGGGCAGCATCTTGACGATCATGCTGACCAGCAACGGCACGACGATGAAGTCGTCGACCCAGCCGAGGAACGGTATGGCGTCAGGAATGAGGTCGATAGGGCTCACGAAATAGAGCGGCACGATCAGCATCAGCGCCTTCAGATAGAGCGGTGTCTCGGGCGCCAGAAAGGCACGCCACAGGGTCACCAGTTCGGTACGGAAGGTCAGGAGCCGGGTGAGGAGTGATGTGTTACGCATGACCATCAGATGGTCTCCGATCGGCGCGGCTTCAAGGGCGAAAGCCGATCACAAGCCTGGCACAAAGTGCCGCAGCACCAGCACGGCCAACACCACGAAGATGAAGAGGTCCGACACCATCGCGATGGTCTCGTTTGTGTTGCGATGCGCGTTCCGCCAATGCTGCCACCCGGCAAGACCGTAGAACAGTCCGCCTGCGACGGCCGCAGGCATCGCCCAACCTGGGTAGACCAGCGAGAGTAGCGCGATGAGCCCGCCCGAGAGGTTCCAGAAGCCGAGTTCCTGAACGATCTTGCCGGCCTTGGGGTCGTCGATCTCGAAGATGTCCTTGGCGGTAAACTCCGGCTTCGCGATCTGGCGGATGCCGGCAATCGCGAGCCGCGCGCCGACACCCCAGAAGACGAACCATTTCAGCGCCAGCGTCCAGATGTCGAGGCTACTGCCCATCATGGCCTCACCGATGGTTGAGACCAAAGGCAGCACCAGCATGAAACCGAGGACGACGGTGTAGTACATCACTTCAGCCCTGCGCGTTCCTTGAGCAGCTTCACGATAGCCATCGCATGGCCGTGGCCGAGCTGGTAGTCGGCCTTCAGCCAGTCGGTGATGACGGTGGCCTTGGTGCCCGGCTTGGTCAGGCCCTTTTCGGTGGCGAGCTTGATGAAGCCCTCGGGGCTGACGCCGGTCTGCTTTTCGATGTTGTCTAGATAGGCCTGAAAACTCATTTGCGCACTCCTTGTCGGCAAAGCTAGCGCATCAGTGGGTCTTGGCAAGGCTCAGGGGGCGGGGAGGGGGCCGAGTTCTGGCCAGCCATCGGCAGACCAGCCAAGCGGCGCGACTTGCAGCCTTGGGGCGCCGCCCTGGCGATCGTCGTAATAGTGGAAGGCGAGCCATGGTTTGGCCGCGACCATGAACACTTCCTGACCGCCCGGGCCGCGATAGGGGCTTTGGCCGGCGAGCAGCAGCGTGCCGCCGCCATCGGTGAGCGCCTTGCCGTCGCGATCGAGATAGGGGCCCTCGACCTGGTCGGAGCGCCCGACGCGGATATTATAGGTGCTGGAGGTGCCGCGGCAGCAGGCATCGAAGGAGACAAAGAGATAGAACTTGCCCTCATGCTCGAGCAGTGCGGGCGCCTCGATGGCGCCGCCGCCGCGCGAGGCGATGCGGACGGGTGGGCTGTCGTTGCTGCGCTTGCCGGTCTTGGGATCGAGGGCCACCAGCCGGATACCATCCCAGAACGAGCCGAACGCGAGATAGGCCTTGCCAGCTGAGTTGATGCGGAACGGGTCAATGGCGTTGAAATTGTCGCCCGCGTGGGAGCGCAGGACGAGGCCCTGGTCGGTCCAGCCCTCGGAGGGCTTGCTGGTATCGAAGGTCGGGTTGGTCATCAAGCCGATGGCGCTGTCGTTGCGGCCGAAGCTTGAGGCGGAGTAGTAGAGATAGGCGACGCCACCTTCGGTGGAAATCGAGGGGGCCCAGATGTTCTTGGGTTTGTAACCGAGCTCCGTTGCAATCCACGCTGGCAGGCCGCCGGGGATGGCGCCGGTTTCCTGCCAGTCGATACCATCGGGCGAGGTCTTGGTGCGCGGCATGCCGCCATCGGAAGCGCCCTCGACGCCAGTGGCGAACGAGGCCCAGCCGGTGTCGGTGACGATCACAGAGGGATCGTGGATGGCAGTGATGCCGGTAAGGTGCGGCATCGGGTCGGCAGCGAAGCTTGCGCCGCTCCACATCATGATCGCCAGCGCCAGTATCATCCGCAGCATCTCAGTCTCCTCAGCAGCGGCGGCGTGCCGTTGGCCGCATTGCGCTTGTCATCAGGCAAGCTTATGTCTTTGCCGCAATACGAGGTGATCCCATGACAGCAGCACGCCGGCAAGCCGTGGGCGTCGATGTTGGTGGCATAAAGGTCGGCGGCGGCGCCCCGATCGTCGTCCAGTCGATGACCAATACCGACACCGCCGATATCGACGCGACGGTCAAACAGGTCGGCCAGTTGTGGCGTGCCGGCTCGGAGCTGGTGCGGATCACGGTGGACCGCGACGAGGCTGCTGCGGCCGTGCCCCATATCCGCGACAAGCTCCGCGCCCGCGGCGTCACCGTGCCGCTGATCGGCGATTTCCACTATATCGGCCACAAGCTCCTGACCGATCACCCGGCCTGCGCCGAGGCGCTCGACAAGTACCGGATCAACCCGGGCAATGTCGGCTTCAAGGCCAAGCGCGACACGCAGTTTTCGACGCTGATCGAACTGGCCATCCGCTATGGCAAGCCGGTGCGCATCGGGGTCAACTGGGGCTCGCTCGACGAAGAACTGCTGACCCGGCTGATGGACGAAAACTCCGTCTCCGCCAACCCGATCTCGGCCGCTGCGGTGCAGCGCGAGGCGATCATCCAGTCGGCGCTGCTCTCGGCCCAACGTGCCGAGGAGATCGGGCTCGGCCGTGACCGGATTATCCTTTCGACCAAGGTGTCGGACGTCCAGAACCTGATCTCAGTCTACCAGGATCTCGCCGCCCGCTGCGATTATGCGCTGCATCTGGGGCTGACTGAGGCGGGCATGGGCTCAAAGGGCATCGTCGCGTCGTCGGCGGCGATGGGGATCCTGTTGCAGCAGGGGATCGGCGATACCATCCGCGTGTCGCTGACGCCCGAACCCAATGGCGACCGCACCAAGGAAGTCATCGTGGCGCAGGAACTGCTGCAGACCATGGGGTTCCGCCAGTTCCTGCCGGTGGTTGCTGCGTGCCCCGGCTGTGGGCGCACCACGTCGAGCACCTTCCAGGTGCTGGCCAAAGAGATCCAGGATCACCTTTCAAGCTCGATGCCCGAGTGGAAAGAGCGCTATCCCGGCGTCGAAAACCTCTCGGTCGCGGTGATGGGCTGCATCGTCAACGGGCCGGGCGAAAGCAAGCACGCAAATATCGGCATCTCGCTCCCCGGTACCGGCGAGACCCCGGCGGCGCCGGTATTTGTCGATGGCCAGAAAGTCGCGACGCTGCGGGGCGCTGACGTCGCCCAGCAGTTCAAGGGCATGGTGGCGGACTATATCGAGAAGAAGTACGGCGCGGGCAAAGTGGCGGCGGAATAAGTCCTGCGGGTCCGGACAGGTGACCTAGCCTGCCTGTGATTTCTCCTCTTCCAGTTGCGCCAGGTAGCTGCGGAGCAAGGCGGCGCGGCGGGGGCGGAAGCTGGTGCCTGCGGGTTCGACTTCGCTGATCCGCTCGAGGCGGAACATGCGGAATGCCTCACGGAGGCAGCACCAGGCCAGAAGCGTCAGGGTGCGATCGGAGTAGACGATGGCGAGGGGGTGGATGGTGCGCCTGGTGAGCGCACCGCTCTTGTCGGCATAGTTTATCTTGAGGGACCGCTCCTCCCAGCAGGCCCGTCGGATCGTGTCGATATCGAGCGCCACGGGGTAGCGCGCATCCGGGCGATAGACCTGCGAGATGGCGTGGAACAGGTGCTGCTCGCGGTCGTCGGGCAGGGTGGCAGCAACCTTTGCCAGAACGGCGGTAGCCGCGCGAGCCAGAGCCGGGTCGCCCATGTGCTGCACTTCGGCCAGGCCAAGGGCGATCGCCTCGATTTCGGTGCGGTCGAAGGTCTGCGGTGGCAACGCGTAATCCTCGACCAGCCGGTAGCCGTAGCCACGCTCACCATCAATCCGGGCTCCTGCGGCCCTGAGGCTGTCGATGTCGCGATAGAGCGTGCGCAACGACACTGCCGTTTCCTCTGCCAGCCGCGTGGCGGTGATCGGCGCGGGCATGACGCGCATCGCTTGCAGCAATCGGAAAAGTCGGTCGGGTCGGGCCATCACGCAACTGACGGAAAATGGCAGTTGGCCTCATTTATATCCGGTTCCGGCAGATCAACAACAAGGAGCCAGACATGACGATCAAGACCGTGACGCACCTCAATTTCCGCGGGCAAGCCCGGGCCGCCCTAGAGTTCTACCAAACGGTGTTCGGCGGCGAGCTGATGGTGATGACCTACAAGGAGGCCAATGCGGTTCAGGCACCAGAGGAGGCCGAGCAGGTGATGTGGGGGCAGGTCGCCGCCAGCAACGGCTTTCAGGTGATGGCCTATGACGTGCCCTCGCGGCTCAGTTACGACCGAGGCGAGATTCCGTTTTTTGTCTCCGTAAACGGTAATGCCGCCGAGGAGATTTCGGACTTCTGGGGCAAGCTCTCGGATGGTGCGACCATCATAGCGCCGCTCGCCCCGTCCGGCTGGTCGCCGCTCTATGGCATGCTGAAAGATCGCTTCGGCGTCACCTGGGTGCTGGATGTCGCAGTGGCTCACCCGGCCGGGTGACCGGCACTACGGAAGTGCCAACCGCTTGCTGAGCACCACGTTGCGATAGTTGGTGTGCAGCCACTGGGCGTGTTCGATGAAGCGGTAGCCGAGCCGAGTGTACCAGGCGACCAGATGGGTCGCGGGCTCGGCCGTATCGAGGGCCAGTTCGCGGGCACCTGCCGCGATAGCGAGGTTCTCGGCGCGCGCCATCAATTGGGCGCCGAGGCCTTTCGACTGCAAGCGGGGTTCCACCGCAAACTGTGCGATCGAGGCAATGTCGGCCAGATCATACCAGGGACATCCCTGGGTCTGGCCGGCGTTCTTGAAGAGGATTGTGCCGCAGATGGTGTCGTCCATCACTGCGACAAGGCAGGTGCCCTGCGAGATGCGGTGGCGCGTGTCATCTTCGGACTGGTGCGTTGCCCAGAAGCGGAGCCCCATGGCGGCGAGCGGCGCGTAGGCCCGATGCAGCAGATCGGTCAGCTCGGTGATCGAATCTGAGGGGGCCAGCGGCCGGATCGTCACATCAGACATTGCAAAGCTCTACTTGGGTGGCGGGAGTATCGCACGAGGACATCGCGGAACGGCGGTGGGCTAGCCGACCACCGGCTCCAGCAGTTCGATACGATTGCCGAAGGGGTCGGCGAGGTAGGCGCGATCATACCCTGGGAGCGGCTCATCTGTGACCGGCGGGTAGCCGGCTGCGGAGGCGGCGGCAAGGAGCGCCGGCAGGTTGCTGACCAGAAGCGCTGGGTGTGCCTTCCGCGCCGGACGGAACTCAGCCTCCACGCCCAGATGCAGCTTGAGGCTGCCCGCTTCGAACCAGACACCGCCGCGTCTGGCGAGATTTGCGGGCTTCACGACTTCGCTGAGACCGAGCAGATCGCGATAGAAGGCGCGGGCGCGGTCTTCCTCGCCCGCCGGCATGGCGAGCTGCACATGATCGAGAGCAAGAATAGAAAAAAGCATCGGCAATCGTCCTTCGGGCAAAGCGTCGGCATGGGCCATGAGGGCGTCGCGGTCAACACCCGAGCCGCTACTGCGCCGCTGCTCCCTTGTGGGACTCTTTCACATGGGGTGGCCTTTGGCGCGCGGGCCGGTTAGGAAACAGCCTCGTTCATCGAGGTTGCCAAATGATCATCGAACCCAAGATCCGCGGTTTCATCTGTACTACGGCCCATCCGGTGGGCTGCGCCACCAATGTGCAGCGCCAGATCGACCATGTCGTGGTCAAGGGCCCGCTGCGGCAGGGGCCGCGCCGGGTGCTGGTGCTGGGCTGCTCGACCGGCTACGGGCTGGCTTCTCGCATTGTCACAACGTTTGGCGCGGGCGCCGATACGGTCGGTGTGTCGTTCGAGCGCGAGCCGGGCGAGGCCAAGACCGCGAGCGCCGGCTGGTACAATAACCGCGCCTTTGAAAAGCGCGCGGAAGCTGCGGGCCGGAGGGCCGTGACCATCGAGGGCGATGCGTTCTCCGATGCGATCAAGGCCGAGGCGATCGCCGCGATCAAGACGACGCTGGGGCAGGTGGACATGGTGGTTTATAGCCTTGCCTCCCCGGTGCGCACCGACCCCAAGACCGGCGAAACCTATCGCTCGGCGATCAAGCCGTTCGGCACCAAGGTGCGCTCGAAGACGCTCAATACCAGCACCGGCGAAGTGACCGAAGTCGAGGTCGAGCCAGCGTCTGACGCCGAGGCGGCCGCGACGGTGAAGGTGATGGGCGGCGAGGACTGGGAACTCTGGATTGCCGCGCTGAGCGAAGCCGGGGTGCTGGCCGAGGGCTTTACCTCGCTCAACTACACTTACCTCGGCAGCGAGCTGACCTGGCCGATCTACCACAAGGGCACGTTGGGCAAGGCCAAGGCCGATCTCGACCGTGCCGCGACCGCGATCCGCGCTGTGCATGGCGACAGTTCAGCCTATGTGGTGGCACTGAAGGCGGTGGTGACGCAGGCGAGTTCGGCCATTCCGGTGGTGCCGCTCTACGGCACGGTGCTGCTCAAGGTGATGGCTGATATCGGGCTCGGCGAAGGCTGCATCGAGCAGATCGACCGGCTGTTCCGCGAAAAGCTCTTCACACCGGCACTCGATGACGGCCACCGGCTGCGCGTCGATGACTGGGAACTCTCGGACGCGGTGCAGAACGAGATGAAGGCGCGCTGGCCCAAGCTCAGCACCGAGACCCTGCCGGACCTCGGCGACCTGCCGAAGTATCAGGCGGAGTTCTTGAAGCTCTTCGGTTTTGGCCTCAGCGGCGTGGACTACAGCGCTGATCTTGATCCGCGGGTTGTGGGCTGAGCGGCCGTCTTCGATACTTCGTCGGCCTCCTCGCGACAGAAGGAAGGCCCCCTCATCCGGCGCTGCGCGCCGACCTCTCCCCCAGAGGGAGAGGTGAGTTGGGGCACGAACGCGCCACCTCGTTACCTCTCCCTTTGGGGGAGAGGTCGGCCGCAGGCCGGGTGAGGGGGCCTTTCTGGCCTCTGCTATAGCTTACTCCGGCACGTCGCAGGCATCGGCCCAGGTATTACCGCAGAGCGCGACGAGCCGAGAGACGGGCAGGCGGACTGAGGCGTGAGTGTCGCCACCGGCGGGGATGACCTCGTCGTAGATTTTCAGCGACACATCGCAATAGATCTTGATTGGCGCGGGCAGGCCGAAGGGGCAGACGCCGCCGACCTGATGTGAGGTCAGCCGCAGCACGTCTTCGGCGCCCAGCATGCGCGGGCGGCCACCAAAGGCCTGCTTGGCCTTGGCGTTGGAGAGCCGGGCATCGCCGCGGGTGACCAGCAGGAACTCCTCGTCGCCCACCCGGATGGCGAGGGTCTTGGCGATCTGGCCGGGTGCTACGCCATGAACTTCTGCAGCAAGCTGCACGGTCGCCGTACTGGTGTCGGTGACGATCACCATGAGATCGGGGGCACGTGCCGCGAGGTCCGCCTTTACGCTCTCAAGGCTCATTCAGCTCTCCCGTTCTGCAAAGAACCGCGCCGTGGCGCGCAGGCCCGTGGCTTCGTCGCCAAACGGGGTCAGTGCGCTCAGCGCATCATGGATCATCTCGCCCAGCTGTCGCTGCGCCGCCTCGACGCCAAGGCGCGCGACAATGGTCTGCTTGCCCTTGTCCGCATCCTTGCCGGTCGCCTTGCCGAGCGCAGCCGCCGAGGCGGTGACGTCGAGCAGGTCGTCGGCCAGCTGGAACGCGCGGCCGGCGGCTTCGGCGTATTCGGTGAGGTGGCCGAGGGCCTCGTCGCTGGCGCCGCCGAGGATGGCGCCCATCCGCACTGCAGCGCGGATCAGGGCGCCGGTCTTCATGGCGTTCATCTGGGCAATGGCGCGCTCGGCAAGAAAGCTGGTCTCGCCCTCGATATCGCGCATCTGGCCGCCCACCATGCCGCCTGCACCGGCACCGGCGGCGAGTTCGGCGACGAGCCGGATGCGGGTGTTGGCGTCAGGGTGCGTGGCAGCATCGGCCAGCACCGAAAAGGCGTGGGTGAGAAGCGCATCGCCGGCAAGGATGGCGGTCGCGTCGTCATAGGCCTTGTGGACGGTCGGCTGGCCGCGGCGGAGATCGTCGTCGTCCATAGCCGGCAGGTCGTCGTGGACCAGCGAGTAGCAGTGGATCATTTCCACTGCCAGGCCGGCGCGGACCGTGGCCTCGGGCGCAACGCCAAACACGCCGGCGGCCTGACGTACGAGGAGCGGGCGCAGGCGCTTGCCGCCGTTGAGGCTGCCGTGGCGCATGGCTGCGAGGAGGCGCCGGGGCGGGACGCCGGGGCCGGAGAGCTGGGCCTCGACAAGCAGCGTATCGAGCGCACGCTCGATCTCTGCGGCGCAGCTTTTCAGTTCGTCTTCAAAGGAGTAGATCACGGCGGGGTCCGGGCTGGGGCAGGCGGTTGTAGCGGATTCCGGGCCAGAGAGGAAAGAGCGCGTGAACAGGGGCCATTTCGCCCCTTCCCAAGGGCGAATTTCTCCTCTATAGACCCCGCAATTCCCGACAGACCCTGTCTGTTAGACGCCGGAACGCCTTCGGCGACACGTGATTGAATAGGAGTTACGACCATGGCAGTGCCAAAGCGCAAGACCTCGCCGATGAAGCGTGGGTTCCGCCGCTCCGCCGATGCGCTCGCGATCCCGGCTTATGTCGAGGATAAGGATTCGGGTGAGCTGCGTCGTCCGCACCACGTCGACCTGAAGACCGGCATGTATCGCGGCCGGCAGATCCTCGCGCCCAAGAAGGCCTGACGCCTTCGGGCTCAGCTCGGCTTGACAACGACCCGATAGATTTCCCGGCCGGCCCTCACAAAGGGCTGGCCGTTTCCTTTTGACTGATCAGGAGAGTGTGCATGGGCACGCGCGTTGAATCGGACTCCATGGGCACCATCAATGTGCCGAGCGAGAAGTATTATGGGGCGCAGACCGCCCGCAGCCTCGCCAACTTCGATATCGGCGGCGAGAAGATGCCCACCGAGATCATCCGCGCCTTCGGCATCCTGAAAAAGGCTGCGGCGCTCGCCAATCACAAGCTGGGCCTGCTGCCCTCCGAGCTGCGCGACCTGATCGTTGCGGCGGCCGATGAGGTGATCGACGGCAAGCTCAAGGACCATTTCCCGCTCGTTGTCTGGCAGACCGGCTCGGGCACGCAGTCGAACATGAACGTCAACGAGGTGATCAGTAACCGCGCCATCGAGATGGCCGGTGGCACCATGGGCTCGAAAAAGCCTGTGCACCCGAACGACCATGTCAACATGAGCCAGTCGTCGAACGATACGTATCCGACCGCCATGCACATTGCGGCGGTCGAGGCGATCGAGGGGTATCTCGTGCACCGCGTCATGCTGCTGCGCGATACGCTCGACGATAAGTCGAAGCAGTTCATGGATGTGGTCAAGATCGGCCGCACGCATCTGCAGGACGCGACGCCGATGACGCTGGGCCAGGAGATTTCCGGCTGGGTGGCGCAGCTCGACCTGGCGCTGAAGGCGATCCATGTCACCCTGCCGCAGCTTTATGAGCTGGCGCTGGGCGGCACCGCCGTCGGCACGGGGCTCAATGCGCATCCCAAGTACGGCGAGACTGTTGCTGCCGAGATCGCGACGCTGACCGGCCGGCCGTTCATCACGGCGCCCAACAAGTTTGCCGTGATGGCGGGCCATGACGCGTTTGTCGGCACCTCCGGGGCGCTGAAGCAGTTGGCTGTGGCGCTGATGAAGATCGCCAACGACGTGCGCTGGCTTGCCTCCGGTCCGCGCTCGGGGCTGGGTGAGATCACAATTCCCGAAAACGAGCCGGGCTCGTCGATCATGCCGGGTAAGGTCAACCCGACCCAGGCGGAGGCCACCACCATGGTCGCCGTGCAGGTGATGGGGAACGACGCGGCGATCGGCATTGCCGCCAGCCAGGGCAATTTCGAGCTCAACGTCTTCAAGCCGGTGATCGCCTACAACTTCCTGCAGTCGGTGCGGCTGCTGGCTGATGCGGCCAAGAGCTTCAACGACCATTGCGCCGTAGGAATCGAGCCCGACCGGGCGCGGATCAAGGAGCATCTCGATAACTCGCTGATGCTGGTGACCGCGCTCAACCGCAAGATCGGCTATGACAACGCGGCCAAGATCGCCAAGAACGCCCACAAGAAGGGCACCACCTTGCGCGAGAGCGCGATCGAGCTGGGTCTCCTGACCGGCCCCGAGTTCGACGCGGAAGTGAAGCCAGAGCAGATGGTGGGCCCGCTCAAGGTCTAGGACGGAAACGGAGCGGCGCAAGCCCGAAGATCGGGGCAAAGTGCTACCAAAGGTCTAGCCACTCGCGCCGGGCTTTGGCATTGTCCGCCCACCTTGGGAAGTGGAGCTGCTCACGATGTCAGACAACACGGTATTGGTGTCACGCGGCAGCCGTCGCAGCCGCGGTGCGTTCATTCCGCCGCTGCTGCTGATCCCGCTGATCGCCTATAATTTCTTTGCCTTCCTGTTCATGCAGGGCAGCCCTTCGGGCTGGGCGGCAAAGCTGATCGAAATCCCGATGGTTTCGGGGCTGCAATGGGTGCTGACGGCCGGCGATTTGATGCTGGTCGGAGGGCTGGTGTGCCTGTTCTTCGAAGTGCTCAAATCCACCAATATCGGCCGTGCCTCGGTGGTCGAGCACATGCTCTCGACTGTGGTGTTCGTGATCTTTCTGGTCGAGTTCCTGCTGGTCGGCGCCGCTGCCAGTTCGGTGTTCTTCATCCTGATGATGATGGCGATCTTCGATGTCGTGGCGGGCTTTACCGTCTCGATCAGCGGCGCGACGCGCGACGTCTCGGTCGACTGAGGCGGCCCGCGTCAGACGATGACGGTGGTGCGGTAGCCGGCGGGCATGCGGCGCACGGCCATGCGAGCGCTTTTTTCGTAGGCGGTCACGGCGCTATCGGCCGGCGAGCCCACGGGCGTTTCATGCCAGCCAAGGTGCTGGTGCTCTGCAATGATCTGGCTGACAAAATCGGCGCTCGGTGCGGTGCGCGAGAAGGTGCGGCGGTCGCCGGTGCGACGATCGGAGTGCTTGCTGGTCTCTGTTCCGTCACTGGCCATCGTCGCCATTCCTTCCGCCACTGGGTGTCTGAAGGCCGCCTGGGCTTCGAACAGACAACTCCGTTGCTGGCTAAAGGTGCAACGTTTTGAGGGTGATTTCGCCTCAATAGTATCTAAATGGTTAATCGCATGACGTGGCGACGGCTGCCCGCGGAGCCGATTTCGGTGAACCCCAGGCTCTCAAAGACCGGCACGAACCCCATGAAGCGATAGCTCGGGGAGTCGGGATCAACGGGGTAGGCTTCGATGATCGACGCGCCACGATCTGCCGCGTGGGCGATCGCTGCCGTCAACAATTGCTGCGACAGTCCTTCGCCACGCCGGTCCCGGCGCAGGTAGAGGCAGGCGATCGACCATATGGTCTCGCCAGGCTTGGTCGCAGGTCCGCCGAGCTCGCGGTAGGTCTCACGTGGCGCGACCGAGACCCAGCCGACCGGTCCGTTTTCGCCATAGGCGAGGAGGCCCACGGGCACACCCCGCGCGATCCGGTCCAGCATGAAAGGGCGGCGTTCCGACCCTTTCTTGACCTTTGCCTCTTCGGGGGTGACGCGCCAGGCCATGCACCAGCAATAGCTCGGCCCACCCGATCCCGAGAACAGGGCGACGAAGTCGTCAACCGTGCTGCTATCGACCGGGCGGAAGGTGAGCGTCACGTTGCCTTGAAGTCGTCCTTGGCCTTGCGGAGCGCGGCGAACACCAGCTCTGGCGCGGCATCGGGGGCGAGGCCCATGGCTTTGGCGAGAACCGGCTGGTCGGCGCGGAGGAAGGGGTTGGCGGCCTTTTCGATGCCAAGCCCCACCGGAATAGTTGCCTGACCGGATTCGCGCAGGCGCTTGACCTCGGCGGCGCGGATGTTGAGCGCGGCGTTGCGCGGATCGACGCTCAGCGCGAACTGGGCATTGGCGAGGGTATATTCGTGCCCGCAATAGACCAGCGTGTCATCGGGCAGGGCGCGCAACTGTAGCAAGCCTTCCCACATCGGGCCGGGCTTGCCCTCGAACATGCGGCCGACGCCCAGCGAGAACAGCGCATCGGCAGAAAACAGGTGCCGGCCGGCCGGGTCGTAATAGGCGATGTGGCCCAGCGTGTGGCCCGGCGTTTCGATGATGATGAACTCGGTCTCCCCGAGTTTGACCACATCGCCACCGGCGACCAGCACTTCGAGCCCGAGGATCTTGCTGGCTTCGGCGCGCGGGCCGGTGATGGTGGCGCCGGTTTCGCGCTTGAGGAGCGGAATTCCCTCCACGTGGTCGGTGTGGTGATGCGTGATGAACACATCGCTGATGGTCCAGCCACGACGCGCCGCCGCCTCGCGGATCGTCTTGCCGTCGGGGGCATCGATAGCCGCGGTCTTGCCGGTCGCCACATCGTGCACGAGATATCCAAAATTGTCGGAGCGTGCGGGAAAGATGTCGATCAGCAGGGGCAATTGGTGGTCTCCGTTCGGGCGCGTGGGTCGTGCTGGCGTGACAGGGCACACCGAAGCATGACAAAGTCTAGATAAGGATTGAGGGCAAAGCCATGACCCCCGACGTCGCGCGCCTGATTGCTTTCTACAAGTCCCCTTTGGGTAAAATTTCCCGTGCCTTGTTGCGCGAGGAGATCCTGCGGCTCGCTGGCAATGTGCGCGGGCTCAGGGTGCTGGGGCTCGGCTTTGCGACGCCCTATCTGCGTTTCACGCTCGAAAAGGCGGAGCGCGTGCTGGCGTTCATGCCGGCCCGGCAGGGATCATCGGCATGGCCGCGCGAGGGCCCGTCGCACACTGTGCTGTGCGATCCGCTAGAAATGCCGCTCACCGATTCTGCCGTCGACCTGGTGATCGCCGTCCATGCCTTTGAACATGTCGCCGATGCCGAGGAACTGATGCGGGAGTTGTGGCGGGTTACGGCGCCCGGCGCGCGACTCATCGTCGTGGTGCCCAAACGGCGCGGCATGTGGTCGGCGGCCGATAACACGCCCTTCGGCGATGGTTACCCGTTCTCGCGCGGGCAGATGGAGCAGTTGCTGCGCGCCCACAGCTTCGTGCCCGAGCAATGGCGCGATGCGCTTTACCTGCCGCCCTACCAGCACCCGTTGCTGCTCAAATCGACGCGGTTCTTCGAGCGCGCCGGGCGCCTGTTCGGGCCCACTTTTGCGGGCGTCCTCTGCGTCCAGGCGCGGAAGGAACTGTTCCCTGCGGTGCCGAGGCGCCGCAAGGCGGAGCGTTACGTGCGCGTGCCGGCTATGGCGCCGCAGGCAGCGATGGAAATGCCGGAACGCTAGATCGCGCTGCCGGCGTCGGCGCTGGGGCTGACTTTCATGGCCACATTACCGGACCAGGGCTCGGTGACCCCGCGGCCACCGCCGAGGTCTTCGAGCAGCGGTCGCAGTTTGTCGAGGCTGGCGATCATCTGGGGGCGGGCGCCGGCCATGGCGGTCATGCTCTCCCATTCGCCGACGACGCAGAAGTCCCGTTCGCCGGTCTTGACGATCCAGAAGCTGAGGCCCCCGGACCAGGTGGTGAGGTCGAGTGCCTGGTGCAGGGCGACGAATTCCTGTTCCCGGCCCGGCTTGACCCGCATATGCACGATGTTCATCGCCGTCATAGGTTCCTCCCTTGGGCGCGATCAGTCGTAACACCGCCACTCTAGCAGATCGGGCGTCGGGGCGTTTGGGTTTCCTTTGCCATCGCCAGCCCGTTTCTCTATGGTCCGCGCGGCTTTAATCCAGTTTTGAAGACCTGATGCCGACACCTGCTTCCCGCCCCGTTCCGCAGCCCGGAATCCTGAAAATTGCGCCCTATGTGCCCGGCAAGTCTGCCGCGCCGGCGGGGGTGACGCCCATCAAGCTTTCCGCCAATGAATCCCCGCTCGGCGCGAGCCCCAAGGCGATCGAGGCGCTGCTCAAGGCTGACGAACAGCCCGAGATCTATCCCGAAGGCACGTCGCGCATTCTGCGTGAGGCGCTGGGCGAGGTGCATGGTATCGATGCTGAGCGGATCGTCTGCGGTAACGGCTCGGACGACCTTCTGCACCTTCTCGCCCAGTGCTATCTCGGCGATGGTGACGAGGCGGTGATGGCCCGGCACGGCTTTTCGGTCTACCCGATCGTCACCATGGGCGCCTCGGCCGAGATCATCATGGCGCCCGAGACCGACTATCGTGCCGATGTGGATGCGCTGCTCGGCGCGGTGACGGCAAAGACCAAGGTGCTGTTTCTCGCCAACCCGAACAACCCCACCGGCACGTACCTGTCGGGCGCAGAATTGACGCGGCTCCATGCCGGGCTGCGTCCGGATATCCTCTTCGTCCTCGACAGTGCCTATGCCGAGTATGTGACGGCGGAGGATTATGCCGTCGGCATCGAGTTGGTGGATCGCGCCGAGAACGTGGTGATGGTGCGGACCTTCTCGAAGATGGGGCTCGCCGCGTCGCGGATCGGCTGGATGTATGCGCCCGAGCATGTGGTCGATGTTGTCAACCGCATTCGCGGCCCGTTCAACGTCAACCGGCCGGCGCAGTTTGCGGGCGCCGCTGCGGCACGTGACGTCGCGTTCACCGCCCGGCTCCGCGCCTACAATGCGAAATGGCGCAGCTGGCTGACGCGGGCACTGGCGGGCAATGCCATCCGCGTTGTGCCCAGCGAGGCCAATTTCGTCCTCGCGCTGTTCGAAGATGCCGCGACCAGCCGTGCTGCGTTCAACGCCCTCTTCGCTGAGGGCTTGATCGTGCGCGAGATCGGGGTCTATGGCATCGAGAACGGGCTCAGGATTTCCATCGGACCGGAAGCGGCGATGCGCCGGCTGGTCGACGTGCTCAAACCATTCGGTGCGCCGGGGGCGACAGACTGATGTTCAACAAACTTGCACTGATTGGCATTGGCCTTATCGGCTCGTCCATTGCCCGGGCTACGCGGCTCAAGGGGCTCGCCAAGACCATCGCGATTTCCACCCGCAAGGAGGAGACCCTCGAGGAAGCGCGGGCGCTGGGGCTGGGCGATACGTATACGCTCGATGCTGCCGAGGCGGTGCGTGGCGCCGATCTCGTGATCCTCTGCATCCCGGTTGGTGCCTACCTGCCGGTGATGGAGGCAATCCGCGATGCGCTGGAGCCGGGTGCGATCCTTTCCGATGTCGGCTCGGTGAAGGGCCAGGTTATGGCAACACTCGGGCCGCTGGTTCCCAAGGGGGTGCATTTCATCCCCGGCCATCCGATCGCCGGTACCGAGCATTCCGGCCCGGCCTCGGGCTTTCCGGAGCTGTTCACCGGCCGCTGGTGCGTGCTGACGCCGGCACCAGGTACCGACCCCGTGGCGATCGACCGGCTGACGTCGTTCTGGGGCGCGCTTGGCTCCAATGTCGAATGCATGGATGCGGCGCACCATGACCTGGTGCTGGCGATCACCAGCCACGTGCCACACCTCATCGCCTACAATATCGTGGGCACGGTGGCCGATCTCGAAGCGGCGACGCAGTCCGAAGTGATCAAGTTCTCAGCCTCGGGCTTCCGAGATTTCACCCGTATTGCCGCGAGCGACCCGGTGATGTGGCGCGACGTGTTCCTCACCAACCGTGACGCCGTGCTCGAAATGCTGGGCCGGTTCCTCGAAGATCTCAGCCAGTTGCAGCGCGCCGTGCGTATCGGCGACGGGCCGGGGATGGAGGCGCTGTTCACCCGCACCCGCGCCATCCGCCGCTCGATCATCACCGCTGGCCAGGAGACCGCTGCGGCAGACTTTGGACGTCCGCATGGCAATGCCAGTGCGGTGCCCGAGCCGGTAGCCGAAGTGCTGTTCCGCGAACATGGCGGCGGCGAAGACGCGTGAGGCACTGATCCCCCTTACCTCTCCCTTTGGGGGAGAGGTCGACCCCTTGGGTCGGGTGAGGGGGCCTTTGCCCAGGTCAACGAGGAAGGCCCACTCACCCGGCGCTGGCCCTCACCTCTCCCCCAAAGGGAGAGGTGAGGGCCAGCGTCTGCGTCAAAACAGCGGCGGGATTTCCAGAACCGGGACGGCCAGCAGCTTGAGCTGACCATCGACGAAGCTCATGGCATTGGAGAAGCTGCCGTCGGCTTCCGGCTTGCCCTTGAGCGCAATCAGTTGCAGCGGCGGCATGAGGCCGGCGAAGCGGTCGAGCACGCCCTTGGTGACGTAGGTGATCTCGCCGGCGACGAGCCCGGCCTCGGTCAGGTGGGCGTTGCCCTTGATCTCGAAGCGTTCGTCGGGCTGCGGCTGGGTGCCTGCCAGCTTGACCAGCGTCAGGGTGCCGCCCGCCGCCTGCCAGTTCCGGACCGCGTTGGGGTCGGTGAAGGCCTGGAGGTCATCAGGGAGGCCTGAGACCTGCGCGTCGAGGCTGCCCTCGCCGGCGGTGATCTGGAAGGCCGGGGCGACGAGGCCCTTGACGTTAAGATAGGCGGCGAGGCCAGCAAGGCCCTTGGTCTTGTCATGGAGCTCCGGAATATCGACCAGGTGCGCCTCGATATGGTCGGCCTTGGCCTGCAGCACCGGGGTCACCACGGTGTCGTTCCACACAATGCCATCAGCCAGCACGGAAATCCGGCCGATGCGCCAGCCTTCGCCCGAGAGCCCTTTGATCAGGTCGCGCGCCTCCAGCCGGGCGCTGCCTTCAAACCCGGTGAAGTCGAACTGGCTCTGGCTGCCGGTAAAGGCATTGGCCATGGTGTAGGGCGAGCGGGCCGAAAAGATCACGTGGTTGGGGCTGTAAGTGAGCACCGAGGCCTTGATGCCGTCGACGGTGATGGTCTCATCGCCGGAAACGAGTTGGGCCTTGTCGCAGGTGAAATCGAAACGGAAGGGGTAGCCGGAGACGTTGAACGTGCCGCAGGTCAGCTGCGGGGCGGTCTCGCCGTCGTTCTGGGCCAGGAGTGCCACCTGCTGGCGGGCCTGATCGGCGGCCCAGAACCAGCCGGCCGTCCACAGCGCCACCACGATCAACACGGCAATCCCGAGGCCGATGATCTTCCGCACGATCAGTTCTCCCATTCCGGCGCAAGCGTTGCGCGCGGCGGACCGTACCGATAGGAACGTGACCACGGCAAGGCGGTGCAGCGCTCATGCAGCAGAAAACCACGCATTGGGTGTTCGGCTACGGCTCGCTGATCTGGCGGCCGGGGTTCGCGTTTATCCGCAGCACACCGGCCGTGCTTGCCGGGGCGCATCGGCGGCTCTGCGTGTTCTCCCTTCGGCATCGCGGCACGGCGGCGCAGCCGGGGCTGGTGTTCGGGCTGGTGCATGGCGGCTCATGCCGCGGCATGGCCTTCGAGGTCGATGACGCGCGCTGGCCCGAGGTGCAGGTCTATCTGCGCGAGCGCGAGATGGACAATGGCGTCTATCGCGAAGCGATGCGCTCGATACGTCTCGCCGGTGGTGGCCGAGCCGAAGCGCTGGCCTTCCTCGTTGATGAAAGCCATCCCCAATATGCCGGGCGGCTCGATGTGATGGAGCAAGTGCGGCTGGTGCGGCTGGGTGTGGGGGAATCCGGGGCCAATCCGGAATATGTGCTGGAGACGGCAAACGGACTCAAGGCGCTCGGCATTCGCGACCGCTATCTCGATGAGGTGATCGCGGCGCTGGGGCAGGCGGACCTGCCGATGGCGCCAACCGCCTGATCAGGCGAGCGCGAGGCCGAGCACCGGCTCCCCGCCTTCGAGATCCCAGACGATGGTCATGCGCGCGACTTCATCGCCGCTGGTTTCGACATGGAATACCCGGTCGGCGCAGGTCAGTGCCAGCCGGAAGCGCGCCCGGCTTTCGGAATCGTTGACGACCTCGCGCGAGGAGCCGGCCCAGAGCACGTTGTGGCCGAGCGCAATCAGGTAAAGCTCGTCCCCTACAAGGGCAAAACGTTCGATGTTCTCGGACGACAAGGCATAAAAGCGTCCGGAGCGGCCGCGCCAGTTGACGGGGCGGCTGGGAGCGCTCTGCAGCAGTTCGCGATCGAGTACCGGCACCATCCCACGCTCCCCAAGGTTTACCAACAATGAGAACAAAAATAGAACGAAATTGTTGGTGATGTCAAGCCCGCCACAGCCCGATAGCTATATCTATGGGCTGCGTCGGGTCAGAACGTCAAGATGTAGGGGTTTGTGCGGCGTCAGGCGCTATCCCTTGCTTCAGCGCCTCAAGCTTTTCGCGTAGTTCCGGCGAGATCGGACGGCTCAATCCTTCGTCATAGGCGGCTAGGATCAACTGGTTGCTGCCGGTCTCGATAGCGCTGACCAGCCGCTCGCGGAACTCGTCTGCAGGCAGACCCGGCTGGATCGCCGGCAGGAAGCGGGCCCGTGCAGTTCCGGGCCAGATGACGAGGCTGTGGCGGCCCCAGAACAGGCCCGAGTTCAGCGCCACCGGTACCACCGGCACGCCCAGTTCCTCATACATCCGCACGATGCCCCATTTGTAGTCGTGCTCGGCGAGCGGTGGCTTCCGGGTGCCTTCGGGGAAAATAATGATGCGGGCGCCGTTGGCGAGGGCGCGCCTTGCATCCTCCATCAGGGCGGGGATCGCCTCGCCGCCGAGCGAGCGGTCAATGCGGATGGTGTCAAAGCTCATCGCGGCCTGGCCGAAGAACGGGATATCCATCAGCTCCTTCTTGGCGATGAAGGCGGGCCGGCGGGCGCCTGGGAGGATGGCGAAAATGTCCCAGTCGCTCATGTGCTTGCTGGCGATGATGCAGGGGCCGGGCGGGATGTTTTCCTCGCCTGCGACATCGGTCTTGACCCCAGCAAGCAGGCGTAGCGCCAGGATATGGGAGTGGATCCAGTAGAGCGCCAGCGTCCAGCCAAAGCGGGTGCGGCGGTTGGTGATCATCGCCGTGACGCCGATGACAATGGCGAGGATGGCGGTCTGCACATAAAACACGGCGTAAAACAGCAGAGAGCGGATCGCCTGGCCGAGCATTGGTCTTCCCTTTTCTCGAACGCGCGATGGCGACCCCTATGAGGTCTTGCGCAGGAACCGCCTCACCGTCAGCCGCGAGGTGATGGCTGTCATTGCCGCGATCACAGGGATGACGGCGAGGATGCCGAGCATGCCGTCGATCCCCAGCGCGAAACGGCCGAAGAGGATCCCCAGTTGCTGGTTGGCCTCCTGCGGGACCATCGAGCCGGCGGCGAGGCCGACGAGGATGAAGAATGCGATCGCGCCGATGCCGCCGATGAGCCCACCGCGGAAGCCGATGGTCAAAAACCGGCCCTGGAATTCGCCGGCGATGAAATTGTTCGAGGCGCCGATGAAGTGCAGTACGTCAACGATCTCGCGGTTCGAGGCCATGGTGCCGCGGGTGGCAAAGATGATTGCCAGCACCGTGGCGGTGACGATCAGCGCCAGCACCAGGAGGCCCGAGGCGACGATGGTGCCGGCCATGACATTGAGCTGCTGACGCCAAGCGGCGTGGGTATCGAGCGTCGCGCCCTTTACCGCCGTGAGGTCCTTTTGGAGCTTCGGCAGATCAGCTTCGGCGGGATCGCCGAGCACCACGACCACAAGGCGCGGGATATCGATGGCGCTGAGGTCGAGGCCCTTGCCAAGCCAGGGCTCCAACAGCTTTTCGCTTTCTTCGAGCGTCAGCGCGCGGGCCGAACTGACGCCCGGCGTCGCTTCAGCCAGCGCCACGGCGGTGCGGAGGTTGCTGTCCATCACCTCGCCCTCGACCGGGCGGAGCTGGATGGTCACCTCGCGACCGACATCGGAGGACCAGGCGATCGCCGATTTCTGCACCAGCACCACGCCGCCCAGCGTCACGCCGGAGAGGAACGTCATGATGGCAATCAAGAGCACCAGTGTGCGGCCGGAGACCGAGCGTTCAGGCACAATCGGGGCGCCGCGGTCATGCGGGGCGAGGCCGGGGAACTTGAGGCCGAACAGATTGGGCAGGCGCAGTTCACTCACTGAACAGCACCTCGCCATTGTTGAGGATCATGCGCGGGAACGGAAAACTGTCGAGCAACGGCAACTCGTGGGTGGCGAGAATGATCGTTGTACCCATCTTGTTGAGCTCGGCAAACAGCCGCACCAGCCGCAGCGAGAGCTCCGGGTCGACGTTGCCGGTGGGCTCGTCGGCGAGGAGAATATCGGGACGGCCGATCACGGCGCGGGCAATGGCGGCGCGCTGCTTTTCACCGCCGGAAAGCACCGCCGGCAGCGCCTCGAGCCGCTCGCCGAGGCCGACCCATTGCAGCAGTTCGGTGACATTGGCGCGGTAGCTGCTTTCGGGCTCACCCAGAACCCGAAGCGGGAGCGCCACGTTTTCGAATGTCGTCAGGTGGTCGAGCAGGCGGAATTCCTGGAACACGATGCCGATGTGACGCCGCATCTGCAGCAGCGCATCCTGATCGAGCGAAGAGGTGTCCTTGCCGAACAGCGTCACGTGCCCACGCGTCGGGCGGAGCGACAGCAGCAGCAGTTTCAGCAGCGAAGTCTTGCCTGAACCCGAAGGGCCGGTAAGGAAATGAAAGCTGCCCGGCTCGATACGGAAGTTGAGATCGCGCAGGATCTCGGGGCCCTGTCCGTAACGGAGGCCGACATTGGAAAACTCGATCACCGGGCAGTCCGCTCCGAATCAATTGACGGCATCATAACAGCCATGTCCGCCCTGCTGCGCTTGTTGGGCCGAAATGCAGCCAAATCTTGATTTGGCGGCGAGAGATGCCGCCTGGTTTGAGGAAACTTAACTCCCCATGGCTAGGTTTGGGCCATGCGTTCTGTTCAGCCCGCAACCATTGTCATTGCGTGCCCGCATTGCGGGACGCGCTACCAGGTGCCCCCCGAGACTATCGGAAGCAAGGGGCGCAAGGTCGCGTGCGCGCATTGCGGCGAGTCCTGGCAAGCCGAAATGCCTCCGCCGCCGCCACCGGTTGAAGATGACCGGCTATTTGACCCTGCCGAGGAAGAAAAGCTCGATCGCGAACTCGATGCCGAGGCGAAAAAGGCCATGGCGGGCATCCCGGCCGGGCTTCGTGCGGTGATGCCCGAGGGCAAAGTGCCGCCGCCGGAAGTGGTGCGCTCTATTGCCGAGATCAAGAAAGCGCTGCTGCCCAAGCCCAAGGTCAAGACAGCTGCCAAGGACGCGACAAAGGCGGCCAAGGACAAAAAGGACCTCAAACCCACCAAGAGCCGCATCGACAGGCGGCAGATCGAGCTGTCGCGCGACCTGCCGATCGCACGGCTCCGCCGTGTCGCCCGGATTGCGGCACTCTCGGCGCTGGCGCTGGTGGTTGGCTCCGGCTTCCTGTTCCGCACCGATATCGTCCGCGCGGTACCCGCCATGGCCGGAGTCTATTCGGCGTTGGGGATCGGGGTCAACGTCATCGGGCTCGATTTTTCAGACGTCACCACGGTCAAGAGCCACAAGGATGGGGCCGACCTGATCACGGTGACGGCCCGCATCTATGGCGTCGAAACGCGGCATCTGACGGTGCCGCCGGTGATCGTGACCTTGCTCGATGAGCACGGCAAGCCGCTCTATCAGTGGAGCGTCACCCCCAAGGTGCGGGATATCGAGCCGGGCGAAATTATCGATTTTTCAGCCGAACTCGCCTCTCCGCCTCCTGCCGCGACTCGGGTTAAGCTCAGTTTTGCAGGCGGCGTCAGCCGTCCCGAAGCCCCTATTTCTCCGGCAGCCGACACTGCGGCTGACGGTATGTCCTCCGCACCGGCCGACAGCGTGCATGGCGACAGCCCGGCCGCGACGCCTACCGAAGCACCAATTGATACTCACACCAGCCCCGAGGCAGCGGCCCACCATGGCTAGAATCCTGATTGCCGAAGACGACGACAATGTGCGCGCCTTCGTTGCCCGCGCCTTGGCCCATGCAGGTCACGAGGTGGTGGAAGCCGAGGATGGCGGGCTCGCGTCCGAAGTGATGCTGGAAGAAGCGGGCCGGTTCGACCTGCTGCTCTCCGATATCAAGATGCCGGTGATGGATGGGATCGCGCTGGCGCTCACTGTCGCCGCGTCCTGGCCAGAGGTCACCATCATGCTGATGACCGGCTTTGCCGACCAGCGCGAGCGCGCCCACGGCCTCGATTCGCTGATCTACGACGTCATCCCCAAGCCCTTCAGCCTGCAGGTGCTGATGGACAAAGTCGCCGACGCCCTCGCCGGCCGCCCGCCGGAGATCATTTCGCTGGCCCGGCAGGCGATGCAGGGCTGATCTACGGCGATCAAGCCGCCGACGACAGCCGGAAGTCGAAGTGGATGTCGTCGTAGGGAAAGACGATCTGCCCATCCTCAGTCTTTTTCAAAAGACCGTTCTTGAGCAGAGCCGTTACGTCGGTATGGACGCCCTTGAAGTCACGTTCGACCCGCCGGGCGACATCGCGGATGCTCAGCGGACCTGTGCCCGTCATGGCGCGGATGATGGCCATGCGATTGGGCGCCAGGACCTTGTAGAACAGCTCGTATGAGACAAAGCCAATCCGCGGCACCGGATCTACCTCGCCGCGCTCGATCATCTCGACGATTTCCCGGTGCGATTGCTCGACGGGTTTGATCTCAATCACCACGGTTGTCATCGATCCACCTCGCTACGTCTGCATCAAAATCATGGAACAGCGCACGCACACCCGAAAACACGTACGGCTCCTCCAACGAGCCGATGTGCCGGTGATCGCCCTTGCCGGCTTCGTTGTCGTAGCGCAACACGCACTCACCATTGGCGACCAGCGCCAGCCGGTATTTGAAGTGGTGAACGCTGCCACGAAGTGGGACCGGCACACGCCAGACAACAAGCTACTGCAGCAGATCTGGCTGCAGGAACTCACGCCGGTTCACGACCTCGATCGCATCCATCCGGGCAAGTGTACTAGCAGCGGGTTTTGATGTAAATGATTACATCACACCCAGTCGGGCACGCTGTCCAGCGCGATCAGCTCGGCGATCGACTTGCGGGGGCGGATGACGTGCCACTTGGCGCCGTCGACCAGCACTTCGGGGATCAGCGGACGGGAATTGTAGGTTGAGGCCATTACCGCGCCATAGGCGCCGGCGGACATCACGGCGATCAGGTCGCCTTCCTTGACGCCTTCGATTTCGCGGTCCTGGGCGATGAAGTCACCGGTTTCGCAGACCGGGCCGACGATATCGGCGGTAATCCGCGGCAGGTTGGAATGCACCACCGGTTGCAGGTCGTGGTGGGCTTCATAGAGCGTAGGGCGGATCAGGTCGTTCATCGCCGCATCGACGATGACGAAGGTCTTGGCGCCCTGCTTGACGAACTCAACCTTGGTGACGAGGATTCCGGCATTGCCGACGATCAGCCGGCCGGGCTCCAGCACCAGCGACACGCCCAGCGGCGCGATGTGCTTTTTGACAATTGCCGCATAGGACATCGGGTCGGGCGGCGCGTCTTCGTCGAAATGGTAGGGGATGCCGAGGCCGCCGCCGACATCGACATGGCGAATATCATGGCCGGCGGCCTTCAGCTCGCGCACCAGGTCGGCCAACAGCGCAAAGGCGTTGTCGAACGGCGCCATGTTGGTGATCTGGCTACCGATATGCATGTCGACACCGACCGCACGGACGCCGGGGAGGGCGGCGATGCGGGCATAGACGTCGCGGGCGCGGCCATAGGGGATGCCGAACTTGTTCTCTGCCTTGCCGGTCGAAATCTTCTTGTGCGTTCCCGCATCGACATCGGGGTTGATGCGCACCGAGACGGGCGCAGTCATCCCCATCGAAACGGCGACATCGCTCAGCCGTTCGAGCTCGGGCTCGCTTTCGAGGTTGAAGCAGTGGATGCCCAGTTCCAGCGCCCGGCGCATCTCGGCAAAAGTCTTGCCGACACCAGAGAACACGATCTTCGAGGCCGGGATACCCGCTGCAATGGCGCGTTCGAGTTCGCCGCCCGAGACTACGTCGGCGCCAGCGCCTTCGCGCGCCACCACCTTCAGCACAGCCTGGTTGGAGTTGGCCTTCATCGCATAGGCGACGAGCGTGTTGATGCCCGCAAACGCCTCACGCATCACCCGCACGTGGCGGCGGAGCGTTGCGGCGGAATAGACATAGAACGGCGTCCCCACCGTTCCGGCGAGCGCCGTGATATCAACGTCCTCGGCAAACAGCTTGTCGCCGCGATACTGGAAATGGTGAACCAAGCTACGCCCCCTGCCCCCTCTTACCTCTCCCCTTGAGGGAGAGGGTGCCCGAAGGGCGGGTGAGGGGAAGTCTCACAAAAACTGCCCCTCATCCGGCCTTAGGCGCGCTATCGGGCGCCACCTTCTCCCGCGAGGGCGAAGGGCAGTGGTGGGTCGCCGAAGCATTAGTGCACTAAAGGAAAAAACGAAAGTCAGACTTCTCGATCCGCCGGATAAGCAGCTTCGATGCGCTGGGCGATCAGGTCCTGCAGCACCCAGAGGTTCCGGTCGTGGATGCCGAGCTCTTCAAGCTTGCTGACGGTGGCGTGCACATACTCTGCCATCGAGCCTTTCCAGCCCACCGCGCGCGCCAACTGGTCGGCCCGTTGCTCGAGCGTCAGGCCGCCGACATAACGCGCGTTGTGGCGCTCGATGGCGAAGGCGAGGGCGGTCAATTGCCCTTCGGCGGTCGCCACGGAAATCCAGCGGCCGGGGAAAGCATTGGGCGTCATGCTCATTTCGCGCCGCACGAGCTTGTCCATATTTTCGCGCAGGCGCGTCTGGGGCAGACGATAGACGACCCCCCGGCACGAGCCGCCGCGATCAAGGCAGAGCATCAACCCCGGTGCTGCCGGGCTGCCGCGGTAGCGGAGGTCATAGAGGCAGAAATTGCGGTGCCAGCCCCGCGCCGTGGCCAACCGCTCCGCGTCGAACTCGGTCGCGGGGTTCCAGATCAGCGAACCATAGGCGAAGATCCAGAACTCGCCTTCGGGCGCAGTCGAGATGATGCGCTCGACTTCGGCGTCGTAGTCGGCGTCGGTCGCGGGCCGGATGCCCGGATAGTTCGGGTTGCCGGGATCGGGGATCACCGGCAGGCGCGCGACGTGATCTGTGGTGAGGCGAAGTTGTCTCTTGGGGCTAGGCGATGCCAAACGAACTAGTCCTCGCTGAACTGGCTCTGGTGCTCCGCGAGGCGACGCTCGACCAGATGCTCCAGTTTGGTTTCAAGATGTGCGAAGGCGCCGCCGAGTTCCATCTTGATGGTTCCCTCCAGCTCATCCTTCACATCCGTCAACCGCCGATCAACGTCCGACACACGCCGATCGAGATTGGAGATCTGCCGGCTCAACTGCAACATCGAGTTCGAAATGGCGCGAATGTCTTCTCGCAACTCACGATGCATGTCGTTGAGCTGATCAAATCGACGGGTAAACAGGTCAAGCGTCGGATTTTCCACCATGTTGTCAGTCTAGGCGCAAATGGCCGCGAAATCCAGTTCCAGCCAGCACGGGCCTATTCCGCCCCGTCCCCATGTCCATGGCTGGCCCTAATCTTGACGGGCTCAGCCGCCTCGCCGGTGAGGATTTCCTTCCAGCGCGCCGCCTGCATGGCGACGTTTTCGGGCGCGGTGCCGCCATAGCTCTTCCTGGCAGCGACCGAGGCTTCGACGGTCAGCACCTTGTGGATGCGGCTATCGATGCGGTGGTCGATGAACTTGAAGTCCTCGATCGTCAGGCCCTCGAGCGTCATCTGCTTCTGCTCGGCCAGCGCCACGATCTGCCCGGTGATGTGATGGGCCTCGCGGAACGGAATATTGAGCTGGCGCACCAGCCAGTCGGCAATATCGGTGGCGGTCGAGAACCCGGCGGTGGCCGAGGCGCGCATGCGTTCGGTATTGACCGCAAGGTCTTCCACCATGCCGGTCATGGCAGCAAGCGACAGGCTGAGGGAATCCAGCGCGTCGAAGGCGACTTCCTTGTCTTCCTGCATATCCTTGGAATAGGCGAGCGGCAGGCCCTTCATCACCATCATCAGGCTGGTGAGCGCGCCCATGATGCGGCCCACCTTGGCGCGGATCAGTTCGGCCGCATCCGGGTTGCGCTTTTGCGGCATGATCGAGGAGCCGGTGGTGAACTTGTCCGATAGCCGCACAAAGCCGAACTGCGCCGACGACCAGATTACCAGTTCTTCGGCGAAGCGGGAGAGGTGCATGGCGCAGAGTGTTGCCGCCGAGAGGGTTTCGAGGATAAAGTCGCGGTCGGAGACGGCGTCGAGCGAGTTGGCGGTGGGGCGGTCGAAGCCGAGCGCTTCTGCGGTCATTTCGCGGTTGATCGGGTAGGGGGTGCCGGCGAGCGCGGCGGAGCCGAGCGGGTTCTCATTCAAACGCTTCCGCGCATCCTCGAACCGCCCGGTGTCGCGCCCGAGCATTTCAACATAGGCGAGGAGGTGGTGGCCAAAGGTCACCGGCTGGGCGTTCTGGAGGTGGGTGAACCCAGGCATGATGGTCGCTGCCTCGCGCTCGGCACGGACAACGAGGCTCAGTTGCAGCGTCTTGATCTGCACGAGCAGCGTATCGATGGCGTCGCGCACATAGAGGCGGAAATCGGTCGCCACCTGGTCGTTGCGCGAGCGCGCGGTGTGGAGGCGCCCGGCGGCATCGCCGATCAGTTCCTTCAGGCGGCTTTCGACATTCATATGGATGTCTTCGAGCGCGCGCGAGAACGTGAATTTGTTTGTCTCGATCTCGGTGCGCACTGCCTCTAGACCGGCAATGATCGCGTCGCGATCGGCCGACGTCAGAATGCCCACTTCCGCCAGCATGGTGGCGTGTGCGATAGAGCCCGCGATATCCTGCTTGTAGAGGCGCTGGTCAAAGCCGATCGAGGCGTTGATTTCTTCCATGATGGCGTCCGGGCCGGACGCAAAACGGCCGCCCCACATACGATTGCTCATCTCAACTCCAACGGTAGACCGATGACCGACACAATTCCAACGAACAGTCCCAAACCGGCGCCAAAACTGCAGCCTCGGCGGGTGCTCGTCATCGCGGTCGTCTGCGCGGCGCTAGCACTAGCGCTTACCCTTTTGCTTGGCAACTTCATGCCGGCCAAGGCGACGCAATGCGATCCGCAGGTGGTCAAGGGCCAGAAGCTCGATGCGGTTGCCGTCGGCGCGCTCGCAGCGCTTACCGGGACCGGCCTCGGCCGGGGTTATGCCGATATGGCGTTCAACGATGATGCGGGCGTCAAAAAGACCATAGCGGACTTTGCGGGCAAGAAGCTCCTCGTCAACTTCTGGGCCAGCTGGTGCGTGCCGTGCCGGGCCGAGATGCCGGCGCTCGACCAGGTGGCCGCGACGTACAACTCGGATACGTTCATGGTCCTGCCGGTCAATCTCGATATCGGTGAGGGCGGGCTCGAAAAGGCGAAGAAGTTCCTCGCCAACGGCCAGTTCAAGAACCTGCCGCTCTATGCGGATTCGACGTTTTCGGCGTTCGAGCGGCTGAAAACCGAGGCGGTGGCGATTGGTTTGCCCGCAACGCTTTTGCTCGATGAAAAAGGCTGCGAGCTCGCGGTGCTGCAGGGGCCGGCCGAGTGGGCGTCACCGGATGGCCATGCCGTGATCGACGCGCTGATCGGCAGCTGATCATGCCGAAGATCCTCTGCGTCGGCGCCTTGACCATGGATACGATCTTCCGGCTCGAGGCCCTGCCGGCCGGGCCGGGAAAGGTCATTCCGCTCGATGCCGTCGAGGTGGCCGAAGGCATGGCGGCGGCGCAGGCGGCGACCATTGCCCGGCTGGGTGGCGAGTCGGCGCTCTGGGCCTCGGCTGGTGACGACGCGATCGGCGACAGGCTGGTCAAACAGATTTCGGCCGAGGGCGTCGATTGCTCGCTTGTGCGCCGGGTTGCAGGCGGGCGCTCTGGGTTTTCGTCTATCCTGATGGATCGGGGTGGCAGCACCATTATCGTGCCGCGCTACGATCCGAGCCTGATGGAATCGCCGGCTGCGGCGCCGGACCTTGCTGGCCTTGATGCGGTGATGGTCGATGTGCGCTGGCCGGGTGCGGCGCGGCTGGCGCTGGAGGCGGCGCGTGCTGCTGGAATTCCCGGCATTCTCGATGCCGATATGGCCTCGCTCGATATCCTCCAATCGCTGGTGCCGCTGGCCAGTCACGTGGTGGCATCAGAGGGAGCGGGCCGGGTGCTCACTGGCGCTACTGACCCGAAGGCCGCCGCCGAAGAACTGATGTCGCTCCACTCTGGCTTTGTCGCGGTAACTGCGGGGGCCAATGGCTGCTGGTGGTCTGACAAAGGCGCGGTCCGGCACACGCCGGCGCCGCTGGTTGAAGCGATCGATACACTTGCCGCAGGCGACGTGTTTCACGCCGCCTTCGCGCTGCTGCTCGCCGAAGGCAGGCCGATGGCCGAGATCATGCGGTTCGCTTCGGCGGCCGCAGCAATCAAATGCATGCGGTTTGGCGGCCGGCTGGGCGCTCCGGATCGGGCTGAGGTTGAAGCGTTCTTGAGGCAGTAGCGGTCAGGCAGTGCGGTCGATGTGACGGCCGATGATCCTGGCGCGCTCTTCGCTCTCGCGGTTCATGTCGCCGAGGCTGCGTTCGAGATCGGCACCAGTCGATGGCGCCCCTTCCTCGATGGTTTTCAGTACAAGGCGGGTTTCGAGTTCGCTGCGCTTTTTGGCGACAAGCACCTGCGCCACCATCAGCGAGTCTGTCTCGCGGGCGGCCATTCGGTAGATCGCGGCATCAAAGCTCATGGGTGAAGCTCAGGCGAGCTTATCGACCTTGAGCCCCTGACCATCGGGTGGCGGGGCCGGTCGTGCCGCTTCGGCGACAGTCTGCGCGATTGCGGCATCCAGTTCCTGGTTCTTCTTGAGCACAGCCAGCATGGATGATTGCTGCCCGGGGGCAGTTCGCGCGGTCTGGAGCGAGGAGATCAGGTCACTTTCCATGCCCTCAATATCTGCTCTTTGACTGGGTAATACCAGAAGCGGCTGCGACGACTTCTGCAAAGCCTTAGCGGTTGATTACCGGCCGCCGAATAATACGACGCTCCGCCGCTTGAGCGGGATACAGAGCAGGGCCCCGATCACCAGCCCTCCGAGGTGCGCCGACCAGGCAACGGGACTGGTATCGCCGACCACCAGATAGAACACCTGCATGGCCGCCCAGACCCCCAGCATCCACAGCGCCGGAACCGGCAATGGGATGGGGATGACGATCTGGAACAGCACGAACACCCGGGCATGCGGGTAGAGCACGATATAGGCGCCCATAACGCCTGCCACTGCGCCAGACGCACCAATCAGCCAGCCGCCCTGCGCGCCGGCGAAGGCAAAGAACACGAGCGCTGAAAGGGCGGCGCAGGCGAGGTAGAATGCGATGAACTTCACGTGTCCCAGCGCGTCCTCGATATTGTCGCCAAACACCCACAGGAACAGCATGTTGGACAAGACGTGCAGCCAGTCGGCGTGGAAGAACGCGTAGGTTAACAGCGTCAACTCGTCGGGCAGGCCCGGCAGGCGGTCGGGCGCCAGCGGGTTGAGGAAATACACCGGCACCGCCGCAAAGGTGATGGCGAACTCGTCAAAGCTCCGACCGCTGCCATGGGCCAGCTGGATCACGAACACGACTATGTTGAGCGCGATCAGCCCGTAGGTCACATAGGGAAACCTGATGTGCCGGACGGGATTGCTGTCGTGCAGCGGCAGGAACATGCGGGGTTAGCGCTGGCTGTCGGCGGCAAACATGCCCGGTGACCACAACACGTCATTGGCGCCATTGGCATTGGCAACCCGCGCCATGATGAAGCAGAGGTCGGAGAGGCGGTTGAGGTAGACCAGCACGGCCTTGCTGACGTCGGGTTCGTTTTCCATCAGTTCGACCACCAGCCGTTCGGCGCGGCGGGTGACTGTGCGCGCCAGATGCAGCGCAGCAGCGAGCGGCGAGCCGCCGGGCAAAACAAAGCTGGTCAGCGGCTGCAGCCCTTCGTTGTAAATGTCCATCTGCTGTTCAAGCCAGTCAGCCTGCGAGGCGGTGATCCGCAGCGAACGGGGCTCGCCTTCGGGATCGGGGCCGGGCGTTGCGAGATCCGAGCCGAGGTCAAACAGGTCGTTCTGGATGTGGGCGAGCAGGCGATCGAGCTTGGGCATAGAGGTGGTGTGGACGCGTGCCAGCCCGATACAGGAGTTTGCCTCGTCGACGGTGCCGAAGCACTCGACGCGGAGGTCGAATTTCTTCCGCCTTGGACCCCGCACCAGCCCGGTGGTGCCGTCGTCGCCGGTGCGGGTGTAAATTTTGTTGAGCTTGACCATGATACCTCGAATCCAGGGGGCGGAAGCTAGCCGGTGAACCGGCGCGCCGCCAGAGGTCAGCCGCCGTTGCCGCGGCCGAAAAAGAACATCGCGCCGAGGATCACCACGATGGCGACGGCCTGAGCGATCACCCGGGCGCGCATCAGCATCTGGCTGCGGTTGCTGTCGCCGCCCTTGAACATGTTCCACAACCCCATGAACAGGATGATGGCGACGACCGCGAGCGCGATGATGGTGACGATGGCTGTGATGTTCATTTCTGGTTTCCTGCGAGGTAGCGCGTGAGTCCCTCGCCCAAGCGGTCATAAATGGCACGAATGCGCCGGCTGGTGAACAGCTCCCGATGCGTGGTGAGCCATACTTCGAGTGGAGGCGGCGCGAAACCGGCGAGGAGTCGCACCATGCCCGGGGTGGCTTCGACGAGCTTCTGCTGGGCAAAACCAATGCCGAGCCCGGCCTTTGTCAGTTCCCACATGTTCACCTGACTATCCGTTCGGATCATGAAGTCTGATCGGTTGAGGCTGAAACCCATCTTACGTGCGGTGCCGATCAATAGATCGGAACGATCAAAGCCGATGAGGTCATGCCCCGCCAATTCTTCGGGACGCTGCGGCGTCCCGCGCGCCGCAAGATAGCGCTGGTGGGCGCAGGCGCAGACCGGCAGGTCGCCGAGGTGCCTGGTGATCAGTTCGAGCTGGGTGGGGCGGAACATGCGCACCGCGATATCGGCCTCCCGCAGCAGCAGGTTCTCCACCGCGTCGGTGGGCACCAGTTCGATGGCGATCTGCGGGAAGGCCTGGCGCACATCATAGAGGATCGGCGGCAATACATAGGCGCACATCACCGTGCTCGAGGTGATCCGCACTGAACCCGTCAGCGCCGAATGCGCTCCCTCGGCCATCAGCGCCGCCTCGGCCAGAGCGCGCTGGGCGCTGAGCACCGGCTCGTAAAGCCGAAGCGCAGTGTCGGTCGCCTTGAGCCCGGTCAGCGTGCGCTCGAACAGGCTCACACCCAGCGCCTGCTCAAGTGCCTCGATGTGGCGGCCGAGCGTCGGCTGGCTCAGGCCAAGCGCCCGTGCTGCGCCCGAGAGCGAGCCATGCTCCACCACCGCGCCAAAGCTCCGCCACAGCGACCAATCGGGTTCGGACATCCTTGAGCCTCCGCCTGCCTATTCATTTTTGTATGGCAAAGCTCCGCGATTGCGCAATTCCTAAACGCGAAGTTAGGGCCGATATTGAGGGCATCAACAACGGAGCACAGCAATGTCACGCGGTCAGGTCATCGTTCTGGGCATCAACGGCCATGTCGGCCATCACATCGGAAAAGCGTTCGTCAGCGCTGGCTGGGAGGTCTCCGGCATGGGCCGGTCGAACCGGCATCCAGTTGAGGGCGTGCGCTTCGTCAAGGGCGATGCCGACAGCCTAGACGACCTGCGAGCGGCCATCGGCAGTATCGATGTTGTCGTCAATGCTCTGAACCTGCCTTACGACAAGTGGGACAACGGCCGCATGGAGGCGCAAAACGCCCGCGTCATCGAGGCGCTCGGCACATCGGGCAAGACGCTGCTGTTTCCGGGCAATATCTACAACTATGCCGCCGCCGACCGGGCCGTCACGCCGGACCTGAAGCAGCGTCCGGAAACGCCGCGTGGCGAAATCCGTCAGCGCACCGAGGCCCTGTACCGGGCCGCGGCAAGCAAGGGTCACATCCAGGCGATCATCCTCCGCGCCGGCGACTTCTTTGGGCCCGAGAGCCAGGGTGACTGGTTCGACCTGGTGATGCTGCGCGAAGCGGCCAAGGGCAAGTTTGCGATGATGGGAACGCGCGGCATCGCCCACGCCTGGGCCTATCTCCCCGACCTCGCTCGCGCCTTCGAAAAGCTCGCCTGGCACCGGAAGGAACTGGCCGCGTTCGACACCTTCCATTTCCACGGCACGTTCGTCACCCCGGAGGTCCTCGCCAATGCGGTGGTGGCGGCAGCGCCGGTCAAGCTTAAGGTTTCGATGTTCCCGCGCATTCTCCTCGGCGCCATCGGGCTGTTCGACCCGGTGATGCGCGAGATCGCGAAGATGGGGTACCTCTGGGATAACGCCATGGAACTCAAGGACGCCCGCCTCGAGACCATCCTCGGCCCCGATTTCGCGACGCCGTTCAGCACCGCGATTGCCGAAACGGTTGATCCGTTCTTTGCGGAAAAGAAGCTCGCGGCGTAACTTGCGTCAAAGAGTACCCGACAAAGGCCCCCTCACCCGCCGCTCCGCGGCGACCTCTCCCCCAAAGGGAGAGGTGATGAGGTGGCAAGATCGTGCCCCCGCTTACCTCTCCCTTGGGGGAGAGGTCGGCCCGCAGGGCCGGGTGAGGGGGCCTTTGCATCCGGCGCTAGAATCCCAGCCGCCCCCGCACCCCCTCCGCCGTCCACGCCTCAGCCCTGAGGTCCGCAATCGACTGTGACCCCCGCGACTTAGCGAGTTTTCTGCCCTCGTCGTCGAGCAGCAGCTCGTGGAACGTGTAGACCGGAGTGCTGAACTCCAGCAGCGCTTGCAGCAGCACATGGATATCGGTGGCGGCTTCCATGTCGCGGCCGCGGGTCACATGGGTGATCCCCTGCGCCTCGTCGTCCACCACGACGCTCAGGTGATACGAGGTCGGCGTGTCCCTGCGCTGCAGCACCACATCGCCCCAGCGCTCGGGCCGGGCGGCAATTTCGACATCGGGCTGCTCCGGTGTCGGTTGCGCCTGCCGGTAGGAGAGGAGGCCGGCAAAGGCAATGGCAGCCTCCGAGTTCAACCGCCACTGCGGGAGTTGGCCCTGATCCAGCCGCTCCCGCACCGCGGCGTCCGTCAGGTGACTGCAGGTGCCGGGATAGAGCGGCGCGCCATCAGGGTCGGTGCCCTGCGCCGCTGCTGCAATTTCCGAGCGTGAACAAAAGCACGGATAGAGCAGATTCATGCCCTTCAACCGCGCGCCGAAGCCTGCATAGAGCGCGAACCGCTCTGATTGCCGCATCACCGGTTCGGGCCAGCTGAGCCCGAGCCATTTCAGGTCCTCAAGGATCGCCTCGGTGAATTCCGGCTTGCATCGGGCAAGGTCAATGTCTTCGATGCGCAGCAGAAACCGGCCACCCAAGCGCGCCGCGCCATCGGCGGTGAACAGCGCGGAATAGGCGTGACCCAGATGCAGCCGCCCATTGGGGCTCGGCGCGAAACGAAGCTGAGGCGAAGTCATGACGATATCCTACACCAGAGCGCCCCGGCGATGACAGGGCTGCTCGATTCCGCCGAGGCCCTGCAATGGCATCTCGGCCAGCTCATCGTCCGCGACCCTCGTCTCGCGGTTGTCGCCGAACGCGCAGGGTCGTTCGAAACCCGCCGCTCCGAGCCGGGCTTTGCCGGGCTTGCGAAGATCATCTGCGGCCAGCAGTTGTCGGTCGAAAGCGCGGCGGCGATCTGGGGGCGGTTCGAAAGGCTGGAGGGGGCGCTGTCGCCTGAAACCTATCTCGGGCTCAGCGAGGCGCAGGTGCGGAGCGTCGGCTTTTCCGGCGGCAAGTACCACACCGTGCGCGGCATTGCCGAGGCGCTGGTCGAACGCCGCCTCGATCTCGATCATCTTGTCAGCCTGCCTGCCGAGGAAGCGATCGCTGAACTCTGCAAGCTCAAGGGCGTCGGGCCGTGGACGGCGGAGATTTACCTGATGTTCTCGGCCGCCCACCCGGATGTGTTTCCGGCGGGCGATATTGCGCTGCAGCGGGCGGTGGGCTGGGCCTTCGGGCTTGACGACAAGCCGCAGATCAAGAACCTGATTGCCATGGCGCACCAATGGTCGCCGCACCGGTCGACCGCAGCGCTGCTGTTCTGGCGCTATTATCGCGCGGTCCGGAACAAGGAAGGACTTCTCGTCTGATGGCTAAACTCTCCGGCCCGATGCTGGCCCCCGCCAGCGGCGGCGTTCCCAAATCCATCATCGTGCTGCTGCATGGCTATGGCGCCGATGGCAGTGACCTGATCGATCTCGGCCGACACTGGGGTCCGACCTTCCCGGACGCGCTGTTCGTTGCGCCGAACGGGCCGCGCCCATGCGGGCAGAACCCCTATGGCTTCGAGTGGTTTCCGCTCTCGGTCGATCGCATTGCCGGCCGCATCGAAGGCGCCCGTACTGCCGCACCGGTGATCAAGGATTTTCTCGCCGACCTCTGTACGCAGACCGGGCTCAGCGCCGCCGACACGTTCCTCGTCGGCTTTTCGCAAGGGGCGATGATGGCGCTCCATGTCGGCACCTCGATGGACAAGGCCCTTGCCGGTATCGTGAGCTTTTCCGGCGCTTTCGTTCCCGCCGATGGGTTTGAGACCGAGGATTTTGCGCGGCCGCCGGTTGCCATCATTCACGGCGATCTCGACCAGGTGGTCGATCCGCAACTGAGCCGCGATGCGGCGGAGGTACTGGCCGCCAAGGGGTTCGATGTGGGACTCCACATCTCGAAGGGCGTGGCACACGGCATCGCGCCCGACGGGCTCGATTTTGCCACGAGCTTCATGCTGGCCCAGCAGGTCTGAGGGACGTCAGTCCGCGACAAAAGGCGAAATGCGAAGCCGCTTCACAGGGGTGTCACAGTCAGCATAGAGTATCCCTCATCATGACTGTCTGCGATTCCTGTTTGGGGGGCGCCAAGTGACAATACATGTGTCGCTTGAGAACTGTCCCGCGTTAGTGCTGAACGCCGATTTCAGGCCTCTCAGCTACTATCCGCTGTCTTTGTGGTCCTGGCAGGATGCCGTCAAGGCGATCTGCCTGGATCGGGTCAACGTTGTCTCGAACTACGACCGGGTGATCAAGAGCCCGAACTTCGAGATGCTGGCGCCCAGCGTGGTTTCGCTAAAGGACTATGTCCGTCCGGCGCGGCATCCGGCCTTTACCCGCTTCAACGTGTTCCTGCGCGATCGCTTCCAGTGCCAGTATTGCGGCTCGCGCGACGATCTGACCTTCGATCACGTAATCCCGCGCTCTAAGGGCGGCCGTACGACGTGGGAAAACGTTGTTGCGGCGTGTGCGCCGTGCAATCTCAAGAAGGCCAACCGGCTGCCGCGGGAAATCAAGATGTTCCCGATGCAGGAGCCGTTCCAGCCCAGCGTCCATGACCTGCACAACAATGGCCGGGCCTTCCCGCCCAACCACCTGCACCAGAGCTGGCTCGATTATCTCTACTGGGACATCGAACTCGAGCCCTAAGCGTCAGCGCTGGACGAAGCGGCTACCAATAACTATTATTGGATGCAGTGCATCGGACGGAGGCCCCAATGGCCATCAGTGCAGATCTGGGCGAAAACCTCGAAGCGGTTGTCAACGACCTCGTCAAGAACGGCCGCTACAATTCCAAAAGCGAAGTGCTGCGCGAAGGCGTGCGCCTGGTGCAGGAGCGCGAGGCGGCCTTGGCCAAACTCTGGGTCGTGCTCGACGAGGGCCTCGACGACATCAAGGCTGGGCGGGTGCGTCCGCTTGATGAGGTCTTCGACGAGCTTGAGGCGGAGTTGCATTCTGCAGTGGACGCTGCAGAATAATGCGCGTCGCGTTTTCCAGGCGCGCAATTGCTGATCTGCGGGAAATCGCCCATTTCATCTAGGTGGACAACCCGCGGCGGGCGATCAGCTTTGCTGGGGAGTTACGGTCGGCCTGCCTGTCGCTTGGCGAGTCAGCCCAGCGCAACCCGCTGGTGCCTGGGCGCCCGGAAGAGGGTCTCCGGCGAGCGATCTACGGCGCGTACCTGATCTTCTATACTGTCGATGAAAGCGTGGTCAGCATAGCGCGCATCCTACATTCGGCACGCGACTACCAGAAGCTGCTCTTTCCTGGAGACTAAGCCGCCTTCCGCCCGCGAAGCGCCACCGCGGCGCCGAGCAGCGCGACGATCCCCACCGAGATCAGCGTGTTGTAACCGGCGAGCGTGATGCCGAAGAGGCGGAACTGCACCTTGTCGCAGGGGATGACCTTGGCCTCGTTGATGTGCTGGAGGTCGGAAAAGCTGACCTCGACGCCGGTGCCGGTGCAGGCGGTCGGGCCCTTCCAGAGGCCCAGTTCCACGCCGGCGTGGTAGCCGGCCATATAGGTGCTCCAGATGAAGATGGCGACGCCGATGACCATGGCCATCAGCCACACCAGCCGGGGGATGCGGTGCCACAGCAGCAGGATCGCCGCCAGAACCGGCAGGCCCCAGTAATAGGCCTGGCGCTGTTCGAGGCAGAGCTCGCACGGCACCAGCCCACCGAACAGTTGGGAACCCCAGGCGCCTGCAATGGTGGCGAGGCCGAGCACGAACGCGATGGTCACCAGCACGCGGCTGCGATCGGCGGTGAAGCCCCGGATCGGGCTTTCAGCGGCGGTGCTGGTCATTGATAACTCCAAGAGGCTGGTCCGGTGGGCAATCTGGCGCGGTTATTGGCGTCCCGTCACCGCAAGTCAATGTCACGCCCACTCAACAGATCGTCAGCTCTCACCAGGCCCGACCAGCCGCAGGGTCGCCATCACCGCACGGGCATTGTCGGGCGCATGCTCCTTGTCGGTCGAAACGAAGAAGCCATGCACGTCGCGCGGCGGTGGCGTGGTCTCGGGGGTCGTAAGGTAGGGGCCATCGGGCGCAACGCCGTCTGCCAAAGCCTTGAGCCAGCCGGCGCGCACGTCGCGCTCCTCGGCCGAATAGCTTTCCTTGCCCGGTGCGCCCTGCAGTCGCAGGTAGGCAAAGTCGGCGGTCTGGTCGAGATAGGGCCAGTCGGCGGTGTCGGCCACCACCAGCGCCACGTTGTGGCGGCGCAGTTGGGCGACGAAACCGGGGGTGGCAAAAGCGGTGTTTCGCACCTCGATGGCGTGGCGCACCCGACTGATGCCGGTCGCATCGAGAAAAGGCGTTTCCTTCAGCCGGTCGTCGGCCTTGCTGGCCAACGCCACCAGCGCTTCGGGTGTCTTGGGCAGCAGCGAAAGGAACGCTTCGAGCCTCGCCTCGTCATAGCCGAGGTTGCTGGGCAGCTGCCAGCAGCAGGCGCCTAACCGCGACCCGAGAGCCATCACGCCCGAGGCGAAGAAGTTGGCGAGCGGGATTTCGACGTCCTTGAGCTTTTTGAGATGGGTCACCAGCTGGTGGCCCTTGACCGTGAACACGAAGTTTTCCGGCGTCTGGCCCGCCCAGTTGGCAAAGCTTGCAGCTTTCTGGTGGCTATAGAAGGTGGCGTTGATCTCGATATTGCCCAGCCGCGTTGCGGCGTAACTCAGTTCCTGCTTTTGCGGCAGGCCCTTTGGGTAAAAGCTCTGCCGCCAGGGTTCAAACACCCAGCCGGCGGTTCCCAGTCGTATCATGCCAGCCATCGGTTCCTCCTGCACTCGTTGCGTAGTGTGCGACGGGCGGTGGTGCCCGTCCAGAGGGCCGACGCGGGTGGTGCTCTGCGTTGTTCAGTTCTCAAGTTGACGCGACGCGCCGATTTGCCGTATCTCGTGGCCGCGCCAACGTCTTTGCGGGTGTGGTGAAATGGTAGACGCGCCGGACTCAAAATCCGGTTCCGAAAGGAGTGTCGGTTCAAGTCCGACCACCCGCACCAGACGGCGAGCTTTCCTCAGATCACCGGCGGTAGTAAACTCGGGTCATCCGGTGCGGCTTCGCCTTCGCGTGCTTCGGTGATCGCAGCTTCGCGCTCCGAGGCGATCTCTTCATCGCTTTCCCCATCGAGAATGGCGCGCGCTACGATCTCGTGCTTGGCATCGACCCGGGCCGAGACCACCGCGCCGCCGGCTTTCACATGCTCGGTAATGGCCTTGGCATGGTCTTCGTCGATGCCATGGTGGGTGAGCCGGCCCACCAGTGATGCGGCCGCTGCACCGACGCCGGCACCTGCGATTGAGCCAAAAGCGGTGGCGATCAGCCAGCCGCCCGCGACAACCGGTCCGAGCCCGGGGATGGCGACAATGCCAAGCCCGGCAAGCAGGCCGCTCGCGGCGCCAAGTCCAGCGCCGATTTCAGCGCCGGTGGCCGCCTCGTGTTCCACCACTTGTTCGACGACGTCATCGGTGCTGTTTGCAACAAGGCTGATGCGGGTTTGGTCGATGCCGGCCCGGTGCAAGGCCTGCACTGCGGCGAGAGCGCGCGGATAAGTGTCGAACAGTCCAGTAAGCGTGCGCATGTCGGCTCCGAGCTTGTCCGGCAATCAACGGCGATCCGGACCAGATCGAAGATAGGGCTTGTGCGAGCGAATATCCATGTGGTGCCGCCGTCCATAGTGGATGGCGGCACCAAAACTCATTTCACGGTAACAAGGGTCCACATCCCGGCCATGTAGTGTCCGGGGATATTGCAGAACAACATGTAGGTGCCGGGGTCGAGGGTCAGCGTGAGGGCCCCAGAGGCGCCGGGATCGAGCTCGGAGACTTCGCCGAGGTGGCCGGCCGCATCTTCATCGACGCGGCTATCGCCATCGATATAGGGCAGCGGCTTGGTCGCGTCGGCCACCTTCACCACCAGCATCTCGTGCACGATATCCTTGGAATTGTTGGTGACCTTGAATGTCACTTCCCCAGCCGGCACCTCAGTCTTGTCGGGGATGACGTGCATGACGGCCATTTTCATGTCGCCCTTCATGGTCATGCCCATATCGGTTCCGAGTTCGGCTTCAGCGCCGGCATCGGCCAGTGAGACGTTTATGGTGGCACCGGCGGCCAATACCGGAGCTACAAACCCGAAAAACGACAGAGTAACGGCCAGCACGAGCGTTTTCATACGCGATTGCAGCATGTCTCAGTTCCTCTTCAGCTCGGCCGTTCCGTGTGTCAGCCGAAAGTCCCGCCGGTGCGGGATCGCACTGGTCGGAGCGCCCTGTGCCTACGATGTGGGACTGACGCCTAGCTGAAGATTGCTGAATGTAAGCGGAGCACGCGCCGCTCAGGCGAGGATATCGGTAGCGGTCTTTTGCATGTCCGAGGCGATGCCGACCATCTTGGCCGAAGCGGCGAACTCGTACCGTGCCATCAATGCCGAAACCATTTCCGAGGCGATGTCGATATCGGGCATGCCAACCATGCCATTGGCATCGGCATAGCCGGAGTCCGGGTCGGACACGGCGACCGGCTTGCTGTTCCGCGGCTGATACGAGGTCATCACGCCGGATAGTCCGCTGCCGATATCGACGCTGACCGCGTCGATGGGCTGGTACGGCGCGGGACCAGCATTGGGGTCCAGACTGCCGGCCGTCCGGACATTGGCGATGTTGCTCGAAGCCGCGTTCAGCCGGGCTTCAGCTGCCTGCATACCCGATATGCCGATAGAGAGTGCACTGATGCTCATCGGGACATCATGACCTCAAAGCTTTTCTGGCTCCCTAACCGCTGATGCAGATTTTCTTACAAATGTTCAGAACAGCTGGCGCAGCAGGAACACTGCGACGACGCCACCCACCATCGCTCCAAAGAGGTTCTTGGTCAGCGCATAGATCAGCGCCGTCGCGGCAGCGGCCAGCCACTCGGCCGGTCCGCCTTTGAGAATTGCGGGCGCCACCAGCGCCGCGAGCACAGCACCGGGCAGGTGGCGCAACCAGGCGGCGACGAACCCAGTGGTCGGCAACCGGTTGGCAAGCAGCAGGCCTCCGGCGCGGATGGCATAGGTCACGACCGCCATGCCGAGGATAGTGATCAGCGCCTCAAGCGACATGGCGCGCCCTCCGCATTTCCACGAGCGCGCCCGCAAGGCTGCCCAGCAACCCGCCGACGATGATGTACCAGTTTCCGGGCACCAGCTTGGCGGTGAGAATCGCGCTCGCCGCGGCCACCGCCCACGGCACGATATCGGCCTTGCCCTTCCACATGCCGAGCAGCAGCACGAGGAAGGTGGCGGTGAAGGCGAAATCAAGCCCGTAGCGCGTCGGATCTTTGATGAAGGCCCCGGCAAGGCGACCAATGAGGGTCGATCCCGCCCAGCTGATCCAGGACAGCACACCGGTGCCGAGCAGGAACCCGACACTGCCCTTGCCCTTTCCGACCTCGACCATGGTCATGGCCCATTGCTCGTCAGAGACAAAGAACATCGCCGCCAGTGCCCTTGGCAGGTGAAGGTGGCCCACCACCGGCCGCAGCGTTGCCGACATCAGCAGCACGCGGAGGTTGACGATAGCAGTGGCGATGACAATCGAAACGATGGGGAGGCTACCGGGGTGCCACATGTCGAGCGCTACGAACTGGCTCGCTCCCGCAAACACCAGCCCGCTCATCAGCGCCACTTCCAGAACGCTCATGCCGGCCTGTCCCGCCAGCACACCCCAGACGAGGCCATAGGCGGCAATCGAGATCGCTACCGGCGTGAACATGCGCATGCCGAGCAGGAACTGGGCGCGGGAACTCGAAATGGAGGGATTGGTCAGCTCGGTCATATGGGTTTCTAGCGCAAGTCAGCGCGATTTCGTGATGCGTTTTGCTGATCCGGGTCATCGTTTCCTGTGATGGAAGACAGCAACCCTCGGCTGCACTCACCCCTGTTGACGCTTAGTGCCCTCAGGTTTAGACGCTGCACCTGTGCGTTCTGAACTCCCCGTGCTCCGACCCGCCGGCATCCCATCGCGGATGTGAAGTGGCCCGACCAGAATTCCCGACCTATCGGGAGACTGGCCTCGTTGGGGCTGTCGCGACGACACATTTGTCATCGGGTTTCGGAGTCTTTTGAAATGTTCAATTCCAGCCGGCCGCTCTGGCAGCGGTTCTCCCTGTTTTTGCTGCCGCTCATGCTCAGCAACATCCTGCAGTCGCTCTCGGGCACCATCAACAACGTCTATATCGGCCAGATGCTGGGCACCAAGGCGCTTGCCGCGGCCGCGGTGTTCTTTCCCATCCTGATCTTTCTGATCTCGTTCATCATCGGGCTCGCCTCGGGGTCAGCGATCCTGATCGGGCAGGCCTGGGGCGCCAAGAATATCGAAAAGATCAAGGAGGTAACCGGCACCTCGCTGACCGTTGGCCTCCTGATGGGCCTCTTTGTTGCGGTCTTCGGCGGCCTCTTCACGCGCGAGATCATGATGCTGCTCAATGCGCCGGCTGAAATCATAGAGCTTGCCACGGCCAATGGCCGCGTGGCGCTGATCGGCATGCCGGTGTTTTTCATCTTCCTGTTGATGACCTCGATGCTGCGCGGCGTGGGTGACACGATCACCCCGCTGCTCGGCCTCGTGCTGTCGATCGTCGTCAGCCTCTTGGTCACACCGGCGCTCATCGAAGGCTGGTTCGGCCTGCCGGCGCTTGGGATCATCGGGGGGCCAGTTTCCAACATCATCGGCTTTGTCATCGTCATCGGCTTTCTGGGTGTGGTGCTGAAGCTCAGAAAGAGCGCGATGGCGATCGACGGAGCGCTGCTGCGCAATCTCCGGATCAACTGGCCGGTGCTGAAACTGGTTGTGAAGCTCGGCATTCCGGCCGGTGTCTCGATGGTGGTGTCGTCGATCTCGGCGATTGTCATCGTCGGCATCGTCAACCGCTTCGGCGCCGATGCGACCGCCGCCTATGGGGCGGTCAACCAGGTGATGAGTTATGTGCAGTTCCCCGCCATGTCGGTGGGTATTGCCGCCTCGATCTTTGCTGCGCAGGCCATCGGAGCGCGCCGCATGGCGGACGTCGAAAAGGTCACGCAGACGGCGCTGATCCTCAACACCATCGTCACCGGCGCGCTGGTGCTGATTGCGTACCTCTTTTCACAGAACCTTGTGCGCTTTTTCATCACCGAACCGGCGGTGGTCGATCTCACCGAAACGCTTCTGCACATCGTGCTCTGGAGCTGCATCATATTTGGCTACGGCTCGATCTTTTCGGCCGTGATGCGCGCCTCGGGCGATGTGTGGATACCGATGGGGCTCTCGCTCGCCGCCATCGCGCTGGTCGAAGTGCCGGCGGCGCTGATCCTCAGCCAGATCTGGGGGCTTCAGGGCGTCTGGGTCGGTTATTGCCTCAGCTTCACCGCGCTGATGACCTTCCAGGGAGCCTACTATTACGGCTTCTGGCGCAAGAAAGAGATCGAGGCGCTGGTCTAGAACCGCCGCAACCGAACTTGCCGTTCCGGAGTGATCCGGAACGGCACATAAAGCCGATCTTCAGCGCTCAGCGCCGGCGTAGCGGCGTTCCGCCGGGATCGGGTCCGGGGTGTCCTGGTGCACCGCATCATAATTGAAGCGCGCGTCGCGCACCTCGTGCTGGTGCGCCGCCGCCCAGTTCCACAACGCGTCCAGCGGTTCGGTCAGTGTCTGGCCCAACTGGGTCAGCTGATATTCGACGCGCGGCGGAATTTCCGGGTAGACCGTGCGGGTCACCAGCCCATCGCGCTCGAGGTTGCGCAGTGTCAGCGTCAGCATGCGCTGGCTGATGCCGCCAATGGTGTGGCGCAGCTCGTTGAAGCGCATCGTGCGCACCTTCAAGTACCCCACGATCATGACGCTCCACTTGTCGCCGATGCGATTGAGGATGTCGCCCATGGCATTGCAGGTTTCGCTGCGTCCGGGGATCGGTTTCATTTTTGTGCCTCCTTGCGAGGGTTCCTAAGGCACGAATATAGTTTCAGTTACTGATTGTGCCTAGGGTAAAAATGGAGCCCCGAAATGACTGACGTAACCAACGGCGCCACCGGCCGAAACTGGTGGAGCATTGGCCTTTGGGTCGCGCAGGCACTCTTGGCGCTGGCTTTCGGCATGGCGGGCTTCATGAAGCTGACGACGCCGCTCGACCAGTTGGGCAATATGATGCACTGGGTCACCGTTACCTCGCCGCTGCTGGTCACCTTTATCGGTACGGTCGAAGTGCTGGGCGCCATCGGCGTGATCCTCCCGGCGTTGACCCGCATCCTGCCGTGGCTGACGCCGCTCGCGACGCTCGGCTTTGCCGTGATCCAGATCCTTGCCATCGGCACCCATGCGTCGCTGGGCGAAACCGGACAGACCCTGCCGATCAACATCGTTCTCCTCGCCCTTGCCCTGTTCGTTGCCTGGGGCCGCTGGCGCAAGGCGCCGATTTCGCCGCGCGGTTGATGACCTCCAAATCGCGGTGAAACGGCTCCTTCATCGCGAAGGAGCCGTTTTCTTTTGCTTCGGTTGTTTGTACGAGGAGGCCTTGGCCCGCTGCCGGAGGAGTGCAAAGTGACCAATCGCATCGAAACGCTGGTCGACCAGATGACCCTCGAGGAGCAGGTCAGCCTGCTCTCGGGCGAGGATTTCTGGTCGCTGCCGATGATCCCGCGCCTCGGCGTGGGCAAGCTCCGCGTCACCGACGGTCCCAATGGCGCGCGGGGTGGCGGCTCGCTGATCGGCGGGGTCAAGTCCGCGGCCTTCCCGGTGGGCATTGCGCTCGGCGCCACATGGAATGCAGAGCTCACCCGCGAAGTCGGGGCGGCGCTGGCCGAAGAGGTCAAGTCCAAGGGCGCCCATGTCAGCCTCGCGCCGACGGTGAACCTCCATCGCTCGGTCAGCAATGGCCGCAATTTCGAGTGCTATTCCGAGGATCCGATCCTCACCGCCACGCTCGCCACCCAGTATATTCTTGGGCTCCAGTCACACGGCATTTCAGCCACCATCAAGCACTTCGTCGGCAATGAATCCGAGATCGAGCGGACGACGATCAGCTCCGAAATCGATGAGCGCGCGCTGCGCGAACTCTACCTTGTGCCGTTCGAATGGGCGGTCAAGAAAGCCCAGACCTGGGGCATCATGAGCTCGTACAACAAGCTCAACGGCACCTTCACCTCAGAGAACGAGTGGCTCCTCACGCAGGTGCTGCGGCGCGAGTGGAACTATACCGGGATCGTCATGTCCGACTGGTTCGGCTCGCACTCCACCGCCCCCACGGTGAACGCCGGGCTCGACCTCGAAATGCCGGGCCCGACGCGCGATCGCGGCGCCAAACTCGTTGCCGCCGTCGAAGCCGGCGAGGTGTCGCGTGACATGGTGCGCACCCGCACGCTCAACATCCTGCGCCTGATGCAGCGGGTCAACGCACTGGACGACCTCCTCATCCGCGCCGAACGTGCCGATGACCAGCCGCGCCATCGCACGCTGATCCGTCGCGCCGGGGCCGAAGGCACGGTGCTCCTCAAGAACGACGGCGTGTTGCCGCTCACCGGCCAGGGCCGCATCGCGGTGATCGGCCCCAATGCCAAGACGGCACAGATCATGGGCGGCGGTAGCGCGCAGCTCAATCCGCACTACCGGGTTACCCCGTGGGACGGGCTGAAGTGGATGCTCGGCACGGAACGCCTGAGCTACGCCGAGGGCGTGACCAACAACCGCTTCCGCGCGCTGCTGAAGGGTAAGTTCACGGTCGACTATTTCGCCTCGACCGACCTCTCGGGCCCGGCCGCCCACACCGACACGCAGAGCGAGGCGCAGGCCTTCTGGATCGGGCGCATTGCCGATGGCACTGTCGATCCGCTCAATTTCTCCGCGCGCCTCACCGGCACGTTTACCCCCGAAAAGAGCGGGCTGCACGAAGTGGGCATTTACAGCGCCGGCTTTGGCCGGGTGTTTGTCGATGGCGTCCTCGTCGCCGATGCGTGGAGCAACTGGCAGAAGGGGCACACCTTCTTCGAAGAAGGCTGCGACGAAGTCGTCGGCACCATCCAGCTCGAAGCCGGCCGCCCCCATGAGGTGGTGATCGAGTTCGCCACCAAGGCCTTTGCGACACTGGGTCTCGCTGCCTTTGCCGCCGGCATCGCGCTGCCGCTTGGCGACGACGCGATTGCCGAAGCGGTCGAACTGGCACGCGGTGCCGAGACGGCATTGCTGTTTGTCGGCCGTAATGGCGAGTGGGACACCGAGGGCAGTGATCTTCTCGACATGAAGCTCCCCGGCCGGCAGGACGAACTGATCGCCGCCGTTGCCGCCGTCAACCCGCGTACCATCGTCATCCTCCAGACCGGCGGGCCGGTGGAAATGCCTTGGCTCGACCAGGTCGCGGCGGTTCTCGAAGCCTGGTATCCGGGCCAGGAGGCGGGCAATGCCATTGCCGATGTGCTGACCGGACGCTCAGAACCCGGCGGCCGACTGCCACAAACTTTCCCGGCACGGCTCGCCGACAACCCCACCCAGTCGCAGGACCGCGAGGTCTATCCTGGTCTCAGCGGCAAAGTGCGTTACGAAGAGGGTGTGTTCATCGGCTACCGCCACTACGATCGGCACGGTATCACCCCGCTGTTCCCGTTCGGCTTCGGGCTCAGCTACACCAGCTTTGCGCTCTCCGATCTCGCGGTGGACGCCAGCCGCTTCGAGAGCGATGGGGTGGTCGAAGTGGCGGTGACGCTCACCAATACCGGCGCCCGCAAGGGCTCGGATGTGGTGCAGATCTACGTCTCCGACCCAGAGGCCTCGGTGCCGCGCCCGAAGCAGGAACTGAAGGGGTTTGCCAAGGTTGCGCTCAATCCCGGCGAAAGCCGCCGCGTCAGCCTCAGCCTTGATGACCGCTGCTTTGCGTTCTTCGGCGAGAAGGCGAAGCACTGGGTGGTTGAGCCGGGCAGCTTCACCATCCGCGCCGCCCGCCACGCCGCCGATCCCGGCCTTTCAGCCGAGATCACCCGCACGACGCGCCTGCTGCTGCCGGTCTGAGACGCAAAAAGAAGGCCCCCTCACCCGGCCCTTCGGGCCGACCTCTCCCCCAGAGGGAGAGGTGGTGAGGCGGCGCGATCTTGCCACAGCTCACCTCTCCCTTCGGGGGAGAGGTCGGCCGCAGGCCGGGTGAGGGGGCCTTGCTGCTGGGAGCGATACCGACTGATAAGTCACAAGCGCGTCAAGGGCCCGGTACTGCGGCGTTGCATGTCTTGAGCATTCGGCCTGTGGTTGCTAGAAGCCTCGGGCCCAATCCTGCAGCATATCCCGGAGGCGCCTTGCTCGCGCAGTACGCCCGGCGGTTTATCGCCACGGTCCTCACCCTCATTGCCGTCTCGGTCGCCTTGGCCAGTCCGGCCCTCGCGATCCCCAAGCTCCTCGTCGATGCGGTGAGCGGCGAAGTTCTGCATGCGGAGGACGCGGGCGTTCCGTGGCATCCGGCCTCGCTCACCAAGATGATGACGGCCTATGTCGCCTTTGCCGCGATCAAGGCGGGCCGCGTTACGCTCGACACCCCGGTCAAGATCAGCCGCAATGCCTGGAACCAGGCGCCGGCCAAGTCAGGTCTCGAAATCGGCGCGGCCGTGTCGATGCGCGACGCGCTCTACATCATGGTGGTCAAATCCGCCAACGACGTCGCGATTGCGGTCGCCGAAACGGTCTCGGGCTCGGACGACAAGTTCGTTGCCGAAATGAACGAGATGGCGAAGGCCATGGGCCTCACCGCCACGCACTATGTCGATCCCAACGGTCTCCATGCAGCCGGGCAGGTGACCTCGGCGCGCGATCTCGCGATGCTGGCACTCTATATCCGGCGCGATTTCCCCGAATACCTGCCGATGTTCGGCACAGAAGCGGTGCTCCTGGGCGGCAAGAGCCTTGAATCCAACAATGGCCTCCTTGAACATTTTGCTGGCACCACCGGCATGAAGACCGGTTACATCTGCTCGTCCGGGCTCAATATCGTCGCCACTGTCGAGCGCGACGGCCGCTCGCTGCTGGCAGTGGTGCTGGGCGGGTCTTCGGCGCGCGAGCGCAATGAGCTCACCGCCGAAATGTTCCTGCGCGGGCTCTCGGGCGCCTTTGCCGGCACCGGCAAGAGCGTCGTGACATTGTCCAATATCGACAGCGAGCCGGTCGACATGAAGCCAAATATCTGCGGCAAGAAGGCCAAGGCCTATGTCGCCGAACGCATCAAGGCGTTCCCGATGGGGCTCAAGGGCCAGCCGAGCTATCTCAACGACAAGATCGAAGGCGTCACCTACACGGCGACCGATCTGGGCGTGGTCGTCGACGACATCGACATGCCCCGCCCCCGCCCGACCTACGCCCCTGCGGCAGTTGCACTGGCGGATTGAGAGCTTTCTTCTCTTGCGCAAAGGGGAAGGCCCCCTCACCCGGCCCTTCGGTCCGACCTCTCCCCCAAAGGGAGAGGTGAGCTGAGGCACGATCGCGCCACCTCGTTACCTCTCCCTCCGGGGGAGAGGTCGGCCGAAGGCCGGGTGAGGGGGCCTTTGCGGGAGGCGCTGAGGGCAGCCCTCAACCCCTGACGATCCCAAACCGCATCACATCGCCATCCACCGTCACCACGCACGTGTGCCCATGCTGGGTGCAATAAAGTGGGATGTCGATCTTCGCCATCGGGTCGGTGGCCAGCACCAGGAGATGCGCGCCCGCGGCGAGGGCCGCGAGGCGCTTTTCCATCTTCAGCACCGGCAGCGGGCAGCGCAGCCAGCGGCAGTCAAGTGTTTCGACGTCAGGGGGCAAGCAGCAGCACCCAGTAGACGCCGTTGGCCGAGTTCGCCTGATAGGCGACGCCGAGCCCAGCCCGCGTGGCGCTGCGGTCGGCAATCGCCGCCGCATCGGCCGGGGCATTGCGCCAGCTGGAGAAGGCTTCGGCAAAGGTATTGTAGCCGGCGCTGACGCGCATGATCGTCACCCCGGCCGGCATTACCGGTGGCGTGCCCGTCTTGGCGTAGGCGGTGGCAAGGGTCTGTGCCCGGTCGTCGAGCACGGCGTCGCCGCGCACGTCACCGGCGGTCTGGGTACGGCGATAGTCATTGAGGAGGAACAGCGCCTCGACGCGGCTCAGTTGTGCGCCCGGCTGGTTCATCGGTGCCGACAGGCCCGGCGACAGCGGCTGGCCGCCCATCGAGCAGGCTGCAAGCACAGCAGCAAGGCTGCCGGCCATGGCCAGACGGGTGAGGGTGGCGATGGCTCTTGCGGGGGCGCTTACGGGCATTGGGCTGATGTTCTCCTTTGGTGTCCGGGACGTGTCCGGAAATGCCGTGGTGACCCCGACGCGATTCGAACGCGTGGCCTCAGGATTAGGAATCCTGCGCTCTATCCTGCTGAGCTACGGGGCCGCACAGCAGTGCTGGATAGCAAAACCGCGCCGCAGAGGAAACCTCAACCTTCGTGATCTGGCGGATAAAATCCGAATCTCGAGGCAGCCGGAGGGGGGCGATGACATCCAAAAACTGCCCAAATATCGATCAAATAAGCACTAACTTAAGGTATCGACTTTAATCTGGGCCGTGTTCAGGGTGCGGCCTGGATGAAGCCAAGCCATCGGGGCGGGGGTGCGCCGCATCTTGCCCGAAGGATACCGCAATGGCCGGCCTGACCAGCAAGCAAACCATCGTCGTCATGATTTCACTACTGGGCGCGATCGCGCTCGGACAGGCCACGGTGGGGTGGATATCCCTCGGTCAGGTGGCTCAAAAGGTCAACTATCTGGCCGCAAACTCATTGCCGACCATGCTGAAGATCGGTGATATCCGGGCCTCGGCGATGGAAGCCCAGATGCTGATCGCCGAAGAGATCATCCCGGTCTCCGATGCCGAGCGGCAGGTCACTGCGAGCACCCTCCAGCAAGTCGAGGCGAGCACGGCCCAGTTGCTCGAAGACTACAAGCCGATGATCGTCGACCAGGGTGACCAGGATGCCTATGACGGTGTTGTGGCAGCCTGGGGTGCCTGGGTGCAGGCGGCACAGCAGGTTGAGGCAGCGCTCGCCAGCGCGCCCGAAACCGCAACCGCGAAATACCATGAGCAGGAGACGGCAGGCGACGCGTTTTCCAAGGCGCTCAAGGCCATGTCGGACGACAAGGTGGTCAACTCCAACGATGAGTCAGCGGCTGCAGCGGCGTCCGTGGCGTCGGCGCAGCTGTGGGCGATTACTCTTTCGATCGCAGTTCTGCTCGCCGGCATTGCAGCAATTGCCGTTGCCATCCGCCGCGTGCTGAACCCGCTGGGCGCCATGACGGCGCGGATGAACACGCTTGCGGAGGGTCACCTCGACGAGGCGATCCCCTATACGTCGCGGGGTGACGAGATCGGGGAGATGGCGGCGGCGGTGAAGGTGTTCCAGGTCAATGCCATCAAGGTGCGTGAACTGAACGATGCCGAAGCGATCCGCACCGGCCAGACCCGTGAACGCGCGGCGTCGATGACCCAGCTGATGGATGGGCTTGCGACCGCAGTGAATGCCGCCGTCGATGGCGACTTCACCCAGCGTATTGCCTTGTCGGTCCCCGATGAGGATTTGCAGGCCGTCGCCAAGAACGTCAACGACCTGCTGTCGACCGTAGATGCCGGGATCAGCGAGACCGGAGAGGTGCTGGCTGCTCTCGCCCAGACCGATCTCACCATGCGCATGCAGGGCGAATATCGCGGGGCCTTCGCCAAGCTCAAGGCCGATACCAATGCCGTGGTCGATAACCTCTCGGACGTGGTGGGCCAGTTGCGGCATACTTCGGGTGGGCTGAAGACCGCGACTGGTGAGATCCTTGCCGGTGCCAATGATCTCGCCGAACGCACCACCAAGCAGGCGGCAGCGATCGAAGAGACCTCTGCGGCCATGGAGCAGCTCAGCACCACGGTGATCGAGAACGCCAAGCGGGCCGAGCAGGCCTCCAGCAAGGCGCAGAACGTCTCCGATACGGCAGCGCTCACCGGCGAGGTGATGACCAAGTCGAATGCGGCGATGGAGCGGATCAGTTCGTCCTCGGCCAAGATCTCCAACATCATCGGGCTCATCGACGATATCGCCTTCCAGACCAACCTCCTCGCGCTCAACGCCTCGGTGGAAGCGGCGCGCGCCGGTGATGCGGGCAAGGGCTTTGCTGTGGTGGCCGTGGAAGTCCGCCGCCTTGCGCAGTCGGCAGCCAGCGCCTCATCTGAGGTGAAGGTGCTGATCGAGCAGTCTGCGGGTGAAGTGAGTTCAGGCAGCAAGCTGGTGGCAGAAGCCACCCAGAAGCTGATCGACATGCTGGGTTCGGTCAAGGAAAGCGCCGAGCTGATCAAGGACATCTCGAGCGCCAGCCGCGAACAGTCGAACGCCATCGCCGAAGTCTCGGGCGCGATCCGTCAGATGGACGAGATGACCCAGCACAATGCGGCTCTCGTCGAAGAAACCAATGCCGCGATCGAGCAGACCGAGAGCCAGGCGAACGAGCTCGACACCATCGTCGACCGCTTCGTGGTCGACCAGCACACCAGCCGCACCGCCACCCCGGCCCCGGCCGCGCGTCCTGCCGCGGCTCCCCCTGCCACCGGCATCAAGGCGCTGCAGCAGAAGGTGAAGGCTGCAGCGAACTCCTATCTCTCCAAGGGCAACGCTGCGCTCAAGGAAGACTGGAACGAGTTCTGAGGCCAGCCAAACCTGCGAACATCAGAAGGCCGGTCCAATGGGGCCGGCCTTCTTGTTTTGCACTCACGCGTGGCGCCAGTCGGGCCAGGCCGCGACGGAGTGGACGCGGCGGGTGTGGCGATCATGTTCGCGAAACGGCGCCACCTCCCATTTCCAGCGCAGGCCCGTGCGCGGCACATGGCGGCCGAACAGCAGGTCAGCATGGTCCAGCATCACGCCATGCCGGTTGAACACCCGGTAGTCGAGTTCGGCAATAAGCGTCACCGGGCAGGGGAGTGCGGCCAGCGCGTCGAGATGGCAATCCACCGCGCGCCGCTGCTGACCCGCGGGCGCCGTTTCCGCCAGCCGCGAGATGAGGCAGGGTGAGATGACCCAGTCGAGATCGGATATCTCGCTGAGGAACGCCAGCGGCTCGCACGCTGCGGCCCCAAGGTCCCGCCATTGCCGCTCGATATTGCTATAGGGCCGCGACCTCGGTGCAACCGCTGACAGGTGCGCCCAGTCGACCAGTACGACCCGCTCAAAGGTGCGGGCCAGCGATTCGAGCGGGATATCGAACAGCGGCCCTGACCCGAGCACCACCACGGTGCGCCGTGATGCGATGTCATCGATCGTGCTGTCGATCAGCCCGCGGGCCTTGGTGAGGTGCGGCGCCCAGGCCCGGGCCTGCCGCTCGCCGTGCCGCCACCTGCCGACAGCATCACCCAGATACCGGCGGAAGGTCGGCGGCGTGGCCTTGTGGCTCGCAGCGTAGACGAGGAATTCGGCCAACATGGGTCTGGTCGGGCATCCGATTGCTGGACTGGCGCCTCCGAGGCGCTGGGCGGCAGTGTGCGCGATTGTGGTGCAGGTGGGAAGAATTTCGCCGCAATTTGGTGCAGTTTGTTGCGTCGCGTTTGGGGCGGAACTTGCGGTTCAATGATGTGCTCAGAATTGGGGCTTTGGCGGTGCTGGTCGCCATGCCAATAAGCGCGCGGGCCTGCGCTGGCCTCACCGACGGGCCGCGCGGCACGGTGGTTTCCGTTGCTGATGGCGACACCATCGTTCTCGATACCGGCATGGTGGTGCGCCTCATCGGAACGCAAGCGCCCAAGCTGCCGCAGGGGAGCGAGGACTTCGTTGCCTGGCCCAAGGCCGAGGCCGCCCGCGCCGCCCTCGAAACGCTCACGCTCGGCAAACAGGTGATCATCCGCTATGGGGGCGAAACCATGGATCGGCACGGGCGCACGCTCGGCCAGACGTATGTGCTTGGATCGCCCGAGATCTGGGTGCAGCAGCAGATGGTCGCCGCCGGGCTCGCCCGGCTCTACACTTTCGCCGATAACCGCGCTTGTTCGGGTGAGTTGATGGCGGCCGAGGGCAAGGCGCGCGCGAACAGGCTTGGCATCTGGAGTGATCCCTATTATGCCGTGCGCAGAGCAGACAGGCCTGACGATTTGGCCCAACGCTCTGGCCACTATGAGCTGGTGGAAGGACGCGTGCTGCAAGCCGATACTGTGCAGGGGCGCGTCTATCTGAATTTCGGCCGAACGTGGAAGCAGGATTTCACCGCCGTCATCGATCGCGCGGCGCTTGCCCTGTTTTCCGGATCGGGGATCGATCCCCTGCAATTGGGCGGGGCATTGGTCAGGGTAAGGGGCTGGGTAGATGTGCATGACGGTCCACGGATCGCCGTGACCCATCCCGAGCAGATCGAGGTCTTGGCGTATAAATGATCGCAGCACCGATCAGGAAAGTCCTTGGGGTGGCGCTGCTCGGGCTGCTGCCGTTGCTGCTCGCCTCGTGCTCGAGCTTCATGCCGTCGGGCGTCGAAGTCAGCCACACCAATGGCCAGAGTGCGCCGATTGTCGCGAGCCCGGACGACAATGAGGACGATGCCATTGGCGCGCGCGAGCATCCGCGCATCATCGCCTCGTATGGCGGCATCTATTCGGACCGGCAGGCCGAGATCATGCTCGCCCGCATCGTCGGGCGCCTGCTGGCGGCAGCGAACCAGCCCAACCAGAAGGTCACCGTCACCATTCTCGACACCTCCGAGGTCAACGCCTTCGCGCTGCCCGGCGGCTATGTCTATGTGACGCGCGGCATCCTGGCGCTCGCCTCCGATACCTCCGAGCTCGCTGCCGTCCTCGCGCATGAAATCGCGCATGTGACGCTGAAACACGCCCGCGCCCGCTCCAACCGCGCCAAGACCGATGAGATCGTCGACAAGGTGATCACGGGCGTCTTCGGTGCCAATGCCGAGACCGACCAGAGCGCCAATGCCGCAAAGCTCTCCTTTGCCGCGTTCAGCCAGCAACAGGAACTTGCCGCCGACAAGGAAGGCATCCTCACCGCCGGTCGCGCCGGTTATGACCCGCACGCAGCGGCGCGCTTCCTCGGCGCCATGGCGCGCTTTGCCAAGTTCTCGGTTGGCGATGCCGACCAGGCCGATGACTTCCTTTCCTCCCATCCCTCGACACCCGATCGCATCCAGAAGGCGATCGAAACGGCGCGGGCCTTCTTCGGCGCCCCCGGCATCGGCGAGACCGATCGCGACGGCTATATGGCCAGCGTTGACGGCCTCGCTTTTGGCGACAGCCCGGCGCAGGGCGCCATTGTCGGCCGTCGCTATGTCAATCCGGTGCTGAAGTTCACCTTCGCGGTGCCCGACGGCTACACCCTGCAGATCTCGAAGGGCGCCGTAGTGGGCGTTGCCGGCGAAGGCGAAGCCGTGCGCTTTGACAGCGCGGAAGTGCCCGCCAGCATGGCGCTTGAGGATTACCTCAAGTCCGGCTGGATCGCGGGCCTGCAACCGACCACGGTGATCAAGCAGAGCGCCAATGGCATCGACATGGCCACCGGCGTCGCCGTCACCCCGCAGTGGAACTTCCGGGTCGCCGTGGCGCGGCTTGATGGCCGGGTCTACCGCTTCATCTTTGCCGCCAAGTCCGACAGCCCCGCCTTCGACAAGGCCGCTGACGCGACGCTGCGCAGTTTCCGTGTCGCTACCGCGAGCGACATCAAGAGCGCCCGGAAGCTGGTGATCCGCACCGTCACCGCCGGCAGCGTCGACACGGCAGACTCGCTCGCCCGCAAGATGAGCGGCCTCGCCCGCGGCACGGACCTGTTCTACATCATCAACAACCTCTATCCGGGCGACACGCTGACGCCCGGCCAGAAGTACAAGATCGTCGCGGTCGAATAGAGGAAGGCCCCCTCACCCGGCCCTTTGGGCCGACCTCTCCCCCAGAGGGAGAGGTGGCGAGGTGGCTTGATCGTGCCTCAGCTTACCTCTCCCTTCGGGGGAGAGGTCGGCCAAAGGCCGGGTGAGGGGGCCTTCAAGCGTTTCGACGATTGCGCTGCGTCCAACGCAGACCGACGACCCCTCAGATCAACCCGGCCTCACGTGCCACCGCACTTGCCTCATTGCGTGAGTGCGCGCCGAGCTTTTCGAGCGTCGTCGCCACATGGTGATCGACGGTCTTGGGCGAAATCGCCAGTTGCGCAGCTATGCGCTTGCTGGAGAGTCCCTGGCCCACCAGCATCAGCACTTCCATCTCGCGCGCCGTGAGGCCTAGCGCGTTGGCGCGCGTGGCGGCACGCGGGCCGTTGGCGACGTTGATCCCCTGCCGGCGCATGATGGTGCGCAGCTTGTTCGTCGCGGGCGGCGCGCCCAGCGTTTCAAGCAGCTGCAGCGCCTCGCGCTGTGCCACCTCATCCCCGCCCATCAGGGCCAGCGCCTGCTCGAACGGCGCGCCGATCTCGTCCCAGAGCCGCGCCGCGCGGCGCCAATCCCCCGCAATCTCCGCGGCAAAAGGCTCGGCGAGGCCCTGTAAGTCGCCCGGCTTGTGACCCGGATCAAGCCGCCAGCGCCACACGGCCAGTTCGCCGAACTGCTCGTACGACCTGATCAGCGATTGCGCGCAATCGATCGCCTGCAGCGCTTCGGCGCGATCGCCGAGCCCCAGCCAGGCGCGCTCGGCGAGGATCGTCGCATAGGGCGCGAGACGCTGGACTTCGCCATTGAAGGTGGTGAATGCCTTGAGCTCGGCCAGCAGCGGTTCGAGATCGGGGTCGCCGCGCCGCAGCCGCAGGCGGGCCAGCGCCAGCACCGAGGTATATCGCATCAGCGGCGAGACATACTCGGCGTCGACGATCTCGCCGGCCTTGTCCGCCGCTTCGGTCCAGTGCCCGAGCCGCAGCAGGGTCTCGGCGAGCCAGCCCTGCATGTACCAGCGCCAGGTATCGAGGTCGTGGTCGATGCAATAGCTGATGCCGGTCTCAAACTGCTCACGCGCTGCCTGGTACTCCAGCACATTGATCTCGAAACACCCGTAATTGGTGTAGGTGCGCGCCGCGTGCTCCTGGAAATTGTGCGCCAGCGCCATCTCGAGGCTCTGGCTCAGTTCCACCCGCCCCTGCTGGCGGTCGCCCCAGGCGCGTGACGTGCCCATGTTGTTGAGGGCGTGCGAGACAATATCGGGCCGCCCCAGCACCTGACCCAGCGCAATTGCCGAGCGGCCCTCCCGGATGGCTTTTTCATGCTCATCCTCAAGCATGGCCAGCTGGGAGAGGTTGGAATACGCCATGGCGAGTTCGGCGCCCGGCGGTTCCGTCTCCAGCATGGCGATCGCTTCGGCACCATAGGTGTCGGCATCGCGCCGGCGGCCGTTGAGGTAGCTCAAACGGCTCAGCCAGCGCAGCGCATTGCCCTCGTCGACCCGGTTGCCGAGGCGGCGGTAGAGGTCTCGCGCCCGCTTCTGCGCCTCGATCGCTTCGGGGATGCGGCCGATCACGTGGCACTCGAAGGCATAGCGGGTGTTGATCTCGGCCTGCTCGTCGAGCGTGAAGCCATCGGTGAGCTTCAGCATCGCCTCATAGTGCCCGGCCGCCTCGCGATGCGCGCCGATGCGCGAGGCCTCATAGGCGGCGCGCGGCGCGAGTTCGCGCACCGCTTGGGCATTGCGGGCTTCCACCGCGTGGTGGGCGAGGCGTGCTGCCGGGATATCGGGGATCTGCCGCAGTGCCGCCAGCACCTGCGCGTTCAGCGCCTCGCGGCGATGTTGCGGCAAATCGGCCTCGACGGTGCGGCGGGCGATCTCGTGGCGGAAGGCGTAGCTGTCGCCGCGCGCTTCGAGTAGGCCCGCCGCAACGCACTCGGCCAGCCATTCGTCACCGCCATACAGCACCCGGCGCAGAACCGCCGTCTCCACGCGGCGAGGAAACACCGCCACGGTGTGCAGTGCCGAGCGGGTATCGGGGGAGAGCCGCTCGACCCGCGCCAGGATGGCGTCTCGCACGCTTTGCGGCAGGTTGTGATCTGTCCCATCCTGCAGCAGTTCGGTGACAAAAAACGCGTTGCCGGCGCTCGCCCTGTAGATGGCGCCGCTATCCTGCCCGGTGCCGCCGGCCAGTTGCGTCACCGCTGCCTCGCTCAGGAGCGGCACATCGATTCGGTGGAGATTGTTGGGCGGGATATCGCTCAGCGCCCGGCGCAGGCGCTTCTGGCCTTCGCTGTCATCATTGCGGGCAGTGAGCAGCAGCAGAATATGCGTGCTGGCGATGCGCCGCCCCATGAACCGCACCAGGTCGAGCGTCGCGTCATCGGCCCAGTGCAAGTCCTCGATAACGATCACCGTCGGCCGCGAGGGTGTCTCGAACACCGCCAGCGCATCTGAAAACAGCGGCAGGCGCTCGCCCTGCGTGCCGCCGACGCGGTCGATGGGCCAGTTGGCCTCGCGCGCCAGGTCGTAAAGCGGCCCTAGCGGATCGGGGATCGACAGGTCCTCGCAGGCGCTGCGCAGCAGGCGCACCGTGGGGCCAAGTTCCGCAGTAAACCGGGCGATCAGGGCGGTCTTGCCGGCGCCTGCCTCGCCGGTCACAGCAACCAGCCGGCCTCGCCCGGCGGCGGCGTCGGCAACCAGCGTGCGCAATGTTGCAAGGTGCGCATCGCGCTCCAGTAACATCATCAAAATATTCCCTCTGCCGTTTCGACCTGCAAATCGAAACGGCCAGACGCCACCCCTAACCACAACGTCACCGGCGCGGGATTAATCCCCGGCACGGGCAGAAATATGGGTAATCGCCGATCGGAAACTGGGCAATCCCACCGATACGACGCGCACCTCGATGATGCGATTGCTGTGTCGCCGCCGCAAGGGCGGCTTTCAGACAAGGATTATCACATGCCCCGCTATATCGTTGAACGCAACTTCCCCGATGGCCTCATCGTCCCGATCGATGAATCCGGTGCTGCCGCCATGGGCGGCGTCGTCGCCCGCAACGCCGAAAAGGGTGTCACCTGGGTGCAGTCGTTCGTCTCGCCCGACAAGAAGCAGAGCTATTGCGTCTATGACGGTCCGTCGCCCGAGGCGATCCGCAGCGTCGCGCAGAAGAACGCGCTGCCTGTCGACCGCATCACCGAAGTGCGCGTGCTCGACCCCTATTTCTACCGCTAAGCACTAAGGGCCTTTCGCCCCACCACTCATGGAGTCAGCAATGACACTTTCATTCGGGGCCAAGGCCCTAATCCTTGCCGCCATGTTCTCGGTCGGCACGGCTGTCGCCTACGAACCCATTGGCGGCTTGCGCTTTGCCCGTGCCGAGGCGCACGAGGCCAACAACCCGCTGGCCGCCGCGGTGCGCGGCGCCAATGACCGCTTCAAGGATCTCGCAGTCGCCAAGGCCGAGGGCTATGCCCCGATCCCGTGCGTCAGCGGCATCGAAGGCGGCGCCATGGGCGTCCACTTCGTCTCCGAGGCCAACCTCAAGGACGACGCGATCGACATCGCCCATCCGGAAGCCGTGATGTACGAGCCGCAGGCCGATGGTTCGATGCAGCTGATCGCGGTTGAATACATCACCACCAAGGGTCCGGCCAACCTCGACGGGCACCTGTTCAGCTTCACCAACGCGCCCAACCGCTACGGCCTGCCGGCGTTCTACGAGCTCCACGTCTGGGCGTGGCGGAGCAACCCCACGGGGACGTTCTCGGACATGAACCCCGAAGTGAGCTGCGACGCGGTGGCGGCGCAGTAGGCCAAACAGACTGGCCGGGGCGCGGGGAGGTCCTCCGCGCCTCGACCTGTCAGCTACGCAGCCCCGGACGCCTTGGTGGTCGAGCCGTCCATGGCGCCGATATTGCGCAGCTTGGTGCCAAGCGCCATGCGGTCGATGCTGGCGATGGGCAAGTTGATGAAGGCTACAACACGGTTGCGCATGTATTTCAGCGCGTCCTCAAACGCCGCCTCCTGCTTGAAGCCGGGGGTGGTGATGGCTGCGGGGTCTTCGATGCCCCAATGGGCGGTCATCGGATGGCCGGGCCAGATCGGGCAGGTCTCACCTGCGGCGTTGTCGCAAACGGTGAAGACGAAATCCATCACCGGGGCCTCGGGTCCGGCGAACTCCTCCCAGCTCTTGGAGCGATAGCCGTCGGTGGCAATTCCGGCCTTCTTCAATGTTTCGAGTGTCATCGGGTGAATCTGGCCCTTGGGGCTGCTGCCAGCCGAAAAGCCGTGGAAGCGGCCTTGGCCAAGCTGGTTCAACAGCGCCTCACCCAGAATAGAGCGCGCCGAATTGCCGGTGCACAGGAACAGCACATTGTAGACGCGCTCTGCAGCCATCGTGCGGCCTCCTCAAGAGTCGATATATCCGGAATTATCGATATAGTCCTCTTCAGGTCAAATGAACCTTTGATGACAGCGTATTTCGATGATCCTCGAAAGAGGGTTGACAGTCGCCGGAGGGCGGCTATCCTATTTCCATGAAACTCGAAACAGCAGCTTCCCAGCTTGAGGCACTAGGCAACGCCACAAGGTTGCAGATCTACCGCTCGCTCGTTCGCGCGGGGGATGGCGGCCTGCCCGTCGGCAAGCTGCAGCTGAAGCTCGATATCGCGGCCTCGACGCTGTCGCATCACCTGCGCAAGTTGATCGAGGTGCAACTGGTCTCGCAGGAACGCCACGCGACCACGCTGATCTGCCGCGCCAACTATTCCGCGATGAACGGTCTCATTGGCTACCTCTCGGACGAGTGCTGCGCCGATGCGGCTGCCGGTTGCTCCTCCCAGGATGACATCGCCGCAGCCTGAACGTGCCTTTCGTTTTCACCACTATTTCGAAATTTCTGGAAGGATGGAATAGCCATGGACGATATCACAACGCTTCCCGTCGCGGTCATCGGCGCCGGTCCGGTCGGGCTCGCCGCTGCTGCCCATCTGGTGCAGCGCGGGCAGGTTCCCGTGGTGTTTGAGCAGGGTAGCGAGGTCGGTGCGGCGATCCGGCAATGGGCGCATGTGCGGCTGTTCTCGCCCTGGCAATACACGGTCGACGCTGCCGCCCGCACGCTGCTGCTCGCATCCGGCTGGGATGAGCCAGAAGCCACCGACCTGCCGACCGGTGGCGAGATCGTCAGCCGCTACCTCGAGCCTCTGGCGCACCTGCCGCAGATCGCACCGCACCTGCGCCTCGGAGCCCGGGTCACCGCCGTCACGAAGCAAGGGCTCGACAAGGTCACGACGCCGGGCCGCAGCAGGCGTCCGTTCGACCTGCGCTGGGTCGATGCTGATGGCACCGAGCAATCTACGCTCGTGCGTGCCGTTATCGATGCGTCGGGCACCTGGGGTCAGCCCGGCCCGATGGGCATCGATGGTCTCGCAGTCCCCGGCGAGGCGGCGGCGCGAGAGTTGATCGCTTATGGCATCCCGGACGTTCTGGGTGCTGATCGCGCGACCTATGCCGGCAAGACCGTGCTGGTGGTCGGGAGCGGCCACTCGGCCATCAATGCTGCGCTTGATCTGCTGGCCCTCGAGGCCGAAGCGCCCGGCACCCGTGTCCTCTGGGCGCTGCGCCGCAACCGCATCGAGCGCCTGCTCGGCGGTGGCCTCAACGACCAGTTGCCGGAGCGCGGTGCCCTGGGCCTTGCGGCCAAGCGCGCCATCGATGCGGGCCGTCTCGAAGTGCTGGCGCCGTTTGCCGCCAGCCGCGTCACCCCATCGCACCCTGGTGTCGTGGTCGAGGGCAAGCTCGGCTCCATCGATGTGAAACTGGGGGTCGATCGCATCATCGTCGCCACCGGTTTCCGCCCCAATCTCGGCCTCCTCAGCGAACTCCGCATCGGCATCGATCCGGCGACCGAGGCGCCGCCGGCGCTGTCGCCGCTCATCGATCCGAACGTCCACTCCTGCGGCGACGTCCCGCCGCATGGCGTCGACGAGTTGAGCCATCCCGATGCCGGGGTCTACATCGTGGGTGCCAAGTCCTACGGCCGAGCGCCAACCTTCCTGATGGCCACTGGCTACGAGCAGGTGCGCTCAATCGTTGCCGAACTCGCCGGGGACCCGGTGGCGGCCCGGCAGGTGCATCTGGTCCTGCCGCAGACCGGGGTGTGCGGCACGGCGCCCGTCACTGGCGGCGCCGGCTGTTGCGGCGGTCCCGCTGCGAGCACCAGTTCGTGCTGCGTCGCCGATGAGGTCGCCAAGGCCGAGGGCGAGGCAGGCTGCGGATGTGGCACGTCAAAGTCCTCCACTAGAACGGTTGAGATCGCCTGAGCCATGGATGTCCGCGTTCCTGCCGCCGCCATCTGGGCGCTCGGTGTCACCCAGATCATCGGCTACGGCACGCTCTACTATGCGTTCAGCGTCGTCGCGCCGGGGATCGGGCAGAGCTTTGGCTGGTCGCAGGAATGGGTGTTCGGCGCACTGACCCTGGCGCTCCTCGCCGGTGGCCTCGCGGCGCCGGGCATGGGGCACCTGATGGATCGGTTCGGGGCGGCCCGCACCATGGTGGTGGGCTCGGTCGCCGCGGCGCTGATGCTGGTGGTGGCGGCGCTTGCCAGCAACGGGGTCGTCTTTGCCATCGCGCTCGTCGCCATGGAGGTCGCCTCGGCGCTGGTCCTTTATGCGGCGGCCTTCGCGGCTTTGGTGCAGATGGGTGGGCGAGGGGCGCAGCGCAGCATCACCCATCTGACGCTGATCGCGGGCTTCGCCTCAACGCTGTTCTGGCCGTTCACGTCGCTCTTGCTCCACGTCATGGACTGGCGCGGCGTCTACCTGGTGTTTGCCGGGCTCAACCTCTTCGTCTGCGCTCCGCTGCATTTCTGGCTCGCAACGCTGCCGCGTCCGGCTGCGCCGCTGGTGGTACTCGCCGCGGCCGCCGACACGCCTTTGGCCCCCACAGCCCTCGGGGCGCTTGCCCTGAGGCATCGGCGGCTGGGGTTCCTGCTGATGCTCTGCGGATTTGCCATCGAGGGTTTTGTGCTTTCGGGCGTGCTGCTGCAGGTGATGCCGTTGCTGACGGCGCTCGGCCTTGGCGCCAGTTCGGTGCTGGTCACCAGCCTTTTCGGTCCGGCCCAAGTCCTGAGCCGGCTGGTCAACATGCTGTTCGGCAAGGATCTGCTGTCGTCATGGCTGGCGGTGATCGCCGCCGCGCTGCTGCCCACGGGGCTGCTGGTCCTCACCCTGACCGCACCGACGCTGGCGGGCGGCGTCGCGTTCGCCATCCTCTTCGGCCTCGGTTCGGGCCTCACCAGCATCGTTTCCGGCGCGCTGCCGCTGCAGCTTCTGGGCCGCGAGCGCTATGGGGCTCGCCTCGGCTGGCTGTCGTCCGCCCGCCAGGTGGCCTCTGCCGTCGCGCCATTCGTCTTCGCGGTGCTGATCGGTGCGATGGGTGTGCCGTTGACGCTCTGGGTTGTGGTCGGCACCGGCGTTGCCGGCATCGCAGTGTTCTTTGCCATCGCTTTGTTGGCCGGAGTCAAACGCCCGGCACGCTTGCCGACCGCGGCGGTAGTCTGACCCGAAAAGCAAAAGGGCCGGTCCGAAGACCAGCCCTTTCGATTTCCAGTAGCAGTGCGACCAATCAGGCCGCTGCTTCCTCGGCGTCGGTGGCGTCGGCAGCATCTGCTGCGTCGGTCTTGGGACCGCGGCGCGGCGACTTGGCGAGGTTCTTTTCAATCAGCTGCACGGCCTCGGTGAGGGTCAGCTTGTTGACCGATGCCACTTCGCGGCTCATCCGGTCCATCGCCTGCTCGAACAGCTGGCGTTCCGAATAAGACTGCTCGGGCTGGTCGTCGGCACGGAACAGGTCGCGGACCACCTCAGAGATGGCGATCAGGTCGCCCGAGTTGATCTTGGCTTCATATTCCTGGGCGCGGCGCGACCACATGGTGCGCTTGACGCGCGCGCGGCCGGTGACGGTCTCGAGCGACTTCTTGACTTCGTCCTCTTCGGCGAGCTTGCGCATGCCGACGGATTTGATCTTGGCAACGGGAACGCGGAGGGTCAGCTTGTCCTGCTCAAAAGAGATCACGAACAGCTCGAGGGTCAAGCCCGCAATGTCCTGCTCTTCGATCGAGGTAATCAGTCCGACGCCATGAGCCGGGTAGACGACATACTCGCCAGTCTTGAACCCAAGCCGCTGCACGGGCTTTTTGGTAACCATAGACAATACTCCTATCTAACGCCGCCGCCGGACCGGTGCTCTCGCGGAAAGCCCGGTCTTGTTGTTGTACGCATCCCTCAAGAAACGAGGGCAGAGCAGCACATCTCGCACTCGATTGGTCCGCGCGACCGATCGACTGCGCTCCAGTAAGATCATGATGTCAAAAAAAAGTGCCTACTGGCACAAGCTGGACGATGGGGAAGCTCCATTCATTCTTGGAGCATAGCACAAAATTTCAGCAAAATCAAAAGGAACGAATCGACAGCCGAAAACCCGGCGGGCGCCGGTTCAGAACCTGTTCATCGGCGGGGTTCGGCGATGGCCGAACTGTGGTCAGTCGCCTTCGCCTGGCGCTTCCGAGAAGAACTTCTCGAACTTGCCCTCAACGCCGTCAAACTCCTTGGCGTCGGACGGCGCATCGCGCTTGACCGTAATATTGGGCCAGGCAGAGGCATATTTCGAGTTGATTTCCAGCCACTTGTCGAGGTTCGGCTCGGTGTCGGGTTTGATCGCCTCAGCCGGGCATTCCGGTTCGCACACGCCGCAGTCGATGCACTCGTCGGGGTGGATGACGAGCATGTTCTCGCCCTCATAGAAGCAGTCGACGGGGCAAACCTCGACGCAGTCCATGTATTTGCACTTAACGCAGTTGTCGGTGACGATGTAGGTCATATCAGCGTGCGAGCCTGATCAGTTGGAGGCGCTGGGTCTTGCCTTCTCGGCCCGAGGCAGAACGCCGCCAAGAGCCAAGCCCGGTTGCTAGCCGGTTTTCCCCGCCATCGCAAGCCAAACGGCGGCGCGGTGTTGCGGGGATTTCGTCGCATCAGCCCAACTTGTCCCCGCCTGTTGCCCGCGTGGTAAACTTCGCGCGGTTCGAGATGCGGCGTTGCCACAATTGAGGAGGCGAAATCGAGGCAGGTCACTTACGCGTCATCATCGTGCAGACGATCCGTTTCGCGCCGTTCTTTCTTCGTCGGCCGGCCACTGCCCGGATCTCGTGCACCCTGCACCGACGGTGCCGCTTCACGCGGCACTGGCGGGGGCGAGAGGTCCTCGTAGAGCAGCACGGCTTCAGTCGCCGGGCCGCGCCGGCTGCCGGGGTCGAGGATGCGCCAGACCAGCAGGCGTTCGTGTACGGTCATGGTCAGCACATCACCGGCGCCGACCTTATGGTCGGTATGCACGGTGCGGTCAGAGTTGACCCGCACCGCACCGGTTTCGATCAGTTTCTGCGCCAGCGTCCGCGACTTTACGGCGCGGGAAAAGAACAGCCACTTGTCGAGGCGCTGTTTGTCCAAGCGGCGCCCGGTCAGTCAGACTTGGGGTTGCGCAGCGCCAGCAGCGCCGCCCAGGGCGAGTTCGGGTCGACCGCAGCGGGCTTCCGCTCTTCGCGCGGGCGGTGCTCTTTCCAGTCGTCCCTGGGCTTGTCAAAGCGCTTGCCGCCTGACGGTTTCCCCTTATTTTCAAAGGGCTTACGGTCACCCTGCGGACCGTTGGGACGCGGGCCATCCGAGCGCGGCCGGCCATTCGGCTTGCCATCACCCTCGGGGCGGCGGAACGAGCGCTGCCGTTCGGCAGGCTTTTCGCCTTCGGCCAGAGTCGGCGCACCTTCTGCTGCGGGCACATCAGCGCGGGCCGGGCGGTTGTGCCGCGGGCGGTTCTCGCCGCGGTTGTCATTCCGGGCATTGTCCGGCCGGCGACCGCCGGGGAACCAGACTTCGTCGAACTCGGGCTCGGCTGGAGCGGCAGGAGCTTCCACGGCGGGGCCGGGGGCGCCGAGATCGGCGGCAGCCTCGGCAACGACAGCGGTCTCGGCAGCGGGCGTTGTATCGGGCGGGTTGGTGCCTTCGACAGCGCCGACCGCCTCGGCGTTGACCGCCGCATCGGCGACGTCAGCAGCAGGCGCAGCGTCGGCCACCGGCGCCACCACCTTGGGGGTGCGGCGCACGCGATAGCCGATCGAATTGAGGATCGAGGCAAAGTCTTCGCCTGCCGTCCCGAGCAGCGAGGTCATCTCGACCGTCACCCGAAAGCCGTTGCCCTCGGCCGCTCCGGCGGGCAATTGTCCCTGATGCGTCACGGGGTTAAGGGCGATGAGCGGGCGGATGATATCGGCCAGCCGCTCCAGAATATCGACCCGCACGGCCCGGCGTCCGGCGACCTTGAACCCGGCGAGCTCATAGAGCTTGGGGTTCACCTCAGGGTCGATCAGGAACGAGGTGCGACCCGACAGCACGATCTGCGGCAGGTCCGAAATACCCGGCTGGCGGACGCCGCCGTGCTTCAGAGCATAAAGGATCAGCGCCAGCTCGCGCGGCGCGGGCTTGAGGCTCAGCGGCACATAGAGGTGATAGGCGCCGAACTTGACGCCGAGCTTCCGCAGCTTGCCGCGGACGTCCTGGTCGAGTGCCTTGACCTCGTCACTGACCGCGCTGCGCGGCAGGATGCCTAGGTTTTCGTAGAGCCTGAATGCGATGCCGCGAGCCGAACCTTCAAGGTCTGCAGGGGCTTCCAGCGACAGCACGCTTTCGAGCTGGGTGTTTATCAGGTGCCTCAGCCACAGGTTCAACCGGTCCTGCACCCGCTCGAGGTCCGGGCCAGAAAGGCTCTCGTCGGCGAGGATGATCAGGCGGGGCGCAAACAGTGTGTCGCCCTCGGCAAGGTTGGCGACCACCTGGCCGCGCCAGCGGACATAGCCGTCGGTGGCCAGCACGAACTCTTCGTTCGGCGCCCCCGCGACGCGCTCGGCGCGCTTGGCGATTTCGGGCGCCACCACCTGGGCAGCTGCCGTTGCGACGCCCTTGGCATCGCCACCTTCCGACCGGGCCAGCGTGAAGCGGAACCCCTCGATCGAGCCGATCAGGTGGCCTTCGAGGCTAATTTCGCCGCGGTCGTTAATTTCAGGCGATACCATATGCTTGTCTCTCAAGTGGCGCATCAGCACCGATGTGCGACGGTCGACAAACCGCTGGGTCAGACGCTCATGCAGCGCGTCACTCAGGCGGTCTTCGATGTCACGGGTCTTTTCGCGCCAATGTGCAGGGTCTTCAAGCCAGTTTTTGCGGTTGGCGACAAAGGTCCAGGTACGGATCTGGCGGATCCGGTTGCTGAGCGTGTCTATGTCACCGACGACATTGTCGCAGAAGCGCACCTGCTCGGCAATCCAGTCGGCATCGACACGGCCGCGGTTGCGGAGGTCGAGGTAGATCCGGGTGACGATCTCGCCGTGATGGGCCGGCGAGATGTCGCGATAGTCGGGAATGCCGCAGCATTCCCACAAGAGCCGCACCGCCGCTTCGCCCCTGGCCGCAGCGCCCGCTTCGTTGCGGGCAACGAATTCCAGCGTCCGTTGGTCGGTCGCCACCGGCACCCGGGTCAGCGCCCTTATCGTCGGGGTGCGGTCAAGGCTGATATGGAGCGCGTCGATCGAGGCGAACTCAAGCTCGGCATTGCGCCACTGCACTTGCCGCACCGGCTCGAAGTCATGACCCTCAAGCTGTTGAATCAGTTCGGGTTCGAATTCGGCGGCATTGCCGGTGACCCCGAACGTGCCGTTATGCATGTGCCGCCCGGCCCGCCCGGCAATTTGCGCGAACTCGGCGGGGGTCAGTGGACGGGTCTGGTGGCCATCGAACTTCGTGTCGTCGGCAAAGGCCACGTGGTGCACATCGAGGTTGAGCCCCATACCGATGGCATCGGTCGCGACGAGGAAGTCGACGTCGCCGTTCTGGTACAGTTCCACCTGCGCATTGCGGGTGCGAGGGCTCAGGGCGCCCATCACCACGGCCGCGCCGCCGCGTTCGCGCCGGATCAGTTCGGCGATGGCATAGACTTGGGTAGCGGAGAACGCGACGATCGCCGAGCGTTTGGGCTGCCGCGAGATTTTCTTTGAGCCCGCATAGGTCAGTTCGGAAAAGCGTGGCCGGTGAATGATTTCGGCATCCGGCAGGAGCGCCCGGATCAGCGGCGCCATCGTGGAGGCACCCAGCAGCAGCGTCTCGCTCAGCCCGCGCGCGTGCAGCAGACGGTTGGTGAAGACATGGCCGCGGTCGAAATCGGTCGCCACCTGGATTTCGTCGATCGCGACGCATTCGACCGGCACGTCGGTGGGCATCGCCTCAACCGTGCAGACCCAGTATCGCGCCTTTGGCGGCACGATCCGCTCTTCGCCCGTGACCAACGCCACGTGCTGGGCGCCAATGCGGTCGACAATCTTGTGATAGACCTCGCGTGCCAGCAGACGCAGCGGCAGCCCGATCATCCCCGAGCGATGCGCCAGCATCCGCTCGATGGCGAAGAAGGTCTTGCCGGTGTTGGTGGGCCCAAGAATCGCCTTGAGCGAGGAGGCATCTGCGGGAGTCATCTTGACCTATTTAGGTGATCTTTCCCGCAGAAACGAGTGTCTGAAAACGAGACAGTGTTGCTGGCCAAAACTGTGGCGCATTAAGCACTGGTACGGAGAGAGAACAAACCGGCGTCGAATCGGCGGCGACTCACAAATCCGCCTTTGTTCACCACAGCATATGGTGGGTCGCCAGCACTCCGGCCACCACAGAGGAGGTGCGGACCGCAAAGCTGCCCGATTGCCGGCTAAAACCGTTCACACCCGTTGCCAAAGTGTTAACCGGCCCCGATCTGACGGTCGAATCGGGCGTTCGTGAAGCGAAGGTAAAACGTTCAGCAGCAAAGATTTTTGAGCTGTTTACGTATTGGCCCAGGTCGCAGCGGGGTTTGCCGCGCCGCTATTGGCAAAATAGCGATTGACCGTCCCGTTCCGGCACACTGAAAATCTTCAGGTTTGATTAACCATGATTTTCAGAATGGCCCTCGCTAGGCTCGGCGGAAAAGGCCGGCCCCCAGTTCTGGCGGTTGGGCTGAATACGCAAAAGTGCCCCGGCGAGGCCGAGCAGCGCAAACCCATTGACGACATTGGCCGGAATTGAGCCCTGCCAGAACAATATGATTATCGCCACCATGCAAGCGATCATGGCCACTGGTGCAGTGAGAATTGTGCTCGCGGGGTCGGGCCTCGATGGTATCCAGGACTTGAGGTAAATCGAGCCGGCGGTTACCAGAACACCTAGGAAGGTGAGGAGCGACGACGCGAAGCCAGCAAACCGTTCCACTGCGTCATTGTGTAGGCCGTATGTCTCCATAATGAGACCAAGTACGATCAGTCCCATGCCTCCGCCAGCCAGAAGGATGTTTATGAAAATCACTCGGACGATAATGTACTGAAAAATATAGTGCCCCGTCTTGCTCACCGCATTCCCTCCCGCCGTTTAGCAGATGAGACCCGATCTTTGACGATGGCGATATTTGGATATTCTACGTACTCTACTGCTGCAGATCCGTCAGCACGACCGACAGGTCTCCGGCTTCGGTGCTGATGATGGCGCGGTAGGGGATGAAGTAGCCGGGGGCGGCGAGCGGCGCGTACCAGATCAGGATGCGCTCGCTGGCGGCCAGATAGGTCGTGACTTCGGACGTGGTGTAGTGGCCCGAGATCGGGGTGTATTTCACCGAGCAGAGCACCAACGGCCCTTGATAGCCGGTGCGCTTGGAGGTCGCCACATCGTCCTTGGTGTAGCGCATCGAGAGGTTGAACCGCTCAACGCCCGTGAAGATCTGCAGCTTGCGGTCACAGAGCGATTTGTCGAGCTTGCCGCCCTTCAAGACAAACGAGGCTGCCATGTCATTGGCGGCCGTCAGCTGTTTGCGCTCGATGGCCACCCGATCAATATTGTTGACGATGGGCGGGGTCACCACGAACGAGGCGACGCCGCCGCTCGCATAGGTGATGGCGACGGAGAAATCCTCGCCGCTGGCATGGGTGACGATATCGAACTTTTGGGCCCTGAGCCCCGAGCCTGTGGAGTTCCCCGTCGATTCGAGCCGTGCTGTGCCGTTGGCGACAAGCTGGGCGAGCCCGGAGATTTTGGCATCCACAGCCATCGAGTAGGTGGAGCCGGTGTCATCGAGCGAGACATTCGCCGTGGCGATCTGGGTACCGCCGAGCGTCACCGCATATTTGGCGACAGCACGCACCTCGGCTGCCTGGGCCGAGAGGGTCAGCGACATCACGCCAATGGCGGCCGCGCACAGGGATTTGCAGAACGTGGTGCTTGGCACGGAAATCCAGAACCTCTGACGGCGCTCAGGGGCGAATCGCTCGGCGCCCAACTTGCCCACGTCACGCCCGGCTGGCAAGGCGTTCCGGGGCTTGTGAACTTGACGGACGAAGCGCTTTGGACTAGGGACAGGCCGCAATCAAGAACAGACTCCATCCCGTTGCGTAGGATTGTCCTGCGCCGAGGGAAGAATTGACAGGATTTTCAAATGGCTCGCCGCTGCGAACTCACCGGTAAGGGCGTCATGACTGGGAACACGGTGAGCCACGCGCTCAACCGCACCCGTCGTCGCTTCCTGCCCAACCTCATCAACGTATCGCTGCTCTCCGATGTGCTCGGCCGTTCGGTCAAGCTCCGCATCTGCGCGAACGCGCTGCGCACGGTCGAACACCGTGGCGGTCTCGATGCTTTCCTTGTGAAGGCCCACGATGAGGAACTGTCGCCGGTCGCGCTGGCCCTCAAGAAGGAAGTGCGCGCGGCTCTCGCCGCCTAGGCACCGTCCCTGACGAATTTGGCCGCGCGATTCCCTTGGGGTCGCGCGGTTTTGTATTCTGCCCCGGTCTGATGCCGGTCAGCAGCCAACATAGAGGTGCATAGAATGCTCGCTCGCCTGCTCGCGGCTATCGCCGCCATGATCGCGGTCGTCACCGCGTCCAATATTCTCGTCCAGTATCCGGTCCACGCCGACCTCGGCCCGATCCATCTGGGCGATCTCCTCACTTGGGGCGCCTTCACCTACCCCTTCGCCTTCCTCGTCACCGACCTCACCAATCGCTACGAGGGCGCAACGCGCGCTCGCCTGGTGGTGGTTGTCGGTTTCGTGCTGGCGCTCGGTCTGTCGGCAGTGCTCTCGACCCCGCGCATCGCCATCGCCTCGGCGACTGCCTTCCTCATCGGTCAACTGCTCGATATTTCGGTGTTCTCGCGGCTCCGCAACCGCGTCTGGTTCCTGCCGCCGCTGGCGGCGTCGCTGTTCGGCTCGCTGCTCGATACTCTGATCTTTTTCACCATCGCCTTCGCTCCGGCGCTGGGCTTCATCGACGGTCTGTTCGGCATGCAGGACGGATCGCTCGGCTTTGGCGCACCCTGGCTCGGCGTTGGCGCAGAAGTGCCGCTCTGGACCTCGCTCGCCACGGGCGACTTCATGGTGAAATTCCTTGCGGCGCTGCTGCTCTTGGCCCCCTACCGGCTGCTGATGGGCAGGATCATGCCGCTGCAAGCGCGCTCCACCGCTGCCTAGTTCGGCAGGCTGAACTCCAGCAGCAGGTTGCGTTCCCAGTCGTTGAAGTTGTTGTCAGACGCGATGGCGATGCGCGTCTGACCATCGGGGCCTGGGTGCACGGCCAGCGCTTCCATATTGTCAATATCGCCGCCGGTGGTCTGCAGCAGCACCGAGCCCTCCAGCATGGCGCCTGGCACCAAGGCGGCTGCTGGAATGCGGACGAGGCGCATCGTGAACATGAACAGCGAGATGCCACGCTCCAGCACCAGCAGGTCGCCGTTGGGCAAGAACGCGCAATCAGTCGGGTTCATGCCGTCGCCAGAAATATAGCTCAGCGGCCCCTTGTCGGATTTGCCCAGGAGATACCCGGCGTGCTGGCCGGCGTCATTGAGGATGCCCTCAGGCAAAAGCAAGGTCGAGCCGGCCACCGGCGAGGTCGGGGGTGCGATGCAGACCGCCTCAAGTGTTTCGTTGCTTCGCACGTCGCTCAGCCATTTGGGGATGGTGATTTCGCGGGCAGGGCCCTGCGGCCGCCCGTCCACCAGCGCGAAATCGGCAACGCGCGTCAGGTTCTCAAATCCCACCCGGACAGCACTAGGCACCCCATCGCGCTCCACCAGCGCAAGCGATTCTGCGTCACGGGCATAGGCGCGGGGCAGGTCGTTGCCCTTGGAATTTTGCAAGGGCTCGATCCTCACGCCGATCAGGCTCAGCGGGCGCCCGGCCTCGTCATAGATCAGTTGCCCGGAAACGAAATTGCCGCGGTCCGAGACCATCACCAGGCGGCCGTCACTGCCGATGAAGGTAAGCCCGGAGAGGCCACCAAAGGTGTCGACGGGGCTCTTCATTTCCAGCCCGCCACGCCAGATCAGGCGCTGCACGGGCTCGCCGACCTTTGCAGACATGAAGGTCGCAAGCTGGATGGCCGAGACACTCTGTTCGTCCGCCCGTGCGACCAGGGCCGCGCCCACAACGATCGCGGCCCCGAGGCTCAGGACTGCGAGGCCGGCGCCGGGCAGATGCTTGGCGCGGCGCCTCGCCGTCATCAGGAGCGGTTCCTTCGGTAGCCCCCGGCGGGCTCTTCATCAAACAGCGAAGCCAGCTCGTCGGTCAGGGCGCCCGCCAGTTCCTCGGCATCGAGCAGTGTCACCGCGCGGCGATAGTAGCGCGTCACGTCGTGGCCAATGCCCACGGCCACCAGCTGCACGCTGGAGCGCGTCTCGATTTCCTCGATGACCTGCCGCAAGTGCGCCTCCAGGTAGTTGCCCGCGTTGACCGACTGGGTCGAGTCGTCAACCGGCGCGCCATCGGAGATCACCATCAGGATGCGGCGATTTTCTGTCCGCCCCAACAGGCGCTTATGCGCCCATTGCAGGGCCTCGCCGTCGATGTTTTCCTTGAGCAGGCCCTCGCGCATCATCAGGCCAAGGTTACGGCGCGCGTGGCGCCACGGCTCGTCGGCCGCCTTATAGATGATGTGCCGGATGTCGTTGACGCGGCCCGGGTTGGGCGGGCGTCCTGCCTCGAGCCAGGCCTCGCGGCTCTTGCCGCCCTTCCAGGCGCGTGTGGTGAAGCCCAGGATCTCGACCTTGACGCCGCAACGCTCGAGCGTTCTCGCAAGGATATCGCCGCAGATCGCCGCAATGGTGATCGGGCGGCCGCGCATCGAGCCCGAATTGTCGAGCAGCAGCGTCACCACGGTGTCGCGGAAATCGGTATCGCGCTCGACCTTGAAGCTCAGCGCCTGCAGCGGGTCGGTCACTACGCGAGTGAGGCGCGCGGTATCGAGCAGGCCTTCTTCGAGATCGAACTCCCAACTGCGGTTCTGCTGCGCCATCAGGCGCCGTTGCAGCTTGTTGGCAAGCCGCGCCACGGCCCCGGCGAGGCTCTCGAGTTGCTTATCCAGCAGCGCCCGCAACTGGTCGAGTTCCTCGGGCGGGCAAAGGTCCTGCGCCCGAACGATCTCGTCGAACTTCTGGGTGAAGATCTTGTAGTTGAAGACATTCTGGAATTCCTTGGCATTGGCGCCAGGCGGAGGCGGATTGGGCGAATCCTCGCCTGACTCCGAGCTTTCCTCCTCGTCCGAATCCTGGAAATCCATATCTGCGCCTTCGACTTCTCCCGAATCGTCGGACTGGCCCGGGGTCTGGTCTTCATCGGCGTCCGCGTCTTCGCTTTCGCCTTCACCCTGCTCGGGCGTCTTGTCGTCGTCCTGACCGCGCTCGGGGTCGTTGTCGTCATTGCCCTCGCTGTCATCGCTCTCGCCATCGTCCAGATCGCTGTCGGGGATGAGGTTGAGGTCGCGCAGCAGCTGCCGCGTGGCGCGGCTGAACAGTTCCTGGTCCTCGAAGCGGGAGAAGAGGGTGGTCAGCGTCGTGCCCGCACGGGCCTCGATTTCCTTGCGCCAGAGTTCGACCACGGCATTGCCCGAGGGCGGCACGGCGACGCCGGCGACGCGCTCCCGCAGCATCAGGCCCAGTGCTTCGGCCAGCGGCGCATCGGCCTTGTCGTGGACTTCCGCCATGTTGGCGCGGAACAGCCGGTCTTCCAGCATTTCGTGGATATTACCGGTCATGCCGGGCATGCGGATGCAACCCAGCGCCTCGACGCGGGCCTGCTCCAGCGCATCATAGGCGGCGCGGGCTTCCGGCTCGGCGGGGGCGCGCTTGCGGTGGGTTTCCGGGTCGTGGCTTGCGAGCCGCATGGCCATGGCGTCGCCCTGGCCGCGGGCAATCGCGATGTCGCGCAACGTCGGCAGGCGCGGTAGGTTGGCGAGCCGCGCCTTGTCGGAGGTGAGGATCGGCCGGTCAGCCGAGAATGTCACTTCAAGATCGCGCTTGCCGCCAATGGCGCGCACCGCCGCCCCCATCGCCGTTTTGAACGGCGCCGTGGTGTCAGGCTTGTTGGGCTTGGAACGCGGGGGCAGGGCCATGTCAAACTTCTTACTTGGGTTCGGCGCGAGCGGCGACGAGGAGAAACATAGGACGAACGCGGTGTTCGATATAGTCGGGCTGGGCAGCAATCAGAGCGTCGCTGGGGCCCCATTCCTCGATATCAGTGAGGCTGAAACCGGAACTGAGCAGTGTCCGAATCATCGTCGAAATGACGCGATGATGCTTGATGACGCCGTTCACCACCCAATCAGAGGTGCGCTCACCCTCGACGAGATAGTCTTTCAGCCGAAACGCGCCATCGCCATCAAATTCGGGTTCGGCGCGCACCGCGTAGAGCGGGTGCTCGGTTGAAAACACAAACGCCCCATCGGAGACGAGCGCGCGCCGGATGGTTCGCACCAATCGATCGAAATCGGCGACATAGTGCACGGCCAGTGAGGAAAACACGACATCGAACTGCTCTCCCCCGAGATCAAGATGCTCGAGGTCGCCGCGTTCGTAGCGGATCGGCAGCCCCGGTCCGCGAGTAGCGGCTTCGGCCAGCATCTTTTCCGACAGGTCAATGCCGAGTACCTCAGCAGCACCTTCCCCAACTGCAAAGCGGCAGAAGGCGCCGAAGCCGCAGCCGAGATCCAGAACGCGCTTTCCGGCGAGCGAAGGCAGCATGGCTCGCAGTGCGGGCCATTCCGGTGCGCCAGTCAGTCCTTCACGCGATCGTGGAAACTGGCTGTATCCCTCAAAGAATGCCGAGTTGTCGTAGATGTTCTGGGCCAAGAGCCACGTCCCGGACCTTACGCTGTGATCGCCAGATTGGCGGCCGATTCCGGCAGGTCTTCCCCGAACACGCGCTGGTAGAACTCGGCCACCACGGGGCGTTCGAGCTCGTCGCACTTGTTGAGGAAGGTCAGCCGGAAGGCAAAGCCCAGATCGCCGAAGATCTCGGAGTTTTCGGCCCAGGTGATCACCGTACGCGGGCTCATCACCGTCGACAGGTCGCCATTGATGAAGGCCTGGCGGGTCAGGTCGGCGAGGCGGACCATGTTGGAGACGGTCTTCTTGCCCTTCTCGCCGGTATAGGCCTTTGCCTTGGCGAGAACGATCCCGACTTCCTTGTCGTGCGGCAGGTAGTTGAGCGTGGTGACGATCGACCAGCGGTCCATCTGGCCCTGGTTGATCTGCTGGGTACCGTGATAAAGGCCCGACGTGTCGCCGAGACCAATCGTGTTGGTCGTCGCGAACAGCCGGAATGCCGGGTGCGGGGTGATGACGCGGTTCTGGTCGAGCAGCGTCAGGCGACCCTGCGTTTCGAGCACACGCTGGATCACGAACATCACGTCCGGGCGGCCGGCGTCATATTCGTCGAAGACGAGCGCAATATTATTCTGCACGGCCCAGGGCAGAATGCCGTCGCGGAACTCGGTGATCTGCTTGCCGTCCTTGACGACGATCGCGTCCTTGCCGACGAGGTCGATTCGGCTGACGTGCGCGTCGAGGTTGACGCGGACCAGCGGCCAGTTCAGCCGGGCCGCGACCTGCTCAATGTGGGTCGATTTGCCGGTGCCGTGATAGCCCTGCACCATGACGCGGCGGTTGAAGGCAAAGCCCGCAAGGATCGCCAGCGTAGTGTTGCGGTCAAACAGGTAGTCCGGGTCCAACGGGGGCGCATGCTGGCTGGTTTCCGCATAGCCCATGACCTTCATGTTGCTATCGATCCCGAAGGTCTCGCGGACGGAAAATTCCTTGTTGGGCAGATTGCTGATTTCGCTCATTTTTTGGAGGCTCTTCGAGAAAATAGGTCAAGACGGCTGTCTTGCGAGTTGTGGGCTCTATATCAGCATACCGGGCCTTGGGGTAGGGCCGGATTTGACGCGGGTGTAGACCAAACGGCTCATTGGACAGGGCCCGGGGCCGTCCCTAAGGTGACCCCATTGCCTGAGGAGACGGATAATTACCAATCTCATTGCCGCCGGCGGGCTTGTGCTGCGCGACCCCGAGGCCCTGCGCGCCAGACGCAGATGGTTCGGGTCTCGGCTCGTCGTTTATGGCCTGTTGCTGGTCTTCGCGGCCATCTACGCGACGCCAGCGCTCATCGTGTTGCTCAACTCGTTCCGCAGCTACGCAGAAGTGGCGCGCCATGGGTTGATCGCGTGGCCCGAGGGCTTCAGCCTTGAAACCTGGGTGGATGCCTGGACCAAGACCTGCGTCAGCGGCATGTGCGAGGGCATTGCGCCGAACTTTTACAACTCGCTCAAGATCACCATCCCGGCGACGCTGTTCTCGACCGCGTTCGGGGTGATCAACGGCTACATCCTCTCGAAGTGGAAGTTCCCCGGCTCCCAATTCATCTTCGCTATGATCTTTCTCGGCGTCTTCATGCCCCCGCAGGTGAGCCTTCTGCCCTGGGCCTGGATCATGGGTCAGCTGCACCTCGCCAACTCGGTCTACGGCCTGATCCTGATCCATTCGATCCAGGGTATCTCGTTCACCACCCTGTTCTGCCGCAACTTTTTCGCCACGGTACCGGATGAACTGGTGAAGGCCGCCAGCATCGATGGCGCCGGGTTCTGGCGGATCTTCTGGCGGGTCATGCTGCCGCTGTCGCCGCCGATCATCATCGTCACGGTGATCTGGCAGTTCACCAGCATCTGGAACGAGTACCTGTTCGGCATGGTGTTCACCGCCGGCTACCAGCAGCCGATCACCGTTGCCCTGATGTCGGCTGGTGTGGGAGACCAGAGCGCTACGATCCTCATCGCCGCGTTCCCACCCCTGCTCGTCTACTTCTTCGGCGGCCGCTATTTCGTGCGCGGCCTGACCCAGGGCGCGCTCAAGTAGCCGTTACGCAAAGATCGCCTTCAGCAGCCGGCCTTCGAGTTCTGCCAGGTCAGGGGCGCCGCGCGTCCGGGGGCGGGGGTGATCGACAGTCACGTCGAGGGCAATGCGGCCCTCGTCGAGGACGATCACCCGATCCGCCAGCGCCACGGCCTCGCTGACATCGTGGGTGACGAACAGCGCGGTAAATCCCTGTTCCTGCCAGACGCGCTCGACCAGCGACTGCATGGTGATGCGGGTCAGGGCGTCGAGGGCGCCGAGCGGCTCATCGAGGGCGAGGAAGTCGGGGCGGCTCACCAGAGCCCGGGCGAGGGCGACGCGCTGACGCTGGCCGCCGGAGAGCTTGGCCGGCCATTCGCCGGCCTTTTCCGACAGTTGTACCTCATCAAGTGCCGCGAGCGCCTTGCGTCTTGCCTCGCCGGGGGCCACGCCCTCGCCAAGGCCGACTACGACATTGTCCCTGACGCTGGCCCAGGGCAGCAGGCGCGGCTCCTGGAAGACGATCCTGGTATTGGCCTTGGTGGTTTCCACCGCGTCATTGAGGAAGCTGATGCGGCCGCCCGAAACATCATCGAGGCCGACCAGCAAGCGCAGCAGCGTGCTCTTGCCGCAGCCGGACTTGCCGACAATTGCGAGGAATTGCCCGGCCGGGACCTCAAGATCGATCCCCCTGAGCACCGGCACATCGCCGAAGGCCTTCTCTACAGCCTCGAGCCTGATGCCGACGCCCTTGACCCTTTCGATTGCAGCGATCGGGCGCGGCACGAAGTCGGGCTCGATTTCCTTGCCCCAGGCATTGGTGGGCCGTACCGGTGGAATGATCTCGCTCATCGGGTTCAACTCCTTGCCGGTTTCTGGAAGGCGGGGTGCCATTTGAGGGTCTGGCTTTCGAGCAGCCGGGCGACGACGTCAGCCAGCTTCCCCAGCAGCGCGTAGATCACGAGCGCCAGGACCACCACGTCGGTCATCATGAACTCGCGCGCGGAGTTGGCCATGTGACCGATGCCGGCCGAAGCGGCCATGGTTTCGGCAACGATCAGCGTCAGCCACATGATGCCGAGCGAAAAGCGCAGGCCGACGAAAATCGAGGGCAGGGCGCCGGGGAAGATCACCTTGCGGAACAGGGTGAAGCCGCGCATGCCATAGACCTGCCCCATCTCGATCAGCTGCGGGTCGACATTGCGCACCCCATGCAGGGTATTGAGATAGATCGGAAAGAACACGCCCAGCGCGGTGAGGAACAGCTTTGCCTCCTCGCCGATGCCGAACCACAGGATCACCAGTGGGATCAGCGCCAGGTTGGGAATGGTGCGCAGCATCTGGAGCGTCGTGTCGGTCAGCGCATGGGAGAGCCGCGACACGCCATTGGCGAGCCCGAGCAGGAACCCGATCGAGCCACCGACCAGCAGCCCCGAAATGGCGCGGACGGCACTGGCGCTGATATCGGTGAGGAGGTCGCCCGATAGCGTCTTCTCCCAGAAGGCGCGGACCACATCGACCGGCGCGGGCATCAGGCGGTTGGAGATCCATCCGGCGCTCGCCGCAATCTGCCACACCAGTACGATGCCGACCGGCAGGATGTAGGGCAGCGCCCCATCGAGGCGCAGGCGGCTCCAGCCGGGTGATGTCCGCCCGGCAGGCCGGGATGTCAGTACGGCCGGCTTGTCGAGGTCGGCAACAATGCTCATCGTGACGCTCCGTTGAGGGGTGGAACGGCGCGGAGCGAACCCCGCGCCGATGCGCTTAAGCGGCTGGCGGATACCAGACGATGTCAGTGATCTTGAGCTGGCGCGGCACGATCTTGAGCCCGAAGAACTCATCGGCAAGGCTCTGCTGGTAGGCGATGATCTCGTCATTGATCGGCAAGATGTGGCCGAGGTCGGCGTTCTTCCGCGTCAGCACGATGCGCTGGATCGGTTCGGGCACGCCGGTGATCGCCGAGACCGCTTTGACTGTGGCATCGAGGTCCGCCTGCGCTCTGGCACCCACCTTGGCCAACTCGTCGATCACATCGGCAACGATGTGCGGGTTGGCCTTGGCGTAGCTGCCGTTGGCGAGGAAAAAGCCCCAGGAATCAACGATCCCCTCGGTGGTCACCAGCACGCGGGTGTTGGGGTCCTGCGCCGCGATGGCGTAGTAGGGGTCCCAGATGGCCCAGGCGTCGATCTGCCCGTTGGCGAAGGCCGGCGCGGCGTCCGGCGGGCCAAGGTCCAGCGCCTCGACGTCGTCGAGCGTCAGGCCTGCGGTGCGCAATGCCTTGACCGCGAAATTATGGGCGCTGGAGCCACGCTTGAAGGCGAGCTTCTTGCCCTTCAGGTCCGCGAGCGTCTGGATCGGTGAGTCCTTGGCAACGAGGATCGCCGAACCGTCTACCGCGCCCTTGGTGGCCGCGGCGTAGACCAGATCGCCACCGGCGGCCTGTGCAAACAGCGGCGGCACGTCGCCGGTGGAACCGAAATCGATGGCATTGGCACCTAGCGCTTCAAGCAGCGGTGGGCCGGAGGTGAATTCGTTCCAGCTCACGGCGATGCCGCGATCGGCAAGGCGTTTTTCGATACTGCCATCGGCCTTGGCGAGCGCGAAGACGCCGCCCTTCTGCCAACCGATGCGAAATTCCTTGGCTGGTTCTTGAGCCCGGACGAGGCCGGGCAGGGTAAGCGTTGCCGCCGCTCCGGCAAAGAGCGGGAAAAGTTGTCTGCGGGTAAACATGGTGTCTCCTGGACGTCTGGGTCAGGCGATTTGAGCGAGAGGCTCAAGCGCCCGTGTCTCGGCCTGGCCTGCCAACAGGCGCCAGCTCACTTCATCGGCGACGCGATTGATGCGGTTGATGAGGTTGGGGCTGGCGGGTTGGTAGTCGGCGAAGTCGGGTTCGGTGGCGTAAATGCCGGTAGCGAGGATGTCGGCGGAAAAGAACGCAAAGAGCGGGCGCAGGCCATGGTCGATCACCAGCGCGTGCCGCTCACTGCCGCCGGTCGCGGACAGCACCACCGGCTTGTCCTTGAGCGCCTTGGGTTCGATTAGGTCGAACAGGTGCTTGAACAGGCCCGTATATGTGCCCTTGTAGACCGGCGAGCCGACGACGAGGACGTCTGCTGCCGTGATTTCGGCGATCAGCTGTTCGAGGTCCGGCGGAGCCGTTCGCGGGTCCAGCGTCGAGCCAAGCGAGGGGTGGATCTCGGTCAGGTCGTAGATCGAAACCGACGCGGCGGTGCGTCGTGCCGCGGCCTGCGCGATGGCTTCCACCAGGTTGCGGGTCCGCGAGGGGCGGGAGGAACTGCCGGCAAAGCCGACGATCTTGGGGTTGCTCATCATGCACTCCTTTGGGCAGCGGCGGCGCGCGCCACGAAACGGTTGATGGGACGGTCAAAGCCGAGGTTTTCGCGCAAAGTCGTCCCTTCATAGGCGGTGCGAAAAATGCCGCGCTTCTGGAGGATCGGGACCACTTGGTCGACAAAGTCGGTAAGCCCGGTGGGCAGCACCGGCGGCATGATGTTGAAGCCGTCGGCAGCGCCGTTGTCGAACCACTCGACCAGGGCATCTGCGATCTGTTCGGGCGATCCCACCGCGGTGCGGTGCCCGCGGGCCGTGGCGAGTGACAGATAGAGTTCGCGCAGCGTCAGGCCGTTGCGAGCCTGCAGGTCCGCCACCAGCTTCAGCCGGCTCTTGTTGAGCTCGGTATTGGTGGGGAGCGGCGGCGCCTTGTCGTCGAGCGAATAGCCCGAGAGATCCACCCCGACATAGTATTGCTTGAGGATCGACCAGGCGATGGTGGGGTGCACCAGGGACTGGATAAACTCGTAGTTCTGTTTGGCCTCAGCCTCGGTGCCGCCCAGTACCGGGAACAGGCCGGGCATGATGTGCAGCTGTTCCGGGCGACGGCCGTATCTGGCGAGCCGACCCTTGATGTCGGTGTAGAACTCCTGCCCATCGGCGAGGGTCTGGTTGGCGGTGAAGATCACTTCGGCGGTCCGGGCGGCCAGTTCACGACCGGGCTCGGAGGCGCCGGCCTGTACTACGACCGGTCGGCCCTGCGGCGAGCGAGCCACGTTGAGCGGCCCGGCAACCTGGAAGAACTGCCCCTTGTGGTTGACCTTGTGGACCTTGTCGGGGTCAAGGAAGACGCCGCTCGCTTTGTCGCGGATCAGCGCGTCGTCTTCGTAGCTGTCCCACAGGTCGAGCACGAGATCGACCACTTCCTCGGCCCGCTCATAGCGGTTGGCATGGGCGGGGTGCCCGGCGATCGAGAAGTTCTTCGAGACGTCAGCGGCCGTCGTCACCACGTTCCAGGCAGCGCGACCCTTGCTGATGTGATCGAGCGAGGCAAACTTCCGCGCCAGGAGGTACGGGTCTTCGTAGGTGGTCGAGGCCGTGGCGACGAACCCGATATTGCTCGTCACCTGCGACAGGGCCGACCAGAGCGTCACCGGCTCGAAATGGGCGGAATGGCTCACCCGGCTCTGGATTTCACGGTCGCGATCGGCGTCCCATCCGGCAGGGCTATCAGCCACGAACACCAGATCGAACAGGCCGCGCTCGGCAGTCTGGGCCAGTCCGCGATAGTGATCGATATTGTGGCCCGCGTCCGCATCGGCGTCCGGGTGCCGCCAGGCGGCGATGTGATGGCCGGTCGCCATGATGAAGGCGCCCAGTTTGAGGCTGCGTCTGTCCTTGCTCATTTTCGGCATCTCACGTTCCGCCACACCCGTCGTGCAGCTTCGATGCCGTTAAACTACTATCCCTATCGACTTAGTCGAGTAATGTAGTTTGCCTTTTGAGCGGATGGCGGAGTTTTGCTTTCCGCCATCCGTGAAATTCGCGCTAACGGCCGTTCGGGCCGTCAGCGGCCGACGAAACCCTTGGTCTTCAGGTGGGTGTAGGCCGCGATGATGGCGCGCAGCCGGTCTTCGGAGGACTTGTCACCGCCATTGGCATCGGGGTGATGGATCTTCACGAGGCTTTTGTAAGCCTGCTTGATCTCATCGGCTTTGGCATGCCCACGGAAGCCGAGCGTTTCGAGAGCGCGGCGGTCCTGCTCGAGCAGCGGCTTGACCCGTTCCTGCTGCGGGGCGCGGGCCTGCGAGCGGGCGTATCGGGCAAACACGCCCAGCGGGTCGGCGTTGCGCGAGCCGTCGGCGTTGAGCCGCATGCCTGCGGTCTTACCGGTGGTGCTGGTCTTGCCGGGCATGCGGGGGCCGGGCGAGCCCGCCTTGGCCCCAAAACCCCAGCTGGGGCGGCCATCGGTCTCGCGTTCCTGCTTGATATGGGTTTCCATCTCCTCGGGCTTCATGCCAGCGAAGAAGTTGAAAACGTGGTTGTAGTGACGGACATGCTCAAGGCAAAAGGTGTGATACTCGCCCTCGGCACGGTTGCCTTTGGGCGCACGATACGTCCCAGGTTGGTCGCAACCCTCCCAGGCACACGGATGCTGCACCACCTCGGGTTCCTCGGGGTGGCGCGAGCGGATCCTGATCTTGTCAAAGTACTTGGAATCCAGCTTCATCAATCCTAGTTACGCTCCGCACGAAGCCAAGCAGAAACGGTATCCATATGTCGGTTCGCGACGTCATTGTCGAAAAACTTTCGGTCAAATTCACGCCAAGCCATCTTGAAGTGATCGACGAAAGCGCGAAGCACCAGGGCCACTCCGGCTCCCGGCCCGAAGGCGAGACCCATTTTCGCGTCCGGATCGCGACGCCAGCCTTTCTCGGCCTCACCCGTCTCGCCCAGCATCGGGCTGTGATGGACACGCTGGATGCCGAGCTGAAAGCGGGCGTTCACGCCCTTGCGGTGGAAGTCGTCGCTGCTGCCTGAAGCCAGATGTAGGTGCTTGCTGCGTTCCGACAAGCGCGTTGGCGCGCAACTGGGGCATTCTCGTGGCGCGGGGCTAGCGGCTTAAGGCTCAATGCCAATTCACGCCTGCAATCAGCACGCGTCCGGATTTTGCGACCAAAACCCGGCGATCAGGTGTCCTCGTGCCGCGTTCTCTCCGAACTATCGCCTCATGTCCTGCCTAGCACAGGCGGGCAGACAGTCACGAGGGGCATCATGTTCAGTCGCAAAGCAGCGGTGATCGCCGCCATTTTATCAGTTTCATTCGTTCCAGCGACGGCCTTTGCCGCCCCGAGCACGCTTTCACTCATCATCGGTGGCGAGGCCTATGACGGCGCGCCGCGCTTCGAGGTGAGCTTTGACGGCAAGCCGGTGGGCGAAGCGGCTGTCGACACGGCCATCGACACCGTCAGTTCCGGAAGGTTCGCGGACGCGGCGGACAAGTCGGCTTATGTCCAGAGCTTTGACTTCCCCATTCCCGAGGCGTTGTTCAAGCCCGGCGGCGAGGTCAGGGTCCGGCTGATCAACGAGGCCTATGGCGGGGATGGGTCCAATCACGACCGCAACCTCTATCTTGCGGCGGTCTCGGTGAACGGTCGCGCGGTCACCGTTTCGGGCCTCCGCACGCAGGGCACCAAGGCCGATCAGGGCAACGAGGTGCTGGGCGAGTTCCTGGTGCTGCGCGACGGCAATATGGAGGGCGTTTCTATGCCGCCCGCTGGTGGCTGGCCGCAGCCGGGGGCTGCCGTCGCAAGTGTCGCGGCGCAACCCGCGCCATCTATGCAAATGGCTCCGGTGGTCGTCGCCAAGCTGCATGCGCCCGAGCCGGCCGGCGGCACGGTGCAGACCGCCAGCCTCGATACATCGGAGAATGCTGAGCCCCAGGCCGCCTGCAATCGCGATGAGCTCTACAACGTCATCGGCTTCAACGAGAACTCCAATGACCTGACGCCAAGGCTCAAAGCGCGGCTGGACCAGATCATTGCCGATATCGGCACGCAGAAGTGCCGGGTGCTGGTGACCGGCTATTCGAGCCGGCAGGGCAGCCACGCAACGAGTGCGCTGTTTGCCATCGAGCGGGCGCAGAACGTTCTCGCCTATCTCAAGGCTGAGGGCATCGCCTTCGACAAGGCCACCGCAACCGGCGGCGGCGCCACCGAGCAGTTCGGCGAAGCACCGGGTGCCAACCGCCGCGTCGTGATCAGCGTCACGCCTTAGGCGTTCCGCATGGCGTCGAGATAAGCGGCGACCGTAGCAGGATCGACGTTCTTTTCGATGAACGCCTTGCCGATGCCGCGGGTCAGAATGAAGGTGAGCGCGCCGCGCACAACCTTCTTGTCCTGCGCGATGGCGTTCATCAGGTAGTCGGTGCCGGGCAACTCCCCGGGAATATCGGCAAGCCGGGTGGGCAAGCCGGCAGCGGCCAGATGCTGGGCGATGCGCCCGGTATCCTGGCTTGGTGCCAGGCCGAGTTGCGCGGAAAAGCCGTGGGCCAGCACCATGCCGATGGCCACGCCCTCACCATGCAGCAGCCGGTCCGAATAGCCGGTGGCCGATTCGAGCGCGTGCCCAAAAGTGTGGCCAAGATTGAGCAGCGCGCGGACGCCGGTTTCCTTCTCGTCGGCCAGCACAAAGTGGGTCTTGGCGGCGCAACAATGCGCCACCATTTCGGCCCGCAGCGCCAGATCGCCAGCGAAGATGGCGCGATTGTTTTCCTCGAGCCAGAAGTAGAACCACTCGTCGTCGATGAGCCCGTACTTCACCACTTCCGCATAACCGGCAGCGAACTGCCGGAGCGGCAAGGTCGCCAGTGCGTCAAGGTCCGCCAGCACCAGCTTGGGCTGGTGAAAGGCACCGATCAGGTTCTTGCCGTGGGGAGAGTTGATGCCGGTCTTGCCTCCGACGGAGCTATCAACCTGTGCCAGAAGCGATGTCGGGATCTGGACGAAATCCATGCCACGCCGCGCAATCGAGGCGGCAAAGCCCGCGAGATCACCGATCACGCCACCACCCAAAGCAATCACCAGATCGCCGCGCTCGAGCCGCGCGTCGAGAATGCCTTCGACCACCTCGCCGAGCCGTGCGAACGACTTGGTGCTTTCGCCATTGGGCAAAATGATCGAGCTGTGGCTGAGGCCAGCGGCATCAAGCGAGGCGGCGAGCCGCGGCAATTGCGCCTTGGCCACTTCACTGTCGGTGACAATGCCGAAGCGTCGCCCCGGGAACTTCGCCTTCAACCGCTCGCCTGCACTATCGAGGAGCCCGGTGCCGATCTCGATGTCATAAGCCCGTTCGCCGAGCGGCACGTGAACGCGGGTGGGCTCAGCGGCCATCGGCGTGCTCCTCGGTTGGGGTCAGGTAATTCAAAATCGCGTCGATCACTTCGGACGCTACCTGATCCTGAGGCACGTCACGCGACACCACGGTCACGTCGGCGTCGGCATAGGTGGGGTAGCGTGCCTCGATCAGCTTTTGCAGCGTTTCTCGTGGGTTGGCGGTCTTCAGCAGCGGGCGGTTGGAGCGGCGTGAGACGCGCGCGAACAACAGCTCGAAATCGGCTTTGATCCACACCGAGACCGCAGCCTCTTTGACGAGTGCGCGGGTTTCCGGGTTCATGAAGGCGCCGCCGCCGGTGCCGAGCACGACGGCCTGTTCCTTCAGCAGCCGGGCGATGACCTTGGCCTCCCCGGCACGGAAGTCTGCCTCGCCCCGATTCTTGAAGATTTCCTCGATGCTCATCCCGGCGGCTTTTTCCACCTCTTCGTCGCTGTCGACAAAGTGGCGGCCGATACGGCTCGCAAGCCGGCGGCCGACTGTAGTTTTGCCCGCGCCCATCATGCCCACCAGCACGATCGGCCTGCCGCCGAGCCGCGCCAGCAGGTCCTCGCGCCGATCCTCGCGGGTGGAAACGCCTTCGCGTGACATGATGAGCCGGACATCCCTGTTGTGCGGGGTTTGAAGCGTTAGGGGCACATAAAGTCAATGCCTGCTAACATGGCAAGGAACTTGATCGCCTCCGCGAAACGAGGGACACTCCCCTTCGCGTGACAAAAGCGGATTGCCATGCCGACCCTTATTCGCCTCTTCGTTATTCTGCTGGTTCTGGCAGGACTTGGCTACGGTGCCATGTTTGGCCTCGTGGCTGCCGTCACTCCCAAGCAGAAGGATGTGACCATCCGGATTCCGCCACGCGAACTCGTGGCCGGCCCGGAGCGCGATCCGCTGGTCAAGCGCGAGATCAACACCACCCGCAAGCCCGACGGTCCGGCCGATGCGACCCCGGCGGTTGCGGTCGACACGCCCGCCGCTGACGTACCTGCCGATGCTACGGCGCCCAATGAGGGCGATGTGGTCACCAAGGAACAGGGCGTCGAATGAGCGAGGCCCACCTCGTTGACGCCTTTCTCGAAATGATGAGCGCCGAGCGCGGCGCCGCCAAGAACACCATCGCCGCCTACCGACGCGACCTCGGCGACTATTCAGCCTTTCTCGGGCGCCGGGGCGCGGCACTCACCAGCGCCAGCCGCGAGCATGTGACGCAATATCTCGCTTCCCTCGAAGCCGAAGGGCTTGCCGCTTCGTCAAGCGCGCGAAAGCTCTCCGCCATCCGGCAGTTCCACAAGTTTCTCGCTGCCGACGCCGTGCGCAGCGACGATCCCACCCGCATCATTGCCTCCCCCAAGGCGCGCCGCGCGCTCCCCAAGGTGCTGTCGATCGCCGAGGTCGACCGCATGCTGGCCTTGGCGGAAACCGAGGCCGAATCAGCCGACGCCAGCCCGGCCCAGCTCGCTGCCGCGCAGCGCCTGCATCTTTTGCTCGAACTGCTCTATGCCACCGGCATGCGTGTCTCGGAACTGGTGGAGCTCAAGCGCGCTGCAGTGATGCGGGATGCGAGCTACCTCACAGTCAAGGGCAAGGGCGGCAAGGAGCGCATAGTTCCGGTGACCGACCGGGCGCGTGACGCCATCAAGGCCTACGTGGCGACGCTACCGCCGGGCCTCTGGCTGTTTCCTGCAAATGGTGAGGATGGTCACCTCAGCCGCCAGGTTTTTGCACGCGATCTGAAGGGGCTGGGGGCGCGCGCCGGCATCGCGGCAGCCCGCATTTCGCCGCACGTGCTGCGCCACGCCTTTGCCAGTCATCTCCTCGCTGGCGGAGCGGATCTTCGCGTCGTGCAGACCCTCCTGGGGCATGCCGATATCGCCACCACGCAGATCTACACCCACGTGCTCGATGAAAAGCTGAAAACACTGGTCGAAACGCACCACCCGCTGGCCGAGGCCGGTTGAGCGGGCGTTCAGGAACTCCGGCGATGGAGTCCGTCGAGCCGCACCAGCAACTGGTCGAGCGCCGACAATACGTCAGTCATCAGCAAGGGTGGCTGCTTTGCGGGCGCAACAGGAACCGGGTCCATCCAGGTCTGGCGTAGTTCGGCGATCCGGTCCTTGCGGCGGCGACGCGCCGCTTTGGCTTCCGCCAGAGTGTGCCGCATCGCTTCGCTGTTCGCATCGAGATGGAAAAGGCTCTCACATTCGGGGCAATAGGCCTGACCGCCGGGGCGCAAGAGCTTGGCGTTCTCGATGAAATGCCCGTGGCAGTGTGGGCAGGGCACATCGATTAAGGCGTAGGCACTCATGGTGGAAGACGGTCCGTGGTGGTCGCGGTTAAGGTCGCTGTCATGATTGTCACCAAACTGTCGCACAATCGTTAATCACAGGGTTTGGGGCAGCCGCGTATCGCGGCTTGACTCAAAGGCCCGGCATCGCCACTTTCCGGCCACTTTGGGGCGCGACTGAGCGCTTCCCCTGGGCTCTATTGGCGGGTTGGATGCAGTCCTATCTCGATTTCGAAAAGCCGGTTGCCGATCTCGAAGGCAAGATCGCCGAACTGAAGTCGCTGGCAGCGACTGATCAGGCGGTCTCCATTGATGAAGAAGTCAGCCGGCTCTCGGCACGCGCCGATGAGGCCTTGGTCGATATCTACCGGCGCCTGACGCCCTGGCAGAAGATGCAGGTGGCGCGCCATCCTCAGCGCCCGCATCTGTCGGACTACATCAAGACCCTTATCACCGAGTGGACGCCGCTGGCCGGCGACCGGAAGTTCGCCGAAGACCCCGCCCTTCAGGCAGGCTTTGGCCGCTTCAACGGCCAGCCCGTCGCCGTTCTGGGCCAGGAGAAGGGTTCGAACACCGAGACCCGGCTCAAGCACAATTTCGGCATGCCTCGACCCGAGGGCTACCGCAAGGCCGTGCGCATCATGGAGATGGCGGATCGCTTCGATATCCCACTGATCTCGTTTGTCGACACCGCCGGCGCCTATCCCGGCATCGGCGCCGAAGAGCGCGGCCAGGCCGAGGCGATTGCCCGGTCCACCGAAAAGTGCCTCGAACTCGGCGTGCCCAACATTGCCATCGTCATCGGCGAGGGCGGCTCCGGTGGTGCCATTGCCATCGCCGTCGCCAATCGCGTGCTGATGCTTGAGAACGCCATCTATGCCGTGATCTCACCCGAGGGCGCGGCGTCCATCCTCTGGCGCGATGCCGCCAAGGCGCAGGACGCGGCCAACAACATGAAGATCACCGCCGCAGACCTTTTAGCGCTCGGCGTGATCGATGGCATCATCCCCGAGCCGCCCGGTGGCGCGCATCGCCATCACGCAGAGGTGATGGATTCGACCAACAAGGCCATTTCGCAGTTTCTCAGCGATTTTCCCTCAAGCCGCGGACGGCTGGACGTCAGGGAACACCGGCGAAACAAATTCCTCGCTATCGGCACCAATTTGAGTTGATCGGCGCGCGCCCCAGGCGCAAAAGCCGATCTCAAGGGGCCGGTAACCATATCGGCTTACGCTGTGGTAACCGTCGCGCCCTTACCGGATCGGCATGGGCAGATCGAATTCGGGTAGCAGGTCTTGAGCAGTTTCGTGCGCGCTTTCATTGGCGTTATTGCCATCGTAGTGGTCGGGCTGGGTCTATCGGCCTGCAGCAACTTCAAGCCTGCGCCCAATGCCAAAGCCAACGCACCGCTCAAGCAGGAACTGGTGCACAAGCTCGCCTCTATCGGGTCGTCGCCTGGCGCGCCGATGATGGTGCGCATCTTCAAACAGACCAACGAACTCGAAGTCTGGAAGCAGGCGGGCGGCACGTTCAAGCTGGTCAAGACCTACGAGATCTGTGCCTGGTCCGGCGGGCTCGGCCCCAAGGTGGTCGAGGGCGACCGGCAGTCGCCTGAAGGGTTCTACAACATCACCCCCGGGCTGATGAATCCCAATTCCAACTACTACCTCGCCTTCAATACCGGCTTTCCCAACAAGTTCGACCGCGCCTATGGGCGTACCGGGTCCGACCTGATGGTACATGGCGATTGCTCGTCGCGCGGCTGCTATTCGATGACCGACGAGTCGATCGCCGAGATTTATGCCTTGGCCCGCGAGACGTTTGCCGGCGGCAATGCGTCGTTCCAGCTGCAGATCTTTCCGTTCCGCATGACGCCGGGCAACCTCGCCATGCATGCGGACGATCCCAATATGAGCTTCTGGAAAGACATCAAGGAAGGCTACGACCGGTTCGAACTGGCGGGCCAACCAGCCAGTTGGGACGTGTGCAACAAGCACTACGTCTTCGGAGTGCCTGACGGGATGACGCTCGATGCCAGTGGCTCCTGCCCGGTGCAGGTCGCGCAGGGTGTTCCGGCTTCGGTTGTCGCCAAGATGGCGGCTGACGATGCCGCCATGGCCAAGGAAGTCGCCGCAATCGCAGATCGCAAGGCCAAAGCCGCAGCGGACGCCAAGGCGGCCGCCGACGCTGAGGCCGCGGCCAAGGCACGCGGTCAGGCCATCGGCAGCTTCATCGGCGGCCTGTTCGGCGATGACGGCACGATCGATCCCAGCAAGGTGCCGCCGATCCCGGCGCCGCCCATTCACCGCGTTTAGCGCTCCGATGCGCCGCCATCGCCGCCTGGTCCTGATCGATCGCGTCATCCCGTTTCTTGCCGCGCTGATCGGACTTATCGCGTTGGCGGGCGCGGTCGTGGTGCAACTCAACAGCGTCTCGCGCTCTGAGGCCGTCACCGAAGAAATGGCGAAACTCACCGCCGCAGTGGACCAGCTCAACCAGCGCACCGCTACCCCCGCCGCCGCTCCCGATGACGGCACCGCAGCGGGCCTCCTGGCACTTCAGGATCGGATGGTCAAACTCGAGGGTGATGTCAAAGCAGCTGCAGCAAAGCTTGCGGCAACGCCACCAGCGGTCGTTGGCGCACTGCCTGCGGCTGGTACCGAGGCCGTCGCAACTGCCCCGGCCAAGATCGATCCGAACCTGCCCACCACTGACTGTATCCCGCTGGGCACCCGCTTCATGGTGACCCCGAACGAGAGCTATCCGCTCTGCCAGTCCAAGGCAAAAATCGAGGTCGGATCCATCACCGCCGACACCGTCGACATCAACGGCGCGGGCACCGTCACTGAAACCGGCTTCGGCACGCTGGTTGGTACGACGTGCACCGTGATGGTGTTCTCCGCTGACGCAGAGGGCTTTGCCGAGTTGCGAGTGACCTGCACCTGACCACAGCCACGCACTCGGCGAGCTCACTGAGGCGGGATGACCACCGATTGCAGCAGTGGGGCGAGGCTCCGCAAGTAGCGCGATGTGTCGGCGAGCATCTGATCAGGCGGGCAAGGCTGCATTTCCTGAAAGCGCGCGATGGCGTCCTGATAGATCGACACAAATTTGGTCACAGCCAGGCTGAGCGGGCGGGTCGAGCGCACATGTTCGCTGGCCCGTTGGATGAGGGCAGGTGAATAGCGGTCAATCTCCGCTCCAATGGCGCGGCTGCTGACCCGAAGCCGGGATCGCGCCGATAGGTTCAAGAGCCCCCCAGGGCCCTCAAGACCTTCCGCTGTTGCCAGTCCAGCGACGCCAGAACTGTCACATACAATCGCGGCGCAACCGCTCGCCATGGCCTCGAGGGCGCTGCGTCCCACTGCGAACACAATATCGAACTCGCGCAATACTTTGCCCGGCTCGAATGTGACGCTGCCAAAGCCGCGGCCAATGCTGGCCACGGCGATCCGGCGTTCATTGCATGCCTCGAGTATAGCCTTGGTCAAAGGATGCTGATCGTCCAGGTTGTTATTATATATCAGTGCCTTGCGTGGAACGGCCGCGATCTCCGGCTTGAGCTCGATGGTCTCGTCGTCAAAAAAGCTCGGCACGATCACGGCCGGTCGACCGTCAAGCTTAACGCTGGTCATGATCCGCTCGTGGGTCAGCGGTCCCACGCCAATGTAGGTCATGATGGTGGGGAAAGTCGGCGGCTGTTCTGCGAGCGGCAGCCAGCCGTGGCAGACATACACCGCCGGCACGTTGGGAAATGCGAGGCACGCTGTCATGGCCTCGAGGTGATGGTGACCGTGGATGAGGTCAGGGCTCTCCTGGAGAGCGCTCAACTCGGCGATCACCGGTATCCCCAGTTCCCACAGAGCCTGCCCCACTTGCCCGACGGTCGGCGAATAGACGACCGGATTGTGCCCGAGGCGTCGCAGTCGCACCGCGAGCTCGTAGGTGTACAGTTCGGTCCCGGCCCGCTCAGCCATGCTGTTGTTTGTAAGCAGAATGCGCATGGCCAGCCCTCACCTGTCGCCTGGCAGAGGATCAGCGGTTTCGGGCGAGGGCAAGGCAGCGCTGCTCCCAGCATTGTCACCAATCTCCGCCTAGTGCCTCCCCAGGCGCAAACAAAAAGGCCGCCTCTGAAGGCGGCCTTGGTTTTCAGCTCAATCGGCTAGTTCAGAACGCGCCGTGACAGTGCTTGAACTGCCACGTTTATGGAATTTGCGTAGTAAAATCAACATGATAGTGGTTGGCTATTTTGGGTGCCTACCGTTTGCCTACAAGTCTTCTGAGAAACGTGTCAGTGTCTGGGCGCAGTAAATCATCAGTAGTCACCTATCATGAAACCGCCTGACTTGATACCTTGATAACAAGTCCTCGAAGAAAGCGGGCGAAGTACTGTTTCGTTAATTTGATCCGATAAATCAACGCTGGCAGCGCAAGCGGGGATGTTCACATACTGATATCCCTTCTTGGCCATACATTGAAAATGTACCTGTTGGCGCAGATTTGCGTTTACGTCGTAAGATTGAGTTTCTCCCCCGTATGTCTGTCCCCCTACTTGGTTGCAGAAGGTCTGAGTTCCAATCTGGTTGCAGATCGCTGAGCCGGGCGTACTGTATTCGGGTGATGTGGTGGTGTGGATTTGGGCTGGAACTCGCTGTACCGCATCAACCTGACAGTCTGTATTGTCGGATACAATCTGCTGAAAGTTGACGCCGCTCTTGTAGAACATGGGCATCGGGTGCCCAGCCCGTTGGGCTTCATAAGTTGTCATTGCGCCCGAACAGCCAGCCAAAAGCAGAACTATGACGGGAAGTATGTAACGCTTGGTTCTCAAGATTGTGGCTTCCGACGCGGAACTGATTGCATTTGGTCGACCCTCTTTGTTCGATTCGAACTCAGCACACTCTGGGAACCCGGACAAGGCGGGTGCCTGATAGCGCGAAGCAATTCCGGTTGTTTTCCTCTGCTGCTGACCGGCACAAACTCCGACAAGGAGTGCGGCCGGAGTGGATGGAGGGAAGCTGGCAAGACGTTTGCCGCTGCTCCGCTCATGGGAACGGCAGCACATGCCAATGGGCTGGCTCGATCATTGCCGGCGACATTGTGCTGCTAGCGCTCGCACGTGATGATGGCGACGCAGCGCGGGTGAAGGATTTCCACCTGTCACTGCACTGCAGCGAAGATCGCTTTAGCCAGGTCTTGAAGGAGCTGGTGAGTGATGGCTGGCTGACCATGGAACGCGATGAAGCTGACCGACGTATGAGGAAGGTCTATGCCAGCGACCGGCTTCGGTTGCTATTTGATGAGTATCAGCGGTTCCTTTTTGAGATGTAGGTTGATCCGCGCACTATCCAGTCACTCGACCTACCCGAAGAAGAAGGTGGCAGCGCCGAGTAACAGGCGACCGGCAGCTATAAGGGGCCTTTGCACGACGAAGCTGTGGATAACTCCGCATATGCGTTTAGTGACACGCAGGCAAATTTCCGGTTGGTAGGTCTTTACTTGCCACGTAATGTTTGCTCGATCGGCTCATGTTCAGCGGATCGGATGGAACCGATGCATCTAGCACTTGTCGATGACGTACGAACGCCACCGTCACCTAAAATGGTCGGTACTTGTCCCGTGTGTGGTGATCCCGTTCTAGCCAAGTGCGGAACGATGCGGGTGCATCACTGGGCCCATCGCGGAACACTGGCGTGCGATGCCTGGTGGGAGCGCGAACTGCAATGGCATCGCGATTGGAAGAACAAGTTCCCGATCACTTGGCAGGAGAGCATTCGCTTGGCGGATGATGGTGAAAAGCACATCGCCGACGTTCGCACAGAAGCAGGCCTCGTGATTGAGTTTCAGTACTCCGCCATCGACCCATCTGAACGTGCTTCGCGCGAACTATTTTACGGCAACATGGCATGGGTGGTCTGCGGCACGAGGCTGCTGCGCGACCGAACTCGCTTTGTCGAAAATGCCGATCTTCTTTCCAGCATGAGCAAGGACTTCGTTTACGCGTGCCACGCACCGGAGAAGGTGTTTCCGCGGAGCTGGATCAGTAGCTCAGTCCCTGTTTTCTTCGACTTTGGCTCACTTGAAGGGAAGCTTGATCGGCTTTGGTGTCTGCTGCCGTATCGGGTCGACAGGGATGCGGTTGTCGTTGCGGTCTCGCGCGCTGCCTTTGTTAAGCTTGCGTCTGAAAACGCAGAAATATTGGAAGCGGAGAAGATTGCGAATTTGGTTGCCGACATGAAGCGGCTGGCCGCAATGAGGCAGGCACAAAGCTACAGGATGTCCGCTGTGCTGGATGCAGCGCGCTACCTACGGCAACCTCGCTTTAGGCGAAGGTTCTAGTCAGCACCGCCGGCCGGCGCATACGGAAGGTGCACGCTACTGAACGCTCTTTGGGTATCAGCTACCACTGTTCGAACGCCGCTCGTTCATCGACAAAGCACCTGCAGGGCCCATCAACATAACGTTCTCTACATTCGTTGATGTTGGCGCTTTGCCCGACAGGAAGCTAACCAGCTGATCTCGCTGACATTTGTTGCCGCGTCATTCCGGTTGTCCTGCTCAGCATCAGATAACATGCTGTTTGCGATGGATTTGTTATCCAGCAGCGGAGCATGGAAATGAAGCAAGCGCAGGTACTGACCGACAAGGACTGCAAGCGGGTGATGGCAAATGTCTCTCGCAGCGCGTTCGCTGAACGCAATCGCTGTGCCCTACAGCTTAGTTGGCTGGCGGGTATGCGGGTTGGCGAGATTGCAGCGCTGAACGTCGGCGACGTGCTCGATGCCGATGGTAATGTTCGCAGCGAGATCCAGCTTAAGGCAGCGCAGACGAAGGGCGACAAAGGCCGTACTGTGCTGCTGAACGCACAAGCGCAGGCGGAGATTGCCATTTACGCTCGCACGTTGAAGCAGCCAACACCGTATGATCCGCTGTTTCGCAGCAGGGTTGGCAAGCAGTTTTCCGCAAACAGCCTATGCCAGGTCTTCCTACGCATATACGACGACGCCGGTTTGGACCACGCAACTTCACACAGCGGTCGTCGCACATTCATAACGACGCTGGCGCACAAAGGGGTTTCAGTTCGCGTGCTTGCCGAACTGGCGGGGCACCGTTCAATTTCTACCACCCAAAGGTATATTGAGCTGAACGAAAACGTGCTTCGGGCAGCGGTGGAGCTGATTTAGCGAAGGTCTTTCGGGAAATAGGCATCCCGAATGCAACTCCGGAGCCTAGCATGAAGCAGACAGCCACCCGAAGGGTGGCTTTTGTCGTGTTACGACGTCGGCGGCTGCAGCGCGCCGACCTTCTTTCTAGTTCCAGCCGAATACCCGCTGGCATTCGCCCACCATGATCTCTCGAATTACCCAAATGTCTTTCTGGAATTGAACCGGGTCGCCCTTTCCGAACTTGTCGTAAAAACCCCGAAGACACGCAGCGTAGCGACCGAGCGCAGCTTTGTCCCGACGATGAATGAGCTGAAGTGCATGTCGGGCGAGAGGCTCAAAGGCTTTCTTTTCGTTCAGGCACACGCCAGCCGGCGCAATCTCTGCGGTCATCCAATCGCGTGCCGGTTGGGGAGCATACTTCGACAGAGACAGCTGCCAAGCGTAAAAAAGTGCCGTCAAGGCGCCGTAGTCGGAGCCGTGATCATAGAGGTCTTTGGCCAGCTCAAGTGTACCAGCAACCAGCGTAGGGTTGGCGTCAAGAATAGGAGGCTGGATCGTCACGAAGTCGAGAAGCTTGATAGTAGTGTTCATTGTCTGGGCCTTTTGTTTGGGGTGGTGCGAGCGCGTGTGGCGTTTGCTGTCGAGACAATCTCACCGTCTTCGGGCAGTGCCCATTGACAGGATGCAACACCGTAAGAACTGGAGACGATGTCAATTTGGCCGCGGCGACTGGCAAGAGCCCCTTCTTCTGTGTTCAGGGGCTGCCGCGAGGGGGCTTGTTCCTCGTGGAACAAGCGGTGCCTCTTTCGTGAGAGAGGTCATAAAGAGAAAGCCGCCCGTGGGCGGCTTTCTTGGCAGTCTGATAGTGCACCTCTGTTAGCTGGCTGATTCCTCAACTGGCTCCAGCTTGCCGGCCTTTATGTCGCCAAGGCCCCAATCGTCAGGGTTGAGACCTTTTTTGACCTCCGCTCGCTTGGCCATCTCGTACAGGACGTGCTTGCGCTGATCGAAAAGGTTCTCAGCTACTTGTTCGACGACGAACTTGATCGGCAGACGAGCTTCTAGCGCTGCAAACGCTCTTTGGACCAGGAGCCAATCCGCATCGTCGACCGTACGCTTTGTGAACGCGACTTTTGCGAAGAGTGCGTTGCGCGTTTCCTTCTCCCGCGGAAGGCCAGCAGTGATGCTGCTTATTTCGCGCGTGCTTGCCACTAGTTCCTTAACGTCAGCGCCCGAGAGGCTGTTCAGCGACTTTCCCTCGTTCAGCATCTTCTCAAAAGTCGACGCCGGGATCTGAGTGAGCTGATAGATCGACGTCCAGCTTGCAGGCAGTTGGTCGGCGTACTGCACAAGGCGAGGCTGCACTTTGCCGATGGCAAGGAACTTGCGGATGGTGCTGCTGGTGTCCTTGTACCCTACCGCCTGGCAAAAGGCGGCAAAGTTCGCTTCATCCAGTGACTTCCATGCCTCGTAGACCAAGCGGCAGAGGTCAAGCGTTGCGCGAGCGGTCTGTTGGACGCGGGTGCGGAACAATCGGACGTACTCATCGCGAGTATGGGCTACGATCGTTTCGGTATCCGTATGTGCTCGTTCCACCGAGATGAAACGGTAGTTTTCCTTTTTGTTGATAGTCATATCAGGAGGCGTGGTTGCAGCGGGCTGAGTGTCCGGTGCCTTGTTTTTGACTGCCTCATTGTTAGTTTGGCCTGCAGTCTTTTCGATTACTTCACTGTTCATTTTGGATCATACTTTCTGCGCATTGCGCGTTGTTTGCAGGCGACAGAATTGTCGAACTGCATGCTGCAATATTCGCTCGGAAAGGGCGCGCTGTGAGTTGACTACATCGGGTACGGCGCGGCAGAACTTCGTTGTCAATGTTGGCGTGCGGAGGGGCGGATGGTCTACGCGACGAACTGGCGAAGCGAGCGACTGCTGTACTATCGGTACGCGCCGCCACCGACCGAGCAGGATGAATTCCGGGACGAAGAACTGCCGAAAAAGCCATATCCGGGGGCAAGGCCATACGAGCGATCAGTCTATTTCTACTGGTGGGCATTCCTGCAGGAGCATGAAGGCTATCGGGAGTTCTGCGAGACGCACAACGATCCCCAGTACACGCGCCTCTATCGGGACTTCGGGGATTTGCGGCCTACCGACTTCGTGTCCTGGTGGCGCAGCAAGGGGCAGTTCCTATTCTGCGAGCCGCTTGAGCGCTTGGTCCGCGTGCACAAGGTGGCCGACAGTGGTGACGTTTCTATTGAACGGGCGAACGGGCACATAGTGGTGTCGTTTCCTGCCGACGGTCATGCCGACCGCATCCTCACCGAAATCGGGCATTTGATCTCAAGGGAGAGAGCGACACTGACAACGGTCAGCAATTGGAGCGAGGCGAAGTACCCGGTCGCAACGAAGCCGGTCCTGTCGTCACTGCATCAACACCTGCACATATGGAAGCTGCGCAGAAGCCATCCCGAGCTACCGCTTCACGAACTGGCCAAGACGGCGAACCTTCAGTTCAGCCGTGAATCGGACAACCCGTCAGATCGAGCGATTGTTGTAAGCCGATATCTGCGCCAGGCGGCGTGCATCATCGAGCACGTTGGGAAGGGACAGTTTCCAATTCTGAAGCCTTCGCAGCTCAAGGAGCGACCGGCTAAGGACCAACTCAACCTTCGGCGTCCGCGATCGAAGAACGAGCAATCCAAATAGCTGGACTTCAACGCGAGACGTCGTGTCAACACGACGCATGATGGCGCTGTGTTCCACGAGGAACAGCCGTCGCCGCGTTGGGTGCCATTGCATGACGCCTCGAAATATCGAGCATCGAGGGCTTGGGCAAACGCAACTTACACACGCCATCTCACTGCTCGGATTAGTTTCAAGCCCACACTCAGCTTCGCTTCGCGTGTGCTGCGTACTCGTTCGTCTCGCCTCGCAAGCTCGTCGTCTCACTTCGTTCGCATCTTCTTCTTCGTTGATGTTTTGTGGTCGATCTTTCTTCTCTGGTCATTGCAAGGAAGCCACACTTCGCCCTGTTACAGGCGAAGTGTACGACGATCATTGCTGAGGTCCGTCCGAGCTGCGCCACCGGTTTTGTTACGGTCAGGGGTGGTTTGGCGATCTCCCTATTATGGCGGCCTTCGGCCCTGCATCGGGCCCAAACGCAGCACCGCTGGCCCTTCGCTCGTCCGCGCCAGGAGTGCTTGTGGGTTACAAGTGTTCAGTAGAGCCCACTCATGATCGGACGACGCACCTGCGACGACCGAACTTGGTTCTGAAACATACCCTCTGCTCATTGCGCACCTTCCAACGGCAACAGCGTTTTCAAGCGCTGGCAGTTTCGTGCGTTAGCGGTCGAGCCGCACAAGCCCCCATTTCTCGGGACAGCATGTCACGCTTGTATTTAGCAAACCGGCGAGGAAACCGGCTGGAAACAGACCTTTTCGAGAACCGATTGCCCAACAGCGCTCTTTTCGGTCGCCTTGCTAAATACGTGATGGAAAAAAATTTATCACCTTTCACCCAAGCCAAACTCGATGTTGACCAGCGCCTAGCGGACGAACTCCGACGATGCGGCGTCTATTCGACCCTTGCCGATATCAGCCGAGCCTGCGGCAAGAACCCGACCTATTTCAATTGCATGCGCAAGAAAGGCTACGGCCTGCACGTTGGCAGCCTCGTGTTCCTGCAGGCCATGCTGATGACGAAATGCAACAAGACCGAGGACATTCGACTTAGGGGAAAACTGCGCCTGGCCATCAACGCCGTGAATACCGCTGTGCAGGAGAAAATCCGGTTGCGCGAGATGGAGCTTGATTGATGCGAGCGCATGAGTTGCGCCCAGACCTATCCGTGGTCGAAAGGCAGGCGCAGAAGCGCGAAGGGTTGGCGCGGCTGCAGGCCAGGCTTGCGGACGCAAGGAAATGGAAGGGCGTGATCGCTGAATTGTCGGCGAAGACGAAGCGAACCCGCGTTCGGACCGACACCGAGGCAGATGTGCTCTCAGGCGCTGTGTTCAAGCTCCACCACACCATCTACATGATCAACCTGATAAAGCAGGCGCTGATTGGTCTATAACGGTGGGCTACCGATCGCTAGTTTCGCGCTTGGGCGACCAACGTTCTTTTGCCATTTTCTTCGCCTCGTCTAGGTCTATGCGGAAATTATGGCCGTGTTTGCCTAGCAATTGTAAAAGCTGTCCGCCATTTATTAATGTTAGCGGTTTGTTTGCTATGAAATTATAGGAGTCCGACCCGAAGGTGCTTGTCGTCACGAGTATGCCCTTCATCGCGCCTTCATTATGCACAGTGCCATAGAGATCGCGGACGGCAGAAACGTCGACGGTCGCTGCATAGCGCTTGGCTTGGACGACGATCTTGCCTCCTTTCACTTGATCAGGATTGAAAATGATTGCGTCTACGCCGGCGTCACGACTTGCCTGAGTGATTTTCACGTCAGCGCCGTCGGAAGCGAACTCCTGTTCAAACAGCTCCCTGCAAAGATGCTCAAAATCCTCCCAGTCCATCGTCGCAAGGTTCTGTTCGGACGACATGCCGTCGAGCACATCGCGGGCGTCAACAAACCGGCGATCATTGGTGTTCATAGGTACGATGGGTGCCACTGGGACCACCGTTTGTGCCCGAGCGCTAACTCCCTTCAGGGCGTTGAATGCTTGTACGACGTCTATTTCTGGCAGATTGAGCTGGCGGAGCCTAATTACGTCGGCGAGCAGGCTCGATACATACGCCCGCTTCGTTTCACCTGTGGCGCGGTCAATGTAGTAAGCCCAGCCGTTCAGAACCACGGTCTTCACTAGGTTGTCGTTCACTGCTCGCGCAACTTCGCATCCATACCGGATCGCAAGTGCCGGGTAGAGGTGCTCGTTTGCCTCTTTTGCCTCCACCTTCGTCGCTGGCTTGACCTTGTCTCCCACGCGTTTGTTCCACGTGACCCGGCCCACATCCGGAAACTGAACATCGACAATCAACACACCCGAGTCTGCGTCGAAGGAAGACGCTACAGCCATGGGGAGCCACCTTGGTAGCAGAGTGAACTCGAGTACGACCTTTGCCATGTCGGCGGGATCGTCTAGGTATCCCGCGTCCCACCGTTCGAGGATGGAATGCAGCAGGTTAACTTCACTAGCCTTGCGAGCCTCCCACCGGTCGCGTGCAGCGGCGACCTCGTAGTTCGCCGAACGCCAGGAACTCGCTCTTGCCTCATTGGCCTTGGCCAACCGTTTCTGCAATTCGATGAGTTGCTTCTTGAGCTCATCTCGAGCGGCATCATACTCCTCTTGAAGGTCGTTCCAGGCGGCAACTGCACTTGAGTGTCGATTAATTGCCGTTACGTTTGCCGAGCGCACCATGAAATTCAGGAAAGCGAGCGGTCCCCGCCAGAACGGCAGTATGATCTCTGGCTTCGGTACATCGAACCTGCCGGGGATAGAGCCAAGATTTGGGAGTTTGCTCTCCGCCATTGCGGGCAGGTCCGTCCCGTCATAGGCGGGAGTCTGTGCCAGGGCGTCTTCCGCAATCTGCCGCACAGTGAGGTCTGATGGCCGCTGGATGCTGTCGAGGTCATCAATAAACGGTTCTTCACTGACACGCTGGTTGGGCGCGAAGTCTCGCAGCGTGAAGAAACCTTGCTGGGCGATCTCAGTGTTGAAGAAATCCATCTCATTGTCGACGTCGAGCAGCGGTACGCGCGAAGTGGGGAGTGCACCCAAAATCGATCTGTACCGAGCAGGTGTTGGCACGGAGATCGGCGTTGGGACAGGGTTGAAAGTCCGCACCTGATTGATGAGTTGCCGCAGCGTCTCTAAATCCGGAAAGTTTTCGGTGATGCGTCTGTCTATGACCACCTTTGCTGCGCCGCGAGCGTTCGCCGCATATTGCAAAGGCACTGTGACAATCGCTTTGATCACCGTAAAAAGGAACCACAAGGCGACAACTAGGACGAAGCCGCCAATGGCAAGTCCGACTATGATCTGAACGACGGTGCCCACTGATTTCCCCTTCCATGAGCACCATATTTTCTCTGATCAATTAGTGCCAGAGTGTTGCAAGCGAGTGTTCCCCTTAGTCTGGCGTTAAAGCTTGCGCCTACTTTGCGTTTAGCAGCCCCTAAAGCCCGTTAGTCCCACCAGCCCGCTACCTACATAGCGGCCCCGCCAAATTGAAGCTGCAGGGGCAAAATGCGGGGTTTGCGTAAGCAAGCTCACTGTGGATGTCGTGTTGACACGACATTGCTGACGCAAGGCAAATAGCGAAAGGCGTCATTTCGGTAGGAATATCAGATAGATGGCCACATGCTTGCTTCATCGAAACGCGATGGAGAGCATGATGAATATGCTGAAGGAACTGACGTTTGCGGCGGTACCGCGTGAGAACACGCTGACGCCCCAGCAGAAGCGGCGCAACAAACTGATCGCCCATTTGCGGGAGCAACTGGCGATGGCGCAGGCTGAGATCGACGGGCGTATTCATGTCGTAAAGAAGCGGCGCTGGGAGCGTACGCAGGACGGACAGAAGCACCTGGTCGAAGTCGACAAGCGGCTCAAGCAGTGGTGGAAGCCACAGGCAGACGGCAAGCTATTGCTCACTGTGCGCTACGGCGCAAAGGCCATCGAGTTCGAAAAGGGAAAGGATGCAGTTGTGCTTGCCGACGTGCGTGAGTTGGCAGCGGTGCTACCGAAGCTGATTGCGGCGACGGAAACTGGCGAACTGGACGGTCACATCAACGCGGTGACGAAGGCCAAGCAGCCGGTTGTGATGAAGCGTTAGGCGGCGCTTGCTTCTGCAACCTCAACGAGCGCGGTCATTCCGCGCTCGTTTCTTTAGTTCCCGGACGCTGTCCAGTGGCACAGGTGACCCTTGAGCAAGCCGCAGCGCTGTGCTTTTGCTTTCGTATGTACACAAACCTGCGCGATTATAGCCCGGTCGTCCTCGCACTCCGGCCGGTGCTTGACAACCTGCCGGGAAAGATTGTCGCCATCGGCGGTGGTCTGGCAGCTGGCAAAACGACACTGGGGCGATATCTGGCATATCACTTCAACATTTCATTGATCGAAACCGATTTGTTTCGGCTCAAGAACAAAGCGGGTCGCCTTTCGTACCGCAACGAAGCGTTAGCGGACGCTATCGCGAGCCGAGTTGACAGGCAATATCCAAGACCGGTGATTGTCGAAAGCGCCGTCATACTTCGAGTTTTGTCGGATATTGGGCGTCCTGCGGACTACTACATTCATGTTATTTCGGATGACGAAGTCGATGTGATCGACAGCGACGAAAGAGCGGATGTCGCGCTGTACGACGCCGAATATGCCCCGAGGGAAAGAGCCAACCTATTGGTCCACTTCCCGTGAACGCTAGACCAGTGCCAAACGTCGGGTGCTGCTTCGCGTTTGCAGCGCCCTACAGCCCGAAAGTCCGACCAGCCCGCTACCCACATAGCTGCGCAACCAAGTTGAAGCTGTAGGGGCAAATTCCCTAGGGGCATTGCTAGCGCAAGCTGCGCAGACGGTGCCAGTCGCTGCTAACCGCCGATAACCATGCGCTAACCCCAGCATGGCAGCTTGTTGTTCGGCGGAAACGTACTGAGTGCCGCTAGTCCCTTCCTTTCCTGTCAGGTTTGTAGTGCCGTTCACTTCGCTTGGCCGGTTGCCGACCGGCATGATCTGGACAATAGTTGGTACTCGGTGACGTGGAGGGGGGTGGACATGTTTTCAAACAGCAAGTGGACAGGCGTCGCGGCGTGCATTGGGCTTGTAGCTGTCTTGGTTCAGACGGTAGCAATCCGAGCCGATGAGTTTTCGGGGACTGCGCTGACAATGGGGGTCTACGAATGTCACGATCAGCTGTTCAACATTGATCCGGTTATGATGTTTGGCCTGCTCGACGACACAAGCTACAAGAACTATGACGGTGACGTTGGTAGCTACGCCTTCGATCAGGAGAGCGGCATAATCCAGGTCGGATTGCAAACGAGCGCACCGGCGCGTTTTGTACGGATCGCAGCCACCGCCTTTCGCGCTCTTAACGAGGATGGGACCCTTACAGGTTTTGTTTGCCCCCTAAATCCCGCGAAGGACCCGAACTCGCCGCCTTGGTAGAACTGTGCGGAAACGGGTTCGGCAGGGTTCATTCCGCACTTGATTTCATCTTGTGCATGACTTTGAGCCGTCCACCCAACGTCGTGAGCCTTAGCCTTCGGCGTCGATTGCTTACCGTAGTACTTCTCGATCATCTCGACGCTCGTGCCCATGTTGCGGGCCACGTCATAGATGCCGATGCCGTTTGGAGCTGAGCTTGCTTCGGCGGGTTGCGTCGAGCTCCAATGTCAGCGCAGAACGTTTTGTTTACGGCTCCGGAGGACAATAGGACGTGCGGAGGGCGCAATGGAACGTCATATTCGAATTAGCAGAAGGTCTTCGAAGCCGCGTCCAGGGCACGAATGGACAATTGTTCCTAACTGTATGAAAGTCCCCGTGTGGGACTTGTTTCAGGGCAACGCAGCTGACGATGAAGACATGAGCCGGATTTTCGCGTTCCATGTCCCCTACATAGACGGCGTCGACCGCGGCTGTAGGGTCAGTTATCTCGGAGCGCTTTTCGATGTTGTTTCGGTGGAAAACTCTACGCAACTGATGGGGCTTGAGATCGGCTGCCGCCCGGTCCAAGAACCTGTCTCTCAGGTTACAGAAGGCCGGACTGAGCGACGCTAGTCGCCCTTCATCTTGTGCGTATCCTTGAGCCTGCCACCTAGCGTCGTGGCTTTGGCCTTCGGCGTCGATTGCTTGCCGTAGTACTTCTCGATCATCTCGACGCTCGTGCCCATGTTGCGAGCCACGTCGTACACGCCAATTTCCTCTCGTAAGGCCATCACCGCATAGTAGTGGCGCAAGCTGTAAAGCGAGAAACCGTCCCCAGCGGAATTCGTCTTTCGCTCCGCCAGCTCCAGCACTTTCGCGAACTGGTCAGCGAGCGTGATGATCTTTGAGCCATTGGCCATTGAGAAGAACCAGGCATTGGGATCTGGCTTTTCGCCCTTGCTGGCGAGCACGCGGACAACGTTTGGAACCACTGACGCAGCTGGTATTACGTCGCGTTCACCGGTCTTGCCGCGCACGACGAACCGGTAGTTGATCCGGTCAAGCCTATCGACAAACGAAATGACATCGCGAACCTTGAGATTGTTCGCTTCGCCCACCCGCATACCGGAGCGCGCAAGGATTACGATATAGTCCTCAAGCAGTTGCCGCGTGTGTAGGTGCCTTGGGTTGCGGCAGGCTTTGATCCACCTTTCGGCGGCGTGGAGTACGCCTCTGTAGTCGCCGTTCTCAAACGCCGGTCGCACACGCAGCTTCTTCGGCGTGAACGTAAACGTGGGCAGCGGCAGCAAACCCCTATCGCCACGCTCATGCGCCCAGTTGATTACCGCCTTGCCGATCATGATGTCGAATTGAAGCGTCTTGTCGGTCGGATTGACCTTCACGTTGCGCTTCTTCGCCTCACTAGGCCGCTGCGTGTAGTAGTCCCTTCGCCACTGGACGTACTCGCGCAGCTCCTTGTCACCGATGGCGGTGATCAGCTTTGCGCCCGCAAACTCTTTCCAAAACCGCGTCACACGCTTGATCTGGCGCAGCATGCCGTCCGAAGTGCGGCCCTGCTTATTCTCTGTCTCGCGGTATTTGACGTAGTCATCGATCACGCCGCCAAGTGTCTTGGCGCTGATTGGTATGCCGTGCCTAGCGCTGAACTCGAACTCGTAAACGAGTTTCTGAGCAGCTTTAATTGCTACAGCAAGGTCGCCAGTTTTAAGGCTGCGATAGATGTATTTTCCATCTATCCGAATGCGCGCCTGGTACGTGCCTTCACGCTTGAAGACGACTGCGTTGTCGTCGATCTGCGTTAGCTCTTCCATCCGGATTGCCTAGCTTTTGCCTAGGATTGCACACAGAAACTACATTTGCATATGTAGTGCCTATGTGCAATCGGAGAGCTAAGCTATTGAAAGCGCTACGCTTTAGAACGCACCGTGACAGTGCTTGAACTTCTTGCCCGACCCGCAGGGGCAGGGGGCGTTGCGGGAGACGCCGACCAGCAGTTTGGGATCGATCGGGCGCAGCGACGGGTCGGCCTCGGTGACGCCGCCGTCGAGGCTGGCCGTGCCCAGCGTTGCAGCGAGCATGGCGTTCGCGGCGCGCGCGGCGGCGGGCGGGATGGGCTCGTCGACTTCATTCTCGCCGGTCAGCGGGTCGATGTGGATCTCATTGAGGTCGCTGAAATCGCGGGGCGGCGGGGCCGGCTGGCGGGTCTGGATTTCGACATGGCTCAACTGGGTGGTCACCAGTTCACGGAGGTTCGTCAGCAGGCTCTGGAACAGCTCATAGGCTTCCTGCTTATATTCGTTCAGCGGGTCGCGCTGGGCGAGGCCGCGCCAGCCCACCACCTTGCTGAGGTGGTCGAGCGTTACGAGGTGCTCGCGCCAGAGCCCGTCGATCGACTGCAGCACGATGGACTTTTCCACCTGCCGCATGATCTCGGGGGTGAAGCGTGCGACCTTGGAGGCAGCCGCTTCGTCGGCGAGCTTGGTGATGCGCTCGCGCACCTGCTCGACGTCGATGCCTTCTTCGTGCACCCAGTCGTGGATCGGCACATCGACATTGAGGTAGGTCTTGCAAGCCGCTTCCAGCTGCTCGGACTGCCACTGCTCGGGATAGGCACGCTCAGGGATCGACTTCAAGATGATGCTTTCGATGACGCTGTGGCGCATCTCTGCCACGGTCTCGGCGACGTCATCGGCGTCCATCAGCTCGATGCGCTCGGCGAAGATCACCTTGCGCTGGTCGTTCATGACGTCGTCGTACTTGAGGATGTTCTTGCGGATATCGAAGTTGCGCGCTTCGACCTTGGCCTGGGCGCGCTCGATTGCCTTGGTGACCCACGGATGGGTGATCGACTCGCCCTGCTCGAGGCCGAGCTTGCCCAGCATCGAATCCATGGAATCGACGGGGAAGATGCGCATCAGGTCGTCCTGCAGCGACAGGAAGAACTTCGAATGCCCCGGGTCGCCCTGGCGGCCGGCGCGGCCACGCAGCTGGTTGTCGATACGGCGGCTTTCGTGGCGCTCGGTGCCCACGATATAGAGCCCGCCTGCAGCCAGCGCGGTCGCCTTGTCGGCAGCGATCTGCGACTTGATCTCGGCGATCTTGGCTTCACGCTCGGCGCCTTCCAACTCGCCAACCTCGCGCTCGATGCGCATTTCGAGGTTGCCGCCGAGCTGGATGTCGGTACCGCGACCGGCCATGTTGGTGGCGATGGTCACTGCACCGGGCACGCCCGCGTCAGCGATGATATGGGCTTCCTGCTCGTGGTAGCGCGCGTTCAGCACGGCGATGTTCTCGACGCCCTTCTTGCGCAGCAGTTCGGCTAGCATTTCGGATTTTTCGATCGAGGTGGTGCCAACGAGGATCGGCTGGCCGCGTTTGCGGCAATCGGCGATCAACTCGGCAATCTCGTCGAACTTTTCAGCCGCCGTGCGGAAAATCGCATCGTCTTCATCGACACGCGCCACATCCACGTTGGTGGGGATGGTGACGACGTTAAGCCCGTAGATGTCGCCGAATTCCTCGGCCTCGGTCGAGGCCGTACCGGTCATGCCGGCAAGCTTTTTGTAGAGGCGGAAGTAGTTCTGGAAGGTGATCGAGGCCAGCGTCTGGTTCTCGGCCTGGATCTTGACGTGTTCCTTGGCCTCCAGCGCCTGGTGCAGGCCTTCCGAATAGCGACGGCCCGGCATCATGCGGCCGGTGAATTCGTCGATGATCACCACTTCGTCGTTGCGGACGATGTAGTCCTTGTCCTTTTGGAACATCTTGTGGGCGCGCAGCGCGGAATTGAGATGGTGCACCAGCGCGACGTTTTCGACGTCGTAGAGCGAGGCGCTCTTCAACAGCCCCGATTCCTGCATATTGGCTTCGAGCTTTTCGATGCCCTGGTCGGTAAAGGTCGCCGAGCGCTGCTTCTCGTCGATCTCGAAATCGCCCTCTTCGAGCAGCGGGATCAGCTTGTCGGCGGTCTCGTAGAGCGCCGAGCGGTCGTCGGACGGGCCCGAAATGATCAGCGGCGTGCGCGCTTCGTCGATGAGGATCGAGTCCACTTCGTCGACGATGCAATAATGGTGGCCGCGCTGCACCATCTGGGCGCGGCTGTATTTCATGTTGTCGCGCAGGTAGTCGAAGCCGAATTCGTTGTTGGTGCCATAGGTGATGTCGGCATCATAGGCGGCCTTGCGCTGCGCATCGTCGAGCCCATGCACGATGATGCCGATCGAGAGCCCGAGGAACTGATAGAGCCGGCCCATCCACTCGGCGTCGCGGCGGGCCAGGTAGTCGTTCACCGTCACGAGGTGGACGCCCTTGCCTTCGAGCGCGTTGAGGTAAACCGCCAGCGTCGCCACCAGCGTCTTGCCTTCACCGGTACGCATTTCGGAGATCGAGCGGTTGTTCAGCACCATTCCGCCGATCAGCTGGACGTCGAAATGCCGCATGCCGAGAACGCGCTTGCTGGCCTCTCGCACCGTGGCGAATGCCGGGACCATCAGGTCATCGAGGCTGGTGCCGGCAGCGAACTGGGCGCGGAACTCGGCGGTGCGGGCCCGCAGTTCATCGTCGGTCAGTTTGGCCAGTTGGGGTTCCAGCGCGTTGATGGCTTCGACGCGGGGGAGGTACTTCTTGACCTGCCGATCATTGGCCGAACCGAAGATCGCTTTGGCGAGCGCAGCGAGTACCATGGGTATGTCCTTTGAATTCCAGCCGGCGATGGCTTGTCGCCAATAGTTCAACCGGCAGGGCGGCGGGTTCCTGTCCCGTCAACACTCTTTGAAGTGGTGCGACATGTAAGAGCGGGTCTTTTGCTTGTCAACGGACGGGAAATCGGCCAAACCACCGCGTCGCGACGGCCGGGGGCTCCGCGCCAGCCGAGGAAAACAAAACAATGACCCGTATGACCATCAAGACCATTGCCGGCGCACTGCTGCTTGGCACGGCGCTGTCGTTTGCTGCAGCTCCGGCCTTCGCCGAAGACGCTGCCACGCCCGCAGCCCCCGCGACCGACGCAGCTGCGGCGCCTGCCGCTGATCCGGCGGCCGCTCCGGCACAGCCCTCGCCCGATGCTGTTGTCGCCACCGTCGGCGACCAGACCATCACCGAGGCCGACCTGTCGTTCGCAGCCGAGGACCTGCAGAAGGAACTGCAGCAGGTACCGGCTGACCAGCGTCGCGCCTTCCTTGTTACCGTGCTGATTGACATGAAAGTGATGGCCAAGGCGGCCCGCGATGCCGGCATGGACCAGGATGCCCTGTTCAAGCGCCGGGTCGCCTATCTTGAGGACCGCACGCTCCGTCGGTCGTATTTCTCTGACAAGATCGCTGCCGGCGTGACGGAAGATACGATCAAGGCCGCCTACGACAAGTATGTCGCAGCCTTCAAGCCGGAAGAACAGATCCACGCCCGCCATATCCTCGTTGCAACCGAGGACGAGGCAAAAGCCGTCAAGGCCGATCTCGATGGCGGCAAGCCGTTCGAAGTCGAAGCCATGGACAAGACCACCGATCCGTCGGGCAAGCAGAACGGCGGCGACCTCGGTTTCTTCGGCAAGGGCCAGATGGTCCCCGAGTTCGAGGCTGCTGCATGGGCACTGCAGCCTGGCCAGATCTCCGAGCCGGTCAAGAGCCAGTTCGGCTGGCACGTCATCAAGCTTGAAGAAAAAAAGATGAGCGAGCCGCAGCCGATCACCCAGATGGCCCAGCAACTGGGTCAGCAGGCGATGTTTGAGGCCTATGACGTGGCGATTGCCGGCTTCAAGGCTGCCATGCCGGTCAACATTCCGGATGCGGCGCTGGCCGAGCAGGTCAAGAAGCAGTCCGAGCCGCAAGCCGGCCAGTAAGGCATTGGCCTCAGGGTTCTGAGGTCGGTCTGAAAAGTTTCTGGGGCGGGTGGGAAACCATCCGCCCTTTTTCTTTGCGACCCTGGCGTCAGTTGCCGCCGGCGATCATCCGGGCGAGCCGGCGCCATTCGGCTTCGTTCTCGCCGATGCTGCCAATCAGCAGTTGCGAAAAGGCGTACGCCACCACCACTTCTGCAATCAGTTCCGCCTGTTCCTGCGTCGGGGCAATGCCGCCATGGGAGCGCCCGAACACGGCCGCTAGGTGCTGGCGGCGGGTTGCGTGATAGGTGGTGAGCGCTGCGCGCGCGGCCTCGTCGGTCTGCGATTCCGCCAGCACGGAGCGGAAGATCGCTCCGGCCCTGCCGCGCCAGAAGCCCAGGAGATTGCCGAGAAACGCGACGATGTCGCCTTCGAGGCTGCCGGTGTCGGGGAGGACAAGCTCGTCTTTCAATTCGCCATAGACCGCCAGCAGCAGTGCGGTCTTGTCGGGCCACCAGCGGTAGATGGTCGGCTTGCCGGCGCGAGCGCGGCGGGCCACCGCCTCGATCGAAAACTTCCCCAGCCCCTCTTCTTCGAGCAGGTCGGCGGCGGCCTTGAGGATCGCCTTTTCGCTCTCCGGGTTGCGTTGCGCGCCGATGGATTTGCGGGCCAAAGCTGGCATGTCGATCTCCTTGAACCAAATCTAGCAGAACTCTTGACGAAACGAAACGGTCCGTTTTATATAGTAACGGAACGTACCGTTCTGATTGGAGATTTTGATGACCACCTTGTCCGATACACCCGCCGCCGTCGCGGCCTCGAAACCCGCCATAGTCGCAGTTCGCACCCGGCTCGCCTTTCTCGTGTTCTTTGCAGTCTATCCGCTGGTGACGGCACTGCTCTATGTTCTCTTTCCGCTGACGGCGGGCTGGGAGACCTGGCAGCGCACGCTGGTGCTGGTACCCATCATGGTCGTGAGCCTGGTCTTCTTCGTCATTCCGGCGATACAGGGCCGGTTTGGCCGCTTCATTGCCACCGGCCGCTGGTAGCCGGTGCCAGGGGCCTGTGAGTGGGGACTGGCGAACGAGGCTTGCTTGTGAAGAGGGCTTGAGGCAAACGGTTGGGCACTAAGTGCCTGTTCAGGATGCACCATGGCCCACCCGGTTTCGCCGCTTGCTCCCAAGACCTATCCCGACTTGCCGGAGGTGGCGGGCGTCCGCTTTGCCACAGCCGAGGCTGGGATCAAGTACAAGAACCGTACCGATGTGCTGCTGGCGGCCTTTGATGAGGGCACCACGGTCGCCGGCGTTTTGACCACCAGCAAGTGCCCGTCGGCAGCCGTCGACTGGTGCCGGCAGCATCTCGGCGCCGGCAAGGCGCGGGGCCTGTTGGTCAACTCGGGAAACGCCAACGCGTTTACGGGCAAGAAGGGCGTTGAGTCGGTGGCGCTCTCGGCCCGCCTCGCCTCCGAGGCGCTTGGGGTTCCGGCCGAGGAGATTTTCCTCGCCTCCACCGGCGTCATCGGCGAGCCGCTCGATGCCCAGAAATTTGCTGGCGTCACCGGCGAGATGGCCGGCCGCCTGGCATCGGGCCCCTGGTTGAATGCCGCCAAGGCAATCATGACCACCGACACCTTCCCCAAGGTCGCAACCGCTACGGTCGAGTTCGACGGCGTTCCGGTCACCATATCGGGCATCGCCAAAGGCTCGGGGATGATCGCGCCCGACATGGCGACGATGCTCAGCTTTGTCTTTACCGATGCGCCGATTGCGGCGGGCGTGCTGCAGGCGCTGTTGCAGCCGGCCATCGACACCAGCTTCAACGCCGTCACCGTCGACAGCGATACTTCGACTTCCGATACCTGCCTCGTCTTTGCGACCGGCAAGGCCGCAATCGCGCCGATCACCTCGGCAATGGACCCGCGGGCGACGGTTTTTGCGGAAGCGCTCAGCGATGTGCTGCATGAACTCGCCATCCATGTGGTGCGCGATGGCGAAGGCGCGACCAAGATGGTCACCATTACCGTCGAAGGCGCCACCAGCGAGCGCAGTGCCTTCCGTATCGCGCAGTCGATCGCCAATTCGCCGCTGGTCAAAACCGCCATCGCCGGCCAGGACGCCAATTGGGGCCGCATCGTCATGGCGGTAGGCAAGGCGGGCGAGCCCGCCGATCGTGACCGGCTGGAGATCAGCTTTGGCGACATTCGCGTCGCCACCCAGGGCGAGCGCGATCCGGCCTATGATGAGAAGGCGACCAGCGCCTACATGAAGAACGAGGACATCGACATCCGTGTCGGTCTCGGGCTCGGCTCAGGCAGCGCCACGGTCTACACCTGCGATCTCACGCACGGCTACATCACCATCAACGGCGACTATCGGTCCTGAGCCATGGTCCCATTGAGCGTCAGCCAGATTGAGGGTGCAACGCTGACGGCATGGCCGGCCCTGCGTCAGGCTCATGACGGGTTGTGGATCTGGCGTTACGCTCGTGGCTACACCAAGCGCGCCAACTCGATCCAGTGCCTCGATCCGTCCGACGGCGCTTACGCGGAGTTGAGGATTCAGCGTCTCGCGGAACTGTCACGCCGCCACCGGATCACGCCGGTTTACCGGGTGACACCGCTCACCGCGCCGGAGGTGCATGAGGTGCTGGATGGCCTCCTCTGGGACGAGTTCGAGCAGAGCCTCGTCCTCGCCATGGAGATGCCGGACGAAGATTTTCCGCATGAGCCGCAGGCCCGCTACTTCGATCCCGCAGATCCCGAATGGTACAAGGCGCAGGCCCAGATGTCCGGCTATGACCCCGATACCATCGAAGTGCTGCGTGAAGTGGTGGGGAACATCCCCTGCGAAGCCAAAGGCGTCCTCGTCTATCACAAGGCCGGGCTGCCGGTCGCTGCGGTGCTGGCGGCGGTCTCGGGCGGCATCGGCGTCTATGTCAATGTGGTCACCCATCCCAGTGCTCGCGGCATGGGCTATGGCCGGGCCGCCATGAGTGCGGCGCTGAACTGGGCCCGCTCGGCCGGTGCGGCCCATTCAGCGATCCAGGTGCTGGCCAATAACGAGGTGGCGATCAATCTCTACTCCTCGCTCGGGTTCGGCGAGGTCTACTCTTACAGCTATCGCCGGGCTCCCGATTGGAGCAAGCGGTGAAGATCCTCACGGTCGTCGCCTGTGCCCTGGTCGATGCTGATCGTCGTGTGCTGATCGCCCAGCGTCCCGAAGGCAAGTCATTGGCAGGGCTCTGGGAATTTCCCGGCGGTAAGATCGAGGAGGGCGAAAGCCCTGAGAACGCGCTGATCCGGGAACTGCGCGAAGAGCTTGGGATCGAGACCAAAACGGCTTGTCTCGCGCCGTTAAGCTTTGCATCCCACTCTTACGAAAGCTTTCATCTTCTGATGCCACTGTTCGTGTGCCGTAAATGGCAGGGCGTACCGCAAGCGCTCGAGCACGCCGCCCTGAAATGGGTGCGGCCCCAGCTCATGCGCGATTACGCCATGCCACCGGCCGACGAACCCCTGGTCGCGGCTCTCTGCGACCTGTTGTGACAGGATGACCGCAGCCGATGCTGAGAACGCTCACAGACTTCTACAGCGATGAGTCTGGTGCGACAGCGATCGAGTACGGTCTGATCGGCGCGCTGGTGGCGGTCGGGATCATTGCAGCGCTGACCACGTTCGGCGGCAGTCTTTCCGGCATGTTTAACGCAGTCTCGAGCAAATCCGCCGCTGCAATGGGCGGTTAGGTCTTCTTCCCCAGCACATCTCTTAAGCTGACCGTAGCGCTGCCTCTCCGCGCCGGCTTTTGCTGGTTGTCGTGCGGCGCCCAGCCTGAAATCCAGATGATTTGCAGTGTCGCTCGCACCCGTCCGTCGGGATCAGCCGCAGTCTCTGCATAGGCAGCGGCAGCGCGCGCCAGCAGCGACCGTGTCGCGAGCCGCGTCGGCCGGTCGGCAAGGGGGTTCTGCGCTCCGAGGCTCTTCAGTTCCTGCATCAGCCGGAACGGATCGGCATAGCGCACCAAATGCGTTTCCACATCGGTCACCGGCAAGGCAAACCCGGCGCGCTGCAGCAGGCCACCGGCGTCCGACAGGGGGATGAATGGTGCCACCCGCGCAAAGGCGCCGCCCGAGATCTCTGAATCCGCAACAAGGAAGGCCTGCCGCAATTCGGTGAGGCTATCTCCCCCCAGGGCCGCCGCCATGAACAGCCCGTCCGGCACCAGGTGGCTGCGAATTCGCGCCAGAAACCCCGGCACATCGTTGACCACCTGCAGGTCGAACAGCGAGACGATCAGGTCGTAGCCTTCCCCCGGCAGCGACAGCGCCTCCGGATCGACAAGCGGCGCGTCCTCAGAACCGACAACGGTCGCAGCATTGGCGAACGTGAACAACCCTTCGGCCGACCGCCCAAGCATAGGCTGCATCGGCAACACGCTCGCATCGGGTACGAGGATCAGGGCTTTCGCAAACGGCCGGGTGATGGTGATCAGCCGCGCCGCCAGATCATCAAGCGCCAGCCGCGTGACAAAGTCATCGGCCGGGCTCGGGCGCCGCGCGAAATGGCGCGCGATGAGCGCCCGGTCAAACACTTGGGGGATTGCAGAGGAGGGGAGGGCCATAGGCAAACAACGCCTTGTCTTCTAGTGTCGTGGTTATGGAGAGCGGGGACGCGATTGTCAAAACCCGGATCCGCCCGGTCGCCATGCTGCGGCGGCTGGGTGCAGGTGTGCTCGACCTGATTTATCCCCCCGCCTGCCTCGATTGTGGGGCACCGACCGCCTCGGCTGATGCGCTTTGTCCCGCCTGCTTCAAGAAACTTCGCCCCATCACCGCGCCCTATTGCCCGCGGCTCGGCATTCCATTCGAAGTCGCGCTGGGTCCCGACGCGCTCTCGGCTGAAGCGATTGCCGATCCGCCCCCCTTCGAGCGCTCCCGCTCCGCGGTGCTCTACAATGAGGTGGCGCGCACTCTGGTGAGCCGGATGAAGTATGGCGATCGGCCCGAACTTGCCGGCTTCTGCGCCCGCCTGATGGCCGTGGCAGGCCATGAGCTCTGGCACGACACGCCGGTGCTGGTGCCGGTTCCCCTGCACTTCAGCCGTCAGTTCGAGCGGCGCTACAACCAGTCAACCGAACTGGCGCGAGCGCTGGCCCGGCGGCAGGGCCTCAGCATTGATGCGACGCTGGTGCGCCGCACCCGCCGCACCCGCCAGCAGGTGGGGCTCAGTGCCGACGCGCGGCAGCGCAATGTCTCGGGCGCCTTCGCCGTCCACCCCGATGCCGTCCGCCGATTGAACGGGCGCGGCGTGGTGCTGGTCGATGACGTCATCACGACCGGCTCCACCGTCAAGGCGATTACCCGCGCGCTCAACAAGGCGGGTATTTACAAAGTCGACGTAATCTCGTTCGCTCGCGTTGTCGTCGGCGGAAACACGCCCATATAGAGGGCAGGAACCCTGACGCATGCGGAGACGCCGGTACTTCAAATGAAAAAGGTCGAAATCTACACCACGCAGTGGTGCCCCTATTGCACGGCCGCCAAGGCGCTGCTCGAGGACAAGGGCGTCGACTTCGAAGAGGTCGATGCTGATAGTCCGGAGGTGCGGATGGCCATGGTGCAGCGCGCCAACGGCCGCCGCACTGTGCCCCAGATCTTCATCGGCGACACCCATGTCGGCGGCTATGACGATCTGTCTGCGCTCGAACGCCGTGGCGCGCTCGATCCGCTGCTGGCGGTCTGACCGGTGGTGCGCGTCGCCGCCATCCAGATGACGTCAGGTACACAGCCTGGCCCCAATCTGGATCGCCTCGAAGCGCTGGCCATCACAGCGGCCGAGCGCGGCGCGACATACCTCCTCACCCCGGAAGTCAGTATCGTCTTTGCCGAAAACCGCGAGGGCCTCCGCGCCGTAGCCGGATCGTGGGAGGGCAATCCAGCCATTGCCCGTCTCACCCAACTGGCGCGCCGGCTGAGTGTGAGCCTCCACCTAGGTTCCCTCGCGGTGGCGCTGCCGGATGGCCGGTTTGCCAATCGTTCGGTGCTGTTCCGCCCTGATGGTACGATCGCCGCCACATACGACAAAATCCACCTGTTTGACGCCACGCTCCCCGGTCTCCGGCACTATCGCGAGAGCGAGACGTATGCCGGCGGCGACGAGGCCGTGGTCACAACAGAACCCGGGTTCAACCTAGGCATGACCATCTGCTACGACGTGCGCTTTCCGGCGCTGCACCGCGCGCTGGCGGAAGCCGGGGCGGAGGTGCTCTCCGTCCCCGCCGCCTTCACCGTCCCAACGGGTGAAGCCCATTGGGAGGTGCTGCTGCGGGCCCGAGCCATCGAGACCGGGTGCTTCGTCATCGCGGCCGCGCAGGCCGGCACCCATGAAAATGGCCGCTCGACCTATGGTCATTCGATGATCATCGATCCTTGGGGCAAGATCCTCGCCCAGCTTGACGGCGACGGCCCCGGCATCGCCTTCGCCGACCTTGACCTCGCCGCCGTCACCGAGGCGCGTGGCAAGGTGCCGGCGCTTGCCAATGCCCGGCGCTTTTCGGTATCGCTCGCCACTTCTTCGATCCTCCGCGAGGAAGTTCCGGCGTGATCCAGTATTCCCTCGTCTGCGACAGCCACCATCAGTTCGACGCCTGGTTCCGCAATGCCGAGGCCTTTGATGCGCAGGCTGAGCAGGGCGTTGTCACCTGTCCCGTCTGCAACTCGATCAAGGTCGGCAAGGCGCTGATGGCGCCTGCCGTGTCGCGCGCCAATTCCGGGAAAGTCGCGCTCTCGGCGGGCCACCCGCAGCACGCGCAAATTCGCGAGATGCTGCGCGCCATGCGTACCAAGGTGATGGCCGAGGCCGACTATGTCGGGGACCGCTTTGCCGAAGAGGCACGGAAGATCCACTTCAACGAAGCCGGCCCACGCGGCATCTATGGCGAGGCGACGCGCGAGGAAGTTGCCGGGCTGCTTGATGACGGCGTCGAGTTCCTGCCGTTGCCGCGCCTGCCCGAAGAGACAAACTGACCTAGCGCTGCAGATATTCCCGCAACAGGACCCGCGCGCGATGCAGCCGCGCCTTCACCGCCTCGCGGCTGGCATCCAGAGTTTGCGCGATTTCGTCGATGGTCAGTTCCTCGATGTCCCGCAGCACCACCAACTGCCGGTAGTGGGGCGGCAGCGAGTTGATCGCCCCAGCTAGGTCCAGCCGCAAGTCGGCATCCAGACGCGTGGAAAAGCGCAGGTCGTTGTCGATGTCTTCGATCGGCGTCTGCACGCCCCGAACGCGCTTGGCCAACCGGCTGCATTCGTGACGCACCACGGCAAACAGCCAGCTTGAGAAGGCCGAAATCACGCGCAGCCGGCCCACGTGACGCTGCAGCAAGACCAGCGCATCCTGCACGGCATCGTCAACGTCGGCAGTCCTGCAACTGACCCGGGCGTAGCGACGGATGTCGGGCTGCGCGGCGGCGAGCAGCGAGGCGATGGCCTCGATGTCGCCGCCCTGGGCCGACACGATCATTTCTGTCGTCGGGCGCAGACCCATCAGTGCTTTCCGACCGGTTTACGGCCGATCATCGCACAGGCGGGGCAGTAGCCAAAGACGCCTGTGACGGCGAGGAAAGCGCCCATCGCCGCCAGTCCGTAGCCCAGCCAACCTGCGGGCGTGCCGAACAGCCCGAAGCCGATCATCATCACGCCGGCGACGAGGCGGAGCATCTGCTCCCAGGCGAAGAGATTTTTGCGATAAAACATGGTGCACTCCTGTTGTGACACTGGACAAGAGGCATCGGCGGAGGAAAACGGTTCGCGGTGGACGAGAATTTCTCCGGCTCAGCGGCGGACCGATCACGTTCGCAACTGGCCATCCGGGCAGGCTTGATCGGTGGACGCCGATGGATGCATCATGATGCGTCCTCTGGACCCCTCTTTCCCGACTTTTCCCGGAGCCTTTTCATGACTACTCCCAATGCCGCACTCGCCGGCACGTTTGCCATTGGCGGCGATCTCGTCGTCAACCGTCTCGGCTTCGGTGCCATGCGCATCACCGGCAAGGGCATCTGGGGCGAGCCTGAGGATCCGGCCGAAGCGCGCGCTACCCTCGCCCGCCTCCCCGATCTCGGCATCAATTTCGTCGATACCGCCGAATCCTATGGCCCCGAAGTCAGCGAACGGCTGATCGGCGAGGTGCTGGCGCCCTATTCAAAGGGCACAATCATCGCCACCAAGTCCGGCCTCACCCGCACCGGTCCCGATCGCTGGCTGCAGGTCGGCCGGCCCGAGTTCCTCGAACAGGGGGTCCACATGAGCCTCCGACGCTTGAAGCTCGAACGCCTCGACCTCTGGCAGCTGCACCGCATCGACTCCAAGGTGCCGCGCAACGAGCAGTTCGAGGCCATCGCTGGTTTCATCAAGTCAGGCCTCGTCCGCCATGCGGGCCTCAGCGAGGTGAGCGTCGAAGAGATCAAGGCGGCGCAGAAGTACTTCCCCGTCGCCACGGTGCAGAACCTCTACAACGTCGCCAACCGGCAGAGCGAAGCGGTGCTCGCCTACTGCGAAGCCAACGGCATCGGCTTCATCCCCTGGTTCCCGCTGGCCGGCGGCGACCTTGTCAAGTCGACCGCCTACCAGGCGATCTGCAAGACGCACAACGCCACGCCCAGCCAGATCGCGCTGGCCTGGGTGCTGAAGCGCTCGCCGGTGATGCTCCCCATCCCAGGCACCGGCAAGGTCAAGCACCTCGAGGAAAACACCGCCGCCGCCGCGATCACGCTCAGCGACGCGGAATTTGCGACCCTCGACAAGCTCGGCCGCTGATCGGGCCACCGGACGGCCGCTTAAGCGGCCGTTCGGTGTCGCGTCGTTCCCGTCATCGGATCAGGCAGCCTTTTCGGCCAGCACCATGTAGTTGATGCCGAGGTCGCGGCTCTGGCGCCATTCGTCTGCCAGCGGGTGAAACACCACCCCGGTGCGCTCGATGACCTCCAGCCCGTTGCGGCTTACCAGTGCGCCGATCTCGTCGGGGGTGAGGAACTTCTTGAAGTCGTGGGTGCCCTTGGGCAACCAGCCCAGCACCCGCTCGGCCCCCACAATCGCCAACGCGTAGGCGCGCGGCGTGCGGTTGATGGTGGCGGTGAACAGCAATCCACCGGGCGCCACCAGTTCGGCGCAGCTTTTCATGTAGAGCGGCACGTTATCGACATGCTCCACCACTTCCATGTTGAGTACGATGTCGAAGCGCTCGGTGCTGGCCGCCAGCGCTTCCGCCGTGGTGGCGCGATAGTCGATCTGAAGGCCGGATTGGGTGGCATGCAGCGCGGCGATGCGGATGTTCTTGTCTCCTGCGTCGATGCCGACGACGCTTGCGCCCAGCCGTGCCAGCGGTTCGGACAGCAGCCCGCCGCCGCAGCCGATATCGAGCACTTTGAGCCCCGCAAGTGGCCGCCGCACTGCGCCGTCCTTGCCAAAATGCGCAATCGCCTGGTCGCGAATGTAGCCGAGCCGCACCGGGTTGAACTTGTGCAGCGGCTTGAACTTGCCCGTGGGGTCCCACCACTCGTCCGCCATGGCCGCGAACTTGCTGATCTCGTCGGCATTGATGGTGGTGTCGGTCATGGCTGGCTCCGTCGCTTGCCCCTTCATATCCCCCTTGTCATCTGAGCGCCAATCGCCAGAACCGCCCCCGCGTCGTCACGACACAGGCGCTGCGCATTTGTCCTAGCTTCTGGGTTTCGGATCATAGGTGCCGAAGGTCCAGACATGGCCCTCCGGGTCACGCACCGAATACTCGCGGCTGCCGTAGCTTTCGTCGCGCAGCGGCAGGATGACCTCGAACCCGGCTGCCTCGGACCGCGCAAAGTGTCCGTCGGGGTCATTGGTCACCACAAAGAAGCTGGCTGTAACGCCGCCGGCCTCATCGGGCTGGCGCATCACCCTTGAGAACGGCGTGTCCATCACCGGCCCGATCATGATGCCAGCATCTCCAAACCAGAGTTCGGCATGCATCACGTGCCCGTCGTCGCTACGAAAGATCGTTCCCGGGGAGAACCCGAACACCGCAGTCAGAAATTCCAGCGCCGCATTGCAGTCACGATAGCGCAGCACGGGAAACAGGCGGGATGGATTGCTCATAACGACCTCCTAATTTTGAAGGAAGCTTAGATTGTTCCTGCTTTGTTCGCAAGGTCCGGAAGCTTCGTTGTGCGGTGTCACCAGATCCGTCCCCACCCACCGCGCGTCATCCCAGCGAACGCTGGGACCCAACTACCAGCCCGCGCACATGGAGAGTTGGGTCACTGCCTGCGCAGGGATGACATCCAGTTTGTGTGTCCTGTCAGCGCTTTAGCACCACTTATCCCCGCGCCTTTTGACCGCACTATACTCCCCTCACTGCCCCTGCGCTGGACGGGATCGCGAGCGAACGGTTTGCGGGGACAGGGTCGGATGGAGGGTGTCGCGCCCTCCTTGCCGAAGTTCCGGCCGGCCGGATGCTCTCCTTAAGGGAGGCGAGGGCCGCCAGTGGTGTCACGGCCGCTTTCGGGCGGCCAGGGGCCAAAGCTCCCCTCATGGGGAGCCGGGGTGCCTGCGCAGAAACGTCCGGGGTTTCGGCTCCGTGGATCTGGACTGCGGGGATAAGCCCTCTCCTTCGGGAGGCCGGCTGGAGCAATCCGCCGGTGGCCAGGCACTGCGGTTCCGGGGACGTCCCCGCGGTCCGCCGGAGCGAGGTGGAAACGTCCGGTCGCGCCGGCGGGGCAAGGCCCTGCCACTAAACCTGCGGTCTACCGCTGGGGCCAAGCCCCGCCGGCGGAGTCCTCCTGCTGCTCAACCCGAAGCCATATGGCCAGCGGGCGCGTTCGCACGGCCAGTTGATAAGCCCGATGCTTTGTGGCATGTCCCGCGCCACTTCAGCAGCGTACCGGCCGGTTCTGGCCGCGAGATTTCGGAGTAGGGCCTTGGGCCGCATCGTAGTCAAGTTCGGCGGCACCTCTGTCGCCACGGTTGAGCGCATCCGGCAGGCGGCGCGTCACGTCAAGCGCGAGGTCGATGCCGGCCACGAGGTGGCAGTGGTCGTCTCGGCCATGTCGGGTAAGACCAACGAGCTCGTAGGCTGGGTCAACGAGGCCTCAAAGCTTCACGACGCCCGCGAATACGACGCCGTAGTCGCCTCCGGCGAGCAGGTCACTGCCGGGCTGATGGCGATTGTTCTCTCCGAAATGGGTATCCCGTCGCGGTCCTTTCAGGGCTGGCAGGTGCCGATCAGGACCGATGACGCGCATGGCGCCGCCCGCATCGTCGAGATCGATCCGACCGAGCTCGAAAAGCGCTTCGCCGAAGGCGTGGTGCCGGTGATTACGGGGTTCCAGGGCGTTGCCCCGTCGGGCCGCATCACGACCCTCGGCCGTGGCGGTTCGGACACGTCAGCGGTCGCCATCGCGGCGGCAGTCAATGCCGATCGTTGCGACATCTACACGGACGTCGATGGCGTCTACACCACGGACCCGCGCATCACGCCCAAGGCTCGGCGGCTGAGCAAGATTTCGTTCGAGGAAATGCTCGAAATGGCGTCGCTCGGCGCCAAGGTGCTGATGATCCGTTCGGTTGAAATGGCGATGGCCTTCAAGGTCCGCCTCACCGTGCGGTCGACTTTCGATGATCCGGCGGCGCCACAGATCGCACCGGATGGCACGCCCGGAGTTCCCGGCACAATCGTATGCGATGAGGATGAGATCATGGAAAAGCAGATCGTTTCGGGCGTCACCCTGGCGCGGGCCGAGTCCAAGGTCACCCTGCGCGACGTCAAAGACCGGCCTGGCGTTGCCGCCGCGATCTTCGGCGCGCTGGCCGACGAATCGATCGTTGTCGACATGATCGTCCAGAACGTCTCGGAAGATGGCTCGACCACGGACATCACCTTTACCGTCCCTGATGCCGAGCACGACAAGGCGCTGAAGTCGCTGAAGGCCGCTGGCGAGGCGGGCCGATTTGAATATTCCAAGATCACGAGCGCCAAGGGCGGCGCCAAGGTTTCGGTCGTTGGCGTGGGTATGCGCAACCATGCGGGCGTTGCCGCATCGATGTTCAAGGCGCTGGCCGACAAGTCGATCAACATCCAGCTGATCACCACTTCCGAGATCAAGACCTCGGTGCTGATCGACGATGAATATGCGGAGCTTGCGGTGCGGGCGCTCCATACGTATTACGGGTTGGACAAGGAAGACGCCTGAGCCGCCGCTAACCGATCGCGGCGCCCGGGCTAGAGGGCGGCGCGGGGCCGTCGGGCGGGGATGATGGCCACAGCGATCAGCGGTCCGCGCGTGCTTTTAAAGCAGCTGCGCGAAACCATGGCGGAGCCTCTGGCGTCGCAGGCGCGCCTCGACAAGATCGTCAATCTCATCGCCGACAACATGCGAGCCGACGTCTGCTCGTTCTACGTGTTGCGCGATGACGGCGCGCTGGAGCTGTTCGCCAACCGCGGTTTCAAGCCCGAAGCGGTGCATATGACGACGCTGCGCCTGGGCGAAGGTCTTGTCGGCCTCATCGCCGCACAGGCCGAACCGCTCAGCCTCGACAACGCTCCTTCGCATCCGGCTTTCGCCTACCGACCGGAAACCGGCGAAGAAGCCTTCCTCGCCTTTCTCGGCGTGCCCGTCCTCAGGGCCGGGCAGACGCTGGGCGTCCTCGTGGTGCAGAACCGCGAAGCGCGGGTCTATGGCGAAGACGAAATCGAGGCCATGCTGACCACGGCGACCATCCTCGCCGAAATGATCGCCACCTCAGATTTCAACAGCCTGATCAAGCCGGGCCAGGATATCGACCTCCGCCGCCCCCGCACCTTCAACGGCGCGGGCTTCACCGATGGGGTGGCGCTGGGCAAGGTCGTGCTGCACGATCCGCGTGTCGTCGTCACCAATTTCGTCGCCGAAGATACCGAAGTCGAGCAGAAGCGCCTGTCGGCCGCCCTCGACACCATGCGGCTGTCGATCGACGACATGCTGAGCCACGGCGACATGCAGTCGTTCTCCGATCACCGCGATATCCTCGAGAGCTACCGGATGTTCGCCCATGATCGCGGCTGGGTCGACCGGCTCAACGAGGCCATCGACAACGGCCTCACGGCAGAGGCCGCGGTTGAGCGGGTGCAGAATGACACCCGGGCCCGGATGATGCGATCGACCGATCCCTACATCAAGGATCGCCTGCACGATCTCGACGATCTCGCCAACCGCCTGCTGCGCATCCTCACCGGTAACGGCAGTGGCGTGGGCAAGAAAGAGCTGCCCGAGAACGCCATCCTTGTTGCCCGCAACATGGGCCCGGCGGATCTGCTCGAATATGACCGCTCGCGGCTCCGCGGCGTGGTGCTTGAGGAAGGCGCCTCGATCTCGCACGTGGCGATCATCGCCAAGTCGCTTGGCCTTGTTGCGGTCGGGCAGGCCGAAAACATCGTCGCGATGTCCGAAACGGGCGATGACATCATCGTGGATGGCCAGGCCGGGGTGGTGCACCTGCGGCCCGCCGCCGACATGATCCAGGTCTATGTCGACAAGGTCCGCCTCACCGCCAAGCGCCGCGCGCACTACCTCGAGTTGAAGGATAAGCCGGCAATCACCCGCGACGGCGTCGCGATCACGCTGCTGCACAATTCGGGGCTGGTCGCCGACCTGCCCATGCTCGATGACACCGGCGCCGCAGGCGTCGGGCTGTTTCGCACCGAACTGCAGTTCATGATCGCCTCCAAGCTCCCGCGCCTCCAGGAACAGGTGGCGCTCTATACCGAGGCGATCCGGCTCACGGCGGGTAAGCCGATCGTCTTCCGCCTGCTCGATGTCGGCGGCGACAAGGTCATCCCCTACCTCCGCTCCGAGGCCGAGGAAAACCCCGCGATGGGCTTCCGCTCGCTGCGCCTCGCGCTCGACCGGCAGGGTTTGCTGCGTATCCAGATCCGGGCGCTGCTGAAGGCTGCCAATGGCGGACCGATGAAGATCCTCGTGCCCATGGTCACTGACGCCTGGGAGTTCCGGCAGACCCGCCTCGTGGTCAACAAGGAACTCGAGCGCATGAAGAATGCGGGCCAAAAGGTGCCGAGCCAGCTCGAGCTGGGCGCGATGATCGAAGTGCCCTCGCTTCTGTGGGAGCTCGACCAGGTGTTGCCGGAGGCCGATTTCGTTTCGATCGGTTCGAACGACCTCGTGATGTTCCTCACCGCCGCCGATCGCGGCAACAAGCGCGTTGCCAAGGCCTACGACCCGATCGCTCTGCCCCGGCTCCGGGCGCTGAAGCACATCGTCGATATGGCCAAGCGCTACGACGTGCCGCTCACCATGTGCGGCGAGCTCGCGGGCAAGACGGTCGAAGCGCTGGCACTGCTCTCGATCGGCATGACCAAGCTTTCGATGAGCCCGCCCTCGATCGGCCCGATCAAGGAGATGATCCTTGGGCTCGACCTCGCCCCTGTCCGTGCCTCGGTTTCGGCCGCCCTCCTCGAAGGGGCATCCGGCGTCGGTATCCGCGACCTGCTGCTCGACTGGGCAGGGCGCCAGGGCCTCTCAATCTAGGTATCCCCGCACCTCATGGCCACGCTTCCCCAGGACAAGCTCGACGCTTTGACCAAACGCTTCGACAGCATCGAGGCGGCGCTGTCGTCCGGGCCATCGGCGGAACAGTTCGTCAAGCTTTCGAAGGAGTATGCCGAGCTTGAGCCGATGGTGCGCCCGATCCGCGACTACCAGAAGCTCCTCAGCGATCTGGAGGCCGCAGAAGAGCTGCTCAGTTCCGGCGACAAGGAAATGGCGGAGATGGCCTCTGCCGAAATCGGCGAGTTGAAGCCGAAGATCGAGCAGGCGGTCGCCGACATTCGCATCCTGCTCCTCCCCAAGGATGCTGCCGACGAAAAGAGCGTCATCCTCGAGGTGCGCGGCGGTACCGGTGGCGATGAGGCGGCGCTGTTTGCGGGCGATCTGCTCCGGATGTACCAGCGCTATGCCGAATTGAACGGCTGGAAGTTCTCGCTGATGGAAGAGAGCCCCGGCGAAATGGGGGGCTACAAGGAAGTTGTCGCCAACATCACCGGCAAGGGCGCCTACGCCAAGCTCAAGTTCGAATCCGGCGTGCACCGGGTGCAGCGCGTTCCCGCCACGGAATCGCAGGGGCGCATCCACACGTCCGCGGCGACGGTCGCGGTGCTCCCCGAGGTCGAGGACATCGACATCGACATCAAGGCCGAGGACATTCGCATCGATACGATGCGGTCGTCCGGCGCCGGTGGCCAGCACGTCAACACCACCGATTCGGCGGTGCGCATCACCCATTTGCCCAGCGGCATCGTGGTGACGGCCAGTCAGAAGAGTCAGCACCAGAACCGCGCCACCGCCATGAAAGTGTTGCAGGCGCGGCTCTATGAAGAGCAACGGAACACCCGCGATACGGCGCGTTCTGAAGCGCGCAAGGAACAGGTCGGCTCCGGCGACCGCTCCGAGCGTATCCGCACCTACAATTTCCCGCAGGGCCGCGTGACTGACCACCGCATCAACTTGACGCTCTACAAGCTCGAAAAGGTCATCGCCGGCGATGCGCTGGGTGAACTCGTCGATGCGCTGATCACTGAAAACCAGGCGGCACAACTGGCGGCGATGGAGGGGATTTCCTGAGCGTTCTGGTGGGGGCAGCATGGCGGTCACTGCGCGACCTGTTCCGGCAGGCGGGCCTCGACACGCCCGAGCTTGACGCCAGGCTGCTCGCAGAACTTGCCTTCGGGATGGAGGGCCTCGCCCTCGTCACCCGAGAGCGCGAGCCCGCCAGCCCTGATGCCGTCAAACGACTCGAAGCGCTGGGGAAGCGCCGGCTCGCCGGTGAGCCCGTCGCCCGGATCCTCGGCGAAAAGGAATTCTGGGGCCTGCCGTTCAAGCTCCATCCGGCAACGCTGGTACCACGGCCCGAAACCGAGGCTCTGGTGCAGCGCGGGCTCGACGAGATCGGCCCGCTCGATGATCCCCGCATTCTCGATCTCGGCACCGGCACCGGGTGCATCCCGATCGCCATTCTCACCGAGTTGTTCAAGGGCCGTGCCGTCGCCACCGACCTCTCCCACGATGCCCTCGCCACCGCCCGGGCCAATGCCGAGCTCCATGGCGTCGCCGATCGCTTCAGCACCCGGCAGGGCTCGTGGTTCGACCCGATCGAGCCCGGCGAGCGGTTCGACCTCATCACCTCGAACCCGCCTTACATCGACTCGAGCGACATTGCTGGACTCTCCATTGAGGTGCGCGAGCACGACCCGCACCTGGCGCTCGACGGTGGCCCCGACGGTCTGCGGGCCTATCGCGCCATTGCCAGCGAGGCGGGGCAGTTCCTCAAGCCCGAGGGCCTGCTGCTGCTTGAGATCGGCGCCGCGCAGGCTGCCGCCGTCAGCGATATTCTCGTTGGTGCCGGACTTGCCGACATCGTCGTCGAGCGCGACCTTTCCGGCCACAACCGTGTCATTGCGGCGCGGCGCGCGACATGAGCCACGAACGCTTAAGGACGTCCGGCATTTTGTGCTTGGAAAGCCCCGGCGAAGCATATAGGTTCAAGATGCTGTCCACGGTGCAAGATATTGCGCCTAGGTCACGGCCACCCGCTCATCGGCGAAGCTGCAAAAGGCAGCGTTCGACACTCGGACGAGGAACCGGGGCGCCTTGATGAGCCACAAGTGGTTCAACCAGCACAGCTCTGGGCACCGAAGAACTTGACTGCCGGCGTCTCGCACTGGCGAGCGCCCGCGGCACCTGGTGCGGATGGCCAATGTTGCCTTCAGTATTCTTTTCCAAGGCTTGAAAAGAGACGATGAGACCTAATCAGCAGAATAACAACAACAACAACAACAAGAACCGCTCCCGTGGACGGAACAACAATGGTGGCCGCAAGCACGGCAACCCGTTGTCCCGCAACTATGAGAGCAACGGACCGGATGTGAAGGTGCGCGGCAACGCCTCGCACATCGCCGAGAAGTACCTGCAACTGGCCCGCGATGCGCAATCGTCCGGCGACAGCGTCATGGCGGAGAATTATCTCCAGCATGCCGAGCACTACTTCCGCATTCTCAGCGCGGCCCAGCCGCAGCAGGGACTGCGCCCGGATCAGTTCGGCCAGCAATCGGACGAGGACGATTACGACGATGATTTCGCACCGGTGAACGACCGGTTCGCATCGCCCGAACCGCGCCAGCCGTTCCAGCAGCAGCCGCAGCAGAACCAGCAGGATAACAACCAGCAGCAGAACGTGCCGGAGACGGAAACGGTCGTGCTGCAGGCTGTCGAGGTGGCGCCCGCTGCCGAAGGTGAGGTTACCGCCGATGGTGAGCCGCGCCGCCACCGTGAACGCCGCCCCCGCCGCCGCTCGCGCGGGCAGGGTGGTGAGGCCGGTGTCGATCAGCCGGGTGCGCCGCAGCCGGAAGTCGGCGAATTGCCCGCCTTCATCACGGCCGGAAATACCCCCGCGGAGTGATCCGCGCGTCAGAACAGAATACAGCAAGGCCGGGATCGCTCCCGGCCTTTTCGTTTTCGAGGCGCCTTCCTATATCTCGTGGGAGACCAAGGAGAGCGCCGCCGAGCGGGCCTTCTTTCTTGATCCATCGCAACCTACGCGCCTCGCATCCGGTTGAGACTGGGTCAGCTTCAAATGCCCGATGTGCCGCCCAGCGGGCAGCGGGCTGAAAGAGGAGAATGCAATGAACATCGAAAAATTCACCGAGCGGGCGCGCGGCTTCATCCAGAACGCGCAGCAGCTTGCACTCAGCGAAGGCCATCAGCAGTTCGCGCCGCTGCACCTGTTGAAGGTGCTGCTGGACGATGACGAGGGCATGTCGGCAGGGCTGATCGCCAAGGCCGGTGGCGACGCCAAGATTGCGCGCGCCGAGACCGAAGCGGCACTGAAGCGCATCCCCAAAGTGTCCGGCGATGGCGGCCAGCTTTATCTAGGCCGCGAGTTGTCACGCGTCTTCGACACCGCCGAAAAGGCTGCGGACAAGGCCGGCGACAGCTTCGTCACCGTCGAGCGTCTGCTGCTGGCGTTAGTGGTCGAAAAGGACGTCGATGCGGGCAAGATCCTTGCCTCCGCTGGCGTCACCCCGCAGGGCCTGAACGAAGCAATCAACGAGATCCGCAAGGGCCGCACCGCTGATTCCGCATCGGCGGAGAATGCCTATGACGCGCTCAAGAAATATGCCCGCGACCTCACCGCCGCCGCCCGCGAGGGCAAGATCGATCCGGTGATCGGCCGTGACGAGGAAATCCGCCGCACCATCCAAGTGCTGAGCCGCCGCACCAAGAACAATCCGGTGCTGATCGGCGAGCCCGGCGTTGGCAAGACCGCCATCGTCGAGGGCCTTGCGACGCGTATTGTCAACGGCGACGTGCCCGAGAGCCTCAAGAACAAGTCACTGCTCTCGCTCGACATGGGCGCACTGATCGCCGGTGCGAAATACCGCGGCGAGTTCGAGGAGCGGCTGAAGGCCGTGCTCAACGAGATTTCGGCGGCCGATGGCAAGATCATCCTGTTCATCGACGAGATGCACACGCTTGTCGGTGCCGGCAAGTCAGACGGCGCCATGGATGCGTCGAACCTGTTGAAGCCGGCGCTGGCTCGTGGCGAGCTGCACTGTGTCGGCGCCACCACGCTCGATGAATACCGCAAGCATGTGGAAAAGGACGCCGCGCTGGCCCGCCGGTTCCAGCCGGTCTTTGTCGATGAGCCTACGGTCGAGGACACGATCTCGATCCTCCGCGGTCTCAAGGAAAAGTACGAGTTGCACCACGGTATCCGGATCTCGGATTCCGCGATCGTCGCGGCATCGACGCTATCGAAGCGCTACATCGCCGACCGGTTCCTTCCCGACAAGGCGATCGACCTGATCGACGAAGCGGCGGCGCGCCTGCGTATGGCGGTTGAGTCGAAGCCCGAAGAGCTCGACGAGCTCGACCGGCGGATCATGCAGCTCAAGATCGAGCGGGAAGCGCTGAAGAAGGAAACTGACGACGCCTCCAAAACGCGCCTGGCTCGGCTTGAGCAGGAACTGGCTGATTTCGAGGAAGAAGCCGGGGCGCTCACAACGCGCTGGCAGAATGAGAAGCAGCGCCTCCACGGCAGCCAGAAGCTCAAGGAAGAGCTCGACAAGGCGCGCACCGATCTCGAACTCGCACAGCGGCAGGGCAACCTCGCCCGCGCTGGTGAGCTCGCCTATGGCGTGATTCCCGGCCTCGAAAAGCAGATCAAGGCTGCCGACGATCCCAATGGCGATGGCAAGCCCGACAACCCCATGGTCGAAGAAGTGGTGACCCCCAGCCATATCGCGCAGGTGGTCTCGCGCTGGACCGGTATTCCGGTGGACCGCATGCTGGAAGGCGAGCGCGAAAAGCTGCTGCAGATGGAAGACCAGTTGGGCAAGCGCGTGGTTGGTCAGGCCGAGGCAGTCGAAGCGGTGGCGCGGGCTGTGCGCCGGTCGCGGGCAGGGCTACAGGATCCGAACCGGCCGATTGGCTCGTTCATGTTCCTCGGGCCAACTGGCGTCGGCAAGACCGAGCTCACCAAGTCGCTGGCGCAGTTCCTGTTCGACGACGAGCATGCGATCGTGCGCATGGATATGTCGGAGTTCATGGAAAAGCACTCTGTCGCCCGCCTGATCGGCGCGCCTCCGGGCTATGTCGGTTATGACGAAGGCGGCATGCTGACTGAAGCCGTGCGGCGCCGGCCTTACCAGGTCGTGCTGTTCGACGAGATCGAGAAGGCGCATCCGGACGTGTTCAACGTCCTCTTGCAGGTGCTCGACGACGGCCGACTGACGGACGGGCAGGGGCGCACGGTCGACTTCCGCAACACCATCATCATCATGACCTCCAACCTCGGTTCGGAGTATCTGGTGAACCTCAAGGATGGCGAGCCGGTCGAACTGGTCCGCGGCAAGGTGCTCGACGTGGTCAAGGCGGCCTTCCGGCCGGAATTCCTCAACCGCGTCGATGACATCATCGTCTTCCACCGGCTGGAGCGCAGCCATATGGGGGCGATTGTCGATATCCAGATGGGGCGCCTGCGCAACCTGCTCAAGGAACGCGACATCGCGCTCGAACTGACACCTGCCGCGCGTGAGTGGCTGGGCAATGAGGGGTACGATCCCGCCTATGGGGCACGGCCGCTCAAGCGCGTCATTCAGCGTGAAGTGCAGGACAAGCTGGCGGAAGAGATTCTTGCCGGGCGTGTCGTTGACGGTGCCGACGTCATCGTCGATGCGGGCGATGCAGGGCTGGTGGTCCGTCCCCGCGATGTGTTGCATGCAGTCGACGCGGCAGCCTGATCCTTCGCAACACACTAAGATGCGGGCCGGTCTCGAAAGGACCGGCCCTTTTTTGTTGCGGGTATTTTCGAGTTGCGGTAGAACGAAACAAGAACATTTATGGCTGGAGGCCGCGATGACACAGAAGTACCAGATCGACTACATCGAGTTTCCCTCGTCGGATATCGCCGCCACCAAGCTGTTCTTTGGCTCGGCGTTCGGCTGGAGCTTCACAGGCTATGGCCCAAGCTACGAGGCCATCAATGATGCGGGAATTGACGGTGGCATAGACGGTGGCGACACCCGCACCGCCGCCACACTGGCGGTCATTCGCACCGGGGATATCGAGCAGGCCGAACGGGACGTTGTCGCGGCAGGTGGGGTGATCACCATGCCGGCCTACGACTTTCCCGGCGGACGGCGGTTCCATTTCCGTGCGCCCGGAGGCATCGAGCTCGCAGTTTGGATCGCGACGGAGTGAGCGTTTAGGATCGGGCTGTTCGGCTCTTCTCGGTGAGGGCATAGTGCAGCTGCCCATGAGGTGATGCCGAACATGACGGACTCCAGCGCCAACTCTTCTTCATTCTGCCCGCCGTCGCAGCGAATCTATGTGCTAGTCGCGGCGATCCTCGCGTCTTCTATGGGCTTCATTGATGGCTCAGTGCTGTCGATAGCGACGCCTGCCATTCGCGCCGATCTCGGTGCGACGCTGGCCGACGCGCAGTGGATCTCCAACGCCTACCTGCTGTTTCTCGCCTCGCTGCTGCTGATCGGCGGCGCCGCCGGGGACCGTTTCGGTTTGCGGCGAGTGTTCGGGTTGGGGATCTGGCTGTTTGTCCTCGCATCGGTGGTTTCCGCGCTAGCGCTGAACCCGATCTTCCTGATCTGCGCGCGCGCCGTGCAGGGGGCAGGGGCTGCCCTCATGGTTCCCGGCAGCCTCGCCATCATCGCCAAGGCCTACCCGCGCGAAGAACGCGGCAAGGCCATCGGCCTTTGGTCTTCTTTTTCGTCGCTGACGACCATTCTGGGACCGGTGATCGGTGGCCTCGTCCTCACCACGATGGGCGACTGGAGCTGGCGGCTGGTGTTTGCGATCAACTTGCCCCTGGGCGGGATCGCGCTGGCGCTGCTTTACCTCCGCGTGCCGGCCGATCAGCCCGCAGCCGGACGTCGCCTGGACCTCATTGGCGGTGCCCTGGTCACCCTGGGCTTGCTACTTTTCGCTGTCGGTCTCACCGGTGACGCAAGCGGCGTGCCGACCATCAGCCATATGGTCATCTATTGCGGCCTCGGCGTCCTCGCCCTCGCGGCGTTCCTGTTCTGGGAGTCGCGCGCGCCCGATCCCATGCTGCCGCTCGGCCATTTCCGCCGCGCCAGCTTCTCCGGCGCACAGGGGCTCACCTTCGTTCTCTATTTCGCGCTCGCGGCCGTGACCTTCTTTCTCCCCATGACGCTGATCGGCGGCTGGGGCGCCAGCGCGGCTGATGTCTCCTTCGCCTTCCTGCCCTTTGGCATCGCGCTCACAGTCCTGTCGCCCCTCGCCGGCCGACTGTCGGATCGATTCGGGCCCGGGCCGCTGATTGCCGCTGGCGCCGCGGTGGTTGGGCTCTCGTTCCTGCTGCTCGGCCTGGTGCTGCCGCTCCACAACGTCTGGTTCGCCGTGCTTCCGGTCATCATCCTGATGGGGCTGGGCATGAGTGCAGTGGTCTCGCCGCTCTCAACGGCGGTGATGACCTCGGTCGAGGACCGCGATACCGGGCTTGCCTCCGGCGTCAATAACGCCGTCGCGCGCGTGGCCGGGCTATTGGCTGTGGCCATTATGGGGGGTGTAGCTGCGGTCGTCTTCGAGCGCAGCCTTGGCGGCGCGGCTGAGCTGCCGCTGTTCTTCGGTCTCAGGCCTGACCAGGCCATACCTGCCGACATGGAGGCTACTCGGGTGGCGGCCAACGACGCTGCCTTCGCCGTCATTTGCTACATCAATGCAGGCTTGGCTATGTTGTCCGCCGTCATCGCCTACCTGACACAGCGGCGCGGTCCCGCAACCTCAGCCTAGTTCAGCGACGCGACCGTCATCGGCGCCGCGTCGCGCTTCATCAGGTCGCGGATCTGGCTGATGGTCTGCTGGAAAGCATCGTCGTATTGGGCTGACAGTGACTTGTCGCGCGGCAGCTTGACGCTCAGCGGGTCGACAAAGCGGCCGTTGACCTTGATCTCGAAGTGCAGATGCGGCCCCGTCGAGTTACCGGTCGAGCCGACATAGCCGATAATCTGGCCCTGGCGCACACGTACGCCGGGCCGCATCCCATCGGCGATGCGGCTCATATGGCCATAGCCGGTCTCAAACCCATTCACGTGCTTCAGCCCGACAAACTTGCCGTAGCCCGACGACCAACCGGCCTTTTCCACAATGCCGTCACCCGAAGCGTAGATCGGGGTGCCGGTGCGGCTCGCGAGGTCCACGCCGGTATGCAGCTTCTTGGTGTGAAAAATAGGGTGGATGCGATAGCCGAAGCGGCTCGCCAGTCGGCCGCCACCCTGTACCGGGCGCCGCGTCAGGAAGCGCTTGCCGGTCTCGCCGTCGGGATCAAAGAAATCCACCGTGCCGTCGTCAGTGCGGAAGCGGTAGAGCTCGCGGGTGGTGTTGCCGAGCTTCAGCGAAACATAGAGCAGTTCCTGGTGGCCCTCGGCGTCCTTTTCCGTCTCCAGCAGTTCGATCGAGTCCCCGGCGCTGATGCGCTTGGTCAAGTCGATGTCGTAGGCGAACATGGCGACGATGCGCGAGGTGATGGCATCGGGAATGTCGTGCTTCCGCGCCGTCTCCCAGATCGAGCGATAGACGGTGGGCAGGTTGTTGACGTTGATTTCCTCGGTGTCTTCCTCAGGGAAGACGATGTCGGGCGGGGCGAGGCCGAGCACATAATTGCCCCGGTCGGTCAGCGCCGCCGTCGCGGCGTGCTTGAGCTCGCCAGACCGCGGATCAGGGAAATAGATGCTGAGCCGGTGCGGGATCAGCGTGTTCGACACCCGCGACGGCCCCATCAGGATCCTGAGGCGCGCGCCCTTGGGCATACTGAGGTCGGACGAGGCCAGGACATTGCGCAACGTTCCCGCCACCATGTCATAGGTCGTGCTGTCAAAGCCGTTCTTCAGCAGCCAGTCCTTGAGCGGTCCGGCTTCGCGGACAGTGACCAGCCGCTCGGCCCGCCCGAGCCCTGCCTGGTCGGCCTGCTTGGTCTTGGGCATGACAGTGATGTTCTCGGCCACCCCGCTCGGGCCATCGTCGGATACCACACCCAGGTCGCGCAGGTTGCTGGGAGCATCGGCATAGGCGATCGCCGTGGCGCTTGCCGCACCGCCAGCGTTGCTTTTGACGTCGATGCTATCGCCGCCCTCGCCGAAGAGGTTCTCGACGCTGGCGCGGACATACTCGGCTGCACCACGATCGGTCACGGTTACCGCCGGCACGAAGGTGGCGGGCAGGGCGCTGGTCTTGATCTGCACCTCGCCCTCAACCTCGGCGCCATAGATATCGGGGTTGGCGACGTCGTCGTCCCCTGTCGTCGCAACCGGCTGGCTGGCGTCGATCATCGCCACCGGGTCATAATCGGGAATGTCTTCAGATAGCGCCGTGCCCGCGGTTGCCAGAGTGGCCCGGACCCGGACAAACGGTTGTTTCTTGATCAGTGCGCGGCCATCGACCGTTTCGCGGATCGAAGCCTCGACAATCTCGAGCTCTGATTTGGTCTGCGCAACGGGGCGCACGCGGTTTGCCTTGGCGCCGGAATCGATCTCGGCCGCGGTCTGCGGTGTCGTCAGGATCTGTAGCGCCTCATAGGCCGTCGAAAAGGTGTCCTGGCCCTCGAACGAGACATAGAGCGCGGCGCCCATCAGCAATACCGAGGTCAGTCCGGTCATCACCGTGCCGGTGAGCCACG